>CAWBQB010000001.1:0-43106 GCA_963790985.1 Vulcanimicrobiota bacterium
CAGCGGCGACCGCTGCGCCAGCGTTCCCGCCACCGGCGCGCGCAGCGCGACGATGTCGCCGGCGGTCGTCCGCATCCGCCCGATCGCGGTTCCCTGAGCGACGACGTCTCCAACGCGCGACGGCAACGCGATCAGCGTGCCGTCGGCGGTTGCGACGATCGGTTGAACGCCGCTTCCGGCAACGATCACGCCGCGGCCTTGCAATCCCACGGGGATGCGCCCGAAGATCGCCCAAATCATCAGCAGAAACAGCAGGCCGCCGATTGTTGCGAGCGCCAGTACGCCGCGCGACGAAACGATGGCGATGGCTTCGTCGAACCGTTCGACTGAGTCTATCGAAGAAATCGCCTCTTCGCGGAAGAGGCCGCTGCCGCCGCGCGAAGGCGAGTTCACGGCTTCGCCCCCGGCCGCGCCGGCGATACGCTGACCGCGGTTCCCTCGGCAAGCCCGGAGACGCTCTGCGCAACGACGACGTCGCCGGCGTTGAGCCCGCCGGAGATAACGACGCCGGATTCGCTGGAGGGCCCGACGCGCACCGGGCGGCGGTGCGCACTTCCATCTTCAATAACGTACACGTACGTCGCGCCGCCTTCGCGCAGGATCGACTCGTTCGGAACGACGATCGCCTGCGGGAGATCCGTCGTGAGAATCTCCACGTCGGCGCTCATGCCGTCGCGAAGGAATGCGGGCGGGGCGTCCACGGCGATCGTGGTCGCGACGGTCCGTTCGGCCGACGCTCCGCTCGACGCCTGCGCGATCGGAGAAATCTCGACTACTTTTCCGCTCAAGACGCGTCCGGGGAAATCCTCGCCGGTGATGCGCACGCGCTCGCCAAGACGCACGCCGATGACGTCCTGCTCGTCCACGCGCGTCCGCACGACGAACGCGCGCTTCGCCGCGAGGGTGACGAGCGGCTGACCCGCAACGATCGCGTCGCCCGGCTGCAGCGGGCGCAGCGGATCGGCTTTCTCGGTCGCGACGCTCAGCACGGTCGCGTCATACGGGGCGCGGACTTGCGTGGCCGCAGCCTGCGCGCGCGCGAACCCATACTCCGAACCGGCCCGGGCCGCTTCCGCAGCGGCCGCAGCGGCGTCGCCGCTACCCGACGCGACGCGCGCCGCAACGAGCGCCGCCTGGGCCTGCGCCACGCCCTCCTGGGCAGCGTGCAGATTGTATTCGAGCACGCCGCGCGACCGCGTCTGCGTGCCGGAAAGGGATTCGCGCGCCACACGCGCCTGGTTGTACGCGGCTTGCGCCTGTTCGTACTTCGCCTCGGCTTGCTCGAGCTGATCGCGCGAGACCGCCTTGTTGCCGTAGAGATTCTGATAGGCGAGAAACAGCCGGTGCGCTTCGCGCAGCCCGGTTGCCGCGGTCGTCAGGTTCGCATCGGCCTGCGCGCGCTGGTCGGCGGCCGTGGTCTCGCCGTAGCCCAGGCCCGACTGCACGCCGTTGGCAACGTCTTGCTCGGCCTGGGAGAGACGCGCGCGAGCGGCTTCCAGGTTCGCTTCCGCCTGCACCACGTTGGACGTATCGGTGACTTGCGTGCCGGCCGCGCGCGCCGAAGCCGAGCGATAGGCGGCGCCGCTGCTCTGCGCGTTGCTCAGAATCTCCGGATTGACGATCGTTGCCAGCAGGCTGCCCGCTCGCACGCGATCTCCCGCCTTTACGAAGACGTGGCCGATGCTGCCCGGAATCAGGCTGGAGATCGTTTGAATCTGCGGATACTGAACGACGCCGCTCTCGGGCAGCGCGATCGAGAACGGCGCGTAGGCGACGGTAAGCGCCGCAACCGGCCGCACCTGACGGTGCAGCCGGACGGCGCCGATGGCAAGAAGGAGCACCAACAAGCCACCGACGATGAGGAGGAGCAGGTTCCTGCGACCGGCATCCATCGCGTTAGAGGTCCGCAACCGTCGCCGCCGGATCGAACGTGCCCAGCGACGATCGAAGCTTCACGACGGCGTTGATGTAGATGATTTGGGCGGCGAACAGGTCGGCTTGCACTTGCAGGGACGTCTGCTGCGCCGCTTTGGTGTCGGTCAGCGAGATCAGCCCGTTGGCATATTGCAGCTGAGCGATCCGCGCCGCTTCGGTGCCCAGTTCGACGGCTTTGCGCTGGTACGCCAACGCGTCGCGCGCCGTTTGGGCGCGCCGCATCGAATCGGTGACGTCGGCCTCGGCGCCGCTCTGCGCCGAGGACAGCGCGAGCTGCGCGGCGGCGATCGTTTGATTGGCCGAGCGGTGGGCCGCGGCGCGCGTCCCGTAGTCAACGATCGGCAGCGAGATCGTGGAGGTCGCACCGATGTTCCAGAAGCCCGGCGTGCCGCGCGAGACGTTCGCGAACGGATACCCGATGCACTCGATCTGATTCGGGTAGCGCCCGCAGTTCGCGTTCAGCGCCGTGATTTGGTTCTGCTGATCCACGTAGCCCGTCGGCGAGGTTTGATTGCCGAAGGCCGCATACAAGTTGATCTGCGGCAGAAGGTCGGTATTGATGCTCGAGCGCGCGAGCTGGGCGACTGCGACCTCAGCGGCGGCCATCGCGACTTCCGGGCGATTCTGCACGGCGATGCCGGCGAGCGTCGCGACGGGGGTCGCCGGCAGCGGAGGCTCGGGCAGCTTAGCCGGCAGCGCGAACTTCGTGTCGAGGCTCGCACCAATCTTTTGAGCCAGCGACTCGCGCGCCGTCTCGCTATCCGACTGCGTGCTCAGCAGCCCGACTTGCGTCTGCGCAACGCCGACCTGGGCGCGAAGCACGTCCACGCCGGCCACGATGCCGGCTTTCTCCTTGGCCTGCGCGACGGCAAGCAGCGCCTGCTGATAGGCGAGGTTGGCCTGGGCCAGATCGAAGAGATGCTGCCAGTTCGCGATGGCAAAGAACATCTCGACCAGCTTTTCGGTCGTGTCCGTTTGCGTTCGCCGCAGATCCGCGCGCGCCGCCTCCACCTGCCGGCGGTACTCCTGGGTGAGAATCTGGTTGAGCGAGCCGTTATAGATGGGCCATTGCGTGCCGATCTGGGCCGTGTTCTGGGAGAAGTTCGGCACCGGGACGACGCCGTACTGAGCGAGGCTTCCGGCGTAGTTGCTTTGTTTGGCGAGCACGTTCTCGAGGCTGGCCACGACGGGCGGGAACTCCGCGGCGTGCTGGCGCGTGTAGGTGGATTCGGCTTGCGCGAGCGCGGCCTGCTTTGCGGCGATCGCGGTATCGTGCGTGAGCGCAAACGATACCGTCTGCTGCAGTGTGAGCGTCGCCGCCGCGGCGGTTCCGGTCGAGAGCAGAATGGTTGCGAGAGCGCCGATGACGCCGATTTTGAGCCTGGCGAACATGGTTTTTTGAGTCTAGCCGCGCCCTGTTACTCATTGAAGAAGCCGCCTGGGCCGGTTCTTCCCGAGGCCTTCACAATTCGCCGGCTCGGCGGAAACAATGTGCAGCACGCATAGCGCAGGCTGCGCTAGGGGCCCCGGCGGTTGGCTCCCCAGTCAACCGTTCGCCGAGGCCTATCCCGGTAACGAGCCGGAACGGCGTTTGGTTTTTGCCGCAGCCGCCGGGAATGGCTCCTCGCTGACGAAGGTTACCTTTTGAGTTCGGAATACGGACGAGGGAGCAATCACGATGACCACTTACGGTAGAAGCCGCCGCTTTCTAAGCGTCGCGCTCGCCGGAGCATTCTTGGCTGGCTGCGGAGCGCAGTCAATGGCACCGGGCGCGATGCAGCGCGGCTTCGCAGTTAGCCCAGACGGCGGGCGCGGGCCGTCGCGGATGGCCGCCGGCGCAGGGAAGTGGGACCTCCTGTACGTTTCCAACGGAAACGCCACCGTGACGGTCTACCGGTACTGGCAGCACACGTTAGTCGGAACCCTCACGGGCTTCAAGTCTCCCATGGGCGAGTGCGTCGACAAAGCCGGCGACGTGTACGTTACCGATCGCTGGCGTAAGGAAGTAGTCGAGTACGCGCATGGCGGTAAGGAGCCGATCAACGTGATTAAGCTCGCGCCGTATGAACCGTACGGATGTTCGATCGATCCCGTAAGCGGCAAACTTGCCGTCGCAAACTATGCGGGTGGTCCGCGCGGGTCCGGCAGTATCGCGGTCTACCAGCATGCCGCGGGTAAGCCGACGTTCTACACCGACGCCTACATATACAACCCTGTCGCCTGCGCATACGACATCAAGGGTAATCTGTTCGCAACCAGCATCGACTTCAGCGGCAGCAAGTTCTCCTATTTCGCCTATCTTCCCAAAGGGCGCAACTCGTTCGAAGACATCTCCCTGGGATCCTCAAGTTCTTATTACGATGACGTCACCAGCGTTCAATGGGACGGCAAGTTCTGGACCGTCGAGGGAACGACGCGATTCACGATAGCGAACGGTCAGGCGACCCTCGAAGGTTATACGAGCCTCAAGGGGCTCGAAGGGAACCAAAACCAGGAGTGGATTTCAAATTTTAGCGGCGACCTTCACAAGCAAGGGACACAGGTCGTCGTAGCCGAGTATACTCCCGACGTCGTGCAAATCTGGAAGTATCCGGCCGGCGGCCAGCCCATAGCGGCGATCACCGACGGCATCAGCTATCCGTACGGCGTGACCGTCAGCCTCGCCCCAAATCGTTAAGGGCGCCGTGCAGACGCGCCTGCGTTTTTGTAACAGGAATGGAGCAGTGATGATTTCCGATCTCGGCCGCTACGTATCAGCCGCCAGCGCGACGGCGTTTATCCTGTCGGGGTGCGGCGGTTCGCAGACCGGCGCGAACCCGGCGAGCTTGGCGCCTGCCGTCCGCGACGTGCAACGCGGCACCGCATCTTCTGGCCCATTGGTTTACGTCGCGACCACCAAAGCGGTTCTCATGCTGTCGTACCCGCAGTTAAAGGTGGTCGGATCGCTTCCGGTGACCTACGCCTACCCGTTGGTCTGCGCCGATCCCAACAACGGCAACGTGTTCGTCAGCGAATCGAGCGACGTCGTCGAGTACGCCCACGGCGCAACGACGCCCATCGCGACGCTGACGCCACCACCGGGATACCACACGCTGACGGGGTGTTCCGTCGACCCGACGACCGGGAACCTGGCGGTGGCCAGCGAGGGCCCGAGCGGAAGCCAGAGCGCCATCCTCGTGTACGCGGGAGCTGCGGGCAACGCAACGCCGTACGTTGATAAGTTCGTGCGATTCTTTCCCTACGTAGCCTACGACGGCGCGGGGAACCTGTTCGCGACCGTGGACGCGAAGAATGGACCGTACAAACTCGCCGAGCTGCCCGCCGGGAAGAACCAGTTCCGTCCGATCAAGATCAACGAGGATCTGCCCTATCAAGTGAAGCTGCAGTGGGACGGGCAGTACGTAACGTTCCTGGATTGGAACGGAGCGCATGCCGGCAGCACGCTATATCAGGTTCAGGTCAGCGGCAAGTACGGAACGGTCGTCGGTTCGGAGCAACTGCATCAAACCGGCTTGCCGCCCAACTTTTGGATCTTCGACGGCGCGATCATCGACCCGTTCGGCCGCGTTAAGCGAGGCAACGATCAAGCCGTCGCGACATGGGCGTATCCCTCCGGCGGTTATCCCACGTCCAAGCGATACGGAATGACCAAGGGCAAGAGCGATCAGATCACGGACCTGACCGTCAGCATCGCGCCAAGCCGATAGAGGTGAGAGCTGTAGACTTTTGTCACGTCGCACTCGCGGGCTGCGTGGCGATCCTAACGGGCTGTGGCGGATCGCAGCCGCCGGCGGGCGCACCGGGGACGGCGGTGCAAAGCGCAGCGTTCGCAGCGCACGCCGATCGCGGTAAATCGTGGATGCTGCCCGAAGCGGGCGCAGAGGATCTGCTCTATGCCACCAACGGCGACGGCAACGTTTACGTCTTTTCGTATCCAAAGACCAAGGAGGTTGGAGAGCTCACCGGCCTCTTCAGTCCGCAGGGCGCTTGCAGCGATCGTACCGGCAACATTTGGATCACTCTTTCGCAGAGTTCCGGGGCGGCGGTAGAGTACGCGCACGGAGGCACGACGCCGATTGCGACGCTGGCCGTTCCAGGTGCCTACCCGCCAGCGTGCTCGGTCGGCCCGAGCACGGGAAACCTTGCGGTGCCGAGCGGCAACAACAGCGTTTCCATCTTTAGGAACGCACAAGGCACACCGGCAACCTATGTGGACTCGAAGATGTGGTGGATAGACTCCTGCGCCTACGACAACGCCGGCAATCTGTTTCTTCGCGGCGAGAATTGGAATGCGCGCGAGGAACTCGTCGAGCTTCGAAAAGATCGGAAAACATTCGCGAGCATTCGGACCAACGCCGACCTGATGGAGAACGGCGCCGTCGGGTGGGACGGCAAATACTTGGCAGTTCAAGCCCTTACGGCTCTTAGCGATCCGGAGCCGATCGACAGGGTCCGCGTCACGGGGCACAATGGTACGGTCGAAGAAGTCATTCACCTTGACCAATCCTCGGGTTACGCCTATCCGTTCTGGGTGCAGGGCAACCTGATCGCCCAGGCAACGGCCAGAGCAAAGATCCGAATCTGGCGTTACCCCGGCGGGGGCAGCTATCTCAATCGGTTTCGAAATCGTGGTTTTGGAACGTTCCTCGGCGTTGCCGTGAGCAAGGCGAGCAGGGCAAGGTAACACCGCGCCCGGCTCGAGCGTTTCAGGGGTGGCACGCGGAAACTCCAATGGAGGCGCTGCAGTGAAATATTCTCTTGGGCGTTACGTCTTTGGCCTTGCGGCGATCGCTTCGGGGATCTGCGCCATCGCGTGGCACGACTACACCAACTGGCACCAGATCAAGGCGCTTGGAACCGCGCCGTACCGCGAAACGCTCACGTACGTCGTGGCCGCGGTCCAAATTCTTGGAGGCGCGGCCGTTCTGTGGCCGAGAACGGCGCGGGCCGGCGCCGTCGCGCTCGTTGCCGTCTACTCCGTCTTCGCCTTGGTGGCGGTGCCGCTGATCATCAAACAGCCGATCGGGTACAACAGCTACGGCAACTTCTTGGAGCAGTTCTCGTTGGTTACGGGGGCGTTGATCCTGTTGGCGTGTTCCGGCGCCGTCACCCCGGGTCGAACCTCAAGATTAGCTGCTGTCGGGTACTATGGGTTCGGCGTCTGCGTTCTCTCGTTCGGACTCGAGCAGTTCTTCTATCTCTCCGAAACGGCGAGTCTGGTTCCCAAGTGGATTCCGCCGGGACAAACGTTTTGGGCGATCGCAACCACCGCGGCGTTCGGCCTTGCATCGGTCGGCTTACTCACGGGGCTCATGGCGCGCCTCGCTTCCGTGCTGACCACCGCGATGCTCCTAGGTTTTGGGTTGATCGTCTGGGTGCCGATCATCGTCGCCGCTCCCCACGTAATCGTGGGCTGGTCCGAAGGATTGGAAACCTTTGCGATCGCCGGATCGGCGTGGATCGTCGCAGACTATCTCAGGCGCCGCTCTTACGGCGAAGCGAAGACCGACGGCGCGACCGCAGCGTTGGGCTGATAGTTGCTGAACGTCAGCGTTCCATCCACGCTGTAGCCCGGGAAACGCGCCGATATCGTGTCCTTCGAGGGAAGGTGATAGATGCCGACGGTCTCGTACGTTTGCGCGACCGAGAGCGTGCCGCCGTTGGTGTAGCTCCACTGCGCGCCGGTCAGCAACGCGGACTGGTCGCCAATCGTCACGACGACGCTCTTCACGCGGCTGCCCGCCTTCTTCGGTACTAGCGAATACGTTGATGCCGTGCCGTTGTCTCGCAGTGGCGTGATCGCGTACTCCTGCATCGCCTGATCGTAGGTCGGCGATGCCGATGCGAGATCCTTGAACCGCGCGAGCGGACCGGGAACCTTTTGGAACTCGATCTTGCGGTTCGGGCGGAGATAGTAGACGCTGCCGTTGAACGTCTCGTGCACGCCGATGACGGCGTGCATCGCGGCCGAGAGCTGCGCGGACGCGGTGTACGAGTTGAGCGTCGGATTCGGATTGGTGGCGCGAGCCAGCAAATCCAACGACGCGGTCTGGCCGGATGGCGGGCTCGTGGCGGCGACGGCACTTAGGAGCAGCATCGCCGCAAGCGCCCCGGTTTGAAAGCGTGAGGGAGTTGCAAAGCGCTTCATCGGGAATTCGTTCGAAGCGCCGGGGCGCAATCCTCGCAGCGCGGCGGGCTCTTAGCCTTTCGGCGGTTGGCGTAATCCCACGATCGCACCGTTGGGATCTTTGACGCTGGCGACCAGCAGCCCGTAGGCGACGTCGGTGATATCTTGCACGACCGTGCCGCCGGCGTCCACGAGCGCTTTCACGCTCGCCGCGATGTCGCCCACCGTCCAGTAGGCGAGCCCGCAAGCGTCGCGGTCGTTCGCGCTCGGCACGAGTCCGATTTCCATATCGCCGCATTTATAGCCGACGTACTGGGGGCTATCGGCGTAGGGGTCGGCCCCGGTGAGCGCACGAAAGAACCGCTTGGCACCAGCCATATCTGCAGCAGGGTAAACGATTAGTGAGACGTCCTTCAAAGCTTGGTACTCCTTCCATCTCTATGACGGATCGAGGGCGGTAAAACGTGACCGGCTTTCACCGCGGGGACTCGCCGGCGGGGGCCGAGCGGCTCGCCGAGCGCTTTGAAGCCGCCCGCCCGCGCCTTCGGCGGATCGCGCTGCGAATACTCGGGTCGCCGGCGGAATCGGACGACGCTGTGCAGGAGAGCTGGCTGCGAATCGGCCGTGCGGACGTCGCGCGCATTACGAATCTGGAAGCCTGGCTGACGACGGTCGTTGCGCGCGTCTGTTTGGACGCCCTGAAACGGCGCGAAAGCCGGCGCGAGGAGTTGACGCCGGACGATCCGCGTCGCGACGTTGCAGCAATCGCTCCTGGCGAACGCCCCGAGGAGGAGGCGATGCTCGCCGATTCGATCGGCGTGGCGCTGCTGGTCCTGCTCGACGCACTCCCGCCCGCAGAACGCGTCGCATTCGTGCTGCACGACATGTTCGACTTGCCGTTCGACGACATCGCCGGCATCGTCGGAAGAACGCCCGAGGCGGCGCGGCAGCTTGCAAGCCGTGCGCGCCGCCGCGTGCGGGGCGCATCCGCCGATCGCGATGCCGCGACGCAGCGGAACGACGAACTGGTGCGCGCGTTCCTCGAAGCTTCGCGGGCCGGCAACTTCTCCGCGCTGCTCGCACTGCTCGATCCCAAAGCGACGCTTCGCGCCGATGCGGCGGTCGTGGCGATGGGCGGCGCGGCGTACTGGCAGACCGACCGCCTGCAGGCCGGCGTCGAAGGCGCGGATGCCGTCGCGCAGACGTTCGTCGGTCGAGCCCGCGCCGCACAAGCCGCCTTGATTGACGGCCAGCCGGGGGCGGTCTGGATGCACGAACGCGAGGTACGCGTCGCGTTCCGCTTTACGATCGTGGACGGACGCATCACCGCAGTCGACCTCGTGGGCGATCCAGCCGCGCTCGAGCGATCAGTCATTACGCGCGACCGAGACGGCTCCACGAGTTGACGGCGCCCCCGCGCGCTTACGTGATCAACGACTCCCCAAAATACAACGTATGCCCTTGATCGTCGTTGACGACGAACTCTCTCGTGCCCCAGGCGGTGTCGTGCACGTCCGTAACGACACGCACTCCGTTTGCCTTCAGTGCTTCCGCAGCGGCCGCTGCGTCGTCCGTTTCTAAATACAGGTGGAAGTGCTCGCCCTTGGCCACGTAATCAATCGAAGGGTCCCGCTCGTCCACGAGTTTTAGGTGAAAGAGCTGATTCCCGGCGCGAATACCCGCGTAGAAGTCCTCGTACTGGAACTCGACGTGCAAGGCCGAGTTTTGTCGTATAAAAGCGAATTGATTCTGCGACGTCCGTCGTCCGCAACTGGGCGATCGCGCTCGATATCTGCATCTTCCCCTCCGACGAGTCTAGACAACTAATGAACTGCGGCGCCCGCGCGGTACGTAAGTTTCATGGTGGGCGATGACGGGCTCGAACCGCCGACATCCTCCTTGTAAGGGAGGCGCTCTCCCAGCTGAGCTAATCGCCCACGGCCTTTACTTATCGGGTTTCTAGACCACGCTACTCCGACCGATCAGATCTACCCTCGATTTTACTCTGGGAGGGAGCTCCTTTGGGGCGCCGGCAGCAGCAAGTGCCAGTTTGTCCAGGCTGCGGCGCCGGGCCTCTCGGGCGGCCACCGCGTCATTGCTGGGTCGTTCCACGCCAACGCGATCCCCGCCACGAGGGGCGCGTAATCGCTTGCCAGTCGGCGAAGCTCACGAGCGAGAGTTTCGATCAATTGGGCTTAGCGGTATGAAGGTCTCGTATCTGAGGAGCGCGGCTCGCCGCCGTGGTGCTGCTTCGCGGTTTTGGGAGATTGAGCGTACGCTCAATCAGCGATCTTCGTCAATGCCGATCCCTTATGCATGGCAATATGGTCCGTCTTATCACTTTTGATCTCATATTGAGGTTCGTCCTTAGTAGCGTGGACCGTATATCCCTTAAACTGAATCTCGGACGTTACCACTCTGGCGATCGTCCCGCTAACACGGCCAGCCTCCGAATTCCAACTCACGCGATCGCCTTTCTTAAATCGTCGCTTCTTCATTTGTCCGACGTTTCTCCCCACTGGTTACTCCTGTTGGACGATCGCAACTGTCGCAGTGCAGAACAGGACGTCGTAGCGGAGCGCTCCCTCCGCCGTCGTGCGAACGCCGGCCGTGGGAACGTGCGGGCGTAGTTTACCGTCGTGCATCAGGTGCTGGACCGAAACGCCGTGCAGCAGGAGCGCCGCGTCCGAAATGAGGCGTCGGTGGCATCGCCACCAAAGGCTCTCGGAACACATGATCGCGAGTTGCGACGATGTCGCTTGCGCGAGAAGTTCACTTAGTGCGAATGCGAAGATATCGGTTTCCATATAATCGGCGTACGCGCGAAACGAAGGATGGCGCAGCGCCACGTTGGGGCTATTGCGATGAACCTTTCGAAAGCCGCCGAGGAGCGGTTCCCAGCGATATGCGCTCCCGGTGCAAGCGGGAACCCATCGTTCCATTTCTTCACGCCAGAACTGCGGATGGCGCCGGCTCTTAGGAACGGAGCGGACGTCTACGAGCGACTCGATCGAGGCTTCGCTAATTATCTGCACGAGTTCTTCCGCGGTCGCAGTTCCATGGCCAAGCGTGAGGAGGCGAGGCGCCATCGGCTAGAACTTAGTCGGATAGCTGCGAGAAGGATGGCATCGCACGATCTCAATTTGCTCCTTCGGAACGCTCCCGGCACCCCCGCGCCGACCGCGCCATGGCAAGACGAGCAATTTCTCAACTCGACATCTTCGCATATAGCTCAGCACCTAAGTCTAACATGCGGGCGTGCCAGCGGACATCGAGTTCTCCTTTTCGCAGTGGTCCCAGCTCCGGCGTCGGGCGCCTGGTTGCCGAACGCCACCGATGCGCCGTCGCGGTTGCCATCGGTGCCGAACCGGATCCCAAGAACGGCGACGCACTCGTGGGCGGCCGGGCAGACCGGAAACGGTTCAGCGTCGAGGTCATGCTCGATCGCGCCGTCTCGCACGCGATACACGACCAGGTGATGACCGCTATCGACACCAAGTACGGGATCCCAAGGATGCCGACTATACGCCGTGCTGAACCAAGCCATGCACGATTTGGCGGCAGTCTATGGTTTCGACGCCTCAGGTAAGCCAAGAGCTGAAAGGAGCCCGATGGTAAAAACATGATCGTTGCACCTAGCTCGCACGAGCGTGTCGGTCTTAAATCGACCCAAGGTGATGCCACCGCGCACCGCGACTGATGCCTCACGCCTTTTACTTGGCGCGCCTCGACGACGTCACGTTCACATCCTCCGACGAGCTCGGCGAGATGTACAAGTTGAGTCCATTTGTGTGGCAAGAGGACGACCGGTTCGAGTTGTTGCTGCGGCTTGTGAACTACTCGGAGAATCCGTCGGAGAAGGTCGCGCGCATCCATCACGGTTCGTCTGGAGACGGCTTGCGATTCTGGATTGATGAAACGCCTGCCATACAACCAGGCCCGGACGTGCCGGATTCGTACGATAGTGGGGGGTGCGAGGTATCCCACCTTGGCGCGGGTCGACGGAGTATATTACGTGTATTACAGCGGCTGGAACGAGCACCTAAAGCGCGGAGAGCTCTTGCTAGCAACCGGCACGAAAATCAGTTCGTTGCAGAAGAAAGGCATCGCCCTCAAATCCACCGAGAAGGCTGCAAATCCAAAAGAGGCTACGATCGTGCGAGCGCCGGACGGCAGCTGGCGCCTCTTCTTCGAGTACGCGTGCGAAAACAGATCAAAGATTGGTGTCGCTCGATCCGCAGAGGTTGCCGGGCCGTGGGAGGTCTTGGCGCCCCTCTTTGAAGCTCGGCCCCAGGGCTGGGACTAGTGGCACCTCAGCACCGGACCAATTCTGGATTCGGACGGCGAGCTGCCTGTCATGTTCTACAACGGTGCGACGGCGAGCGCCAAATGGCGGATCGGCTGGATCGTGTTCGACGCGAACTACACGCGCGTCGTGGCCCGGTCGGAACAACCTCTCGTATTGCCAAATCCCGGCGGCAAAGCAGGGGACTCGGATATCGCGTTCGCTGCGTCAAGCATCGAAACCGGCGGTGAAATTCACCTTTATTACTCGGTGGCAGACCAATACGTAAGACGAGCGATCGTTCATCGCACTTAACGCGCCGACAACTTGCAAAGGGCGCCCACGCCGCGGCTCCAGGCCGGCTACACGTTTAAAGCAGTGCGTCGTAATCTCGCGATACTCCGCGATCTTCGAACCATCCCACACGAGTTCCAGTTCGGTAGCGGCGTCGCCGACGTCGGCTACCGCAACCGGACGGAACGTTCCAAAGCACGTGCCGCCGGGCGCGCGCACGCTATCGTAGCAGACGCCTTTGTGCCCGGCGCCCCGCAAGGCGTTGCCCAGCGCTTGCGCGGGGCCGTAGCGCTCCGGGTCGTGGTTGGCGCCGTCATATGCGTCGCCAGCAGCGTGCGCGTTGCGTGGTACCCGGATTCGCGCACGCTCACGAACCGAGCATCGGCCGTGTACAGCACGCCGTACGTTCCAGGGGAAAACCGGCTCGCGCCAAGATGGAGGAACGGCGCCATAACGATCGGTAAGCGCGCGTAACGCCAGCAGCTCTTCCAGGTCTTGCGGGCGCTCGACCAAATCTGTAAGCGCTCCAAGCGGATGGCGTGGATCGTTGACGTTGCCGTGAAGCATCCGCGCGAGCGGCGCCCGTTCACCAAAATCCGCGTTTGGGCGCCGTACCCACGTGTTCGCGACGGCCGTCTTTCAACTGGCGGTACGCGGTGCTCCTTGGGCTAGTCCTTGATGGTGGCGATCTTCTTCTGCAGCAGCGCGAGGGCCGCGCGAAGCTGGGCGTCGTTCTCCACCTCGCCGAAGCGCGCGCCGCGGTTTTCGTCTACCGCCAAGTCGGGATCAATGCCGCGCAGGTTGATGTCGCGATGGTTTGGGGTCAGATAATGCGCGGTCGTGATCTTGATCGCGGCGCCATCGGGCAGCGGCGTGAGCGTCTGCATGACGCCTTTGCCGAACGTTTTCGTGCCGATGAGCTCGCCGATGCCGTCGTCCTGCAGGGCGCCGGCGGTGATCTCCGAGGCCGAGGCCGTGTACTGGTTCACGAGCACCGACACCGGCAGCGCGATCGACGGATCGTTGTCGGCGTCTATCGTCTCGTCTTTCTGGCCGCGCTCTTCGACGGTGACGATGGCTTTGTTGGCGATGAAGCGCGAGCTGATGTCGAGCGCCGAGTTGACGTACCCGCCGCCGTCGTTGCGCAGGTCGAGCACGAGCGCTTTGGCGCCCTGATCCTTCAGCCGCGAAATGGCCGTGTCGAACTCCGACACCGTTCCGCGTCCGAACGCGATCACCCACACGTAGCCGATGCCCCCGGGAAGCATCCGGAAGACGACCGTGGGAGGCTGCACGTCTTCACGTGTGATCGAAAACTTCGTAACGGCAACGCTCGCCCCGGTGCGCTGCACGGTCACGGCCACGACCGTGCCCGGCTTGCCGCGCAGCTTCGAACTGACGCCTGCGACGTCGAGCCCTTTGGTTGACGTGCCGTTGACCGCGGTGATGACGTCGCCGACCTGCAGGCCGGCACGCTCGGCCGGAGTGCCCGGCACCACGTACGAGACGCGCACCGACTGCGACGTGGCGTCGGCCTCGATCATGACGCCGATGCCGCCGATGCGGCTGGGATCGAGTGCCTCGTTGAACGCCTTGAACTGAGCCGGCGTGAAGAACTGCGTGTAGCGGTCGTTGACGGCTTTGGCCATCGCATCGATCGCGGCGTACGCGAAATCGGCCGGCGGCGCGTGTGCCGCGTGCGCCGCGTTTGCAATCGCTCCGTCGAGCGCCGCAACGGTCGCGTCGGGATCGGGCTGCACGGTGAGCTGCGGCGTCGCGATCGTCACGCCGCGTTTGTGCGCGGCGGCGACGACGGCGTCGCTGGCGGCTGCGAGCAGCACCTGCGGATCCACCGGATTGAAGTACGTGCTCGTCAGCAGCCGGTAACTCTCGGTGACGTCGCCGGCGATTTGGTACGGAAGCGCGACCTCGGCGGGCGCGGCGCCGGCGCACAAAAGGGCGAGCAGCGAACAGAGGGATCCCGCGCGTAAGAGCGCGCTAAGCTTCGGCATCATGCGTCCTTTCTTCGACCTCTACCGGCTAAACGCATAGCAAGCGCCGTCTGTTTCAGCCCATTCCTTGCGCGCGCCGCAGGCGGTCGGCGATGGCGACCCCCAGGCCGCGCTCCTCGACCGGCTCGGCGTAGATGCACTCCAGGCCCATCGCGTCCAGCTCGTGCAGCGCGTCGAAGAGGCGCGCCGCGGCCTCGCGCATGTCGCCCCCCGGCGAGAGCACGCGGACGGCGGCGTACCCGCCGGCCGGTTCGCGGAACGCCAGGGCGCCGGCCCGGACGCGCTCCTCCGCCTCGACGCCGGCGAGGCGGGCAACGCGAATCGGCGTGCGCGGGGAGTAGTGCCGCGGGAGTTGGCCCGGCGCCGCCGGGAGATCGGGTGAGGGGCCGCGCTGCAGCGGACCGATCACCGCCTCGATTTCCTCGGCCGCAATCGCGCCTGGGCGCAGCAGCGCGGGCTGCGGATCGAAGGCGACGATCGTGGACTCGATGCCCCAGGTCGCGGGGCCGCCGTCCAAAACGAGGTCCACGGCGTCGCCGAGCGCGCGGACCACGTGCTCGGCGCGGGTCGGGCTCAGGTAGCCGAACGGATTGGCGCTCGGGGCGGCGATGGGAGCCTTGGCACTTTCCAGCAGGGCGCGGGCGACCGGATGGCTGGGCATCCGCACGGCGACGCTCTCGAGCCCCGCGGTGACGATCCCCGGGATGGCCGCGCTTTTGCGCACCACGATCGTGAGCGGACCCGGCCAGAAGCGCTCGATGAGGGCCTCGGCGGCAGGCGGCACTTCGGCTGCTACCTGGGCAAGCATCCGGCGATCGAGCACGTGGACGATCAGGGGGTCGAACGACGGGCGCCGCTTGGCCTCGAAGACCCGGGCGACGGCGGCTGCGTCCCAAGCGATCGCCCCCAGCCCGTAGACGCTCTCGGTCGGAAAGGCGACGATGCCGCCCTCGCGAAGTTTTTCGGCCACGAGCCGGATGTTCTCGGGCGAGGCGGTCAGCAGGCGCACGCCGTCGTCTTTGCACGGCTATGGCGGGGAACCCGGCAAAGCGACCGGCTGAAAAGGGAACTTCGCGGCCCCCGAACGAGTTAGACATAATAAGGATGCGACGCCGAGACGGCTCTCTAGGACTGTGGGCTTCCTCTTTGCTCCCGGCGCTGCTTGCGGGGCTGTTCGCGCTGACCGCGTGCGGAGGGGGATCGTCCTCCTCGGGTCCCCAGGTTCCGTTCCTTCCCTTACCGTCGCCGTCGCCGGGACGCTACTTCACGCACATCGTGATCATCGTCCAAGAGAACCGCACGTTCGACAACCTCTTCGCAACATTTCCGGGCGCCGACGGCACGCGCGTCGGAAAGACTCACAACGGCACGATGCTCCTGCGAAAGAGCAATCTCGAAAGCCCGATCTCGCCGAACAACGGCTACCGCTATTGGCTCCAAGACTACAACGGCGGGAAGATGAACCACTTCGATCTCGTCCCGATCGGCCGAACGCCCGGCACGTACGTCTATCAGTACGCCGATCCCGCGCAGATCCGGCCGTACTGGGATCTCGCAAAACAGTACGTGCTCTCCGACCATACCTTTCAGACCGACGGCAGCGGCAGCTTCACCGCGCATCAGGATTTGATCCGCGGCGGCACCGAGATAAACTCGACGGAAAGCATCATAGATTTTCCTACCGGCAAACCGTGGGGCTGCGACGCGCCCGCCGGCACCGTAACGTCGCTCATCACGACGAGCAATCAATACCTGGGCTCGCAGGGTCCGCGCCCGTGCTTGGGCTACGGCACCCTGCGCGATCTGCTCGACGCCCAACAGCTCCCGTGGCGCTACTACGCGCCGGTCGTCGGACAGAGTTTCGGCGGCAATCTTTGGAACGCGTTCGACGCGATCTCCGCGGTGCGCAACGGCCCGGAGTGGAACACGAATCAAGCCTCTCCCGAAACGAAAGTCTTTACCGATATCTCGCGCGACTCGCTTCCGGCCGTTTCTTGGGTAATACCAGACTATGCGAACTCCGATCATCCCGGCAACGGCACCGACACCGGACCGTCGTGGGTCGCGCAAGTCGTCAACGCGATCGGCGAGAGCCCCGCGTGGGACACGACCGCGATCGTCATCGTCTGGGACGATTGGGGCGGCTGGTACGACCACGTCGCACCGCCGGGGAAACGGCGCTCCGGCGGCCTGGGTTTCCGCGTTCCGATGATCGTCGTGTCGCCGTACGCGAAGGCCGGCTACGTTTCGCACGCGGAGTACGAGTTCGGCAGCATCGTGCGCTTCGTCGAAGACAACTGGAGCTTGGGAAGGCTGGGAACGACCGACGCGACCTCGCCGGACTTCACCAAGGACTTCTTCGATTTCAACCAATCGCCGCGCGCGTTCCAGCCGATCGGCACGAAGTATGCGAAGTCGTACTTCCTGCGCGCGCACCCCTCCGGCCATGCCGTTGACGACGAGTAAAAAGATAACCGTGATTACACCGACGAAAGTTGACCAGGATTATATGGATGAAAGCACGCCGCGGGCAGCGAAGTGCGTGAGCGACTCGAGATGCATACGCTAAAGAATCCCTCTGATTCGGCGCGCTCGGCGGTTGCCGCAGGCACCATCGCCGCGACGCCGCGCGCCCTGACGGTCCCCGTCATCCTCTCGGATTTCGAGAGGATCTCCGTCACGCCCGAGCGCGCGCAAGACGAGCTGAAGGTCATCCAGGCGCATTTCATGACGCTGGCTCAGTGCGCGTCCCGCGGCATCGAGTCGCCCGAGGAACGCGAGAAAATCGGCGTCGCGATGCGCGAGCGCATGGCGCGCTACGGCGCCTCTTCTGAGCACATCTCGCAGCGCCAGGTCAGCGTGCTCACCTCGCGCTTCGTCACGCACGACCCCGACAATCCGTCGGAAGCGATCCGGCGCTTCGGCGACCTGCGCAATCCGACGGGCGAGCAGCTCGACGAGCGCATGAGCCTGTTCGAAGAGATCGCCTGCGACGTTTTCGAACGCGTCTATGCCAACAGCGACGCGCCGCCCGACGACATCGTCCACGTGAGCTGCTCGGGCTACGTCTCGCCGAGCCCGGTGCAGATGTTCCTCTCCAAGCGCGGCTGGCTGCAGACCGGCGTGACGCACTCGTATCACATGGGATGCTACGGCGCGTTCCCGGCCATCCGCACGGCGCTGGGCCTCGTGGGCTCGTCGTACGTCTCGCTTCCGCGCGCCAAGCGGCGCGTGGATCTGGTGCACACCGAGTTCCTCTCGCTCCACTTCGATCTGCTCGGCGAGGCCGCCGACAACTTCGTAAGCTCGACGCTCTTCGCCGACGGCTTCATCAAGTACGCCGCCTACCCCGAGCGCGAGTTCGAAAAGGGCGAGCGCAACGGTTTGAAAGTCCTTGCGATCGAAGAGCAGATTCTTCCCGATTCGCTGCCGGAGATGACGCTTCGCCCCGGGCCGCTGCAGTTCGACATGTCGCTCTCCAAGCGCGTGCCGTTCCTCATCCGCGACTCGATCGAAGGCTTCGTAGAGACCATCTGTGCCGAAGTCGGTATCGACTTCGCCCGCGAGAAGGCGAACATGTTCTTCGCGATCCATCCCGGAGGGCCGGCGATTCTCAACCAGATTCGCACGAAGCTGGGCATCGAGGAGTCGCAGATCGCTCTCAGCCGCAAGATACTCTACGAGCATGGAAACATGGCCTCCGCAACGGCGCCGCACATCTGGCAGGCGGTCGTCGAGTCGCCCGAGATTCCCACCGGCGCGAAGGTGCTCAGCATGGCGTTCGGCCCCGGTCTTACGGTAATAGGCGCTCTCTTCGAGAAGGTGTAACCGCATGTCAGCTGCCGAAACTTCGACGCCGCGTAAGTTCTCCGTGCCCAGCGCCTTCTATTGGAGCGTGCGCGGAGTCCACGCGGCGGCTCCGCTTTTCGTCTCGCTCGGCAACGTCGAGTCGCGCATGCTGGCGCGGCGAATCGCGCCCTTGTCGGTCGACCGGCCGGTGTACATCTGCGGCCTGCCCCGCGCCGGGACGACGATCAGCCTGCAGATGCTCAGCGAGCACCCCGACGTCGCCACGCACAAGTACGCGGACTTTCTCATGCCCTACATGCCGTGGGTGTGGAACCAAGTCTTTCCGCGCATTCCGGTGGACGCGATGCGCAAGCCCGTCCCGCGCATCCATCGCGACCGCATCCAGGTAACGCGCGACAGCGCCGAGATGGGCGAAGAGATCCTCTGGGAGCACTTCTTCCCCTTCATCCACGACGAATCGCACCTGAGCGTGCTCGACGGTTCGATTTCGAGCCCTGGGTTCGAGCGCTTCTACCGGGAGCATTTGCTCAAGCTCGCGCTCGTGCGCGGCCGTTCGCGCTACGTGAGCAAGGCGATCATGTGCGTCGTGCGGATGCAGTACCTGCGCAAGATGTTCCCGGACGCGCGATTCCTCCTGTACGTGCGCAATCCGATCGACCACATCGCCTCGATGATCAAGCAAGACCGCATTTGGGCCGAGATCGAGCGCGACGATCCGCGCCAGATCGAAATCATCGAACTCACCGGACACCACGAGTTCGGGCCCAACCAAGTGATGGCCAACGTCGGCCGCCCCGAAGAGCTGCACGAGATTCGCCGGCTCTTCAACGAAGGGCGCACCGCCGAATCGCGCGCGCGCTACTGGGCGTACGTGTACGGTTTCGTGGCCAAACAACTCCAAGACGATCCCGACCTCGCGCGCCAGGTCTGCCTGGTGCGCTACGAAGACCTTTGCGGCGACTCGGCTACAACGATCGACAAGATCCTGGAGCATACTGGGCTCGCGCCCGCACCCTTCGCTGCAGCAAAGGCTACGTACGTGGAAAAACTTTCGCTCCCCGACTATTACAAACCGCAGTTCGACAGCGCACAGCTCGATGCGATCGTCTCCGCCACTTCCGGCGTCGCAAGCAATTTCGGCTACGACGTTCCGGCGCTCGTGTCGCGGATGGCAACGTGAAGGCGCGCATCTGGGCGGTGCTCCTGCTCGCAGGCTTCGCGATTGCGGCCTGTGCGGGCGGCCCCGGCGCCGGAGCCTCCGGCGCGCTGCCGGTCGGCCCGGCAGGCGGCAAGAAGACCACCGCCGCGATCCAGCACATCATCATCGTCATCCAAGAGAACCGCAGCTTCGACAATCTTTTCTCGACGTTCCCCGGAGCCGACGGCACGACGACCGGCAAGGCCGCCGCGATGTCGCCCTCGATGCAGCAGAGCTGCCCCTCTCCCGTGCCGAAAGCCACGTCCATTCCGCTTACGAAGGTCACGCTCGTGGGCGCGGGGTTCAAGAACAATTTCGGCGAGGGCAACGATCTCAACCACGTCTGGAACGGCTATCAGACCGACCTGGACGGCGGCAAGATGGACGGCTTCGATCTTACCGGCTTCGGCCCCGACGGCTCGGGTTCGCCCGCGTGCACGTACCCGTACCAGTACGTGGACCCGACGCAGATCAAGCCCTACTGGGACATGGCGACGCAATACGTCCTGGCCGATCGCATGTTCCAAACGCAAGGCAGCGGCACGTTCACCGCGCATCAGGATCTCATCGCCGGCGGAACGCAGATTGACTCCACCGACAGCGTCATAGACAACCCGACGTGGTTTCCGTGGGGCTGCGACGCGCTCAAGAGCACGGTGACGTCGCTCATCACGACGAGCCTGAAGTACCGCAACGATCAGGGGCCGCATCCCTGCTTCACCTACTACACGATGCGCGATCTGCTCGACGCGGCGGGCGTTTCGTGGAAGTACTACGCGATGGCGGTGCAGCCGCCCAACGGCCCGCAGCACGGCGACACGCCGGGCATCTGGAGCGCCTTCGACGCGATCCAGGCGGTGCGCTACAGCAAAGAGTGGGGCACCAACGTAACCAAGTCCAACCTGCAGATATTCAAGGACATCACGAACGGCGCGCTGCCGGCGGTCTCGTGGATCACGCCCGACGCGCAGAACTCCGACCACCCGCAGGAACGGGTCAACGGCAAGCTGGTGGACACCGGTCCGTCGTGGGTCGCTTCGATCGTCAACGCGGTCGGCAAGAGCAAGTACTGGAACTCCAGCGCAATCGTGATCCTCTGGGACGACTGGGGCGGCTTCTACGACCACGACTCGCCCGCGTTCATAGACAACCTCGGCGGCTTGGGCTTCCGCGTTCCGATGCTGGTCGTGTCGCCCTACGTCGCGGCGCACGTCGAGCACACGCAGTACGAGTACGGCAGCATCCTGCGGTTCATCGAGGACAACTGGGGACTCGGCTCGCTGCATACGACCGATTCGCGCGCGACGAGCATCGGCAACATCTTCACGGCCCAAAAGCCGCGACCGTTCAAACCGCTCGCTACGAAGTACTCGCAAGCGTTCTTCCTCAAACAGACGCCTTCGGGCGTATCGCCCGACTCGCAATAAGGCGGCGATGCCCACGCACACCCGCGCGGCGGCACGGGCGCTGCTGCTTCTGGCAACGATCGCCGGAGGCGTGGCCTGCGGCGGTTCGCGCGGCGCGCCGCCGGCGCTTCCGTTCGCGCAGCGCGAAGCGGCCGCCGGCAAGGCGAAGATCGAGCACGTCGTGATCGTGATCCAAGAGAATCGCAGCTTCGACAACTTCTTCGCGACGTTTCCGGGCGCCGACGGCACGAAAACAGGCAAAGCCGCCGCGATGCCGCCCTCGATCGCCGATGCCTGCAAGCATCCGATAACCAAGGCGACGAGCATCCCGCTGCAGGAAGTCTCGCTGGTCGGCAACGGCTCCGACGTCAACCACAATCACGCCGCATTCGAGACGTCGTACCGCGGCGGCGCGATGGACGGCTTCGACCTCATGAGCCTAGGCGCGGGAGGCGGCGGGCCGCCCGCGTGCACGTACCTGTACCAGTACGTCAACCCGAGCCAGATCCAGCCGTACTGGGACATCGCCAAGCAGTACGTGCTCGCCGACCACACCTTTCAAACCCAAGGCAGCGGGAGCTTCACCGCGCACCAAGACCTCATCGCCGGCGGCACCGACATCACGTCGAACGAAGCGCTGATCGACACGCCGACGTTCTTCCCGTGGGGCTGCGACGCCAACCCGCCCGTGCGCACGGCGATCATCAAGAAGAGCACCGGAAAGGTCTACCGGTACGGCGGCCCGTTTCCGTGCCTCTCGTACGCGACGATGCGCGACCTGCTCGACGCCAAGGGCGTCTCGTGGAAGTTCTACGCCATGCCCGTCCAAAAGGAGAGCGGCTGTTTCCACGGCGACACGGCCGGGATCTGGAGCGCCTTCGACGCCGTCAAAGCCGTCCGCTACAGCCCGGAGTGGCGAAGGAACGTTACCCAGGGCAATCTCGTTTTCTTTAAAGATGTCTCCAAGCACACGCTGCCGGCGGTTTCGTGGATAACGCCCGATTCGCTCAACTCCGATCATCCGGGGGTGACGAAGCATCCGCCGTGCCGTCAGGGCGGGCCGCCCGGCGACACGGGCCCCTCGTGGGTCGCCTCGATCGTCAACGCGATCGGCGAGAGCCCGTACTGGGACTCGACGGCGATCGTCGTGCTCTGGGACGACTGGGGCGGGTACTACGACCACGTCGCTCCGCCGCGTCCGCGCAACTGGGAAGGCGGCCCGGGTTTTCGGGTGCCGATGCTCGTGGTCTCGCCGTACGTCAAGCCGCACGTCGAGCACACGGTCTACCAGTTCGGCAGCATCCTGAAGTTCGTCGAAGAGACGTGGGGCCTGGGCTCGCTCGGCACCAGCGACGCAACCTCGACGAGCATCGGCAACGCCTTCGATTTCAACATGCCGCCGCGAACGTTCAAACACATCGGCTCAAAATACACGCGCGATTACTTCCTTAGCCAATCACCGTCGGGCATGCCGCCCGACATGCAATAGAACGGAGCACGCCGTGAAGACTCGAGCGCCCTTCCTCTGGATCTCCGCCGCCGCCTTCGCCTTGACCGCCTGCACCGGCGGGTCGCCGCCGGCGACGGGCACGATCCCGACGCAGATGAACCCGGGAACGGCGAGTTCGCCGATCAAGCACGTCGTCTTGCTCGTGCAGGAGAACCGCACGTTCAACAATCTTTTCGCGACGTACCCCGGCACGACGGGCACGACGACCGGAAAGGAGCGCGTCGCGGGCAAGACGGTCTCGATCGCGCTCACCGAGACGAGCCTCTTGGACAAGAGCAACCTGCGCCACACGTATCCCGCGTACCACACCGCCTACCGCGCCGGAAACATGGATGCGTTCAATCTGATCAAGTACCAGGCGACGGGGAAACCCGAAGGCAAGGCGCCGTACCAGTACGTCAACCCCGCTCAGATCGCGCCGTACTGGTTCATCGCGCAAACGTACGCCATCGGCGACAAGATGTTCCCGACGCAAGGCAGCGGGAGCTACACCGCGCACCAAGATCTCATCCGCGGCGCGACCGACATCAACTCGTCGCAGAGCATCATTGACGACCCGACCGGCCAGCCCTGGGGATGCCCCGCGCCCAGCGGCACCGTCACGTCGCTCATCACGACGAGCCTGAAGTACCTGCCGAACCAAGGCCCGTTCCCGTGCTTCACCTACAAAACGCTGCAAGTGCTGCTCGACAACGCCGGCGTGTCGTGGAAGTATTACACCCCGGCGTGGCAAGGCAACACCGGCGGCATCTGGAACGCGTTCTTATCCATATCGTCGGTCTACGGCAATCAGAGCGAGTGGAACGCGCACATCTCGCAGCCCGAGACGAGCATCTTCACCGACATCTCCAACGGCGCGCTGCCCGCGATGTCGTGGGTGATCCCCGACGGCTATAACTCCGACCATCCCGCCTACTCGTCGGACACCGGCCCCTCGTGGGTCGCAAGCGTCGTCAATGCGATCGGCCAGAGCCAATACTGGAACTCGACGGCGATCGTCATCGTGTGGGACGACTGGGGAGGCTTCTACGATCCGGTGAAGCCGCCGAAACTCGACAAGCAGGGCGGCCCCGGATTCCGCGTTCCGATGCTCGTCGTGTCGCCGTACGTGCCGCAAGGCGAGATCACGCACACGGTCTACGAGTACGGCAGCATCCTGCGCTTCATAGAAGACACGTTCGCCCTCGGCCGGCTCGGAACGACCGACTCGACGAGCACGAGCATCGGCAACGCCTTCAACTTCAACCAGTCGCCGCGCCAGTTTATCTCGATCCCGTCGCAGCATTCGAAGGAGTTTTTCCTGCATCAGAAGCCGTCGGGCTTGCCGCCCGACACCGAATAGAAACGGAGAGAACGCCTTGAAGCACATCGCTACGCACACCTGGATCGCCGCGATCGCCGCGAGCCTCGCCTTGACGGCCTGCGGCGGCGCGTCGTCCTTCGGCGGCCGTTCCGCCTCGATGCTGCCCAACGGCAAGCATCCGGCTTCGTCCAGCCCGATCCAGCACGTCGTCATCGTCGTGCAGGAGAACCGCAGCTTCGACGATTTCTTCGCGCATTTTCCCGGCGCTCACGGCGCGACCAAGGGATACCGCAAGGTCAAGCAGGGCAGCAAGTACGTGGACCAGTGGACGACGCTCACCGCGCACTCGCTGGTCATGTCCACCGACATCCAGCACTGCCATAAGGCGTTCGTGACGTCCTACGACGGCGGTAAGATGGACGGGTTCAATCTCGTGGACAAGGGCATCTGCCCGACCGGCAGCGGGCCGGTCGGGACGCTCGCCTACCAGTACGTCACCGTATCGCAGATCCAGCCCTATTGGGACATCGCGCAGGAGTACGTGCTGGGCGACGCGATGTTCCAGACGCAAGGCAGCGGCAGTTTCACCGCGCACCAGGATCTCATCCGCGGCGACACCGCAATCGATTCCTCTCACAGCCTGATCGACAATCCGACGGGCATGCCGTGGGGCTGCGACGCATCGCCGAACACGGTCACGTCGCTCATCACGTCGTCGGGACAGTTCCAGAGCAAAGCCGGGCCGTTCCCGTGCACGAACAAGTTCCCGGGCTCGGGCACGTCGTACACGACGATGCGCGACGTGCTCGACGCAAAGGGCGTGAGCTGGAAGTACTACGCGCCGTGCTTCTCGGCGCGCCAGTGCAGCGGCAGCGGCGGCTGCACCGATTGCTCGGGCGGCCTGCTCAACGCGTTCGACGCCATCTATCCCGTGCGCTACGGCTCGGAGTGGAACACGAACGTCTCGCTACCCGAAACGAACATCTTCAGCGACATCTCCGGCGGCACGCTGCCTGCGGTCTCGTGGGTGATCCCCGCAGACGCCAACTCCGACCATCCCGGCGACGGCAAGGTGGATAACGGGCCGTCGTGGGTGGCGAGCGTCGTCAACGCCGTCGGGCAGAGCTCGTACTGGGACTCGACGGCGGTCGTCATCGTCTGGGACGACTGGGGCGGCTTCTACGACAACGCCGTTCCGCATCAGTTCAACAACAACGAGGGCGGCTTAGGCTTCCGCGTGCCGCTGCTCGTCGTCTCGGCGTACGCCAAGACCGGCGGATCGAAGGGCGGCTACATCTCGCACACGCAGTACGAGTTCGGCAGCATCCTTAAATACGTCGAGCAGAACTTCGGGCTGGCCTCGCTCGGAACGACCGACGTCCGCGCGACGAGCATCGGCGACGTCTTCGACTACACGCAGCAGCCGCGCAGCTTCACGCCGATTCCGTCGAAGTACTCCGCGAAGTACTTCCAAACGCACCGCGCGGCGATCTCGTTCGGCGACCCGCAGTAGCGGCGCGAGCCGCCGTTACTGCTCGTCGGGCATGCGGCCGTCGTTGGCCTGGTTGAGGAAGAACGCCGGGCCTTGCGGCGCCGTAATGGGCACGAACTTGCGCGGCTTCTGCGAGAAGTCGAACGCATCGCCTGCCGGCGAGGTTGCGCGGGCGTCGGCCGCGGCGAGCCGAGCGAGGCCGAACAGATCCTCGGCAAAGCGCAGCACGCTCGCCGTCTCGTAGTGCACGTGCGAGACGTAGTTGCGCTTGGCGTAGGGTGAGATGACGATCAGCGGGACGCGAAAGCCCACGCCGTCGTAGCCCTTATACGCCGGTGCGATCGGGATCGTAGAGGCCGCCCCAGTCGTCCCACTGCACGAAGATCGCCGTCGTGTTCCAGAACTTGCTCTCGCCGACCGCGTTGACGACGCTCGTAACCCACGACGGGCCGAAGCCGCCGCCGCAGGCGGTATGATCGGAGTCTTGGCAGAGCGGCGTGACCCACGTGAAGGCCGCGAGTTTTCCGGCGGCGACGTCGGTGAGGAAGCGCTTCTGCGGCGTAATGACGTCTTTCTTCCAGTCGGGCCCGCGGTAGATGTGACGCACCGCCTGGTAGGCCGACCAGAACCCGCCGATGGGGCGGTTGTACTTGCTCGTGTAGAAGCGCCAGGGCAGGCCGGCATCGTCGAGCTCGTCGCCGAGCGTGCGGTAGTTGAAGCACGGGCGCTGCGGGGCGCCGTAGGTGCGCTGCGACGTGAGCGTCGAGACCTCGTTTTGCGCGTTTCCGGGGCAGCCCCAGTAGTAGCTGGGCACGTTCACGCTCGCATGCGCCTGCGCCGCGATGACGTACTGATGCGCGACGAAACTCTCGTCGATCTGCGAGGCGAACATCCGGTCGGCGAGCACGTACTGCTGCGCCATCTCCCAATACGGCTTGGTGTCCTTGCGCGGGACGTAGGCGTACTGACCGTCGCGCGGGCCGTCGTAGAGGCGCTCGCGATCGAATCCGTTCATGCGGCACTTCGTTCCCGGAAGGTTTCCGGTGCCGTTGCAGGCGGCGAACATCGCGTCGGCCGAGTGGTCCATCTCGTACGAGAGGCTCAAGGGGATCGGCTGCAGCGCGATCTTCTTGCCGGTCGATTCGTAGCCGTAGTCTTGCGTGGTTGCATTGGGATAACCCATGAACAGGTCGTTGAACGAACGATTCTCCTGCACGACGTACACGACGTGCTGAATCTTGCCCGCGCCCGTCGCCGAGAGATACGCAAGGGCTTGGTCGCTTTGCACGGCCGGGAGCGCGGGCACGTAGCGGGCACAACCCGTCTGCGCGACGATCGCGGCGGCGGCGACGCAGCCTAAAAACCACTTCACGATGACGCGTTGCATTTGCGATGGGCCGCGCGCGATACCTTCCAACGGAAGGTAGCCTCCCGGCGCGCAGGTAACGTGAGGTTCGTGAAACTCGCGCCGCCGCTCGCTCTGGCGCTCGCACTGTCGGCTTGCTCGGCAGGCGGCGCGCCGTCGAACGCGCCCGGCGCGTTGCCGCACGCGCTGCGCCGTGCGACCGGCAGCCCAATCCAGCACGTCGTCTTCATCATCCAAGAGAACCGCTCGTTCAACAACCTGTTCATGGGCTATCCCAACGCGACGACGCAGAACTACGGCTACGACACGAACGGCAACAAGATCTCGCTTCAGCCGATTAGCTTGGCAACCGGCTGGGACATAGACCATTCCTCGACGTCGTTCTTCGAAGATTGCGACGGAACGGGTTCGCTGCCGGGCTCGAACTGCAAGATGGACGGCTGGAACAACGAGCTGGCCGGTCTCGGCGCGCCGAAGAACTTCGCGTATGCGTACGTCCCGCGCAGCGAGACGAAGCCGTACTGGGAGATGGCGCGGCAGTACGTGCTCGCCGACAACCTGTTCCAATCGAACCTGGACGGCAGCTTCGTCGCGCATCAGTACATGGTTGCGGCGTATGCGAGCCACACCGTGGACGGGCCGAACTCCGCGTGGGGATGCGAAGGCGGCAAGGGCGACACGATCCCGACGTTGACCGCGCAGCGCACGTACGGCCGCAGGGTCCCCGTCTGCTTCAACAATCCGAGCATCGCGTCGGAAGCCGACGCCGCGGGCGTGAGCTGGCGCTTCTACACCGGAAGCCTCTACGGCGACGGCGGCATCTGGTCGGCGTACCAGGCGCTCAAGCCGATCTTCCGGGGACCGGATTGGAACGCCGACGTGATCAACCCGCCCGCACAGTTCCTTACCGACGTCGCGGCAGGCACGCTCGCCGGCATCACGTGGATCACGCCGACGTACGAAAACTCCGACCATGCGGGGCTCAACGCGAGCGGCGGCCCGGCGTGGGTTGCCAGCGTCGTCAACGCCATCGGCACGAGCAAGTACTGGGACTCGACGGCGATCTTCATCATGTGGGACGACTGGGGCGGCTGGTTCGATCCGGCCGGGCCCACCACGGTTGACTACGACGGCTACGGTTTCCGCGTGCCGCTGATCGTCGTCTCGCCCTACGCAAAGCGCAACTACGTCTCGCACGTCCTCTACGAGACGGCGGGCGTGGACAAGTTCATCGAAGACACGTTCGGTCTCAACCCGCTCGCCGCGGCCGACGCGCGCGCCGCCGACCCGGCCGCCGACACCCTCGATTTCGGCCAGAAGCCGCGCCCGTTCAAGAAGATCCCGGGCTCCAAGTCCCGCGCGTACTGGATGCGGCCCGACCGCGCCGCGGCCAAGCAAGGCAAGCCCCCGGGCATCATCGGAGACGATTAAAAGGACCGTGGTCGCTAGGCGCCTTTACGACAAAGGTGCGAGGGCTCGGCGGACCTAAGTGAACCGTCTCCCCAGATTTTTTGCATGCAAGAAGGAGCATTTGTGAACGGAACCATCAAATTCGCGGTGCCGCTGTTAGCGGCTCTCGCGATCGCCGGGTGTAACGCCGGCGGTTCGTCCACCATGCCGGGATCGTCCGGCCAATCCGTCGTCTCCCAGGCGCACTCGGTCGTGCCCGACATGGTCGCCAAAGGCCTTGCCTCGCCGGCCTGCCCGCAGATCGTCGGCAAGCCGACGTGTCTCGCGCTGATCGACAAGAACAGCCAGAAGCAGGGCGCAGGCCCGGCCGTCCCCGGTTGGGCGCCGATCGACCTGCAGACACGCTACAACGCGCCCATAACGAAGGGCACGGGACAGATCGTCGCGATCGTTGACGCGTACGACAATCCGAACGTCGCCTCCGACCTCGCGCAGTACCGCACGAATTTCGGTCTCGGAACGGCGAACTTCAAGAAGTATAACCAGACGGGCCAGCAGAGCAACTATCCCAGCGGCTCGACCGGCTGGGGCGTCGAGATCGACCTCGACGTTCAGATGGTTTCGGCCATGTGCCCGCTCTGCACGATCTATCTCATCGAGGCCAATGGGGCCGACTCGAACGATCTCCAGACCGCCGAAGCCGAAGCGGTGACGCTCGGCGCGCACATCATCAGCAACAGCTGGATCTGCTACGGTTCGGTCAGCTGCGTGAGCAGCTCGTACTTCGACACCCCGGGCGTCGAGTATCTCGCAGCGTCGGGCGATGCCGGCTACAACAACAACGGCGCGCCGGAGGCTCTGGCCAGCGTCGTCGCCGTCGGCGGCACGGTTCTCTCGAAGAGCGGCTCGACCTACAGCGAAACCACGTGGAGCAGCGCGGGCTCGGGTTGCGCGACGGGCGTAACCAAGCCGTCGTGGCAGCACGACACCGGCTGCAGCTACCGCACGGACGCGGACGTATCGGCCGTCGCACAGAGCGTCGCCGAGTACGACACGTACGGCGAGAGCGGCTGGTTCACGGTTAGCGGCACGAGCGTCGCGTCGCCGATCAACGCAGCGGTCTTCGGCCTTGCGGGCAACGCGAGCAGCAGGAACGCCGCCCAGCAGATGTACCAGCTCTCCAAGAAGAAGAAAAAGCACGCCTTCCACGACATCACCACGGGCGCCGACGGCTCCTGTGGCGGAAGCTACCTCTGCACCGCGATGAAGGGCTACGACGGCCCGACCGGTTGGGGAACGCCCAACGGCATCGGAGCGTACTAGAAAACCTCGCGTTTCGTAAACGCATGACGGAGGCGGGCGCGAAAGCGCCCGCCTCTTGCTATTCGTAATCCGGTATGCGGTAGTCGTTGCGCTGCTGCAGGAAGAACCGAGCGCCCTTCGGCGCCTTGATCGGCACGAAGGCGCGCGGCTTCTGCGAGAAATCGAAGCAGTCGAGTGCCGGCGACGCCGCGCGCGCGTCCGCCGCGGCGAGCTGCCCCAAGCCGTAGAGATCCTCCGCGAAGCGCAGGACGCTCGCGGTCTCGTACTGCACGTGCGAGACGTAGCCGTGCTTGGCGTACGGCGAGATCACGAGCAGCGGCACGCGGAAACCGAGGCCGTCGTAATCTTTATACGGCGGCGGCACCGGATCGTAGAGGCCGCCCCAGTCGTCCCACTGCACGAAGATCGCCGTCGTGTTCCAGAACTTGCTCTTGCCGACCGCGTTGACGAGCGCCGCAACCCACGACGGCCCGTAACCGCCGCCGCAGTTGGTGTGATCGGAATCGTCGCAGACCGGCGTGATCCAGGTGAAGCTTGCGAGCTTTCCTTTGGCGACGTCGGTGAGGAAGCGCTTCTGCGGCCAGATGACGTTGGCCCAATCCGGGCCGTTGTAGATGTGGTTGACCGCCTGGAAGCTCGACCATACGGCGCCGAATCCGCTCGACGGCGTGTTGTATTGGCTCGAGTAGAAGCGCCACGAGAGCCGCGCGCCGTCGAGCTCGTCGGCGAGCGTCGTGTAATCGAAGCACGGAAGCTGGCCGTTGCCGTACGTGCGCTGGGCGGTGATCGTGAGAACGTAGTCGCTCGGCCCCGGCTCGCAGCCCCACGGCCCGTACGGCAGATCAACGCTCGACTGCGCCTGCGCGGCGATCACGTACTGGTGCGCGACGAAGCTCTCGTCGAGCTGCGACTGGAACGTCCGGTCGGAGAGCACCCACTCGCGCGCCATGTCGAAGTACGGCTTCGACTCCTCGTGCGGCACGTAGGCGTACTGCGGGTGCTTCACGCCCGGCGGGCCGCCGTTGAACCATTCCTTGTCGAAGCCGTTCATGCGGCACTTCGTCCCGGGCAGCTTGCCGGTTCCGTTGCACGCCGCGAACATCGCCACCGAGGAGTGGTCGATCACGTACTGATAGGCCAAGCTCACCGGCGCGAGCGCGATGGTCTCGCCCTTGGAGCCCTTGCCGGCCGCGACCGTGTATGCGCCCGGGTAACCCTGGAAGAGGTCGTTGAACGAGCGGTTCTCCTGGACGATATAGATCACGTGCTCGATCTTGCCGGCGCCGGTCTTATTAACGGGGCCCGGGGGGCCGCCGGGCGGCATCGACGTCCCGGAGCCGCCCGAACAGGCGCCCAGCGCGAGGAGCGCGGCGAACGCCGCCGCGCGCCGCAGGGAGCGCCGCCCGATACCCATGGCGCCTGCTATACTGCGGGCCCGGAGGGAACTCCCGGGGCCGCAGGTGCGTTCCTCCGACAGGTAAGCTTCCCAGCCAAACCTAACTGACAAATCCTCCCCAGAAGAGATTTAGAGAAAGCAAGAAGGAGCTATTGTGAACCGACCCACGAAACTAGTGGCGCCGCTTATCGCGGCACTCGCCATCACCGCGTGCAACGCGGGCGGCGGCTCATCCAGTCTGCCGGCGGCGATGGGTCAGACCGGCAGCCAAGCGGTATTGTCCCCCGCGATGCACGAGATGCGCGGCACCGCGGCTTGCCCCGGCGATCGCCGCCACGGCCTCATGCAGTGCGACGCTCTGATTGAGTCCAGCACGATTAACCCCAACGTTCCGGGCTGGTCGGCGGCCAGTCTCGAAGCGGCCTACAATCTGCCGATCTCCAAGGGATCGGGCCAGGTCGTGGCCATCGTAGACGCTTACGACAACCCCAACGTCACTTCCGACCTCGCGCAGTACCGCTCGACGAACAACCTCCCGAGCGGCCACTTCACCAAGTACAACCAGAAGGGCCAGCAGAGCGGCTACCCGCAGGGTAACAAGGGCTGGGGCGTCGAGATCGATCTCGACGTAGACATGGCCTCGGCCGCCTGTCCGCAATGCGACATCATCCTCATCGAAGCCAACAGCAACAGCACCGGCGACCTCTACGCCGCCGAAGCAGAAGCGGTCGCGCTCGGCGCGCACGTCGTCAGCAACAGCTGGGGCGGCGGCGGCGGCAGCTCGACGCACGGCGACTTCGACACGCCGGGCGTGGTCTATCTCGCGAGCTCCGGCGACGGCGGCTACGGCATGCAGGACCCGGCCGACTACACCAACGTCGTTTCGGTTGGCGGCACGATCCTTTCGCTGAGCGGTTCGAAGTACAGCGAGTACGTGTGGCCCAGCAGCGGCGGCGGATGTTCGGTCGTCAGCAAGCCCTCGTGGCAGAAAGACCCCGGCTGCAACAAGCGTACCGGTAACGAAGTCTCCGCGGTCGCCCAGGGCGTCTCGGAGTACGACACCTACGGGTATGGCGGCTGGATCGTCATCGGCGGGACGAGCGTCTCGTCGCCCCTCCTCGGCGGCGTCTTCGGCCTGGCCGGAAACGCCACGAAGCTCGCCTCGGTCCCGGAGCATTTCTGGAAGCTCAAGGCCAAGGCGCGCAAGAAGGACCTCCACGTGATCACCTCCGGCAACGACCACTGCCCGCCGAGCCTGTCGGGCAGCTACCTCTGCACCGCCGGAACCAATCAGTTCGGCGTCTACGCCGGCCCGACGGGTTGGGGAACGCCCAACGGCATCGGCGCCTTCTAACGACGCCGTCCTCGGTACCATGAGGTCAACGCAGGAGGCGGTGCGGTCGCACCGCCTCCTCGCCATTTTACCGGCCCTCGCCGCGGCGCTCGCGCTTGCGGCGTGCTCCGCGGGCGGCTCCGTCTCGACGTCCTCCGGCGTAACGCCGCAAGCGGGGCACCGCACGGGGTCGAGCCCGATCCAGCACGTCGTCTTCATCATTCAAGAGAACCGCTCGTTCAACAACCTCTTCCTCGGCTATCCCGGCGCGACGACGCAAGGCTACGGCTACGACACCAAGGGCAACAAGATCTCGCTGCAGCCGATCGATCTTGCAACCGAATGGGACATAGATCACGCCGACACCGATTTCTTCGCCGCCTGCGACGGCACGGGAAAACTGCCCGGCACGCAGTGCAAGATGGACGGCTGGAACAACGAGCAGACGACGCTGCACGTTCCGCCCAACGCCCCCTACGCGTACGTTCCGCGCAGTGAGATTCGCCCGTATTGGGACATGGCGCGGCAGTACGTTCTGGCCGACGGCATGTTTTCGTCGAACATCGACGCGAGCTTCGTCGCGCATCAGTACGCGGTGGCGGCCTACGCGAGCCATACCGTCAACGGCCCGGCCGGCCCGTGGGGATGCGAGGGCGGAAGCAACGACACCGTTCCCCGCTTGACCGCGCGGCGCACCGCCGGCTCGCGCGTCGTTACCTGTTTCGACAATCCGTCGATCGGTTCGGAGGCCGACGCCGCAGGCGTGAGCTGGCGCTTCTACGCCGGCAACATCTACGGTGACGGCGGCCTGTGGTCGTCGTATCAGGCGGTCAAGCCGATCTTCGACGGCCCGGATTGGAACGCCGACGTCGTCAACCCGCCTTCGCAGTTCCTCACCGACATCGCCGGCGGAACGCTCGCGGGCATCACCTGGATCACGCCCACGTACGGAACGTCCGACCACGGCGGCATGAGCGCGAGCAAAGGCCCCGCTTGGGTGGCCAGCGTCGTCAACGCGATCGGCACCAGCCCGTATTGGAACTCGACCGCGATCTTCCTCATGTGGGACGACTGGGGCGGCTGGTTCGATCCGGTCGCGCCTCCGTTCGAAGATTACGACGGCCTGGGTTTCCGCGTGCCGATGATCGTCATCTCGCCGTACGCAAAGCGCGGCTACGTGACGCACGCGCAGTACGAGACCGCGAGCGTCGTGCGCTACATGGAAGACAACTTCGGGCTCGCGCAGATGGCTGCGGCAGACGCGCGCGCGGCCGATCCCGCCGGCGACGCACTCGACTACAATCAGAAACCGCGCGCGTTCAAGAAGATCGCGGGATCTATGCCATCGTGGTATTGGACGCAGCTCGATCGCGCCACGCAATGGCGGCGCAAGCCGGCAACGGGCCTGGGCGACTAGTTCCGCGGGGGTTGATTGCCGCGTCGTCGCGGGCTTCGCAACGATCGCGGCTGGTCTAGGGCAGCACTTCATAAGTTCTTCTCAAATACTTCGCCTTGTGGCCTTACGGTTAGATCATGCTCCGCCCTCAGCCGGTGGAGGCCAGAGCGCCGGTCTTCCACGCGCGCGGTTTATCCAAGAACTACGTCGCCGGCGAGATGATCGTTCACGCTTTGCGAGGCGTGAACCTCGACCTCTTCGAGGGCGAGTTCGTCGTGGTCTTGGGTCCGTCCGGCAGCGGCAAATCAACGCTTTTGAACATTCTTGGGGGACTCGACGTTCCAAGCGGCGGAGACGTGAGCTTTCGAGATCATCGTCTGACCGGCGCATCCGAACGCGAGCTCACGCGCTTTCGTCGCGAGCACGTGGGCTTTGTTTTTCAGTTCTATAACCTCATCCCAAGCTTGACGGCCCGTGAAAACGTGGCTTTGGTTACCGAGATTGCGGAACGGGCGGCCGATCCGATCGAAATGTTGCGACTGGTCGGCTTGCAGGATCGGGTCGACCATTTTCCGAGCCAGCTATCGGGCGGCGAGCAGCAGCGCGTGGCCATAGCCAGAGCCATCGCGAAACGGCCCGACGTGCTGCTCTGCGACGAGCCGACCGGAGCACTCGACGCCGCAACGGGGCGCATCGTCCTCGAGGCGCTGTCGCGAGCAAACATCGAGTTCGCAACGACGACGGTCGTCATCACGCATAACGCCGCGATCGCAGGTATGGCCGACCGCGTCGTCACCATGCGAAGCGGCACCATTTTCTCCATCGAGGCGAACGCCAGACGCCGCGCGGCGGCAGAGATCGAATGGTAACGTCCATGCTCGACCGAAAGCTGCTAAGAGACCTTCGGCTATGGATGGGCCAGATAGTCGCGATCGCCGCCGTCGCGGCCTGTGGCATCATGGCCTTCGTGACGATGCAGAGCAACTACGACGCCATGTATTCGGCGCGAGCCGCCTACTACAACGATTACCGCTTTGCCGACGTGTTCGCGACGATGACGCGCGCGCCTCAGAGCGTCGCCTCGCAGATCGCTTCGATCCCATTCGTCAGCGCCGTGCAAACCCGCGTCGTCCAGGACGTGATCGCCGATCTTCCCGGGCGCCAAGATCCTGCGACGCTTCGGTTGATCAGTATACCGGACGGGGCACAGCCGACACTCAATCGGATCTACGTGCTTGCGGGGCGCCTGCCTTCTCCCGATTCGCGACAGGAGGCCGTTGTCAGTGAGGCATTTGCCCAAGCCAATCATCTCAAGATCGGCGATTCCGTCAGCGTCGTGCTGAACGGAAGGTACAACGGCCTGCGCATCGTCGGAGTTGGCCTCTCTCCCGAGTACGTGTACGAGATGCGTGGCGGTTCGGACATATGGCCCGACAGCCGGCATTTCGGCATCGTCTGGATGAACGACTCGGCCATGGCAGCTGCGTTTGACATGCACGACGGCTTCAACGACGTCGCCGTACAGCTCGGTTCCGGGGCGAATGCGGCCGCCGTCATCGAACGGCTCGATGCCATTCTCGCGCCGTATGGAAGCCTCGGGGCTTACGACAGATCCGACCAATTTTCGGACCGATTCGTGAGCAACGAGCTGCGTGCAATTACGCGCGCAAGCCATCGCCATCCCACTTATCTTCCTGGGGGTGGCCGCATTCCTGACGAATGCGGCGCTTTCGCGCCTCGTCGCGACGCAACGGAGTCAAATCGCCATCCTCAAAGCGTTCGGCTACGACGATGGGGCGATCGCGCTTCACTACGTAAAAGCGGCGGTGATCACCGTCGCTTTGGGGGCGGTCGCCGGGGTGGCGGGCGGCTCGTGGCTGGGTTTGCGGCTTGCCGCTATCTACACGAAGTTTTTTCGTTTTCCGGAAACGCTCTTTTCAGTGAGACCCGGTGTGGTGTTGCTAGCGGCGGGCATTAGCCTAGCCGCGGGGATCGTTGGGGCTCTCTGGGCAGTGCGGTCTGCCGTATCGCTGCCGCCGGCCGAAGCAATGCGTCCGCCTTCGCCGGCGGTCTATCGTCCCACGCTTTTTGAAAGGCTCGGGCTGACCCGATTGTTCTCGGCCTCGTTTCGAATGCTCGCGCGCAGCGTCGAACGCAACCCGTTTGCCGCCATCCTTACCGTGGTTGCGATCTCTTTCTCGGCTGCGATCCTCGTCGTGGGCTTGTCGACCTACGATTCGGTAAACGCAATGATGTCCATTCAGTTCGAACGCGTGAGCCGCGAAGACGCCGCAATTGCCTTCGTTCGCCCGCTGGGCGCACGAGCCCGGTTCGATATCGGGCGACTTCCCGGGGTGCTCGAGTCGGAACCCTTTCGAGCGGCGTTCGCTCGGGTATCGTACGAACATCGATCTCGCCGCGTCGCCGTTCTCGGGCTTACCCAGGGAGCGCGACTCCACCGGCTCGTCGATCGGAATCTGCAGGTGTTCGAAGCTCCGCAGCGAGGGGTCCTGGTGACCAAGGCGCTCGCCGATATCCTCGGCGTTCGAGCGGGATCTCGGCTGACGATCGCGTTCCTCGAGGGGCGCCGGCCCATCGTACGCCTTCCAATCGCTCACGTTATCGACGAACTCATCGGACTAAACGTTTACATGGAAGATTCGCAGCTCGGTCGCGTGCTGCAAGAGGATCGGTCGATATCCGGCGCCTACGTCCGCGTGGACCCAAGGGCCGAGGCCGCGTTCGATCGCGCCGTGAAGCAGATGCCGATGGTGTCGGGTATATCCTTTAGGAAGGCCGCTTTAGATGAATTCAACCGTTCGTTCGCCGAATCGATCGGGATATCGGCCGCATTTATTTTGGGTTTCGCGTTCGTGATCGCCTGCGGCGTCGTCTACAACTCGGGCCGAGTCGCTCTCTCCGAGCGCGCTCGCGAGTTATGTACGCTGCGAATACTCGGTTACGGATTCGGCCAAACGGCCTTTCTCTTGGTTGGCGAGCAGCTCATCCTCACGCTGCTGGCGATTCCGGTCGGGTTTGCTCTTGGCTACGCGCTCAATTTCGCGCTGCAGCCGCTCTACGAACTCGAATATTACCGGGTTCCGATCGTCACCAGCGCGCGCACGTATCTTTTCGCGGGCGCGTTCACCCTGTTGGCCGCGTCGACATCCGCCATGCTGCTGGCCCTGCGGTTAAGGAGCTTGGACCTCGTCGAAGCGTTGAAGGCAGGCGAATGAGGCTGGGCAAGTACGCGCGCCTACTATTATGGTCTCTTACCGTGCTTGTCGTGCTCGGCGTTGCGGCGTTGCTTTTTCGGCCTCGTCCCATCATCGTCGAAGTCACTTCGGTTGGGCGCCGTCATGTGGAAACCGCGGTCGAGGCAGAAGCGAAAACGCGCATTCACGACCGATTTGTGATCTCCGCGCCCGTGCAGGGACGCCTGTTGCGCATTACACTCGAGGAGGGCGATCGCGTCGCAACGGGGCAACGCGTCGCCTCCATCGATCCGTTGCCTTACAACGCTTCGATTGCGACCGCGTTAGAAAAACTCGCGGAGCTGCGGGCGATGCAGGCGGGCGTGGAAACGATGCGCCCCAAGGAAGAGACGCTCGCGCAGGCGCGCGCACGCGTCCAGGCCAGTCAGTCGGCGGCGGCCTCAGCGAGCGCGCGAGTCCTTTCCGCACAGGCGGCGTACGAGCAAGCCAACCGCGAGGCGGAGCGCCAGATCGTACTCGAGCGCCAGGGATATGCGTCTCGTCTCTCGCGAGAACAGACCCAACTTTTGAGAGTCCTGCGTCTTCGCGAGGTTCAGGTCGCCAGGACCGACGCAGCCTCCGCGGCGGCGCAGGTCGCCATCGATACGGCGTTCGTCGAGGAGCTCACAAAGAAGGTCCACGATCCAGACTACCTACGCAACGTTTACGGCGCCCAGTCGCGAGCGATCCAAGCCCAGCTACGCACGTTAGAGGATCAAGCTACGCGCACCGATATCGAGTCGCCGGTGTCGGGCGACGTTTTGCGTGTCGTCCAAAAGAGCGAAGCGTACGTGGCTGCGGGTGCGCCTTTAGTTGAAATCGGAAACCGATCCGGGATCGAGATTATCGCCGACGTACTATCGCAGGACGCCGTCAACGTCCACGTAGGCGATGCGCTCGTCGTGCTGCGTGGAGCGGGGAACCAGCATCCACGCGGTACCGTGCGCCGTGTGGAACCCTCCGGATACACGAAGATTTCGGCGCTGGGCATCGAGGAACAGCGCGTGAACGTCATTGCGGATCTGCCGCAAAGGCCCGCTTCATTGGGCGATGCTTATCGAATCGACGTAAGGATCATCACCTGGACGGGCGACGTGCTCGCAGTTCCGGTTCCAGCCTTGATTCGTTGTGGTAACGACTGGTGCGCCTTTGTGGTCCGAGACGGAAAGGCCCGGCGCACGACCGTTCGCGTCGGTCGCATTGGAGATACGGATGCGGAAGTCATCGGGGGCCTGAGCGCCGGCGACTCCGTGATACTTCGACCGCCGGAGGCCGTTCGGGAGGGCGCGTCCGTGCGACCAGCGCTGACCGCGGGCTCTTAGGATCGGCTCGCATGGCGTGCGGCGCGCCAAACCCGGCTCAGAACGGGTCTCACCGCAACCAGCGCGATCAAACAGACTGCCCATGCGGCCAGCAACACCAGGCCACCGCGCAGGTCGATTGTCCCGAAGCCAAACCGCTGCCGCAGCGTGGGGATCGTGAGGCCAAGCGTCAGGAGAATCAGCGCCCCAATCGTGATGAGCGTCACCGCGCCGTTGCTTCGCTCGGGCCGGCGCAGCCCGTCGGCCCGGTTGACGAAGATAAGAGCAAGACTCGATAAGACCATGGCTGTAAAGGCCATCGCGCGAGCCGAGTTTTCGTCGAGCCCCTGATGCAATGCAAAGAGAAATACGCCCACAACCGCCCCAAGAATAATGCCGCCTTGGATGGCCGCCGTCCATACCAACGCCGGGTCGAAGAGCCTTTCGTTTGGATCGCGGGGCGGACGCGACATGATGTCCGCCGCCGGCGGCTCCGCCTCAAACGCAATGGAGCACGCCGGATCGATGATCAATTGAAGAAACAGGATGTGAATCGGGAGCAGAAGCAGCGGCATTCCAAAAGCAACCGGGATGATGCTCATGCCGATGATCGGAACGTGGGCGGCGACTACGAAGCCGATCGCCTTGTGAAGATTATCGAAGATTCGCCGCCCTTGTCTGATCGCTTCGATGATCGAGCCAAAGTCGTCGTGAAGCAATACGAGAGAAGCCGCTTCACGTGCGACGTCCGTCCCGCGCTTCCCCATGGCGATGCCCACGTTAGCAGCTCGCAATGCCGGCGCGTCGTTGATGCCGTCTCCGGTCATCACCACGACCTCACCGTCACGTTTAAGAGCGGTGACCAGGCGTAACTTCTGTTCGGGAACGACGCGGCAGAACACTGCCGTGTTGCGAATGCTGCGCGACAGCTCGTCATCGCTTAGGCGGTCGAGTTGCGTGCCGGTGATGGCCCGCTCGGCATCTGCCAAACCAATTTCCTTCGCTATCGCCGTTGCCGTTGCAGGGTAATCGCCGGTGATCATGATGATTCGTATTCCAGCAGCCTGCGCTTCACGAACTGCTTGTGGTACGGATCTTCGCACGGGATCCACCAGCGCTATGAGGCCGAGAAGCGTGAACGGGAAATCGTGCTGGCTTGGGGGCAGGACTTCCGTTTGATGACGCGAGCGCGCTACCGCCAACACCCTTAGCCCGCGCGACGCCAGCCCCGCCACCGTTTGTTGAAGCCGGTCGACGGATTGCCCCGGCATATGGCATAGGTCCGCGATCGCTTCGGGCGCGCCTTTTGCCGCCACAATCAGGTCGCTGCTCGAACGCGCACGCCAGACGCGAGATACGGCAAACATCGCGCGCGACAACGGATATTCACCCACTAATTCCCAGTCTGCGTGAACGTGCTCGGTGCCGGCGAGAAACGCTTGCAGTGCGTCGGCGATTGCCCGCTCGGTGGGATCGAAAGGATCTCTGTGGCTTGCCAGCATGCCGTACTCGAGGACGGGGTGAAGCTGGTCGGGCAGGTCAGAGGCGCCATCGTTGAACCACAACTCGCCGTCGGCTCCGACGATCGCTCCTACCGACATGCGATTTTCGGTAAGCGTCCCCGTCTTGTCAACGCAGATTACGGTAGCGGATCCGAGCGTCTCAACGGCCGGTAGATGCCGCGTCAGCACGCCTTTTTTCGCGATGCGCCAAGCGCCCAGTCCTAAATAGGCCGACAACACTACCGGCAGTTCCTCGGGGAGAATGGCCATCGCCAGCGCGACGCCCACGAGAACCGCGGACAGCCAGGTTCCTCTGCTAATGCCATACCATATGGCAACCACGACGCTGATGAGCGCACCGGCCACCGCTAACCGCCGAACGAGCTGCGCCGTCTCGAGTTGAATCCGAGCGAGCTCGGGCTTTATCGTCGAGAGTTCCTTTCCGATCGTTCCGATTTGAGTGTAGCGGCCGGTTCGAACGACAAGCGCGGAGCCCTTACCGGCTACCACCATGGTCCCCGAGAACAAGAACGGCGTATCGTCCCCGCCGGGCCGCCCCATCTCTTCTGGAACGTCGAGTGCGGGGTCTTTTCGAACCGTCACCGATTCGCCGGTTAACAGCGATTCGTCGACGTTGACGTTGGCGCCGGAAAGCAGGACGCAATCGGCGGGGACGCGGTCTCCCTCGACGACCGTGACCACATCGCCTCGGACGAGTTCCCGCGCGGGAATCTGGCGCACCTTGCCATCGCGCAGCGCGATCGCCTTGGCGGCAGCGATATCGCGCAACTCGTCCAAGGTCCGTTCCGCTCGCTGTGCTTGGGCGAGGCCGATGGCGATGACGACGAGGACGAACCCGAGGAGCATCGCCGCATCGCCTTTATCGCCCAAAGCAATGTAGACGCCGCCACAGAGAAGCAGCAGGGCAAGCATCGGTTCGCGTACGACGTCGAGGAGCAGCCGAAGCCAGCCCCTGCGTCGCGCGGACGGTAGTTCGTTCGGACCATCCGCGAGCAAGCGCCTTGAGGCTTCGGCCTGGCTGAGGCCACGCTGCTCCATCGCGGCTCCTCGGGGCAAAACGCTCATCTCGTCATGCTATTCGATACCGGCGAACGGTTTGAGAAGAAGTCGTGAAACCGAATTCCCTGCACCTTCGCACGCCGGCCGTACCATCGTAGCATGTTCGAGAGGGTCCTGGTTGCCTACGACGGCTCCCCTTGCTCTGCTTCGCGCTCGACCTTGGCGACATGCCGTTTGCAGAAGGCGTTACTCGCGCAAGCCCAATTCCGGTCCTCGTCGTGAAGTCCCCGGACTAGTTTCTTCATGCCTCACGTACGCACGCTGCTCGTCGTCGGCACGCTGTCCGCGTTGATCCTTCTCGTTCCGGGCGTTCGCTCGGCGATTTCGATCGTGGCGCTTTCTTTAGTCTACGCTTTCATTACGTGGCCGCTCGCACGAGTGCTCGCGCGCCGTCTGCCGCGCGCGCTTGCGATTTTCCTGGCGAACGTCGGCCTCGCCGGAGTTTTCGCACTGATAATCCTCGTTAGCGGCCCGTTCGTCTACGGCCAGCTTCAGTCGCTTGTAAGCGAGATTCCTCAAGCGTTTGGAGTCGCTGCCCGGTCGCTGCCAAGTGCAATCCACGATCAAGTGGTCGCCTTTTTGAGCGTGCAAAATGGAGCATCGGTCTCGAACCTTCGCGATACGGTTTTAGCGGGATACGGGGTCGCGCGTTCGGCAGCCGGTATAGCGGCTGCGATCGTTCTCGTGCCGGTCTTAGCCGCGTACCTGCAGTACGATGCGCCTCGCTACGAACTGGCTGCTTTGGCGATTATGCCTAAGGGTCGACATCGTGCTTTTGCGGCGATGCTTGCGCGCACGTCGGCGATATTCGGCGCGCTCATACGAGCGCAGATCCTCGTTAGCGCCATCGTCGGCCTTTTGGTTTACATCGCCCTCGCACTGACGGGCACGCCGTTCGCGCTGCCCATCGCCATCCTCACCGCCGTTGCCGACCTGGTTCCATATCTCGGCGGCGTGGTAGCGTTTATTCCGTCGCTGCTCCTAGCTTTGGCCTTCGGGGGCGTCTGGAAGGCCCTGCTCGTAGCGGCGCTCTTGCTCTTCGTCTTCGAGCTGGAGGCGCAGGTGCTACAGCCGCAACTCGTCGGCGCGCGCACGCACTTGCCGCCGTCGGTGGTGGTCATGGCGCTCTTGATCGGGGGCGCGTTGTTTGGACCGCTGGGGCTCTATCTCGCAGCGCCGATAGCTGCGATGCTGCCCGCGGTTTGGGAGTTTACCGCAACCCCGGTCGAACCGGCCGCATCGGGCCCGTAGGAATGAAACGGGCTCGCCGAAGCGAGCCCGTTCCGTTGCTCTCGATTCGCGGATGCGAATCGAAGGCGAGGTCTAGTGACCGATGCTGATCGAGGCGCCGTACGGCTCGGCCGGAGGGCTGGAGAGCGTGCCCGACGGCGCGCCGCCGGCAGGGTACTTCCAGGTCGCGACTTCGCCGAAGCCAGCGTTGATGCACCAGAGGTTGCCGCCGATGACCGACTTGCCCATCTTGTTGTTGACCGGCGTGTTCTTCTTGCCTCTGACGAAGGGAACGACGACGTCAACGTAGTTGCTGTAGCAGCTGTCGCTGAGATCCGTCTCACCCGTCTTGGTCAGGGTCGAACCGGAAAGGCTCGTCTGATAGAGGCCGGTGAGGAAGGTTCCGGTGGCTTCCTGGTCCGTGAGAGCGATCTGCTTGCCATCCCACACGGGCGAGCCCGGAAGTAGATGGTCGGACCACTGAGGGTTACCATCGAGCCGCCGCCCGACGGGAGTTCGCAGGTGTGCGTGGAGCTGTACTCGCCTTCGACGAAGAGGTTGCCGCTCTTGTCGTAGGCCGGGCCCCACATGTAGTAGCACGAGCTGCTGCTGTAGTTGTTCGGGCCACCGCCGCCGTGCGGCCAGACCTGAACGTCGCCCGCGCCCGAGAACGTGTAGAAGTTGTTCGCGGCTACGTCGCCGGCTTTGTCAACGGCACAACCCATGGTGTAGCCGTTCGTGGTGTACGTGTTGATGGGGCTGCTGCCGCCATGCGCGAACTCGATGACGCTGCCGCCGCCGAAGTTGGCGATGTAGACGTTGCCTTTGGTATCAACGCACTGGCCGTACGGCTCGCTGAAGCCCGTGAGGGTTCCAACCGAGGCGCCGGTCTTCGCATTGTAAACGTACACGTCGTTGGTGGACCAGTCGGAAACGTAGAGCAGCGAGGTCTTCTTCGTGGCCTCGGGGCTCATGTAGGACTTGTTGTGGTCGATGTGCTGGCCGCGGTTGACGAAGTGCGGCATCGTCATCGAAGCGATACGGAAGACCGACAGACCCGTCATACCGGGTTCGTGGCGGGCCGACGTAAGGCCGGTCGACGGCGACGGCGCGAATGCCGACGATCCGCCGCTGGCGCAACCG
>CAWBQB010000002.1:0-290053 GCA_963790985.1 Vulcanimicrobiota bacterium
GGTTCCCGTCATGCGGCCACGAGTTTCTGTGGAGGTGGGGTAGTTTCGTCGTAGGTCCCGAGGAACTCCTCGGGCGTCTGGTAGCCAAGGGCGCTATGCGAATGCGACGTGTTGTACCGATGCATGTAGGCGTTCGACTCGGCCTGCGCTTCAGGCAAGGTCCGGAACCATTGGAGGTGAGAAACTCTCTTCGAACGCACGCGTCCGAACGATTCAATGAACGCGTTCTGCGTCGGCTTGCCCGGCTGGATGAAAAGCAGTTCGACGCAATGCTCCTCGGCCCACAGCTGCATGATCTTGGACGTCAGTTCGCTGCCGTTGTCTATCCGAAGGTACTTGGGATACCCGTAGATCGCCGCAACGTCGTCGAGCACCGCGACCACCGATCCAGTCGCCCCGGCGGCCACTTCAAACTGTACCAGGCGTGGCCACTTCAAAATGTACCAGCCCGAGCGTAGTGGATTTCGTGGTAGCTTAGTCTAGGCCGTGGCCTTGCCCTTCCGGCTGCGTGCGGTGAGGCTGTGCTCGTGCAGCCGGTAGCTCTTGCCCCGAATCTCGATGAGGTGCGAGTGGTGCATAAGGCGATCGAGGAACGCCGCGACGGCCGGCGTGTCGCCAAAGAGTTTGGGCCAGTCATCGAGGGGCCGATTTGATGTCAGGATCGTCGAGGTGCGCTCGTAGCGTCGCATCACGATTTCGAGCAAATCCTCAGCAGCGCTGGCGGGCAATTTTCGCATCCCAAGGTCGTCGATAATGAGCAGTGGCATTTCGCTGTAGGTAGCGATCGCCTCGGTTCGCCCGCCGGTGGCATTGGCGAGCAGGAGGTCTTCAAACAGCACGTGGGCCTCGCGATAGAGCACGCGGAAGCCGGCGTGGATGGCGGCCATGCCGATGGCCTGGGCGATGTGGCTCTTGCCGACGCCGGCGTTGCCGAGCAGTAAGGCGTCTTCGTGCTGCTCGATGAAGCGGCAGTTCGCCAACTCGAAGATGAGCGCTCGGTCGAGCGTGTTGAACTTCCAATCGAAGGAATCCAGCGTCCGCTGGTCGCGAAAACCGGCGGCCTTGATTCGCCGCTCGAGCAGTCGATCGCGCCGCCGTTGCAGTTCGTCGTGAACGAGCAGGCCAATAAAATCGAGCGGCCCTAGGTTGTCGGCCCTGGCTTGTTGCGATCGGATCGAAAGCGTATCGGCCATACCGCCTAATCGCAGTTGCCGAAGGGAGCGATCCAGTTCGTCGTTGGTCATGAGGGTGCTCCTTGCGTTAGCGTTGTAAAGTGCTGTGCGTACGTGGCGATCTCTGGGATGATGCGGTGCTCGCCTTTGAGTTTGAGCGGTGCGGCGTGGTGCGAGAGATAGGTGCGCAGGAACTTGAAGCTTGAAATGCCCGAGGATACCGCAAAAGCGCACGCGCCGTCGACGGCGGCGGCGTCGTAGCGGCGGAGCAGATCGAGCAGTCCGTAGAGCGCCCGCAATGCGATTGCACCCCGGTCCTCTACGAGCTTATCGGCAAAGGCTCGGCAACCGGGCCCGGCGCCGCCGATACGCGCGGCGAGCTGCTCGACTTTCACCGGCGTTTGCTTGGGCCGATCGGCGTCGTGGGTGCGCCGTTGCCCTTTGTAGAGCGCGATCGTGTGCTCGCGCACGCACGTTTGCGTTTCGCGATCCACGATGCGCAGCCACAATCGGCCGACGTGGACCGGCACCTTGCGGCCGGCGTAGCGCGGCGGTGCAGAATAGTACGCGCCGTCAACCTCGACGTGGCCATCGAAGTGCACGGTGCGCTCGCAGATGCGATAGTACTCAAACCGGGTTGGCGGCAGCGGTTGGAGGAACGGCTGCTCTTCTTCGAACATCGCGCGCACTTGGCGTTTGGTCGTGCCGTGAATGCGCGTCATCGCCCAGCGCTCGTCCCAGCGCTCGAGATGCGTGTTCTGCTCCTCGATGCTCTCGAACCGACGGCCCTTGAGCGCCGTTTGCTGCGTATAGGCGATCTCCGATTCAACCTTGCCCTTGAGGTCGGGTGCATACGGCCGGCATGGCAGCGCGACAACGCCGTAATGCTCGAGCATCTTGGCGTAGAGCCCGTTGAGCTGCGGATCGTACACGTCGGGCTTGAGCACGCCCTCTTTGAGATTGTCGAGCCGGATGGTATGTGCCGTGCCGCCGAAATACGCGAACGCCGCCTCGTGCAGCCGGCACCAGATCTCGCTCGACGAGTTCCAAACGACCCGGCGAAATGCACGACGGCTGTTGCTTAGCTTCATGACGAACAGCCGCGGCCGGCGGTACTTCCCGGTCTGCGGGTGGCGCGTTAACGCACCTTCGCCATAGTCAACCTGCGCTTCTTGTCCGGGACCCGTCTCGAACCGGCAGCTGATCTTCGTCTCGGCCGGCCGCAGTTTGCCGACGAACCGTTTGACCGCATTGTAGGCGCCGTCGTAGCCGTGGTGCTCGACGAGATCCTGGTAGATCGCCACCGCGTTGCGCCCCTTGGCGGCCTCGGCTTCGATGAAGCGCCGGTGCGGCTCGCACGAGCTGCGCGAGCGCCACGGGTCGGCGGCCACTTCTGGTACACTTTGCGGCTCGGCGGCCAGCTCGCGGGCGATGCGCCGGATCGTCGCCCGATGAAAGCCCGTCTCCCGGGCGATCCGACGCTCCGGCCACCTCAGGCGGAGCAGCCCGATGATTGATTGTCGCTCGTCCATGCTCAGTCGGTTCATACACGGCATCTTGCGACGCCGCCCTGGCATGCTCGGGCTGGATCACCTCACCGGTGGTACACTTTCAAGTGGCCACCGACCCCTGGTACACTTTCAACCGGCCACGGGTGGTACATTTTGGGTGGCCACCGAGGAGCAGTCGATCGTGGATGAAATCGAGCGTCCAGCCTTCAAACGGTTTGGTTGCGCGACGCAGGCAGCCCCGCGTACGATCTTCGCTCTGCCGCGCCGGCTACGCCGCCCAATCTGCAGGCCTGCTAAGCGATAAATGCGGCGAAAACGCTTGTAGTTCATGTACTCGTCGGTTTCGGGCTTCGCCTCGCGTTCATAGTCCCCGTAGAGCTGACGACAGCCGTGTTCGGCGTGCTTCTGCGCAAGTTCGGTCAAGCGCACCGACCAGCGCGCATCCTCACGCTCTTTTGCGCTGGGCAGCTCCCGCGAGCTACGCCGACGAGCGCGAACGCTTGTGCAAGCTTCGCGTTGACTCATGCCGAGGGTTTGCAGCGCCTTCACGGCTTCGGCTCGCCGGGAAGGCCCCAGGAGTTTTTTCGTAACAACTCCTCGATCGCGTCGATCTTCACCGTCTGGCGGGCGATAATCCGCTGCATCTGCGCGTTCTCGGCCTCAAGCTGCTTTAAGCGCGCTAAATCGCTCGACGTCATCCCCGCATACTTTGAACGCCACAGCCGGATGGTATTGGCGTGAATGCCGTTGCGGCGGCGAGCTCCTCAGCCGGCGTCCCCGCATCGAACGCCCTGAGAATCTCGACTATCTGAGCCTCCGTAAAACGGCTCTTGCGCATGGGCGATCTCCTTCGTAGCCCGTTTGGGCAGAGATCCACAGTAACTCCTGGCTCCCGATTCAGGGCCGAGATCAGTAGGATGATATGTACGGTGCTATTTGCGAATCGATGACTTGCTGAATGTCGGCGCCCTTCACATCATCACCGAAATACCCACTCTGAGCTTCTAGGCACGCTGTTAGTAGCAAGAGGGAAGTCGCGCTCCACAAAATACGAAAATGGACGAGAGCCCTGTGATTCGGCCCGGATTTACTTCCAGCGGCAGCTTGCATAATCTCGCTCCGGAACTACAGCCATGTACGCTGACTTGCCTCTCACCTCAGGCCACCTTGCATAATGAACCGACCGGCGACTAATGGCGTTGGGCCAGCCAAGATTGTTTCGGTTCGGCCCGGCTAAGCCCCCGCCCAGCTAAGCCGCTACGCGATCGGCGCCGCGGTGCGCAGTGGCCTGTGGTTCGCGTATTCATTCTTAATCGCGCGGGGCAGTCGAGGCATCTGCGCGATTGGCCGGAGAGTTCGATCATCCGTGAACGAGCACGCTACCGCGCCTTCTTCGGCCACGCGCCTTGCGAATCGTAATATCAACATCCTGGCCGAGAGCCGTGAGCACGCGCATAAGCCGTTCGTATGAGAACTTCCTGGTATCTCCGCGCACTAGCCGGGAGACCTGGGGCTGAGTCAAGCCAACCAGTCGCCCTGCTTCCTGTTGGCTCAGATCCCGCTGTGCGAGCAGATCTGCGATCATCTCGACGATACGTGCCTTCGCAAGCGCTTCTTCCGGCTGTGCAATCCCGATATCGGCAAAGACATTGCCGCTACCGTGCGTCACGCGTTCATCACTGGTTCTTCGCATGGTGTTCCTCATAGTGCTCCTCGGCCGCCTTGAGGCGCCGCTCAATCAAATCAAGATCTTGCTTCGGGGTCGCAATACCGGACTTCGCTTTTTTCTGGAAGGCGTGCAAGACGTAAACGACGTCGCCAATCGTCGTCGTACACGTCGTTCTAAATGTTGGTCACCGCTGCAACCTCGGCCTTAGCCGTCTTTCCGCCCGAGCGCTTTCCACCGGCTGTCACGGCGCAGCGTGCGTAGATCCGGATCCCGCTGCATGTGCCCGACGTTGTGGAAGCCATGCAGCAGCGCGAGCTCAAGGTTCTTGAACGCCGCGTCGGTCTTGCGATCCAGCGCATCCAAACACGCAAGATCATAGTACACCCACGGGTAGTTAGGGGCGAGCTTGCGCGCCTTTAGAAGATCCGCCCTCGCCGGCTTACGTTGTCTGAGACGTGCCCGCGTGACTCCAAGATCGTACCAGGCATATGCGCACCGCGGATTGAGCTTCGTTGCGCGCTTTAAGACCTCTAACGCGTCTCGCTCACGTTTCAAATCCATAAGAATGCAGCCAAGCAAATGAACCACGTCCTCGGATTTAGCATCAAGCGCTGCAGCCGCTTGCACAAGCTGTAGGGCTTCGGCTAGATGCTTCGCCCGATAGTGCAGCTTCCCGAGGTTATAAAGCAAGCTAACCGCTGTCTTGCGCGCGGGGTCAAGAACTTGTGCGCCCGTGTCGGGATGACCGAGTTCCATGTCGCAGAGCGCAAGGTTGGTCATTGAGGACAGGCCCAAATTAGAGGACGCTCGCGCCAAGTTGGGATCCTGTGCTACGATCGGTGCGAACGTCTCGCGGGCTTCGGCATACCGACCCACTTCGTACAGTGCGAGCCCGAGATCGTAACAGAATAGCGCGGTCTTTGGTGAGAGCTGCACGGCTCGGCGCAGGGCCTTAATTGCCTCATCGCGCCGGTTGAGTTGAAGGAGCGCATCACCGTAGTTGTACCAGGCGAGCGCAGAATCAGGTTGGCTTTGCACCGCCGCTTCATAGAGGTCTGCCGCCAGCGTGAGAGCCCCGCTTCTCTCTGCCCTCAGCCCGATATCGATAAAGAAGTCATGGAGCTCGTGAATCTCACCACCCGACGACTGACGCCGCTCTGGCTCGTGACTGCGCCCATTGCCATTGGGCCTGTACAAGCTCATTACAATACCTCCAAGAGCGCTACCGCAGCACCTATAAAATCTTTATCTTAAAGCTCATTATACTCAGAACGGTTACGCCGGATGGGCCCTGGGATGCGCGACTACCTCGAACAGCTCCTTCATAGCGCATTCATGGCGGCTTCGAGCGCAGCAGGTTCCATAGACCCTGTGCTGAGATCGCGAGCGACAAAGAGAAAGAACCACAATCGCAAGGAGCGTCCAGACGAAGAAAGACGCTCCGCTCAATTTGCCGATCTCGGCGCCTGGGAGGCCCCGGCGCCGGTTACGTGGGTCACGAAAACGCCGGATTCGAATCCCGTTGAGCACGCTGGCACTGTCGGACTACGAGGGTGTCAAAGGGGGGGGCTTTGGGGGCGTCATTGGCGGTCCGGCAGCAGCACCCGCGCTAGGACCTGGCGCTCCAATCGGTTGAGCTAGTGCATGATGGTCGGCCCGATTTTCGGTCAAAGCCTTGAGCCACGCCCGGTCGGTTACCGTGAGTGATTCGGGGAAGCGCAGTGCTAGTACAACAAACAAGCCGGACAGGCCGTCCCACGCGGTAGGCTCTCCGTACTTGCCCTTTACCGGGTTGCGCTTGTCGCGCCGCAACCATGCCACTAGCTCACCATCGCTCTTCCGCACGTTGCATTTGGCGCAGGCCGTAACGAAGTTTTCAAGCGCATGTACGCCGTCTCGCTTATGCGCAACGACGTGGTCAACCGTCGCGCCTAGTTCATCTAGCAACGGGGCACGGTCACGCGTCCAGTTCGGATGAAAAAGCGCCATCGGTCCGGTCCAACCCGAGCCCCTAAGGTCCTGCTCTAACAACTTCATGGCTTGCGGAAGAATCACCGGCCTCTTGCACCAATGGCATAACCAGTGGTCCCGTTTGTAGACGGCCGCTGCGATCAAGGGCGGAATGGGTTTGCGCTTGCGCTGACTTTCATTCATGAGCCACCTGCTGGCCTCCTTCGGCTCTTAGTGTACCGGCTTGTAGCAATCGCCTGTTCATGAGTCAGACAATTCGGATCCGTTGGCTTCGAGGATGCCCTTGAGCCGAGGAGTGCATCCAGTGCACTGAAGGTTACTCGTTTGCCGGAACGTTCGTAGCCTACAAAGGTAATCGCCAAATCATGGAGGCGTCGAATCAGGTCAGTCGCGTCAGCCAGTCTACGAGGCGCAACGAGAACGAGTTTCGAGCGATCTCGATTTAGGAGCAGTTGTCCAACGGCAGTGTAAATCTCGTAGCGATCTGTACGTGTCTTTACTTCAACGTCCACCTCTGAACCATCTGTGAGCTTTAGATGAAGGTCGCGTATATCCTCATCGATCGAAGCGACAGAAGCGTGGCCAGCAAGAGCGATCCTAAGCGCATTGAGCACTTCATCGTGTGCCTGGTTCCGAATGATGATCGTCTTGGTTAACTCAGCCTTGCTCTTGCCGCCGCCTTTCGTCACAAAGGGCCGGAGACCCGAGCCGGTCGGGAACCTCCATGCGTAGTTCGGGTTGCCGCCGCGAAGAGCATCGATGCCGCGAACGAAGTGGCCGAGCCTAGCAATGAAATCTGATGCATCGGTCCGACCAATAAGCGCGTACTCCCGATTCCCGTCTGCGAAGTCAACATGAGCTCGATCTCCCCGGTAATGTTTCCAAAAATACGTTTTGCCAAAGCCCTTTTTCCCGCCTCCTATCTTTCCACTGTGGAGAAGATACACGTTGCCCAAACCGTCTTGCGCAAGCAAGCCGGCGATGCGACGATTGATCCCGCGATGTGGAAGCGCGGTCTCGACCCGGATATCAAGATTTGCGCTTGTTGTGCTAGGGTCAACGAGACCATACGCAAGCCAATGCCGACTACGCACACCTGCCTCGTACGGCTCTACGCAGACCCAGAACCCCAAGTTCGGAAACCACGTCAGTTTTGACTCGCCGGAACCGCCTTGTGCCCCAAGAATGTGAGTATGGCGAGTCGCATTGGGGTAGTTCCTAATCGCGGAGCGGATCTGGGCTAGCCCAGCGGAAATGGCAGCCCTTCCAGTCAGCGGAGTGAGCGCATCGAACCCTGATCTTGTTATCGCCATACCCTCCTCCAATGCCTAAGTCCATATGCACGCTCGAGTTACCCGGCCTTTGTGATCAGCTTCTGATTTTGCACCAAGCGATTGTTTTCCCGCTTAGAATCGATCGGCGACAGACACGCGAAGTGCAGAATCAGCCGATAAACATAGTGCCGGACTCGGTGAATCGCGAGATGCCATACGCGCGTCAGCCCACGCGCGGAAGCTTCGTCGCGCGAACTACTCGGACTCGAGTGCGCAGACCCAAACGCTTCCCGAAGCATCTAAGCGCTGCGTCCGGGCGTGGCGGCGATGGTTGGCCTAGCTTGAAATTCCTGTAGCTCTAGAAATCGCTTCGGACTAATTCGCCCCATGCACGCCCGAGCTTGTTGCCAAGCGTTTGCCCCATTTTACTCCCGCGGCGCGCCACGCGCAATCCTGGGGCTCTCGAGATCGCCGCCGGACTAGATCGCCCTTTGCACGCCTGCCAAATATCCCCGAAGCGCGATCACGGTCGCCCCGACGGATGCGCCGTCCATCGGTAGACATGCGCGGCAACGCGCCGTCCGCCGGATCGTAAGCGTATGGCGACGCATTCCCCCGGCTGCGCCTGCAGCGAGACGGAGCGATCGCCCTTGGATATGCGGAGTGAGCCGTCGGGCAGCTCGCGCGCCTGCACCTCTCTCCCGCCGGCTCCGCGAGTGGATGCTAGATAGATCGCTCGCAGAAACTCCCGCTGCAGACAGCGTCGGCGGCTTTAGTTCGAAGCGCTCGCAGTTGCATGCAGTGCAATCGCCGAGTTTCGGCGGCGGCGCGGGCTCGGTCGCGAGCAGGTCTGCCAGCATATCGAGCTCGGTAATGCGGACGCCAAAGGCCGTTCGCGACGGAGGGACCTTTTCGAACGTGTGATGTTCGCCGTACACGTGGCCGCAAACACAGGGGTTGCCATCCGTCTGCACGCACCGCGAGCCGCCGCACTTCGGGCAAGGCCAGGAGATGCTCACGGCGGGCGAGATCGTCCACTCATACGAGCATTCCGGGCAGATGGTCGCAACGCCGCCGAGCACGAGTTCATCATACGCAGCCGCTCTGCCACGCATGTGGCGAAGGCGCCGGCGGTGCCCGGCTCGTGCTACGGGTAGCGCTTCAAGGCTCGCGTGAGCAGGCCGCGGGCGCGCGCGACGATGGCTGGCGGCGCCGTCACCCACGCTTCGTCGCCGTAGCCCAGCGTCCAGCGGACCACCTCGTCCGCGTCGTCAACCGCAAGGGAGATCGTCACCGTGCCGTCGTCATTTGCGCTCACTCTCTGGTTTCGCTGCCACTTTCGTGAGATCGCCGCCGGCGCGAGTTCTTTGGAAAACGTCACTTCGACGGTTTGCGGTTCGCCGTCGCCTTTAAAGAAGCCGATCGTGTCGGTGGAAAGATACTTTGCCGGGGGCTCCGTCCGCGTGAAGGTGCCCGTGCGCCGGATCGGCCCTTCGATGAGGTCGATCGAAAACGTGCGCCAGCCGTTCTTCCCCTTCGCCGTGTCGCGCCCGACGAGATAGTAACGCCCCGCACGGACGACGGCCGCAGCCGGCTCCACGGTGCGGAGCTGCCCCCGGTAGCGAAACTCGACGCGAGCATCGCGCTGCCAGGCGCCTTCGAGCGCGCGATAGACCTTCGCGACGGCAGTGCCGTCCATCAGCTGCGGCTGCACGATGCGCAGGAACGATGCATCGGCTCCGCCCGTGGTGTGGTCGAGGCCGTCGGCGAGGTCTCGAACGGGTTCTCCGAACGCCTTGAACAGCGCCGCCATCAGGCTGCGCAGGCGCTTCTCCCCCGCCACGACCGCCGCCGGCCGCGCTCTTAAACTCGGAGAGCTCGAACGTGTCGCCGTGCTCGCGCGCAGTTATCCGAAAGCCGGCAGTCTTCCCGATACTGCGCAGCTCCTGCAGATCGCGCAGCAGCGTTCGTTGGGAAGCGCCGTAGATCTGACAGCAGGCGCGCAGCGAGATGCGCTTGTTCCTCACCAGGTCGAGCAGAATCCCGATCTTGCGAACCGTCGCGGGATTCGGCTTTCCGGACTTGCGAGGGGCCCCGATAGAAACGGTCATCAGGCTGGATGAATTCCGCTCCGCACGATGCCGGCCCTTGCCGTCGCGCCTCTCGCCAGACGCCTGGCACGAAGCCCCGCTATGCTGGTCGTAGGAAAGGAGGTAACGGCGTGGCAAAAACAGTGCATGCAGCAAAGGCTAAGGCGACGGGAGTGACCCTCGCCGGCCTGAAGGCACGCGCTCGCAAAGCGCTGGCCGCCGTTGACGCATACGAAGCCGCGGAACGCCCCGATAGCGATGAGGCGCGCACGGCCTCGCAGCGCTACTACCGGGAAGCCTCCGCGCTGCTCGACGACGTGTCGCCGCTTCTCGAAATCATGGCCGAGTGCCGCATGCTTTCGGGAACCTACGCGCCGGCACTGTGCGATCTTCCCGATGGCGAGGAGATCGAAGATGTAGATGCCGTCAATCACCTGGGTTTTGTGGCGCACGCTGGGCGGCGCGACGATGCGACGACGTTTGAAATCTATGCCTCCCGGTTGTCGAGTCTCACCGATCCGCGGCCTTCGCTGATTCTCAGCGGGAACGACGACGACTGCGCGCCGTTCCACCCCGCTGTGTACATGCGCGTGCCGGTTGTTGGACACGCCGTTCTCGCGGAGGCCTGGCATCACGACGGCGACGACATCAGAGTCATTCACTCGAGGCCTGTTCTCGCCGATCCATCGAACGTCGAGTTCGTCAGCCAATCGTTCGACTTGGTCAGGGTCCAGCGGGCGAGCACGCCGACCTTCGCCGTCTACGGAACGCTCGATCCGCACGTGGATCTGCGCGACCACTCATGGGACATCGAGGAGCTCTGTGCCGAAGACGTCATCGCGCTCTTGGGCTACGATTTCGAAGGGTCCGGCATAGACTGGGCGAGGCGCCTAACCTGTGCTCGCGAGCAGTATGCGGCGCAGCACGAGGACGGCTCGGGCGTCTACCTGCGCGGAGAGTATCGAAAACTGCCCAAACTCGATGCGCCGCATTCGCCCGGCAGCGAACGCATGCGGGGCGACGAAGGGAAGGAGAGCAGAGCGATGGATAGCGGCAGGCGGGCAGCCGTAACCCGCCCCACAGGCAACACGTTACAAGAAAGGTACTGCTAATAAATGGCAACAGGGTTTTCCGAAGCGCGCATTGACACGAAACTGCGCTGCAAGAAGCATAGAACGTACATGGCGCTTCGCAAGCCGACCGCGGACTGCCAGCCGTGCCGCGACATGTTTGCCGACGCCGAAAAGAACCGGCGACTTACCCGATGACGACGGTGCGCACGGTCTTCGATTCCATAGCGCATTGCGAGAACGTCGCGCTCTGTCGAAACGGGGACGGATCGCATCCCTGCAGCACGATCGTCAACTCGCAGCACGCCGGCGCAGGCGAGTTCCAACTGCCCGAGCCGTGGCGCGGCGAGATCGACAAAGCGAGAATACTTGTTCGTGGGCTCCAATCCATCCATCGGCGACGATCGCTTTTCGCTTGAGTCATCTTCCGAAGAGCAAATATGGGAATCGCAGCACCTGGCTTTCGGCGGAGGAAGCCGGCCGTACGTGATTGACGGCACCAAGACAACGCATTCCGACGGCTCGGCCGGTCACAACGTACCCTACTGGTCCTCCATCCGCGCCCGTGCCCGCGAGCTGATTCCCGACGCGGTTCCCGGAACCGACTACGCGATTTCCGAGGTCGTGCATTGCAAGTCCAGAGGCGAAGAAGGCGTGCTAGAGGCGGCGCAGACGTGCTATAGCACGCACATGGCATCGGTGTTTTCAGTCGCCGCCGCGCCGGTAGTCGTCGCTCTCGGCAAAATCGCTCGAGAACAGCTCCTGGGAGCCGGCGCCGAGATTCCTTCGTCGCCACGAGAGATGGAGCTGGGCGGCCGAGTGAGATCGGTCGTCTTTTTGCCGCACCCCAACGCGCGAGGTGACGAGAAATCGCTCGCCGCGCACTACTCCGCCGCCGACCTCGACAAGCTTCGGGCGCTTGTCGGAGCCGGCTGACGAACGGCGATGCCGGTACATGCAGCGGCGTAAGACGCAGATAACGAAGAGCCCGCCTCCTCTATGCAGCATGCCCGTAAGCCCAAACGTAGACAGAGGGGTGATGCGGCACATCAGCGGTTGCAACAATCTGCTGATCGAGTGCGGCAAGTGGCTGCGCGAGGCCAGAGGCGGCGACGCCGCAGCGGAAGCGCAGCGGACCGCGATCTTGAATCTCAAAGCCTGCCTGTCCGAAGCCGCATTCGGTATGCTCGTGCTGCTCAACCACGACGCCGACGGCGCGGTCCTCATACTCGAACGCGCGACCCTTGAATACTATGCGCGCGCCAGCTATTACATGAAGGAGCCCGAGCACGCCCTCTGGACCGTTGAAATCGAACGGCTGCAAGTGCTCATAGATAACGAGACGAACGCGGAGCAACGCCGGACGCTGATTAGAGAGATCGGGCATGCCCGTCGGAAGTACGCACACGTGACGCCCGAGGCGCGACAGGCCGCCGGCAAGGTGCCGTTTCACAAAGTACGCATTCTGGATATGATTCGCATCGGCATGGGCGAGGAAGCAGCGGAGCGGTATGCGACGGCGAGCCTCGTGCTTCACGGCGACCTATACAGTCGCCGGATGATCGGTTCGCGCGGCGCAGAGGCGATAAACGCCGCGGTGTTAGAGGCGGCATCGGGCATCGTCGCATTCTGCAATCTCATGCTGGCGTGGCTCCCGCGCCCGCCCAAAGGGCTCGTCGAGCGCGTCCTCGCGGCCGAAGAGGAAACCCAGCGGCTCGCCAAGCGGTACGGCCATGCCTATCTCATCGCGGGCGCGAGTGGCGTGCCTGGGGGTTCTGAGCGATGACGTACGGCAGACCGCCGACGAGCGACGTTCTGGCAGCGCTCCGCAGCCGAATGAACGAATTGATCGTCAGTTATCCCCCGCACATCCACAGGATCGAACCCCCGTTCGTCGTCGGCACCGCATTCTTCCCCGGCGGCTGCGGTCTCTGGTGCGGCCTCGAGCCGTTCGCACCCGCGCCGAGCGCGTTCCCCGAGAACCCCGTTATGTTTGTCGGGCACAACTACGCCGGCGCCGAGGCATTTGCGCGGCTTCGCGACAAGGGCGGTGAGGGCGGCTTTTGGTGGCGCGACATCCTCGTGCCGCTCCTTCAGGGAGCCGGCTTGGACCCGGCCCGCGCCTTCTTTACGAATGCGCTGATGGGTCTGAAGGACGGACCGTCGCTGGGGAGCATGAACGCCACGCGGCAATTCGAGGCGGAATGTTCGCTGTTCCTACGAGAGCAGATACGGATCGTACAGCCAAGTGCGATCGTTGCCTTCGGCGGAGACGCGTATCGGCGCGTCAAATCTGTGGCTCCTACAGCCATACAATGCACGCACCCCTCAGCGCGGGAGTTTATCCCGCTCGAAACGCGCGCTCAGCGCGTCCGCGAGCGTGCGCAACAACTCCGCGAAGCTCTAGCGAGAACTGCTACGTAGCCCCACGCACTAAACCCGCCGCCGGCCGGCCCCTTCTTGCCACGCATCTGGCACGCCCCCAGGATACGCTGTCTCGGTGGGCAACACTAGCAAGCGAGCCATCGTACGGTGTATGATGGCACTTAGGAGGTGGTTACGAGCGACATGAAACGCTTTGCATTCGTTATTCTCCTAACGTTAGCGACGACGCAGGTTCTAGCAGCTGCGCCGTCCCCAAATCCGGCGGCCACGAGCGAGCCGGCGTCGAACGGCGGATTCGACCAGGCTGCGACGCCGACACCGGGCCCTTTGCGGTCGGCGCCGACGGTCTTCGTGCCGGGCGGTACGAACGTTAGCGTCTCTCTGGCGGAGGCTATTTCCTCGGCCAATGCTACCCTCGACGAGACCGTTCCGATCGTCGTCGATAACGAGGTTGACGTAAACGGGTTCGTGGTAGTACCGAAGGGATCCAACGGCCAAGCCACCGTCGCCGCAGTTGACCACGCCGGCGGCAATGGCCACGGTGGGAAGCTCGCACTCACCTTCGACTGGGTCTACAGTGCCGACCACGGCAAGATTCAGCTTTCAAACGTTGACCATGCGACCGAAGGGGACACCGACAAAAAGGGAGCCGCCTCAACCGCTACGATCTTGTCTTACGTGCTGCTCGGGCCGCTCGGCCTCTTCGCTCACAACTTCGTGCGCGGGAGCGACGTCACGATTGCAACGACGCGCGTATTCAAAGTCTTTGTGGACCACGACGTCCACGTGCTCGCCATCCAGAAGGCTTCGGCGTCACCCGGATTCGACAACTAACGTCCGGCACGAAGGTGCCCGCATAGATGCTAAGTTTCGGCCGTTTCGCATTTGTTTTCGCTGCGACGGTCGGCGCGTTAGCTGGTTACGCGACGAACGCCGCCACTATCGCGGCCGCCAACGCTTCCCCAACTCGTCGCGCGCTTCGTCGAAAATGACGTGGCCGGCACCGCAGCCCTGCGTCGGCAGCGACGCCGATCTCGCCCGCATCAAAGCGCCGGCGCTCACACCGTCGGTGATCGCTCAGATCGCCGAAGTCTATCGGTCTCAGCCGGTGCATCAGCTCAGGTCGGCGCTGAACGCCTACGTTTCTGGCACGGCAAACCCGGAAACCACTACGAACCTGTCGCCCTACGGGAAGCAGCTTGCAGGAAGCCGGTTTATTCTGCTTGTCATCAACAAAGGCGTGATGGGCGGATGGATAATGCGTTTGCAGTTCCGCCATCATATGGACTCCATGTACGAAGTCTGGCTCTATGCTCCGGCCGGCTCGGTGCCGACCGTGCGGTACATGCAGCCCGTGCCTTGCTCCCTCAAGCAGATTCGCACGCTGAACAGCATATTTTCGGCCATGTACGCTATTCCGTACGACGGCTAAGGTGTCAGCCTTTTCCGGCGGGCTTAGCTCTCCGCGGCGCTACCGCCGAATTGTTAGCATATTGACAACAGGCGCAGTGAATGCTAGAATTTGGTGTGCGGATCCTAGGCCAAGTGACGCTGCAGAAGTGTGCTCGAAAGCACGCAGACGTTGCGAACGCCCTGGCGATGTGGAGAGCGGCCGTGACGGCAGCCAGGTGGACGAACTTGGCGCAACTCAAGGCCGACTTTCCGTCGGCCGATTACGTACCACCATTCACGGTGTTCAACGTGAAAGGTAACAAATATCGGCTCATTACGTTGATTGATTACGCAGAACAGGTCGTCGTGGTCCGTGATGTACTCACGCACGCGGCGTACAGCAAGGGGAAATGGAAATGACGGCTGCAGCGGAACGAGAGTATGCCGAGTTGCTGCGCGAGCGCCGGCCGCATGCGATTAGCAGCAGGCGTGCCTACGAGGTGGCGATGCATGAAATCGAAGAACTGACGATACGTGGTAAGAGCCGTTCTTCGGCAGAAACGGAGTACTATCGGGTCCTTTGCGCATTAGCTGGCGACTACGAGCGTCGTGTTGGTGCCGATCGCTGGCATAAGTTGACGCCCGTTGAAGCGTTGCGAGAACTGATGGCACTAAAAGGCCTTTCGCAATCGCAAATCGCGCAGGTCCTCGGCGATCGTGCCGCAGCGTCGTCTATCCTCAGTGGGCGGCGCAGCGTTAGCAAAACTCAGGCTAAGGCGCTCGCCGAGCTGTTCAACGTCGACGCTGGGGTGTTTATCTAGCCCCGCCAAGCGGAGATGGTAGAGTCTGCTCGTCTAGCAGCCGGTCTAACGGATTCCACAAGACTCGCCTGGATTCGTTGGCACTAGCCGGGCGCCAAAATTCGAAAACACACACAGGAAAGGACTATTACCAAGCGATAATCACGCGGCCCTCGCTGCTTTGGTTTCCTCCGGCCGTCATAGTGACGTTGGTCGCCGACTTCTCGGCATACGACGCGCCGCCGCCGCCGCCTCCGCCGGCGGACTCTGCTTAGTCCGGCGAGAGCGCCTTGGCCGACGGACGTGGGGCCGCCGGCCTTGATCCTCGATAGGAAGGAGCTGCAACAACGGGTTTAAGGCCCCGATCTTGTCACAGATCTTTCACGGAGCGGCCGAATCGCCGCGGTATTGGTCGGAATCGGTTGGAATGGCTAAGCGCCGGAATCCCGATAGAATAAGCGTTTTCGATCGCCGGGGATCGGCCGGGACCGCAGAGGAGGGGTTCGATTCCCGTTGGCGCTAGAAATAACGACCTTTTCGTGGTGCGTTTACGAACTGCTTGCGGACTGTTCGCTCTTGTACGTGTCGCAACGGCCTCGCGAGGATTCACCGGGCTCCGGCATTTACTAGGGTGCTCGTGGCGAGCTACCGAAGCCGGCGGCCCACAGGGTTTTATAAAGTGAAACGGCGAGCTTTCCCGATTGATTTTGTGCCGCGTCAGGCAGGCTGTTCAGGGCGTACGAGAACACCGCATCCTCGCGCGGGCAGTACACGTAGACCATGCGATAGCCCATCGTGTCACCCTCGTAAAACCAGACGGTTTCCTTCATGCCGGGATCGGTCAACTGCACGACGCCCAGCCCGAAGCCGCGCGGATCGGCGCGGGAGGTTTTGGCGATCGGCTTGCCGGTCTTCAGCGAAACGATGCTGAGGAGCTCGGCGCGCTGCTCGGCGGCGAGCATCGGCCCGGTGTAGAGCGCGCGCGCCCAGCGCGTCATATCTTCCGGCGTCGAGACGATGCCCCCGGTGGCACGCATCCACGAGACCGTGTTTCCGCGCAGGTCGGTGCCGAGCAGCGGCGCAAGCGGTGCGTCGTCGGGATCGCGGCTGAAGAAGTATCCGGCAACCATGCGATCGATGATGCCGCGCGGATACTGCGTGTTGGAATAATACGTATCGCTCAAGTGAAGCGGCGTAAAGAACCGTCGCTCGATCTCGCTCGCGTAGCTGCCGCCCGAGGCGCGCTCGATGATCAGTTCGGCGAGCACGTAGTTCGTGTTCGAGTACGAGTAGCCGGTGGTTGGGGCCGGAGCGCGGGGGTTGTTCGTGGGATAGACGTACGCGATGAGCTCGGGGATCGTAAACGTGCGCTTTGGGTTCTTCGCGTACGCGGCGAGCATCGACGGGACGGAATCGTAGCTGGGAATGCCGCTGGTCATGTTCAGGAGGTGGCGAATCGTGACGTTCTTCCAGGCCGGATACTGGGGCAACCATCGGCCGACGGTTTGATCGATCGTGAGCTTGCGCTCGGCTTCGAGCTGGAGGATAGTCGCGGCGGTGAAGGCTTTCGTGTTACTGCCGATCTGCCAGAGGTTGGCAGCGGTTACCGGCAAACCATCATTGCCCCATTGAGTGCGCCCGGCGGTAAGGTTGATGTTCTGGGACCGTCCCTGCAGGCTGACGCTCAGCGAGATTGCTGAGAGGTGTTCGATGTTGCCTCGCGTGCTTAAATATTGGCTGATGTCGCGCTGCAGCGCGGCGCGGAGGGGCATGTCGGAAGGTGCGGGCGGGGGTGCGGCGGCGAGCAACGCGAAAACGAGCAACGTCGCCGGTAAGGTGCGTACACGCATGGTCATGGCTACAGTCCTCTTCCGCTCGAAAGCGGGACATTGCTCGGCGTTAAGACCCGCTCGCACTCGACGCGACCTGGCTTAGTGCCGCGAGCACTCGGGGAAAGCGTTTGCGAGTCATCGAATCGACCAGAGCTTCTGCGAGAGCGCAACCTCACTTTCCCCCTGCAAAACGGAGCAAGCTCGCAAAATGGATATAGATCCTACAGTAACCGATCCGCAACTGTACAAAGTTCTCTTCGAGAACGACCGGGTGCGCGTACTGCGATATACGGATAGACCTGGTGACAGAACTAAGCCTCACCGCCACCCGGATAGCGTTCTCATCACCCTCAGTAACTTCCGGCGGAGGCTGACCGTCGGAGACCGCACTGTAGACGTCGAGAAATCGACCCACGAAGTCATCTGGAACTCTGCCCAAACGCACGTCGGCGAGAACACAGGCACGACCCACAGGGGGCGCGACCCTAACCAGCACGGCGGCGCTGGCGGTGGCACGACTGGCGGCTTCGCGACAAGGGCGGTGAGGGCGGCTTTTGGTGGCGAGACATCCTGTTGCTACTCGCTGTCCGGGCGGTGAAAGCGGCCTAAAATAGCTCGACGGCGCCTGCTGCGCCGTCTTCAGGAACTGCCGGACTTCGGCATCGTCCACGAGCGGCGCGACGCACATGAGAAGACATCCCCGGGCGGATCCTTTCTTGGTCGCAGTTTCTACGGCGTTCCTCATGAAGGCGCTCAGCGAGTCGCGAAGGGTGCCCGGCGAGTGGAGTGCCGCCGCAGCGAGAGCGCCTTTCTTCTCAGCGTACGCCCTAAGGACGCGCAAGAACAACGTCCGCTTGTCTCCGAAAATCGAATACAGGCTCGGCCGACCCACGCCCATCCCGGCGACGAGATCGTCGACCGTCACGCCGTCGTAGCCCTTAGACCAGAAGACCTGGATCGCTTGTTCCAGAGCGGCGCTCTCGTTGAAGCTGCGCGGTCGCCCACGCGGCCTGGCGGCATTTTGAATCATTCAGTTCGAAACTCCTTGCGCTTGACCATCTGATCCATTATTGTACGGAAAGGTTCAAAATTGGCAAGGCGGACCCTGCCGTTGCAGGGCCTCCTGGTCCGACCTCCCTCTTCATCACGGAGCCACCTATGAAACATTCGATCGCTCTCGTCACCGGCACCACCTCCGGGCTTGGGCATGCGGCAGCCCGTATGCTTGCCGCCGAGGGCTACCGCGAGGTCATCGTCACCGGGCGCAGCCTGGCCCGGGTACAGGAAACGGCAGCTGAGCTCGCAGCTGAGACCAAGACGCAGGTTTTTACACCGCTAGAGCTGGATCTCGACACCCCGTCCAGCGTTCAATCCGCCCTCGCCGAACTCGTCAAGCGAGGTCTGCCGATCGATTTCCTATTGCTAAATGCGGGGATGGTCGGAGGTAAGAAGCGCGTGCTCACTGCGGCGGGCATCGAGGCGGCTCAGGCCCCGCTCATCGGCCATCATCAACTGACTGTCGGGTTGCTCCGGGCCAATCTGCTAAGTCCAAACGCGCGGATCATTATCGCCGGCGCGGAACCTGCCCGAGGGGACGTACCGATGTACAGCTTGACCGACGTGACGGCGCTTGCGGCCAAACATTTCCGCTGGGACCAAAGCGCCGCGGTGGAAATCCTGATCCGCAACGGACCGAAATGAAGTACGAGCCCAACCGGGCGTATGCCGACGCGAAGCTCATCGTTGCTTGGTGGGCGGCGGCGCTGGCGCGCCGGCTCCCCGCCGACATGGCCGTGTACGCCGTCTCGCCGGGCAGCGCGCCCGACACCCAGGCGGTGCGAAACCTTGGCCCCGTCATGAAGTCGCTGATGCCGCTGATAAAGCTCATCCCCGGCATGTCTCAGACGCCGGAGACGGCTGCCCGTCGCTACCTCCAGGCGTCGGAGTTCGGAACGGACGCCTCGGGGCAATTCTTCGCCTCGGCGCCCAAGAAGCTCACCGGCCCCATTGAGGCGATGCGCCACCCACACCTCCACGATCGGGCCAACCAGGAAGCCGCGTGGCAGGCTGTCGTCAAGGTCTCCGGCGCCGACTTTAATTATCGGGCAGTTTGAAGTCGTCGCGCAGCATTCTCGCAATCACCAGATCGCCCAGCCCAGGGATGCCCATGGCGTCGATCGCGAGATTGCGTATGAGGATCGAAGTGCGCGATTTCGGTGCAAACGATGAGGCAAAACGCAAAGCCGCGCGCTGTTTCAAGCGCACGAAGGGGCCAAACCGCTCTTGGTAGCGCGCAAAGGCGGTGGCGTAGTCGCCGCGCGAGCGGGAGAGTTCTCCCGCCAGTACGTAGGCTGCGGCCATCGCGAGACTGCTGCCCTCTCCGGCGAGAAGGGAAACGCACGACGCGGCATCGCCGACCAGAACCAGACGTCCAAGCGACCATGTATGCGGCGGTGCGATCCGGATCTGGCTGACGCGATCGAAGTAGAATTGCTTTGCATCATCGAGCCGTTCGAGGATCCGTGGACACTCCCAGCCGCAGCCTTGGAAACGTTTCCGCAGCACGTCACGTTGCGCCGCCGGGTCTTCGACGAGTTCGCCGGTGGGGTCGAGATACGTTAGGAGCACCATCGTCCGGTCGTCGCGCATGGAGAATCGGGCGACTTGCCGGCCGATTTCGGTGTACAGTACGTAGGTGAGGTCGTTGCGCGGCGAGTATGCCTCGATGTCGAAGGCGGCGACGCCAATGCCGAGATTGTGCTCGAATCGATCCGCAGCCCCGAACATGAGGGCGCGAACGCGCGAGTGAAGACCATCGGCACCGACGACGAGATCGAAGTCACGCTCGGTGCCGCTCGCGAACGTCACGCGAGCACGCGCTCCGGTCTGATCGATGGAAGCGATCGAATCGCCGAAGACCGTCTCGACTTGGTTTTCAAGGGCGCCATAGAGTGCTGCGGCGAGCTCGCCGCGTTGCACCGTGACGTACCTCCCGCCTGTGGCGCGCAGGAAACCGGTTATGCTCGTTCCGGCAATGCGACGACCCAGCGAATCGACGATGCGCAGCTCCCGGACGATGTAACCGCGACGCGCGATCTCAGGTAAGATCCCCATTTTGTCCGCGACGTCCCACCCCGGGCCGGCAAAGTCGATGACGTATCCACCGGTGCGCAGCATCGGAGCGCGCTCGACGATGGTCGGCTCAAAGCCGTATCGGACGAGCCAGTATGCGAGGGTGGGGCCAGCCACGCCGGCGCCCGAAATCAGAACGCGCATGCCGTCCGGCGCCCCGCTCGCGGTTTAGTCGTCAACACTGCGCCACGCGAAGACGAGGCCCGCCACGCTTCCGTCCAGTACCCCCACCGCTACGACAAGTGCGTTCCAATGCCTTGCGCTCAGTCCGCGCCTACCGACGCGTAAAAAAGCCAGCCAATCGCTGCCAACGAAAGCACGGTAGTGAGGGCGATAATGAGACCGATCAACAGTCGTCGCCGGATTGACATCACGCGCGAAGCCTAAACCCCCAACATCGAAGCATCCGCCGCGCTGCGATAGGCGTCGAGAACGTCGCGCCGCGTCACGATCCCCGTGAAGTTTCCAGTCGTGGGATCGATGACGGGCAGCAGGGGCTCCCGCGGGTCGGCCATCGAGATCGCAGCCTTCTCTAAGGTGTCCGAGGATGAAAGAATCACCGACGGCGCGCGGCTCAGTTCGTCGATCTTACGTTCGCCGTCCGAGCCTTGGGCGAGGCTCACCGCGATTTCAGAGACCGCGACCAGGCCGACGAAATGCATTCCGTCGACCAGAGGCACGGCGAGCTCGTCGGTATCTCGAAGCCGTGCCGCAACGTCGCGCACCGTTTCGCCGCATTTCGCTACGACCGGCGCCCGGCGCTCGACGGCGCTCACTCGAACGCGAGAGAAGAAGCCGGGATTGCGCGCGCGCATCCAATCGATGCCTTGGCGAACGAGCTTCATCTCGTAAATAGTATACCCTAGTAGTCTGCGGCCGAGAAGCGTGGCGATTACGGTGCAAACCATCAACGGCAGAATGATCGTGTAATCGCTCGACATCTCAAAGACGATCATGATTGACGTGATCGGAGCCTCTGCGGCGGCCGCAAAGACCGCCGACATTGCGACAAGGCCGTAGGCGGCGGCACTGGCCGTCCAGCTCGGAAACGCTGCATGAACCACGGTCCCGAACGCGTCGCCGAGCATCGCCCCGGTAAATAGCGAAGGTGCAAAAATGCCGCCGCTGCCGCCGGCACCCAGCGTCAGGGATGTCGCAATCGGCTTGAGCGCCGCAAGCGCGAGCGCGTGCAGCGCGGGGACGTGTTGCGAAAGCACCGCGTCGACGCTTTCGTAGCCGACTCCGAAGACTTGCGGGTACGCGATGCCGACGATGCCCACGAGACCGAACCCGAATGCGGCCTTCATCCACCCCCGGATCCGCCATGCGTCGAAGCGGTCTTCAGTGTAATAGAGCAACTTCACGAAACCGGCCGCCCAGAAGGCCGCAACGACGCCAAGCAGCGCGTAGAGCGCGAGCTCGGCCGGCGACACGAGATAGAACGCCGATGCGGTAAAGGAAGGATGGTTGCCAAAGAACGAGCGTCCGACAACTGCGGCGACCACGCTCGCGACCACGATCGAGGCGAACGAACGCGGCTCGAACTGTCCGAGGATGACTTCGGAGGCGAAGAAGACCCCGCCGATTGGCGCGTTGAACGTCGCCGAGATGCCGCTTGCCGCGCCACACGCTACGAGCGTTCGAACGATCGGCGAAGGAGCGCGGCAGATTTGGCCGAGGACCGACCCGATCGCCGAGCCGATCTGTACGATCGGCCCCTCGCGACCGCAGCTTCCGCCAAAACCGATACAGGTGGCCGAAGCCAAGCTTTTTACCGCGATAACTCGTGGCCGGATGATGCCGGCGCGCAGCGCGACCGCCGCCATTACCTCCGGAACGCCGTGCCCTTTGGCCTCCCTCGCAAATCGCTCCACGATGAAGCTCGTGATGATGCCGCCGATAATAAGGACCGGCACGACGTTTGCGCGGCCGAGAAATGAGAGGGCCGGTGCGAGGATGTCCATCGCGAGCCGTGACTCGCCAAAGATCAGGTAGCGAAACGCCACGGCACCGAAGCCGCCGCCGAGGCCCACGATAATTGCCGCGAGCAGCAAGAACGTGCTCTGGGACAACGAGAGACGCCCAAACTCGAAGCGATAGCCGCGCGTAGTTTCGACGTACCGAGCAATCGGTAACCGCAGTTTAATCGCCCCGAGGTGAACGCTCATAATCGAATACTTCCGCAAAGTGCCCTACGTTGCTTTGTGGGCGGTCAGATAACCCGGCAGGCGCTCGGCCGAACGCGCTTTCGATTCCCGTTGGCTTAGGCGCTACCATCAAAGCCTGCATTTCTAGGGTAAAACCTCTCGCGCCGGTTACCGTAACTCCTTAGGGATCGCGCTTAAGGATGTAGCGAATGGCGGGCGGGAGAACCGCTTGACGCACGTAGCGTCGAGCCCCAATGCGGAGGACGTCTGCACGAAGCGAACTTCCAACCGCTCCAAGCAAGGATCGTCATTGCTGTGGCCACCGTTCGGAACGATGATCTGGCGCCCGTGCGAAAGATATGCGAGCTGGCGCGTCGCGTAGCGCGGGTCGGTCGCGGGATCATCGGCTCCCGAGATCATCAACACCGGAACGGACGACCGCACGGGCTCCAGGAAGCTCGGATCGGCCGGTCGCACGTTCCAAATCGCGCAGGAGGCTTGGCGTGCTTCTAAGATGCTGCCGGCCATGAAGGTATTTGCCGACTCCCGCGCTGCTTCCGCGGGCGTGATGAATGCGACTCCTTCCTGACAGTTCACGCTGAAGTTATCGCCCATAGCCTGCTCGCCTGAGGTTCCGCCGAAAACTCCCTGCGCATAGGCGGCGATCGCCTTCGCGAGGGGCGTCGTGTTCCCGCGAGCCGCCTCGTGGATCAAAAGCGGAATCAGGACGGCGCTTTGCGGCGCGTACAGCAGCAAACGCACGGTGTCGGCGAATACCGGACGTGTGAGGGCGGCTTGTACGTGCTCCCCGGTATGCGTGTCGCGGTAGCTCACGGGAATACCCGTCGTGCTCTGCGCGAGCACGTGGCCGAACTCTGCAGGAAAGTTTGGAAAATGTGCATGGCAGATCGCATCGTGCGCGCACGACCGTTCGAGGTCGGCGAGAGCGCGCTGCCCAGCCTGCAATTGCGGCAGCGGAATCTTAAAGAACGTCGGTGCAACGCCGTCCAGGAGGGCGCTCTGGACGGCATTTGGATACCGGCGCATGTACGCGAGAGCTGCCGTCGTGCCGTACGAGCCGCCGACCGCAATTATCTTACGGTATCCGAGATGTCGACGAACCGCATCGAGGTCGTCCGCTGCCGCGTCGGTGCCGTAGGCGCTCAAATCGCTGGTTTTCGCAAGCCGTGCGCGACACCGGCGCACGGAAGCGAGCGGGAAGATTTCAGCAAACACGTCGCTCACGTGCGGATACATCGGGCATTGTAACTGATTCGATAGCCCTGTCCCACGCTGGTCGAGGAACAGAATCTCGTGCGTTTCGTGGAGCGCCGCCGACAACGGGTAGCCCTGGATGCCTCCGTCGCTGAAGTCACTGATGACGCTCTCGCCCGGCCCGCCATCGAACCATACGATCGGTGTCGCCGAGCTGCGATGCTGTGGTGATACGCGCACGAAGTGCAGAACGACTGCCCTGCCTTCGGCTTTTGTTCGATCCTCCGGCACGCGTAGCGTTCCACAAAAGGCAGGCAGCTTGTCGTACGAGCACGCGTGCTGCTCGAAGTCGGGCCCGCCCGCCGAGGCTGGCCACACAAACAGCGAAGAGGCAACTGCCGATAGAATGCAGGACCAAATGATGGCGCGAATGAGCACCGCATGGGCTTCCAGCAAGCGCGGGGGAGTCCCGTTGTGCGGCGGGAAGGATGTAGTAACGAGAGCGCAGGAGCGCGCGAGATCGCGCCAGATGACGCAAACGAAAGGACTAGGGCGATGAAGCCTTCGATTCTCCGTCGCTATGGGTGTAGTCTTTTGCGCGACCATCGCAATGTTGACGGCATGTAGCGGATCGTACTCGACGGGCGCAACGGTCCCTGGTTCGAGCGCCGTGCCGAACGCCACTTCTGCGAGACAGATCTTCAGCGATGCAATGTTGGCGTCATGCAGCGGATCGAACTCGACGAACGGGGCGGTCCGTCTTGTTACAGAGGCGTCGAGCAGCGATTCACTAGTCCGGCGTGCAAGCGCCGTGCGGAACGCCGCTTCCGGCAGCGAGATTTTTTATTACACCGGCGCTGAGCAATCGTTCAAAGTACCATCCGGCGTCACGTCGATTACGGTCGTCGCTGACGGCGCCGCGGGAGCGTCCTATACGGCAAAAAAGGTCGCACGGGGCGGGCGTACGCAAGCCACCGTTGCGGTTACACCGAATTCGACGCTGTACGTGTTCGTCGGAGGGCAAGGGTCCTTCGGAAGTGGGGGATTCAACGGTGGTGGAGGAGTGCCCAGCAGCGGAGGGTACGGCGGAGGTGGTGCGTCGGATGTGCGAGAGGGTGGCGACGGCTTAGGTGAGCGCATTCTCGTCGCAGGCGCTGGCGGCGGATCCGGAGACACTAACCAGCACGGCGGCGCAGGCGGCGGCACGACCGGCAAAAAGGGTAGTGGCCCTACAAGGGGTGAGCGCGGGGGCGGCGGAGGCGGTGGGACGCAGAGTCAAGGCGGCGGGGGAGGCACTGCCGGCATAACCGGTGGCAATCCCGGCGCCCCGGGAGCACTTGGCGTAGGTGGGACTGGCGGTCAAAATGGTGCGTACGCTTCAAAGAGCGACGGGGATGGCGGCGGCGGCGGCGCAGGCTATTACGGCGGCGGCGGCGGCGGTGGCGGTGGCTACGAGAGTTGCGGTCCCGCATTTACAGGCGGTGGTGGTGGTGGCGGATCATCATACGTCGAGTCGAGCGCTACGGGCGTGACGATGTACCAGGGCTGGAAAGCTGATACCGGAAACGGGCAGGTAGCGTTTAGCTGGAAGTGACGCAGTCTCGCACCAGGGAACACGATTCGCGGGTTCGATTCCCCATTGGCGCCATAAAAATGCAAGTGTATCGGCGCGCCCGCTTTTGCGAGCGGCGTTAGAGCCGGCGATCTGCCTTCACACAGACGCTTGCTACGGGCGCCGTTAAGCTATAATGGTTCTGAACGCGTTATCCTTCCCACACAGACGGGCGATGGGTGATGCGTCGCCATTCTAAAGCAAGGGGGCGATCTAATGAAAAATCACACGGCGAGACTCTTGTTGCCATCGGTATTCGTTCTAGCCCTCGCAACGGCGAGTTTGGTCAGGGCGGATGTGTCTTCTGGCGCGACAAACGCGGTGACGTTGATACCCCCGCAAGCTATCAGATGGATGCCGTCGCCGAAGCTCCCCAGGGTGCAAGTGGCAGTGATGGATGGTGATCCGAAAAAGTTAGACTCATCTTACACGCTGCGACTCAAATTACCGGATGCGTACACGATACCGTTGCACTGGCACCCAGATACTGAGCGCCTTACTGTATTGAGTGGTGTCGTGTTGTTTGGCGCTGGTAATAAAATGGACCCGGCGAAGACTACCGCTCTCGGAACGGGATCGTATATCGTTATTCCTGCGATGGTCCGACATTGGGTAACGGCGCGGGGCCCTACTATCTTTCAGGTCAGCGGCCTCGGGCCATTCACGGTGAACTTCGTCAAGTGAAACGAGTTTGCTCAAGTCGTCAACCGCTGGCGCCCGCGCCTGCTCCTCTAACGGGCGTCTAACGGATTCCGCAAAACGCGTCGTCGGGATTGGTCGGGACTAGTCGGGTCTCGAAAACGCGAAAACCCCTTACAGGAAAGGACTATCGGGTCTTCGACGGGAGCGGCCGGGACCGTGTCATCCTGAGCGTAGTCGCGGGGTCCGCTCCCGACGCCGGCCGAGGGGTACTATATAAGGGCCTTCAAACGTCCGGTTAGGCTTCGCGATCCAGGTGATGCGCGTAGCTGCCTATTCGCGCAGGTTACCAGTTGCGAGGCGCGTCTGGCCGGAGAGCGTCTGCAACGCCCGGGGATTAACTTTGGCGTCACGGCGCAGAACGTCGAGCTCGGCGGCACGCTCGTCATGGCAATCGAATGATCCCGAAGCTGCGAGTTAGTGGCGCTCGTCGCTTACCGTTCCGATGATCGGCAATGGCGCTTGCTTCGCTGCAGTGAGAGCCGCATTAAGCGCGGGAATCGTACCGGCGAACGCATTGTAGAGATCGACGCCTTTGTGGAATGACGCATCGATGTCGCGTTGGGCTCGAAGGAAGGCCGGCGTTACTAACGTCTCGCCGCAGCTGATCCAAAGGTCTTCTCGCAAGGCACCCGGTCGAAGAATATTGTCTTCCGTGCCGCGATAGTCGGCGGTGAGATAGGCACGCGTCCGTTTCTCCGCGTTAAGCGCGCCTGCGATACGAGCGCCGAGCGGCGAGTTTCCAGCGTTCTCGGGTCGCGCCGAGGCCGCGCTTAACGATTTTGACGCGTCGTCCAAATTGTTGAGCATCGTATCGACGATCGAGAGCTGCGCATTGCAATGTTGTGCGTAAGCAAAGGACGCTGCGATTTGCGACTGCGTCTCGACCGTCCGCGGATCGGCCATGACGCGAACGCTTTGCGTTAACGCCTTCTCACCAAGCGTCAGGCGGACCGCGTACGTGCCGGACGGAACCATCGCTCCCGAATCCGACGTCTGCAAGAACGGTGCGGCGCCATTCCACTTGACGGGCCCGTCTACGCTGAAGTCCCAAACGTATCGGTTGATGCCGGCATCGTTCGGGACGTTGGGCACGTTCTTGATCACGTGGCCGCCGGCGTCGAGAATCTCGAGGTTCGGAGGGTTCTTCTGAGGCGCGCTTTGGAAGTACGAGATCGGAACCCCATTCGGCGGATTCGGTGCCACGTAGTCGGCTCGTATCCATTCGTCGGACCGCGTATTGTACTCGTAGGAAGTGCGCGGCCTAAAGAGCCACAGACCAGCTGCTTGCGCCTGTTTAAGGTCCTGCAACGGCCTGATGTCGTCCATGGTGTAGATCGAACGTCCATGCGTCCCGACGACGAGGTCGTCGAAGTCGGGTTGTATCCGGATGTCGCGAACCGAGACGGTCGGCATGTTGTTTTTGAAACTTTGCCACGACGTGCCGGCATCGAAGGACACCCAGATGCCCTGCTCGGTTCCGAGAAAAATGAGATCGCGATTCCGAATGTCGGGGCGAATCGCGCGGGCCCACTCGTCCTTCGGCAGCCCGTTCGTAATCGAGGTCCAGCGTTTCCCGAAGTCGTGCGTAACGAAGACGTACGGAGCGCTGTCGCCCGTGTAATGCGCGTCGTTGACAGCGTACGCCGTCCCATCGCGAAGCGGCGAAGGTGCGACGGTTGCATACCTGCCGACACGCGGTCCGTCCGCCGGCGTAACGTCCTGCCAGTGCTTGCCGCCGTCACGCGTCAGTTGCACGAGCCCATCGTCGGTACCGACCCAGATCTCTCCCTTCTTCAGGGACGAGCCCTCGATGTCTACGATCGTATCGAACTCTTCGGCACCCGAAACGTCGTATTTGACCGGCCCACCGGAGGGCCGTTGCCTCTTCTTGTCGTTACGCGTAAGGTCGGGGCTTATGACCGACCAGTGCGAACCGCGGTCGGTGCTTTCAAAGATGCGGTTACCGCCCAGCCACGCCACATGCCCGTCCCAGGGAGCGAATGCGATCGGCGCTTCCCATCCGAATCGGTAGCGCGCGAGTCGGTTATCGAAAGCTTCGCTTGCATTCTGGAGGTACGGTGCTGCAATCCAAACATCTTTTGTGATCTTGTTCGAAACGTAAACGTCCCCATTTTCCGTGTCGGCCCAAATGAAGTTTGGATCGATCGGGTCGGGAACCGCCCATTGGCCGTCGCCATAGGACGCCCAAATCCAGGCCTTGTTTAGAATGCCGTTGGGATCTTGCGAATTGCTCGGTGCGCACCACGACGGACTATCTTGAAACCCGGCGCACACCCAATATGGATTTTCGCGACTAAGGCCGACGCGATAGGTCTGGCCGATCGGCAGATTCTCTGACCCGAACCACGTCGCCCCGCGGTCCAGAGTCAACGAAGATTGCCCGTCGGCCGCGACGATCATCCGAGAGGAGTCGCCGGGAGCGATCCACAGTTGATGGTAATCTTCGTTTCTGTCATCGAGGCGAGCGAACGTGCGGCCGCCGTCTTTTGAAACGGAAAGCCCCTCCGAGACTCCGTATAGGCGATCCGGGTTCTTCGGGTCGGTTTCGATATGCGTAAAATAGAACGGTCGTTGATCGACGAGCGTATCGTCGTTTACCATCGTCCAGCTTTCGCCTCCGTCGTTCGAGCGCCATAAGAGCCCCTGGTTCGATTCGATCAAGGCGTAAACTCGACTGCCGTTGCTCGGTGCTACCGAGATCCCGATACGGCCGAGGGTGTCGGTGGGCAAGCCGTGTCCGCTAAGTTTATTCCACGTGTTCCCGCCGTCGGTCGATTTGTACAGACCATCGTCGGGTCCGCCGCTCTGAAACGTCCAGGGATATCTGCGAAACTGCCATATGCCGGCATAGACGATGTTGGGGTCATGGGGGTCCAGCGCCATGTCCGAAACGCCGCTCATCGGGCCGACGTAGAGCGTTTTTCGCCAGCTCTTCCCGCCGTCGTCCGTGACGTACACGCCCCGTTCCGTGCTGTCGGCAAAAACATCGCCTTCCGCGCCGACGAGGACGTGATTGTGATTGCGCGGATCGATAAGGATGCGTGAGATATACTTCGTGTCCTTCAAACCGAGGTTGCTCCACGTCGCGCCGCCATCCGTGGTCTTATACACGCCGTCGCCGTAGCTCACGTCGCTGCGTGGATTGCCTTCTCCCGTGCCGACCCAAACCGTGGCGTCGTCCGCGGGGTCGATCGCGACCGCGCCGATCGCTGCGACGCGTTGCGTCTCGAATACGGGCGACCACGTTCGTGCGCCGTCCACGCTCTTCCAGACGCCGCCCCCCGCGGAGCCGAGATAGTACAATTTGTCGTTGGCCGCCGAACCCGCTACCGCCGTGGTACGTCCAATGCTGGCGGGCCCCATCGCCCGCCACGTCATGCGCGCGAACGGCGACGTGGAAGTTTCGGTTTGCGCGCCGGCCAATGCCGGAAGAAGCACCAACGCCGAACCCAACACGAAGCGCAGAAAAAACTTCGTCATGCCTACCTTTTGCTCGTTGGCCGCTACGCGACCCTTCGCGGAGGCAACCGAAAAGTCTCGACTCGGCCAAAGCGCGCGGGATCGCCGCATTGCTAGGAAGGCGCCGTGGCCCCTTCGACTGAAGAGGCCGAGGTGACTTCGCCTTTTGCCCGCGCTCGGGCGGCAGTGTTCCTCGCCGTCTAGGCTCCGCACGAAAGGACGACGCATGGTACGGATCCTTCTCATCGCCCTTGCACTGAGCATTCTTATTCCTCAGCGCACGCTCGCAGACGAGGGCATGTGGACCTTCGATAACTTCCCGGCGAATCGTGTCGGTCGGGCATACGGTTTTACACCGTCGCCGCAGTGGCTCGATCGCGTCCGATTAGCCTCGTTGCGGCTGATGCCGGACGGCTGCTCGGCGTCGTTCGTTTCCCCGAACGGGATCGTCATGACGGCACGACACTGCATCGACGACTGCATCCACGATCTATCGACGCCGCAGCAAGATCTGGCCCGGACCGGCTTCGTTGCGCGCACGCCCGTTGACGAGCGGCGCTGCCCTACCTTCGAGCTAGATCAACTCGTGCAGATTCGCGACGTAACCGGCCAGATCCGAGCCGCCGTGGGCGGCAAGACGGGCGAAGCACAAAATGCAGCATTAAACGCTGCGCGCGCGAAGCTCGAGCAGAGCTGCGGGAACGACGCGAGTACCAGTTGCGATCTCGTCTCGCTGTACGAAGGCGGCATCTACGATCTTTATCGGTACCACCGATTTACCGACGTGCGGCTCGCCTTTTCTCCCGAGGAGGCTATTTCGTATTTTGGTGGCGACCCCGACAATTATAACTTTCCACGTTATCAGTACGACGTCTGCTTCTTGCGCGCGTACGACGGTGGCAAGGGCGCGAGCACTTCCGACTATTTCCGATGGAGCCGGAACGGCTCCAAGACCGGGGAGCTCACGTTCGTCCCCGGCAGCCCGGCAACCACGAGTCGTGAGCTAACGGTTTCACAACTGCGTTACTATCGGGACAACGCCTGGCCTCATGCGCTCGTCGTCTTAGCCGAGTACCGCGGCCTACTCGAACGCTTTTCTGACGAAAGCCCGCAACGTTCCGCCGAAGCCGAATCAACGCTCAATTCAATCGAGAATTCCTATAAGGGCATACTCGGATACGAAGAAGCCCTCCTCACTCCAGCAGTGTTTGCAGCCAAAGAAGCCGCGGAACGGCGCCTTCGGTCGGCCGTCGCCGCGAACCCGTCGCTCGCCGGCCGGTTCGGGCCGGCTTGGGATGAAATGGCTGCGATCCAACGCAAACGAATACAACAGAACGGCGCCGCGAGTGCGATCGTTAGCATCAGCAGCGTCGCCGATTCGGGTCTCCTGGACTATGCCGTCACGCTAGTCCAGGCGGCGTCTGAACGCGCAAAACCAAACGCCGAACGCCTGCCGCAGTTCACCGATCAGGCATTGGTCGAGGTCGAGCAGCAGCTCGAAGCACCCGCGCCAATCTACGCCGATCTCGAGGAACTGCAGCTCGGTTTTGCGTTTACGCTCGTGCAACGCGATCCCGGTCCCGACGATCCTTTCGTTCGCAAGCTGTTAGGCAACGAATCGCCCGAAGAGCTGGCTCGCCGGCTCGTCCGCGGCACGCGGCTCGCCGATCCGAAGGTGCGTCAGGCGCTCTACGCAGGAGGCGCGGCGGGGATCGCTGCGTCGACGGACCCGATGATTCGCTTAGCCGTTTCGATCGATCGGCAAATGCGCGCCGAACGCAAGCAATTCGACGCTGAGGTCCGCGCTCCGAGCCGGACCGCCGCCGAGCGAATCGCGCGAGCTCGATTTGCCGTCTACGGTACCAGTAGCGATCCCGATGCGACGGGCACCTTACGTCTCTCCTACGGCGCGGTTAAGGGATTTACCGACGCCCAAGGACGCTTCGTCGAGCCGTACACGTTGATCGCGGGCCTGTACAATCGTGCGACCGGCGCGCCGCCGTTTGCCCTTCCGCAGAGCTGGTTGGTGGCGAAGCCGTCGCTCGACCTTTCCACACCCATGAATTTCGTGACGACGAACGACACGATCGGCGGCTACTCCGGAAGCCCCGTGCTGAACCGGGAGGCGGATATCGTCGGCGTCTTCTTCGACACGAACATCTTCGGCCTCGGCGGTGACTACGAGTACGAGGCAGCTACCAATCGTGCGGTTTTCGTGGACAGCCGCACGATACTGGCTGGATTACGGCAGGTCTATCACGCCGACCGAATCCTTGCGGAGATCGAGCCGGGTAAGTGAAGGCCACCCCAGTCGACCGGCCAGTCCACGCGCAAGCGCATTGTCCAAAGGATGTTGTCGTATGGAGTAACATCCCCGGCGGCATCCATCACGACAAGGGCGAGCGTTGGTGGGCGCACGAAGCTCGTCACTTCCTCGACGGCGGCCTTACCAGCTCCAAGCATCGCGGAAAACCTGTGCCAGGCGCGCAGCGCAACGCGGATGTCCAGAAAGCTGCTGGACGAAGTACGAGCCGAGCAGGCGAGCTATCAGAGGCCGGCGCAGGAGGGGTTTACCGTCGCTCACTTTCTCACAGTGGCCGACCTCAAGCGATCCGCCGAATTCTAAAAAACGGTCTTCGCGGTGAGACGCGCTGCTACATCCGCGATCCTGACGGCTAAAGAGAACGTCCGTCATCCCGGAGCCAACGAGCCTCCTTCGAGAAGCGGCTTGAGAAATGCACCGTCGTTGACGCCCACTTCCGCCGCGATGAGGTCGTTGAGCAGCCGGTTCATCCGCAGAATCGTCTCCCGGTTTTTCTCCGGCTCCAGCGCCAAATTGCGCACTTCGTGCGGATCGCTCTGCAGATCGAAGAGCTGCACGTCGTTGTCCCTGAGGATTTCCTCAAGCGTGGTTGGCGTGTTAAAGGCGGTCGGCGCGTAGTAGCGGCCGAATTTGTACCGGCCGTCGAATGCGAACGAAACGAGTCCGCGCTTTGTCAACTTCGCTTGTGATATGGAGGGCTGCGGCGTGGTGTTGAGCATTTGCGAGTCCATCACGGCCTGGAGATACTGCGCGTCCACCGTACCGAGGCCCATGTAATTGTAGAGCACGCCCTGGCGCACCTCGTGAACCGTGGCTGCGTCCGGATTCGTCAGCAGTTTTGAGAAGTCGCGTCCGGGGAGCCCTTTGACGGCCGCTGCCTGCTGCTCTTCCGGCATCCCGGTGCATCCGACGAACGTCGGCAGCAAATCCAGGTGGCTCGTAAGTGCCTTGCACGTCGCGCCGGTAGCGCCGAGGGGATGGGCGATAAACATCGGCACGTGAGCGTTTTGCTCGTAGATGAACGGTCCTTTCCCTTTGAGGCCGCCGTGCGAGCCGCCCATCTCGCCGTGATCGGCCGTAAAGATCACGACCGTGTCGCGCCACAAATCCATTTCATCGAAAACGTCGACGATTTGCTTGACGCTGCGTTCGTTGTCCTGAATCGTGTTCAAATAATAGTTGTAGAAGATCGTCCACATGTCGGTGCGATCGGTCGGGATCGTGCCGGACCATCCGTCCCAGCCCTTCTTGTATTCCGAGAGCGCTTCGGGCATTCCGCGTGCGTTCAACGACTCCGCAAGGCTGGGCGCCAACGTCAGCGGCCATTTCTTTTCGTAGATGGAATTTGGCGGGGGCGGCGGCGTCGCCGCCGGCGTCACGGGTTTCTGAACCGCCGGCTCGCCGGGAACGTTGGCGTCGCCGTACATGATGTCGTGCGGGTTGACGAAGGCCGCAACCATGAAAAATGGCCGATCGTGCTTACGCGATTGCAACGCCGCGTTGCGCAGCCAGCGGACGCTTTCGCCTGCGATGAATGAATCGTTCTCGAAACCGCTCAGGGGCGCGCTGCCGATATCGCCGCCGGCGCTGAAAACGTCGAAACCATAGGGTTGGGCAACCGTGCTATAGTTTACGTTTGGTTCGGGGTCCAGAATGCTCTTGTCCATCTCGAACTTGCCAAAGTAGGCGGTCTTGTAGCCGAGCCCTTTTAGGACCGAACCCATGTTGGGGATGCTCGGATCGAGCGTTGGGACGAAGTCGAACTGCATCTGATCGATGACGTGGTGACTTTGCGGGGGCCGGCCCGTCAGGAAGGTCGCGCGCGATGGCGAGCACTGTGCCGAGGCGATGTAATGGTTGACGAAGGCAACGCCGTTGCGCGCGATTCTGCTGGTACCCGGCAGCGTATAGTCAGGTCCGCCAAGCAGTTGATGGGTCTGCTGATCGACGATAATGAAGACGATGTTATAAGGCGGTTTTTTGGGCGGCCCCTTTCGCACGATGGGATGCTCGGCCGGCTGCGCGGACGGCGATGCCTCTGCGACGCTCGGTAAGCCGAGGGCCGTGGCGGCAAGCGTGGACGCCCCAACCAGAACGTCACGACGCGTAACGACAGAAGGCTTCGACTCGGCCTCTTTCATGGCAAGGGTCCTTCGGCGGAGTAAGAAATCACTTCCTTCCGCTCATCGGCTCGCATTGCGGCGCGTCGCCGCGCGCGTTACCGGATAGCGATACCCAGAGGCACGTTGAGCTGCGTGTTTGTGCCGATGATGTTCCGGACCGGCGGGACGTTATTGTTGCCCACCGCGAGCAGCGCGTACCGCTTGTACGCCGTCACGCTATACGGACTGGAAATGTTCGTGACCCAGATTCTGCCTAAGGCCGCCACGGCGATGCCTACCGGGCGGTTGAGCAGCGTCACCGAGCCGCTGATGCTCTTCGTCGGCGCGACGTTTCCGTTCGCGCCGTTCGGGAAGATGGTGACGTTGTTTGCACCCGAGGTCACGTAGATCTTTCCGTTGTTTGGACGGTAGGCCACACCGAAAGCGCCGGCGCTGATGCCGGTGGCCGGCCCGCTGATCACCTGCGACGGCGCGACGTTGCCGTTGGCGCCGATGGGATAGACCGTCACGGCCGAGCTCGCTGAGTTGGCGACGAAGATCTTGTTGTTGCCGACCGCGATTCCGAACGGTCCCGAGAGCTGCGTGTTCGTGCCGCTGATCGTGCGAATCGGGGTCGCATTTCCGTTGGCGGTCGCCGCAAAGACCGTAACGCTGCCGATCTGATTGGCGACGAAGATGTTCCCGTTGCCAGGGTTGACCGCGATACCGGAGGAGATCATAAGCCCCGTCGCTGGGCCGGCGATCGTCTGCAGCGGCGCCACGTTCCCGGCAGAACCCGGAGCGTAGGTCGTTACGCTGCCGATTCCGCTCCCGCCGCCCTCGTTGGCTACGAAGATTTTGTTGGTCGAATCCACCGCGATGCCGGCGGGATCGAAGAGATTCGTTACCGAGCCGGTGATCGTGTTCGCGCCCGGGCTGAAGTTGCCGGTTGCAGTGCCGGGATAGATCGTGATCTCACCCGCCGTCCCGCTGATCCCAACTTGGTTCGCGACGTACGCACACGGGCAGGCCGGCACGTACGAGTGGGATATCGTGTTGCGCGCGCCCGCAACCTGGCGGCCGAGCGGAGCGGAAAGCGCCCCTGGGGCGCCGCCTTGACATCCGCCCAAGGCAAGGGCTGCCAAGCAAACGGCAAATAGCGCCGCGTTGTATCTTGAACGATCGATCATGGCACTCTCCTTCGCGCAGTAGCAACGGGACAGTCCCTTGCTTACCGGGTCTGGTGCCTTCTTAAGAGCGGTTAAGAAGGCCTCTCGGGTCCCCTAAGATTCCCGTCCGTTCGCCTGGGGTCGTGGTGGACGCGCCGATCTACCAGTGGCCTGCGCTTTGACCCCCATCTACGTGGGAAATTTCCCCAGTCACGTACGAAGCGTTTTCCAGATACATCACGGCAGCGACGACGTCTTGGATCTCTCCAATTCGCCCGAGCGGAATCTGCGATTCGAGTCCGGCGTACGACGCTTCCGGGTGCGTCCTGATGATTATAGGTGAGACCGCATTCACCCGGATGCCGCACGACGCATATTCGATCGCGAGTGCCTTTGTCACCGAGTTCAAGCCGCCTTTGGCCAACGATGCTAACGCCGCCGGCACGCCTTTGACGGGTTGCTCGGCCACCGTCGCCGTGACGTTCACGATATGGCCCCACCCTTGGGCCTCCATCACACGCACCGCGCGCTGCGTAATGTGGAAAAACCCGGCGAGGTTCGTCGAGAGCATCAAGTCGCAGTCAGCCGGGGTGTACTGTGTGAATGGTTTCGAAATATAGGCTCCCGCATTATTGACGAGAGTGTCGAGCCGGCCGAATGTATCAACGCCCTCACTCATAATGAGGTCGGCGGTCTTAGGGTTACTGATGTCGCCGGCAACGCCGAGCACATTCGGGTCTGTGCTGTGCTCGATCGAGAGTGCGCTGGCGACCACCTTGAAGCCCGCAGCGCGGTATGCGGCTACCAGGCCCGCGCCGATACCGTGCGAAGCACCGGTAATTATCGCAACCTTTTCATCGCTCACGCCGGTAGCTCTGCCCAACCTCGATAATATAACCGTCGGGATCGCGGATGTAGCAGCGAATCTCGCCGTACTTGGCAATCGGTTCCGTGAGGAACTCGGCTCCATGTGTTACTCACGGGATGAGCAGCACCTTACCGATACCGCCCTTGGTGAACGCGGCCTGCGCGGCGCCCGCATTCTTAAGCTCATCGCGGCGGCCTATTGGGATCGTCAGCTTGCCGGAGCTTACGGCCTCGGCGATGAGGGCGACGCCCGCTCGGTCTTGCTTCGAGCGGAACGAGACGACGCGCACCTTTGGGTAGTCCTTGGCGCCGTCGGGCTCTCCCGTCACCGATGCAAACGTCCCGCCGTCCTTGACCTTCGCAAGCAGATCCGTCGCCGCTTTCCCGCGAAGCGTGTTCGCCACGACGTCAACTTGCGGAATCGCCGCGAAGGCGGCCGGGTCGTCGAGAGCGATCGTTTCGTCGGCGCCGATGCTGTCCGCCTGGCCGAGTTGAGAACGCAGCACGCCCGCGATTACGTGCGCGCCCGACGACTTCGCCGTGTAGACGGCACAACGACCGACGGCGCCCGCCGCGCCGGAGACCAGCACCGTCTGGCTCGGCTGCAACCCGCTTGCGACGGAGATCAGTTGGCTGCCCGTGACGCCCACGAGTGGAATCGCGGCTGCGTCGACCAGGTCCATCGTCTCGGGCACCTTGGCGAAAAAAGCCGCTTTGTCGGCGACCAGTTCAGCGTACGTGTGGTACGACCACCCGCAGACACGGTCGCCGGCCTTGAGGCCGGTGACGCCGTCGCCCGTTGCGACCACCGTTCCCGACACGTCCAGACCGATGATCGCCGGAAAGTGCAGCGGCCAGCGATCCTTCAAGACGCCGTTGCGCTCGAGCATGTCTTCCGGGTTGATGCCGATGCCGGCCACCTCGACGAGGACGTCGCCCGCACCCGGCTCCGGGTCGGGCATGTCTCGATAGTTCATCACTTCCGGGCCGCCGTACGCGGTCACAACGGATGCTTTCATGCGTCGCTTCGCTTCTTATCCATAAGGGATCCCGGCTTTGCTTTGTCCGACCTCGATGATGTAACCGTCGGGATCGCGGATGTAGCAGCGAATCTCGCCATACTTGTCCAGAGGTTCGGTGAGAAACGTCGCTCCCCGGCTCTTCCATAACTTGTAGCATGCATGAATGTCCGCTACGCGGATATTCATGAAACTGCTGAGCTCATTAGGGTCGGGAGGTGGGCTGAGCGTCACCGTGGGTTTGTCCGGTGTCGGGCCGCCGCCAACGTTGATGATGAGCCACGTGTTTGCGATCTTGATGTAGGGCGGTGCGTTTCCATCGCCCATGCTCACGACTTCCCCTCCGAAGACCGTTTTGTAGAATTCGACGGATCGCTCGAGGTCGGCCACCGTGAGAAAGTGAGCGACGGTAAACCCCTCGTGCGGCGGCATCTGATAGCTTTTCTGCTCGACTCGTACTTCGTCCATTGATCCCTCCAAACGTTTCGTCATGAGGTTCTGACCGACCGGAACGTCGCGCGAACGTCTTCGGAAAAGAGTTGCGGCTGTTCCCAGGCTGCAAAGTGCCCGCCGACGTCGTGCTTCTTGTAATAAGCGAGTTTTGGATATGCCTTCTCCGACCAGCTTCGCGGCGCCGTATAGATCTCGTGCGGAAACGCGCTCACGCCGACCGGAACGGTCACGCCCACGACGTTAAAGAAGCCGAGCTTATTTTCCCAATAGAGACGCGCGGAAGAGACTGCCGTCTTCGTCAGCCAGTACATGGTGATGTTGTCGAGCACGTCATCGCGCGAAAGGCCGCCGGGGTGCCCGAAGAAGGCCGGCGCGATCATCTCGTAGCTGTCCTTGTCGTGATCCAGAATCCAGGCCGCAAGGCCGATGGGTGAGTCCATCAAACCGTAGAGCGTCTCCGGGCGGTTCGACATCTCGACGGCGTACCCGAGATGATGGGTGTAGAAATCGGCTAGCTGCTGATACGCGTGCAGCTCGTCGCCCGCAAGCCCGGCGGGCGGCGGATCGTTGGCGATTGCCTTCGCTAACGTGTCGGCCGGAACGGTGCCGGGCATGTTGCTGTGAATGCCGACCACGTTCTCCGGTGCGAGCAAAGCCATCTGTTGCGTGATGGAGGCGCCCCAATCGCCGCCTTGGGCAACGAATTGGTTGTAGCCAAGGCGCTTCATCAGCGCGACCCAGGCTTTTGCAATGCGGATGGGATCCCAGCCCAGCGTGGCCGGCTCGGGCGAATACCCGTAGCCCGGTATCGACGGAATCACGAGATGGAACGCGTCCGACGCGCTCGCACCGTGGGCCGTGGGATCGGTCAGCGGACCGATCACTTTCATTTGCTCGATGATCGAGCCGGGCCAGCCGTGCGTGATGATGAGCGGCAGCGCGTTTTCGTGTTTCGAGCGGACGTGCATAAAATGAATGTCCTGGCCGTCGATCTCCGTGACGAACTGCGGTACCGCGTTCAGTCGAGCCTCGACCTTGCGCCAGTCGTACTCGGTCGCCCAATAGCCTGCCAGTGCCTGAGTCGTCGCCAGTTGCACGCCTTGCGACTGGTCCGCGACCAGCTCTTTTGTGGGCCAGCGCGTCGCCTTGATGCGGCGACGCAAATCGTCAAGTTCCGGCTCCGGAACGTTCAGGTGAGGAAACGGGCGAATGGCGGTCGTGCCGGTGCCCGTCGGCTGCGCTACCGTAGTCATCGGGGAACTCCCTTCGATAGGGCTTTTCGTCGCCTTTTGGTTAGCGCACGCAACAAGCGACAGATATGCCCCAGAAATACCTGTCGTGGCCATGCGAACGAAGTGGCGCCGTTCCATTTTGAATAAGAACTCCGCGCGTGTTTGGCAAAATAGAAGAATTAAAGATGCCCGCACATTGTTGCTTTGTCAAGCAAGCAAGCTTTCACGGAAAAAGCAAGCTTAACTAATCTTAAGAACCGGAGGTGTCCCTTGGACGACCTGGGAGCGAACGCAGACCTACGCGAAGCGCGGCAACGTTATTTCGAGCAATTCGCGTTTCCGCTGTTTAGCCACATTGATTTTCGCGTGAGCGACGCGCAGGCCGTAAGGCCTTTCTACGACGCGCTCATGGCGCTGTTCGGCACCGAGCCGACGACGGTGCGCACTGCACGCTACGGATATACGCGGCGGTACGGGCCCATCCGGGCGGATTTCTTCAACGTCTACGAAGATCCGCAGGCGCGCCCAACGGCAACGCGCATCGCGTTAGCGGCGCCGAGCAGAGCGTTTGTTGACGAGGTCGCGAGCGTCGTTCGCGAACACGGTGCTCGCGATGTAGAAGGGCCCGCCTATTTCGAGCAGCATCACCCGACGTTCTACGCGGTTTTCTTCGAAGACCCGTTGGGCAACCGGTTCGAAGTTTGCCACCACCGAATGGACAAATAAGCCGGCAGAGATGGCGATCTCTACCAAGCGATAATCACGCGGCCCTCGCTGCTATTGTTTCCTCCGGCCGTCATAATGACGTTGGTGGCCGACTTTTCGGCATACGACGCTCCCCCGCCGCCGCCGCCGCCGGCGCCCGCGCCGTAATAGTCGCCACAGCACCCCCCGCTGCCGCCTCCGCCCCCGCCGTAGTAGCCGCCGCCACCGCCGCCGCCATCGCCGCCGCAGCCGCTAGCTCCGTGGCCACCGCCGAGAAGCTCTCCCGGCGATCCGGCGTGCCCCGTGCAGTTGCCGCCGGAGCCCGAGCCTTTCCCGCCGCCGCGGCCGCCGGACCCGCCGGAAGTGTCTGAACCGCCGCCACCCCCGTAGCCGCCACCGCATCCGCCGCCGGCGCCGCTTCCGCCGGTTGGGCCGCCGCCCGACGCGCCCTGGCCGCCCCAGCAGTAATAGTATCCGCTGCTGCCGTTCATGAACTGGAAACTCTCACCGCTGCCGGCGCCCCCGGCGGCGACGACGACGCGATCGGCCAGCTTACCTTTTCCCGTACGCACGTCCGAACTGCCGCCGCCGCCGTATCCGTACGCCGAGCCGCCGCCGCCGTTGTAACCGCCGCCACCGTAGCGATGCACCGAACCGCGAATGCCTTTGCTGCCGACGTAGACGATCAAGACCTGCCCTGGGGTCACCGAAATAGTCGCTTCTACTGCGGCTCCGCGGCCGCCGGGATAGTAACCGTAGCGCTTTTTGCCGCCGCCTTCGGCACCGTAGGCCGTGATCGTCAGCTGCGTGACGTTCTGCGGCACCGCGAACGTTTGCGGCCTGCGTGTAAAGTGAAACGTTTTGGAATGCTGCGTCGCCGTGGCGCCCGATGGGCTCAAGCCCGGCAGGTCGCCGCCGCTCGCGTGCGCGCATGCCGAAAGCAGCGCCGCAGATAGGACGCTCGAGCTTACCCTTATGGCACGCCGGTGTGCGAGATTCATGCGATTCCTCCTCACGTGATAATGCCCGTGGAATTTGCCCAACCGTCTGACGAGCCCTGCGTTTGGCGCCCCGCAATCAGCAGCAGCAGGGTCTAGCTGCAAAGAAAACCGTGCGTATTCCCCACGTTGTCGAAGTAATTGCCGACTAGGTCGTCGTGATCGTTGATGCCGGTCACGGTGGTGAAGCCGTTCGCTTTTGCGTTGTCAAAGGATCGCCATTGAGGGTGGCTCACTGGGCCGCTGAGCAAAAAGCCATGCGTCACGCCCGATGTGTCCACATAAGAGCCAACGATCTGATCCTGCCAGTTAACGCCCTGTATTCCTTGTCCCCGCTCGGTTCCACCGACCAGCCCACGATGTCGCCCTTGCCGTTAACTGCGGTAGCCTGTGCGCTAGCCGCTCCGGGCGGCTTGAGGTTGACGAAGGCCTCCGTAACGACGTTGACTTCGAACGGAACCTCAACGCCGGAGCTGTTCACGTAGAAGCCAACGGCGAGGTCCGAACCGTCGAACCCAAGTATCTCGGTAACGGCGTCTGCGCCTTTCCCCTCATTGCGGTCCCTGAACAGCGTCCAAACCTTGTCCTTTTCGACAAAGCCCCAGATGCCATGGAGATTTGGTGGGTCGACGACGTATCCCGAGACTGTTTTTCCCACAAGGGACGTAATGACGACACCCTGCGGATACCGGTAATACCGGTAATCGTGCCGGCTATACGGAGGAACGGCGACGTAATACACAACGCGGTTACTCCCTCTACCGACGAAATAGCCGCTTGCGGCCAGCATATTATTTATACCGATTAGCCAGTTATTTTTTGGGTGTTCGGCGTCATCGAGCGTCCGGCACCTAAGCGTCGCCGAGTCGCGAACGACGTGCGAGCCGACGGCCGAGGAGGCCGGCAGCAGTTGCGACACTGCCGGCGAAGACGGCGGCCCGCCACATGCACAGAGTGCCATGAGCGTAGTGGGCAGGCCGATAGCCAACGATCGAATGGTGAAGCCCATAAGCCTCTTCGTTTTTACCACGAAACCGAGACGTTGACGCGTAAACAAGGATTATACGCCGGGTTAAAAAAGGCCGCCGACCTGCGCGCGACCGAGCTAGGCCGCCCCGGCAGCGGTATCGTTACGTGGCCGGCAACTCTTCGAGTTGATGCAGCAGCGCTTCCCATTGTGCGACGTGCTCACGGCTGCGCGCTTTTAATCCGGCGAGCTCTTCGCTCAGCGCCCAGGATTGGGCCGGGTCGGTATTGATCTCCGGCGACTCGAAGAGACGCTCGATCTCGTTGACGCGCGCGTCGAGGCCTGCGATTTCGCGCTCGATTCGCTCGATCTGCCCCTTGAGCTGCGAGCGTACGCGCAACGGCGTTTGACGGGACGCCTTGACGCGCACGCTCGACTCCTCGGCCGCGCGGTCGATCGCCGCTTTGTCGCGCTCGCGCTGGGCCGCCTCGTACACGTCGTAACCGCCGTCGACGATGCCCCACGCGCCCCGCTCTATCCACAATACCCGATCGCACAGGCGCGACAGAAGATAGCGATCGTGCGAAACGACGACGATCGTTCCCTCGTAATCGCATAAGACGCTTTCGAGCGCTTCGCGGCTGTCTATATCGAGATCGTTGGTCGGCTCGTCGAGCAGCAAGACGTCGGCCGCGCGCGCCATCAGTCGCGCCAGCATGATGCGCCGCCGTTCGCCGCCGGAAAAGTCGCGCACGGCTTTGTCGGCGGCGTCGCCGCTGATGCGCATGCGGCCGAGCAGTCCGCGCGCCTCTTGCGGGGTCATCGCGGCGCCGTCCAGCACGGCTGCGAGCGCGCTCTCCTCGACGTCGAGTTGATCGTGCGAGTTCTGGGCATAGTACGCGACTTGTGCCGCCGGATTGAAGACGACCGATCCGCAATCGGGTAGCGTTGCACCGGTGAGGATCTTCAAAAGCGTGGACTTTCCGGACCCGTTTGGGCCGACGATGCCGAGGCGCTCTCCGCGCTCCACGTCGATCGTTAGCTCGCTGAAGAGCTGTTGATCGTAGGCTTTGCTCAAGCCCCGGGCTTCGAAGGCGAACCCCCTGCCGGCGCGCCGCGACGAACGCAGGCGGACGGCGATCTGTCGTTCGGGAGCCGCCGGAGCCGGGGCTCGCGTCGCCGCTTCGACGCGCGCGAGCTGCTTCTCGCGGCTGCGCACTTGGCTGTAATCCGACGAGGTGTGCGTCGTTCGCAGGCCGGCGATCGTCTTGCGCCGCTTGTCGCGTTCGGCAACGAAGGTCTCGTACTCGCGCCGTTCCGCCTCGAGCCGCACTTCCTTCGCCGCGAGGTACGCGGTGTATGCCGGCCGTTCGGGTGCGTAGGCATGGAAGCGCCCGCGCTCGATCTCCCAGATGCGCGTCGCGATCCGGTCGAGAAAGTAGCGGTCGTGCGAAACGACGATATACCCGCGGGGATCGCTGGACACGAACGATTCGAGCCAGCGGATCGTCGCGACGTCGAGATGGTTGGTCGGTTCGTCGAGAATCAGGTAGTCAGGCTCGTCGATCAGCAGGTGCGTTAACGCGACTTTCGCTCGCTGGCCGCCGGAAAACGAGCGTAGCGGACGATCGTATTCCGTTGGCGCGAATCCGAACGCCGACAGCATGGTGCGCAGCGCTTTGTTTCGCACGCCAGACTCTTCGTGCGTCGCTCTCGCCAGCGCGGCGTCCACGAGGTCCTGCAGCGTGGACTCGGTCTCGTCGGCAACGCCCTGAGCGAGATACCCGAGCTTCAAGCCCTTTGCCCGTACGATGGTGCCGCCGAATGGCGCGTCCACGCCGGCGAGCAGACGCAAGAGCGACGACTTCCCCGCGCCGTTGGGGCCTACGAGGCCGATGCGTTCGCCGTCGTTGAAAACGCCGCTAAGATTCGAGAATACTTCGCGCGCCCCATAGTGACAGTCGAGATCCGAAAACCGCAGCAGTTCCACGCCGACGGTACCTTTGCGCGCGCCCGGCCCGCAGGCCTTCGCGCCCGAAGCTCATCCCGAACGCCGTGCGCGGCGTTCCTCTATTTCGCCTCTTGAAGGAGCTGCTGGATGTCAATGCCGCGTTTGACGGGCCAGAGCAAACTCCAATTCATCTTCAGGTCCGTCTGCGGCGAGCTCAGCGGGCGCGTGACCCACGTGTAGTATTGAACCGAGATCTGCATCAGTTGGACGCCGTCCTTGAAGGTCTTCGCCACGCCTCCCCCCACCGGCACGGCCCATTTGTTTTGTGTTGAAACCCAGTTCGCCGTAATGATCGGCCCGGTAGTCAACGCCCAGCCGTCCTTGAGGTTGTAGTTGACGAACGGCTGAAGAAGAAACGAGCTTATGTTGGAGCGGCTTGCCGGGCCGGCGAACGACCAAAGCTGCGACGTGAGCGCACCGATGACCCATTTCCCGGGCATCAGCAGGGCTACGAACGTTGGGCCGGCCGCCCACTTCGCAGAGCCAAGCGTATTCGGCGTTGCGCTCGGAAACTGAAAGATCGGCCCTGCTGCCCAAATCAACTTGTCCGGCTTTGTTTTTGGCCCGAAGAAGAGCTGTTCTTGCACGTCGCTCAAACCGAACGTTGACGGGCACCCGTACGGCGACGCACAAACCGTCGGCGGCGAAGACGACGGTTGATTCACGACCGGAATGATCGTTCGCGCTACGAGCGTCCAGTTCTGGCTTAGCATGATTGGGAAAACGGGTTGCACGTTGAGATTGTATTGAAGGCGCGTGTACGGGCCGTAACCGTAGTTGAAGTTGTTCTGGAACGGAAAGATGGTGATGTTGCCGACCGGGTTCTGCGAGATCTTGACGATCGCCAACTGGAGCGCCGCTTGCTGCTCTGGTGTCAGCTTACTCGGATCGAAGCCACCGTTTTCCGGATGCGTGTTTTCGCCGGGAGATGCGGTCGCTGCAGGCGCCGGTGGCGGCGCGGGCGTCTGCGCGAGAGCCGGCGCCGCCGTGAAAAATAATGCGATGATGCACGCGACCCGGCAAATGGTAACGCTGCTCACGTGTGCTCCTCTCGATCAGCAGATGCCGGAGTTCGAAAGCGCACAAGGGATTCCGCCCAGCGGCTTCAGCCAGTTACACGGGCGGTCGGCCTCCGCCGCCATGGCGACCGCCGCCGCCACCGCCGCCGAAGCCGCCCGATGGTGCGGAGTTACCCCGCGGGTACGAGGGTGCCGACCCATACGACCCGTGCGGATACGACGGCGCCGAGTACGATCCACGCGAGTACGACGGATACGAACCACGCGAGTACGACGGATACGATCCGCGCGAGTACGACGGATACGATCCGTGTGAGTACGACGGATACGATCCACGTGCGTTTCCGTACGTCCCGCGCTCGGTCATACGGGCTGCGCGTGCTGCCATACGTTCCGCGATCGGTCGCGTACGGATTGCGCGCGCTGCCGTTCGCATGCGCCGCGTGCGTCGGAGAAGCGACCCCATGGATCGGCGCCAGGTGCGCGCCCTTCTTGCCCGGCGCCGCGCATCGCCGACCCCTCGCCGCTCGCTCCCGCCGCGAAGTTCCCGCGCTCGCCGCCGGCGGAAAGTTGGGCCGATCGTGAATCGCCGCGCGCTTGGCTGAAGCGATCCCAGGATGAAGCCGGCGCGGACGCTCCATTCGCGCGCATGGCCGGCGCCGCGTTCATGCGAGTCTGCGGCGCGTTCATGCGAGTCTGCGGCGCATTCATACGAGTCTGCGGCGCGTTCATACGAGTCTGCGGCGCGTTCTCACCTCGAGGCGCTTGGATCTGTCGCGGCGCGGCTGCGTTTTCGTGCATGGCCGGCCGACCCTCGCGCGCTTGGAATCCATTCCCATGCATGTCCCCCATGTTGCCGTGCGCTTGCGGCGCATTGGCATACGCTTGGCGCGCATTCCCATGCATTTCCCCGACGTTGCCGTGCACTCGCGGTGCGTTGGCATACGTTCCGCGCGCATTCCCATGCGCTTGGAATGCATTGCCATGCATTTCCGCCACGTGAGATACGCGTGCGTTTGCATGGTGGCCCGCCATCTGCCCAGACGCATGCCCGCTCACCCGGCCGCTTATGGCCTGGGCCACGGACTTCTGCTGCTGCCCGAACGAGTTGCGCGCCTCCAGTGCCCGATTCGATGCGAACCGCGGCGAGCTCGAGATCCTCGAGAAGTTCGCGCCTCCGTGGATGCTGCCGTGCGAGAAGGCCAAGTTGGCGCGCGTCGGCGTAACCGGCACCGTTCCGTGAATCGTTCCGCTGTGGCGTCCGATGTCGCGGCCGGTCACCGGCGCCGTGTGTCCGTGAATCGTGCCGTGGCGGAAATTGCGCGTCGTGGTTGCGGACGCGCCGCCATGGCGGAAGTTGCGGTACGAGTAGATGTTCGTGATGTTGGTTATGTGCGTCGCATAGCCCCCGTATCCGTAACCGCCATAGAACGGCACGCCCCAGCCGATCCCAAACCACGCCCAGCCGGGATACCACGGATAGTACGGTTCGCCCGGCGCGATCGGGACCCACCCGATATTCGGATACGCGTAGCCCGGCGGAGGCGCACCACCGGAGCCTTCGCCGTACGGCTGCTGCTGCTGCTCGGGAGATCCCTGATCCGGGCCACCCTCACCATACGGGGCGGGAGCGCCGGCGCTGTTGGGAGCTTCGGGAGCGGTGTTGTCGTACGAAGCCGGAGCGTTGTAGTTGCTGGGGCCGTAGCCGCCGGAACTGTAGCCGCCCGGGCTGTAGTTGTTCCCGCAGTTGTTGGGCGTGTTCGCGGCGACGTCGAATCCAAAGAACCCGACGAGCGCCGGCGCCCACTTCGGCGTCGTTGCGCTTGACGGCGGCAGCCATGCCCACCCCGAACCGCCGCAAGCGCAGTAGAACCAGTTGCCGTAATGATAGGGCGTCCAGCCCCACGGCTCGGCGCCTACCCACGTCCAACCGTAGCCGCCTTCCCACACCCAAGAACCGTTACGATACGGAGCCCACCCCGACGGTTCGTTGGGCACCCAAGAACGCCCGTAGCCCGCGACGGCTTGCCACTGCCCGTAGGCGTCCAAGTTTTCGTAGCCGGCAAGAGCTGGGCTCAAATTTGGGCTTGCGTTCAGCGCGGCAACCATCGTGTCGTCGCGCGCCACGTTGAAGTCGTCGAACCCGTCGAGTGCGACTTCGGCATTAAATGCAATCTCGGGATTCGATGCGGAACCCCGCGCGACGAGCGTCTTGCCCGGCCCGAAGGTCTCGGTGCCCTGCGGCCTAACCACGTCAACGCTTCCGCGCCGCGCGGTAACCCAGCTCGAGCCGTCCGGATCGATCGTAATCCGGTAGTCGCCGGCTTGATGCGCGCGAACGCTGACCGTCGGAGTATCAACCTGCATCGCCTCACCGTCGCGCACCATGCCGATCTCGACGGTGCCGCTCGCAAGCTGCACCTTTCGGTTATTCGGATCGTCGGTGGGGATGCGCGCCTGCACGCCGGCTCCCAGCCGAACGGCCGTGTAGCCGTCGAACTGCAGCTCGGCGCGCGCCGGCGTCCCGGTCGAGATATAGTCGCCCGGAAGCAGCGGCGCGTTGCGGACTGCGTTCGTCTGCACGTGGCTGCCGCCGCGCTGCACGACGACCGAACCCTCGGCGACGCTTACGCGGATGACGCCCGGTCCGCCCGTATGGGGTGCCTGTGCCTGTGGATGCGGAGCCCGAGGCGCCCCCACGAGGATCAGCACGATCAGTGCTGCCCCTAAAAATGCGGTCGCGGAAATCAGGCTGATGGTCTTAGTTGTCATTGCCGTAGTACCTCAACTTCATTGAAGCCCAATCGGCCGGAGAAATCAGCGAATCGCGATTAGCCTCGCATTAAGGTATAGTGAAAGAGCCCGCACGCTTAGCCAGAGACCGCATGAGCGACCGCTCGGCGTACGTTACGGCTGAGCGATTCGAGACGCGAGAGCCACGGCGGCCTCTTCGGTCCACTGCGCGCCGAGCGCCATCATCTCGTCCACGCGCGCTCCGTGTGCCTCTCTCAGCGCCGTGACGACGCGGTCGTACTCTTGGCGTTCGGTGTAGTCGCGGCGCGCACCGAACGCTCGCAGCCGTGCTTCGACGAAGCCCAGCAGCGTTGCCGCATGCTCCCAGTCGTTTGCTCGAGAGCCGCGCCCGCCGCCTTGCAATGCTGCAATGGCGGCGACGTGCTGCACGACGAATGCCGTCAGCACGGGCGAGCGAACCTGTTGCAGCGCCTCCAGCGCCTGCAATGCATGCGAACGGGCATCGTCAATGCAGCCGAGGGCGACGAGATAGGCCGTCATGTTGGTCAAATCGGCCACTTCCGAACGGCGGTTGCCGGTAGCGGCATGGCCGGCCCGGGCCTCCTCCGCGCGGTGCAAGGCAGCGGCCGGATCGCCTGCCTCGAACTCGACCTCCGCAAGATGCCCGGCGATGGATGCGGCCGGCCGCTCGAGGCCAAGTGAAACGTAGAGCGCTAGCGCTTCGTCGTAGAATCGCCGCGCGCCGTCAACGTCTTTGCCGCGAGAGCGAACGGTTCCGAGATCGCTCAATGCCAGCGCCTGCAGTCGGCGATTCGCGAGCCGCTCCGCGGTAGCCAGCGCCTGTTGCAGAACCTTTTCCCCCTCTACGGCGTCGCCGGTTGCGGCCAGAGCGCTGCCGGCCGCGTGTTGGGCGCGCGCTACGTGCAGATCGTCGAGCGTGGAACCGAGTCGTAACGCCTCTTCCGCCGATGCGAGCGATGCGATGGATGCACCAAGCGCCCCGGAAAGCTCGGCATCCGCAATGTAGAGTTGCGCCAGTTCGTCCACGCCGGCTTCCTTGCTCGCGTCTATCGCCGATCGAACCCAGCGCCGCCCTTCCACGGGAGAAAGGGAATACCAAAGACGCGCGAGCGCTCCGGCAAGCGCAGAACCGGTGCGCAGATCGTTTCGGGCATCGAGCGACCAGCCGAGCGCGGCGCGGAAGTTGTCGAGTTCGTCCTCGGCTTCGCGAAACCACGCCCGCTCGGACGCATCGTACCATTCGCGATCGAGCCGCTCGGCCACCGCAAGAAGCGCGAGCGCGTGGCGCACCCGCAGCGCCTCCCCGGCGCCTCTGCTCGCCAGTTTTTCCAACGCGTATCGTCTGGTGGCATCCAGGAGATGATACCGCGCGCTGTCGTGCGCAAACTCGACGGTGACGAGCGACTGGCCGATCAGCGACGAGAGCAGCCCTAGCACTTCGTGCGCAGGAATGGTGTCGTCGCTGCAGACGGCCGTTGCAGTCTCTAGAGTAAAGCCGCCGGCGAAGATGGCGAGCCGTTCGAAGAGCAGCTGCTCCTGCGCGGAGAGCAGGTCGTAGCTCCAATCGATCACGGCGTGCATCGTGCTGTGGCGCGGAACCGGCGCTTGCGGCGCTGCCGCCTGCACGTCCAAGACGCGATCGAGGCGATCGCAGAGATCCTGTGGCGACAGCGCGCGCGCGTGTGCCGCCGCTAGTTCCACGGCGAGCGGCAAGCCGTCGAGACGGCGGCATATCTCGACGACGGCTTTCACGTTCTCTGCGGTCAGCTCGAAATGAGTCACGGCGGCTTGCACGCGGTCCACGAACAGCGCGACGGCGCCGTACGTCGCCGCGTCGGCCGGTGAAGGTTTGCTTTGCTTCGGAACGGCGAGCGGCGGGATCCGATAGGTTCGCTCGCCCGCGATGCCGAGGTCCTCGCGGCTCGTCGCCAGCAAAGCGACGGTCGGACATTCGCGCAGCAGCGATCCCGCTACCGCGCGCACTTGCGCGATGACGTGCTCGCAATTGTCGAAGATGATCAGCAGCCGTTTCTGCGCGAGAAACGCGGTCAGCGTCTCGAGCAGCGAACGCTGCGGCGACTCTTGAACGCCCAACGCCGCCGCCAGCGCATGCGGCACGAGCCCGGGATCGCTGATGGGCGCAAGCTCGACGAACCACACGCCGTGCGGGAAATCGTCGAGCACGCGCTTTCCAACCTCGATCGCGGCGCGCGTCTTGCCGGCTCCCCCGGTGCCGACGATGCTGACGAGCGGGGCCGTCGCCACGAGCCCCACGATCTCGTGCACGACCTGGTCGCGCCCCAGAAACGATGTAAGCTGTCGCGGCAGATTTTGCAGCGGCGCCCGGTCTCGCTCGACGCGGCGCGGACCGCGCGAACGAGGTGCGGAACGCTCGAGCGTCTGCCGCGCTTCCGCCGAAAGGTCGAGCGCGTCGGCGATGCGCTCGAGCGTGGCGCGATACGGCGTCCGGCGAAATCCGCGCTCCAATGCGCTGACGGCCTGCGCGCTGATGAGCGCCCGGTCCGCAAGGGCCTGCTGCGAAAGGCCGGCTTGCGTCCGGAATTTCTTGAGAAGCGCAGGTAGCTCGTCGGTCCCCGCGGGGTCATGCGAGCCTCGCGCAGGAACCATGCGCGGCCTACGTACCGGGCGCGGGGGCGATTCCGATCGGCGGGTCGGTCGCGCCGCCGAGTATCTGTAAGAGGTACGCGAGCAAACCTTGCAAGTTCACCGCGTCAATGTAGCCCGCAGCATCCGCGACCCAGAGATTTTGCGGGTTGCTGCGGTCGAAGTTTATGTTCGCGGGGGCGACGAGGCCGCCCAGAACGATCGGCACGAAGAGCGTGCACGAGCTGCCCTGGCATTTGAAGATGCCGAGCAGTTGATCCACGTAATAGAAGTTGCCGCGATGGTCGAAGGCCAAGCCGCCTGCCTTCAAGATTCCGGTCTTGAACAGCGTGCCGGCGCCGTTGCAGCCCGTAAACTCCACGATGGATCCGATCAGCGTGTTCGGGTCGTTGAAGCTCCAATAACAGTTGCCGGATGGATCGATGGCGACGCCCTCGCCTTGAACGGGATCGCTCCCATAGGTCAGGTGCCGCGAGGGTGCGTTCTGCCGGTTCAGATACACGCTCACGCTCCCGGCGCCGTTTCCGGTGGTAGAACCGTTTGAAACGGCGACGAGCTGCCGGTTCGAAGTGGCGTCAACGTTGATCGGAACTTGCCCGCCATCGGCAAGCGTTGCCTTGGGGCCTTGGGGTCCGTTACGCGTCGTCTTATAGAGGAGAACGTCGGAGTCGCCCGAGTTTGCGACGTACCAGTGGCCGTCGGGCGTCGTCACCATGCCCATCGGCTTGGAGAATCCCGAACTCAGCGTTTCGAAGGACTTCAGCGTGTAGCTGTTCCGCTTGCGCTTGTACACCACGACGTCGTTGCTGAGAGGCTGCGACGAGAACAGGAAATCGTTCCCATAGAAATGGGTCGCCGGTTGCGCTAGCGTTGACAAGGTCGCGAACGGCTGCGTCGCGGCGGGCAAGTTTCGAGCGCACCCACCGGCGGCGAGGGCGAGGGTCAACTGCAAGAGTCGTCGAGCCGCAGAGCGGGACATGCTGGTAACCTCACGTTTTGCTTCGAGCGGTTTTCGGCCGGCCCCTCCCCAGCATAAAGAAGAAGGCCCGCGGGAGCGAGCCTTCTCTTACCGCCGCGTAACGGCAGTTCTTTAGAGGGTGACCCTGACCGTCACTTTCAATTCGCGATTCTTCGTGTCTTTCACCACGAAATTTCCGCTTCCGAGGATTGCTCCCAGGATCGTGAAGGTCGTCGCCTTCGTACCGCTCGACGGCGAGATGACCACTATTCCTTTGGTATGGTTCGTCAGCGTGAAGGTGCCGGCGCCGTAACCGCGTTCGCGGAACTTACAGTCGACGATGGCCAGGAGAACGATGTGGACGTGATCGCCGCAGGTCGAGACGATCTTCCGCTTTGCGTCCGGCGCGTTCAAACCGGCCCCGGCCTGTGGCGCCGAAAGCGCGCTCGAGCTCGTGGGAATGTACCCCGCGCTTCCGGGCGATTGCCCGTGGCACGCGACCATCGCGATCGAGAGCGCTAACGCTCCGGCCGCGAGCCCAATTCGGTTGAGATTGAAAGGCATAACGTTGCTCCTTTGCCCGTATCGCCCGAGGGTTGCTTCATGCCGAGGGAGGTCTCGAGCTGGCCCTTCCGCCGACGTAGCTGTCCGGGGAGACCGAAGTCATAGGAGCAAATTAACGCAGCTGCCTAGCCGCTGCCTACAGACAGCCGCCATCGCGCAAAAGTGTATGAAGTAGCTGTATGAGTGCCACCCTGAGCGTGTCACCCTGAGCGAAGTCGAAGGGCGAAGGGCGATCCGCCGCGCTCCGCCGCATGCGGCGAGGAGGACGGTGAGTGCGAGAATCACTCGTTCTGGCAGCGCTCGATATTCTCGGTTGCGGTTATCGTGAACACTTTGACCGATGCAAGACCGGCGATGGCGTTGTGCACTTTGTACGCGATAGTCAGCCGATCGACCGCAAACCGGTTGTACTGCGCGTTGCCCAGCAATACCACGTCGCTTCCATCGGGGAACAGAACGTTTGTGCTGGCGTAGAGGTTCGTATTGCCGTCGTGGTCGTAGGAGCCGCGAGCAAACACCGGGTCGTCGCGAGTGTTCCAGCCCATCGCGTAGCTGTCGCCCGGAAGTCCGGCATTCTTTGGAAGAGCCAAGCCGGTGGGCGCGAACATCGCCTTGGCGAGCGCGCCTTGCACGAGGCGCTGCGCGCGAACGGCCTCGTCCCAAACGATGACGTCGCTCGCGGTCATGGCCCCCATGCCCGCAGCATCCGATGTCGCAAAATTGAGCTCGGGACACTTGTGAAAGGTGCCGTCGGCAAAGCGCGCGTAGCCGGTTGCGAGGTTCGCGTCCGCCTGCGTACCGCGGATGTACGCGGTCTTCATCCCGAGCGGCCCGAAGACGCGCGTCCGCATCGCTTGGGCATAGGTGCCTTTGGTGGCGGACTCGATCGTGCGGCCGAGCAGCCAGTATCCGATGTTCGCGTAGTCCCACTTCGTACCGGCCGGTCGAATCGGCGGGCGCGCGTTCAGCTTTGCATAGACCTGGGCGATCGTGCTGTTCCCGGTGTACGCGCCGACGATTCCAAAAATCTCGTCACCGCTTGGCTGCGACAACGCGCCCGGCAGGCCGCTGCTCATCGTGCTAAGTTGCCGCAGCGTCATGCGATTACCATAGACGTAGCGCGGCAGCAGGACGTCTGCCTTGCCGTCGATCGAGAGGAGCTTATCCCGCGCGAGCGTCAGAAGCGCGCCGGACGTCATCTCCTTCAACAACGAACCGATGCCGAGCCGGCTCTGCGCCGTCATGGGGGCTCCACTTGCCAGATCGGCCCTCCCATAGCCTTTCGCGAAGATGACGCGGCCGTGATATCCGACCGCGACCGAGAGTCCCGGTACCTGCGTCCCGATATAGGGAGCGACCGCGGCAGCGACGGCGGCTTCGTTGACGTGTACGGATGACGAAGGCGCAGTTGACGGCCAATACTCGATGCCGTAGCGCTTGAACTCGTGCCAGCGCGCTGCTAGCGAAGGGTGCATGTTCCGGCAGATGACGATGGAACGATTGCGTTCGTACGGCATCGCGTACGGCGAGGTTCCGTATCGCGCCGCGAGCGTGACCGAACCGCACAGCGATGCCAAGGCGGACGGTTCGAAGCCGACGGCGATCACCACGGAGCCGTCGTAGCCGCGCGGCCCCCACAGATAGTATTGGTTGTTACCGCTGAGCGCGGGCGGCAGGCCCTTTCCAAGGACATCGATCGCGGCCGCTTCACCGTAGGTAGACGCCAAGATGGCTGCCTTTGCCCGATCGGCGGGAGGCAACGACCCGTAGACGTCTGCGGTGCGCTGCGCAACTTCCTCCCAGCCGAATTCAAGCGAGAAGATGCAGCCCAGCGGTGCCCCGACGCAGGCTTTCTCCATCTCCGGCGGCCGAAAGCTCATCCGGTCGAACATCTGCGCAAGTTGCGCGGGCGGATCCAGCGGCAGGACGAACGGCAGCGCCAGCGCTCCATTCGCGGCGATGAGCACGCTCCAGAGCGCAACGAACCACCGCCAAAGGTGCGTGCTCGCAACGGCGCCTACGGCGAACATCGTCGGATAAGCGCCGGCTAAATAGTAGTCTTTCCCGTGGGTCGCGACGATCAGCACCGCCGTCACCACGAATGTGACCGAGAGGAACCGCGCCGGAGCCAGTCGCTTCGACGCGAACGGTGCGACGATGCCCGCAATCCACAACGGTGCGAGCAGCACGTTCGCCAAGAACAGCTGATCCAGCAAGAAGCGCAGCGGGCTGCCGGTTAGGTTGCCGGCGTTGTCGTTGCGTACGAGCTCCAGGAACGCCAGGCCGTGCGCGATCTGCCAGGCCGCAGTCGGAAGCGCGAGAAGCAGCGCGATTCCCGCGCCGATCCAGAAATCGCGCGACCGCCAGACCGAACGATCGCAAAAAAGCAGCAGGCCTAATGCGATTCCAAAGAGCCAGAAGACGATGCCGAATTTGGCTTCCAGTGCGATGCCCGCGATTGCTCCGGCCCACCAGAACGCTCGCGACTCGGCCAGCAGCACGGCGCGCGCGACGAAGTACGCCACGGCGGTAAATGCCAGCGGCTCGAAGGTTGAGGTCGAGAGCGCCGCCGACATGGCCGTTATCATCGGAGACGCGGCCGCCGCGACGGCCGCAAGCCAGGCCGCGCGCGTACTGCCGCCGAGCAGCTGCGTGAACGCTGCAGCCAGCGGCACGAGCGCCACGGCCGCGAGCACGGCGGGCAGGCGCAGCAGCCACGTGTTGTTGCCGCCGAACTGCGTCAATGCGGCGAGCAGCGGTATTAACGGCGGCTGGTCGACGTAGCCGAACGCCGGATGGCGGCCGCAGACGATGAAGTAAAGCTCGTTGGCAAAGAAGCCGTACCGCCCCGCGCTAATCAAATGCACGAGAGCCACTGCTGTGGCGACGAGTGCCGCCGCAAACCACGCCGAGCGGCTCATGCGGCGGCCGCCTTCAGCAGCTGTAGGCACCCAACGATACTTCCACGGCATCTGCCTTCGTCCCCGGCCATGCACGACGAAGAGCGCGCCGCAAAACGTCGAACGACCAAAACCATCATGGAACGAGTAAACGCAGGTTCTTGCGACTGCCGCCCGCCCTACCTCGACGCACTTCGCTCGGCGATGAGCCTCAATCGAGGAGCGTTCGTCACCATGGTCGGAGGGCTGGTCGCCGCCTCGGCGACGCGCCCCGCGATGGCCGCGAGCGGTCCTGCCGACGTAATCCTGATCAACGGCCGGTTCCGAACGATGGCCGCCCGCCAACCGCTTGCCGATGCCGTCGCCGTCACGGGCGGGCGGTTTTCGGCGATCGGATCGAAGACGCACGTGCTGACGTATCGGGGGCCGAAGACCGAGATCGTTGACGTTAAGGGCGCCACCGTTCTGCCCGGCTTCGTCGAGCCTCACATGCACTTCATCTACGAGATCGTCATCGCGAACATGCTCGTCGCAAGCTATCCGCAAACGACGTCGCTCGACGCCTTTCTCGCGGCGCTCAAAGGTGGGCTCGGCAAGATAGCGGCCGGCCAGTGGTACGGTGCGTTCGGGTTCGACAACTCCGTAATGTCGCCGTACCGTCAGCTCACCATGCAGGATCTCGACACCGTGTCGACCGAGGTGCCGATCTTCGTCGTCAACCCATCCGGACACATCGGCTACGCGAACGGTAAGGCGTTTGCGATCGTTGGCGTCACGGCACAGTCCCCCGACGTCGCCGGCGGCGGCCACTATGGAAAGGACTCTAACGGTGCGCTCAACGGCGTAATTTACGAGCCGCCCGCGATGGCGCCGTTTATCGAAAAAACCATGGCCTCGGTTGCGCCGACGCCGGCGAAGATTACGGGTTGGTATGCCGGACTGCTTGCGAAGGCTGCTGCGGCGGGCGTTACTACCGTGCACGATGCGGGCATTGGGCCGACCGGAAAGGTTCCCGACGATTGGGCGATTTACACCGCGCTCGTCAATCGCAGCGACAACCCCGTGCGCATCAGCACGATGCCGGATTTCCAGGAGCACGCAACGTTCGACGGCGTCGTCGCCGGAATGAAACGCTCGCCGGGCAAGCCGATCTTCTTGGCGAACGGGCGGTTGTCGGTGCCGTGCGTAAAGTTCTGGGCGGACGGCTCGCTGCAAGGGTACACGGGCGCTCTGACGCAGCCATACCTAGGGGATAACGGCAAGGGCGATTTGAACTGGCAGCCGCAGCCGTTGCAAGCGCTCGTTGCCCTGGCGAAAAAGAACGGGTGGAGCACGGCGATACACGCCAACGGCGACGCCGGCATAGACTTGGCGCTGGGCGTGATGTCCGCGGTGTACGGCAGCGGGAAGGCTGCGGGTTTCACCAATCGCATCGAGCATTGCACCGTCACCCGTCCCGAGCAGTGGGACGTACTGCAGCAGATGGGTCTTGCGGTGTCGTTCACGGAGGGTCACGTCTACGATTGGGGCGTTCCGTTTGCGACGCGCATCCTCGGGCAAGCGCGCGCGGAGAGCATTGACGACGCGCCGCAGGCGATAGATCGTAACCTCGTGTGGACGATGAACTCGGATTACGCGACCACCGGCATCCAGCCGCTGCGCTACATTCAAACGGCAGTAACGCGCATGCCGATCGGCGCGAGCACGCCGCTCGGCCCGAGTTTGCGCGTCTCCGTCGAACAAGCGTTACGGGCGATGACCCTTAACGGTGCGATCGCGTGTCAGCTCGACGATCGCATCGGATCGATCGAGCTCGGCAAAGACGCCGACTTGGTCGAACTTGGAGCCGACCCCGTAACGGTCGACCCGTTGGCGATTGCGGCGATCCCCGTCAACGCGACGTGGCTGCGCGGCATGCGCTTCACGCACGCGTAGTACCCTTGTCACCCCCTCCTACGCGTCCTGATTCTGCGCGCGCCAGCGCTTGACGGTCTCCTGGCAAAAAGCGAGATCGGCGGTATCGTTCCTCCACGCCTCGGAGAACGACACGCTCTGGCTTTGCGGGCGTTTGCCGGGCGGCAGCGTCGTGAAACGCACGCGCATCGGCAGCGGAACGGCCTCACCGAAGACGATCCCTTCTTGCTGCGACAAACTCGAGAGCGTGCGTACCATCGCGCGCCCCGCATCGGGCAGCGCTCCCTGCACGAAGTCTTGGTCGAGCTGGTTGCTGAGCCGCAGCGAGATGATCGTGCCGCATTGCGAGATTGCACTCAAGGCCAGTTCCGTCGGCCGCTGGGTAACCAACGCGAGCGAGAGTCCGTACTTGCGGCCTTCGCGGGCGATGCGGCTGACGGCCGCGGTGCAGGCCGCAAAGGTCGTTCCGCCCGTCGCGGGCAGATAGCGGTGCGCCTCTTCACAAACGATCAGCAGCGGAACCCGTTTTTCGGGCTTGCTCCAGAGCGTGAAATCGAAGATCACGCGGCACGCCACCGAAACGACCACGTCGGCAATGTCGTTGGGAACTCCCGATAAGTCGACGATCGTGACTGGTTTTCCGGCGACCGGCATGCGCAGAACTCTCGAAACGACATTGGCGAGTGCGTCGATCGTCGAAAGGTCGCCGAACATGAATGCAAAACGCGGATCTTCGGTGAGCGAATCCAAGCGTTTCAAGAGGTGGCGATACGAACTCGACGTGTCCGCCGCGCGGTCCACGCGGCCCATTCCATCCGTGAGCAAGCGGTGCAGATCGCTGATGCGATACGGCAGCGGAGTGTCCACGGTGATCGAGTCGTCGTTCGGTGCTTCGGCAAAAAGGCGTCGTGCGGTGGTAATGGCATCCTTGAGAAGGAGAGCCTGGACTTCTCGCTCTGCCGCGTCGCCTCCACGCACCATGACTTGGATCGCCTCTTCGCGATTACATATCCAGAAGGGTAAGCGGTCTTTTGCGACGCTGATGACTTCGGCGGAATCGCCCAAGGCCGACGCATACTCGTTGTGCGGATCGAGCACGTGAATATGTGCGTTCGGCTCTTTCTCGAGGATTGCGTTTAGCAGCACGCTCACCGTGCACGACTTGCCGCTGCCGGTAGAGCCGACCACGGCAAAATGCTTCGTGAGCAGATCGTCTATCGCGATAAACGCCGGTTGGCTGGGATCGCTGCTGAGCGTTCCGATCGGCACGCTTGGGGTTTCCGGCCGCGAATACATCGCCTCGGCGTCTTGGGCAGTTGCCAGGCGGACGAGATCCCCTAAGCCCGGCGCGTTGGAGCTGCCTCTGCGGAAGGTTCTGCCGCCCGTCGGCGTCGGTAAGATCTCTCCGGCCAAATCGATCGTCGTCACCCGGCGTGAGCCGTCCATGTGCAGGGAGTAGACGATCCCGACGGTCTCCGTCGTATCGCCGTCGCGTGAAATCTTCACCATGCTGCCGATGCGCAGCGCGCTCCCGAGCACGCCCACCGCGTCCGACGTCACCGTTATCTGCGACCCTTCGGTTGCCGATACGTTTCCGACGGCATCGGAGCTCGCGACCGTCAAATCGAGAACCATTGCTTCACCTTCGATTGTTGGGTAGAAATGCAGGAATAGGGTCAAGAGGCAGACCCCTGTATGCAAGTGTAGCGAGTTACTGGGAAGTTCTCGCGAATGCGGCGCCCTCTGAGGCTGATATTCTTCTCAACCAAGGCACGCGACGAAAGAGCGTGGCCTCAAAAAGTCGAACGACCGTAGCCGAGCCCATCGGCTCGAAATCCCAAAATCGCACTCAGGAGGATCATCGTTGTTCTCTAATTTTTCGGCCCCCCGCCGCGGCGCGGCGGCCTGTTTGCTCGTCGCACTAACAGCCGGCTGCTCGGCAACCGGCGTTGCGCCAAGCGGCTCGAGCTCCGGTGCCGGCGCCGGCCAGAGCGCCCGCACCCTTTCCAACGGACAAGGCACCCGCGTGCAGGCGGCCCGGCCGGCCCCGGGCTGGCTTTCCCCCGACGCAAAGAAAAAGAAATCGCTCATTTACTGGGGCAATTACAATAGCAATACCATAACGATCTATTCGGCCAAGGGCACAAACGGTAAGGTGCTCGGCACGATTACGAGCGGTCTGTCAAATCCGGAACGGCTCTTCGTAGACTCGAAGGGCAGCGTTTACGCCACCAACATCGGCAACAACACGATCACGGCATACAAGCCCGGCCAAACGACGCCGTTCATCACCATCAGCAACGGGGTCAACAGCCCGACTGGCCTCACCGTGGACGCCGCCGGCACGATCTATTGCGCGAACGTCGGAAACGACACGATCACCGTCTATCCGAAGGGCCAGACCTCGCCTTCGCTCACGATTTCGCCGCCGACCGGTGCCGAATACCTGGCAACCGATGCGAAGGACAACCTCTATGCCTCGACCTTTGACGGCGTGTACGAGTATCCGCCGGGATCCACTAACGGCACGAACCTGGGGCTTAACGTCAGTTCGCCCGGCAGCGCCGTCGAAGTGGATCGCAAGGGTAACGTCATCCTTATAGACGGCGCCAACATAGACTACTTCCCCGCGGGTCAAACCCAGCCGTCCAAGCAGATCGCCGTCAGCGGCAACCCGTTCTCGCTCGCGCTGACCAAAAACGAAAAGACGCTCTACGTCAGCGTCGAAGCGGGAAGCCCGTTCGTCATCCAGACCGTCGCCTATCCGAACGGCACGGCGCTATCGAACAAACTGACGACCAATGCCGGCGATTGGCCGGTCTCGGTGAGTCCGGATAACGCGCTGGGCTCGTAAGCACTAAAATCGCCGGTGTGGGCGACGATGTAGCGGTCCTAGCTGCCGATGCTGACGGATTGGCCTCCCGATTGGAAGGTGAACGAAGCGAAGGGGTCGCCGCCTTTCGGGTAGTGCCACAAGCGGAAGTCCGCGCTGCAAAACTCGTTCGAGCCGGCGACGGCAACGCTGCGTTTGTCGTTCGCCGGCGTATTCTTGCGGCCGACGATGAACGGGCTGACGACGTGCGTGTAGTTCCCGTCGCAGCCGTCGCTCAACGCGATTTGCGCGCGCTGCGTTAGCGTCGAACCCGACAGCGTCGCTTCGATGAAACCGGATTGCAGGCCGCCTCCGAGCTGCTGGTCGCCGAGCGCGATGTACTTGCCGTCCCACATGGTGGAGTCGGGCGAGTAGATCGAGAACCCGCTCGCGCTCAGCGTCGTTAGCGATTTCGCGCCCTTGAGCACCGCGCAGTACGTAACGGCTTCCGATGCGTCGTTCTCGGCTACCGCGATGAGGTTGCCCCTGTTGTCGTACCCCGCGGTCCAAATGTAGTGGCAATCCGTGGGGTCGCTGTAAACGACGCCCGTGCCCGTGCCCTTCGGGAAAACCGTGATGCTTCCGGGGCTGTAGCTCTTGCCGAGGAAATCCGTAACCGCGAGATCGTTGTTCTTATCGACCGAACAGCCGAAGGCGTCGCCGCTGGTGTTAAACGTGTTGATGGGGCTGCTTCCGCCGTGCGCGTACTCGTCTACGACGCCGCTGGTCATATTGGTGATGTAGACGTCGCCTTTTGCATCCACGCATTGGCCGGCCGGCGACGAGAAGCCGGTAAGCGTTCCGACTTGGGTGCCGCTCGGGTAGTCGTACACGTAGACGTCGCTTCCGTTAAACGCCGAAACGTAGAGCAGCTTCGATTTCCCTTTGGCCAGCGGGCTCATCCACGATTTGCTCTGCGCAGGGCGTACCGCCTGAGTGGAGAGCGGAAGAGCGGGGCTGGCGGTTGGGCCGCCGCAGGCCGTCAACAACGCCGCCGCCGTAAAAAGACCGCCGAACGCAGCCGCCGCGCGCTTCATCATCTCTCACGCCCTCCATGCAGTAGCACTAGTGTAGGGCGCTGATTCTCGGCACGAACCGCGAGGCCTGGCAGCCCGCCGCGCAGAACCGATTCGAGTAAAGGAGCACTTGTGAACGGATCTTTGAGGCTTTTTGCGCTGGCGGCGGCGCTGGCGATCGCCGGCTGTAACGGCGCGACCGGCTCGTCGAGCGTTCCGGCGTCCGGCATGCCGTCGCAAAGCGGGTCTTCCGTCTCCTCGCACTTCGTGCCCGAGTGGCAGGCCAAGCACGAAGCCAAGCGCGCGTGCAAACTGCTTGAGGGCGGCGCGCAGTGCGACGTATTGCTTGTGACCAAGGGCGTCAGGCCCGATTGTTCGCCGTCCGGCGGCGGCTGCGGCTGGCGGCCCATAGATTTGCAGACGCGCTATAATCTTACGCCGTCGTTGGGCAAGGGATCGGGCACGGTCGTCGCGCTCATCGAGCTCGGCGACTTGCCGGGCGCCTCGACCGACCTCGCGACCTACCGCAGCACGTTCGGGCTCCCCACGGCCAACTTCGTAAAGTACAATGAAGAGGGGCAGCAATCCAACTACCCCCAGAGCTGCCAAAACTTCGGATGGTGCGTCGAGACCGACCTGGATATCGAAATGGCCTCGGCCAGTTGTCCCGAGTGCACGATCTACCTCATCGAAGGCGGCAACTGCGGCGGCACCATCTGCGGCTTAGAGAAAGCCGAGGCGACGGCCGTGGCCCTCGGCGCCAAGATCCTCAGCAACAGTTGGGGCTGCAGCAGCTTCAACTACGGCGAGAACTGCGGCGACTCGAACTTCCCGAACTACTTCAATACGCCGGGGGTCGCCTATATAGCATCGTCCGGTGACTCGGGGTATCCACAAATCGAGTGGCCCGCGGCGCTAGCAAACGTGCTCGCCGTCGGCGGCACGCAGCTGGAAAAATCCGGGTCGTCCTTTACGGAAACCGTCTGGGACGGCGCGGGAGCGGGCTGCGCGACGACGACGCCCAAGCCGAAATGGCAGCACGATCCCGACTGCAACGGCAAGACGATCTCCGACATCTCCGCGGAGGCCGGCTGTAGCCCCGGCGTCGCGGAATACATCGGCGCGTACGGCGGCTGGATTGACGTCTGCGGCACGAGCGTTGCGGCGCCGCTCACGGCCGGCATCGTCGCGCTCGCCGGAAACGAGAGTCAACTGACCGGCGGCGAATCGTTCTGGAAGATGAGCGCGAGAAAGCACAAGAAGGAGCTGAACCAAATCACGTCCGGAAGCGACGGCAGCTGCAGCAACTATCTCTGCCAGGCAGGTCTGTCGAAGCAAAACGGCGGCTATAAGAAGTACAGCGGCCCGGCCGGATGGGGAACGCCTAACGGCATCTCCGCGTATTAACATGCGTTCGCTACCGGCTTCCCTCTCTGCACTCGCCTTCGCCCTGCTTGCAGGCTGTGCTGGTTACGGCATGTCGCCATCCAATCTTGCGGCCGCACCGCAGTACTCGAGCGCCGGCGTCATCGCCGCTCTCGAAGCGCCCGATGCATCAGGGGGCGGCCTGTACGTCAGCCAATTCTCGAGCACGAGCATTCTGGGCTACAAGAGCAGCGACAAGAAGAACGGTCCGCCCACGTGCAGCGTCCCGGGCGTGCTGTATCTCAATGGCGTCGCCGTGGACGGCAAGGGCAATCTCATCGATCCCGATGGCGGCAGCCGCTCGATCATCGTCTTCAAAGGCCCCGGCATGTGCGGAAGCAAAGCCGCGTCAACGCCCGACTCGTTCGGGCAACCCGTGGATGCCGCGAGCAACGATGCGCTCAACGGCAAGATCGTCGTTGCCAACATGTTCGACAAGAACAGTACGGCCGGCAGCGTCTCCGTCTGCACGATGAAGAGTGGATGCCAAACCAACCTCACGAATTCTGCCATCTGGGAGATGGTCGGCGTCGCCATGGATAAGAAAGGCAACTGCTGGGCGTCGGCATATAACATGCAGCTTTCGCCGACGTTAACCTATTTCGCAAAATGCAAGGGAGCCGGCGTCGCTGCTACCGGTTATACGAACACGAGCCCCGGCGGGCTCGATATTGACGACGCAGGCAATCTCGTTGCGATAGACACGTCCGCCAACAATACCGGCGCGCTGCTCATCTATTCCGGCTGCAAGCCGGCATGCAAAGCTGTCGGCGGTCCATTCCCGCTGCACGGCGAAACGTTCTGGGGACACCTGAGCCAGAAGTCTACGGCATTTGCCGCGGCCGACTACGTTGCCGGCGAGATTGACGTGTACAAATACAGTACGACTGCCCTTACGTACCTTTACAGCTTCAGCAACGGCCTTAACGCAAGCTACTCGGTGAAAGGGGCGGCGTACAACCCGCGTTCCACTGAGTAACCCTTCATTGCGCTCGCTTGGGGCGGCGCGATTACGGGAACGTTACTAGGGATGAAGCGTCGTGCATGGTGGCTTGCGGCGGCCTCGCTCGTGGCCCTGGCCGCGCTGGGATTGTGGCAATGGCCGAGCCTCGCTCGGCTGGCCATCACCGCGGTTGCGGCGTCCGCCGCCAACGTGCGCCTGTCGTTCGGCAGCATGACGCTCACGGCCGATCGCGCCGTTTTCGAAAGCGTCCGCATAACTTCGACGAGCGGTGAGCCGATTGCGACGATCGCGCGTCTCTCGCTGACGTACGACTTGCGCGATCTTCTGCCCGGCGGCAAGCGGCTGTACGGATTGAAGAGCGTCGCGCTTCAGTCTCCGCACGTCGTCATCGTGCGTCATCCCGACGGCACGTATAACGTTCCGATTCCGAAGGTGCCGGCGCCAAGCGGCGCGCCGCAGAGCCCCGCTCATCGTGCGAGCGAGCGTTCGGGATGGTTCGATCGAAGTCGTCAATCAAAGTTCCGCCGCGTTGCCCGGCCAGCGTCATCTCTACGCGAGCGCGATCGAAGGCGATGCCGACATAGCGTCGTCGGCGCGTTCGACGTATAGCCTTGCCTTGCGTTACGGCGAGCGCGCGGATCGCCTCTATCCGGTGCGCGCCCGCGGCGTCGTTGATCTCGCGCGCGGATACGTTGACCAGCGCTTCACGGCGCGCGCTCTGCCCATCGCGGGCGCCGTGAACTTCGTCGTCAACTCTTCGTCGCTCCGCTTCGATGCGGGGATGCTGCACGACGTGGCCGCGACGGGCTACGCGCTCCCCGATCCGGCCGCCGGCGGCGTACGTCCGCAATTCGCGGCAAGCGGTACGCTCGACGGCGGACGCCTCTCGATTGCCGGCGTCTCCGCGCCCGTCGAAGCCGTTCGCGGGCCGATTGACGTAGACGGTGGCGGATTGGTGACGTTGGCCTTGGCCGCGAAGCTCGTCGGCGTCCCGGTGACCGTAAGCGGGGCAATCTATGCGAACGCCGATCCGCGCGTGCGGATCTCGGTCCGCGGCGCCGGAGATGTGACGCAGCTGCGCACTGCGTTTGCATCGAGCCGTCGCCTGCCGATGAGGGGGCCGCTGAGCTTCAACCTGCTCGTCGAAGGCCGCGCGGCGAAACCCCTCACGTGGATCGCTCTGCGCAGCCCGGGAGTCACGTATGCGTCGGCGCCGCTCGACCGTCTCGACGGCCTCGTCGCGTTCGACGGCCGGGAAGCCGACGTCGTCAGCTTCGCAGGCGGCTATCGCGGCGTCGCGGTGTCGGCTCGCGGCCGCATCGCGCTCGAAAAGCAGCGCAATGCGCTCGAGGTGATGCTCGACGCGCGCGCCCCGTCCGCTGCGATTCCGTATGCCGGCGCGTATCTGCCGCCGATGCCGCTCGACGCCGTCGCGCTGGCCACCGCGAACGACCCCAAAGCGATCGCGCTGCGCGGCGTGCTCGCGGGCAGCGGCGCCGCGTCGAGCCTCGACGGAACGTTCGCTGTGGACGAGCGAGGCGACGGCTCGATCGGGCCGATACGGCTTCGGCAGCCCGGCGGCTCGCTCTACGCGCGCGTCGCGCTCGCGCGAAATCGCGCCCTTGCGGTCGGGCTCGTGCGCGCGAACGACCTTGCGGTGCCGGGCGTCCATGCGTCGGTCTCCGCGTCGCTCTTTGGCGGTCAGTCGCGATCCAGATCGAGCGTCACCGGCATCGTGCGCGCGCGGTCGCCGTTCGGCTTGGTGTCGGCGCAGGGGACGGTCGCGGCAAGAGGCAGCGCGCTCGAAGGCGGCGTCACCGGCACGGCGGGCGGCGTGGCGAGCTTCGGCGCCGGCGTCGCCGGCACGCCGGGTTCGCCTCGCGTCGCGGGAGCGCTCGTCGTCGCCGGCGGATCCTATCGCGATCTCGGCGTCAACGGCAACGCCGCGCTGGCGTACGCCGATGGCACGATACGCCTACGCAATGCGGCCGTCGCCCTCGGGCCGCTCTTCGTTGCCGCGACGGGAGTCGTCACCGATGTGATTCCGAACGGGCGGTGGGCGCCGCGCTACGATGTGACGACCGAAGTGCACACGTCCGACGTTAGCGCGCTGGTCGCGCAGGCACGGCCGCGCGACGCCGCGCTCGTTCAAGGCAGTCTCGATGCGAACCTTCGCATACGCGGTGCGGGCTCGAGCGCCGCGTACGCCGGGTACGCGAGCCTCCCGGAGGGCTCCGTCAACGGTCTCGCGTTCCGCGACTTCCACGGCGCGGTAAGCGGCGATCGCAGCGCGCTTTCGTTGAACGGGGCGAGCGTCACCGTCGGCTCGACGCGCGTCGCGATGGAAGGCAGCGCATCAACCGCGCTTCAAGGCGACGTCGCGGTCAGCGCTCCCTACGCCGATCTTAGCGATTTCAACGACTTCTTCGATCGCGGCGACACGCTCGCCGGCATCGGATCGCTGTCGCTCCGAGCGACGATCCGCGACCGCCGGCTCGCCGCGAGCAGCGGCAACGCATTCTTCGCCGGTGCGCGGTACCGCCAGCTCGCCCTCGGAACGGTCGCAGCGCGGTGGCACGGCGCGGGCGGCTCGATAGATACCAACGTCAGCGTCACCGGTCCAACCGGCAACCTCCACGTAAACGGCAGCCTGACGCCGGGCACGTCGAGTGCCGACGTTCGCGCGCAGGCGAGCGACGTTGATCTCGGCACTTGGCTGCCGATGCTCGGCTTCTACGTTCCGCTTACCGGGCGCCTCAACGGCGAGGCGACGCTGGCCGGCCGGCTGCCCGACGCTTCGGGCACCGTCCACGGCGCGCTGGTGAACGGCACCGTCGGCCGCCTTCCGATCGAACGATTCGAGGTCCGCGCATCGGCTGCGCGTGGGCGCGCGACGCTCGAGTCGGCCGTTCTCGATCTGCCGTCGCTCGCGACGCAGGCGTCGGGCAGCTTCGAGTTGCGGCCCGGCGGTTCGTTCTCGCTCGCCGCGCACAGCACCAGTGCGAACGTCGGCGCGTTCCTCAACCAAGCCGCCGGAAAAGACTTCGGCCTGGCCGGCACGCTCGATTCGGAGTTGCGCCTCACCGGCACGCAAGCCCGCCCGCACGTCAGCGATGCGCTCGTATTGCAGGCGCTGCGCTACGGCGGTCTGACGATCCCGCGCGTCGCGGCGTCCGTCGGCGTGGATCGAACGCTCGTGTCGGTGAGCGACGGCGAGGTTGATTTGACGGCTGGCAAGGCCTTCGTCACCGCCGCCGTTCCAATCCAACTTCACGGCAAAGACGTCGGCCCCGGGCGCGGGCCGGTCTCGGCATCCCTGCGCGCCGAGGGCGTCCGGCTTTCCAACTTCCTGGCGCTTCTGCCCAAGGGGACGCAGATGGACGGGCGCATTGACGGCGAGCTCGCTGCAACCGGAACGTTCGACGCGCCGCAGTTGCGCGGTTCGTTCGCGTTGCGCGACGGCGTGTTTAGCGGGCCGATGGAGCGGTCGCCGATCAAAGCCATTACGGCCGATCTTTCGTTTGCCGGCACGAGCGCCTCGCTGACCTCGAACGCAACCGTCGGCGGCGGATCGCTGACCGCCGCCGGCACCGCGGCGATCGCCAATCTGCGCGCTCCGGCCGATGCGACGTTCTCTCTGCAGGCCCATGCCGCAAACGCGCGCCTGGATCTTCCAGACTACTTCCGCGGCGTGCTCGATGCGAACGTGTTCGCGGTGCGCGAGCATGCGTCGCAGGTGAACCTCAGCGGCGACGCTACCTTCTCCGACGCGCGCATCCCGCTCACCGCATTCCTCAATGCCAAAGGCGGCGGGCAGCCTCAGCAGGGCCTTCCGAACGTCGGCTTCTCGAATCTGCGCGTCACCGCCGGCAACAACGTGCGGGTTCAGAACGCGAACGTTGACATCGGCGCGACCGGCGACGTGGTCGTCAACGGGACCCTTGCGGCGCCCGCGTTGGACGGCGCCTTTCGCGCGACGGGAGGGTCGCTCAGCTTCTATCGCTCCTTCAACGTGCAGAGCGGGTCGGTAAGCTTTCAGGCGGCGAGCGGCCTCATCCCCGACGTTGACGCCGTCGCCACCACGTACGTCGCCGATCCGGCGACCGCAATTCGTCTGCACGCCACCGGTCCGGCAACGAGCATGAACCTCACGTTTGCGTCCGATCCGTCGTACAGCCGCGAGCAGATCCTCGGGCTGCTCGTCGGCGCGCAGCAGTTCGGCGCGGTCCGGGGCGTCAACGCATCGCGGCAAAATGCGTCGTTTGGTTCGGCGGCGCAGCAATTTGCGCTCGGCCAAGTCAACACGCTCTTTACGCGAGCAATGCTCGAGCCGCTCTCCGCGTCGGTAGCGAGCGCTCTGGGCTTCAGCAACGTCCAGATCACGAGCGACATACAAACGGGCTTGGGGGTCAATGCGATGAAGGCGCTGGGCAAGAACGTCAACGCCGTCTTCTCGCAGAGCTTTGGATATCCGTCCAGCCAATCCGTCGCGATCGAAGTGCAGCCCGATCCCGCGACGGGTTTGCGATTTGTCTGGTACACGAGCACGGGCGCGTCGCTCGTGACGGTGCAGCAGCAAGCGGTGCCGGTCGCAAACGGCGTGCTCAACCTCAATCAGTGGACGCAGCTCCCGCCTCCGACCGGCACGAACGGCGTCGCGTTCTCGTACGTGAGGAAATTTCCGTGAGCGCCGCAAGCCTGCGGATCTGGAGCGCGATCCTCTGCGCGCTGTGCCTGACCGGGGCCGTGCGCAACGTTCCGCAAACCGGCTTCGCGGATCTGCCGCGACTGGTCGCCGGGCATCCGCTGCACGCCGTCCTCGAGCAGTACGACCGCGAAATCGCAGCCCTGCGCGTTACGCAGAGCGATCCGAGGCTCGCAGATGCCGCAGCGCGCGCGCAACGCGCCGCCATGACGTCGCGCAGCGATGCGGCCGCCGTGCAGCAACGACTGGAAAACGCGGCCGCGGCAAATGCGGGGTTCGACCGCGCCCAAGAGAACGCCGCGCTGGCCGAGATAAGCGGTATCAATCTACGCGTTGATGGCGCAGCGGCGGCCTACGCCGGCGAGCTCGGCCGCGAGACCAGCGCGAGCCTGCGCGCGTTCGAACGTGCGACCGAGCAGCGGAATCGGCGCGCGTACGCCGCGCGCGCTCGGGAACTCCGCGAGAACGAGCTCACGCTTGCCTACGCCCTTGCGCGACGGGATGCCGCCGAGCACCTGAGCCTGCGGCTCAAGCTGAGCGAGCTGTACCTAACGCCCGAAAGACGCGCTGCTCTGCAGGCCCAGCTCTCCGGGCTGAACGCGCGCGAAGCGGCTGCGATCGCTGCGGCGCGGCGCGAGCATGCGGCAATACTCGCGGGGTATTGGAGCGAGCTGCAGCGCAGCGGCGGTTTGGCCGACGCGCGAATGGCGTCGCAGCTGCGGGAGCAGGCCGTTGCGAACCTCGACGCTCGCCGCCGCGTCTCGCAGGCCGAGTCGACCGCCGGCGGCGTCTTGCCGAATTTCGCCGATCGCGTGGCGTTCTTCCGTGCGAGTTATAGCTCGCAGGCCGACGCGCGCTCGATCGCCGCCGGCTTTCGCGCTGCCGGCGCCGACGTCGCGAGCCGCTTCGAACTGCTCGCCGCCTCCGAGCGCGATTCGCGTCGTGCGGCGGCCTCGCAGATCGCTCGTCTGCAAGGCGAGCGCACCGCGCTCTATCGCTCGATCGTCGCCCAGGTCGTGCGCGTCGCCAACGAACTGGCGACGCGGGCGCGGCCTGCGGAGCACGAGCGTCGGAACGCGGCAGCCGAAGGGGAGCGTGGACCTCACCGCGGCCGTAGGCAGCCGGCTCGCGCAAGCGCCGAACTAGACGCGGACCCGCGTCCCCTTAGCTTGACGCCGGCGGCGCGAGCGCCAGCACGGCCGGCATTTCGCAGGGGAAGAAGCAGCGCAGCAAACCGTAGCCGATGCCGGCGAGGCCGCAGAGCAAGCCGGGAGAGGTTTCGTTCGGAATGCCTCCGCATCGCCAAGCTCCCTGCTGCCGCTGTCGGAGCAGCACGGCGCTCGCGCGACGGCGCGCCGTCTCGAGCAACTCCGATCGCGCAGCGGTTTGGCCGGCGCTCACGAGCAATTCGAGATTTCCCAGCTCTCCGTGGCACAGGCAGTCGGTCGTCGCCGGCGGCGACCGCAACAACGCTTCGAGCGCGCGGCTCACGTCGAGGCGATCGGCGGGTGCGATTGCCGTGGCGACGAGCGTCGCGCGCGCGAGCCCGATGCCCGGACCGCCGTGGCACCACGCCGACGAGCATGGGGTCTGCGCGCCCGGAGCCGCATTGACGAAGTCGCGAAAATCCGGCCAGCCGCACTGCGATTCCATATACAGCGACCGCTCGTAGCCGAACGCTTGGGTTCCGGCCTCGACGAAGTCGTCGCGTTCGGCGCGCTTGCCAAGATTGATCAGCGCCCACCCGATGCCCGCTGCGCCGTGTGAGAAGCCTGTTAGCGGAGCCTTGGCGCCGCGAGCGGGCCAGCCGAAGCCGCCGTCACACGGGATGCGGCTCGCAACCAGATGCTCGCCCGCCTCGACCGCCGCATGCAACAGTCGCTCGTCCGGCCGCAGCGCATGCGCCGCCAGCAGCACGGCGATATACCCTGACGAACCGGCGATGATATCGAAGTACCGGTCGTAGCGTACCGTGCGCGAGAAGTCCGGCAGTGCCTCGCAGACCCGTTCGACGATCTCGGGCCGATCCAGCACGGTCGCGATGTGCAGCAAGCCGTATCCGGCACTGCACCGCCCGATAAACGCGCCGCCGATAAGGCCGCGCTCGTGTGCGAAGTACTCGAGAGCCGTCTCGACGCAGAGCTCTGCCGTACCGAGCACCCGCGCATCGCCGAGCTTGCGGCCTGCATATGCCAAGAAGAGGCCGATACCCGCTGCGCCGTCGTAGAGCGCGGGGCCGACTTCGGAGACGCGGCTGCGCTCGTAGTCACCCTGGACGACGGCAACCCAGTCGATTCGCCCGTCGTCGACGATCGCATCCGCGCATACGGCGTACGCGATCTCGCGTACGGCGGCGAGAATATCCTCGGTTCGAACGGGGTGCGGCGGAATCGGGTACGGGGGCGCGAGTTCGGTTCCCGGCTCTCCGCTGCGCAGCAGCGTTGCCATCCCGAGGCGCACGATGTGAAGTTGCAGCTCGAGATCTCTTTCGCCCAACTGGAGAATCCGCCGGAAAACGGCAGATTCCGCCGTCTCTTTGAGAAAGTTGGGAATCTGCGCACCACGCCCGTCGAACAGCGACGTGCTCCGAGGCGTCGTTGAATATTTTGGTACGTCTCCGCGGAACAACGCCGCAAGCTCCGACGGCATGAGCGCGGCGGCGGGCGGCAGCAAAACGCTTCGCCGGGCGAGGTCCGCCAAGCTCAGTTCGCGGTAAATGGACCGCGTCGCGAAGTCTGGATGATTGGCGCGGCCGAGCAATCTGCTGTAGGTGACGGTCGCCAGCGCGACGTTTCGGGTCGGCGCGCGCAACAATTCTTCCAGTGGGCCGGCCGGATCCATCAGTTCTGCCGGCGCGTCGGCCAGCGCTCTGTAGGCCGCCTCGAACCCGCGCATCACGTCGGCGGCGTAAAGGGCGGGATTGATCGCCTCGCCGTTATACGTCGGCCGGTTTGGATTCTCTTTGATGGGTGTGCGTCGGTGGACGACCGCGATGCCGCCGTCTTCGCCTTCATCCAGAAAGTCGGACGGGTCCTTATAAAACTGCCCCTCGCGCGCACCCATGCCGCTGAGGTCCGGGCCTAGCGCGGCCACATCGACCGTTGCCCATCCCGGAAGCAAGCCGCAGGCAAGCACCGACGCTCGCAAGCGTTCGGCGCCGGGGCTTCGCCTAAAGCCTGCAATCGCGAACGCTGCGTCGGCGTGCATGAGCGTCTCGAGGTCGACCAAGATCGGTTGGTCGCCGCTTGCAATCACGTTCTCCGAATGGAAGTCGGTCGACTTAGTCAGATAGAGCAACGCGAGATGCGAGCCGAGACGCTCGTAAAAAAGATGAGCCGACTCTTTGGTGTCGAGAGTCCTCGGCTCGGCGTACTCGACCCATCCGTAGCCCGCTCCGGCGACGAGTCTCAACGCGCGCAGGGCCGGCGACGGGCTATGCGCGTTGAGCCAGTCGACGAGCTTCTTGTATCCGGCGTCGACTCCCATCGATCGCGGCTTGTGGACGATTTTGAGCCCGTCCGAGAAATGCAGGATGCGCACGCGGTTCCCGCCTTCGTGCGGGTCCGAGAACGTCGAGTCGATCCGATGCAGGACGGCGAGGCCGCTTCGTGCGAGCTCCGCTTCGATTCGCGGCGAATCGCGCTGTAGGTTCGCCAACAGCTCGCCCGTCGTGCGGTGCCAGTCGAGCATCGTCGTTGCAAGCAGACGCGACAGCGCGGCATAACGAAGGTAGAACCGCTGCACGAATCGCGGGCTCGAAGTGCAAGCGTCGGCGAACGTCCGAACTGCCTCGTCTGCGCCTCGTGCTTTCGAAGGCGAATCGCGCATGCTCGCAACGTTGACCTCGAGCACGAGCGGCTTGTATGCGATCGCAAAGAGCTCGTCCGCAAGCTGCCGTAAAAGGGACGCGCGCAGCGCCTCCCAATCGGCACGATAGGCAGTTTGCCATCCGTCTATGCGCTGCGAGCCCCACGCGAGCAGCGGATACAGGGGTTTGCGAATGCCTTCTGCTCCGCCGGCGTACGGGTCGCAGCGCTGCAGAAAATCGCGTGAAAGAACCGCGGCCAGGAGTTGCTGCCAAGGCTGCTCCGCGAGCCGGCTGCGGTCGATGCTGCGTGCGGCTAGCAGGCGCAGCAAGGTCTCGCGCGTCAGGCCCGTCCGTTCGAGATACTTCTCGAATGCGGGCTCGCTCGCGCTAATCGAGAGCCGCGCGAGGTCCGCGGCCGCTTCCCGAAGCCGATCGTCGGGGACCGGGTCCGTTGCGGGCGCGGCTAGGAGTTCTGCGATTGTCGCCGCGCGCGCCAGGAAGGCGCGCGGTAAGCGAGGTTCTCCTATTGCGTCGGTTTTTCCGGAGGCGGCGCGGCTTCGCAGCCGGTTCCCAGCGTGCAGCCCGGCTTCTCCGTGGTGTTGCAGCCCATCGTGCCGCACGGGTCGGTGCACACGATCTGCGTGCAACCCGGCGTTCCGCACCCGGCGGTGCCGGTAATTCTCTCCTCGTCGCCGTCGCCGCTCGACTCGCCGAACAACACCGTCGAATCGAATGAATCGCCCGCGGGATGCCGCATCTTGCGCAACGCATCGCGGTCCAGCGTGGCCCGATAGACGGGGTCGCGCCACGCGCGAATTAACTGATTGCTATCCATCCCTGTGCTCCTCCCAGCGAGCGACCCTTCCTCGCGCCGCCGGTCGATTCCCGTGACCGTGCGCGTCGTCCAACATGGCGGCGGCACATTCTAAGCCGGCCCGGATGTCGGTTGGCGTCGGCGGGCAGCCGCGTACGACGACCGAGGCGCCGAGTTCGTGGCCCGCTCCGTCGCCGGCGAAAGGTGCTCCGCACCACGCGCCCTCGCCCGCGGCACAATCGCCGATCGCGACGACGAGCCGCGGGCTTGGGACGGCTTCGAGCGTCTCTTGAGCCGCGGAACGCATCGCTTGCGTCATCGGGCCGGTAACGGTGATCACATCCGCGTGGCGCGGGGACGCGACGATGTCCCAGCCTTCTTGCGTGATGTCGTAGTACGCGTTTGTGAGGGCGTTCATCTCGTGCTCGCAGCCGTTGCAGCTGCCGCACACGAGGTGCCGGACGCCGATGGATTTACGAAACACGGGCGTTGCTAGCGGTCTGCGCAGGCATAGCAGAGATTGAAACTCTTGTTGACGAGCGGGAAGTCGGGGACGATGTTGCCCTCCATGGCCCTGGCGACGACGGGCCAGTTGCGATACGACGCGGATATGACGTGTATTCGGGAAAGGCGTCCCTCCCGATCGGTGTGCACGGCCACTACCTCGGCGCCCCGGGGGCCTTCGACGGCGGTTACCGCCTCGCCGGCCTTCGATTCCAGAGGCTCGGGGCTGCCGATGCGAGCGCCTTCGAGTTGTGCGATCGCCTCGCGGATGAGCCGGAAGGATTCGCGAAGTTCGTCTCTCTTCACGCGGCAACGTGCGAGAGCGTCGCCCGCCGACGCTTGGGCGATGCGCGCGGGCAGGTAGGCGTATGCGCCGTAGGGCGCAAACGCGCGCACGTCGACGTGGCCGTGCGACGCGCGGTGTGCGGGGCCCACGGTACCGAATGCGCTCGCCGTTTCGCGGTTGACGATACCCGCGCCGTGCCAGCGCGACACGACCGACGAGTTGTCGAACAAATCCGTGAGATACCGGTTGACGGCCGGCTCGAGTGCGTCGAGTTCTTGCGCGACTTCCGATTGGTTCCGCAGGACGCTTGGGCCGACGCCGCCCGGCACGATGGAATCGAACAGCAGCCGGTGGCCGCTAGCCGTCCGGCACAGGCGCATCGCGCGCTCCTTGAGCGCCATCCCTCGCGCGAATCCCGGGCCCCAGCCCGCGCCCGCGGCGGTCGCCGCCAAGTCCGCCAAGTGGTTGTAGATCCGCTCGAGCTCCGCAAGTGCGACGCGCGCCAGCTCCACCTCTGGCCGCACCACCGTTCCGGCGATCTGCTCGAGCGCTCGTGCGTAAGCATACGAACGCGACACGCTGCAGCCGCCGCAAATTCGCGCGATCATCCAGGCCGACTGCACCGCCTCACATCCTTCGAGCTGTTTCTCCACCCCACGGTGCCCGTAAGACAACTGAGCGTCGAGATGGACGACGGTTTCGCCGCCGGAGCTAAACGTAAAGCGCCCTGGTTCGATGATTCCCGCATGCACCGGTCCGACCACAAAATGCATGAGCCCGGCGCCGTGTGCGATCGTGGCCGCAGGCATGATGCCATTCTTGCCGGCCAAAGGCCGCGGGTCCGGAAGATCTATAAAAGAAACGGACCAGACGTCCGCCATCTCGCGCTCGTCCCATGCAAATGCGGGATGCGCGGCGGATACGGCGCGAATCCGCTGGCCCGGCCTCAGGCGCAGCGACAGCGCGTAGGGGCCCGACGAATTAAGGAAGAGATATGACACCGCGTCTTGCCGCGCGTACGCGCCTAGCGGCACGGAGGTGCTGCACTCGTGCAGCACCCGCTCTGCCGCCGCCTGCTCGTCTTCGATCCAGTGCTGGGTCATCGCGGCCCCGCGATCGTTTGGGCGGTGGCTTGCAGCGCCGCGCCGAGCCCAGTCCAGGGCGTTGCGGTGAGGGCGAGCGACCCAAGCAGTACCGCAGCGGCGGCGAGTGCGGGCAATCGCCAGGCCGGGCGCCTGAGTTCGCTGTTCGCTCGGCTGTCGGGCTTGGCTCGGCCGGATTCGATTGCAATCGCGGCTCGCGCGAGTGCGGAAAAGGACAGGATCATGCCTACGATGCCGAGCCCCAGGGGCACCCAGCTGCGCGCGACGACGCCCGCAGCGACGACGAGAAGTTCGCTGAGAAACAATCCGAACGGCGGCATGCCGGAGATCGCGATGATTGCGGCGAGCAGAAGCCGTCCGGCTGGCCCGCCTTTCCATAAGCCGCGCAGCTCGCCGAGCGAGGTCGTGCCGCGTTGCCGTTGCACCATGCCCGCAGCGAAGAACGCTCCCGATTTCGCAAAGGCGTGGTTGACCACGTGGAAGAGAGCTGCGAAGTATCCGAGCCGGCCGCCGAAGCCGAGAGCCAGCGCCACGATGCCGGCGTGTTCGACCGTCGAGTACGCGAGCAGCCGCTTGAGGTCGCGTTGTGCGAGCATCAGCGCTCCGGCAACGACGGTTGACGCGACGCCAAGCCAGGTGAGCGTGGCATGCACGAACGGTCCGGCCCCGAGCGGGCCCGATACTTCTACGGCCCGCATGATGGCGTAGAGCGCGCAGGAGACGAGAACGCCAGAGAGCAGACCGCTGATCGGCGCCGGTGCCCTGGAGTGCGCGTCGGGAAGCCAGGCGTGCATCGGCGCGAGTCCCGCTTTGGTGGCGAAGCCGATCACGATCAACCCCATCGCAAGCCGCGCGAGCGCAGGAAAATGCGATGGCCCTAGCCCGGCGATGCTGCTCCACGAAAGTGCGTGATCGACCGGGATGCCCGCGGCGATCGTGACGCGCGCGAGGAGAACGATTCCGAGCAAAGCCAGAGCGATGCCGACGCTGCACAGCACGAGATACTTCCAAGCAGCCTCCAGCGCCGCCGCCTCGCCGCTGTAACCCACCAGCAACGCCGTCGTGAGCGTCGTCAGCGATATCCCAAGCCACAGTACGCCGAAGTTCCCGGCAAGCACGACGAGAAGCATCGAACTCCAGAATGCGCCCAGCAGGATGAAATAGACGGGCTTGCGCGACCAGAGCGCGTAGCCTTTGGTCCAGTCGTCGGCGAGAATCCCGGCTGAGAAGAACGTAGCCATCAGGCCGAGGACCGACACGAGGCCCGCGAAGATCAAGGATAAGCCGTCGATCGAGCCGATGAGGGTTAGCGGCAGCAGTGCCGCGACGGCGGCGAGAACGAGGCGCGCGACGCGCCGAATCGCACGCGATCGGATTAGCCTGACGGCGAGCGCAAAGGCAAAGGGCCCGGCAACCGCAAGCGCGACGTTCATCCGCGCAACTTCTGCAGCGACTCTACGTCGAGCAGCGGATTGTGCGTCACGAACGCACGCACGAGTGCGAGGCCGATAAACGTGGCGACGAGCGCGTCGAACGTCGCGCCGAGCTCAACGGCCTCCGGAAGGGTTGGCGCTGCGATCGCGCCCGCCAGCGTGACGCCGGTGCCGAGCACCAAGAGGCCTAAGAGATGAGCGAGCAGATTGCGGTGAACGATCAGCATGCCGATTCCGCACAGGATCGCGTACGCGGCGATGTCTGCGTTGGGAATCGTCGCGAGCGCCGTAAGATGGCCGACGCCGCGGGCGGTGATCGCGAAAGCAATGACGAGAAGAAGCCGCCCGGGGAGCGAAATCGCCGGCCGAAGGTCGCCGGCAAGCGGGTTCACGCGCAGGAAGAGCATGATTCCGATCGGCGCGACGACGAGTTTGAGCGATGCGGATGCGGCGAAGAGGGCCAACGGCAGCGCACCGTGCGCGGCGCTGGGCGCGACGAACGCCGTCGTCAGCGTCGCCAGCAGGGCGTACGCGGCGACTACCGACGACGTGCGCGTGCCCAGAATCAGCACCGCGCCGCTGAGAAACAGCACGAAGTCGAGCATTAGAGGATGCCGCCCAGGACGCGCGCGGCGATGCTCGCGGCAGCGAGGATGAACGCCGTCGTCAGAAGCTGGGGCACCTCGAAGAGGCGAACCTTCGCGAAGCCGGTCTCGACCAGACAGATCGCGCCGGCAAGTGCGGCGACCCACGCGGCGAGAGCCCACCACGTGCCGCCCGGCAAGAGGAGCGCGGCGAGAAGGAGGAAGCTCAGCTGGCGGATCTGGGCCGCTGCTTGCAGCATCGCCAGTTGCCAGCCCGAGTACTCGAGGACGAGACCTTCGTGAATCATCGTCAGTTCGTAGTGGGTCTCTTGGTTGTCGATGGGGATGCGCGCGGTTTCGGCAAGCACGACCAAAAAGAATGCTGCGATGGCCAGCATGCCGGCGAGTCCGAACGGCGCCAGTGCGAGCCCGCTCAAGAGCGTTCCATGACCCAGCGCAGCACCGCCGAGCAACGCAACGAGAAGCGTCGGCTCGACCAAGCTTGCGAACGTCATCTCGCGGCTGGCGGCCATACCGCTAAACGCGCTGCGGCTATCCAACGCGGCGAGCGCCAAAACGAAGCGCCCAAGTGCGAGCAGGAACACGAGGGCCACGATATCCACGACGTTGCCCAGGCTCGGTCGAGCGAACGGGAGCGCGGCGGCGAACGTGACGGCGACGCCGAGTGCCACGCCCGGTGCGCAGAGCGAGACGACCGACGTGGCTCGCGGCAAGAGCGCTTCTTTCGTCCACAGCTTTGCCAAGTCGCGATACGGTTGGATCGGCGAGGGGCCGGGGCGCCCTTGCAGCCGCGCGCGCACGAATCGCATTGCTCCCTGCACGAGCGGAGCCAAAATCACGATCGCGAGCACCTGCATGACGACCATCAGCGGGCGGCCACGACGATCAGCACGAGCACCCCAACCGCGTAGGCCAAGTACAGCCGCAGGCTTCCGCTTTGCACGACGCGGGTTCGTCGTGCCGTGCGAAGGATAACCGCCGAAAAGCCCCGCGCCCATTCGTCGATGAGGTAGCGGCTCTCGGTGGTGTACTGAATCCGCCGCGGGAACCAGCGCGACGGTCCGTCGTCCACCAGACGCCGGCGCTCGGGCATCAAGACGAAGGCAAAAATCGTTCGCAGCGGCTTTGCGAACGCCGTTGCGGTGTATTGTGCGTCGGGCGTTACCGGCGAGCCGCACGTCCACGTCGGCACGAGTCGCACGCCGCGCCGCAGCGCCATTGCGATCGCCGCGAGCCCGCCCGCGAGCGGCAAGGCGACCAGCGCAATCGGCAGCACCGGCAGCGATGCAAGCGGAAGCGCGGGCGCGCCGATCGTGTTCTGCACCACGTGGCGCAGCGGGCCGACGACGAGCATCGGGACGAGTCCGAACGCAGTGCAAAGGGCAGCCAGCATGCCGACCGCGGCCGCCGACGCATCGAAATGCTCCTTCGCGTGCGAAGACTGCGGGCGGCGCGGTTCCCCCAAGAACGCGACGCCGAACACCTTTACGAAGCACGCAGCGGCCAGGCCGCCGGTGAGCGCCAGGCCGGCGATAGCGATGAACAAGGTCACCTGCACCAAGGGCGTCGCCGCCGCGAACCCAACGATGAGGCTCTGGAACGTCATCCATTCCGAGACGAAGCCGTTAAACGGCGGAATCGCGCTGATGGCCGCGCAGCCGACGAGGAACGCCGGAGCGGTCCATCCCAGTCGTGCCCACAGCCCTCCCAAGCGTTCGATATCGACCGTGCCCTCCGTCTCGGCGACGGTGCCTGCGCCCAGAAATAGGAGCCCTTTGAACAGGCCGTGGTTGATCGTGTGAAAGAACGCTGCGGTCAATGCCAGGCCGGCCAGTGCGAGCGATCCGAACGACCGCGCAAGTAGTGCCACGCCGATGCCGATGACGATGATCCCGACGTTCTCTACCGAGTGGTAGGCGAGCAGCCGTTTGAGGTCGTGATCGACGAGAGCGTAAAGTACGCCGCCTACGGCGCTCGCCGTGCCCAGCAAGACCAAGGCGATTCCCCAACTCGGCGGGGCAGGCGCGGCCAGTTGGAGCGCCGTGATGCAAAGCCCGTAGAGCGCGATCTTCAGCATCACCCCCGAGAGCATTGCCGATGCGTTCGCGGGGGCCGCCGGATGCGCGCGCGGGAGCCAGAAGTGCAGCGGCATCAGTCCGGCCTTCGAGCCAAATCCAAGGAGAGCCAAAACGAAGACGGCGTCTCGCATCGCGGGGGAGAGTGCCTGGCTCGCGCGGCCGATCGCAGAAAAACCAGGATCTCCCGCGCTGACGGCAAGGAGCATAAGCGCCGCCAGCACGCACAACGCCCCGCTTTGCGCCATGATGAGGTACACGACGGTTGCGCGGCGCGCACTGCGGCGCTCGTGGTGCGCACCTACCAAGAATGCCGAGACGAGCGACATCGCTTCCCACGCAAAGAAGAACGCGGTTACGCTGCGCGCGACGAGAACGAGCAGCATCGAGGCTGCGAAGATTGCGATCGAGAGCGCGTCGATGGGTCGGCCGCGGCGAAGGCTCCACGTCCCCACCGCGACCGACAACAGAGCGAGCACCAGCAGGAACGGAACCGCGAGCGGGGAGACGCCGAAGTCTAGCCGTAGGATCGATGCTGAAGCGGCGAACGTCGCAAGCGCTACGTCGCCGTGCGCCAGCGCCGCGAACGCGGCAAGCGACGCGGCGAGCGCGGCCGACCAGATGAGAACGACCGAGAGAATACGCAAAAACATCGCGAAGTCGGGCTAGGCCATCCGGCGCGCATCTTCCAGCGCCGTTTGGACCGATACGAGTTGGTTATCGAAGACCTCGCGCGCGACGTCGAGGAGCCGCCAAATGGCGGAGTCGCTGACGGAGTAGATGATGCTCGTTCCCTGGCGTTGAGTCTGCACGAAGTTTCGCGCGCGCAGCAGGGCGAGCTGCTGCGAGAGCGTCGATTGCTCGACTTGGAGCCGCTCGCGCAGCTCTCCGACGCTCACCGGGCCCTTCCGCAACTCGTCGAGGATCTGAATCCTAAGCGGATGTCCCAGGACCTTGAAAAACTCGGCCTTGAACAAATACCGCATTATTTGAATATTACTATGTTAGGAAGTGTCCTCCTTTTTTGCGGCCCCTTGACCCGCCCCTGCCGGCCGGATGACGATCCCCGTCTGCCGATCGTCCACCCACACCGCGTGCCCAACGTAGGGGCTGGTCAGCCACGTAAACGCTACCTCGATTTCTTCGCGCGTCACGCCGTGCGTGGTGCCGGCGGTGGCGAGACGATCGTCAATCAGGCTCAGCGCGACGTCGGCGGTCATCCGCGGTGCCGACGCAGGCTCGCCCAACGTGCTCGCCATGCGCTGCTGCGTGCGGCCGATTTCCAGAATTAGCGACGCCGTTACGCGCAAGCGCTTTGTCGAGCCGGCGATCTTACCGTAGGCGAGATCCTCCAGCGCTCCCGCCGCGTATCCCACCGAAAAGAGCGCGCGCAGATCCCAACAATCCAAGCGCAGCGTTGCCGCCCGCACGAGATCGCCGGTCGTCCAAGCCGAAACCTCGTGCGTGCGCATCTCGGAATCGAAGGTTAGCTGCGGAGCGAACGCCGGTGCCACCAGCGCGCAGAAATTGCCGCGAAACGGCTCGCGATACTTTGCCGCCTCGGCGACGGCATCTGAGTTGACGACGTGATCGCGGCGCGAGAGTTTGCATTCGATCATCACGCGATAGCCGAGTTCGCCCAGCAGGGCGTCGGCGTAGCCGTCCGGCGCGCCGTTTCCGCCGACGTGCGTCGCGGCAAAGCCAAGCAGTTCGAACGCCGAGCACACGGCGCGCTCGAAGGCGTCGGGGTCCGATCCCGACGCTGCTTTCTGCAGCGCGTCAATCGCGGCGACGGCCTGGCGCGGCGGCTCGCTGGGAATCGCCAGCGGCGGGAGGCCGGTCGTGTCGATCGTCGGCCAGTCGTCAATCGTGCGGTTGAGGCGGAAGCGGCGGTCGCCGTCCTGGACGAAGAGCGGCTTGAGTCCTCGCCCCAGCGTGCGCTGGATGTACTGCGAGAGCGCGGTGTAAATGCGTTTCCTCGTCTCGTGCGCGAAGAGCCCGCGCTTGATGCCCTCGGCGAAGATCTCGGCCGCCGACCGTGCCTTGCCGTCGGCGAGAATCGAGAGCGCCGCGTCGAGCAGCGGGCTCGGCGCAGGCATGATCCGCCCGTCCATACCACCGCAATGCCCCGTCATGGCGAAATCGAGCGACGACGCCGTCATCCCGCAGGTCTTGGCGCACTACCAGCTCGTGGGCCCGCTCATCGAAGCCTCACTTGCCAAGACGCCCATCGTCTTTGCCAACTTTCCCAAGGGCCTCGCCGATCAGTCGCGCTATCACGTCACCACCGTTCCGCTGAGCGTGGACAAGCTGCTGTGGCTCGTCCATCGCGAGTATGCCATCGAGTTCTTCACTTGGGCGCCGGCGCTGCTCAACATGGCCGCGTTGCGCTTCGGCCGCATCTTGCTGCTCCCGGCGCTCGGCGTGGAGTTCGCGCAGGTGAAGCTCGCCGCGCTCGCGATGCGCGCGACGCTCTTCGGCGTTGCGAAACTCGAAGCGGTCCCGCTGCTCGACGGCGGCACGGGCATCGCGCTGTGGATCCCGTTCGCCGACGCGCCGCAAGCCGACGCGCTCCGGCCGTGGCTGCATAAGCTCTGCAGCCGCGCCGTTGCGCTGCACCCCGATCTGGTATCGACCGCGTTCAACACCCACCACGATGGGCGCGTTCATCTGCACGTCGAGAGCAACGCGTCGGGCCACTACAGCTCGGTCCCGTACGGCCTGCGCGCGCCTGCGCTAACCGTGTGCGCGCCGGTGCGCTGGAGCGAACTCGCGCTCTACGCTTCGGCTGACGCCTTCCAGTGCGATACGATCGCCGCTCGCGTCACCGATGCCGGCGACGTCTTCGCCGCCGAAGTCAAGCCGATCGCCGGCCAAAAGTTCGCGAGCGCCCCGTCGATCTAAAGGCTCGCCCCCCAAGCGCTCCTTTATTGTTGCTTCATACTACCGTGTCACTCTCTTCGTTACTCGGTCAACGAAAGGAGACACACACATGACCTTGCGCACGACATTCGTCGGCTTTACGGCGCTCGCAGCGTCGATTCTTATCACCGGGTGCGGCGGCACTTCACAAGTGCCGGCATTCGGCGCGCTGCCTTCAGGTTCGAACCAGATGCAAACGCCGGCGGATCGAGGACGAAATCACCAGGGGTGTCCGAACGACGGCGGCGTTACCGTTACGCCTTGTCGTATCACGTTCGACGCCAAGAATCCCGGTCCGGTCCAGGTTACGGTAACCAGCGGCGGCCCAGGCGACGGCAATCGCCACGCGGTCAAGGAGAGTGACGATTGCGCCTCGCGCGGCATCGCGTCGATCGCTCGAGATGGCAACGGGACCTACACCGTCACGGCAGCCGCGTCCACCGGTTCTTGCACCGCGCGATTCAGCGCCAACGGCAATCGCAACGGCGGCCGCGGCGGCGGCGGCGGACAGAACGGCGGCAGCGATCTAGGGATCGTCAACAACCTATAGTCGGCACCGAATCGTGAAGCGCGAACTCGCCTCGAATTCGCGCTTCACGGATTCTTCAGACGCTTCGATTACGGTGAAAGAAGTGTCGAAAAGCAATCTCTTAGGCGTAGTCGCAGCCGCACTCATGGCCGGAACGGTCGTTTGCGGTCGCTTCGCCGTGGTCAGCGCGGCCTCGATCGAAGATCACCTCGCCGGGACGCTAGCATCATCGGCCGCTCCCGCGCTTCTCGGCCCGATCGCGTCGGCCGGACGGATCGGGTGGGCGTGTGAATCGGAGCGAGCGGCCGTCGCTTCTTCATGGCGCCCAGCCGAGCTGCCCCTCGACGCCAGTGCTGCACGCATCTCTTTACGGTTTCTTCATGTCGAGCCGGTACGCTCCTTACAAGAAATGAGGAAACAATAATGTTTAGGAAGCTCGTTGCGCTCGGTGTGGCGCTCGCCGGTCTCTCGCTAAGCGCGTGCGGCGGCCGTGCCGCCGGCAACAACGTCATGCCCATGAACGCCAATGTGGTTGCACTGCCGTCGATCGGTTCGGATCTGACGGTTCAGGCAACCTTGCCCAAGAACACGATCGGTGAGGAGCTTCCTTTGGAAGGCCTCGGAGCGATAAAGTCCATGTTCTGGAAAGCGACGCTCGGCGGCTTTACCCAACAGAGCCGCTCGCAAGCGCTCGGCTTACCGCCGGGCACGAAGATTACGATTCGCAACCTCTCTCCGAACATCACGCATACGCTCGACGTGGTCAAACAGATTTCCGGGCCGCCGGCTAGTTTTCCAAACAATCCGAACCTATCCATCCCGGCGAAGGGCGGCGGCAAACTCCAAGTCGGGTACGCGAGCGGTCCGATTGGCCCGGGTAAATCCGTAACCGTCACGCTGGTTAAAGCCGGCACCTATCTGATCGGCTGTGCCTTCCATTACAGCGAGGGAATGCGCGACGTTCTGGTCGTGGCCAATGGCGCGAAGCCCGGCCCGCAAGCGACTCCAATACCCTAAAACCTTTGTTACTTGAGGAGACATTCATGACAAACTTTCACACGGGCGTAGTGCGAAGCGCCGTAGGGGCCATCGCCGCCCTGGCGATCGCAAGCGGTTGCAGCGCCACCGGCAGCAATATGTCACCGGCCGGTCCGCAATCCGTTCTGCAGGCAAGCCAGACTCTCGGCGCGGACGCCTCGCCGAACGTCTCGGTGCTAAAACAGCTTACAAAACAGGTCGTGATCGGCTCGGTCGTCGATCCGGTCAACGGTGCCCAGAACCCCTACGGTCTGACCGTTGCGCCGATCACGTCCGGAGCCTTCACCGCGGGCGATCTCGTGGTCTGTAACTTCAACGCGAAGTCCAACGTGCAAGGCAGCGGTAAATCCATCGTCGCCCTGCACCCGATGCCGGGGTCGAAGCCGCTGCACGTCTCGTCCGACAAGACGCTGCTCGGCTGCGATGCCTTAGCACTCGACGCCGGCGACACGATTTGGGCTGCGGCGATGGTCGCCAACGACAATCCCGTCCTCGACGCGACGGGTAAGCTCATCAGTAACATCTCGGGCAAACCGTTTAACCAGCCCTGGGGGCAGATTTATGCCCAAACGAAGAACGGGTCGCCGGCATTCTATGCAACCAACGCCGGGAACGGCAACGTGGTTCGCATCAACCTCGGCGCCAAGTTCACCTACGACGTGATCGCTAAGGGCTTCCCGGTCAATCACGGGAAACCCGGAACCGCAATGGCGCCGTCGGGTCTCGCGTACGACGCGAGTATAGACACGCTCTATTTCGCCGACGGGCAGAACAATACTATCGTCGCATTCAAGAACGTGACCAAGATTCCCCAAGGCGGCATCAAGGCGACGAACAACGGCATGACGTTTACGGGCCCTTCGGCCCAGGACGCGAGGATCGTCTTCGCCGGGAAACCGCTTAACGGCCCGATCAGCACCGCGCTGCTGCCCAACGGTAACCTCGTCGTCGGCAACACCCTCGACCCCGACGGCAAGAATCTCCTGATCGAAGTATCGGTCGGCGGGCAGATCCTCGATATTCGGAACGTTGACAAGGGAGCCGCCGGCGCGCTCTTCGGTATCGTCGTCACCGGCACGACCGTGAACAACACGAAGGTATATTTCAATGACGACAACGACACCAACGTGCAAGTCCTTGAGAAATAGCCAGACTCGCCGCACTTTCGTGGGCGGATTGCTGCTGCTGCCGGCCCTGGCCGGCATCCTTGGCGCAACCGCCCTGGCCGACGACTCGAAGACTCCGCAATCGGCGGTCCAATACCAGACCAAGCCAAACGGCGACAAGCAATGTTCTAAGTGTAACTTTTTCATCCCAGGAGAAACGGCCGACGCGAATGGTACCTGCAAGATCGTCGCAGGTGCCATCTCGCCCAGCGGATACTGCATCGCGTACAACGCAAAGTAGGCCGGGGCCGTCACATCCCCGCAGCATCGCGCGTTTTAGGAGCGATGCGCCGTAGTCTGATTGCGCTGCCGGCCGCGGTGCTGCTGGCAGCGCTCACCGCGACGGCTGGCGCGGCGACGATCGCGCCGGGTCCGCCGGGCGATGCATTCTATACGCCGCCGAGCCCCCTGCCCGACCAGCGCAACGGGGCTGTGATTTGGGCGCGGCCCTTTTCGGGCGGCTCAGCGCTCACCTCGGCCGCCGCCAACTACCGCCTGCTCTACGAAACCGTCGCCGTCAACGGCACGTACGTGGCGGTCTCCGGAACGCTTGCGATACCTCACGGCGCGCCGCCGGCGCAAGGATGGCCGCTGATTAGTTGGGCGCACGGCACCGTCGGTGACGGGCCGCAGTGCGCGCCCTCGCGTTCGCATGCGCCCAACGTGGAGCAGCGCATGCTCGACGGTTTCGTCAAACGCGGCTACGCGGTTGCGCAGACCGATTACGAGGGGAACGGAACGCCGGGAATCCATCCGTATATGGTCGCAGACGCCGCCGCTCGCGACGTCACCAGCATCGTGTCCGCGTCGCGCGAACTCGATCCCCAGATCGGCCGAACCTGGATCGTCATGGGTCACTCCGAAGGGGGAGCGGCTGCGCTCGCAACCGCGGCGGTCGGGCAGCAGCTCGCACCGAACCTCGATCTGGCCGGCGTCGTTTCGTACGCACCGTTCTTGTATCCGGAAACCGTTTTGCAAACGGAGATTCACAGCGACGCGCCAAACAGCGCGATCGTTATCTTGGCCCTGATGATCGAGGGCTTCTCGACAGCCGATCCGCGGGTCGTTCCATCGGAGATGCTCGAGCCGGAGGCGTTGCGATTGATGCCCGAGCTGCTCACGCGCTGCGTTGACGAGCTGATGGACGGTTCCGACTGGACCCGGCTCGTGCCGCTCTCGATCTTCCGGCCGCAAGGCGAGTCGAGCGTCGACGCGTTCTACTCCGATCTCGCTGCGAACGACCCCGTGAACTTTCCGATTCCGGTGCCCGCGATGCTCGTGCAAGGCATTTCGGATGCGATGGTCTCTCCGGCGATCACGCTGACGCTTTTCAACCGTCTGCAGCACAACGGGACGCAGGTAATCCTCAAGGACTACCCCGGCGCGACCCACGGCACGGTCCTCGCCGTTTCGTCAGACGACGTCGCCGACTGGATCGCGAAACGTTTTGCAGCAACAGCCGCGCGCTAGTTACGGTTTGAGCTTGCGGAAGCCGGTGTAGTCTTCGATGGCGAGGCCTGCGAAGGACGCGTTGGAGGCTTCGACGCTCGCGACGTTTGCGAGTTGTGCCTCCATGTACGCCATACCGCTGCGCGGGGTGGCGTTGCAGTACGACGTCTCCGGCGGATGCGAATGGCACGACGTCAAGGCGCCGATCACGACCGCTTTACCCGCGATGCCGTCGGCGTAGGTGAGATCGGTCGTTGCCTGGCTCTCCATGCGCGATGCCGTGTCCCAATAATCCATGATCACGTAGGCGTCGACGGTCTGAATGACGAGCTGGTTGAGCGGCGTCGTGCCCGAGCCGCGCTTCACCGGAATGGTGGAGTACCAATACGGCACGTCGACCGACAGCGTCAAGCCGATCGCGTGCGCCGCGCTCGCGAGCTTGGTGACGAGATCAACGTAATCCGAAGCCAGCGCATTGCGGTGGGTCTTCCATTGCGGCAGTGCGTATGGCTCGACGTCGAAATGGACGGCGACGGGTTGGCCCGTCGTCATTTTGCTCAAGAGCCGCGCCGCGTACTTCGACACGAGCGAAACGGCGTAACCTTGATGCGGGTATCCGGGGCCGGGCAGCACCCATTTGTCGTCGCCGAACAGCAGCTCGGTCGTAAGCCCCTGCGTGGCGGCCTTTTGAAGGAAGGCGATCAGCGCCGGCTGATTGTTCTGGATCGCTCCCTCGCACTCGATGTAGGCGCGCGTGACGCCGTGCGAGGTCGCAAACGCGAAGAACGCCGATTGATCCGAAGCGTTGGTGATGACGCTCTCCTGCCACGTCCACAACGCCGCCGGTTGATACGTTTGGGTTTGGGGTTGTGCGGCCACCGGCGCAACGGCAGGCGTCGCAGCCGACTGGCAGCCCGCAAGCGTAATCGTCGCGAGCGCAACCATCCAACTCGGCAGCAGCCCGCGGTTACTCAACGGTTTTGCGACGATGCAAGAATACCGAGTTTCCCTCGGTGTCGTTGATCGCCGCCATACGGCAGTTCGGCAGATCGATCTCCATCGCTATGGGGATGGCTCGCTCTTTGAAGACCGCAACGGCAGCATCGAGGTCGTCTACGGCAAAGAGGATTCCGTTGCTGGGCTGGAAGGGCATCACTTTCCCGCCGCCGCCCCAGAGTCCAAACGTCGTACCGTCGGGGAACTCGTACTCGGCACCGCGATTCTCCGGATAAATTCGCGTCGGCTCCAAGCCGAGCACGTCGCGATAAAAGGCAATAGCACGCGCGGCGTCCTTAACCATGTAGCCGCTTAGATCGAGACCGGTAATCGCAAACGGACGTTGCAGTTGCTGCAGTTTGTCGAGGATTTGCGTCCAACCGCTCTGGTGATTGCTTCGCTGGGTCTCGTCGCGGAAGTTCTCATGCGTAAGGAGGAGGTCGGTCTGAGCGCCGCGCCCGAGGAACTCCAATGTGAGCAGCGTCTCCTTAGCGAGCTTCGGATCGTCTTCTCGCCACGCCCACGTGCAGACGATGCGTTCGGGCGGAGCGATTTCGCGATAAACTCCGCCGGCGATCATGACGTCGCCGTCGGAGTCGCGGAAGGTGATGCTGTATTTTCCACCGGCGCGCGCGTCGGCTCGAACGTCGAGAACCTCGACGTCGCCGGGGCCGAGAAACTTCATCAAGACGGCCGGCGTCGTCCAGGCCTCAAATAGCCGCTCGGGCGAGGCATTGAACGTGCGGCGCAGCACGAGTGCAGTGGAAGTATCGGTTACCATGGCGTCTAATATCCTCGTTTCTTCTTGGTGCTTGGGGGCGATGCCAGATAGGTTTCCAGACGATCGAGCGTGCCGGTCCAGAAGCGACGCTGATGGTCGGTCCACGACGATACCGCTTCGATCGCCTTCTTTTCGAGCTTACAATGGTGCTCCCGGCCGACGATCTCGCGCTTGAGCAATCCGGCGCGCTCGAGCACTTTAATGTGCTTCGAAATCCCGGGCTGCGAGAGGGCGAACCCGGCAGACACTTCACCTACGGTCATTGGGCCGTGCGCCAGCCGCTCGACCATCTTTCGGCGCGTCGGATCGGATAGGGCGGCGAAGACGCCGTCAAGGCGGTGCGCGGTCATATTGTTTACCATGTGGTTATATAACTATACGGTAACATGTTGATGCCTGTCAACGGCCCGGTCCGGTATGGCCTGCGCGCACCAGGGCGCCGTCCGGTCGGGTTGCATTGCCGCGGAAGCGCCGGGAACGTCCGGCGCTTCTCAATTGGAGGGTCATCTGGGGGACGTCGGTAAGGGGGCGACGTGAAAACACGTACGGGCTTTGCCGCTGCCGTCATCGTCGCCATTCTTGCCGGGTGCTCGGGCGCGCCCCAATCAACGCTGACTCCGAGCGCCGCAGCGAGCGCTACGGTGCGAGGCGCCGCCTCGCCGTCAACGGGCTACACGTACGTGGATCTCGGCCCCGGGCCGAACGGGAAAGACGCGTACGGCTACAGTGAGAGCGCAAGCGCGCAGGCCGGCACGTACTTCGATCACACGATCTCCTGCGGCAAGGATTGCTCGTCCAAAGTCTATTACCCGCTCGCGTGGTCGGGCGCCGGCTCGAAGCCGGTCGTTCTCCTGCCGCAAAACTACGTCGAAGGATGGGCGTACGGCGCCGCCAGTTCGATGATCGTCGGGACGCTCATCACCAATAACGGCGGGTACTTCGGATATAACCACGCCGCGATATGGCAGGGCTCTTCGCATACGTTCACCGACATCAACCCCTACGGCACGTGCGGAAGTTGTAAGCCGGGATCGAACGCGTATGCCGCCGGCGGAATGTACATCGCCGGATCGGGCGGATCGCCGGAACACGCGCTCCTCTGGAAGCTTGGCCAGCTGCAGTCGCCCGTGGATTTGAATCCGGGCGGCTTTGCATACTCCGAAGCGTACGCCGTGCGCGGTAAGGCGCAGGCGGGTTACGCGTACTCGAACGTGACGACGAGTAATCATGCCATTCTTTGGAAGGGCACCGCGGGCAGTGCGGTCGACCTGACGCCCTCGTCGTTCTCGAGCGCATATGCCACCGGGCTGGCGAGCAAGACCGAAGTCGGCTGCGGCACGCCCACCGGAATGTCGGTGACCCACGCGCTGCTGTGGCACAACACCGCCAAGAGCGCGGTGGATCTCCATCCCGCGGGCTTCGCCGATTCGTGCGCGCGCGCCGCTCAAGGGACGGTGCAAGTCGGATACGGACACGTCAGCTCGGGGGGCACGCTGCACGCATTGCTCTGGCAAGGCACAGCGGCGAGCGCGGTAGATCTTCAGCAATACTTGCCGTCGAGCACGTTCACGAATTCCGAGGCGTACGCGATCGACACGGCCGGCGCCATCGTCGGCTCGGCGTACTCCACGAGCACGGCTTCGTGGCACGCGGTGATTTGGATCCCCTGACCTAGCGTTGCTCGCATCGCCGCCGGTGTCCGCTCCGCCGATCGTTGCTACGTCCAGCCTACCTCGCAGCGGACTGCCTCGGCAGCGGGATGGAAGCGGCTGCCGTCGCGCCGCGCGAACTCTTCGTAGGAGCGATAGCGTTCGGTTGCGACGGCTTGCGCCATCGCGGCCAGCGCCTCTGCCTCATCGGGGCGCGTCTCGGCGAGCGAACGGTAGCGCAGCTCGTTGTGCGTATACTCTTTGAGCGGTATCGTGGGCCGCGGCGAGTCGAGCTGGAACGGATTCGCTCCGATGCTGCGCAAGGCGGGGTTGAAGCGGATCAGCGGCCAGTGGCCGCTGGCGACGGCTAGCTCTTGCTGAGAATTGCCCAGCCGCATATCAATCCCGTGCGCGATGCATTGGCAGTAAGCCAGGATCAGCGATGGTCCCTCGTAGGCTTCCGCTTCGCGAAACGCGGTGAGCGTTTGCTGCGGGTTCGCTCCGCTGGCGACGGTCGCCACGTACACGTTGCCGTACGCGATCGCCTGCATCGCTAAGTCCTTGCGCGCGACGCGCTTGCCGCCGGCGGCGAACTTTGCGACCGCGCCGAGCGGCGTCGCTTTCGATGCTTGCCCGCCGGTATTGGAATAGACCTCAGTGTCGAGCACGAGCGCGTTGACGTTCCGACCGGTCGCCAACGTGTGGTCTAAGCCGCCGTAGCCGATATCATACGCCCAGCCGTCCCCGCCGACGAGCCAGACGCTGCGGCGCACCAGGTGATCTACGACCGAGAGCAGGTCGCGCGCCCGGTCGTCGTCGAGTTCGAACAGCTTGACCTTCAGCTCGGCCACGCGGATGCGCTGCGCGCGGATCTCCGACTCACGGACCTGCGGCGCGGTCACGATCGCTTCGACCAGCTCCAGGCCAACCGCGGGCGCGACCTCGTGCAGCAGCGCGTGCGCCATTTTGACGTGCTCGTCGGCGGCAAGACGGAAGCCCAGTCCGAACTCGGCGTTGTCTTCGAAGAGCGAGTTGGACCACGCGGGTCCCCGCCCCTCGGCGTTTTTGGTCCACGGCGTTACCGGCAGATTCGCTCCGTAAATCGAGGAGCAGCCGGTGGCATTGGCTACTTGCAGACGGTCGCCAAAAAGCTGCGAGAGGAGCTTGAGGTACGGCGTCTCGCCGCAGCCTGCACACGCACCGGGAAACTCGAACAGCGGCTGAAGAAACTGCACGCCGCGCACGTTGGCGAAGTCCACCCGGGCGCGGTCGTTTACCGGCAGGCCTTCGAAGAACCGGATGTTGATGCGCTCGTCGTCGAGCAGCGGTAGCTTGTCCGCCAAGTTAATCGCCCGGTGCGAAAGATCGAGGGGATCCATCGCGGGGCAGGCTTCGATGCACAGTCCGCACGAGGTGCAGTCTTCGGGATAGAACTGAAGCGTGAACCGCACCTCGGGAAAGCCGCGGACGTTGATCGGCGCCGACTTGAACGAGCCCGGTGCGTCGCTTAGACGCTCCTCGTTGTAGTACTTCGCCCGGATCACGCTGTGCGGGCAAACGAACGCGCATTGCCCACACTGGATGCACGTATCGGGCTCCCACACCGGCACCAAATCGCCGACGTTGCGCTTTTCGAACGCGCTCGTGCCCGACGGGAACGTTCCGTCAACGGGCATCGCGCTTACCGGAATCTCGTCGCCCAAGCCCTCCATCATTCGTGCGGTGACGTCGCGAACGAATGCGGGCGCGTCGAGCGGCACGGTCGGCCGCCGATCGAACGCGCTCGTCGGACGCGACGGTACCGCCACTTCAAAGAGGTTGGCGAGCGTGCCGTCAACCGCCGCGAAGTTTTGTTCGACCATCTGCTCGCCCTTGTGCCCGTACGTCTTGCAGATGGCCTCTTTGATTTGTGCGAGCGCCTTCTCTCGCGGGAGCACGCCCGAGATTGCGAAGAAGCACGTTTGCAGGATCGTGTTCGTCCGCGATCCCAAGCCTGCGTCGCGCGCAACCTTGGACGCATCTATGACGAACAGCCGCAGGTGCCGCTCGATGATGGTGCTTTGCACCGAGCGCGGCAGATAATCCCACACCTCGTCCGGCCCGTACGGGCTGTTGAGGAGGAATACGGCGCCCGGTGCCGCCAGGCGCAGCACGTCGGCGCGCTGCAGAAAGCCGAACTGATGGCAGGCGACGAAGCCCGCCGACGCGATGAGGTACGGCGCGTGGATCGGCTCCGCGCCGAAGCGCAAGTGCGATATCGTCTGCGCGCCCGACTTGTGCGAATCGTACACGAAGTAGCCCTGCGCGAAGAGGCCGGCGTCTTGAGCGATGATCTTCACGCTGTTCTTGTTGGCGCCGACGGTTCCGTCGGCGCCAAGGCCATAGAAGACGCAGCGCGTTACGTCGTCGCCCTCGATCGTGAAGCTCGCGTCAACGGCTAGGCTGCTGTGCGAGACGTCGTCGTTGATGCCCACGGTGAAGCCGTTCTTGGGCTCGGAGGCGCTCAACTCGTCGAAAACCGCCTTGACCATCGCCGGCGTAAAGTCTTTTGACGAGATGCCGTAGCGGCCGCCGATGACGCGCGGCATGATTGCGCGCTCGCCTCGCGCGACGCCCTGCGCGAGCGTCGTCACGACGTCGAGGTAGAGCGGTTCGCCGGTCGCACCGGGCTCCTTCGTCTGCTCGAGAACTGCGACGCCGCGAACGCTTGCGGGTATCGCGGCGAGGAAATCGGCCGCGGAGAACGGGCGATATAAGCGCACTTGAAGCACGCCGCACTTCTCGCCCGAGGCGCGCAGCGCGCGGGACGTGGCCCGCGCGGTCTCCGCCCCCGAGCCCATCAGGACGACGATCCGTGCGGCGTCCGGCGCGCCGTCGTATTCGAAAAGCCGGTACTGCCGCCCGGTGAGCCCGGCGAAGCGGTCCATCGCCGCCTGCACGATTGCCGGGACGTGCGCGTAGAACGGATTGGATGCCTCGCGCGCTTGAAAATACGTGTCGGGATTCTGCGCCGTCCCGCGGATAAAAGGGTGCTCGGGGCTCAGCGCGCGCGCTCGGTGCTCGCGCACGAGATCGTCGCGAATCATCGCCCGAATCTGCTCGTCGGAGAGAAGCTCGATCGTGTTGAGCTCGTGCGACGTGCGGAACCCGTCGAAGAAGTGCAGAAACGGCACGCGCGACTCGAGCGTGGCAGCTTGAGCGACAAGCGCGCAGTCGTGCGCCTCCTGTACGTTACCCGACGAAAGCAGCGCAAAGCCCGTGTTGCGAACCGCCATCACGTCGGAGTGATCGCCGAAGATGGAGAGGGCCGACGTCGCCAGCGCGCGGGCGGCGACGTGAAAGACGGCCGCGGTTAGTTCGCCCGCAATCTTGTACATGTTGGGAATCATCAGCATGAGGCCTTGCGAAGCGGTGAACGTCGTGGTGAGCGCGCCTGATTGAAGTGCGCCGTGCAGCACGCCTGCTGCGCCGCCTTCGCTCTGCATCTCCTGCACCACCGGGATGCGCCCCCAGATGTTCGTTTGCCCCTGGGACGCCCATTCGTCGGCGAGCTCGGCCATCGTCGAGGACGGCGTAATAGGATAGATCGCGCAGATCTCGTTCACCCGATAGGCGACGTGCGCGACGGCGGTGTTGCCGTCCATCGTCACGCGGCGGTGCTCGGTCATGCCGGCTCCTCCACCATCTCCATCGCATGGCACGGGCATTGCTCGACGCAGGTCGCGCAACCGGTGCATTTCGTGAAATCTACGCCGTATCCAATCCCGTCGCCGAGCTGCGAGATCGCATTTTCGGGGCAGGCGGCTAGGCAGTTATCGCATGCAAAGCAGTTTCCGCACGAAAAGCAGCGTTTGGCTTCGCGCAGCGCTTCGCGCTCGCCGTAGCCTGCGACGACCTCGGCAAAGCCGGTAGTGCGTTCTTCCGGCGGCAGCACGGGCTGTGGCTGCGAGAGCACGTCGCTGAAGATCGGCAGGTTCAGCATCGTGAAACGCACCACGGGGTGCTTGGGAGGCCGTGCGTACGCGCCGGCGCGCAGCCACGCGTCTATGTGCCGTGCGGCCTTTTTCCCATGACCCACCGCGACGGTGACGGTGCGCTCGCTCGGCACCATGTCGCCGCCGGCAAAAAGGCCGTCGTGGCCGGTCATCATGTTCGGGCCGACTATTACGGTGCCGTCGCCCTTGGTTGCGATGTCTGGAGTTTTCGTCAGGAACGTGGTATCTGCGTCCTGCCCCAGCGCGAGCACGACGGCGTCGGCGCGCAGCGTTTCGAAGCGCCCCGTCGGCTGCGGGCGCCCTTGCGCGTCGAGCTCCATCAGTTCGACGGTGAGATCGCCGCCGTCGATGGCCGCAATTGACGTGAGCCACTTGATCTTGACGCCTTCGCAGAGCGCTTCGTCGGCCTCGAACTCGTGCGCGGGCATGTGCGCGCGGTCGCGGCGGTAGACGATCAGCGCTTCGCTCGCGCCCAACCGTTTGACCGTGCGCGCCGCATCCATCGCCGTGTTGCCGCCGCCGTAGATCACGACGCGCCGGCCGAGTGCCGGCGTGTCGGTGCCGCTCTCGACGTCCCGCAGCAGCGCCACGGCGTCGAGCACGCGCACGGCGTCGCGCGCCGGAATATCTACGTGCTTGGCCATGTGAGCGCCAACCGCGATGAAGACGGCGTCGAAGCCGCCGGCGGCGCGTTCGGCGAGTACGTCTTCAACCTTGCGACCGAGCACGATGCGAATTCCGAACTCCTCGAGGCGTCGGATTTCGGCGATGAGATCGGCCCGCGGCAGACGGTAGGCTGGGATGCCGAAGTGCAGCATGCCGCCCGGGAGTGGGCCGGCTTCGTGAATCTCGACGTCGTGCCCGAGGCGGCGCAGGTGGTAGGCCGCGGAGAGGCCGCTCGGCCCCGCGCCCACGATCAGCACGCGCTTGCCGGAAGGCGGCGCCCCGGCGGGCAGCGGCCAGCCCTCGCGCAGGGCGAGGTCACCCAAAAACCGCTCGATCGCGTGCACGCTCACGGGACCGTCGAACTCGGCGCGGTTGCAGACGGTCTCGCACGGGTGGTAGCAGACGCGGCCGTGGACGGCGGGCAAGGGGTTATCGGCGACGAGCGCCTCCCAAGCGTCTCTGAAGGCCCCGGCTTGGGCCAGCGCGAGCCAACCCTGGATATTCTCTCCGGCCGGGCACGCCTCGTTGCACGGCGGCAGCATATCCGCGTAGACCGGCCGCTGCAGGCGCACGGGGCCGGCACGGCTTTCGCGCTTGAGGTCGACCACGGGCGTCATGTCGCGTTTCGGCGAGGGCATCGTCCGCATCGTATGCGACGGGAGCGAAATTGCGGAGAAGGATTAAGGAAGAAGTACGAAATCGGGAAGAGCGACGCTGAACGTCGCCCTGCGGATCTCCGTAAATGCGTATCTAGCGCTCGGTCACAACGCGTGGATCGTAATCGTCTCCATGTAACCGTGCCGCTCGACGTGTTGGTGTGGTCTTTGCTTGCGTAGAACTGCGGGAATCCTTGCCCATGGATCGCTAGCGAATAGTACCCGGGCCGCGAGTTGGGAAGCGCCGTCGCGTCCGACGGTGCGATCGCGAGGTTCTGGGACCCCCCGATCAAGAAAGGTCCACTTCCTGTGATTGCCGTCTCTACTCCACCAGTGTGCGAAGTCCAGCAGGTGATGACGCAGATGCGGGCGGCAATCGGCGGCGACGCCTGGAACGGGATTGCCGAGACCGACGCATCTGGGTACGTCACGATTTCCGGTTTACGAGGAAATGCCCGGATAGCGAACGAGCTCCACGATGGCCGATATGCGCAGCGCTTCGACGTCGCCGGGATGGGCTCGACCGCGGAGGTGTACGACGGGTCGACCGTTTGGGCGCAAGACATTTCTGGCGGCGTGCATCCATACGACACGCCGTTCGCGCGCGCGCGGGCCATCACGAGCGCGTACCTGATCCGCCATGCCTACTTCGACGCGGGCACCGGCGCAACGTTCGCCTGTCTGGGAACGCGCAGCGAGGGCGGCAAGAGCGTCATCGTGATTCGCGTTCGGCCTCGGGGCGGCATTCCGGCCGATCTTGCCGTTGATGCGCAGACGCATCTGCTTGCGAGCGTGACCGAGCAGCTCCCGTTGGACTCGGCCGACGGAGTCATCCGCTTCGCCGACTATCGCTCGCTCGACGGAGTGGTGCTGCCCTTTTCGATCTCTCGAGGAACGGAAAAAGAGCCTGCGGACGGCTATGCAGTCAACGTAACTCGATATGCCGTGCGTCCGCGGGCGGACGATCTAAATTACGTCAAGCCCTCCGTGCCCGACACCTGCGAAGATGATCGGCCGTGCGAGGTCCTCGACGGTGCCGATGCTGCTCGAAGGCCGCCAGTTGATCGTCTTTGCATCGATTAACGGCCACGCGCCGATGCCGTTCATTCTCGATACCGGTGGGCACGCGATCCTCACAACCCAGGCGGCCAAGTCGCTCGGCCTTCGGGGGAGAGGCGCCGGGCTGAGCGGAGGATCGGGCGCCGGCACGATTTCAACACAGTACGCACGCGTCGCCGGCGTGCGAATCGGCGATGCCGAGCTGCTCGATCAATCGTTCTTGATCATTCCATACCCGTATTCGTTCTACGAGCGCGGGAAGAAGGCGCCGCTTGCGGGCATTCTTGGCCTCGAGGTCTTTGAGCGCTTTGCCGTCCGCATTGACTACGGCGATCGCACGGTAACGTTCACGCCGCTAGCATCCTACCGGCACGCGGGAAGTGGAGCCTCCGTGCGGCTCGAGTTCGAAGATCAAGAGGATATGCCCGTTGTGAACGCTGCAGCCGACGGGCACGCCGGTCTTTTTGGAACCGATACCGGCAACGCCGGCGTACTCATCCTGTTCGGCGATTTCCTCAAGCGTACGGGGCTTCTCGACGAATACAGCGGCGGCGTGAAGACCATCGGTCAAGGGACGGGCGGAAGCAACGCCGGCCGCAAAGAGACGCTTCGGACGTTCGCCATCGGCGGGCGCGAGCTTCAATCCGTAGTCAGTAACTTTACACAAATGACGAGCGGCTCGTTTTCTTCTCGCACCGAGGCCGGCAACCTGGGGTTCAGCATCTTGTCTCGATTCATCCCAACGTTCGACTATGCGAATGCGGCGTTGTATTTGGACCCCGAGGTGCGCGCGACGCCGTTTGGAACGAATCGGTCGGGGCTCCACTTTGAAAAGAATGGGCCGGAAGCCTACGACGTCTACCTCGTGGACCCGGGATCGCCTGCGGCCTTGGCGGGCATCGTTACCGGCGATCGCATCGTCGCCATAAATGGGCGCGATGCGTCGAACTACTCCTGGGCCGATCTTGTCGCGATGTGTGGGCAGCCCGCGGGAACGAAACTCCTGCTGCGCGTCCGGAACAAGACGACGGCACGTGACGTTGAGATCACTCTGCGTTGAGCGCGTCGGCTACGATGTGTGGACGGTTATTGTCTCCATGTAACCGTCCCGCTCGACATTGTTGGCGTAATCCTTGCTCGCGTACACCTCGACGCAGAGTACGGTCTTGCCGCTTGGATCAAAGCACCGCTCGAACTGCGGGAATCCCTTGCTTTTCCAACCCGGCTCGTTCTTTAGCCGCTTGAGCATCTGGGTCCATGGGTCGCTCCCCTTCATGCCTTCGGCGATGAAGGGCGAACTGAACGAATAGTAGCCGGGCCGCGAGTTGGGAAGCGCGGTCGCAAGATCCAGCCAGTACGGCGCGAGCGTCAGCGTGGGAAGCGGAGAAGCAGAAAACGTTACGCGATTCCAGCGCGGTGGTCCGTCGCCGTTGTAAATCGGCGTCTTCGTGTCTTGCTTGAGAAGATACACTGCCCACGCCACGCCTTTGTCGAGCGGCAGCGAAACGGACGAGGGTCCCGAGCGTGGGCATCCCGAGCAGCGCCGCCATGGACGTCGCCGCGTCACCGTTGACGACGAACGTCTTCTCGACGGCGTTCGGAAAGCGGGCCCCTGATGCAGTCATGGGCAAGAGATTGCAAAAGACGACGGTTGCGACGATCGCGGCGACGATCCGACTCGAATGGAGCGCATGCTTCACCGTATGGACAGTTAACGAGATTCCTGTAGATAGGCCTGCGAGTGTCGCCGTAACGTAATCGTCAGCACGAGCGAGTACGGTGCCTTCGTCTGGTGGTCCATCGAGTCGATTCCGTAAACGTCCAGCTTCCACGTGCCTGGTGACACGCGTCGGCACCAGCCAGGAGTGCGGGGCGCGCCGCGGTAAGAGCGGATGATGCCGGATGCCGGATCCCGAGTGAGCGCCTGGATTCCCGGCGTCGTGCTGGCGTTCACCATCGCCGTAGTCGCGCGCGTCGTCGCCTCTTTTACGGGAGTCGTTCCCGATGTGCTCCTCGCTCTTATCGCCGGCATTGCGATTGCAAACCTCGTCCGGCTGCCGCCGGCCGTGCGCCCGGGCGTCAAATTCGTGCTAAACAAGGTACTGCGCACCGCGATCGTGTTGCTCGGCTCCGGGCTAACGCTGGCAACGGTTCTGCATCTAGGGGGTGCGACGCTCTCGCTCGTCGTGCTTTGCGTGATCGTTGCGATGGGGCTCGGCTTGCTCATGGCGCGCGTCACGCGCTTGAAAGGTGATATCGGCACGCTAATCGGTGCGGGCACGGCAATTTGCGGGGGCACCGCCATCCTCGCCATCGGCCCCCTTATTTCAGCCACCGATGAGGAGATCGCCTATGCGGTGACGACGATCTTCACGTTCAACATTCTGGCCTTGCTCGTCTATCCGCTCGTCGGGCACTCGCTGCACATGGGATCGGTCGCGTTCGGAAGTTGGGCGGGAACCGCAGTCAACGACACCTCGGTCGTCGTCGCGACGGGCTACGTCTACGACAAGGTTGCCGGTGCGACCGCGACCGTCGTCAAACTGACCCGGACGCTGCTCCTCGTCCCGCTGGCGTTCGCCATCGGCTCGGCGTACGCGGCGCGCGCGAGCGGCGGTGCGTCGAACCTAACGGCGCGCGCGCTCCTGCAATCGGTTCCGTGGTTCGTACTAGGCTTCGCCGGCATGGCGGCACTCAACAGCTTGGGCTTCGTTCCACCGCCCCTCGCAAGGGCGCTCACGAGCGTCGCTGGGTTCCTGATCGTCGTCGTGCTCGCGGCGGTTGGCTTGAATGTGGACTTGGCAAAAATCGGGCGCATGGGTTTGCGGCCGCTGGCGGTAGGCCTCGCGCTCGCAACGGCGATGGCGTTCGTCAGCTTCGGCTCGATACGGCTCCTCCACATCTAGAATGCGCGAACTGCTGCGCGAGCGCGAATTCTTGGCCTACTTTGCGGCGCGGCAGGGAGCCCGGCTCGGCTACAGCATCGAGACCGTCGCGATCGCATGGCAGGTCTACGGGCTTCGTCACAGCCCGCTCGACATCGGGTTGGTCGGCCTCGTGCTGTTCGTGCCGCAGTTGCTGCTGGCAATCCCGGCTGGGATGCTCGCCGACCGATTCGACCGCCGCGTCGTGTGCGTCGCGTGCGCGTTGGGCGAAATGGCGGCGCAGTTGGGGTTCGCGGCGCTGGTGCTGTCGGGGTCGCGATCCCTAGCCGTCAATCTGGCCGCCGTCGCGGTGGTCGGGGTCGCGCACGCGCTCGGCGATCCGGCGGAGCGCGCGCTGCTGGCCGGCATCGTGCGCGGCGAGCACTTCGTTCGCGCGCAAGCGATGACCACGTCGGTTACCGAAGTCGTCACGATCGTCGGCCCCGCGCTTGGCGGCGTCCTCATCGCGGTTGGGCTGCCGGTCGCGTTCGCGGTCGCGGCTGGGTCGTACGCACTCGCGGCGCTCGCGTTTTCATTCCTCGCACCGCGGCCTACTGACGAAAGGATGCTCGAAGCCGGCGCGGCGATCGGGGGGATACGCTTCATCTTCAAGAATCCCGTGATTCTCGGCGCCATCTCGCTCGATCTGTTCGCCGTGCTCTTCGGCGGCGCGACCGCGCTGCTGCCGGTCTACGCCGCGCAGATTCTGCACGTCGGCCCGATCGGATTCGGTGTGCTGCGCAGTGCGCCGGCGGTCGGCGCGGCGTTGGTGGCCGCGTATCTAACGCGCAGGCCGATCGTGCGCCATGCGGGGCCGCTCCTGATGTGGTGCGTCGCGGGCTTCGGCGTTGCGACGATCGTGTTCGCGTTCTCCCACGACCTCGTGCTCTCGCTGCTCGCGCTAGCCGCCACGGGCGGGTTCGACGTCGTGAGCGTCGTGATCCGGGTGACGCTCGTGCAGCTCGATACGCCCGACGCGATGCGCGGGCGCGTCGGCGCGATCGAAAACATCTTCATCGGCGCCTCCAATCAGCTCGGCGCGTTTGAGTCGGGGGCGCTGGCGGCATTGGTCGGGACGGTCGCGTCGGTCGCCATCGGCGGCGTAGCGACGCTGGTCGTCATCGCGCTTTGGGCGGTCCTGTTTCCAGCGCTGCGCTCCTACGATCGCATCGGCGGAACGTCGCGCTCGCCTGCGAAAGGGTAGGTCCCTCATGCGTGTCGTCAGCTTGCTGCCCAGCGCGACGGAGATCGTCTTTGCGATAGGAGCCGGCGACCAGCTCGTCGGCGTCACGCACGAGTGCGACTTCCCCGCCGCGGCGCGCACGCTGCCCGCACTCACCTCATCGCTCCTGCCCGCCGATGCTATGGCGCCGGCAGAGATAGACCGTCACGTCCGCGCGAACGTCCACGCCGGTTCGAGCCTCTACGCGCTCGACGAGCGGCGGCTCGCCGCCCTCGAACCCGACCTGATCCTCACGCAGGAGCTGTGTGCGGTGTGCGCCGTGTCGTACGAGATCGTGGCGCAGGCGGCTAAGCGTTTGCGCGGCGACCCGCGCGTCGTCTCGCTCGAGCCGTCCTCGCTCGACGACGTCTATGCGAACATCGCGTGGATCGGTGAGTTGGTTGGTGCGCAAGCCGGTGCACGCGCGTTGCTTGAAACGCTACGCGCTCGCGAGGCGGCGCTGCGTTCGCGCCATTCAGGCGGGAAGCGGCCCCGCACGCTCGTGCTCGAATGGACCGACCCGCCGATGAGCGGCGGTCATTGGACGCCCGGTCTCGTCGAGTTGGCCGGCGGCGAACCCATCCTCGCAAACCCCGGCGCAAACTCGCAGACGTTGTCGTGGGACGCAATCGCCGATGCCGATCCGGATGTCGTCATCGTCGTGCCGTGCGGCTACGGCCTCGCTCGCGCGACAGAAGCGGAACGCGCGATCGAACATCAGGCTTGGGAAGCGTTACGGGCGGTGAGGTCCGGCAAGGTTTACGTGATGGACGGCAACGCCTACGTGAACCGCCCGGGCCCGCGCCTGATAGACAGCGCCGAGATATTCGCAGACGCGATCGCGGGCACCGCTACCGCCGGCAACGCGATCCGAAAAAGGAGCATCCGCGGCTCGGGAAAGAAACTCGCCTAATGCGCAAAGTCAACACGAAACCTGAGAAGAATCGTACGTATCTCCAAAGGGTCGCTTCGATTGCAGGAAAAGGCAATATCGGAAGCGCTCGGGCGAAAGCCGCTGTCGACCGAATCTGAAGCACCCGTTCGACGTCGCCATCGCTCGCATCCCGCCCAGTAAGCAGAACTGGCCTTTCGATGGTGAGGAGTGACACACGGCCAACGGAAACTACCGTGATCAAGGCAAGACGGGATCGCGTACGACGAGGCGAACCACATCACAGGGCTATCATTCGGCTGAGGTCGTGACGACGACTTTGCCGATGTTTTGGCCGGATGCGATGCGTTGGTAACCTTCGGCGGCGCGATCGAGCGGCAACACGCAGTCGATCACCGGTGCGATCTTGCCTTCTTCGTAGAGCGCCAGCAGCGCGAGCATCTCGCCGCCTAGCAGGTCGGCGCGCCCGAAGAGATGCCCCATGTTGACTCCGGCGATGGCGCGGTTGTCCGACATCAGTTTCAGCGGCGAAAAGCGCGGCACGCGCGCGACCTGGCCGAGGATGCGGAGCGGGTTGAAACCGCGGCCTTGCAGATTTGAAAAACCGTAAGTGACGAGCCGGCCACCCGCGCGCAGCAGCCGGTAACCTTTGAGCGTATCTCGGCCGCCTAACGGATCGAGCACGATGTCAACGCCGCGGCCTTCGGTGAGCCGCCGTACTTCGGCCGCGTAGTCAACGGTGTGGTAGTCGATCGGGTGCGTGCATCCGTTGTCGCGCAGCGCTTGATGCTTCCCGGCCGATGCGGTGCCGAACGTGGTTACGCCGGCAACGGTTTGGCACAGTTGAAGCACCGCCGTTCCGACGCCCCCCGCCGCCATCTGCACGAGCACCGATTCCCCGGCGCGAAGATTTGCGGCAAAGAACAACATGTGGTAGGCGGTAAGGTAGGTCACCGGCAACGCTGCCGCCGTTTCGAAACTCATCGCCGCCGGCATCGGAAGAGCGAACTGCGATGCAACGCAGCAAAACTGTGCGTGCCCGCCGAAGTGCGTCATCGCTAGCACGCGCTCGCCGATGCGGGAAGCCTCGACGCCATCGCCGACGGCATCAATCTCGCCGGCGACCTCGTAGCCGAGGATCGCGGGCAGTTTCGGAGCATCGGGATAAAGGCCGTGGCTCGCCATGAGTTCGGCGAAGTTGAGGCCGGACGCCCGCACGGCGATGCGCACCTCGCCGGCTTTCGGCCGAGGTTCCGGCGCTTCTCGTATCTCCCACGTACCGCGTTTAACCAGCCACAGCGCTTTCATAACTTTTGCCCTTCCTGAACGGTCCATGTTCTGTGGATGCGTAGCATTCTCCACCACGCCACCCATACAGCCGGCACCCGCGAAGTAACTGAGCGCCTAAGCTCGAATGTACGAAAGTTAGATGAGAGCTCAGCGTCCGGGTCGCCTCGCACTATCCAACTGCGTGGCCGCGGCGATGCTCGCGGGATGCGCCGGCAACGCCGGCGGCACCGTCGCGCCGGCAACGGCTGCCGGCGCCGCGAGAACGCATCAGAAGACATTTAGTTACACGCATGAAGTGCAAACGTTCAAAGTTCCGTCCGGCGTGATGTCGCTCGGCGTTGATGCTAGCGGAGCGGCTGGCGCGAACAGCAGGGGTAAGCCTGGGCTTGGCGGCCGTACCCTAGCCACGATCCCGGTCACGCCTGGTGAGAAGCTGTACGTCTTCGTCGGAGGCGTCGGGGCATTCGGCGGTTTTAACGGTGGCGCAAGCGGCGGCTGCAGCAACTCCACCGGTGGCTTCGGCGGCGGCGGCGCATCCGACGTGCGCGAAGGCGGCGACGCTCTGAGCAACCGCGTCGTCGTGGCGGGTGGCGGCGGCGGCCAAGGCGATGCGAAAGAACACGGCGGCCTGGGTGGCGGCACGACCGGCGGGTCCGGAAGCGGCGGGCCGCCGTCGGGCCAACGCGGTCGCGGCGGCTCCGGCGGCACGCAAAGTCAAGGCGGCTCGGGCGGTGCCGGCGGCAACTACAACGGCAACCCCGGCAATCCCGGAGCCTTGGGCGTTGGAGGCATCGGCGGCGAGGGTGCCCTCTACATTAAGTGCGGCGGCGGTGGTGGCGGCGGCTACTACGGCGGCGGTGGCGGCGGCAGCGGATCGGAAGGCTACGCGAGCGTCGGTGGAGGCTCGGGCGGCGGTGGAGGCGGTGGATCGTCGTATGCGGAGCCGGCTGCCACGAGCGTGCAGATGTGGCAAGGCTGGAAATACGCCACGGGCAACGGCCTGATAATAGTCACGTGGCCATGAGCGCGCTGCGTCTTATTGCTGCACTAGCCGGCTGCGCTGCCGCGGCAACGCTCGCAGGCTGCGGCGGGGCCCAGCCGCTGGTCGGCGCGCCGGGCACCAGCCCGCAAAGCCCGGCGTTCGCATCGGCCGCCACGCGCGCCAAGTCGTGGATGCTGCCCGAAGCGAAGCGCGAGGCCTTGCTGTATGCCGACGCGAGTGCCGGAAGCGCCCATGCCGTGTATGTCTTTTCTTACCCGAAAGGTAAGCTCGTCGGAACCATCAGCGAGCCGAGCGCGCAGTATCAGCTCGGGCTCTGTTCGAACGCAAGAGGCGACGTTTTTGTTACGAGCCTATCGAACGATTATTTCGGTGGTGTGGTGTATGAATACGCGCACGGCGCCGCCAAGCCGCGTGAGACGCTGTACGAGTCGGGAGTCTGGCCCTGGGGCTGCGCCGTCGATCCGACGACGGGAAATCTCGCCGTGGCCAGCATCAACTTGGATAGTCTCGCAAGCTGGGTTGAGGTCTACCAAAAGGCTAAGGGAATGCCGCAAGACTATTATAACGAGCAAATAATAAACTACATGTTCTGCAGCTACGACGACAAGGGCAACCTATTCGTCGACGGCACCGGCTCCGGTTCGAACGCGGAGTTCGGAGAGCTTCCCAAGGGCGGCAGCACGTTAATGAACGTCAATCTTAGCCGGAATGTTCACTGCTGCGGGCAAGTGCAGTGGGATGGCCGTTACGTTGCGATAGATGACCAACAAGCCGGCGCGATCTATCGCCTGAAGGTTTCCGGTTCTACGGCAACGATCGTCGGCACTACGCGCCTGCAGCAGTGGACCGACGGAAGTGCCCAGTCCTGGATACAGAACAACGTGGTCATTTCGGCAAACGGAAGCGGCGCAACGGAGATCGCCTCCTGGCGTTATCCGCATGGTGGCAACCCTACGACGAACATTCCCGTTCCCGCGGCTGTGTTCGGGGTGACGGTCAGCCTGGCACACCGAGGCAGGTACGCTAGCTTAGGACGATGAGGTGCTTTTGAACAGATTTCGAGCGGGTCTTTTCATGGTGACGATCATGGTCGCCGTCCTTAGCGCGGCGACGCCTGCGCGGGCCGACTCGACGCAGATCGAAGGCGTCACGATCACGACGTCGGATATCACTCAGCTCCTAACGGCGTTACATACGGCCCTAAAGCCTAACGACCCCACAATTCCTCTCGAGGTCATGCTAAAGCCATCGAACGAGATGCCGGCGTATGACAAGCAGTGGCACTACGCCGGGATTCAGGAGAAGGCCGGGGTTCAAACGATGTTTGTTTGGTTTAGCGCCGACCTCAAGGGGCCCGACCTGCAGAGAGCGATAGAGGCAGCCTTTCTCCTCGCGCTCACCGACGGCGGCTATGGAGGTAAGGCATTCAAGCAACTGTATGACATTTACGCTGCGAGGGATGCGCAGCTACCGCCCGACGCTCCCGATCCATTTTTGAATCGTCATAAGTTGGCTGCCGCACTCGTAGACATCGTGCAGCCCGTCGGAAAGTGAGCGGTCGTGCCTCGCGAGGCGCGCACGGGGCGCGCGTCCCCCTTAACGTTTGCTCAAGCCGATCCGAACGGAAAACTCTCGGAGATTGAGGTCTCAGCTGGAAACGCACGCCCCACCGACATAATCCGGGGTGACGACGGCGTGCTTTGGTTTATTGATTTGGCTGCGAACAAGATTGGAAGGGTCACGCCTCGAGGAGAAGTTTCGGAGTTCGCCGTGCCTACGAGCCCGGGAAACGTGCGCGGTATAACTATGGGCCCCGATAACGCCGTCTGGTTCACCGAGTGGTTTGGCGGTAAGCTTGGGCGTATTACGCCCGACGGCACGATCACGGAGTATGGTTTGGGTTCGTGCAAGTATCCGTATAGCATCGCTGCCGGATCCGGTAATACGCTCTGGTTTACTGTTGGCACCTTGCGAAAGGTCATCGCGCCGTTCCCCAGCGGATGCCCCGATTATGCGGCAATAGGTCGCATAACTACCGATGGTGCCGTCACTGAATTTCCGTTGCCCTCACAAGCGCAAGGAATCGCTCCCGGGCCGGACGGCTCGCTTTGGTTTGGGCAGCCGGGCGCTATCGGCAAGATCACGACGCAAGGCACGATCGCGACATACCCGATCGGTAAGAGCTGGCGCCCCACGCAGCTCGCGGTCGCAAGCGATGGCTCGCTCTGGTAACGCTGGTCGAATCGGGCGTTTCGTGCCATAGGCAACCAGCTCCCCGATCAGGACCTGGATACGATCGTTAGCGTCGTGGGATCGAGTTGGTAGTTGCCGGGTGCGACGAGATCGTTCGGGTAGGCGCAAATCACGCTGTTGTCCGGCCCCCAAATGACGACGAGGTTGGGCGGCCCGCACTCCGTTTGCTGGAGGCCGTAGTTTTGCAGCAGCTGGGCGCCGGGGCTGCTTTCGGCGATCTGATACGAGGGATAGATCATTTGATTTTGATAGTCGACGATCGAGCCGAACAGCAAACCGGCGGTGAATCCGCTGAATGCGAACGGGCCCCAGAAGCCGCCGCCCCAGTAGATCGGCGCCGGATACCAACGTACGCCGTGGTTCCATCCCCAGCCATACCAACGGTGCGGATTAACTACCACCGGCCCGCGAAACTGTCCGTGATATGGGCCGCCCGTAATGGTGCCGGTGTAGGGCGCTTGTCTGTAGGTCCGTCCATTCACGCCGGTGCCGGGCGAACCGGGCAGAACGACCGGGTGCTGCGGCGGCATGGGCCGCACGTTGGTTTCGTTGTGGAAGACGAAACCGTGTTGCCCTTGCGTCGTCGGAGCGGTAGGCATCGGCGGAGTCGAAACGCGCCCGCTCCCGGTGGAGACGTGTCCGCCACCGCCGCTCGAGACGTGTCCGCCACCGCCGCTCGAGGCGTGTCCGCCGCTGCCGCCCGTGATCGTGCCGCCGCCGTGGCTCTGCGCCTGCGTGGCGATGGGAGCTGCGAGCAAAAGAACGATTGCGAGAGATGCCCGAAGCGAATCGCTCACTTTTGCACTTCGTCGATCGTACCTTTGATGGTGACGTACGTCCCCCGCACCGTTCGCCACAACGCAAGAACGGTTCTTGGGGCCAACTCCTCCGACGACGCAGGCATCCGCTGCGAAGCGTGAGTTAAATTCAGGTACACCGTTCCGTGCAGGATAGCAATTTGGCGAGTCTTTCCATCCTGCGTCAACGTTACGGCATACGGCAGGCAGTGCTCGATGGCTCCCATGAAGGAACATGCGCCGTTGACGACTTTGAGAACGCCTCGCTTGTCGGCGCTTTGAAGCGTCAGCGTCTCTCCGGCGAGCCGCACGGTAACGTCGAGATAGGTACGCACCGACCCGTCGGCCTGCTGGATCAGCGTTACGCCGGTCGCGCTTGCCGTTGCTCCCTGCGCGACCGCAAGCGCTGCAACCAATGCGTAGATTGCCAGCTTACTAGAACTCCTCGGACTCATCGTGTACAGAGCATACGCTTCGCTTCTGGCGACCGACCCGCTAGCGCATCACGTCTTGCCAATCCAAATACTGAGGTGCCGGGGCGTGCGTCGCGGCACTCTTGGGGCGCTGTACGGGCTCCTTGTGGGGCTTGGACGTGGCCGTGGCGGCCACGCGGACCGCGGTAGTTGCAGGGTGGCGCCCTGCATTTTGTTGCTCGGCGGCCGCCGGCAGCATCCAGAGGAGCGCACTCATCCCAAGAATCAGCGCCATCATGACTCTCATGGGGCTATTCTAAACTATTTACGAGAAAGATTCGGGAAGCCGGGCGTTCGCCGTTTCTTCTCGATTGGGCAACGCCGCCCGGGCAGCCATCGTTACCGGTTCTGGTTCAGTGGAACGCGAAGCCGGCGAGTTTGAGGCCGGCAAGCGTTACTTCGATGGCCAGCGCCGCCTGCAGCGCCGCGAAGATCCATCCGACTACTGCGAGCGTCGGGATGCGAATAAAGCGCATGACGAATTCGGCAAGCAGCATCCCAGCGAAGTTCAGGGCAAGAAGGAAGATTAGCACGCCGTAGATTTGGTGCAAGAGCGTAAGATCGCTTCGTGCGATGGAGAGGAACAGTGCGATTGTTACGACTCCGGTCGCCGAAACAATTGTGGGGACCGCGATCGGTGAAAAGGCCAATGCCGCCGGCGACTGCGCACGATCGCGTTCCTCGGGGATGTGCTCGCCGCCTCGGCGCATGAGATCTTCGAGGCTTGCCGTTGACGAAAACGTGGATCGCAGCAGCAAAATGCCGATTGCGATGTAGAGCGCGGCCCTCGACACGTGCCAGCTTTCGAGCGTTCCCGCGCCGAAGAGAGCGACGACGCCGATGACCGCTGCCGCGATCGCCGTCGCCAGGGCCGCCGTGCGCAGGCGATACGTTCGATCGGTATTCGCGGTGTACGCATAAAAAACGGGAATGACCCTGAGAGGTCCGATCGCGAGAAACAGGATCGTGAAGACGTACCCGATCTGCACCGCAAACGCGTTCGGGTCTAGGCGGAACCCCCCTCCCCTGCGGGAGCGGAAACGGCAACCACCCGTCGAATCGTTACGCCTAGAGTATGGCTCTGCATAACGCGCGTCGCGCCCTCGGCATATATATCTCGATCGCGCTGCTAGCCGGCTGCAGTAGTGTGCCTGCCACGCCTAACGGGCAAGTCGCCGCTCCGGCCGCGCTTCGAGCCGCGAACGATCGCGGCGGCAATTCGTGGATGGCCGCCAGCTCGAATACGAAAGACCTGCTCTACGTAACGAACGGCCAGGTTGACGTGTATTCGTACCCTGGCGGCGTGCTGGAAGGGCACTTGCTCGGCTTTTCGGATGCGTTCGGCGATTGCACCGACGCGAAGGGCGACGTCTACATAACGGACTTCTCCGCGAACACGGTCGTCGAGTACGCGCACGGCAGCACGCAGCCAAGCAGCACGTTATCGGTGCCGGGAAGCGGCCCCGTCGCTTGTGCGGTGGATCCGGCCGGCGGCAACCTTGCCGTCACGACCGCTGGAACCGTCAGCGGCGTGGGCGCTAACCTCGCAATCTACCGTAAGGCAAAGGGCCGCGCAAAATCTTATACGTACGGCCCGATATTCAGCTACGGGTACTGCACCTATGATAATGCCGGAAATCTATTTCTGGACGGGACACCCGCGCACGGTTACGGCTACAACTACGAGCTCGCCGAGCTTGCCCGTGGAGCGAAGTCGCTGGAGGCCGTTAACCTCGAGTATGGCGTGAGCTGGGGCGGCGCCCTGCAGTGGGATGGGCAGTACCTCGCCGTCGGGCAGCCGGTTCTACCCCAAATTCAGCGCTACGCGATCGGCGGGCAGTATGGAACGTACGTAGGTTCGACGCCGCTTACCGACGCCTACGACGCGTTCCAGTTCGTCATTGCCGGCCGCAAGACGATCGTTGCAAACCTATACTACGTCGATCGGTACATCGTGAAGTGGGACGTGCTGCTGTTCGACTACCCGTCGGGCGTCGAGCGCGAGGAAATCGTGAACGCCGACTCGCAGGTGAACGGCGTGGCGCTCAGCCGGCATCGCAGGTAAAGAACGAGCTCCCGCGCATTTTGCATCGGCGGCTCGAATAGCGCCCTATCTTGGACCCCGATTTTCACGCACTTCTAGCGCAGGAGAACTACGAAATGCATAGTGATTACGTTACTACGAGCGACGGCGTGCACATCTTCTACAAGGATTGGGGCTCGGGCCGGCCCATCGTGTTCAGCCATGGTTGGCCGCTCTCGGCTGACGACTGGGACACGCAAATGATGTTCTTCTTAAATCACGGCTACCGCGTCATCGCTCACGACAGGCGGGGTCACGGGAGGTCAACGCAGACGGCCGACGGGCACGACATGGACCACTACGCCGACGACCTGGCGGCGCTCACCGCGCATCTCGATCTCAAAGACGCGATTCACGTCGGGCACTCTACCGGAGGCGGCGAGGTGGTGCATTACATTGCGCGTCACGGCGAGAGCCGAGTTGGCGCTGCCGTAATGATCAGCTCCGTTCCGCCGCTGATGCTTCAGACGCCGGCGAATCCGGGCGGCACGCCGAAAGCGGCATTCGACGCCCTGCAAGAACAAGTCGCGAACAATCGCGCGGCATTCTACTACGATTTCGCGACAGGGCCGTTCTACGGCTACAATCGGCCTGGCGCAAAACCGCAGCAGGGGATCATCCTCAATTGGTGGCGGCAGGGGATGATGGGCGGCGCCAAGGCGCACTACGATGGTATCGTAGCGTTCTCGCAATTCGATTTCACCGAGGATCTCAAGAAGATCACCGTACCGACGCTCGTCATGCACGGCGACGACGACCAGGTCGTGCCGTATGCCGACTCCGGCCCGCTGTCCCATAAGCTGGTGAAGAACAGTCAGCTCAAGACGTACAAAGGGTATCCACACGGAATGCCGACGACGAACGCCGACACCATAAACGCGGATCTCCTCGCGTTCATCACGGCCAATCCCAGTTAAGGCCTTCCGCAGCCGCGCCGCTGCAGCCGGATGGTCCGTAGAGCACGACGATATGCAGCGGCGCCCGTCCGGACGGGCGCCGCCTGTTGCGGTATCCGGCGAAGAACAGCGACAGCGCGGCGGCGATGACGATCGCGAAAAGAACCAAGAGCCTCGTCAGCCCCCAGGCGATCAGTCCGGGCGCGCCGCTAACCGACAAGACGAATATCGTCCACATCGCAGCCGTATCAAATGCATCGTGGCTAAGGCACGTGCCGAAGTGCCGCACGCGTAGAAGATAACCAGCCCGATCGCGCCGGTGAAGAGGCGCGCGACGATCGCCCCGTGGTTGTGGCCCGTGCGCTGTACGCCGAAACGACCCGGCCGATTATAGACGGTCGAACGCGAGGATTTTGCAAACTCGTCGCAGACCGCGCCGGCGGCCGAATTCTTGGCTGCCATGTCGTCGGCGAGAATGCGGTCGAGGTCGCGCAGATGGCTGCGATCGCGATGACCGCCGGGCTGAAGATTGACGAACTCGCGCGCATGCCGCTCTCGTTCCCGACCTACGCCAACGTTCTCGGGCGCGCGGCGCTTCGCGCCGCACGCGAACTCAGAGCGAACGGTTCGTGAGGACGACCTAGCGGCTTCCCACCACCGGTTCCGTCGCGATGTCCTCGTAGTTCGGCCAGACCGTTTCGCGCTTGAGTTGAGCTATGAGGTCTGCTTTCGTCTCAGGCGACATCGTGGCGATGGCCCCGCGGTATTGATCCCAGCGCGCTGCAAGCGTCTGTGCGAACGGCTGCACCCACGCGACGGGAATAGCGGCGCTCTGGTGTGCCGCGGTGAGACCGGCTAGCGCCTTATCGAATGCTGCAATCGCCTTTGAGAGATCGTCGGCGTACCGGTTGTTCCGTGCTTGATCGAACGACGACGTGGTCACCGCTTCGACCATAAAGCCGTCATAGGCATTGGCTTTTTCCTGCAGCGACGTGTATGCGACCGCGAGTGCGTTGAGGTCCGCTGCGCCTAAAAAGCGTTTGGTATTCGCGACGAGTCCAACGGCTTGGGCCCGCGTGGAACTAAACGGTGCGAACCCATCGTGAAGTTGTGCCGATTGGCTGGCAGTATGCCCGCAGCCGGCGGCGACGACACCCAGCGTCGCCGCCAGTACCAGTGCATGTCGAGGACTGTGTCCGTTGCTCATAAAACCTCCGAACCCCCTGCTCTTGTTAGGTTGTTGGGGTCGATTGCTGTGCTGTTACGGCGCAGGCGGAGGCGGCTGGCCGCCCGTGATTGCGGTGGCGTAGAAGTTTTCACCCTGCCAGTAGCCGTGCGCTACGATCTGACGGCCGACCGCGACGCGCCCGCTCGTTTGATCGTTCAGCGCGGCGGAGTCGTCAATCACCACCTGATGATTCGTCTGCTGCACCGTTACGAGATGCCCCTTAACCGAAACGATCGTGCCGCTGAGCACCTCATGCTTGTAGGCCGTCGTCGGACAGTTCCCGTTGGGAGTCCATACGTCGCCCTGCCAGTTGCCGCAGGTAGGATCGTTGTACGTCGCAGCGGGCGGCGCGCCCGGCGGCGGTGGCGCGCCCTGGGCGAGGGCAACCGAACCGGCCGCGAGCAGGCCCGCGGCCGCTGTAAGAATCGTTATGAAGGGTTTCATAACACCTATGATTCCCAATGTGCGCCGTGTTAAGCGGAACCGGGCGCCAGGCCGTTCTCACCGGAACTGGAGCACCACGCCCGCGCCGACGTAGTTGAATTTCAAGGAATCTATGCCGGTGAATGCGTGGCCGTACTCTACGTCCACCTCGGTATTGGGCCCCAAGAGCTTTTGCACCCCGAAATCCGTGAACGCGCGGTCTCCCTGATCCAGCGAAACCTTCGACTGCACGACGTATTCGGCATAGAACTGATAGTAGTTTGGTATCTGGGTTGTGATCACGAAGGACGGCGTCGTCGTGCCGTATGTCCCGTGCGATTGGCCCGCGTAACCTCCCGTCGAGGAGACCGCGATCGTGGTGCCGACGCTCGTAGCCGGGCTCAGAGCGAATGACGCGTCAAAGTTTCCCGTCAGCGTTCCGCTCCCCGCGGTTAGGAATGGGGAACCGTTTGGCCCGGTATACAATCCGTCGAAAGCAACGGTCCAGCGCTGCGAGGGCGGAAGCTCGTACTTGAAGCCGATGCCGTAGTCCGCGACGCCCGATGCCACGCTGTCCGGGCGCTGCGTTGCGAACGTGCGCACCGTTTCGTAATTCGGCCCGTTGATGTCCACTTCAAAACGGGGGAGGATGCCCAGCCGGATAAAGCTCTGCGGTACCTGGCTGGCGATCGTACCCGTGCTCGATGTGCCGGTGACTTCATTTTGATAGCCGAGCTCTGCGACGACGGTGTGTGGTGCGACGGCGCATGCGCTGAAGCCCACCGTCGGGCGATTCGCAGTCGCCAATAGGCGCCCGTGCCCGGCGCACGGGTCGGCTGAAGTAGGCTCGGGAGAAGGCTGCGGCGTGGGCGTAGCGGCGGCGGCGGCCGGCGTACCCGCGCACAGGAACAATGCCGTCAGTTGCAGCGCTCGTATTTCGCGCCACGGATTGAACGCCCCCGAAGAAACCTCCATTTCGCGGCTACCTTGCAACGAAAGATCGTCATTTCCTACAGCCCGAATGTGCAGTGGCGTCCGGCGACACGGTTTACCTGCGCCGAATTAGGGCATAAGAATACAAAACTTCAAGGAGGCATGTATGGCTGGTATCCTGTGGACGATTATTTCGGTTCTGGTTGCTCTGTGGCTGTTGGGTTTCGTGCTGCACTTCGGTGGCGGTTTGATCCATCTCGTTCTCGTGGTCGCAGTCGTTCTCGTCGTCGTCAATCTTCTGACGGGCCGAGGCGCGAGTGTCTAATACGGATGTCTTAGACGTCATCAAGAAAGAGCACCGCCAAGCCGCCGCAATGCTCGACCAAGCCCAGCAGTGCGAGCCGGGCGACGGTAGTTTGGCGGAGCTGGCGAAGCGGATTGAGTACGCACTTTCCACGCACGTCCAGATCGAGGAGCGTTTGCTGTACTCGCGTCTTCGGAAAGACGCCGAAGAGGAGGACCAGCTCGTTGACGTGTACGAGGCGTACACCGAGCACGACGTAGCCGGTCATCTCATCGCTTTGCTGAAATCCGGCCGGAAGCCCGACGAGAAGTTTAAAGCGGAGCTCCAAGTCCTGGGCGAGAGCATCAAGCATCACGTCAAAGAAGAAGAATCCACCGTCTTTGCCCTCGCGCGCAAGCTCATCGGTGCGAGCGAGCGAAACGATTTAGGCGAAAAGTGGGCCAAAGCCCGGCAGCGCTTGGATGCGGCAAATCCGGGCGCCGCGGCAAAGCCTGCCAGGAGAAAAGCCGCATCGAAGTAGCCGATCCGAAGAAGACGAAGGGGCCAAAGTCAAAGACTGGCCCCCTCGCGATCGTAGGACGATTTTTCCGAGTCCTCGGTCCCGGCCTTATCACGGGCGCAGCGGACGACGACCCGTCGGGGATTTCAACCTATTCCGTCGCTGGCGCCGCTACGGGTTTTTCCCTGCTGTGGCTGACGCTGATTTCGACGCCGATGATGGCGGTGATCCAAGGCATGTGCGCGCGGATCGCTATGGTCACCGGAGAGGGGCTGGCGGCAGTCATGCGCCGGAGTTTGCCGCTGCCTCTCGCGTACGCTCTAGCAGGCCTGGTCATCGTCGCCAATACGTTCAACCTCGGAGCCGATCTGGGCGGAATGGCCGACGCGGCGCACCTCATGCTGCCGATTCCGGTGGACGCTTGGGTCTTGTTTTTCGGCGTCGGGCTCATCGCCGCTCAGACGTGGCTGTCGTACGCGATGATCGCGCGCGTGTTCAAGTGGCTGACGCTTTCGCTGTTTGCGTACGTCGTTACCGCGTTTGTCGTCCATCCCAACTGGTTGGACGTCTTTCGGCATTTCGTGCTGCCGCACGTGGAGTTCAACGCGCGATCGCTGTCAACGATGGTCGGCGTGCTGGGGACGACGATCACTCCGTATCTGTTCTTTTGGCAAGCGTCGCTGATGGTCGAGGAAGAAAAAGGTGCGGGCAAGGTGACGTTGGCGTCGCGCCGCGGCACCGACGAGCGAGAGGTCAAGGACATGCATACCGACGTGAACGCCGGCATGATATTCTCGAACCTCGTCGCGTTCTTCATCATCGTCACCACTGCTGCAACCCTGGGCGCCCACGGACGCCACGAGATCGCAACGGCCCAACAGGCGGCCGAAGCGCTACGGCCCCTGGCCGGGAATTTCGCCGCGCTGCTGTTCACTCTGGGAATGGTCGGAACGGGGATCCTTGCCGTGCCGGTGCTCGCGGGTTCGTCAGCCTACGTTGCGGCCCAAACGTTCGGATTTCGCGAAGGGCTGAACGAAACGCCGCGGCGCGCGCCAAAGTTTTACGGCATTTTGGTCGCGGGCGTCGTCATCGGCATCGCGATGAACTTGCTCCATATAGACGCCATCAAGGCGCTGTTTTGGTCGGCGGTCATCAACGGCGTCGCCGCGGTGCCCCTCATCGCCGTCATTGTGGTCCTCGCCTCGAACGGCAAATTGATGGGAGAGTGGAGGAGCTCGCTGCTCGCTCGCGTCTGGGGCTGGGGGACGGTCGCGCTCATGGGCGCGGCAACGATCGGAATGTTCTACTTCATGGCGCGCGGGTCGTAACAGCGCCGCCGTCGTTTACTTCGGCGGTGCGGGCGTTCCGTCCGACCAGCGAGCCACGGGGATCATGAAGATCGTCTCCGGCTCCGGCACGACGTGGTGTGACGCGTCGAGTATGACGGGCGATCCAGGCACGTCGGCGCCCCAGCTCGCTCCGCGGTCCGCGCCGTCTGCTTTGGCAGCGTAAAACATCAGATGCGAGGTCCATGGCCCGACGCCGTCGCCGAGGTCGCCGTGTTTCGACATCATGTACGACATCGCACCAAGCTCGGGGGCCGGCAGCTGCTTGCCGGCAACGGCCGCCTTGATGCGATCGAGCATTTGCGATTTGCTCAAGCCCGCGAGCGCCAGCGACGTGCGTTGCAGGGTGTACAGCAGAACGGTGCGCGATGCCGCCGGATTGTAGCAGATCGGCCCGCGCATGTTCCAATTCCAGAACTCGGTAGAGTCGAACGGCGACATCCACGCCCGTTCTACGAGGCAGGTAAAGCCGTTGGTGCCCTTTTCTGCGGTTTCGTAGCCGTGACGGCCCAGCACGAGCAGGGTCGCGTGGAGCGACGTCGCAGCCGGCGCCGCGCTTCGCGCGAGTATGATTTCCGCTTGGCGGTCAGCCATGAGGTACCGGTCGAGCGGGGCCATTCGTTCGTAGGCGACGTTCTGCGTCCACCCGGGGGCGGGCCGCGCGACGGCCGCCGCGAGGAGCGTTGTCAATAAGAGCGCGTGGCGCCAAATGGAGTCCATGCGAGCGCACCTCCAGCCGATGTTACCGTTCTAAGCGAACCAAGGGCCGCGCTTGTGACGGCCCAGCCTTACGGCGCGACCGTCGCGCGGTAACCGCAGCCGACGCGCAAAGGGGATCGCACAGATGGAAATAAACCAAGCGTGTCCCGAGCCCGCTATAAAGGAGAGTTTCAAAGTGCGCGCGTTGCTTGCCGTTGGTGTAGTTCTGGTTCTCGGAGGGTGCGCGGCAACGCAAACTCTCGCGCCGCAAAGCGGCACGGCGTATTCTCGCCTGCTCCGGTTGCAACCGCCGGCGATGCAGCAGGCCGGCGCGGCGCAGAATCGCGCGAGGCCGCGGCTGCCGTTTCATAAGGGAGCCAAGGTAGGGCTGTGGGCGGCCGACACCAACTTCAACTACTTGCTCGGCCAGGACGCGAGCGGCCGAAATACCGTAACGGCCATAGACCTTTCGAAGAACAGCTGCGACGACCCGGTCGCCCTGAAGGTGGATCGCGCGCAGAACGTGTGGGTCGGCTGCGCGCTCACGTCGCTGAGCGGCACCAACGGCGCCGTACAGGAATATAGCGGAGCCGGCGTGCTGCAGAAAAAGTATCTGCCGGCATGCCCGAAGCCGGTCTCGGAGTGCCAATCCTTCAGCGGCTACGGCTACGACAGCGGGCTCGATTCCAACGGCAACGTGTTCGCGTCGCTGAACCTGTACTCGATGGAACTGTGCAATCCGAGCTGCGTCAACGTGCTCGGCGCCGGCTTCGAGTGGTGGCCGAAGGGCAACCCGTCCGCCACGCCTCGTTTGATCTCGCTCGGTACGAGTTGCAGCCCGATTTGCGGAGTCGGCTATATGGACGTAGACTCGGCCGGCAATCTGTGGTTCAGCTTCAGCGGTTACAAGCAGAGCACGTACGGCTTCGGCCTCGGTGAGGTTACCAATCCGACGACCAACCCGAAGTTCACGATCGTCGAGCCGGTCGGTACCTATGGATTCTTTGGCGGCGTCTATGCCAGCAACGGCGGGAAGACGCTCAACGTCTTGGACCAGCAGTCCCGGACGATCGCGCAGTATCATCTGCCGCTCGCTCCCAGCGGCACGCCCTTCAACGTGCTGGGCCCCACCCGTCAAAACGCGTTCGGCATCGGCGATCCGGTGTCGGGCGGCTTCAACAAAGCGGAGAGCAAAATGGCGATCGGCGATACGGGCGGCTGGTTCGACGTCGGCAAGGTGTCGTCTAACGCATGGTCCGATGTGGCGAATCCGAACTTCTACAGCGGCATCGACGGCGCGGCGTATACGCCCTCCGACAAGTAGGCCCAGCCTAAACAACCCGCGTCGGCCCCACAAGGAGAACCGCTTCATGCGCTTTTCGCGACGAATTCTGCTCGCCGCCGCTGCGTCCACCGCAATGGCCACCCCGGCCGCTGCCGCCATGGCGCACGGTTACGCCGGAACCTGGCCGGTGACCGTGTCCCGGTCGCAGCACAGCAACGGCACGGGCTGCCTCACGCTGACCGACTACGGCAACAACGGCGGCTCGGCCACTCTCGTCTTCGGCAGCCAAAAATTTACCTACGGTACGTTTCAAGTTTTCAACCACACCTTCGTCGCGACGATCCAAGCGCAGGGATACGGCCAGAACGCCGGTCTGGTGTTCATTGGGTCGGCCGGACGCGGCAACCTCGGCCCGGGAGTATTCGACGACGTCTACGGCGGTGAAGCGTTCGACGAGGGTGCGTTGGCGTTCGGCATGAAGGGCGGCTGCTAAAGCCGCGACCCGCCGGCGTTGTATCAGTTGTCCGGCGGTATCGCGGCGCGCCGCCCTAGTACTCGTCGTGCCGCTTCCACCAAAGTCCGGGTTCGTTCTCGTTGCGTCCGAGCGGGGCGCGATCGAGCCACTGGTACATTCCCCACAGGCCGTCGAGCCCGCGAGCGTACGCCGAGTAGGTGTGATAGACGGCGCCGTCCTGTAGCACGAAGGCGCTGACGCCGGGCGTTTCGCGCCGGTACGTCGGCCAGTCCGTGCCGCAGCCGGCGGCGATCTCGTTGGTCCAGCCTTCGTTGAGCGTCAGCGTCGGGCGCGTGTCCTCGGGGCGGAAGTTGTACTCGATCTCGCCGGATTGCTGCTGCTCTTGCGTGCAGCCGGCTTGGAAATCGAGGTTGAAATCGCTGGCGTACGACGACGCCCACGGGAACGTCCAGCCCATGCGCTTCTTGTAGGCCTGCAGCTTTTCGATCGGCGCGCGCGAGACCGCGCAGAGCGTGACGTCGTGGTGCGCGAGGTGCACGGCGAAGCCGCTGAAGCCGTCGGCGATGGACGAGCACGACGGGCACCCGGCTTTGTAATCCGCGCCGAACATGAAGTGGTATACGAGCAGCTGCGAGTTGCCGCAGAAGAGATCGCCGAGCGTCGCCGGGCCGTCGTCGGTGTCGAAGCGGTAGTCCTTGTCTATGCGAACCCAGGGCAGCGCTTGCCGGCGTCGCGCCAACTCGTCGCTGCGCCGCGTGAGTTCTTTCTCGTCGTTGAGCAGCGCCAGCCGCTCCTTGAGCCACTCGTCGGGGGTTCCGATCTTGTGTTGCGTGGTCGCGTTAACAGACATCGTTTACTATCTCCCGAGTTTCTGGTACGCCGCAAACAGCGCGCGCCAGGGTGTAAGAAAGAGCGTTGCGATCGCCAAGAGCGCGGTTACGATGCAGTTAGGGCACATCGGCGATACCGGCAGCTTGCACGAGCGGTACGTAGTGAGGCTTATAGCCCACGAACAGTTCCTCGAAAGGCTCCGCGTCGCGCCCGTCGATGCTCGCGGCAAGGCGGTCGAGGAACGCATGCCAGCCGGCGCCGTGGCCCAAGACTTCGATCTCCGGAAGCCGCGAGTGCGTGAGCGTCAGCCGCACGCCGCCGCCCTCTTCGGCGAGTTCCCAGCGGACGAGCGAATCCGCAACCGGCCCGACCGACGCATCTTCCTCGTTCCACGTGTACTCGAGGAGACGCGGTGGCTGATAGGCGGTGACGCGTCCGGTCGCTCCCATGTCGAAGCGCACCTCGCCGCCGGTGCGATCGGCGACGACGCCGTCGGAAAGCCACGTTACGAGGAACGTTGGATCGGTGAGGTACGCCCACACGCGTTCGATTGGCCCGGGAAGGTGCCGGACGAACGTCAGCGTGCTGCGATTCGTGATGGTAGCCGGATCGATCATGATTTCTCGACATTCTCCTGAAGTGCGTGCTCGAGTGCATCGAGATGCGTGGTCCAGAAGGCGCGGTAGCGTGACAGCCACGCGTCGACCTGGCCCAATCCTCGGCCGTCGATTGAGTACATGCGGCGCTGCGCGTCTCGCCGCGCCCGCACCAAGCCCGCGTCCCGCAGCACGCGAAGGTGCTGCGACACGGCAGGCTGGGTTAGGGTGAACCGCCGGGCGAGGTCACCCGCAGAGCGCTCGCCTCCGGCGAGCAGCTCGACGATGTGGCGCCGCGTGGGGTCGGCAAGGGCTGCAAAAGCCTCCATGGCCGCAGTATACAAGTTCTTGCTTATATTCGTCAAGACCTATATAAAGACCGATTGAGCCGAGGAGGCGCCTAGCGGCAGCGACGCCCCGGATCCACTAGTTGCCTTGGGTCAGCACTTGCTCGGAGCGAGTTTTCCCGGAAGAATGCTGATGACGCCCGACGACGCCTCGCCCATGTGCACGTTTTTCAGGACGTATCCGATTCCGCGAATCGTCGCGCCGTACTTGGTTGCAAACGCGGTCGTATAGCACTCGCCAAGTGAGTTCCAGAGGCTGCCCACATTGGACGCGCCTTGCGCAGTGTAGGGCTTCCCAACTTTGAGCGAGCTGCTCGAAAGGCCGCCGATCGCCGGCAGCGTCGCACCGAAGATCACGCCGTAGCCGTTGAGCCCGAACTGTATGTAGAAGATCGGGCTCACCGATCCCGATGGCGGAAACAACGCCGGATTGTACGCCGTGGTGCTGCTGATCAATCCCATCGAGGCGTGCGATTTGGTGGGGCCTGGATAGTCCATCGAAACGCCCCACCCTCCGAATTTCGGAACGCAGAGAACGCCGCCCTTAGTCGAGAGCGCCTTCTTGCCGATGCTTGCGTATTCTTTGGTGTTCTTTTGGCCCTTGCAGGCGGGAATCGGCGCATTGTCGGGTGCGGCGACGTTGGCGGGAGCGTTGGAGGCGCCGGTCAGGACTTGCGGCCCGCCGCATCCCGCAAGCGCTACCGCGGTAACGACGGCGATAACCCGGTTCCGTAAAGAAAGCATGGCGGCTCCTTGCAATGAGAAGGCTGGTACGGAGCGCTTCCAGCACGGTGGCCGCCTACCTGCAGCGTCGTTTGCTAACCGAGAATTTTTGCGAACGTGTCCTGGAGACGCGAAAGCTCGCGCTGATCGACTTCGCCCCGTTCGTTGGGGCGAAGACATTGGATCAAGGTGGACGTCATGAGGTGCACGGTGGCGCGCTCGAGCGCAGACTTCGCGGCCCCCATTTGCTGGGCGATGCTGTGGCAGTCGCGGCGCTTTTCGATCATGCTCGCGATCGCGCGCACCTGCCCCTCGATGCGATGAAGACGTGCCAGCAGGTCGGCCGTCGTCTCGGCATCCAGGCTCAGGGCATCAGTGACGCGTCGCGATCGCGATGCCCGCGGGGCGGCTTTGCTCGGCATGGCTATACCCTACCGCGTACCGGTGCGAATTGGCAACGCCGCGTTCGCCAGACCTTTCTAAGCGGACCTGAATTGAGAAGCTCTGGTGAAGTTTCCGCCGGAGTGCTTCACCGGCGATTCCAAAGCTCCGGCTACCATACGTCTAGGCACTCTGCCGCAACTAATTCAATACCCAGGGGGGTATAGTATAAGATGAACGTCTCGAATCCCTTTTCGTGCCGGGCGAGAGAGCGCGGCTGGAAAATCGAAGCGTGGGTGCGCGGCATCGCGGGCACGCTCGTGCTAGCGAGCCTCGCGCTCTCGTTAATAGACCTGCGCTGGCTTTGGCTTACCGCGTTCGTCGGGGTAAATCTGCTGCAGTCGTCTCTTACCGGATGGTGCCTCATGTCGAACCTGCTCGCGATTGCGGGTGTCGGTTCCAAGCGCGATGCGTGAGGTGATGTTGCGCGGCGCGGCGATTACGGTCGCGGTGCTGCTGCTCGTCGCATGCTCTCACGAGGCAAAGCCGGCCGGCGAGGGCGCGATCGTGGTGCGAACGGCGCCGGTCGTCCAACGCGCCATCGCATCTCCGCTGGAGCTTTCCGGCAACGTCGTGGCGGCGCAGAGCGTCCAGCTTGCGGCGACGGTGCCGGGGCGCTTAGTCGAGTTGCGCGTTCGAATTGGCGATCGCGTGACCGCCGGCGAGCCGCTGGCAACGATCGACGGCTCGACCTATCGCGCGCAGCAGGCGCAGGCCGCAGGCGAACTGGCCCGGGCGCAAGCGGATCGCGGCGCCGCGAGCGCCGGCTACGAAGCGGCCCAGGCGCGCCTGGAGCTCGCGCGCGTCACGCAAGCGCGGATGGCTCGACTCTACGCCGCGGGCGGCGTCGCCCGGCAAACGTACGATCAAGCTCACAGCGAGTATCTCGCGGCCGGGGCCGGACTCAACCAGGCCAAGGCCGCGATCGCCGAGGGCAGTGGAGCCCAAGCCGCGGCAGCCGGCGCGCTCGGTGCGGCCTCGGCGTCGCTTGCCGACACCGTCGTTCGCGCGCCCTTCGACGGCATCGTGACGGCGAAGTTCGCGGATCCCGGAAGCGTCGTCGCTCCGGGCGTGCCCATCGTCAGCATCCAAAGCGGCGGCGCATTGGAAATAGACGTCGCCGTTCCGCAGGATGCCGCCGCGGCGGTGGTAGTGGGGCAGCAATGTGCAGGTGCGCGTCGACGCCTTGGACGGGCGCGCGGTCGAGGCACACGTTCGCTCGATCACGCCGATGAACGATCCGGCGACTCGTTCGGTGCTCGTCAAAGTCGCGCTGGCGCCGATATCCGGCGTCATGTCCGGAATGTACGCGCGTCTCGACCTCCCGCGCGTTGCCCGCGGCGGAATGGCGGTTCCCCTAGCGGCGCTCGTCACGCGCGCGGGCCAAACCGGCGTCTTCGTCGTTCACGAAGGCCGAGCGACGTTCGTCCCGGTGCGCACCCAAAGCGCGGATGCGAATTTCGTCCGCGTTGACGGTCTGCGTTCCACCGATCGTCAGGTGGTCGTCGACGGAACCGAGCGCCTCACCGACGCGAGCGCCGTCACGGTCCGCCCGTAACCGTGGACCACCTGAACTGGGCCGCGCGCACCGCCGCCTATTTTCTCCGGTCGAAGCTTACCCTGGTAGTCGTCCTGGCTATTGCGGCCTGGGGACTCTTCGCGATACTGACGACTCCGCGCGAGGAGAATCCGCAGATCACGCGCCCCGCCGCGATCATCGTTACCCGCTACCCCGGTGCGTCGCCTGAAGAGATCTCGCAAACGCTTACCCAACGCGGCGAACGCGTCTTGCGCGAAGTGCCGGGCATCGAGCACATGTACGCAAGCTCCACGCAAGACGCGTCGTTGATAACGGTGCTTTTCCACGTGGGCGACGACCCCACGCGTTCGTTCGTAGATCTCTACGACCAGGTTTTCGCACACCTCGCGGATCTGCCGCCCGGCGCGTCGCAGCCCGTCATCACGCCGATGAGCACCGACGACATTCCGATCGTCGTCCTGACCCTTCACGGCAGCCGCTACGACCGCGGCCAGCTCGACGACGCCGCGCAGCGGCTGATTCGATCGATCGAGCCGCTCGACGGCGTCTCCACGATCTCGACGTACGGCGGACGCCCGCACCAGGTCGAAGTACTGCTCGATCCCGTCAGGCTCGCCGCCTTCGGACTTTCGCCCGCGGGCGTGGCACGCGGGCTCGGCGCGACCGACGTCGTCTTGGCGGCCGGCCCGTTGCGCGGCGCCGAGTCGGAGCTGCAAGTCCACGTCGGGTCGCCGTTCCAGAACCCCGAGCAAGTCGCGTCGACGATCGTCGGCGTGCATGACGGCGTTCCGGTTGCCCTGCGCGACGTTGGCAAAGTTCGCGCCGGCATCGCGCCGCTCGAAGACGATGCGCGCTTCGGATCGCGCGCGACCGGAGACGCTAACGAACCCGCGGTCAGCATAGCGATTGCCAAAAAACCGGGTGCCAACGCGGTAGCGGTCGCGTCGCGCGTGATCGACGCCGTCGGTCGGGCCGAGCTTCCGCCCGGCGTTACCGCAACCGTGACGCGCGACTACGGTCAAAAAGCGAACCTCGCCGTGAACGAGCTCATCGAGCGCCTTATCGAAGCGATCGCGATCGTCGTGTTGCTGCTGCTGGTGCTTGGCTGGCGCCAGGCCTTGGTGGTCGCGATGGCGATTCCGCTCACGCTCTTCGTGACGCTGGGCATCGGCGGTCTGACGCATCAAACCATCAATAGGATCACGCTTTTCGCCCTGATCCTCGCGCTGGGTCTGCTCGTGGACGATGCGATCGTCATGGTCGAGAACATCCACCGGCACTTCACGCAAGACCCAAACGGACCGCGCGACCAGGCCGTCGTCAGAGCCGTCGGCGAGATCGCGAGCCCGACGGCTCTCGCGACGGTCGCCGTAATGCTCTCCTTTCTCCCGATGCTCTTCGTCACGGGAATGATGGGGCCGTACATGCGCCCGATTCCCATCAACGTTCCGGTCGCGATGCTTACGTCGCTGTTCGTGGCCGTCGCAATCACGCCATGGGCCACCTATCACTTCCTGCGAAACGTCAAGTTGAAGCCCGCGCACGGAGTGCCGCGATGGATCGTCCCGCTGCGCGATCTGCTGGCTTCGCTGCTCGCGAGCAAAGCGAAAGGGAACTGTTTTTCTTGCGGCGCTGGGCGTAGCGCTGGTCGTCGCCTTGGCGCTGCCCGCGCTTCAGCTCGTGCAATTCCGCATGCTGCCGCGCGCCAATGAAACTACGTTTCTTGTGAAGATTGACGCGCAGCCGTCCAGCACGGTAACGGCGACCGAACGCGTCGTCGAAGCGGTCGGTGCCGTGCTGGCCGCGACGCCGGAGGTGCGAGACTACGAAGCGTTCGTCGGAACCAACGATGTGCCGGATTTGGCGAGCCTTTTTACGGGTACGGTCTTTCGCACTCATCCCAACCAGGCCGATATTCGCGTCAATTTGGTCGCCAAAGACCGCCGCAAGGCGCAATCCGCCGCCATCGTGCGTAATCTCCGCCCTCGGCTGCAAGCGATTGCGGCCGGGTACGGCGCGCAGCTTCGCATCGATCAGACGCCGCCCGGGCCGCCCGTGCGCAATACGATTTTTGCCAAAATTTACGGAGCCGATCCCGACGTGCGCCGGGCGATCGCATCGCGGGTCGCGTCGCAGCTTCAAGGAGAGCGCGGCGTCGTCGACGTTGATCCGAGCGACAAGCAGCTCCCCCCGGCGATCTTCGTAGATGTGGATCCGCGCAAGGCGGCACTCTCGGGATTGAGCGCGTCCGACGTCGCGCTGACGCTGCAGACGGCGCTTCACGGTGCGGTCGTTTCGACGATGCACGATTCGCTCGATACGCGTCCCGACGACGTCGTCGTGCGGTTCGCGCCGCAATTTCGCCGCGACCCTGCCTCGCTCGCCAGCATCGTTCTGCCGGCTGCCTCGGGCGCCGGCGTGCCGCTCGGCGAGATCGCGCGCGTCGTGGCCGAACAGGCGCCGCAGCCGCTCTATCGCGACGACTACCGCGACGTTACGTACGTCGGCGCCGAGATGGCCGGCCGCAGCTCCACGTACGCGGTGATCGAAGCGATGCTCGCCCTGGCGAGGCAGCCGTTGCCGGCGGGATATCGCATCGTGTGGGACGGCGAGTGGGACATGACGCTGACCGTCTTCGCCGATCTCGGCCGCGCGATGGCCGTAGCCTTCGCTCTGATCTATTTCGTGCTGGTCGCGCGTTTCAGGTCGTTCCGCACGCCGCTGGTCGTGCTCGCGGCGGTACCGCTGGCGATGATCGGGATTCTGCCCGGCTTCGCGATTCTCGCGCCGTTCGGCATCTATTTCTCCGCGACGGCGATGATCGGCCTCATCGCGCTGATCGGTATCGTGGTCCGAAACTCGATCATCTTGATTGAGTTCGCCGAAGACCGGGTTGCGGAAGGCATGCCGCTCGATCGCGCGCTCGTAGAAGCAACGGCAACGCGAACGCGTCCGATCTTCATGACGGCGGCGGCCGGCATTCTGTCGTCGTTGGTAATTGCGTCGGATCCCGTCTGGAGCGGTCTTGCCTGGGCGCTCATCTTTGGAATGAGCGCTTCGGCGTTGCTCTCGGTGCTGGCGATCCCCCTGCTCTTCGCGCGTATCGGCGATATTCCAGTGCACCGGCAAGCCGCATCGCTCGACGGCGTAGCTCCGCCACAGGGAGAGCCTGCCCGTGCCTAAGCTGATCGAACTGACTCTCGCCGCGGCCATCGCAATCGCGCAAGCGCACAGTCCCGATGTGCGGGCGGCCGGCGCCTCTACGTCGGCTGCCATAGCGCAGGTTCGTGCGGCTGCGGGCGATCGGTGGCCGAGCGTGACGCTGCAAGACTCGTTTCAAACCGTGGACCGCGTGGCCACGCTTCAGACGCCGATCGGCCCGCTGCCCTTCCAGCCGAACACGACCAACGTGCCGCTGCTTGCGCTGCACTATTCGCTCTACGACGGGGGGATCGGAGCCGCTGCCGTAGGGCAGGCGGCGGCGAACCTTTCTGCGGCACAGGGTGACGAGTACGAAACTCGCAGCGCCCTCGTTGCGCGCGTAACCGCAGCCTACGTAGGCTTCGTTGCCGCAAGCGATGCGGCGCAGACGCTCGACGCCGCGGTTGCCGTTTCCAAAGCCGACCTGAAGATGACGCGCACGCGCTTCGAGCAAGGCATGGCTCCGCGGGCCGACGTGCTGCAAGCGCAGGCACAGTACGCGGAGCGCCGGGCTCAGGCGCTCGACGCGTACGGCAACGCGACGATCGCGCACGACCGGCTGGCAGCCGTCATGGGCATAGCGATGGATACGACGCTCGTGCCGGCAGAAGCAATCGGGGAGAGGCCCGCGAGCCTCGACCTGCAGGCGGCGATCGCCTCGGGTTTGGCGGCACGGGGAGAGCTGCGCTCGGCTCGAGCTGCGCTCGACGCTGCAACGGCCGCGCTCGAGCAGGCGAAAGCCGCTTCGCGTCCGACCGCGCAGCTGTTCGTGAGCGAAGGCAACGTGCAACCCACCGTGCAGAGCGAGTACCTCGGCCAGTTTACCGCCGGTCTGCTAGCCGTGTGGAAGCTCTTCGACGGCGGCGCAACCGCGGCACGGATAGCTGCCGCTTCTGCCGGCATCGCACGGGCACAGGCCGCGTACGACGGCTCGCGCACCGCCGTGGAGCTTGAGGTTCGTGAGGCCTACGCGCGTTTGACGAGCGCGCGCGGCAGAGCCGATGCTGCCGTAGAGGCAGTCGGGTCGTCGGACGAGAGCGCACGGATCGCGCGGCTGCGCTATCGCGAAGGCGTCGGCACGCAGCTCGAGCTTCAACAAGCCGAGCTCCAACTGGCCGACGCGCGCCTGCTGCTCATCCGGGCGCAATCCGACGTCATCGCACAAGACGCGCAACTTCGCTTTGCGGCGGGCCTGCTGCAATGAAAGCACTAGGAGGAGAAATAGCATCGTGAACATCGTAATTTTAGGCGCCGGCTTCGCAGGTCAGACCGCGGCACTGCACCTGTCGCACCTCCTGAAGAAGAAGGAACGAATCACCGTAGTTGCGCCTGGGAATCGTTTTACTTGGTTCCCGAGCCTGATCTGGGTCGCGACCGGGACCATGTCGGAAGAACAGGTGCGCTTTCCGCTCGCACCCGTTTACGAGAAACTTGGCATCCACTACATTGACGGGCGCGCCGAAACGATCGCTCCCGATGACCGAAGCGTAACGGTGCGCCTTGCCAACGGACAAATGCAGGTCGTGCCGTACGATTTCTTACTGAACGCGACCGGCCCGTACCTCAATTTCGAAGGCACGCCTGGGCTCGGGCCGAAGCTCGGCACGACCCAAAGCGTCTGTTCGGTCGAGCACGCCGTCGACGCGCGCGACGCATACCTCGAAAGCGTGAAGCGGATGGCGAAAGGCGAGCGCCAGCGGCTCGTCGTCGGCGTCGGCCACCCGGCAGCAACCTGCGAGGGAGCGGCCTTCGAGTACGTGATGAATCTCGACGCCGACATGCGCCGGCGCGGCGTCCGCGATCGCGCGGAGCTGATCTTTCTTACTAACGAACCGGATCCGGGGGATTTCGGCGTTGACGGCATTGAAGCGCGCAAGCGCGGCTCGATCGTTACCGGGGCGGCGTTGGTACGGATGCTCTTCGATGAAGCGCGCGTCAAACCGCTCGTCGCCGCGGGGGTCACCAAGGTCGAATCCGGCCGTCTCGAGTACGACCAAGTCGGCTACGATCCCTCATCGCTCGAGTTCGATTTCGCAATGCTGATTCCGCAATTCCGCGGCATCCCGCTCAAGTACGTCGCGGGCGACGGCACCGACATCACCGACAAGATGACGCTGGCCAGCGGCTTCATGCGCGTCGACGCCGACTACTCGCCAAAAACCTACGACCAATATCGAGCGAAGGACTGGCCGGCGATCTATCGTTCGCCGCTCTACGATAACGTCTACGCGGCGGGGATCGCCTTCGCGCCTCCGCATCCGCTATCGAAAGGCAAGAAGACCGGCTCCGGCACGACGGTCGTCGCGACTGCGCCGCGTACCGGCATGGCCTCGGGTATCATGGGGCGCACGGTCGCGTACAATATCGCCGACCAAATCGCCGGGCGCGAGCCGTCGCACCGAATGCCGATGAGCGAGATGGCCGCCGCGTGCATCGCGTCGATGGGTAAATCGATCTGGACCGGTTCGGCCGCCTCGATCATCATGATGCCGGTCGCGAAGGATTTCGAGAAATATCCGGAGTTTGGCCGCGACCTCGCGCTCTGCGATCTCGACGTGGGGCTTGCGGGCGCGTGGACCAAACGCATGCTGCACGATACGTTTATGTGGAAACTGCAAGCCAAGCCCGGCTGGCAGATGATTCCGGAATAGGAGAGTACAGATGGGACGCTTTTGGAGAAGCTTCTGGCCGTATCAGTTCTGGCGCTTTCTCGTAATCAACACGAAGATGTTCGCGATCGCCCATGGCTGGATTGGTCCGCGTCATACGTAGGCGGTAACAGGCGGTCTCGCCGTCTTCGGCTCGCCCTAGCGGGACGGTGGCGTTTCTCTTTTCGGATATCGAAGGGAGCACCGTGCGCTGGGAGCGCGATCGGGCGGTAATGGCGGCCGCGTTGTCGCGTCACTACGAGCTGCAAGAATGTTGTCGGCACCCTGGCTTGATGGAACGGTCGGTGACGGCCCGGCAATCAGGCAACGGTGGCGGCGCGTTCTCGCCTGAGGCGCCGAAGATAGCCGCCCGCAGCTCCCAATGCGGGGCTCGCCGGGAGTAAGCCAATTGCGATCCAGAGCGGTTCGCCGGCATTTCCCGTAACGATCGCGTAAACGGCGAACGTAACGCATAGGAAGGACGAAAGCGCGCCGTTGAGCAGCTCGTCGTGCTTCGCAATCCACGCGGCTATGTAACCGCCGAGTACCGAGCATCCGCAGCCGACGAGCATCATTGCCGCATAAAGTACGACATTTGCGTGCAGAGCCTCAAGCATGGCTGCCTGCTGCTGACCCTTCGGCACGTTGAGCATGCCGCCGGCGACCATGAGGTACACGGCGATCGGTAATGTGAAGAGATTCGTCGTTACGATGTCCGTCACGGCGCCTATCAGGACTCCCATCGCCGAGATCTTTCTCACCACCGCGGTATTCGGAATTGCCATCTCCGCAGCCCTCCCAGAATCAAGCGTCGCGCTCCGAGAGCAGCCGCGCCCTACGGAATTTTCGTGATGTAGCCGTTCGATAAGCCGGCTCCGACGTAGACGCCGATGACGGTGCGCTGGTAGACGGAGTTCGCGCTGACCGTGCCGATGACGGTTGCGGTGCCGGCGGTCCAGTTGCGAATCGGTAGGAAGAAACCGTATTCGAGGGTCTTGTTCTTGAGATCGAAGTAATCGCCGATCACGTTGTAGTTGCCGGGTCCGCCGGCGCCGGTGATTCCTTCGAAGTGGGTGAGAATGGACTTCGGCCAGGTGTAGACGAGCATCTTCGTCCCGGCGAGGTTGCGCACGTAGGCGTGCGTGCCCGTCTTGTCGGTGTAGCCGCCGGCGATGGCGACGGTGTTTCCGTCGATCCATATGCCGTAGGCCGTCGAGCTGATGGAGCCGGAAAATTCGAGCGTCGAGAACTTTGCGGTGGCCGAATCGTAGATGAATGCATGGCCCGAAACCGGATACGAACTCGAAGGAGTAATCGGCGCGCCCGCGTTCACGGCGTCGTAGTTCCCGACGGCTTTGTAGGTCGCGTCGCCGTAGTTGCTGTGAACGATCGTGTAGTTGCACGCTTTGGGCTTGCAGAGCTTAGGCGGAGCGTCGAGCGTGGCGTACTTTTGCGTTGTCGAGTCGTAGACGAAACCGTCGGCATTCGTCTGCCTTTGCTTCTGGTAACTGCCGACTACCCGATAGCCCGTCGAAGTGATGGCCGGGCCGTACACGCTGGTCTTCGCCGAACGGGGATACTTGATCCGCGTCCAGACGCCCGTTTTCCGATCGTAGACGACGCCCACGTTCGAGCCGTTCACCCTGTCGACGAAGCCGGTGATGAGGTCGCCGCGGATGCCCGTGAGCAGGGTTCCGACCGCATTCGGAAACTGGCTGAGCGGAACGTCGAGCGTCTGTAGCACCGGCGCGCTCGAGCCGAAGCGCAAGAAACTCGTTTGCGAAGACAACGCGGGTACGCTTCCGCCGTTGCCGGAGCGAGCTCCGCCGGCGCCGGCGCAGCCGGCTAGCAACGCGATCGAGATCGCAACGATAGAAACTCGTGCGTTAACGGAAATAAACGGAATAATCATCGGCACGCCTTACATGATCGGCTACGAGTGCTACGGTGTCATTCTCAGTAGTGTAACAGAAAAGCAAGACGTATCCGAAACGGCCGAATAGGCGATCCCCGCGGCCTCGCCGAATCCCCCGGGCGTAGAAGGGAGCGTGGGAATGAAAGCTTTCTCGGGGTCGGTGCGCTGCGCGCTAAGCATCGTCGCGGTTCTTGGCGTCGCAGCGGGCTGCGGGGGTTCGCAAAGCCAGACGAGTGCGCTCGTTCCGGGCCAGCCCGGCGCGGCCACGGCCGAGTTGGGCCGGCTCGGCGTGGGCTCGCAGATGGCGGCCGATGCCCCATCGCGCGACCTGCTCTACGTTGCCGGCTCCAAAGACGGCAGCGTCTACGTCTACTCGTACCCCGAGGGTAAGCCGCAAGGCCGGCTGCTCGACGTGCGCGCGGATGGGCTCTGCGCCGCCAGGAACGGCGACGTTTTCATGCCGGCCGGCAACGACGTGCTGCAATACGCCCACGGCGGCACCCGCCCGATCGCCGTACTGCGTTACCCGCTCGGGGGCGCCCAGTTCTGCGCCGTGGATCCCGCGTCCGGAAACCTCGCCGTTTCGGGAGGCTCCGCCGCGCAATCGGGCGTCGCGGTCTACGCCGGCGCCGCGGGCACACCGAAGGTCTACGCGGCGCGAGAAGGCGGCGGCTTCTATGGTTCCGTCGCCTACGATAGCGATGGGAATCTCTTCGTAGCAACCGCGGCGCGCAATCTCGTCGAGCTCCCCAAGGGGGCGACGCGGCTCGGGGAGATCGCGTGGAACGGAACGCGCCCACCGCGCGTCGGCTCGATTCAGTGGGACGGCAAGTACCTCGCGGTAGCGGCCGGCGCCGCGATCTTCCGCTACGCGATCGCCGGATCGCAAGCCGCACCGGCCGGAGAGATCGCGTTGCGGGGCGCGGCGAACGCGGAACAGTTTTGGATTCACGGCGGCAAAGTCGCCGTCCCCGACGCCGGCGGTGTGATGCTTTACGGCTACCCCGCGGGCGGCGGCCCTCTCGACGTCATCAAGGATGCTCGCGCCGCGCAGGCCGTAACGGTCAGCCGCGGCTCGCAGTCCGCGTTCGCGATCACCACCTATCACTACGACAATCTGCGAACCGGCTGGAACGACGACGAGCCGACGCTGACGTATCGCAACGTCAATGCCGGTTCGTTCGGCCTGCTCCACGCGATCGCGCTCGACGACCAGGTGGATACCCAGCCGCTCGTCATTCCCAACGTAACGACGACTCGCGGCGCGGGATCCGGCAGCGCGCACGACGTGGTCTACGTCGCAACCGAGGGCAACACGATCTACGCGATGGATGCATCCAGCGGAGCGGTGCTCTTCCAAACGAATTTGGGGCCGCCGGTTCCGACGCCGCTCGGCTGCACCAACAACGGGCCGAACGTCGGTATTGACGGAACGCCCGTGATCGACCAAGCCGCCGGCGTGATGTACGTCATCGCCTACACGCTTGAGAGCGGCAATCCGACCTATCGCATTCACGAGCTCAGCCTGTCGAGTCTCTCCGACGTAACGCCGCCGGTCGTCGTCTCCGCCTCGCACCAGTTGACCGACGGCACCACATACAACTTCAACGCGACCTACCAGCGCCAGCGCCCGGGCCTGCTCGAAGCCAACGGAAACGTCTACGCCGGCTTCGGTTCGTTCTGCGACTTCAGCGCGTCGCAATCGCGCGGGTGGCTGCTCGGCTGGCAGGCCGGATCCCTTGCGCCGCTGTCGGGGAACCGGCTGAACGACAGCCTCTCGCAGTCGCCCAATAGTTTCTTCCTATCCGCGATTTGGATGTCGGGCTACGGCGTCGCGGCAGATCCTTCGGGCAACATCTACTTCGTTACCGGTAACTCCGACTATTCCGGAAACACCTATAACGGCGTCACGAACGTGCAGGAGAGCGTCGTCAAGGTCAGTGCCGACCTCACGCAGCTCCTCAGCATCTTCACGCCGTCCAACGTCGGGCAACTCGACGAATACGATGCCGACTTGGGATCGGGCGGTGTGATGCTGCTGCCGGTGCGCGGCTCGTCGGTTCCGCTGGCCGTCGCGGCCGGCAAGACCGGAACGATGTTCGTGCTCAACCAGAACAACTTAGGCGGCTACGTCGTCAGCGGTCCGAATAACGATCTCGCCGAGGTGTACGTGGGCGGATGCTGGTGCGGCCCGTCGTACTTCGCCGTGAAGAACCGTCGTCAGCGCATCGTCGCCAGCGGCGGCAGCAGCGTCACCGTGTGGAACGTGCACGACAAGGGCAAGGTAGGATTGACGCTGGCAGGATCGGCCGGGTTGCCGAACGGGCAGGATCCCGGCTTTTTCACCACCGTTTCATCGAAGAAGGGCGGGCGCAACGCAATCATTTGGGCGCTCGCGCGGCCGCAGTCGGTTCCCGGGCCGATGACGCTCTTCGCGCTTAAGTCCGAATCGCAGAGCGGCAGCGGACAGCTCGCAACGCTCTACCAAGGCACGGCGGGTTACTGGGCATCAACGTACGGAAACGCAAACGTCGTGCCCGTCGTGGCAAACGGCAAGGTCTACGTCGCGAGCTATCAGCAGCTCGAGATCTTCGGGCTCGGCGGCTCGGCCCGCAACGCTGCGGCAGTGCGCGCGCCTCGGGGCGTGGCTTACCGTGGAACGCTCAAGACGCCCAACGAGGTCACCGGGACGCTCCTCAAGGTCAATGGCTCGATCCTTACCCTAAAAACGCGCAGCGGGGAACTCGTTCGAGTAGACGACGCGACGGCGCTCAAGAACGAGCGCAGCGCCGACTTGATCGTAGGGAGGCCGTTCAACGTGCGCGGAACCTACGATGCTTCAGGCGTAATGCATGCCGCTGCGATCGTGCGGGCGAAACCCTCACCGGCGACGTGGACGCCCGATCGGTAGCGCGCCGCGCCCCTAGCAGCCGCGAAGGTCGCGCGGAACCGAACCCGCGTGAATCGCGAAGACCCCAGCCTCGTCGGTGATTTCGTAGACGAGCCGCGGAATTGCGCCCTTTGAGAACTCCGGCGACGCAACGAGCGTAATGTCGCTTGTATCTGAAAGCGGGAAATCGCTAGCGCCCCCGCTGGTTGCGGCGTAGTAACTGACGACGTCAACCTCCTTATCGCCGAACTTGAATCCATCAACGGTCTTCAAGCGCGCCGGTTTTACCACGTCGGCGCGAACGATCTGCCCGTTGCGTATCATGAATGAAAGCCCGGGCTCTCCGGCCGGGTGTGCGTGAAAGCACGTTGCGGAGGCGGCATGGGCGTCCGATGCGAGCGGAGCGCCTGCCGCAGCGGCTTGCGCAAGCGTCATACCGAATCTAACCGGGCCCACGCCGCCGACGGAGATCTTGTCGACCGGGCCGACCCGCGCTCCGCCGTTACCGGTCGTTGCTAGGAGGGCGGCAGCAAGGCAAACCGTAGCTCGCAATGTCAAGCATCCATGGTAACGATTACGTTACCTAGTTTTTGACCGGATGCTACGTACGCAAATGCTTCCGCAATCTTCTCCAAAGGATATTTCCTATCTATCAAGGGCTTAAAGCGTTTTTGTTCAATCAGATCTAGGATAAACTTCAAAGTGGACGCGACGTTTTTAGGGGCGATGAACGGAACCTTCTTCCCGCCCAGCAATGGAGTAATGAGTGCGAAGAACAGGTTCTCGGCCCCACCCGATGACGTATACAGTCCATCTGCTTTTAGGAGCGTTTTGCATTTGAGAAAACTGCTTTTGCCTACGGCATCAAAGACAAAATCGTAGCGCTCGTCGTCTTTTGTGAAATCCTCCCTTTCATAATCGATGACTTTATCCGCGCCCAACGAGCGTATCAGCTCCGCGTTTGCTCCTCTACATACGGCCGTAACGTAAACGCCGAAATATTTCAACAATTGAACGTATGCCGAACCAATGGCGCCCGTCGCCCCATACACCATCGCTTTTTGTCCGGCCCTGGGGTTCAACTGGTTGAGACCGCTGGCAGCATAAAACGTTCCTTCGGGGCAAGCCGCAGCCACGTCATAATCCAGGTCGTCGGGAATCGTTACCGTTCCTTTGACGGCCTTAGTTTCAGGTAATGCCAGATATTGTGCGAGAGATCCAGCCCCAAACACACCGCCAAATCCCATGACCCGATCCCCGACCTTAAAAGATCGTACGGTGGATCCCACTTCTTCCACTTGTCCGGCAAAGTCGGTCCCGATAACGGCTGACCTCGGTTTGAATAGCCCCGTAAACAATCTCATGACGAATGGCTTGCCCGAAAGGACGTGACAATCCGTTCTGTTTACCGTGGCGGCATAGACTCGTATCAAAAGTTCGTCGTCTTTTGGAGTCGGCTTTTCAATCTCTCGTACGCTTAGAACTTCGCCTAAACCATACTTTGAACGGACTGCAGCTTTCACATGCTACGATTCAACCGCGCAAGCTAGGGCTTGCGCTTCTCCGCGAGCGCCTGCATGATTCGCAGCGGGATGGCGCCGCCCGGGACGACGAGATTGAGCGTCTCCGCGCCGATGTCGAATAGCGTCTCGGGCTTGGTCAGCTTTGCGACCAGCGCCATCGTCGCGCTGGGCCGCGTCTGAATCTCGCCGGTGATCGCGTCAACGGCAAGGTCGGCCGATTTGTTCTTTGCCGACCACTCGCATTTGAAGTTGAACGTCGGCCGAAGGTAGAGGTCGATGCATTCCACGTTGACCGTCTCCTCCTTGACCGCGTCGGCGTCTGCCGGGCGAAAGTCCTCGCCTAGGAGCGCTCGAACGACGGCCGCAGCGCGAACCGACGGCGGGACGATCTTCGCGCCCTCCGGCGCGAACTCGTCGAGATTGACCGAAGTCGCGCGCGTCTTGAGATACGGCTGCGCGTTCACCGGCTGGCTGCTCAGGGCGTCGAGCCAAAGTTCTTTCTGCTCGTCTCGCTCGCAGCGCTCGACGACCGGAATGTCTATTGCGCCGCCGGCCACCGCATAATCGATTCCCCCCACGCTGACGGCCGCCACGTGCGGCGTCTTTATCGGCACTTTGTACGACTCGCTGCGATCGTACGCAAAGCGCAGATGGGCCTTGGCATGCCACACCGGCAGATACCAAAGCCCCAGGTCGGAGATCGCGATGTCGTCTTCCTTGGGGCGCGAGAACAGGCGGGACAGGGTCCCAAAGACGGAAACCTTGTGCGCGCTTGCCCGTCCGCGAGCCTCCTCGGCCGTGATCGTCGGCTCGAAGTAGAAAGCGCCCTTCTCCGCAATGACGATTTCCATACGATGGCATTATGGTCCGGCGGCCACTATGCCTTCACGCGTCGCCGCGACCGAAACAATCTGAGAGGAGCGGCAATGCGACGCGTTCGAATTCTTTTGTGGTTCTTCTGTATTCTCGGGGGTGCGGCGGCGGCGCCGTACGCCTCCCGCGCACAGGCCCCCGCGCCGTCTCCCGCGCCTACGCCCGCCTTCGTCTCAACGGATTATCGCTTCAAGAGCGGCGACGTCGAGCTGGCCGGCCGCCTGTTCGCGCCCCGCGGAGCAAGCAGCTATCCATTGGTAGTGCTCGTCCAAGGCTCCGATTACGACGACGCCAATGCGTCGGTGTACTGGCGGCTGATCGCGCACTCGTTTGCCAAAGCCGGAATCGCGTCGTTTTCCTTCAATAAGCGCGGCGTCGCCGCGGCCTGCGCCTTCGCCTCCCGCTTGCCCGGAGTAGAGGCGAAAAACGTTGGGTATTTCGGCACCAGTCAAGCCGGCTGGGTCATCCCACGCGCGGTGACGGTCTGCCCGTCGGCATTCACGATCCTGGCGAGCCCTGCGGGAGTGGAGCCTGCCCAATCCGACAATTACTACTTGGAGGGCCAGTTCGTCGCGGTGGGGATGACGCCGGCGCAAGTCCGCGCAGCGATGGAGCTGCACGATGCGCTGGCTCAGTATTATCGAACCGGCGAAGGCTACGAACGCGCGCAAGCGCTGGTGTCGCGTGCTGCGGCAAACGGGCTCCTTCAAAAATTCCGCAAGGTCGAGTTCCGCGACGACGTTCCCGCCGGCAACCAGCTGCCGCGTCCCGATCGTCTCGCGGCGATCGATCGCGCGGATCCTTCGAAGTATGCGTTTTACCGCGACCCGCGCACGTGGTCGGAGCCCGTCGAGCTATACGCCCCGCTCACCGCACCGCTGCTCCTGATCTACGGCGGGCGCGACGATAAGGTTCCGGTCGAGCGGTCCATCGCGGCCTTTCAGCAAGCCTTACGCGCGAATTCGAATCCCGACATAACGATCCGCATCTTCGAAACGGCCAACCACGACATTCAAATCGGGCCGAGGGTGCTGCCGGGGTATCGCGAGTACCTGGCCGCCTGGGTCAAACTTCACCTAGCGCCCGTCTGACGCGCCAGCGAGGTCCAGTGAAAAGTGAAAGCTGGATATGTGCATGCCTAGCCTAAAGTAGAAGCGATGCGCTCCGAGTCGCTGCGTGCCGGAGTCGAGCGAAAACGTGTCGCACGCGAGCTCCCTGGCGTGACGAAGGAGATCGCGTACGATCGTATCGCCGAAACCGCGCGAGCGCAGCGCCGCGTCGGTGACCAAATCGTCAACGTACAGTGTTTTGCCGCCGGCCAGCATGTTCAATACGCGAAAGCCCGCAACGGAAACGACCCGCCCCTCATCCTCGAGATAGGCCAGTTCGTATCCCTCGGATGCCTGAACCGATACGTGCTCGACGAAGTCCCGTTCCGTCAGTGACGTTCGTAGCTGGCGCATCACTTCAAAGCAGCGCGCTACCTCGTCTTTATTTGTCGCGATAATCATTTAACGGCGCGCCGCCGCCAGCGCCTCGAGCAAGGTCGCCTCGCGTTCGGCCGTGATGCCGGCCTTCATCGGCACGCTTTGATCGCGGCCGCGGTCCCACTCCCACGTATCGCGTACCGTCGTGCGCAGCGGCCGGTACGTAAGCCCGGCGGCGACGGCGCGAGCCGACGAGATCGTATCCCATCCCTGGCCCTCGTCTGCGGGAACGAACAGCGGCATTTCGGTCCACGGCTCCACCTGGTGCTCCTTCAAGAACTCTTCCGAAGCCCACGCGAACTCGGCGTCCGAACCCAGCTCGTCACGGCAATCGTCGAGCAGCTCGCCCATCGTGAGATCGCGCCCGGGCCCCGTGGCGTTGAACGCTCCGCTCCGGCGTGCTTGCAGGGATGCGACGATCCATGCGGCGAGGTCGCGCGCGTCTATGAGCTGCACGCGCCGCTGCGGCAGACCGGGTGCGAGGGTCGTGCCGCCGCGCGCGACGCGCCGAACCCAGTACGTGAAGCGGTCGGTGCCGTCGTACGGGCCCACGATCAGGCCCGGGCGCACGATCGAGGCGCGATCCGCGAACGCCTCGCCGACGATCCGTTCGCACGCCGCCTTGAGCGGTCCGTACGTCTCCGCAGTAATTTCCGTCGCGTCGGGGTCGGCGGTATCCCAAACCGGCGCCGACTCGTCGGCTCCGGCCGGGCAGTCGTCGCGATACGCGTTGATGCTGGAAATGAATGCGTAGCCAGCATCCGGACTGGTCGAGCGAAAGTGCTTGCACGACGCCGTCACGTCGCGCGGAAAAAAGCCGCACGTGTCCACGATTGCGTCGTAACGCCCGGTGACGCGGCCGAGATCGCTCGACCGGTCGCCGGTGATGCTGGCCGCACCGGGAACTCCGTCGGGCAGCGACTTCCCGCGGTGAAACAGCGTAACGTCGTGACCGCAGGAAACAGCATGTTCGGCAACATGCCGGCCGAGGAACCGGGTTCCGCCGAGAACGAGCATCCGCATAGCACGCTGTTTTTCACGATGGCCTGCTGGTCCACCCTTGTGGGGAATGCCCTCCCGCCGCCGAATTGCCCCGGCAAAGGAGCTTTTCACATGCAGAGATTCGCCGTTGCGCTCATCGTCGGGTGCGCGCTGTTGCCTGCGGCCGCGTCGGGCACCGAAAAGGCGCCGTCGATCGCAAGCGCGTCCGTGCAATCCGCGATCGTCGCAGCCGTGGAAAAAGATCGCAAGGCGTACGGCGGCCGCGCGCCCATTCCGGGCGTTCTGATCGGCGTGTGGGGCGCCGGCGGAGCGAGCTTCGTGCGCGCGTTCGGCTACGCCGACATCGCCGCGAAACGGCCGATGACGCCGGCCGACCATTTCCGCATCGGCAGCAATACCAAGACCTTCGTCGTCAGCGTCATTCTGCAGTTGATCGCCGAGAAGAAGCTCGCCCTCGACAGCCCGGTCAGCCGCTTCCCGCTGGGCGTCGCCATACCCGACGGCGATAAGATCACCGTGCGCGAGCTGTGCAACATGCGCAGCGGGCTGTTCGAGGCGTACGATACGCCGCAGTTCGCGCAGTTGAACATGACCGTTCCGAAGAATTTCGACCCGCGAACGCTCGTCGCGTGGGCGGTGAAGCAGAAGCCGTACTTTCCGCCCGGCGAAGGCTACCATTACAGCAACACCAACTACTTGCTTCTCGGGCTCATCATCGAGGAGATCACGAAGGATAGCGCCGGCGATCAGATCCGCAAGCGGCTGCTGGAGCCCTTCGGCTTGACGCAGACGTCGTATCCGCAAACGCAGGCGATGCCCGAACCGTGGGCGCGAGGCTACGGTCTCGACGCGCAGCGCAACTGGACGGACGTGAGCGGCGCGATCCCCGTAGCGTTCATGGGGTCGGCCGGCGAGATGATTTCCGACATGGCCGATATCAAACGTTGGATAAAACTGTACGCGACCGCAAAGACGGGCGGCCCCGCGGGTTATCGCCCGCTCTCGGAGTGCAAACCTTTCCTTGGGAATACGTCGTTCGGGCTGGGCATCAACTGCAGCGCGGGCTGGTACGGGTACACCGGCGCGCTTCCCGGCTACAACACCGCCGACTACTACAACCCGGCCACCGGCACCACGATCGTCGCGTGGATCACGTATCAGGCCGAGAAACCGCCCGAGGGCGTCGCGAGCGTCATCGTGCGCGACATCGCGCGCATCGTCACGCCCGCCAACGTGCCGTTCGTGTACACCCGCGACGAGCTGCAGCGCTCGGGCCTTTGACCGCGCGGTTGCGAGGGGAAGAATCGGTTCCGCGGAACCAGGGTACGGTTATGCATCGCACGTACGCCGCACTCGCCTTGCTTCTCCTCGGCGCCGGTTGTTCGGCCGGCGCGGTAGCGACGCCGCCCGCCGGCACCGCGACTTCCACCGTGCCCGCCGCTCTCCAACGCGAGCTGCGCGCCGCTCTGCATCCCCTTGCGCGAGGAGCCGGCTGGCTGTCGCCGGCGGCGAAGAAGTGCAAGCAGAAGCTGTTCGTTTCGAGCTACGTGCTGGGTTACGTCGCGATCTACTGCACGAAGGGGCACAACCAGCCGCCGATCGGCGAGATCACGTCGGGCATCAACGGGCCCGAGGGCGCCGCCACCGACGCCAAGGGCAACTTCTACGTCACCAACACGAAGGCGAACACCGTCACCGAATACGCGCCCGGAAGCGTCACACCGAGCTTCACCTACTCCAACGGCCTCGGGGCCCCGGCCGGCGTCGCGGTGGATGCCAAGCAGAACGTCTACGTCTCGAGCCTGAGCCCCGCGTCGGTGAAGGTCTTTCCGCAAGGGACCAACACGCCGAGCCTGACGATCACGAACCTTCCGTATCCGATAGACCTCGCGCTCGATCCGTCCGCTAACCTCTACGTCACGTCCTACACGGCGAACTTTAAAAACGGCGAGATCGTCGAGTATGCTCAGGGAAGCACGAACGGAACCAATCTCGGCATCGTCACGCAGGCGCCGGGCGGCATCGCGCTCGACAAAGCCGGCGACATCGTCACCGCCGACCAGCGCCTAACGGGCGTGCTGGTCTTTCCGCCGGGCAAAACGCAGCCCTCGCAGACGTTCGCGCAGAACACGCTCGACCCCGATCCGGTGCGCTTCCTCGCAAGCGAAAAGCAGGTCTACGTCGGCGACGCGGTCGGCAATGCCGTGTACGTCTACGCCTATCCCAGCGGCACGCTCGTTGACACCATCACCGACGGCATAGACGGCCCCAACGGTCTCGCGCTCGATCCGGAGGCACCCTTATGACGCACTTCACACGCGCGATCTGCGCGTTCGCGCTCGTCGCCGGCGCGGGCTGCGCCGGCTCGCAGGCCGGCCCCGGTATTCCGGCGACCCCGGCGGCAGGTACCGTCACGGCGGCGCACCGCGGAGGCGGATGGCTCTCGCCGCAAGCGAAATCGGGCAAGCATCTGATTTACGTTTCCGATTTTCTCAAGAACGCCGTCGAGATCTATCCGGCCTCGGGCGCGAATCCTAATCCGATCGGGCAGATCACCGACGGCATCAGCGGCCCCCAAGGCAGCTTCGTGGATACCAAAGGCGATCTGTTCGTCACCAACGCGACCAACTACACGGTGACGATGTATCCGCGCGGCAGCTCGACCTGGACCCTGCGCTACACCGGCTTTGCCTATCCCACCAACGTGTCGGCGGGTGCCGACGGCAAGGTGTACGTCGCCGATTTGGTCGGCGGGAAGGTCGTCGAGTTCCCCAAAGGCAGCACGCGATCGAAGCTGACGATTGACGTCGGCGATCCGCAAGGCGTCGCACTCGATGCCAAAAACAACGTGTACGTCGCCTACAACACCGGCGCGCACGGCGCCGGCCCCGGCCAGGTCAACGAATACCCGCCCGGCTCGACGAACGGCACGAGCCTCGGCCTGCCGATCGTCTGGGCGGCGGGCGACGCCGTTGACGCCGCCGGCGACGTCGTCGTCGCCGATCAGGGTTCGGGCAACGGAAACGACGCGGTCTACGTCTTTCCGCCGGGATCGAACAAACCGTCGCACACGATCGCGCAAAGCATGGAAGACCCGTTCCGCATCGCGCTCGACAAGCGTTCGAAGCATCTGTACGTCGCCGATCCCGAGGTCAACGCGCTGCTCGTCTACGATTATCCGGCCGGAACGCTGGTCAACACGATCACCAACGGATTGAGCTCGGTCTACGGCGTAGCGGTTTCTCAATAACGCCGCTCAACTCGGGCGTGCTACTTTGACGGTTTTTTGATGCGCGCCGATTGCGGCCGGCAGTATAGTGTTCGCATGAACCGATTCGCACGGATCGACGTTGGCCGAGCTATTGGGCTCGCCGCCGTCGCGGCGTTGGCCGGATTGTCGCCCGCTCGGGCCGGCGACGAGGGTGCGATGTTCCGCGCGGATGCCGCCCACGGCGGAGTGTACGCCTCGAAAGCCCCCACGCTCGCATCGGTGAAGTGGCGGTTTCGCACCAAGGCCAAGATCGTTTCCTCGCCGGCGGTGCTCGACGGCGTCGTCTACGTCGGAAGCGCCGACTTCAACGTGTATGCCGTACGCGCTGCCGACGGTGCCTTGGTTTGGAAGTTTGCAACGAAAGGCCCGGTGAACTCATCGCCCGCGATCTGGCACGGCATGGTGTTCGTCGCGAGCCTCGACGGAAACGTCTACGGCCTCGACGCGCGGAGCGGAGCCGAAAAGTGGCGCTTCAAGACGGGCGGCGAGCGGCGTTTCACCGCCCCCGGAATACACGGCATCATGCCGCAGAACGAGCGTATGCCCGATCCGTTCGACGTCTTTCTCTCGTCGCCGGCGGTCTCCGCCGGGACGGTCTACGTCGGCAGCGGCGACCACAACGTCTACGCGCTGGATGCCGCAACCGGCGCGTTCCGATGGAAGTTTGCAACCGGCGACGTCGTGCACGCGTCGCCCGCGGTCGCAGACGGCGTGGTGTACGTGGGAAGCTGGGATCGTAACATGTACGCGCTCGACGCGCGAACCGGCGCCGTCGTCTGGACCTACACCACCGGCGACGATCGGAACATTTACAATCAAGTCGGCATCGCGGGCTCTGCGGCGGTGATCGGCGGCACGGTGTATTTCGGCTGTCGCGACAGTTTCTTTTACGCGCTCGACGCCAAGACCGGGCAGCTGCGCTGGAAGCACGACGAGCACGGGAGCTGGGTTATCGCCTCACCCGCCGTCGCGGGGGGAACGGTCTACTACACGACCTCCGACGAGCGCAAGTTCTTCGCTCTCGACGCCGCCACGGGCCGCGAGCGCTTCAACGTCGGATACGGCGCTTACGCGTTCGGCTCGCCTTCGATTGCCGGCGACGTCGCGTACTTCGGCACGTTCGACGGCCGGCTCTACGCCGTGGACGATCGCAGCGGCAGAGTCGTTGCGCGCTTTGCAACCGACGCCTCCCGGCGCAACCTTCCGGCGTACGCCGACGCGAGCGGCAACCTCGATCTGCAGAAGATCTACGCCGATCCCACGCTCGACGGCATCATCGTAGGTTTGAGCAAGGTCTATTCGCTCGGCTCGATCGCCGGCACGCCGGCCATTGCCGGCGGCGTGCTGTTCGTCGGCAGCACCGACGGCACGCTCTACGCGATTCGCTAGCGGCTAGCGCTGCATCCGGCGGAAGACGGCGATCGCGGGCCTCGCGACGACGCCGTTGTAGGCCGCGCGCAGCAGGCTGGTCCACAAGCCGGGCCTTGCGCGCCCCTCGTCGGCCTCGATCAGAGGCATAAAAAAGCCGGCGACCCTTCGAAACCGCCGGTTGAAGGCCGCGCACTGTGCGGGCGTCTTGCCGCTCGCGGCGAGAATCTGCTCTCCGGCCTGCGCGTCGCCGGCATGCAAGCGCACGACGTCGAGCACGTGCGCGTCGTTCAATCCGAGAAATCGCAGCAGAATGCCGTCGGCGAAATCGTTGTCGCCGTACATCCACTCGCCGTCTATGAGGTGGCCGCTGCCGGCGGCGACGCGCCGCGCCTTGTCCAGCAGGCGCGGCAGCCAGATGCAGCCGTTGAGTTCCTCGTAACCGGATCGCGGCGTCCAGCGCACGCACTTGCTCTTGGCCGCCTGCGCCCTCGCTCCTGGCGGCGACTTTAGTCGGGCGATCTGAGGAGATTGTTGAGGGCTTGTCCGCAACTTGAGAAGACGCCGTAACAGTAAGTTCCTCGCGCGTTCTCACCCCGGCGGTACCTTAGGGTCAACCCCGAGCCATCAAATACAAGGAGATTCAAAAATGTTGCCCACAAGCGCATCGGTTGCCGCAGCCTGCCGCAGGCTTGCAGCCGGAGCGATTTGCACTACACTAATCGCCGGTGCGACGTCGTGCGCGAGGCAGACGCAGTCGTTCATGTCGCCCCTGCCGCAAGTCGCCATGGCAGGCGCCCAAGGCGTGGGTTCGGATCAGGTGAGCCAAGGGGCTCTCCCGACCCCGATCCAGCACGTCATCATCGTGTTTCAAGAAAATAGAACGCCCGACTATCTCTTTCAAGGCTTGCGGGGAGCAGACATTGCGACTACGGCCACCGATTACCACGGCGACGTGATCCGTTTGCGTCCCGTCTCGCTGGCCGCTCGATACGATCTGGGCCACATGCACAACAACTTCCTTACCGATTACAACAACGGCAAGATGAACGGCTTCGACAAGAACCAGACGCCGGACAACCACCTGCGGCCCTTCGGCTACGCGCCTGCCGCCGAAGTGCAGCCCTATCAAGACATGGCGGCGCAGTACGTCTTCGGCGACCGCATGTTCCAGAGCAACCAGGGGCCGAGCTTCCCGGCGCATCTTTACATCGTCAGCGGAACCGCGCGCGACGCGACGATTGCGCCAAACTTGGTTAAGGACAATCCCAACGGCACCGTAAACGGCAAGGCCGGCGGCTGCGACTCCGGCGCGGGCTCGACCGTAAGCACGATCGATCCCGGAACCGGCGCGAACGGACCGTCGGTGTTTCCGTGCTTCGACCGCCCCGTGCTCACCGATTTCCTCGACGCCAAGGGCGTTTCGTGGAAGTACTACCAGCAAGACCTCGGCGCGGGGCTCTGGCACGCGTTCGACGCGATCAAGCACGTTCGCGAGGGGAGCGACTATGCTAACGTGGTCACGCCGCCGCAAACCGTCCTGGCCGACATCGGTTCGGGCCGGCTAGCCGGCGTGTCGTGGGTCATGCCCGCATACCCCTGGTCCGATCATGCCGGGACCAAAAGCGGGGCACAAGGGCCCTCGTGGGTAGCTGCGATCGTGAACGCCGTCGGGCGGAGCAAGTATTGGAAGAACACCACGATCGTCGTCACCTGGGACGACTGGGGCGGCTGGTACGACCACGTTGCGCCGCCGATCAAGAACCATTACGAGCTCGGCTTCCGCGTGCCGCTGATCGTCATCTCGCCCTACGCCAAGAAAGGCTACGTGTCCAAAGTGCAGCACGAGTTCGGCAGCATCTTGGCCTACACCGAAAAGACGTTCGGCATCTCGAAGGGCGCGCTGCATACGACCGATGGGCGAGCCGACGATCTGATGGACGCGTTCGACTTCACCCAAAAGGCGCGCACCTTCCAAGTAATCAAATCACCGCCCTTTGCGGCCGGCGCGAACGCCAACGTCAACATTGAGGATCCCTAAACAAAATGAAAACATTCGCCAAACTTAGCGCCGTCATCCTGATCGCAGGCATAACGTCGTGCTCGAGCCAAACGGCTTCCTTTACTCCCGCGAACCCGGCAAGCGCGTCATCCGTCGTGGATGGGGCCGTGGTGCCGGCCACGCCGATCAAACACGTCGTCATCATCTTTCAGGAGAACCGGACGCCCGACTATCTCTTCCAGGGCACTCCGGGCGCGGACATCGCAACCTACGCAACCGATTACGCGGGCGAGCGGGTGCCGCTGCAGCCGCTCTCGCTGCGCGTAACGTGGGATCTGCCGCACAAGCACGATTCGTTCGTTCGCGACTACAACAACGGAAAAATGAACGGGTTCGACAAGGGCATGGCGCCGGAAAATCACCTGCGTCCGTTCACCTACGGGATGCCCTCCGAAGTGCAGCCGTATCACGACATGGCCAAGCAGTACGTCCTCGGCGATCACATGTTTCAGAGTAACCAGGGCCCCAGCTGGCCGGCGCATCTGTACATCATCAGCGGCGACTCTTCGCCGGCGGCGATGCCGTACTACACCAAGGACAACCCGTATCAAACGGGCGGGACGTTAAACAGCGGGATATCGCCCGCGCTCGAATCCCTGCTTGGCGGATGCGATTCTCCCAGCAATACCGTCGTGGACACGATCGATCCCGCAACCGGCAACGCCGGCCCGCATCCCTACCCGTGTTTCGATCGCACCGTTCTGAGCGACTTGCTCGAGAAGAAGGGCATCTCGTGGAAGTATTACCAGCAAGATCTCGGGCCGGGTCTCTGGCATGCGTTCGACGCGATCAAGCACGTTCGCTACGGCAGCCAATACGCGAACGTCGTCACGCCGCCACAGACCGTGCTGAGCGACATCGCGTCAGGTCATTTGGCAGGCGTGAGCTGGGTCAACCCCGCTTCGCCATGGTCCGATCATGCGGGTCCGGTCAGCACCGCGAAGGGGCCCGCTTGGGTTGCGGCCATCGTCAACGCCATAGGCAAGAGCAAGTACTGGAGCAGCACGGCGATATTCGTCACGTGGGACGACTGGGGCGGCTTCTACGACCACGTAGCGCCGCCGATTGACAACCACTACGAGTTGGGCTTCCGCGTGCCGCTGCTCGTGATCTCGCCGTACGCCAAGAAGGGCTACGTCTCGAAGGTGCAGCACGAGTTCGGCAGCATCCTGGCCTTTACCGAGGAAGCGTTCGGGATACCCAAGGGTTCGCTGAAGTCGAGCGACCAGCGCTCCGACGATCTCCGCGACTGCTTCATCTTCTCGGCAAAACCGCGCGCGTTCACGCCGATCAAGGCGCCGCCGTTCAATCCAAAGGGCAGCATGTTGGGCGCGGAGGATCCTTAGGCTTACCGGGTGGGGCCGATCTGCTGCCCCACCCACTTGATCACGTCTTTGTTGCACTCCAGGTCAACGTGCGAGACCGCGAAGTCCTTGGCCGTGGGATTGGGGATGTCGCTCGAGTTGGCGGCGAGCTTCTCGACGACGCCATCCCACGGAAGCTTCACGCCGCTGCCGTCCAGTAAGACTTTCTTGAACGACTCCTCCGACACCAAGCACGCGCCGTAAAGCGAGACGAAGCAAATCCACTTGGTGCCGGCGACCTCGACGAACTTCGGCTGATTCGCCATGTTGTCGACGCCCGCGAGGATCGTCTGCAGCTCCTCAGAGTTGGTCGCAAGCGAGGCGACCATTCCGCTCTTGAACGCCCGGTCCACGACGCTCGGCGGCTCGTCGGAGTACTGGTCCAGCAAGCCGAGGAACATCCCCATCCGCCAGTGATTGTCTTTGTTTGCCAGCGGCGTGCCGCGCAGCGGCAGGGGGCCGCCCAGCGTGACGACGTCGGCGGCGGTGAAGCCCGTGCTTACGTTGGGAATCGCCGCCAACGTCACGACCGACCCGTAACTATGCGCCTCGATCGCGAGCGAGCTTACCTTCGCATCGGAGATTGTCTTGAGAAACGCCGCAAAGAGCGGGCCTTCGGTTTTCGGCGGCTCGTTCCACGCGTAGTCGAAACCCAAGACCTGCTCGAACCCGCCGGCGTCGGCGATGCGCTGCGGGCACGGCACCTCCGTTGATTTAGGTCCGGGCGTCGGGAACGCGGTCTCGACGCTGGAGAAGATGCCGTGGATCAGCACGAGCGTCTTCTTGTTCGCTGCGATCGAGCCGTGCTTGCTCCACGTTTTTCCGTCCCAGTAGCGCGGCCCGGGCTCCTCCATCCGGAACTTCGTGTTGTCTACGCCCAGTGCGAGCGTGACGCCGGTGGCGCCGCCGAGCAGCGCCGACGGCAGGTCCGCGGTCACGCGATGCTGCGCCACGTCGAAGCTGCCCTCGGCAGTCCACCGCAGGCTCTTGCCGTCTGCATACGTCACGGTGACCAGCGGCGCCTGAGCCGCGACGATCGCCGCCCCGCGCTCGCGCGGATAGGTCAGCGTCAAGCGCAGCCCGCTCGCCGCGTCGTCGCCGGATCGCAGCGCCGGAGTGAAGGCGACGCGCAGCACGCCGGGGACCATCGCCCACGCGGCGTTCGGTGCGGCGACCAGCGCGGTCGCGTCAACCGACGCGCGAATAAGAACGCGATCGCCGAGCGCCGGCGAAATGAGCGTCGCGCCGTCGCCCGGCCCTGCTGCCGGCAGCGGTGCGCCTCCGCCTCCGCTTTGCGGGCTGCCGCACGCCGCCAACAAGGCGGCGGCCAACCCCACGAGTGCAAATACGTAGCCTAACGACGTACGTGACCGATTGCGCATGTGCGTTGTGCTCCTTTGCTTCCTGGCTCGCGGCTCCGTTCGGCGGGCGTTCAAAGCCTTCCCGGCGGGTGTGGCGTATACTCGCCGCCATGGCGAACTCCCTGATTGCACTCGACGGCCGCCTGCGCGCGGTCTGGAACGCGCTCCTGTTTTGGATCATCGGCGAATGGGCGCTGCCGCCGCTGGTGGGCAATGCGCTGGGTGCCCTGGCCGGCGCGTGGCATCTCGGCAACGGCCTCACCGCCGCGATCGTCGCTCTCGGCGAGTTTCAAACGCTGTTGATCGCGCTGGGGCTCACCGCCGTCTTCGGCTTCTTCGAAGGCAAGCGCGTGGACGACTACGGCCTGCCGATCGCTCAGGCGTTCGGCGCGCGCTTCTGGGAAGGCATGCTCGTCGGCGTCGCGTGGGCGGGGATCGTCGCGCTGCTGATGATTGCGCTCGGCGGCATGCACGTCGCGGGGCTGGCGCTGCACGGGCCGGCTCTGTTATGGATGGCCCTGGCGTGGCTGGGTGCGAACCTGCTCGTCGGCCTCGGCGAGGAGGCCTGGTTCCGCGGCTACCTCCTGCAGTCGCTGCGCAAAGGCATCGGCTTTTGGCCGGCCGCCATCGTGCTCTCCTTATGGTTCGTCGCCGAGCACTACTTTTTCAAGACCGGCGAGAACCTCTGGGACTGCATCTCGATCTTCGCGTTCGGGATGCTCGTCTGTTTCACGGTGCTGCGCACCGGATCGCTCTGGTTCGGCGTCGGCCTGCACGTCGCGTTCGACTACATGCAGCTCTTCGTCATCGGCACGCGCAACGGCGCGCAGGTGCCCGCCGGCCATCTGCTCGACGTGTCGTTTTCCGGCCCGGCGTGGCTTAACGGCGGGGCGCTCGGCACCGAGGCGAGCTTCCTGATGTACCCGCTCTTCGTCGCCGCCTTCATCTATGTCGCCCTGCGGTTTCCCGCGCGGGGCGCCGCCGGTTATACGCGAGGGCTTTAGCGGCCGGTCACGCGTTCCAAGTGCTCGGGATAGCGGGCGCCTTGCACCGCAACGCGCGAAAGCGCGCTCGCGATGTCGGCAAGATCCTCTGGCGTTAGCTCTACCGCAGCCGCGCCGAGGTTTTCGTCTAGCCGCTCGAGTTTGCGGGTACCGGGTATCGGAACGATCCACGGCTTCTGCGCGAGCAGCCACGCCAGCGCGATCTGCGCGGAAGTCGCGCCTTTCTTTGCCGCCAGCTGCGCCACGAGATCCACGAGCGCCCGGTTTGCTTTGCGGTTCTCAGCCGAAAAGCGCGGGACGTTCGCGCGGAAGTCCGTCGCTTCGAACGGCGTCGTCTCGTCAATCTTCCCCGTGAGGAAGCCCCTGCCCAGCGGGCTGAACGGCACGAAGCCGATGCCCAGCTCTTCCAGCGCCGGGAGCACGTCGGTCTCGGGCGCGCGCCACCACAGCGAGTACTCGCTCTGCAGCGCAGTGACCGTCTGCACGGCGTGCGCGCGGCGAATCGTCTGCACGCCGGCCTCCGAAAGCCCGAAATGCTTCACCTTGCCCTCCGCGATCAGCGCTTTGACGGCGCCCGCGACCTCTTCGATGGGGACGTCGGGATCCACGCGATGTTGGTACAGCAGGTCGATGACGTCAACTTGCAGCCGTCGCAGCGATCCCTCGACGGCTTCCCGGATGTGCTCCGGGCGGCTGTCGAAGCCCGACTGCGAGCCGGTCTGCGGATCGAACTTGAATCCGAACTTCGTGGCGATGACGACGCGTTCGCGCACGGGCGCCAACGCCTCGCCGACCAGTTCTTCGTTCGTAAACGGGCCGTAGACTTCGGCCGTGTCGAAGAACGTGACGCCTCGTTCGACGGCCGCGCGCACGAGCCCGATCATCTCCCGCGCGTCGGGGAACGGCGGATACCCGAAGGTCATGCCCATGCAGCCTAGCCCAATGGCCGAGACCTCGAGGCCGCCCTTGCCGAGCGTGCGCGCCTTCATGCCGTCGCGAAGCGCGCCTTTGAGCGCTCCCTCGCTTTTGCCGCTTCGACCTCCCGATCGCGCGGCGGTGCGTGCGTGACGAGGCTTGCAAGCAGCTCGCGCGCGGCATCGGTGACGCGATCCACGGCGGCTTCGAAGGCCGCTTCGTTCGCCCTGGACGGGCGCGTCACGCCGCTCAACTTTCGCACGAACTGAATCGCCGACGCCCGAATTTCGTCGTCGGTAGCCGGGGGAGCGAAGTTATGAAGCGTCTTGATGTTCCTGCACATGCGTCCGTCTCCGCCCGATGCCCTCGAAAGCCCTGCCGGGGCCGAGTCCGCCGAAAAATGTCCGGTTCCGGCGCGCTCAAACGTCTACAGGCCGTCACACGCTCAAAACACAAGGAGGCAGTCATGGCGGAATTTCTCTACCTGTACCGCGGCGGAACGCGGGGCGCGACGCCGGCGGAGTCCGAGCAGATCATGCAAAAGTGGATGAACTGGTTTAAGGAACTCACGGCAAGCGGGAACCTCAAGGACGGCGGCCAGCCCCTCGAAGCCGAGGGCAAGGTCGTTCGGGATACGCGCACCGTCACCGACGGCCCGTACGCCGAGGCCAAAGACCTCGTCGGCGGCTACACGCTCGTCGCGGCCGACAGTCTGGCACATGCGTCGGAGCTCGCCAAGGGCTGCCCGATCCTCGAGCGCCAGGGCCTCGTCGAGGTGCGGCCCGTTATGAACATGGATATGTAGCGTGGAGTCGAGCGACCATCTCTTCCGCCACGAGGCGGGGCGTATGGTCGCAGCGCTTACGCGCATCTTCGGTTTGCACAATCTCGAGCTGGCAGAAGACGTCGTGCAAGACGCCTTCTGCCGCGCGCTCGAGGTCTGGAAACTGCGCGGCATCCCCGAGAATCCTTCTGCCTGGCTGATGCGGACGGCGCGCAACCGCGCGCTCGACGTTTTGCGGCGCGAGCGCACCGCGCGCACGTTTGCGCCCGAGTACGGCCGGCTGCTGGAAACCGAATGGACGCTGGCCAACGCGGTCCAGGAAGTATTCGACTCGACCGACGTCCGCGACGATCAATTGCGAATGATGTTCTCGTGCTGTCACCGGCGTTTGCCCGAGGCGGCGCAGGTGATGCTCGTGCTGTCGCTCGTCGGCGGCTTCGGCGCGCGCGAGATCGCCGCCGCGTTCGTCAGCTCGCACCCCGCCGTCGAAAGGCGCGTAAGCCGCGCGAAGCGCACGCTGGCGGAATCGGGCGCGCTCTTCGACATCGCCGACGCGGGCGATTTCGCCGAGCGGCTTCCGTCGGTGCTGCGGGCCCTCTACCTCATCTTCAGCGAAGGCTATCACGGCGCGTCGCCGCGTGCCGTCGTGCGCGTAGATCTCTGCAACGAAGCGATCCGGCTGACGTGTCTGCTCGCCAAGCATCCGCTGGCGGCGACGCCGGCGACGCACGCCCTGCTCGCGCTCATGTACCTCGACGCCGCGCGCCTGCCCGCGCGCATAGACGCCTCCGGCAACCTGACGGCGCTCTTCGATCAAGACCGCGCGCGCTGGGACCGCGCGATGATCGCGCAGGGTACCGCGTGGCTCGAGCGTTCGGCCACCGGCGCAGCGATGAGCCGCTATCACGTCGAGGCCGCGATCGCGGCCGTGCACGCCGCCGCGCCCTCAATCCAAGAGACCGATTGGGAGGCGATCGTGTCGCTCTACGATCGGCTCGCGGCCGTCGCACCCTCGCCGATCGTCGCCCTCAACCGCGCCATCGCCGTCGCGCAGCGCGACGGCCCCGAGCGCGGCCTGGCCGCGATCGAAGCGATCGCCGGCCGCGAGCGCTTGGAAGAATACCCGTTCTATCACGCCGCGCTCGGCGAACTCGAGCTGCGCCGCGGCGACGGCGCGATCGCGCGAGAGCATTTCAAAGCGGCGGCCGGCCACGCGCGCAACGCCGGGGAGAAGCGCTTCTACGAAACGCGCATAGTCGCCGCAGGGGTGCCGGGAAGGCGCGAAAAGAAGCGTCGGCGATGGAGCTTCGACCCCTTGGATTCGGCGAGATCTTCGACCGAGCCGTAACGCTCTACATTCGGAACTTCGTGCCGTTTGCGAGCATCGTCCTGGTAATGGTCGTGCCGCTCGCGTTTTTTCAGTACTTCATCGCGCGCGGCACGCAAGGCGAGTTCGACGCGCTCATCCACATTTTCACGCATCCGCGCGAGAACCCGCCGCAGCAGGTCCCGATGCTGTGGAACTCGCCGGGCGTGCTGGCCGCCTACGTGGGCGTGTTCGTCGTGGCGTTCGTGCTTTCGCCGTTCGTCCTCAACGCGGTTGCGGTCGGCGTCGCGCGTCTCTATCGTAACCTGCCCGTTGATTTTCGGGCGTGCTACTCGGTCGTGCTTCGGCGCTGGAAGCAAATCCTCGGTGTCATGGTGCTCGAACTGTGCGCGCTCGTCGCGTGGTACGTTGCCGTTCTCCTCGCGACGCTTGGCGTGATCCTGATCGTCGGGTTCGTCTACACCGCCGCCCCGCTGCTCGCGGTCGCGTTCGCCGTTTTGGTCGGCATCGCCGCCACGCTCGCATTCGTAGCGTTGCTCGCGGCCCTCGTCGTCGCGCTTGCGTTTTCGATGTACGGCACGATCATCGAAGAGCGTGGGGTCCTCGACGCGCTCAAGCAGGGGTTCTCGCGCGTCTTCAATCGCGGGGAGTTTTGGCGCGCGCTGCTGTTTGCGATCGCGTACTGCGCGGTCGTCGCGGGCGCGTCCATGACCTTCAGCGCCGTCTCGCTCGTTGCGACGCTTTTCCATCAACCCGCGCTGCGCGCCGTCATTGACGCGATCTCTCAGGGGCTCATCAGCCCGTTCGGCGGCGTCCTCATGGCGGTCTACTACTTCGACGTGCGCATCCGGCACGAGGCGTTCGATCTCGAAGCCGGGCTCGACCGCCTCACCGGGCCCGCCATCGCGTGACGTCCGGCGCTCCGCCCGCGCCCCCGGATCTACGCGCGCTTGCGCGGCGCGAACTCGCAATCCCCGGCCGGTATCGGCTCGGTAATTCGCCGGCGGCGCCGGGCGACGCCGACCCGATCTGGTTACGCGCGCTGCGGTGGCTGTTCGACCGCTGGCACGATCTCTGGCGCGGGCTTGCAAGCCACGTCCACGTCGGCGATCGTGCGGCGACCGGCATCGGCGACGGCGTGCTCGCGCTCGTCGCTGCGGCGTTGATGCTGGCGCTGTTCTTCGTCGCGCGCAACGTGTACGTGGCGCGTGCGGCGTCGCGGCTGGCCGCCGAGCCGATCGGCGGGCCGCCCGATCCGCTCTCGCTCTATCGGCGCGCGTGCGATGCTGCGGGCCGCGCGGACTACGGCGGCGCGGTCGTGCTGCTCTTCGGCGCAACGGTCGCAACGCTCGGCGCGCGCGGCGCAATCGCCGGCGGACCCGACGCGAGCGTCGGCGACATTCGCCGCGAGCTTCGAGCGGCGCATCCGTCGGTGATGCCGCAGTTCGACGCGGTCGCCGCGCCGTTCGTCGAACGCGCGTATGCGGAGAGAACGGTCGCCGCGCCGCAATGGCAGCAGGCGCGAACGGCGTTCACGACGATCTGGGAAGTCGTCGAAGCGTGAAGCTCACAACGGGCACGGTCCTCCTCGTCGCCGGCGCGGCGATCGTCGTAGCGCTTGCGTACGCCGGCGCGTCGGCACCCAAGGCTCGTCCGTCGGTCTTCTCGACGTACGACACCGGCCCAAACGGCTATCGCGCGCTCTACGAGGTGCTGGGTCAAGCGGGGCTGCCCGTACGGCGCTTCGAACGCGCGCTCGGCGCGCTCGATCCGTCGGTGCGGACGCTGGTCGTCACCGGCTACGAAAACGACCCCGCCGCCAAGCCGATGGACGAAAAAGACGCCGCGGCGCTGCGCCGGTTCGTCGAGCGAGGAGGGCGCCTCGTCGCAATTGATGCGGAGTTCGCCGGTTCCGCCGACGTCGCGCCGGCGGTCGGCACCACGGTGAGAAACGCCGGCGGCGATGCGATCGCCGTCGCCGCCAACCGCTACACGGCGGGCGTCGCGCGCGTCAGCGGCCACATCGAGTGGACGTTTCCGCTTCGCAAGCCGCGCGGCGTTGCGCTTCTGGCAAACCGGCACGGCTTTGCGGCCGTGCTCTACCGGCTCGGCCGCGGCGAGGTCGTGGCGATCACCGCGCCGGCGATCTTCGGCAACCGCGCCCTGCTCGACGCCGATAACCTGCGCTTTGCGTACAACGCGATGGCGGGCCGGGGCGACGTCGCGTTCGACGAGTACGTCCACGGCTACGAAGACAGCCCGACGCTGTGGAGCGTGCTGCCCCTGGCCGTGCGCGCCGCCGCGGGCATCGTTTGCGTCGCGGTCCTGCTCGCGCTCGTCGGGGCGAACGTTCCATTCGCGCCGGCGTACCTGCCCGGCGCGCCCGACGAACGCGACACTACCGGCTACATTACCGCCATGGCCGATCTCATGCGCCGCTCGCGCGCGCGCCCGGACGACGACGTCGTCGTGAGTGAGGCCGTTTTTCGCTACCGATCCCGAAAGGAGCACGCGTGAGCACCAACGTGGCAGATCTCTCCGGCCGCCTCGCGACGGCGATGGAGCGCGTCCTGGTCGGCGCGGAGCGCTCGACGTTCGCGTTGACGCTCGCACTGCTCGCGCGCGGTCACGTCCTCATCGAGGGCGTGCCCGGCACGGGCAAGACGCTAGCGGTGCGGGCGCTGGCGAAGCTGCTCGGCCTGGAATTTCGCCGGATCGCCTTCACGCCCGATTTGATGCCGGCCGACGTCGTGGGGACGACGGTGTTCAATCCGCAAACCGCGCAGTTCACGACGCGCGCGGGCCCGATCGTCGCAAACGTCGTGCTCGCCGACGAGATCAATCGCACGCCGCCCAAAACGCAGTCTGCGCTCCTGGAAGCGATGGAAGAGGGCCGGGTGACGATAGACGGCGTAGCCTACCCGCTGCCGGCGCCGTTCTTGCTCTGCGCGACGCAGAATCCGATCGAGTACGAGGGGACGTATCCGCTTCCCGAAGCGCAGCTCGACCGTTTCATGCTAAAGGTGGAGTCGTCGTACCCCAACGAGGCGCAGGAGCTCGAGCTGCTCGCGCGCGCTGCGTCCGGGTTCGACGCGCGCGATCTGGAAGAGTCGAGCGTCGTGCCGGTCACGACCGCCGCCGAAGTGCTCGACGCGCAGCGCGACATCCGCCGCGTCCACTTCGCCGACGGCGTGCGCGAGTACGCGTATCGCGTCGTCGCCGCGACGCGTTCGCATCCGCGTCTTACCCTGGGCGCCTCGCCGCGTGCGGGCATCCACCTGCTCGTCGCGTCGCAGGCGGCTGCCGCGATCGCGGGCCGCGACTTCGTGACGCCCGACGACGTCAAGAGCGTCGCCGTCTTCGTCCTGCCGCACCGATTGATCGTCGCGGCCGACGCGGAGATCGAGGGCCTGTCGGCGGGCGCCGTGCTCGCCGAGGTGCTGGCCGGCATTCCCGTGCCGCGGGGCTGACCGTTCGTGCTCTGGCTGCGGGCGTGGGTCACCGCGCGCTTCCTCTGGGGGCTCGCCGCGGTCGCGCTCTTGCTGGCGTGCTCTCCCGGGGTCGCGTTCTTCGTGCCGCTGGCCGCCGCGCTTGCAGCCGCGCTTGCGATCGGCATGGCGGTGGATGCGCTGCTCGGCCCTGCTGCGGCCGATATTTCCGTCGAGCGCCGGCTGCCCGAGCACTTCGCTCTCGCCGTGCAAGCCGAGCTGTCGTATGCGGTCGAGAATCGCTCGCGGCGCCGGGTCGCGTTCGGCGTAGTTGAAACCCCCACGCGGGCGCTGCGCTTCGACGTAGACGAACTTACCGGCATCGTTCCCGCGCGCAGCCGCGTCGTGCTGCAGCGCGGAATCGTGCCGCTCGCGCGCGGCCCCGACGAGCTGGGGGCGCTCTACGTCTGGTACGAAAACGAGCTGGGCCTCCTGCGCCGGCGCGTGCGCGTTCCTGCGCCGCAGAAGATCCGCATCTATCCCGATCTGGCGGCGGTCGAACGGTACGGCAGGCTCCACACGCGCAATCGCACCATTGACGCAGGATTGCGCCGCATGCAATTGCGCGGCGCCGGCACCGAGTTCGAGTCGCTGCGCGAGTGGACCGACGGCGACGGCTTTCGCACGATCGACTGGAAAGCCACCGCGCGCCGGGGTAAGATAATGGTCGCGCAGCACGAGATCGAGCGCAGTCAGAACCTGATGCTGCTGCTCGACTGCGGCCGGCTCATGACCGCGCGCATTGGCGGCGGCCGGAAGCTCGACTACGCGGTAACCGCCGCGCTTTCGCTCGCGACGATCGCCGGCCTCGCGAGCGATCGCGTCGGGCTGGTCGCATTTGCAGGGGAACTGATCGCCGCGCGGGCGCCCCGCTCGACGAGGTCGTCCATCGCGGGCCTCTCCGACGCGCTCTACAGCCTCGAGCCGCGCTTCGAGGAAGCCAATTACGCGCGCGCCTTTTCGTACTTGCGCCATCACCTGCACAAGCGCTCGATGATCGTCTTTCTCACCGACGTCATAGACCCGCTCGCGCAGGCGGCCGTCATGGCCGACGTCGCCTCGCTGGCGCGCCGCCATCTGCTCGTCTGCGTGTTCATGAACGACGCCGCGGTGGCCGCCGCGCTCGCCGAGGAGCCGCGAACGGTGAGTGAAGCCTATCGCGCCGACGTCGCGCTCGGCCTGGCCGGCGAGCGGCGCGCCGCGCGGGCCTTGCTGGAGCGTCGCGGCGTTCTCGTCATTGACGTCCCGGCCAAGAAGCTCTCTACGGCGCTTATTGACGAGTATCTGCGCGCTAAGCGGCGTGGTCTTCTCTAGAAGAGGTTGACGTGCGGCGGCCGGCGGCCGCGAAGTAGGCGATGAGCGCAAGCGCGGTGACGGCGCCGATCCCGACGCGGTCGCCGGCCGGCAGCCGCCGCGGCGAGATGAACGCTTCGATCGTGCCGGCGACGATCAGCATCGAAGCGACGCCGAGGATCAGCGTGCCCGCGCGGCGCGCGTTGGCCGCGATCGCGTCGCGCCGGCGCAGCCGCCCCGGATACAGGATGCCCGCGGCGACGAGCAAGCCCGACGCGCCGGCGATTTGTATCGCGGTGAGTTCGATGAAGCCGTGCGGCGCGACGGTCGCCCAGAAGTCGTAGCCGAATCCGGCGTTGGTGAACAGGCCGCCCATGCCGCCCAGCATGAGGCCGTTGAAGGCGATGATGTAGACGGTAAGCAGACCCAGCGTGACCGAACCTGCGAAGGCCACGATCGCCACCTTGACGTTGTTGGTGATGATCGCCGCCGACATCATCGGCGCGGCGCCGGCGTCCACCGCGAAGTTCGAGTCGTGCAGGCTCTTGCGGATGCTGTCGGGGACGAGCGACGCCGGCAGAAACGCGTAGGCGTCGGCGGGGTGGTTGCGGACCAGCACGTAGGAGACGATCGCGCACGCGATCGTGATCGCGGTGCAGATCGCAACGTACGAGAGCGACCGGCGAAACTCGCGCGGAAAGGTGCGGGCGTAGAAGTGGGCGGTGCGCGCGACGCTGCTCTCCGGCGCGCTCGCATAGACCTGCGCGTGCGCGCGGGCCACGCTTCGGTTCAAGTACTCCAGCAGCGCGCCGTCGTAGCCGCGCCCTTGCGCGTATGCCAGATCGGTCGTCGTCGCGCGGTAGAGCCGCCCCAGCGTGAAGATGTCGTCCGGCGAGAGGCTGCGCGTTCCGCGGCGCTCGACTCGCCGCACGAGTGCGTCGAGCTCCTGCCACACGCCCGAACGGCGCGAAACGAAAACGGCTTGATTCAACGAGCGGGAAGTTGGTGGCCGGCAGCCGTCGAACCTCCCCTTCGTGGACCGGACGCTCGACGTTCGCACGCCCGAGAGCATCGCGTTCAGCTACGATCTCGCCGGGCTGGGAAGCCGCGCCCTCGCTCTGATCGTAGATCAGCTCATTCAGATCGTCGTGCTGGTGGCGATTTTTACCGGGTTCGTGCTCGCCGCGCCGCATTTACCGGCAGGCCGCCACGAGTCGGGCATATCGCAGAAGTTTGCCGAGAGCACCGCCATCGCGATCGTCATCGGCATCCTGTTCGTGGTGCTGTTCGGGTACTTTATCATTTTCGAGGCGGCATGGAACGGGCAGACGCCCGGCAAGAAGCTGCTCGGGCTGCGCGTCGTGCGCGACGGCGGCTACCCAATAGATTTCGGTGCGTCGGTGATCCGCAACCTCATCCGCGTGGGCGAGCAGATCGTCGGCTACTATCTCCTGGCGGCGATCAGCATGCTCCTTTCGCCCGAGAACAAGCGTATCGGCGACATCGCCGCCGGTACGATCGTCGTGCGCGAGACGCGTTTGTCGCAGCCGCGCAGCCTCGCGCGGCGCTCGGAGCCGGCCTATCAACCGACGGCCTACCTCGACGGCGAGGAGCGCGCGCTGATCAAGCGCTTCGTCGAGCGACGGGACGCGCTGACCCCCGATCGCCGCAGAGATCTCGCGGCAAAGCTCGCGGCGCGCGTGCGAAGCCGCGTTCCCGAAGAGCTCGCGCGGCTCGACGACGAGGCGCTCCTCGAGCGCCTCTGACGGCGTATCGTTGACATGCGACGCCCGGCGTGGTAGCCTTGCGAACATGTTTCTCGCCAACCTCCGGATGCAAGGCCGAATGACGATGTGCCGGGCCGCTAGGCCGCGGTGGGGTTGAGCGCAGCTTGAGATTCGACTAGCAAGAAGAAGAACGATGGCAACGCAAGGCTCCTCGACGGCGAGGGGCTTTTTTAATTCTGTAAGGAGTGCAACTCATGCCGAATAGACAATCCGGCCACTCCGCTGCGCTCGGGTTCGCAACCCGCGCGATCTGGAGCGGTCAAGAGCCGTGCGCCGCGACCGGCGCGACGATCGTTCCCGTGTATCAGACCGCAACGTTCACGCTGGACGAGGTCGGCGTCACGAAGGGGTTCGATTACTCGCGCACCGCCAATCCGACGCGGCGCGCACTGGAGCGCCAGCTCGCCGAGCTCGAGGGCGCGCGATTCGGATCCGCCTTTGCTTCGGGCATGGCCGCCGTCGCGGGCGTCGCCTCGCTGCTTTCCAGCGGCGATCACGTGGTCGCCGCCACGGACATCTACGGCGGAACGCGCCGCCTGCTGACGACGGTGCTCACGCGCTACGGCATCACCGTGACGTTTGCCGACGCGACCGACCCGCGCGCCGTGAGCGACGCGACGCAGGCCAACACGCGGCTGTTTCTGCTCGAGACCCCGAGCAATCCGCTGCTGCGGCTGACGGATATCGCCGCGATTGCGAAGCTCAAGCGGCCGGGGCAGGTCGTAGCGGTAGACAACACCTTTGCATCGCCCTTCTTCCAGCAGCCGCTCGCGCTCGGCGCCGACATCGCGTTCCATTCGACCACCAAGTATCTCTGCGGGCACAGCGACGTCGTCGGCGGCGTCGTGATTACCGACGATCCCGCCATCCACGAGCGAATCGCCTATCACCAGAACTGCGTGGGCGCCGTTCCGGGCCCGTGGGACGCCTATCTCACCTTGCGCGGAGCGAAGACGCTCGCGCTGCGGATGCGCGCGCACGAACGCAACGCGCGGGCGGTTGCCGAGTTTCTTTCGGATCGCGCGGACGTGGCGGCCGTGTACTATCCGGGCCTGCCGTCGCATCCCCAACACGAGCTGGCGCGCCGGCAGATGCAAGGCTTCGGCGGCATCGTCTCCTTCCGGGCGAGCGGCGGCCCCGCGCGCGCCTACGAGATTGCGAAGGCTACGAACATTTTCGGCCTGGCGGTCTCGTTGGGCGGCGTGGAATCGCTGATCTGCCACCCGGCCACGATGACGCACGGCTCGCTTTCCACGCAGGAGCGTCTGGCGTCGGGCGTCGCCGACGACTTGCTTCGGCTGTCGGTCGGCATCGAAGACTCCGACGACCTGATCGCCGATTTAGCCCGCGTGCTCGACGCCACGCAGGACCGCCATCCTCTGCTCGCGCACAATTCCGTATGAGCGCATTGAGTTTCGCGAAAGACATTCGACCGATGTTTACCGATACCGACGTCTCGCACATGCAGCCGTTCGGCATAGACCTCTCAACCCTCGACGGCGTGAAGGAGAACGCCGAGGCGATCTACACGACCGTCAGCGCCGGCAGCATGCCGCCGCCGGGCACGGGCGAAACGTGGACGCCGGATATGTGCGAGCGCTTCAAGCAGTGGTGGGATCAAGGCTGCCCGCCGTGATGCGTCGACCGCCGGCCGGCCTGGAATAGCCGGTAGCGATGGCAGCTCGCGCCGTCGCGGCGCTTCTCGGGGCGATGTTGTGGAGCGGTGCCGTTGCCGCAGCGCAATCGCCTCCCGCGACCCCGGCGCCCAGCCCCAGCCCCACGGCGACTCCCTTTACGTCCGGCGGATATCTCCGCTCGTATTACTTCACGCGCCAGAACGCATCGAATAACGCCGGCGCCCGATTCTCGCCTAACCCTACGTACACTTCTACCGGCGTAAACCAGGCGAGCTGGAACAGCGCCATCTCGCTGCGCGCCGATTACGCATTTTCAGGCGGTGGCTGGGACCTCGGCGCCAGGTATCTCTATGCGAATCCGATGGACGGACCGTGTGCCGTGGCGAGCGCTCATGCGAAGAACGCGACCTACCCGTCGCCTTCCTGCGTCAAGCAGGTGCCGCCTAATACCAATCCGGACGATACGTTGCCCGGCTTTTCGCTAAGCACGCTGTACGAGGCGTATCTAAGGTACCACGCGCACGGCTTTGCAGGTGAGATCGGTAACCAGCTGTTTAATTCCCCGTGGGCGAACGCGGCGGATAGCCGTTTGAAGCCGGCGGCCTTTCAGGGCGCCGACTTGGAATACGCAGCCGCGAATTGGACGTTTGAGGCCGCCGATATGCTTACGTTTGAGAACCGAACGAGCTCGGATTTTAGCCGGCAGACGCTCCTAACGAGCTATCCGGCCGGCGCGTCGGGGGCGCCCCAAAATATCGCCGTACCGGGCGGTGCCGGGATCAACACCAATGGCTTTACTTACGGGAAAGTCGGTTATTCGGGTCCGGGCGGCTTGTTACTCGACGGATACTTCTACAGCGTCAGCGACCTCGTAAACATGTGGTGGTTCGACGGTAAGCACGCGCTCGGCCCGAGCTCGTGGAACGCGTTCGTCGCGCTGCAAGGCGGCGTCGAGAGCAACAGCGGAGCGTCCTACGTCGGCAGAGTCGAGAGCCAGGTAATCGGCGCGGAGCTAGGTGTGCGCGTAAGGAGCAACCTGCTGCTCGCGGTCGGCTACGACGCGATTCCCTGGCGACACGATACGATCGATCTGCCTCAAGGCGTAACGTGCAGCAACTCCACCTATCGGATCTCGACCAAAGATGGGGGCTCGCTGGCGTACTTTCTTCCGACCAATGCAGCCCAGTGCTCCACCACCAAGCAAGGTCCGACCACAATCTACTTCGGCGGCTGGGCGAGCCCGTACACCGACGGCTATTCCGGTGGCGCGCCGGGCGCCTGGGCGAGTCCGTATACGGGCAATTACGCCCGCGACCCCAATACGGAGAACGGGTTCGGAGGCGATCCGCTGTTTACGACCAGCACCACGCAGGGCATGGCCGACCGGCGCGCGCCCGGAACGTCCTGGAAGCTCACCGCAATATACACCCCCTGCGATAAGCGCTGCACGTTCATTGCCAGCGACGCGTGGTACGACTACGGCAACGCGCTGGCTCCGGAAAATACGAACATTTGGATTCTGGACGGGCGTTACCGCTTCAATCGCGTTTCGGGCCCGTACAAAGGTCTGATGCTTCGCTATCGTTATATCCAACGAACGCAGTCCAACACGCCGACCCTTGGCGGGCTCCCGCTCTTCAAGTACAATCGCGCGCAGCTCGAATACGACTTCTAGAGAGCGCGCGGCGAGTCAGCCGGTTTTTCAAGGATAGCGAGGCGCCTCCCGCGCACCAATGACCGATGATCACGGCCGACATTCTGGGGGGCGTTCCGCTATTCGCGTCGGCGGACGAAGTCCAGCGCGCGACGATCGCGGAGCGCGGTGCCGATATCCGCGTGGGCGCCGGAGACTGGGTCGTGCTCGATGGCGAAGCTGCGGCCTTTTACGTCGTCCTGGAGGGCCGGGCGGAAATCGTCAAGACCCTGGGCGGTGCCGAGCACGTCTTGGACGTCGTCGTTCCGGGCGGCTTCTTCGGCGAGGTGCCGCTGCTGCTGGCGTCCGGCTTCCTCGCGGGAGTGCGCGCGACCGAAACGACTCGCCTGGCGCGAATCGAACCCATTGACTTTCACGAGCTGGTGACGCGCTGCCCGGATGCCAACCGTCTGATCCTGGCTTCGATGGCGCGGCGCATCGCCGGATTTCAGCACGCGTCGATCGCATCGCCGGTCGCGAGCGTCACCGTCGTCGGTCACCGCTGGGATTTCAACTGTTACGACTTGCGCGATTTCCTCGCGCGCAATCACGTCGGATTCCGTTGGGTAGATCCCGACGACGAGGCGGCGCTCGACGCCGCGGAGGTGCCGCCGGAACTGCGGCAAGGCGATCGCTATCCCGCCGTGATATTTTCCGACGGCAGGTGCGCCGTCGCGCCGTCGTACCGCGACTTGGCGAAAGCCTTGAACCTCCAGACCGAGCCGAGCGATAAGACCTACGACGTCGCCATCATCGGCGCGGGCCCGGCGGGGCTGGCGGCGGCACTCTATGGCGCTTCCGAGGGCCTGCACACGGTGCTCGTCGAGTGTCGCGCCCCGGGCGGCCAAGCCGGCACGTCGTCGCGCATCGAAAACTACCTCGGATTCCCGGCGGGCGTCTCGGGCGACGATCTCAGTTCGCGCGCCTTCCAGCAGGCGCGGCGATTCGGTGCCGAGATTCTCATCACGCGGCAGGCCGCGCGCATCGAGCCGGGTGAAGGCTTGGGCGCGCACGCGGTCGTTCTCGACGACGGGGATCGCATCAGCACGGCCGCGATCGTCGTGGCCACCGGCGTTACGTGGCGCAGGCTCACCGCGCCGGGTTCCGACGAACTGCTCGGACGCGGCGTCTATTACGGTGCGGCGCGCACCGAAGCGCGCGGCGTGCGCGGGCAGGACGTGTTTCTGATCGGCGGAGGAAACTCGGCGGGGCAGGCGGCGATGCTTTTTTCCGGCTACGCGCGCAGCGTGACGATTATGGTGCGAGGCGAACGGCTGGCGGCAAAAATGTCGCAGTACCTAGTAGACGAGCTGGCGAGAAAAGACAACGTGCGCGTCGAAGTGCTGTGCGAGGTCGTCAACGTCGTCGGCGACTCGCATCTCGAATCCATCGAGGTTCGGTACAAGAGCGGCGAGCGCAAGACGTTCCGCGCCGATGCGCTGTTCGTGCTGATCGGCGCGGAAGCGGACACGGCCTGGCTGCCGGGCGCGTTGATACGCGATGCCGACGGGTTCATATGCACCGGGAGAGACGTCGTTGATGTGGGGCTGGGCGACGGCGAGCGCACCCGCGATCCGTACCTGTTGGAGACGAGCATCCCCGGCATCTTCGCGGCGGGCGACGTAAGGCACGGGTCCATGAAGCGCGTCGCGTCTAGCGTCGGCGAGGGCAGCATGGCGATCGCGCTGGTCCATCAGTATATAAGCGAGCTGCCTCATATAAGCGAGCTGCCTCGCTAGCTTGCTTCCCTGGATTGGGAATATTTTAAGGAGCGCCGTTCCCATAATCTTCTTGCCCGGGGTATAGGCTAGCGCTATGCGCACCATCACATCGAGTATCCTCATCGCAGCTCTGTTTTTGGCCGGCTTGCTTGGCGCCGCGAAACCCGCGTCGGCCCAGTACGTCGCCGGGGCGCCCGGCGTGGCCAACGTCAGCGTCATCGAAGGGTACGCCACCATCGTGCGCGGCGACGGCGGCACTCAGGTCGAGGCGACGATAAACACGCCGCTGCTTGCGGGCGACTACTTCTCGACCGGCGGCGGATCGAGAGCTGAAATCCAGTTCGACGGCGTATCGATGCTGCGGCTTGCCGAGAACACGCAGGTGCGCTTGGTCAATCTCGAGCCGGGCTCGCGGGAGATGCAGGTCGCTTCGGGCACCGCGGAACTTGCCGTGCTCGTTGGGTCCGATGGAAATTCGCAAATCGACACGCCGTCGGTATCGATCCGGCCGAACGCGGCCGGCGACTATCGCGTCTCCGTCCTTCCCGACGGGGAGACGTGGGTGACGGTCCGCAGCGGTTCCGCGGCGGTGTCGAGCGGCGCCGGTTCGCAAGACCTGCAGCCGGGCACGACGCTCGTCGCCTCCGGCGATTACTCGAATCCGGCGATCTCCGCACAGAATTCGGTCGCGTGGGATTCGTTCGACGATTTCAACGGCAATCGCGATCGAGCCATCGTGGCGTCGTATAACGCCAATCAATACGTAGCGCCCGCCCTGGCCGGATATACGAACTTCTCCAACTACGGCCGGTGGTATAACGTGCCGGGCTACGGCCAGTCGTGGGCCCCGTACAATCAGGGCAACAACTGGTCGCCGTATTCGAACGGTCAATGGGTCTGGGAACCCGGCTACGGCTACACCTGGGTCGGAAACGAACCTTGGGGCTACGCGCCCTATCATTACGGCAACTGGTACTACGCCCAAAACTACAATCGGTGGATGTGGCAGCCGCCGGCGTACCAGTATCAGAATAATCCGATGGCGCTATCCAACGCGTGGCTTCCGGCGCTGGTCGCGTTCTTCATGACGAGTTTGACCGGCGGCTACAACCCGTATTCGGGCTATGGCGGGATCGGTTGGGTACCGCTGGCTCCCGGCGAGCCGTACTCTCCTTGGTACTCGGGGTTCGGCGCGAACGCCGCGTACCCGCAAACCGGCTTGTATGGCGGCGGCGTCACCAACGTTTACAACACCTACCGGAACATCCGCTACGTCAAGGTCGTGAATATCTACCGGATCGACCGGTTCCGCGGCGGCGACTTGAGCGGCCCAATCAGAACGCGGCCCGACCAGATCCGAAACATCGCCGTGATTCGCGGTGCCGTGCCGGTCGTGCCGGGCCGGAATTTTCTCGGGTCGGGGCCGAAGCAGACGGTCTCCCTGTCACCGCGCTTTCACGACCCACGCTTTTCAGCTCGCGTTCCCGTGACCGCGAAGATGAACTTCGATACTCAGCAGGAGCAGCTTAAGGCGGTTACTGCGGCAAAGCCGAAAATCGCGACGCTGCCGGCCCATCCGATCTCGGTCGCGCATCCGGTGTACGCGCCGCCGGTCGAGCATCGCGCCCCGGTGCAAGCGCCGCCGATGACGATCGTCAAACCCTCGGTCAAACCCTCGGTCAAACCCTCGCCGGTCTATCACACGATGACTCCCGCACCCGTGTATCACACGATGGCGCCGCGGCCGGTCTACCACACGATGACTCCCGCACCGGTGTATCACACGATGGCGCCGCGACCGGTCTACCATACGATGACGCCGGCACCGGTGTATCACACGATGGCGCCGCGACCGGTCTACCACACGATGACTCCCGCACCCGTGTATCACACGATGGCGCCGCGACCGGTCTACCACACGATGACTCCCGCACCCGTGTATCGCACGATGGCGCCGCGACCGGTCTACCACACGATGACTCCCGCACCCGTGTATCGCACGATGGCGCCGCGGACCGGTCTACCACACGATGGCTCCGAAGCCGGCGGCTCAGCCCACTGCTAAGCCGCAGGCGAGCAAGACACCCAAGGATAACGCGACGCCGCGGCCCTTTGCCACGCCGTGAATCCTTTGGCGCCCATGACCTTGGCGCTGGCGCTGTTCGTGCAGACGATCGCGACGCCCGCGACGGCGGCCGCGCAAACCGCGCAGGCTGCGCCGTCGCCGGCTCCCGCGCAAACCGGCGTGCGGCTTCTCCCGCCGGCGTGGGTAGCGTTCGCGCTCGCGTGGACTACGATTTCGGGGTACAGTGCGGTACTGACGGTTTTCGAGCAGAAAGGCGCTCAGACTCAAAGCGTCGCCTTCGACTATAATTTCCGCAAGCCGTCGAACGCGACGGTGCGCGTCGCGGCAGGCCCCAACGCCGGCGTGACGCTGGTGTGGAACGGCGGCGCCACGATGGAGGCCCACCGCGGCTCGGGTTTCACCGCCCTATTCAAGAAGACGATTTCGCTCCACGATCCGCTCGCGACGACGATCCGCGGTTCCTCGATCGATCAGTTGAGCTTCGGCGCGATTCTCGACCACGCAACGCAGACGGAGGGCGCGGTTTCGCAGAGCCCCGGCCCGGTGATCGACGGCGCCCCAACCGACGAGCTGCGGCTGATTGCCACCCACTCGATCGCGAACACCGGGCTGACGCTTGAAGTGATCTATCTTTCACAGGCTACGCACTTGCCGATGCGCGTGCTCGGCTACGAAGGCCAAACGCTCGTGCGCAACATGGCATTTTCCAACGTCAAGCTGGATCGCTAGCCCGGGGAAGCGCTTCGGCGGCGTCGTAACCTCCGCAAATGTCCGAAACAATCTCTCGCAAGGGCCTGCTTGGGATCGCCGCATCCTTCGGGGTCCTCGCGTCAACCGGCAGCCTGAGCGCGATCGCGGCGCCGGGTGCGGGCGTCGTCGGCGCCTGGAGCCTCGTGAGCTTCGATACCGACGAAGGCAAGGGCGCGTCGAAGCCGCGGTTCGGTCCCGATCCCGTCGGCTATCTGATCTATAGCGCCGACGGGCGCATGTCCGCCGTGCTCGCCGGCATACATCGGCCCGCGTTGAGTTCTCCGTCCGGGGCGTCGGCGACCGAGGAGCAGCGCACGCAGGCGTTGACCAACTTCCTCGCGTACGCCGGGCGGTACGACGTGCGCGGCGACCGCGTCTTTCACCACGTCGAGGTCAGCGTTTTTACCAATCTCATGGGTACGACGCTCGAGCGGCAGTTTACCATCGCGGGCGACACCCTGACCATTCGCACCCTGCCGCCGGAAATTTGGGGCAGCTCGAACGTGCTCGTATGGAAGCGCGCCTAAAAAGGCGAATCTAAAGCCATGGATTCGCTCGATCTCACCCGGCAGGCGCCGCGCAGCCCCCGCGCATTGCTCCCCGGCCTCAATCTGGTGATGATCGCTCGAACGGTGGACAAACTCCGTGCCACGCTTCCCGGCGGCAATCTCGGCAGCTACCAAATCCCCGGCTTCAGCGGCCACCTGTTGAAGCAGCTCGGTATCAGCGACCAAGCGCTCCGTGACGCGGTCGCAAACGCCGCCTCCGACGACGACGTCGCCGCTTGGATCCGCGACAACAGCGACCCCGCAGCCTACGCCGCCATCAATGCCGAGTTCGACGCGATGAAAATCGCCGACCGCCTCAACGACGCGCAATGGATGGCGCGTTACCCGATCGCCACGACCCTTCCGCCCGAAACCTCGAGGCTCGACCTCCTCGTCGCCGACGACGCGGACATGTTCCCGCCGTGCCGCTCGTAGATCCCAGCACATCCTTCGAGGTTGCCGCTCGCCACTTGTTCCGGTACCTCGCCGATGCAAGGCAGCTTTGCCGCAACCCGCTCGTGCAGCGGTTTTTCGAAGACGACGAAACCGAGCGGATCACGCAGGCGAAAGAGCGCGCAGCGCTCGCGCTGGTTCGCGAGCTCGTCGTGCGCGCGGCGGCACGCTATTGGGGCGCGGGATCTCAATCGCCGGCGGGCAGAGAAGCGGCGCACCGGCGGCGCACCATCGTCATGGAGCATTGCGTCGCGGGCCGTCCGCTCGCCGAGGTCGCGGCGCAGCTTGGGATATCCATGCGCCAGTGCTATCGCGAACGCAGCGACGCCACCGCCGCATCGCCGAGTACGTCGCAAGTTACGAGGATTGCCCGAAGGCCGACCTCGCAGCGGTCCTCGACGAGTTTCATCTGCGCATGGATCGCGCGGCGTCCCGCGCCGAGGTCGGCGATTTCGACCACGCCCTGCGCGACTACGACGACGTCATCGCGGCCGATCCGTCGCGGGAGCATAAGATCCAGGCGCTCTGCAAACGTGCCGAAGCGCTCCTCGATTGCGGCGACTTTGCGGCGAGCGCGGAGGCGATTGCGGGCGTTTGGGATCTTGCGCGCGTCGGGTCCCCGGCCGCCGGCGCCGCCGCGGCGCGCATTCATCTGATCGAATCGAAGGCCTGCTGGTCGACGGGAAAGTTCGTCGAAGACGCGCGAGCCCTAGGCAAGGCGCTGGAGGCGATCGAGCCGATGGCGCACGGTGCGGACGACGGCATAAAGGAACTGCACGCAGCGCGCTCTGGGTCACGGGCACGACCCTCAACGTCTACTCGTACCCGTCCGGCACGTTCCAGTACGCCGTGACGAAATGAAGGTGCGCTCGCCCGGTCGAACTACGTCAGCATGAAACGCTATCTAGCCATCGCCGCTGCGGCGATGGTTTGTTTTTTTGCCTGGCAGACCGCCCTGGCGTGCACCGGAATCCGTCTGATCGCCAAGGACGGTGCGGTCGTCGTCGCGCGAACCCTCGAGTTCGGAACGGATCTCGAATCGAAGGTGGCCGTCTTTCCCGCCGGCACCGCCGTCGCAGGCGCCTTGCCGAACGATGCGCCGGGCATCTCGTTCAAAACGAAATACGGCATCGTGGGCGCCAACGCGTTCGGCCTGCCGACGATCGTGGACGGCATGAACGACCAAGGTTTGTACGTCGGCGAGTTCTTTTTCCCGGGATCGGCCGGGTATACGGGCGTCACGGCTGAGAACGCCTCCCGCGCGATGGCCGGTTATCAGTACTCGATGTGGATCCTCGGAAACTTTGCAACCGTGGCTGAAGTCAAGGCCGCCTACGACCGCGTCGTGCTGGTGCCGACCGTCGTGCCGCAGCTTGGCATGGCTCCGCCGGTGCACTTCCGCATCGTAGACAAGACGGGCGCGGCGGTGGTCGTCGAGCCGATCGGCGGTAAGCTCGTGATCTACGACGATCCGCTCGGCGTTCTCACGAACTCGCCCAGCTTCGACTGGCACATGACCAATCTGAACAACTACGCCGGTCTGTCCGCGTACGACCGGGCCCCGCTGGCGGTGCAGGGCGTTACGCTCAGCGGCTTCGGCCAGGGATCGGGCTTCTACGGCCTTCCCGGCGATTTCACGCCGCCTTCGCGCTTCGTACGCGCCGTCGCGTTCGAAGCCGCCGCCGTGCAGCCGGCGACCGCGAGCGACGCGGTGCAGCAGGTCTTCCATATCCTCAACAACTTTGACATCCCGGTCGGCGCCGTGCGCGACGAAGTCAACGGAAAAAGCATTGACGAGTGGACGCTTTGGACGTCGGCCAACGACCTCGTCAATCTTCAGTTCTACTTCCGCACCTTCAACGATCAATCTCTGCGCAGCGTGGACGTCCGCAAGGCATTGGCAAGCGCCGGCACGCAAGCCACGTATCTCCCGATGGAAACCGATCGGCCCACGCCGATCACGAGCGTATCCCTCTAGCGGCGGTCAGACGGCTTTGATCGGACGGTAGCGCGGCTCCCACATCGCGTCGCGGATCGCAGCTTCCAAATCGGGCGGATTGACGCGCGCGAGCCCCTCGCGCACTGCCTGTTCCGCTACGGCGACGGCGACCTGCACCGAAACTTCACGTACGTTCCCAACCGGCGGCAGTATCGCCGAGCCCAGCGCCGATGGGTCCACCATGTCGGCGATCCTGCACGCGGCCGCTGCAAACATCCCGTCGCTCATGCGTTTGGCGCGGGTGACGATCGTCCCCAAACCCAGGCCCGGGAAGAGCATCGCGTTGTTCGCTTGCGCGATCGCGTACGTCGAGCCGTTTTCCACCACCGGATCGAACGGGCTGCCGGTGGCGATCAACGCCTTGCCGTCCGTCCATCGGATGAGGTCGGCGGGCACGGCTTCCGCCAGCGCCGTCGGATTCGAGAGCGGCAGAATGATGGGGCGCGCGACGCCCTTTGCCATCTCGCGCACGATCGCTTCGCCGAACGCCCCCGCGACCGTAGACGAGCCGACGAGCACCGTCGGCTGGATCCGGCGCACGACTTCTTCCAAGGTTATGCCGCGCTCGCCGTCGCGCTTCCACTCCGCGACTTCGGCGGCGGGGCGCGCGTACGGCTTTTGAAAGTCGCGCAGCTCCGTCATGCCGTCCACCAGCAGCCCGCGCCGCCCAACGCACCAGAAGCGGCGCGCGGCCGCCCCCGCCGAGAGCCCCTCGCTCGCCATCGCGGCGGCGATGAGATCGGCGATGCCGCAGCCGGCCGTTCCGGCGCCAAAGATCACGATGCGCTGGTCTTGCAGCCGGCCGCCGGCAACTTTGAGCGCGGCCATCACCGCGGCGAGCACGATCGCGGCGGTGCCCTGAATGTCGTCGTTGAACGTGCAGATAGACGCGCGATACGTGTCGAGAATCCAGCGCGCGTTGACGGCGTTGAAATCCTCCCAGTGCAGCAGCGCGTTGGGATACAAGCGCATCGCGGTGGTTACGTACTTGTCTATGAAGGCTTTGTATTGCTCGCCGCGGATGCGCGGGTGGCGGTATCCGAGGTAGAGAGGATCGTCGAGCAGTGATTGGCGGTCGGTGCCGGCGTCGAGCATCACGGGAATCGTGCGCGACGGATCGATTCCCGCCGCAGCGGTGTACACGTCGAGCTTGCCGATGCAGATGTCTATGCCGCCGACTCCCCAGTCGCCGATTCCGAGGATCGCTTCGGCGTCGGTCGCTACGATCAGGTCCACCTCGTCGGCGCTCGCCTCGGCGCCGCGCAGCGCTTCTTCGATTTCGTCCGGGCGGTCTATCGAAAGAAAGATGCCTCGCGGCCTGCGGTATTGATGGCTGTATTGCTGGATTGCCAAACCAACCGTCGGCGTGTAGATGACCGGGAGCATCTCGACGACGTGCGCGGCGAGCAAATAGAAGAAGAGCGTCTCGTTGCGGTCGCGCAGCGCCGTCAGGAACCTGTTCCTGGCCAGATCGTCCGACTGGCCCTTGAAGAGCTCGTACGCTCGCTCGGCCTGCTGTTCCAGCGTCAGGACCGCCGGCGGCAGCAATCCGGTCAGCCCAAGCGCTCGCCGCTCGTCATCCGTGAAGGCGGTACCTTTGTTGATCCGAGGCGAATGCAGCACGTCGAAGCCGCGAGCGGAAATCTCCATGCCGCCGCTTTCGCCGACATCGTAGAATCTCTTAGCTTAGGGCGTAAACGCGAACACCGTCCCTTGGTTGAACGTGCCTCCGGCGACGGTTGTGCCGTAGAACGTGCCGCTTGGCCCTTGAGTTAGTCCATAGTAGGAGTACGCGCCGTCCGTGCCGCCGCCGAACCGATGGAGCACGCGTTCCTTTCCGGTGCGCGCGTTGACGGCGAAGATCGTGCCGCAGTCGCACGTGCCGCCGCCGCCCGACGTCGTGCCGTAGAGTTCGCCGGATTTTGCGAGCACGAGCGTGCTGGTGGACGAGCTTCCGTCTTGGCCGCCGCCGAAACTATGCAGAACGCGCTCGTGATAGCCGCTTGCGGTCTTCGTCAGTTCGAACACGGTGCCCAAGCCGTGTGCGCCGCCGTAGTAGGTGGTTCCGTACAGGTTGCCCGACGAGTCGGCTACGAGGCCGCCGTACGGCGAAGATGCATCGGGCGCACCCTTGAAGGCGTAGAGCGTCGTCAGCGTCCTCGATTTCGGCGACAGTGCGTATACGATGCCGTCGCCGTTGGCGCCGCCGAGTTCCGTAACGCCGTAGAGGGTCCCCGATGCATCGAGCATGAGCGATCCGAGCGATCCGATGCCGCCGTCTTGGCCGCCGCTGAACGCGTGGACGACGCGTTCGTGCCACTGCCTTCCGGCGCGGGAGACGACGTACACGACGCCTTCGGAGTAGGCGCCGCCGTCGGGAGTCGTGCCGTACATCCGGCCAGCCGGATCGAACGTGACGGCGCCGCCCGGGCCGAAACCGTCGCTGCCCGCGGTAAAACTGTGGAGCACGTTCTCGGCGCTCCGCGTTAATTGAAACACGACGCCGCAGCCGTCGCTGGCGCACGCCCCGCCGGAGCCTCCCGCAACGGTGGTGCCGTAGAGGTTCCCCCGCCGGTCGAGCGTCACGCCGCCGTGCGGGCTCTTCCCCGTCGCGTAGCAATCGAAATTATAGAGCACCGTCTCGGGCCACGGCGGGCTCGACTGCGGCGTGAGTTTGAAAACCGTGCCGCACGTGTACGCTCCGCCGACGACCGTCGTGCCGTAGATGTTGCCGTGCCGGTCCGCGGCCAGTCCGGTCGCGGCATTGCCGCCGTCGGTGCCGCCCGAGAAGCTGTAGAGCACCTGCTCCGTGGCCGCCGCCGGGCGAGCCTCGAACCCCGCCGCTCGCGCCGTCACCGGCAGCGTGCCGCCGCCGGCAGCGTGCGAGTAGCTGCAGGCCGCCGGCACCGCAGCCGCGGCGCAGACGCCCAATGCAAAACTGCAAAAACGTAACAATGTTCATCGGCTTCGGCTCCTCGAAAGTTCGCTTGCGACGTCGCGGTAGAGTGCGCGGCTGGCCATCGAGAGGAGTTCCGCGAAACGGAAGAGCCCGTCGCCGGAGATCGTGATGCCCTGCCATTTGACGCCTTCGTGCCGGTGGACGAGCGTGTACGAGTCGTTGCCGACGTCGTAGATCGCAAACTCGTTCGATTCGGCCACGAGGCGCTCGCCGCGCAGGGTCTCCGGGTCGATGCTCTCGACAAGCTTCATGCTTGCTCTCCTCCGTCGCGTGTCGCGCAAACGTTTTGACCGGCCATATCGCGTCTTTCCCTTGGTTTCCTGCGGGAAGCCGCGGCGGCAGGCTACGTTGCGTCTGTAACGGGCCCGCTCGCGGTGCTACGATGGGGCAAACGATCTTCGCTCGAGACGAGGGTGCCATGCGCGTTTACCGGTCGGCCTTGGGAATTACACTCGCCGCGGCGTTCCTGGCGGGGTGCTCGAGCGCAGGTGTCGCGCCGCAGCCTGCCGCCGGCAGCGCCGTCTCGCATGCGGACCGCGCGCGATCGTGGATGGCGCCCGAAGCCAAGAAGCAGAACCTGCTCTACATCTCCGATCTGCTCGGACAAGTGGTAGACATCTATACCTACGGGCACGGGTACAAGCTGGTGGGCATGCTGACCGGCTTCTTCAACCCCGAAGGCCTCTGCGTCGACAAGGCCGGCGACGTGTACGTCGTCAACGACACGAGCGGCGGCGTGCATCAGATCACCGAATACGCGCACGGCGCGACGAGCCCGCTCCAGAACTTGGTCAACGACAACGGAAACGTGAACGGGTGCTCGGTTGACGTAAAGACCGGGAATTTGGCCGTGACGAACTTCTGGGGTGCGACCGAAGGCGCGGGCGGCGTTTCGGTCTACAAAAACGGAACGGGGTCGCCCGCGTTCTATACCGACGCGAACATCCACTACTACTACTATTGCGGCTACGACGATAAAGGCAATCTCTTCGTGGACGGGCTGAGCGACGCCAGCAACTTCGGATTTGCCGAGCTTCCGAAAGGCGGCACTTCGTTCAAAGACGTCTCGTTGGGCCAGACGATCTATCTGCCGGGCGGCGTTCAGTGGGACGGCAAGTACATGGCCGTCGGCGACCAGGTCGCGGTAAAGCACGGTTTCACGAGCACGATCTACCAGTTTTCCATAAGCGGATCCGCCGGAACGGAAATCGGCTACACGCTGCTGGGCGGCTCCAAGCAGGTGTCGCAGTTCTGGATTCCGGGCGTCGGCAAGAAGCACGTCGAGGCGAAATCGGTGATCGGGCCCGACCAAAACGGTCAGAACACGCTGTTCTGGGCCTATCCCGCCGGCGGCTCGCCGACGAATACGATTTCGGGCGAAGTCGCCCCGGTCGGCGCGACGATCAGCCTGGCGAAGTAGGAACCGCGCCCAGTTCCCGCTCGATGGCGTCGGCGAACGTCGCTCGCGCCGGCTCGTGCACGCCGAGGTAGAGCGCGGGCTCGATGAGCTCCAGCTCGCTCACGAGCACGGTTCCCGCGTCGTCGCGCAGCAGGTCCACGCGCGCGTAGAGCCAGTCCCCCGGTATGGCCGCGACGGCCTTGGTTGCGACCTCGACCTCGTCATCCGTGGCCTCTACGCGAGGCGAGCTCGCGTAACTGATGGCGAGAACCGTATCGAACGGCGCCTTGGCAACCGCGTGCGAGTACGCGCCGCGGAAGAAGATGAGGGCGCGTTCGCCGTACGTGACGACCGCCGGCAGATACGGCTGCACGAGAACGTCCTGCGTTTGCACCAAGCGATCCAGGTGCGCCTGCCCCGCCGCCAGCGACGCGGGCTCGGCGCGCACGCGGATGACGTCTTGCGCCGCGGCGCCGCGCGCCGGCTTGACCACGACGTCGCGCCGCCCGCAGCGTTCGAAGACCTCCGTCAGCCGCGCGTCCTCGCCTTGCGCCAGCCACGCGGTCGGGACGACCGGAACGCCGCGCCGTTCGAGGTCGCGAAGATACGACTTGTGTGCGTTCCAGCGCAGCAGGTTCGGGTCGTTTCGAATCGTCGTCAGCGCGGCGGCGTCGTCAACCCAGCGCAGGAAGTCGTGACAGCGGCTGTGATAGTCCCACGTCGAGCGCAGGATGCAGAGGCGGCTTGCGGCCCAATCCGCCCGCGGATCGCTCCAGATCTCCACCGAAACGCTCAGACCGCGCTCGCGAAGCTCCTCTGCGAGCATGCGATCGTCGGGGTCGAGTGCCGGAACGCCCTCGCAGGTGACGAGCGTGCAGTCAATCGTGGACATGCCTACAGCCTACCATCAGCCGGCGACCGGGGGACAGGGCGGGCACAACGAAAAAGCCTTTCCGCGCCTTGAAATGGGAGGAATCGTTGCCGGAAGCCCCACGTTTTCACGCCCTGGATCGCATAGATTGCTCCATCGCGCGCAGGCTGCAAGAAAACGGGCGCGAGTCGTTTGCGGAGATCGGCAAGGCGATCGGGCTTTCGGCAACGAGCATCGCCGAGCGAATCCGGCGGCTCGAGCACGCGGGCATCATCGAAGGCTACCACGCGCGGCTCTCGCCGGCAAAGGTCGGCTTGCCGGTCATGGCGTTCGTGTTGGCGCGCCCAAACGGTCCCGACGCGCGCTTTGTGAAGATCGCGTCCCAGCGGCCCGAAATCCTCGGCTGTTACCGCGTGACGGGCGAATTCTCGTTCATCGCGCGCGCGGTGCTGCGCGACGTGAAGCATTTGGAGGAGCTCCTCAACCATCTCGAGCCGGCGGCTGTGCATATCGTGACGCTCGTCGTCCTTTCGACGGCGTTCGAGTCCGTGCCGATCAGCATAGAGGAGGACGACGGGGATAGATGAAGGAGAACGCCATGCGCAGTATATTTTCTACGATGCTGCTCGTCGCTTTTGCGACGGCCGGCGTCTTGGCAGCCACGACGGCTCCAGTCTATCCCGGCGCCGTGGCGGGCACGCGCCCGCAGGGCGTCGGCATGAAGACGCCTCCGGCATCGGTCAAGGCGTATTCCACGCCGGACGACTTTGCTAAGGTAAAGGCCTGGTATCAGACGCATCTCAAGGGCGCCAGCGAAATGCAGCAGCCGGGCATGGAGAACACCGAAGATGCGTTTCTCGTGGGAAGCGGAGCGAACGGAATCGTCGTCTTGGTCCAAAGCTACAAAGGAAAGACCTGGATCCTGATCGGGCCTCCGGCGTAATACCTGGGGTTACGTGGTGACGCGTTCGGGCGTCCGGTTGAACTTGTAGCCGAAGCCGAACACGGTCAGCACGTATTGCGGGCGGGCTCTTCCCGGCTCTATCTTCTGCCGCAGATGTGCGACGTGACTGTCGAGCGTGCGTTCGGCGACGTCGAGGGAGTCCGCGTTCACGCGGTCGAGCAGTTCGGCGCGCGAAAACGCGCGCCCGGGCTCCGACGCAAGCACTTCGAGAATCCGGAACTCGGTCGGCGTGAGCGCAACTTCAGTTCCGCTGACGCTTACCAGCCGTTCGCGCAGGTTGAGGCACAGATCGCCGGCGAGTATGCGGCCTTCTCCGTCGGCGTCCGGCCCCCGCTCCGGCGCGCGGCGGCGCAAGACGGCCTTTATGCGCGAAATAACCTCGCGCGGACTGAAGGGCTTCGTGACGTAATCGTCGGCGCCGAGTTCGAGGCCGACGATGCGGTCCAGTTCGTGTGCCCGCCCCGTGAGCACGATAACAAACGTGTCGGTGCGGCCGCGCAGCGAGTGCAGCAGATCGAGCCCGCTCTTCCCCGGCATCGTCAGATCGAGCAGGATGACGTCGGGCCGCTCTCGCTCGATTACCGCGGCGGCTTCGTCGGCGTTGCCGGCGGTCAGCGCCGTAAAGCGCTCGCCGGCCAAGTACGGGCGCAGGATCTTCTCGATCGTGGGATCGTCGTCAACGATCAGCACTTTCGCCTGCGCCGTCACGGCGCTTCCGCCAAATGGCGTTCTATCGTAGAGGTAAACGTTCGCGTGTTGATGGGTTTTGTAATGAACCCGTCGCAGCCGGCGTCGAAGGCGCGGCAGCGATCTTCGAGCATCGTGTAAGCCGTCACCGCCACGATGGGCATCGTCGCGTTCGAGCGGTCCGCGCGAAGCAGGCGTGCCAGCGTGAGCCCGTCGGTGCCGGGAAGCTGCACGTCCAGCAGGATGAGGTCGGGCCGGCCGCGGCCTACGGCGGCGAGCGCGTCCTCGGCGGTCGTCGCGGTCTCGACGGCGTAGTCGGCGCGCAGGAGCAGCTCGAACAGCCGCAGGTTGGCGAGATTGTCGTCCACAACCAGTATGCGCTTACGCAACGCCGGCCTCCGCTCGCGCGGCGTCCGGCACGGCGGCCGCGACGGCCTGCGGGAACGCGGCAAAGAACGTGCTTCCCTTGCCGAGCGCGCTGGTTACGCCGACGTGCCCGCCCATCGCTTCGGTGATGCGCTTGGTTACGGCGAGGCCCAAGCCGGTGCCCATTTGCGCACCTCTCGCAGACAGGTCGATCTGTTGGAATTCTTTGAAGAGGCTGCCGGCGTCGGCTGCGTCTATGCCGATCCCACTGTCCGAAACTTCAACCCGGAAACCCTCGCGGCCCTCGGCGAGGATGCGGACCGCAATCGAGCCGCCCCGCGGCGTGAACTTAATCGCGTTCGACAGATAGTTGTAGAGAATTTGCCGTAGTCTCGCGGGGTCGATGATGGCCTGCTGCGGCGCTCCAGACACGTCGAGATCGAGCCTGATGGATTTGCGCATGGCAAGTTCGCGCATGCCGTCAACCACGTCGCGCGCCGGAAGGCGAGGATCGGTGACGACCGCCGCGACGTCCAATTTCCCCGCCTCGGCCTTCGCCAGATCGAGAACGCTTCCGACCAGTTCTACGAGATGACGGCCGCTTTTCAGGATGTGGTCGAGGCACTCTCCCTGTTCCGCCGTAATCGGCCCGACCTTCCCGTCGCGGATGATTTCGCTGAACCCGAGCATCGCGGTGAGCGGCGTCCGCAGCTCGTGCGACATCGTCGCGAGGTAGTCGCTCTTCGACTTGTCTGCGGAACGGATTCGAACGTTCTCGCGCTCCAGCTCCGCGGTTCGCCTTCGCGCGTCTTCGAGACGCGCCCGCTCGCGGGCGGCCTGCTGTTCGCACTCGGTCAGCACGAGCACGCGGCGCACCGAGAAGCCTGTGGCCAGCGCCGCGAGAAGCGCGCACGTGACTACGATGAAAAGCGTGGATCGTATCGAGTCTTCGGCACGCGAGATGATCGTCCCGCGCTCGGCGGATGCCGCCGCGAGTATCGCGGCGGCATCCCTGGCGACCAGGGACATCTGTTTCTCTTCGGCCACGCTTACCAGAGCGCCGTCGCGCGGCGCATCGGTGCTCGACATCACGCCGCCTGCATACTGGAGCCACCCGCCTACGTGCTGCGACAAGGTCGCTACCCGTTGGGTCATCGCGGGATCGCCGGACGCCTCGCTGCGTATGGATGCGAGCGCCGCCTCGACGCGGCGCGTCTTCGATGAAAATGATTGGCGGAATGCGGCGTCGTGCGTGAGCTGGTAGCCGCGAAGCGCGGCCTGCGCTCCGAAGATGTTCTCGCTGACGACGTGCGTCTCGCTGATGACGGTGTCGGCGCTCTCTTCGATCGCTTCCGAGGCGTGCGCCGCAGAGAGGCGCAGCAGCAGCACGACGACGATGGGCAGAATGAAGATAATCGGCAGCACGGCGATGCCGACGACGTGACGCAGCCGTGGACTGCGAGGCTCCGCTCTCATTGCTCAATCCTACCCCACGAAGGGCGAAGCCGTGTGATTGAGATGTGGAGATGCTGTGAAGATGTTGGGAAGGGTGCGCGTGGCGTCGCCGCATTCCGAGTTTGTTGAGGAAACGTGGAGGCAGTTTTCCTCAACGGTTCTTCCGCGATGCGTAGGCTTATGGTAAGGCGCGTCGGGCGAGACGCAACGCCCGGCGCGCCGACCGTTTGCGACCTTTTGTTGAGGAGTGCCTAACATGCTTAACCATCACGAATCATCGGCTTCGCCGCGGCAGCGCATCTCCGCGGGCGCGACGTGCGCCGTGCTGGTCGCGACGCTAGCCTCTTGCGGCGGCGGGCAGTCGTTTATGGCGCCGGTGCCGCAAAGCGCGGCGCGCGGCGCCGGCTCGGCTCAATATGGAATAGGCCAAGCCGCCCTGCCCACGCCCATCCAGCACGTCGTGATCGTGTTTCAGGAGAATCGCACGCCGGACTATCTTTTCCAAGGTCTTCCCGGCGCCGACATCGCGACGACCGGCCTGGATTCGCAGGGCAACGTCGTGCCGCTGCACCAGGTCTCGCTCGCCGCCGGTTACGACCTCAATCACAATCACGACGGCTTCGTAAAGGATTACGACAACGGCAAGATGGACGGCTTCGACGTCGGCCAAACCCAGCAGAACCATTTGCGGCCCTTCGGATACGCGCCCGCGTCGGAAGCGCAGCCCTATCGCGACATGGCTAGCCAGTACGTCTTTGGCGACCGAATGTTCCAGAGCAACCAAGGCCCCAGCTTTCCGGCGCATCTCTATATGGTTAGCGGAACCGCGGGCGATTCGGCGATCGCGCCGTATCTCGTCAAAGACAATCCCAACGGCACCGTGAACGGCAAAGTCGGCGGCTGCGACTCCCCGAGCAAGACCACCGTGTCCACGATCAGTCCGAAGGACGGCTCGGCCGGCCCGAGCCCGTATCCGTGCTTCGATCGTCCGGTGCTCACCGACTTCCTCGACAATAAGGGCGTTTCGTGGAAGTACTACCAGCAAGACCTCGGCGCGGGATTGTGGCATGCCTTCGACGCGATCAAGCACGTGCGTCAGGGCGCCGGCTACGCTAACGTGATCACGCCGCCGCAGACGGTTCTCGCCGACATCGCAAGCGGTAAGCTTGCAGGCGTGACGTGGGTGATGCCCGCGCATCCGTGGTCCGATCACGCGGGAACCGGAAGCACGAACAAGGGGCCCGTGTGGGTCGCCGCGATCGTCAACGCGATCGGGCAAAGCAAGTATTGGCAGAACACGACCGTCATCGTTACGTGGGACGACTGGGGCGGATGGTACGATCACGTGGCCCCGCCGATGAAGAACCACTACGAGCTCGGCTTCCGCGTCCCGTTGATCGTGATCTCGCCGTATGCGCGCCGCGGCTACGTCTCCAAGGTGCAGCATGAGTTCGGCAGCATCCTGGCCTACACCGAAGAGACGTTCGGCATCCCCAAGGGCGCCCTGCACGCGAGCGATCAGCGGGCCGACGACTTGATGGACGCGTTCGATTTCACGCAAAAGGCCCGCACCTTCAAAGCGATCAAGGCCCCGCCCTTCGTCCCGGCTCCCACCGTCGGTCCCGGCGTCGAGGATCCCTGAGGCGCTGAGGCGTTAACGCGTTAACAAAACGGCGACGTTGAGTTAGAGTCGTGGCCTATACGACCATGACGTCTTGAAAGCCGCTGCGACCGGTGCAATGATGTACATCCGCGACTGCGACGGGGACCGTGACCGTCTCCGCAGCGGTCGCAAGTATGTGATGGTAATCCGATTTAATTGGATGCCACGATGCGCGTGGCGCATCAACGAAGGAGACTACTGTGCGGCTCATTCCCGGCAACGTAAAAGGACTCTCGAAATCGTCGCTCTGCGCGTCGGCCGCGTTGGCCGTCGGCATCTTCGGCCTCGTCGTTTCGGCATGCAGCGGGCCGGGATCGGCCCCGGCGTCTACGAGCGCGTTGCTGCCGCAGGCGCAGAGTTTCAAACCGCATGCGTCCACCTCGGCGACGCCGTCGCCGATACCGTTCAAGTTCCAGACGGTGGACGATCCCAACTCGGGCGTCAACGCGGTGACGGGCATCAATCAGCTCAGCAAGATCGTCGGCGTTTACGGCGGCGGTCAAAGCAGCAACATTTATAGAAGCTATACCTCGCAGCCGCCGTACACGAAGTTCACGGGCATCAATTATAACGGTTCTCAGGGAACGTATGCCACGAGTCTTTCGAGCAACCGCATCATCGCGGGCTACGTGATAGACCCCACGAGCCAGAACGGCATCTTGGCTTTCGTCAGAACCAACGGCATCTGGACGCTCCTGACCGACCCCAACGAGGGCACCGGCAACGACGCCGTCACCGAGATCCTGGGCATCAACGATTCCGACTACGCCGTCGGCTTCTACACGAACTCCTCGGGCATTCAAATGCCGTTCGAGCTCGACATACTGTCGGAAGCGTTCACGAAGCTGAGCCCGCCCGGCGGCGGCAACGCGGCCGCAACAGGCATCAACGGTAAGAACGACATCTCCGGCTGGCAGCAGACGTCCAACGGCATTCGAGGCTTCTTCCTCAAGGCCGGCACGTACTACCAGTTCTGGTATCCCGGCGCGCAAGCCACGTACGCTACCAGTCTGAACTGGTCGGACCAAGTGGTCGGGTACTACGAGGACGCATCCGGCGGCTGGCACGGCTTCCTTCTGATCGGGCCCAACAAGGGTGGCACGGCGCAGGTTTGGCAGACGATCGACGATCCCAACGCCGCTCACGGTACGTGGGTCACGGGCATCAACAATCACCACGACATCTGCGGCTATTACATAGACGCCAACAACGTTCAGCACGGGTTCGTCGCGACGCCGTAGGCGCGCGACGCAGCCGGTTGATAGAAAAGAAGGAGACCTGTATGCGACTTGTAGGATTTGCGGCGGCGATCGTTGCGTGCAGTCTCGTCGTGTCGGCATGCAGCGGATCGCCGTCCTCGTCCTCGCCGGGGGTCGTGCCCGCCCAGCCGGCAGGCGCAACGCTCGGCGGCGACGCGTCGAAGCGCTCGCAGATCTCCTTCACGTTTACGACGGTGGACGATCCCGCTTCGACCGTCAACGAAGTAACCGGCATCAACGCAACGCGCCAGATCGCCGGCGAGATCGGGTCCGGCTCGGTCAGCGATCCAAACGTGGGCTACACGTCGTCGAGCCCATACGGCACGTTCACCAACTTGAAGTACACGGGCGCGCAGGCTACGTTCGTAACGAGCCTGTCGAGCAACGTGAGCAACTTGATCGTCGCGGGTTACGTCGTGCATCCGCCGCAGCTCGCCGGCAACTGGGCCTTCGTCTACATCAACGGGATATGGACGATCTTCAAAGACCGTAAAGGCGCTAAGGGCAGCAGCACGCTCACCGAGATACTCGGCGTGAACAATGCGGCGTACGGCGTCGGCACGTACACGACGACCACCGGCAACAACGCGGCCGTCTTGGTCAACATTCCGACGGAGCAGTTCACGAACCTCAAGACGCCCGGTGCGACGAACGCCGCCGGGACCGGGATCAATACGCTCAACCACGTCACGGGATGGGAAACGCTTCCCTCCGGCACCGTCGCGTTCTTCGAGCGCGCGGGCAGCTACTACACGCTTTCGTACCCGAACGCCGCGGTAACTAAGGCGCTGGGCGTCAACACCGCCGACCAGATCGTCGGGTACTACCAGAACTCCGCGGGCGGCACGAAGCACGGCTTCATCATGTCGAACCCGACGAAAACGTTGGGTCAGCAGGTATGGCAGTCGATTGACGAGCCGAATGCCGCGAGCGGCACCGTGATCACCGGCGTCAACGACAGCGACGACATCTGCGGCTACTTCGTAGACTCGAGCGGGATACAGCACGGCTTCGTGGCCGTTCCGACCGTCTAGGCTCCGCGCGGGCCTGAGGGGTAGGCAAGGCAACCTGCCCCCCGCCTACGTAGGCCCGATTGGCGGGGGCCGCATCAAAGAAGGTGCCCCGAAAGGGGAAGCGCCTCTTTTGTCGCATCCGCCTGACAGCGCCCGACCGCCCGGTCGGCGTTGAGTCTCAAACTAAGCAGAGCTATGTAAGGAGTTTACAACGTGCGTTTTAGCCTCATTTGTGCGAGCACCGCGCTCGCAGCGAGCCTCGTTCTGTCGGCATGTTCCGGCGGCGGCTCACTGCCCACCGGCGGCTCGCAGTCGGTGTCCTCGATGGGCCACAAGAGCAACCTGAAGATCATCGCCATGAACCCCACGCAGCAGTCATGCAACTACTCGGCGTTCTACGAGTGCGTGACCGTATCGAAGGCCACCCCGTTCACGCAAGAGTGGTGCATCAGCAGCACCGGCTCGTGCGCCTCGCCGTACCCGGGCACGTGGACCTGGGCGCTCCCCATCACGACGATCAAGGGCAAGAAGTATAAGAAGCTTGCTTCGTCCTGGAGCCCGAACCCCGGCAACCCGAGCGTCCTGACGATCAGCGAAAAGAAGAAAGTCAAGAGCAGCAAGGGCAAATACAAATACGAAGGCATGCTGAGCGCTTGCAGCCCGACCTACGGCTGCGTGTACCTGCCGCTTCCCATCGGGATCGCGACCCAGTAACTCTAGCTTAAACCTGGTAAGGAAAAGGGGCCCGGCATCTGCCGGGCCCCTTAGTCGTCTCCGATGATCGTCGTGGGCACGCCGGGCGCGCGGGAAGCGCGGGGCTGCAACATCCAGTAGAGTGCCGGCTTACCGCCGGGTATTCTTTCGAACGCTCGCGGCTTCTGTTTGAAATCGAACGCGTCGGTCGCGGGGTCGCGCGCGCGGGCGTCGCTGGCTGCCATCTGCGGCAGATCGAAGTTGTCTTCGATAAAGCGCAGGACGCTCGACGTTTCGTACTGCACGTGCGTCACGTAGCCTCGCTTGGCGTACGGCGACACCATCAGCAGCGGCACGCGGAAGCCCAGGCCGTCGTAATCCTCGTAGACCGGTTTCACGGGATCGAACCATCCGCCCCAGTCGTCCCACATGATGAAAATGGCTGTGGAGTTCCAGAATTTGCTCTCGCCGATCGCGTTGACCAGCGACGCCACCCAAGCCGGGCCCGTGTTCCCAAGCAAGCCGGGATGGTCGGAGTTTTCGTAGGTGGGCGTGATCCAGGTGACGTTTGCGAGCTGCCCGTTGCCGACGTCGGTGAGGAACTGTGCGGGCGGGCTGATGACGTCGGCGTCCCAATCGGGGCCGTAGAAGATTTTGCGGTTGGCCTGGTACGACGACCAAAGGCCCCCGTCACCCTTATGGTAGCCGGCGTAGAAGCGCCAGCTCACGCCGGCCGCGTCGGCTTCGCCGGCGATCGTCGGATTCTCGAAACACGCGCGAATGCTCGGACCGTAGGTGCGCTTCGCCAGCAGCGTCGCGACGGTATCGCCTTTTACGCGTTCGCATCCCCACCACGACACGGCATAGTCCACCGCGCGGCTTGCGTACGCCGCGACGGCGTACTGGTGCGCGATGAAGCTTCCGTCGAGGTTGGATGCGAACGTGCGATCGGCCAGCACGTAACGCTGCGCGATTTTCCAATAGGGCACGATCTCCGATCGCAGCACGTACGCATACGCGGGGTTTCGCGGAGCCTGGCCGGCGCGCTCGTTGTTCCAGCCGTCCATCTTACAGTCGGTTCCAGGCAGCTTTCCTTGCCCGTCGCACGCCGCAAAGAACGCGGTTGAAGAGTGATCGATGTCCCACACCGTGCCCAACGGTACGGAGTGGAGGCGGATCTTGCGGCCGTTCGTGTCGTAGCCGTACGTCGCCGTCGTCGCTTTGGGATAGCCCATGAAGAGATTGTTGAACGAACGATTTTCCTGAATGATGAAGACGACGTGCCGGATCGGGCTCGTTGCTGCGCGGCCCGTCGCTAATGCGACGGCGGGCACGCTCGGCGCACCGGCGCTGCCCGCGCAGCCGGCGATCGCGAGCGCCGCGGCAAGGAGCCCGAGCGAGCGCGCGAAAGCGGCCGGCTGGCTGTGCGCCCCGGCTTGGTTGGCGAGCCCCAAGGATTCGTTCACCAATGCTCCTCTCTCGTGGGAACGTCCGAAGCGTTACGTTGGGTTCCTCCCGATGCCCGCCGCGACCTCGATTGTTCGGCTCGCTCGCGAACCAGGAAGATCGCGCGCCAAACGGGTATAGCGGAGCCACCGTGAACAAGCGTTCGTTCTCGGGCTCGCTAGCCTCCGTTATAGCGCTGGCGGGCTGCGCGTTCGGCGCGCAGCCTTCCTTGCCATACATGCAGAACGGCATCGCGCTGCGCGCGCTCGATTCGACTGGCGCGGGCAAGATAACGCACGTCGTCTACATCGTGCAGGAGAATCGCAGCTTCGACGCTCTTTTCCAGGGCTATCCCGGCGCCGACACGGTTTCTAGGGGCAAGAACTCGTACGGACAAACGATCAAGCTGCGGCCCACGAGTCTCGCGGACCGGTACGACGTAGATCACTCGGCCCTGGCGATGTTTGCGGCGTGCGACGGGAACCCGTGGCTGCCGGGCACGGATTGCCGCATGGACGGCTTCAACAACGAAGCATTTTTTGGCGGCCCGCCCAATGCCGCGTACGTGTACGTGCCCCACAAGGAGTCCAAACCGTACTTCGACATGGCGCACGAATGGGTGCTGGCCGACCGCATGTTCCAATCGCAGCTCGACGAGAGCTACGTCGCGCATCAGTACGCGATTGCCGCCCAAGCGGCCTGGAGCGTAGATTTGCCGACGCGCGTATGGGCCTGCGGCGGCGGGAAGGACAACACCGTCGCCACCATCACAAAAAACCGCAACGCCTATGGCCCCAGCATCAAACCGTGCTACGACTACCGGACGCTCGGCGACGAGCTCGACAAGGCAAAGCTCTCGTGGCGCTTCTACGCCAGCCAGTTCGGCAGCGGCTCGAGCGGCGGCGGCTCGGTGTGGTCGAGCTACCGTTCCATCAGGCACATTCGCTACGGGCCGGATTGGAAGTACGTCGTCTCGCCGAATTGGAAGTTCATCACCGACGTGCGCGCCGGGAAGCTCGCCAACTTCACGTGGATCACACCGGTCTGCGCCGACTCCGATCACACGAACTGCGGCAGGGGGTACGGGCCGTCGTGGGTTTCGGCGCTGGTAAACACGGTCGGCAAGAGCAAGTTCTGGAACACGACGGCTATTTTCGTGCAGTGGGACGATTGGGGCGGCCTCTACGATCACGTTCCGCCGCCGTACGAAGACCGCGACGGCCTCGGCTTTCGCGTACCGCTTCTCGTCATCTCGCCGTACGCAAAACAAAATTACGTGACGCACGTGCAGTACGAAACCGCGAGCGTCCTGCGCTTCGCCGAGGATCTCTTCGGGCTCGGCCGGCTCGCGCAGGCAGACAAGCGCGCCAACTCTCCCGCGGGCGATTGTTTCGACTTTTCGCAGAAGCCGCGTCCGTTCGTGCAGATCCAGGCGCCGCTGCCGCCGAAGTTCTTCATGCGCCGGCTGCCCGGCGACGACTTGGCTCCCGACGACGAATAGGAACGTGATGAAAGGATTCCGTGTTCCGCAGGCTGCGGCATCTCTGCTGCTCGCATGGCTGGCGGCGGGTTGTTCCATGGGCTCCCAGCCTGCCGTGCCGTACATGCAGAACGGCTCGGCCTTGCGCGCCCTCGCTTCAACCGGCGCGGGCAAGATCGCGCACGTCGTCTTCATCGTGCAGGAGAACCGCAGCTTCAACAATCTTTTCGAAGGCTATCCGGGAGCGGATACGGTCTCCAGCGGCAAAGACTCGAAGGGAAAGAGCATCAAGCTGACTCCGGTCAGTCTCGCGACCCAATACGAAATAGACCATTCCGCCAAAGCGATGTTCGCCGCGTGCGATGGAACCGGCAAGCTCCCCGGGACGAAGTGCCGGATGGATGCGTTCGACAAGGAACGCGCGCAAGGCGGCCCGGCGAATCCGCAGTACGTCTACGTGCCTCGCTCGGAGTCCAAGCCGTATTGGGACATGGCGCGCGAGTGGGTTCTGGCCGATCGCATGTTTCAATCGCAGCTCGACGAGAGCTTCGTCGCTCACCAGTACATCATCGCGGCGCAGGCGAAATCCAGCGTTGACGTTCCGCCCCTGGGCTGGGGCTGCGGCGGCCAGCCGGGAGATTCCGTCCGCACCATCACGGCGCAGCGCAAGTATGGCGCGAGTCAGAAACCTTGCTTCAACTATAAAACGCTCGGCGACGAGTTGGACGACGCGGGCCTGCCGTGGCGCTTCTACACCAGTCAGTACAACGGCTTCGACATCAGCGGATTCTGGTCGTCGTATCAGGCGGTGAAGCACATCTTCAACGGACCCGACTGGAAGAAAGACGTCATCGTTCCTCAGAAGCAGTTTCTCACCGACGTTGCGGCCGGTCAGTTGGCGAGCTTTACCTGGATCACGCCGCTTTGCGAGAACTCCGACCACGTTTCGTGCGGCGGCGGCTACGGGCCGTCCTGGGTCGCGTCGCTGGTGAACGCGGTGGGCGAGAGCAAGTTTTGGAAGAACACGGTCGTCTTCGTGCAGTGGGACGACTGGGGGGGCCTGTACGATCGCGTGCCGCCGCCCTACGAGGACTACGACGGCCTGGGATTCCGCGTGCCGCTCCTGGCCATCTCCGCCTATGCAAAGAGCGGCTACGTCTCGCACGCACAGTACGAGACGGCGAGCGTCCTGCGCTTCGCCGAAGACCTCTTCGGCCTGGGTCAGCTTTCGGCAGCCGACGCGCGAGCCGCATCGCCGGCCGGCGACTTCTTCGATTTTTCGCAGAAACCGCGCAAGTTCGTGCCGATCAAATCCCCGCAGGGCCCGGCGTTCTTCCTGCAGCAGCCCAACGACTACCGCATACCCGACGAACAATGAACGCAGCGGGATCCAAGCGACTTTACGCCGCCCGCGTTTCCGCATTGCTGTCCGCGGCATCCTTGATCGCGGGCTGTTCGATCGGCCCGCAGCCCTCGCTGCCGTACATGCAACGCGGCGCGGCCCTGCAGGCGCTCGGCTCGACCGGCGCCGGCAAGATCAAGCACGTCGTCTACATCGTGCAGGAGAACCGCTCGTTCGACAACCTCTTTCAAGGGTATCCCGGCGCGGATACCGTTTCCAGCGGCAAGAACTCGAAGGGGCAAACGATCGAACTGCGGCCGGAGCCGCTCTCGGACGTCTACATCATCTCCCATTCCGCGGGGGCGATGTTCGCCGCATGCGACGGAACGGGAAAGCTTCCCGGAACGGATTGCCGCATGGACGGCTTCGACCTCGAACAAGGCCTCGGCGGGCCGCCGAACCGGGCGTACGTCTACGTGCCGCACAAAGACTCGAAGCCGTACTTCGACATGGCGCATCAATGGGTGTTGGCCGACCGCATGTTCCAGTCGCAGCTCGACCTGAGCTTTGCCGCGCATCAATACATCATTGCCGCCCAAGCCGCATGGAGCGTGGATCTGCCGTCGGGAGCCTGGGGATGCAGCGGAGGGCCGACCGACAGCATTGCGACGATCACGCGAAACCGCAACCCTAACGGCCCGGCCATCGTCCCGTGCTACGACTATCAGACCCTCGGCGACGAGCTCGACAACGCGAAGCTCTCGTGGCGTTTCTACGCCAGCACGTACGGCAGCAAGTCGAGCGGCGACGGCGCGGTGTGGTCGAGCTACCAGGCCGTCAAGCACGTGTACGAGGGGCCCGACTGGAAGTACGTCGTCTCGCCGAACTGGAAGTTCATCACCGACGTGCGCGCGGGCAAGCTCGCGAACTTCACCTGGATCACGCCGCTTTGCGACGACTCCGATCACGTGAGCTGCGGCTACGGCTACGGACCGTCGTGGGTTACGGCGCTGGTCAACGCGGTCGGAAAGAGCAAGTTCTGGGACTCGACCGCGATCTTCGTGCAGTGGGACGACTGGGGCGGCCTCTACGACCACGTCCCTCCTCCGTATAAAGGCCGCGACGGCCTCGGCTTCCGCGTGCCGCTGCTCGTGATCTCGCCGTACGCGAAGAAAGGCTACGTCTCGCACGTGCAGTACGAGACCGCGGGCGTGCTGCGCTTTGCCGAAGACCTTTTCGGGCTGAGCCAACTCGCCGCGGCCGACAAGCGCGCCACGTCGCCGGCGGCCGATTGCTTCGACTTTTCGCAGAAGCCGCGCCCGTTCGTGAAGATCTCGGCGCCGTTGCCTCCGAAGTTCTTCATGCACCAGCACGCCGAATACGAGGCTCCGGATTATGAATAACCGTTTGACGGCGGCGGTGGCCGCCGTCGCGCTCGCCGGCTGCTCGCTGCGCGGTTCGTCTGCGCTGCCGTACATGCAAAGCGGCGCGGCGCTGCAGGCGCTCGGCTCGACCGGCGCCGGCAAGATCACGCACGTCGTGTATATCGTCCAAGAGAATCGCAGCTTCGACAACATGTTCGAAGGATATCCCGGCGCCGACACCGTCTCTCACGGCAAGAACTCGAAGGGGCAAACGATCAAGCTAAAGCCCTACAGCCTCTCGAAGCAGTACGAGATCGACCACTCGGCACAAGCGATGTTTGCCGCCTGCAACGGCACCGGGAAACTTCCCGGAACCGACTGCCGCATGGACGGATTCGACAACGAGCTCTCGTTCGGCGGCCCCCAAAACCCCGAGTACGTGTACGTGCCGCACAAAGAGTCGAAGCCGTACTTCGACATGGCGCACGAGTGGGTGTTGGCCGATCGGATGTTCCAGTCTCAGCTCGACGAGAGCTTCGTGGCGCATCAGTACATCATTGCCGCCCAGGCGGCCTGGAGCGTCAATCTGCCCAACGGCGCGTGGGGCTGCAGCGGCGGGAAAGGCGACACCATCACGACCATTACGCGAAGCCGCAACCCCAACGGCCCGAGCATCGTCCCCTGCTACGACTATCAGACCCTCGGCGACGAACTCGACGGCGCGAAGCTCTCGTGGCGTTTCTACGCCAGCACGTACGGCAGCAAGTCCAGCGGCGACGGCGCGGTGTGGTCGAGCTATCAGGCCGTCAGGCACATTTACCGCGGTCCCGACTGGAAGAAAGACGTCGTCTCGCCGAACTGGACGTTCATCACCGACGTGCGCGCGGGCAAGCTCGCGAACTTCACCTGGATCACGCCGGTCTGCGACGACTCCGATCACGTGAACTGCCCCGGGGGCTACGGACCGTCGTGGGTTACGGCGCTGGTCAACGCGGTCGGAAAGAGCAAGTTCTGGGACTCGACCGCGATCTTCGTGCAGTGGGACGATTGGGGCGGCCTCTACGACCACGTCCCTCCCCCGTACGAAGGCCGCGATGGCCTCGGCTTCCGCGTGCCGCTGCTCGTGATTTCGCCGTACGCGAAGAAAAACTACGTCTCGCACGTGCAGTACGAGACCGCGAGCGTGCTGCGCTTTGCCGAAGACCTTTTCGGGCTGAGCCAACTCGCCGCGGCCGACAAGCGCGCCACGTCGCCGGCGGCCGATTGCTTCGACTTTTCGCAGAAGCCGCGCCCGTTCGTGAAGATCTCGGCGCCGCTGCCTGCGAAATTCTTCATGCACCAGTTTGGGGCCGATTACTTCGCTCCGGATTACGAGTAGCGTGAGGCGCCCGGGCGCCGCGCGCGTCGCGGCGGTGCTGATGCTGTCGTGTGCAACCGGCGGTTGTTCGTCCGTCTGGCAGCCGTCCTTGCCGGGCATGCAACGTGGAGCGCCGTACGTCCTCAACGCGACCGGCGCCGGCAAGATTACGCACGTCGTGTACGTCGTGCAGGAGAATCGGAGCTTCGATAACCTCTTTCAGGGCTACCCGGGTGCCGACACGGTTCCCAGCGGCAAGAGCTCCGACGGCCAGACGATCCAGCTGCGCCCGGTAAGTCTGGCGAAGCGCTACCAGATCGATCACTCCGCGCAAGCGATGTTCGCTGCGTGCGACGGAACGGGGACGCTGCCCGGTACGCATTGCCGGATGGACGGATTCGACAAAGAAGTCCATTTCGGCGGCGGAGCCGATCCGGAGTACGCCTACGTGCCGCACGGCGAATCCAAGCCGTACTTCGACATGGCCCGCGAGTGGGTCGTCGCCGACCGGGCGTTCCAGTCTCAGCTCGACGAGAGCTTCGTCGCGCATCAGTTCGTCATAGCCGCGCAAGCGGACTCCAGCGTGAACGTTCCGCTGAATACGTGGGGCTGCGGGGGCGGAAAGGACAATACCGTTCCGACGATCGTGCAGGGCCGTAACCCCGACGGACCGGGGATAAACCCGTGCTTCGACTACCGGACGCTGGGCGACGAGCTCGACAAAGCGAAGCTTACGTGGCGTTTCTACGCCAGTGCGTACGGGAGCCGTTCCAGCGACGGTGGAGCGATCTGGTCGGGCTACCAGGCCGTCAAACACATTTACTACGGGCCCGATTGGAAGCGCGACGTCATTTCGCCGAATTGGCAGTTTATAACCGACGTGCGCGCGGGCACGCTCGCAAACGTCACCTGGATCACGCCGGTCTGCCGCGACTCGGATCACAGCAACTGCGGCGGCGGCTACGGCCCCTCGTGGGTCGCCGCGCTGGTCAATACGGTGGGCAAGAGCAAGTTCTGGGATTCGACCGCCATCTTCGTGCAGTGGGACGATTGGGGCGGCTTCTACGATCACGTGCCGCCGCCGCATAGGGATCGCGACGGCTTGGGCTTTCGCGTTCCTCTGCTCGTAATCTCGCCCTACGCCAAGCGCAACTACGTTTCGCACGTCGAGTACGAGACGGCGAGCGTTCTGCGGTTTGCCGAGGATCTCTTCGGTCTGAATCGGCTCGCGAGGGCCGACGCGCGCGCGCACTCCCCTGCCGCCGACTGCTTCGACTTCTCGCAGAAACCACGCCCGTTCGTAAAGATCGCGGCGCCGTATCCGCCGAAGTTCTTCATGCGAGGGCGCGGCGAGTACCGCGCGCCCGATTACGAGTGAGCGAGGAAGTTTTCTAAAGCCGCGACCGCTTCCGGAAGGTTGACGCGTCCGTAGCCGAAGCGCACGTGCTCGTCGCCGGCGTCGAAGGCGGCGCTGGGCAGCAGCAGCACGCCGGCCTCCTTTGCGAGGCGTTCGCAGAAGGCGGCGCTGCCCCCCGGCCGGTAGCGTGGAAATGCCGTGGTTCCCGCGCGCGGCCTGCGCCAGTCGAAGAGCCCGGCGTGCCGTGCAAAAAATGCATCGAGCGCGTCGAGATTCTCCGCCGTGATGCGCCGAACGCGATCGAAGAGCGCCTCGCCGTGGCGCAGCGCGATCGTTGCGAGAAACTCGCTGGGAGCCGCGCTGCAGATGGTGAGATAGTCCTTGATCGTCGCCATGCGCTCGAGCAGCGCGCGGTCCCGCGCGCAGACCCATCCGATGCGCAGGCCGGGCAGCCCGTGCGCCTTTGCCAGCCCTCCCAGCGAAACGCCGCGTTCGTAGAGGTCGAAGGCGTGCGGCAGGCGCTCCGCCTCGCGCTCGATCCCGCGATAGACCTCGTCGCAGAAGAGCCACGCGCCGCAGCGGCGCGCGATCTCCACCACCGCGTCCAGCTCCGCGCGGCTAAGCGGATAGCCCGTCGGGTTGTTCGGCGTGGTCAGAACGATGGCGCGCGTCTTGTTGCCGGCGAGAGTCTGCAGCTCGCCGACGTCGGGTGCGCCTTCCCGCGAGAGGTCGGAATTCCAGCGCACCACCTTGGCGCCGATCGCTTCGGCGATCGAGTAGTGCGACTGATACGCGGGGAACTGCACGACGACTTCGTCGCCCGCCGCCAGGGCGGCGTTCATGAAGGTGAAGATGGGTTCTTGCGCGCCGCCGTGCACGAGCACCAGCTCTTCGTCGCCGCGTTCGTGCAGCGCGGCGATCGTCCGCCGCAGCTCCGGGTTTCCGCGCGAATCCGAGTATCCCAGCCGATGCTCGGCGAACCGCTCGCCGGCGCCCGCTTCCATGGCCAGCAGCGCGCCGATCGAGAGCGATTCGGGATCGCTCGAACAGAGAAGGAAGCGCGTCGTGAACTCGTGTCCGGCGAAGTAGCGCTCTAGCGCGAACGGCCGCAGATCCACCCAGGCCTCTTAGGGATTGGGCAGCGTGTTCGGCGCCAGGGCGCCGGCGAGATCGCGGAAGGTCGCAACGCTCGCATCCGTGTTGTTGCCTTCGGCGTCGTAGGCTTGCGGAAGGTACGTAACCACGACGGCGATCGTGAGCTTTTGCGCCGGCAGGTACCCGACGGTCCCCGACGACCCGGCAAACGACTTGATCTGCGTGATCCACGGCCCGAGCTCGACGACGCCGAGCCCGTAGCTGAACGACGCCGTGTTCGCGCGGCATACCGGGCACGTCGGATCGGCATGGCCGAAGCCGGCGAGATTCGGCCCGACCTGCGCCTTAAACGACGACGCGGAAAGGAGCTTGCCGGTGGCGATGGCCTCCATGCTCGCGCTCATGTCGCCGATGTCGGTCGTCTCCACCGCTCCGTCGAACGTCGTCCACGACGGGTTCCAATACGTAGCCTCTTCGTAGAACGGCGCACCCGGTTTCACCCCGAGCGTCTCTCGCCGTTCCGACGAGAACGTATGGAGCGCGGGCTCGGGGATGTAGGGCGTCGCGAAGCCGTTGGTTTGCGAAAGCCCCAACGGCGCAAAGAGGTACTTTTGCAGTGCGTCGTTGAGCGGCATACCGGCAATTTTTTCGAGCACGCCGCCCAAGATGACGTAGTTCGTGTGCGAGTATCCCCAGTTGGTGCCCGGCGCGAACATCATCGGCTTCGAAACGCCGATGTGGATGAGTTCCTCGGGCGTCCACTGCCGGAACGGGTCGAGCGTCACGCCCTGCAGCACCTCGGGTTGATAGACGTAATCCGCATAGCCCGACGTCATGTTTGCGAGATTGCGCAGCGTGATGCTGCCGGCGTAGGGCAGGTCGGGCCGAAACTGGGAGAGCTTCGTGTCGAGCGTGACCTTGTTCTGGTCGACGAACTCCAAGAGCAGCGTCGACATGTAGGTGAACGCCATCGCGCCGTTGCGGAAGTGCATCTCGGGGGTGGCCGGGACGCCGCTCATGGACTCGCCGAACGCCTGCGTATAGACGCTGGAGCCGCCGGATCGCACCTGCACGATGAGCGCCTTGACGTGATATTTCGCCATCGCCGCCCGGGCGACGGCTTCGATCGTGGACGCTTGCGGCTGCGCGCCGGCGCTCGCGGCAGCCGCTGACCAAAGCGCAGCGGCGCAAAGCGCCAAGACGGCCGGGCGCAGTCTAGGTCTTCGCCTCGGGGAACGGGCTGTGCGGCTTCTGAACGTACGTGTACTTTTCACCGCAGATGCGGCAAACGTTCAGCGGGCTTCCAAAATGCTCGTGCGGCGCGTACACTTTTACGGCCTTCGTACGCTTCTTGACCGGGGCTGCAGTTTCGATGACGTCTACTCGTTTCGCTCCCGAGGCTGGGAGCCGCGCGCCTCCAGGATCGAAGGCTTCGCTCGTATGATTCGAGCGCCGGCGAAAATGGCCTGGTCCGCGCGGGAAGCGACGTTTCCAACATTGAGAAGATGCCGGGAAACCCGGTTCATCGCGGTTTCTCATCGCGGCGGTACAACGTGAAGGCTATGAAGACATTTGCCGCCCTTAGCGTCTCCCTTCTGCTTGTCGCCTCGACCTCGTGCTCGGGCCTCGGAGGTTCGTTTACGCCGGCGCGGCCGGCCGGTGTGGGCCAAGGCCTCGAGCCGCTCTTCGATTCCGCTGGGCCGGCGGCAACGCCGATCAAGCACGTCGTCATCATCTTTCAAGAGAACCGGACGACCGATTTTCTTTTTCAGGGTATCGCCGGCGCGGACATCGCAAAGTACGCGACCGATTCTGCGGGCCAGAGGGTGGCGCTGCAGCCGACGTCGCTGAAGACCACTTGGGATCTGGGCCACAAGCACGCGTCGTTCCTGACCGACTACGACAACGGAAAAATGGACGGTTTCGACCGGGGCATGGTGCAGGGGAACCATATGCGGCCGTTCGCCTACGGCATGCCTGCGGAAGTCGCGCCGTATCACGACATGGCCAAGCAGTACGTTCTCGGCGACCGCATGTTTCAGAGCAATCAAGGGCCGAGCTTCGAGGCGCACCTGTATATCATCGCCGCTAATTCTTCGTGGCCGAATCTGCGGCCGTACGTAGCCAAAGACAACCCCTACGGCAACATCTCCGATCTGGGCGGATGCGATTCTCCCAACAACACGCTCATGGATACGATCGATCCCGCAAACGGCAACGCCGGCCCGCATCCGTACCCGTGTTTCGACCGGACGGTGCTGACCGACTTTCTCGATACCAAAGGCGTCTCGTGGCGATGGTACCAGCAGGGCCTCGGTTCGGGGCTTTGGCACGCGTTCGATGCGATCAAGCACGTTCGTTACGGCAAGGACTACGCGAACGTCATCACGCCGCCGCAGACCGTGCTGAGCGACATCGCGGGCGGGCGTCTGGCGGGCGTAAGTTGGGTCAATCCGGCTCACCCCTGGTCGGATCATGCCGGCGGCAACAGCGATTCGAAAGGGCCCTCGTGGGTTGCGGCCATCGTCAACGCGGTCGGGAAGAGCAAGTATTGGAACAGCACGGCCATCTTCGTGACGTGGGACGACTGGGGCGGCTTCTACGACCACGTCAAGCCGCCCATCCTCAACCACTACGAGTTGGGCTTCCGCGTGCCGCTGCTCGTCATCTCGCCGTACGCCAAGAAAGCCTACGTGTCGAAGGTGCAGCACGAGTTCGGCAGCATCCTCGCCTTCACCGAAGAGACGTTCGGCATAGGCAAGGGCGCTCTGCATTCGACCGACGGACGCGCCGACGATCTCAAAGACTGTTTCGACTTCACGCAAAAACCGCGCGCGTTCGTGCCCATCAAAGCGCCGCCGTTCGTTCCCAACGGCTACGCTCTGGGCCAGGAAGACCCGTAGGAACCAGTCGAAGCTCGCGCCATGAAGGCGTGGATGGGCATCGCGGCGATCGTTCTCGCCGTGCTTTTTGCGGCGTCTCGGCGCGAAGCGCGGCCAAACCCGATCCCCTCGTCGAGCGCGGCCGCTATCTCGTCGCCTTCGGCACCTGTAACGACTGCCACACGCCGGGATGGCGCGAGTCCGACGGAACGATTCCCGTCGCGCAATGGATGACGGGAAGCACCCTCGGCTATCGCGGACCGTGGGGAACGAGCTATCCGACGAACGTGCGTCAGGAGTTCCAGCGGATCTCCGAAAACGATTGGCTGTTCATGGTGCGCACCCGCGCCGGGCACTGGCCGATGATTTGGCACGATTTGCGCAACCTCACGACGCAAGACCAGCGCGCCGTCTATCGCTTCGTCCGCAGCCTCGGCCCGCGAGGCGTCGAAGTGCCGGCCGATCTTCCGCCGGGCATCGAGCCGAAGACGCTCTACGTTTGGGTCGTACCGCACTGACGTGACGCACCCCGCGGTGTTCTTCGGGCACGGAAATCCGATGAACGCTCTCACGACGAACGGCCAAAAGCGATCCTCGCGATCTCCGCGCACTGGTATCTTCCCGGCACGTTCGTCACGGCGATGGAGCGCCCGCGAACGATTCACGACTTCGGCGGGTTTCCGCGCGCGCTCTACGAGGACGAAACCCAGCCGCCGGCGTTCCACTACCAGCTCGGCAAGCGGCTCGCGCCGCTGCGCGACGACGCGCGGCTGACCGTGCCGACGCCGACGGCGGCTCGATCTCGATGCTCGCCGTGCAGTTCGGCTAAGCGGTGGCGGTGAACCGCCGGCCCGCGCTGCTGCCTTGGATCGCGCTCGTTGCGGTCTATTTTTTGTGGGGATCCACGTATCTCGGCATCCGGGTCGCGGTGTTGACGATCCCGCCGTACCTGATGACGGGCGCGCGCTATATCGTCGCCGGGCTCGCGTTGCTCGGGCTGCGGCTGCTCCTAGCGAAGGAGCGCCCGGCAATGCCGAGCCGCGCGGCGCTCGGGCGCATCGCGGTCACCGCCGTGTTGCTGATCGTGATCGGCAACGGGCTGCTCTGCCTCGCCGAGACGCACGTCGAGTCGGCGACCGCCGCGTTGCTCGTTACGACGACGCCGATTTGGATGCTGGTGTTCGGCGCCTTGAGCGCGCGCAAAATGCCGGGTTGGATGGCCGTTTCCGGCATCGTGCTCGGATCCGCCGGGATGGTCGTGCTCGTCGGGAAGGGCGTGCCGCGCGCCGACGCGCTCTTGGCCTCGCTCATCCTCGTCGGCTCGGCGTCGTGGGCGCTCGGATCGATCTACGCGCGCGACAAGGAGCACCACCCGCTCACCGCGCCGCTCGAGATGCTCGTCGGCGGGATCGGCTCGCTCCTGATCGGCCTTGCAATCGGCGAAGGCCGGCAGCTCCATCCGGCCGCAATCGCGCCGGAGTCCTGGTGGGGCATGCTCTGGCTCATCACCGGCGGTGCGATGGCCGGCTACAGCGCGTACGCATACGTGCTGCGGAAGCTGCCGACCGCAACCGTGGCCACGTACGCCTACGTCAATCCCATCGTCGCGGTCGCACTCGGTGCGCTCGTGCTGCACGAGCCGGTCACCTGGAACGTGTTCGCCGGCGGCGCCGCGATCGTGGTTTCGGTCGTGCTGATCCTCGCCGGCAGTGCTAACCTTTCTTAACGGATTGCGCGCGTGTGCCGGCCTTCACGCTCGTGCTCGTGCTCGTGCTGGTGCTCAGGCTCGTGCTCTTGCTCTTACTGGGAGGAAGCGGCGAGCAGTCAACGCCGTCGTGGGTGACGCGGCAGGCCTGCTCCGAAAACCGATCGACTCTCCAAACGACGCCGTTGCTTACAACGTACGAGTAGCGGATATTCTGCACGACGACGGGTCCGACGAACGCTACGGCGGTGACGAGTAGCGCCAGAATCGCCGATATCCTCCAGAAACCGCTTGGTGATCCATCCATGCGATTGCTCTCTTGCTTTCGAGGTGCTCGAGTTAAGGGTATTGGAAGCGACATTATACACAAAATGCGAGTTAACGCGCTTTAACTTAGCGCAACGGGCTTGGGCCTTTGCTCCACCGCGCGGCTAGACGCCCCAGGCGCAGCCGGCGCTTGATGAGCGCGGGCGTGAGCGCCGGCGTGGGGCTCGAGCGGAAGAAAAACGACTTCGCGGTTTCCACCAGCACGAGATACGCGACGATCATACAGAAAAGTATTGCGAGGAACGACAACGGCAGCGGCACGAATCCGAAGAGCCGCGCGAGCGGGCTGTACGGCAAGACGACCCCGGTGAGCGCGACGCCCAGCGACGTCAGCGCGAGGGCGCGGCTGGGCCGGCTGCGCACGAACGGCACGCGGCGCGTGCGTATCGCAAAGATGATGAGCGTCTGCGTCAGCAGCGATTCCACGAACCACGCCGACTGAAAGAGCGACGCGCCCGCGTGAAAGACGTAGAGCATCACGCCGAACGTCATGAAGTCGAAGATCGAGCTGATCGGCCCGAACACGACCATGAAGCGCCGCACGAAGCCGATGTCCCAGTGCGTCGGGCGCTGCAGCAGCTCTTCGTCCACGTGGTCGGTCGGGATCGTCATCTCGCCGACGTCGTAGAGAAGGTTGTTGAGCAAGATCTGGGGTGCGGTCATGGGGAGAAACGAGAGGAAGAGCGAAGCGCCCGCCGCGCTGAACATGTTGCCGAAGTTCGACGACGTTCCCATGAGCACGTACTTGATCGTGTTGGCGAAGATCCGGCGCCCTTCCACGACGCCGTTCGCGAGGATGCCGAGATCCTTGTCGAGCAGCACGATATCCGCTGCGTCCTTCGCGACGTCGGTTCCGGAGTCGACCGAGATCCCGACGTCGGCGTAGTGCAGGGCGACCGCGTCGTTGACGCCGTCGCCCAGGAAGCCGACGTCGCTGCCGAGCTTTCGCTGCAGGCGGATGATCCGCGACTTCTGGTCGGGGGTGACGCGCGCGAAGATCGTCGTGTGCGCCATCGCTTCCTCGAGTTCGGGATCGCCGAGCGCCTCGATCGCGGCGCCGTTGAGCACGCCGGCGACGGCGATGCCGAGGTCGGTGCAGACCTTTACGGCGACGCGTTCGTTGTCGCCGGTGACGATGCGCACGTCCACGCCGAGACGGCTCAGCCGCGCGAGACTCTCCGCCGCGTCGGCCTTCACCGGATCGGCGAACGTCAGAAATCCGCACAGCCGCAGGTCGCGCTCGTCCGAAATCCCGGCCGTGTCGCCGCCGTCCCAGTCGCGGGTCGCGACGGCGACGACGCGCTCGCCCGCGCCGAAGAGCTCGTCGAGCACCTCGTGAGCCCGCGCGGGCACGGCGGTGCAGCGGGCGAAGACCGACTCGGGCGCGCCTTTCGTGACGAGCGACCTCGAACCGTCCGCATGCTCCACGAGCACCGACATGCGTTTGCGCTCGTAGTCGAACGGCGCCGTCGCGATGCAGCGCATGCCGGTCCCGGGCGCGCCGCGCGCGAGCCCGCTTTCCCAGAGCGCGACGTCCAGCGGCGAGCCGGCGACGACCTCGCGCCCCTGCACGACGGCATCGGTGCAGGCAAGGCCGAGCCGCAGCACCTCGTCCGATTCGGCGCCGCCTGCGTCGAGCGCGGTGCGGAAGGCGACCGCGCCTTGCGTGAGCGTTCCCGTCTTGTCGGTGAAGAGCACGTCTATGTTGCCGAGATCCTCGATGCTCACGAGCCGCTTGACGATCACCGACTGCTTTGCCAGCCGGTTCGCGCCGGTTGCGAGGCTCAGCGTGACGATCGCGGGCAGCAGCTGCGGGGTAAGGCCGACTGCGATCGCGAGCGAGAAGAGCAGCGAATCGAGCAGCGGATGGTGGAGCGCCGCGTTCACGATGAAGATCGAAGCGGTGAGCACGGCCGTGACGCGCACGAGCAGGCCGGAGAAGCGCCGCAGGCCGATCTGGAACGCGGTCTCGGGCGGATGCTCCGCCAATCTCGCGGCGATCGCGCCGAACGCCGTGGACCGTCCGGTCTCGATCACGATGCCGGTCGCCGTGCCGCTCTTCACCGTCGTTCCCATGAACGCGCAGCACTCCGATTCGGCAACCGGCACCCCGGGCGGCGACGGCGCGGTGTTCTTCTCCGAAGGCAAGGATTCGCCGGTCAAGACGGCCTGGTCGCACTCGACGTTGTTGGCCTCGCACAGGCGCATGTCGGCCGGCACGATGTCGCCGACTCCGATCTGCACGACGTCTCCCGGAACGAGATCGGCCACGTCTACGCGCGTCGCGACGCCGTCGCGCATTGCGATCGCGCGGTGACGGACGCGCCGCGTGAGATCGGCCATCGCCAGTTCCGACCGGTACTCGTTAAAGAAGCCGAGCCCGACGCTTAGCGAGACGATGGCGATGATGATGTACGCGTCGGCGTGCTCGCCGAGCGCGAGCGACGTCAGCGCCGTGGCGAGCATGAGCAGCAGCAGCGGGTTGCGGAGCTGCCGCCCGAGCACCGTGCCGATGCGCACTTTGCGTTCGCCGAACGTGTTCGCGCCCACGCGCTCCCGGCGCGCCGCCGCGTCGCCGCCCGAGAGGCCCTCGGGCCGAGTGCCCAGAGAGGTGAAGACGTCGCGGCACTCCGAGATCGCGGCTTCGCGCAGCGTCATCTTGCGGGCGCCTGCCGCGTCAAATATTTTGGCCGCCCGAAACTTCGATGCGGGCGCCGTTGATCCACGCGCACTGGTCGGAGAGCAGCGCGGCGACCGCCCCGCCGATGTCGTCCGGCAATCCGACGCGCCCGAGCGGCGTCGTCGAGGCGACGGCCTGGTTGACGGCGGCGTTGTCGCGCACGGCGCCGCCGCCGAAATCCGTCTCGATCGCGCCCGGAGCGATGACGTTGACCGTGATGCGGCGCCCGCCCAGTTCCTTTGCCATGTAACGCGTCAGCACTTCGATCGCGCCTTTCGTCGACGCGTACGCGGCGTAGCCGGGCAGCGTGAAGCGCGCGAGCCCGGAGGAGAGGTTGAGGATGCGCCCGCCGTCCACGATGAGCGGCAGAAGCTTCTGCGTGAGGAAGAACGGCGCTTTGAGGTTCGTTGCGACCTGTTCGTCGAACTGCTGCTCGGAGGTTTCCGCGAAACTTGCGTTGATGCCCATTCCGGCGTTGTTGACGAGATAGTCGAAGTCGCGGCGCCCGAACGACGCTTCCAAAACGGCGGGCAGCTCTCGGGCGAACGCCGTGAGATGTGCGAAGTTCGTAACGTCGAGCTGCAGCATTGCGGCGCGTCCGCCGCGCGCCTCGATTTCCCGGACGAGCGCATTTGCTTCGGAAGCCCGGCTGCGATACGTCCCGACAATGGCGACGCCGGCCGCCGCGAGCGCAACGGCCATGCTCTTTCCGAGTCCGCGGCTCGCTCCGGTGACGACGGCGATTCTCATCGAAGCAAAACTACGATTGTTGACCGTCCGAGTCCGCCCGTGATAGCCTAAAATCTAATAGGCATCCCGGATCGGGATGGCGTTGGTCGCGAGGGATTTGATTTGAACGCGTTCGCAAGGTTCGACGGGTTGCGCGCTCTCAGACGCGCGTACTCGATCGGGTTCGCGCTCGTTTGCGCTTCGGGATGTTCCGGTCTTGGGCAGCCGCCGGCGGCGCCGCTCGGCTCCGCCTCCGGCGTGCAGTCGCAAGCCGTCACGTCCGCGGATTTTAAGCGGATCGCCGTCTGGGGCTCGAAGGGCGTCCCCGCCGTAGCCCAGTGTCCGCAAGGTTACAAAGTGATCGCGGGCGGGTCGAGCAGCAGCAACGGCAGCTTCGTCGGCACGGGTCATGCCGAGCCGAATTTGAACTCCTGGGTGGTCAAGCCCGACTCGGGCGCCAGCGCCGAGGCCTTTGCCACGTGCGTCTCGCTCAAGCGCGCCGGCCCGAGCTTCCGGTGGGTCACGGGGCCTTCCATCAGCGGCCTCGCGGGCGCCAAGTGCGGCCCCGACCGCACGCTGGTCACCGGGTACGGCGTCGGCGCCGTTACGACGTCGTGGTTCAATCAGACGACGAACACCTATTGGGTGAGCGGCGGCGGCACGGCCTACGCCTCCTGTGCGCGAAACGGTGCGGGCGTCGTCATCCGGCATGCGTGGAATAAGAGCCAAAAGCCGAAGACCGTCTATGCCGGCTGCGGCAAAGGCTACACCGTCATCGGCGGCGCGATGGGCGACGGCGCGTGGCCGGGTCCTCCGATCCAGCAGCACCCGGGCGCTTCGAGCGGCCCGGGCGTGCACGGCTACGCCGGCTGGTGGACGTTCAGCAACGCACAGAACGAGCTGACCTGGGCGGCCTGCGTCCAGACGTAACTACAGCCCGATCGCGAAGAGCGCCATCGCCAGAATCAGAATGAAGGCGACGATGCCGCCCGCGTGGATCGCGTGCGCGGGACGAATGCGCCGTTCGTGACCGTGATGCCAGGCGATGAAGAGGTCGGCGCACGACACCGCGATGCCGGCGACGGCGAACACCACGATTAGCGGCAAATACGCGTAATACACCGTCGCGGCAAGAATGCCGCCGAGGGCCAAATCTCGAATGCCGGTAGCGCGGACGAAACCTGCGGCGCCGTGTCCCTCGGCGGCGACGCCGTAATGACGTGCGAGCGTCTGCGGGAAGATCAGCGCGACGACGCCGACGACGACGAGTGCGGCCGCGACGATCCAGCCGGCAAGCAGGACGAGGCTCATGAGGCGCGCATTTCGCTGCCGGGAACGCCGATCTTTTCTCGAGGAGGTTTGCCGTGAACGTACTCGCCGTGGACGTGGGAGGAACCCACGTGAAGGTGCTCTGCAGCGGCGAAAGCGAGCCGCGAAAGTTCCCCTCGGGGCCGAAGATGACCGCGCAAGAGATGGTAGTCGGCGTCAAGGCGATCGCGGCCGGCTGGCTTTTCGACGCCGTCTCGATCGGCTATCCCGGCCCCGTCCTTCACGGCAGGCCCGCCGCGGAGCCGCACAACCTCGGCGGCGGCTGGGTCGGATTCGATTTTGCGGAGGCGTTCGGCAAACCGGCCAAAATCGTCAACGACGCCGCGATGCAGGCGTTGGGAAGTTACGAAGGCGGCCGAATGTTGTTCTTGGGGCTGGGCACGGGGCTCGGTTCGGCGATGATCGTGGACGGCATCATCGAACCGCTCGAGCTCGCGCACCTTCCATATAAGAAGAAGACGTACGAAGACTACGTGGGCGAACGGGGTCTCGAGCGCTTGGGCAAGAAGAAGTGGGCCCGCAACGTCTTCGAGGTCGTTGACGTCTTTTCGAAAGCGATGGAACCCAGCGACGTCGTGCTCGGCGGCGGGAACGTCGAGAAGCTCGAGGAGCTGCCGCCCGGATGCCGGCGCGGAAACAATGCAAACGCGTTTACCGGCGGCTTTCGTCTTTGGGACGGGGCGCGGAAGGAGGAGGCGTGACGGCCTGGGCCGACCTGAAGGCGCACTACGAAACCGTGCGCGACGTGCACTTGCGCGATCTTTTCGCGAGCGATCCCGCCCGCGCGCAACGCTTCACCCTCGACGCCGCGGGCGTTTATCTCGACTACTCGAAGAACCGCATTAACGCCGAAACGCTGCGTTTGCTCCTGGCGCTCGCCGAAGAATCCGGGCTGCGCGCCCGAATAGACGCGATGTTCGCCGGCGAGAAGATCAACGTCACCGAGCACCGCGCCGTCCTGCACGTCGCGCTGCGCGCGCCGCGCGGCGCTTCGATTCTCGTAGACGGCGAGAACGTCGTGCCGGCGGTGCACGCCGTTCTCGACAAGATGGGCAAGTTCGCGCACCACCTGCGCGGCGGCATGTGGCGCGGCCACACCGGCAAACGCATCGTCAACGTCGTCAACGTCGGGATCGGCGGCTCGGATCTCGGGCCGGTCATGGCCTACGAGGCGCTGCGCCACTACAGCGACCGCAGCATGACCTTCCGCTTCGTCTCCAACGTGGACGGCACCGATTTCGCCGAGGCGACGCGCGATCTCGATCCGGGCGAGACGCTCTTCGTCATCTCGTCGAAGACGTTTACGACCCTCGAGACGATGACGAACGCGCACGCGGCGCGCGCGTGGCTGCTCGCCGGTTTCGGCGGCGACGAAGCCGCCGTCGCCAAGCACTTCGTCGCCGTCTCGACCAACGCCGCAGAGGTCGCGAAGTTCGGCATAGACACCGCGAACATGTTCGAGTTTTGGGACTGGGTCGGCGGCCGGTACTCGATGGACTCGGCGATCGGGCTCTCGACGATGCTCGCGATCGGTCCCGAGAACTTCAAGCACATGCTCGAGGGCTTCCACGAGATGGACGAGCATTTTCGCACCGCGCCGTTCGAGCGGAACCTGCCCGTGCTGCTGGGCTTGCTCGCCGTTTGGTACAACGACTTCTTCGGCGCTCAGACGGTCGGCGTGTTTCCCTACGAGCAGTACCTCAAGCGCTTCCCGGCCTATCTGCAGCAGCTCACGATGGAGAGCAACGGAAAGCACGTCAAGCTCGACGGAACGCCGGTGACCGCGCCGACCGGCCCGATCTATTGGGGCGAGCCGGGGACGAACGGCCAGCATTCGTTCTACCAGCTGATCCATCAGGGAACGCGGCTGATCCCGGCCGACCTCATCGCGTTCGTCGAAGCGCTTAACCCGCTGGGAGCGCAGCACGACATGCTGATCGCCAACGTCTTCGCGCAGGGCGAGGCGCTGGCGTTCGGCAAGGCGGCCGACCAGCCGTACCGCGTCTTCGAAGGGAACCGCCCGACGAACACGATCCTCTTGCAGCGGCTCACGCCGGCCGCGCTCGGCAAGCTCGTCGCGCTCTACGAGCACAGCGTGTTCACGCAGGGCACGATCTGGCAGATAGATTCCTTCGATCAGTGGGGAGTCGAACTGGGGAAGGTGCTCGCGCAGCGGATCATCCCCGAACTAACCGGCGACGCCGCGCTCGCGCACGACGCGTCAACCAACGCGCTCATCACACGCTACCGCACGCTCAAGGAGAAGGCATAGAAACATGCAGCTTGGTATGATCGGCTTGGGCCGAATGGGCGCGAACATGGTGCGCCGCCTCATGCGAGCGGGGCATACGTGCGTCGTCTACGATCGCAGCGCCGACGCCGTGAAGGCGCTTGCGGCCGACGGCGCGACCGGCGCGGGTTCGCTCGCGGAGTTTGCGAGCAAGCTCGACAAACCGCGCGCGATCTGGCTGATGGTGCCGGCATCGGTCGTTGAAGCGAGCATCGCCGAGCTGACGCCGCTGCTCGAACGCGGCGACGTGATCATAGACGGCGGCAACTCGTACTATATTGACGACATCCGCCGCGCAAAGGCGCTCGCGCCCGCCGGCATAGACTACATGGACGTCGGTACCAGCGGCGGCGTGTGGGGTTTGGAGCGCGGGTATTGCATGATGATCGGCGGCCCCGACGCTACGGTCAAGCGGCTCGACCCCATCTTCGCCGCACTCGCGCCGGGCCGCGGCGACATCCCGCGCACGCCCGGCCGCGACAAGAACGGCGGCACCGCCGAACAAGGTTACCTGCACTGCGGTCCCTCCGGCGCGGGGCACTTCGTCAAGATGGTGCACAACGGCATCGAGTACGGCATCATGGCCTCGTACGCCGAGGGCCTCAACATCCTGCGCTCCGCCAACATCGGCAAGCAGCAAGCAGGTCGCGAGCGCCGAAGTGACACCGCTGCGCGATCCCGAGAACTATCAGTACGATCTCGACCTCGCCGACGTCACCGAAGTGTGGCGGCGCGGGAGCGTGATCGCGTCTTGGCTGCTCGACCTCACCGCGGCGGCGCTGCTCGTGGATCCGACGCTCGCGCAGTTTGAAGGGCGCGTCTCGGATTCGGGCGAGGGGCGCTGGACGATCAAGGCGGCCATTGACGAAGCGGTGCCGGCGCCGGTGCTCACCGCGGCGCTCTACGAGCGCTTCAGTTCGCGCGGCGATGCGGAGTTCGCCGACAAGGCGCTCTCGGCGATGCGCTACGAGTTCGGCGGCCACTTGGAGCAGAAGTAACGTGGCCGTACGTTCCGACGCGCTCGTCTTCTTCGGCGCGACCGGCGACCTCGCGTACAAGAAGATCTTCCCCGCGCTCCAAGGGATGGTCAAGCGCGGCACGCTCGACTGCCCCGTCATCGGCGTCGCAAAGGCCGGCTGGAACCTCGACCAGCTCAAAGCGCGCGCCCGCGACAGCGTAACCGAGCACGGCGGCCTCGACGCCGCCGCGTTCGACAAGCTCCTGGGGCTGCTGCGCTACGTTGACGGCGACTACGGCGACAAGGCGACTTTCGCGACGCTGCGCGCGCAGCTCGGCGACGCGAAGTACCCCGTTCACTACCTGGCGATTCCGCCCGTGCTCTTCGAGACGGTCGTGGAAAATCTAGGAAGCTCGGGCTGCGCCAAGAACGCGCGGGTCATCGTCGAGAAGCCCTTCGGGCACGATCTGGCCTCCGCCCAGGAGCTCAACCGCGTGCTGCACTCGATCTTCGATGAGTCGTGCATCTTCCGCATAGACCATTTTCTCGGCAAGCGGCCCGTGCACAACATGCTCTTCTTTCGCTTTTCCAACCCGCTGCTCGAATCGTTCTGGAACAAGGAGTACGTCGAGAGCGTGCAGATCACGATGGCCGAGAACTTCGGCGTCCAGGGCCGCGGCGTGTTCTACGATGCGACCGGCGCGATACGCGACGTCATCGAGAACCATCTCTTTCAGGTGCTCACGAACCTCGCGATGGAGCCGCCCGCCCGCACCGACAGCGAACCGATTCGCAACGAGAAGGTGAAGGTGCTCGAAGCGGTGCCGGCGATCGAGGTCTGCGATCTCGTCCGCGGGCAGTTCGAGGGCTATCTTCAGGAACCCGGATGCGCCCCCGATTCGCAGACGGAGACCTTCGCCGCCGTGCGCCTATGGGTCAACTCGTGGCGCTGGAAAGGGGTTCCGTTCTACATTCGCGCCGGCAAGAATCTCCCGGTGACCGCGCTCGAGGTGTTGGTGCGACTGCGCAAACCGCCGCGCATCTACCAGATAGACCCGGTCGTGGCGAACCACGTGCGCATGGAGCTGGCCCCCGACGTGACGCTCGCAATCGGCTTGACCGCAATGTCGGCCGATAGCGACACGCGCGCGGTCGCAACCGAGCTGACCGTCAGCCGCCATCCCGCGACCGACGACGAGGACAACGCCTACGAACGGCTGCTCGGCGACGCAATGGTCGGCGATCAAACGCTCTTCGCGCGTCAAGACTACGTCGAAGAGGCGTGGCGCATCGTGGATCCGATGCTCAAGGCCAAGACGCCGGTCTATCCGTACGCACCGGGAACGTGGGGCCCGCCCGAAGTGGCGGCGCAAGTCTCTCCGCCCGGCGGCTGGCACAACCCCGCACCACCCTCAGCCTAGTGATGTCATCCTGAGCGAAGTCGAAGGGCGACTGCGCCCTACTGCCGCGGGGACGCTCGCTCCGGACGTCCTGTCCTCCGCTCGCTCGACCCGATTTGCGAGAGAACGCAGTAAGGAAGTAATGACGTCCTGTCATGCTCGCAAATCGAGACGCCCCTTAGCAGTACGACACAGCCGCCCTTCGCACCATTGTCATCCTGAGCGTGTCACCCTGAGCGTAGTCGAGGGGCGAAGGATGACTCGCCACGTCGCTCTCGCCGCGCTGGCGCTCGCGTGGCTCGCTGCGTGTGCGTCGCGCGAGCAGGTCTCTACTGCCGGCGTGCAGCGCGTGCTCGCATGGGCTGCGGCGCAGCCGGTGCCGCGCGGGGGCGTTCGCGAAGCGACGTTGCCGTCGAGCCTCGGCGTCCGCGCCGTCGCGCCTGCGGCGATCGCCCATCACAAGGATGGGCGCTACTGCGTGCTGGTCAAGACGAAGGTCGGCTGGAAGGACAACTTCGAAGGCGTGCTTGCGTGCACCGGCGCCATTACGCGCGGTGAGATTCAAAGCTACGGCGCCAACGGGCGAACGTATACGTTCATCTCGTTGCCGGGCTACGGCGTCTTCGAGGAGCTTTACATCGCCGACAAGCGCGACGATCGCACCTACGACGTTTACTTCGACCTAAACTAGCGCGGCGCGGGCGGATTGCTCGCTCCATCGTCGAGCGCCGCTAGCAACGAGAGACCCTTGTTCACCGGTTTTAGCAAGTCGTACAAGATCACGGTCACGACGACGTAACACGCGCTGCCTACGAGGTTGGCCGCAAGGCTCAGGCTTCCACTCGCGACGCTCGCTGCGAATATGCCGGCGAGTATGGACGCCAGGTAGAACGCGCCGGCGATCCGGGCCTTCAGCAGCGCAGTCACGTCTCTACGGCGTTGCAGCGGCCTTGAGCGTCGCCTCGCCCTGCGTCGCCAGCGCCGCGAGGTCCTTATACGTCTGGTACTCCGCCGCCGTCGGCTTGGCGAACGCGCCTTCGAGCGAGTTGAGGAGAAACGCGAGCTGCTCGCGGATCTTCGTCTCGTGGAGCACGTCGGCTTCGCTCGAGTGGATGTCGAGCTGCACGAGATCGGCGATCGCCGCGTTGACCTCGGCCTGTTTTGCGGGCGAGAGCTTCGCGCGCGCGGTCATCGCCGCGGCGAGATCTCGATCGAGCGTGTCGACCGCCGAGACGATCTGCTGCTCCAAGGCCAGGCGCGCCTCGAGATCGCCGGCCGCCGGGTGCAGGCGCGGGTCGAGCTGCACGGTTACCGGAACGTCGAGTTTGGTCGAGCCGTACTGAAGCACGGCGGTGTACTTGCCCGGCACGATCGTCGGCCCATCGGCGGTGTCTTGCCAATCGTCGGTCGGTGAGAGGCGAAATCCCGGGAAGTCGTAGGCGGGTGCGTAGCGCATGTCCCACTGGAAGACGTTGATCCCGGCCTTGGCACCCGTGAGGTCCGCCAGCTCGTGCGCGCGCTGGGTGGCTGCGTCGAGATTGAAAAGCTCTTCGAACGAGAGATGCGATTCTTTCTTCGGCTTCGGATGCATCGTGAAGCTGCGAACGGTTGCGCCGTTGGCGTCGAAGAACGTCAGCGACAGCGGCGTCTTGCCGTCGTACGACGCCGGCAGATTGAAGAAGACCGTCGCGCCGTACTTCGGGTTCTCGCCGCTGTTCGGCGCCGAAAACGGACCGCCGCCGCCGTAGTTGTTCGTCAGCCAAGCCGTTTCGGGCGCGAAGAGCTGCGCGGTTGCGACGGAGTACGACGTTTGCCGCGCGAGCTGTTCGAGCAGCGCGAGATTGTCGAGAATCCAGAACGCGCGGCCGTGCGTCGCGGCCACGAGCTCGCCTTCCCGCGCGTCGATCGCAAGGTCGCGCACCTGCACGCCGGGCAGGTTGAGCGTCAGCGGCTGCCACTGCGAACCGCCGTCGAGGCTCACGTAGACGGTGCTGCGCGTGCCGGCGAAGAGCAGCCGCGGCTCGCGCGGGTCTTGGCGCACGGCGAAGACGTACTGATCGGCGGGCAGGCCGCTGGTCATCTGCGTCCAGTGCGCGCCGTAGTCGGTGGTCTCGTAGACGTAGGGATGGTAGTCGTCCCACATGTAGCGCGAGGCGCTCAGATACGCCGTGCTCTTGCTCGTGTGCGAGGGCTCGATCGAGCTGATCTGCGCCCACTGCGGCAGCGCCGGCGGCGTGACGGCGCTCCACGTCGCGCCGTGATCGGTCGTTACGTGCACGAGGCCGTCGGCCGAGCCCGCCCACAACACGTTGGCGTCGAGCGGCGAGACGGCCAGCGACGCGATGTCGGGGAACGTCTCGGCGCCGGTCTGGTCGTAGTCTACCGGGCCGCCGCTGTCCCCTTCGGTGCTCGGATCGTTGCGCGTGAGATCGGGGCTGAGGATCTTCCAGGTTTGCCCCCGATCCATGCTCGAGAAGACGACCTGCGCGCCGACGAGCAGCTCGTGCTGATCGGCCGGCGAGAAGAAGATCGGATGCGTCCACCCGAAGCGGTACGTCGTTTTGCCCGACGGCGAGCCGGGCATGTACCGCGGCCACGGGCTCACGTTCTTCGCGTCGCCCGTTATGCGGTTGAGCTGAACGAACGAGCTGTAGTAGCCGCTTCCGTACGTCACGACCGGATTTTCCGGATCGGGAGCGACGAAGGTGCTCTCGCCCAGCGCGACGCTGTGCCAATCGCCGGGATCTACGCCGCCGTTTATTCCCGAGCTGGGCCCTTCGAACGCGCCTTCGTCCTGCGCGGCCCCGAAGACGTGGAACGGAAACTGGTTGTCGAGGGCGACGTGATAGTACTGCCCGGTTGGTTGATTGTGCTCGCTGCTCCAGTCGTCGCCGCCGTTTACGGAAACCGTCCCGCCGCCGTCGTTGCCGACGAGCAGTATCTTCGGATCGTGCGGATTGATCCAAACGATGTGGTTGTCGCCGTGCGGCGGCTCGAGCGCGCTCCACTTCTTGCCGCCGTCGCTGGTCTTATACACGCCGTCCACTTGGGGTGCGTACGCGACTTGCGGGTTGGTCGGGTCCACGAAGATCGCCATGTAGTAGAAAGCCCGCTGGCGCAGCTTCATTTCGGCGTTCACGTGCGTCCACGTCGCGCCGCCGTCGTTGGAGCGGAAGACGCCGCCTTCGCGCGCCTGCACGATCGCATAGACGATGCGATGATTGCTCGCCGCGACCGAGACGCCGATCTTTCCGAGCGTGCCGCCCGCAAACCCGGGATTACTGGAGATCTTCTTCCAGTGCGCTCCGCCGTCGGTCGTCTTATACAGGCCGCTGCCGGGCCCGCCGCTGGTGAGCTTCCACGGCACGCGCTGCGCCTGCCACATTGCGGCGTAGAGCACGTTGGCGTCGCGCGGGTCCATCACGAGGTCCACGCCGCCGGTGTTGTCGTCCACGAAAAGTATCTTGCGCCAACTGCGCCCGCCGTCGGTCGTCTTGAAGATGCCGCGGTCGGCGTTGGCTTTGAAGACGTGCCCCATCGAGGCGGCGTAGACGACGTCGGGATTACGCGGGTCGATAGCGAGCTTCGTCGTCATGTGCGTCTCGCGCAGCCCCGCGTACGACCACGTCTTCCCGGCGTCGCCGGATTTGTAGACGCCGTCGCCGGTGTCGAAGTCGCCGCGGATGTCGGCCTCGCCGGTGCCCGCGTAGATGATCTTCGGATTCGACGGCGCCACCGCGAGCGCGCCGATCGGCGAGGCGATCCCCGGCAGGCTGCCGTCGGAGATGTTCGTCCAGCTTTGGCCGTAGTCGGTGCTTCGCCAGACGCCGCCCTGCACGCCGCCCATATAGAAAAGATTCGAGTTGCTCGGCACGCCTGCGACGGCGACGGATCGGCCGCCGATGTAGGGGCCGATGCTGCGCCATTCCAGCTTGCTCATGAGCTGCTGCGATGGCGACGTGGTGCCGGCGGCGCGCGACTGAAGCGGCGCGGCGAGGAACGCGATGGATAGGGCGGCGGAAAGAAGACGCTTCATCCCGCGATATCGCACGAAAAACCTCAAAAACCCTCCACATTGTCGTCCCATCCAAACCGAATTACCTTGAGCATCGTCGAGGGGTAGCTGCGCCGTTCCGCTAAGGGGCGTCCCGATTTGCGAGCATGACAGGACGTCATTACTTCCGTACTGCGTTCTCTCGCAAATCGGGTCGAGCGAGCGGAGGACAGGAGGTCCGGAGCGAGCGTCCCCGCCGCGGAGCGGCGCAGCTACCCCTCGACGATGCTCAACGCGCCGTCACCCGCACCGCAGCGGGCCGCGGCTCCACCACGTCCCGCCCGGATAGTAGATCGCGGCGCCTTCGCCCCAGATGACGTCGTTGCACCCCTGTGCGTCCACCGCGAGCCCGAGGTAATCCCCGAACGGAAAGTCGTAGCCCGCGGCGCGCTTGTACGGAGCGCCCGAGCCGCGATCGGAGAGGCGGTAGGGCTGCGTCCAGGTGCGGCCGCCGTCGGTCGTCCGCGCGAACCAGGTGTTCCACGCATCAGATCCGTTGCGGTCGTCTTGCCAGACGAGCCGGAAGTCGCCGGGGCTCGGGCCGGCGACGATCGCCGGGCTCGTGGCGTTCGCGCCGGTGACGAGCGCGGACGGCGCGCTCCAGTGCGCGCCGTCGCTCGATCGCCGAACGTAGAGCGAGTTCGGACCCTGCTTGCGGTCGTTGGCGGCGTAGACGGCGACGTACGAACCGCTCGCATCGGCGGCGACGGCATCCTGGGCGGTGAAGAAGTCGGGGTAGCAGTTGTTCTTGCGGCACGGCGCCCCTTCGTGCGTGTGCGCCAGCGTTACGAAGGCCCAGGTCTTTCCGCCGTCGGCGGAACGCACGAGCCCGACCTGTCCGCCGCCGGTCTGGCCGCGTCCGCCTTCGCCGTTCACGGCGAACGTGACCGAGCCGTCCGGTGCGACCGTGCCGCCGTACGAGTAGTACCAAAGGTGAGCGGTCGTCGCTTGGACCGGCGCCTGCCACGTTACGCCGCCGTCGTGCGACGAAGACACGTAGAGCGCGTAGCGCGCGTTGTACGCGACGTAGACGTCGGCGCCGCTTGAGGAAACCTCCAGCGTCGGCTTGTCGCTGTAGGGCATCTTGGCGTCGAGGCGCACGTCGGCGCTCCACCTCGCGCCGCGATCCTTCGACTGCGTGAAGACGACGCCGGGGCGAAATCCATCGAGGCAGACGACGTCTATCGTACCGCCGGCGTCAACGGCGATCTGCGGGTCGTACTGAAACGGCACGCGCGTTCCGTGCCGGCAGATGCGCCGCGCCGGCCGCCACGTGCGTCCGCCGTCGCTCGACGCGCGCAAGAGCAGGTAGTCCGGGCGCTGATCGGTCGTCATCTGATAGACCCATGGCGAGCTTGGATCCGCCGCGACGACCGGCTCCCACCGGTTGTCCGACACGGCGCCCCAGCGCCGTTCGCTCGCGAAGCCGCCCTGCGCGGCCGAACCGCCGGCCGGCGCATAGGTGCTCTGCGCGCCGGCGCAAGATGCGGCGGCGAGAACGGCAAGGCACGCAACGATCGCCCGTGTCACGCAGCCCTCTTCTTGAAGGATGACACGAAACCCGGCGGAGCGAAGAGCGCCTTCCATGATGAGAGCGACGCGGCGCGTTACGGCCGCCCTCGTGCTCGGCATGGTCTTCGCGTCGAGCATACCATCCGTGGCTCCGGCGCAAACCCTCGATATTCCCGTAGCGCAAGGCATCCGCCCGATACAGACCTCGACGCTCTTCCAGCAGCTCTTCGCGAACTTCTTTCCCGAGAGCGACGGAACGACGTACGTGCAGACCGGCGACATTCCCGCGATGTGGCTGCGCGATTCGTCCGCCCAGACGCTTCCGTACATTCGCTTCATCAGCGAATTTCCGACGCTGAAGAAGACGTTCTCCGGCGTCATCGCCCGCGACGCGAAGAACATCCTTGCCAACCCCCAAGCCGAGGCGTTCAGCGCCGACTATCACGTCTGGGAAGACAAGTGGGAGATCGACTCGCTCGCGTGGCCGATGCTGCTTGCCTTCATCTACTTCGCGAACACGCGCGACCGCACGATCTTCACGCCGACGCTGCACTCGGCGATGCAGACGATCGTCAAGACCCTGCAGTGCGAGCAGCACCACGCGGCCTGCAGCCACTACTCGTGGCCGCAGAGCGTGCCGACGCACGACGAGTACAATCCCAATACCGGCATGATCTGGGGTGCGTTCCGCCCCTCCGACGACCCCGTCACCTACCGCTTCAACGTCCCGCAGAACGCGATGGCGGTGGTCGGCCTGCGTCTGCTCGCCTCCTTCGCAAGCGCCGCGTTCTCCGACGACAAGCTCGCGGGCGACGCAACGACGCTGGCCGGCCAAGTGCAGGACGGCATCGAGAAATACGGCCGCGCCTACAGCCCGCGGCACGGCGGCTGGATCTACGTCTATGAAACCGACGGGTACGGCCACGACAACATGATGGACGATGCGAACATCCCCAACTTAACCGCGTTGCCGTGGATCGGCTGGTGCTCGACCAACGACCAAGTGTATCTGAACACGCGCAACTTCACGCTGAGCTTTGACGACCCGTACTACTTCACGGGCAAGTACGCGACCGGGCTGGGTAGCCCGCACACGCCCAAAGGCTGGGTGTGGCCGCTCGGCATCATCGGCGCGGCCCTGACGACGACGAAGGTCGAGGGCATCACCAACGCGATCGTGATGCTCGACCAGAGCGACACGATCAACGGCCTGATGCACGAATCGGTCAACCCCAACGACCCCTCGCAGTTTACGCGCCCGCAGTTCGGCTGGGCGAACGCCTTCTGGGGCGACCTGCTCTTCCGCACGGTGGCGGGCTACCCGGCGACGCCGCTCGGGCTGCTGCGCACGATGGTTGGGAACGAACGGCAAAGCGAGATTCCGACGATCGTGCCGCTGACGACGCAAGCGCAGGACCGCGCCGAGCTTCTGCACACGTTCGGACAGATGCTCGACGCGCACCCGTCGCCGTAGACGAGAAGCTCCGAATGCAGGCAGCTCACGGTTGGGGCATATGGGGTGCGAGTTGGCTCTGGAGTATCTTTCTCGTTGCGATCACGGTTGGAATCCATGCGGTTGGCGTCGTCTATATCGCGACCGCCATCGAACGCTTTAGGAGCCTGCTCCTGGGCCGGCGGTCTGCGTTTCTAGATAGCACTCCGGTGTCGATCGTCTTAATCGTCGCGGTCGCCATGTCGCTGGCGATCTTGCACGCGATTGAATCCATCTTTTGGGCGATCGCCTACGTAAAGCTCGGCGCGCTGCCCTCTCCGGCGGATGCGGCGCTTTATTCGGTGGATTCAATGACGACGCGCGGGGCATCCGGGCTGCAGCTCGACGAACAGTGGCGCATGATGGGTGCGACTGAGGCGGGCGATGGGATGCTGCTGTTTGGGATTAGTACGGCTTTCCTGTTCTACGTGATGCTCCGAGTTTGGAAAAGCCGTTGGCAAAGCCCTGATTAAATGAAAGCAGCGGTGATCGAAGCGCCCGGTGAGGTTGCGCGGTACGGCGATTTTGCAGAGCCGGGCGAACGGGAGGGGCGGCAAGTCGTCGAGCTCGTCGCCGCGGGCATTCATCCGGTCGTGCGCGGACTTGCAAGCGGCCAACACTATGGAAGCAGCGGCCAGTGGCCGCTCGTCCCGGGGATTGACGCCGTCGTTCGCTCCGCAGACGGCGCGCTCGCATACTCCGGCTTCCCGCAACCGCCCTTCGGCACGCTCGCCGAACGAATCTCCGTGCCGTCGTTCCTATGGATACCGCTGCCGGAAGGCGCCGACCCGGTGCGGGTTGCCGGCGGCGTGAACCCGGGTCTTGCATCCTGGCTGCCCCTGCAGGCGCGCCGCGCGGAGATCGGCAGACTCGATAACGTTCTGATTCTTGGCGTCACCGGGATGGCGGGACTTCTCGCAGCGCAGAACGCGCGCATTCTTGGTGCGACGCGCGTCGTCGGCGCAGGTCGTGATGCGCAAGGCCTGTCCGATGCGGTCAAGGCCGGCGCTGCTGCCGTCGCATTGAGCGGCGATCGCGAGCGCGACGGGGCGGCGATGCTGGAGGCTCTCGAAGGGTCGTCTCCCGATATCGTGCTCGATTTTCTCTGGGGTGCGCCGGCGGAAAGCGCGTTTACCGCGCTCGGCAGGCGCGGGCTCGAAGCCGACCGCGCCGACATCGCGTACGTGCAAATCGGCGCTGCCGCCGGATCGCAGGCAGCTGTTCCCGCAGAACCCCTGCGGGCCCGCAAGCTGCGCATAACGGGAAGCGGGGCGGGCTCTGCGTCGCTCGCCGATATCATCGCCGAGATCCCAAGCTACGTTGCGTTGATCTCGAACGGCGCAGTTGACGTGCCTGTTCGCACGTTCCCGTTATCGCTGGTGAGCGAAGCTTGGGAGGCCGCGCAACGCGGTCGCCCGCGAGTCGTCGTCCTCTCGTCCTAGAAGAGATCAAACCAGACGACCTTCCAAGCCGGCGCCCACGGTAATGTTGCTTTCCACCCCTCGATTGCACATCCGCCCTTGCCCGATCTCGACGCGCTAAGAAAGCTACTGCAAATTCAAAGCAACGTCGCCGGCAGCGATCACAAGCCCCATGACGTTCGCCAGCTCGGCGGCGTGTCGAAGCCGGCGAGCGCCGCGTAGATGCTCCACTGGCCGTGATGGATTGCCTCGTGCTGCACGAACTCCCACGAGAACGTCGCGAACGTAAAAGGGGTTCCGTCCCAATCGATCGGCGCGTCCACGTCAACGGTTGCCAATGCGGCGAGCAAGTCTCGCTGCTTGTCGTCGAGCCCGGCGAGCAGCGCCTCCCGGGTAAGCGGACCGGTATAGTGCTCGTTCTTTCGCGTCCAATCCACCTTTTTCGTCCCCAGCGCGGCATTGTAGACGCCGCGCGCGCAGACGAGGTGGCGCAGCTGCTTGCAAAACGGCGCGAAGCCGCCGCCGGGCGTAAAGCCCCAATTGTCATCGGGCACCGCGCGCGCAAAATCTGCCGTCAACCTGTGGAGCACCTTGCTGTACCGCGCAAAGTCGTCGATCACGGTGTGATGGAGAAAACGGCTCCTAAGTTGTTTGCGCCTCCGCTCTGCGTGGTGCCGTAGAGCGTGCCGTTGACGTAGATAAGGCCTGCAGCGGGACTAGCGCCGTCTCCCGGCTGTCCGGTGAAGCTGTGGAGCACCGTTTCTTTGCCGGACGTCGTGATCGAAAAGACCGTGCCGTCGCCGTTGGTGCCCCCGTACTGCGTCGTGCCGTAGAGCGTGCCCTTGACGTTGAGGAGCGCGCACGACGGATAGGTGCCGTCGTACGGATCGTGTTTGCCGCCGAAGGAATAGAGCACGCTCTCCGCGCCGCTGGTGGTGAGGCTGAAGACGATGCCGCGTTTGTTGCGCCCGCCCCGGTGCGTCGTGCCGTAGAGCGTGCCGTTCACGTCAATCAGCGGCGACGCCGGGTACGTGCCGTCGGGATGCCGGTCGAAGCTGTAGAGAACGTGCTCCGCACCGGACGGCGTCAGCGCGAACACCGTCCCTTTATTGTACGACCCGCCGGTCTCGGTCGTGCTGTAGAGCGTGCCGTTGACGTTGAGGAAACGCGCGCTCGGGTCTTCGGCGTCGGGACGGTTCTGGAATTGGTAGAGCACGCTTTCGTTGCCTTTGGTCGTGAGCGTGAACGCGATGCCGTCGTTTACGTGTCCGCCGTACTCGGTGGTGCCGTAGAGAAGGCCCCCAAAGTACAGAAGATCCGCCTGCGGATTTTTGCCGTCCCCCGTATCGCCGAAGCTGTGGAGCACCGTTTCCGCCCCGGACGTCGTAATCGCGAAGACCGTTCCATCGTTTTTCGTGCCGCCGTTGTTCGTCGTGCCGTACAGAACGCCGCCGGCGCTGATGAGACCCACGGCCGGGCCGGCGCCGTCGCCGGAACCGCCGAAGGCGTGAAGCATCGTTTCCACGCCTGAGTTGGTGATCGAGAACACCGTGCCGCATCCGGAGCCCCCGCATCCCGCGCCCCCTCCGGCTGCGGTCGTGCCGTAGAGCATGCCCGTAACGTCGTGGAGGGGCGCGATGGGGCCCGCGCCGTCCGTGCTGCCGCCGTCAAAACTGTAGAGGACGGCGTAGCCGGTGCTCGATCCCTTTTGATGCGCTGCAGCGCCGACCGGCGGCTGCACGTCACCTTGAGCCTGTCGAAGGGCGCAGCCGCCGAGAAAGGCGGCCGCAACGCTAATGGTAAGTGCGCCGACGATGCCTTGTTTCATGCTTTCGCCTCCGATAGAGCGTGAACGAGGACAGGATGCTTCGACGGGCGCGGTGGCTTCCCCAGCATCCACGAGAGGAAGCCGCACGCGAAGGCGCAGAAAACGGGCTAACATGGACGGCCAGTTTCCGAATGACGAGATAAACGGCAAACCTCGCGCGGTCGTGCATATCTGGTCTGCCGCGCTCGATCCGCACAAGCGCCCGCAACTCGCCTCGCGCGTCGGCGATCTCTTGCGCGAGGTCGGCGTTGGGATCGAAGGTTTCGTCGAAGGGCGAGTCTTCGAGGCCGACGACGGAAAGAGCATGACCGTCATGACGACCTGGAAAACCCGGCATTTGTGGGCCAACGCCGTCTGGAACGAGCAAGTTGACCGCATATTGGACGCGGTGCAGCCGGGCGCAAAGATCCTCGACGTCATGTGCTACGAACAGGCGACGATCGCACCGGCGCAACCGTAGCGCCCGTTCGTTTTCGACTATTTGCCGTGCCTCTCGTCGCCCTCATGGCGGCGCTCGTCCTGGGACTCGCCGCGCTTACGCGTGCAATCGTCGCACAGGGTGCGACCTTCAAACTGGTTGTCGGTCATGCGCCCACAATCGGTACAATTATGCATTCGGAAGACTCCTCTCTCTCAGGTGTGTGGCTCCTTCGCCTCCGGAGCGTTGCTTTCCGCGAGCGCGGCTCCCAGGCCAGGTCGACCGCGACGCCGTACCCTCGGAAACGTGTCGGAATCACACCATCATAGTCATCACCCTAGCGAAGTGCCGGCCGATCAGCGGCTCGTTGCCATGCTCACGCATATCGGCGGTGCAGTCTTCTTGTTCGTGCCCGGGCTCATCGTCTGGCTGCGAACGCGCAGAGACCCCGTAGACTCGTGGCTGGCCCACCAGGCGAAGGAAGCGCTCAATTTTCAATACACCATGACCGCGGTGTTTTGCATTTGCGCCATGATCGGCTGGGTGGCGCCCCGGCCGGCTTTCTGGCTCTTCGCGATCGCGCTCGCATTCGACTGGCTGTTCTCGCTTATCGCCGCCGTCAAATCGGCATTCGGCGCACGCTACGTTTACCCGGTGAAACTCACTATCGTCCGATAGTCCCGTTTTTAGTGCTTAGCAACCTTAGTGGTGGTCGCGCCGCGGGCGGCTCTCCCGCGCGAGCATCTCGTCTACCAATTCGACGATGCCGTTCGCTGCGGCCTCGAGTAGCGCGCGCCCTTTCTCAGGCGTTGCCGTAGTGGGATCGCCCATGACGCCGCTCTCGCTGAGCTGGCTCCAGTGCTCCATCATCGCCAGCGGCCCGTCGCCTGCGACGAGGTCGGTCCAGTAGTTCTTCGTCGGGCGGTGGCCTAGCTCGCGCGCGGCGAGGCTCATGTCCACGAGATCCGGGCGCAGCGCGAGATAGAGCGACGTCTCGAACTCGCATGCGTGATTCATCCCGCCGACCGCGTCCGACTCGCGCAGCGACTCGGCGACCTCGCGCACGCCGGGCGCGGCCCAGTAGTTCACCGCCGCCGCGAGCGCGTCGGTCTCGACGACACACAACCGCGCGATGATGTCGACGAACGGCGTGTTGCTGCCGTGGCCGTTGACGATGAGGATGCGCGTGAAGCCGTGGTGCGCGAGGCTCTTGCAGACGTCCAAGCCGTAATCTATCAGCGTGTGCGCGCCGATCGTGAGCGCGCCGGGAAAATCGAGATGGTGCGGGCTGTACCCGTGGTTGATCGGCGGTACGAGAACCACGCGCCCGGCGGCGCGCGCCGCCGCCGCCTCGCAGACGCTCGCGCAGAGCAGCAGGTCGGTATCTATCGGCAGGTGCTTTCCGTGATCTTCGAGCGTGGCGATCGGCACGATCGCGACGCACGGCCGCGCTGCCGCCTGCTTGACTTGCGGCCACGTCATCTCGCCGTACCGGTACTTGCGTCCCATAGTCCTAAGGTTCTCCGGCGCTCGTGCTAGTCTCTTTTTAAGGCGCGGCATCGCGCTCTGGAGGCTTGAATGTTCGGGCTCGCCTTCGTTGACTATCTTGACTGAGTTGCCTAGGATGAGACTCATGAGACTCTATGGTGTGCGCGTGCTCTCGGTCGGGCTCCTCGGTTGCGCTCTTGCGGCCTGCACGCAGGGGGTGCAACTGCCGCACACATATCATGGGGAGGCGAGTGCCGCCACGGTCAATGCCGCCGATGGATCAAAGTACACCGTGCTTTTTAAGTTTGGATACGCCGACGGTTACGAGCCGAACGGCAATTTGCTCTTCGCCAACGGCAAGCTCTACGGGACGACGTTTAGCGGCGGGTCCGTCAATGCCGGGACGGTATACAGCCTAACTACGTCAGGTTCGGCGAAGGTGCTGCATAGTTTCGGCAGTGGAGCTGATGGTACGTATCCGTTCGCGGGTCTCGCGATCGCGAAAGGAGTACTGTACGGCACGACTAGCGGTGGCGGCGCGAATTCCGCCGGTGCGGTTTTCAGCATCACAACCCGGGGCAAAGAAAAGGTGCTCCACTCTTTCGGGAGCGGCGGCGACGGCTGGGGCCCCCAAGTGCCCCTCGTTTACGTAAAAGGCCTGTTCTACGGCACGACGTTTTATGGCGGCACTTACCCCTGCGGCGTCGAGGGCTGTGGTGTAGTTTTTAGCGTCACGACGGCGGGAAAAGAAAAAGTGCTGCACGACTTCGGCGGCGGAACGAGTGAGGCGCTAGACGGTCAACATCCCGCAGCGCCGCTTACAGATGTCGGCGGCACCCTCTATGGCACGACGTCGGCAGGCGGCAGCTACGGTTATGGTGTTGTATTCAGTATCGAGACGAGCGGAAACGAGAAAGTGCTCTACGCGTTCGGCAACGGAAGCGATGGGCGGATTCCGGTTGCCGGACTAACTAACGTGAACGGCACGCTCTACGGAATAACGTCGATAGGAGGCAAATACGCCGGAGGCACCGTCTTCAGCGTTACCACGGCGGGTAAAGAGAAAGTGCTGCACAGCTTCGGAAAAGGCGCAGACGGAAGCGATCCTTTCAGTGGCCTTACCGATGTAAACGGCACCCTGTACGGGACGACCCTGGAAGGTGGCTACCATCAGTGGGGAACGGCCTACAGTTGCACGATCGCCGGCGAGGAGAAGCTCCTGCACAGCTTCGATAGAGGCGATTCGTCTCCAAGCTCCGGACTCATTGAGGCCGGCGGCCTGTTGTACGGCAGTACCTCGCTCGGCGGCGGTAACGGGGAGATATTCTCGATAGCGCCGTAAAGCCGCTTCAACTTGCACCATGCCAAAATCACCGTGCTGCCGCGAGCAATCCTTAACAGTTACGCATATCGTAGCTTCTCCCACTATCTGCCAAAAGGAGAGAGGGTCGCCGCTACGGTAGGTGTGCCTATGCTGCGCTTCCGCATCGCCGCGCTCTCCGTACTCCTCCTCGCGCTCGCCACGGCCTGCTCGCGCGGGCCGCAGGAGCAAGCGATCCCCGGCGGCGGCCCGCCCGGAGCGTTCGCGGCGCACCGCGCGACGCTCACCGGCCTGCGCGTCTCTGGTAACCGGCTCGTGGACGGCGGCGGCAACACCGTGCACCTGCACGGCGTGAACCGTTCCGGCACCGAGTACGCGTGCATCCAAGGCTGGGGCATCTTCGACGGGCCGAACGATGCCGCGTCGGTCGCCGCGATCGCTACCTGGAACGTCAACGTCGTGCGCGTGCCGCTCAACGAAGACTGCTGGCTGAACATCAACGGCGTCAACTCCCAATACGCCGGAGCGAATTATCAAAATGCGATCGTGAACTACGTCAACCTCCTGCACACCTACGGCATGTACGCCGAGATCTCGCTGATGTGGGGCGCGCCCGGCACCTACCAGGCCACCTATCAGCCAGCCGCGCCCGACCAAGACCACTCGCCGGATATGTGGACGAGCATGGCCGGCGTCTTCAAGAACGATCCGAACGTCATTCTCGCGCCGTGGGGCGAGACCACGGTCGGCTGGAAGTGCTTCATGCGCAAAGGCTGCGATAACCAGGCGACGTACGGCCCGAGCAACGCGTTCTATCAGACCGCCGCGATGCAGGAAGCCGTCAACCGCATGCGCGCGGCCGGCTACCAGGGCGTCATCTCGATACCGTGCATCAACTACGCCAACGCCTGCGGCAAGATCAACGGCTCGAAGTACGGCGGCTCGACGTGGCTCCAGTCGCGCCCGTCCGACCCGCGCAAGCAGCTCGTCGCCGAGGCGCACGTGTACGGCAAGAACGAATGCGAAACCGCCGCGTGCTTCAACTCGAGCATGCGGCCGATCACGAAGGTCGCGCCGCTGGTCTTCGGGGAGACGGGCGAGACGTACGACGGCTCCGACTGCGGATCGAGCTACATCCAGACGTTCATGAACTGGGCCGACGCTCACGGCGTCGGGTACGAAGCCTGGACGTGGGACACGTGGGGCGGCTGCGGCGTGCTCATCTCCGACTATAAGGGCACGCCCGCGAACGCTTGGGCGACCTGGGTGCAGCAGCACTACCTGTCGCTGTAACGTTGCAACTCATACGCGGCAAGCCGCTCGTCGCCGCCGTCCGCGGCGACCTCGTCGAATCGGTGCACGACGTCGCCGGCTGCGCGGTCGGCGCCGGCGGCGCGTCGCTGCTGGAGTTCGGAACCGTTGACGTCCCGGTCTACCTGCGTTCGTCGGCCAAGCCGTTCATCGCGGCGACGGCCCTGCTCGCCGGCGTCGCGGAACGCTTCGCTCTCGACCAGCGCGAAATCGCGGTCATGGCGGCCTCGCACGACGGCGAGCCGTTTCACATCGAAGCCGTGCGCTCGATTCTGAAGAAAATCGGCTTGCCGGAAAGCGCGCTCCAATGCGGCCCCGAGCCCCCGCACGACGGCGCGATCACCAACAACTGCTCGGGCAAGCATGCCGGGATTCTCGCGCTCTGCCGCGCGATGGATTGCGATCCCGCGACGTACATGGATCCCGAAAATCCGGCGCAGGAGCGCATCCTGCGTTTCTGCGCGCAGATGTCCGGCGAGCGCTTCGAAGATCTCGTGCTCGGCGTTGACGGCTGCGGCATCCCCGTGTACGCGACGACGCTGCGCAACGCGGCGCGATCCTACCAGCTCTTCGCCTCGCTCGACGGCTTGGATCCCGCCGTCGCGGCCGCGCTGCGCACCGTGCGCGACGCGATGATCGCCTACCCCGAGTACATGTCGGGAACGGGCGCGTTCGATGCGGCGATGATTCGCGCGTACGGCGGTTCGCTCGTCTGCAAAGGCGGCGCCGAAGGGGTCTACGCCGCGGCCCTGCTCGACCGGGGCATCGGCCTGGTCATCAAAGTGATTGACGGCAGCGAGCGCGCCCGGCCGCCCGCAGCGATCGCGGTGCTCGGTGCGCTCGGCGCGATTTCCGGCGAGCAGCGCCACGAGCTCGCGCGCTTCGAGTGCCGGCCGCTCAAGAACAAACGCGGGCGCCTCGTCGGCGAGATACGCGCCCTGCCCGGCGCGCTTCCCTAACATGCGCCTGCGCGCGGCCGGCCTGCTGTTCGCGCTCGCCGCCGCGGGCTGCGCGCCGGCCGCGGGGCCGGCCGGAGCGCTGGTCATCGCGCAGCAATGGGAGCCGCGTTCGCTCAACCCCGCGCTCGAGAACGGCACCTCCTCGACGCAGTGGTCCATGCTGCTCTTTTCCTACCTCGTCAAGTACGACGATGGCGGCACGCTCGTCGGCGATCTCGCGACGGAGGTGCCGACGCGCGCCAACGGCGGCATCAGCGCCGACGGCAAGACGATCGTCTACCATATTCGCAAAGGCGTGCGCTTCGCCGACGGCGTCGCGCTGACGGCCGCGGACTGCGCGTGGTCCATCGAGGCGATAAACAATCCGCGCAACGACGTGCAGAGCCGCTTCGCCTACGACGACGTGCTCCGCGCCGACGCGCCCAACCCCACGACGCTCGTGCTCCATCTCAAGCGCATCTTTCCGCCCGTCATCGTCGTCGTCGGCGCCCCGCAGGGCTTTCCGATTCTGCCCAAGCACGCGCTGGCGAACCTCGCCGATTTCAACCAAGCGGCGTTCGATCGCGCGCCGTTCGGCTCGGGGCCCTACGTCGTCTCGCGCTGGGTGCCCGGCGATCGCGTCGAGCTGCGCGCCAACCCGTACTACTGGCGAGGCCCGCCGGGCATACCGCGCATCACCGTGCGGTTCGTCGCCGACCCGCAGACCGCGCTGAACATGCTGCGAACCAAAGAGATCGCGGGCTACTTCGACGCGCAGGACTACGCCGAGTATCCGGACCTGCTGACGATACCCGGCGTCACGGTGACGAGCACCATGCAGAACGCCGTCGGCGCGCTGATCTTCAACACGCAGGACCGCATCACGTCCGACCCGCGCGTTCGCCACGCGCTCGCCGAGGCGATAGACGTTCCGCACCTCGTCGAAAAGGCGTACAAGGGTGCGCTGCACGCACCGGGCGCGGGCGCGGGGCTCTTCCTGTGGGCGTTCGATCCGCGCGCCTATCCCGACGTCCCGTACGACGTCGCCGGTGCGAGACGTCTGCTCGACGCCGCGGGCTGGCGCGTCGGTGCCGACGGCGTGCGCCGCAAGCACGGCGCCCCGCTCGACGTCCAGCTCATTCTGCAGGCCGCGACGCCCGCCGACGCCGTCGTCGCGCTCAACATCGTGCAGTACGAGCGCGCGGTCGGGGCGCGCGTTACGCTCAAGCAGTACGCGATCGCGCAGTTCGTCGCCCCGGTGTCCGAGGGCGGGCCGGTGTACGGCGGCAAGTTCCAGATGGCGCTCTACTCGTTCGAGAACGGCGACGACCCGGATACCACCGATCAGTTCGCATGCGCGAACGTTCCGCCGGGCGGCTACAACAAGTCGCGCATCTGCGACCCCCGCATAGACGCGCTCCTGCGCGAGGGTCTCTCGACCTACGATCCGGCGCGGCGCAAGGTTGCGTACCGGTCGCTGCAGGCGCTGCTCTACCAGGAGCTTCCCATCGCGCTGCTTTACCGGCGCACGCAAGTCAACGCGTTTGCCGGCAGCGTGGACGGCCAGACGACCGCGTCCTCGGGCGGCGCGTTCTGGAACGTGGCCGGCTGGCGGGCGTGCGCGCCGCGGCTCTTCCCGGTGGCCGGAACCTACGCCCGCTCGCCGGCGCGCCTGCACGGGCCCGGGCTCGTGCTCAGCGGGGGCGGCAGCGACATTGACGACACGTTTCGATGGATGCACGCGACGCTCGCAGGCAACGCTCGGGCGCGATTCGGCAACGTCGTCGTGCTCCAGGCCTACACCGACGAAGACGAGTACGCGCCCTATATCCGCCCGCTCGGGCCCTTTGCCTCCGTGCAGACGATCGGCGTGCCGCCCTGCACCACCGAGAAACAGTACGACTCGGTGGCGCGCGAGGTAGATCGCGCCGACGCCGTCTTCTTCGCGGGCGGCGATCAGGCGAACTACGTGCGCTGGAAGGGCGGCGCGCTCGTCGCGGCGGTGCGGCGGCTCTGGGGTCGCGGCGGCGTCGCGGGCGGCACGAGCGCCGGGCTCGCCGTGCAGGGCGCCTTCGTCTACGATGCCGTCGCCGCCGATCGCCTGCATCCCGGCGACGACGCCTACGAGGTGCGGACGAGCAACGCGCTGCCCAATCCGTTCGAGCCGGAGATCAGCTTTACGACGAGCTTCCTGCGCTGGCCGCCGCTCGCGAACGTCATCACCGACACGCACTTCGCGCGGCGCGACCGTTTCGGCCGGCTCGTCGCCTTCCTCGCTCGCATCGAGCGCGCCGAGCACCTGCCGGCGGGCACGATCTACGGCCTCGCTGTGGACGAACGCAGCTCGCTGCTCGTAGATCGCAACGGCATCGCGACGCTCGTCGAGTATGCCGGGCCCGGCTACCGCACGCGCGGCGCGTATCTCGTGCGGCTGCGCGCGGTGCACCAATTGCTGCCGGGGCGGCCGCTGCGCGCGACCGTTGAGGTTCTGCACCTCGATCGTCCGGGCCGAACCCTCAATCTCTTCACCAAACGCGGCGCGGGCGTTTCCTACGCGGTGACGGTAAACGGCGCGCGCGTTCCGCCGTATAGCAAGGACCCGTACTAAAACAAGCGCAACAGTAGAAGCGCATGAAGGGTTTGCTGCTCTCTCGTGCGATGGCCGCGGCGGTCGCGGCAGTTCTCTCCCTCACGCTGTGTTCGCCGGCGGCTCTTGCCGGAACGACCGGCTCGCTGACCGGAACGGTTTTGGATGCGTCCACGCACGCGCCGATCGCCGGGGTGGACGTAACGGCGTCGAGCCCCTCGCAGATCGCGCACGTCACGACCGACGCATCGGGGCGCTTCACGTTTCTCTCCCTCGGCCCCGACACGTACACGCTCACGGCCAAGCGCGACGGCTACGAGTCGGTCTCGATCGCGGGCCTCTCGGTCTTCGCCGATCAGAGCCAGAGCGTCCCAATCGCCTTACAGAAGAGCCTCAAAGAGATCGCGCGCGTGGCGTCGCGCTCGTCGCTCAGCCCGGTGCGCCCGGGAACCGGCACCGACGTCTACTCGGTGAACCCGGCGCTCACGAACGCGGCCTCCACGCTTGGCGGCGGCGGGGGTCTCAACAACGCCTACTCGGCGATCGCCTCGATGCCGGGCGCCTACGTGCCCCCCAACCAAGTCGGCGTCAACCAGACGGTCTACATTCGCGGCGGCTACTACGACCAGATCGGCTTCGAGTACGACGGCGTGCCGGTGAACCGCTCGTTCGACAACTATCCCGGCAGCGCGGAGAGCACGCTCGGCCAGCAGGAGCTGCAGATCTACACCGGCGGCGGCGAAGCCGACGCAAACGCGACCGGTTTGGGCGGCTTTATCAATCAGGTCATAAAGACGGGAACCTATCCGGGTTATGCCGTCGGCAGCCTCGCCGTCGGTTCGCCGGTCTTCTACCACGACGCGCGCGTCGAAGCGGGCGGCTCGACGCCCGACCGGATGTTCTCGTACTACGTCGGCCTGAGCGGGACGAACCAGGATTTCCGCTACTTCGATCAGTTCAACGGCGCGAGCCTCACCGACACGATTCCGTACGGATACTGGCCCGCGCACGTCACGACGTACCTGCCGTTCTACCCGGCGGTCTACCCGACGTGCAGCAACAACTTCACGTACAGCAACCCGGCGCGCAACCACACGATCAGCAACGACCCGGGGTGCTTCGGGTCCTATCCGTCGAACTACGGCCAGCCCGCGACGCTCGCCGGCCGCGACGTGGTGGCGAACGTCCATATCGGCATCCCGCACCGCAAGGACGGCGGGCGCGACGACGTGCAGATGCTCTACATGTCGTCGGCGAACTTCCAACAGGACTACTCCAGCCTCAACGACGCGGGTCCGCTGGGCGTGGGCATCAACAACGACGGCCTGCAGGGCTCGCCGCCCGACTTCTTTGGCGGCAACACCAATCAGTGGCCGGACTTTTACACGTACGGTTCCGCGCACTGGCTGCAGGGAGCGTCCCTTGCGCCGATCGCCTACATGTACCCGGGATCGCCTGCCGGACGCTGCGCCAACGTGACCGGCGTGCCCAACGCCTGCGCGGTCAACGCCAACGGCAACCAAGAAACGGTGCAGATCCCCGCAAACTACCGCGACGGCCGCTGGGACACGGCGAACATCGCCAAGCTTCAGTATCAGAAGAACCTCGGCTCGACGGCCTACCTGCGCCTCTTCGGCTACACGTTCTACTCCAACACGAACCGGGCCACGGCCAACGGCTGGGGGAACAACGTCACCCTCGGCATCACGAGCTACCAGTACGAGGTTGACTCGCACACCAGCGGCATGGAGCTGCAGTTCGCCGACCAGCTTTCCAGCTCGCAGCTTCTCACCGGCATGGTCTCCTATCTCAGCTCGAATACGCTGCGCTACTTCAACCACAACTACGACAACACGAGCGGCCAGCAGGTGAGCAACTTCACGAACGGGTCGCAATGCTTCGCCACGTACAACAGCGCGAAGTACCACGTCGGCAATCCGGCGCCGTGCAACAAGTACGTCGCGCAAGGGCAGTTCGGATCGCCCTACGGCGGATTCGGGAGCCAAAATCCCTGCGCCGACGGCGAGCTCGATGCGAGCGCGCCGGCCTGCGTTGCGGGCGCCTCGATGGCGCTCACCTATCTCGGCAACAGCGCCGACATCAACGCGGTCCAGCCGAAAATTTCCTCGGGATCGCTCAGCGACCAGTGGCGCCCCAGCGACCGCTGGAACGTCAACGCCAGCGTCCGCTTCGAGCAAGATACCTACGGCCTCGCCGACACGAACAATCCGGCGACGAACTTCTGGTTTGCGGCCGCCCAGCGCGAGTTCTGCGTGAACCCGGTGACGCGCCAGCCGATCTTCGTGCCGCAGCCGCCGCAAAGCATCTACTTCTTTACGCCGTACGTCGCGTTCAAGTGCCCGGTGGACCGTTCGACCGGCACGCCGGTGCGCACCGTGCATCCAAACGGCACCGACGGCATCCTGCTGACCAACAACTATCCATCGTCGTACACGGTCGGATATGGAGAGCCGCGCCTATCGGCCACCTACAGCGTCAGCCCCGACACCGTCCTGCGGTTTTCGGCAGGTCGCTACGCGCAGCAGCCCCAGAACTACGAGATTCAGTACAACACGCTGCAGCCGAATCTCGCCTCGACGCTGCTCGGTTTCATCCCGTTCGGCTTCAGCTCGCCGCTGCACGAGGCTCAGCCGCAGTACTCCGACAACTACGATTTTTCGTACGAGCGCCACTTCGCCGGCACCGACATGGCCGTGAAGGTAACCCCGTACTACCGCTGGGCGACCAACCAGCTCTACGAGACGGTCAACCTGCCGAGCCTCGGCGTGTCGCCGTCCTTCAACGCCGGCACCGAGCGCGTTGACGGCGTCGAGCTGCTGGTGACCAAAGGCGATTTCAGCAAGAACGGCTTCGGAGGAACGTTCTCATACACGTATACGAACGCCGCCGAGATGTGGAATAATTTTCCCAACAGCACGATCGGCCCGGTGGATCAGTACAACCAAGACATTCAAGAGTTCAACGCGCTCACCAAGGCGGGCGGCGGCGCGCCGTGCTACAAGCCCAACGGCAAGGGCACGCCGGATCCGTCGTGCCCTGCAAACGCGATCCTAAACCCGTACTACGGCATGTCGGCGCAGCCGACGCTGGGCTCGAACGCGTGGTACGCGCCCGGCCTCGATTTCCCGTACGTTTCGCCCAACACGTTCGCGCTCGTGCTCAACTACCGCCACGACAAGTTCGCGATTACGCCCGCGCTCTCGCTCCAGGAAGGAACGACGTACGGCACCCCCGCCGACGTGCAAGGGCTCGACCCGCGAAGCTGCACCGTCAATCAAGGCAGCCTGCACGTCAAGGGCGTCAATCCGCTCATGCCCGACTACACGTCCTGCGGATTTGCGCTGACCAGCGACGGCACGAGCCCCGGCACGCTCTACATTCCCAATCCGCAGACGGGTGCGTTCGACGGGTTCGGCCAGTTCCGCCAGCCGTGGCAGCTCAATCTCGGCGCGCAGGCGTCGTACGATTTCACGCCGCGGATCACCGGGCGCGTCTTCGTGACCAACCTCGTCAATGAGTGCTTCGGCGGATCGAGCGAACCGTGGTCGAGCGCCTATCCGCCCAACAACTCGATCTGCGGCTACGTCTCGAACACGTTCTACAACGGCGGCCACTACTACAATGGCTCGAGCCCGAGCGACAAAGCCGCCAACGGCGTGCCGCAGAATCCGTACTTCGCGCAGAGCTTCGCGCCTTCTTATGGTGACGCGTTCTCCGGCAACTACCCGCTCGCGCTCAACGTGTACTTCGCGGTGCAGGTAAAGCTTTAGGCCACGCCGTGTCACGCTGACCGACCGCCGTGTCACCCTGAGCGGAGTCGAAGGGCGACACGGCGTTAGGCGATGGCTTACTGCACCGTCACGTTGACGGATTTAGACGGGATGCCGTTGGCGACGACCACGAGCGTGCTCGCGCCGGTTTCCATCCCCGAGGGAACGTCGAAGTTCGTGGAGACGGTCGCCGAACCGGTGGCGACGCCCATCGAACTGTGGCCGTGGGTTCGGGCGAAGAAGACGTGCCCGGTCGAGGTGTTCGTGATGCGTACCAGCGGGTAGTTCGTCGCGTTCTGGTACTCGTCGCCGAACGCGTCGGCTTGCGAGAGGCCGTTGAACTGCGTTCCCGAGATCTGGTAGGTGGATCCGCGCGTCACCGTGGACGGAGCCGACGAGATGGTCGGGGCCCACGACGACTTGTAGCTGCCCTTGGGCGTGAAGAGCACGACGCTCGTGTAGCCGAGCATCATGACCTGTCCGGTCGGCAGCAGCAGCGGAGGTCCGGCGGCGCCGCCGTCCGACGTCCACTTGGAGCCGTCGAATTCGTACATCTCGCCGCTGACGCCGAAGACGAGAACGTTGCCGCTGGGAAGCAGCACGGCGAACGAGTCGCCGGCGTTGTCGCCGTTGGGGAAGTCGGGGCCGACGGTCCACGTTCCGGCACCGCTGCCGGTGGTGTGATAGATCGAGGTGTGGCCGACGCCGTACCCGCTGCCGCCCGATCCCGAACCGGTCGCGAAGACCGTGCCGTCGGGCCGCAGCATCGCCGGGCCGATTTCGCCCGGCGGCAGGTAGCAGTCTTTCGGCTTAGGTCCGTACGTCAGGCACGAGTGGAACGGCGACGGCGAGTGAAGGTCAACGATCGTCGAGCCGGCGCTCTTCCACGTTCCCGTCTTGGGATTGTAGAGTTCGGAGTTCGGCGCATTCTTTACGTCAACGCTCAGCACGGTGCCGTCGGGAAGCAGGTTGTAGCCTTCCTCGGCGTTCCAGTCCGCCTTGCCTTTGTCGCTGACGGTCTTCCATTGCATCGTCTTGTAGTTCAGCTCGGCGTCGCGTTTCGTGAGCTTTTGGCCCATGAAGTAGCTGCCGTCGGCGAGAACCATGGACGGAGAGTCGCCGATCCAGTTCCACTTCTTTGGATGGCCGATGCTCGTCCACGTGTTCGCGGTGGGATCGTAAACCGCGCCGAGATTGGTGAGCTGAAGATCGTAGCCGCCCGGCGAGTTGTACTCGCCGCCCGTGATGACGAGACGGCCGTCGTCTTGAACCGCGGACGCGAAGGCCGACGGATCGTAGCCGCTCGGCAGCGAGGCTACTTGCGTCCACGTGCCGTTTGAATAGCTTCCCGACGAATCCGGGGCGTACTTGTACCAGGTGTTGCCTGCGTAGCTCTGCGTGAGGACCGTGCCGTCGGTCATCAAGAAGGCCATCTGCATGCCGACCGGCGGCTGGCTCTTGAGCGCGGCGATGCCGGGGCCGCCGCGGCTGTTAAAGTGAACGCGGGTGTGCTCGAAGGCCGGTTGCAGGCCCTGCGAGGACGATGGTACGAGGGAATGGAGCCCGGAACATCCGGACAGCCCAATGGCCGCCGCCGCTATCGCGGCGTATGCGGATTTACTGCGGAAGCGAAGCACGCGTGAACCTCCAAGACTCTGGGGAAGCAAAGAAGTGGCTTATGCGCGGACGGGCCGGGGCTTTCCCGTGGGGGCCGGCGGCGCCCCCTCATTTTCGCCCGCCAAGAAGGGGAGACCCGGGTCCCATCAGCAATAATGCCTCGGCTGAGTACGCTAATCCATAAACGGAGCTAAACATGGAGACGTCTCAAGACCGATTCGCCACCTTCCAAAACGCGCGGGCACTCCCTTCAGGAAGCGCGGTTGGCGGCATCCAAATCGGTCAAAAAAGGATCAAACGCCGCTACCTGGTCTACGCCGGGCTGGCGATCGCTGCGTTTCTGATTTTTCAGTTTTTCTTTCGGTATGCGTACGTAAATGCCGACGGGAAGCTGTGGCGCATCGACCGCCTAACCCAGCAAAGCTGCGTCGTGACGGTCGGTCACGCCGTCTGCGTCGAGGTATCGAAAAGCGTAAGCACGAGCACGAGCACGAGCACGAGCCTAAGCCTCAGCGCGGCGAAGAAGTAGCTCGCTCTGCCCGGGAAGGCGACCTCTGCCGTGCGAACTGCGTGCACTGGAGGGTTTGCCATGCGTAATCGTGTTGCCGGCGTTCTGTGCTGCGTTGCACTCGCCGGCTGTTCGCGTCTCTCCGGAGGCGCGCCGTTACCCTCCGACGTCGCCGGTCCTGCCGCGCAGCGCGTGCAGCCCGGTTCGTACGGCGCATACGAATCGCTCTATAGTTTCACCGGTGGATCCAGCGGCTCGAATCCCGAGGCCGGCTTCGTCGCATGGGGCGGCGAGCTCTACGGCACGACGAACGCGTCGGGCCGCGGCTACGGCGCCGTCGTCGCCATCTCGAACTCCGGCGACGTGCGCGTTCTCCACGAGTTTGCGGGATCTCCCGACGGCGCATCGCCCGCCGGGCGCCTCGTCGTGCTGCACGGCGAACTCTACGGCACGACGATGGGCGGCGGCGCGCACGCCAGCGGAACCGTCTTCGCCGTCACGACGTCGGGCAGCGAACGGATCATCCATAGTTTCGGAAAGCCGGGCGACGGCATCGAGCCCGACGCAGCGCTCGTTACGATGAACGGCGTCCTGTACGGGACGACGCGAAACGGCGGAGATCACGGCAGGGGCACGGTGTTCGTGATCACGCCGCAGGGCACCGAGCACGTGCTGCACAGTTTCGCCGGCTCCCCGGATGCGGGCCATCCGAGCACGGGGCTGACGGTGATAAAAGGCTTGCTCTACGGCACGACGCGCGCCGGAGGGAAGAGCGCTGCGGGAGGCGCGGCGTTCAAGATTGATGCTTTCGGCGACGAGCGCGTGATCCACAGCTTCGGCGTGAATCCCGGTGACGGCGCAAACCCGGCGGGCGATCTGATCGTCTTGCGCGGACTGCTCTACGGCACGACCGTTCACGGCGGCGCGGTCGGGTCGGGGTTCGGTACCGTCTTCGAGATGAACCCCAGCGGCAAAGAGTTCGTCCTTCACAGCTTCGGTCTTCGCAGGGACGGCGCGTATCCGTTTGCTGGGCTCGTTGCGTTCGCGGGAGAGCTGTACGGAACGACCGAGGGCGGCGGCGATACGGCGGGCAACAGGGCCGACTGCATCTTCTACGGCGGTGCGGATCCCCAGGTGAACTTCCACCAGTGCGGCACGATCTTCCGGATCTCGCGCTACGGTGAAGAGCGCGTTCTCTACCGTTTCCGGGGCGCGCCCGACGGCGCCAATCCGGTGTCGAAGCTCGTTGCGTTCCAAGGCGAACTTTACGGCACCGCCTACTGGGGCGGCAAGTCGAGGTACGACGGTACGGTCTTCAGGCTCTTTCCGTAGAAAGGCGATACTCGGATGCGTAAGCATTTCATCCTCGCGCTCTGCTGCGTCGCGCTCGCGAGTTGTTCGCGTCTAACCCCGGGCGCGCCGCTGCCGAATGGCGTTTCCAATTCGGTTGCAGATTTGCAGTCGAAATCGCAAGGCACGTATCGGCTGCTCTATAGTTTCGACGGCAATACCGGCAGGAATCCCGAAGCCGGCTTGATCGGGCGCAACGCGTACCTGTTCGGCACGGCGTTCAAAGGCGCCGAGTACGACGTAGGCACTGTCTTCGAGACGTCGCCAGAGGGGAACGTCAATGTTTTGTACGCCTTCGACGGCGCAAGTCCGGCCGGCGACCTGGTCTTCGCGAACGGACTGTTCTACGGCACGACGATTCATGGCGGAGACGTCGGATCGGGCTACGGCACGGTGTTCGAGATGGACCCCGCAGGAGACGTGACGGTGCTTCACGGCTTCGGTCTGGCCGATGACGGCGCGTTTCCGTTTGCCGGACTGGTCGAGTTCCACGGCCGCCATCTTCCGCCTCGCTCCATGAGGGCGTAGCGTCTTCCAACGGCTCCATTAACCGTTCGTAAATAGCGGCTTAAGATAGGCTTGCTAGCATGAACGCAGATGCTGCCATTCGCCGAAGAGTCGGTGGACCTCACAATCGCGCAATGCCGTCTCGTCGAGGCGGTGTGGGCGGTTGCGGGCTGGCGCGCGCAGGGTGCGCTGACGCCGGAGCTGCAGCGCTTAGGCAGCGCCATCTGCGCGCTTGCGGGCAACGACCGCGAGCTGGCGGCGATCGCGCAGCCCGAGCTGCTCGATTGCCGCACCGATGAAGCCGCAGCCGCCTATCTCGCATCCTCCGGCGTCGCGCGCTCGCAGGACTACCTCGCCGTTGCCGCGGTCCTCGCGTGGCTGCCCGCGCCGGCCGAAGCCGTGTACCGCGCGCTGCACGAAGCGCACGACCGCGCGCACGCGGAGGGGCGCGTTCACATCGCGGTTGCGGCGCAGGAGCGAATCGCGCATCACGCGCTGTTCTTCGGCGACGTGGAGATCGCGCGGCGTGCGATCGAACGCGCGGTTCGGCTGGCATCCGATCATCGCCTGACGGGCTGGCGTCATCGCTGCCGCGCCGCCGCGGCGAACCTGGCCTTCGATGCCGGCGATTCCGACGCCGCGGCGCGCATCGTTTCCGAGGCACGCGCGGAGGCGCCGCCCGCCGACGTGCTCGCCGCATTTGCGCCGGCGGGCGCGGCGCTCGCGGCCTCCGGCGGCGAAGACGGGGCGTCGCCCTGGAGCTCGCGCGACATGTTGCGCGTCGCGCTCAACGCCGACGCGCAAGACGCCGCGACCTCCGCGACCGTCGCTTGCCTCGTCGGCGCGTCGCCGCCGATCGAACCGTCGCTCGGCATCGCGTTGCGCCGCAATCTGTTTTGGGCCGGCGGCGTCGCAGGCGCGGCGGAGCTGTTCGCGGCCGCGGCGCGGTGCGGCGATCTCGCACAAGCCGCCTACGCCGTGGACGCGCTGCGCGCGCTGCCGGCGCCCGACCGTCCGTATCTTAAGGGCCATCATCTCTTAGCGCGCGCGCATCTCTCGTTCCGCCGCGCCGAAGATCCGAGCTGGATAGACGATGCCGGCGACGCGGCGCGCGCGTTCAACGCGATGGGATTGCGGCGGTGGACGAACGAGGCGATGCTGCTGCTGGTTCGGCAAGAGGGAGACGCCGACCGCAAACGCCGCCGCCGGCCCAGTGCATCGGCGCTCACGGGCCGCGAGCAGCAGGTCGCGCAGCTCATCCGCCGAGGCGCGCGAAATCGCGAGGTTGCGCGCGCGCTGGAGATCAGCGAACACACGGTGGAGCGCCACGTGAGCTCGATTCTCGGCCGCCTGGGTCTGCGCTCGCGCTGGCAGATCGCCGAGCCGCAAAAGTCCGACGAAGGTTAAGGTTGTGCAAAGGCTCCTTAGCAAACCATAATCAGGGCCCCCAAAGTCTTAAATACGCTTGCGCGTTCCGGGATGCGGCAAGCAACCGCATCTTCTAGCATCGTCTTTAGGGAAGCGCCGGCGTAGGCGCCTCTCCCTTGCTGCGCTGCTGGGAGTACAATTTGTTCGGAGCCCTCCGTCGCGTCGAGATTCGAGCCGTTCTTCTCGCCATAGCGTGGATGCTCGTCGTGCACGCGGCGGCGTTGGCCGAGACGGCGGGAATCATTTCCGGAACGGTCACCGACGACAAGACGCACGCGCCGGTAGCCGGCGTGCAGGTGATCGCAAAATCCCCCAGCGGCACCTACCGCACGACCACCGACAACGACGGGCGCTACCGTTTCTTGAGCGTCTTGCCCGACAACTACGCGCTGTCGTTCGCGCACCCGGGCTACGCGCCGTACTCGACGGTGATCGTCGTGCTCAACGGCTCGCAGCAGAGCGTCAACGTACCCTTGAGTAAGACGCTCAAGACCATTGCGACGACGCACTCGCGTTCCGTGGGCAGCGCCTTTCAGCGCGGGATGACGATCGACACCTACACCGTCACGGGCCAGCAGATGGAGACGGTGATGGGCAAGAACTTCAACACCAACGAAAACCAGCTGCTGCGCAGCATTCCCAGCGTCACGATAGATAAATCCGGCACCGTCTCGATCCGGGGCGGCTTTGCGTTTGAAGCGGCGTATGAGTTCGAAGGCATAGACTACACGACCCCGGCTGCCAACCTGCAGAACCAGCTGCAGAACATCTCCAACTTCGGGCTGCTCAACGGCGTCGGCAGCGTGCAGCTCATTCCCGGCGCCGGCGACGCAACGCACGGCGACACCGGCACGGGTCTGGTGCTCTTTACCGCCAAGCACGGCACCTATCCCGAATACCTGCACGTGGACGTCGAGTCGCTGCTCTTCCCGTACTTGCACCAGTTGGGCCTGGAGTGGGGCTGGGCCGATCCCAGCCAACGGCTCTCCAACTACGCGGGCTTCATCAACTTGCGCCGCGCCTATCAGTACGGCATCCCCGGCACGGCGGCCAACACGCTTGGGACGCTGGGCACCAACGCCGCGTCGCTTGGCAGCACGATCGATCCGAACTTGGTCTACTACGCGCCGTCGTTTTTAGCGTCCAACGATTTCGTGGACAACCTGATCTACCGGTTCGGCAAGAACCAAGGCCAGCGGCTGCAGTTCTTCATCCAGGATCAGAACATCACCCAAACGCTCGACTACGGCGGCTTCAAATACTTGCCGTACATCTCTGGAGGCACGGCGGCCGGGCAGTGCGCGCCCTATCCGGTGCAAGGCCCCAACGGCCCGATCAACAGCGCCCAGCAGCAGTTTGCGTGCAGCTCGCTCATTCCGCTCTTCCCGGGCCAGCCCAACACGTATGCGTTCGTTTCGCAGGCCGACCAGCTCAAGAGCCCGTTCTTAGCGTACAAGGTGGAGTACGGCGCGAACCTAGGCACCACGTCGCAGCTTACCGCGCGCTACTTCCGCACGTTCATGCAGCAGTCGCAGGACATGCCCGCTCAAGGCATCTTCGCCTCGCCCTACGGCGGCGACCGCACCGCCGGGCAAGTGGACGTCACGACCGAAATCGGCTCGAAGAACCTGTTCAAGTACGGTGCGATCTACGACTACGTCGTCCCCTTCGGCACGCGCTACGACGTCACGTCGTACTCGGCGTTCACGGTGCCCGCCTACATCGTGACCTACCCGATCACGCATCCCAATCAGCCGCTGCCGCTGCCCTACACGTACCAGGGGCTGATCCCCAACATCAATCCGGCCTCGCAGGCGGGGCTGGAACAGGATTTCTTCTCGCCCTCGTTCTGCGCGCAGCTCAACCTGCACACCGACTGCGGCTACTTGAGCTCCTACTTTCCGGGCGGCTTGCGCTTTCCGTTCGAACAAGACGTTGCGACGGTGGCTCAGCAGCAGTACGGCGCCTACCTGCAAGACACCATTGACATGTCGCCGCGCTACAAGACCGAACTCGGCCTGCGCTTAGACGGCTACAACTTCCAGATTCCAAGCCAAGTCGGTGCGCCGGCCTCCATTCCGGCCGTCGAGCACCAGCGGCTCTACGAGCCGCACTTCGACCAGTCGTGGTCGCCCGATCCGCGCGATACGCTGCGCATCGGGTTCGGCCACACGCTCTCCATGCCGCTGCCAAGCCTGCTGGGCGCCGACGTGAGCCGCGTGCCCTACGCGGCCTTTAACGGCATCCCGTCGTTCGATAACACAACCGGCAAGGCAGCGCAGTACTGCGGGCCGCTGGCCAATCAAACCTGCGGCAGTTACGGCGACCAGCTCTACTGGCTCACGCGCGACTACCGCTTCGGCAGTTCGACGCTGGAGGCGCCGCTGGTGGGGGCGACCTTTACCAACATTGACATTTCGTGGGCACACGAGTTTCGCGACGGCGCGGCGATGAAGATCACGCCGTTCTACCGGCGCGGTTACAACGTGATCGAGCAGACCGCGCAGATTCTGGGCTTCAACTACCAAACCGGCACGCCGATCTACGGCGACGTGCAGTACTCCAACTTGGGCATTCAAAAAGCCACCGGCGTCGAGGCGCTCTACACCAAGGAAGTTGCGCTGGGGCTCTCGATGCAGATCGGCGCGACCTACATCAGCCAGTTCGGCAACGAGCCGCCCGGCGCGTTTCTGCAGCCGGCGGCGCTGGCACTCGGGCAAGTCTTTCGCTCGCCCGATCTCTCGCCGTTTCAACTCAATGCCGCTTTTAACTACCGCAACGACCACGGCTGGCGCTTCAACCCGGTCCTCGCCTTCAACGCGGGCTACCCCTACGGCGGCGGCTACTACACGGCCGTCTACTGCGCGGGCAAACCGGTGATCGTGCCCAACACGGCGCTCTCGACGATCTACTCGCAGACCCCCGGCTACATCGATCCGCTCGATCCGGGCACGTGCACCGCGCCCAACATCGCGGCCACGCGCGGCATTCACGAGCCGGGACTGCCCGGCGGCCTGCTCACCACCCCGCGCGTTGACGCCGATCTCACCGTCGAGTACAGCCCGCCGACCAAGGGCCAAGCCAAATCCGTCTTCGGCCTGTACGTCCAGAACGTGTTCAACCAGCTCTACAACGTGCCGATCGTCAACGGCTGCTACGGCTTCCCGGTGACCACCGGGCTGCAGAGCGGCACGTCGCCGTGCACGTACGGTTCGGCGCCGTACGCCCCGCCCGACGTCGCCTCGCACTCGTCCTCGCCCTATCTCACCTATCCGAACGAGCCGCCGATCTCGTTCCGCCTCTACTATCAGGTGTCCATATGAACGCACGTCTCAACATCGCGCTCGTTACGGCCGCTGCGCTGTTCGCGCTCTCGTCGCTCTCGGCTTGCGGCAACGGCGGCGCGTCGGAGCCGCCGGTGACCTCCTACGATCCGGGCTCAACGAGCAAGATGCAGTTTGCCGTCGGCGTTGCAACGATTGCTTCCAACGGCGGCCAGAGCATCGCCTACGGCCTCAACGTCGTCGAAACGCTGCGCCAAGCCGATGGCCTCTCGGGCGTGCTCTACAGCCAGCCGCAGATCATCGGTCCTTCGAAGTTCGACGTGCTCATCTCCACGCAGACCGGCAACCAAGTGCAAGCGGCAGGCGGCGACCTGGGCACCAACCACGTCACCTGGGGCACGCTCAACCAATCGCTCTGGACCGGGCCGCCGCGCGGGCAGAAACAGTCGAGCACCGGCGCGTTTGGCTACGGCTTGTGTCCCTGCAACTCGGATTCCGGGCCGCCCAACGGCGTCACGCCGCTCTTCCAAGCCTTCAATCTGCCCGTCTACGGCAATAACGAAGAGCGATTCTACGGCGGACCGCCGGCGTTTCCGGCTGCCGGTCCGTCGGTCGTTGCGCTTGGGTGGGAAGGCTACTCGCTGGGCTTTACCGATTTTGCCGTGCAGCCGGTGCTGGGCGCCTATCACTTCTACGCCGCCGTGCCGCCTGCGTATACGACGCCCAACGATCCGACGCCCAGTCCCAATCCCGACGGGACGCCGACGCCGGCACCCGGCGTGCTGGCCGCAACCGCGCAGCTCACCAGCCTCAGTCCGTTGCCCGTTTTCGTAACGCCCTCGTTCGTGCCCGATAGAAAAGGCGGCGGCACGATCACGGTGAGCGTGCCTAAAGGCGCGACCGAAGCGATGGCGATGGTGCGCGCGCTGGGCGGCAGCGGCACGCAGCCCTGCTCGACCAACCACGCGAGCGACGCGTTCTACACCATCGTCGCGCACCGCCCGGGCACGCACGCGCTCGCCCTGCCCGACGAGATCGGCCCGCTCACCGGCTCGGGCAAACCCACCGCGACCATCTGCCCCAAAGGCACCTATCAAATCTATGCGGTGGGCGCCGACTATCCGGCCTACGAAGCGTCGTATCCCAACAACCTCTCGCAGCTCCCGCACATCCGCGGCGTCGGCGGGCAAGCCGACGTTACCACCTCCGACATCCTCAACGGGCAGTACCCGTGATGCACGCGCGCGCTAGCCGCCCGCTGCTTTCGATCGCAGCCGCCGTCGCGGTTGCGTGCGCGAGCGCGTGCGGGGGTGGGCCCGGCACGCCGCAGGGCCCCGTCGTCGGATCCCCCGGCAACCCCGACCCGCCGCCGACCAAACTCGTCGGCGTGAAGGTGAGCGTGACGATTCCGCCGGCCGCAAAACGGCACGGCCTCGGGCCCGACTACGTCTCCGCCAACACGGCGTCGCTCGTCATCCAACTTGCATCGGTAGACGGCTCGGGCGTCAGCGGCGTCAACGCGACGACGATAAACACGCTGCCGAAATCGCACGGCTGCAAGCCGCAAGGCGGCGGCACGATCTGCACCGCGACCGCGACGGGCTCTCCGGGCAACGACGTCTTTGCCGTCACGACATTTGACGGCACGAACGCTACCGGCGACGTGCTTTCGGTCGGATCGGTCTCGGCGAAAATCGGTTCCGGCGGCGGCGGCGTTCCGATTACCAACCAGCTCTCGCTCTCGCTCGCGGGCGTCATCGCTTCGCTCAAACTCGCGCTCTCGCCGAACGAAGCGAAGCGCGGCGACGCTACGACGTCGCAAGCGGCGCTGAACGCCTACGATGCGTCCGGCGCGCAGATCGTCGGCCCGAGCGACTTCGCGGCGCCGATCTCGCTCACCGTCCAAGGTGACACGTCCGGCGCGTTCGTTCTCCACGCGCCGGGCGCGGCGGGTTCGCAGATTACCATCCGCAAGCCGACGTCGGGGATTACGCTGAAGTACGACGGGAATCGCCAGGCTTCTTCGGTGACGATTCAGGCGAGTGTGGCCGCACCGAGCGCGCCGAGCGCGCGCGCGCCGTTCACCCTGCGCGGCAAACAGCCGCCCCCGCCGGTCGGCACGATCTACGCGCTCAACCTCGGCAGCAACAACGGCTTGGCGGCGACGGTGACCGAGTACGACGGCAAAGCGAACGGAAACGCCGCACCCGTGCGCACGCTGCAGCTCAGCTCGAAGCTGTACGCGCGCAGCATCGCCGTGGACTCGTCCAACAACCTCTACGTCGGCTATTTCGACACGACGCTCGGCTTCGAGCCTTCGACCGGCCTGCCCGACGCCAAGAACGAGGTGGCGATCTACGCACCCAACGCGAGCGGCGGCGATCAGCCCAGCGCCGTGCTCACCGCCGACAAGAGCACGAAGACGACGATCTTCCCGCTCTTTATGACCTTCGATCCGTCCGGCGATTTCGTGACCTACGGCGCGACGACCGTTGACAATAACACCGGCAACGCCGTGCTGACCTACGCCCCGGGCAGCTCCGGTGCGGCGACTCCGCTCCACGGCTGGAATTTCTCCTCGCCGTCGATCGAGTACGCGGGCCCAACCGGCTTTGCGATGGATTCGAGCGGAAACTTCTACGTCAACGGCGCCCTGCGCACGACGCTCGGCCCGAGCTACGGTCTCTTCGTCGCCGCGGCATCGGATATCGGCAATCCGAGCGCATCGCCGGTGCGCACCGTGCCGTGGGATACGACGACGCAGCTCACGCCGGGGCTCACCACGCTCGTCGCGCTCGACTCGAGCGGCGAACCATTTATAGCGAACTCGACGGTGGCCGGCACGAGCGGCTCGACTGCGTGCCAAGGGCGCGCGAACGTCTTCGCCGCCGGGGCGAGCGGCGGCACAACCGACAATCCGCCGCTGCGCATCCTCGTGCTCGCCGGGATCCTCGCGCAGTCGCCCTACTGCGACTCGCCGCGCGACCCGCGCGTGCCGTTCTTTCCGTCAATCGCGCTCTACGGCACCACGCTCTTCGTCTCCGATGACTTCAACAACGCGATCGCGGCCTATCCGGCCGGCGCGAAAGGGACGGTAAAGGCGACGCTGCGCATCGCAGGTTCCGCGACGGGCTTGAGCGCGCCGATCGCGCTCGTCATCACAAAAGTTTCCGGCGGCGCTACGGCGCGGCCGGCAACCGGCAGCATTGGCTTGCCGGAGAGCTCTCCAGCCCACCCGTTAGACGCTACACAACGCTCTATAGAGGACACTCCACAATGAAAAAGACACTCGTCGCGCTGGCGACGATCGCACTTCCGGCGATCGTGCTCAGTGCGTGCAACGGTAGCGCTACCGGCGGCAACGCCGGCGTCGCTCCCGTGCCCAACTCGCAGATCTCACATCAAAGCCGCATGCGGCGTAACGACAACGGAACGCAAGACCTGCACGCCGGCGGCTCGACGTTCGCCGCGTACGCCTACAATCTCGGGAACCAGCCCGTCGGCTACTACAACCAGGCCCAAACGCCGCCGGGCGCGGGCTCGCTCTTCTACGCAGCGCCGACGCACGGAACGGTCTACTACTGTCTGACCGGCAGCGGTGCCGGCCGCCGCGCTTTCGAAGGCGGCTCTCAGGACTCGAGCGCTCCTCCGACCGGCCCGTGCGCGCCGCTCGGTGCCTCGCCGACCGGCTTCGGCTCCCGCACCGACCCGATGGACTTCGCCGGCAGCGACCAGGCGATGTCGTCGACCGAATACTCGACCTACTACGTGCCGAATCGCAAACAAGGCAGCCCCTCGTGGGGCGAGCCGTTTGAGTTCCCCGCCTTCGGTGGACCGATCTCGTACGGCTTCCGGCCTCAGGACTACGACGTAAAGTCGGTCAAGCTCTCGACCTGGACGTACTGCGCGATCGCCAACGGTACGATCAGCGATTGGAACGATGGCGCCATCACCGCCGACAACAAGCAGTCGATCACGGGCGGCGTCTCGCAGCCGATCACGTTCTACTTCCGGTCTGACGGCAGCGGCACGACGTATCTGTTTACGACGGACCTCAACGCGCAATGCAACGTCACGTTCGGCTCGCCGTACAATGCACCGCCGTATGCTGGCCCCAGCCGCAGTGCGGCGTGGACGTACGGCGTGAACCAGAATTGGCCGGGACCCGGCTCCTCGAACTACCCGAACCCGCGCTTCATTGGCGAGAGCGGAAACCCGGGCGTCCTCGCCGGCATTCAGTCCACCCCGTACGGCACCGGTTACGTCGAGGGTGCGTGGGCGAAAACGGCCAACCCCAAAGTTGCTCAGGCCCTATTGCAGAACGGCATGAAACCGACGAATAAGGGTCCGGTGCCGATCTGGACGAACCCGACCAACGCAAAACAAGTCGCGAAAGCCCTTAAGGGGCTCACCGCGGGCAACCTCACCTACGGCGGCGGAAGCGACGGCAACCCGCTCTCGACCACCGCACCGTGGTGCATCCTTTACATCAACCCGGCCGTCTACGATGCACCACCGAAGGGTGCTTATCCGATCGTCGGCCCGACGTACCTGCTCTTCTACGGACAGAACAACGGCCTGCACACCTCCGACAAGCAGACGCTGGTCAAGTTCCTGATGAGCTCGCAAGCCTCGAAGATCCTCAATAAGACCGAGTACACGCCGCTGTCCGCGTCGCTCCAGACGGCGGTGCTCAATGCCCTCAACGGAAGCGGGAGCAGCCAGCCTGGCTGTATCCAGTAGTCCTTAGACAAACCGGGGCACGTTCGTCGCAGCGATGCGCGCGCGTGCCCTTCCCTATAATGCCATGGGAGCGCCATTGATGAAACCTTCACCCCTGTCGAATGCTGGCGCCCTCGTAGCCCTGCTCGCAATCGCCGGCTGCAATGGCTCGAGTTCGTCCTCATCGTCGTTGCCGGAGACGGCGGGCACGGCGCAGGTGCGCTTCATTGACGGTGCGCCGACGCTGGAGGCACTCATCGGCGGCGTTCCGAGCGACATCGGCCTCGCCTATCTGCGCGTAAACGGCCAGACCGTTACGTACCAGTTTTCTTACGCGACGATAACGACGTTTATGCCCGTCTCCGCAGGCGTACAGTCCCTCATCGCGCGCGATACGCTCGGCTACGCGGTCGGTCCGCTGAAGTCCGCGGCGCTTTCCGCAAACGGCCGCTATACGCTCGTCGTCGTCGGCGCGTATCCGAACTACCAAGTGCTGACCTTTGCCGAGCCCAAGAGCGGCAGCGGCGCGCAGCTCTCGCTGTACGAAGCCTCGCCGGCGATGCCGTCGGCGGATTTCGGCGGCTTTGCTGCGTCGAGCCGATCGAACTTCAAGAAGCTCGGCAGCGCGACGCTCGGCCAGGTCGCGACCGTGGCGCTCGGCTCGAGCGTCTCCAATTTCGGCGGCTACGTCGGCAACGGCGTGACGCCGATTACCGGCGGCACCGTGACGCCCGTGCAAGTCAACGGCTTCGATGCAAAAAATCTCCTGCCGTTCCAGGCGGCCACGCGCTTGTCGCTGTTTCTCTTCGATACGAAATCCGGCACGACCAAAGGGCCGGTCTTCGGGAGCCTCGACAAATGAAAATCTCGTCCATCTTCGCGTGCGTGATGCTCGTTGCCGGCGTCGGCGTCGCGATCTCGGGCTGCGGCGGCGCGAGCGGGCCGACGCCGCAGACGATCTCAAATCCCCCGCTGCCGACGGCGACGCCGCCGGCGCATCTGCTCTACGTGGACCATAACGGAACGCTCTACGAGTACCACCTGCCGCTGGCCGCAGGTGCGAAGCCGGAGCGCACGCTCGACGAATGGCCGGGGCTGGGCCTTGCGCCGCAGATTGCCGTCGGCCCGTACGGCGACGTCGCGGTGGCGAGCCCCCAGAGCATTCGCATCTTCCACCCGCCGATCGTTTCGCTCGCTCCGTCGCACGCGCGGCTGACGATCAAGCTCACGCCCGCGATCACGGAGATCGGTCAGTCGGGCGCCGACTTGGTGGATATGGAGTACGACCCGAACGACAACCTCTGGCTGCTCAACAACCTCGGTGCGGAGATTACCGAGTTGCGCACGCCGCTCTCGAAGCAGAGCGTTGCATCCGTTACCATCATCTTCGGCGCGCCCGGGTCGAAGACGGCAGGGTACACGACGCTGGTTCAGGGGCGTTTCGACGTCAACGCCGCGCTCTACGTGTACGCGGTGGCGCCCCAGCGAGCGCGCCTTTTCAAGATCGGCTTCCCCTATGCCAAGCCGCCCGGTTCCCTCGGAATCAATCTCGCGCAGGCGGCCTTCGTGGATCCGAGCCAGTACTTGCCGCAGGATCCCAATCAAGCGGCGCTGCTGCTCGGGCAGTACCTCGGGATTCTCTCGTCCCCGTCGCCCGGTTCGCCGCCCTCGCCGCCGGTAAACGTGACCGGACAGTTTGCCGAGCCGCTCAATCCACAACAGGGGCTCTTCCCCGACGCGTACCTCGATATGATCGTCGGCGCGCTCGCCGCGGATCCGCCGCGCCAGCGCTTCTACACGCTCGATGCCGGGAACGGGCAGCTCGACGCATTCGACCTGCCGTTACGCTCGCACGCAAAACCCCAATTGACGATCGCGTGCTTGGCCGGCGTATCGAACTGCGGGGGGAAGCCCGAGCACCTCTTCCTGGCACCATAGCTGTATTGACAACGCTCGATGCAGTGTTCTATCATCGACGGGTGTCGATGCAAAGTGCCGGCACGTTCCTTCGAAGAGGAAGGCCAGGATGAAACGCAGCGTGCTCTTTGTCTGCGTGCGCAATTCGGCGCGAAGCCAAATGGCCGAGGCGTTTCTGAATAACATCTGTCCAGATGATTTCATTGCCGCGAGCGCCGGCCTCGACCCCGGCACGCTCGACCCTCTTACAGTTGCAGTGATGCGTGAAGCCGGCATTGATATCTCCGCAAACGAAACGAAGAGCGCGTTTGACCTTTTTAAGGCCGGCAAACTTTACTCGTACGTCATCACCGTCTGCGACGAAACGAACGCAGAGCGGTGCCCGGTATTCCCAGGCATCGCGAAACGTCTGCATTGGAGCTTTGACGATCCTGCAACATTGCGTGGATCGTGGGAAGAGCGCCTCGCGCAGGCACGTGCCATCCGCGACGACATTCGGTCGCAAATTATGGCGTGGTGCAAAGACGAGTGCTATTCGGCGGCTTAGCCTACGCCCCGCTTATCGCGCTGGGGCTTCGATCGCGCTCTTGAGATCGCGCAGGAACTCGCGCGCCGTCGCGTGGGCGATCTGCTGGCCGATGGCCGCGTCGAAGACCTGTCCGGCCGCGCCGAACGGCGGCGTATAACACCCGTCCAGTTCGATCGTGCATCGCTCCGGGGCGTGGTCGTGCTTGACGGCGAGCGTCCCCTCGAAGTGCGGAAAGACCGATGTGCCTTCGGGCTTCCAGGCGATCTCGACGACGTCCATGTCGCGCTCTTCGTCGCGCTTGTGCCGCGCCTCGACGCGCACCTCGCGGCCGATTGCTATGCCGTACGAGCTAGGCGAGCTGGTAATCGGAACGCGCAGGCGTATGCGTGCGGTGCCGTCTCGCGTTCGCAGCGAGGCAAAGAACGCGTCGAGCCGGGCTTGCGTTTCGGCAATTGTGCAATCCACCGACATTTCGTCGTGCAGGCGCGTCATTGCGCAGAGCATAGCATTCGAATGTGAATGCCGAAGGAACCGGAGCCTTCACCGGTTCTTCACATTTCACGCTGCGTCAGCGGTGCGAGCGCTCGCTCCACCGCCGCTAAGAACTCCGGCGGTTCCGAAGGCTTGGGTATCGCGTCGCGCACGCCGTAGATCTCCATGAAATCGCGCAGTGCCGCATTCATCGGCGTCGCCGTGTAGAGCGCGAGGGCCGTGGCGCGCAGCTCCGCATCGGCGCGCACCGCGCGCGCAAACTCCGTTCCGTTCATCGCGGGCATCGAGAGGTCGAAGAGAATCAAATCCGGGCGCTCTCGCCGCGCGCACGCGATCCCCTCGGCGCCGTCGGCGGCTTCGGCGACCGCGTGCCCGGCGTAGGCGAGCAGCGTGCGCGCGAGAAGGCGCCCGTCGGGATCGTCGTCAACGACGAGAACGTTCGCCATCAGTCGCCGTCGCGCGGCAGATACGCTTCGACCTGCGCGACGAACGTCTCGGGCTCGATTGGCTTCGTGATGCAGCCGTCGAAGCCGGCGGCGGCGATTCGTTTGCGATCCTCGGGCATCGCAAGCGCCGTCACCGCGACCAGCGGCGTCCCGCGCAGGCGCGCGTCGGATTTGACGCGCCGCGCGAACTCGTAGCCGTCAACGCCCGGCATGAGAATGTCGGCGAGCACGAGCGCGAAGCCGCCGTCGCGCGCCGCCTCGATTGCGGCGTTGCCGTCGGATTCGCCGCGCGCGTCGTGGCCGAAGGCCCGCAAAAGGTAGAGCATCAGGTCGAGGTTCGTGCGGTTGTCGTCAACGATGAGGATGCGGGGTGCGGGCAACTACGCCTCTTCCCGCGACAGCGGCAAGACGAGCGTGAACGTGCTGCCGGTTCCGTGCTCGCTGATGACGCGCAAATCACCCCCGATGAGCTGCGCGAGATTTTGGGAGAGATAGAGTCCCAATCCCGTGCCTTCGAAGCGCCGGGTGCTGGTGGGATCGAGCTGCTCGAAGGCCTGGAAGAGGCGCTCGAGGTCCTCGTCCTTGATGCCGATGCCGGTGTCGGCGACGTGCACCGCGACGCCGGAGCGGCCGTTGCAGCGCTCGGTCCGAGCGTCTATCCGGACGGAGCCGGCATCCGTGTATTTGATTGCATTGCTCGTAAGGTTGAGCAAGATTTGATGAAGCGCGCGCCGGTCCGTCACCAGATGCGGGATGTCGCCGGCAATCACTGCGGTGAACGCGAGCCCCTTCTCGTCGGCCAACGGCCCCAGCGACGCCGCGATCTCCGCGACGACGTCACGCAGCGAAACCGCTTCTGCCGCGACCTCGTGCTTTCCCGACTCGATCTTCGCCAAGTCGAGGACGTCGGTGATCAGCGAGAGCAGGTGGCGCGCGTTTCCGCGGACGATCTCGAGCTGGCGCCCCTGCTCTTGCGTGAGCGGCCCCGGAAGCTTCATGAGCAGCGTGCCGGTGAAGCCGAGAATGGCGTTGAGCGGCGTGCGAAGTTCGTGGCTCATCGTCGCGAGGAATCGGTCCTTGGCTTGGCTCGCATTTTCGAGTTCGGCGTTGAGTTTCTGCAGGCGCGCCTGAATGGCGTGGCGTTCGGTGACGTCGCGGATCGCACTCGAAATGAACGTGCCTTCTCTGGTCTCGATCGGGCTGAGGCTGATCTCCACCGGAAACTCGCTGCCGTCCTTTCGCAGGCCGTAGAGCTCCATGCCCATGCCCATCGGCCGCACCCGAGGTTCGGCAGAGTAGTGCGACCGGTCTCCCACGTGCTTGCCGCGGTAACGCGGCGGCACGAGCACCTCGACCTCCCGGCCGAGCAGCTCCTCGCGGTAGTAACCGAAGAGGCGCTCGGTTTGGGCGTTGACCAGCCGGATGCGGCCGTCCTCGCCGACGATGACGATCGCGTCTGGGGCGTACTCGAGCAGCGGGAAGCTGCTCCCGGCGATGTCCTTCAGAGAAAAGGTCGCCTCTTGCATGGGGGAATCTTCGCCGCGCGCGGCGGCGGGGCCCATGCGCGATAGGGCAAACCGGCCCGCATCGAGGATTAAGCGGCGGTGCAGCTCTCCGACGACGTCCGGCACGAGATCGGCAACCTGCTCGGCATCGCTTTGGCGAACATAGAGGGGATGATCGACGGGCTGGTGGACCCAACGCCGGCGCGACTCGAAGCGCTTGCCGATGCCTTACGCCGCGCGAACCGGCTCTTTACGGGCGGGAGTACGTAATTTGGAGCGCAAGCGCATTCTTGTGGTGGACGACGAGCCCCAGATCGTCGAAGTTCTCGTGGCCTATCTCGAGCGCGAAGGAACGGCCGTTCAGTACTGCGGTACGGCGCAGGAGGCGCTCGCAGCGCTCGAAGCCGCTCCTCCCGACATCTTGCTGCTCGACATCACGCTTCCCGACGGCAGCGGTCTCGACGTCCTGCGCGCGGCCTCCCTGCCGGGATCGCGCATTCCGACGATTCTGCTGACCGCGCGCACCGACGAAGCCGATCGCATCGTCGGCCTCGAGTTGGGCGCCGACGATTACGTGACCAAGCCGTTCTCGCCGCGCGAGGTGGTCGCGCGCGTGCGCTCGCTGATGCGCCGGACGGGAGAGGAGGCGGCGCGCGCCGTCGCCGACAAGCCCGCGCGCCGCACGCGCGTCGGCGACCTCGAGATAGACCACAACTACCACGAGGTGCAGATGAACGGCGTCGCCACGAGCTTGACGGCGACGGAGTTCAAAATTCTCAGCGTGCTCGCCGAGAATCCCGGCGAGGTGTTCACGCGTTCGCACTTGCTCGACCGGCTCGGCGACGACGGCGAAATTTACGAGCGCACGCTGGACCGCCACATCAACAACCTGCGCAAAAAGATCGAGAAGGACCCTCGCAACCCCGAGTACGTCGTGACCGTCTACGGCGTGGGCTATAAGATGAGGAAACCCTAGCCCCAAGGTTTGTGAAGTAGTTGGGAAGGCGCCATTCGATAGTTTTTCGCATGCGGGCGCTACTATCGCTTCATGTCGGAGTTGCTTGAGCGCCGGATCGTCGGCTGTCCCTATAACCTGGCGCAGCGCTACCTTGAAGAGAGCCTCGCCCCGAACGCCGCTTCCGGCGAGCCCAGCCGGCTCACGCTGACGCTGGCCGTTCCGGGCGGCCAGGTCGCCAAAGAGGTGAACGTGACGTACGGCGCGGCGATCGACCCGATGGCCTTCGATAAGCCTTGGCGCGTCCACTGGGAGCCGCAAGCCGGGCCGTACCCGCACTTCGAGGGCGAGTTGACCGTTCGCGCCGACGAAACGTACCGAACCTCACAGCTGGAGCTGACGGGCTCCTATCGTCCGCCCGGCGGTGCGTTGGGCGTCGCGTTCGACTGGGCCGTCGGCGGGCGAATTGCCGCCGCCACGGCGCAGGCGCTGCTCGAGCGGCTAGGCGCGGAGATGGAAGCGCGCTACCAGCGCGACGAACGAGCGAAAGAGAAAGCGAGGGCTGCGAGCTAGTGAAGACCGACGAGCCTCCGCTGATCGGGACGCTGCGCTTCGTGTTCGTGATGGGCGCGGTCTTTGCGGTGCTGTGGTTCGGCATGTACGCGCTTCTGCGAGGACGCTGGTAAGGTGCAGATCCATCGCTACGAACGCTGGTGGCTGACGTTCGGCGTCGCGATGCTCGCCGTTTTCCTGGCGCTGATCGCCTTCGCCGCGTTCGGCGACAACATCAACCCGCCGTCGGACATGCAGCAGGTAGACCCCACGAAGGTTTCGCAGACGCCGCCCTTCGACAAGCCCGGTCTGCGCAAGCTGGCCGACGGTTCGTACGAGGCCTACTACGTCGCCCAGGTCTTCTCGTTCAATCCGTCCCGCCTCACGGTTCCCGTCGGCGGCAAGGTGACGTTCTACGTGACCAGCGCCGACGTCGTCCACGGATTTTTCATACCGGACACCGACGTCAACATGATGGCGATTCCCGGCTGGGTCAACGAGGAGACGCACACGTTCACCAAGCCCGGCGAGTACCTGCTCATCTGCCACGAGTACTGCGGCATCGAGCACCAAAACATGTTCGCCAAGATCGAGGTGCGCTAGCATGATCGCCGACGCACAGATGCGCAGCGAGAATCGCGTCGTCATTGCGCACGTGTACACCGCAACGGCGGCGATCGCGCTGGGAGCGGTCTTCGGCGTCTTTCAAGGATTCGCGCGCACCGGCGCCTTCGGCGCGCCGACGTGGTTCGATTACTACCGGATCCTCACGATGCACGGCGTCCTCATGGCGCTGGTCTTCACGACGTTCTTCATCACTGGCCTCTCGCTGTTCGTCACCTACCGGCTCATCCCGCGGGATCGGTCGCTGGCTGCCGGATGGTTCGGATGGGGCCTGATGCTTTTGGGCACCGCGATGGCCGCGGTGACGATCCTCAAAGGCGACGCGACCGTCCTCTACACGTTCTACGCGCCGCTCAAAGCCAGTCCGTGGTTCTACGTCGGCGCGACCCTGCTCGTGCTGGGAACGTGGGTGGTCGCGTTCGAGGTCTTCGCCAACGTCAACTATTTCCGCAAGAACAATCCGGGCGCGCCGGTTCCGCTGGCCGTCTTCTGCGCGGCTGCAACGTTCGTCATGTGGATCGTCGCGACGCTCGGCATCGTCGCCGAGATGGGGCTGCTGATCCCGTGGGCCTTCGGATGGACGCCCGGCATCAACGTCATGCTCACGCGGATGTTCTTCTGGTACTTCGGCCACCCGCTGGTTTACTTCTGGATCATGGGCGCCTACATCATTTGGTACAACATCATCCCGACGCGCTACGGCGGAAACGTCTTCAGCGACGCGCTCACGCGCCTGACGTTCGTGATGCTGATCCTGCTCTCGACGCCCGTCGGCATCCACCATCAGTTCATGGAGCCGGGAATCTCGTCGGTGTGGAAGATGCTGCACACGCTGACGACCTACGGCGTCGCGATTCCTTCGTTCATCACCGCGTTTGCGATCTTCGCGTCCTTCGAGCTGGCCGCCATCAAGCAGGGCCGGCGCGGGTTCATCGGCACGGTCACCTCGCTGCCCTGGAACGATCCCACGTTCAGCGGCGCGGCGCTGGGCATGATCCTCTTCATCCTGGGCGGCTTCGGCGGCCTGGTCAACGCGTCGTACAGCATGGACACGGTCGTGCACAACACGATCTGGATCGTCGGACACTTCCACGTCACCGTGGGCGGCCCGGTCGCGCTGACGTTCCTGGGCGCCGCGTACTGGCTCATCCCGCGCCTCACCGGGCGCAAACTCTGGAAGCCGCAATGGGCGCTGCTGCAGACGCGCCTGTGGTTCTTCGGCATGCTCATCATGTCGCTCTCGATGCACTACGCCGGCCTGCTCGGCGCGCCGCGCCGCACCGCCGAAGTCGGGTACTTGGGCGCCGGCGCCGCCAATGCGTGGCAGCCGTACATGCTGCTCGCCGCCGCCGGCGGGTTCTTCCTGTTCCTGAGCATCCTCACGTTCGTCGCCGTCGCGATCGGCACGCTGCTAAACAACGAGAAGACCGAATCCATGGAGGCAACGTTCGCAACGCCGGCCGGCGGCGCGCAGCCGACCCCCGCCGCGCTGCAGCGGCTCTACCGGTGGGGCGCCTTGGCGCTCGTGCTCGCAGTGCTTGCCTACGCGGGGCCGCTCGGCGAACTTCTTCGCCACCCTGGCTTCCTCGCGCCGGGAATGCGCACGTGGTAACGCCGGTGGAACGCAGGCGCGTTCTCGTGCTCGAAGACGAGCCTGGCATTGCCGAAGTGCTGGAATCCTATCTGCACCGCGACGGCTACGACACGACGCTCTGCGCCACGGTAGGCGAAGCGATAGACAGTGTGCGGGAGTCGAAGCCCGACGTCATGATCCTCGACGTCGCCCTGCCCGACGGCAGCGGGCTCGACGTTCTGCGCGAGGCGTCGGGGCGCGGACAACGCGTGCCGGCGATCGTGCTCACCGCGCGCGCCGATGAAGCCGACCGCATCGTGGGCTTGGAGCTCGGGGCGGACGACTACGTCACCAAGCCGTTTTCGCCGCGCGAAGTGATGGCGCGCGTCCGCGCGCTGCTGCGCCGCATAGACGCGCTCACGCCGCCGAAGGGCTCGGCGACCAAGGCGATGCGCATCGGCCCGCTCGAGATAGATCTCGTATCGCACGAAGTGCGCGTCGAGGGCCGTCTTGCGAACCTCACCGCCACCGAGTTCCGCATCCTGAGCATACTCGCAAGCGCTACCGGCGAGGTCTTCACCCGCGCGCAGCTGCTCGACCGCATGCAGGACTCAGGCAACATCTACGAGCGTACGCTCGATCGGCACATCAACAACCTGCGCAAGAAGATCGAGCCGGACAATCGCAATCCGATGTACGTCGTGACGGTCTACGGAATCGGCTACAAACTCCGCCGCTTCTGATTTGTCATCCCGAGCGTAGTCGAAGGGCGAAGGGCGCTGCGCCCTACTGCTGCGGGGACGCTCGCTCCGGACATCCTGTCCTCCGCTCGCTCGACCCGATTTGCGAGAGAACGCAGTAAGGAAGTAATGACGTCCTGTCATGCTCGCAAATCGGGACGCCCCTTAGCAGTACGACGCACCGCCCTTCGCCACGCCGTCACCCGCGAGCGTTGCCTTGTCACCTGAGCGTAGTCCCTTGTCATCCTGAGCGTGTCATCCTGAGCGTAGTCGAAGGACGAAGGAGCGAAGGACGAAGGACGAAGGACGGCCGGAATCATGCGGTGGCGGCTCGAACGGACGGCCACATGAGCGAATCCTAAGCAGGTGCTGTCGTGATGATCGCGTCCCTCGTGCTCGCTGCGGCGGTGTCGGCAACGGCGGCGCCGGTTGCCGGGCTGCACGCTCTCGTCGGTGAATGGCATTGCACGTACCGCGCGGGAGCGACGAGCATGGCCTACGATGCCACGTACGTGTACGAGCGCGACGGCCACACGTTGCGGGAGATCGCTTCCTGGGCGGGCGGCGGCGACGAGGAGTTACTCGCGTACGACGCGCGGCGCGGCGGCTGGACGGCGGTCGTTTTCGACCAAGGGACGGCCACGATCATGCACGCGGCCGGCAGCGATCCGAACCACATCGTTTACCGCAGCGTCTATCCCGACGCAAGCATCGCCGAAACGTTCGACCTCGTCTCGGCGACGGAGTATACCCTGCACGCGACGGTGCGCTCGGGTGGTAAAACGACCGCCTCCGTTGATACCTGCACGCGCGACGCGCACAACCGCGCAATGGAGTGAGCGAACGTCTAGCGCCGTTCTGAGCGTCGTCATCCGGATCGCTGCTGCTGGCCTTATTGTCCGACGAGAGCACGCCACGGCCCAAAGGCGCTGTCGCCGCCCTGGCCGGCGCGAAGGTTATCATCATGCTCCCGGTTTGCGCTTTTCGCGCGTGCGCGGGCGAATTCAATCAGTAATGCCAGAACTTTTTTCACGGCGGTATCCTCCAAAAGACGTTTACGGTTTGCCGCGCCTGGCGAACGGACGCAGCAGAATACGGTTGCTCATCGCGAGCTCGTAGCTGGATCGGCGACTTGGTCCATCGTCCATGGCGTGACATCACCCCCTTTCATTGCAGAAATAAAAACTGCCGCAAATGCTCCTCGCATGCGACAGCCGAAAGACTCCGCGCGGTTGGTCCGCGCGGTCTCCCTCACCGTCGAGCTTTAGCACTGCACGACGTAGAGGTCCCGAGGGCCTCAGCCGCATTAGATTCCGCCTTGATTCGGCGGGATCTGGTCAACCCGTTGGGGTCTCTCGACCTTTCCGGGCAGCGGCATCTCTTCGTGCAGACGCCTCACCTAACGAGGAATCCTTGACTAGGATACTCAGCCTCGCGACTTTGTCAACCCTTCGAAGCCATCTGCGTGCCCCGGTATATACATATACCCCGCTAGGGTATACCGGTGATGCAAGAGAAAAAGGCGCGTCCATGAGTCATACGATCGCAAAAAAGGGCAAGCTGCTGAACCGGGTCAGACGGATTCGAGGCCAGATCGAGGCGGTGGAGCGTTCGCTTGAAAGCGACGAAGGCTGCAGCGTCGTGCTCCAGCGTATCGCTGCCGCAAGGGGAGCGATGAACGCGCTCATGTCGGAGGTGCTCGAGGAGCACGTGAGGGCTCACGTCCTCACATCGAAGGCCCGCGCGAATGTGAACGCTGCCGATGAGCTGATCGAAGTCGTAAAAACATATCTCCGGTGATGCACGGGCGCGAGCTGCTGCTCGTTGGCGCAGTCGTCGCGGTCGGTGTTCTGCACACCCTGGTGCCGGATCACTGGGCCCCGATCGCAATTTTGGCCCGGCAGCACGGCTGGCGGCGCGGCCAGGTGGTGCGCGCCGCCGCGATCGCGGGCCTCGGTCACACGCTCTCGACGTTAGCCATAGGGGTCCTCGTATGGGTTGCCGGAGTTACGCTCGCGGTACGATTCGGGCATCTCGTCTCTTTACTTTCGAGCGCGATGCTGATCGGCTTCGGTCTGTGGATCGCAATCGCGTCGCTGCGGGAGACGAGAGCCGAGCGACCGAACGCGCGCATCGCCCTGCTGCTGATCTTGGGCTCGTCACCGATGGTCGAAGGTATTCCGGCGTTCTTTGCGGCCGCGAGATTTGGCGCTGCCCTGCTGGCAATCATGGCCGTCTGCTTCGCGGTCGCGACGATCTCTACGTACGTCGTGCTCTGCGTCGCATCGACCGCCGCATTGGGGCGACTGTCGCTCGGACCGTTGGGGCGCTACGGGGAAGTGCTTAGCGGCATCGTCATTGCCATCGTTGGCGCCATCTTCCTAATCTGGCCGCTGGAATAGGCGTCATCCTTCCCACCCGGAGCAAGATCTAGTGCCATGAGCAGTGGAGTCGAAGGTGACGCGTAAAAGCCGCCAGCGTCATCCTTCGACTCCACTCAGCATGGCACTGAGACGCGCCGCGGCACCACCATCACCGGGACCGGCGCGCTTCGCACGACGCCTTCGGCGACGCTGCCCATCACCGCGCGTTCCAGGCCGGTGCGCCCGTGGCTGCCGATGACGATGAACGCCGGCTGCAGCTCGCCGGCGAGACGCTCGATCTCCTCGACCGGCCGGCCTTCGGCGGTCAGCGACGATGCGCGGACTTCGCTTGCGGCACGCGCGACGGCTGCGTCGAGGATGTGTGCGCCGTCTGTTTCGAGGATCGCGAGACTTCCCTCGACGAGCGGCGCCTCGCCGCCGCTCATCACCGCGGCTTGAGCGACGTCAACCACGTGACAGACGACGATCTCGGCGTTGAGCGAGCGCGCGAAGGTGATCGCCGTTTCGAGCGCGCGAGCCGCGCATTCGGACCCGTCGGTTGGAACGAGAATCTTCATTTGGGGAACTTCGTCGAGTCGCCGTGGCGGTGATCGAAGATCGCGCGCCGGTCGTGGCTGTCGCCCGCAAGGCGCGGCGTGAGGTGCAGCGGCTTGTCGTGAAGCAGCGTTACCTCCCCGATATGGTACGACGACGGATGCAGATGCAGCGATGCGAACTCGAGTTTCGTCGCGCCGCTGTCTTCGAAGAGTTTCGCGGCTTTGACCAGCAGATCGGCGAGCATGTGCTCGAAGCTGGCGTCGTCGGGCAGGCGTGCCTTGGCGCGCAGATCCGCGACGATCGCGAGCGCGGCTTGCCGTTCGTGCGGAAGCGGCGCGTCGCTGCGTCCGCCGTCCACGGCCAGGCCGAGCTGCGGGCCCTCAGCCGTGCGCTCGATCGTAAGGTCTGCGATGCGGCCGCCGGTCGCGGCGGCCGCGGAGCCGGTTCCGCCGACGGCGGGCGACGCGAGGCCGTGGCACGCAAGCAGAATCTCGATCTCTTCTTTTTTGGCGTTCATCCTCGTCTTTCGGGTCGGATTACGCGGCGCTGGCCTCGCAGGTCGGATCCCGCAGGAGAAGCACCGGCACGTTGGCGTTGCGCGTCACTTCTTCGGCGACGCTGCCGAGAACCAGTTTCTCCGAGCCCGTCATCCCATGCGTGCCCATGATGATGAGGTCGGCGCGCGTTTGCGCGGCGAGTTCTAAAATCGCGGGTGCGGCGTCGCCGCTGACGAGCAGGCAGGCTACCCCGACTTCGTGCGAGCGGGCGATCGCGCGCGCCTGGTCGAGGATGGCTGCACCTTCGGCAGCGTCGGCTGCGGGGCCGCGTTCCACGGCGTTGCAGACGACCACTTCGGTGTCGAGCAGTTTGCCTAAATCGCAGGCGCAGGCCAAGGCGCCGGCCGCTGCGGCAGAGCCGTCGACCGGTACGAGTATCACGGATTGTCCGCTTCGAACGGTGGTGTGATCGCGTCTTCGCGAACGGTGACGACCGGCACGGGGGCCGTGCGCAGGACGCCTTCGGCGACGCTGCCCATGAACAGTCGCTTGAGCCCGGTCCGCCCGTGCGTCCCCAGGACGATCGCGTCTGCGCCGATCTTCCTTGCGTATTCCACGATTTCGTAGCCGGGCTCGCCGAGAGAGACGTTGCCCTTCGCTTTCAGACCGGCATTGGTCGCCTTAGCCACGCCCTCGTCTACGATGAGCTGCGCCCGGCCGTTGGCCTCGGCGAGCGCCTCTTCAAGTTCGAGCCTGGAAACCGCCCCCGCCGCCGGAATTGGTTCGGCAATCGAGCACACATCGAGCCGGGCGCCCTCTACCTTTGCCAGGGCCAAGGCCAGGTCGAACGCGTGGGTCGCGCAGGCCGATCCGTCCAGGGCTACGAGGATGTGCTTGAACATGGTTCAAGCGTAGGCCGTTCTGGAGAATTCCTCGTGAAGCCCAGCGAAGCCGGCTTCACTGGACCTTCTTTAGAAGAACGGCGAGCGTGTGCCGCGCGATCTCCAGGTTCTCGTTAGCCGGTATAACGCCAACCGCGACCCTGCTCGCCGGATCGGATATCGTTCGTGCGTTGCGGGCGTTGGCGGCGGCGTCGAGGCGAAGACCGAGATACCCGAACGGCGCGCAGGCCGCGGCTCGAATCGCCGGCGCGTTCTCGCCGATGCCGCCGGTGAAGACGAGACGGTCGAGCCCGCCGAGCACGGCGATCATCGCGCCAAGATGCTTCGCAAGCTGGTAGGTAAAGAGCTCGACGGCTTCGCGCGCCGCCTCGTCGGTGGGCGACCGCTCCAGGAGCGTCTTCATATCGGCGCAACCGCCGGAGACGCCGAAGAGACCGCTGCGGTGGTAAAAGAGATCGGTCAGCCGGGCGACGTCGTACCCGTCGGTCCCGGCCAGGCGCAGGACGACGCCGGGATCGAGATCGCCCGGGCGCGTCGCCATCATGAGCCCGCCCAGCGCGCTGAATCCCATCGTCGTATCTATCGGAGCGCCGTCGAGCATGGCGCAGAGGCTCGCGCCCGAGCCGAGGTGCGCGGCGACCGTTCGTCCCGACGCCGGCCCGAGCTGCGAGGCGACGTACTCGTACGAGAGCCCGTGAAAACCGTAGCGCTGGAGCAGCGGATCTATCTCGCGCGGCAGCGGAAGGCGCCGCGAGATCGCCGGCGCGCCTCGGTGGAACGCCGTGTCGAAGCAGAGCGTTTGCGGCACGCCGCGAAATCGCCGCGCGGCCGCGTAGACGAGATCGAGTTCGGCGCGCAGATGCAGCGGTTCGATCGCGACGAGATCTTCGAGGTCGCGCAGAACCGCATCGCCCGCGAGCGTCGGCGCCACGTAGTGCGGGCCGCCGAAGACGATGCGATGGCCGAGTGCGGCAAACGCGTCTCCGGCGCCGGGCTGCACGCGCGCGAGCACGTTTGCGAGCGCCGCATCGGCGTCGCTGCCCGGGGACGCCGCGCCCGACGCGGCCGGCTCGCTCTCCAGGCCGCCGGCGTCGAAGCGGTAGACCGCAAACTTCAGCGACGACGACCCGGAGTCGAGGCAGAGGATCTGGTTCATTCGGCGTGCAGCGCGACGATCGGATCCAGGTGCGCCGCCTTGCGCGCCGGATAGAACCCGAACCCGACGCCGATTGCGCCGGAGAAGAGCAGCGAGAGCGCGATCGTCGGAATGGAGACCGTGAAGGGGAAGTGGCCCAGGCGCGCGGCGCCCGCCGACGCGGCGATACCGAAGACGATGCCGATCGCGCCGCCGAGCAGCGAGAGCACCACCGCCTCGACGAGGAACTGCAGAAGGATGGACTGCGCGCGCGCGCCGACCGCCATCCGCAGCCCGATCTCGCGCGTCCGCTCCGTCACCGAGACGAGCATGATGTTCATGATGCCGATGCCCCCGACGATCAGCGACACCGTCGCGATCGAAGCCAGCAGAATCTGCAGCGTGCGCCCCGCCGACGAGGCGGCCTGCGCGATGTCGGAGAGGTTGCGCACCTGGAAGTCGTCAATCTGCGGCGGCACGATGCGGTGGCGCCCGCGCAGCAGTTGCGAGATCGTGGCGACCGTGGGCGCGACGTTCTGCGGCGCGTCAATGGACACGGCGAGCGCGCTGACGACGTTCGGCCCGTTTGCCGACGTGGAGAGGCGCTGAAGCAGCGAGGTGTAGGGGATGACGACGGTGTCGTCTTGATCCTGGCCCATCGCGCTGTGCCCGCGCGAGGCCAGCAAGCCGATGATGCGGAACGGCACGTTTTCTATCGTCACCATGCTCCCGATCGGGCTTTCGCCGCCGGGAAAAAGCTCCTTGGCGACGGTCGCTCCGATCACGCACACTTTGGCGGCCGTCGCGACGTCGGTGTCGTTGAAGAAGGAGCCGGATTTGATCGTCCAGCTTCGGATGTACGGCCAGGTCGGCGAGACGCCCGCCACGGAGGTCTGCCAGTTGCTGTACTGCGAGATCACCTGCGTGCGCAGCGCGACCATCGGCGTCACGGCCGCCGCGTGGCGCACTTGCTGCACGATCGCCAGACCGTCGCCGACGGTGAGCGTTGACGCCGCGCCGATGCCGACGTTCACGCCGCCCGTCGTCGTACTGCCCGGCAGGATGATGACGAGATTGCTGCCGAGGCTCGAGATCGTGGCCTCGATGCTGGTGCGCGCGCCCGTGCCGATGGCGACCGTGACGATCACCGCGGCCACGCCGATGATGATGCCGAGCACCGTCAGCAGGGAGCGCTCGCGATTGCGCATGAGCGCGCGGAAGGCGATCGCGACGGCGATTTCTAGGTTCACGGTGCTGCCGCAGCCTCGCGCGCGACCGCTTCGTCCTTGACGATCCGCCCGTCGAGGAAGGAGACGATTCGCTGGGCGTAGCGCGCGACGTCGAGTTCGTGCGTCACCATCAGGATCGTCATGGCGCGCTCGCGGTTGAAGCGCAGAAAGAGGTTCATGATTTCCTGCGAGGTCTTCGAATCCAGCGCGCCGGTCGGCTCGTCGGCGAGGATCAGGCTCGGGCCATTCACCAGCGCCCGCGCGATGGCGACGCGCTGCTGCTGTCCGCCCGACAGTTCGTTGGGATTCGAGTCGTGGTGCTGCACGTCGAGGCCGACGTCGGAAAGCGCGCGAGCCGCGCGTTCGCGCCGTTCGCGCTTGCCGATCGCCGCATACATCATGGGAAGCTCGACGTTCTCGATGGCCGAGGTGCGGGGCAAGAGGTTGTACTGCTGAAAGACGAAGCCGATTTTCGTGCGGCGCAGATCGGCCAGTTCGTCCGAAGCCAGCGTCGCGACGTTGATGCCGTCGAGCAGGTACTCGCCCGACGTCGCGCGGTCGAGGCAGCCGATGACGTTCATGAAGGTGGATTTCCCCGACCCCGACGGCCCCATGATCGAGACGAACTCGCCGGGCTGCAGCGCGAACGTGACGCCGTCAACGGCGGCGACGAAGGTCTTGCCGGTTTGAAAGCGCCGGGAGAGATCGCGGGTTTCTATGGTTGCGGTCACGGAGATGCCGTCGCCGATGCCGCCGCGCTCCCGCCTTCGTCAACGACGACCTGGTCGTTCTCGGCGAGCCGGCCGATTGCCGGTGCGACGCCGGCCCGCGTGCCATCTATCGCGAGCACCGTGACGCGCACGGCGCGCAGCGTGCGCCCGTCGAGCACGTAGCAGCTTCCCTGGCTGCCGACCGAAATTGCAAACGCGCTCGACGTGCCCGTCGTTCCCCAGGTGGAGCGCGCCGGCTTGAGGCCTTCGCCGTCGCCCTGCACCGCCACGACGTGGTAACGCTTGCGCACGGCCGCGCTCGGCCGCCATTGCAGCGCGGCGAGCGGAACGACCAGCGCGCTGGGATAGGTTGCGACGGTGATCTGCACGTTGGCGGTCATGCCGGGGCGCAGCGCGCCGTCGCGGTTGCTCGGATACGCCACGGTGTCGTACGTCGTCACGTTGTTGACGATCGTCGGGTTCTGACGGACTTCGTGCACGCGCGAAGCGAAGGTGCGCCCGGGATAGGCGAGCACCGAGAACGTGACGTTCTGGCCGGCGCGCACCGCGCCGACGTCGGGCTCGCCGACGGCGATGTCCAGTTCCATCTTGGCGAGGTCTTTGGCGATCGTGAACAGCGTGGGCGCCTGCAGCGCGGCGGCGACCGTCTGCCCGACCGAGACGTTGCGCGCGATGACGGTCCCGTCTACCGGCGACGTGATCGTCGCGTGGTCGAGGTTGATCTGCGCTTGCGCCACGGCGGCCATCGCGGCGCGCACCGCGGCCCCGCTGGCGCGCTGCGAGGCGGCCGCGCCGGTGGCTTGCGCGGCCGAGCTTCCCGCCTGGTACGCGCCGGCGGCGCTGGCAAGCCGCGCGGTCTTCGCCGTCGTCTGCGCGGCGACGAGCGCGTCGTGGGTTGCGGCTGCGTTCGTCACGTCGGCGTCAACGACGTTCTGCGCGACGTACCCCTCGCGCAGCAGCGCGCGGTCGCGTCGCAGGGTCAGCAGTGCGAGATCGTAGGAGCTGCGCGCCTTGAGCACGTCTTCGTCTGCGGTCGTGATGAGCTGCTGCTGCGACTGCGCGGTCTTCGCGGCCGCCGAGCTGGTGTAGATCGAGCTTGAAAGCGACGACGACGATGCCGAGCTTTGCTCGGAGAGCTGGTTCAGCGTCGCCTTGGCTTGGTCGAGAGCGGCGACGAAAAGGCTCGGGTCGAGCTTCGCGAGCACTTGGCCTTGGCGCACTTGGCTGTTGTAGTCGGCGTAGAGCGTCTGGATGGTGCCCGACACCTGCGAGCCGACCAGGACGGTGTCTTGCGCGGCCACCGTGCCGGAGGCCGTCACGGTCTGCGAGATCGGTTCGCGCGCGACCGGCGAGGTGGCGAGATCTTGGGCGCCGCTCGAACAGGCGGCGAGCAGCAGGAGCAGGGTAGAGGCTGGGAGCGCCATGCGTTTCACGCCGCCAGCGTACCTGGTTACGGTTACCTTCCGAGGAATTGAATGTGAAGGGAGGCGCGCTCGAAATTCACGACCCCTTCCAGACTCTGCGCTAGCCTTGGCGCATGTTCAAGAGAATTGCCGTCGCTCTCGACGGCTCCTCGTGTGCCAAGCAAGCGTTTGAAGTCGCGCTGAAGCTCGCGCAGGTCGAGCAGGCGGAACTCGGGATCTGCTCGGTCGTCGATCCGATCCTGATCGCCGGAACGACGCCCCCGAGCCCGGCATGCGACCTCGTCATCACCGACGTCGAGCGCGAGACCCGCAGGCTCGTCTCCGATGCCGTCGAGCGCGCCCACGCCGCAAAGCTCGTTGCCTCGGGAGAGACGTGCCGCGGCGTCGCCGCCTACGAGATCCTCGCGTACGCGCAGCGCTTCAAGGCCGATCTCATCGTCATGGGAACGCACGGCCGAACGGGAATCGGCCACCTGCTCATGGGAAGCGTTGCCGAAATCGTTTTGAAGAAGGCGTCCGCGCCGGTCCTGGTCGTGCGCGACGCGCCGGACAAATCAGCGGGCGACGAAGAGAGCTAAGACCAGGCCGAGCGCCGCGAGCGACGCGAGCAGCGCCGCCGGCACGATGCTTTCGCGGCGGCGCGAGAATACGACGGCGTAGAGCGCTTTGAGCAGGTTGTTCGACGACGTCGCGATGAGGATCGCGGCCGCAGCCGTCGTCACGCCGATCTGCGCCGCGCCGCTTTGCGCAAGGCTCAACACGAACGGGTCGATGTCGGTGATGCCGACGACGCCCGCGAGTGCGAAGATGCCCGCGCGCCCCAGGTAGTGCTGCGCCAGCGTCGTGAGCATCGAGACGGCGACGAAGAGCATGGCAAACACGAGCGCCGAGCCGAGCTGCAGCGGGTTCGACGGATTCGTGACGTGCGCCGAGCTGCGGCCCGCGCGCGCGCGCAGAAACGTCAGCACCGCGCCCGCCGCGGTGAGGACCAGCGTCGGAACGAGCAGCGCGCGTCCGAGCGCGAGGTTGAAGAGCGAGCTGACGGCCAAGACGCGCACGTACATGACGGTCGTCGCGGCGACGATGCCGGCTTGCAGTTCGCCGGTCATGCCGTCGTCGCGCCCCAGGCGCGCGAGCACGACGGTCGTCGCGGTGGACGAATAGAGCCCGCCGATGAACGACATCAAGAGCGCGCCGCTGCCCGGGAAGACGTAGCGCGCGAGCAGGTAGCTCGCGTAGGAGATCGTGGAAACGGCGACGACCGCGAGCCAGACGCCGAACGGCGTGATCGACGTGTACGGAATCGGCGGCCGGCCGGCGAGTAGCGGCAGCACGACGCCGACGAGCAGCAGAAACTGCCCGGCCGTGACGATCTCGGCCGTCGGCACGCGGCCCGCCCAATCGTGCAGCGTGCGCCGGCCGCTGAGCAGGAGCACCGCCGCGACGGCGACGCCGACGCACATCCAGAGCGGCTGCGTCAGCGCGATGGCGCCGAGGGTGTACGCGAGCAGGTTGCAGGCCGGCACGACGAAGAGGCCCTCGGCGTGCGCGTCTTGGCTCTTGCTCTGCCGCCGGATGTAGGCGTAGATCCACGATCCCACGACGAGAAGCCCGGCGATGAAGGCCGCGCCGTACCGCTCGTCTATCACATAGAGGCTGCCGCCGGCGAGCGCCAGCAGCGGAAACGTGCGGACCCCGCCGGGCCGCGAGGGCAGCTCGTCGGAGTAAAACTCTTCGAACGCGAAGCCGAAGAAGAGCGCGAGCCCGAGGAGCAGCGCTAGACGTTCGGCGCCCACGTTCAGGAGCGCGATCACCTGGCCGTCATTCTACGCGACCTTCCACGGATCGTTCTCGCGGGCGGCACGTTCGAGCAGCCGGCGCACTTCGTCGTCGCCGGTCTGCGCGAAGTCCGCATAGTAGTAGCCGACGGCGCCGAAGTTCTCCGGCAGGTTCGGACAGAACACGCGGTCGGCGCAGCGCTGCAGCGACCGGCACGTTTCGATCGGCGCGACCGGGACGGCCACGGCGATCTCTGCGGGCTTTCGCTGGCGCAGCGCGCTGATCGCGGCGTACATCGAAGCGCCGGTGGCAAGCCCGTCGTCCACGAGGATGACGCTCTTGCCGGCCAGTTCGGGTTCCGGGCGATCTCCGCGATAGACGGTCTCCCGGCGGCGCAGTTCGGCCAGCTCCCGCGCGAGCGTCGCGTTAAACCCTTCGAGCGTAACGCCCGCGAGGCCAATCGTTGATTCGTCTACGACGTAGCTGCCGTCGGACGCGACGGCCCCCATCGCAAGCTCCTCGTGTCCGGGGACCCCGAGTTTGCGGACGATGTACACGTCGAGCGGCGCGTTGAGGGCCTTGGCGACCTCGTAGGCGACGGGCACGCCGCCCCGCGGGAGGGCGAGCACGATCGGCTTGCGCTCGTGCGCGTATTCCGCGAGGTACTGCGCGAGCTGACGCCCGGCGTCGGCGCGGTCGCCGAAGAGCGCCACCGCCTTACTTGATGCTCGCGCGCATGTGCGGATCGTGTTTGCGCTTGGCGTAGTCCACGACGCGGCGCTTCGCGCGCCGGAACGCGTCGCGGACGCTGAGCGCCGGATCCTTGTGCGTTGCGTCCGTGTCGTCGCTCGTCACCGCGAGGTCCGCGCCGGGCACGACGACGGTGATGCCGACGTGGTACGGCGCCGGGTAGCGATGGTGCCCGTCGGGACGCTCGACGGCAATGCGACAGGTGATGATCCCGTCGAAGAACTTGCCCAGCTTCGCGGCTTCGTCGTGGATCAGCCGGTTGAGCCCGTCAGAGGGATCGAGCCCACGGTAGGTTATCTGAACTGGAGGTTCCATGCACCGATAGTATTCCCGGTTTGGGAAGAACCGGTGAGGGCCTCTTCGCAGCAGCTTCGCACGACCGCGGTAGGCTGGCGCGAAAGGAAGACGCCATGAAAGCCATTGCGCTCGAGAAGCCGGCGCCGATCGAAACCAAGCCCCTGCGCCTGATCGAGAAACCGCGCCCGGTACCGTCGGCGGGCGAAATCCTCGTGCGCATCGTGACGTGCGGCGTCTGCCGGACCGACCTGCACGTCGCCGAGGGCGACCTCGAGCCCAAGCGGCCCGGGATCGTCCTGGGGCACGAAGTCGTCGGTTTCGTCGAGGAACTCGGCGCGGGGAGCCGGCGCTTCGAGCTCGGCGCGCGCGTCGGCATCGCTTGGCCGCGTGAAACCTGCGGGGAGTGCGGGTTCTGCCGCAGCGGGCGGGAGAATCTCTGCCCGAATGCTCGCTTCACCGGATGGGACGCCGACGGCGGGTATGCCGAGTACGCAACCGTGCGGGAAGATTTCGCATACGCGCTCCCCGACGCCATAGACGACGAGCACGCCGCGCCGCTTCTCTGCGCGGGGATCATCGGCTACCGCTCGATCAAGCGCGCGGGCGTCGTTCCGGGCGCGACCGTCGGCCTCTACGGCTTCGGCGCTTCGGCGCATCTCGCGCTGCAGGTGCTCAAGCATTGGAACTGCCGCGTTTTCGTGATGAGCCGCGCCGGCGTCCATCGCGATCTCGCGGCGGAGCTCGGCGCCGACTGGATCGGCGAAGCTTCCGACCCGGCGCCCGCGCCGCTCGACGCCGCGATTCTCTTTGCGCCCGCCGGCAATCTCGTTCCCGAGATCATGCGGTCGCTCACGCGCGGCGGGATTCTCGCGATCGCCGGCATTTACGTGACGACGATTCCGCCGCTCTACTACGAAAGCGATCTCTTCTACGAGCGCGAGATTCGCAGCGTTACCGCAAATACGCGGGCCGACGGCGAGGAGTTCCTCAAGCTCGCGGGCGAGATTCCGATCCGCTCGAAGACCGTCGGCATGGAACTGCGCGATGCCAACGAAGCGCTCAACATGCTCAAGCACGACGAACTGCGCGGCGCCGCGGTGCTGCACATAGCGTGAGCCTCGTTCCGATTCTCATGGCGGCGACGCTCGCCGCCGCGTCGCCTGCGTCCGCTCCGGCAGTGGTGACCGCCCAGATCGGCAGCCTCAAGCCGGTAGCCCGCTTCGCGCAGCTTCCGCAGCCGATCGTCGCGGGGCATTTCAGCGTTGGCGGAACCTCGGCGGCCGGATGGCAGATGGCCGAGCCGGGCGGCGCCTTCAGCGCGACCGACGTCCCCGTTTCCGGCGCGCCCGGCCGGCGGATGATCTTCGCCGGATGCAATGCGCAGCTATGCCTCATCCACTACGAACGCGGCGGCATCGCGCACTTCTACGAAATCCTTGCGTTCGCGCCCGGGTCGAACGGTTGGACGGTCGCATGGAACGCCTGCGGCGTAACGCGCATCGCCGGCATGGCCGCGCTGCGCGCGCTCTTAGCGCACCCGGCGTCGTTCGACACGTGGAGCCGCCCCTGCGTCAAAGGCGACTTCTAGTTCCCTTGTCACCCCGAGCGAAGTCCCTTGTCAGCCTGAGTGTGTCATCCTGAGCGAAGTCGAAGGATCGAAGGGTGGAACGCCTCTGTCATCCTGAGCGCTAGTCCCTTGTCATTCTGAACGAAGTCGAAGGATCGAAGGGTGAACGAACCCGTTACCCATAACATCAGCCTGCGGGAGGTCTAATCGCTTGGAAGCAACGCTGTTTCTCGCGGATGCCGCGCAGGTCTCACCGGATGGTAAGCTGCATGCGCTCGGCATAGGATGGACTCACACCGGCAGCCCGGTCACCGCGCCGTCCGCGGTCGCGTTTATCCTGCACGTGCCGTGGGACGAAACGAATCGCAAGATTCGATGGACGCTCGACCTGTACGACGCTGACGGAAAACCCATCATCGTTCCCACCGCCCCCGACCAGTACCGACCCATCCACATCGAAAACGAGATCGAAGTCGGCCGTCCGCCCGGCGTGAAGCCCGGAGCGTCTATAAACGCGCCGTTTGCGGTGAACATAACGCCGCTGCAGCTGCCTCCCGACGCAGCGTTCGTCTGGGTTCTAAAAATAGGCGAGAAGGAATGGCGCCTGTCCTTCGCCACCAGGCCCGCTTCGTAACGCTAGGCTGACACGAGGCGCGCGATCGCAACCGATGCGACGTGCGTGGCTACGCTGTCCGCGCGGCTGGTAAAGGCGACGGGCACGCGGGCGCCGAGCACGACGCCCGCAGCCGCCGCTCGCGCAAGCAGGATCAGCGCTTTTGCGAGCATGTTGCCGGATTCGAAATCTGGAACGACGAGGACGTTCGCGCGTCCGGCTACGCGCGAAACGATGCCTTTCTCGTCTGCGGCCTCCGCGCTGACCGCGTCGTCGAGGGCGAGCGGGCCGTCCACTAATGCGCCGCTGATCTGCCCGCGGTCTGCCATCTTGCACAGCGCCGCGGCGTCGATCGTGGACGCGACTTTCGGGTTCACCGTCTCGATGGCCGAGAGCAGCGCGACGCGAATTTCGCCGATCCCCAAGCTCGCGGCGAGATCGATCGCGTTCTGCACGATCTCGCGCTTCTCGTCGAGGCTCGGCGAGATGTTGACGACCGCATCGGTGATGAGCAGCGGTTCGGGATACGACGGAACGTCCATCACGTAGGCGTGCGTGAGGCGCCGGCGCGTGTGCAGCCCCGAATCCGGCGCGGCGATCGCGTGGAGCAGTTCGTCGGAGTGCAGGCTGCCTTTCATCAAGGCTTGCACGGCGCCGGTGCGGGCTAGTTCGACGGAGAGTGAAGCCGCGGCGCGCGAGTCGGGGGCGTCGAGGATCTCGCATCCGCCGGCGTCGAGCCCCTCGCTTGCGGCCAGGGCCGCAATCGCCTTTGCGTCGCCGACGAGGACGGGAACGATGAGATTCGCGCGAGCGGCGGCCAGCGCGCTCTCAAGCGCGAGGCGGTCGCCGGGATAGACGATCGCCATGCGGATCGGCGCCAGCCCGTCGCAGCGCGCGACGAAATCGCCGTGATGCGGCCTCACGCTTTGGCGAATCTTCGAATCGTCGAAACGACGCTGTCGGGATTGAGGCTGATCGAATCTATGCCCAGGCCGACGAGAAACTCGGCCATCTCCGGATAATCCGACGGCGCTTGCCCGCAGATGCCGATCGCGCGGTTGTTCCGCCGCGCGCCGGCGACGGCTTGGCGAAGCATCTCCAGCACGCCCGGATCGCGTTCGTCGAAGTCCGGCGCGACGAGGGCCGAATCGCGGTCCACGCCGAGCACGAGCTGCGTGAGATCGTTCGAGCCGATCGAGAACCCGTCGAAGTAGGCCGAGAAGGCGTCTATCTGAATGACGTTGTTCGGGATCTCGCACATCACGTAGATTTGCAGCCCGTTCTCGCCGCGCCGTAGGCCCAGTTCGGCCATGCGCTCGATGACGCGCCGTGCCTCGTCAACGCGGCGGCAGAACGGAATCATCAAGATCACGTTGCGCAATCCCATGGCATCGCGCACGCGCAGCATCGCCGCGCATTCCAGCGCGAAGGCTTCGGCGTAGAGCGGGTGCGTGTAGCGCGAGGCGCCGCGCAGGCCGAGCATCGGATTCTCCTCGACGGGCTCGAACGCGCTTCCGCCGAGCAGCTTTGCGTATTCGTTCGTTTTGAAATCCGACATCCGCACGACGACGCTCTTGGGGTAGAACGCCGCGGCGATCGTTCCGACGCCCTCGGCGAGCGTTCGGACGAAGTACTCCGCGCCGCTCGCATCGGCGCTCGTGAGATCGCGGATCTTTGCCGACGCGGCCGGATCGGTTACCCGCTCCGGATGGAGCAGCGCCATCGGGTGGGCTTGGATTTCGTCCGAAGCGATGAACTCGATGCGCACGAGGCCGACGCCGTCGTTGGGCAGGAAGCTGCGGGCGAACGCGCGCTCGGGGTCGGCCAGCGTGAGCATGATCTTCACCGGGGGCGCCGGCAGTTCGCCGAGGTCCACCTCTTTCCGTTCGAACGGAAGCCGGCCGGCGTAGACGCGTCCTTCCTCGCCGTGCGCGCACGAGATCGTGACGTCGGCGCCTGCCGCGAGCACGCTGGTTGCATTCCCCGCTCCGACGACCGCGGGAATGCCGAGCTCGCGCGCGACGATCGCCGCGTGACAGGTGCGTCCGCCGCGATCGGTGACGATTCCGGAGGCGATTTTCATCACCGGTTCCCAATCCGGGGTCGTGCTCTGCGCGACCAGCACCTCGCCTGCGCGAAACTGCGCGAGGTCGTCGCTGTCGCGCACGACGCGCACCGCTCCCGAGGCGACGCTCGTGCCGACGGCGCGGCCGGAGAGAATCGGCGGCGCGGCGGTCTCGAGATGGAACTCTTCGATGACGTTTGCGCGGCGCAGCGACGCCGCCGTCTCGGGCCGAGCCTGCACGAGGTAGATCTGCCCGTCGAGGCCGTCCTTCGCCCACTCGACGTCCATCGGCCGGTCCTTCCCGGCGAGCGCGCCGTAATGCCGCTCGATCTCGATGCACTGGCCGGCGATGGTCAGCACCTCGTCGTCGGTGAGGCAGAACCTCCGCCGCTCCGCTTCGGTCGTCTCGACGTATTGCGTGGTTTCGCCGGCGCTGCTGCCTGCGGCGAAGACCATCTTCGTAGCCTTCGTGCCGATTCGGCGGCGCAGCACGGCGCGATACCCGGCCTCAAACGTCGGCTTGTGCACGTAGAACTCGTCGGGGTTCACGTTGCCCAGAACGATGGGTTCGCCAAGGCCGTAGGAAGCGGTCAGAAATACGACGTCGCGGAAGCCGGTCTCGGTGTCGAGCGTGAAGGCGACGCCGCTGCACGCGAGATCGGATCGCACCATCTTCATGACGCCGACGGAGAGCGCGACCTTCTCGTGATCGAAGTGCTGGTCGATCCGGTAGTGGATCGCGCGCTCGGTGAACAGGCTGGCCAAACAGCGGCTGTACGCCTCGAGGAGCATCTCCTCGCCGGTAACGTTGAGAAAGCTTTCGTGCTGTCCGGCAAAGCTCGCCGACGGCAGGTCTTCGGCCGTTGCCGAGCTGCGAACCGCCAGATGCAGCGGCTCGCCGTACTGCTCGAGCAGCTCTCGGTAGCCCGCGAGGATCTGCTCGCGAAGGTCCGCCGATAGAGGTGCTGCGGCGACGAGGTCGTGCGCGCGGCGCGCGCGCCGCGCAAAGTCGTCGAGGTCGCGCGTGTCCAACGCGCCCAGCAGGTCGGCCAGCGGCTTCTCCAGGTGCGCCTGCGCCAGGGTTTCGCGATAGGCTTCGGCCGTTACGGCGAAGCCGTTGGGAACGCGCGCGCGAAGCGCCGCCAGCGTGCGGTACATCTCGCCCAGCGATGCGTTCTTCCCGCCGACCGACGCAACGTCGCCGTTTGAGATCGTGCGAAACGGCCGGATGAAGCGCCGCTCGACGAGGCGGTCCTCGCCCGACGGCGATGCCACAGCGGTTGCCATGGCGCCACCCTAGGCCCGGGGCGAGAAGATATGATGAAAGGCCCCTTCGCGAGTAATTCCCAAGCGGACCCTACCCTTGCGGCGTGGCTCGGTATTTCGACACCGCGCAGGCCGCAGGCCCGATCTTGACCGTCACGCTCAATCCGGCTATTGACGAGGCGATCGCCATCCCCGAGCTCGTCCTGGGAGGCGTCAACCGCTGCAGCCTGAGCGCTTTGGATGCCGGGGGCAAAGGCCTCAACGCCAGCCGCGTGATCCAGCGGCTCGGACGCGACACGCTCGCGCTCGGCTTCGTCGGCGGCGTCACCGGGGCGATGATACGCGCCTGCCTCGACGACGAAGGCGTGCCGCACGCGTTCGACGACGTCGCCGAGATGACGCGCCTCAACGTGATGCTTTACGAGAGCGCGAGCGGCGTGCGCACGCGGCTCTACCTGCCCGGCGCGCGCGTGGAAGCGCCGCGCCTGCACGATCTCCACGCGCGCTTGGAGCAGGCGCGCGCCGGCGGCGTCGTCATCTTGGGCGGCAGCCTGCCGCCGGGTCTCGACGACGGCGTCTACTACGATCTCGTTCGCGCGCTGCGCGAGCGCGGCGTCAACACCGTGGTGGATGCGTCGGGTGCACCGCTCGCGCGCGTGCTTGCGGCGCGGCCGTCGCTGATCAAGCCCAATCTCGAAGAAGCCGGCGAAGCGCTCGGACGCGCCATTGACGGCGACGGCGACGCGCTCGCCGCCGCGCGCGAACTGCAGCAACTCGGCGCGGAATGCGTCGTCATCTCGCAAGGGGCCGACGGCGCGGTCGGCGTTGACGCGCGCGGCGCGTGGAAAGCCGTTCCGCCGGCGGTGCAGCCGCGCAGCACCGTCGGGTCGGGAGACTCGATGGTGGCGGGGCTTGCCATCGCGCTGCACGAGGGCAGCGGCCTGGCCGAAGGGCTGCGCATCGGCACGGCGGCGGGCGCGGGCACCGCGACGACGCCCGCGACGCATCTTTGCCGCCGCGAAGACTTCGACCGGTTGCTCTCCGGGGTCACCGTGCGGGCGCTGGAGAACTGACGCGCATGAGCAGGCACGCCGTGGCCGCTATGGCGCCGATCCTCGCCGCGATGCTCTCCCTGAGCGCGTGCGCCGGCGCGACGGAAGGGCGCGTGCACGAGCAAGTGCATCAGACGATCCCCGCGAGCCCTGCTGCGATCGTGCACGTTGACAACATCGCCGGCGAGATTCGCGTACGCGGCTGGCAGAAGCCGTCGGTTGACGTCACCGCGACGAAGTACGGCTACGATGCAGACGAGCTGCGCGCGATCGCGATCGGCGCGCACGTCGAAGGCAACGAGGTCTTCATCGTCACCACCTACAGCAGCGGCATGACGCGCGGCGGCGTGCGCTACGACATCTCGGTGCCGGCGGGCGCCTCGGTGCGCATCGGCAACGTCGCGGGCGTCGTCGCCGTTTCGGGCGTGACCGGCGACGTAGAGGTGGATACGCAGACCGGCACCATTGACGCCGATGTGGGGAAAGTCGCAGACGCCCGCTCGATAGACCTGCACGCCACAACCGGAGCCATCACGCTCTCGATTGCGCCGGGCAGCAGCGCAAGCGTTGACGCCGGCAGCACCGTCGGCGCATTCTCGAGCGACGTTCCCGGCGTGACCGAGCGACGCGAAAACCTCGTCGGCGCCAAAGCAAGCGGCCGCATCGGCTCGGGAAGCGCGACGATACGCCTGCGGACGACCACCGGCGCGATCTCGCTGCGCGAACGCTCCTAGCCAGGCCCCTTGGGGGGCGCGCGCAGAAGAGCGGACACGCCACTTCCTACTTATTTATCGGAGAGGTGCGATGCACGTTCGGGCAAGCGTTTTTGTGCTTCTGGCGGCCGCAGTTTCTGCGCTCGCCGGTTGCGCCGGCAGTTCTTCCTCGATGCCCTCGGCAACGTACGGCGGCTCGCGCTCGCCCAACTCGTCCAGTTCGCCGAGCCCCATCCAGCACGTCGTCATCATCGTGCAGGAAAACCGCACGTTCAATAATTTTTTCGCGACGTTTCCCGGCGCCGACGGCACGACGGTCGGCAAAATCGCCAAAGACTCCGCGTGCGGCGTTTCAAAAGCCGGCACGATCGCGCTGACGAAGAGCAATCTCGTCATCCCGCACGACCTCGCCCATAACATCGGCGGCTACTTTTCGGCCTACGATAAGGGCAAGATGGACGGCTTCGACAAGGTGCTCAACAGCTCGAAGGTGCCGGAGTGCGCGTTCCCCTACCAGTACACCGACCCCGCGCAGATCGCGCCCTACATTGACATGGCGGCGCAGTACGTTCTCGCCGAGCACATGTTCACCACGCAGGGCAGCAGCAGTTTCGTCGCCCACCAAGACCTCATCGCCGGCGGCACGCAAGTCAAAAGCTCGCCGCCGATGATGGTCACCAACGACCCGGGCTGCTCGGGCTTGAAATGTTACTGGGGCTGCGACGCGCCCAAGACCACGCACACCTCGCTGATCACGATGGCCGGCGCCTGGAAGCCGTACGTGAACAAGGGCCCGTTCCCGTGCTTCACCTACGCGACGATGCGCGATCTTCTCGACGCCGGCGGCATCTCGTGGCGCTACTACGTGCCGCCGAGCAACCAGAACTTCGGCAAGCTCATGAGCGCCTTCGATGCGATCAAGGCCGTGCGCTACGGCCCGGAGTGGACCGACGGCCACATCTCGACACCCCAGACGAACATCTTCAGCGACGTCTCCGGCGGGCAGTTGCCCGCGGTGTCGTGGGTGATGCCCGACGAGCCCGATTCCGACCATCCGGGCGAGACCAAAGACACCGGGCCGCAGTGGGTCGCAAGCGTCGTCAACGCGATCGGCGAAAGCTCGTACTGGAACTCGACGGCGATCGTGATCGTGTGGGACGACTGGGGCGGTCTCTATGACAACCTGAGCCCCCAGCAGGTCGGCTTCGGCGGCTTGGGTCTGCGCGTGCCGGCAATCGTCATCTCGCCCTATGCGAAGATCGGAGCCGGCAGCCAAGGCGGCTACATCTCCTCGACGGCCTACGAGTTCGGCAGCATCCTCAAGTACGTCGAGCAGAACTGGAACCTCGGCTCGCTCGGAACCAGCGACTATCGGGCCAACAGTTTGATAGACTGCTTCGACTACACGCAGAGCCCGCGCGCGTTCACGCAAATCCCCTCGTCGCTGTCGAAGGAGTACTTCATTCGCCGCAAACCTTCGTACTTGCCGGTTGACGACGACTTTTAGATGCGTTATGCGGCGCTGATCCTGGCGGTTGCGGTCGCCTCGTGCTCCGGCGGCGCGGCGGGGCCGCCCGCGAGCGGAGCGTGGCAGCGCGCGCTTTCGCGCACGGCCAAAGGCCCCAGCGGTTCGACGCCGATCTCGCACGTCGTCATCGTCATCCAAGAGAACCGCAGCTTCGACGATCTCTTCGCGACCTTTCCGGGCGCCGACGGCGCCACGCACGGTAAGACGGAAGGCGGCGGGCAGGTGCCTCTCAAGAAGGTCGCGCTCGACTATCCCTGCGATTTCGGGCACTCGTACAGCGGGTTCCTAACGGATTACGACGGCGGCAAGATGGACGGTTTCAACCTCGAGGGCGGCAGCCCGAAGTGTCCCGGCCAGGCCGGCACGCGGCCGTATCAGTACGTTGACCCCGCGCAGATCGCGCCGTACTGGGACATGGCCGAACAGTACGTGCTCGCCGACCACATGTTCCAGACGCAGGGCAGCGGAAGCTTTACCGCCCACCAAGATCTCGTCGCCGGCGGAACGACGATAAATCCCACGCAGACCCAAAGCCTCGTAGACTTTCCCTCCGCCAAACCGTGGGGGTGCGACGCGCCGGCGGGGACGGTAACGTCGCTGCTCGTCGCGACGAAGACCAAGCTCGAGTACCGTTACCATAAGGGCCCGTTCACGTGCTTCACCTACGCGACGCTGCGCGACTTGCTCGACGCGAAGTCCGTATCGTGGCGATACTATTCGCCGCCCGAGCCCGGCAGCACGGGCTCGCTGTGGAACGCGTTCGACGCGATCCAGGCCGTGCGCGAAGGCACGGAGTGGACGACCAACATCAGCTCCGAGAAGAAGATATTCACCGACGTCTCCGGCGGCACGCTCGCCGCGGTCTCGTGGGTCGTGCCGGACGAAGAAAACTCCGACCATCCGGGCGGGAGTTCGAGCACGGGGCCTTCGTGGGTCGCAAGCATCGTCAACGCGGTCGGCGAGAGCTCGTACTGGAACTCGACGGCGATCGTCGTGCTCTGGGACGACTGGGGCGGCTTCTACGACAACGTGCCGCCGCCGTTCTTCGACAAATGGGGCGGCCTCGGGTTCCGGGTGCCGGCGATCGTCATCTCCGCGTATGCCCCGCAGCCAACGTCGGGCTCGACGTACGTCTCGCACACGCAGTACGAGTTCGGAAGCATCTTGAAGTTCGTCGAAGAAACCTTTGGGCTAGGGAGCCTGGGGACGACCGACGTGCGCGCGACGAGCATCTCGGACTGCTTTAACTTCGCGCAGTCGCCGCGCCCGTTCAAACCGATTCCGGCCTCCTACTCGCGGGCATACTTCCTGCACCAGCCACCTTCTTACAAACCTGTGGACACGCAATAAAACAAATGGAATTCCGCATCGTCAGCCACGCCTGTCTCGACATCCGGTCCGGCGGCAAGCGTTTGATCGTAGATCCCTGGCTCAACGAGCCGGCGTACTGGTCGGCGTGGTGGCACTGCCCGCCGCCGGTCTACGACGAAGACATCTTCACCGCCGATTACGTCTACATCACGCATTGGCACTTCGACCACTTCGACCCCAAGACGCTCAAGAAGTTCGACCTGGAGCGCACGACGGTCTTCGTGCCGCACTTTCCGGTCTCGGGCTTGAGGCACCAGCTCGAGCAGATCGGTTTCAAGCACATCGTCGAGATGGTGCACGGCGAGAAGATGCGCCTCGGCGACGACTTCTGGCTGACCAGTTACCAAGTGAGCTTTCAGGACGACAGCGTCGCGGTCGTCGAGGGCGACGGCGTCGTGCTCTTTGATCTCAACGACGCCAAGCCGCTGCCGTCAACCTGGCGCACGTTCCGCCGGCGCTATCCCAAGCCCGACTTCATGTTCCGCAGCCACTCGCCGGCGTGGTCGTATCCGACGCGCTACACGTTCGAAGATCCCGCCGACCGTCTGCCGGTGGACGGCAAGACGTACATGGAAGCTTTCGTCGCCGCCGCCCAGCAGCTGCGCCCGCGCTACGCGATTCCGCTGGCCAGCGGCGTCTGCCATCTGCACAAAGAGGTGATGGACGAAAACCGCTACCTGGTCTCGGCGCTCGACATGCAGGAGTACTTCGAGAAGAACCCCGCGCGCGTGCCCGGCACGTCGCTCGTCGTCATGCCGGTGGGCAGCCGCTGGTCTTCGGCGGACGGCTTCGAGTGCACCGATAAGGTGGTGAGCGATCCGGTGAGATGGTCGCAGGAGCGCGCCGCCGAGGTGGACGAGCGCCTGCAGAAGACCTACCGTTCGGAGGAGGGGAAGGCCGTCGCCTTCGACGACTTCGCGGGGTACTTCAACAAGTTTTTCGCCGCGACGGCCCTGCTGCGGCCGCTCACGAAAGTGCGCTGGGTCTTTCCGATAGACAAGCCGCAGGCCGAGCACTGGACGGTGGATTTCGGCAAGGCGAAGATCGAGCGCACGCCCGAGATGCCGCAGAACTACGACAGCGCGATCGTGGTAAGCCCGGCGGTCCTCTCGGGGTCCCTGCGCAACGGCGTCTTCACCAACGTGGACATTTCCAAGCGCTGGCGCGTGCACGTGCGGCGCGGCAGCGCGATGCGCCACTTCGTGATCGCCAACTTGCTGCTGCTCTACGAAGCCGAGTATCTCTCGCCCAAGCACGTCCTCTCGTGGCGCTTCCTCACGAGCTACGCGCGGCGCTTCCCCGAGGTGCTCGATTACGCGCGCATGGCCTTTAAGACCGCGACGAAGGGCAAGGACTCGCTCGTCGAGGCCGTCACGAGCATCGCGGAAGGCTGACGGCCGTGGCGTCGTCGCGCTTGTGGATCGCTATTGCCGCTGCGGCGGCGCTGGCCGGCTGCGCCTCGTCGAGCGCGCCGATGCCGGCCGCGCTCGGCGGGCATGCGGCCGCGAGCAGGGGGCGCGCGCCGAGCAGCAGCCCGATCCAGCACGTCGTCATCATCGTGCAGGAGAACCGCACGTTCAACGATTTCTTCGCAACCTATCCCGGCGCCGACGGCACCACCACCGGCAAAGTGATGAAAGACACCGCGTGCGGCATCAACAAGTCGGGCACGATTCCGCTGACCAAGGCCAATCTCGTCGTCCCGCACGATCTCAATCACGCCTACCAAGGCTACCGCACGGCGCGCGACGGCGGCAACGTTGACGGCTTCGACGCGGCGCTCTACTCCGACGGTCTGCCCGAGTGCGCGTATCCGTACCAGTACACCGATCCCGCGCAGATCGCGCCCTACTGGGACATGGCCCAGCAGTACGTGCTCGCCGAGCACATGTTCACGACGCAAGGCAGCAGCAGCTTCACCGCCCACCAAGACCTCATCGCCGGCGGTACGACGGTCAAGCCCAACGAAGCGATGATCAATCTGCCGTCGTGCTCGGGGTCGAAATGCATCTGGGGCTGCGACGCGCCCAAGGGCACGCGCACCTCGCTCATCACGCAGAACGACGTCTTCAAACCCGGCCAAGGGCCGTATCCGTGCGTCTCGTACGCGACGATGCGCGATCTGCTCGATGCCGGCGGCGTCTCCTGGCGGTATTACGCGCCCAAGATGTGCTGCGACACCAACGGCAGGCTCATGAGCGCGTTCGACGCCATCAAGGCGGTGCGCAACGGCCCGGAGTGGACCGACGGCCACATCTCGACGCCGCAAACCAACATCTTCAGCGACCTCTCGCAAGGGCAGTTGCAGGCGGTCTCGTGGATCGTCCCCGACCAGCCCGATTCCGACCATCCGGGCGAGACCCAAGATAACGGCCCGCAGTGGGTGGCCAGCGTCGTCAACGCGATCGGCCAGAGCTCGTACTGGAACTCGACGGCGATCGTGATCGTCTGGGACGACTGGGGCGGCCTGTACGACAACCTCAACCCGCCGCAGCTCGGCTACGGAGGCCTGGGCTTCCGCGTCCCGGCGATCGTGGTCTCCTCGTACGCCAAGCAGGGCTACGTCTCGCAGACGCAATATGAATTCGGCAGCATTCTAAAGTACATCGAGAACAACTGGAGTCTCGGTTCGCTTGGGACCAGCGACGCGCGGGCGAACAGCATCGCCGACTGCTTCAACTACGCGCACGGTCCGCGCAAGTTCGTGGCGATTCCCTCGTCGCTCTCGAAGTCGTACTTTTTGCATCGCAAGCCGTCGTACTTGCCGATAGACGACGATCTGTAAGGCGCTGGGGAGGAGGAAGAGCGTGGAGCAGCCGAGCCGCCGCAGCCCCGCACGCGTCGCCCTAGCCGCGCTCGTCGCGCTCTGCTTAAGCGCGTGCGCCGGCGGTTCCGCCGGCACGGCCGGTGCGTCCGGCGCCGCGATTCCGCAAACGCGAGGCGCGGCCTCGCGGCAGCATCGCGCGACTGGCAGCTCCAACCTCATCACGCACGTCGTGATCGTCGTTCAGGAGAACCGCAGCTTCGACAATCTCTTCGCGACGTTCCCGGGCGCCGACGGCGCGACGCAAGGGCAGACGTCAAACGGCCAGATCGTTCCGCTCGTCGAGTCCAATCTCGTCGCGAAATGCGACCTCGGCCACTCGCGCCAGGGATACGTGCGCGACTACGACCACGGCAAGATGGACGGCTTCAATCTCGAGGGCGGCTCGGGATCCTGCGGCGGCAAGGCCAACTCGCTGCCGTACCAATACGTCTATCCCAACCAGATCGCGCCCTACTGGGACATCGCCTCGCAGTGGGTGCTCGGCGATCACATGTTCCAAACCCAAGGCAGCGGAAGTTTCACGTCGCACCAAGACCTCATCGCCGGCGCTACGATCTACGATCCGGTCAAAACCAAGAGCCTCGTTGACTTTCCGTCGGCGTCACCGTGGGGCTGCGACGCGCCGTCGGGCACGACGACGTCGTACATCGTGCCGGTGGGTTCGAAGCTCCAGTACAAGTTCGACAAAGGCCCGTTCCCGTGCATGACGTACGCGACCCTGCGCGATCTGCTCGACGCGCACGGCGTCTCGTGGACGTACTACTCGCCGATCGTCCACCAAGGCCAGGGCGGCGCCAATTGGAACGCGTTCGACGCGATCCAGGCGGTGCGCGAAGGCTCGGAGTGGACGACGAACATCTCCAGCCCCGAGACGAAGATCTTCAAAGACATTTCAAGCGGCACGCTCGCGAGCGTCTCGTGGGTGATCCCCGACAAGATCAACTCCGACCATCCCGGCGGCAGCTCCGACACCGGCCCGTCGTGGGTGGCCAGCATCGTCAACGCCGTCGGCGAGAGCGCGTACTGGCCCTCGACCGCCGTCATCATCGTCTGGGACGACTGGGGCGGCTTCTACGACCACGAGCCCCCGCCGTTCATAGACAACCTGGGCGGCCTGGGCTTCCGGGTGCCGATGATGATCGTCTCGCCCTACGCCCGCGTCGGCGGCTCGGGCAGCGGCTACATCTCCCACACGCCCTACGAGTTCGGCAGCATCCTGAAGTTCGTCGAGGACGTCTGGGGCCTGGGCAGCCTCGGCACCACCGACCAGCGCGCCGCGAGCATCGTGGACAGCTTCGACTTCACCCAGCAGCCCCGCACCTTTACGGCGATCCCCTCGCAGTACTCAAAGGCCTACTTCCTCCACCAGCGCCCCTCGGGCCAGCCGGTAGACGACCAGTAGCCCACGCTGAGGCTTTGCAGGGGAACGCCGTCGTTGCGAAGCAACGCTCGTCTCCCCCGAAATCTCCCTGATTAGAAAAGGAGCACTTTAACTCGTGAAGATTTCTCGTTTGGCCACCGGCGCGGTTAGCGCGGTGGCAGCAGCGGCGTTTCTCGCCGCCTGCAGCGGCGGCGGTGCCGGCGGCTCACAGTCGTCGTCCGTCACGCCCACCACGGTCGGCTCGAGCCAGGCCAAGGCCGGCGGCGCCGGCATCGGCATCGGCTCGGCGCTCATGCACCGCGACCACAGCGCCAAGTACCTCTCGATCAAGGCGCCCAAGTTCCATCGCAACCACCACAAGTCGTGGATGAAGCCGGACGCAAAGAACGCGCCCCGCCTGCTGTTCATCTCCGACACCAACCAGGGTGAAGTAGACGTCTTCACGATGCCCGGCATGGTGCTCAAGGGCCAGCTCACCGGCTTCTACCAGGTTCAGGGCGAGTGCTCGGACTACAAGACCGGCAACGTCTGGATCGTGGACACGGCCGCCAAGAACGCCTACCAGTACACGCGGACCGGCACGCTGGTCAGCGTTTTGGCTGCAAAGAATGGATACCCGGCGGGATGCGCGGTCAACCCGGTCAACGGCGACGTCGCGCTCACCGACATTTACGGCACCTACTTTGCGCCCGGCGGCGTCGAGATCTTCCCGGGCGGCTCGGGCTCCCCGACGTTCGTCCAGAACCCCAACCAGTACGAGTTCTTCTTCGACGGCTACGACTCGAGCGGCAACCTCTTCGTAGACGGCCTGAGCTACCCGTACTTCCAGTTCACGCTCTCGGAAGTGCCGTATGGCAGCAACCTCGATGAGCACCGTCGGGATCACCGGCGGCTCCGTCTACTTCCCGGGTATGGTCCAGTGGGTCGGCTCGGGTAACTACCTCGCCATCGGCGACCAGGACTGCGGCGGTTACGCCAGCTCCTGCATCTACCCGGCGACGATCTCGGGTTCGACCGCCACGCTCGGCAGCCCGACGTCGCTCCAGGACTCCCAGGGCGGCCCCGTCTGCGACATGGTTCAGGGCGTGATCTCGCCCCAGCAGAACTACGTTGCCGGCGGCGACTACGACTACTGCTACGGCCAGTCGACGGCGAACCGCTGGGGCTACCCCGGCGGCGGCGTGCCGACGAACTCGGCGGCCCTGCCGTCGAACGGCTACTACAGCTTCCCCGGACCGATCGGGGCGGCAATCAGCAACAAGTAGCTCGCTTACCTCGGTAAGGAGCCCAAGACGGGCCCGCTCCGGCGGGCCCGTCTTCCTTTTAGGTCGGGCTGCTCGGCGAGATAAGCAAGCAACCCATTGGCAGCGAAAAAATTAACGCTCCGCATGATTTTTCTCGCAGGGGGACCCCATCTGATGGGCCAATCCCGCCAGCCGGAGCTTCGGTTGTATCGGCCCGCTGAGCTGCGTTTGAGGAGTCTTCGTTGCTACGCGGGAGATCGAGCTGCCGGAACCCCGCCGGTTACTCTCTCTTGGGTTTCACTTAACGAAGCCTGACCTTGAAAACTCACTTTCATGAACGAAATGGAGCACCATTCCATAATGAAAATCTCGAGTTTGGCCAAGTACGCCTTGAGCCTTACAGTCGCGGCCGGCATGCTTGCCGGTTGCGCCAGCGGCGGATCGTCGGCATTCGCGCCGTCGCCGTCGACCGGCCTTACGTCGGCCCGCCACGAACCCGGTATGACGGGTCTGTCGGTCTTCCGTATCGCTTCGATGACGATGCCGCACTTCGTCAACCGCGGCCAGCACATCGACCACAACAAGTCCTACATGAGCCCCGAGGCCACGAAGAAGACCTCGCTGCTCTACGTTTCCGACTGGTCCACCAACGACGTGTACGTTTACAATGCGAAGACCGGCGCCTCGGTTGGAACCCTCACGGGCTTCAGCGAGCCGTACGGCCAGTGCGTTGATACCAAAGGCAACGTCTACATCGCCAACTTCGGCGGCGGCAGCGTCATCGAGTTCGCGCATGGCGGCAGCAGCCCCATCAACACGTACACCACGAACGGCTACACCATGGGTTGTGCCGTTGACAAAGCCGGCGACGTAGCCGCGAACAACTTCTACACGTTCTCGGGCGCGGGCGACGTTCAGGTCTGGCCGCACGGCGGCGGTGGCCCGAACAACTACAGCAGCAGCTCGTGCTACTACATGTGGGGCCCGGCCTACGACAAGAGCGGCAACCTCTTCGTCGAAGGCGAGTACAGCTCCACGCACACCTGCGAACTCCCGTCGGGCGGCGGCTCGATGGTAACCCTCAGTGGTCCGACCATCTACTTCCCGGGCTCGCCCGTGTGGGATGGCAAGCAGATCGCTCTCACGGACCAGGAAGCCACCGGAACCTTCCTCACCGGCCTCTATCAGACGAGCCTTTCCGGTTCGACCCTGACCAAGACGGGTGAGACGGATCTCAGCGACAGCTGCTACAGCAACTACGTTGACGTCGTCGTTCCCTTCGTCAGAGGCAAGAAGAACACGCCGGTCAACAACAAGATGGGCAAGTCGGTCATCGGCGGCAACCTCTGGTGCATCAACGCTGGCTTCGGCGAAGTCGCGACCTGGAAGTACCCTGCCGGCGGCGCGCCGTCGGGCACGCTCTCCAGCCCTCCGGCCGAGCCGTACGGCGCCTCGATCAGCATCGGTCACTAGACCTCGCCTTCGATTCGCATCCGCGAATCGAGAGCAACGGAACGGGCTCGCTTCGGCGAGCCCGTTTCATTCCTACGGGCCCGATGCGGCCGGTTCGACCGGGGTTGCGGTAAACTCCCAAACCGCGGGCAGCATCGCAGCTATCGGCGCTGCGAGATAGAGCCCCAGCGGTCCAAACAACGCGCCCCCGATCAAGAGCGCCATGACCACCACCGACGGCGGCAAGTGCGTGCGCGCGCCGACGAGTTGCGGCTGTAGCACCTGCGCCTCCAGCTCGAAGACGAAGAGCAAGAGCGCCGCTACGAGCAGGGCCTTCCAGACGCCCCCGAAGGCCAAAGCTAGGAGCAGCGACGGAATAAACGCTACCACGCCGCCGAGATATGGAACCAGGTCGGCAACGGCGGTGAGGATGGCGATGGGCAGCGCGAACGGCGTGCCCGTCAGTGCGAGGGCGATGTAAACCAAAAGGCCGACGATGGCGCTAACGAGGATCTGCGCTCGTATGAGCGCGCCGAATATCGCCGACGTGCGCGCAAGCATCGCCGCAAAAGCACGATGTCGACCCTTAGGCATAATCGCCAAAGCAGCCAGTTCGTAGCGAGGCGCATCGTACTGCAGGTACGCGGCTAAGACCGGCACGAGAACGATCGCAGCCGCTATACCGGCTGCCGAACGCGCGACCCCGTATCCCGCTAAAACCGTATCGCGAAGGTTCGAGACCGATGCTCCATTTTGCACGCTCAAAAAGGCGACCACTTGATCGTGGATTGCACTTGGCAGCGACCGGGCAGCGACTCCAAACGCTTGAGGAATCTCGCTTACAAGCGACTGAAGCTGGCCGTAGACGAACGGGCCGCTAACGAGGATTATCAGTGCGAAAACTCCGGCGAGGCCGACGTTCGCCAGGAAAATCGCAAGCGCGCGCGGCAGACGGCGCGCGAGCACTCGTGCGAGCGGCCACGTAATGAAAGCGTAGACTAAAGAAAGCGCCACGATCGAAATCGCCGAGCGAACGCCCGGAACGAGAAGGATCAACGCGGACAGCGTGCCGACGACGAGCAGCGTGCGTACGTGAGGCATGAAGAAACTAGTCCGGGGACTTCACGACGAGGACCGGAATTGGGCTTGCGCGAGTAACGCCTTCTGCAAACGGCATGTCGCCAAGGTCGAGCGCGAAGCAGAGCAAGGGGAGCCGTCGTAGGCAACCAGGACCCTCTCGAACATGCTACGATGGTACGGCCGGCGTGCGAAGGTGCAGGGAATTCGGTTTCACGACTTCTTCTCAAACCGTTCGCCGGTATCGAATAGCATGACGAGATGAGCGTTTTGCCCCGAGGAGCCGCGATGGAGCAGCGTGGCCTCAGCCAGGCCGAAGCCTCAAGGCGCTTGCTCGCGGATGGTCCGAACGAACTACCGTCCGCGCGACGCAGGGGCTGGCTTCGGCTGCTCCTCGACGTCATACGCGAACCGATGCTTGCCCTGCTGCTTCTCTGCGGCGGCGTCTACATTGCTTTGGGCGATAAAGGCGATGCGGCGATGCTCCTCGGGTTCGTCCTCGTCGTCATCGCCATCGGCCTCGCCCAAGCACAGCGAGCGGAACGGACCTTGGACGAGTTGCGCGATATCGCTGCCGCCAAGGCGATCGCGCTGCGCGATGGCAAGGTGCGCCAGATTCCCGCGCGGGAACTCGTCCGAGGCGATGTGGTCACGGTCGTCGAGGGAGACCGCGTCCCCGCCGATTGCGTCCTGCTTTCCGGCGCCAACGTCAACGTCGACGAATCGCTGTTAACCGGCGAATCGGTGACGGTTCGAAAAGACCCCGCACTCGACGTTCCAGAAGAGATGGGGCGGCCCGGCGGGGACGATACGCCGTTCTTGTTCTCGGGGACCATGGTGGTAGCCGGTAAGGGCTCCGCGCTTGTCGTTCGAACCGGCCGCTACACTCAAATCGGAACGATCGGAAAGGAACTCTCGACGATAAAGCCCGAGCTCGCTCGGATTCAACTCGAGACGGCGCAGCTCGTTCGGCGGTTAGCGGTGGCCGGTGCGCTCATCAGCGTCGTGGTTGCCATATGGTATGGCATTAGCAGAGGAACCTGGCTGTCCGCGGTTCTCGTGGGCGTCGCGCTGGCGATGGCCATTCTCCCCGAGGAACTGCCGGTAGTGTTGTCGGCCTATTTAGGACTGGGCGCTTGGCGCATCGCGAAAAAAGGCGTGCTGACGCGGCATCTACCGGCCGTTGAGACGCTCGGATCCGCTACCGTAATCTGCGTTGACAAGACGGGGACGCTTACCGAAAATCGCATGTCGGTAGGAGCGATCGTCGGAGCCGACGGCGAGTTGTGGTTCAACGATGGCGCCTCTGACCTGCCCGACCAGCTTCACCCCGTCCTCGAGTACGGCATGCTGGCAAGCCACAGAGATCCTTTCGATCCCACCGAGCGGGCAATCGCCGACGCACTGCAAGCGTTTCTCGCCGGCACCGAGCACGTTCACGCAGACTGGGAATTAGTGGGTGAATATCCGTTGTCGCGCGCGATGTTTGCCGTATCTCGCGTCTGGCGTGCGCGTTCGAGCAGCGACCTGATTGTGGCGGCAAAAGGCGCGCCCGAAGCGATCGCGGACCTATGCCATATGCCGGGGCAATCCGTCGACCGGCTTCAACAAACGGTGGCGGGGCTGGCGTCGCGCGGGCTAAGGGTGTTGGCGGTAGCGCGCTCGCGTCATCAAACGGAAGTCCTGCCCCCAAGCCAGCACGATTTCCCGTTCACGCTTCTCGGCCTCATAGCGCTGGTGGATCCCGTGCGAAGATCCGTACCACAAGCAGTTCGTGAAGCGCAGGCTGCTGGAATACGAATCATCATGATCACCGGCGATTACCCTGCAACGGCAACGGCGATAGCGAAGGAAATTGGTTTGGCAGATGCCGAGCGGGCCATCACCGGCACGCAACTCGACCGCCTAAGCGATGACGAGCTGTCGCGCAGCATTCGCAACACGGCAGTGTTCTGCCGCGTCGTTCCCGAACAGAAGTTACGCCTGGTCACCGCTCTTAAACGTGACGGTGAGGTCGTGGTGATGACCGGAGACGGCATCAACGACGCGCCGGCATTGCGAGCTGCTAACGTGGGCATCGCCATGGGGAAGCGCGGGACGGACGTCGCACGTGAAGCGGCTTCTCTCGTATTGCTTCACGACGACTTTGGCTCGATCATCGAAGCGATCAGACAAGGGCGGCGAATCTTCGATAATCTTCACAAGGCGATCGGCTTCGTAGTCGCCGCCCACGTTCCGATCATCGGCATGAGCATCATCCCGGTTGCTTTTGGAATGCCGCTGCTTCTGCTCCCGATTCACATCCTGTTTCTTCAATTGATCATCGATCCGGCGTGCTCCATTGCGTTTGAGGCGGAGCCGCCGGCGGCGGACATCATGTCGCGTCCGCCCCGCGATCCAAACGAAAGGCTCTTCGACCCGGCGTTGGTATGGACGGCGGCCATCCAAGGCGGCATTATTCTTGGGGCGGTTGTGGGCGTATTTCTCTTTGCATTGCATCAGGGGCTCGACGAAAACTCGGCTCGCGCGATGGCCTTTACAGCCATGGTCTTATCGAGTCTTGCTCTTATCTTCGTCAACCGGGCCGACGGGCTGCGCCGGCCCGAGCGAAGCAACGGCGCGGTGACGCTCATCACGATTGGGGCGCTGATTCTCCTGACGCTTGGCCTCACGATCCCCACGCTGCGGCAGCGGTTTGGCTTCGGGACAATCGACCTGCGCGGTGGCCTGGTGCTGCTGGCCGCATGGGCAGTCTGTTTGATCGCGCTGGTTGCGGTGAGACCCGTTCTGAGCCGGGTTTGGCGCGCCGCACGCCATGCGAGCCGATCCTAAGAGCCCGCGGTCAGCGCTGGTCGCACGGACGCGCCCTCCCGAACGGCCTCCGGCGGTCGAAGTATCACGGAGTCGCCGGCGCTCAGGCCGCCGATGACTTCCGCATCCGTATCTCCAATGCGACCGACGCGAACGGTCGTGCGCCGGGCCTTTCCGTCTCGGACCACAAAGGCGCACCAGTCGTTACCACAACGAATCAAGGCTGGAACCGGAACTGCGAGCACGTCGCCCGTCCAGGTGATGATCCTTACGTCGATTCGATAAGCATCGCCCAATGAAGCGGGCCTTTGCGGCAGATCCGCAATGACGTTCACGCGCTGTTCCTCGATGCCCAGCGCCGAAATCTTCGTGTATCCGGAGGGTTCCACACGGCGCACGGTACCGCGTGGATGCTGGTTCCCCGCTCCACGCAGCACGACGAGCGCATCGCCTACGTGGACGTTGACGGCGTCCTGCGATAGTACGTCGGCGATAATCTCGATCCCGGATCGGTTTCCGATTTCAACTAAAGGCGCACCCGCAGCCACGTACGCTTCGCTCTTTTGGACGACACGCAAAACGTCGCCCGACACCGGCGACTCGATATCGGTGCGCGTAGCTTGATCCTCTAACGTGCGTAGCTGGGCTTGGATCGCTCGCGACTGGGCGCCGTAAACGTTGCGTAGGTAGTCTGGATCGTGGACCTTCTTTGTGAGCTCCTCGACGAACGCCGTATCGATGGCGACCTGCGCCGCCGCGGAGGCTGCGTCGGTCCTGGCGACCTGAACCTCGCGAAGACGCAGGACTCTCAAAAGTTGGGTCTGTTCTCGCGAGAGACGAGACGCATATCCCTGGCGCTCGAGTACGATCTGGCGCTCCGCCTCGCGGTTGGCTTGCTCGTACGCCGCCTGTGCGGAAAGGACTCGCGCGCTCGCTGAGGCCGCCGCCGACTGACTGGCCTGGACGCGTGCGCGCGCCTGCGCGAGCGTCTCTTCCTTGGGGCGCATCGTTTCCACGCCCGCCTGCATCGCCCGCAGCTCCGCGAGTTTTTCTAACGCGGTCGCAATCGAAGCGTTGTAAGGCAACGGATCGATGGAGGCGACGCGTTGCCCCGTTGCGACGCGATCGCCCTCCTCGAGTGTAATGCGCAACAGGCGTCCCTGCACGGGCGCGGAGATCACAAATCGGTCGTGAATGCGCGTTTTCGCTTCTGCCTCGACCGCGGTTTCCACATGACGGCGCCCAACCGAAGTGACTTCGACGATGATGGGACGAGGCCGAAAAAGCAACGCCGCAACGCCGAGCACGACAAGCACGGTAAGAGACCATAATAGTAGGCGCGCGTACTTGCCCAGCCTCATTCGCCTGCCTTCAACGCTTCGACGAGGTCCAAGCTCCTTAACCGCAGGGCCAGCAGCATGGCGGATGTCGACGCGGCCAACAGGGTGAACGCGCCCGCGAAAAGATACGTGCGCGCGCTGGTGACGATCGGAACCCGGTAATATTCGAGTTCGTAGAGCGGCTGCAGCGCGAAATTGAGCGCGTAGCCAAGAGCAAACCCGACCGGAATCGCCAGCAGCGTGAGGATGAGCTGCTCGCCAACCAAGAGAAAGGCCGTTTGGCCGAATCCGTAACCGAGTATTCGCAGCGTACATAACTCGCGAGCGCGCTCGGAGAGAGCGACTCGGCCCGAGTTGTAGACGACGCCGCAGGCGATCACGAACGCGAAACCCAAAATAAATGCGGCCGATATCCCGATCGATTCGGCGAACGAACGGTTGAATTCATCTAAAGCGGCCTTCCTAAAGGATATACCCGACACCATCGGCATCTGCTTCACGGCGCGATCGAACGCGGCCTCGGCCCTTGGGTCCACGCGGACGTAGGCGCCGGATATCGACCGATCCTCTTGCAGCACGCGACCGAGCTGCGAATCTTCCATGTAAACGTTTAGTCCGATGAGTTCGTCGATAACGTGAGCGATTGGAAGGCGTACGATGGGCGGCGCCCCTCGAGGAACGCGATCGTCAGCCGAGATCCCGCTCGAACGCCGAGGATATCGGCGAGCGCCTTGGTCACCAGGACCCCTCGCTGCGGAGCTTCGAACACCTGCAGATTCCGATCGACGAGCCGGTGGAGTCGCGCTCCCTGGGTAAGCCCGAGAACGGCGACGCGGCGAGATCGATGTTCGTACGATACCCGAGCGAACGCCGCTCGAAAGGGTTCCGACTCGAGCACCCCGGGAAGTCGCCCGATATCGAACCGGGCTCGTGCGCCCAGCGGGCGAACGAAGGCAATTGTGGCGTCTTCGCGGCTCACGCGTTCGAACTGAATGGACATCATTGCGTTTACCGAATCGTAGGTCGACAAGCCCACGACGAGGATCGCAGCCGAGAAAGAGATCGCAACCACGGTAAGGATGGCGGCAAACGGGTTGCGTTCGACGCTGCGCGCGAGCATTCGAAACGAGGCCGAGAACAATCGGGTCAGCCCGAGCCTTTCAAAAAGCGTGGGACGATAGACCGCCGGCGAAGGCGGACGCATTGCTTCGGCCGGCGGCAGCGATACGGCAGACCGCACTGCCCAGAGAGCCCCAACGATCCCCGCGGCTAGGCTAATGCCCGCCGCTAGCAACACCACACCGGGTCTCACTGAAAAGAGCGTTTCCGGAAAACGAAAAAACTTCGTGTAGATAGCGGCAAGCCGCAAACCCAGCCACGAGCCGCCCGCCACCCCGGCGACCGCCCCCAAAGCGACGGTGATCACCGCCGCTTTTACGTAGTGAAGCGCGATCGCCCCATCGTCGTAGCCGAACGCTTTGAGGATGGCGATTTGACTCCGTTGCGTCGCGACGAGGCGCGAAAGCGCCGCATTCGTCAGGAATGCGGCCACCCCCAGGAAGATAAGTGGGATGGCGATGGCTTGCGCGCGTAATTGCACGCAGCTCGTTGCTCACGAATCGGTCCGAAAATTGGTCGGATCTGTCGTAAGCCCCGAGGCTTCCATACGGCGCGAGAATGGCATCGAGCCGTTCGATGACGGCGGCCGCATTCGCCCCGGAACCGAGCTGTACGGCGACGTCGTTGAAGCCGTCGTGCATGTCAAACGCAGCTGCCATGGCCGAGTCGTTCATCCAGACGATGCCGAAATGCCGGCTGTCGGGCCATATGTCCGAACCGCCACGCATCTCGTACACGTACTCGGGAGAGAGGCCAACTCCGACGATGCGCAGGCCGTTGTACCTTCCGTTCAGCACGACGCTGACGGAATCGCCGATCTTGAGATGATTGGCTTGGGCAAATGCCTCACTGACAACGGCCTCCTGTCGCGAATCGGGAGAAGGCAGGCGCCCCGCAAGCACGTAGATCCGATTGAGTGTCGGCTGTGCCCCGTCCGGTATACTGATCAACCGAAGCGTCGCAGGATCTTGGCGCCCGGGAAGATCGGCGATCACGTCCTGGACGACGCGGGTTTGCACGGCGCTGACGAATGGGATCGAAGCGATCTGCGAGGCGACGCTCTGAGGCGCGCGCGTCATCGTCGCGAACACGTCGGCAAAGCGGTAATCGTTGTAGTAGGCGGCTCGCGCCGAATACATGGCGTCGTAGTTGCTCTGCATCGTCACGAAGGCCATGATGCCACAGGCCGCGACGGCGGCGATCGCGACTATCTGGCCCATCCATAGCCGAAGGTCTCTTAGCAGCTTTCGGTCGAGCATGGACGTTACCATTCGATCTCTGCCGCCGCGCGGCGTCTGGCGTTCGCCTCGATGGAGAAAATGGTGCCGCTTCGCATGGTGACGACGCGGTCGGCCATACCTGCGATCGCGGCGTTATGCGTGATGACGACCGTCGTCGTTGCGAACTCGATGTTTGCTCGCGACAGCGCCTCGAGGACGATGCGCCCCGTTGCGGCGTCGAGTGCTCCGGTCGGCTCGTCGCAGAGCAGCACGTCGGGCCGTTTCGCGATGGCTCTGGCTATGGCCACGCGCTGCTGCTCGCCGCCCGATAGCTGGCTCGGAAAATGGTCGACCCGATCCTGCAAGCCGACCAGTCGCAACATTTCGATCGGATCGGCCGCCCGTTCCGCAATCTCGGTAACCAAAGCCACGTTTTCACGGGCCGTCAAGCTTGGGATGAGGTTATAGAACTGAAAAACAAAGCCCACGTGCTCGCGACGAAAGCGCGTGAGCTCGCGTTCGGATGCGCCGGTCAGACGATGATCTCGAAAGCTCACGTCTCCGCCGCTTGGAACGTCGAGTCCCCCAAGAATGTTCAAAAGCGTTGATTTGCCGCTGCCGGACGGACCCAAGACCACGACGAACTCGCCCTCGAAGAGGTCGAGGTTCACGCCTCGCAAAGCGTGAACGATCATCTCGCCGGCGACGTAGTTCTTGGATAAACCGCGCGCGTGGAAGACCGGCGCTCTGGCCTCCACCGGCTGAGGGCGGAGCATGATCTAACCGTAAGGCCACAAGGCGAAGTATTTGAGAAGAACTTATGAAGTGCTGCCCTAGACCAGCCGCGATCGTTGCGAAGCCCGCGACGACGCGGCAATCAACCCCCGCGGAACTAGTCGCCCAGGCCCGTTGCCGGCTTGCGGCGCCACTGCGTGGCGCGATCGAGGCGCGTCCAATACCATGCCGGTAACGACCCGGCGATCTTTTTGAACGCGCGCGGTTTCTGATTGTAGTCGAGTGCGTCGCCGGCGGGATCGGCCGCGCGCGCGTCTGCCGCAGCCATCTGCGCGAGCCCGAAGTTGTCTTCCATGTAGCGCACGACGCTCGCGGTCTCGTACTGCGCGTGCGTCACGTAGCCGCGCTTTGCGTACGGCGAGATGACGATCATCGGCACGCGGAAACCTAGGCCGTCGTAATCTTCGAACGGAGGCGCGACCGGATCGAACCAGCCGCCCCAGTCGTCCCACATGAGGAAGATCGCGGTCGAGTTCCAATACGGGCTGGTGCCGATCGCGTTGACGACGCTGGCTACCCAAGCGGGGCCTTTGCTCGCGCTCATGCCGCCGTGGTCGGACGTTCCGTACGTGGGCGTGATCCAGGTGATGCCCGCGAGCGTTCCGCCGGCGATGTCGGTGAGGAACTGCGAGGGCGGGTTGACGACGTCGGCGTTCCAATCCGGGCCGTCGAAGATCGGCTTGACCGCCTGATACGACGACCACAGGCCGCCGTCACCGTAGATGTTGCCGGCGTAGAAGCGCCAGCTCACGCCTGCGGCGTCGGCTTCCGAGCCGATCGACGGATTGTCGAAACAGGTAACGACGCGCGAGCCGGCGGTGCGCCGCGCGGTCAAGCGGGGAACGGTGTCGTTGCTTCCGCCCTCGCATCCCCACGGGCCGGCCGGGCCATTGACGGTATGGCTCGCGTAGGCGGCGACCGCGTACTGATGCGCGACGAAGCTCGCGTCGATGTTCGACGAAAACATGCCGTCGGCCAGAACGTACTGCCGCGCCATGTCCCAATACGGGCGAATCTCACTGCGCGGAACGTACGCGTAGGGGGCGTTGGGCGGAACGTGCAGCGTCGTCTGCTCGTTGTTCCAGCCGTCCATCTTGCACTGCGTGCCGGGCAGTTTTCCCGTGCCGTCGCAGGCGGCGAAGAAATCGGTGTCGGCGTGATCTATGTCCCATTCGGTTGCAAGATCGATCGGCTGCAGCGAGATCTTGTTGCCCTTGGTGTCGTAGCCGTAGCCTTGCGTCGTCGCGCCGGGATAGCCGAGGAAGAGGTTGTTGAACGAGCGGTTCTCTTGAATGATGAAGACGACGTGCTGGATCGGGCTCGACCCCGTGCGGTGCCCCGCTTGCGGCGTTACGCCGGAGGACGTCGAGACGGAGCCGCCCGCGGAGCACGCCACAAGCGCGAGCGCCGCGGCGAGGGCCGGTAAAATGGCGAGGAGGCGGTGCGACGGCACCGCCTCCTGCGTTGACCTCATGGTACCGAGGACGGCGTCGTTAGAAGGCGCCGATGCCGTTGGGCGTTCCCCAACCCGTCGGGCCGGCGTAGACGCCGAACTGATTGGTTCCGGCGGTGCAGAGGTAGCTGCCCGACAGGCTCGGCGGGCAGTGGTCGTTGCCGGAGGTGATCACGTGCAGGTCCTTCTTGCGCGCCTTGGCCTTGAGCTTCCAGAAATGCTCCGGGACCGAGGCGAGCTTCGTGGCGTTTCCGGCCAGGCCGAAGACGCCGCCGAGGAGGGGCGACGAGACGCTCGTCCCGCCGATGACGATCCAGCCGCCATACCCGTAGGTGTCGTACTCCGAGACGCCCTGGGCGACCGCGGAGACTTCGTTACCGGTACGCTTGTTGCAGCCGGGGTCTTTCTGCCACGAGGGCTTGCTGACGACCGAACATCCGCCGCCGCTGCTGGGCCACACGTACTCGCTGTACTTCGAACCGCTCAGCGAAAGGATCGTGCCGCCAACCGAAACGACGTTGGTGTAGTCGGCCGGGTCCTGCATGCCGTAGCCGCTGTCGCCGGAGCTCGCGAGATAGGCCACGCCCGGCGTGTCGAAGTCGCCGTGCGTCGAGCTGCCGCCGCCGCCGCCCCAGCTGTTGCTGACCACGTGCGCGCCGAGCGCGACCGCTTCTGCTTCGGCGGCGTAGAGGTCGCCGGTGCTGTTGCTGTTGGCTTCGATGAGGATGATGTCGCATTGCGGACAGGCGGCCGAGGCCATGTCTACGTCGAGATCGATCTCGACGCCCCAGCCCTTGTTACCCTGCGGGTAGCCGCTCTGCTGGCCTTTCTGGTTGTACTTGGTGAAGTGGCCGCTCGGGAGGTTGTTCGTCGAGCGGTACTGCGCGAGGTCGGAAGTGACGTTGGGGTTGTCGTAAGCGTCTACGATGGCCACGACCTGGCCCGATCCCTTGGAGATCGGCAGATTGTAGGCCGCTCCGAGACTGGCCGCCGACCAGCCCGGAACGTTGGGGTTAATCGTGCTGGACTCAATCAGAGCGTCGCACTGCATGAGGCCGTGGCGGCGATCGCCGGGGCAAGCCGCGGTGCCGCGCATCTCGTGCATCGCGGGGGACAATACCGCTTGGCTGCCGGTCTGACCCATCGCCGCCGGCAGACTGGATGAGCCGCCGCCCGCGTTGCACGCGGTGATGGCGAGTGCCGCGATAAGCGGCGCCACTAGTTTCGTGGGTCGGTTCACAATAGCTCCTTCTTGCTTTCTCTAAATCTCTTCTGGGGAGGATTTGTCAGTTAGGTTTGGCTGGGAAGTCTACCTGTCGGAGGAACGCACCTGCGGCCCCGGGAGTTCCCTCCGGGCCCGCAGTATAGCAGGCGCCATGGGTATCGGGCGGCGCTCCCTGCGGCGCGCGGCGGCGTTCGCCGCGCTCCTCACGCTGGGCGCCTGTTCGGGCGGCTCCGGGACGTCGATGCCGCCCGGCGGCCCCCCGGGCCCCGTTAATAAGACCGGCGCCGGCAAGATCGAGCACGTGATCTATATCGTCCAGGAGAACCGCTCGTTCAACGACCTCTTCCAGGGTTATCCGGGCGCATACACGGTCGCGGCCGGCAGGGGCTCCAAGGGCGAGACCATCGCGCTCGCGCCGGTGAGCTCGGCCTATCAGTACGTGATCGACCACTCCTCGGTGGCGATGTTCGCGGCGTGGATTTAACCGGCAAGCTGCCCGGGACGAAGTGCCGCATGAACGGCTTCGACAAGGAATGGTTCAACGGCGGCCCGCCGGGCGTGAAGCACCCGCAGTACGCCTACGTGCCGCACGAGGAGTCGAAGCCGTACTTCGACATGGCGCGCGAGTGGGTGCTCTCCGACCGGACGTTCCAGTCGCAGCTCGACGAGAGCTTCGTCGCGCACCAGTACGTGATCGCCGCGCAGGCGCAGTCGAGCGTTGATCTGCCGTACGGGCCGTGGGGCTGCGAGCCGGGGCCGAGCGACTACGTTCTCACGATCACCGCCCAGCGCACCTACGGCAACGGCCAGCTTCCGTGCTTCGATTACACGACGCTCGCCGACGAGCTCGACGGCGCGCGGCTCTCGTGGCGCTTCTACTCGAGCCAATACAACACGCCGTCGAGCGGATTCGGCGCCGTCTGGTCGAGCTTCCAGGCGGTCAACCACATCTACAACGGTCCGGATTGGGCCAACGTCATCTGGCCGCAGAAGCGCTTCCTCACCGACGTCGCCAAAGGAAAGCTCGCGAGCTTCACCTGGATCACGCCGGTCTGCGACGATTCCGATCACACCAACTGCGGCGGCGGTTACGGGCCGTCGTGGGTTGCGGCGCTCGTCAACGCGGTCGGCAAGAGCAAGTTCTGGAACACGACGGCGATCTTCGTGCAGTGGGACGACTGGGGCGGCCTCTACGATCCGGTGCCGCCGCCGTATAAAGATTACGACGGCCTCGGTTTCCGCGTGCCGCTGCTCGTGATCTCGCCGTACGCCAAGCACGGCTACGTCTCGCACGTGCAGTACGAGACCGCCAGCGTGCTGCGCTTCGCGGAGGATCTTACGTCTTGGGGCAGCTCGCCGCGGCGGACGCGCGCGCGGCGTCGCCGGCACTCGACTGCTTCGATTTCTCGCGGAAGCCGCGCGCCTTCGTATCGATCAAGGCGCCGAAGGGCGCGCGGTTCTTCCTGCGGCAGCGCAACGACTACCGCATACCGGATTACGAATAGCAAGAGGCGGGCGCTTTCGCGCCCGCCTCCGTCCTGCGTTTACGAAACGCGAGGTTTTCTAGTACGCTCCGATGCCGTTGGGCGTTCCCCAACCGGTCGGGCCGTCGTAGCCCTTCATCGCGGTGCAGAGGTAGCTTCCGCCACAGGAGCCGTGGGCGCCCGTGGTGATGTCGTGGAAGGCGTGCTTTTTCTTCTTCTTGGAGAGCTGGTACATCTGCTGGGCGGCGTTCCTGCTGCTCGCGTTGCCCGCAAGGCCGAAG
>CAWBQB010000003.1:0-717500 GCA_963790985.1 Vulcanimicrobiota bacterium
CCGTTCCGGCTCGTTACCGGGATAGGCCTCGGCGAACGGTTGACTGGGGAGCCAACCGCCGGGGCCCCTAGCGCAGCCTGCGCTATGCGTGCTGCACATTGTTTCCGCCGCGCCGGCGAATTGTGAAGGCCTCGGGAAGAACCGGCCCAGGCGGCTTCTTCAATGGGTAACAGGGCGCGGCTAGACTCAAAAAACCATGTTCGCCAGGCTCAAAATCGGCGTCATCGGCGCGCTCGCAACCATTCTGCTCTCGACCGGAACCGCCGCGGCGGCGACGCTCACACTGCAGCAGACGGTATCGTTTGCGCTCACGCACGATACCGCGATTGCCGCAAAGCAGGCCGCGCTCGCGCAAGCCGAATCCACCTACACGCGCCAGCACGCCGCGGAGTTCCCGCCCGTCGTGGCCAGCCTGGAGAACGTGCTCGCCAAACAAAGCAACTACGCCGGAAGCCTGGCTCAGTACGGCGTCGTCCCGGTGCCGAACTTCTCCCAGAACACGGCCCAGATCGGCACGCAATGGCCCATCTATAACGGCTCGCTCAACCAGATCCTCACCCAAGAGTACCGCCGCCAAGTGGAAGCGGCGCGCGCGGACCTGCGGCGAACGCAAACGGACACGACCGAAAAGCTGGTCGAGATGTTCTTTGCCATCGCGAACTGGCAGCATCTCTTCGATCTGGCCCAGGCCAACCTCGCCTATCAGCAGGCGCTGCTCGCCGTCGCGCAGGCCAAGGAGAAAGCCGGCATCGTGGCCGGCGTGGACGTGCTTCGCGCCCAGGTCGGCGTTGCGCAGACGCAAGTCGGGCTGCTGAGCACGCAGTCGGATAGCGAGACGGCGCGCGAGTCGCTGGCTCAAAAGATTGGTGCGAGCCTCGACACGAAGTTCGCGCTGCCGGCTAAGCTGCCCGAGCCTCCGCTGCCGGCGACCCCCGTCGCGACGCTCGCCGGCATCGCCGTGCAGAATCGCCCGGAAGTCGCGATGGCCGCCGCTGAGGTCGCAGTCGCCCAGCTCGCGCGCTCGAGCATCAATACCGACCTTCTGCCGCAGATCAACTTGTATGCGGCCTTCGGCAATCAAACCTCGCCGACGGGCTACGTGGATCAGCAGAACCAAATCACGGCGCTGAACGCGAACTGCGGGCGCTACCCGAATCAGATCGAGTGCATCGGGTATCCGTTCGCGAACGTCTCGCGCGGCACGCCGGGCTTCTGGAACATCGGTGCGACCTCCACGATCTCGCTGCCGATCGTTGACTACGGGACGCGCGCCGCGGCCCACCGCTCGGCCAATCAAACGATCGCCGCCGCGCAGCTCGCGCTGTCCTCGGCGCAGAGCGGCGCCGAGGCCGACGTCACCGATTCGATGCGGCGCGCCCAAACGGCGCGCGACGCGTTGGCGTACCAGCGCAAAGCCGTCGAACTGGGCACCGAAGCGGCACGGATCGCTCAGCTGCAATATGCCAACGGGCTGATCTCGCTGACCGACACCAAAGCGGCGCAGCAGACGTCCCTGCAAGTGCAAGCCGACCTGTTCGCCGCCCAAATCATCTACATCAACGCCGTCGTAAAGCTTCGATCGTCGCTGGGCACGTTCGATCCGGCGGCGACGGTTGCGGACCTCTAACGCGATGGATGCCGGTCGCAGGAACCTGCTCCTCATCATCGTCGGTGGCTTGTTGGTGCTCCTTCTTGCCATCGGCGCCGTCCGGCTGCACCGTCAGGTGCGGCCGGTTGCGGCGCTTACCGTCGCCTACGCGCCGTTCTCGATCGCGCTGCCCGAGAGCGGCGTCGTTCAGTATCCGCAGATTCAAACGATCTCCAGCCTGATTCCGGGCAGCATCGGCCACGTCTTCGTAAAGGCGGGAGATCGCGTGCGAGCGGGCAGCCTGCTGGCAACGATCGTCAATCCGGAGATTCTGAGCAACGCGCAGAGCAGCGGCGCCGCCTATCGCTCGGCTTCGGCGCGCGCGGCCGGCACGCAAGTCACCGATACGTCCAACGTGGTGCAGGCGGAAGCGAACCTGGAAGCCGCTCGCGCGCGTCTCTCCCAGGCCGAGCAAGATGTTGCCAACGGCGTGCAGTCGGGCCTGGGCTACGGCGAGACCACGGCCGCCGACCAGCGCGCGCAGGCCGATGCGAACCTGACGACCGCGGCAACCGGGCTGCGCGAAGCGCACCGGCTGTTTCTCGCCTATCAGAATCTCTACGGCAACAAGGCGGTCTCGCGCGATCAGCTCGAGCAAGCCGAGGCGAAGTACGAACAGGCGCAGGCTGCGTACAACCAGGCGCGCGTGGCGCGCGAATCCCTTTCCGGCACGCAGACGCGGTCGCGCGGCGTGCTCGAATACAATCTGCACGCTGCCCAGGAGGGCGTGGCGCAGGCCCAGGCGGCGCTCGTTGCGGCGCGCGTCGCGTCGGGTAGCGGCGACGCCGCTGCGGCCGCTGCGGAAGCGGCCCGGGCCGGTTCGGAGTATGGGTTCGCGCGCGCGCAGGCTGCGGCCACGCAAGTCCGCGCCCCGTATGACGCGACCGTGCTGAGCGTCGCGACCGAGAAAGCCGATCCGCTGCGCCCGCTGCAGCCGGGCGACGCGATCGTTGCGGGTCAGCCGCTCGTCACCCTCGCGGCGAAGCGCGCGTTCGTCGTGCGGACGCGCGTGGACGAGCAGGACGTCATCGGCGTGCGTCTTGGCGAGCGCGTGCGCATCACCGGCGAGGATTTCCCCGGACGCGTCTTGAGCGGAAAAGTAGTCGAGATTTCTCCGATCGCGCAGGCGTCGAGCGGAGCGTCGGCCGAACGGACCGTCGCGACCACGATCGCCGTGGACGCCCCGCCCGCATTCCTTCGCGACGGCATGAGCGCCGACGTGGAGATTCTCACGACGGATCTCCCGCAGGCGATCGTCGTTCCGAACGAGTCGATCCTGCGCGAAGGCGGCGCGACGTACGTGTACGTTATTGAAGATGGAAGTGCGCACCGCCGCCCGGTGCGCGTCGGGCCCTCCAGCGAATCCGGCGTCGTTATCTCCGGCGGGCTCAACGCCGGCGACGTCGTCGTTGCGCAGAGCGTCTCCGGGCTTGCCGAGGGAACCGCGGTCAGCGTATCGCCGGCGCGGCCGGGGGCGAAGCCGTGAACTCGCCTTCGCGCGGCGGCAGCGGCCTCTTCCGCGAAGAGGCGATTTCTTCGATAGACTCAGTCGAACGGTTCGACGAAGCCATCGCCATCGTTTCGTCGCGCGGCGTACTGGCGCTCGCAACAATCGGCGGCCTGCTGTTTCTGCTGATGATTTGGGCGATCTTCGGGCGCATCCCCGTGGGATTGCAAGGCCGCGGCGTGATCGTTGCCGGAAGCGGCGTTCAACCGATCGTCGCAACCGCCGACGGCACGCTGATCGCGTTGCCGTCGCGCGTTGGAGACGTCGTCGCTCAGGGAACCGCGATCGGGCGGATGCGGACGACCGCCGGCGACATCGTCGCGCTGCGCGCGCCGGTGGCGGGAACGCTGGCGCAGCGGTCGCCGCTGATCGGCAGCTTCGTGCGGACCGGCGACGCGATTGCAACGATCGAGCCGGCGGGTGCGGTGCCTGCCGCCGTCATCTTCGTTCCGGTCGAAACCGACCGTCGCGTTGCGGCCGGGATGGCCGTGCGCCTCTCGCCCGCCGACGCCCGGCCCGACGTTTTCGGCTTCCTGCGCGGCCACGTCACGTATGCGGCGCCGCTGCCGGCAAGCGCCGATCGCATCAAGGCGGCCATGCAGAACGAGGCGATCGCGGCCGGATTCCTGCCCGACGTCCCGGTGCGCGAAGTGCATGTCGCGCTCGACCTCGACGCGCAGGGCAATCTGATCTGGTCCGGCCTGCAAAACGCGGGACGCACGCTGCTGCCGGGCACCCCTTGCGACGCGACGATCGTCGTGGAGGAACGCTCTCCAATCTCGTTCGTGCTCCCGCAGACGCACGGGTGAAACCGCCCGTAAGAACGCCGACCGTGCTCCAGATGGAAGCCGTCGAATGCGGTGCGGCTTGCCTGGGAATGGTGTTGGGCTACTACCGCAAGTACGTTCCGCTCGAGGAACTCCGCGTGACGTGCGGCGTTACGCGCGACGGAAGCTCGGCCGGAAATCTTCTGCGCGCGGCGCGCTCGTACGGCCTCGACGCGCAAGGGTTCAAGTACGAGCTCGACGAGCTGCGCGCGATCGCACCGCCGTTCATCATCTTCTGGCAGTTCTATCACTTCGTCGTCGTCGAGGGCTTCACGCAGGCCGGCGTCGTGCTGAACGATCCGGCCGGCGGACGGCGCGTCTGCGACTGGGAGGAGTTCGGCCGCTCGTACACCGGCGTCTGCCTCACGTTCTCGCCCGCGCCCGATTTTACGCCGAGCAACGACGTGCCGGCGACCACGAGCATTCTGCGCGGACAGCTCGCCGGATCGTGGGGAGCGGTGCTGTTCGTAGTGCTCGCGGGGCTCGCGCTCGTGATTCCGAGCATCGCCCTGCCGACGTTCACGAAGGCGTTCATTGACGAAGTGCTCGTCGGCAAGAGCTACGGATGGGTCCTGCGGATCAGCGTGGGCATCGCGGCGAGCATCGCGCTGTTGGCCGCGCTGCTGGAGCTGCAGCAGGGCGCGATCCTTCGCCTGCAGGCCAAGCTCGCGCTGGCGAACTCGAGCCGCATGCTCTGGCACGTGCTGCACCTGCCGATGGTGTTTTTCGCGCAGCGATCGCCCGCGGAGGTCGCCAACCGCGTCGCAATCTGCGACCGCATCGCCGAGCTGCTTTCGAGCCGCCTGGCGGCCAGCGCCGTCGGCGTGATCGCCGCGATCTTCTACCTTGCGCTGATGGCACGCTACGATCGCTTCCTGGCGATGGTGTCGCTAGCGATCGCGGGGCTCAATATCCTCGCGCTGCGCATCGTGGCGAATCGGCGCTCCGATGCCAACGCGGCCCTGCTCCAAGAAGAGGCGATGCTCCTGGGCAGTTCGGTTGCGGGAATCGAGCGCATCGAAACCCTCAAAGCCGGCGGTGCGGAGAGCACGTTCTTGCTAAAATGGCTCGGGCGGCAAGCGCGCGTCGTCAACGCGAGACAACGCTTCGCCGCGCCGTCGCAGGTGCTCAACGCCGTGCCGCGCCTGCTCACGACGTTCAACGTCACTGCGATCCTCGCGCTTGGCGGCTTGCGCGTCATAGACGGCGCGATCTCGATCGGAACGCTCTTTGCCTACGTTATGCTGACGGAGCTCTTCATCGCGCCGTTCACGTCGTTCGTCGAGCTGGGTGCCGACGTGCAGGAGATGGATGGCGACGTGCGGCGGATCGAGGACGTGCTGCGCTACCCGGTCGAGACGCCGCGCGCGGCGGCGCGGGTCGAGCGCGTTCGCCTCGACGGCCGGCTCGAGCTGCGCTCGGTTACGTTCGGGTACAGCGCGCACGCGGAGCCCGCGGTACGCGACATCTCGTTCGTCATCGCGCCCGGCCGGCGCATCGCGCTGGTCGGCCCGTCGGGCAGCGGAAAATCCACGATTGCAAAGCTCGTCTCGGGTTTGTTCGCGCCGTGGTCGGGGCACGTGCTCTTCGACGGCGTCGAGCGCGACGCGATCGACCCGGCGCTGCTCGGCACCGACGTCGCGTTCGTGGACCAAGAGATCGCGCTCTTTCCAGGGACCGTGCGCAGCAACCTCACGCTGTGGGATCCCGCCGTCACCGATGCGGCGATCGAGCGCGCGACGCGCGATGCCTGCATTCACGACGAGGTCGCCGGCCGGCCCGAAGGGTACGACGCGCCGATGACCGAGGGCGGCGTCAACTTCAGCGGCGGTCAGCGGCAGCGCCTCGAGATCGCGCGCGCGCTCGTTCGCGATCCCGCGCTCGTCGTGCTCGACGAGGCGACCAGCGCCCTCGATCCGCTCACGGAGCATCTCATTGACGAGAGCCTGCGGCGGCGCGGGTGTGCGTGTTTGATCGTCGCCCATCGGCTCAGCACGATTCGGGACGCCGACGAGATCCTCGTCCTCGATCGCGGGCGGATCGTCGAGCGCGGCACGCACGAGCGGCTCGTGGCCGCGCGCGGCCGCTACTTGTCGCTGGTGTCGTCGCAATGACGAACGAACGCGACGTCCGCATCGCCGGCGACGAGGTGCTCGTCCTCGCCGCGCGCGACCAAAACTATCGCGTGCGCTCGGGAGAAGCCGCGCTGTTCGTCGTCGAGCTCGACGCCGCGAGCCACCCGGCGGGCCGCCGGTCCTTTCTCGGGGCGCTGCGTCCGGGCGACGTCGTCCTCGGCACGTCGTGCGAATCGAACGGCGCGCGCTTCGGGCTCGTCGCCGCCGGCGTCGTTCCAACCGTGATGGAGCCCTGGGATCTCGCAGCGGCCGAACCGGCCGAGCGCGATGCGGCGCTTCGCCGGCATCTCGCCACGCTCGGCGGCGACGGCCGCGTCGCAAACCTCGACGCCGCGCACGCAGAGTTCTGGAAACGCTGGGAAGCCCGCGCGGAAGAAGAGGATCGGCGTCGCGAAGCGATGCGCCGCGCGACCGACGCCTTCGACGAGCGCGCCCTGCAAGGCGGTTTGGAAGAAGCGACGCACCTTTTCGACCGGCGCCGCTTTACGACCGAGCCCGAAGACGACCCGATCGTGGCAGCGGCGCGCATCGTCGCGCAGGCCGACGGGATCAAAATCGTCGCGCCGCGCGAGTCGCGCGGCGATTCCCAGGCTGCGGTGCGGGCGATCGCAATCGAGTCGCGGATCTCGATTCGACGCGTGCGGCTTCGCGGAAAGTGGTACGACCGCGAGCACGGGCCGCTCCTCGCGTTCCGCGGCGCGGGCCGCGAGCCGGTCGCGCTGCTGCCCACGCGCGGCCGCGGGCGGTACGTGCTGGTGGACGCGTCGCGCCCGGGCGAGAGCGTTCGTGTAGACGGCGCCGTCGCCGCGGCGATCGAGCCTGCTGCCTACGTCTTTCTTAGCCCGCTCCCCGAGCGCCCGATCGGCGTGTGGGACCTTTTGCGGTTGGGGCTGCGCCACAGCGGCGTTGACACGGCGCAAATTCTCGGCCTTGGGTTCGCCGGCGGTATTTTGGCGGGCACGATTCCGCTGGCCACCGCGATCCTCTTCGGCGTCATCGTTCCGGGCGCGCTGCGTCCCCAGCTGCTCACGCTCGGGTTGGCGCTCGTCGCGGTGGCGCTGACCGCGGCCGTTACCGAAGTGGTGCGAGGGTTAACCGTCGTGCGCCTTCAGGCGCGCATCGGGACGCGTCTGCAGTCTGCGGTCATGGAACGCTTGCTGTCGCTCCCCGCATCGTTCTTCCGGCAGTACGAGATCGGCGATCTCGCGGATCGGCTGATGGGAGTCGACCGCATCGAGCAGTACGTGAGCGACATCACGATCTCCGCGGCCCTCAGCGGCGTCTTTTCGCTGGTGAGCTTCGCGCTGCTCTTCATCTACGACGTGGGGCTTGCATGGCTGTGCGCGCTGCTCGCGCTGATCGCGATCGGCGTGTCCATCGCCGAGGCGCTCGTTACGCTGCCCTTGCGCCGGCGGATCCTCGACCGCTTTGGCAGCATCGCCGGCTTCGTGCTTCAGATCTTCAACGGGATCGCGAAGCTGCGCACGGCACGCGCCGAGACGCGCGCCTTCGTCGGCTGGCTGCACCGGTTCGTTGCGATGCGCCGCCTGACGACGCGCGCCGGGACGATCGTCTACCGATTCGGCATATTCGATGCGATTTGGCCCGCGGCGACGATGCTTGCCATCATCGCCTACATCTTCGTCGTTCGCCACGGCGCCTTTTCGGCGGCGACGTTCATCGCCGCGAGCGCGGCGTTCGGCCAGCTTCTCTCCTCGCTCCTCGGGCTGGGCGACGCCTTCGTGCAAGTCATCCGCGTCATCCCCATCTACGAGCGCGCGCGGCCGCTGCTGCGCGAAGTGCCCGAGACGCTGGCGGCGCACGGCGATCCCGGCAAGCTCAAGGGAGCCATCGAACTTCACAACCTCAGTTTCCGCTACGAAACCGCCCCCGCGGTAACGCTCGACCGATTGGACTTGAAGATCGAACCGGGATCGTTCGTCGCGATCGTCGGGCCGTCGGGAGCGGGGAAATCGACGCTGTTTCGCGTGCTGCTCGGTTTCGAAAAGCCCAGCGCGGGCGCGGTGCTCTACGACGGGCACGATCTCGCATCGGTAGACCTCTCGGCCGTGCGCCGGCAGATCGGCTCGGTGCTCCAATCTGCCGGCACCCTGCAAGGCACCATCTTCGAGAACATTGCGGGCGCGCGCTACATCACTCACGATCAAGCGTGGGAGGCTGCGCTGCGCGTGGGAATCGCCGACGACATCAGGGCGCTGCCGATGCAGCTCGAAACGTATCTGGGCTCGGACGGCGGCGGGTTATCTACGGGCCAGCGCCAGCGTATCGCGATCGCCCGCGCGATCGTGGGCTCGCCGTGCATCCTGCTGCTGGACGAAGCCACGAGCGCGCTCGACAACGAAACGCAGGCGATCGTCATGCGGACGCTCGAGCAACTGCACGCCACACGGTTGGTCATCGCGCACCGGTTGTCGACGATTCAGAATGCCGATCGGATCGTCGTAATAGAAGGAGGCCGGATCGTTCAGGATGGGATCTATCGGGATCTCATCGCGACGTCCGGCCCCTTTGCGGATCTCGCGCAACGGCAGTCTATGTAGAGAGCGTTGCGGTTTTTTCTCGAGCCTACTTACAGAGGCTTGATTGGATGGGGATCGATCGGCCGCGGGGGACTGGGGGGCTTGATCGGCGGCGGGCCATACCCCTTCGGAATCAAGCCTTTGTGCGGGTCGATCTGTACTCCACCGCTGACTTTGTCGAGGGTCTCATCCTTGAGGGGGTTCTGCTTCTTGTCGTCGCTCATGTTGGAACTCCTTTTCGCTTAAGTTTCTTGAGCCTTACGTCTTGGGATCCACGGGATCAGAAGCTTTGTGATGGACGGGCGGCTCGAACGTCTTATAGTTAACCGGGAGGGACTTTGCTGGTGCGCCGCCACTGACTTTGTCGAGAGTCTCATCCTTGATTGGGGCCTGCTTCTTGTCGTCGCTCATTTGGGACATCCTTTTGTGACGTCCGGCGAGATCGCCGGGGGAGGATGCACGTGCGTTCCTCACCCTCTAGCCTACCAATCTGATGGGAAGGCTCGATGAAGCACCTGGTAAGGTTGGGAATGTCCTCGGTCGTCGAGGAAGGGGGGCCGGGTCGTGCTGGATGGCACTAAGACGGCTTCATCTGCACTGGTCGGCCCCGTTTTTGCGAGCCTACTTCTTGAGGGGCTCGGGCTGCGGAATGATCGTCTTCGGAGGCGTGATCGGCGGCGGGCCGTAGCCCTTCGGAATCAAGCCCTTACCCCGGTTGATCTGCACGCCACCGCTGACCTGATCGAGGGTCTCGTCTTTGATCGGTGCGTTCTTCTTGTCGTCGCTCATTTGGGAGCTCCTTCTGATGACTCCCGGCGTGATTGCCGGGGGAGGATTCAACGTGCTTTCCTCATCGCCAGCGTAGCAATCCGATGCGAATGCTCGGTGAAGCACTTGGGAACGTTTCGCGCCGATCGCTTGCTACTTGTTCCTAATCCGTTCGCACGGACTTCCCAGGCTCGCGCTACAGTACGGAGAGCGGCACTTCTGCCGCCCCTCCTCGAAAGGAACGATCATGAGCGACGACAAGCGGACCGATGACAAGAAGCCGATCAAAGACGAGCAGCTCGACAAAGTCAACGCCGGCTACGTTTTGGAAGGCCCCTTCACGCCGATCAAAAAGGCACCCCTGCCGGTTCATCACCCCCGCGGCGGGATGCAGCCCGACTAGCAAAAACGGCTCGGCGAGAGTTTTCAACCCTCTCGTGCGTTTTCAGAAATAGGGGCGGCCAGAGTGCGGCCGCCCTCATTATTTTTCCCTAAGGCGAGCGATAATTGAAAAGAGGGCCGCGCGTGCGGCCCCCTCGTGTTGCGGTTTCTTTCCGTTCCTACTTGCCTGGGCCCGGATGCGTCGGCGGACCGGCCGGCGGCGGCATCGGGTTGATCGGGTGCGGGGTCCTCGGCACTGCGCCGCTCGGCACGCCACCGCTGACGTTGTCGAGGGTCTCATCTTTGATCGGTGCGTTCTGCTTCTTGTCGTCGCTCATGTACGAGCTCCTTTTCACTGTCGCCCGGCGAGATTGCCGGGGGAGGATTCAACGTGCTTTTTCCTCTCGCAAGTGTAGCAGTGCGATGCGAAGGCCTGGTGAAGCAATTGGTAAGCTTGCGAAGGTTAATTTAGAAAAGGGGCCGTGCTTGCGGCCCCTTTCGCATTGCGGTTTCTTTTTTCTGTCTACTTCGGTTCTAGGATCGGATGCGTCGGCGGACGGACCGGCGCCGGGTGTGGGGTCTTCGGCACGGCGCCGCTCGGCACTCCACCGCTGACTTTGTCCAGGGTCTCGTCCTTAATCGGTTCGTTCTTCTTCTTGTCGTCGCTCATTTACGAGTTCCTTTTTGTGTCGCCCGGCGAGATCGCCGGTGAGGATTCAACGTGCTTTCCTCTCGCAAGCGTAGCACTGCGATGCGAAGGTAGCGTGAAGCACTTGGTAAGTTTGGGAATGCCCCCGGGGGGACGCCCGCGAGGGAGGGTAGCCAGACGGGCGCAGGGCCTTGTAGGAGCCCGGGGCGAGCGCGTCGGAGAGTAAGCAATCGCTTGCCATAATCAGGGAGACCGCCGTATGAAAACCGCTCGCTCGACCGTCGCCGTTCTCGCCCTCGCCGCCGCCGTGTTCTGCTGGCTTCCGGCGCGCTCCGTCGCGCAGCAAGCCGCCACCCCCGCCCCGACGCTCTACAAGCAGCTCGGCGGTTACGACGCCATCGCCGCCGTCACCGACGACTTCATCGGCCGCCTGGTCGCCGATCCGAAGCTCGCCAAGTTCTTCGTCGGCCTCAACGACGTTCACAAAGCCCAGGTGCGCCAGCACGTCGTGGATTTTCTCTGCGCGAAAACCGGCGGGCCGTGCGTGTACACCGGGCGCGACATGAAGGTCGCGCACGCGGGCCTGAACATCACCGAGGACGAGTGGAACGCGGCCGTTGCGGACTTCGTGCAGACCGAGCAGAAGTTTAACATTCCCGCCGACCTCCAGCAGCAGCTCGGTGCGTTCCTCGCGCAGCTCAAACCCGACATCGTCGCCGGCATGTAGCCGCCGCAGCCGGCACGAACCTAGCTGACGCCCATGAAAAGCCAAGCGCCGCCGGCGGCGATCGCCGTCGAGCGCGACGGCGAGGTTGCCGTCCTCTCGCTCAACCGCCCGGAGAAGCGCAACGCGCTCTCCTTAGAGATGATGCGCGAGTTGGACGCTGCGCTGGCCGAGGTCGGCAAAGACGCCGGCGTGCGGGCGGTCGTCCTGCGCGGCGAGGGGCCGGCCTTCAGCGCCGGACACGACCTGCGCGAGCTGATCGATCGCGACGTCGAGGCGTACCGGCTGATCTTCGACGTTTGCGTTGCGCTCATGGCCCGGATCGTCGCGACCCCCCAGCCGGTCATCGCCGAGGTCGCGACCGTCGCGACCGCGGCGGGGTGTCAGCTGGTGGCGGCCTGCGATCTCGCCGTCGCCTCTACCGAAGCGAGCTTCGCCGTGCCGGGCGTGCGGATCGGGCTCTTCTGCAGCACGCCGATGGTCGCGCTGACGCGCGCCGTCGGGCGCAAACGGGCGATGGAGATGCTGCTGACCGGAGAATCCATAGACGCCCGGACGGCGCTTTCGTGGGGGCTGGTCAATCGCGTCGTCGAGCCCGACCGCCTGCACGACGAGACGCTGGCGCTCGCGCGCAAGATCGCGTCGTCGAGCGCGAACGTCGTCGCGATCGGCAAGGCCGCGTTCTACGCGCAGATAGATTTGGAGCAAACCGCGGCCTACGCATATGCGAAGGAAGTCATGACCTCCAACGCGCTCGAACCCGACGCGCACGAAGGCATCGCCGCCTTCCTAGAAAGACGGCGTCCGCAGTGGCGCGCTTAGAGGGGATACGCCGCTGCAGTTGAAGCCACGGAGTCCGCGCCGCTCGAGTTCGTGGGCCGAGAGCGCGCGGGGAGCAAAACATCGTCGCCCACACCCGGTATGCGCGACCCGACAAAAAGGGACCCGTGCATACGCGACGGCAGGAGGGCTCGCCTACGGCGAGCCCTTCTGTGATTGCGCCGGGGAGAGGAACCGCCGACGCAGTCGAACTAGAGCGCCTTCGTGACCTATTTTACGCCGCGGACGCGTTACGCCGCCGTCATCTTGATGCTCGCGCTCGCCGCCTCGCTCGTCGTGGCGCTCTTCCGCGTCCGCGTCGAGTCGCAGACCAGGCGGGTCGAGCTCGCGATGGATTTCACCGATTTCGACGCCCTCGCGCGCTCGTACGACTACAACCCGGCGGCCTTTCTCATCGCGCTCCGGCGCGCCGGGCTGACGTCGCTGGCCCTAACCGAAGAACTGGGCGCGAACGTCGGCGACGACGGCAAGGCCTACGCGACCACCGGCGCCGCGCTCCTCAATCAGGCGCGTCTGGCCCCCCTCGCCGATCCGGTGCTGGCCGCGCTCGTCCGCGCGCGGCGCATAGACGAAGGCTCGATGTACGTCCTGGTCTACGATGGCGCAACCTACGCGCGCTTTCGCGAGCAGTTCGCCCTCCATTTTAGGCCGCGCACGATCCGGGTGCTGCGGGCCGAGCGTCCGTGGCTGCTGGAAGTGCGCACGCAGGTGGATTACTTCAACAGCATCGCGCTGGGCATCCCGACCGGCCAGCTCGAGCTCGCCCACCGCCTCGGGCTGCTCGCCGTTCCGCGCCTGCAGAACGACGAGCGCTTCGGGGCGCCGCAGATAAACGCGATCTTCGACGATCTCGTCCGCCGCGACCCGAAGATCTCGACCGTCGTCTTCTCGGGGCTGAGCAACGCGGTTCTCGGCTATCCCGACCATCTCGCCGATACCGCCGCCGCGATGGACCGGCTCGGCATCAACTTCGGTTCGATCGAAACCTACGACCCGATCCAGGTGCAGAAAGGGAACGATTCGCTCGCGCGGCTGATTCCGGGGCGCACCGTGCGCGTGCAGGCGATCGCAAAAACCGAGCTCGACAAAATCAAACTCGACGAAGCCGTCGGCCGGTACGTCTTGGGTGCGCGCGAACGCAACGTCCGCGTGATCTACCTGCGGCCGTGGCTCCATCAAGACGGCGACCTCTCGATCGAAGCGACGAACGTGGAGATGGTCAAGGAGATCGCGGGCGAACTGCGGGCCGCGGGCATGCGCCTCGGCCGCGCGACGCCGGTCCCGCCCTATCGCGGGAACAACCGCATTCTCGTCGGGCTGGCGGCGCTCGCCGTTCCCTCCATCTTCGTGCTGCTGCTCGAAGCCTTCGGATGGTACCGGCGCCGGTTCGCCGGCGCGGCGTACGCGCTGACCGTCCTGCTCTACGCTGCCGGCGTGCTGCTCCATCGCGACGCCTTCGCGCGCTCGGCAATCGCGCTGGCGGGCGCGGTTCTCTTCGCAACGGCGGCGCTGCTCAGCCTGATTCCCGCATGGAGCGAGGTGCCGTCGCCTCGGATGGGAGCGCAGCTCGCGCGAAGTCTCGGCTGGACGCTGCTTGCGACCGGCGTCGCGCTGCTCGGCGCGCTGGTCGTCGTCGGCGTGATGAGTTCGCCGCTTGCGATGCAGGAGATCGAGCGTTTCCGCGGCGTGCGGCTCGTTCTGGCGCTTCCGCCGCTGCTGGCGCTGCTGCTCTACGTCTTCGACCGGCGCTTCGGATCGGGCGTGGAACGCCCGCGGGACGTTTGGCTTTCGCCCGTGCTTACCTACCAGCTCATCGCCGGCATCGTCGCGATCGCGGCCGGGGCGCTGATGCTCATGCGCAGCGGGAACGAGAGCGACGTGTCGCCGTCGCAGTTCGAGCTGGCTCTGCGCCACACGCTCACGCACGTCCTGAGCGTGCGCCCGCGCTTCAAGGAGTTTCTGATCGGCGTTCCGTGCATGATGCTCGTGCCCGCTCTGCTCGCGCGCCATCGCCGCGCGGTCGGGTGGGCGCTCGCGCTGGGCATCGGCGTCGGCGTCGGCGACGTCATAGACACGTTTTCGCACCTGCACACGCCGATCGAGATCTCCGTTCTTCGTATCGTCAACGGCGTGGTCGTGGGAGCGATCGTCGGCGCGCTCGCGATCTGGATCTACCGTCGCGTCCCCTCGACTTCGGGGTGACGGTGCGCGTGCTGCTGTCGGGCTACTACGGCTTTGGAAATTTCGGCGACGAAGCGCTGCTCGACGTCATCGTCGAGCGCTTGCGCCGCCGGTTTTCGGGCGTGCAGATCGAGGTGCTCAGCGCGACGCCGAACCTGACGGCCGCAGCCCACGGCGTTGCGGCGACGCCGCGCTGGGAGTGGCGCTCGGTGCGCGACGCGGTGCGGCGTGCCGACATCGTGCTCTCCGGCGGCGGCGGCTTGCTGCAGGATGCGACGAGCCTGCGCAGCCTGCTCTACTATGCGGGCATCTTGCGCGAAGCGATCGGCGCAAAGCGCAAGACGATGATCTTCGCGCAATCCATCGGTCCGCTCAACTTCATGGGGCGGGCGATCGTCGCGAAGTTCTGCCGGGGCGTGGATCGTGCGACGGTGCGCGACGAGCGCTCGCGCGCCGTCCTGCAAGGGCTGCTTCCGCACACGCCCGTGGAGCGCACGGCCGACCCGGTTTTTCTGTACGATCCGCCCGAGGGCGCGGCGGATCTGCGCGCCGAGGGCCTGGGCCCCGAGAGCGGTGCGTATGCGATCGTCAGCGTGCGCAAATCGCCCGGCGCGCGCGACGCAGCCGCGGCGATCGCGCGCGCGGTGGATCGCCTCGCGCAGCGTCACGGCGTGCGCGCCGCGTTCCTTCCGCTGGGCGGTGCCGCCGACGCGGCCGTCTCCACCGACGTCATTCGCGCGTGCGTCTCCAATCCGGTGCTCCTGCCGGAGCGCGCGCCGGCGCAAGCCGCGGCAATCCTACGCGGCGCGCGTTTCGTCGTCGGCATGCGCCTGCACGCGCTCATCCTCGCGGCGAGTTACGCGGTGCCGTTTCTGGCACTGCCCTACGATCCGAAGGTTACGGCGCTCTGCGAGGAGCTCGAGTATCCCCTCGAGCCGCTTTGGGCGCCGGGCTCGCCGCCTCTGGGCAACGATGCGGTTGATGCGCTCGTGGACCGGCTCGTCGAACGGCGCGACGATCTTTCCGCACTGCTCGCCGCGAAGGCGCAGCTCGCACGCGCTGCAGCCGAGCGCAACTTCGACGCCTTCGGCGAACTCTTGGGGTTGCAATGACGGCTATGGACTATCGCGCGACCCTGAATTTGCCTAAGACCGATTTCCCGATGAAGGCCGAGCTGCCCAAGCGCGAGCCCGACCGCGTCGCGTGGTGGCGCGAGAACGGCACCTACGAGCGGCGCCTGGAGCGCAACGCCGCCAACGGGGCGTGGATTCTCCACGACGGCCCGCCGTACGCCAACGGCGAGCTGCACATGGGGCACTTCCTCAACATGGTGCTCAAAGACGTCTTCGTGAAGATCGCCCTGCTGGACGGCAAGTACGCGAAGTTCGTTCCCGGCTGGGACATGCACGGGCTGCCCATCGAGTTCGAGACGCTCAAGCATCTCGGCGTCAAAGATTTCCACACGATCGATCCGCTCGAGCTGCGCGAGCGCTGCAAAGAGCGCGCCTTGTATTGGCTCGACCGCCAGCGCGAGCAGCGCGTGCGGATGGGGAACTTTGGTTTGTTCGAGCGGCCGTACCGCACGATCGACCCCTCGTTCGAGGCGACGATCGTCAATGCGATCGCCGATCTTGCCGAGCGCCAGCAGATCTATAAAGGGCTGCGCTCGACGCTCTGGTGCGTCCACGACGAAACGGCGCTGGCCGAAGCCGAGATCGAATACGAGACGAAACGCTCGCCGGCGATCTACGTGCGGTTCACCGCCGACGCCGCGCAGCGCGCCGCGATCGAACGCATCATGCTCGACGCAGACGCCGTCACCCCGAGCAAAGCAGACGGTGTCATGCTGAGCGAAGTCGAAGCACTATCGTTCCTAATCTGGACGACGACGCCCTGGACGCTCCCGGCGAACGTCGCGATCGCGCTGCGGAGCGACGCGATCTACGGGCTGTATCGCGTCGGTAACGAGGCGGTGATCGTCGCCGAGGCGCTGGCCGAGGCGGCGCTTGGGGATCGCTTTGCCGAGGCAACGCAGATCGGGCGCGCGCGCGGCGAGCAGCTCGACGATTTGGCCGTGCGCCATCCCTTCATGGATCGCGACTCGGCGATCGTCCTCGCCGATTACGTTGATCTCGAGACGGGAACGGGCGCCGTGCACACCGCGCCGGGGCACGGTGCCGACGACTTCGACACCGGCATGAAGTACGGGCTTCCGATTCTCAATCCGGTTGACGCCGCCGGCAGGTTTACCAACGAAGCGGGCCCGTACGCGGGGCTGCAGATCTTCGCGGCCAACGAGAAGATCGTCGAGGACTTGGCTAAGAGCGGCGCGCTATGGAGAGCGTCTGAGTACGAGCATTCCTATCCGCATTGCTGGCGCTGCCACAATCCCGTCATCTTCCGCGCGACCTCGCAGTGGTTTCTCGCGATGGATCAGAACCTGCTGCGCCAGCACGCGATCGACGCGATCGAAGGCGTGGAGTACACGCCGCCGTGGGGACGCGCGCGCCAGCGGCAGATGATCGAGACGCATCCGGAGTGGTGCCTCTCGCGCCAGCGCACCTGGGGTACGCCCATTCCCGCGCTGGTCTGTTCGGGCTGCGGCGAGTCGCTGCTCGATCCGGAGGTGGTGCGCCTGGCCGCCAAACGATTCGGCGAAGCCGGTGCGAGCGCGTGGTGGAGCGATCCGGTCGAAACGTATCTTCCCGAGGGCTTTGCGTGCCCGAAGTGCGACGGCGTGCGTTTCGAAAAAGAGAAGAACATCGTTGACATCTGGTTTGAGTCGGGCGTGACGCACCTCGCCGTGCTCGGGCGCGAGGGCATGCCGTGGCCGAGCGATCTGGTCCTCGAAGGCGGCGACCAGTACCGCGGCTGGTTCCGCAGCTCGCTCATCACCGGCGTCGCAATCAAAGGGCGCGCACCGTACCGCCGCGTCATGAAGAACGGTTGGGTGAACGACGAAGAGGGCCGCCCGATGTCGAAGTCGCGCGGCACCGGCATTGACGTGCGCGACGCGATGGCGCGCTGGGGCGCCGACGTGCTGCGTCTGTGGGCGGCGTCGGTCGAGCCCATAGACGACGTGCGCTTCGGGCCCAACGTCGTCGAGCAGGTCGGCCGCGTCTATCGCAACCTGCGCAACCGCATTCGCTTCATGCTCTCGAATCTTTCCGGGCTCGACGCTTCCGGCCTCGTCGCGCGCGACGCGATGGAGCCGATAGACAAGCTCGCGTGCACCGTCGCCGACGCATTCGTCGCCGACGTCAAAGAGGCGTACGACGACTACGAGATTCACGACGCGTACCTGCGCGTCGTCGAGTTCGAGAGCGCGATGTCGAGCCTCTACTTCGACGCGCTCAAGGACCCGCTCTACTCGCGAGCGGTCGCCGATCCGCGCCGGCGCAGCGCGCAGTCGGCGCTCTTCTACGTGCTCGGGAGGTTCCTCACGGCGCTCGCGCCCGTGCTCTCGTTTACCGCCGAAGAAGCGTGGCAGTCGGTGCCCCCGGCGCTGCGCGGGGATGCGAACAGCGTCTTCGATACCTCGTTCAACGTTACGCGCCACCGCGGCAGCTCGCTCGAAGGCGAGCTTGCGTTATGGCAGGAGCTGCGCGCGCTGCGCGCTCGCGTCGCGGCCAGCGAGAGCCCGCGCGACTTCGAAGGCAAGCTGCGCCTGGACGTGACGCCCGAATCGTACCGGCGGCTTCGCGCGCTGGGCGACAACCTGCGCGAAGCGCTCGTCGTCTCGCAGCTCGAGCTGAACGAGGCGCCCGAGCGCGAGGACGGCGACGGCGTCGCGGTCATTCGAGCTATCCGCCGCCGACGGCGAGAAGTGCGTTCGCTGCTGGAAGTTCCGGCAGCTCGGCACCGACCCCGAGCATCCCTCGATCTGCGCGGAGTGCGCGCAGGTCGTGCGCTCGCTCGACGCGCAGCCTTAGCCGCCGCGCGTTCCCGAGCCGTCGCGGAACTGCGCCCACCGCCCCGCGTCGATCGCCTCGCGCGCTTCGCGCATCAGCGCGTTGACGAGGTAGACGTTATGGTAGGAGAGCAGCCGCGGTCCGAGCATCTCTTTCGCGCGAAAGAGGTGCGCGAGATACGCGCGCGTGTAGCCGCGGCAGGTCGCGCAGTCGCAGCTCGGGTCAACGGGGGTTAGATCGCGCACGAACGCGGCGTTAAACAGGTTGAGCTCGCCGTCGCGCGTCATCGCGCGCCCGTTGCGCCCGCAGCGCGTCGGGTAGACGCAGTCGAAGATGTCCACGCCGCCGTCCACCGCGGCGATCAGATCGCGTACGGTGCCCACGCCCATCAGATAGCGCGGCTTCTCTTGAGGGAGGAGCGCGGCGGTATGCCGCGCGGTGGCGTAGAGCTCTTCCCGCGTCTCGCCGACCGACAGCCCGCCCACCGCGTAGCCCGCAAAGTCGAGCTCCACCAACTCGCGTGCGCTGCGCTCGCGCAGCGCGCGATCGAGCCCGCCTTGCACGATCGCAAAGCGCACGGTGCCGCCCGCGGCGCGAAGCGCTGCGGAGCGCCGCGCCCAGAGGCTCGTCAGGCGGACGGATTCCTCGATCGCCTCGCGCGGCGCGGGCAGCTTGACGCAGACGTCGAGCAGCATGGCGACGTCGCTGCCGATCGCTTCTTGAAACGCGACGACGTTCTCGGGCGTGAAGCGGTGCTCGCTGCCGTCGAGGTGCGAGCGGAAGGTGACGCCGTCGTCGTCGAGCCGCCGCCGGCTCTCCAGGCTGAAGACTTGAAAGCCGCCGGAGTCGGTGAGGATGGGGCCGTCCCACGCCATGAAACGGTGCAGGCCGCCCGCTGCCTCGATCGTTTCAAGGCCCGGCCGCAGCCAGAGATGATAGGTGTTGGCGAGCACGATCTGCGTCTGCGCTTCGCGCAGTTCGTGCGGCGTGAGGCCTTTGACGGTCGCCGCGGTGCCCACCGGCATGAACGACGGCGTCTCCACGCTTCCGTGCGCGAGCTGCAAGCGGCCGCGCCGCGCCCCGCCGTCCCGCGCTAGTAGGGAGAACATCTGCCTCTTGTCACCCCGAGCGTAGCTCAGGGTGACTCGCTCACGGTGGCAAGAGCCTTCGAATACGCCGGCGGCGGCGGCACCTCGAAGGAAATCCACTCGCCGGTTCGCGGATGCGCGAACGCGAGACGCCATGCGTGCAGCGCCTGTCCCGGGAGATCGAAGCGCGCTTCCTTGCGCCCGTAGAGCGGATCGTTGAGGACGGGATGGCCCGCCGCGGCGAGGTGCACGCGAATTTGGTGCGTCCTGCCGGTTTCGAGTTTGAACTGCAGCTCGGCGTGTTTTGCGAAGGCTTCGCGCACTTCGTAGTGCGTGACCGCCGGCTTGCCCTCGGTCGTGATGGCAAAGCGCAAGCGGTTGCGCGGATCGCGCCCGATCGCGCCTTCGATCGTCCCGCGAGCGTTCTCGGGCACGCCGCAAACCAGGCCGAGGTACTCGCGCTCGACGCGCCGCGCCTTCATCGCCGCCGCGAGCGCCCGCAGGCTCTCCTCGCGTTTGGCCACGACGAGCAGGCCCGACGTGTCGCGATCGAGCCGGTGGACGAGCCCCGGGCGGAGATCGTCGCCGGGAAGGGGGTCGCCGACGTGCGCGAGCACCGCGTTGACGAGCGTTCCGCGCACGGCGCCGTGCGCCGGATGCGTCACCATGCCGGCAGGCTTGTTGACGACGAGCAGGTCGGCGTCTTCGTAGACGACGTCCAAGTCGATCGCTTCGGGCAACGCGACGAGCGCGTGCGCCGGCGCGACTTCGAACTCGACGACGTCGCCGGCTTCCAGCGAGCGGCCCGGCTTCACCGCCATGCCGTTCACCGTTACGTCGCCGCGCTTGAAACTCGCCGCCACGCGCGAGCGCGGCGCGCCCGTCAGCGCGGCGAGGAGGGCGTCGGCTCGCTTTCCGGATTGCTCAGCGGTGACGACGTGTAACAAGGCTCGAGAGCAAGAGCAGCCCGACGCCGATCGTGATGCAGGAATCCCCGACGTTGAAGATGTTCGGCCAGATGCGATAGAAGTCGATGAAGTCAATGACGTAGCCGTAGTGCAGCCGGTCCACGATGTTGCCGATCGCGCCGCCGACGATCATGCCGAAGGCGATGCGCACCACCACCGAGCGGCCGGCGGCCTCGCGGAAGCTGAACCAGAAGAGGACCAGCACGACGATCGCCATGCCGATGAGCATGACGGCGCTGCTGCCGAAGAGCCCGAACGCGCCGTGCACGTTTCGTTCGTACGTCCACTTGAGAAAATGCGGGATGACGAAGCGGCTCTCGCCGGGCATGAACGAGGTGATGACCAGGTGTTTGGAGACCTGGTCCGCCCAAAGGACGAGGATCGCGACGCCCGCGACGACGAGCGTGTTCGCTAGATTAGATGTTTGGTTGCGGGACAAACTGATAGAACCATCCTGCGACGTTGAGGAATGCATTGTTGACGAGCACGAGCCCGACCACGATAAGAAACGCGCCGGCGGCGAATTCGACCGCAGGCAGCGCGGGCTTGATTCTATCGAGCAGTGGCAAAATCCATCCGATGGCGAGGGCGACGAGGAGAAACGGCAGCGCCAGGCCCAGCGAGTAGAAGGCCAGCAGGAGCCCTGCTTCCCGGCTGCGCTCCTGCGAGGCGATCGCGAGAATTCCTGCGAGAATCGGCCCGATGCAGGGCGACCAGCCTGCGGCAAACGCCATTCCCACCAGCCCCGACATCCACATCGTTCGCCGGTTCCCCCGCAGGTGCGCGCGCTTGTCCATCATGAGCCAGGGGATTCTGAGCATCCCCATCATCTGCAGGCCGAGGATCACGACGAGCACGCCGCCGATCTGGGCGATCAGGGTGCGGTTCGCGTCGAGCAGGCCGCCGACGGCGCTCGCGCTCAGCCCCAGGGCGATGAACACCAGGCTGAAACCCGCGACGAACGCGACCGCGTGCAAGAACGTGTGCGCGCGCGCCGGAGCGCTCGCTTCCGCCTTGAGATTCTCGAGGCTCTCACCGGTGAGCAGCGAGAGGTAGGCCGGGACGAGCGGAAGGACGCACGGCGATACGAAGGAAACGAGCCCCGCTAGGAAGGCGATGCCGGCGGTAATATGCGTCGTTGCGGTCATGCGCCCTTCACGGAAAGGAACCTCGTCGAATGCTCGGCCACCGCGCGTCCTTCAGTACGCTCCCTCGCCTTCTCCTGGCACGGCCGGTCGCGTAGAGGGGATTGCGACCGATGCAGCACTGGTTCACCTATCCGAATATCAACCCCGTCGCGATAAGTCTGGGGCCGCTGAAGATCCACTGGTACGGCATCGCCTATTTGGTTGCGTTCGTCTGCGTGTACCTCTGGATGACGCGCCCGGCAGGGCTGCGCAGGCTCGGTTTGACGAAGCAGCAGGTCGGCGATTTTCTCTTCTACGCGCTCGTCGGCGTGCTCGTGGGCGGCCGCACGTTCTTCGTGATCAACGACATCATCAGCAAGCACGACGCCTCGTTTTACTTCTCCAATCCGATAAACTTCGTCGCCGTGTGGAACGGGGGCATGGCGTTCCACGGCGGCCTCGTCGGCGTGCTCGTCGCGCTCTGGATCTTCGTGCGACAGCATCCCGGGCTCAAGTACATCGTGCTCGGCGACGAAGTCGTCATGATGCTGCCGGTCGGCATAACGCTCGTGCGCATCGTCAACTTCATCAACGACGAGCTGTGGGGAGACGTCTGCCGTCCGGACCATCCGTGGTGCATGATTTTTCCCTCTGCGCCGCTGGACAACGGCATGGCCGCGTACCGCCATCCATCGCAGATCTACGAAGCGATTCTCGACATTCTGACGCTGCCGATTCTGCTGCTCGTCTACCGTCTCAAGCCCAAGGACGGCGTCGTCGCGTGGACGTGGTTCCTCATGTACGGCATAACGCGCAGCATTGCCGAGCTCTGGCGGCAAGCCGACTTCACGCTCTTCGGCATCACGGGCGGCCAGTTGTACGCCTTGCCGATGATTCTGATCGGCGTCATCGGCATCGCCTACTGCGCCACGCGGCCCGGCCCGCGCACCGACGTTGGGGTGGTCGCGACGCGCTCTTGACCGACGACGGCCTCGAGGAACGTTTTCGCGCGCTGACGCGCGCCGTTGACGAAGAACTGCTCCGTTGCGGGCGCCCCGCCGGAAGCGCGACGCTCGTAGGCATCGGCAAAGGGCAGGCTCCCGAGCGCCTCGCGCGCGCCATCCGGGCCGGCCTGACCGATCTCGGCGAAAGCTACCTGCAGGAGGCGCGGGAAAAGCTGCCGCTGCTGCCGCCGGTCCGCAAGCACTTCGTCGGGCACCTTCAGACGAACAAGGCCAAGGCCGTCGTCGCGGCGTTCGACGTCGTGCAGAGCGTGGATCGCATCGAAGCGGCAAACGCCCTCTCGCGGGCCGCTGAGGGGCTCGGCAAGCAGCTGCCGGTGCTCCTCCAGCTCAATATCTCGCCGGCCGAACGTTTCGGGTGCCCGCCCGAGCAAGCCGGGCGGCTTGCCGAGGAAATGCGCGCCGCGCCCGGGCTGCGCTTAGAAGGCGTGATGGCCATCGGCCCGCACTCGAGCGACCGCGAGGCGATTCTTCGCGCTTTCGAGCTGGCCGCCAAGACGTTGGCTAGCATAGGTGGAAGTACGCTCTCAATCGGCATGTCGGGCGATTGGCGTGAGGCGCTGCGGGCCGGCTCGACGATGCTGCGTATCGGGGAGGCCCTCTTCGGTCGCCGAACTGGAGGCAAGACGTGAACATGTTCAGCAGAATCGGCTCTTTCTTCTCGATCAGCGACGACGAAGAAGAGCTCTACGAAGACGAAAGCGCGCCGGGCGCGCGCGTCGTTCCGCTTTCGAACGCCGGGCGCCGCGGTGGACCGCAAGTGAGCGTTTACTCGCCGCGCAGCTACCAGGACGTCGTGGAGATCGCAAACTCGCTGCGCAGCCGGCAAGTGGTCATCGTCAACCTGCAGAATGCCGACCGAACGCTCCTGCAGCGGGTCGTGGATTTCACCTCGGGCGTTGCCTACACGATAGACGGCAAGATACAAAAACTCGCCGAATCGATCTACCTCGTCGTTCCCGCCGGCGTCAGCGTCAACGCCGCCGGCCTGCGCGACTCGATGATCGCCGACGGCACCTTCGATTTCATGGCGAATAGGACCTAATTGATGGAGAAAATTACACCGGTCGACATCCAGCACAAGACCTTCAAGAAGGCGCTGCAAGGGTACGACCGCGGCGACGTGGACCAGTTTCTCGACGAGATCATCGAAACGCTCGAGGACGAGGCGCAGCACCGTGCCGCGCTGGAGGCCGAGATCGCCGACCTCAAAGAGCGCATCAGTCATTTCAAAGCGATGGAAGAGTCGCTGCAGAACACGCTCGTGCTCGCGCAGCGCACGGCCGACGAAGTCAAGGCGTCGGCGCACAAGGAAGCCGACTTGATTCGCGAGCAGGCTCGGCTCGCCGGGGATCGCGAGATCGCCGGCTACAACGACGCGATCTCCGAAGTGCGGCGCGAGCACCAGCGCGCGGCCGAAGCCGCCGAGAAGGCGCGCAGCGAGCTGCGCAGCCTGCTCATGACGCACCTCGCGCTGCTCGAGCGCACGGAGAGCGCTCCCACCAACGGCGAGCCCGCGGCGGCGCAGCCGGCGAAGGGCGCGGCAAAAAAAGAGCCGTCGGCGTCCTCAAAGGAACCGCCCAAGGACGACACGACCCGCATCACCGTCTACTAGCCTGCCGATGCAGGTTGCGGTGCTGCCGGGCGACGGCATCGGCCCGGAGATTACGCGCGTCGCCGTCGAGGTGCTGCGCGCCGTGTGCCCCGGCGTCGCGTGCACGGAGGCGCCGGCGGGCGGCGCCGCGCTGGCGCAGGGACTGCCCGCGCTTCCGGATGCGACGCGCGCGCTCTGCGAGCGCAGCGACGCGATTCTCTTCGGCAGCGTCGGCCTTCCGCAGTACGACGGCAAGCCGTTGGCAGAGCGCCCGGAGTACGCGCTCTTTCTCTTGCGGCGCGATTTCGAGCTCTACGCCAATCTCCGCCCGGTGCGCGTCTTCGCCGGCCTCGAAGATGCTTCGTCGCTTCGCCCGGAGCTAGTGCGCGGGCTCGACCTCCTCGTCGTTCGCGAGCTGACCGGCGGCATCTACTTCGGTAAGCCGAAGGAGCAGCGCACCGTCAACGGCGTGGACGAAGCCGTAGACACGATGATCTACCGCGCGCCGGAGGTCGAGCGCATCGCGCGCGTCGCGTTCGAGCTGGCGCGCGGCCGGCGCAAGCATCTCACCTCGGTAGACAAGCAGAACATCTTGGAGACGTCGCGGCTGTGGCGGCGCGTCGTCAACGAGGTCGCGCGCGAGTATCCCGACGTTACGGTCGAGCACCTGCTCGTAGACAACGCCGCGATGCAGCTCGTCCGCCGTCCGGCGGCATTCGACGTCATCGTCACCGAGAACATGTTCGGCGACATCCTCTCCGACGAAGCGGCGATCCTCACCGGATCCATCGGAACGCTTCCGAGCGCGAGCCTGGGCACGCGCGGCTCGCCGGGGCGCCGGTTCGGCTTGTACGAACCGATCGGCGGAACGGCGCCCGACATCGCCGGCACCAACGTCGCGAACCCGACCGCCGCCATTCTCTCCGCGGCGATGCTGCTGCGCCATAGTTTGGACGACGACGCCGGCGCCGCTCGCATCGAGCGCGCGGTCGCGCGCTGCTACGCCGACGGCCTGCGTACGGCCGAGCTGGCGCACGCGTCGCAGGACGTCGTTCGTTCGACCGGCGCCTTCGCGCAAGAGGTGATCGCGCGGCTCTAACGCCGCCGCAAGCTACTTCGTCTTCGCATACTCCTCGTATCCGCCGAAGTCAACGATGACGCAGCGGTCGTTTCCGAGGATCCACGCGTCGTGGCCGGGCGGCAGCGCCATCGCGTCGCCGGGGCCGAACTCGAGCTCCTGACCGTCGTCCATCACCGCTTTCATGCGGCCCGAAACGATGTATCCCAGGTGGGGAGCTTGACACGATTCCGTCTCTGCGATCGGCTTGACGCACTCCGACCATTTCCAGCCCGGCTCGAACGTGCCGCGACCGAGGCTGATGCCGCCGATCGTAACGAGTTCGAGCTTTCCCTTTGGAAACGAGCGCGTCTCTTCGGGCGTCTCCAGGCTCTTGCGCTCTGCTTTTTTAGCCATAGCGATATCCTCACTTGGGGATGGGTGGGGAGAGGGCATTGCACGTCCGCCGGGTCTTTCCTAGGCCGTTCACCGCATGGAAACGGGTCGTTCACGCGCGACCGATAGCCTTGCGGCCATGGATGGAATCGCCTGGGCCGCCAGCGCCATGGTCGCGGCGCGCACCCGCCTTGAAATCGCCACGGAAAACCTCGCCAACGCTTCTACCGACGGCTACGCGCGGGTTTCGGCGCGCGGCTTCCTGACGGCGCTCGGCGTCGCAGTCGCGCGCGCCAGAACGAAGGAACGCGGCGCGCTGCGCGAGACCGGCCGCGATCTCGATTTCGCAATCGTCGGCGACGGCGCGTTCCGCGTGCGCGACGCCGCGGGGCGCGTCGCAACCACGCGCGCCGGCGCGTTCGTTCGCACCGCCGGAGGCGAGCTGCGCGACGCCGCCGGACGCACGCTGCTCGGGCGCCGCGGCGCGCTGCGCTTTCCGCCGGGCGCGCGCCTTGACGGCGACGGCCGCGTTTGGGTGAACGGCCGCGTCGCCGACGCGCTGTGGATCCCCGCAAACGCTCGCCTGCAGAGCGGATTTCTCGAAGGCGCCGGCGTTGACGCGATTGCCGAGATGGTCAACGTGCTCTCCGCGGAGCGCGCCTTCGAAAGCGCCGAGAAGATCGTCAGCGCGATTGACGGCACGCGGCAGAAATCGGCCGAAGCCGGCCGCGTGAAGTAGGCGGCGCACGATGGATCGCGCACTCTTCATCGCCGCCAGCGGCATGGCCGCTCAGCAGCGCAGCCTCGAAACGATCGCCGACAACCTGGCCAACGCCGGCGTCGTCGGCTTCAAGGGATCGGCGCAGACGTTCGCCGAGCTGGTCGCGCCGGGCGCAGGGGGCCTCGGAACCGTCGCGCTCGGCCCGCGCGTCGTCTTCGCGCAAGGGAAGCTCGCGCGCAGCGCCGGCCCGTTCGATCTCGCAATTGACGGCCCTGGTTTCTTCGCCGTCCTCGACGCGCAGGGCCGGCGTCGCTACACGCGCGACGGCGAGTTTTCGCGCGCCGCCGACGGAACGCTGCGCACCGCGCAGGATCTGCGTCTCGAAGGCGTGCGCATTCCCGCCGGCGCGCTCGCGGCGACGGTTGAGGCCGATGGCAGCATCCGCGCGACGTTCGCGGGCGGCGGGCGTACGATCGGCCGTATCCGCATCTCCGAGTTCGCCGCACCCGAACGCCTGCGGCCGCTCGGCGGCGCGCTCTTCGAAGCGACCCCGGAGGCGGGCAGGCGGCGCGAGATCGCGGCGGGTTCGAACGAAGGGCCGCAGCTGCGATTCGGCATGCTCGAGGAGTCGAACGTCACCGTCGTTGACGCGATGATGCAGATTCTGGCCGCGCAGCGCGCCTACGAAGCCAATGCGAAGGGCGTCCAGGCCGCCGACGAGATGCTGCGCATCGCCAACAACCTGCAGCGTGGATGACGCCGGCGCCCTGCGCGCGGGCAGGATGATCGAGGCGATGCTGCTCGCGCCGGTGCTGCGGCCGGCTTTCGCGGGCATCGAGCCGTTCGGCGAGTACGAAGTGGATCTGCTCGCGCGCGACGTCGCCGAACGCGACGGCAGCGGTTTCGCCGCGCTCGTAGCGGCCGGCCTGAAGGCGCGGCGATGATGGACCAGGCGCTGCGCGAAGAACGCGTGCGCGAACTGCTGCCGGTCGTCAAACGCGCGGCGCGCCGTCTCAAGCGGCTCGTGCGCAACCTCGACGCCGACGATCTCGTCGGCGACGGGTGCGTCGGCCTGATCCGCGCGGTGGACTCGTACGATCCCGATCGCGGGCCGCGTCTGGAGGAGTACGCGCGCCGCCTCATCGTCGGCGCGATGCTCAACGGCGTGCGTCGAATGGATCCCGTTTCGGAGCGCGCGCGCCGCACCGTGCGCGAAGGCGAGGTCCGGCGGTACGAACTTGCGGTCGAGCGCGGCGAGGTGCCGACCGCCGACGAGGTAGACCGGCTGCATCCCGGATACCGGCGAGCGCTGGCCGCCGCGTACCGCGGGCAGCCGCTTTCGCTGGACGCTCCGCTGCCGCGAGGCGAAGCGTTGGCGGGCGACTGGAACGGGGATCCGGCGCGGATCGTCGAGCGCATGTCGGAGAGCGCGTCTTTGGCTCAAAATCTTGCCGGTCTGCCGCAGCGCCAGCGGGACGTCGTGCTGCTGCACTACTTTGGCGGAAGCTCGCTGCGGGCGGTTGGCAGGCGGCTGGCGATCTCACCCCAGCGAGCCTCGCAGCTGCATCTGGCCGCGTTGGCCAAGCTGCGGCGCCATGGCGATGCTTCGGCGGGTTGACCTTGAGGACGGCGCCGCCGGCGTAGCCTCGCAGAGCGCCGCGAGCGCTTCCGAAGCGATCGTCCCCGCCGTCGGCGAGGCCGAGCTCGACGGCTCGCTCTTGCCGCGCGAGCATCCGCGATGGGTTCGCGACGCCGTCGCAGTCTCTGCGCGCGCGCGGGAGCTTATCGCCCGTCTGAAGCCCGTCGCGATCCGCGTCCTGTGTTTCTGGGATCACCGGCTGCGCTCGATCGCAATCGGCGGCCGGCGCGTCTGCGTGGACCCCAGTGGCTGCTACCGCGCAGACGCGTAACGCCTGCGTTGGCCGGCTACGGGAGATGCGCCGCAAGAACGATCGCCACCGTGGCGGCGCCTAGGAAGACGAAGTAGACGAGGCCTTCTGCAGCTGCGAGAACGTCGCGGGACTCACCGGCGTGATTGCGCATGAGAAATCTCCTCTCGAGCGTTTCCCATAGCCTCTCACACGATGCTGATAGCCACCCTAACCGAGCCTGTGACTTTTATGAACTTTCCCAAGTGAAGAGGTTCTTGCCGGTCATGCGCTCGGGAATCGGAAGGCCCATGATCGAGAGCAGCGTCGGCGCGACGTCGCCAAGCTTCCCCCCGGCGGCAAGGCGCCCGTGCAGGCCGTCGGCGACGAGGACGAACGGCACGGGGTTCGTCGTGTGGGCGGTGACCGGATTGCCCCGTTCGTCTATTTCCTCTTCGGCGTTTCCGTGGTCGGCCGTGATGGCGAGCAGGCCGTGTGCGCGCAGCGTCGCGTCCGCAAGGCGCGCGAGGCACGCGTCGATCGTCTCGACGCCGGAAACGGTCGCCTCGAAGTTGCCCGTGTGCCCGACCATGTCGGCGTTGGCGTAATTCATGACGATCGCGTCGTAGCTGCCGCTCTCGATCGCCGCGACCGCGGCGTCGGTGATCTCGTTCGCGCGCATGGCCGGCGCGAGGTCGTACGTCGGCACCGAGCGGTCGGAGGGGACGAGCTTGCGGTCCTCTCCCGCGAACGGCTCCTCGCGCCCGCCGTTGAAGAAGTAAGTGACGTGCGCGTACTTCTCGGTTTCGGCCAGGCGCAGTTGGCGCAGCCCTTCGTGCGCGACGATCTCGCCAAACGTGTCGTACTGCGGCCGCGGGCCGAAGAGCACCGGATTGGTGTACGTCTCGTCGTACTTCGTCATCGTTGCGAAGAACGGGTCCAGATAGCGCTTTGACGTAAAGACGCCGAAGCCGTCGTCGAAATAGCGGTCGGTGCCCGCGTCGAACGCGATCGTGAGCTGGCGTGCGCGATCCGGCCTGAAGTTGAAGAAGACGAACGCGTCGCCGTCTTCGATGCAGCGGGTTTGCCCGACGATCGTCGGCAGGACGAACTCGTCGCCTTCGTCGCGCGCGTAGGCCGCGTTTATTGCCGAGAGCGCGTCGCTCGCGCGATGTTCGGCCGTCCCGTTTGCCAAGAGATCGTACGCCAGTTTCGTGCGTTCCCACCGGCGGTCGCGATCCATCGCGTAAAAACGGCCGGTGACGCTCGCGATCGCGCCCGCGCGTCCGCACGCGGCGAGCTTGGCTTCGAGCCGCTCGACGAAGGCGCGTGCCGAGCGCGGCGGCGTGTCGCGCCCGTCGAGGAAGCAGTGTATGGCGATGGGAACGCCCGCGGCCACGGCCGCGTCAACCAGCGCGAAGAGGTGAACGATCGAGCTGTGCACCTGCCCGTCCGAGAGCAGGCCCATGAAATGGAGCGTGCCGCCCGTTCGCGTCGCGTGTTCGGTCGCGCGCCGCAGCGTTTCGTTCTGCGCGAACTCGCCGGTGGCGATCGAGTCGTCAATCAGCGTCACGCCTTGCGGGACGACGCGCCCGCTGCCCAGGTTCATGTGGCCGACCTCGCTGTTGCCCATCACGCCTTTCGGCAGCCCGACCGCTTCGCCCGAAGCCGCGAGCGTCGTCCACGGATAGCGCTCGAAGAGCGCCCGCCAATGTGGAATGCCGGCCGCGGCGATCGCGTTGCCGTGCGTTTCGTCGCGGCATCCCCAGCCGTCGAGCACCGCCAGAACGATCGGGCGGTAGATCACGGCGCGGCGTTGGCGATCAGCGCGGCAAAGCCGGCGGCGTCGAGCGAGGCGCCGCCGACGAGGCCGCCGTTGATGTTGCGGCGCGCGAGAAAGGATGCGGCGTTCTCGGCGTTCATGCTGCCGCCGTAGAGGATCGGCGTTCGCGCCACGCCGGGGAGCGCGCCGCGAATGGCGGCGGCGACGCGGTCGGCTTCGCCGGCCTCGCAGCTGCTGCCGGTGCCGATCGCCCAGATCGGTTCGTATGCGATCGCGACGCGCGCGAGATCTTCGGGCGCGACGCCGTCGAAGGCCGCGCGCGTTTGCGAGACGACGCGCTCGTCGGTCACGCCGGCCGCCCGTTCGTCGAAGGTCTCGCCGACGGCGACGATCGGCGTGAGGCCCTCGGAGAGCGCCGCGTGCACCTTGAGGTTCACCGTGCGATCCGTTTCATCGCACTGCGCGCGGCGCTCGGAATGGCCGAGAATGACGTATTCCACGCCGAACTCACGCAGCATCGGTGCGCTCACCTCGCCGGTGAACGCTCCGAATAACTCCCAATGCATCGTCTGCGCGCCCAGTCGCACGCGCGTGCCCGCCACCAGCCGCGAGGCCTGCGGTATCGCGGTGAAGGGCGGCGCGACCACGATCTCCACCTGCACCGGCAGTTCGGGCACGAGCGGCAAGAACGCGTCGAAGAACGCGGCCGTCTCGGCCGCGGTCTTGTGCATCTTCCAGTTTCCCGCGACGATGGTGCGCACGCCGTCACCGCTCAAGTGCCGCGACCCCCGGAAGTTCCTTGCCTTCGAGGTACTCGAGCGTCGCGCCGCCGCCGGTCGAAACGTGCGTCGTTTGGCCGGCGAAGCCGAGCAGATGCGCGGCGGCTGCGGCGTCGCCGCCGCCGACGACGCTCAGCGCGCCCGCCGCCGTGGCGCGGGCGATCGCCTCGCCGACGACGCGCGTTCCTTCGCGATACGCCGGATTCTCGTAGACGCCCATCGGGCCGTTGAAAACGATCGTCTTCGCCGCTTCGATCGTTCGCGCGTAGCGCTGCGCGGTCGCGGGACCGATGTCGAGGATCATCGCGTCGCCGACGCTGTCGATCGCGACGACGCTCGATGGGGCGCCGGCGTCGAGCGAGGATGCGACGACCGCATCGGTCGGCAGCTCGAGGTTGACGCCGCGCTCCTTCGCCATTGCGATGACGCGTCGTGCCGGCTCGAGGTCGTCGTCGCGCAGCGACCTGCCGACCGCGACGCCGCCGGCGGCGAGCAGCGTGTTCGCCATGCCGCCGCCGACGCAGAACGTGTCTACAAGCGACGTCAGCCGTTCGAAGACGCCGATCTTGTCTTTGATCTTCGCGCCGCCGATCGCGCAGACGAACGGCTTGGCCGGATCGCTAACGAGGCGCGAGAGCGCGGTGAGCTCGCGCTCCATGAGAAAGCCGGCGGCGTTGGGGAGCAAGTGCGCGACGCCTTCGGTCGAGGCGTGAGCCCGGTGAGCCGTTCCGAACGCGTCGTTGACGTACAGATCGCCTAGGCGCGCGAGCTGTGCGGCGAAGGCCGGATCGTTGCGCTCCTCTTCGGGATGGAAGCGGACGTTCTCCAAGAGCAGAACCTCGCCGTCTTTGAGCTTCGCAGCCGCGGCCGTCGCAACCTCACCGACGCTGTCGCCGGCAAAAGCGACGTCAATGCCGAGGCGCTCGGCGAGCGCGCTTGCGACGGGGCGCAGCGAGTAGCGCGCGTCGGCCTTGCCGTCGGGACGCCCAAGGTGCGAGACCACGATCGTTCGCGCGCCGTGCTCGTGCAGCCAGCGCAGCGTGGGAACGGCGGCGTCTATGCGGGCGTAGTCGAGTATCCCTTGCGGGCCGGTCGGCACGTTGAGATCCTCGCGCACGAGGACGCGCTTCCCTCGAACGTCGAGGTCGGCTAAGCGGCGGAAAGCCACGGGTGAAAGCGGGACCGCCTAGACCCGGCCCGGCAGCGTTGCGAGGACCATCGCGGTCAGCTCGGCAAGCCGGCACGAGTACCCCCACTCGTTGTCGTACCAGGCGGCGATTTGGATGAGGTCGCCGTTGGCGTTGTTGAGCTTCGCGTCAATGATCGAGCTGTACGGATTCTTCTTGAAGTCGCTCGACACGAGCTCTTCCTCGGTGTACGCGACGTACTTGCTCAGGGGGCCCTCCGCCGCGCGGCGCAGGATCGCGTTGAGCTCGTCCTTCGTCGTGGGCTTTTTCGTCTGCGCGACGAGGTAGATCATCGAAACCGTCGGCGTCGGCACGCGCAGCGAGAATCCGTCGAAGGTGCCCTCGACTTCGGGGATCGTAAGGTAGAGCGCCTTGGCGGCGCCGGTGGACGTCGGCACGATGTTCGTCGCTGCATTGCGCGCGCGGCGAAGATCTTTGTGCGGGCCGTCCAGAACGTTCTGATCGTTCGTGTACGAGTGGATCGTCGTCATGAAGCCCTTCACCCAGCCGAGCTCGTCAACGATCGGCTTGACGGCCGTCGCAAGACAGTTCGTGGTGCAGGACGCGTTGGAGATGATGTTGTGCTTGGCGGGATCGTAGCGCCCGTCGTTGACGCCCAGAACGATCGTGACGTCCTCGCCTTTTGCCGGTGCCGAGATGATGACTTTCTTCGCGCCGCCGCCGTCTATGTGCGCGCGCGCTTTGGACGCATCGGTGAACAAGCCGGTGGACTCGACGACGACGTCCACGCCGAGGTCCTTCCACGGGAGCTTGGCCGGATCGCGCTCGGCGCAGACCTTGATGGTGCGCCCGTCGATCTCGATGGCGCCGTCGCGCGCGCTGACGTTGCCTGCGTACGCCCCGTAGTTGCTGTCGTGTTTGAAGAGGTGCGCGCACTCGCGCGCGTCTATGAGGTCGTTGACTGCGGCAATTTCGATTTCGGGATGGCGTTCTACGATCGCCTTGGTGAAATTGCGGCCGATGCGGCCGAAGCCGTTGATTCCGATGCGCATGTCAGCGCGTTTACCGGGCCGCTTTCACCCTCCCCTGCACGCCCCGCAGGCGGGCGGCCAGCTTTGCGAGCGTCGCGAGCCTGCCGCTGACCGTCGGCTTGGCGATCGGCGGATTGCAGCGGCGCCCCAGCTCGGCGAGCGATTCGTCGGGGTGCGACAGACGTAGCTCCGCGACTTCCCGCAGCGCCGGCGAGAGCCGGGCGATCCCGTAGGCGCTTTCGAGGTACTCGATCGTGCGCCGCTGTTCCGCGGCGGCCGCAGCCGTCCGCTCGAGGTTTGCGGCTTCGGTGTTGACCAGCCGGTGAATGCGGTTCTTCGTTTCGCGCAAGGCCCGCACGTCTTCGAGGCGCAGCACGGCCGCGAACGCGCCGATGCGCGTGAGAAGCTCGGCGATGGCGTCGAACTCCTTGAGGTAGAGCACGGTGCGTCCCTTGCGGCGGGTCGTTTTCGGCGGAACGCCGGCACTGTGCAGCATCCACTGCAGCCGCGCGGCCGCGGCGTCGTCGCGCGCGACGAACTCGAGATGATAGCCGTGCGCGCCCGCAGCCAGCGATCCGCAGGCGAGAAACGCCGCGCGCACCTCGAGAAGGCGATCGCACTTGCGCGCCGGTTTCGGCGGCGCCGCTTTCAAGCGAGGCGGCACGGCGATCGCGAAGGTCGGCAGGTGCGCCAAGCGCGTCGGCGCGCGCGTCTCGATCGGATGCGACTTGCGATCGTCCAGCAGCGACCAGAAAAGCCGCGCGACCGCGTTGCGGTGCGTGACGAACTCGTCTCGATCGCGCGCGCCGCCGTAGAATGCGAGCCCGGCCAGGAGCGCCTGGCGGCAGTGGTTCTCCGCCGGGACGTCGCGCGCGAGCGCGTCTTTGGTGTCGGCCGAGATCATGGCCACTCCGCCTCGTCCTTGTGCGAGTCGAGAATCTCGTAGAGGTCGGCGGGCGAAACGCTCGGCGTCATGCGCAGCGGCACCTCGCGCACGCGCACGGTGACGAACTTCGTCGCGTAGTGGATCACCAGGCAGTCGCCCGGCTTCACCTGGTAGCCGGGTTTGAGCGGCTTGCCGTCCTTGGTGATGCGCCCGTGCTCCAATGCCTCGTGGGCTTCGCTGCGCCGTTTGGCCAGCCGGGAAACCTTCATGAACTTATCCAGACGCACGCCGCCGTTGTTCGCCGCGGCCCCTCGGGCGGCATCGTGGCGGAGCTTGACTATATCACGATATATCGTTTACTGTTGCGATGCAATCCAGGAGGGCGCAACGATGAATATGGGATTCCGGCAAGACCCGCGGCACGGCTGGTGGAGCGCTTGGGGACGTCACCCTGGGCGGCACGGCGCCCGGCGCCTGAAGCGGGGCATCCTCAAGTTTGCCCTGCTCAAGCTGCTCGCGGAACTGCCCCGCCACGGGTACGACCTCATCCGGGCCATTCGCGAGCGGGGCTGGGGCGGCGGCGCCGGCTCCGTCTACCCGCTGCTGGCCGCGCTCGAAGCGGCCGGGCTGATCGCCGGGCGCGACGAGGGCGATCGCCGGACGTATGAGGTAACGGAGAAGGGACGCAAGCTTCTCGAAGAGCACGCCGCCGATATCGGGCGCCTTTTCGAAGCCGACGAAGAGGAAGACGAGGACGATTCACGCACTCGTTTGCGCGAATCGGCCGCGCGATTGATGCAGGCCGTTTCCCAACTCGGGCCGTCGTCCAGCGAAGAGTCGGTGGAGCGGGCGCGAGAGCTGCTCGACAACGCTCGAAAAGAGATCTACACGCTGCTCGCAGAGGAGTAAAGTATGGCCCAGGCGCAAGCGCAGCGCCACCGGGGAGTCAACATTTTCGAAGAGGGTAAGCCGATGTGGCAGATCCTCCTCGTTTTTCTCGTGCCCCTCATGCTCAGCAACGTGCTGCAGTCGGCGTCGCAGACGATGGCCAGCATCTGGATCGGACGCCTCATTTCGACCCAAGCGCTCGGCGCGGTTTCGGCCGTCTTCCCCATTGTGTTTCTGCTCTTCTCGTTCGTCTTCGGCGTTTCGAGCGGCAGCACCGTGCTGGTCGGGCAAGCCTTCGGCGCGCGCGACAACCACCGCGTGAAGAAGATCGCCGGCACGGTGCTGGGCGCCGCGCTGTACCTCGGCATCGTCGTGGCCGTGCTGGGTTCGTTGGGTTCTGCAACCGTGCTCGGGTGGCTGGGAACGCCGTCCGACATCATCGCGCAAGCGGACGCCTACGCGCGCGTCATCTTCCTGACGATGCCCGTGTTCTTCTTTTATTTCGTCTACGCGACGATCTTGCGCGGCACGGGCGACTCAACGACGCCGTTCTACGCGCTCATCGTCTCGGCGGTGCTCGCCATCGCGATCACGCCGCTCTTCATCGTCGGCGCCTTCGGCCTGCCAAAGCTCGGCGTCGTGAGCGCGGCGGTCGCGGGTTTGATCGCCAACGGGGCTGCGCTGTTGTGGCTGATTCTCTACCTGCAGCGCAAGGACCATCCGCTGAAGCTGGACCGCGAAACGCTGGTGGACATGCGCATAGATTGGAAGATCCTCGGCGCGGTCGTCCGCATCGGCGTCCCGACGGGCATTCAAGTCATGATGGTCTCGCTCGCGGAGATCGCCGTCATCACGTTCGTCAACCGGTTTGGTTCGAGCGCGACGGCGGCGTACGGCGCCGTGAACCAGGTCGTCGGCTACGTGCAGTTCCCGGCGATGTCGATCGGCATCGCCGCCTCGATCTTCGGCGCGCAGTGCATCGGCGCGCGCCGCGAGGACAAGCTCGGCAGCGTCGTGCGCTCCGCCGTCGGCCTCAACTACGCAGTCGGTGCAGTCGTCATCGGCGCGTGCTATCTCTTCGCATGGTACATCCTGGGCTGGTTCATCACCGACACGCACACGCTCGACATCGCGCACACGCTGCTCATGATCACTCTATGGAGCTACGCCGTGTTCGGCAACTCGGCCGTGCTCAGCGGCCTCATGCGCGGCAGCGGCACGGTGCTTTGGCCCACCGCGATCGGCATCTTCGCAATCTGGGGCGTCGAAGTCCCGGCCGCATACCTGCTGATGCATCGCTTCGGCCTCAACGGCGTTTGGATGGGTTACCCGCTGGCGTTCTGCGCCGCAGTCACGATGCAGTTCTGTTATTACGAGTTCGTCTGGAAGAAGAAGACGCACGAGCGGATCGCTTGAGGCCGTAGCCCGCCCACGCGGGTGGTTCGAAGCCGCCCGTCGCTCGCGTCCTGCTCGCTCCTGCTGCTCCACTTTTTCGGGTCAGCAAGCTTTGAAACAGCCGTCCGTGGCTGGCCCAAAAAAGCTGGAGCCTTCTCGCCACCCGCATGCGCCGGCTACGGCTGCTCGCGACTCCGTCATGCGTAGGAGAGAATGGGGTCAGTCTTACGCGAGATAACCGCGTCAGCGCATCGTTAAAGAATTATCCTGCGTGTGACTTCAAGGCCATCGGACTTGAACTTCACCCTATAAACGGATCTGCCGTTACAGTTACCCGTAACGCAATTATGGGTCTTAAAATACGCTGGAAGCACGTTTGGTACGAACGCAATAAGTGGCCCTCCCGCTAGTACGTCGACGTCCACGTCAAACGTAGCGGCGCCGCGCAGAACGACGGGGTCGTTACTACTTAAGGCCTCGGAGTAGACGGCGACGACAGCGCCGGCGATGACGCCGGGCACGAGGATCGGCGCCGCGTCGAGCGTAGGGTGCGCTGCATCGTGAGCGATAACCGTACCGTCCCTGACATAAGCGACGAATGGGGTGGATCCGATGTTAGGATAGAAAGCCACCACGTATTCTCCACCGCGAGCCAGTATCTCGACGGTGTAATTAGTTAGCACTGTGTGCGCTTGATTCGGCGACGAGGCACCTGGCAAGATCTTGAATGCTTGCACCAAGGCGTAGCCGGCTGCGCCTGGCATTTCGAGAGAATCATGCAGTTGAGAGTCCATGGCGAACGTGGGCCAGAGTGCCGCAAGGAACAATGCAGGCACCGATATTCCGATACGAGCTCCTGTCCACCAACGCGGGCTAGAGGACATGTGCTTGTTGAGCACCCCGATCACAAATTGTCCCTTGGAGATAGTATTCCATCGAGTTAGCATGGAGAATACCTCGCGTGCACGCAGCCGAAGTCTGAGGGAACCAATCCAGGATCAATTGCTTGTCCATAGCGAGAGACCTTGCGTTCTCTCGCAAATCGGGTCAAGCGAGCGGAGGACAGGACATCGTAGCGAGCGTCCCCGAAGCGGGACGATGAACATGATCGGAGCCGAAAGATAGTTACTTCCTCTGCTTTGCCTTCGGCGTAACGCAGATGCGACTCGCGACTCCGTCATCCGTAGGGAGCGCCGTAGAGGAAGCGCAACCTAGGAGCCTAGCAGGGAGCCTTTCGAACTCGCAACAACAGCAAGTGCAAGGTTATGGCCATTCCGCGAAGACTATTTGTCGCAGCCCTGCTTGTCGGCGGCGTCACCCTAGGGCCGCTACTGACGGTACATACTTTTTGGCCGAACCTCGGAATTGGGCTTCTCTCTGGCTTCTTGTACTTACTGATCAGTCGGCCTCGTAATCGTAGACGGTGATCGTGACGTATCGGGTTATCGATCGGGTTTTCCCCTCGCCCAAGAACGACGGTGGAGGTGCAGAGACTTGGTCGGGCACGGCCTCGTTCAGTAACTAAAGGGAATGTGGCACGTGGCCTCGCGCCGAGGCGCCGCGCGTGTCGCCGCTGACCAATGCGCCTAGTAAGCTCCGAGCGGGTTTCGTCGTGCCGCTAAGGGGCGTCCCGATTTGCGAGCATGACAGGACCCTTCGACTTCGCTCAGGGTGACGGTTGGTCGAACGAGAGTTACTTTCTCTGCTTCGCCTTAGGCGTAACGCACGTGCCGCTCGCGCGACAGACGACTACCGGCGGATCCACGAGGTCGGCGGCGCTCTCGCCGATCTCAGGTTTGGCCGCGATGACCTTGCGCGCTTCGAACTCCATGCGCCGCGACGCGCGGCCGGTGGCGACGATGCGGCCCTCCGCCTCGATGTAGTCGCCGGCATACACCGGGGCGAGAAACTCGACGCTGTCGTACGCGGCGAAGAGCCCTTCGTCGCCGTCCAAGCGGATGAGCAGCTCGGTCGCGACGTCGCCGAAGAGCGCGAGCATGCGCGCGCCGTCTACGAGGTTTCCGCCGTAGTGCGCGTCGTGCGTGCCCATGCGCAGCCGCAGCGTGCAGGTTAAGCCTTCGCCAGTTGCCATAATTCCTCGAGTTCTTCGAGCGAGAGGTCCGAGAGTGATTTCCCGGCGGCCTGAGCGCGCTCTTCCATAAATCCGAAGCGCGTGTAAAACTTTTCGTTGGCTTCGCGCACCGCGGTTTCGGCGTCTATGCCGAGCGCGCGCGAGAGGTTGACCAGCGTGAAGAAGACGTCGCCCAGCTCTTCGCGCACGCGCGGGTCGTCCTGCGCGAGCCGCCGCGCCTCGGCCAGTTCGGCGAGCTCTTCCGAGAGCTTGTCGAGAATACCCGCGACGCCGGGCCAGTCGAAGCCGACGCGGGCCGCTTTCTCTTGCATGCGCTGTCCGCGCTGGAGCGCGCCGAGGTGTTTGGGGATGCCGTCGAGGCGGCTCTTGCGCGAGCGCCCCGTGCGTTCGAGCGCCTTGAGCCGTTCCCAGTTGCGCCACTGCGCGTCCACGTCCTCGATGACCGCGTCGCCGAAGACGTGCGGATGGCGGCGGACCATCTTGTTCGAGAGCGAGTCCACGACGTCGGCGATGCTGAACTTCCCGACCTCGGTCGCCAGCTGCGCGTGAAAGACGATCTGCAGCAGCAGGTCGCCGAGCTCCTCGCAGAGATCGTCGAGCTTTCCCCCCTCGATCGCCTCGACGACTTCGTAGGTTTCTTCGATGAGATACGGCACGAGCGTGCGATGCGTCTGCTCGCGATCCCACGGGCAGCCGCTGCGCAAGCGGGCCATGATCTCGACCAAGTCGTCCCAGGAGTGGTGCGCCGACTGCGGCGGAAGCGGCACGAGCGGCATCGTGATGGATGCGGAGAGCGTCGCTTTGGGAACGCCGGGCAGAATTTCCGTCGCGATGCCGCGCGCTTCGAGCGCGCGCAAGAGCGGCGGCAGGCCCGGAAAATCGGAGAGCGGGTTTCCGAGAACGCCGAGCCCCAGCGCTTCATCCGGCTGTTCGCCGAGCCTGCGCACGAAACGCTCGATCTCTTCGCCGCCGCCGCGAACCAGCAGCGCCGGGTCGTCGACCAAGCCGCGCACGACGGCGATGCCGCTGCGTTCGAGATAGGCTACGAGATCGGGGGGCGCGAGCAGCGCGACGGTCCGGCCGACGTCGCGCAGCGCATCGAGGGTGCCTACGGTCAAGAGCCCGGGCGTACCCGGGCCCAAACCTGCGATGCGAACCAGCACGGAGCCGTGCTTCGGGGCGCGTGCCGCGTTGCCCCCGCGGCCGGCCCCGTTAGCGCGGCGTTAGGCTACTTCGTTGCTGCCGGCGCGGCGGAGGCTGCGGCGCCTGCGCCCATCGGCGGCGGCGGCGTTGCGAACATGCCCGCGAACTGCGGATCGCTCACGACGATCGTCGCCTTCTGCTGAAGGCCCTGGAGGAACGGCTGGATGAGCGGCGCCTCTTGCTGCTGGCGCAGCGTATCGGTGATCTGCGGCGTCGCGCTCGCGAGCGTGCCCTTCGTTCCCGGCGTCCGCGATTCGACCTGAATGATGTGGTAGCCGAACGGCGACTTCACCGGCGGGCTGATCGCGCCGACCGGTGCGGAGAACGCGACCTTGTCGAACGCCGGCACCATCTGTCCGCGACGGAACGAGCCGAGATCGCCGCCCTTGTCTTTGCTGCCGGGATCGGTCGAGTACTTCTTCGCGAGATCTGCGAAGCTGTTCGGATCCTTCTTGAGGTCGGCCTCGATCTGATTGGCCAACGCGGGGCTCGGCACCAAGATGTGGCGCGCCGTCACCTGTTCGGGCTTGTCGAACGAGCCTTTGTTCTTCTCGTAGTACTGCTGGATCTGCGCCGGCGTAATCGTCACGTCTTTGGAGAGCGCCTTGTCGAGGATGAGCTGCTCCTGCAGTGCCGAGCGGACGTCGGTCTCACTCAGGCCGCGTGCCTTGAGCATCTCGTCCCAAGCGCCGGCCGGGAAGTTGGCCTTGATCTGATCCTCACGCTTGTCGATCTCGGCATCGGAGACCGTGATGTTGTTGTTCTTGGCATACTGTTCGAGGAGCGCGTCCTCTACTAGTTGCTGCAGCACGGTGCGTGCCTGAGGACTGCCTTCGAGGCGACCGTCGAAGGAAGCTCTGCTGATCGGTTGGCCATTCACCGTCGCGACCGAGCCGCCGCCGGAGCACGCTACGAGCGACGCGCCGGCAAGAAGGGCAGCCAGGCCCACGGTGAAGCGATGGACTTTCGACATCATTGCTCCGTAGGAAAAGGTGCAGTGCGTAATAAGCGGGGCCCGGGGCCCCGCGTGATGGTGGCGTGATTCGCCCGCCGGCCCCGGGGTCCTTGTCGCGCTAGATCGCCTCGAGCAGCTTGCGCAAAAGGGGCATCCACCCGCTTGCTGCCGCGCTCCCGGTGCCGCCCGTGCGCGTGCCGCGGGAGGGCAGATCCACGAGAATGCGTCCCTCGGCGAACCGGAAGCGGTTCCTCGTGAGGGACTGGAGCTTCGGCACCGCCGCGGGATCCAGCGCAAAGCCGGATCCTACGCCCAGGGTGAGCCGGTGATCGTCCACGACCACCCGCGTCACGCCCTTGCTCAACGCGACGGCCCGCAGCTTCGTCAGTTCGACGAGGTTGTGCAGCGGCTCGGGGAACGCGCCGAACCGGTCGCGCACGCCGGCGGCGATCTCCGCGACCTCCGCCTCGGTGCGCGCCTTGGCGAGCTGTTGGTAGACGGCGATCTTCTGCGAGACCTGCGAGATGTAGTCGTTCGGAATGAACGCGCTGATCTTCACGTCAATGACCGCTTCGCGGCGCTCCTCGAGCGCGGCGGGCGAGCCGCGGCGTCGCGCGATCGCTTCGGCGAGCAGCTCGCAGTACGTGTCGAAGCCGACCGAGGCGATGAAACCCGACTGCGCCGATCCCAGCAAGTTCCCCGCGCCGCGAATCTCGAGGTCCCGCATGGCGATTTGCAGGCCGGATCCCAAGTGCGCGAACTCGCGGATCGCTTCGAGCCGCGCTTTGGCCTCTTCGCTGAGCGACTTGTGCCCTTGATAGAGCAGGTAGCAGTACGCCTGATGATTGGACCGGCCGACGCGGCCGCGCAGCTGGTAGAGCTGCGCCAGGCCGAAACGATCCGCATCGTTGACGATCATCGTGTTGACGTTGGGAATGTCGATGCCGTTTTCGATGATGGTCGTCGCGACGAGAACGTCGAGCTCGCCATCTATGAAGCGCTGCATCACCGGTTCGATCTCGGATTCTTTCATCTGTCCGTGGCCTACGCCGATGCGCGCGTGCGGCACGAGGCGTTCGAGCGCGTTGCGGACGGCGTAGATGGACTCGATGCGATTGTGCAGGTAGTAGACTTGGCCGCCGCGGTCGAGCTCGGCGGCGATCGCGCGCTGGACGACTGCGTCGCTGGCGGGAACGACGAGCGTCTTGATGGACATGCGGTTCTTCGGCGCGGTTTGAATCAGGGAGAGATCCCGAACGCCCATCAGCGACATGTGCAGCGTGCGCGGAATGGGCGTGGCCGAGAGCGTGAGGACGTCCACGCTGGCGCGGTACTCCTTGAGGCGCTCCTTGTGCATCACGCCGAAACGCTGCTCCTCGTCAATGACGATGAGCCCGAGGTCCGCAAAGGCCACGTCTTTCTGCAGCAGGCGGTGCGTGCCGATGACGACGTCCACTTTCCCTTCGGCGAGGTCGCGCAGGATGCGGCGCTGGTCGGCTTTGGGGACGAAGCGCGAAAGCTCTTCGACGCGAACGGGAAACGCGCCGAAGCGCGCGCCGAACGTGCGGTAGTGCTGATCGGCGAGCAGCGTGGTCGGCACGAGGACGGCGACCTGCTTCTTGTCGGCGATCGCTTTGAACGCAGCCCGCATCGCAACTTCGGTTTTGCCGTAGCCGACGTCGCCGCAGACCAGCCGGTCCATGGGGCGCGCCGCCTCCATGTCGGCTTTGGAGGCGTCTATGGCTTTGCGCTGGTCGGGCGTCGGCTCGTAGGGGAACGCCTCTTCCATTTCGGCTTGCCACGCCGTGTCCGGCCCGAAGGCGAACCCCGGTGCGATCTCGCGCTGCGCGTACAGCGCGACGAGGTGATCCGCGACTTTCGCCAGCGATTCGGAGACGCGCGACTTCGTGCGCACCCAGTCCGCGCCGCCCATCTTGGAGAGGCGCGGAACCTGCCCTTCGGCCGCCGAGAACTTCGCGATCTGGTGCATCTGCGTGACGGGCACGAGCATGCGATCGCTGCCGGCGTAGCGCAGGTCCAAGTAGTCTTGCGTCGCACCGAGGATCGTCTCGGCGCGCAGCCCGAGATACTGACCGATGCCGTGCACGGCGTGCACGACGTAGTCGCCGACGCGCAGATCCGCCAGCGTAACCGGCACGCCTTCCTTTACGGCGCGCATCTTTACGCGTTTTGGGGGCGCGCCGAAGATCTCGCGGTCGCCTAAGACGCGCAGGCGCCGGTCGGGCACGCGGAAGCCCGCGTCGATCGAGCCGTGGTCTACCGTGACGCCGCGTCCCGAACGCTCCCCAATCTCCAGCCCCGCGGCCCGCAGCAGGTCCACGGTGCGCGAAACGGCGGAGCTTACGATGCAGATGCGCTCGCCGTCGCGCACCCACTCGCGCATCGCCGACGAGAAGATTTCGATCTGGCGGTTGAAGCGCTCGACGGGGCGGCACTCGAAGACGAACGAGTCGAGCGCGGGCGGCACCCACGCGGCGTCGCCGCCGTCGGCGCCTTCGATCGCGCCGGGAAAGACCAGCGTGGAGAACGCCGCGGCGCGCGCGCCGATCTCGGCCAGCGTCGCGAGCGGCGCCGGCGGTTCGACCGGCGCGGCGTCGTCGGCCAGCAGCGTGTGGCGCTCGCGATCGCGCTCTTCGTCGAGCGCCCGTGCCACCGCCGCGATCGTCGCGGGATCCTCGATCGCAAGCGTCGCGCCGCCGGGAAGATAGTCGAAGATCGTCGCGCCGTCCTCGGCGACGTCCTCCCACGGAGCCACGTCGAGCCGGCGCACGGGTTCGCGGCTGCGCTGCGACTCGATGTCGAACGAGCGCATGGATTCGATCGCGTCGTCGAGGAACTCGACGCGCACCGGCGCGTCGGCGGTTGCCGCGAAGAGGTCGAGAATGCCGCCGCGCACCGCATACTCCCCGACCGCACTCACGACGTCGCACCGCGCGTAGCCGAGCGCGAAGAGCCGTTCCTGCAGCCGTTCCCATCCCACCGCCTCTCCCTCGCGCAGCGCGAGGCGCTGTGCCTCGAAGCCGGCTCGCGGCATGAGGTACTGGCGCACGGCGGCTATCGGCGCCAAGACGATGCGCTCGCGCCCGCAGACGAGATCGTCGAGCAGCGCGATGCGCGCGCTGCGCTCCGACGGGCTCTCCATCGCGCCGGCCGCGTCGTCGCGCGAGCGCAGCAGCGCGACGCTCTTCGCGTGCGACTCGCCGATATAGTAGAGGAGGTCGGCAAAGGTGCGTTCGGCGGCGTCGGGCGTGGGCGTGACGACGAGCAGCGTTCCACCGAGGTCGCGGCGCAACGCCGCGAGCAGCGCGGGCCGCGCAGCCGCGATCGTCTCGTGCAGCGCGCAGACGCCGGGCTTTCGGCCGGGTAACGCGCGCAGCGCGCGCAGCCGCTCGACCGTGGCGTGCCACGCGCGGCTGGATTCGGTTAGGGCGGCGAGCAGGCTGCCGGGCGAGCCGGCGACGGCGTGGCCGGCAATGGTTTCTACGGTCATACGGGCCGCTCATTATAGCAGAGTCCGAGCAGCGGCAACGTCGCAGCGATGCCGAGGGCAATCGCAACCGCCGCCGCGGGCACGCCGATCGCGTCGGGCGCGTAACGCAGCAGCGAGGTCAGCGAGAGCAGCACCGCCACGGCGGCGGCGCGCGATCGCGGCGCGAGCCCGGCAAGCGCGACGAGCCAGATGCCGTACCACGGGTACGGATTGGGCACGAGAACCCAAGCCGCCAGGCCGAGATACATCCATCCCTCGCGATCGCCCCGGCGCAGCCGCACGAGGCCTCCGGTCGCAACCAGCACGCACGCCAGCGCCGCGGCGCCGAGCGCCACGATCTCTGCGAGCCGCTCGTCGCCGAAAAGGGAGAAGGCCAACGGCTCCACGGCGGCTTGCAGCGAGGCCTGCGCGCTGTAATGCGCGTGCGGCGCGAGCGCGGTCGCGACGCCGGCAAGCAGCGGACCGGAACCAGCGGCTGCGAGCGCAATGCCGGCGACGGCGCCCGCGCGAGCTCGCCGGTTTACCAGGCCCAACGCGAAGGCCGCTGCGACGCCGGGCGGTTTGAGCAGCGCCGACAGCGCCACGACTCCCGCGCCGATCGCATCGCGTCCGCTTCGAACGAGTGCAAATCCGGCGAGGACGACGGCGAGCGCGATGGCATCGTTGTGGCCTTCGGCCGCGCACCAAATAACGGCGGGATTTAGCCCGACGAGCGCGGCCGCGCGCAGCCGCGAAGCCGCGTTGCCGGGGAACGCGGCATACGCCAGCGGCACGCATGCGAGCAGCGCGGCGCACGCCAGCGCCCGCATGCCGTCGAGCTGCGCGAGCGTTCCCAGCGGAGCGAACGCCGTAACCGTCGCCCAAGACAGCGCGACGAACGCGGGCCCGTAGACGCAGACCGGCAGCGCGTTACCCCATTGCCAGGCGGCCGCCGACAGCAGCGCGTTGCCGCCCGCTGGCGCCGCATGCGCGTACGGGTTGGCGCCCAGCCGCACGAGCTCGCCGTAGGCGGCGTACGCGTAGACGTCGCTCGAGAAGAGCACCGGCATCAGCCACGCGGCGGCGAGCGCGATAGCGGTGACCGTCGCAACGCGCGTGACGGGCATCGCGACGTCGGCCCGAAACGCGGACGCGTACGCGATCGCGCCCGCGAGGATTGCTGCGGCGAGCGCGGCGAGCAGTGCGGCGCCGTAGAGGTGCCACGCCGTGACGACGACGAGCGGCTGTGCGAGATCCACGGCGATGCCGCCGGGCGGACGCGCCAGCAGCACGCGGACGGCGACGGCGGCGACGAGGAAGGCGCCGGGAATGACGAGAGTGCGGCGACTCCTCACGCGCCGTCGCGCAGCGCTGCGGCGCCGATGCCGAGCAAGAGCCACCACGCGTTGCCGACCTTCGGGTAAAAGACGAGGTAGTCAACGCTCTGCTGCACCACGAGCGCAACGCTCGCCGCGAGCGCGGCGACGACCCACGGCGACGCGTCGCGCAAGCGCTCGAGCGAGAAGCGGCGAGAGAACGTCGTCAGCAGCGCGGCGACGAGCGCGAGCGTCGCCGCCAGCAGCGCGATGCCGCCCTCGGCCAGCGATTGCAGGTACCAGCTGTTCGCGTGCGTGCGCACGCCGAAGACGCCGTAGCGCGGCAGCTCCAGCTCGAAGTTTCCCGCGCCGACGCCGAGGATGGGGCGGTGCAGCCACATGCGCCACGCGGCGGCCCACAGCTCGCGCCGGTTGCCGACGCCGCCGGCATAGAGGCTTGGCTCGAGCGAGACTCGCAGCACGGCGGGCGTATGCGCGTAGATCGCCCATCCCGCCGCGCCGAGCGCGCCCGCGAACAATCCCGTCAACGCCGGCCGCAGCGCGCGCAGAACCGCCTTGCCGCGCGCGAGCGCGACCACGGCTGCGACGATCGCGAGTCCGAAGAGGCCCGCGCGCGAGAACGTCAAGACGTCGGCGCACACGGCCAGTCCGAGCGCGACGCGAACGAGCGAGGATCGGCGGGAGATCGCCCACGCGCCGAGCATGGCGATGGCTACGTCGAGGTAGCCCGAGAGCTGGTTGGGGCCTTCGAGCAGCCCCGCGATGCGCGGGACGATCGCCGAGCCGATGTAGAGCCCCGAAGGCGCGCCGGCGATCTCTTGGACGAGTGCGGAGAGCGACACGACGATCGCGGCGATCGCCGCCGCGTTGACGATGGCGTCGTCCTGCGGGTCGAGCCGATAGCAGAGGTACGCCGCCACGAAGAACGCGGCGTACTCGACGGTCTTGAGCGTTTCGCGCGCCGCCGCGCCGCGATGGCCGGCGTCGAGGATCGTCAACGCCGTCACGAACGCATATGCGGCGAGCACGCCGAGCAGCAGCGGCATCGGCGGCTCGCGCAGGCGCCGAAAGCAGCCCGCATAGCTCGTGAGCCCGAGCAGCACGCCGAGGATCACGACTTTCGGCACGGTGAGCGTCGTGCCGAGCGCGTCGTGATAGAAGGCAATCGGCACGACGAGCAGCAGCGAGCAGAGACCGTACGCCGGCCGTCGCGCCGCCAGCAGGGCGGCCGCAACGAAGAGCGCTGCGAAGAGCGCGGCCGACGGCGGATCTAGGGGAACAGGAAAGGAGAACTGGTCGACGACCGGGCGGTACGTCAAGACCGTTCGACGTCGCTGATAAGGTAGAGCGGGCGGCCCTTGACTTCGTCGTACACGCGTCCCAGATACTCGCCGAGAATTCCCAAGCTCATGAGCTGCACGCCGCCGAGGAAGAGCACGGCGACGATCGTCGACGCCCAGCCGGGCGTATAGGCAGGCGGCTTGAGGCTAAAGAGTTTGAACGAGATGACGACGATTGCGTAGACGAAGGCGATCGCGCTCACGGCGAAGCCGAGATACGATGCGAAGCGCAGCGGAATGTCGGAGAACGAGGTGATGCCGTCGATCGCAAAGCGAAGCATGCTGGTCAGCGGGTATTTCGTCTCGCCCGAGTGGCGCACGTCGCGGTCGTACTCGATGGACGTCTGATTGAAGCCTACCCAACTCACCATCCCGCGCAGGAAGCGATGGCGTTCCGGCGAGCGGCGCAGCGCCTCGACGACGCGGCGGCTCATCAGCCGGAAATCTCCCGTGTCTACCGGGATCGCTACCTTCGTAAGACGCTTGATGATGCGGTAGAAGAGCCGCGCGGTGAGAACCTTGAACGCGCTCTCTCCCTTGCGGGTTCGCCGAACGGCGTAGACGACGTCGTAGCCCTCGCGCCATTTCTTCCAAAAGGCCGCGATGAGTTCGGGAGGATCCTGCAGATCGCCGTCCATCAGCACGACGGCGTCGCCCGCGGCAACGTCTATCCCGGCGGTGGCGGCGAGCTGGTGGCCGAAGTTGCGCGACAAGTTGACCAGCACGAGATGCCGCCGGTGGCGCATCTCGTCGCGAATCGCGGCGAGCGTGCCGTCCGTGCTGCCGTCGTTGACCAGGACGATTTCGTAGGGAGGCTTCTCCGCGAGGCTTTCGGCTGCCGCGACGACCCGCTCGAGCAGCGGCGCCACGTTCGCCCCCTCATTATAGAGCGGAACGACGACGCTCAGCAGGGAGCCGGTGGAATCGGTCATGCACGCACCCGTTTCAACGCCGCAGCCGCGCGCGCTTGCTGCAGCGGAATGATGGGACGGCCAAAGAACCTACGCGCCATGATCAAGGCCGGCTGGGTCTTTTCCGTCGCCGCGTCCGCGCTCGTGCTGACGGCGTGCAGCCGCGGCAGCGGAACGGCGTCCGCCACGCCCTCGCCGGCCGCGCCGGCGACCGCGACGGCCGCCGCTTCGCCGGCACCGGCCCGGCCGCGCGCGGCGCAGCCGCCGGCGAGCCCGTCGCCGGCACCCGCGCGATCCGCCGCGACGCCGAGCCCAAGCCCCTCCGCGTCGCCCGCAGCCACGCCCTCACCACCGCCTCCGCACGTGGTGCGCCTTCCGGCCGATGCCGCGCCGAAGATTCTCTCGGTCAGCATCAGCGAGACGACCGTGCACCCGGGCGATCGCGTGTACGGCAACGTGGTGACCAGCTCCAACGTCGCCAGCGTCGAAGCGCGCATCGGCGGTTACGCGTTGAACCTTTCGAAAGTCGGCGTCGGGCGCTTTGCGATCGCCTACACCGTCGCGCCGCTCCCATGGTTTTTGCACGGGAACTACACGATGGAAGTCATCGCGCACAACACGCACGGCGACTCGGTCGCGCGCTCGATTCCGCTGAGCGTTCGCTAGCGCGGCGCGCCGCCCGCCGGCGGCCTCCCCGGCTGCGGCGGGGGCACGCTCGTCGGCAGGTTCGGGAACGGCGCGGGGTTGTACGGCGTCGGCATGATCTGCGGCTGCGCCTGATTGCCGCCTCCGGGCACGATGTTCTGCCAGCCGAAGACGGTGTCTCGCACGACGCGAACGTCGGCGTCGGTCACGACGATCTTGCGCGGCACGCGCGCTAGCCCGTTCTGCGCGATCTCTTCGGACTGCATCGAGCCTTGATCGTAGAGGTAGTTGAAGATCGTGCCGGAGTTGAAGCGCCGCGTGATCTGATAGTGCAGGGCGTCCACGCGGTCCATCGGAATCGCTTGCGCGTTCCATCCGCTGGCGTCGGTCGCCATGTAGATGCTCGACGTAAACGACGTGTACGGCGGAACCTGCACGATGAACGTTACGAGCACCGGCTTTCCGGAGAAGTGCTGCACCGACGACACGCTCTCGCCCGGTGCCGGCGTCTCGACGGCTCTGAGCAGATCGGGGTTGGGGATCGGCGACGAGAGCGCGACGGCAAAGTGCGCGACGTCGTCGAAGCTGCCTTCGGGCGGAAGCGCGTTTCGCGACAAGTCGAGCTCGGTCACGGTGCCCGTCGCGTCGAACGTGGCCCGGGCCCATATGCGCGGAGCCGGGACGATGCTCGTGGCTCCGCCCGTCTTGGCGTCCTTAATCGCCACGTTGGTCGCGACGCGAAACCCGTCGCCCGTGGTGAAGAAGACGTAGCCGTCCTGGTAGGCGAGCAGTTGGCCCGTGACCACCACGGAGCCGCTGGCCGCGAGAAGCGTAACCGCCAGGCAGGCGGCCGCTAAGGAAAGCGCCAGGCGCCTCATATCGGGAGCACTTGCACGACGAAGCTGGGCGCCCAGAACTGCGTGCGGTACGGATTGGCGTAGAAATAAAACGTGCGCGAAACGCTGAGCAGCGCGTGCGACAGAATCTGCAGCCGCATCGTGCCCGTAGCGTCGTACGGCGGCTGGCCGAGGAACGACGTGTAGAGCGGCTGGCCGATGATGTTGTTGGGCGGCAGCGCGAAGACGCCCGGCACCGGAATCGGGAAGTCCACGTGGTGGCGCACGAGCAGCGAGAAGTTGAACTCCGGATTGGGGACGTCGTTGATCGCCAAGCTCGTCGTCCGCATCGTCGAAACCCCGCGGAACGACGTGAAGCTCAACGGGCAGTAGAACGTGTTGGCCGGCTGGCACGGCAGGTAGCCGCCGTTGATGTAGTGGTCGCCGACGTTGAGAATCTGATAGCCGATGAACCCGTTGAGCGCGCGCGTGAACTGCCGGTTGATGCTGAAGTTCGTCGAGTCGGTCGAAATCCAGTGCGGCAGCGAGTTCCACTGGTACTGCTTGTTGTAGCTCGCGTTGAAGTACACGGTCTGATACGGATTCGGCGGGTTGTTCAGCTTGATGGACGGCGTGGAAAGGTTGAAGCCGAGCACCGTGTTCCAAATCGTCGTGTACACGGGGCAGTAATACGTCGTCGGCGGTTTCGTGACGTACTGCGTCTTGCACGGCGCGCCGTAGGCCTGCAGACCGGGGACCGCAATCGGCGGCGTTCCCGTCCCGGGGAAGCCCTGCAGGTACTGCAGCGGCCCGACCGAGTCGTGGTTGAAGCCGTAACCTTCGTAGATCTGCTCGAAGAGAGGGAGGTTGGCGATGCGGTTCTGGAAGCTCGTCGCGGTGATCTGCATCTGCGACGGATGCGACAGGTTGCCGCCCAGCGGTTTGGCCACTTCGAGCGAGCCGGGTCCGAGCACGTTGTAGTTGGTAAGCTGCGCGGTCGCCTGAACGTACGAGTGCGGGAACGCGTACGTTGCGCTCAGCCACGTCGTCTGCTGCGCGGCAGACGGTTCCTGCAGCCAGTTCTGCTGCGTGTAGAGCTGAGAGAAACTCTGAATCTGAAAGCGGCTGCCCAGCTTCTCGTACAGCCCGAGGTTCCACCACTTCTCCGCGCGCGTCGCCGGGTTGACCGAGAGGATCGCGTATTCGTGCTCGCCCACGAAGTGCTGCTCGACCGAGAGATAGGTATGGTACGTCGGGTCGTAGCGCAAGTGGACGGCCGTCAGCGAGTTCGTGTTGCCGGCCAGGTTCCAGGTGAGATCCACGCTCGCTCCCGACAGCGTGTTCTGCGCGAAGTACGGATTGGAGGAGAAGTTGACGACGTACGAGCCCAGCGGCACGCCCGAGTTGAGGAAGTACGTGTGCGAGTTGATGAAGCGAACGTAGCTCTTCGTGCCGATGATTGCGGCGTTGGCCGTGATGCTCGGATGGTCGTTGACGATCGGAAAGTAGAACGTGTCGCCGGGCATCGTCCGGCCTTTCACCGGATGGACGAGGTCGCCGTCGAGGAAGGTCCAGCGGTCGGGCTCCGACGTGACCGGAATGAAGTAGATGCGTCGGAAGTCCAGGAAGTCGGCGAGCGCCGCGCCCTTGACCTCACCGGTCGCATCGCGCAGCGTGACGTGCCCCGCCACCACGAACCGGTTCAGCTTGAGGTCCATCGAGAAGGCATCGCCAGTGACGGTGAACCCGTCGCTCGTGCGAATGCGGACGTTGCCGTCGCCCTCGATCAGGAAGCGGTTGTAGAAGAAGTCGAGCCGCGTCGCGTGGAGCCGCAGTATCGTCGTTGGCGGCGGCCCGGTGGGCCCGGGTGCGGGCGTGACGGCGGCCTGGGGGGCGGGTGCGGCGCTGCCCTGCGGCGCGGGCGACGCCGAAGCGGCGGCGGCCGGCTGCAAGGCGCGCGCGGGCTCGGCGATGCTCGCTAAGAGGAAAGCCAGCATAGCGGTCGCCGCGGGTAGCGCGATTCGTGCCACGGTTGCGGCGCTTTTCGATGGCACTGGCGCTCTCCTATCGGCAGGCGGTTGCCGGGAAGGCGTGTTTTTCACGAGGCCGAACGCGAGCCGCACGCATGAAGCGCGTGGTGACGATCGTAATTGACTCGGGCGGCATCGGTGCGCTTCCCGACGCGAGCGAGTTCGGCGACACGCCCAGCGCCGACACGCTCGGCAACGTGGCTCGCAGCGTCGGCTCGCTGCGCCTCCCGAACTTCGAGCGCCTCGGGCTCGGCCTGCTGACGGCGATCCCGGGCGTCGCCCCCTCCTCGCGGCCGCAGGCCCGGGTGGCGCGCCTGCGCGAGCGCAGCCGCGGAAAGGACACGATCACGGGCCACTGGGAGATGGCGGGCATCCTGACCAGCGTGCCGTTTCCGACCTATCCCGACGGGTTTCCGCCCGCCGTCGTCGCCGCATTTACGGAAATTGCCGGCAAGGCGCCGCTGGGGAATAAGACCGCTTCGGGAACCGAGATCATCGAAGAACTGGGGCCGGAGCATCTGCAGACCGGCCGCCCGATCCTCTACACCTCCGCCGATTCGGTCTTTCAAATCGCCGCGCACGAAGGCGTGGTGCCGCTGGAGACGCTCTACGAGTGGAGCCGGCGGGCGCGCGAGATGCTGGTTGGGCCTCACGAGGTCAATCGCGTCATCGCCCGCCCTTTTGCAGGCGAACCGGGGGCTTTTTACCGGACGCCGAATCGCCGTGATTATGCCATCGAGCCGCCCCCGAATCTGCTCGACGAACTCGCGGCGGGGAACGTCGACGTGCACGCGGTCGGAAAGATCTGCGATATCTACTGCGGGCGATCGATATCGTCGTCGGTTCGCGTCACCGATAATCGCGATGCGATGGAGAAAACGTTCGGGTTGTTAGAAAACGTCGATCGAGCTTTCATCTTTACGAATCTCAACGACTTCGATTCGAAGTACGGACACCGTCGGGACCCGCGCGGCTATGCCCGCGCTCTCGAAGAACTCGACGCTGCAATCCCTGCGCTCGAGGCGCGGCTGCGCCCGGGCGACGAACTGATATTCACCGCGGATCACGGCTGCGATCCGACCGCTCGCGGCTCGGACCACACGCGCGAATACGTGCCGTTCGTGCATCTCGGCGCCGCTGACGGCGCGATGCTCGGAGAGATCGAAGGCCTCGATTTCGTGGGCCGGACCGTCAAACGGGCCCTGTTGGGATAGTGCGGTGCAGATAGCGGTCAGTGCTGCGGTCGAACGCCGGGTCCCCCAGTGGTGGCCCGGGCTCAAACGCGCGACCGACGTCGCGTTGGGAAGCCTGCTGCTGCTGCTCGCCGCCCCGATCGTCGCGCTCGCCGCGCTGGCGATCGTCGCGGCGACCGGAGGAACGCCGTTCTACGCTCAAGAGCGCGTCGGCATGAACGGGCGGCGCTTCAAGATGTTCAAGCTGCGGACGATGGTCAACGGAGCGCACGCGATGCGCCACAGCGTCATGCACCTCAACGAAGTGGACGGGCCGGTCTTCAAAATTCGCAACGATCCGCGCTTGCATCCCCTCGGCAGCTTCCTGCGGCGCAGCAGCATAGACGAACTGCCCAATCTCGTCAACGTCGTAGCCGGCGACATGGCCCTGGTCGGCCCGCGCCCGGCGCTGCCCAGCGAAGTCGAGCACTACGACGCTGCGGCGTTGCGGCGTCTGAGCGTCCCGCAGGGCGTGACGTGCCTTTGGCAGATCAACGGGCGCAGCGACGTTACGTTCGAGCACTGGATGGAGCTCGACAACCACTACGTAGACACGTGGACGCCGCTCGGCGATCTGCTGGTGATCGCCAAGACGATTCCCGCCGTTCTGAGGAGGGACGGCGCGCATTAAGCCTCACTTACGCGTCGTTCCGCAGCCGCGCCGGCAGAAGCGCCGGCTTTCGATCGCGGGTTCGACGCTCTTCGTCATGGGCGCGACGTTTGCGTCGACCCTGCTGGGATTCATGCGCGAGGTCGTCAGCGCGAAGTACTACGGCACGCGCTGGGAGATGGATACCTTCTTGGCCGCGGCGACTATCCCGACGATCCTTTTCGGCGTCTTCAACGGCGCGCTGGTCAGCGCGCTCGTGCCGACGTTCTCCGAGTATCTCGCGCATCGCGAGGAAGACGAAGCCTGGCGCCTGGCCAGCACCACGGTGAACATGCTGGCGATCGTGGTGACGCTCTGCGCGATCGTCGGATTCTTCACCGCGCGGTGGTACGTGCCGGTCATCGCTCACGGTTTCCCGGCGCCGCAGATGGGCGTGGCGATTCGCATGACGCGCTGGCTGATGCCGAGCATCGTCGCGGTGAGCTTGAGCGGCGTCCTTTCGGCGATGCTCAACGCCTACCAGCGCTTCCGCTCGGCGGCGCTCGTCGGCGTCGCGGTGAACGCCGTCACGATCGCTGCGGTCGTGCTTCTCAGCCACGGCATGGGGATTTACGCCCTGGTCCTTGGAACGGCGCTCGGATTGACGGCGCAGATGCTCGTCCAGCTTCCGTCGTTTCTCTCCATCGGCAAGTACCGCCCGATCATCGACCTGCACCATCCCGGCCTCAAGAAGATCTGGCTCCTGCTCGGGCCGATCATCGTCGGTTCCGCCGCGGGCCAGCTCGCGTTGTTCTTCGACCGCTTCTTTGCCTCGACGCTCGCGCCCGGCTACATCGCGGGGATGAACTACGCGACGAAGCTGGTGAACTTTCCGCAGCAAATTTTTGCCGCCGCGATCGCAACGGTGCTCTTCCCGCTCCTCGCGGCGCAGTTCGCGCGGGAGAATCGCCGGGGCGTCGCGCGCAGCGTCGTGACGGGGCTGCGGCTGGTGAACTTCATAACCATCCCGTCGGCGTGCGCGCTCGTCGTCTTGGCGCGCCCGATGGTCCAGGCGCTCTTCGAACGCGGTACCTTCCAGGCCAGCGCGACCGATCTCACTGCGTCGCTGCTGCCCTACGCGGCGATCGGCCTCGTCGCGCTGGCCGCAAACATCGTGCTGACTCGCTGCTGCTTTGCGTGCAAAGAGATGATGTGGCCGGTGGCGATCTCCGTCGTGACCGTGCTGCTCAACGTCCTGCTCTCGCTGGTCTGGCTGCCCACGCTGGGCGCGCGCGGCCTGCTTCTGGCTAACTCGACGAGCCAAACGGTTCAGGCCGTGCTGCTGCTCATGCTGACGGCGCGCTTGGTGTCGGGGATAGATTGGGGCGCGTTGCTGCTCTCCACCGGGAAGGTCGTGCTCAGCTCTCTCGCGATGCTGGCCGCGCTGAACTGGATCCGCGCCCTCGGGGTGACGCCCGACGCGACCCTCGCCTCGCGGGCCTGGTTTCTTTTCGGCCAAATCGGCATCGGCGCGCTCGCCTTCGTTGCAGTCGCTCGCATGCTTAACGTCGAAGAGCTCGATCTGGCCTGGCGCACGATCGTGGCGAAGTTCGAGCGTAATCTTGTGAGCCCGCCGGAGAACCGCGAAGCCCCGATCGCGTAGGTGCACCTCGCGGCACTCTTGCTCGCATGATGACTAGGGTCAATTTTTGCGGGCAGGCTCGCTACTGAGGGAAAGCCAACCACTCACGGCCATGCTCTCCATCCTCATGCCCGCTTATAACGAGGCTAGTTCTATCGCCGAGAACGTGTGCGAGACGGTGGAGACGATGCACGCGCTCGGCATTGACTTCGAGATCGTAGTCATTGACGACGGCAGCTTGGACGGCACGCACCTAGCCGCGAGCAACGCGCTGCGCGCGTGGCCCGATCACGTGCGCGTCGTGCGGTGCACGCGCAACGAGGGCAAGGGCAACGCGCTGATTTGTGGAGCGGCGTACGCCAAGGGCGATCGCGTCGCGTTTCTCGACGCCGACATGGATCTTCACCCCGAACAGCTGGCCGATTTCTTCGCGATCATGGAAGCGCGCGACGCCGACGTCGTCGTCGGCTCGAAGTTCCATCCCGGCTCGAACGTGGACTATCCGTTCGTGCGGCGCATCTACAGTTTCTTCTACTACATGCTCGTGCGCTCGATGTTCGGGCTTCCGGTGCGCGACACGCAGACAGGCATCAAGCTTTTCAAGCGTGAGGTGCTCGAGCGCGTTCTGCCCCGCGTGCTCGTCAAGCGGTTCGCGTTCGACGTGGAGCTGCTGGCAAACGCGCACCATCTCGGCTATCGCATCGCCGAAGCGCCCGTGACGGTCAACTTCAAGCGGGTTTGCAGCCGGGTGCGGCTGCCGGCCGTTTGGAACGTTTTCGTGGATACGCTGGCGATATTCTATCGGATGCGCATCGCGCGCTACTACGACCGGCTGGACCGCGTGCCGGCGCGAGCCGACCGCGCGGCCGGTTCTCACGAGATCGTCGTACCGCTCGCCATCGGAGACTAGCCCCCGGTGACCCCTCGTACCGCTCTGGTACTGCTGTTACCAGGGCTTGGCGACGCCCTGGCCACGAGCCCATTGCTGCGCGGCCTGAGCCGCGATTCGTGGACCGTGGACGTCATGACCATGCACGAGCCGGTCAGCGAGTATGCCCGGGCGCTGGGCGCGATCCGCGACGTCATCGAGTTGCCGCTGCGCCCCCGGGTGCCCGACGTGCTGCAGGCGACGAAGGTCGCGCGGGGCCGCGGATACGAGCTTTGCGTCGTGCCCTTTCCGGCGACGCGCTGGCAGTACATGGCCATTGCCCGCGGCGCCGGCGCGAAACGATTGGCGGCCCACGACTACGGCGGGCTGGTCACCGCGATCGCGCGGACCGCGCGCGGGGAGCGCGTGCGCCTTCGGGGCGGGCACCGTATCGCCGAGAACCTGCGGCTGGCCCGCGCGATCGGGTTGACGCCCTCGCCGGACGATCTGACGTACTGGGTCCCGCAGTCCTGGAGAAGCGAATCCATCCCGGGGACGCTCGGCGTCCATCCCGGTTCCATGGCGTACAAAGGCAACGAATCGAAGCGCTGGCCGTACGAGCGATTCGTCGCATTGGCACGCGCTCAAGCAGACCGCGGACGGCGCGTGCGCTTCTTTCTCGGCCCGCACGAAGACCGCGAGGCCGCCCGCGCCGAGCAAGACTTTCGGGGCGCCGAGGGAATCAGCATCATTCGTGAGCCGATCGCCCAAGCTGCGAGACGGCTGGCCGAGTGTGAGGTTTTCATCGGAAACGACGCCGGTTTCAGCCACCTCGCCTCCGGGCTCGGCGTCAAGACGCTCGCACTCTTCGGTATGACGAGCGAGGTTCGCGGGGTTCCGATCGGGCCGAGCGTCGGCTACCGCCCATCGTCGTGCCCTGCGTGCCATGACGAAGGCTCGCGTGGGTTCGAGTGCGTGCGGCAGCTCGAGTATCGCTGCATCCTGCTCGACGTCGAGTACGATGCGGTCTTTGCAAAGGTCGAGGAACTCTTCGGAACGGCCGGGGTAGCGCAGCACGTTACTCTGGAAGGGCCCTTCAGACTCTACGGAAAGGCGTATTCTTGAAAGAACAGGCTGCGGAACGACCCGCCGGGACCAGCTGGACGAGCGGCCTGAGCGATCGTTCGCGCGCTTGGTCCGCCAGCGGCGCCTGGCGCAAACTCGCCGTTCCGGCGCTCTTCGTCGCGCTCGCGTTGCTCGTTACCTCGGGCTACGGCAGCGGCGTCCAGCTCAACGACGGGCAGGCCTCGCTGCACATAGATCCGCTGAAGTTCCTGCTCACGCTGTTGCACGCGTGGAATCCGTCGCTCTACCTCGGCGCGCATACCGGCTTCTGGTTCCCGTACGAGACGCCGTACGCGTGGTGGTACGGACTCGCTCAGCTCCTCGGCGTTCCGCAGGAGCTCGCCCAGCGCTCGGGCGTGTTCTTGGTCTACCTCGGATGCCTGTTCTCGATGTACTACTGCCTGCGCACCGTCACGCCGTGGCTGAACGAAGCCGCGCGCGTCGCCGGCTCCGCCGCGTACCTGTTCAACATGTACGTCGCGCTCAATTCGCAGGCGCAGATCGTCTGGCTGCTTACGTATGCCACCCTGCCGGCGCTCCTCGGCGTTACCGCCCGCGCGATGCGGGGCGAGATGAACATCTGGCGAGCGACCCTCGCCGTCGCGCTGCTCGTCGTGGTCGGCGGCGGCATCAATCCTCCGCTGCTCGCGATCAACGTCGTCGTGCTCGCGCTCTTCGTCCTCGTCATGGTGCTGTTCGATCCCAAGCCGGTTGCCGCCGCCAAGCAGGCGTTTCCGTTCTTGGCCGCCGCCGGCGTCGCCGTGGTCGCGGTCAACCTCTACTGGCTGGTGCCGATCGTAGATTACTTCCGCGGCGTCTGGCTCAACGGCGTGCTCAGCGAAGCGCCCTCGATGCACAACGCCGCGACGTCGTTCGACAACGTGCTGCGCGGGCTCGGGCACTGGGCAACGTTCGTCTCGTTTGACGGGCGCGCGTACTTCCCGTGGGCGGCGCCGTACGCGCAGGGTCTCTTCGGCGCGCTGCTGTGGATCGTGCCGATCGTCGCGCTGGGAGGCATCGCCTTCCGGGTAAACCAGCGTCCGGCGACGCTCTTCTTCCTCATCGTCACGATCGTCTCGGTTCCGCTCGTCGTCGGGTACTACCACGACGCGCTGGGCGACTCGGTGACGACGCCCATCTACGACGCGTTCTATCGGAACTTCCCCGGCTTCCAGATGTTCCGCTTTTCCTACAAGTGGGTCGCCGGCGTCGAGTTCGGGATAAGCGCGCTGTACGCGTTGGCCGTCTTTGCCTTCGTCGCGTACGCGCGCGAACAGATTTCCAAGCTCGACGCGAGGGCGCGCGAGAGCCGGTCGTGGATCCCGCCCGCGGTCGCGGCGGCCTTCGTCGTCGTGCCGATCTTCGCGTTCGTCCCCGTGCTCGTCAACAAGATGAACTACCCGGGACCGGTGATTCCCAGTTGGGAGTATCGCGAGAAGGCGCTCGTCGGCGACGACCAGCAGCACCGCGTCGCGCTCTTTCCTACGCAGTTCCTCGAACAGTTCGACTGGGGCGCGCCGGAGTTCTACATTGAAGATTCGTTCGTAGACCGGCCGATGATCTATGGCCTGTTGGGCAGCGAGCCGTCCGAGGGAACCGACCGCTGGGTGCGCCGCGCCTATCGGGCGACGCGCGAAGGCTTGCCGTTTGCGGCCGACATGTATCGCGTTCTGGGCGTCGACACGATCCTGCAGCGCGACGACTTCATACCCACGATCGACTTCAGCTCGCCCGGCGAATCGCGCTTCAACACGACGACGCTGACGCACGACCTCCTGCACCGCGAGCTGGGCGCGACGCCCGTACGCGTGGATGGCCCGCTGCACGTGTACCATCTTTCGCGCGCGCTTCCGCTCGTGTACGGCGTCTTCCATCCGGTCGTCAACACGCTGCCGACGTTCTCCGACGCATATTTGGGCGACGTGAACGCGATGGCTAGGGGCGTCGCGGAGTTCGACCCGCCCAGCCGTTCTGCCGACGAGTTCTCGACCTCGCTCGCGCCGCTCTCGCCGATCTTGCCGGCGTCGGCCGAGCAGGTGCGCGATCTCGCGGTCAACGAGGCGCTCCTGCACGGGGGCGTTCGAGTGCACCAGCCCTCCGCGGACGTCGGATGGACGACGCAGTTCACGCTGCCGAGCGGCGGCGAGTACGCCGTCTTCGCGCTCGACCAATCCTTGCTCTTCGATCGCGATGCGCCGCAGAATCTTCAGGTAGACGGCAACTACTTCTCGCCGCAGACGACCGGCGGAGCGTGGACGCAGTACGGCACGCTGCAGCTGTCGCCCGGCGCGCACGTCGTCTCCGACGGCTACCCCGACCCGGATTTGGTCGTCGCGGTCGTGAGCGTGGACGATCTCGATGCGTGGCAGTCGCGCATCGCCGCGCTTACGCGCGCGCTGCCGAACAACCTCACCGTGGCGAATCTCGCGTACGCCGCGAAGACGAGCATCAAGCTGGCGCGCGCGGGGACGTACCGCGTGCGCGCAAGCGGCGTAGGCTCGTTCGGGCCCGACGGACTCGTGGGCTCGAAGGTCGTGCGCGGCGGCTCGTTCGCCGGCACCTTCCCCGCCGATCTCTCGGGAACGCTGCCGTACGTTTTCGGCGACGGCGTGCTCGGCACGTCGTCCCTGCGCATGCCGGAGAAATGGTATCTCGGCGACGGATCCATCTACAAATGGCAGCGCGGCGATCCCGCGCCGTGGTTTCTCTTCGCTCGTAACGCGCACGTTCGCGTCTTCGTGCCCGGCCGCAACAACGTCGTCGCGCGCGCGGACCTGCGCGTGAGCCGCCTTCAAGTGTCGCGGTACGTGACCGTCGGCGTGGACGGTGCGACCCAGCACACGATCGCGCTCGCCGGACCGCAGGCCGATCCCGCCGCCTACGATACCGTGGATCGGCTCCAGGGGCCGCCCCCGGTACCGGCAACCTTCACCGTCGAGCTGCATCCGGGTTGGAACGACGTCTCTTTCGGTTTCCACGCGGTTAGCGGCGAGCGCAGCGATCTCGGCTCCGAGGTGATCTCCGCGGCGGTTGCCGCAGACCTAACGTTCACGCAAGTCGCCGCGCTTGGGCCCGGCCCGCTGGCGGCGGCTTCCGACGGCGCGTTCAGCGGCGTCGCGCTCACTCCGCCGCCGGGCCGTCTCGGAGGCGATCCCAACATGCAAGGCATCGTCGGGCCGGGCAACGGCGGCCGGTGGATCGCGGTGGCGATGGAGCGTGCCGGCACGGTGTACTATCGTCTTTTCCCGGTTGCTTCCGGCAGCGGCTTCGACGTCAACTTCCTGCATGCGTTTCCGAACGACTGGACCGACGAGTCGCGCCATCTCGTGGGCATGTGGTTCCTCGCTCGCGACGGTCACCCGTCGCTGTCGAGCCTTTACTACGGTTTGCACGCAATGCCGGCGCGCGCGCTGCGGCACCCCGAAGCGCTCGACGCGCCGCCGGTGCTGATAGACGGCAAACCGGTTGGCTCTCGTCCCGTCTTTCTTACCGCGGGACGGCACGTCGTGAGCAGTGGAGACCGCGAGGTGAAACTCGGCCTGGTTACGCTCACGCCCGTAACGTTGCCGAAGACGACCGACTTTCCCATCCTCTGGGATCGCCGCTCGCCGACGACGGTGGACGTGACGGTGAAGAGCACGACCGACCCGTTCCTGCTTGTGTTTGGCGAGGCGTACCATCCGAAGTGGCAGGCGACGCTGGATGGGATGCCGCTCAAACACGTCGTCGTTGACGGTTTGGTCAACGGGTGGATCGTTCCGCCCGTAACCGATCCGAACTCCAAGATCGTCCTAACGTTCGGAGATCAACTCTCGTACGTCGCCGCGGCGACCATTTCGCTGATCAGCCTCATCCTGTTGATCGTGCTGGCCTGCGCTCCAGGTCTCTGGCCGATCCGCACGTCGAACCGTTGATTCGCGGAAACGCGAGGCTGCTGCTCGGACGGGCGACGGGCTACGCCGTCGCCACCTGCGTCGTAGCGCTCGTCGTCTCCGCGATGCTTTCGGGCGCCGATGCCGAGCGCTTTGCGGCTACGGCCTACATCGCCGCGACGTTTGCCGCGCTGGCGATGGCGGCGCGGTGGCTGCTGCCGGTCGTCGAACCCGCGGAGCGCCCTCGCGGAACGCAACCGCCGTTCCCAACGGCGTTCAAGTTCGCGGTCGGCGTTGCGTCGCTCGTCGCGTGCGGGGCGGCGCTCGTCTCCGAGCCCGGTGCCGTGGGGATCGCGATCGCCGCGCTCTTTGCGTTGGTGGGCGTGGCCGCGCTCGTGCGAGCGGGTGTGATAGCCGCAGCGGTCGCCGAGCTCGCGAGCGGAGGCCGGCTGGCCGCCGCGCGCAGGTACGCGGCGGTCGTGGGCCTGCTCGCGCTCGTTGCGGCAGCGCTGCTCGCGCCCCAGAACGGCGAGAGCTACGCGCGCGTCGGGTACCTCCTCGCCGTGATCGGCGCGGTCACCGTTGCAGCCTCGCTGATCTTGGCTTCGCACGAACGGCTGCGAACCAAAGTGGTCGACATCGCGCAACTTCTGATGACGCCTGCGAGCGCCGCGGTTTTTGCGACGACGGCGACCTATGCCGCGGCGACCGCCGCCCTCGCGCTGATCTTGGCCGCGCTGCTCCCGGGTCCCGATGCGGAGCGCTTCGCAACGACGGGCTACATCGCCGTCGTCTTCGCAGCGGCGGCGCTCGCCGCGAAATGGCGCATTGGCGCCGGCGACGAGCCGCCGGTGACGGCGCGCACGACCGCGGGCGTCTTGCGATTCGTCGAGGGCGTAGCCGTGCTGACGATCGCCGGCGCGACCCTGACGCGTTCTCCGGTAACGCAAGGGATCGGCGTGTTTGCGTGCTTGTGGATCATCGCCTACGCGATCGCGGTCCGCGCGGGCGCCGCGGCGCCGATTCGGGCGCCGAGGTTCGCCGTCGAGTTCGTGACCGGCGACCCGCTGCGCGACGTCATTCGCATGGCCGCCGGAATTGCGGCATTCGCGCTCTCGCTTACCGCAGTGTTGCCGGCGGCCTACGCCGAGCGTTCGCTGTACGCGGCGTACCTCGCCGCGGTCGTCGCCGCCGTGACGCTCGGCGTCAAACACTTCTGGCACCCGGGGGGCGCGACGCCACGCCAATCGTGAGTCGCGCCGGCCGGGCCGGCGCCGCCGCCGCAGGACTGCTCTTCGCGGCGTTCGTCGCAGCAAAAGGCGTTCCGACGTTGCGGCACGACTGGAGCTGGCCCATCGTCCGCGACGCCATCCCATCGTTTCTCAGCGAATCCGCGAGCGGCTGGGTTCCCGTCGGATTCGGCGTAGCCAACGCGCACCCGACCGCCTACCTCGCCTCGCTTCCCATAGCGTTGGCCATGTGGATTCTCGGGCCGCTTCCCGCGCTCGCGCTCACCGCGCTTGCGACCGGATATGTCTGCATGCGCGCCGCCGCATCCATGTGCGCCCGGTACGGCTTTGCGATGCCCGCAGCCGTCGGTATCGGGCTCTGCGCGCTCTTCAACCCCTGGGTCTACAACGAAGTCGTCGCAGGGCACCTCGTGATGGTGCTTGCGTACGGCGGCGTGCTCGGCATGCTCGCGGAGATCTCGCGCGGGCGCGACGCATCGCCGGTGCGCTTGGCGCTCTGGCTCGCGCTCGTCGAGTGCCAGTTGCAGTTCTTCATCGTTGCGATGCTCGCGCTCGTCGCCTTCGCATGCGCGACGCGCAAGTGGCTCCCGGTGGCGGCGGGTTTCTGCTTGGGGCTTCCCTCGATCGTTGGGCTTGCCGGCGATCGCGCGACGCTGCTCGCGATTCCGTACACGCTGACGTGGCAGAAGAATCAGTCGCTCCCGTTTGCCGGGCTGCTGGGATTGGGCGGTTACTTTCCCGGCTACGCCGACCGGCTCGGCGTCGCGGCGTCGCTGGCCGTCTGGGTGCTGCTCGGGCTGGCCGTCGCGGGCCTCGTGGCGCGCCGGCGATCGCGCGTCGCCATCGCTGCGGCCGCCGCCGCTGCCGCGCTCTTCGTCGCGGTGCTCGGCGTCAACGGACCCCTCGCGTTTGCGTACGAGTGGATCGTGCGCAACGTGCCCGAGAGCGGCGTCTTTCGCGAGCTCTACGATCTGGCGGGCATGTATGCGGCGCTGTTGGCGCTGCTCGCGTGCGCAGCGGCAGCGCGTTGGCGTCCGCTGGGGTACGTCGCGCTCTTTGCCGGGGTTGCGCTGGTCGTCACGTGGCTGGCGCGTCCTCCGAGCGACCTTTGGGTCGGCGCCGCCTCCTACCCGCATCCCGTCGTGAGCGCGGCGCCGTTCGAGCGCGTCGCGCTGACGCCCGCCTTCCAGCCGCTGGGGCTGCGCGCCGGCGGCGGCGACGGCGCCGATCCCGACGTGTACGTCTATCCGGGGCGCGTCGCGGCGCTAAACTCGTACCTGCCGGCTTATCCCGTGGACATGGCGCTGGCGCGTTACGAACGCGACGGCGATCCCAACGCCCTGCGCGCGCTGGGCGTCGGGGCGATCGTCGCGCGTCCGTGGCTCGTATCGCTTTCGAACGGACACATCGGTTTGGCGGCGCGTTCGCTCGGCGTTTCGGCGCGCGGCGCGCATCCGCAGCTCGCCACGCAACGCATCGAGGGTGCCGCGCCGCTCGTATCGGAATGCGCGTCGTCGCCGGTCGTTGCGAGCGTCGCTCCTCTCGACCCGTGCGATCGCTTCTTCGGAGATGCTTTACCCGGCGCGGTGCGTCCCATCGCCGCATCGAGCGATTCGATCGATCCGCGCACCGACTGGATCGACGCGCGTCTGGTTTTCGCGCAGATCCCCGCCCTCGCGCAGGGCGTCGGCGGCGCGTTCACGCAGTCGCGCACGCCCTTTCCGATCGAAGCAAACGCGCAGCTTCTCGCGTACGTGCGCGGTACGCTGCGCGCCGGCAACGGGCGCGCGCTCTACGCGAGCGGCGGCGCGTTTCGGTGGCTTGCGCTGCCGCAGGATGCGACGGCGGTCTGGTGCGACGGCCTCTGCGAGCTCGTGGCGACGACGCGAGCGCTTCCGGCCGGTGCGCCTGCGTTGCAAGACGCGTCTTCGTGGGCGATGAACGTCACGGAGTTGACGCCGTGGCTCTATCTCGTGCGCGGCGCAAATCGGCCGGCGGCGTTGCTGCGCTTCAACGAACGCTACGATCCCGCGTGGGTTGCGGTCTCCTCGTGGCGCGTGCTTCCGCACGTGCGCGCGGCGATGGCCGCCAACGGCTGGCTTGCCGAAGGCTCGGCGATCGACGAGGCCGTCCTCGTGCAGCGAACGGCCCTCTTGCAAGCAATCGCCGAAATCTTGGGCTTCCTGTGCTTGCTCTGGCTGTTGAAGGCGCTCCAGCGGGAGCCGACGAAACGCGCCCCGTGACCATGACGACGCAAATTCCTTTTGTCGATCTTAAGGCGCAGTTTCGCGGGCTGCGCGAAGAGGTCGTTCCTCGCATGATGGCGGTGATGGAGAACGCGAGTTTCGTGCTCGGTCCCGACGTCGCGCTCTTCGAGGAACACTTTGCCGACTACGTCGGCACGAGCCATTGCGTCGGGCTCGAGTCCGGCACCGCGGCGTTGCAAGTCGCGCTCGAAGCGCTTGGCATCGGGCCCGGCGACGACGTGATCGTTCCGGCCAACACGTACATCGCGTCGGCGATCGCCGTGTCGGCGGCCGGCGCGCGCCCGGTGCTCGTAGACTGCGACGCAAGCTACGCGATGGATCCCGCTCTTTTGGAGTCGGCGCTGACCGCGCGTACGAAGGCGATCATGCCCGTGCACCTCTACGGCGCCGCGGTGCCGATGGATGCGATCGTCGAGTTCGCGGATCGCCACGGCTTGATCGTGATCGAAGATGCGTGTCAGGCGCACGGCGCGCGCTGGAACGGACGGCGCGTCGGCAGCTTCGGGCACGTCGGCTGCTTTAGTTTCTATCCCGGAAAAAATCTCGGCGCGTACGGAGATGCCGGAGCCGTCGTTACGAACGACGCGTCGCTGCGCGATTCGATTCGCCTGCTGCGCGATTTCGGTCAGGCCAAGAAATACGAGCACCTCGTCAAAGGCGGAAACTGCCGGCTCGATTCGCTTCAGGCCGCCGTTCTCGACGTGAAGCTGCGTCATCTCGACGAGTGGAACGCGGCGCGCCGAAGTCACGCGCGCGCGTACGACGCCGCGCTCGAGCGGATCGGCGTGACGCCCCCGCCAAGGCCGGAAGAAGAAGAAGGGCACGTTTACCATCTGTACGTCATCGAAGTCGAGAACCGCGCGCAGGTGCAGGCCGCGCTGGCCGAACGCGGCATCGCCACCGGCATCCACTATCCCATTCCGATTCACTTGCAGCCGGCGTATGCCGAACTCGGGCTCGGCCGGGGAACGTACGAGCGCGCCGAGCGCAGCGCCGATCGCGTGCTCTCGCTGCCGATGTTCCCCGAGCTCGGCAAGGAGCAGATCGACGCGGTCGTCGACGCCCTGGCGAGCTCGAAGCTGGTCGCGGTCTAGCTCACTCACCACGTACGCGGAAGGGTCATGCAGCGTTCGCCGCTAGGAGTGGCCGTAGTAGGCGCGGGTTATTGGGGCCCGAACCTCGTTCGCAACTTCCACGCGTCCGAGGATTGGTCGGTGCGCTGCATCGTCGAGCGCGACGAGGCCAGGCGCAAGCGCTTGGCGCGTCTCTACCCGTCGATTGCCGCCTACGCCGAGATGGATGCCGCGCTCGCCGATCCGGCCGTGGACGCCGTGGCGCTGGCGACGCCGCCGCGCACGCACCACGAGTTGGCGGTGCGAACGATAGACGCCGGCAAGCACGTGCTCGTCGAGAAACCGCTCTGCGAACGTTCCTCGGACGCCGCCGATTTGTGCGACCGCGCTCGCCGCGCGGGCGTCGTGCTGATGACCGACCACACGTTCTTGTATACGGGATCGGTTGAGAAGCTGCGCGCGCTGCGCGAAGGCGGCGAGCTCGGCAAGCTCTACTACATAGATTCCGTGCGCGTGAACTTGGGGCTGTTTCAGGAGAGCAACGTCGTCTGGGACCTCGCTCCGCACGACGTCTCCATCATCAACTACGTGCTCGGCGAGCTGCCGTCCGCGGTGGCTCTCCAGTTGGGCGCGTGCGTTCACGCCAAAACGCCCGACGTCGCCTTTCTCACGATGTGGTATCCCGGCGGGTGCATCGCCCACGTGCATCTGAGCTGGCTTTCGCCGGTCAAGGTGCGCCGCACGATGATTTCGGGAAGCCTGAAGATGGCGGTTTGGGACGACGTCGAGCCGACCGAAAAGATCTACATCTACGACAAAGGAGTCGTCCTCGACCCTTCGAGCACGTCGCTGCAGCAGCAGATGGTGTCGTACCGGCTAGGCGATCTGCACGTTCCTCTGATAGACAATCGCGAGGCGCTCGGCAAGCTCGTCGGCGATTTTGCGGCAGCGATACGCACCGGTGCGTCCACGCGCTCCGACGGTGCGTTCGGCACCGGCGTCGTCGCGGTAATCGAGGCCGCCTTGCGTTCGGCCGAGCTCGACGGCGCGAAGGTCTCGGTCGGCGAATGAAGGTTTCGTTCGTCATCGCGACCCTCAACGAGATCCGCCGGCTTCCGCGGGTCGTCGAGAGCATCCGGGCCCAAGACTACCCGAAAGAACTGATCGAGATCGTCGTCGTGGACGGCTTGTCGGAGGACGGCACGCAGGAGTACGCGCGGTCGGCGGGGTGCGTCGTCGTAGACAATCCGCGGCGGCTGGCCGAGCCCGGGCATCTCCTGGGCTACGCCGCGGCGACCGGCGACGTGCTCTGCATCATCGCCGCCGACAACATTCTGAACACGCGCGACTTCACGCGGCGCATCGTCGAGCCGTTCGCCGATCCGCAGATATACGCCGCCGTGCCCCGAGTCGTCAGCACGAGCGAAGACAACCTGGCGACGCGCTACATCAACGACTTCACCGATCCGTTCAACCATTTTCTTTACGCGGATGCCGCAACGCCGGCGACCTTCGGCCGCGCCTACCGCGTGAAGCGGAAGACGGATTCGTACGTCGTGTACGAGTTTCCGCCCGACCGGCCGCCGCTCGTCGCCATCGCGCAGGGCGTGACGGTGCGCGCGCACGCTCCGCGGCGCGCCGGATGGGAAGAGGACGACATTCTGCCCATCGTGGACATCCTGCGGGCCGGCTTCGACGTGGCGTACGTAGCGGGTGCGCGCATCGAGCATCACACGGTCGAGGGCTTGCGCAACTTCGTTGCCAAGTTTGGGCCGCGCATCGCCAAGCGTCTCGAGGACCGCGAGCAGCCGGTTTGGCAGCGCGCCGATTCGTGGACGCGGTCGCGCAAGTTGCGCGCGTACGTGTGGCCGTTCTACGCCGTTTCGGTTCTCGGGCCGGCCGTCGTAGCGCTCGCCGGCGCCGTTCGCGACCGGCGCGCGACCTGGCTGTACCACCCGGTCATCAACTTCGCCCTCGGACTGGAGTTTTGGCGGCGCGCGCTGCCCTACGCATGGTCCGCAGCAGGGCGCCGTCTGCGAGGAGAGAGGACGTAGTGTCGAAAGCGGTTCTCGTCACGGGAGGCGCCGGGTTCATCGGATCGCACGTCGTCGGCGATCTTTTGCAGTGCGGGCATCGCGTCACGGTGTTCGACAACTTCTCGAGCGGGCTGCGCGAGAACCTCGCCCCGTTCGAGGGCGAGATCGAGATCGTCGAAGGCGACATACTCGACGCCGGCGCGATAGCGACGGCCGCCCGCGGCAAGGACGCGATCTCGCACCAAGCGGCGCAGCTCGAGATCACGAAGTGCCTCGAGGATCCGCTCGAAGACATGCAAACGAACCTTGCCGGCACGATCAACGTCTTGGAGGCCGCTCGCCGCGCCGGCGTCGCGCGCGTGGTGAACGCGTCTTCCGCCTGTATCTACGGCCAGGCGGTGGATCCGCCCAGCGACGAAGAGCGCGGTCCGCACAACCCGAATTGGTCGTACGGCGCGAGCAAGCTGGCTGCGGAAAAGTACGCGCAGGTTTTCTCGAACGACTACGGCTTCGCCGTGCACTCGCTGCGCTACGGCATCACGTACGGGCCGCGCGAGTGGTACGGCCGCGTTCTCACGATCTTTCTCAAGCGGTTGTCGGAGGGTAAGGCGCCCGTCATCTTCGGCGCGGGCGACCAGCTTCGCGATTTCGTCTACGTTGACGACGTCGTGCGCCTGCACCGCGCGTGCATGGACGGCGATCTCCCCGGCGCGCAAGCCTTCAACGGCGGAACGGGCGTCGCCACGTCAATCGTCGAGCTGGCGAAGCTGGCGTGCGAAGTTGCGGGCACCGGTCTGGAGCCGCTCTACGAAAACGTGCAGCCCGGCGAACGCTCCACGCTCGTGGACGGACGCATGCGGCTGCCCTCGGAGCTCGCCGTCATGCAGCTCTCGACGGCCAAGGCGCAGCGCGTGCTCGGCCTCACGCCGCAGGTGTCGCTGCGCGACGGATTGCGCCGCGAATGGGAATGGCTGCGGGAGAATCCTCACCGCTGGGTCCGCATGAGCTATTAGAAAAAGTAACGAGATACTAAAAAGCCGCCAGTTAGTTCAGATCAAGGAGCCGACGGCCGAAGTTTACTACGGTAAACGAGGCCCGAGGCGACGCAGAGCTGGGCTAACTGACGGCTTTTTGCAGAGGCGTACCGATGCGGATGTTGCCGGCGCTATCTTCGAAAACTTCGCTCCAGTAACGCATCATCGTCAGGCCGTCTTCGTGCCGTCCGAGCAGGTTCGCGATCGGCTTTCCCTCGATCATGTCGATCGTGAGCGAGGCGAAGTTGATGCCCGCGGCCGTGGTGAGCGCGAGCGTTCCGGAGAAGCGCGGGTTCATCTCGATGATCGAGAAGCTGCCGTCGGGGCGCAGCATCCCTTGAACGTTCGCCGGCCCGCGTAAGCCGCTCTTCTCGACGACGTCGCGCACGATCGCTTCGATTGCGGGGTGGCGGTACGTGCGGCCCTTCACCGATACGCCGGCCTTGATGGCGATTCGCTCGCGCGGCACCGCTGCGACGACGCGGCCGGGTTCGGCGGCGAACGCGTCCACGGTGAACTCCGCGCCGTCCACCGCTTCCTGCACGATTAGGTCGCTGCGGCCGCTGGCCGTTTCGTGCAGCGAGTGCGAGCTCTCGATGCGCGACGTGCCGATGGACCCGGAGCCGCGGCGCGGTTTGAGGTAGACGGGAAAGCGATCGACTTGCATGTCGGGCGCGTACAAACGCGTATCCGGCCCGGGCACGCCGATCTCGGTCAGGAAGTTTGCGAAGTCGAGCTTGTCGCCGGTACGCAGAAAGATCTCTCGCGGCGGCACCAGCAGGCGGCAGCCGATCGCCTCGAAACGTTCGCGCGCTTCGTCGAGCGGCAGAAACTCGGCTTCGACGATGAGCGGGACGAGCAGGTCGATCTCCAGCCGCCGGGCGGCTTCGAGGCAGCGCCGGGCAAAATCGGGCGCGCTTGCGGCGGGCAGCTCGACGAAATCGTCTACGAAGGCGCGCGTGGCGTTGAGCGGGTTCATGTCGCCCACGGCGATGAACGTCGTCCGGCCGTCCTCTCGCAGCGCCTTGACGAGCGATTGCGCCGTCACCGTCCCGCCGGCGGTGATCAGGACGCGCAGGCCGTCACCTCGCATCGTGCGGCATCCAGTGCAGCGTCAGGTCCCGTTGCTGAATCGAGCCGGGGTGGCGGAAGATGAAAAACCGGCTGTCGGGGCCGACGTAGACGGTATCCCGCGAGAGCGGATCCTGGCCGTAGAAGACGACGGCGTTGGTCGCGCGATCGTACACCGCGCGCCAGTGGTAGCCGTTGGGCAGGTGAGAGTAGTCGTAGTGCGTCGTGGACGAGCAACCGGCTATGGCGAGCGTGAAGCCCGCAAGGAGGAGCGCTCTCATCGCCGGCAGCTTTATGGTCAGTAGGCTCGGACGTTTCTCAGTCCGGCGGCTTTGAATGCGGCGGCGACCGATGCGGCGTCGCCCGGATCGGGGTAGAGAACGACCGCGCGGCCTTCGGCAATTGCTTCGTCGAAGTTGTCCACCTCGTCGTCGGGCACGTCGTACCCGTCGAGGTAGTGCGGCGCCTCTTCCGCGCTCGTATCGAACGCGCCCAGCATCGTCGGCGGCGCGTTGATGCCGGGAACGGCCATGCCTGGGTCGCTGAGGACGCCGGTTCGTTGCGTCATGTCGTCGGAGAGCGAGTTCGATTCCATCTCGCTGGCCACGTCTATGAAGGTGAGCTTCGACGGTTCGCCGCTGGGCGCGTTCGTGCTCACGACCTTCACCTTGCTCAAGTCAACGTTCTGCGCCGCGAGCGCGGCTTCGATCGCTTTCCCATCAGTCTGTTGAAAAATGCCGACGACCAGGCGTTCAGTCACGCGTGGAACTCCTCTAGCGTTTGCATGCCCGAATGGCGTGGCCAAGCCGTTCGACGCCTATCCGTATATTCTTCTCGGACGCGTTGGAAAAGTTGAGGCGCATGCCGTCGTGCACGTTGCGTCCGGGATAGAAATTTACACCCGGGACGAAGACGACTTTCGACTCGGCCGAGATGCGCAGCAGCTCGGTCGTGTCCACCCCGGGAACCGTCACCCAGAGGAACATGCCGCCCTGCGGGCGCGTGAAGCTTACGCCTGCGGGTAAGAACTCCGCGAGCGCTTCCGCCATGACGCTCCGCCGGCGCGCGTAGGTTTCCGCGATGCGGCGAACGTGCGCGTCGAAGGCGTCGCCGCCGTTGGCGTATTCGTGGAAGACGTACTGCGCGAAGGTCCCGCTGTGCAGATCGGCGCCCTGCTTGGCAAGGACGACCTTCTCGCGGATCTCCGCGTCCTCGATCACCAGCCACGCGACCCGCATGCCCGGCGCCATGATCTTGCTTCCGGTGCCGAGGTAGATGATCGGTGCGGAGGTCGAGTGGGATATCAGCGAGGGCAGATCGGTCCCCTCGAAGCGAAGCTCGCCGTATGGGTCGTCCTCGACGATCGGCAAATCGAAGCGCTCGCAGATGGCGACGACGGCTTCGCGCCGCTTGGCAGACAGCGTGCGTCCGGTCGGGTTCTGGAAGTTGGGGACCAGGTAGAGAAACTTCGGGAACGGATCGGCGTGCTCGAGCACCCGCTCGAGCGACTCGGGAATCAGGCCGTCTTCGTCGGTGTCTACGGTGAGGTAGCGCGCTTGATAGGCATCGAACGCCTGGATCGCGCCGAGGTACGACGGGTCCTCCAGGACGACGTGGTCGCCAGGGTCGAGAAAGACTTTTCCGACGAGATCGAGCCCTTGCTGCGAGCCGTTGACGATCGAGACGCTCTCGGCTTCGAGGGTCGTGCCGAAGCGGCGGTTCAGACGCCGGGCGACCCACCCGCGCATCTCCGGGATGCCTTCGGTGACGCTGTACTGCAGCGCGGCGGGGCCGTAGCGCTCCATGACGGTGCGCGCCGCCTCGGCGATCCCCGCCGTCGGGAAGAGTTCGGGCGCCGGGAGTCCGCCGCCGAACGAAATTACGTCGGGCTGCTGCGTGACCTTGAGCATCTCGCGGATGGTTGACGCGCGAAGGCGAGCGGTGCGCTCGGCGAACTTCGCGGCTCGCGAGACGGTCGGCATGGCCGTTTCTTAGCCGGCAGCCATCGGAGGTCCGCTAAGCGGGGCGCGCGGCGGGGACGGCTGCGCGGCGAGGGCCGGGCCGGTGAGCGAATCGCCGGCGAAGGAGAGGATCGTCGCGCCTAAGCCGATCAGGCCGACGAAGATGAGGACGAGCGTTCCGACGACCGGCACCAGCTCGCCGGCGGTGATCAGCGCGATGCCGACCAGGAGCGCCACGAGCGGCGAGGGCGTGGTGGACGGGCTGACCAGTTCGCAAAGACGCCGCCCGACGAGAAGCGCGAGCGCCGCCGTTCCGAGGAAGACGCTCGCAAGCACGAAGACGAACTCGAGAAAGATCAGCGGAATCAGCAGAATCGTGATGGCCAGCAGCACCGCCAGCGGAATGATTGCGACGCACCCGATCACGCCGGCGGCGGCCGAAAGGCCGGGGTGGCGCTCCAGGCGATCCAAGACCATGCGCGTCCGCAGCGGGAAGATGAGGAACACCAGCAGCGCGAGCAGATTCCACGAGAGCCGCCACAGCATCCGGTGATCCGGAACGAACGGACTAAAGGCCGAGTCGCTCGGCAGCCACGGCACGACGGCCTGCGTCACGTCGCCGCCGATTTGATTGACGCGGCCGGTGACGACCGCGCCCGGGCGCGCCGAGACCGTTCCGCCGACGACGTTGACGTCGCCCTCGACGATGCCCGCAATCATCACGTCGCCGAAGATCACCGTGAGGTCGCCGTCCACCACCTGTCCCGGTTCGACGACGACCGAGCCGAAGTACGTCCCGCCGTGGTCCACCACTTGGGTATCGGCTCGGGCCGGCGCGGCCGCCAGCGCGAGCGCGCCTGCAAAGACGGCGAGGAGCAGGGCTCGGCGGGCCGTCACGGGCGGGGCCCCCGCGCGAGATAGACCGCGAGCCGCGGGCGTACGCGGCGATAGGCGTAGAGCATCGCGCCCAGGAGAAGAAGGTCAACCAACAGCACGGCCGTCACCGCCGCGGCGGCGGCCGGCGTCGCCGGAGCCAGGGCGCGCGTGACGGCGCCGATTGCCGCCGCCGCGCGATGTTCCCAGCCGCCTAGGGCGGAAAGCGGTGCGGCTAGACTGCCGAAACGCATTACTGCCACGCCCGCAAGCGCCCACGCGATTGCGAGATAGAGCAGAACGGGCAGCCAGAGCGGGACGCCTCGCGGCGAACGCGGCGGCGAGGCGGGCGTCGCCGAGACGACCGTTGCGGTAAAGTCGGCGCCGACGTTGCCCGGCGGGCGCGCCGTCGTGAGAAGCGCGTCGATCACGCGGAGTTCGGCCAAGAGGCCGTCGCAGTGCGGGCAATCGTGCAGGTGCGCGGTGACGTCGCGCGCCGGTCTGGGGCGCAGCGAGGCTTCGAGGTACGCCGCGAGCAGCGGCTCACACGACGAGCAGCGCATCCGACCCTCCCTTTACCGGCGCATCCGCGGCGCGCGCTTCGCGCTCGCGCATCTTCTTGGTGAGCGCGATCTTGCCGCGGTGGATGAGCGTTTTCACGTTGCCCAGCGATAGGCCGAGCGTGCTCGCGATCGTCTGATATTCCATGTTGTCGAAGTAGCGCAGCGCCAAGACCGTTCTCGTGCGCTCGGGGAGCTCCGCAAGCGCGGCGCGCAGCTCGCGTTCGGCTTCTTGGCGGAGTACGCCGCCGGCCGGGTCCGACTCGCGCGACGTGTCGGCAAGCGAGCTCTCGAGCGTTCGCTCCTGCGGCAGCTCCGCAAGCTGCGGCCCGCGCAGCGACTTTGCGAGGTGGGTGCGAATCACGTTTCGCGCAATTTGATAGATCCACGTGGAGAACTTTCCGAGCTGGGGATTGAACGTTCCGAGATGCGCGTAGGCTCGCAGGAAAGTTTCCTGCGATAGATCGGCTGTTTCCGACGGATTGCGAACGGTTGCGCCGATGAAGTTCGCTATGCCGCGTTTGTAGCGATCGACGAGCACGCCGAAGACCTCCCTTTCCCCGGAGCGCACCCGCCGCACCAGAGCTTCGTCGCTCTGATCACGGAATGCCATCTCCCCTCGATTCGGTTCCTCTGGCGGCTCTTACCTCGGCTCGACGGCGTTTGTTACGCGGGCCGCACCGAGCGCAGGGCGGGGCCGGCTGCGTCGCGGGGCGAGAGGATCGGGCTGCGGGCGCCGAGCGGCCATTCGATTCCCAGATCCGCATCGTTCCAAGCGACCGAGAACTCGCGTGCCGCGTCGTAGGGCGCGCTCTGCTTGTAGGCCAGCATCGTATCGTCTTCCAAGGCAAGAAAGCCGTGGAGAAAGCCGCGCGGCACGTAGATCTGGCGCCCTTCTTCCGCGCGCAGCGTCGTTCCGAACCAGCGGCGATACGTGGGGCTTCCGAGGCGCAGATCCACGATGACGTCGAAGGCGCTGCCTCGGATCACGCCGACGAGCTTCGCCATTTGAGCGTCGCCGTGCAGGCCGCGCAGGACATCGCGGCGGGAAACGGAGAGATTGTCCTGGACGAACGCGTCCTCGACACCGTGCCGGCGGTATCGCTCGAACGAGTAGAGTTCCCTGAAAAGGCCTCGCTCGTCGGGAAATATGCGCGGTGCCAGCAGCAGAGCGCCGCTAAGAGGTAATTGCTCGACTTCCATGAGAACGAGCGTTCTATGAACGGCAGCGTGAGTCCACCGGGCACGTTGATGCTCCGGCGCGGACTCGAACGGCTGCGCGCGAGCAACATGGTTAAGCAGAGCCTCCTCGTCTTTGCGGCGAGCATGGTTCTCAACGTGTGCGGTTTCGTGGCCCATGCCGTCGCCAGCCGTAAGCTGGGCGTTGCGACGTATGGCGAGCTGTACGCGCTGATTAATGCTGCGGCGATCGCCGCGCTGCCTGCGGCTTTCGTCGCACCCGTGGTGGCGCAGCTCGCGGCTGAGTTTCGCGCGCTTCACGACGACCGGCATCTGCGCGGACTCACCGACGGCGTCGCCGGCGGGTTCGCGAAGCTCGGACTCATCTATCTCGGCGTGGCGACGCTGGGCGCGATCCCGTTCGCCCGCTTTCTCCACGTGCCCGCGTGGTCGGTGCCGTTCGTAGGTCTGCTCGCAAGCGCCACGCTCTTCTTGAGCGCGTTGCGCGCGGTCGCGCAAGGAACGCAGGACTTCCGCGGTTACGCAATCTCCAACGCGCTGGAAGGCATCGCAAAGGTTACCGGCATCGTCGCGCTCGTCGCACTGGGCCTGCGATTGGGCGGCGGCATCGCCGGCTTCGTGTTGGGGCCGCTCTTCGCGCTCGTCTACCTCGTCGTGCGGTTGTCGCGACGGTACGCATCCTCGCAGCCTGCGGGAGTCCGTTACGATTGGCGGCGAATTCTTAATGCCGGCGCGGGCGCGGCCGCCGCGACGATCGCGATGGCGCTCATGGGCTCGGCCGACGTCGTGCTCGTCAAGCATTACTTCAACGCGCAGGATGCCGGCCTCTATTCGGCCGCGTCGCTCGGCGGCAAGATACTGCTGTATATGGTAGGCTTCGTCCCGACGGTGCTCTTGCCGCAGGCCGCCGACCGGCACGCCCGCGGCGCGCAGACGCGCGAAGTTTTGATGACCAGCCTGGCCATGTTCGCGGTGATGGCCGTCGGAGGTCTGTGCGTCTTCCGCTTCTTCGGCATGGACGTGCTGCATGCGCTCGTCGGGCGCGCCTTCGATGGTGCCTCGCCGCTGCTGGTGACGTACGGTTTCGCGATGGTCTTCCTGGCGTTGACCAACGCGTTGACCTACTACGGCATAGCGACCCATCGCCTCGCCTTCACCGTCCCGCTGCTGATCTGCACGCTCGGGACGCTTGCGGCGATCGTTTTCATTCACCCGTCGCTGGGAACCGTGGTCGAGATCATGGTCGTCGGCAACGCGGTTGCGACGTGCGCCGTCGCCGTCTCGCTCGCAGTGCAGCGGCGCGCGACGGGACGGCGGTCCACCATGTGAGGCGCGTACTCTTAATCGGCGGCTCGGGACGGCTCGGGAGCGCGATTCGCCGGCGTTGGAGCGATTGCGAGATCGTCGCGCCGCCGCACGCGGAGGTGGCGCTCGAACGCACCGGACGGCTGCGCGACGCCGTCGAACGCGTCGGTCCCGACGTGCTGGTAAATGCGGCCGCCTTTCACGACGTGGATCGCTGCGAGGAAGAAACGCAGCGAGCCTTCGAGGTGAACGCAGTTGCGGTCGGCGCGGCGGCGCGCGTCGCGCGCGACGCCGGCATCGTCTTCGTCACGATCAGCACCGATTACGTCTTTGACGGCACTTCCGATCGTCCGTATCGGGAGGACGACGCGCCGCACCCGCTCTCGGCGTACGGCGTCTCCAAGCTCGCCGGCGAGTATCTCGTCGAGCGGCTGGCCGGGCGATCGTTCGTCGTGCGCACCTGCGGCATCTACGGTGAATCGGACGAGCCCCAGCGCCGGCCCGCATTCGTCGACCGGGTCGTCGCGGAGGCGCGCGCGGGGCGCAGCGTGCGCGTCGTGGCCGACGTCGTCGCCTCGCCGACCTTTGCCGGAGACCTTGCGGACGCGCTGCGGCGGCTGGTGGACACCGGCGCCTACGGCCTCGTCCATGCGGTCAACGACGGCGCCGTGAGCTGGTACGATTTCGCACGCGAGGCGCTGACGCAGTCCGGCCTCGACGTTCCCGTCGAGCCGATCTCCGCCGAACAGTGGAAAGCGCCTGCCGTGCGGCCGCGCTTCTCGGCCCTTGCCGGCGAAAAGCTCGGCAGCCTCGGCATCCGGATGCCCTCCTGGCGCGCCGGAATTGCCGCCTATCTCGGGCTCGGAGTAAGATAGACGGCACGATGGAGCTACGAATCGACCGATCCGGCGTCGATCGCTGCCGGGAGCTGGCTGCCGCGATCGTCTCGCCGGTAGCGGCGTTCATTGCCGCGCATTCGACGGTTTCGGTGGAACGGGCCGTGCTTCGCCTGCTCGGCGTAGACGGCGTTACCCCGACCGAGGTGCCGTTGCCTAACGCCATCCTCGACGCTCTGCCCGCGCACGAGCGCGCGGCCGGGGTGGCGATCGCCTTTGGCAAGGCGCTGGCGGAGACCGGGCTCGAGCCGGCCGCGTTGGGTGAGGCGATCGCGGTCGGGAAGTACCGCGTCGAAGAATTTTCGCAGACGCCCGAGGCCGCGGCTCGCGGCGCGCTGCGCCCGCACGTGGACGCCGCGCTCGCGCGCCTGGCAGTGCAGCGCGACGAGCGCGCAACGATGCTCGAACGCCTGCCGCAGCTCGCGCCGCCGCTGCTCTACGTCATCGTCGCCAGCGGCAACATCTACGAAGACCGCACCGCGGCCGTCGCCGCCGCCGAGGCCGGCGCGCAGATCGTCGCGGTCATTCGTTCGACCGGGCAGTCGCTGCTCGATTTCGTCCCGTTCGGGCCGACGACCGAAGGATTCGGCGGCACGTACGCGACGCAGGCGAACTTCCGCATCGTGCGCGCCGCCCTCGACGAGGTTTCCGAGAAGCTCGGGCGCTACGTGATGCTCACGAACTACGCGAGCGGCCTGTGCATGCCCGAGATTGCGGCGATGGCTGCGATCGAGCGCCTCGACATGCTGCTCAACGACTCGATGTACGGGATTCTTTTCCGCGACATCAACATGCAGCGGACGTTCGTAGACCAGCACTTCAGCCGGATGCTCAACGCCTTCTCCGGCATCATCATCAACACCGGCGAGGACAACTACCTCACGACGGCCGACGCGGTAAGCCAAGCGCCGGCGGTCTTGGCGTCGCAGTTCATCAACGAAGAGTTCGCGCACCGCGCGGGGCTTCCGGATCGCCAGATCGGCTTGGGCGACGCATACGAGATCGATCCGGACGTCGAAGACAGCTTTCTCTACCAGCTCGCGCAGGCGCAGCTTGCGCGCGAGATCTTCCCCGAAGCGCCGCTGAAGTACATGCCGCCGACCAAGCACATGACCGGCGACATCTTCAAAGGGCATCTCATAGACGCGATGTTCAATCTCACGTCGGTCGCGACCGGTCAGACGATCCACCTCTGCGGAATGCCGACCGAAGCGATCCACACGCCGTTCCTCGGCGACCGCGCGCTCTCGCTGGAGAACGCGCGCTACGTCATGAACGCCGCCAGACATCTGGGCGACGAGATCGTACTGCGGCCGGGCGGCAAGATCGAGCGCCGGGCGCAGAGCGTGCTTTCCGAGTGCGAGAGCCTGTTGCAGCGCGTCGCGGAGATGGGGCTGATGCGCGCCATCGAAGATGCGGTCTTCGCCGACGTCTCGCGCTCGCCCGAGGGCGGCCGCGGCTTCGACGGCGTCTTCCAGCGCGCTCCCGGTTACTTCAATCCGTTCGAAGAGGCGCTCGGGCCGGCGCGCGCGGTGGCGGTGTGAGCCACGTCGTCAAACCCTACGGCGACACCCAAGACGACGGCAAGGTGCAGCTTTCGTTCACGCTGCCGCTCGAGTGGAGCGAGGCGGCCGACGAAGTCGCGCGCCAGCTCGCCGGCAAGATGGGCCTGCGCGACGTGCAGGTCGTAGACGGGCGCCGGATCGCGACCGGTTTTTCGTTCTTCGTCGTCTACGGGAGCACGACGCACGGCGTCGACGCGGATGCCGTCAAGGTCCCTTCGGCGCGCGAGCACGCGATGTCCATGGAAGAGGTGGATGCGTTCGTCGCCGAGCGCATCGGGCGCAAGATACGCGTCGCCGGGGCCTGCATCGGAACCGACGCGCACACCGTCGGCATAGACGCGATCCTCAACATGAAGGGATATAAGGGAGATTACGGCCTGGAGCGCTACCACGCGTTCGAGACCAGCAATCTCGGCAGCCAGGTCGCCGTCGAGGAGCTCGTGCGCTTTGCCAAGGAGAAACGGATGGACGCGCTGCTCGCTTCGCAGGCGGTCACGCAGAAGGGCAGCGACGTGAAAAACTTCACCGCGCTGAGCGAGCTGCTCGAGGCGGAGGGAATACGCGACGACGTCGTGCTGATCTGCGGCGGCCCGCGCGTGACCAACCGCATGGCGACCGAGCTCGGCTACGACGCCGGCTTCGGCCGCGGCACGCTTCCCAGCGAGGTCGCCGCCTTCATCGCGACCAGGCTCGACGAGCGCCTGCGCGCCGCGGCGCAACGGTAGAGCCGCGTTGCAGAAGACCGCGCTGATCACCGGCATCACCGGCCAGGACGGTTCGTACCTGGCCGAGCTTCTGCTCGACAAGGGCTATCGCGTCGTCGGCATGACGCGGCGCACGAGCACCGAAGTCCACGAACGCATCGAGCACATCGTGGACGACATCGAGATCGTCTCCGGCGACTTGCTCGATCAGAGCTCGATCACGTCGCTCGTTAGCGAGATCCGCCCCGACGAGATCTACAATCTCGCCGCGCAGTCGTTCGTTCCGGCGTCGTGGAGCCAGCCGGTGCTTACCGGCGAGTTCACCGCGCTGGGCGTGACGCGCGTGCTCGAAGCGGTCCGCCACGTGGATCCGGCGATCCGCTTTTACCAAGCCTCGAGCTCCGAGATGTTCGGCAAGGTCGTCGAGTCGCCGCAGACCGAAGCGACGCCGTTCTATCCGCGCAGCCCCTACGGCGTGGCCAAAGTGTACGGGCATTGGATCACCGTCAACTACCGCGAATCGTTCGGGCTCTTCGCGTGCAGCGGGATGCTCTTCAACCACGAGAGTCCGCGGCGCGGAAAGGAGTTCGTCACCCGCAAGATCTCCGACGGCGTCGCGCGCATCAAGCTCGGGCTTGCGAAGGAACTGCGGCTCGGAAACTTGGACGCGCGGCGCGACTGGGGATTCGCCGGAGACTACGTGCGCGCGATGTGGCGCATGCTCCAGCAGGAACGGGCGGACGACTACGTCGTTGCGACGGGCCGCGCCCACAGCGTGCGCGACTTCGTGCGCATCGCCTTCGAGGCCGCGGGTTTGGGTTCGTTCGAGCGCTACGTCGTCGTAGATCCGAAGTTCGTTCGTCCCGCGGAAGTGGATTTGCTCGTCGGCGATGCGAGCAAGGCGCAACGCGAGTTGGGCTGGACGCCCGAGGTGACCTTCGAGCGCCTGGTGGCGATGATGGTCGAAGCCGATCTCGACCGGCTCTCCGCGCGAACGCGCGCGTAGAAAGGGCGCCATCGTGCGAGCGCTGGTTACCGGCGCGAGCGGGTTCGTCGGCCGCCACCTCGTAGACGCGCTGGAACGCGAGGGCGCCGCGGTGCTGGCGTGCGGCGGCCCGAACGAGAGCGGGGATGGCTTCGTCGGGCTCGATCTGAGCGATGCCGCGGCGATCGCAGCGATGCTCGACGCATGTACCCCGACGGTCGTGTTCCATCTCGCGGCGCTCAGTTTCGTTCCCGATTCGCTCGCGTCTCCCATGCGGACGTACGACGTCAACGCGATGGGAACGGCGCGCCTCGCGCAAGCGGTGCGGGCCTGCGCCCGCCCTCCGCGCATCGTCTTTACGAGTTCGGCCGAGGTCTACGGGCGGCGCGACGCGCGGGAGCTTCCGCTGCGGGAAACGCTCGACGTGCGTCCGGTCAATCCATACGGCGCGAGCAAAGCCGCAGCCGAAGCGATCCTGCTCGGCGAATCGCGCAGCCTCGGTCTCGACGTCGTCGTCGCGCGCGCCTTCAATCACATCGGCCCGGGCCAGAGCGAGCGTTTCGTGACGGCCTCGCTGGCCGCGCAGTTGGCGCGCATCGCCGCGGGCGGCCCGCCGAGACTCTCGGTGGGGAACCTCGATACGGCGCGCGATTTCCTCGACGTGCGCGACGTCGTCGCGGCATACGTCGCGCTCGCACGCGACGGCGAGCCGGGCGAAATCTACAACGTCTGCAGCGGCAAGGCCGTCAAGATTCGCGACGTGCTGCGCGAGCTGATCCTGATCGCGCGCGTCCCCGTCGAGGTCGTCGAAGACGCGGCGCTCGTTCGCTCCGGCGAGACGCCGGTCTCCGTCGGCAGCTCGGAGAAACTGCGGGCGCAAACCGGCTGGAGCCCGCAGGTACCGCTCGTGCGCTCGCTGCGCGACGTCTACGAGGACGCCGCGGCGCGGGAAATCGGTCGGTAACGTCATAAAGGCGATTCGTGGCCGATCCGAACGCAGAGCAACTCCAAGCCTTCGTCTTTAAGAATCGCGGACTGCTGCTCGCGCTTCCCGCCGCCGCGTTGGTCGCGTTCGGCAAACCGAGCGGGTTGAGTATCCTACTGGGCGTTCCGTTGGCGGTTGCGGGCGAGCTCCTGCGCTGCTGGGCGGTCGGGTACTCCGGCGTCACGACGCGCCACGACGTGGTGACCGCGCCGAAGCTCGTGACGGCCGGGCCCTACGCCTACGTGCGCAATCCGCTGTATCTCGGCAACTTCATTACCGCGGCCGGATTCGCCGTCGCTTTTACCGGGAACAACGCCGCGCCGGCGCGCAACGCGCTCGTCTTCGGCTCGCTGGCGGCGATGTTCGCCGTGTACGCGGCGATCGTGCCGCACGAGGAAGGCTTCCTGCGCAAACAGTTTGGAGAAGCCTTCGATCGGTACTGCGAACGCGTGCCGCGCGTCGTTCCGCAACTCGAACCCCTGCCCGACGGCAACGGCGCCTGGCAGGGATCGGTCGTGGCGACGGCCGAGCGCCACACGTTTACGATCTTCGGCGCGATGCTCGCGCTGCTCGCGCTGCGGGCGTTCAAATCGTAGAACGGCAAGGCGCGTCGGTGCGCCGCCGGCTGGTGCTGGCCCTGACAGCGACCGCGGCGGTTGCGCTGCTCGAGTTCTGGGGCGGCGCGGTTTCGCGAAGTTTAGCCCTTACGAGCGACGCGACGCACGTCTGCATGGACGTGTTCGCTCTCGGCTTGGCACTGGTCGCTTCGATCGGCGCGCAGCGTCCCGCCGATCCGCGCCGGACGTTCGGATACGGCCGGATCGAAGTGCTCGGCGCGTTGCTAAACGGAACGCTGCTGCTCGTCGCGACGGTCGTGATCGTCTATGCGGCCGTGCGTCGCTTTGCCGCGCCGGTCGAGCCTCACGCGGCGATCATGACGGTCGTCGCGTGCGTGGGCCTGGCCGTGAACGGCGGCGTGGGGCTGCTGCTGCACCGCGACGGTGGCAGCGACCTCAACGTGCGGGCGGCGCTCTTCCACGTGCTCGGCGATGCGCTGGGTGCCGTTGCGGTCGTTCTCGGCGGCATCGCGATCGCGGTGACGCACGCCGCCTGGATCGACCCGGCCCTCTCGCTCTTCGTGGCGGCGATCATCGTCGTGGGCGTCGGGCGCGTCCTTCGGGATGCGACCCACGTGCTGCTCGAAAGCGTGCCGGCGGACGTAGACGCAGTCGACCTTACCCGGCACCTCGAGCGGATCGGCGGCGTTGCCGGGGTGCACGACCTTCACGTTTGGTCGATCGGAAGCGGCTCCCACGCGCTTTCGGCGCACGTGCTCCTGGACGACCGGCGTTTGAGCGAGGCGGCGCAGGTGCTGCGCGAGATAGACGCCTGCCTGCAGGAGCACTTCGGCATCGCGCACTCGACGATCCAGTTCGAGTGCGACAGTTGTCCGGTCGTGGCGCGCCACTAGGCCTTTGCGCCTCTCCAGAGAATTACCGCAGCATGAATATTGGGAACTCTAAGGCCGTCGTGCTTGCGACGGCGCGCACGCCGTTCGGAAAACTCGGGGGAGCGCTCGCTCCGCTCTCCGCCACCACGCTTGGCGCCGTGGCCCTCACCGCGGCCATCGAGCGCGCGAAGATCGATCCCTCCGAGATCGAGCACGTCTCGTTCGGCCAAGTGCTCCAAGCCGGCGCCGGGCAGAACCCCGCACGGCAGGTGCTCTTCAAGTCGGGGCTGGCCAAGACCGTGACCGCCGACACGATCAACAAGGTTTGCGCTTCGGGCATGCTGGCGGTCGTCAACGCAATGCGATCCATCAATGCGGGCGCGAACGCCGTGGTTGCCGCGGGCGGCATGGAGTCCATGTCGAACGCGCCCTACCTCTTGCGCGATGCCCGCTGGGGCTATCGCTTCGGTGACGGGGCGCTCGTGGATGCGATGATCTACGACGGTCTCTGGGATCAGTATTTTCCGATGACGATGGCGACGCAGGGAAGCAAGGTTGCCAACGAGCTGGGTCTCACGCGCGAAGAGCAGGACGCGTTCGCCTTCGCAAGCCACAGCCGCGCGGCAGCGGCGCACGCCGCGGGCCACTTCGCCGACGAAATCGTTCCGGTACGCGTTGCGTCGAAGGCGAAGGACAAAGTCCTCGTAGATGCGTTGCCGCGCCAAGGAAAGATCCGCGTTCCCGTTGCGGCCGGTGCTGCCTCGACGATCTGGGATCACGAGCCCTCGAACGAATTCACGCTCGAGTACGAAGCCTACGCGCCGTTCGTGACGGGAGACGTGCCGCACGCCGTCGTCGATCGCGACGAAGCCGTGCGTGCCGACGCGAACGTGGAGTCGCTGGCGAAGCTGCGGCCGCTCGAGCGCGGCGGCACGGTGACGGCAGGCAACGCCCCCGGCGTGAACGACGGGGCCGCAGCCCTGGTGCTCGCCGACGCGCAGTGGGCCGCCGAGCGCGGCTACGAGCCGCTTGCGACGATCGTCGAGCACGCGACGATCGCCTGGGACTCGCCCTACATCAGCCTCACCCCCGCGATGGCGGCGCGCAAGCTGCTCGATCGCACCGGGTTGAGCGTTTCGGACATCGCCGTTTGGGAGATCAACGAAGCCTTCGCTGCCGTCGCGATCACCTCGGCGCGCCGGCTCGCCATCGACGAGATCGGGATCAATAAGTTCGGTGGAGCGGTCGCGATGGGCCATCCGATCGGCGCATCGGGCGCGCGCATCGTCGGCACGCTCATCAATCAGCTGCGCAAGCGCGGCGGCGGATTGGGGATTGCGGCGATATGCTCGGGGGGCGGCCAAGGCGACGCGCTTCTCGTAGCGGTCTGATTTTGTCCATGTCTGCGTTGCCTCGGGCCTCGTTTACCATAGTAAACTTCGGCCCTCGGCGCCTTGACCTGAACAAAATCAGCTCCGCTAGAAACCCTCGTGTCACCCTGAGTCCTTCGAGTACGCTCAGGACAAGCTCCGTCGAAGGGGGAGTCGAAGGGTGATTACCCGCCAGGCGCAGTTCGAGCTCACCGACGAGCAGCGCGCGGTCGGCGCGCTTGCGGCGGAGATCGCGCAGCGCGAGATCGCGCCGCACGTCGAGCAGTGGGATCGAAAGCACGTCTTTCCGCGCGAGCTGTACGGTAAGCTCACCGCCGCCGGGATCATGGGCATGCTCGTTCCCGAAGAGTACGGCGGCAGCGCGGCCGATTACGTCGCGTACGCGCTTGCCATCGAAGAGCTCGCGCGCGTGGATGCGGGAACGGCGGTCACGATCTCGGTGCATTCGATGATCTGCTCGGCGATCGCCAAGCTCGGCAGCGATCGGCAGAAGGATCGGTGGCTGCGCGAGCTTGCAACCGGCGACGTCATCGCGGGGTTTGCGCTGACCGAATCGGATGCGGGATCGGATGCGGCGAACATTCGCGCCACGGCGCGGCGCACTCCCGGCGGCTACGCGCTCAACGGGCGCAAGCAGTGGTGCACGAGCGGCAGTTACGCCGGCGTCGTGATGGGGATGTTTCGCACCGGCGGCCCCGGCGCAAAGGGCGTGAGCGCGTTTCTCGTCGAGCCGAGCGTTGCGGGCATAACCGTCGAGCGCGTCACCGAAAAACTGGGCATACATACGAGCAACACCTGCGATCTCGCGTTCGACGACGTCGCGGTCGGCGAGGACGCGCTCATCGGCGACGAGGGTACCGGTTTCGGCAACGCGATGTCGGCGCTGACCGCCGGCCGCATCGGCATCGCGGCGCAGGCGATCGGCATCCTCGCCGCGTGCCTCGACGAGTCCGTGGCGTTTGCCAAAGAGCGCGTTGCCTTCGGCAAGCCGATCGGCGCGTTCGAAGGGATCTCGTTCAAGATCGCCCGCATGGCGACCGATCTCGAGGCGGCCCGCATGCTGACCTATCGTGCCGCGGCGCTCGCCGACGCTGGTCGTCCCTTCGGGCTGGCCGCGAGCCAGGCGAAGCTCTTCGCTTCCACCGCGGCGCGCGTGCACGCCGCCGAGGCCGTGCAGATACACGGCGGCTACGGCTACACGACGGAGTTTGCCGTGGAGCGCCACTACCGCGATGCAAAAATCACCGAAATTTACGAAGGAACCTCGGAGATACAGCAGCTAATCATCGCGCGCTCGCTGCTCGGACGCCTCGACTAGCCTGCGACAGAACTAGCAAGGGTGACGGCTCGATGGTGAGCGAACCCTGGCGCGGCTATGAATCTCATGGAGTACCAGGGCAAGGAGCTTTTCGCGCGCTCGGGGATTCCCGTTCCGCGCGGTCACCACGCGCACGACGCCGGCGCCGTCGCGAGCTTTCTGGAGCGCGAGCCCGGCGAGTGGGTGATCAAGGCGCAGGTGCTGATGGGAGGGCGCGGCAAGGCCGGTAAGATCAAGATGGCAGCCGGCGGCGCCGCGGGGCGCAGCGTTGCGCAGGAGATTCTGGCGACGCCGATGCCGCCCAACCGGCAGAACCCGGCCGGCGAGCCGATCAACTCGCTGCTCGTCGAAGAGAAGCTGGAGATCGCGAAGGAAGCGTACTGCGCGATTACGATCGACCGGGCCGCGCGCAAGCCGGTCTTCATCGTCAGCCGCTTCGGCGGCATGGACATCGAAGAAGTCGCCGATAACCATCCCGAATCCATCGTCAAGTTCTACGTAGATACCGCGATCGGGTACTCGCCGTTCATCGGGCGCGAGCTCGCCTTCGGCGCGCAGCTCGATCCCGGCTACCGCAAAGCCTTCCCCGCAATCGCCGGCGCGCTCTACGACCTGTTCTTCCGCTACGGCGCGAAGCTCGTCGAGATCAATCCTCTCGCGCTGACCGCCGACGGCCGCGTCATCGCCTCGGATGCAAAGGTCGAGCTGGACGACGACGCGCTGTTTCGCACGCCGGAGTTCGCGCAGTGGCAGAAAGCGCTGCCGCTGGACGAAGACGAGCAGCTCGCCGTGCGGGCGGGCGTCGGCATTCGCAATTTTCGCCGCTTCCCCGGCACGGTCGGCACGATGGCCAACGGCGCGGGTCTCGCGATGGCCACGATGGACGCCGTAGACAACGCCGGCGGGCAAATCGCCAACTTCCTCGACGTCGGCGGCGGCGCCAACGCCGAGCGCGTGCGAAACTGCTACGAGCTGGTGGTGAACAACACCGGCGCGAAGGTGCTGTTCATCAACATTTTCGGCGGCATCACGCGCGGCGACGAGGTCGCGCGCGGCATCGTTGACGCAATCGCGCAAACGACCTCGCGCAAGATCCCGCTCGTGATCCGCTTGACGGGCACCAACGAAGAAGAAGGGCGCCGCATCCTCGCCGAAGCCAACATGACACCCGTCGAAACGATGGACGAAGGCGCCCGCGAAGCCGTTCGCTTGGCCTCGGCGTGACGCGCAGGATCGTGAAGCAGAATTTACGACGAGCGTGCGGCCGCACAGGAGGTGCAACTCGTTCCGAGCTTGCTCCCGCGCGCGAGCGTATAAGCAGGAGGCGCACACGAGGTGCGCCGACGAGCGCTTCTGCGAACGGCCCTGCGCGTCGCGCCGAGGTCAAGCGAACGTTGGTGAAAGGTTTATAGATGTCCATCTTTCTCGATAAGAACAGCAAGGTGATCGTCCAGGGCATCACCGGAGCCGAAGGTTCGTATCACACGGCGCGCATGGCCGCGTACGGGACGAATCTGGTCGGCGGCGTGACGCCGGGCAAAGGCGGGCAGAAGACGCCGCAGGGCCTGCCGGTCTTCGATACGGTCAAGCAGGCCGTCGAAGCGACCGGCGCGACCCACACCTGCATCTTCGTGCCGCCGCCCTTCGCCGCCGACGCCCTCTACGAGGCCTACGACGCCGGCATCACCTTCGCAGTCTGCATCACCGAGGGCGTGCCGGTTCACGACACCCTCAAAGTGGTCGGCACGACGGCCGGCATGCGGATCATCGGCCCGAACTGCCCCGGGCTGATCTCGCCGGGGCGCGCGCTGGTGGGCATCATGCCCGGGCACGTTTTCAAGGAAGGCAGCGTCGGCGTGGTCTCCCGTTCGGGGACGCTGACCTACGAAGTGGTGGATCTCCTCACCCGGGCCGGGCTGGGCCAGTCTACCTGCGTCGGGGTCGGGGGCGACCCGATCATCGGCACGACCTTCGTCGAGTGCCTGCGGGAGTTCAAGAACGACCCTGCGACCGATGCGATCGTGATCTGCGGGGAGATCGGCGGCTCGGACGAGGAGGATGCCGCGGCCTTCGTCGCCGAGCACCTCCCCGAGCTGCCGGTCGTCGCCTTTATCGGCGGACGCAACGCCCCTGCGGGCAAGTCCCTCGGCCATGCCGGGGCGATCATCTCCGGCAACTTCGGCACTCCCCAAAGCAAGGTGTCGGCCTTCCGGGCCGCCGGGGTCCCGGTCGCCGAACGCCCCTCGGAGATCCCCGGGCTGCTCCTCGAGCGGCTCGCCGCCCGGGCCTAGCCGCCGGTCCCTGGCCCCGGGTCGGAGGGTCCCAAATCGCCCCCTCGGCGCCGTCCGCCTTCCCTTAAGGCCCCCTAAAGGAACCGACCCATTCCTGAGGAAATCCTTGGGCCGTGGGTCACTCCGTGAAACTCCTTAGGCCACCTCGGCCGGGGGCTTCCCGGTGCGGCTCGCGCTTTGACAACTCATTGACGATAGAGGGTTAAACGAACTATGAGTTCACATCGAACCCTCCGTCGTGCGGTCGTGGCCGCTTCGTTACTCGTGACGTTCTTCTTCCAGGGAACATGGGCACTGGCAGGCGTCACCGGAAACATGGCGGGCATCATCAAGGACCAGAGCGGTGCACCAATTGCCGGCGTGCAAGTGCAGGCAGTCGCACCTTCGGGAACTCGTACCGCGACGACGGACGCGGGAGGACACTTTGTCATCCTCTCGCTCTCCCCAGATACCTATACGGTTAACCTCACCAAAGAGGGATATCAACCGATCGCCTATCCGGGCAACACGGTTTTCGCCGACCAGACCGATCAGGTCGCGCTTGCGATGACCAAGGCGCTCCAGACGATCGCGCGGGTCACCTCGTCTGCCGGCTCTTCACTGGTGAAGTCCGGCGTCGGGAGCGACTTGTACAGCGTTAACGCGACGCAGGCGGCTGCCGCACAGGCACTCGGCGGCGGCGGTAACCTGAACAACGCGTATTCGGCTATGGCGTCGGTCCCCGGCGTCCAGACGTCGATGGGCGGCCTCGGCTGGGATTACAACGCCGCGTACGTTCGCGGCCAGAACTCGTACTACACCGGATTCGAGTACGACGGTATCCCGGTCAACCGCGCGTTCGACAACTACAACTCCTCGACCGAGTCGAGCCTCGGCTTGCAAGAGCTGCAGGTCTACACCGGCGGTGGTCCCGCCGGCATCGCGACCTCCGGTACCGCAGGCTTCGTTAACCAGGTCATCAAGACGGGCACGTACCCGGGATACGCAACCGCGAATCTCGGCATCGGCTCGCCGACCTACTACCATCAAGCGCAGGTCGAATTCGGCGGCTCGACCCCGGATCGTACCTTCAGCTACTACGTCGGTTTGAGCGGCTACAACCAGAACTACCGCTTCATCGACAACTCCAACGGTGCCGGCTACGGTACGCCCGGAGGCATCTTCTCGGGCAACACCAGCGGTAACGGCATCGGCTACGGCTTCGGCAGCAACCAGGTTCTCGGCGTTGGCTCGACGTGCGTGTTCTTCACGTGCCAAGGCGTCAAGCCGGTCTGTCCGCTGGTCAGTGCCGGCATGGCCAACTTCCACTACCCGACCCAGGGCTGCTGGCAGTACTACAGCGGTACGTCCGGCAACCCGTTCCAGATCACCGATCGCGAGAGCGTGATCAACCTGCACATGGGCATCCCGAAGCGCAATGGGCTTCGCGACGACATTCAGGTGCTCTGGAGCGGCTCGGCACTGAATAACTACTTCTATCAAAGCCTGAACGATTACGGTCCGGGCAACAACCAGCTCATCTACTCGCTCTACGGCACGAACTACCACGCGCCGATCTGCGGTCCCGAGACGCTCGGTCCGGGCCTGACGGTCAACGGGTGTTCGAGCCCGATCGGTCCGGCCGGTCAAATCGCAGCGCTGCTGCAGGCGTCGCCGTACTTCGGCGGTCCCTACAACTGTAATGCGAAGAGCTACTTCATCGGCTGCGGCCCGACGTACGTCGGCTACGCCGACGGCATCGCGTACAACGTGCCGTTCGGCACGCCGATCGCATCGAGCCCGACGTCCATCAAGGCACCGGGTGTCTACATGGCGCCGAGCACGCCGGCTCACGCGTTCAACGGGCCACTCTCGTTGAACGACAACAGCCTCAACTCCAACCGCAACGATACCGGCATCACGAAGCTGCAGTACACGTACGCGCTGAGCCAATCGGCTTATCTGCGTGCCTACGGCTACACCTTCTACTCGGATTGGCTCCAGAACGATCCGACGTACGCCGGCGGCGGCACGCTCGTGCCGTCGGCTCTTGCGGCGCAGTACCAGCTGATCACGCACACCTCGGGTGGCGCCCTCGACTTCCAGGATCAGATCAACGCACAGAACCTGCTAAGCATCGACGGCAACTACACGACGGCGAGCGTCATCCGCTTCAACAACTCCAGCGCCTACGGCGCCGTGTCGCCGATCGGCTACATGGGCAAAGCGGGCGGTCCGCTGTCGGATAACGGCTACACCTGCTACGATCCGACGACGGGCGCGGCGCAGCTCTGTCTCACCGGCAGCTACTACGACACGCAACTCAAGGGCGTGACGTCGTCCGGCGTCAAGTACAACTGCGCGGTCAAGGCCGTAGCGCAGTGCACGGTTCACCCGACGTGGCGCAGCAGCGCTGCGGGCGGGCCGACCGGCTTCGCACCTCCGGGTTCGCCGGCTGCCAATGCGGGCGCGACCTGGGACAGCCTCTGGAACGGTAACGCCAACGGTTCGTACAACAACGTTTCGCCGAAGTTCACGAACGCGTCGATCGCCGATCAGTGGCGCCCCAGCGACAAGTTCCTGATCAACGCGGCAGTGCGGTACGACAACTACAACTACGGCCTGCCGGATTCGGCGGGGATCCAGAACTCGTTCTACGCCAACCTGACGTCGAACTATACCTGCGTTTTGGCGTCGACCAACCAGGTGCTGACGGCACCACTGCCTCCGGGCACTCCGCCTCCGGCGGCGGCCCAGTACGTCCAAGGCGACTGCAACGCGGCCGCAGCGGCACTGCACCCGACCGGTCCCAAGACTGGCTGGGTTCACCCCAACGGCTCCGTGCAGGACGGCGTTCGCGCGCCGAACTTCACGGCTTCATCGCCGAGTTCGTACACCCTCAACTACTGGCAGCCGCGTTTCTCGGCTACGTTCACCCAGTCGCCCGACGTCGTATGGCGCGCGTCGGCTGGGCGCTTCACGCAGCCGCCGATCTCGGCATCGGTTCAGTACCTCAGCCTCGCCGGCGACGACCGGTCGGTATGGAACAACACGATGAACCTCGGGTTCTACTCGCCCTTCCATCCGATTCCGGGCATCTCGTCGGATCAGTATGACCTCTCGTACGAACAGCACTTCCGTGGGACGGACATGAGCTTCAAGCTCACGCCCTTCTACACGTGGGTGAGCAACTGGCAGCAGCAGACGTTCATCGGCTCCGGTTTCGTCACGCAAATACCGGTCGGCGTCAACCGTAACTACGGCGTCGAGCTGCAGTTCAACAAGGGCGACTTCAGCCGTAACGGGCTCTCCGGTCAGTTCGCGTTCACCTACACCAACTCGAAGGTGCAGTTCTCGAACGTCGGGCTGAGCAGCGGCGGTACCGTTACGAACACGACGGTCGCGCTCAACCAGGCGATCGCGCAGTACAACCAACTGACCAAGTCGGGCGGCGGAAGCCCCTGCTACCAAGCCGGCACGGCGGTAGCGTGTTCCACGCCCAATGGGAAGATCGCCAGCGGGTTCGATACGGTTCTCAACCCCTACTACAACCGGGCCCCGCAGGGTCTGCTCGATCCGGCCGGCTGGTACAACCCGTACTCGACCGCGATCGCGCCGAACCTCAACGGTGCGGTTAACACCTACATCTCGCCGGAAGTCGCGTCGCTGGTTCTGAACTGGCGCCACGACAAGCTGGCGATCACGCCGAGCTTCGCCTGGCAGACCGGCGGCTACTACGGCAGCCCGCTGGACAACACGGGTCTCGACCCGCGTACCTGCACGAGCAACTCGGCGACCACCGGGATCACGAAGGTCTCGCCGAAGACCAACCCGCTCCAGTGCAACTACCTCACGGTAACGGCACCTGGCTTGGGCGCCTTCAGCTACCTCTACATCCCCGATCCGCAGACCGGAACGTTCGCATTCGGAACCTACCAGCAGCCCAGCTCGATCGTTGGTAACCTCCAGGTCACGTACGACCTGAGTTCCAAGATCCGGCTGTCGGTGCTGGGTGCGAATCTCTTCCACGTCTGCTACGGCGGCACGACCGAAGCCGTGGACCAGCGCTAATCCGCCGAACAACGTGATCTGCGGATACAGCCCGGCCGGCGGCACGCTCAACAGCACGCTCTACCCGACCAACTTCTACAACGGTACGGGGATCGGCGACTTCGCCGCCAACAAGGCGCGGACGCCGTTCACGCAGAGCTACCTGCCGAGCAGCCTCAACAACGGGGCAATCGGCGGAGCGCCGCTGCCCATCAACGTCTACTTCAACGCGCAGATCAAGATCTAACGATCTTCTCTCGCTCGAGTAGAAAACCAAGCGGGGCCCTTCGGGGCCCCGCTTCTGTATGTCACCCTGAGCGTAGTCGAAGGGAAAGGCGCCGCGAACCGCGCCGCGAAACCTGATTGCAATGCAGAGACACATTCTGCTGACGGCGGGCCTGCTAGCAGTCGCCGGCCTCCTTCCTGTAGCCGCCAGGTCGGATGGTGCCGCCGCAGCCGCCGCCGGTACGCCACCCCCGCAGATCTACCACGTCGTGACGACGGCGTTATGCGCGCGTCTCCACGAGAAAGTGCGTCCGGCCGTCGCGATGATTCTCGAAAACGACCAGTCGATCGCGAAAAGCCCGCCGCTGTTCCATAAGTACATGATCGGCACGCTTACCTCGTCGCAGACGAACGACTCCAATGGGCGGGTCGCTCCCCAGTACGACGATTCGATATACAACACGACGCCTGAGACCAGCATGGCGCTGCAGCAGATGTCCTACCTCGTGATTCCCATCGCCCGTAACCTCATTGCGGCGCAGACGCTGCTCGACGACGCAAAGCTGCTCGAGCCGACCGGAAATCCCGCCGACGACGCGACGCTCGCGCAGATCAAGAAGCAGCTGCTCGAAACCGTCGCGTTCCAGAACGCCTCGCTCGACATCATCAACGGCTTCGTCGCAACCCAGCAGATGGGCGAGCTGCAGCACGTCGGACAAGAGTACCTTGGCGCGATCCAAGGCAACGAAAGCTATCAAAAGGCTATCCAAGCTACGCCCAACCCTTGGCAGGATCCCAACACGCCCGGCATCCCGCAGAATCCCTACGTATTCGACGTGACCGCCATACCGGGACTGGCCGTCGGCTACAACCCGCTCACGAAGGTCGTAGACGGCCTGGGCTGGCTGCAGTCGGAGACGCAGAAGCGCGAGAACGTCGCCGGCGCGACGATCGGCGCCGCGCTGCGCGAGTGCGGCAAATGATTTCCGCGAGAGCGCTCGTCGCAGCCGCGCTCGTCGCATCGCTCTCCGCGGTGCCCCTAGTAGTGCGCGCCTACTCCAGCTCCGGGCAGCTCGTCTACTCGTTCACCTACAGCTCCAACCAGGACGTCACCGCAAGGGACTCGAGCACGAGCGCCGAGGACGTCAATTCCGAATCCGGCCTCTCGGGCGGCTCGACGAACGGCGGCATGAGCAACTACCACGGCTCGTTGAACGAGAAGGGCACCATGACGGTCTCGGTGACCGGCAAGCAGGCCGACGACGGACTCATCGTGGACATCAGCGAGCAAGGAGAGAACATCCACCGCGCGCCGCCCGCAACGTGCGTCGTTTATGGAAGCACGCGCGTCATCTGCGATCCGAACAAGACGGTCTATCCCGAGGAGTACACGCTGCTGCGTTTCCTCGGGCCGAACTTCGTCGACCCAAACTCGCTCGATGCCAAGCGCCACTGGCAGACGGCGCAGAGCGGCGGCGGCGAGGTGATCAAAGGGGATTACACGATCGATGCCAACACCGGCGGCGTCATGCAGATCGGCGAGGTCCGCAGCATCCGGCCGGCCGGCGGCGGCAACGAGACGACGGACGTCCAGACAAAGATCACCTACGATTTCAACCGCTCGGTCCCGACAGCCGTGGACGAGTACGTCACGCAGCGCCAAGACAACGGCGTGACCGGCACGACGAAGACCGTCTACCAGACGACGCTGAATCTCGTCTCCGACTCGGTTCCGAAGTCATAGCGAGGTTCGGCTTTCGCTGCGAGGATTGCGCGGTCGCGATCTTCCCGACGACGACGCGGGCCGAACTGCAATGGCTCAAGGATCGCCCTCACATTGCACGCGAGGTAGCCCGCCACTCAAGCGACGGGCTCGACACCTGGATGATGGACGGCCTCGCCTTTTTAGACGAGCACCAGGGGCATTCGGTTATTCTCGCTGCGTCAACAAATAAGTAAGGGCGCGGTTTAGTTCAGATCAAGGAGCCGAATGGCCGAAGTTTACTTCGGTAAATGAGGCCTGAGGCGACGCTGGGCTGGGCTAAACCCCGCCCTTACTCGGGTATCCTCAAGCGCTCGCCGGGCTGAATGTCTCCGTGGAGGTGGTTCGCCTCGGTGATGCGGTCGACGATCTCCTGGACGTCGGCGCTGTCGCCGGCGTGCGCTGCGGCGATCGCCCAGAGGGTGTCGCCGGGATGGACCGTGACTGTCGCGTAGCGCGGCGTCGTGGCGGCGTAGAGCCGCATGCTCGACAGGGTCGGAAGGGCTACCATAAGGCTGAGCGCCACCAGCGCGATCGCCGGCATGAGCGTGAACCGTTTGCGCCTACCCACCGTCTCTTCTCCCCCACATTTAGTGCCAAACGCCTGTTCGTCCACTACATTTTAGCATAAGCCCGCCAAGCGTTGTCAAGCGATTACGAACGTATGTTTGCCTTTAGCTTGAGATTATGGTAGGGTTGTACCGGTCGCGGGTGCCACACGCTTGGCATCTTGGCTGCGGAGGAACGATGCAAAAAGAGATGGTCGAGAAGCCGGCGACCGAACGCCAGCGCCACATTTTGGACGTCATTCGAGCCTTTACGTCCGAGCACGGCTATCCGCCGTCGGTGCGGGAGATCGGCGAGCGGGTAGGGCTCTCGTCCTCCTCGACGATCCACGCCCACCTCAAAGCGCTGGAGAAGCGCGGCCTCATCTCGCGCGATCCGACCAAACCTCGGGCGATGCGCTCGGGCACCACGCCCGGCCACGACGCCGTCGTCGTCCCAATTCTGGGCCGCGTTGCCGCCGGCGTGCCGATTACCGCCCAGGAGGACGTCGAAGGCGAGTTTTCCCTCCCGGCCGCGTTCGTGCCGCGTTCTTCCGACGCGTTCATGCTGCGCGTTGCCGGCGACTCGATGGTCGAGGCAGCCATTCTCGACGGCGACCTAATCCTCGTGAGACCCCAGCGCACCGCCGACAACGGCGAGATCGTCGTGGCGATGCTCGACGGCGAAGCGACCGTCAAACGCTTCTACCGCGAGGCCGGGCGGGTTCGCTTGCAGCCGGAGAATCGGACGATGGCGCCAATCTACGCGAGCGATGTCGAGATCGTCGGCCGAGTCGAAGCCGTGGTTCGTCGCTTGTAGCGAAGGGTCGGCTTCCGCTTGAGGCAACGAAGCCCGGACGGAAATCAGACCTTCGCGTGGTTTGAGCAACGGGCGGTGCCGATAATGCGCCGCCTCGGCGAGTTCCCATTCGTCGCTGCCGTGCGCGACGCGCTCCCCTGGAGCTTCATCGGCCTGGCCGCCGCCTTCGTCGCGATCCTCGCGGTGCAGCTCGCGAGCCATGCCCCGGCCCCTCCCTCGATCGGTCTGCGCCTCGCTTTGGCGCTGCTTCCGGCGTTCGGCGTCATGGCCGCCGCGCTGGTCGTCGTGCTGCCCGTGCGGCTGGCCGGCACCACGGGCTACGCCGCAGCGCCGCTGCTCGTCGGGAGCGTGGGCGCGTTCGCGTTGGCCGTGCCGCGCCCGTTCGGCCCCGATCCGATCTCCTACTCGCGCCATCTCGGCGCGTCGGGGTTGTTCATCGCAATTCTGGTCTGCGGCGTCACCGCGGCCTGGGTCGGCGTGCTGCGCCGCGCCGGCGCGCGGCCCCAGCTCGCCGGCTGGCTCGGAGCGATGCTGGCGATCGCGACGTTCGGCGCGCTCGTTGCGGCGCATCTCTCCGTTGCGGACGGGATAACCGCCGCGATGTCGCCGATCGCGCATCTCGGCGACACGTATCTCGCGCTCGTCGCAATCGTCGCAATCGAAACGCTGTTGTGGACGGCGGGAGTGCACGGCCCGGCGGTGCTCGCCGCCATCGTCACGCCGGTCTACCTTACGATGCAAATGCAGAACACGCACGCGTACACGACGCACGCGCCGCTGCCGTACGTCGTCGTCGTCTCGCTCTTCCTGTTCGTCTTTCCCGGGGGCGCCGGAGCGACGCTTCCGCTGGCGATTCTGTTCGCGATCTCGCGAGTGCCGCGGCTGCGGCGCGTCGGGCGCACGACGATCGTGCCCTCGCTCTTCAATCTCAACGAGCCGCTGCTCTTCGCCGCGCCGGTCGTCTTCAATCCGCACCTGATCGTTCCGTTCGTGGGCGCGCCCCTCGTGCTCGCGACCGTCACCTACGCGGCCGTCGCCCTCGGTGCGGTGTCGCGCGCGGCCTTCTACGTGCCGTCGTCCGTGCCGACGTTCGTCTCCACCTACCTCGCGACGCAAGACGTGCGCGCGATCGGGTTGGCCGCGTTCAACGTCGTCCTCGCGACGCTGATCTACTATCCGTTCGTGCGCGCGTACGAGCGGCACGTCGCCGATGATTGACGAGCTCTGCGCGCGGTTCGGCGTAGACGGCCCGGTCGCGCGGGCCGCGTCGCTTGCGTACGAGCGCACCGCCGCGCTGCCGTACGACGCGCAGCGCCGCGTTGCGGGCAAGGTGCTGCAGGCGTTCCTCGACGAGGGGCTCGCCGAGAGCGACCTCGCCGGGACGACCGGCTACGGCTACGACGACGCCGCGCGCGAGCGGTACGAGTCGCTGCTGGCGCGTCTGCTCGGCGCGCAGCGCGCGATCGCGCGGCTTTCGATCGTGAGCGGAACGCACGCGATCGTCGCGTCGCTGGCGGCGTGCGTGCCGCCGGGAAGCCGGCTCCTTTCGATATCCGGCGCGCCGTACGACACGCTGCGCAGTGCGATTTGCGACGCGCCGCACTCGCTGGTGGCCGGCGGCATCGGCTACGACGAAGTTGCGCTGGGCTCCGATGGCGGCATAGACTGCGATGCGGTCGAAGCGGCGCTGCGCTCGCGTCCGTACGCCGCGGTCTTCATTCAGCGCTCGCGCGGCTACGCGCCGCGCCGTTCGCTCTCAGTCTCGGAGTGCGAGCTCGCCGCCGCCGCCGTGCGGCGCGGCGCTCCCGGCGCCGTCGTTCTGGTGGACAACTGCTACGGCGAGTTGGTTGAGGAGCGCGAGCCCTGCGAAGCCGGCGCGGACCTCGTCATGGGATCGCTCATCAAGAATCTCGGCGGCTCGATCGCGCCGGCCGGCGGGTACGTGGCGGGGCGCGCGGACCTGGTCGAACGAGTCGCGGCGCGCATCTACGCGCCGGGCCTGGGCGCGGCGCTTGGACCGTCGCTTGGAATGGGGCGCGCGCTCTTCCAGGGCCTGTTCCTCGCACCGCTCATCATCGAGCAGTGCCTGCGCGGCCTCGACTTCACCGCGGCGCTCTTCGAAGCGCTCGGCTACGACGTGGATCCCGCTCCCGGCGCGCGCCGCACCGATATCGTCCAAGCCATACGCCTGGGATCTCCCGAGCGGCTCCAGCGCTTCGCCGAGGGCCTGCAGGCGGCGATGCCCCTCAACGCGCGATTTCGTCCGGAACCCGGCCCGGTGCCCGGCTACGCCGACCCCGTGTTGATGTCGTCGGGCGCTTTCATCGGCGGCGCGACGCTCGAGCTCTCCTGCGACGCGCCGCTGCGTCCGCCGTACGACGTCTACGTTCAGGGCGGCATTAGCGCGGCGCACGCCTACCTCGGGGCCCTCTTCGCGGCGCGCGCGCTAGGCGCGTCACCAGGAAGCAGGCGGAGCGACTAGAGAAGGGCTGGCGGCCATGTACCTGCTCGAAGTCCTCAGCGGTCCGCTGGACGGAAAGACCTGGCACTTTGAGCGCGAGATCACGATCGGGCGCGACGACGCCCTCGCCGAGGCCTGTTTGGCACTCGACCGGTACGTCTCACGCCAGCACGCGCGTCTGCAGATTGACGAGGATGCCATCCATCTGACCGACCTGCGCAGCCGCAACGGCACGCGGCTGGAGGGCCGGCCGGTCGTCGGCGAGGTTCCTCTGCCGGTTGGAGCGCCGTTCGTCGTCGGGCGCACCGTGCTGCGGGTAACGCGCTCCTAAGCGCGATCTCATGGAGAGCACGAAATCCCTCGCGCGGGCACGCGCCCTCTTCGCCGCGCTGCCGCGTCCGCTCGGCTTCGTGCCGACGATGGGCGCACTCCACGCCGGCCACCTTGCGCTCGTCGCGCAAGCGCGCCGGCGCTGCGACGCGGTCGGCGCTTCCGTCTTCGTCAACCCGCTGCAGTTTGGCCCGAACGAGGATCTCGCCGCGTACCCGCGCGACCTCCTCGGCGATCGCCGGATGCTCGCGCGCGCGGGCGTGGACGCGCTCTTCGCCCCGGATCCCGCCGCGATGTTCTCCGGCGGCTTCACGACCTTCGTGGACGTCGGTCCGCTCGGGACGGTCTTCGAAGGCGCGCTCCGGCCGCCGCACTTTCGGGGCGTCACGACGGTGATCGCAAAGCTGCTCCACATCGTGCAGCCCGATGCGATCTTCCTCGGCCAAAAGGATGCGCAGCAGACCGCCGTGCTCAAGCGGATGGTTCGCGATTTGGCCTTTCCGGTGGAAGTGCGGATCGTGCCGACGGTGCGCGAGCCCGACGGCTTGGCGTTGTCGAGCCGCAATCGTTACCTCGACTCCCGCCAACGCGCTGCGGCGCCGTCGCTCCACCGCGCGCTGCTGACGATGCGCGAGGCGCTCGAGCGCGGCCGTTCCAAGAAGGACGCGATCGCAGCGGCCGTCTCCGCGCTGGATGAATCGGCAAAGCCCGACTACTTCGATCTCGTAGACGCCGGCACGTTCGAGCCGCTCGAACGCTTGCGCCCGCCGGCATTCATCCTCGGCGCTGCGCGCTTCGGAAAGACGCGCCTGATCGACAACCTCTGGGTGAAGCGATGAACGGCGCGCGAATTTTTCTCGGCGTCAGCGGCGGCATCGCGGCGTACAAGGCCGCCGCACTGACGAGCACGCTCGTGCAGCGCGGTGCGAGCGTTGACGTCGTTCTCACGGCCGAGGCCGAACGGTTCATCACGGGGTTGACCTTTTCGTCGCTGACGGGGCGCCCGGTCTACACGTCGCTCTGGGACTTGCCCGAGCGCATCCCGCACATCCGCCTCGTGCGCGAGGCCGACGTCGCGCTGGTCGCTCCCGCGACGGCGAATTTGGTGGCGAAACTCGCCGCCGGCATCGCCGACGATCTGCTGACGACGGCGCTGCTGGCAGCGCGTATCCCGCGACTGCTCGCGCCCGCGATGAACGAGGCGATGTACGAAGATGCCGCCACGCAGGCCAATCTCGCCGCGCTGCGCGCGCGCGGGTACGAGATCGTGGATCCCGAGCGCGGATTTCTCGCCGAACGAGAGGTCGGCTTCGGCCGTTTGGCCTCCGAGGCACGCATCCTGGACGCGCTCGAGCGCGCGCTCGAGCGGCGCCGGCGCTTGGCGGGCAAGCGCGTGGCGATTACGGCGGGCCCGACGCGCGAGCCGTACGATCCGGTTAGGTTCTTGAGCAACGCGTCGACCGGTGCGACGGGCATTGCGCTGGCGCGCGAGGCCGCGATGCGGGGAGCCGAGGTGACGCTGCTGCTCGGCCCGACGCTGCTCGAGCCGCCGGCCGGCGTCCGCGTCGTGCACGTCACCACGGCCGCCGAGCTCTACGACGCGGCGCTGCGCCACGCGGTCGGCGCCGACCTCACCATCGCCGCGGCCGCGGTCGCAGACTGGCGGCCCGCGCATTACGACGCCTCCAAGCGAAAGAAAGACGCGGGAGCGCCGGTCGAGGAGCTCGTGCCCAACCCCGACGTTCTCGCGGCTTTGGGCGAGCGCAAAGGCGCGACGTTTCTCGTGGGCTTCGCTGCGGAAACCGACGAGCACGAAGCGCGTGCGCGAAAGAAGCTGCGCGAGAAACACCTCGACGCGATCGCCTGCAACGACGTGAGCGGCGAACGCGGTTTCGGTACCGGCGAGAACACCCTGGCGCTGCTGTGGGGCGAGAACGGCCGGCACGAGCTGGGCACGGCGGATAAAGCGACGCTGGCGGCGAGATTGCTCGACGCCGTTGAGGAACTGATGGGATGCTCCTGACGATTGACGTCGGCAACACCGAGACCAAACTCGGCTGCTTCTCCGACGCGGGCGAACTGCGGAACACCTGGCGCGTGACGACGGAGCTGCGCCGCACCGCCGACGAGTACGGCGTGTTCTTCACGCAGCTCTTCGCGACGAGCTCGCTTTCGGTGAATGCGATAGATGCAGTCTCAATCGCCAGCGTCGTGCCGAAACTCGATCCGGTGCTGGAAGGCGCGTGCGCGCGCTTCTTCGGCGTGACGCCGCGCTTTTTGAAGCCGCAGGAGCAGAGTCTCATGGACGTGCTCTCGGAGACGCCGTCGGAGGTCGGCGCGGACCTCATCGCCGCCGCGGTCGGCGGCCGCGAGCGCTACGGCGCGCCGCTCATCGTCGTCAGCTTCGGCACCGCGACGGTCTTCATCGCGGTCTCCGCGGCGGGAGCGTACTTGGGCGTCGCCATCGCTCCGGGCATCGCCGTTTCGATAGACGCGCTCATCGGGCGCACGGCGAAGCTTCCGCAGATAGCGCTCGAGGCGCCCGCGCATGCGATCGGGCGCAATACGAACGACGCGCTGCGCAGCGGGATCGTCTACGGCTTTACCGGTCAAGCCGAGGCGATCGTCGCGCGGATGCGCGCCGAGATGGGCGTGCCGGCCAAAGTCGTCGCCACCGGCGGGCTGGCCGACGTCGTCGCCAAGCAGACGCCCGTCGTGGACGTGGTAGACCCGCACTTGAGCCTGGTCGGATTGCGGCTTTTCCACCTTTCCCGACAGGCCTAGCGGAGCGGTGCGAGGCGCGCGGTCCGCAGCCGTATAACCTATCCGTATGCCGTTTGCCCCGCTGAAGATCGGTCCGATCGAGATTTGGCCGCCGTTGATTCTCGCGCCGATGTCGGGCGTGACGAACCGCACGATGCGCGCCCTCTATCGCCCGTTCGGCTTGGGGCTGACCGTCACCGAGTTCGTCTCCGCCAACGCCCTGTCGTTCGGAAGCCGCCGGACCATGGAGATGATCGATCAGCACGGCCTGGAGAAGCCGGTTTCCACCCAGCTCTGGGGCGACGATCCGGCCGTGATGGCGCGCGCGGCGGCGGTCGTGCGCGAGTGCGGCGCCGACATCGTGGACATCAATTTCGGCTGCCCGGCGCCGAAGGTCACCAAGACGAACGGCGGTTCGGCCTGCCTGCGCGACCCGGATCGCTGCGAAGCGATCATGCGCGCCGTCGTCGCCGCCGTTGACTGCCCCGTGACGATGAAGATGCGCTTGGGATGGAGCGAGAGCGATCTCGCCTATCTCGACGTCGCAAAACGCGCGCAGGACGCCGGCGTGCAGGCGGTGACCCTGCACGCGCGCACGGCCAAGCAGTTCTATAAAGGCGAAGCCGACTGGGAGCACATCGCGCGCCTCAAACGAAGCGTTGATATTCCGGTCATCGGCAACGGCGACATTGACGACGCGGCGCTCGCCCTGCGCCGTATGCGCGAGAGCGGCGTGGATGCGATCATGCTCGGGCGGGCGACGCTGGGCAATCCGTGGCTCATCGCGCAGATCGCCGATCTCTTCGAGGGGCGCCCGATGCGCCCGCTTCCGCCGCCGCAGGAGCGCCTGCGGTTCGCGCTCGTGCACTATCGCGCGATGCTCGACGAACTCGGCGAGGCGCGCGCCGTCCCGCAGATGCGCAAGCACGTCGCGCTGTACCTCAAGGGCATCCCCGGCGCCGCGCGTCTGCGCGAGCGCATCATGCACCTCGACGCGGCCGCCGGCGCGATGGGCGTTATCGAGGAAACGATTGCGGCGATCGAAGCCTCGCAGCCGGTTGCGGCGTAGCGCATGATCGATCGGCGCGACGACCTCTACGGTGCCCCCTCGGCGCAAGCGCTCGCCGCCGAAACCTACGAGAACTATCGGGAGTTCGTAAACCCGCCGTTGGCGCGCGTGATGAAGCTCTCCGGGTCGCCGGTCGAAGTCCGGGCCGAAGGCAGCACCATCTGGGACCAAAACGGCAAGGCCTATCTCGATTTCGCGGGCGGCTACGGTGTCTTCACGCTGGGTCACCGCCATCCGCGGGTCGTCGAAGCCGTGCGCGCGCAGCTCGAACGCATGCCGCTCTCGGGCAAGACCATGTTCAACGTTCTGCTCGGACGCGCGTCGCGACGGCTCGCCGAGCTCGCACCGGGCGATCTGCAGATCTCGTTCTGGTGCAACAGCGGCACCGAGGCGATCGAAGGCGCGATCAAGCTCGCGCGCGCGGCGACGGGCCGCGCAAAGATCGTGAGCACGATAGATGCGTACCACGGCAAGACGCTCGGCGCGCTTTCGGTAAGCGGGCGCGAGGCATTTCAGGAGCCGTTCCGCCCGCTGCTCGCCGATTCGCTGACGATTCCGTACGGCGACGCCGGTGCGCTGGGCGACGCGCTGCGCGATGCCGCCGCCTTCGTCGTCGAACCGCTGCAAGGCGAAGGCGGGGTCAACGTGCCGCCGCCGGGATACCTGCTCGCGGTCCGCGAGGCGTGCGACGCGGCCGGCGCGCTCTTCATCGCCGACGAAGTGCAGACCGGGCTTGGGCGCTGCGGTTACCGCTTCGCCTGCGAGCGCGACGGCGTCGTACCCGACGTGATGACGCTTGCGAAGGGGCTCTCCGGCGGCGTCGTTCCGGTGGGCGCATTCATCTCGCGGCCCGCAGCTTGGAACAGGGCCTTCGGCCGCGCGCCGCTCTTGCACACGTCAACCTTCGGGGGCAGCGAGCTGGCCTGCGCGGCTGCGCTGGCCGCCCTCGACGTGCTCGAAGACGAGCGTCTGGCGGAAAACGCGCGCGCGCGCGGCGAGCAGCTCCTTGCCGGAGCTCGCGCGATCGCCGGCGAGTATCCCGGCGTCGTGGCCGACGCGCGCGGGCTCGGCTTGCTGGTGGGCGTCGAGCTTCGCAGCGAAGGCTACGGCGGCTGGATCATCTCCGAAATGCTCAAAGGCGGCGTCACTGCCGCGTGGACGCTCAACGCCCAGCGCGTCATCCGCCTCGAACCGCCGCTGATCGTCACCGGCCAAGAGGTCGAACGCGCGCTCGCCGTCCTGCGGTCGAGCGTTGCCGGCGCGTACGAGCAGCTCGGACGCTTATAGGCCCATACATGCCGTATGTCGAGTCTACGATCGCAGTCAACGCTCCGGCGCGCCTCGTCTACGAGCTCGCCAAGGAGCAAGAGCGCTTTCCGCAGTTCATGCCCGATGTCGAGACCGTGACCGTGCTGGAGCGCCATCCCGACCACCTGATCTCGCGCTGGAAGACGCTCGTCGAAGAAGCGCCGATCGAGTGGACCGAAGAAGACCGCTTCGACGACGCGGCGCTGCGCATAGACTACAAGCTGATCGAGGGCGACTTGGACAAGTTTGAAGGCGCGTGGACGTTCGAGGAGCGCGACGGCGCGACGCACGTCGTCTTGGGCGTCGAGTACGACTTCGGCGTTCCGACGCTGGCCGAGCTCATCGGGCCGACGCTCCAGAAGAAAGTGCGCGAAAACAGCGAGATGATGCTCGCGGCGCTCAAGAACGAGGCGGAGGGCCAATGAACCGCTTCTGCTTCGTCATCCATCCGCTTTCGCTTCAGGACATCCAGCGTTACGAGCCGGGCGCAAAGGGCAAGGGCGAGCCGATCCTGCGCAAGATCATGGAGTGGATGCCCTCGTACGCCGCGGTGCACGTTACCGGCGTGCGCACGCCCGACGGCCGGGCAACCGAAGGATGGTTCGTCGCCGCGCCGCTGCTGCCGGAGCAGATGCTCGATCTGCCGCGCGAGGAGGTCTACCGGCGCATCGTTGCGGCCATCGAGATCGGCGCGGAGCTTGGGGCGCAAGTCGCGGGGCTGGGTGCGTTCACCGGCGTCGTCGGAGACGCCGGCGTCACGGTCAACGCGCGCTCGCCCATTCCGGTGACGACCGGCAACTCGCTCACGATTGCGGCGGGCGTCCAAAGCCTCTTTCGCGGCGCCGCCGAGATGGGCATCGATCCCGCCGTCTCCACGGCGGTCGTCATCGGAGCGACCGGCTCGATCGGAAGCGCCTGCGTGCACCTCATCGCGCCGCGCGTGAAACGCATCGTCATGATCGCGCGCAACCAGACGCGCCTTGCGAGCTTTCCACGAACGCGTTGCCGGCGAGCTCCCTTGCGAGAGCGAGTACGCGACGGAGATTTCGCCCGCGGTGCGCGACGCGCAGCTCGTGCTCACCGCCACCAGTTCGACGAAGGACGTCATCGAACCCGAAGATCTCCAGGGCGGCGCCGTGGTCTGCGAGCTGTCGCTGCCGCACGACGTCAGCCGGCGCGTCGCCCGGGAGCGGCCCGACGTGCTCGTCGTCGAAGGCGGAAACATGCGCGTGCCGGGAAACCCGCGCTTCGAGCGCGTTCGCGAGCCGGGGACGGATTTCGACCTGAACCTTCCGCCGCTCACGGCGCTAGCGTGCATGAGCGAGACGATGGTGCTGGCGCTCGAGGGGCGGCTGGAGCCGTACACGCTCGGGCGCGGCATAGACTTGGCCAAGGTGAGGGAGATGGAGGCGATGGCCACGCGCTGCGGGTTCGCTCTGGCCGACATGCGCGCGTTCGACGCCGCGATTACGCCCGCGAAGATCGCTGCGATCCGCGCCGCCGCGAAGGTGACCGTATGAAGCGAATCGTGTCGGTCTCGCTGGGGTCGAGCAGCCGCGATCATCACGCGCGCGCGACCTTCATGGGCGAAGAGTTCGATATCTCGCGCGTCGGCACCGACGGCAAGCTGGACGCGGCGATCGCGATGGTGCGCGAGCTCGACGGCAAGGTGGACGCGATCGGGCTGGGCGGCATAGACGTCTACCTCTACGCGGGGCGCAACCGCTACGCGCTGCGCGACGGGTTGCGTCTGCTCGAAGCCGCAAAAACGACGCCGATCGTTGACGGCAGCGGGCTGAAGAACACGCTCGAGCGGGAAGCCGTGCGCTTCATGCAGGACGAGCTCGGCTTGGACCTGCGGGGGAAGAAGGTGCTCATGGTGAGCGCGCTCGACCGCTTCGGCATGGCGCAAGCCTTCGTCGAAGCGGGCGCCGACGTGCTCTTCGGCGACTTCATCTTCGCGCTCGACAAGGACATGCCGGTGCGCAGTCTCGCCGAGTTCGAAGAGCTCGCTCAAAAGTATCTCCCCGACGCGTGCAAGCTGCCGTTTCAGTTCTTTTACCCGACGGGCAAGAAGCAAGAGAAACCGCCCGAGCCGAAATATCCGCAGTACTACCGCGATGCCGAGATCATCGCCGGCGACTTTCACTTCATGCGCCAGTTCATGCCCGACCGCTTGGACGGCAAAGTCGTCCTGACCAACACCGTCACCGAGGGGAACGTCGAGGAGCTCCGGTCCCGCGGCGTGCGAATGCTCGTTACGACGACGCCCGAGATCGCGGGGCGTTCGTTCGGGACCAACGTGCTCGAAGCGGCGCTTCTGGCGCTGCTGGGGAAGCGCTGGAGCGAGGTCGTGCCGGCCGACTACGAGCGGCTCTTGAAGGAATTGAACCTCAAACCGCGCGTCGTGCGGCTGGCGGAGGACCCCGGCAGGAGGCCTTAGGGCGGCCCGCTGAGAACAACCCGCGCCAGCGTTCGCAAGAACTTCACTTTAGTCCAGGGGTTTCTCGCCATGAGAATCCCGCGAGGTCTACAAGGTTGAACGACAAAGAGATCGTCCTCACCGCCGAAGGTCTGGTCAAGCTCGAGACCGAGCTCGACGAGCTCAAGAGCGTCCACCGGCGTGAAGTCAACGATCGCATTCGCCAGGCAAAAGAGTACGGCGACTTGAGCGAAAACGCCGAGTACGAGGACGCCAAGCAGGAGCAGGCCTTCATCGAAGGGCGCATCCTCAAGCTTGAAACGATGATTCGCAACGCGCGGCTCATCGACGAGTCGGAGTACGTTGCCGACGAAGTCCACCTCGGCGCAATCGTCAAGGTCAAGGACCTCAAGAACAACGAGGCCTACGAATTTTCGATCGTCGGGTCGGCCGAGGCCGATCCGTCGAACCGGCGCATCTCCAACGAATCGCCGCTCGGACGCGCGCTCATGGGCCACAAGAAGGGCGCGACGGTTGACGTCGCGACGCCGCGAGGGCTCGTGAAGTACAAGATCGATTCGATCAAGAGCAGCGCGCCGAAGAAAGCCGCGAAGAAAGCCTCCTAAAGGAAAGCCGGCATTGGACGAACTCGGCAAGACCGAGGCGGCGCTCGTGGCGGCCAGACGTGAAAATCTGGCCGCCTTGCGTTCGCGGGGCAGAGATCCGTTCGCGCAGACCCGCTGCGACGTCGATGCGACGGCCGCCGAGCTGCTCGAGCGCTACGGCTTTCTCGAGGCCGGCCAGAACGCGGAGTCCGAGGCTTGGAGCCTCGCGGGGCGGATCCTTTCCAAGCGCACGATGGGCAAGACCGTTTTTGCCGACCTCGCCGATCGCACCGATAAGATTCAGCTCTACGTCCGCAAGGAAGAGGTCGGCGAGGACGGCTTTGCCGACTGGGCCGACGTAGACCGCGGCGACCTCGTCGCCGTCCGCGGGTACGCCTTCCGCTCCAAGATGGGCGAAATAACGCTGCACGTGACGTCGTTTGCCGTGATCGGCAAGGCGCTGATGCCCCTCCCCGACAAGTGGCACGGCCTGCAGGACGTCGAGAAGCGCTATCGCCAGCGCTACGTTGATTTCGTCGTCAATCCGGGCGCGCGCGACGTGATGATCATGCGCAGCCGCCTCATCGCCGAAGCGCGCCGCTTCATAGACGGTCACGGGTTTTACGAGGTGGAGACGCCGACCCTGCTGCACGTTGCCGGCGGCGCTGCGGCGCGGCCGTTCGTGACGCACTGCAACGCGCTCGACCAAGTGATGCAGCTGCGCATCGCGACCGAACTGAACCTCAAACGCCTCATCGTCGCCGGGATGGAGCGCGTCTACGAGATCGGCCGGATCTTCCGCAACGAAGGCATAGACACGACCCACAACCCCGAGTTCACGATGCTCGAACTCTACGCGGCGTACTGGGACGTCTCCGACATGCTGGCGTTCAACGAGGCGCTGATCGCGCATCTCGTCTCGATCGCCACCGACGGCGCCACCGAGCTGCCGCACGGCGAGCAAACCATTTCGTTCGCGCGGCCGTTTGCGCGCATCGAGTACCTCGACGCGATGGAGCGCTTCGGCGGATACGCCCGCGCGCGGCTGCTCGATGCGGCCGCAGCGCAAAGCATCGTGCAGGAGCTGGGCTTGCCGGCATCGCCGACGCACGGACACGCGCTCGACAAGATCTTCGAACGCGTCGTCGAGCCGCAGCTCGTCGCTCCCACGTTCGTTACCGGCTACCCGGTCGTGATCTCGCCGCTGGCGAAGCGCCGCGCCGGCGATCCCGATCTGGTGGATCGCTACGAGCTCTTCTGCGCCAACATGGAGATTTCGAACGCCTTCACCGAGCTCAACGATCCCGACGATCAGCGCGCCCGGTTCGAGGCGCAGATCGTCGAGCGCAGTTCGGGGGACGAAGAGATACCCGAGCCGGACTGGGACTACGTCCGAGCGCTCGAGTACGGCATGCCGCCCACCGCCGGCATCGGCATCGGCGTGGACCGGCTCATCATGCTGCTGACCAACCAGCGTTCGATCCGCGACGTGCTGCCCTTTCCGCTGCAGCGCCGGATCGGTTGATGGCGCGCCGGATCTTCGCCCCGCTCGCGATCGTGGCGCTCGTCTTCGCGACGGTCGCGGCGACGAGCGACGCAACCTTTCACTACATCGACCCGCACCGCGTCGCGCTCACCGTGCTGCTGCCGCCGCCGCCGGATGCCGATTCGCCCCAGCAGCGCGCGGATCAAGCGCAGGTTGCGGCGGCGGTCGCGGCGCGCAATCCGGCGCAGCTTTTTTACGCGCAAGAGGAGTCCAAGCGCGACGTCTTCGTCTACGCGCGTTCGGTCGGGTCGGGCTTCACACCGCAACGTCTTCCGGTCACCGCGCGGTTCTTCGACCGCATCGGATCCGACGTTGCAAAGCTGATTGACCTGGCCAAGACGTACTGGGCGCGCCCGCGTCCGGACGGCGCCGCGCGCAAGCGCGGGTCGTACCCGAGCGGACACGCGGCGTTCGCGGCGGCCTCGGCCATCGTGCTTTCGGAACTGCTCCCCGAGAAGCGCGACGCGATTTTCAATCAAGCGCGTCTCTTTGCCGAGAACCGCATCATCCTCGGCTTGCATTTCCCGACCGACATCGCCGCCGGATGGACGGCCGGCACGCTCGCGGCCGCTTCGATGATGGAGGATCCGCTCTTCCGGCGCGATTTCGCCGCCGCCAGGGCCGAGCTGCGTCATGCCCGCCTCACGACGGCAAACGGCGGAACGTAGCACCCTGCGCCTGACCGTCGAGTACGACGGCACGGCGTTCTGCGGCTTCCAGTGGCAGCCCGACGTGCGTACCGTCTCGCGCGACTTGGAAGGCGCGCTATCGGTGCTCTTGGGCGAACCGGTGAAGATCGCGGGTGCCGGCCGAACCGATGCGGGCGTGCACGCAACCGGCCAAGTCGTCTCGTTCGGTACCGCGCAAACGTTCCCGTGGGAGCGGTTCGTCGTTGCGATCAACACGCTGCTGCCCGCCGATCTGCGGGTGCGCGAAACCGCCTTCGTGCCGCCCGGATTCTCGGCCAGGTTCTCGGCGCTCGAGCGCACGTACGTCTACGCGCTGCTCGACCGGCCAGCGCCCAGCGCCCTGCTCGCGCGGTACGCTTACCACGTTCGCCGCCGGCTCGACGTGGACGCAATGCGCGCCGGCGCGCTGCACCTAGTGGGCGAGCACGACTTCCGCTCGTTCTGCGTCACGCCGCCGGAGGGCCCGGCTGGGCCCGGGCCGACCGTTCGCGACGTGCGGCGCCTGCTCGTCGAGCGGCGCGGCGATCTCATACGCGTCGAAATCGCGGCCTCCGGCTTCCTGCATCGGATGGTGCGCACGATCGTCGGAACGCTCGCCGAATGCGGCGACGGGCGTCGCGCGCCCGACGGCCTTCCCGGGGTCGTCGCCGCTCGCGCGCGCGAATCGGCGGGCCATAGTGCGCCCGCACGCGGCCTCTATCTGGCCGGGGTGCGTTATGAAGACGGATACGACTCCTACGCCGAGCCGCCGCTGTTTGGCGGCGGATCTGCCGCGCGCCCGTGACCTTCGCTTGCTTGCTTGGCTCGCTGCGGCAAGCCGCTGGAGCGCCCTCGGCCAGAGGCCGGGGCTGCTTGACTGAGGCCCCGCTTTCCCGTAGGATACGTTGGTTGTGCGCACCTATCAGCAGAAAACTGCGGAAACCGATCACCAGTGGTACCTCGTGGACGCCGCCGGCCAACGCCTCGGCACGCTTGCGGTGCGCATCGCGCGGGCCCTCTCCGGCAAGCACAAGCCGACCTGGACGCCGCATATGGATGATGGCGACCACGTGATCGTCGTAAATGCGGAGAAGGTCGAGCTGGGCGGGAAGAAGTGGCAGCAGAAGCTTTACTATCGCCACAGCGGTTACCCCGGCGGGTTGAAGGTGCAAACGGCTCGCGAGATCGGCGACAAGTATCCCGAGCGGCTCATCGAAAAGGCCGTGCGCGGGATGCTTCCGACCAACCGCATGCGCGACGCGCAGCTTCGCCGGTTGAGCGTGTACGCCGGCGCCGAGCACCCGCACTCCGCGCAGCAGCCGCAGCCGCTCGCATAGCCGTTTAGGAGCACCGTTTGCACGAACTTAGCGACGTCATTCAATCTACCGGCCGGCGCAAGCGCGCCGTCGCCCGCGTCAAGCTGACCCTCGGCCAGGGCGTCATCACCGTTAACGGCAAGCCGGTAGACGAGTACTTCCCGCGCCCGCAGCTGCTCCAGATCGTGCGTCAGCCGTTTGAGGCAACGCAGAGCGGGTCGCGCTTCGACGTCGTCGTGAAGGCTGAGGGCGGCGGAGTCACCGGACAAGCCGGTGCCGTGCGCCACGCGATCGCGCGCGCGTTGCTCGCACTCGACGAAACGTTCAAAGAGACGCTGCGCAAAAACGGATTCCTGACGCGCGACCCGCGTGAGAAGGAATCGAAGAAATACGGGCGCAAGCGCGCTCGCAAGCGTTTCCAATACAGCAAGCGCTAAAGCTGCTGCGGCTCGCCGCCGTTCTGCTGGGCGTCATGGCCCTGGCATGGCAGCCGCATGCGGCGTGGATCGAGCGCGCGTACGTCAACGGTGCGTATCCATTTTGGGAGCACGCCGCCGTTTCGATAACGAGCCCGCTGCCCTGGTCTCTCGGCGACGTCGCCGCGCTCGCGGGCATCGGCGCGATCGTCATGGTTGATCGTGCGCTTCTTTCGCGGCAGGTCTCGTGGCGTGTCCGGCGTCGCCAATCTCGCCCTGAGCGTCGCGGCGATTCTCGGGCTGTACGCGTGCTGGTTCGAGTTGAGCTGGGGCTGGAACTACGCGCGCTCGCCGATCGAGACCCGGGTTCGGTTCGATCCAAGTCGCGTGACGCCGGTTTCCGCAGCGGCGCTGCGCGAACGCGCGATGCAGCAGATGAACGCGCTCGCCGCGCCCGCGCACGCGCGCGCCGGCGTCCCGTTGGATCTCGACGCGCTTCGCGGTGCGTGGCTGCCCGCCGTGCAGCGCGGCGGTGATGCGTGGGAGCCCTGGGCGAGCTTGCCTAAGCCGACGATCGCCGACCCGTTCATGATGGCAACGGGAACGAGCGGTTTCATCAATCCATTCACGCTCAACGTCGCGCTCTCGTCCGATCTGTTGTGGTTCGAGCGCCCCTTCGATCTGGCGCACGAGTGGAGCCACGATGCGGCCTACGCCCGCGAGGACGAGGCGAACTATCTCGCGATCGTAACCTGCCTGCGCTCGCCCGACCCTGTCGTCCGCTACTCGGGATGGTTCGAGCTGTTTCTCTACCTTCCGCAAAAGCGGCACTACGCGCATCGTGAGTTCGTGCCGCTGGTCTGGCAAGACTTCGCCGCGCTGCGCAAGCGCGACGCGCGGCACATCAACGTGCTCTTGGCGCATTGGTCGTGGCAAACGTACAACGCGTATTTGAAGAGCAACCGGGTCGCGTCGGGAATCCAAAACTACGACGAAGTTACGCGCCTCATGCTCGGCGTCGCGCTCGACGCGCAAGGTTTGCCCGTCGCGCAATAATTGAAACAGGGACCCGAAGTTCGGGCCCCTGTCTTTTCGTATAGCGCCGAGCGCGCTAGCGGATCGGCGGTTTTCCGCCGTTATTCGGATTGCCGCCCTGCGGAGGCTTGCCGCCGCCGCCGCCCTGCGGAGGCTTGCTGCCGCCCTGCGGCGGTTTGCCTTGCGTGGTGGTCGGCGGCTTGTGCTGCGTGGTCGTCGTCGGCGGCTTGTGCTGCATGGTCGTCGTCGGCGGCTTGTGCTGCATGGTCGTCGTCGGCGGCTTGTGCTGCGTGGTCGTCGCCGGTTTGCTTTGCATGGTGTTCGCCGGCGGCTTATGCTGCGTAGTCGTCGTGGCCGGCTTGCTCTGCATGGTGTTCGCCGGCGGCTTATGCTGCGTAGTCGTCGTCGGCGCGTTGTGCTGCGGATTCGAAGCCGGCTTGTTGTTCTGCATGGTGTTCGCCGGCGGCTTGTGCTGCGTAGTCGTCGGCGCCTTGTTGGTCGGCGTCATCGCTTGACCGTTTCCGGAAGCCGGCTTGCCGGGGTTCTTTACCAGCTTCTGTGCCGATTGCTTGTCCGCGGCCGTTACCGGCGCGGCGTGCGGCGGGGGGTTCTTGGCGCTGAACGGCTTCTCCGAGGCCGTTACCGGCGGCTTGCCCTTGTTGACGTTGGCGTACAGGTTGCGGTCCTGGCCCGCGTAGCGCGCCTGATCGGCTTGGGCGGTGGTCGGTGCTCTGCCGCTATGGCGCGCGTTGATTTGCGCCTGGTTCGGACGTGCCGATATTCCGCCGTGGCCGCCGTTGTAGCTCGTGCGTGAGTTGTTGTTATAGTTGTTGATCACCGTCTTGTTGACGTACGTGTTGTGAATGACGGTTCTGTTGACGTTCGTGACGGCCGTGTTGTAGCCGAAGTTGCCTCCGTTCCAGGCGCCGCCGTAGTAGCCCGTGCCTCCATAGCCGTAGCCGTAGTTCACGCCGCCGTAGAAGCCGACCGAGGCGCCCCAGTAGCCCCCGTTCCAGCCGTATCCGCCGTTACCGTAACCCCAGTAACCCGGAGTCCAGTAGAGGCCGACGGCGGGCGGTGCGACCCAGGTGCCCGGAACCCAGTAGTAGCCGGCCTGTCCCCAGGCCCAATAGCCGGGCGTCCACTGATAGTTCGGATAAGGACACGGCGGCTGCGAGTAATAGGGGAGCGGCGGGGGCGGAGCGCCCACCGTGAAGCCGATCCCGACGGTGAATTGCGCCAGCGCCGGCGCGGGTACGGCAAGTATCAGTAGTGCCATTGCCGTTATGAGTGCGGGAAGTGATCTTAAAATGCGCACGTTTTCCTCCTTCATGCACTGACGATTATACATCAACCGAGTGCCCTCTTTAGGGCTCCGGGAGTGCCGTCGAGGCGGTTTCACGGTACTCTTACCCGTTCGTGAGCCGGTTCCAACGCTATCCTCACCATTCTCTCAGGTCACATTGCATCCACGAGCCGTACGCATCGCGGCGACCCCTTCCTGATAGGATTCCCCGCATGTTCGACGTTGGAAATTCCTTGCGTGATGCTCTGCTCGCGGCGCGAGGGCGCCTTGCCGACGCGCAGTCCGCCGTCGCACGGGCAAACGGCGGCCTTCAACCGGGGCGCTCGGCCGACGCCGCGATGGCGCAAACGGCTCAGGCCGCCATTTTCACCGAAGCGCTGCTGTCCGCCGCTCGGGCGCGCTTTGCGGAAATCAAAGCGGTGACGAAGTGACGATCGACCTCCTCGACGCCGCCGCGAGCGCGATGGATGCCCAGCGCGCCGCCCTCGACGTTGCCGGCCGCAACGTTGCCGCAGCCGAAGCTGCGGGTCCGGACGCGGGCTACGCGCGGATGGTCCCGGAGTTTCGCCTCGTGGACGTACCAGACGGAGGCGTGCGGGTGGAGTTTGCCGGGACGCGCACCGAGCGCGGCACGAACGTGGATATTCTGACCGAGATGATTGCGGTGATGAACGCGTCTCGCGCGTACGAATCGGACGCCTCCATCTTCGACGTAGGTAAGACGTTAGCCGAAAAGACGATCGAGCTCGAGCGGCTGTGAGAGTGGAACCGCTGATCCCTGACGTAGCCGCCGCCCCGCCGGCGCGGGGCGCAGATGACGGCGCGTTCGCGCGCGCGCTCGACGATCTCTACCGCACCCTCGACGGCGCCGGCGTCGCCGAGGATCGCTTTGCAGCCGGCCGCGGCACGCTGCAGGACGCTGCGTACGAGCGCGCTCGGGCCGACGTCGCGCTCTCGGTCGCAACCGCAGCGGCGCAACGCTTGGCTTCGGCCGTGCAGTCCGTCTTGAACATGCAGCTGTGATCCGTGCGCGTCGTTGCCGAGGTGCTCGCAAGGTGGAACCGGCTCTCGAGAGCGCTGCGCGCCGTCACCGCCGCGGCGTCGCTCGCGTTCGTCGCGCTGTGCGTCTCCGCCGGTCTTCTTTGGCATCCCCCGGGGCTCGCGCTGTTCCCCGCGCCGCTGCATCCCGACCAGCTCGCTGAGGTCGAGGAGCGCCTCGCCGGTTGGGGCGTCGCGTTTACTCCGACGGGTGACAACGTCGTCGTCGCGGCCTCGCGACGCAACGATCTCCTGCTGCGGCTCTCGCTGGCGGGCGTGCCGCACCCGCACCTCGGCAGCACCGGCGAAGCGCTGGCGAGCGTCGGCGTGCTCACGCCGCAATCCGTCGTGGACGCGCAGGCCCGCGCTGGACTCGCCGGCGATATTGAGGCGGGATTGCGCGGCATCGAAGGCGTCGACGACGCCCGCGTCATCGTCGCGCCCGCCAAAGCCTCGGAGTTTGCCGACGAAGCGGCGCACGCGGCCGGCGCGAGCGTCCGGCTGCGCTTGCAGTCCGGCGCCGTTCTGTCCCGCGAAGCGATCGCAGGCATCCGCGCGTTCGTCGCGGCGAGCGTTCCGGAACTCGAGGCGAAGCACGTGACCGTTCTCGACGACCGCGGGGTCGCGCTCGGTGAGTCGACCGGCGGCGACGACGCCGCCGGGCTGCAGCGCAGCCTGCAATCCGCTCTCGACGCGGCCTTCGGAGAGGCCGCGACGATCGTCCGCGTTCGAGCGCAGTACAGCGGGCAGGAAACGTCGGAGCGCGATCTGCGGCGCGTGCCCGTGGGAGCCGACGCAATCGAGCGTACCGCGCGCAGCGAGAGTTACGATGCTTCGGGCAAGCGCTACCGCCACATGGAGGAAGGAGAAGCGCGCGGCAGCGACACGCATGAAGTAGTCTCGCAACAGCCGCCCGGCGCGCTCGAGCGCCTCTCGACGGCGGTCTTCGTTGATGCCGGCCGAGCCTTGGACGTCGCGAAAGTCCGCAGGCTCGCGGCGGCTGCGGTCGGATACGATCCGAGCCGGGGCGACGCGCTCGCGGTCGAAGCGGTGAGCTTCGCGCGAAAACCGGCGACGCGCAGGAGCGTCTGGTGGCTGCTCTACGGCGCGGCCGTTCCCCTCGCTCCGGCGGTCGTGCTTGCGCTCGCGCTCGTCCTGAGCGTTCGTCTTGCGCTGCCTCGATTGGCGTCCGTCGCGGAGACCTTCGTCGAGCGCGCGGCGATAGATCGGGCGTCGCAGGCGGCAGCCGGTTTCGCACCGGCGCGCGTGCGCAGCCTGCTCGAGCAAGAGCCGCCGCATGCCGCGGCGGCGATCATAAGCGCGCTCCCGGCCGCGACGGCAACCGCCGTGCTCGAGCTGTATCCGCCGCACGAGCGCGAGGCCATCGTGGAACGCATGCAGCGTCGTCACTCGCCGCTCGTAGACGACGCGCGCGAACTGCTGCGGCGCCGTGCCTGACGAGTTCGTGCCGCTCGCGCGTTACCTGCGAGCCGAGCCTCACGATACGGACGTAAGCGATGAGCCGTTTGCGCAGACGGCGGCGGAATCGGAACGCGAGACGCCGGGGCAGGCCGAGGGTCGCGAGGAGATCGAGGAAGCGATTCGTGCCGCTCGCCGCTTTCGGGCCGGGCTCGCCGACGCGATGGACGCGCGCCTCGAGTCGCTGCTGCGCGAGATTGCGAACGAGGTGTTGGCTCGCGAGTTGGAGCTGCGTGCCGCCGACGTGGCGGCCATCGTTCGAGGCGCGCTCGTTCGAGCGCGCGAAAGCGTGCTGACGATTCGCGCGCATCCCCGCGATGCGGACGCGCTCGAGCCTCTCGCTATGCCGGTCGCGACCGATGAGGCGCTCAGGCGAGGCGACGTTACGATCGAGTTGACGAGCGGGACGATCGAGATGCGGCTTGAGGAGCGTCTCGAGCGCGTGCTCGCCGCATGCCTGGGGTAAGCGGAGCGCGCAAGTTGCACTTGGGGGCATGCGCCCTGGGGCGCGCGATCGACGCGCGCGGCGATGCGCTCGACGGCGAACGGCCTCTGTGCGGCCGCAGCGTCTCCGTCGAGCTGCACGCGCCGACTCCTAACGAACGCGAGCCCATAGCGACGCCGCTTTGGACGGGTATGCGCGCGATTGACGGACTCCTTACGCTCGGCCGCGGCGCCCGCATCGGCATCTTCGGCGCTCCGGGCGCGGGTAAGAGCACGGTTATCGAAGCGATCGTTGACGGCTGCGTCGCCGATGCGATCGTCATCGGTCTAGCCGGCGAACGCGGGCGGGAGGCGCAGCGCTGGATCGAACGCCGCGACGAGCGCATCACGATCGTTTGCGCGACGAGCGATCGCTCCGCGCGGGAACGCGTTGCTGCGGCGCACGTCGCGATCGCCCAGGCTCGAGCGCTATGCGAGCGGGGGCTTCACGTGCTATTCGTTCTCGACAGCCTCGCGCGCGTCGCAGCAGCGAGCCGCGAGATTGCGGTCGGCGCGGGAGAGAGCGTCGGGCGCGGCGGTTACCCGCCGAGCGTATTTGCCGGTCTCGCTCGTCTCGTCGAGGGCGCCGGCGCAATGCGGTGCGGTTCCATCACACTCGTCGCGACCGTGCTCGAAGACGGCGACGAGCGCGATCCGGTGAGCGAGGCCGCGCGATCGCTGTTAGACGGGCACATTCAACTCTCGATGAGGCTGGCCGAAGCGGGGCGCTTCCCCGCCATTGACGTTCCGGCCAGCAGCAGCCGCACGATGGACCTCGTCGCGCACGAGGAGCACGTGCGCGCCGCGAGGTCGCTGCGTCGCGCCATCGCGCTGCTGCAGCGCATTGACGATGCGCGCGCGCTTGGAATCCAGCCGGCGGATCGCGCTTCGCGCGCTGCGATCCAGATCGAGGCCGGCCTCGAAGCGTTTCTTCGACAAGACCGCGGCGTCGTGGATCGTCGCGAAACGCTGCGCGAGTTGTCTGCGTTGGCGGACGTCTTCGAGCGGTCGCAACTCGGCAACGTCGCGCTGATAGCGGGCTCACAGGCACCTGACACGATCGTAGGATGATGACGCAGGAGTTGGGGATCAGCATACTCGCCGCGCCGCTCGCGCAGATCGACCGGCGAGCCCTTTCGCAGGCGTGGTACTCGGCGCTGCGATGTGCGCGCGACGTCGAGGCTCGGCAAGCGGCGCCGCGGACGACGCGCGCGGCCGTCGCGCTGCAGGCTCGCGCGCACGCGAATGGCGAGGCGGCGTCGCGGGCGCAACGCGGCCTCCGCGCGCTGCCCGCACGCGCGACGGCTGCCGCGAACGAGCTCGCGGAGCGAGAGCCGGCGCCCAGGAGCGTCGCGCAGGCTTCGCGCGCTTCTCTTGCACGCCGCATCGCCGCCGCGCTTGCCGATCCGGGATCGAGCGCGGGGCGAGCGACCTTTTCGATCCACCGCGGCGGCGCGCGCGTGCACGTTATCTTTCAAACGAACGGAGATCGCGTGACCGTGCTTGCGATCTGCCGGCCGGAAGTCCGCGCGTTCGTCGCGCGGTCGCTGGCGTACGTCTGCGTGGCGCTGCGCTCGAGGGGCGTCGCAATCGAGTTTGAGGCCAAAGGGACGGCTACGTGTTCCTGAACGCGCCGCTGAGCGCCGCACTCGATCGGATTGCCGAACGCGCTGCCGACGTCCGGCGCGCGTTCACGCCCGGAGCGAGTCCCATGCACGACGACGTGGCGGCGCCGTCGTCCTCGTCGAGTTTTACGCTCGACCCGCTATGCGTCGTCGCGCCCGAGGGCGCCTACTTCGTGACGGCCGACTCGAACGGGAGCACGGCGTACACGCGTGACGGTGCCTTCGCAATCCGCGACGGACGGCTGGTAGACGCCGCCGGACGGCGTCTGCTCGGGACGAGCGAGCCGGGAGGGCGGCAACGCGAGCTTCGCGTGGATGCGGTGGATGCGGCGCTCGGGAGAGTCGACGGCGCGCGCGTCGCTGCCGACGGCACCTTCGAATACCGGCGCACGACGGTGGATCCGCGCAGCGGCATGCGCGAATCGCAACGCGTCGTCGTGGGCCGTCTCGTCCTGGCCCGGTTTCCGGCCGGAACGCGGCTCGACGCATCGGACGGAAGCCACGCAGCGGCGCCCGCCGGCGTCTCACCGGAGATCGGGCGGCCCGCAGACGGGTCGTTCGCGCCGCTGCTGCCGATGCAGCGAGAGCGCAGCCGCGTCGAGCTCGACGAAAGCTTGGCGCGATTGAAGGAAGCGTACGTCGCGTTCGAGGCGATACAGGCAGCCCAAGCCGCGCGCGCTCGTCTCGGAAAGACGGCGATGGACCTGCTGAAGTGAAGACGCTTGCGTTCGAGCCGGGGCGGCGCGTTCGCAGCGCTCGCTTCGAACTTCGCTCCTGCCTTCCGGTAAGCGCTGCGTGCGTCGTCGCGTCGGGCATGCGCGAGACGCTCTCCTCGCTGCTCGGTGCTCCGGTCGTGGTGCGCCTCTTCGAACCGGCGATTCCCCAGCCGGACGCGTGGCCGGCGATTGCGGACGACGCGCTGCTCTACCGAGTTCGCGGCAGCGTCTCCGACGCCGCGTTGATACTGCGCTGGTCGGATGCGTCGGCGCTCGCGTCCGCGCTGTTCGGCGAGCTGCAAGCGACTGGACGGCGACCGCTCTCGCCGCTCGAGCGCGACGTGCTCGATCGAACCGCGCGGGCATTGGCGGCAAATCTCGCAGCCGTTTGCGGAGCGCGGGACGGAAACGGCGTCGAGTCGCTCTCCGGTGTGAAGGGGTTCGTCACGTACTTCGAGCTGCAGCTCGAGGAACCGATCGCTGCGCGAATCGGCGTCGCCCTCTCGCGAGACCCGCGACCGGAGCCGCGCGGGCGAATCGAGGCCGCTCACCTCGGCAACGTTGAAATCGAGGGATCGGCGTGCCTTACGATCGGCGAGGTCGCGGCGGCGTCCGTCGTGGGGCTCGCGCCCGGCGCGCAGTTCCCGCTGAGCGCCGCGGCCTTGTCGCGCGCTACGTTGCGCAGTGCCGGGGTTCGATGGGCTCGAGGAGTTTGCGGCGTTCGAAACGGCCGGTATGCGATGGTGGTCGAAGATGCCGGGTGAGGCCGAGAATATCGGACTGCTGATGCGCGTCCCGCTTCGGCTTACGGTCGAGATCGGCAGCTGCCGGATGGCGGTTTCCGAGATCCTCAAGCTGGGAGCCGGGTCGGTCGTCGAGCTCGATCGCGGCGCCGAGGAGCCGGTCGACCTCCTCGTCAACGGCAGGCGCATCGCTCGCGGCGAAATCGTCGCGGTAGAAGAGCGATTTGCGTTGCGCGTTACCGAGGTCCTCGAGCTGCGCAATGAACGCTGAAACGATCTTGACCTTGACGAGCCGGCAAGCAAACGTGCCGCTCGACGTCCTCGCTACGCTGACCCTGCTCTCGCTCGTCCCGTTCGTGCTCGTGACGTGCACGTCGTTCGTGCGCATCGTCGTGGTCTTGTCTCTGGTCCGATCCGCGATCGGAGCTTCGGCCGTTCCGCCGAACGCGGTTCTCACGAGCCTCGCCATGGTGCTTACGCTCGTCGTGATGGCGCCTACGGCGCAGCGCATCGGCCGCGACGCTCTCGATCCCTACGCGCGGGGGCGCCTTACGCCTTCGCAAGCGATCGCCCGCGCCGCCGGGCCCCTGCGATCGTTCATGCTTCGGCAGACGCGGGCGGCCGACGTCGCACTCTTCGAGCGCGTCGCGCGCCGGGGGGCCGAGCCGCCGAATCGCGCGCCTATGACCGTGATCGTGCCCGCCTTCGTCGTCGGAGAACTTCGCAGCGCCTTTGCGATCGGTTTCGCCCTCTACCTGCCCTTCGTCGCAATAGACCTGGCCGTCGCGGCGATGCTGATGGGTCTGGGCATGATGATGCTCAGCCCTACCGTCGTGTCGCTCCCGGTGAAGCTGCTGCTGTTCGTGATGGTTGACGGCTGGGGGCTTCTTTGCGGAGGCGTTGCCGCGAGCTTTCGATAACAGACTAGCCGCAATGCGCATCAGCGAAGCGCTCGCGACCCAGCGGCCGTTCTTCTCGTTCGAGTTCTTCCCGCCGAAGGACGACCCCGGCTCGCGTCAACTTCTTGCGACCATCGAAGCGCTGCAGCCGTTGCGGCCGGCGTTCGTCTCGATCACCTACGGCGCCGGGGGATCTAGCCGCGCGCGCACCGTCGCGCTGGCCAAGGAGATCCAGCAGGAGATCGGGCTCACCGTCGTCGCGCACGTGACGTGCGTGGGAGCAAATCGCGCCGAGCTTCGCGCGTTGTTCGACGAGCTCGCGCGCGCCGGGATCGAAAACGTGCTGGCGCTGCGGGGGGATCCGCCTGCCGGAGCGCCGTTAGACGTTCCGCCCGACGGCTTCGCGCACGCAAACGAGCTCATCGCGGTGCTGCGGCGAAACTACGGCTTCTGCATCGGCGCGGCGTGCTATCCCGAGAAGCACCCCGAAGCCCGCAGCGCCGGCGACGATCTCGCGCACCTCAAGCTCAAGGAAGCTGCCGGCGCCGACTTTTTCGTCTCGCAGTTGTTCTTCGACAATCGTCTATTCCTAGAGTTCGAGCGCCGCGCTCGAGCGGCCGGAATCGTGGCGCCGATTCTGCCGGGGATCATGCCGATTACGAACTTCGGCCAGATCCAGCGCTTCGTCGCGATGTGTGGCGCAACGATACCGCCGAAGCTGCGCGTCGAGATGGAGGGCCGCAAGGGCGACGACAAGGCCGTCGAGGATCTCGGCGTCGCCTACGCTGCGATGCAGGCGGTGGGGCTGCTGCAGGCCGGCGTTCCCGGCGTGCATTTCTATACGCTGAACCGGTCGCCGGCGACGCGCGCGATCGTTTCGGCGATCGTCGCCGCAAGCGCCTGGCGTCCCGCATTCTAGCCGGCTCTACAATACTGCCGTAACGCCGCGGCAACTCGGCCGCCGTAGCGTTGAGCCGTGGAAACGCTCGACGGCCTGCTGCGCGACGCCTTGTTGTCCACCGCGACGCTCGCGCTGCCCACGCTCGCCGTTGCGGCGTTCGTCGGAACCGCGGTTGCGGTCGTTCAAGCCGCAACGCAGGTTCAAGAGCAGACGCTGACGCTGCTGCCGAAGGTCGTTGCGCTTGGGCTGATGGTCGCGATCTTCGGGCCTATGGGAATGCACCTGCTGGTCGAGCTCTTCGATCGCGCGGTGGCGGCGATTCCGGTCCTGGCGGGATCGTGATCTCACTGCTGGTCTTCGCTCGCAGTGCGGGATTCGTTTTTCGCGCGCCGGGGTTTTCGCATCCCAGCGTGCCGGCGCCGGTGCGCGCGGGGCTGGCCGTGCTGCTGACCGCGACGATCGCTCCGGGCGCCGCCGCGTCTCGCGCGCCGCACTACGACGGTGCGGCGTTCGTACTCGCGGCCGTTGCCGAGTTTTCCATCGGCGCCGCTTTCGGCATGGCGGCGTCGCTCGTCTACGACGCCGCGTACGCGGGCGGCCGCGCGGTGGACGATTACGTCGGCGTGAAAGCGATCGCTCCAGGCATGCAGCTCGTCGCACCGAGCGGCTTCGGCCGCGTCTGGTCGCTGGCGTTTACCGGGGGATTCTTCCTTTCCGGGGCCTACCGCCCGACGCTGCTGGGTTTTGCCGCGAGCTTCGCGCGCTTGCCGCCGGGAAGCGTGCCGCACGCCGCCGGCTGGGCCGCGTTCGCCGCGGCGTTCGCTGCGACGATCGTGCTCGTTGCCCTGCAGATTGCGGGTCCGTCGATCGCGCTGGCCTTCGTCGTGCAGATCGCGCTCGGCGCGCTCTCTCGGGCGGTGCCGCGCTTCGGCAGCTTCACCCTCGCCTTCCCATTGGCGTTCGCGGCGGCGCTCGTGGCGGCCGTTCTCGCCGTCCCGCTCGTGGCCGGCCGCGCGTTCGAACCCGTCCTCGCGTTACCGGGCGGCGCGCCGTGAGCGAGCATTCCGAAAAGCCGTTCGATGCGACCCCGCGGCGCATCGCCAAAGCGAGGCGCGAAGGCAACGTCGCGCGCTCCGCCGAGTTCGGCGCGAACCTTGCCTTCGCTGCGGCCGCCGTCACGATGGCTGCCATCGTTCCGGCGACCGGCGCGCTGGCCGCCGCATCCCTTCGCGACGCGCTGGCCGGTCGACCGCAGGCTTGGACGAGCGTGCTGGTGATTGTCGCGTCGCTCCTCCCGGCGTGCGCGGCGGCGCCTGCGGGTGCCGGCGCGGCAGTCGTTCAGAACGGCGGCCTCATCGTGGTGCCGGTCGTACCGAAGCTCGATCGCCTCGACCCGATCGCCGGCCTGCGGCGCATCCTCTCGCGCGAGACGCTCGCGCATTCCGCGCGCGCGGCGCTTGCATTTGCCGCCGCAAGCGCCGCGATGCTGCCGGCGATCGCGTGGTGCGCGGCGGCGCTGCTGCGAGCGACGCACCTCGACGCCATGGCCGGCGTTTCGTGGAAGGCGGCACAAGAGGTAGCCGCCGCGGCGGCGACGGTCGGATCGCTCTTTTCGATCGCCGAGTATGGTTCGGCACGAAACGTTTGGCTGCGTAAGCTCCGCATGAGCTTCGACGAGCGCAAGCGCGAGGCGCGCGAAGAGGAAGGTGACGCGGTGGCCCGGGGGCGCCGGCGTTCGATGCACCGCTCGCTCATGCACGGCGCGATCGCGCGCGTCAAAGAAGCCGCATTCGTCGTCGCGAACCCGACGCACGTCGCGGTAGCGCTGGCATACGAACCGCGCTCCGTTCCCGTGCCTCAGGTGCTCGTGCGCGCCACCGGCGAGACGGCGCGACGAGTGCGAAGCCTCGCGGAACGTTACGGCATCCCGGTCGTGGAGGACGCGGCACTGGCGCGCGCGCTCTATCGCGATGGGCGCAGCGACGCTCCGATACCGCGCGCGCACTACGTCGCGGTGGCGGCGATCGTGGCCGCCTTGTCGGCTAAGAACGGAATCCCTCGTTGACGTCGCGCCGGCGCGCGGTCTACGTGTTCGCCGCGCTGCTGCTTGGGGTCGTGGCGATCCTCATCGTGCCGCTCCCACCCTGGCTGCTCGACCTGCTGCTGGGCATCAACGTATTTGGATCGGCCCTCGTGCTGCTGCTCTCGGTAACCGTGGACGATCCTCTCGAATTCTCGGCCTTCGCTCCGGCGCTCCTCGTTGCGACGCTCTTCCGGCTCTCGCTCGACGTGTCGGCGACGCGGCTGATCTTGACGCAGGGAGCGACGCCCGGTGCCGTCGGATCCATCATTCCGGCGTTTGGAGCGTTCGTCGTCGGCGGGAACCTCGTGGTCGGGCTCATCGTCTTTGCGATTCTCGTCACCATTCAGTTCGTCGTGATCGCAAGCGGTTCGCAGCGCGTCGCCGAGGTCGCAGCGCGCTTCACGCTCGATGCGATGCCGGGCAAGCAGATGGCTATAGACGCCGACGTGCACGCCGGCGTGCTGGATGCCGAGGGCGCCCGGATAAAACGCGATGCGGTGCAGCGCGAGGCCGACTTCTACGGTGCGATGGACGGAGCGGGAAAGTTCGTCAAAGGCGATGCCGTCGCGGCGCTCGTCATCGTCGCGCTCAATCTCACCGGAGGCGTCGTCGTGGGGATCGCCTATCACGGCCTTTCGCCGCTGGACGCGCTCGATACGTTTGCGCTGCTCTCCATCGGCAACGCCTTGGTCACGACCCTCCCCGCCTTTCTCATCTCGACGGCGATGGGCATGATGGTGACGCGCGTTGCGTCGGACGGAGCGCTCGGCGCCGACCTCGCCGCACAGCTCTTCGCGCGGCCCGACGTGCTGCGCGGTGCCGGAGGGCTGCTGCTAGCGCTCGCGTTGGCGCCCGCGCTGCCGCACGCGCTGTTCTTCGCGCTCGGCGCGAGCGCGTTTGCAGTCGCGCGAGCGGCGCAGCGCAATCGCACGCGTCGCGAGACGGAAGGTATCGAGGCGCGCGAGCGCGGCAAGCGCAATGCCATGCGCAGGCCGGAACTGGCGCTGGGTCTCGTCGGGGTGGACGCCGTCGCGATCGACATCGGTGCGGATCTGGCGCAACTGCTTGCGCCGCCGCTGGCCGATGCGCTGCTCGACCGTATCGGCGAGGTGCGCCGGGCTCTTGCGGCGGACATCGGCGTCGTGCTTCCCGGCGTGCGACTGCGCGACGACCTCGCGCGCGATCAGAGCACGTACGGCATCCGCGTGCGAGACCGTTTGGTGGGAGCCGGCACCCTCGATCTCCATCGGCTTCTGGCCGTCGCCGACGAAGCCGTTCTGCGCCGGCTGAGCGAGCAGATCGGGCGCGAGCCGGTTTACGGGCTGCCGGCGGCGTGGATCGAACCGGAAGCACGGGAAGGCGCGCTCGACGCGGGCGCGCTGGTGTTCGATCCCATCTCCGTGCTCGGCTCGCACCTCGCCGAGATCGCGCGCACGCACGCGGCCGAACTCGTCGGGCGCCAAGAGCTGCAGACGCTGCTCGAGCACCTGCGCGCCACCGTGCCGGCGGTGATAAAAGAGATCGGCGGCGATGCGCTTCCGATCGGCGTGGTGCACCGCGCGTTCGCGCTGCTGCTGCGCGAAGGCGCGTGGCCGCGAGATCCGGTTGCCGTGCTCGAAGCGATGCTCGAGGCCGGAACGCACGACCCGGCCGACCTTGCAGAAGCGGCTCGCCGCGCGATCGTCCCCGACCTGTTGCGGCGCAAGGGCGTGCCGCGCCTTGACGCGGCCATCCTGGATCCCGAATTCGAGGCGGGGCTTTCGTCGTGGGGCCGCGGCGGTGCGAAAGCGCTCGATCCTGCCGAGGCGGCGGCGCTGCGAGAGCGTATCGAGGCGTACGTAGCGCGCACGCCTCGCGACCGCGCCGCGGTCGTCTGCACCGCCGCCCTGCGTCCCGCGCTCGCCGATTTCTTGATACGCTTCGGGATTCGCGTCGGCGTCTATGCGTACGGCGAGCTTCCAAACGAGATCGCGCTGCATCCCGCCGAGGTCATCGGCGCTGGGGAAACGAACGCGCTCTCTCCATGCACCTAACGGCGCTGGACTGGATCATCGTCGTCCTCTCGTTGGGCGTAAGCTTCATTCCGGCGATCGTTCTGGCGCGCCGCGCCGGCCGCAACATCACCGAGTTTTTTGCAGCCGGCCGTCAAGCGCCGTGGTGGCTCATCGGCATCTCGCTCGTCGCGACGACGTTTTCCACCGATACGCCCAACCTCGTGACCAATCTCGTGCGCGACGGCGGCGTCTCCGAGAACTGGCTCTGGTGGTCGTTTCTGCTCACCGGGATGGCGACGGTCTTTTTCTACGCGCGCTTGTGGCGCCGCTCGCGCGTGCTCACGGACCTCGAGTTTTACGAGATCCGCTACGCCGGCAAGGCGGCCTCGTTCGTGCGCGGATTCCGCGCGATCTACCTCGGGTTGTTCTTCAACTGCTGGATCATCGCGACGGTCAACCTCGCGCTCGAGAAGATCGCGGGCGTGCTCTTCGGCTGGCCGCGCTGGGAGACGCTCGCGATTTGCGTGGTCGTGCCGATCGTCTTTGCGGCGGCTGCCGGCCTCTGGGGCGTCATGGTAACCGACACGATCCAGTTCTGCATCACGATGAGCTCGGCGTTCGCCGCAGCCTACTTCGCGATTCACGCCCCGGGCGTCGGCGGGATGCACGGACTGATCGCGCAGATCGCCGCGCATCATCCGGCGAGCCTCTCGATTCTGCCCGACTTCAAAGATTGGCGCGGGGCCCTGGCGGTCTTCGTCATCCCGATCACGGTGCTCTGGTGGTCGGTCTGGTATCCGGGCGCGGAACCCGGCGGCGGAAGTTACGTCGCGCAGCGGATGCTCGCTGCGCGCACCGAGTCCGACGCGCTCTTCGGCACCTTCGCGTTTCAAGCGATGCACTACGCGCTGCGGCCGTGGCCGTGGATCGTCGTCGCGCTCGCCTCGACGATCGTCTTTCCGTCGCTGCACGACATCCAGGCGCGCTTCCCGGCGCTGCAGCCCGGGCTGATCGGCAACGACACGGCCTATCCGGCGATGCTCGTCTTTCTGCCGGCCGGATTCGCCGGCTTCATGGTTGCCGGTATCTTTGCGGCCTATCGTTCGACGATCGAGACGCACCTGAACTGGGGAACGTCGTATCTCGTCCACGATTTCTACCAGCGCTTCCTTCGCCCCCAGTCGAGTCAGCGCGAGCTGGTCTTCGCAGGCCGTCTCGTGACGGTGCTGCTGATGGGGCTCGGCGTGCTCTTCACGCTCTTCTTGGACAACGCGAAAGAAGCGTTCACGCTGCTGCTCTCCATCGGCGCCGGCACCGGCCTCATTTATCTGCTGCGCTGGTTCTGGTGGCGCATCAACGCGTGGAGCGAAGTCGGCGCGATGGCCGCGTCGTTCGTCGTCTCGATCGGCTTCTTCGTCGCCGGAAAGATGGGCCACGCCGTCAGCACCACCGACTCGCTGCTCGTGACGATCGCCGCGACGACCGTCGTCTGGATCGCCGTAACGTTCCTGACGCCGCCGGTCGAGGCGGCCGTGCTCGCAGAGTTCTACGCGAAGGTGCGCCCGGCGGGCCCGGGCTGGGCCCGCGTGCGGCGCGAAGCCGGCCTGCCGCCCTCGCCCGATTCCATCGCGCTCGCCCTGCTTGGCTGGGTGCTCGGGCTCGCCTCGATTTACGGCACGCTCTTCGCCGCGGGAGCCTTCCTGTACGGGCGCCCGGTCGAAGGCGCCGTGTGGGCGGGCGTGGCGGTCGCCGCAACGCTCGGACTGCTGTTGACCGGTAAGCGCCTCTGGGCGCCGATTGCAGGCCCGGCGACGCTGGAGGGATAAACTGAACCGGCTCGGCGCCGCTATCGTCCGGGCCGTTGCTTGCACTCGCCATTCGGACACCCAATGAACCTGAAAAACCTCAAGGCGCCGTTCAAGGCGCTGGTCATCATCGCGGTCGTCGTGGGCTCGCTCTTGGCCGTCTTCGGCTGGCCGCCACGCGCGGCGAACCTGTCGACGACGATCCGTCTCGGGCTCGACCTGCAGGGCGGCGCGCGCCTTTTGCTCCAGCTCTATCCGACCGCGGAAGTGCCGCAGATCACGTCGCAGGTGCAGGCGCAAACGCGCGAGGTCATCGACCGCCGCATCAACGGCCTCGGCGTCGCCGAACCGTCCATCAGCAACGTCGGGATGGATCGCATCCTCGTCGAGCTGCCCGCCGTCAAGGACCCCGACCAGGCGGAGAAGGTCCTCAAACAGGTCGCCGTTCTCGAGTACAAGATCGTGCCGTTCGACGTCATGCAGAAAGCCGATCAGGCCAACTTGCTCGTGACTGCGGAGAACGCGCCGGCCAAGCCCAAGGCCGAAGCCGAGCTCTACCTCTCCAAGCAGGCCTACGATTTGAGCGGCCCGGTCGTCTACTCGGGTAAGGACCTCAAGGGCGCGCAGGCCGGCTACGACCAGTCGGGCCGACCCGACATTCTCTTCCAAACGAAGGACCCGGCGAAGTTCGGCAAGCTCACGACCACCAATCTCCAGAAGCCGCTGGGCATCTTCCTCGACCACCGCTACCTCTCGGCGCCGATCATCCAGAGCCCGATCTACGACAGCGGCCAGATCACCGGCAACTTCACGCAAGAAGATACGATTACGCTCGCCAACGAGCTCAACGCGGGCGCGCTGCCCGTCAGCGTGAAGATCGTCGAGAAAGAGACGATCGGCCCGACGCTCGGCAAGCTCGACCTGGTGCAGTCCATGCGCGCCGCGTTGCTGGGCCTGGGCCTCGTGCTGATCTTCATGGTCGCGATCTACCGGCTTCCCGGATTGCTCGCCGACCTCGCGCTGGCGATCTACGTGCTGGTGATGATGGCGATTCTCGCGCTTTCGCACGCGACGTTGACGTTGCCGGGCATCGCCGGCTTCGTGCTCTCGATCGGTATGGCGGTGGACGCGAACGTCCTGATCTTCGAACGCATCAAGGAAGAGCTCTGGAACGGCAAGACGATGCGCGCCTCGGTGCGCGTCGGCTTCCAGCGCGCCTTCTCGGCCGTCTTCGACAGCCACTTCACGACCATCGTCGGCGCGGGCGTGCTCTACATGCTCGGCACCGGCACGGTCAAAGGATTCGCTTTCACGCTCTTCTGGGGCACCGTCGTCTCGCTCGTAACCGCCGTCTTCATCACGCGCTTCTTCGTAGACGCGCTGGTAGACAACAACGTGCTGACGGCACCCGAGCTCTACGGCGTCAAGAAGTCCGACGTCGGCATCTTCGCCAAGGCCGGTGCGTAGCCGATGCTCTTTCGCCGCCTAAACTGGAATATCGTCGGATGGTTCCGCATCGTCTCGGCGATCTCGTACATCGTGATCGCGCTCGGCTTGGGCTCGATGGTCTACCACGGCTTCCAAGGCGGTCAGGGCTTCCAGCCCAGCCACATGCTGCGCTTGGGCCTCTCGTTCACCGGCGGTACCGACATCGCCGTGAAGTTTACGCAACCCACGACCGCCGATAAGGTCAAAGGCGCGCTCGCGGGGCTGGGTCTGAGCGAAGAGTCGGTGACGACGGCCGGCAGCGACGGCAAAGGCTTCGTCATTCAAACGCAGACCGCGTTCGCCAACGATTCCGCACCGCTCTGGAACGCGCTCAACACGGTAGCGCCGGTAGACCGCGCCGCCTCGCAGATCACGTCAGTGGGGCCGTCGCTCGGGCGCGAGTATTTGGTCAAAGCGCTTTGGGCGCTCGTCATCGCGCTGGGCATCCAGTTCCTCTACATCGCCTTTCGCTTCGGCTGGAACTACATCTTCGGCTTGGTCACGGTCATCGCGCTCGTTCGCGACGCCGCGATGATGATCGGCATCTACGCGCTGGCCGACCGCCGCGCCGACGACGCCTTCCTCGCCGCGGTGCTGACGGTCATCGGCTACTCGGTCATGGATACGATCGTCATCTTGGACCGAATTCGCGAGAACACCAAGCTGATGGCGGGCATGCCCTACGCCACGATCGTCAACGAGTCGATCAAGCAGACGATGACGCGTTCGTTCAACACGCTGGCGACCGTCGTCATCACGCTCGTCGCCCTGCTCGCGCTCGGCGGCGCGAGCCTGAAGAACTTCGCGTTCGCGCTGCTCGTCGGCATCTGCTCGGGCGGCTACCACTCGATCTTCTACTCGGCGCCGCTCGTGCTGGTCTTCCGCAAGCGTCAGCTCGAAGCCGCGGCGCAGCGCCGCAAGGCCGAGCTCGCGCAGGCCGGCAGCGGCCCGGCGCGCTCGCGCGCGGAAGCGGCCGCGTCGTCGGGCAGCAGAGCCGCGCGCGAAGACATCGTCGCCGCGCGGCGCGAACGCCGTCAGAAGGCCAAGGCCGCGCGCACTACGACCGCGCCGGTTCCAGCCCAGCGCTACCGCAAGAAGCGTGCCGACGATGCCGCCGGCGGCATCGCGCTGCAAGAACCGTACGCAGAAGAAGGCGAAGAGCAGATGGATCCCCTCGACGCGCAGCAGTCGGGGATGCACGAAGCCGCGATGGAGCAAGGTCACGAGGAAATCGAACTCAACCTCGACGAGTTCGAGGAGCAGCACGGCGAACTCGAAGAGCAGCACGGCGAGCTCGAAGAGCAGCACCCGGAAGGCGAAAAGCCCTAAGCCACTGCCGCCCCCGACGCCGTCGGAGGCCGCGTTCGAGGCGATGCTGGCCGAAATCGAACGCGCCGGCGCGCCGGCCGTAGCCGTCGCATCGCCGGTGGCCGCCGCGCCCCCGCCCGCGCGCGAGAGCCATGCCTTCGTGGAGCGCGCCTTCGCCCACGCCGAGCGCTATCTGCGCGACCGCTACGCGACCATCGGCGACGCGATGCAGTTCCACACCAAGCTCGCCGGCGTCTCGTTCGAAGGCCGCCAGGACGTCATCGCGGGTCTGCGCGCGGGCGTCGAGCTCGAACTGCGCCGCGAGGCGCAAAACCGGTACGACGCCAACGCGATCGCGGTGTTCTACGGAAATTTGCAGCTCGGCTTTCTCAACAAAGATCTCGCGTCGCACCTTGCGCCGGCGATGGACGAAGGCGCTCGCTACCGCGCACGCGTTGCGTCGCTGACGGGCGGCACGGCATCGACTGGATCCGCCGGCGCCAAGCACCGCGGCGTGAACGTCTTCATCGAACGCGACGCCGCCGAGACGATCGCGCAGCGCGAACGGCGCTACGGCGCGCGACGCGACGCGTGGGGCGGCGCGGACGGCGATGCCGCGAGCGTTTCCGAGCGCGTGCGCGCCGCGCTGATCGGCACGTCGCAGCCGCACGAGGCACAGCGCGCGGTCCTCGAGCGGGTCGAAGCCGGGAAGAACACCTTGGCGCTGCTGGGCACGGGCCGCGGGAAGTCGTTCTGCTTTCAGTATGCCGCTGCGCTGCGCGCCTTCGCGGCCGCCGGCAAGACGCTAGTCATCTATCCGCTGCGGGCGCTCGCAAACGATCAGCACGAGGCGCTGATGCGCACGCTCGACCCGCTCGGCCTGCGGATCTTCCGCGCAAACGGCTCGATAAACAACCACGAGCGCGAGGAGCTCTTCGAGGCGCTGCGCGAGGGTGCGTGGGACGTCGTGCTGGCCACGCCGGAGTTCTTGGATTTTCACCGCGACGCGCTGCGCGGGCGCAGCGTTCCCTCGTTTGTGGTCGTCGACGAAGCGCACCACCTCCACGAGTCGCGCCACCGTCCGTCCTACGCGCGTCTGCCCGCGACGATCGCGTCGCTGGGAAATCCGCAGGTGCTCGCGCTCACCGCGACCGCCGGCGACGAGGCGTTTCGCCGCATCGTCGACGAGCTGCGCATCGAGGCGTGGGTGATCGATCCGACGGTGCGCGAGAACCTTCACGTCGTCGACGCGCGCGGGACGCGCGACAAGAACGCGTATCTCATAGATCTCTTCGGCGACTCCCCGGGACGGCCCGAGAAAGGCATCGTCTACTGCAACTCGCGCGCCGAGGTGACGAAGGTCGCGCAGCGGCTGCGAAAAGAGTTCGGCGACGAGGTGATGTTCTACCACGGCAAGATGCCCAACGCCGACCGCCTCGACGTCGAACGGCTCTTCCGCGAGGGTGGACTACGCATCGTCATCGCGACGTCCGCGTTCGGCGAAGGCATAGACCTGCCCGACGTGCGCCACGTCGTGCTGTACCACCTCAATTTCGACTACGGCGAGTTCAACCAGCAGGCCGGCCGCGCGGGACGCGACGGCGCGCCCGCCGCGATCCATCTGCTTTACGGCGAAAAGGACCGCGGCATCAACGAGTTCCTCATCGACGTGGACGCGCCGCAGCTCGGCGTTCTGCGCCAGCTCTATCGCGGCATGAAGGGCTTGGCCGGTGACGGCTTGCTGCGCAGCGGCAATGCCGACATCGCCGGCGCGCTCGATCTCGACAAGGTGCGCGACCGGACGGTCGCGGCGGCGCTGCGCATCTTCGCCGATGCCGGGCTCGTCGAGGTCGGCGAGGACGACGACGGCCGCTACGTGCGGTTTCTGCCGCCGAGCGGCCGCGTAGACATGGAGCGTAACGAGCGATACGCCGAAGGTGAAGCGACGCGCGAGGCATTCAAGACGTTCTGCGACCTCGCGCTCAACGCACCGGCGGAGTCGCTCGAGCGCATCATCAATCGGCCCATTTATCCCTCTCGAGTAAGCCTACGAAAATAGAAAGGCCCGAGCAGCCCAGATCGAGGAGCCGAGGCCGACGTTTACTGCGGTAAATGAGGCCGAAGGCGACAACGAGATGGGCTGCTCGAGGCTTTCTATGCGAGGACGCGCGTCATTGCGTCCTGGTCAACCTTCGCATAAAAGGCGTTGCCGGTTTCCGTGACGCCCGCGCCGGCCCAAGGATCGATCTGCCCGTGCGAGGTCGGCAGATGGACGGTCGGGCCGACGGCATCGGTATAGTCGGCGCCGCCGAAGGGCGCGAAGCTTCCGCTCTCGCGATGGGCGAGCACGAGGCCGCGGACTGAATCTGCCGCCGTCCGTGCGTCGTTGCGAAGACCGGCGTCTAAACGTCCGTCGCTTGCGAGCGCGTCGTAGAAAGCAATGGCCGGACGGTCGGCGCGCCAGGGCATGTCTTTCGTCGCTTGCGGGAAGCGCACCATGCCGTCAATGGCGCGCGCGTCCTCACGGACGGCTGCGCGCGTGCCTCCGCGATCGGCGTAAGCAGCGACGTCGTCGTTGAGACGCTTGATCGCCGCCTCGGCCGCGCGAATCTTCTCCTGGCTTAGGTCGAGAACGTCGAAGGCAGCGGCTGGGCCAAATCCCCCGAGGCCGCCGGCATCGTACTTCGTTCGCATGACGTCGTTCACGACCGAGCGCGCCATCGCGCCGGCATCGGCCTCATGCGAGGCAATCGCGTGCGCGACGTCGCTCGGGACGCCCGGCGCCAACATCGTTTCGGGGCTGGCGGCGAGGTACGCTACGCCCGCGTGAGAGAGCGCGTCGGCGAAGCCCATCGTGTCCATGAGGCATTGATTCGCAACGACGCCGTCTACGGAGCGCCCGGCGTCCTCGGGGTGCTCTCGGGCGTGCCGCGCGACGCCCCGCGCGATCGCCGCGGCGATGTCGGGCATCGCCATGACGCTGCCGTCCTTCGTTTCCAGGCCGCCGCCGTCGCCGCCGCCGTGGTCTACGAGATCTATCCAGGTCTGCTTCGCGCCGGAGGCTTCCGCGTTGTCGAGCGTGCGGGTCACGAACGCGGCGAGATTTTCCGGATCGCTCATGTCGTGCGCCGGACCGCCGTGCGCGCCGGCGACGTTGCCGCCGGCGATGACGTACTGCTCGGTGTGGACGTCGCCCTCGGCGATCGAGTCGCCGCGAGCGCGCAAGCGCGTCGTGTCCTGCACGGTGAACTCGATGCGTCCGTCCCGCATGCTGGTCTGCAGCGCTTGCGAGAGCGTCTTCTCTTGGATCGCGTCGAGATTGTTGTCGCCGTCGCGGTAGATCCCGAACTCCAGCGTCCGGCGCGACGGAATGGTGCTAACGGTTTGCATCGAGGCCTCCCTGACTGTCGTTGTTCGCAGCCTTACTGCGACGTCGCGTTCGAGCGCCTAGGGCCGACAGGGGTTGCCGTTTTTGAAGGCCAACGTAATCGTTAAGATTCGCGGCGAGAGTTCGAGCGTAGGGCGCGCTCACGACGTCCAACGATTGGATTGTGGCAAAACCTCGGGCCACGACGCGCTTGCGGCGCTGTTCGAGCGTCCCGCGATCGGGGCGACGACTACGTTCGAGTAACGGTGTTTGCTGGTCGGCGTTTCCTGGATTATCGCGCTTCCCAGGGCGTAAACCCGGTCGCCGCCAGGCCATCGCAGCGAGCCCGCAGAATTCCCCGTTCGATGCAGCCTGCGATTGAGAAGAAGATCATTCTAGCCGCGGCCTTGCTGGCTGGGGCGTACGCCGTCTCCGCCGGCCCCGCCGGCGCCACCGGGACGGCCCGGATCCAACAACCCGACGGTTCGGTGAAAACCTACACGCACGTCCGCATCGCCGTGCTCGACGAAAGCATGGCCATCACCTCGAGCGACGGCAAAGGGACGGTCGTCTTCGGGAAGGCGGCGTGCACGAAGATCGGCGAGCTCGTGAAGTGCCTGCCCTACGATGCAACGCTCTTTCAAAGCGGCCAGCGTGTTCGCATTTTGCTGCAGTCGGGAACGGTCTGGCTCAATCCCAGCTCGACGACGCAAACGCTCAGTTACTCTACGACGCAGCTCCCGCCTCACGGCGTGGTGCTCGCCGTTCGCACGAAGAGGGGCACCTACGTGACGCTTACCGGCGTCGTAGATGAGATCAACCGATGAACGCCAAACGCACCGCAGCCCTCGCACTGCTCCTGTCTTTCGCGCCGGTTTGCGCGCTTGCCGGCCGCGGCGGCGGCGGTTATTCGAGGCCGTCCGGCGGCTTCGACATGCACGCCGACGCGCCGCAGAGCGCGAGCCACTCGAGCACCGGGCCGGCCGGCACGAGCCGGACGACGACCGCCACCAACACCGGCAACGGCTACAACCGCACGACCACCGCTACCAACGGCGATTACAACCGGACGAGCAGCGGCGGCGCGTCGAGCAACGGCAACTACTACCACAGCAGCAGCGGCTCCAACGGCTACGGCAGCCACAGCAGCAGCACGAGCGGCAACGTCAACAGCGGCAACTACAATCACAGCGGCAGCGGCAGCAATCCCTACGGATCCTACAACACGTCGGGAAGCGGCAATACCTACAATCATACGTACAGCGGATCGGGCACGGCGACGAACGCCTACGGGCAGACCTACCATTCGAGCACGTATGCGAACAACGGGTACGTCTACCACGGGTATACGGTCACCAACCCGGTCTACCACGGCGTGTGGGGCTGGAACGGCGGCTACGCGTGGTATCCCGCGCCCTACTACTGGGGCGGCGGATTCTGGGGCGCATTTGCGGTCGGCGCGACGTCGGCCGCGATCTACGGCTCGATCGTCGCGGCGAACAACGTGACGTACACGTCGTACCAGACGGCGCCGGAGAGCCCCGGCGCCAAGCTCCTCGCTTCGTACAACCTGCGCCAGGTGCAGTGCGGTCCGCCCAACCTCGTCGTCATCTACGGTCCGAACAACAGCGTCATCTGCGCCCAGCCGAACAACCTCGTCGCCGCTGGAAACTATAGCGTCAACTCTCAGACGCTCACGATCGTTTCGCAGAATCAGGCGCCGTAACGGATTACGATTGCAGGATGTTGATCGTGCGCGCGGCGACCACCGCGATCGTGATCAGCGATATGCTGCTCTGAACGATAACGAGAATCTTCGCTCGCGCCGTAAGCGGCATCGCTTCGGTCGGGCTGAACGCCGTTGACGTCGTAAAGCCTAAGAACAGGTAGTCCACGATGCCGGGATGCCAGTTGGGAGGCACTTTCTCCGGATCGTCCATCGCGGGAAAGTCGAAATCGGCGTACGTAGCGACGTCACCGCTCGCGCGCGCGTCGGGCCCGCCGCGATCGATCAGCCAATAGATCAGCGTGAAGATGAACATGTTGCCGGCCCAGATCGCAACCGACGTGTAGAAAAGCGGCTCCGGGCTCATCGCGCGCGAGTTCGTGACGAGGTTGTACACGACGTCAACGAGATTGGCGGTGTTGAAGGCGAGCGCCAAGCCGACGCCGGCGAACATCGCGATGCGTTCGACCCGTCGCCAAACCGGATTCCCCCGCGTGAGCCCGTCCACGATCATCGGCACGATCATGACCGCCGCCGCTACGGTCGACAGCCACTCCGGGCCGATCCGGTAGCGCGTCGGCAGCGCTATGTTGAGGGCCACCGCGGCGATGATGATCGCGGCCGCGCCGACGCGCGGAGCCTTCTGCCGCGTCAAAGAATCGATCCGAACGGGAGATCCTTCGGAGGATTGATGGCGACCCAGCCCTTTGCCATGTCGGCATACCCGAGCTGCCACATCTCTTCGAGCTGCGCCTGGTCGTTGAAGTCGGAACCGTGCCCCGGCAGATCGTGCGCGGGTCGAATGACGTACGGCGTAAAGGGCAGCTGCGACTGTCCGAGCTCGTAGGCAAGCCGCACTTGGTAGGTCAAAATGGCCGCCTGCATGGTCGCAAACATGCCCAATCCGATTTCCAAGGCGCTGGTGTACTTCTCGTTGAGCTCGTCGTGCGCGGGAGCCAGAAGGATCACGTTGAGCGTGTCGGCGCAGAGCAGGGCGAGGTTGATCGGCACGTTTTGCGTCACGCCGCCGTCTACGTACTGATCGGTGGTTTGGGGATCGTCCTCGCGCGGAATGGCAATCGGATCGAAGAGTATCGGAATCGCGGCGGATGCGAAGAGCACGCGCTGCAGCAAGGAGTCGTCTACCGGTCGCACGTGCTCCTTCGAGGCGGCGAGCAGCGCGTCGTCAACGCCCTGTTTGGCGGCCCCGCCGGGCGTCGTCGCCTTGCGGACCCACATTTGATTGTTCTGCGTCGTAATGTTCGTCGTCGAAATGTAAAATGGCAGATGCGTGGGCGTTGCCGGCAGCGCGTAGGCTTTGAGCACGTCCCAAAACGGCTGGGGATCGAGCAAGCCGGTGACGTTCTTAAGCAGGCCGGTGGCGCGAAAGGCTGCGGCGGCGCGGTTGATCAGCCCGGATTCCGGGTCTTGCACCGCGTCGAACTGCGACTTGAGCCGAAAGACGTCTCGCGCGGCGATTTCGTGGCGCCAGAGATACGACAGCGTGGAGTACTGCGCGGTCGCGACCATGTAGCCGTTGAGCGCGCCGATCGACGTGCCGCAGATCATGTCGAAGGGCAGGGGTTGTCCGTCGCTCAGCCCGCGAGCCGCCGCCATTGCGGCGATCGCCCCGGCCTCGTACGCGCCGCGATTGGCGCCGCCGATGAGAACCAAGGCGTTTCGACCGGCCCGCGTCGCCCCGCCGTTCTGCGCCGCGACGGGCAGGGCCGGCAGCGCGGGCAACGCGGCGGCAAGTGCGCTCAAACCGACGAACGAACCGCGCTTCACGTTACTGCCGCACCATCGCCACCCGATAGCGTTCTTCGGGTGAGATGAAGTGGTCGTGGTCTTCGCCGCCGAGGTCGATCTGGACCCACTTGACGCTGCCCGTGAAGTCGTTGCCGCGCGCCGGGTAGTCCGCGCTGACCGCCGTCCCGGTCCCCACGCCGACGTCGCAGGTCTCGTCAGCGGAGAACATCAACGGCATCGTCATCTCGACGCGCCCTTGCCCGCACGGTTCTCCGTCAATGTAGAGCGTCGCGGTGCCTCCCTTAGCGAGGCCACCGCCGTCGTACGTAAACTCCATGCGCACCTGATGGTCGCCGGCGGGAATCTGCTTGTCGCCGTAAATCGTAAACGACTTGATGCCGGCGAAGTTATAGCAGTAGGCCGGTTTGCCGTCCTTTGCGTAGAGCGTCCATCCGCCGAACTTGCCGCCCTGCGCGACGATCACGCCTTCCGGCGCTTCGCGCGCCGTAAGTTCGGCGGTGATGGAATGCGATTTGTTCTTGATCGAGAGCACCGAGTTCTCCGACAGGCGCCCCATGCCGCCGAAGAGCAGCTGCGTGTTGCCTTGGATCAGGGTCGGGCGTCCCGCCATGCCGGAGTCGAAGCGCTCGACGCGCCGGTCGTCGAGTGGAAGCACGTTGTATTTCGTCGCCTCGATCAAGAAGAGGCGCTGGAGATCGCGCAGCTTCTCGGGATTCTCCTTGGCCAGGTCGCGCGACTGCGTCCAGTCGCCGGGCGCGTAGAGCTCCCACACGTCGTCGTCGTAGGGCGGAAGCGGTTCCACGACCCACGGCGTGCTGTGGCGCGTGACGGCCGTCCAACCCTTGTGGTAGATTCCGCGGTTGACGAACATCTCGAAATACTGCGTCTCGTGGGCGTCGGTCGCGTTCGCGTCGTCGAACGAGTAACGCATCGAGAAACCTTCGAGCGGCTTCTGCTGCACGCTGTTGACGATCGTCGGGTGCGGAAGGTTTGCGATCTCGAGGATCGTCGGTGCGACGTCGATCACGTGGTGGAACTGCGCGCGCACCTCGCCCTTGGCCTTGAAGCCGTGGGGCCAATGGACGATCGTTCCGTTACGGGTGCCTCCCCAGTGCGAGGCCACCTGCTTGGTCCATTGGTACGGCGTGTCCATCGCGTGCGCCCAGCCCACGGCGTAGTGGTTGTAGGCGTCGGGTCCGCCGAACTCGTCGATGCGCGCCTTGAGAAACTCCGGCGTCTCGACGCCGGTGATGCCGTTGAGCATCAAACTTTCGTTGAAGCATCCGTTCGGCGTGCCTTCGGCCGACGCGCCGTTGTCGCCGATGATGTAGTAGACGAGCGTGTCGCCGAGCAGCTCGAGATCGTCGATCGCGTCAACGAGCCGGCCGACGTGGTGATCCACGTGCTCGAGGAATCCCGCATAGACCTCCATTTCACGTGCGAGGATCGGCTTCATGTCCGCGGGAACGTCGGCCCAGGCCTGGATTTCGTCGGGACGCTTCGTCAGTTCGGCATTCGGCGGAATGACGCCGAGGGATTTCTGGCGCGCGAACGTCTCTTCGCGCAGCGCGTCCCAGCCGCCGTCGAAGCTGCCCTTATATTTGTCGGCCCACTCCTTGGGGACGTGGTGCGGGGCGTGCGTCGCGCCTGGAGCAAAGTAGACGAAGAACGGCTTGTCGGGCATGAGCGCCTTCTGCTGGCGCACCCACTCGATCGCGCGATCGGTCATGTCCACGGTGAAGTGGTAGTTCGGATCGTCGGGCGGCTCGACCGGGACGGTGTCGCGGTAGATTCCCGGCGACCATTGATTCGTCTCGCCGCCGATGAAACCGTAGAAGTGCTCGAAACCGCTGCCCGTCGGCCATTGCGTGAACGGCCCCATCGGGCTGGTCTCCCAGACCGGCACTTCGTGGCACTTGCCGAACTGCGCCGTCGAGTAGCCGTTGTGCTTGAGGATCTCCGGCAGCGGCGCTGCGGCCTTCGGACGCACCGAACTGTAGCCCGGCGCGGAGGTTGCGATCTCCGTGATGCCGCCCATGCCGACCGAATGGTGATTGCGCCCGGTGAGCAAGGCTTGACGCGACGGCGAGCAGAGCGCGGTCGTATGGAAGCGATTGTACTTCAGACCGCCGGCTGCCAGACGTTCGGCGGTCGGTGTGTGCACCGGCCCCCCGAATGCGCTGCTCGCGCCGAAACCGACGTCGTCGAGCAGAACGATCAGAACGTTGGGCGCGCCCTTTGGGGGCCGCAGCGGCACGATCGGGGGGAAGACGGTGTCGGGGTCCTTCGCATCGTAGGTGGTGACGCCGACGTGCTGCGAATCAAGAATGGGAAGAATGGTGCGGTTGCGGGGAGCGAGCTCTTTCGACATGATGAAAAAGGGGTTACGGGACCCAATCGGTCTTACCTCCGGGCAGAATCGTCGCGCCCTCCGGCGAATAAGAAGGCATAATGTTTGCGGCAGCCGTTCACGACTGGGCTCTTCGCGGAGCGGAGATCCTCGACGCCATCGCGGCGGTCGTGGTCGTGTTGGCTGCATTAGTGGCGGTCGCCGGTGCCGTGCTCGTGGTGGTCAAGCGCGAGTCCGCGGCGGATCTCGCCCCCGTCAGGCGGCGCATGAGCGAGCGATTCGTCTTCGGCTTGGAGCTGCTCATCGGCAGCGATATCATCCGCACGGCGGTTTCGCCGTCGTGGCAAGATCTCGGCCAGCTTGCCGCCATCGTCGTCTTGCGCGTCGCGATCGACTACACGCTGCTACGGGAGATCAAGCGCGATGAAGGCCCCTGAGCTTACGACGCTCGCGTTCCTCTCGCGGTTGTCGGTCGGCGCGATGCTCGGCGCCGCCATCGGCTTCGAGCGGCAGTTCCGCCAGCGCTCCGCCGGGCTGCACACGAGCAGTTTGGTCGCGATCGGCGCCGCGCTCTTCGCGCTGCTCGACACGACGATTGCGGCAGGCGACACGACGCGAATCGTCGCCGGCGTGGTGACCGGCGTAGGCTTCATCGCCGGCGGCGTGATCTTGCGCACCGGCATGAACGTCACCGGCCTCAACACCGCCGCGACGATATGGGCGACGGCAGCCGTCGGCGCCCTTGCGGGGTTCGGCCTCTGGCCGCAGGCGGTTTCCGGCGCGACCGCGATCGTGCTTTTCAACTTGCTGCTGGAACCGCTCGCCGACTACATTGACGTTCACGCTGCGAAGCGCCAACGCCGCGAGACGGTCTACACGCTCTCGATGGTCTGCGATGCCGATCGCCAGTCGGACGTCGCGACGGCGCTCATCAAAGCCGTCAGCGACTCTCCGTTGGCGCTGCAGTCGCTGACGCGCCAGAACGCCGACGGGGATCGCATCGAGCTGCGCGCCGAGATCTTCTCCGCGCGCCCCAACGATGCGGCGATCGAGCGCTTCTCGGCAGCGATTCTCTCGATGGCGGGCGTCGCATCGACGGATTGGCGAAGCGCCGGCGCGTAGGCAGGCGAATCGCTCCCGCGACTAAAACCCACGTTCCTCGTGAAGATAGAACCACTCATTCGCGCGATCCCCGATTTTCCGATTCCCGGGATCTTGTTCCGCGACGTCACGCCGCTTCTCAAAGATAAGGATGGCTTTCGCGCGGCGATCGATCTCTTCGTGGAGCGGTTCTCCGGGCGCGGCATCGACCACGTGGTCGGCATCGAGGCACGGGGCTACATTCTTGGGGCGCCCATCGCATACGCCATCGGCGCCGGCTTCATCCCGGTGCGCAAGCCCGGCAAGCTGCCGCATCACACGCTCAGCGAAGAGTACGCGCTGGAATACGGCACGAACTCGCTGGAGATTCACGCCGACGCCCTCACGCAAGGGGAGCGCGTCCTGGTCGTTGACGACCTGCTCGCAACGGGCGGGACTGCATCGGCGACCGGACGCTTGTTGGAGCGCCTGGGGGCGAAGGTCGAGGCGTTCGCATTTCTCGTCGAGCTCACCGGGCTGCGCGGCCGCGACGCGCTCGGTGAAACCGACGTCGTCTCTTTCGTGACGTACTAGCGCAACGCCGATGCTGCGCCTCTTTCTGTCGCTGGCGTGTGCCGGGCTCCTGATTGCCCTCGTAGCGCCGCCCGCGGGCATAGCAAAGTCTCACGCCACGCCGACGCCTGCGCCGACGCAGGCGCCCGTAGACGACCCCGCGATCACGAAGCTGGCGCGCCAGCAGTTCGTGGACTGGCAAGCCGCAACGCTCAACAAGAGCCTCTACGCGTCTCGAGTGCTGCCCCAGCTCACCGCCGAGAAAGTCACCGATACGTCGAAGGCGCTGGCGCAGCTCGGAGCCCTCAACGATATGGTCTTCATCGGGCCCTGGATCAACCCCGATTTCCCCGCCGGCAGCCGCGGCTACATCTATCAGATGCGCTGCTCCGAGGGGAACGTCTACCTCTGGCTGGCGCTCGATCCAGCGGGGAAGATCGCGACCATTTTCTTCAAGAACCGGCTCGACGTCGAAACGGTGACGCCCGCGCCCAGCCCCTCGACCCCCGGATAGACCACCGGCGAGCGCCCGGAGGGCGGGCCGTTGTATAATGGGCGGATACTCATGACGATCGCCGAGCTCATCGAGCGCGTCCGCCTTTACGACCCCGCCGCAGACGCGGCGTGGCTGATGCGCGTCTACGAGGTCGCCGACGCCGCCCACGAAGGGCAGCATCGGGCCTCGGGCGAGTCCTACATCGAGCACCCGCTCGCGGTGGCCGGCATCCTGGCCGAGCTCGAGATGGACCACGAGACGATCGCCGCGGCGCTGCTGCACGACGTCGTCGAAGACACGTCGGTCACCAGCGAGCAGGTTGCCGCGCAGTTCGGTGAAGAGGTCGCTCTGCTCGTAGACGGCGTCACGAAGCTTACCCGCATCCCCTACCAATCCAAGGAAGACGCGCAGGTCGAGAACCTGCGCAAGATGTTCCTCGCGATGGCCAAGGACATTCGCGTCATCATCATCAAGCTCGCCGACCGTCTGCACAACATGCGCACGCTCGCGAGCCTTCCCGCGAGCAAGCAGCAGGCGATCGCGCGCGAGACGCTCGACATCTACGCGCCGATCGCGCACCGGTTGGGCATCTGGAAGATCAAGTGGGAGATCGAGGACGAATGTCTGCGCTACCTCGACTCCTCGGCGTACCACGACATCGTGGAGCTCGTCGCGAAGACGCGCCGAGAGCGCGAGGCCGACGTGGAGAAGGCGACGAGCCGCCTTCGCGCCGAGTTCCAAGAGCTGAAGATCAACGCGGAGATTCAAGGGCGGCCCAAGCACTTCTACTCGATCTACTCCAAGATCAGCAAGGGTCGCGACTTTTCGACGATCTACGACCTCACCGCCATCCGTATCATCGTAGACAGCGTCAAGGACTGCTACGCCGCTCTCGGCGCCGTCCACGCCATGTGGACGCCGCTGCCGGGGCGTTTCAAAGATTACATCGCGATGCCCAAGCCCAACATGTACCAGTCGCTTCACACGACGGTCGTCGGGCCGAGCGGCGACCCGCTCGAGATACAGATTCGCACGTGGGAGATGCACCGCACGGGCGAATACGGAATCGCCGCTCACTGGCGATATAAAGAAGGCCGCAAAGCCGATCAGTTCGAGAACAAGCTTTCCTGGCTGCGCGCGCTGCTCGAGTGGCAGAAGGACATGCGCGACTCGCGCGTCTTCATGGAGAACCTGAAGCTCGATCTCTTCGATTCGCAGGTTTTCGTCTTTTCGCCGCGCGGCGACGTGTACTCGATACCCGCCGGCGGAACGCCGCTCGACTTCGCGTACCAGGTGCATACCGACGTCGGCAACCATTGCGTCGGCGCCAAGATCAACGGCCGGATCGTCCCGCTCGACTATCAAGCCCAGAACGGCGACATCTGCGAGATTCTCGTAAACAAGTCGAGCGGCCGTCCTTCGCTGGACTGGCTCTCCATCGTCAAGACCTCCAGCGCGAAGCACAAGATCAAGCAGTGGTTCCGCAAGGAGCGCCGCGAGGAGAACGTGTTGGCCGGCCAGGAGGCGCTGGAGCACGAGCTCGCGCGCGCCGGGCTGCGCACCGATAGCGCTCGTGGCGAGGTCATCGAACGGATCGCCGCACGCTTGAACTACGCGACCCCGACCGACCTGTTCGCGGCCATCGGCTTCGGCGACGCGTCGGCGCAGGCCGTCGCCAACCGCCTTCGCGACGAGATCAAACACGACAACGTCGTAGACTTCACGAAGATCGGCCGCAAGCCGGCCCCGCGCAAGAGCCCGCGCCGTTCGAGCGGCGTTCGCATCGCCGGCGTGGACGACGTGCTCGTGCGGCTGTCAAAATGCTGCTCGCCCGTGCCGGGCGATCCGATCATCGGCTACGTGACGATCGGCCGGGGCGTGAGCGTCCACCGCGCCGACTGCCCGAACGTCGCGTTCATGAGCGCGACGCCGGAGCGCATCCTGCAGGCGCAATGGCTCGGCGGCGCCGGCCTCACGCACGGCGTGGACATCGAAGTCGAGGCCGGCGACCGGTCGGCCTTGCTGCAAGACATCATGAGCGTCTTCGCCGAGTTGAAAACGCAAGTGAACTCGGTAAACGCGCGCGTCCGCAAAGACGGCGTCGCCGTCGCGAGCCTGACGGTTCAGATCCGCGATCTCGATCATCTGCACAAACTGCTCACGCGAATCGAGAAGCTCAAGGACGTCCGCCGCGTCTACCGCGTGACCAAACGCGAGCGCACCGCCCTGTAAGACGTGTCGCCCGCGCAGATCGTGCTCCCCGGCGTCGCGGCGTTCGCGGCCGGGGCGATGAACAGCGTTGCCGGCGGCGGCAGCTTTCTTTCGTTTCCCGCGCTGCTCTTCGCCGGCGTCGCACCCATCGCGGCCAACGCGACCAACAACGCCGCGATGTGGGTGGGCACGATCGGCAGCGCCCGCGGGTACCGCGAAGAGGTGCGCGAGCATCGTTCGATTCTGCTTCCGGCCATCTGCGCGAGCGTTGCCGGCGCGCTCGTCGGCGCGTGCCTCCTGCTCGTCACGCCGCAGGTGCTCTTCCAGCGTTTGATACCGTGGCTGCTGCTCTTCGCAACGGTGGTGTTTGCGGCCAGTCCGCTGTTCGCGCGCAGGGCGCGCGTGCCCGCACCGCACACGCCCTGGCAGATCGGCGCGCAGTTTGCGATCGCGATCTACGGCGGCTACTTCGGCGCGGGCATGGGCATCTTGATGCTCGCGGTTCTGTCGTTTTCGGGCCTTCCCAATCTCAACGCCCAGAACGCCGTCAAGAACGTGCTGGCCGTTGCGATCAACGGCGTCGCGCTCGTGCCGTTCGCGATCGCGCGTATCGTGGATTGGCGCTTCGCCCTTCCCATGGCGGCGATCGCGCTATTCGGGGGGTACTGCGGTGCTCGCTTCTTTCGCCGCATTCCGCAGCCCATTTCCCGCGCGCTCGTCGTCGTCGTCGGGGCCGCGATGACCGTAGTTTTCTTTGCCCGAAGTTTTTGAACGTTTGCGTAATTCGCCTGCTCGCTCTTGCAGGGTGAGCAATAGCGGCTAGGAAAGATGGGGCTACAACCCCACTCCGTTGTTAACCGAGGTTTTGAATGTCGTTTTCAACTAACCGCGCAGCGCTCCTGGCCGTAGTAGCCCTTTTGGCAACCTCCGCCTGCGGCGGCGGCAACGGCAGCAGCGTGGTGCCATCCAACGCACTTCCCGCCGGTAACGCGGCGATGCAAACCTTCGGCGCCGGCGCAGGCGCAGACGCTGGTATTTCACCCGCCGACAATACGTCCATTCTTAACAAGCTCACCAAGGACGTCGTCATCGGAACGACCGTCGACACGAAGAACGGCGACAAGGGCCCGCGTGCGATCTCCATGGCCCCAGTGAACTACGGCCTGAAGAAAGGGCAGCTGCTCGTCTGCAACTACAACGACTCCGCCGGAACCGCCGGCAACGGTACGAGCATCGAAGTCCTTAACCAGGCCGCAGGGTCGAGCCCGAAGACGTTCGCGCAAACGAGCGACATCAAGGGATGCGACGCCGACGCGATCACGTCCGGCAACCAGGTCTACGCGGGCGGCGTGACCGCGGGCAAGCTGGCGTACTTCAATCAGGCCGGCAAAGAGCAGAAGACGTATCCTCTTCCCGGCATCTTCGCTAACGGGGATGCGGCGCCGGGCGGCCTGTACACGCCGGAGTACATCTTCAGCGGCGACAGCTCGGGCAACGTCGTCAGCTTGAGCCTCGGTGCGTACGGCACCGGCAAGACCCTTCAAGTTGCGTCGGGCTTCGACGTAAACGGCCAAAAGGGCTGGGGCGAGCTCGGGGCGACCGGGTTCAAGTACTATCCGAAGTCGGACACGCTCTACATCGTGGACGGCGTAGACAACACGCTCGTCGCGTTCACCCACGCCAGCAACCTGCTCGTGAAGAACGAGATCGTCGTCCAGAAGGGCGGCAAGACGTTCAAGTGCCTGCACGCGCAGACGACCTGCGGTAAGCTGATCTACAGCGGCTCGCCGCTCAACGCCCCCGTGGCGATGGCGATCCTTCCCAACGGCAACCTCGTCGTCGCCAACGGGAAGGGCGGCAACACGCTCGTGGAAATCTCGGCGGGCGGCACGATGCTCGCTACGAAGGTCGTGGACAAGAGCAAGACCGCCGGCGTCTTCGGGCTCGTTGCAGCCGGATCGAACGACAACAACACGGTGCTGTTCTTTACCGACACCAACTCGAACAACGTCCAGGAACTCACGCCGTAGCGCTAGGCTGCCAGCTCGAATAACCCCGCTGCGCCAGTCGCCGCGGGGTTATTCCGTATCTACGGGTTCGTTCGACCGCGGCTCGCGGAGGAACCGCGACGCCGGGTACTGCGACGAAATCGGCACGAACGGACGCGGCGCTTGCGAGAAGTCGAAGGCGTCGTCGAGGCCGTTGGCCCGCTGATCCGTGTAGCCTTCTGCAGGCGGCCCCAAGTACGGAAGATCGAACGTCTCCTCGATGAACCGCAGAATGCTGCCGTACTCGTACTGCACGTGCGAAACGTAGCCGCGTTTTGCGAACGGCGAGATGATCAGGCAGGGGACGCGAATGCCTAGCCCGCGGTAATCCAACTGCGGGGGCGGCGCGTTGTCGTACCATCCGCCCCAATCGTCCCAGACCACAACGATCGCCGTGGATTTCCAGTCGGGGCTTTCCCCGATCGTGTTGACGATTGACGCGACCCAGGAAGGCCCGAGATCGCTGTGCGCCTCCGGATGATCGGAGTCGGGCTTGCTCGGGCTCACCCACGTTACCGACGCGAGGTTGCCCTGCGCCGCGTCGCTGAGAACGGTCGTCTGCGGCGCGATGATGTTCTGGTTCCAGTCGTTGCCGTAGCGCACGTACTTGATCGCCTCGAACGGCTCCCACATCCCCGCCTTGAGCAGCCTCGTCGCGTAGTATTTCCATGAGATCCCGGCGCCGTCGAGCAGCTGCGCCATCGTCGTGAACTGATCGAAGCACGGGAACGGGCCTTTGAACGAGTGCACCTCGCGATCCGGGGTTAGGTACGAGCTGCGCGTCCCCGGCGGCGCGTCGCAATCGTCGGGAGGAAGGCTCGGGAAGTTCACCTCGGCCTTGCGGCTTTGCAGGTTGTCGGTTCCTGCGACGAGCGTGAGATGTCCGGTGAAGCTCCCGCCGAACTCCGTCGGATACATCGCGTCGGCGAGCACGTACTGCTGCGCCATGACCCAATACGGCGCGACCAGCGCCCGTTTGACGTACGCATAGGCGTTGTAGTGGCCGTGGGTATACCCGAACCGGTCGAAGCCGTCCATCAGGCCGTGGTTCCAGCTCAAAAACGCCGAGCTCCAATCGTGCTTGAGATCCGGGCCGTTAAACGATATCTCGCGGAGCTGTTCCACGGAGTCGCCGGCCGGGCAGTGCTCGGAACCGGATTGGCGCCGTGCGGCCGGCGCCGCGTGACCGCGAAGGTGCTTCGCGCAGCCGTACGTCGGCGCGTTGGCGCCCGGGTAACCGGCGAAGAAATTCTCGAAGCTGCGATTCTCTTGAATGATGACGACGACGTGCTTGATGTACGCGCTCGACAACAGCCCCGCCGCCGGCCGCGTCGCGGGCAGGAGCGGGCTCGCCGCGCCCGGCCCGCCAAGCGCGGGCTGGCGGTAAGACGAGCAAGCTGCCGCGAGGAGTAACGCCGTTACCGCGACCGCGCCGAGAGTTCGGGAAAGCATTGATGGGCCTCTTTTGAAGGCCGTTTCGGGGAATCCTACGAACAAGACCGGCCGACCAACTGCCCACCGATTGTGAGGTGGCGCCGCCCGCTTGCGGGCGTCCATAGTATGGGGAGAAGATGACCGACTACGAGATAACCTATATCCTGCGCCCGTCGCTCGAGGAGAGCGAAACGGAAGAGCGCGCGAACGCCATCGCCGAGACGCTCAAGAACCTCGGCGGCACGGTGGTGAACGTCGAGCGACTGGGCAAGAAGCGCCTCGCCTACGAGATCAAGGAAGCCCGCGAAGGCACGTACGTCGTGATGCAGTTTAAGAGCGACGCCGCGGCCTCCAAGGAGCTCGAGCGCCTGCTTAAACTGCACGAGGACGTGCTGCGCGCCCTGATCGTCCGCTTGGACGCGAAGATGCTCACGCACATGGCGGCGCTGGCCGCGGCGGCTCCGCCCGCTCCGCCCCAGCAGCTGTAGCGCGGCGGCATTTCGGCCACATCTGTGCCACACTGCTGACACCCCAAGGCGATAGCCTGCGCCGGTAACGTGCGCTCGTTTGGAAAGAGAGTAAGGCAATGGCGGGTTCTTATAATCGCGTAATTCTGGTCGGCAACCTCACGCGCGACCCGGAGATGCGCTACACGCAATCGGGTAAAGGCGTCGCGAAATTTTCGCTGGCCGTCAACAACCCGCGCAACAAAGAAGAAACGACCTTCGTGGACATCATCGCATGGGACCGCCTCGGCGAGACCTGCAACACGTACCTCAAGAAGGGCTCGAACTGCCTGGTCGAGGGTCGCCTCGTGATCCGCAGCTACGACGACAAGGACGGCAACAAGCGCAAGGCCACGGAAGTCGTCATTGACAACATGCAGATGCTCTCGTCGCGCCGCGACGATGCCGAGCAGGGCGGCGGGTTCAACGGCGGTCGCAGCGGCGCTCCGGCGTCCGAGCCGGCCGCGGGCGGCGGCGATAAGTTCGGCGACGAGCTCGAAGACGAGATACCGTTCTAAGCCGAGTTCGCCAGCGTCCGTAACTCGTCGAACTTTTCGCGCACGATCTGCGCGAACGTTCGCTGGTTCGTTTCGTCAATCCAGTCCTCGAATGCGATGCGGAAGATGGCGATGCGATGCCAGTTTGACGCGCTCGCGTTCCTGAAGCTCGGCGTTCGCCGCGATGATTCGCTGCCGCCGCGACCGGCTCGAGTTCCGAGCGTGGACGTACCCGTCGCTTCCATCGCTCCTGAAAACGCGCGCGAGCACTTCGGCTGGCTGGCCGGGTTCCTCGCAGCCGATGTGCCCGTCTCGAGCGCGCTGACGCGCGAGTGGCTGGGATGGCAGCCTTCGCACCCGGGGCTCATCGAAGACCTCGAGCAAGACCGGGCGGCTTGACAGGCGCGGCGCAGAAGCGTACCATGCGAATTACTATAAAACTAGTAGTTCAGAACGGGAGGCGGATGTGCCGAGGGAGCGTTCCCTGACGTTGACCGACCACGAGCTTCGGCTGATGAAGGTGCTCTGGGATCGGCGCAAAGGCACCGTCGCCGACGTCGTGGCCGCGGTCGGCGCGCCGCCGCTGGCCTACACGACCGTTCTCACGACGCTGCGTACGCTGGAAGAGAAGGGATACGTCGCTCATCACAAAGACGGGCGCGCGTTCGTCTATCGGCCGCTCGTGAAACGCTCGGATGCCGCTACCTCGCTGCTCGATACGCTGCTGGATCGTTTCTTCGGAAGCTCTCCCGGCGTGCTTGCGATGTCGCTGCTCGAAGACGAGCGCCTGTCCAAGAGAGACATCGCGCGTCTGAAACAAGCCCTCGAACGTAAGGGGCCATCGCGATGATCGGGCTCTCGCGTCTGCTGCTCGACGTCCTGTTCGCCTCCCTGTGGCAAGGTGCGTGCATCGCCGCGATCGCCGGCGCGCTGCTCGCCGCGGCCGGCCGCCGCCTCAACTCCGCCACTCGTTATCTCGTCCTCGAGTGCGCGCTGCTCGCCGTCGCGATCGTTCCCGTCGCAACCACGCTGCCGTACGTGAACGTCCACGCGGCTTCGGTCGGCGTAGGCGTCGCGCCGGCGCCCGTTTCCGCGGGATACGCACTCGCGCGGGCCGTTTCGGGCCGGCGAGTAGACGTCGCGTTGAGCGACCAACTCGTGTTGGCGTTGGCCGCGGCGTGGTTGGCGGGCGTGCTGCTCTTCGCAATACGCATTGCTGCCGGCTCGCTGAAGGTCGGCCGGCTTTTGCGCCGCAGCAGCCTCTTCACGAATCGCGAAGGCATCCCCGTACGCATCTCTTCCGGCGTCGCTCTCCCGCTGGCGGTCGGCTTCTCCGCGCCGTCGGTGATTCTCCCGGCCTCGCTCGTGCGGCCCGCTGTTGCCGTCGAGTTCGAATGCGCGCTGCTGCACGAGCTCGCGCACGTGCGCCGCGGCGACGCATGGGCGAACGCCCTGGATCGAGTGCTTCATGCGATGCTGTTCTTCAATCCCGCGGTGCTGCTGATGCTGCGGCGGATCTCCTTCGAGCGCGAGGCCGCCTGCGACGACGTCGCCGTCGCACAATCTCACGATGTCGCAGCCTATACTCGCAGCTTAGCAGCCCTGGCCATCGCGTGGGCGCAGGTTCGCCAACCGGCGGCGTTCGGTGCGGTGGGATTCGCCTGCCCGACCGTCGCTCGCATCGAGCGGCTGGAACTCCGGGGCCGCAACGCCTCAACCGCAATCTCACACTTCGCTTTTGGAGGATTCGTCACGATGCTCGTTCTCATTGCCTTTGCGCTGCAAGCGCTAGCGCCCGCCGTCGCGTTCTCCGCGCCGGCTCCGAGCGTGGCGAGCGCCGCAGCGACGACCGCTTGTACCGCAGATGCGTCCGTCCTTAACCCCGCCGAACCCAAGCTCCCCGAGCGGCGCGCCGAAGATCGCAAAGCCATCTACCGCAGAAATCGCGGTGAAAGTTTCGCCGAGCGGAAACGTGCTGGGCGCGACGGTTTACAAGTCTAGCGGGCGGTCCGACCTCGACCGCGCTACGCTCGACGCCGCCGTGCGGAGCACGTACGCGCCTGCCAAGCGCAACTGCACCGCCGTCGCCGGATCGTATCTCTTCAGCGCGACCTACGCGCCGGATCGCGGCTAGCGAAAAAGCCGAGGGCCGCTCGTTTGAGCGGCCCCGGTGACGTGCGGCCCGATACTGCACCAGCATATCACCGTGCTGCCGGCTGCGCAACACTGCGGTTGCGGATGGAGAGTGCGAGAATCGAACTCGCAGCGTGCTGGTGTATCGGGCCGCACGTCGACACCATCGAAACTCCCCACCGGCTTCCTATCACGCGCCTGAGCCGACCGTAAACCGCCCGTCCGAACCGGCCGCGCAAACGTTTTACCGTTTGTCCAAAGGCTGGCCCCCGCGATTGTGTAACCGTCGCAGCAACACCGCATCGCCGCCACTGCAGAAGGAGCGAAGATGACTGCGACGGGCTCGCCGACCAACGCCGAACTGCGCGATTTCCTCATGCTGACCTACTCGGAGCTCGAGGATCTCAACCTTCGAGCTAAGGCGCAGCGCCAGGAGCGCGTGCCGCTGCGCGCGCTTCAGGAAGAACGGCTGCGATACTTAGCCGAGGAGCCCCGGATCAAGGCGCTCACGGTGCTCTTCAGCGACCTCGAAGGGCGCTTGCACATGCTCGACTACGACAAGAAGTTCTTGCTGCGCTCCCACGACAACCTCACCTTCGACGGCTCTTCGATCCGCGGGTTCACGCCGCAGCGCGAGAGCGACCTGCGGTTGGCGCTCGATTGGAGCGCATTTTACTGGGGGCCGGCCGACATCTTCGGCGCCGGCAAGGTGCTCGTTTTCGGCGACGTTCTCGGCCGCGACGGCAAGCCGTTTCCCGGCGACGTGCGCGGCACGCTCAAGAAGTTCGCCAACGACTGCTACGCCAAGGAAGGCTACGCCCTCAACGCCGCCAACGAGATCGAAGGCTTCCTCTTCAAAGGCCTCGACGCCGAGCGGCGCTATCACGAGACCGGCCGGTTCGAGTACGTCAACACCGGCGGCTACTACCACTCGCTGCCCGGCGACCCGTTGCGCGATTTCATAGACACCGTCGCCGAAGTCCAGCGCGCGATGGGTTTCCAGAACGAAAAGGACCATCCGGAAGTCGCTCCGTCGCAGTTCGAGATCAACTACAACTACGGCGAGGTCGTCGCCGCAGCCGACCAAATCCAGCTCTACAAACTCATTTGCCGCCAAGTCGCCACGCGGCTCGGCATGACCGCCAGCTTCTTGCCCAAGCCGGTCGTCGGCGTCAACGGCAGCGGCATGCACACGAACGTCTCCGTGAGCAAGAACGGCAAGAACCTCTTTTGGGACCCCAAGGGCAGCGAGCAGCTCAGCGGTTTCGGCTGGAAGTTCGTAGATCGCATACTCACGCACGGTAACGATCTCTGCTTGATGCTCAACGCGAGCGTCAACTCGTACCGCCGGCTCGACCCGCACTTCGAGGCGCCCAATCAGATCAAGGCTTCCGCGGTTGACCGCGGTTCGATGGTTCGGATTCCGATCGGAAACGAGCGCAGCATGCGTACCGAGGTGCGCTCGGTCGCGCCCGACGCCAACCCGTATATGGTCATGCTCGCCGTCTTCAAGACCGGGCTCGAAGGCTCGACGAGCAGCATGAAAAACCTACGCCAGGCCGACCGCTACCTGCCCGACAACATCTACGACGCGCTCGCAGCGTTCAGAGGCTCGGAGTGGACGGGCAAGCTGCTCGGCGAGGACGTGAAGCAGCGCTATGCCGACCTCAAACAAGCCAGCGCCGACCGCTGCCCGCGCCTGCTGGGAACGTTCGTGAAGGCGCAAGAGGTGCAGTACCACCACGAAGTTTACAACCAGTATCTCTGGAATCTGTTCTAGGACGAAGCGGCCGGCGCCGGCGCTCCCGGTGCGGCCAGCTGGTTGACGGCGCGTTGGTACTCGGCCGTGTCTATACCCGCGTGGGAAGCGATGTCGAGCAGCATCGCTTCTTGCGTCTGCTGGTGGTAGAGCATGCGCGAGAGCGAGGCGTGGTCTTCTTCGGCGCGGATCTCGGCGTGGAGCGACTGCTGCTTGCCCGCAACCGCGATCACGACGATGAGGACGAGCTGGACCACGTTCGACACGGTGAGCATGAAAATGTACGGAAACGGGTCCATCTTCGTGGCCTGCCCGACGACGATCCAAATGAACTGAAAGATGATGACGGCGACCAGGGTTGCGGGTGCGCCGGTTGCGTCGGCGACGCGCTGGCAGAAGCGCTCCGTCGTCGAGAGCGCCGCGGCGTGCAGCTCGTTGACGTTGGGCGCGGCGGGATGGGATTGGGGGTTGGCGCCTTTGGCCGGGAGGAGCTGGTTGAGTTTCATGGAGCCGTTTATTCCGTCCGCTCGGAGCGGCGGCCTACAGGGTGAGTTCCATGCCGTCGTATGCGATGTCGGCGCCGGCCTCGCGCACGCGCGCGTACGCCTCCGAGGCGGGATCGAGCATGGGGTTGGAGTTGTTCAGATGCGTGAAGAGGACGCGCGCGCGAATGCCGCCCAGCCGCGCGAGCGTTCCCCCCGGGCCGCCAGCCGGTAGATGCCCGAGCGCGCGCGCCGTTTTCGGCATGAGGCCCTGCGCCGGCAACTCGTCGTCGCTATAGAACGACCCGTCGAGAAAAGCGACCGTTGCGCGCGCCATCGCTTCGAGCAGCGGCGCGTCCAGCTCGGCGAAGACCGGCGCGAAGAGCAGCCGCGCGTCGCCGCGCGGCTCGGAGATTTCGTAAGCGACGACCGCTCCCGGCAGGCTGCGCCGCCCGTCGAAGCCGGGCGTCGTCCCTGCAACGGCGACGGCGCGAACGACGAGTTTCGTCCCGACGATATCGTCGGGCGCTGCGGGCTCGCAGACCTCGCCGAGGCTCGCTGCCGGCCAGAGATGCGGCGGTTGGGCAAATGGCGCGAACGCGGGTTGGGCCGTTGCGATCGCGCGCACGACGGCGCTCGAGCGCAGAATGAACCGGTGTTCGCCGCTCTGACGCAACGTCGCGAGGCCGCCGATATGGTCCACGTTGGCGTCGGTCAGGAGCATGCCCGCGATCGGGGTTCCGCGCGTCTCGTGCGGCTGCAGCGGCGGGAACGCCTCGATCTGCGCCGCGACGTCGGGCGAGCAGTTGAGCAAGAGCCAGCGACTCCCGTCGGCGCTGACGGCGACGCTCGACTGCGTGCGATGCGGGATCCGGCCCTCTCTGGCCGCACGGCAGTTCGCGCAGGCGCAGTTCCATTGCGGCACGCCGCCGCCCGCGGCCGAGCCGAGCACGCGGACGATCACGCGCGCAGTTCGATGACGGTTGCGTGATCGGGGCTGCGCGAGCAGGCGGGGTCGGTCGCGCCGGCGTCGCCCGCGAGCAGGTAGGCCTGGCAGCGGCAGCCGCCCCAGTCGATCTCTTTGCGCTCGCAAGAGCGGCAAGGCTCGGGCATCCACGCCGTTCCGCGGTAGCGTTCGAACGCCTCGCTTTCGCGCCAGATCTCGCCGAGCGGGCGCTCGCGAACGTTATCGAATCGCAGCGTCCGAATCGCCGATGCCGCGGGACACGGCAGCACGGCGCCGTTGGGCGCGATGGTGAGGAAGCGGCGTCCCCAGCCGTCCATGCACGGCTTGGGAAACTCCGCGAAGTAGTCGGAGAGGACGTAGACGATCTCCATCGCTCCGCGCAGACGCTCCCGGGCCGCCTCGACCGCCGCTTCACCGCGCAGCACTTGCTCGCGCGTCGGCATCAGCGCTGCCCGATTGCGAAACGCCCAGCCGTAGAACTGCACGTTCGCAAGTTCCAAACGCGCGATGCCGAGCTCCTCGGCCAACGCGATGACGTCTTCGAGGGCGTCGTGGTTGAGGCGGTGGAGAACGCAGTTGAGCGTCAGCGCGACGTCGCGTTTGGCGACGCGTCGCAGCGCGGCGATCTTTTTTTCGTGCGCGACGGTGCCCGCGATCGCGTCGGCGGCATCGGCATCCGGAGCTTGAATGCTTATTTGGATGTGGTCGAGCCCGTTGGCCAACAGATCGTCGAGCCGCGCGTCGTCGAGAAACGTGCCCTGCGTGATGAGGTTCGTGTAGAGCCCGCAGCCTGAGGCGGCGCCGACGATCTCCGCGAGGTCGCGCCGCAGCGTCGGCTCGCCGCCGGAGAGGTGCGCCTGCACGACGCCGAGATCGGCCGCTTGACGCAGAGCGTCGCGCCATTGCTGCGTCGAGAGTTCGTCGCGGTAGGCGTGCAGATCGAGCGGATTGTAACAGTACGGGCAGTGCAGATTGCAGCGGTACGTCAGCTCGCAGAGCAGCGCCAGCGGCCGCAGTTCGGCCGTCACGTGTCGTCCCCCGCGCTTCGCATGACGACGAAGCGCCGTTCGGTCAGGCGTGCGAACAGCGCTTCGACTTCTGCGCGCGCTCGCTCCGGGAGGACGTCGAACTCCTGCGCGAGCAGCGCTGCGATCTCTCCGACCGACCGGCGGCCGTCAACGAGGTCGAGCGCCGCGGCGGCCGTCGCGTTGAGCGCGAGCGCGCCTTCCGGAACGAGCAGCATGGCGCCGTCGCTCTCGCGGCGCAGCCGCACGCCTTTGCCGAACGCCGGATGCTCTTGGTTCACGTAAAGACGCCGCTCGCGACCGCCGTCGCGTCGAGGATGCTCCAGAGAACGTCACACTTGAAGCGTAGCGCGTCCACGCAGCGCTGCGCGATCTCGGGCGTTCGGGCTTCCTCGAGCACCCATCCCAGCGCCGATTCCGCGTCGCGCCGCGCGAGCGGAATGCGCGTCTCGAAATATGCCAGGCCCGCGCGATCGATCCACGGATACTTCTCGACGATCGCCTCGACGCGCCGCTGCATCACCGGCGGCCCGAAGAGCTCGGTCAACGACGACGCCACGCCTTCGACCCACGGGCGGGTGCGCGCGAACGTGACGTAGGCGTCCACGGCAAAGCGCGTGCCCGGTGCGACGGCGCGCTCGGAGCGGACGTCGTCTTCGTCGAGGCCGACGGCTCGCGCCAGCGCGAGCCACGAAGCGGTGCCGCCGCTCTCGCCCGGGCCCTTGCCGTCGTGATCGTAGATGCGCTCGATCCAGATGCGGCGATGCGCCGCCGAGGGCAGGTTACCCAGCACCGCCGCGTCTTTGACCGGAATCTGCTTCTGGTAGTAGTAGCGGTTGGCAACCCAGGCTTGCACCTGGGCGCGGTCGAGATCGCCGGCAACGAGGCGCCGGTGGAAGGGGTGCTTGTCGTGGTAGCGCTCTTCGCCGACGGCGCGAAAGCGCGCGACGAGATCGGACTGCGCCGTCGTCTTCGGGCTTAGAGTTTGGGGTCGCGCACCGGCGCGCTAAGGTACGCGGTGACCTCGGCGCCCAGCGGATGCTCTTGGAAGTCCGGGCTCTCCCAACGCTTGCGTGAGTCGTTCATGCGGCGATCCTTCTCGGTGAAGACGAGCATCTCTTCCTAGCCGTTGCCGGCCTCTCCCCCGGCCGTGCGGCGAGGGACCACGAGCGGCTGGCTGCGGGGTATTGCAAGCTTGCTGCGCATCAGCGCCGTGGGAATCCGAACGCGGTCGGCAAGGCGGAGGAAGGAGAGCAGCCTGACGTGCCACCAGGTCGCGTCGAGTTCGAACCACTCCATGCCGTGGCGGGCGGAGAACGGAAAGGCGTGATGGTTGTTGTGCCAGCCTTCGCCGGCGGAAACGAGTGCGACCCACCAGCAGTTCGTGGACTGGTCGGCCGTGCGGTAGGTGCGGTAGCCGAACATGTGCGCGGCGCTGTTGACCAGCCATGTGAAATGATAGCTCAGCACGAGCCGGACGAAGACGCCCCAGACCACCCAGGCCCAGCCGCCCAACGCGAAGAGCAGCGCCGCGAGTGCGATCTGCAGCGGAAGCCCGAGCTTCGTAAGCGCGCGGTAGAAGGGATCGGCGTGCAGGTCGGGTGCGTAGCGAACGATCTCTTCTTCGCTGGGCATCGCGACGTTGTGCCGGTAGAGCCAGTCCATGTGCGCCCACTTGAATCCGTGCTCGATGCTGTGCGGATCGCCGTCGTCGTCGGCAAACGCGTGGTGCTTGCGGTGCACCGCGACCCAGCGTATCGGATCGCCTTGCAGCGCGAGCGTTCCGCAGACTGCGAAAAAGTATTCGAGCGGCTTGGGCACGCGCAGGCTGCGGTGCGTGAGAATCCGATGGAAGCAAAGCGTGACGCCGATCACGCCCGTGAAGTACGAAAGCACGGCCAGCACGGCGAGGTTGGAGAAGTGGAAGAGCGCTGGAATGAATGCGGCGAGCGCGCCTAGGTGTATTACTGCAATTCCGATTCCGGTGGCGCGTCGCGACGCGTTATCCATGTGCCCGGTGTTACGTGGCGGCGGCATAGGTCTCCTACGAAGAAGAGCCTGCCGGATGGCAGGCTCTTCCGACTATCGCCGAGTTGTGAAGGTCAGCGGTAGGACGAGGTGCGCGTTGCGAAGCAGTCCCGGCAGTAGACCGGCTTGTCGCCGCGCGGCTGGAACGGAACCTCGGCGACGCCGCCGCACTGGTTGCAGGTTGCCTTGAACATCTCGCGCGGGCTGCCGCTGCGTCCGCCGTTAGGCGAGCGTCCGGCTTTCCGTGCGGCGCGGCAATCGATGCAACGGCTGGGTTTGTTGGTGAAGCCCTTCATTGCGAAGAACTCTTGTTCGCCGGCAGTGAAGGCAAACTGTTGTCCGCAATCCACGCAAGTGAGCATTTCGTCTGTGTACATTAACGAGCGAATCTCCTAGTATCTATTAGTTGGTTTGTTCTCCGGATCCGACTCGCTCAGTACAAACCTTGCGGGCTTCGAAACCTGGGTAACCCGACTACTATACACTATTCGGCCCCGAGCGTCACGACCGTCCCGGGGGACGGAGGAGTCGCTTGGGGGGCCTAGCGAACATACGTTCCAGAAATCCGCGCCCGGCCTAGGCCGGGACGGTGGTGTCGCGAGTCAAGTCGCGCCACCTGGCTAGGGCTTCGCCGGCCCCCCTTTGGGTCAGGACGCAGCCGCAACCCACCTAGTCGAAAGGAAATCCCATGCCACCGAAGGTTAAGCTCAAGCGCGCCGTCAAGGACAGGCGCCCCAAGCGCAAGCCCTGCTCGTTCTGTGCCGACCGGGCGATCGCGGTCAGCTACCGCGACGTCGGCCGCCTCAAGAAGTACGTCTCCGAGCGCGGCAAGATCGTCCCCCGCAGGATCTCCGGTAACTGCGCCAAGCATCAGCGGATGCTGACGACCGCCGTCAAGCGCGCTCGCCTCATCGCCTTCCTCCCGTTCGGCGCCGAGTAGCGTGAAGCTCGTCCTCTTCGAAGACGTCACGGCCCTGGGCAAGCGAGGCGACGTCGTGGACGTCGCCGACGGCTACGCGCGAAACTTCCTGCTGCCGCGCAAGCTCGCGGGCGAGGCCGACAAAGGCGCGCTCGCCCAGCTCGACGCGCAGCACAAGGCCAAGGAGCGGCGCACGGCGCTGGAGCTGGCCGAGGCCCAGGCCCTGGCCGCCCGCATCGAGTCGGCCAAGCTCGCCGTCAAGGCAAAGGCCGGCGGAAACGGCAAGCTCTTCGGAGCGGTCACGAATGCCGACGTCGCATCGGCGATCGCCGGCGCGCTCTCGATCGAGGTAGATCGCCACAAGATCGAGCTGCGCAGCCAGATCAAAGCGCTCGGTTCCTACCCCGTCGAGATACGGCTGCACAAGAACGTCGTCGCCAAAACAATGGTGGACGTGGTCTCGGCCTGAGGAGCGCAGGCTCCCAACGATGCAGCAGGTATACGTCGCGCGCTTCCGGCGCAAGCACGGTGCGGAAGAAGAGCTGAGCCGGTACGTCGCCGCGCTCTACGACATGCTCGCGGCCGTCATCGGGCAAGACAAGCTCGTCCTGCGCGCGGGTAAGGTGAACGCGCTCAAGATGATGCGCTCGCAGAGCCTTCCCGATCGCCTCTGCGCCCTGCAGCGTCTCGTCCTCGAAGATCCCACGCTCGAACGCGTCACGACGCGCGCGCAGCAGCGCAAAGTCTTGCTCGAGATCGAAGAGGCGATGGCCGACGTGATCGCACAGCGCCGCGCCGAGGAGACGATCGAGCGCCGCGTCAACGAGAAGATGACCGAGCGCCACCAGGAGTACGTCAAAGACCTCAAGCTCGAGGCGTTGCGCGAGAGCGGCGGCCCCGAAACGCCCGCGTCGCAGGCCAAGCTCGAGGAGCTCGACGCGCTCTCCAAGCGGCGGCTTTCGATATCGGCGCTGCAGCAGCTGCGCCCGCAGACCTTGCGCGACGTCGTGGGGCAAGAAGCGGCGATCCGCGCGCTGCTGGCAAAGATCACGTCGCCGTACCCGCAGCACGCCATCCTGTACGGGCCGCCCGGCGTCGGGAAGACGACCGTCGCGCGCCTCGTGCTCGAGGTCGCCAAGTCGCGGCCGTACACGCCGTTTGCAAAAGACGCGCCGTTCGTCGAGGCCAGCGGCACGACGATGCGCTGGGATCCGCGCGAGACCGTGGATCCGCTGCTCGGTTCCGTCCACGATCCGATCTACCAGGGCAGCCGGCGCGAGTTCGCCGAGTCCGGGGTTCCCGAGCCGAAGCTCGGCCTCGTGACGCGCGCGCACGGCGGCGTGCTCTTCATAGACGAGATCGGCGAGATGGAGCCGGCGCTGCAGTCGCGTCTGCTCAAAGTGCTCGAAGACAAGCGCGTTCGCTTCGAATCTTCCTATTACGACGAAAACGCGCCCAACGTGCCCGAGTACGTCAAGCGCCTTTTTCGCGAAGGCGCACCCGCCGACTTCATCCTTATCGGGGCGACCACGCGCGAGCCCGAAGACATCGATCCGGCGATCCGCTCCCGCTGCGCGGAGATCTTTTTCTCGCCGCTCACCCAGCACCAGGTCGTCGAGATCGTGCAAGGCGCGATCAAGCGGCTCGGCTCGCGGGCCCCGCGCGCGGTCGCGCAGCTGATCGCCTCGTATACGATCGAAGGGCGCAAGGCCGTCCAGATCGTCGCCGATGCGTACGGCCAGGCGCTCTACCGGCTCCATCCGCGCAAGGGTTCCGAGCGGGTCAAGCACGTCGCCATCACCGAAGCCGACGTGCGCGCCGTCGTGCAGGCGAGCCGCCTCGTGCAGCACACGCTGGTAAAGGGGCGCGCGCGGCGCGAGATCGGCAAGAGCTACGGCCTCGGCGTGCTCCATCATCTCGGCAGCATCATCGAGATCGAGGCCGTCGCCTTCCGCGCGTCTCAGCCGGGTAAGGGGACGATTCGTTTCAACGACAGCGCCGGCTCGATGGCGAAGGATTCGGTCTTCAACGCGGCCAGCGTGCTGCGCATGCATACCGGTATCGACGTCGCCGACTTCGACCTTCACATCAACGTCGTCGGCGGCGGCAACATCGACGGCCCGTCGGCCGGTTTGGCGATCTTCATGGCGCTCTACTCGGCGGTAACGCGCACGCCGCTGCCGCAGGACGTCGCGATCACCGGCGAGCTTTCGATTCAGGGGAAGGTGCGCGCCGTCGGCGGCATCATCGAGAAGCTCTACGCCGCGCGCCAAGCCGGCATGCGCCGAGTGCTGCTTCCCAAGGAAAACGCGCGCGAGGTGGATGCCGCGCTCGCCGGCCTGGAGGTCGTTGCGGTTTCGAGCGTCGAGCAGGTCCTGCGCGACCTGCCGGCTCCCCGCACGCCGCGAGCGCGGCGATAGCGCCGATGAGTGCCCGGCGTCTGGCACACTCGTTTGCAAGAAATTAGTTCTATGCACAAGCGGCCCACAAGGCGTTCACCGGCGCGCCGCAGGACAGCGGCTCGACGTCCATGACCGCACTGCCGCTTCCTTCACCGATCGATCGCATTCCGCCGCACAATCTCGAGGCGGAGATGGCGTTGATCGGCTCCGTCCTGGTCGACCGCGAGATGTTCGCCGCGGTCGGCGAGATCGTTCGCGCGAGCGACTTCTACGCGCACGTGCACGAGACGATCTTCGCCGTCCTCGTCGAGCTGTACGAGCGCGGCGAGCCGCTCGACAAGATCACCGTCTCCGAAGAGCTGCGCCGCCGCGGCTTCCTCGAGCGGGTCGGCGGCCTCTCGTACGTCAGCGCGCTGATGGATACGGTGCAGACGGCGGCGTCGGCCCGCTACTACGCGACGATCGTGCACGAAAAGGCCGTCCTGCGCTCGCTCATTCACGCCGGCACGCAGATCACGCAGCTCGGATACGAAGGCGAAGAAGACGTCGCCAGCGCCCTCGACCGTTCGGAGCACCTGGTCTACTCGATCGGCGAGCGGCGCGGCATCACCGAGTTCATGCCGGTCAACCGTCTCATGAAAGACGCCTTCGACCACATCGACCGGCTCTTTCACATGCGCGGCGACCGCACCGGGCTGACTTCGGGCTTCCACGACATCGACCAGATGACGACGGGTTTTCAACCCGGCAACTTCGTCATCATCGCGGCGCGCCCGGGCATGGGGAAGACCTCGTTCGCGCTCAACATGGCCGTTGCCGCCGCTCGCGAGGCCGGCGTCCCGGTGGCGTTCTTTTCTCTGGAGATGTCGAACAGCGAGCTCATCCAGCGTCTGATCTGCGCCGAGGCCCGCATCTCGATGAACGACATGCGGCGCGGCAACATCAAGCCGCACCAGTGGGAGGATATCTCCCGCGCGATGGGTTCGCTCAACGACTTGCCGATCTATCTCGACGACATGGGCGCGCTCACCATCAGCGACGTGCGCAGCCGCTGCCGCCGCCTCAAGTCCACGGTGGGCCTGGCCGCGATCTTCATTGACTACCTCCAGCTCGTGCGTCCGGGCGTGCTCGCGCGCAATGCCAATCGCAACGAGGAGCTCTCGGAGATCTGCCGCTCGCTGAAGATCACCGCGAAAGACCTCGGCGTGCCGATCGTCGCGCTCGCGCAGCTCAACCGCGGCGTCGAGATGCGCAGCGAGAAGCGCCCGATGCTCGCCGATCTGCGCGACAGCGGAAGCTTGGAGCAGGAGGCCGACGTCGTCTCGTTCCTCTACCGCGACGGTTACTACAATCAAGAAGCGCCCGAACCCGATCTTACCGAGTTCATCATCGCCAAGCACCGCAACGGGCCGACCGGCGCGGTGAAGCTGCGATTCCAGCGCGAGTACACGCTCTTCTTGCCGTACGGAGACGAGTCGCACTTCCCAACCCCGTAGCGGCCGGCGGCACGAGAGGCGCCGCGGCCGGCAGCGCGAAAGCGTTAACCATGGTTAACCTGCTTGCGGTCGGGTCGGACCGCTCGCCGGCGCGGGCGCGCGAGGACTACGTCAAAGCGATTTACCAGCTCGGTTCGAGCGGACCGGTGCGCGCGGCCGCCTTAGCGCGTTACTTGGGCGTAAGCCGGGTCTCGGTAAGCAAAGCCAAGCGTCTGCTGGAGAAAGAGGGCCTGCTCGAAGCCGGCGAATCGACGCTGGAGCCGCTGCGCTTGAGCAGACGCGGTCACAAGCTCGCCGTCGCGATGGTGCGCCGCCACCGCCTTCTCGAAACGTTCCTCCACCGCACGCTGCGCGTTCCGCTCGAGCGCGTGCACGCCGAGGCCGAGCGCATCGAGCACGCCATCTCCGACGACATCGCCACGCGCATCGCGACGCTGTTGCGCCATCCGAAGCGCGATCCGCACGGGCACCCCATTCCCTACGACGACGCGGCCGCGCGGCGCGCCCTTCCCAGCCTTGCCGACATCGCCGTCGGCCGGCGCGCGCGCGTCGTCAGCCTCGACGACCGCGACGACGAAGCCGTAGCGGCGCTGGCGGCGGCCGGGGTGCTGCCGGGCCGTTCGCTGCAGGTGCAAGCGCGCGACGCACGCGGCCTCGTCGTGCGGTGCGGACGGCACAGCATCGCCTTGAAGCGCCGGTACGCGGCGATGGTGCGCGTCGATTCCTAGCTACGGGCTTGGCAAGAGCAGCCCGCGCGTCGTCGCGGCCGCACAGGACGCGCTCGCGGGCAATCGCCGCGGCTTGCGCGCGCTGCTGCCGTTTGCCGGGCCTGCCTTCGTCGCGTCGGTGGCGTACATGGACCCTGGAAATTTCGCGACGAACATCCAAGGCGGCGCGCGGTTCGGCTACCGGCTGCTCTGGGTCGTCGTGCTGGCGAATCTCGTCGCGATGCTCTTCCAGGCGCTCTCCGCCAAACTCGGCATCGCGACGGGAAAGAACCTCGCCGAGCTCGCGCGCGAGCACGCGCCAAAACCGCTTGCGATTTCGATGTGGATCGTCAGCGAAGTGGGGGCGATGGCGACCGATCTGGCGGAGTTTCTCGGCGCGATCGTCGCGCTCTACCTGCTCTTCGGCGTGCCGATGCTGGCGGGCGCGATCGTCACGGGCGTCGTGACCTACGGGATACTGGCCCTCCATCGCTTCGGTTTTCGCGCGATGGAAGTGCTCATCGGGTCGCTCGTCGGCGTGATTGCCGTTTGCTACATCGTCGAGACGCTGCTGGCCAAGCCCGACTGGCACCAGATCCTGTACCACGCCGTCGTGCCGTGGCTGGGCGGCTCCTCGAGCGTGCTGCTGGCCGTCGGCATCGTCGGTGCAACCGTGATGCCCCACGCCATTTACCTGCACTCCGCGCTCACGCAGGACCGCATCGTGGCGAAGGAAGCGCGGCACGTGCGCCCGATCGTGCGCTTCGCCTACCTCGACGTGATCATCGCGCTCTCGATCGCGGGACTGGTGAACGTCTCGATGATGTACATGGCGGCGGCCGTTTTCCACGCGACCGGTCATGCCGCGGTTGCCGACATCACGACCGCGTACCGCACGCTGACCCCATTGCTGGGCAATCTCGCCGCCGTCGTCTTTCTCATCTCGCTGCTGGCCTCGGGCATCTCGAGCTCGGTCGTCGGGACGATGGCCGGCCAGGTGATCATGCAGAGCTTCGTTGGCTTCACCGTGCCGATGTGGGTGCGCCGAGTCGTCACGATGGTGCCGGCGATCGCCGTCGTCGCACTCGGGCTCAACGTGACGCAGACGCTCGTAATCAGTCAGGTCGTTTTGAGTTTCGTCCTGCCGATTCCGGTGATCGCGCTCGTGTTCTTTACCGCCAGCGGAAAAACGATGGGCGCGTTGGTGAACGCGCCGTGGGTGAGCCTGCTCGCGGCGGCAGGCGGCCTTGCGATCCTAGCGCTCAATGCGATCTTGCTCTGGATAACGTTCGTGCCGGCTTAGCCGCGGCGAGGCTGCTGATCTTCGGCCGCGCCGATGCTCTGCGCGAGGTACATGCGCGAGAGCTTCACGTACTCGCCCGCCGAGATCTCGATCCATTGCGCTGCTTCGCCTTCGAGCTGCTTCTTGACGACCGCCGGTGCTCCGGCGGCCACGACGCGCGGCGGAATCGCGGCGCCTTCGCCAACCACGCTGCCGGCGGCGATCAGCGCGCCTTCGCCGATCGTGCAGCCGTTGAGCAGCGTAGCGTTGCTCCCAATGAGCGCGTGGCGTTCGATCGTGCAGTCTTCCATCACCGCGCAGTGCCCGACCGTGACGTCGTCGCCGACGATGGTCTTGCCATGCTCGCTGACGTGCACGACGGCGTTGTCCTGGATGGACGTGCGCTCGCCGATCCGGATCGGCCCGTTGTCGGCGCGCAGCACGGCGCCAAACCAAATGCTCGAATCCGCGCCGACCTCGACGTCGCCGATGAGAACGGCGGTCGGGGCGATGAAGGCGGAGGGCGCGATGTTCGGCCGCTTGCCGCGATACTCGATGATCATCGAGCGATGCTTCGCAGAGAAGGCCGTCGAACCTCGCTCCCATGCACAGGCACAAGACGCCGCTGCGCGGGGTGAAGGCGACGCCCCATCCCAAGCCGGACGACCCGAACTACACGGCGGTCAACTACGCCTACGCCGGGCAGGTGGGTCACGTCCACGAGGTCGTCGAGATCGACGGACGGTCTCTGGCGAAGGTCGGCTTTGACGACCGCAAGATCGTCTACTATTTCTTGGACGATCTCGAGCTGGACGACCGGGCCAAACGCGGGACCTTTCACGACGCCGAGTAGGCTCGAGGGAAGGGCCGCGGGGCGTGCCGTGGAAGCATCGGCGGCCCGGGCGGAATCTGCCGCCGCGCGGCACCCGTCGCGCCGACGTAGCTCAGTTGGTAGAGCAATTGTTTCGTAAACAATAGGTCGCCGGTTCAAGTCCGGCCGTCGGCTCCACGATCGCATACCGCCTCACGTGTCGTTGCTCGTCTTTGTTGGAAAACATAGCGTGCCGCGCGTCTTTGCGTCTGGCGAGGCACAAACGACAAAAATAGCAGGGGCGCTTCGTACGCGGCCGAACAAATCGAGCCCGGGCTACCCGTTAGCGCTTTTGGAGGCATGTCGGATGAAGACTCTGATCTCGAGCCGTTACGCATTGGCCTGTACGGTCATCGCGACGCTTATAGGCTGCGGAGGGGGAAGCGCCACCAGCACCGTTCCGATGGTATCCGGCGCCTCCGACGGGTACGCGGTGCTTCCGCACCACAAGACGTTTCGCTATACCGGCAACCGGCAGTCGTTCATCGTGCCCGCGGGGGTCAAGCGGCTCACGATCGTAGCACGCGGCGGCATGGGCGCGGGCACGGCCTCGAGCGGCGGCGGCGGGCTCGTCGGCCGCGTATCCGCCATTATTCCGGTCACACCGGGGACGCAGTTGTACGTGTTCGTCGGCGGCGCCGGGTCGGACCAAGCCGGCGGCTTTAACGGCGGCGGCAACGGCGGTTCCGAGAGCTATTGCCAGTGCACTGCCTTCGGCGGCGGCGGCGCGTCGGACGTGCGACAGGGCGGCTATAAGGTGACGGATCGCATTCTCGTTGCCGGGGGCGGCGGGGGCAGCGGTGCCAACGGCGACGAGTCGGCGGACGTAGGCGGAAGCGGCGGGCCCGGAGGCGGCAGCGTTGCCGGCCCCGGAAAAACCGGCGGCGGTGACAACCCTGGCGGCGGCGGCGGAGGCGGCAGCCAAGACAACGGCGGTGCCGGAGGGTCCGGCGGGAGCAGCGGAGGTACGGGCATCGGCGGATCGCTGGGCGTAGGTGGCGACGGCGGGGGTAGCGCGTCAAGCTCCTATTACGGCGGCGCGGGCGGCGGCGGCGGCGGGGGCGGCTACTATGGCGGCGGCGGCGGCGGCGCAGGCGCCGGGTCATACTCTTCCAGCAACGACGGCGAAGCTGGCGGCGGCGGCGGCGGCGGATCGTCGTACATCGAGCGCGACGCTATAAAGTACCACGCCTGGCGCGGCTGGAAGGGTGACACTCCCACCGGCCTCATCGTCTTTAGTTGGTAAGATTCGGCCGATCCGGCGCTCTCGCGATGCTGCTCGGCGTCGCGCTGCTTGCGCCGGCTCGCGCGCAATCGCCCGCCCCATCGCCGGCGGTCGCGTCTCCGCAAGAGATTCAGTTCACGAATCACGACGTAGCGGCGCTGCTTCGCGCTACCCAGGATGCAGAATCCAGCCCAAACATCACGATCGACGTCACCGGCAAGGACGCGTCCGAGATGCCGCCCTACGATCCGGTCGCACATTTTGTCGGAGTGGACGCAACATCCGGAGCGGCGACGATTTGGATGTTGAAGTCGGCACCCAAGACGCAAGCGTCGGCCCTTTCTCTGCGCGCTGCGGTCGAACTCGCGTGCATGGCCACCGGCTTTGCCGGACCGCTGTGGAAATCTATTTACACTCAGGCTGCGGGCTGGGACGCGGCGCTGCCGCCGAACGCGCCTAATCCGTATAAATACCGCCTCGCCCTAACGACGCGAATACAGGCGATCGTAGACACCTACACGCCGCACTAAGTGCGTTCACCGGCGGATCGCTGGCCGGCGATCCTTCATTGGGATGGTTTGCGGTAGTGGAGAAACTGAAGCCCGGATTCTCACCGGATCGGCTCGCACCGTATGGGCTTGGCGTCGTCTTCGTCTGGATCGGGTTGGCAGCATCGTATGTTCGCGGCACGGGCGACGACTGGCGAATTTTCTGGGCGGCCGGGCACAACCTAGGCAGCACGGCGATCCTCACCGCCTCGCATTTCGTGTACATGCCCGGATCGGCGTGGGTGCTGTGGCCGTTTGCTCACATGCCGCCGGCGGCAGGGTATTTCGTTTACGTCGCGGCTATGGTTGGATTGACCGTCGCGGGGAGTGGAGTCGCCTCGCGGCTTTACGGCTTGTCAATCTCGGTAACGGCGCTGATGGCGCTCGCGTGGTTTCCATTTACGATTGCGATCTGTCTAGGGCAGAACGTACCCGTCGCCTTCTTCCTGGTGGTGCTGGCCATAGCTGCATTCGTGGGTCAAAACCAGACGATGCTGGGCGTGGCCGTCGGTCTGTTGCTGTACAAGCCGTCCGACGCAGCGCCGATGATTCTCTTGCTCCTGATATATAAACACTGGAGATCGCTCGGCATTGTCGGAGCCTTCGCCGTCGGGTGGTACCTGCTCAGCGCTGCTGCCACGGGCGATTGGCTTTGGCCGGTTCCCTATATGCAAACGCTGACGGCGCTCTATCGCAGCGACGTCGCGATGAATTCGGACTTCGCAATCAGCGTCCCGACGTTTCTCGTGCGGCTCGGCGTCCCGAATGCCGTTGCGTGGGGCATGGGTGCGGCCATCCTGCTCGGCAGCGCGCCGCTCTTACGCCGCGTAAGTCGCCTCGAGGCGGGGAGCATCATGCCTCTGGTCGGGATCGCGGCGAGCCCCCACGCGTGGGGATATGAAGCGATGCTGGCCGTGCCGGCGTTGTGGCTGACGGCCACACGGCTTAACCCCGTGCGGCTCTCGCTCGTCTGGATTGCCTACGCGATTGCGCCCGTATACCTGTTCTCGCGGCAACTCCATTTCGACGCGCTCGCTATCCCGGTTTTAGGCGGCGTAGCGTATTGGTTCGTCACTAAGCTACGCAGCCGGAGTTAGCGAGGCAGCGGAACCACTAAGACGCGCGGGTTGAAGCCCGGCGGGGGCGCGTCGGAAATGCCCGCCGGCGGCGCCACCGGCATCACGCCGATCGAACGGCACGACCACGAACTCGGAATCGTTCGCACGACCTCGTCGGGAACGATCGCAGCTTCCGGCGGAATCGGCGGCGCATAGCCGCTGAGCCGGTCGGGGTCGAATCCGCCCGACAGATCGCCGTTGCGGTCGCTCGCGTCGCGCGGCCCGAACGGCGCGTAGCGTGCTTCGTCGGGAAGCTCCGCGAGCGGCGTGCGCTCGTACAGATGCTCGACGAACTTGATGACCGACGCCTGGTCGTCGTACTCGTGCACGACGCCGTTGCGCGCGTAGGGCGATACGAGGAGAAGCGGCACGCGCTGTCCGTTGCCGCACGGATTGCCGTCGGGGCAGGTCAACCACGCCGGAGGCGGCACGTGATCCCAAAAACCGCCGGGGTCGTCCCAGGTGATGACGATCGCGGATTGACTCCAGTATTTGCTGCGCGCGATGAGATTGACCAGCGCGGCTACGTCGGCTTCGGCGATTTGCGAATCCGACTCGCCGGGATGGTCGTCGTCGCCTGCGAACGTGTGAAGTGCGGCACTGGGCGAGTGCAAGCCTTGATTGCTCCCGAATCCGCCCTTTAAGTAGAACAGGCCGCCGTCGCCGAGCTTGCCGCCTTGGATGTCGGATGCGAACTGCGTGACGTCGGCGACGTGGCGATCCATCGTCGGATTGTTGGCGATGTAGCCGAAGTAGTGCGGCGCGAGATGGTGGGTCACCAGCGTGAGCCGCTCCGGGTCGGCCGGATTGGCGTAGCCTTGTTCGTACCACGTCCAGTTGACGGGAGTTTGGCCTTTTCCGCGCAGAAAAGCGATGTCGTCGCCGATGTCCTGCGTGTAGTTCGTAAGCTGCCCGGCCTGCGCGCCTTCGAGGTTCAGCATCACCGTCGCGTAGGTTTGGTCGACTTGACGCTCTTTGCTGAAGTCGTCCTTATTGTACGGCCCCCACGCGGGATCGAGATCGACCCACATCGGAACGCCGCGACCCGCGACGCCGGCCGGCTCCCGCGTGTACGGCGGCCCGGCGGCGCCGTAGCGCGCGTATTCGGTCTCGCCGTTTTGCGCCGCTATAATTTCGACGTTGCTCGGCGACGACGGCCCGCGAACGCCTTGGAAGAAGGAGTCGTACAGCGCGAACCGATTTGCATAGGTCCAGAGGTAGGGGATCGTGTCGCAGTCTATGTGCGCCATCGCTTCGTCGCCCACCGACGCCGCCTCGGCCGGGTCGCTCATCCCGAGCGCCTTTTGCGCCGCCGGCGGGAGCTTTTCGGCCCACGCGGCTTGCGCGCCGGCGAAGCCGTCCATCGCGCCGCCGTGAATTCCCGCGTCGACGAGCGTGCGCGCGTTGTTCACGAGGCCCAGTTCGGGCGCCACGACGCGAAACGCTTGCGTCTCCCGCTTAGCGGCCGGATTGTACTGCGAGAATCCGTGCGCGCGCGCCGCCGCGGTGTAGATGCCGTCCGCGCCCGGAAACGTACCGAAGTAGTGATCGAACGACCGGTTCTCCTGATAGATCACGAACACGTAGCGCACGCGCTCGCGTATCAGGCTCTGCATTGAGGGCGGCGGACTCGGCCCTGCCGCTGCGACGAGCCCGAGGATTCCGGCTAGGAGAATCAATCGCATAAAATACCCGCGGTTAGCTAGCGCGTGCAGGTGCTGTCTATCGTTTGCTGCTGCCCGCCGATGGAGATAACCTCGTGCATCGTGCTCTTGCCGGCGCCGGCCATCGTATACGTGGTCACGACGTTCATGCTCGTGTGCCCCATGTACGTGGTCCCCGTATAGGTTCTTCCGTCGGTGGACGCCGCGGAGCCGTGGTTGCCGAGGCTGTCGGCGCTCACGCTCCAGTACATCTTCATCTTTGGGCTGTAGCCGAAATAGTCGTCGTCGCTGTAGTTGGCCCCCGACACGCGATCGTGGAGCACGTTGCCCGCAACTGCGTCAAAGGTCAACGTCGCTTGTTCCGTTTGCGCGGGCTGCCCGTCCATGGCGCCCATCACCGTCGAGCAGTTCCACGGGCCGCCGAGCAGGTAGTTGAAGGCAGCCATTTCACCGGTGAGCGCGCCGTCTGCCGCTCGAGCGGGGGTTGAAACCCCTACGAGAAGGGCAACGGCCAGCATACAGACGGATGAGAGGAGAATTCGCATGGTTCAAAGCCCTTTCTTGAGTGAAGCTGCATAGCTCTCGTCGGCGCTCTTCCACTTGTTTTGCCCGCAGCTCGGTGAGCACGGCGATCTGATTGCCGCCGCGCATGTGGCGAAGCTGCACGATTGCGGCCAGCGCGGTCGCCGTGATGACGAGAAACGTGCCGACCGTCGCGAGCGTATTCCACAGTTCGAGGGACACGCCGGTTCAGTTCGTCGCGGAGGGCACCGCTACCGGTTTCTGTCCTGCCGCTTTCAGGGTGGCGTTGACCCCGGCGAGCGACGCGGTCCAACCCTGGTACGTCTTTGCCCGCGCGGCATAGTCGCGTTCGAGGCGCGCGTAGAGCGTGAGGCTGGCTTGTGCGAGCGGTTCGTCGTTGATCAGTCCGAGGACGTCCTCGCGCAGCTGCCCCGGCTTCTGAATGAAGTCTTCGAAGCTCTGCGGTGACGACGTCAGGGAGGCGACCTGCGCGTCGATGGCGTCCACGGCGCTCTGGATCTTGGCGGAGGTCGCCGTATCGCCGGCTTTGAGCGCCGCTTTATCGGCGACGAGCGTCTCGCGAGCGTCGTGCAGGGCGTTGAGCATCACGTCCACACGTCCCAACAGATCGTAGACGCGGCGCTGCTGCTCGAACTGCGCGTGGTACTCCTGCGCCGTCGTGCTCGAAAGCGGGTCGGCCAGCTTGACGAGCGGGAGACGATACGTCTTGCCGTCGAGATGGAACGCCATGACGTAGCGGCCGGGCGGAAGCGCCGGGCCTTCGTCGGGACCCCGGAAGAAGAAGGGCGCGCTGTCGTAGCGGGCCGGCCCGTTGACCGTGAAGTCGTAGTCGAACTCGTTCTTGCCCTCGCCGCGGCTCAACCAGTACGACGACCCTTCCTGACCCGTGAAGACGTCGTGCTCGCCCTCGACGTGGCGCAGCAAGTGTCCGTGCAGATCGTAGACGTCGATCGTCGGGCGTTTTTTCGCCTGCTTCGGCAACCAGTAGTAGAGCGAAGCGACGGCTCCGCCGCTGCCCAGTAGGCTCGCACCCGGCTGCTGCGCCGTGAAGTCCGTGTAGTTGCCTTCGCTGTCACGGTAGCCGGTAAGGTCGACCGCGGGCCGCGGGCCGATGACCAGCGGAGCCGTCGGTATCCCGCAGGCCGACTGTTGGACGGGGCGGATGTCGTCCATAACCCAGATCGCGCGCCCGTGCGTGGCGATGACGAGATCGTCGAACTGCGGCTGGATACGAATGTCGCGTACTTCGACCGCCGGCAGGTTGTTCTGGAACGTCTGCCAGTTAGCGCCGCCGTCGCACGAGATGCGGATGCCGCGGTTCGTGCCGGCGTAGACGATTTCCGCGTTGGCGATGTCGGGGCGAACCGCGCGGACGTACTCGCCCGCCGGAATGCCGTTCGCGATCTTCTGCCAGTGCGCGCCGTAATCGTGTGTGACGTACATATAGGCGGTGTCGTCGCCCATCGCGTGACGGTCGGCCGAAACGTATGCCGTGCCGTCGCGCAGGGTGGAGGGCGCCACGGTTTCGACCGCGCTGTCGACCGGCAAGCCGGGCGGCGTCACGTTGCGCCAGTGCGCTCCGCCGTCGTGTGTGAGATACACGAGACCGTCATCCGATCCGGTCCAGATCTCACCGCTGCGGCGCGCCGAGGTTTCGATGTCGAGAATCGTCCCATAGTTTTCCGCACCCGACTCGTCGTGGGTAACGGCGTTCTTCGAGACCTGCTGCTTCGACTTATCGTTTCGGGTGAGATCGGGGCTGATCGCCTTCCAGTGCTTGCCGCCGTCGCTCGTCTGGAAGAGCACGTTGGCGCCGATGAACGCGATGCGCGGGTCGTAGGCCGCAAACGCGATCGGCGATTGCCAGTTGAAACGATAGCGGGCCTTCGCGAGGACGAAATCCTCCTGGGCCCTCGCCCGGTACGGCCGCACGTTTGTGGACGAATGCGAGAGGCGATCGTACAAGACGATCTCGCCATTCTCCGAGTCCGCCCAGATGAGGCGCGAGTTCGTAGGGTCGGGGACGGCCCATTCGCCGTCGCCCTCGGTTACCTTAAACCAATCGCGGTTCGTAATGCCGTCGAGGCTCCCGCTGAACGCGGGGCCGCAGTACGCATTGTTGTCCTGCAAGCCGCCGCAGACGAGGTACGGCGTCGTGTTCGAAAGCCCGACGCGATAGACTTGCCCGATCGCGAAGTTGCGCGCGTTCGCCCAAATCGTGCCGCCGTTGGTCGAGATCGCGATCCCGCCGTCGCCGGCAAGCGCCATCCGGCTGCCGTCCGCCGATATCCACATGTCGTGCAGATCCGGGTGAACGGCGAACGCCGAGAGGTTGAACTTTTCGCCGCCGTCGTAGGACGTCGCGAGCAGCAGGCTCACGGCGTAGACGGTTGAGGGGTCGGTCGGCGAAACGCGCACGTGCGAGAAGTAGAAGGGGCGCTGGTTTGCCAGCGAGTCTTTGCTGACCATCTTCCACGTGACGCCGGAGTCGTCGGATCGCCAGAGCACGCCGGCCGCCGATTCCACGAGCGCGTAGATGCGATTTGGCTGTGAAGGCGCGATCGCGACGCCGATGCGGCCGATCGGAGACGCCGGAAAACCGTTGCCGGTTATCTGCTTCCACGTTCTCCCGCCGTCGGCAGAACGGTACAGCCCGTCGTCGCTCGTTCCGCCGCTTTCGAGCGCCCATGGACGGCGCAGGACGTGCCACATACCCGCGTAGATGACGCTTGGGTCCTTCGGGTCCATCGCCATGTCGCTCGAACCCGACTGTTCGGAAAGATAGAGCGTCTTGGAGAACGTCGCGCCGCCGTCGAACGACACGTAGACGCCGCGCTCGCTGCTCGGTGCGAAGACGTCGCCGAGCACGCCGACGACGACGTGCTTGGGATCGGCTGGATCCAAGAGGATGCGCGAGATGCCCGGCGCGTTTGGAAAGGCAAGCTTCTGCCACGAGCGCCCGCCGTTGGTCGAGTGGTAGAGCCCGCTCTCCGGAATGACGTCGTTGCGGGGATTCGTTTCGCCCGCGCCTGCCCAGACGTCGGCGTCGTTGGCGGGGTTGACGGCGATCGCGCCGATGGAGCTTACGGCAATGAGGTCGGAGACGTTTTGCCAGGACGTGCCGCCGTCGGTGCTTTTCCACACGCCGCCGTCCGCGGTGCCCGCGTAATAGAGCAGTGCGTGCGTGTTGCTGCCCGCGACCGCCGTCGCGCGTCCTTCCGGAAGCGCGGGGCCAAGCGCGCGCCAGCGCATTTGCGCGACGGGCGCGTCGTCGGCGCGCACGGCGAGCGGAGCGGCCAGCGACACTGCGGCGGCCGCAAGCAGAGCGAGTCTCCAACCCATCGCGTTAGTTGCCTTCGTCTTGAACGACTTTGCCGTCGATCTTGACGAGCGCGCTGACGTCTTTGCTCTGCGCCAGCAGCCACGTACCGTTCGCGAGCTTCCAAGTATCCTGTACGCTTTCGTTCACGTCAATGTCGTGGTTGCCGTCGGGAGCCTGAAGCTGGCCCGCGACTTTCGACGAAACCACGGCGACGACCGTGTTGGCGTCGGAGAGCGTCGTGGAGTCGACCGTGTTCGTGCAAGTCGTCAGGTGCAGCTGTTTCATCTGCTGTTTTTGCTGCGCGATGAAGGCGTCGCGTTGCGTCTGCTTGCCCTTGAAATCGATCTGCACGAAGTTGGGCGCAAGTAGAGCGCCGGCGGCCGCCATGTTCGCGTCGGTGGGGTCCAGCGCGGCGGCGCAGTTCAGTTGGTAGCCGGACGTGAGGGCTTTTTGGGCGTCGTCGGGGATGGGCGCCGCGCCGGCGGCAAGCGGAAAGGCGATGGCCGCGCAGAGCAGCGCGCCTACGATCGTTCGTAGCATAAATTCGGGACCTTTCTTCGGCTGTGTCTTCCGGTGATACCGGAGAGGGCTCGCTTGTGTTTCGCGACGCCGGCTGGCCCCGCCTAGCGCTGCGGAAAGCCTACGGATGCTAGTGAACGTAGGTTACGGCCGAGTTGCCCTTCTCGTCTTGCACGAGGATTTTGTCGGTCTCCCCGCTGCCGCACGTGGAACCCTGCGGAACCACGGTCCAGGCTCCGCCCGTCGTAACCGGCGTCTGAACGACCCAACAGGTTCCCACGGTAACGTCGGCCGTGAACTGGCTCGTGTACCCGTCTTCCACCGCGGTCAACGTGAACGGCGCCGTTTTCGAGACTTTTGCGGGGTTCGTTGCCGTGCCCGACGGGCTCAAGCGAATCACGTTCGGGGTGAACGTGTTGTGGGTGCACGCACCCAACGCCAGAGCAGCGGCGATCGCCAGAAACGGACGGCGCGCCCGCATCACGACCCGGCGCGCTCGGCCGCGTAGCGAAACTGTCCCGGCTTCCACGCGCACACGCTCCCGTCGTTCATAGCGAACGACTCGAAGCCGTCGACTTCCGAGTTGAACTCCTCGTTGAGCCGCTTCGTGGCAGGCCAGTTCACCGCGGTCTCTTGCCGCGCGGCGCCGCGCGCCTTCGAGTTCGAGAACTGCGGACTCTTCAGCAGCGCGTTGAGAGCGGCCGCCAGCCTCCGGGCGTCGTCCATCGTGAGGCGAGAATTCCGGTCTAGTAGGAGAACTCCTGGAGCTGGTTGGAGCCGGGACCGTTCACCCAGCCGATGCGGGCGTTCGGATTGATGGCGATCCGGATCGGAATGACGAGGAAGCCGGCGTTGGTGAAGTTGAAGCCGTTGATCGATTCCAGCAGCGAACCGTTCTCCTGGTAGACCTGGATGCTGCTGCCCGAGCCCGACGTGCTGGAGATCGGCTGCGCTACGAGGAACAGCTGGTGGACGGAGTCGGAGGCGACGTACGCGCCCGCGTAGTACTGTCCGCCGCCGTTGGGCAGCAGTTCGTGAGTACCGGTCTTCTTCGCGACGCTGTAGAACTCGACGCCGCCGTCGAGCTCGGTGTCGGTGCACGCTATGCCCGTGTTCGAGTCGTACGCAATTCCGTTGGCATAGCCGCAGCCGACCGAGCCGGGGCAGTTCACGCCCGGGAACTGCGTCGTCTTGCCGGAGTGCAGATCGATCGTCGAGAGCAGCGGCGGCGGTCCGCCGGCTGCGCCGTAGCTGGGCGAGCTCGCCATGACGGCGAGGTTGTTAACGGTGTCCTGCGCGAGCTGCGGCGCGGTCCCAAGCGAGAACTGGCTCGCATTGAGTGTGATGACCTTCCCGAACGTATTCTTCGCGACGTCGGATACGACGAGCTCGGACGGATCCGAGCCTTCGCGCTGATAGCCGAAGACGACGCTCGTCGTCGTGCTTTGGTTGGGCGCCCACTGCAGCACGTTGAAGAGCTTGACCGGAGGCGTCCACGTGCCGTTGAGCCGCTCCTTCGAAACCGGGCTCAGCAGGTGGTAGCGATCTTTGGCCGGCGTCTGCCCGGGCTTTCCGGCTTTCTGAAAGTCCACCAAACCGGTGTCGCCTGCGAAGATGCCGTCGGCCACGTAGTCGTCGCCCTTGGCGACGCGCCGCCCCGTGATCGCACCGAGAGTCTTCGCGATCTTGCCGGTGGTTTCGTCGAACGTCTGCACCGAGATTCTCGCCGTGCCCACCGAGGCGAGAACGCCGTCATTCCCGTTCTGGTCGATGTCGAAGCCGAAGATCTGCCCGCCGTCGGAGGTGGAAAGGATGGGGCCCAGCGAGCCGCCGGTGCGGCTCAGCGTTGCCGGAATCGCGGAGCCTTGTGCCGTCGCGTTCCCGCCGCCCGCGCATGCGGAAACACCCCAAAGAAGCAGCGCCGCGAGCGACGCTCTCGAGAAGCAGTGCATAGTGAAATCTTGGCGGCAACTCATGAAAAAAGTCTAAAAGTGCAGGCGCTCACGTAAGGAAAAGCTCCATAAACGTCGCGCAATCGGTGTGTCCCGCGGTGTAGGGCGGGCAGTCCGAAAATCCCAACGAGAGGTAGAGGCGGTAGGCGGGGTTCAGCTGCTCCTTGTCGGTCTCGAGAACGACTCGAGCGTATCGCTGCTCGCGTAGAAAGCTCAACGCCGAGGTGACGAGCGCTCGCCCGGCGCCTAGCCCGCGGTTCCCTTGCTTAACGTACAGCCGGAGAAGGATCGCCGTTGTAGCGTCGAGCGGCTTGACTGCGACGCAGCCGATCGCCGCCCCGTCCGCGACGGCCAGGAACGCCGCGCTCGGCGCGGCGTAGGCTGCAGGCAGTTCGCTTTGGCCGGGAACGGCGCCGTGGCGCAGCGCCGGCGGCAAGTAGAGCTCGTATTCTACGAGCAGTCCGTGCAGATGCGCGAAGTCGGCATTCGAGCGAGCTTGAAACGTTGCGAGCGTCATTCCGCCGTGCGCTTCGCGCGCTGCGGCGCGTCGGCCTATCCCGACCGCGCCAAGGAAAGAAGGGACGCGGCGTTGCACCCGGAGGCGATGAGGTTCCGACCGCTCCTCGCTCTATCGGCGCTGGCCCTGTCGTGCTCGGCTGCATGCTCGTCAAACGCAACGCAGGCCACCGGAGCGTCAACCGAGCTTCCCGCGCAACGCCAAGGTATGCGGAGCTCGCCGAGCGGTAAAATTTCGCACGTCGTCGTCATCGTTCAAGAGAACCGCAGCTTCGAGAACTTCTTTGCCGGTTATCCGGGCGCCAATGCTCCGCTGCAAGGCTACTCCGGCAACAAGAAGATCGCGCTTCACGAGATCACGTTCAAAGGACCGGATCTCGATCACACGTGGCGCTCGTCCATAGGCGATTGGGACGGCGGCAAGATGGACGGCTTCAAGCAGTACGGATCGATGCACGGGCCTAACGCCGCGTATGCGTACGTCAAGCGTTCGCTCGTGAAGCCGTATTGGGATATGGCAAACCAGTACGTGCTCGCCGACGAAATGTTTCCGACGGAGTTCGGCGGGAGCTTCACCGGGCATCTGACGCTCGTCGCCGGAACCGACGACCTCACGTCGTCGAAGGCCGAAGTTGACATCCCGACGGTTCCGCCCGACGACTGCGACGCGGCGCCGGGAACGGTCAGCTCGTACGTCACGACGAATCGCGTCGTGCACTCGTTCAAGGGGCCGTTCCCGTGCTTCGATCAGTGGAACACGATGGCGCAAGTGCTCGACGGAGGCGGTGTGTCGTGGAAGTACTATGCGACCGAACTCGTCGGTGCGGGCATGTGGTCGCCCTTCGAGGGGATCAAGTACGTGCGGTATGGGCCGGACTGGACGAAGAATATCGTCGCCCCGGAGACGACCGTCCTCACCGATCCTACTAACGGTCAGCTCGCATCGGTGAGCTGGGTCTCGCCCAGCGAGGAAGATTCCGATCACCCGGAATCGCGGAGCGATCGCGGTCCCTCGTGGGTCGCCTCGGTCGTCAACGCGGTCGGCGAGAGTCCGTATTGGAACTCGACCGCGATCGTCGTCCTTTGGGACGACTGGGGCGGGTGGTACGACAACGCCCCGCCGCCGCAGTTGGATTACCGCGGCTTGGGCATTCGCGTAGGGTGCATCATCATTTCTCCGTACGCCAAGCAAGGGTACGTTTCACACACGCAATACGAGTTCGGCAGCATCCTGAAGTTCATCGAAGAGACCTTCAACCTTCCAAGCGTCGGGCCGGCGTCGAAAGGCTACACGGATTCGCGCGCCAACAGCCTCGACGACGCCTTCGATTTCACGCAGCAGCCCCGCGCCTTTACGCCGATACAATCGAAATACGACGCGCTGCAGTTCTTGCGCGAGCCGCCTTCGCACAAACCAGTGGACACGGAGTAGCCTACGGCAGCAGCGTCTCGCGTTGCGCGGCGGTGCGCGCGACCGCTTCGTCGGAGAACGGCAGAGGCCAAAGGCGGCCCGTGACCCACGCCTGCGCCTGATCGGTGTAGTGCCCCGAACCCGGCTGGCCCGACTCGCCTTGCGGGAGCGTGATGCCGCCGGCATCCCAGTTGCCGGCGTCCCACACGGCTCGAAAACTCTGCGTGTGGCCGCCGTCCTGCACGTGGAGGGTGAACGCGTCGCCGTAACCCGGCAGAATCGTTCCGTTGAGGAACGCGATCCCGAGCGAGGCGAACGCGTGAAGCACCGGAACCGAACCGGCGACGCTCCAGGGCTGCGGCGAAGGCAGCGCGATGCCGCGCAGCGGGCGCGCGGCTCCTCCGGCGGCCGCAAGGAGCGTGGGCATGCGCCCGTTGTGACGCTCGGTCAACGCGGATCGAAGCCCCTCGACGACCGTCGCGGTCGAAGACGCGCCGTCCATTTCGCCGTCCCAAGCTGCCAGCGCGTCGCCGAGCGCCGGATCGTTCGCGCGCACGGCCGGCGCGAGATCGCGCGCCAGCTCGCGCTCGGGCAACGAGAGCACGTCCATCTGCATGCGCGCGAAGTAGCCGGCGTCGTAGACTTTTTGCGCGCGCAGCAGCTCGGCGATCCGATACGCGCGATAGGGCGGAGCGAACTGCGGGCCGAGCACCAGCGGATACCCGCGCGCGTACATCCGGTTGTTCGCCGTCCACACGACGGCGTTGCGCGACGGCGCGACCTTGGGCAGCCGCGAAAAGGGAATCGCCGCGTAGTGCTTCGAGAGGTCCGCGGCGGGATGCACCCAGCGCGCGCGAACGGGATCGTCGGGGATGTCGCCTGCGAGAACGTACGCGGCGCGCCCGGAGGCATCCGCCAACGCGAAGTTCTGCGTTGGGCCGGGATACCGCGCTAGCGCCGTCGTCGCGGCTTCGATGGATGCCGCCCGGTCGAGGGCGATGAAGGTTTCCGCCGGCGAATCGGGCTTGGCGTACGCATCCCAGCGCACGAAGAGCCGGCGCCCGTCGCGCGTCGTGACGCCGAACGTGTCGGGAGCGCGATAGTAGCGCGCGCTCGCGTCGGCGTGGAATCGAACGTGGAAGCGCTCCGTTTGCCACCATCGAGCGTCAACGTGCGCGGGCGTCTCGTAGACGGAGAGCGATGCGACCGTGCCGTTCGTCGCGCCCCACGCGACGCGTTCGTTATGTCCGAGCACGACGCCGGGGGTGCCCGGAAAGCTCGCTCCCGCCGCATGAAAACCCGGCGCGCGCAGATCTACGAGGTACCACACTCCTGGGATGTGCAGCCCGAGATGCGGATCGTTGGCCAGCAGCGCGCGGCCGCTCTGCGTGTGCGCTCCGCCGGCGGCCCATTCGTTGCTGCCGATGGGCGCGCGCGCATCGCTCAGTTCTCCGACCAGGGTTGCGAGCCGGCGGTGACAGCGCGGCCCCGGCGCCATCCCGGCGAGTCCCGCCGTCACGGGTGCATCGTAGCACGGATCGGTAAGCGGAAAGCGCGCGTCGAGCAGCGCCATGCCGCCCTTGCGGTATGCGGCGTCGCGCGGCGCAATCGCATCCCAATCGTCGGTGAGATCGAGCACCGTGGCCATCGCCACGGCCAGCGAGTCGGAAGGCGACCACGAACGCGGACGATATGCGAGGATGCGAAACTCGACCGGGAGGGGTTCGCGCGACATCGCTGCGTTGACCCCGTCGCTGAACGCTTGAAAGGCTTCCCGCGACCGTCCGTCGAGCCGCAGCCATTGCGCGCGAGCGATCGCCGCTACCGGAACCTCGCGTTCCGTTTCGTCGCTTCTCAGCGCCGCCGCGCCGAACACTTCGGCCAAGTCTCCGAGTATGAAGCGCCGCAGGAGGTCCATCTGGAAGAGCCGGTCGGCGCTCTCCGCGTATCCTTGCGCGAAGAACAGGTCGTGGTCGTTTCGGGCGACGATGTGCGGAACGCCGCGATCGTCGCGAAGCACGGTCACCGGCGCGCCTATGCCCAAGCCGGAGATCGTGCCGGCGTCTTGCGAGTGCGCGCGCATCCCCGCGATAACGTTGACCGAAAACGCCAGAACGGCGAGAGCGACGAGCGCCGCTAGGACGGCAAGGACTCGCGCTGCGGTTCTCACGGACGGCTACGCATCCACGAATACGTCGTCGCCCTTGACCTCTACCCGGAACGTCATGAGCGGCATGATCGCGGGCAGGGTGATTGCGTCGCCGGTGCGGACGTCGAACGTTGCGCCATGCCGCGGGCAAACGACGCAGGCGTCCTCGAGTTGGCCCTGGTCGAGTGGCGCGCCGTCGTGCGTGCAGACGTCCTCGATCGCGTAGATCTTGCCGGCGACGTTGCAAAGAAGAATTTCGACCGAATCCACGACGACGCGCCGGGTCGTCCCCGGCGCGATCTCGGACACCTTCGCAACGAGATGTTTAGCCATCGCCGCCCTCATTCGCCGTCCCCCCGTTGTCATCCTGAGGAACTACCGTGTCATCCTGAGCGGAGTCGAAGGAGCGTACGTAGAGCAGCGCGTCGCACGGAACGCCCGAGCGATCGAGGTACGCGCTGGGGAGCCGCGCTTCCAAGGTGAAGCCGCATTTCTCCAACACGCGCGCCGACGCCGCGTTCTCAGCGAAGACGCTGGCTTCGAGGCGCCGCAACCCTCCGCGAGTCAGCGCGTAGTCGGAGAGCGTTTGCGCGGCGTCGGTGCCGATCCCGCGCCCCCAGTATTCGCGGCCGAGCCAGTATCCGAAGAGCGCCGTTGCGTGCCTGCCGGCGACGGGTTCGAATCCGATGCCGCCGGCGAGACGGCCGGCAACCTCGATCGCGCGGTGCGTGCCGCCGGACCCGCCGATCGCGTGCGCGATCCAGCTTGCGGCTTCGGCGGCCGTGTACGGATGCGGAAAACGGTTCGTCATCCAGCGTGCGACGAGGAAGTCGTCGGCAATTGCTGCGAGCGCGGGCGCGTCGCCGGTGCGGTAGGGCCGCAACCGGCAGAGCCGTCCCTCGAGGCATCGGGCGGAGAATCGAGCCGGCAAGGGGAAGCGTTCCATCGCCCAACATTTCGTCGTCGGCAGCGTTCTCCGCCTCGAGCCTTCCTCACGCGCACTCGGCAACATTGAAGATAACGGTGAAAGATCAGTGACTAGCGTACGCCTTTTCCGCCACGTTCTGTGCTCGAGCGCCGCGCTCGCCGTCCTTGCCGGGTGTGGCAAGGGGCTAGCGCCGGCCGGTGCCCCGGCCGCACCGATGCAGGGCTTGTCGGCCGCCTCGGCCGGTGCGCGCGCCTCCGGAGCCCTGCTCTATATCTCCGACACCGTGAGCAACTCCGTGTACGTCTATTCCTATCCGCAGGGCAAGCTGAAAAACACGCTCTACAACTTCACCGAGCCTGCCGGCGAATGCGTTGACGCGGCCGGCAACGTCTTCATCGCCAACACCGGTAAGTTCAACATCCTCGAATACGCGCACGGCGGCACGACGCCGATCGCGACGCTGCGGGATCCGGCGTGGTTCCCCGTCGGCTGCTCCGTCGACCCGGTGACCGGAGACCTCGCAGTCACCGACTTCCCAATCAGCAGCGGCAGCCAGGGCGACGTTGCCATTTATCGTCACGCCAAAGGGAAGCCCCACCGCTACACCGATGCCGCCATCACCGACATGCTCTTGTGCAGCTACGACGGCTCGGGCAATCTGTTCGCCGACGGGCTTACCGCCGGAAGCGCCTTCGCCTTTGCCGAGCTGCGCGCCGGCGGCAAGAAGCTCACGAACGTCACGCTCGACCAGACGATCGTCGCCGCGGGCGGCGTCGGTTGGGACGGCAAGTACGTCGCCGTCGGCGACCAGTCCACCAACACCATCTACCAGTTCAGCATAAGCGGCACGAAGGGGAAAATGGTCGGTTCCACGCAGCTCGGCGGCGCCTCGCAGGTCTTTCAGTTCTGGATAGACGGCTCGAAGGTGATCGGTCCCGATTCGGGAGCGGGCGACGCCGGCATTTGGAGCTATCCGGCGGGCGGCAATCCGGTAAAGACGATCAAAGGACTTTACGCACCGCTGGGAGCCGTCGTAAGCCGCTAAGGTCCGGCGGCGCACGCATGGTAGGCGTTTGAGTACATCGGCTGCAGGCTGTACTGCGTTCCGCCCACCGGGATCTTCCATTGAAAGGTCTCACAGAGGTCGCCGACCTCCGACCCGAACGTGAAGTTGAACCACGCAAAAGCGGGGCCCGGGTCGGTGATCGCTTCGAACGTCTCGTGCGCCAGCGTGGAAGCCGTCGAGTTCGTGAGCGCGCTCGCGCCGCGCGACGCGCGCGACGCGCAGAATCCAACGTCCTGATAGGGCTCGACCGAAACGACGACCGTCTCGGGCACGTCGGCGAATGCGACGCTTTCGTGGTACGCGCAAAAGTTGTTCGTACGCGGATGGTCCGGCGAGTAGCACGCTCGCGACCGGTCGAAGCACGTGTCGGTCCCCTTGGGCAGAAAGACGTGGTACATGCTTGCGTACCCCGCCAGCTTGCCGTTTCTCACGAGCACCGCGTGTACGACCGATAGCAGATCGTTCCCGTAGAACAGTTTGGTGTACGTGTGGTATTTCACCGAGAACGCACCGCCGAACGTGAAGCCGCTGGGCTGCGACTTCGTGTACTGCGTGAGGAGGGCGGCAAACCGGCTGCCGGTCAGGTTCTTCTGGAAGCCCTCCGGGTCGCCCCAGCAGCTTTCGTCGCCGCGCGCGCAGTTCACGTAAATGTTGAAAGAGGCCTCGGCCTTCATGATTGGACCCTTCCTGCGAACCAGGTCTGCAGGATAGCGAACGCGTCCGCCGCCTTCAACCCCCGTCTGGCGTCGCTGCGTCCGCAGCTTCATGAAATGATAGGAGAGAATGCGGGCGGTCCGCCCGCGTAACTCGTCGTCGTTCGTTACCACGAGCGCGGGTACGGCGAAGGTGCGTGCTGCAGGTGCCGCCGGCACGAGCGTCTGGCGTGCGCCGGCGCATCCTGCAGCGAGCGCTCCAAAGAAAGCGACGCTCGCGAGTCGCGCGAAGGAAAATCTCACGGTAAGGTACCTCCTGCCGAGAGGTTGCGCGAGTGCCGTTAATAGCCTTCCGGCAGATTCGCGGCGCCCGAAAGGCCCATCGGTAAGCGCACGATGCCGCGTTCCATGTCGTCCCACGCTTGCGACAGCGTGTCGCGGAGCGAATACAATTCGTGCGTGCCGTCGGGCTGAGAGTAGAACGTGACCGCGAGACCGGCGTCGCGTAAGAAAATGGCCGTCGCGGTGGGGTAACGCGTCGGAACGATGTCGTCGTGCGCTCCGGTGAGCACGTAAAACTTAGCGTTCGGCATCGCGGTGAGGATGCGCGACGCGCGCGAGTTGAGCAGCGAACCAGCGATGGACATCACGGCCGACCACTCTTCCGGCCGGATGGGAGCCACCTTGAACGCCGAAAAGCCGCCCATCGAGTAGCCGGCGAGATACCGTTTACCCTTGTCTACGGCAAAGGCGCGGTTCGCCGCGTCGAGCGCGTCGTAGACGTCGCTCTCCGCGCCCCGGAAGTCGTACGCGCCGCGCCCGTATGGCGCCACGACGATCGTTCCGGTGCGTTCCGCCAGATCCGACACGAACTGCAGAGCCAGCAGGTGCGACTCGGCTTCTAAGCGCCCGTGCAGGAAGACGACGAGCGGCGCAGGGCGCAGCGGAGAGTAGGTCGTTGGGACGTATACCGCCACCGGCTGCATCGTGCCGTCCTTGGAAGAGCGCACGAACGTCTCGCCCAAACCGCGAATCGAACCCATCGGCCGGAACGATTCCTGCATCAGCTGCGTGGCGAGGCTCGCGTCGAGCTCTGCGAACGATTCCAGCAGCGGTCGCCAGAGCTGCGCCGGATAATCGGCGGGCGCCGGCTGCACGAACAAGTCGGCGTCGTCGAGAAGGCGCTGATAGTAGTCCATCGTCGCGTCGCGGCCGGTGACGGTCGCGATGTGTCCCGCGCGGGCGTAGTATGCCGCTGCCAACGAGCGAAGCGCGTCGGCCTGCGAACTCGCGCCGGCGCCTGCGAAGACGAATATCGCGGTCGAGGCGGCAACCGCGCGGAAAATGAACTTACTCGTAGTCGGGCGCGAAGTAGTCGTCGTTGAGGTGCATGAAGAACCGCGGCGGTTTCGGCGCTTTGATGTGCACGAACGCGCGCGGCTTCTGCGAGAAATCGAAACAGTCGCTCGCCGGCGAGCTGGCGCGCTTGTCGGCGGCGGCCAATTGGCCAAGTCCGAAGAGGTCCTCGGCAAACCGCAGAACGCTCGCCGTCTCGTACTGCTCGTGCGAGACGAAGCCGTGCTTGGCGTAGGGAGAGATCACCAGCAGCGGAACGCGGAAGCCCACGCTGTCGTAATCGAGATACGGCGGCGGAACGTGGTCGTAGGTGCCGCCCCAGTCGTCCCACTGCACGAAGATCGCCGTCGAATCCCAGAACTTGCTCTCGCCGATCGTGTCAACCAGCGCGGCGACCCACGACGGGCCGAAGCCGCCGGGACAGTTGACGTGATCCGAGTCGCTGCAGACCGGCGTGATCCAGGTGAAGTTCGCCAGCTTTCCCGCGCGAACGTCGGTGATGAAGCGCCAGTTCGGCGAGATGACGTCCTTCTTCCAATCCGGACCGTAGAAGATGTGCCTGACCGCCTGGTAACTCGACCACACCGCGCCCGCTCCGCTCGAACGGCTGCCGTAGGTGCTTGCGTAGAACCGCCACGAGAGCCCGGCGTTGTCGAGCTCGTCGCCGAGCGTCTGATAGTCGAAGCACACTACCTGCCGCGGGCCGAACGGGTTGCGCTTCTTCGTGATCGTATTGACGAAGTCGTACTTGCCGCCGCCGCAACCCCAGTCGCTGTCCGGAAGATCGACGCTCGACTGCGCCTGCGCGGCGATGGCATACTGGTGGCCGACGAAACTTTCGTCGAGCTGCGATTGGAACATCCGGTCGCCTAAGACCCATTCGTGGGCCATGTCGAAGTACGGCTGCGACTGCGCGTGCGGCACGTAGACGTATTGCGGATGCTTGAGGCTGCGCGGATACCCGTACGCCCCTTCCTGATCGAAGCCGTCCATTCGGCAATGGGTCCCGGGGAGTTTGGCGGTTCCGTTGCAGGCCGCGAACATTGCCGACGCCGAGTGGTCGATCACGTAGTAGGCCGCGAGGCCTTCCGGCTTCAGCTCGATGGTTTCGCCCTTGGAGTCTTTACCTTTCGACACCGTGTCGGCGCCCGGATAACCTTGGAAGAGGTTATCGAAGCTCCGGTTCTCCTGGATGATGTAGACGACGTGCTTGATCTTGCCCGCACCGGTCCCGGCGAGCGCTTGCATGGCCGTGCCGCTTTGCATGTACGGCAGCGACGGCTGCGGTCCGGCCGAACAGCTCGAAAGAACGAGCGCCAACGGCAAAGCCGCAAAGCGCGAAGCGGAGCGGGAGTTCACGCGACCGCACTATGCCGCCCGCGGAATGACTTCCTGCCGCACGCGAAAGGAGCTCCGGCGGCCTCGTGCGTTTTCGTACGGTGCGTTCGCTAGGATACGCCTATCACTCAACAATCGTTACGGAGGATAGGTTCTTGGCTACGTTCACTGTTATCCGGCGCAGCCTGCCGGCGTGCGCCCTGCTGATCGCGTTAACCGCGACGGGGTGCGTGTACTCGCACGCCGCCGCTACGGCGACGCAGCCGTCGGCCGCGCCAGTCTATCCTGGATCGAAGGTCGAGTCGGCGGATATGAGCGCGATGACCGGCCCCGGAGCGCCGTCTGGCAAGGCGTTCTCCACGACCGACTCGTTCGACACGGTCTACACTTGGTATAAGAAGAACCTGCCCGAGGGCTCGGAGCAGGCGCACGTCACGGCTCCTACGGAGGCCGCTACGTTTTACATTGGGCAGGGAACCCACCGGATGAGCGTGGCGTTGGCGGTGTCGCCCCTGTGCTGCCGAACGATCATCGTCATCACCGCGTTCCCCAACGGGTGATCTACCGGGGCGGATCCGGCCAGTCGCCCGTCTCGACCGCGTGGCGCAGATCGACGTGAAAGGGCAGCCCCAGAAATCGCTCGCGGTCTTCGGGCTCTAGGCTGCTCGCGCTCGATTGTACGAGGCGACTCGCCCGATCGAGCGCGCGCTTCGCCTCGGCGGTTTTGCCGGCATACCGATAGACCTGCGCCGCCGCCCAATAGCAGTACGTCGGCCAGTCCGAGCCGCGCATGATGGAGCCGTCGTCGGCGAGCAAGCGCGTCACCGCGTCGACGGCGGCCGGAAGATTGCCGAGGTTTGCCTGCCAGACGGCAACGTCGGCAAGCGTCTTACTCGACCAGACTTGCGACTCCGACCGGGAGCGCACCGCAAACGACGATTCGGCGAGCTCGATGGCCAGCGCAAAGTTCCCGGCGGTGCCTTCTGCGAAGGCCAAGTTTTCCAATAAGGATGCTTCCAGCAGCCCGAAGCCTTGGTGGCGCGCGTCGTCGAGCGCCTTGGCGGCGGCTTCTCGCGCGCCGGGGGCATCGTGTGCGCAGGCCTTCAAATAGACGAGGTTCGAGAGCGCGCCGATGCGCCCGCGCTCGTCCCCGGCCTGCTCGAAAAGCTCGATCGCCTTCTCGGTTGCGGACGTCGCGCGATCGTAGAACCCGAGCCGTGTTTCGAGCACCGCTTGGCTCATGTGCTGAGCCGCCGTCCCGATCTTGTCGCCGCTCTCCTCATACGTGCGAGCGGCCGCCGCAAAGTTACGCCGCGCTTCGGCCGCGTGGGAATCGGAGGCCAAGAACGAGATGCCCAGGCGCCCGAGCGCGTGCGCTTCCGCCGGACGGTCACCCAGTTTCGCCGCCAGCTCGATGCAGCGTTCGCTCAGCTGGCGGCACCGATCCATGTCGCGGCGCTGGTAGGCGACCACCCACCCGCTGCCCGACGCGAGCAACTCGAGCACCGGATCGGCGGCCGCCGCCGCAACTTGCGCGGCTTCGTCGAACAACGCGCTGGCGGAGGTAAGGTTGCCGCGATGCCCCTCGAGCTTTGCGAGAAAACACAGCGCGCGCACCGCCTCGGGTTCGTCGCCCGCGGCGCGGCTGCAGGCCAACGCCGCTTCGCCGGCATCGTATGCCCGGGCGAGCCGGCCGCGCGTCAGGTCCAGCTGCGCCTCGGCGAGATGCGCGGCCGCGAGGCCGGCAACGTCGTCCGCCGGCACGCCCTCGCGCAGCGCGCGGACGGCGGCCTCTTGCGCCTCCAAGTCTCCGGTCGTCGCCGCGAGCTCGATCCGCGCCAGCAGCGTCTTGCGGTGGATCGCCGGATCGCCGAGCGCTTCGTCGGCGCGCTCCAAAGCCGCCAGCACCACGCTTCGCGCGTCGCGGTCGCCGCGCCGCGCTTCGATGGTGACGCTCTCGAGCAAGAGCTCCGCTCGCAGTCGCGGTGCGAGGTCGAGCGCGAGCGCCCGCCGGCACAGGGCGCGCGCCTCTTCGAGCGCGCCGATCGCGATGAAACGCCGCACCGCTTCGAGGTAGCACCGCGCCGCGTTGGCGACGTCGCCGGCGGATTCGTAGTGCGCCGCGAGCGAGGCGGAGAGCTCGGAGAACCGTTCCGGGTACAGTTCTTCGAGGACGCGAGCGATGCGACGGCGTCGAACCCCGGCATCTTTGAGCGGCACGTTGCGCGCGATCGCTTCCAGCATGAGGTTGTGCGTGAACGCGTACTCGAGGAACCCGCGGCCGCCGGCTTCGCGTATGATCCGCCGGTCCAGCAGCTCGTCTAGCGCGTCGGTGAGCGCCGTTTCGTCCCAAGCGCTGACTTCGCGAACCGTGTCGCGCGAAAAACGGTCGCCGATGCAGGCCGCAATCTCCGCCGCGGTTCGCGCACGCTCGGAGAGACGCTCGATGCGACGCGCGACGACCTCTTGCAGCGACGAGGGCTCGGCGGCGGGCTCGCCTTCACGCGCATCCGAGACGATCTGCGTAAGGAAGAGCGGATTGCCTTGTGACGCCGACGTCAGCGCTTCGGCCGAGCGGTCGCGCGCGTCGGGCAACGCCGCTCGCAACTCCTCGACGTCGCTAACCGACAGGCGGCTCAGCCAGAGGCTCTGCGCACCCGCCGATGCGCGCGCCTCCCGCCGCAAGCGGTGCAGCGATTGCAAGTGCTCGCCGTCGTCCTCGCGATACGTCACGACGACCATTACCGGCAAGCCCGCGATCCGGCGCAGAAGAAACTGCAGGAGCTCGAGCGATGCGGCTTGCGCGGAATGGAAATCCTCGAGCACGACGAGCAGCGGACGCGGCGTCGCCAGCGATGCCAAGCAACGGAAAAGCGACTCGAACAGCCGGATGCGCTCGCTCTCGGCGTCGAGGCGAGGAACCTCGGGCAGCGTCACGCGCGCGTGCAGTTCGGGCAGCAGCGCGGCGACGCACGCGAGCACCATGCTCGGCTTGAGCGACGCGACCAGCGGCAACGCGGACCGCAGCGCGTCCACGATGCTTTCGTACGGGAATGCTTCCGGCGCGCCGGTCGTTCCCGAGAGCACGCGCCCGCCGCGATCTTCAACCGCCCGCGCGAACTCCAGCATCAAGCGTGACTTTCCTATGCCGGCCTCGCCGCCGACGAACGCGCAGGCGCCCCGTCCGCCCGCGGCGCGGTTCCACATTTCGCTCAGCCGTTCGATGTCGTCGCGCCTGCCGACGAAAGGCAGGATCGCGGATCCGCCGGCGGCGAGCGGACGGCCGGCCTCGCCGTCTTCGTCGTCCGGAGCTTCGTCGCGTGCGATGCGCTCGGCGACGGCGGTCGTCTCGGCCATGGGCTTTGCGCCCATCTCGTCCTGCAAACGTTTGGCAAACGCCGCGTACTCGCTCAGCGCGCCGGCGCGGTCCCCGCTTTCGTAGCGCATTGCGACGATCCGCCGCACGACGTCCTCGCGCCACGGGTCGATCGCGAGCACCTTGCGCGCGGTCTCGATGGCCGAGGCGAGATCGGCGTTGCGGCGCGCCTCCGAAACGCGCTCGGTGAGGCACCGCAAGTACGCGTTGCGGTGGCGCTCGCGAATGGCGTCGAGCCACTCGTCGTAGATCTCGGGCAGGAGGTCCCCGCGATAAAGATCGATCGCCTCGCTTAGCCTCCGGCGGTCGGCGGCCGCTTCGGCGAAGGCATCCACGTCCAGCCAGACGTCGGCTTCGTGGTTCCACGCAACTTTGTCGGTATCAACGGTCACGTACCGGTCGGCGGGCTGGGGCAGAATCTTGGGAAGCTCGCTCAGGGTCGCGCGCAGTTTCGCGCGCGCCGAGCCCTCCTCGTCGTCGGGGTAAAGCAGAAATGCGAGGTACTCGCGCGAGACAGCCGCGCCGCGATGGAGCAAGAGGTAAGCCAGGACCTGAAGCGACTTGCGCGGGGTCGCCAAGCGCAGGGGCCGGTCGTCGAGCGCCGCCTCAAGGTGGCCGAAGAGGCGAATTTCCAAGCGCCCGGGTGTCTTGGCGCGCCCCGGCCGCATCTCACTCACCTTGGCGACGGCTTTGCCCACTACAAAGCCCTGCGTTCTCGGGTGCCCGGTGACCCTCCCCGGCGCCCGTACGTTTTGGTACGCCCCGCCGTCTACGATAGGCCCACAGTACCCGAAAGCCACCTTAGGAGATTCCACTCGAAATGAACGCGTCAACCCCGTGCCGGTACTCGGTGCCGGCCATCATCGTCCTGGCCGCGAGCCTCAGCGCCTGCGCCGGGCAGACCCCGGGCGGGTCATTCACCCCGCAAACGACCTCCGCGGCCGGCTATGGCGCGTCGGTTCCCTCAGCTCCGGCCGATCAGGCGGCAGAGCCCGACCACCATCGCCGCTCGGTTGAGATTTTCACGGCGAATCGAGACGGAAGCAGCGTGCTCGGCTTCAACGTCAAGAGCTCCGGCAACGTCGCCCCGGCCGTCACGATCTCGGGCGGCAACACCACGCTGTCTGCTCCCGATTCGCTGGCGATGGATTCGAAAGGCAACATCTACACCGCCAACGACGGCGACACGCAGGTCGCAGTCTTCGCCAAGGGCGCGAACGGCGACGTCAAGCCCGCCCGCGTCATCGGCGGCGCCAAAACGAAGCTCGGATACATCGAGGGCCTCTACGTAGACCCGTCCGGCTATCTGTGGGCGAGCAACTATGAGAGCAATGCCGTGACGGCGTACGCACCCGGCGCCGCCGGCAACGTAGCTCCCACCTATGCGATCAGCGGGAGCAAAACCCAGCTCAACGTTCCCGTCGGAATGGCGATGAACGCCCAGGGCCAGCTCTACGTAGCCAACAGAAGCGGCGGGATTACGATCTACGCCAAAGGCGCGAGCGGAAACGTCGCACCCACCGCGACGATCGAGGGAAGCAACACGCAGCTTAGCGGTGTGTTCTCGATCGCGTTCGACTCCAACGGGCGGCTGCTCGTCGCCAACGAGGGCGGCAACGTGCTCGTCTTCGCTAAGGGTGCGACCGGCAACGTCGCGCCGGTCCAATCCATCTCAGGCATCGCGTATGGGACTGGGGTGATGGCGGACGCGCAGGATCACATCTGGGTTGCAGATTTCACCGGCGACTCCATCAAGGAGTTCGCAAGCAACGCCAACGGCAACGCCACGCCCCTGCGTACGATCGCAGGTTCGAAGACGACGCTCAGCGGTGCTAACTATCTTGTGGAGAACTAACATGAACTACCAGAAAACAGCAGCAATCGCGCTGGTCGCCGGCCTCACCGCCTGCGCCGGCCAAGCGCCCAGCAGCGCCGGATTCACCCCGCAAACGGTCGTCGCTCCGACGCTGACGCAGGCCGGCGCCCCCACCCAGGCCGCGCAGCCGGATAAGCACCGTCGCACGGTGCGCGTCTTCGTTGCGAATCGCGACGGAGCCAGCGTGCTCGGGTTCGGCGTACGCTCGTCGGGCAACGTCGCGCCCGCGGTCAACATCTCCGGATCCAACACCACGCTTGGGGATCCCGACGCGCTCGCCATCGACTCGTCCGGAAACATCTTCGCGGCGAACGACGGCGCGAACACCGTCGTAGTCTTTAAGCGAACCGCAAACGGCAACGTTAGCCCGGTGCGGACGATCGGCGGCCCCAGCTCGCAGCTCGGCCCGACCGAAGGCATCATGGTCGACCATGCGGGTCACCTCTGGGTGAGCAATTACAGCGGTGCCGCCGTCACCGAATACGCTGCCGGCGCCAGCGGCAACGTGTCGCCGATCGCTGCGATCGACGGCAGCAACACCAAGCTTTCCGAGCCGTTCGGCATGGCGATGAACTCAAACGGCGAGCTCTTCGTTGCAAACGGCAGCGCCGGGTCGGTCCTGTTCTTTGCTGCCGGGGCAAACGGCAACGTCGCGCCGGCCGGCGTCATCGCGGGTGGCAACACCGGTCTCTCGAAGCCCTTCGCCATCGCGTTCGATTCGATGGGCCGGCTCTTGGTCGCCGACGAAGGCGCGGGCGTACTCGTCTTCGCCAAAGGTGCCAACGGCAACGTTGCGCCGGTCGCCAAGATCACGAGCGCATCTTATCCCGCCGGCGTCGCGGCAGACGCGGCCAATCACATCTGGGTGGCCGACTTCGGTGCCGGTGCGATCAAGGAGTATGCGAGCAGCGCAAACGGCAACGCAACGGCACTGCGCACGATCCAAGGCGGCAATACGACCCTCAACGGTCCAAACTTCGTAGCCATACAGCCATAACGCGGGGCTGGGGCCACGCCTCCGGCGTGTGTCCCCGCGTTCCAAGCGCGGTCTCGCATCACTGCGAGGCCGCGCTTCTCCGTTGGGGAGGACGCAGTTGTAGGCAACGGGAAGCGCGACGCCATGAAAAGATTAGTAAATTGCGCGTTTGGCGCCGTCTTCCTCATTCTCTCCACGGTCGCGGCGACACCGACCGCGTCGCCCGCGCCGACTGCGGCGCCGGCCGAGTCGGCCTCCGAAAAAGCCTTCGTCGCTTCGATCACGAGCGATCTCCAGAGCCGCTTCGCAACGACCTCCCAAGCTTCGGCCGCCGGGTACTTCCGGTACACCGACGAGGACCAGACCGGTGCGATAAGCTGGGTGAACACCAAGTACTGGCAGAGCGACGAGACGCATCCGAGCCAACTGTGGTACGACGCAGCCGGTCACCTCATCGGCGCAGACTTCTCGGTGCTGCAAAGCAATTCGAAGGCGGCCCCGACGGTGTGGGGCGTCTCGCCGTCACGCTTCCTGGACTTCTCGCCCGCACACGTTCACTTTGCCGTCAAGACGTCGTCGGGTCTGCGGTTCGGCGGCGTGGGCGACAAGACGATGGCGAAGGTCGGCGGCTCGGTCTCGAACCCGACCGCAGCCGACGTCGTGAAAATCAGCAAGCTCGCGCGTTGGAGCAAGCTCGGCATTCCGGCGCCGAAAAGTGCGGCCGACGTAGCGTTCGTTTTTGAGTTCCCGGCGATTTGGGATCTCCAGGTTTGGCTGGTTCCGAATCCGCTTGGAGCCTTCGCCGAACACAATCCGAACGTCACGCCGACCGCCGCGGCAAAGGATATGGACTAGCGAACCTTCGCGCTATTGCGTGTCTACCGGCCGCCTAGACGGCTTCTGGTGGAGGAAGTACGCCCGCGAGTACTTGGATCCGATTACCTGGAACGTGCGGGGCGACTGGCCGAAGTTGAACATATCGGCAATGCTGTTCGACGTGCCGTCGGTCGTCCCGAGCCGTCCTAGGTTAAACGTATCTTCCACGAAGCGCACGATGCTGCCGAACTGGTAGAACGTCTGCGAGATCTCGCCCTGCGGCACGTACGGCGACACGACGATCATAGGAACGCGAAAACCGGGGCCGCCCTGGTTGTCGCGGGGCAACGGCGGCGCTGCGTTATCGTAAAACCCGCCCCAATCGTCCCACACGATGACGATCGCCGTCGAGTTCCAATATTGGCTCTCGCCGATCGCATTGACGACGCTGGCAACCCACGACGGCCCGCTGTCGGAGGCTTCGGCAGGATGGTCGGAGTTTACGCCGTCGGGAATTACCCAGGACATCGCCGGCAGCGTGCCGTTCGTGATGTCGTTGAAGATGTTCGTCTCGGGCCACGAAACGTTCGTGCCCCACTCCGAACTGTAGCGGACCGACGCAATAACGTCGAACGCGCTCCAAATGCCGCCCGGCGTGCCGATCTCCGGTGCGTAGTACTTCCAGGTGGTGGAGTTGGCATCCATGAGGTCCGCCAGCGTCTTGTAGTTGACCCCGGAGTTAGGGAAGTCCGACGTGCAGGGGAACGGCCCGGCGTCGTGTTCGACTTGCAGGCCCGTCGTGATCAGCGTCGTCGTCGTTCCGGGCACCGAATCGCATCCCCAGACCGAGCCGGTATACGGCAGGTTGTCGATGATGCTTACGCTCGACGAGATCGCGGTGCCGCCGCGAATGAGGTCCTGGTGGGCGGGGAAGCTCGCGCTGCCCTGCGTGGTGAACATCGAGTTGGCGAGCCCGTATTGCGCAGCCATCGTCCAGTACGGCACGATGTCGCTCGGATTGACGTATTGATACGGCGCTGCGTCTTCCGTCTGGTGGCCCGTTTGGAACTTGATGTTGTTGAACCCGTCCATGTTGCCGCCGTCGTAGCCGGTAAGGAAGCCCGAGTACGAGTGGTTGAGGTCATGCTTGACGTAGAGATGCGTCTCCGCCAACTGGATCGACTCCGTCTTCTTGTGCCCGTTCTGCGTGACGCGTTTCTTTCCGGTGGTCGTGCCGTTCGCGCCGGCGAACGTAGCAAAAAGATTGTTCATCGTGCGGTTTTCTTGAACGATGAGAACGATGTGCTGGATCGGCGTGCTCGCAGTGCCGTGCTTAGCGAACGGCAGTTTGCCGCCGCTCGCAAGCGAAGAGAAAGACGGGCCGCCGCCGCAGGCGGCAAGGCTTATCGCTAGTAGGAATAGGGGGAGTCGTGGGGCTGCTCTCTTCAACGGGAAGTCCCTCCTGTCCGAAGCTCCAATTAAGATAGGGATTCGGCGGAAACGGGGCGCTTTCATCCCGCCGAGTTAGCGCCTACGAGCAGTTGGGCGAGCCCCGGTACATGGCGTTTCGGATGTCGACGCGCTGCGCGCCGGTTAGGTCGGCGTCGTCGTCGAGGTCGCCGGTAACCATGTGGAAGACGTACGCTTCTTCCACCGTGGGAGCTTCGTTGCACGGCATCCGTTGGTAGCGGACGAAATAGCGAACGCGCCAGTTGATCTGCGGATCGTCGAAAGACTCGAGCGTTCCGTTTGCGCGCCGGCAAGCCACGAGCTCGTCGAAACGCGGCGCGAACGGCCCGCATGCGTCGTCCGCCGCCCGGCCGGCTCGCCGGACGATCGGCGGCGCATCGGCCGTCGAGTGAGGGACGGGGAACGCGGGAACGCCGGCTGCGCAACCGGCTGCGAGCGCACAGGCGCACGCGCCGAGGAGCCGGCGATGGAGTTTTCGGCACATGACGCCCCGGTAATCACGCCGGCGCGGGATCGCGGAAAGGCGAACGGACGGAAAAACCGGCGCGCGGACTTAGCCGACGGCGCCTTCCATCTCCATCTTGACGAGACGGTTGAGCTCGACGGCGTACTCCATCGGGAGCTCCTTGACGAAGAAGTCGAAGAAACCGTTGACGATCAGCGCGGTGGCGTCGGCTTCGGACAGCCCGCGGCTCATCGCGTAGAAGAGCTGTTCCTCGCCGATCTTGCTTACGCTGGCTTCGTGCTCGACGATGGAGCGCTGCTCGTGGATCTTCATCGTCGGCTTCGTGTCGCTTGACGACTGCTCGTCCATGATGAGCGCGTCGCAGCGAACGCGGGTCTTGGCGCCGACGGCGCCCGGATGTACTTCGACCAGCCCGCGGTAGGTCGTCTTGCCGCCGTGCGCGCTGACGCTCTTGTTCGTCACGACCGAGGTCGTGTGCGGCGCTGCGTGGATAACCTTCGCGCCGGCGTCCTGGTGCTGCCCCTCGCCGGCAAACGCCATCGAGAGGACCTCGCCTCGCGCGCCTTCGCCCATGAGGTAGATCGCCGGGTACTTCATCGTCAGGCGCGAGCCGATGTTGCCGTCAACCCATTCGATGGTCGCGTTGGCGTGCGCGACCGCACGCTTCGTCACGAGGTTGAAAATATTGCGGTACCAGTTCTGGATCGTGGTGTAGCGGATCGAGGCGCCTTCCATCGCGATCAGCTCGACTACCGCCGAGTGCAGCGACGACGTCGAGAACTTCGGCGCGGTGCAGCCCTCGATGTAGTGAACTTTCGCGCCCTTGTCGGCGATGATGAGAGTCCGCTCGAACTGGCCCATGTTCTCGGCGTTGATGCGGAAGTATGCCTGCAGCGGCATCGCCACTTCGACGCCCGGCGGCACGTAGATGAACGAGCCGCCCGACCACACGGCCGAATTGAGCGCGGCGAACTTGTTGTCGCCTGCCGGGATCACCGTCGCGAGATACTTCTGGACGATGTCCGGATAGGTCTTTACGGCGGTGTCCATGTCGCAGAAGAGCACGCCCTGCTCGTCGAGCGCCTTGCTCGTGCTGTGGTAGACCACCTCGGACTCGTACTGCGCCGAGACGCCGGAGAGGAACTTGCGCTCGGCCTCGGGGATGCCGAGGCGATCGAACGTCCGCTTGATGTCCTCGGGAACGTCGTCCCAGGAGCGTTCGGTTCGATCGGTAGACTTCACGAAATAATGGATGTCGCCGAAGTCGATCTCGCTCAGCAGGGCGGTGTCGCCCCACGACGGCATCGGCTTGCTCATGAAGATCTCGTAGGCTTTCAGCCGGAAGTCGCGCATCCACGCCGGCTCGTCCTTCATCGCGCTGATGCGCTCGACGATCTCCCTCGTCAGGCCCTTGTCGGACTTGAAGACGTAGTTCTCGGCGTCGTGGAACCCGTGGCGGTATTCCTCGATCATCTCCGACGGCGAGACGGCAGGGGCTTCCAATTTAACGGCCATATCCCCCTGAGCGTACCCTCCCCAGACCGATATAGTCAAGATAGTTAAGTATGAGCTTCATTTTCCTGTGGAGCGGCTTGGGATAGAGCCCTTTACAGCGGGGGACCGGGGGGGGTATGATGGGCGCCGGTCCCCTTCGACTACGCTCAGGACTACGCGCCCCTCGGCAAGCTCGGGGCGCTCCGCCAAGAGGAAGTTTTAGAGGGGACGGGGGCCCGGAGCGGGCCCACGGTTTTTAGGGAGGCGCGCCCTTTCGCGCCATCGCGGCGAGTCGCTCGCGCACCGCTCAAAAGCGCCGGCAAGAGCTCGTCGATAGGTCGGGGGAAGGGGTTGCACCGCAACCGCCAGCCGACGTAGTCCGGAGGTGGGATTCCTCAAGGTCAAGGAGACCTGTACAAATTGAAGGCACTCGGCAGGCACATCGTGTGCGAGCTTTCGGGTTGTCACCCCGCAGTGCTATCCGACATTGACGGGATAGCGAGCATGATGATCGCAGCTGCAAAGGCTGCGCGCGCAACCATTATGGAAAGCGCCTTTCACCGTTTCGAGCCCCAGGGTGTTTCGGGTACGGTCATCTTGGCCGAATCGCATCTCTCCATCCACACGTGGCCCGAGAAGGGCTATGCTGCGATGGATTTCTACACGTGCGGCGACCATACCGACCCATGGCTCGCTTGCGAGCACGCCGCGAAAGTGCTGCGTGCCAAGAGCGTTCTAGCGACCGAGTTCAAGCGCGGAATTGAGAAGAGCGACGGAGAGTTTACCCACATCGTAAGTGGGAACAACGACCCTAGCATGCGCACCGCGTAAGCGCCGCACTTTAACCTCCATCATCAGCAATTATCACCTTTATTGCGCGCACTTTCGGCAGGCGCAACGCATCGGCCGTCCAATTCGTTACAGTGACATCGTCACTGCTTTTACTCGAGTGAGGTTCGAACGATTTTAATGCGTTTATCTAAGATCCGTGCCGGCGCCGCTGCGACGGTTGCGGCAATCGCGTTGGCGGCCTGCGGCGGCCACGCGATCGTCCCGTCGACGTCGACGCCGATGTCGACGTCGGCACTTAGTCCCATGACGGCCAACGGTCCCTTGACGGACAACGGTCCGCTTGGGCCGCTCGTCGGGCCCGCCGTCACGACCTGCGCCACGAGTCCGCCGCAATACCAGTGGATATTCAAGGGCGCGTGCGTGAAGATTACGCTGAAGCCCGCCGGCGCGCCGTTCAGTTTGCAGACCTATCAGAACGTCACGATCAAGGGTTCCATCGGCCAGAATAACGTCAACGGATCGGCGACGATCTACATCGCCGATGCGACCGGCAACAGCGACATCATGACGTACGGCGGCAAGAGCTTCCCGAAGTACAAGGCTCGCGGCACGACGTTCATCTACGCCGTCGCGATCAACGAGAGCAATCAGGCGATCAAGCCGATCGCGAAACAGGGCAAGCCGATTCTTCAGTACGTCATCACCGACTCCAAGGGTCTGCCGGGTAAGACCTGCGGTGCCGGCCTTCTCACGAAGACGGCGAGCGGAAAGCTTCAATGGACTGCCCTTCCGGTGCAGGCGCAGGTGAAAGGAAACACGGTCACCATCAGCCAGTACACGGTGCCCCAGGGCTTCGAACTGCCCTCCAAGACGCCGCTCTACTTCGGGGTGAACTGCTTCTAACGTACCCGGCCCGATTTCAGGAAATCGAGGGAACCCCGCCGACCGGCGGGGTTCTGCTTTTCTCCCGCCAATCTACGCTCGTCATGCCCAAGACGCAGCGCTGGCAGTGGTACGTGGAAGAGTTCTCGCCGGCCGAGCAGCACCATCACGCGCTCGACGAGACGCTCTTTTCGGGGCGCTCGGAGTTCCAGCAGGTGGCCGTAGTTCGCTCGCCGGTCTTCGGCAAGATGCTCGTCCTAGACGGCGACACGCAGAGCGCACAGCTCGACGAGCGCATCTACCACGAGTCGCTCGTGCACCCGGCTCTGGCCGGAGCGGCCGACCGCAGCGAGGTGCTGATCTTAGGCGGCGGCGAGGGAGCGACGCTGCGCGAGGTGCTGCGCTGCCCCGACGTGAGCCGTTGCACGATGGTTGACATCGACGCGCTCGTGATCGATCTGGCGAAGCGGCACTTGCCCGAGTGGGCCGACGGCGCCTTCGACGATCCGCGCGCTCGCGTCGTCGTCGGCGACGCGCTGGCGCACCTGCGCGATACGCCGGTCCGTTACGGCGCGATCGTTTCCGATCTCACCGAGCCGCTCGAGGATTCTCCGAGCAACCCGCTTTTCAACGACGAAGTCTTCTCGCTGATCAAGTCGCGCCTGCTGGAAGGCGGCGTCTACGTCCTTCAGGCGAGCACCGCGGCGCCGCACAACGCGTCATTGCATTGCAAGATGGCGCGCACGCTGCGTCGCCGCTACGCGCACGTCGCATCGTTTTTCACTCACGTGCCGGCCTTCGATACCGACTGGGCCTTTCTCGCCTGCAGCGACCGCGTGGACCTAGCCGGCCTCGACGCCGCGCAGATCGAAGCTTACTGCGCGCGCCTGGCAGGCGACAGCTTTTTCTACGACGCCGTCACGCACCGGCGTCTCTTTTCATTGCCGCTATATTTGCGCCGCATGCTCGCCGCCGATGGGGATACGTTTTAGATGAACTACTCGCAGGCACCGCACGCGTGGGAGAAGGAACGGGGAAACTTCGTTCAGCTCCTCGACCTCCAGCTCGAAAGCGTCGAGCGCGGCAAGGCCGTCATGCGCATGCCGTTCCGCTCGGAGATAACCAACTCGACCGGCGCCGTGCACGGCGGCGCGATCGTCAGCCTGTGCGATACGGTCTTCTACGTGGCGCTCGCTTCCATCTACGGGCGCGAGCAAGAGACGACGACCGTCGCCCTTCAGTGCAACTTCGTAGCCCCCGCGAGGCCGCCCCACGATCTCGTCGCCGAAGCGCGCGTGCTCAAGGCCGGCCGTCGCGTGGTTTACGGTGAAGTCTACGTGCGAAGCGGCGAGAAGATCGTCGCCCACGCGACGCTGAATTTCCTCAACACCTACCCGGAAGAGAAACCGCACAAGTGAGCCGCCGAACGGCGCTGCACGGCGACCACGTTGCAGCGGGCGCGCGCCTCGTGCCCTTCGCCGGCTTCGAGATGCCGGTCCAGTATTCGAGCATCCTCAAAGAGCACGACGCCGTCCGTCACCGCGCGGGCCTGTTCGATCTCTCGCACATGGGGCAGTTCGTGCTTACCGGCGACGACGTCGCGCCGTGGGCCGACACGCTGACCATCAATGCGGTCGAGACGATGAAGCCGATGCAGGCGCGCTATAATATCTTCTGCAACGAGGCCGGCGGCGCGCACGACGATACGATCTTCTATCGTCTCGGCGGGCGCTGGCTGCTCGTCGTCAATGCCGCAAACGCCGATAAGATGTGGGCGCATCTCCAAGCGCATCTTCCCGGAAGCGGCGTGACGCTGGAGAACCGTCACGGCCAGGGCGCGCTCGTCGCGATTCAAGGTCCGCGTTCGGTCGAAATGCTCCAGCCGCACGTTGACGTCGACCTGGCAGCGCTTCGCTACTACTTCTGCGCCGAAGGCCGCGTCAACGGCGTACCGGCGGTCATTGCGCGCACCGGCTACACGGGCGAGGACGGCTTCGAGCTCTTCGTCGAAGGCGAACGCGCCTCGGAAATTTGGAACGCCCTTCTGCGCGATCACGCAGCCGACGGACTCGAACCATGCGGTCTTGGCGCGCGCGATATGCTTCGGCTGGAAGCGGGAATGCCGCTCTACGGCCACGAGATCACCGAGGAGATAAGCCCGGTGCAGGCCGGTTTGACGTGGGCGCTCAAACGCAAGAAGCCGGTCTTTATCGGCAAGGCGGCGCTCGAGGAGCAGCTCGATCGCGACGAGTACGCGCGCATCGTCGGGCTCGTCATGGATGGGCGCGTTCCGGCGCGCGAAGGCTACGCCGTTACGCTGCGCGGCGCCAAGGCCGGCGAGGTGCGCAGCGGCTCGCTCGCGCCGTCGGTCGGCGGCAAGAACGTCGCGACCGCCCTGGTCGCTAAAGAGGCCGCGGCCGAGGGGACTCGCCTAGGCGTCGAGGTGCGCGGCGCTACGCACGATGCGACGGTGACGGCCCTGCCGTTTTACAAACGACCCAGCTAAACGAAAGAGAGGAAGCGAACGATCGTGGCGCAGCCCGAAGGTCTTCTGTACAGCAAGGAGCACGAGTGGGTTAAGGTAGACGGTGACGTCGCAACGATCGGCATCACCGATTACGCCCAGAACTCCCTCGGCGACATCGTCTACGTCGAGCTGCCGAAGGTCGGCGCGACGATCCGGCAGTTCTCCAACGTGGGCGTAATCGAATCGGTCAAGGCCGTTTCCGATCTGTTCACCCCGATGTCGGGCGAGATCGTCGAAGTCAACGCGGAGCTCGACGGCGACCCCGCGGCGGTCAATCGCGAGCCGTATGGCGCGGGCTGGCTGCTCAAAGTCCGCCTCTCGAATCCGAACGAGGCGAAGGAGCTTCTCGACGCCGCCGCTTACGAAAAAATAACGTCATCCTGAAGAACGCCTTCATGGCGGCGCTGCTCGCGCTGGCGCATCCCTCGCCGGCCGCCGCGAGCGCGCGGCCTGCGGTACCCCCGCATATCCTCGCGACGGCAAAGGAGTGGTTCTTTCGCTTTCAGAGCGGCGAAATCGACCGCGGGCAGCTCGACGATCGAGTTAACGCCGAGCTGACGGCGGCGAGCGTGACGAAGGAGCGAGCGACGCTGCGCGCCTACGGGGCGCCGACGGGGTTCACGTTTATCGGTACCGAGCGCGTGCCCGGAGCGATCGGGTACGACTTTTTGATCGGCTTTCGCTCCGGCAAGGTCGTCGAAGCGCTGGCCTTCGATCCGGCCGGCACGATCGTCGGAATCGCCTTTCGAACCTACGCTCCGAGGTCGAACGTCATCTAGTCGGTATCGTTCGGAAGCAGCGATGGCTTGCGGTGAAGGAAGTACGCCTTTGCGTGCTTGGAGGGGATCGGGACGAACGTGATCGGCTGCTGCGAGTAATTGAAGCAGTCTATGAGGCTGTTGGCGCGCTTGTCGCTCGTCCCCAGGGACCCGAGACCGAAGTTGTCTTCGATATAGCGCAGGATGCTGCCGAACTCGTACTGCGTTTTTGAAATGTACCCGGCCTTCGCATAGGGCGAGATGACGATTGCGGGCACGCGGAAGCCGAGCCCGCCGTAGTCGAGTTGCGGCGGGTCGAGATTATCGTAGAGTCCGCCCCAGTCGTCCCAAACGACGATGATGGCGGTCGAGTCCCAGTACGAACTCCCGCCGATCGCATTGACGATGCCGGCTACCCACGAAGGGCCGTCGTCCACCTTCTCGCCCGGATGGTCGGAGTCGGGTTCGTCGGGAATCACCCATGAGACGGCCGGCAACGCGCCCGCGGCGATGTCGTCGAGAACCTTCGTCTGCGGCGTGATGACGTTCGTGTTCCACTCGGAGCCGTACCGCACCGGGGCTATGACGTCGAACGCCGTCATGAGCTTGCCGAAGTTTGTGTCAAAGGGCGGGACGTAGTACTTCCACGAGACGCTCTTCGCGTCGAGGAGGTCGCGCAGCGTCGTGTAGCCCGCGCCGGATCCGGGAAATGCATTGCTGCACGGGAACGGGCCCTGGTTCGCCAGATACTTGAGGCCGCTGGTGATGAGGCTCGTCTTCGTGCTGGAGCGCGCGTCGCAGCCCCACGGTTCGCCGGTCGGAAAGTCGATCAGGCTGTCGCTGCCGTCGATTTGCGTGCTGCCCCGAATGAGGTCTTGGTGCGCGACGAAGCTCGAGCTTCCGTGCGTCGTGAACATGTGCTCGGCCAGCGTATACTGCTGGGCCATCGTCCAGTACGGTTGTATCTGCGACGGATCGGTGTAGACGTAGGGCAGCGTGCATTCCGGATTCCCGCCGTACGTCGTGACCTTGTCGAACGCGTCCATCTTTCCGCCGTCGCGCGCAGTTCGGTAGCCGGTGTACTTGTGGTTGAGATCGTGCGGGGTTACGAGCGGAATCTTGGCCAGTGCGATCGTGCCGCCGGCTACTTTGCACTTGGTGGTGTTCAGCGCGACGATCTTGCCGGTCGTCGTGCCGTCGGCTCCCGGAAACGTGGCAAAAAAGTTGTTAAAAGTGCGATTTTCTTGGACGACGACGACGACGTGCCGGATCGGACTGGAAGAACTGGTTCGCGCGAAGGCGGCCGCAGCGGGAAACCTCGGGAACGGCGATCCGGTGCCGCCGCAGCCGGCGAGAATCGCCGCGGCCGCGAACGCTGCAAGCAGTCTCATTCCTTTTGCGACCTGAACTTCATGTGCACCGCTTGTTCGCCGTCCTCGGCCGGTGCGAGTCCGCGTCCGTAGAAGTATCTTCCGATGACGTTAGCTCGCGCCCGCGCGTTTCGTCCGCCGAACGCGAAGATCGTGAAGTGCAGCCGGGCGCCGCGTGGTACCGTCTCCACTGTGCCTTTGAGAGCGAGATCGTAGCGGATGCCCTTGACCAGCGGAGCAAACTTTCCCGTGATGGTCGCGCCGCTTTGGTGGATGACGATCGTCACGATGCCCTTGACGCTCGTCTTGCCGATCGTTTCTTCGTAGCGCCCGCGGTACGTGCCGGCCACCTGCGGTAGAGAGATGCGTTCGCGACCGCCGTCTGCGCTCGCGCCGGCGGCTAGTTGCACTGCCGGCCGGCTAAGCGCCGTCTGATCGAATCCGCCGCATCCGGCGAGAAGGAGCAGCGTCAGTCCGGCTCCGGCGGCAGAGCGCATGCTGGGAAGTACCACACGGAGCCGCCGGTGACCCCTTGCCACGGGCCAGCACTTTGTGATACAAAGTATCTAACTTTGCGACACAAACTTTGCGATTGAGGCAGCAGTCCGTGGAGATACAGCGCGCGATCTCGGATCTTGAAGAGGTTCGCGACCGCCTCGTCGGCGTGCAGCGCTTCGAAGGCTATTCGGCGCCGGCCGCGATCGCCAGCGGCGCCGGCGCCCTCGTTGCCGGATTCGTGCAATGGCGGACGGCGCCGCTGCCGGCGTCGGCCCAAGAACTCAACCGCTACGTCGTCATCTGGATGACCTGTCTGGTCGCGGCGCTCGCGCTCAACTACGGCGCAGTCGCCGTCTGGCTGGTGAAAAACCGCGCGCCGGGAGCCGCGAGCCGATTCCGCTCCGCGGCGCGTTCCATCGCGCCCAGCGTCGTGCTCGGCGGGCTGCTCACCGTCGCGCTCGTCGACCGCTCCGTCTATGCGCTCCTACCCGGCACGTGGTTTGCCTTCTACGCCGTCGGGCTGTTTGCGTCGCGCGCGGCCGTACCGCAATCCTCAATCGCGGTCACGATCGGCTTTGCCGCGCTCGCCGCGCTCTTCTTGGTCTCGCCCCTGCAGGCGTTCGCGCTTGCATGGTGGGTGATGCCGCTGGGATTCGGCCTGGGCCAGATCGCTATCGGCTGGCTCATTCTGCGGGAGCGCGCGACGTGAACGACGGACGCGAGGCACCCTTCTCGTATCCCGGCCTCGAACGCATCTTTCACGAGCGCGGGAGGCTTGCGATCTGCACGTGTCTGATCGCGCATCCCGACGGCCTGAGTTTTACCGAGCTCCAAGCCGCCTGCGATCTCACCGATGGGAACTTGAACCGGCACGTGCACGCCCTTGCCGACCTCGGCATCGTGACCAACGAGAAGCGGCGCGGCTACGGACGGCCGCAGACGGTGTACCGCATCACCAAACGCGGCCGCCAGCGCTTTCTCGCTTACGTGGACGAGCTCGAGGCCGTCGTCCGCGACGTGCACGAGCGCTCGCGCGAAAACGCCACGCGCGGCAAGCTGGCAACGACGTGAGCCCACGGCACGTCGCGTTCATCATGGACGGCAACCGCCGCTGGGCCGCCGAGCGGGGCCTTCCCATCGTGTGCGGCTACCGGCGCGGCGTCACCGCGCTGCGCCGGATCTTGCGGGCGGCGCGCGAGGCCGGCGTAAGCGTAGTAACGGCGTACGCGTTTTCAGAAGAGAACTGGGACCGGCCGTCGGGCGAGGTCGGCCTGCTCATGCGCCTGTGCGCGCGCGCCGCGCGCGGCGAATTGCGGAAAGTGGCTCGAGAGGACGTTCGCGTTCGCCTATGCGGCCGCAGCGAGCGTTTGCCGGCTCCGACGCGCGCCGCACTCGAAAGCCTCGTCGAAGAGACGTCGCGTAATCGCGGCATCCTGCTCAATCTGGCGATAGACTACGGCGGGCGGCGAGAGATCGGCGACGCCGTTCGCGCGCTCGTGGACGAAGTGCGTTCCGGCGCGCGCGACGTTGCTTCGATCGACGATCGAGCGATCGCGGGCCGGCTCTACACCGCGGGATTGCCCGATCCCGACTTGATCGTCCGAACCGGCGGCGAGCTGCGCCTTTCGAACTTCCTGTTGTTTCAGTCGGCCTATGCGGAGTTTTGGGCGACGCCGGCGTATTGGCCCGATTTTGACGAGGCGCTCTTCAAGTCCGCGCTCGACGACTTCGCGATGCGCCAGCGGCGCTACGGAACCTAACGAGCTTCGTTCCGCCTCCCTGGGCTGATACGCCCGGAGCGTCTCGAGCGCTCCTTCCCCGCGACTACTACATCGGTCGCAAGGCGAATCCCGCTGCCGCCGCAAAGAGAGCTTCGCCGTGTACGCACCGCACACTCAACGCGACGTAGAGCAGATGCTCGCCGCCATCGGGGCCGGCTCGCTCGACGAACTGCTGCGCGTCCCCGAAGGCGTCGCGCTCAAAGCTAAGCTGGACGTCGTTCCGGCGTTACCCGAATATCAGATCCAGCGACGCTTCGAGCAGCTGGCGCAGAAGAATACCGGCGTGGCGTACCGCTCCTTCCTGGGTGCGGGCGCGTACCGCCACTACGCCCCGCCCGCGATCGCCGCGCTGGCGATGCGTGGCGAGTTTCTTACCGCCTACACGCCGTACCAGGCCGAGGTCTCACAAGGATACCTTCAGGCGATCTACGAGTGGCAGAGCTACATTTGCCTGCTCACCGGCATGGATATCGCCAACGCGTCGGTCTACGACGGCGCGACGGCGCTGGCCGAAGCGGCGATCATGGCGCTCGGCGCGACGGGCCGCCGGAAGCTTCTCGTGAGCCGGGCCGTGCACCCGAACTACCGGGCCGTCCTCAAGACGTACTGCGACGGGCTCGACGTCGAGATCGTCGAGATACCCCTCACCGCCGACGGCACGACGGATCTTCTCGCGCTCGCTCGTGAGGTTGCGGGAAAAGAATATGCCGCGGTCGCATTGCAGTCGCCCAACTTCTTCGGCAATGTAGATACGCTCTCGCCCGAAGCCCTCGCGGCGGTGCGCGAAAGCGGCACGGTGCCGATCGCGGTCGTTGCCGAAGCCCTCGCGCTCGCCGCGCTGGCGACGCCGGCCTCCTGGGGCGCGCAAATCGTTGCCGGCGAGGCGCAGAGCTTCGGCGTTCCGCTCGCTTACGGCGGGCCGTACGCGGGATTCATCGCGGCGACGCAAGAGCACATGCGGCGGATTCCAGGCCGTCTCGCAGGCAAGACCGTGGACGGAGAGGGCCGTGCGGCGTACGTTCTCACGCTGCAGGCGCGCGAACAGCACATACGGCGCGAGCGTGCGACCTCGAATATCTGCACGAATCAGGCGCACTGCGCGCTCATCGCGACGATTTACCTCGCGTTGATGGGAAAGACGGGGCTGCGCGCGGTCGCCGCGCTCAACCTCCAGCGTTCGCGCGAGCTTGCAAGCGCCGTCGCCAACGTCCCCGGCGTGACGCTCAAGCACTCGGCGCCGTTTTTCAACGAATTCGTTGCGGACGTCGGCCGGCCGGCATCGGAGGTGCTTGCGGCGCTCGCGGACCGCGGCATCCTCGGCGGCTTGGACCTCGGGCGCTTCTATCCGGAGCTGGCGACCTGCGTGCTGATGACCGCGACCGAGCTCACGACCACCGCCGACATCCGCGCGCTTGCCGGCGCCCTCGAGGAGATCTTGTATGCCCCGGCCGTCGTCTGAGCCGCTGATCTTCGAGCTCGGCCAGGAGGGCCGCGCGAACCGATACGTCGAGGAGGGCAAGCCGCTCGACCGCTTCTTGCCCGCAGCGCTCATCCGCGAGGATCTTCCGTTGCCCGACAACAGCGAACTGGACGTCGTGCGCCACTACACGCGCCTCTCGCAGCGCACGTTCGGCATAGACCTCGGCTTTTATCCGCTCGGATCGTGCACGATGAAGTACAACCCGCGCGTCAACGACGCGATCGTCGCGCGCCGCGAGTTCGCCGAGCTCCATCCGTTCACGCCGGATGCGCTCGCACAGGGCGCGCTGGAGGTGATGTACGAGCTCGAACGATCGCTGAGTTCGCTCTTTGGGATGGCCGCCTTCTCACTCAATCCGTCCGCCGGCGCTCACGCCGAGCTGGCCGCGCTGCTCGTCGCGAAGAAGTACTTCAAGGATCGCGGCGAGACGCAGCGCCTCAACGTGATCGTGCCCGACACGGCGCACGGGACGAATCCCGCCTCGGCTGCGATGTGCGGGTTCAACGTCGTCTCGCTGGCAAGCGACGCGCGCGGGCGCGTCAGCGTTGATGAGATTCGCAAGGTCGTCGGCCCCGATACGGCGGTCTGCATGATGACCAACCCGAATACGCTGGGGCTCTTCGAGGACGAGATCGCCGAGATTGCAGCGGCGGTGCACGCCGCAGGCGGCCTCATGTACTACGATGGCGCGAACGCCAACGCGATCATGGGCTACACGCGTCCCGGCGACATGGGTTTCGATCTCATGCATCTCAACACGCACAAGACGTTCACGATTCCGCACGGCGGCGGCGGAGCCGGGCACGGCCCGCTCGGCGTAGCGGCGCATCTGGTCGAGTACTTGCCGACGCCGGTCGTCGTGCGCGACGACGGCGGCTTCAGGCTCGATTTCGATCGGCCCCGCTCGATCGGGCCGGTGCGCTCGTTCTGGTCGAACTTCGCGCATGCGGCGCGCGCACTTGCCTACCTGTACGCCAACGGCGCAGAAGGGCTCAAACGCGTCTCGCAGCTGGCGGTGCTCAATGCAAACTACCTGCGCGTGAAGATCGCCGAGTTTCTCGAAACGCCGTATCCCGAAGTGTGCCGCCACGAGTTCGTCGCCTCGGCGCAAGAGCTGAAGAAGGAGCACGGCGTTCGCGCGCTCGACATCGCTAAAGCCTTGCTCGACTACGGCTACATGGCGCCGACGATCTATTTTCCGCTCATCGTGCCCGAGTGCTTGATGATCGAACCGACGGAAACGGAATCGAAGGAGACGCTCGACGCCTTCGTCGAGGCGCTGCGCGCGATCGTCAAAGAGGCGGCGGTGAATCCTCAAGCGCTCCTCGACGCGCCGGTCACGACCGTCGTCGGCCGCGTGGACGAGACGCGCGCCGCGCGCCAGCCCAACCTGAGGTATCGCGCCTCCGCATCCTGAGCGAAGTCGGCCCCGTCACTCCTCAGCGGAGTCCCCTGTCACCCGCGCTTTCAGCCTCCCTGCCTCGCCCCACAGTCGGAGGGTACCGGTGCGTGCCACGAGCGGGGCGCTCGGATGATTGCCCATAGCAGGCAAGCAAGCCAAAAAGAGGCGTCCCTTTTCGGCAGGGTCTTCTTGGGGCGGAACGTTATAATGGATGTAATACAAGGGGGCTCGGCTGCGGGCCCCTTCCACGTCCCTCAAAAGGTGTGATCGCCATGCGGATCAAGTACGAGGTATCGGCGGGCGGGCTGCTTCTGCGTCGCCGCGATTCGACCTACGACGCCCTTTTGATCGGGCGCGGCGAACCGCCGCGCATCTGGACGCTGCCCAAAGGCCACGTCGAAGCCCGCGAGACGACCGAGCAAGCGGCATTGCGCGAGGTCCGCGAGGAGACGGGCTGCTGGGGCGAGCTCATCACGCGGATCAACGAGATCGCGTACTGGTTTTACGTCGGTAAAGCAAAGCACCGCAAGTCCGTCACGTTCTTTCTCATGCGATATCTCTCGGGCGACCCGGCCAATCACGACCACGAGGTTGACGATGCGCGGTGGTTCGAGGTCGGGCAGGCGCGCAAGGTGCTCAAGTACGTGAACGAAAAGCGCCTCATAGACATGGCCCTTGAGTTCGTCGCGGCCCATCCGGACGCGTTCGGCGAACCGTCCGAAGCGGAACGGGAACTGATGGCGCCGGCCCCGCTGATGTCGTCCTGACGATCCACCCATTATCCTGAGCTTGTCGAAGGACGTATATTCCACCGAGTTCCACGTCCGCATCGATGCGTTCGACGGTCCGCTCGACCTTCTGCTCGGGCTGATCAAAGACCAGCAGCTCGACGTTGCGACCGTGCCGCTCGCATCGGTCTGCGAGCAGTACCTCGAGTACGTGCGCATGATGGACACGCTCGACATCGAGGTGGCCGCCGAGTACCTCGTCATCGCGGCAACCCTCCTCTTCCTGAAATCTCGCGCGCTGCTGCCGCCGATTCCCCAAGAGTTCCTCGACGAGGCGGGCGAATCGCCCGAGGAGGTCGAGGAGCGCCTGCGCCGGCGCCTCATCGCGTACTCGAAATACCGCGAGCTGGGTGAGGAGCTTCGCGAGCGTCAAGGCGACGCGAGCTCGTACTTCTATCGCGAGTCGGGCGATCCGGCGGGCGAAGTCGTGCAGCGCTACGACATTAACCCAGAGAAGCTCAAGCTTGCCTTCATGGCCATGCTCGCCCAAGCGCGACCGGAGAAACGTTCGATCGCCCGAGAACGCGTTTCGCTCATAGCCTCGATGGACTACATCATGCGCCGTCTCAAGGAGTGCGGCGAGATACGCTTCTCCGGTGTCTGCGCCGAGCTGGGCATGTCGCGCGAGGTCATCGTCGTCACGTTCCTCGCAATCCTCGAGCTGATTCGCCGCCGGCGCATCGCCTTCGAACAGCTCGCGCCGTTCGATGATATTCGGCTCACCCCGAGGAATGCTGCCGCGTGACGCTTCACACCGAAGAGCTTTCCGCCGCCGACGCCGCGAGCCTCGAAGAAGCGGTTCTGCAACTGCAGCGTCCCGTGGAAGCGCTGCTCTTCGTTGCGAGCGAGGCCCTCCCCATCGCGCGCATCGCCAAGCTGCTCCACGCGCAGGAGCGCGAGATCGCTGCCGTGCTCCAACGCATCGAAGGCGACTACGCCGAGCGAGGCATCGTTCTGCGCGAAGTCGCCGGCGGCTACCGGTTCGCGACGTCGCCCCTGGCGCGCGATTTCGTGGAAGCGTATCTGCTCCCGCCCAAGACCTCGCTCTCCACGCCCGCGCTCGAAGCGCTTGCCATCGTCGCACACGTCCAGCCGGTGACGCGCAGCGAGATCGAGGCCATTCGCGGCGTAAACTCCGACAGCGTGGTTAGCACGCTGCTCGATCGCGGGCTCATCGCGGAAGCCGGGCGCAAAGACGTCGTCGGCCGCCCGATGCAATATAAGACGACGCCGTTCTTCTTGGAGTCGTTCGGCTTGCGTTCGCTGGAGGATCTTCCCGAGCTGGAGCTCGATCCGGGGCAACCGCTCGAGTTCGATCTCGGCGGCAAGTAATGCGTATAGGCTTGCACGTCCGCGTCGCGGGCGGCTACGCCAAAGCGGTCGAGCATGCAACGGCCGTCGGCTGCACCGCGATTCAGGTGTTCTCGTCGAATCCGCGCAGCTATCGAACGAGCCCGATAGACGTGGCGGCGCTCGAGGCCTTCGCTTCGCTGCGGCGCGAAGCCGGGATCGATCCCTGCGCGATTCACACGCCGTACTTGATCAACCTCGCGAGCGACGATCCGAAGATCGCGCACGGCTCGCTGCGCCTGATCGAGAACGATCTTGCCGTCGCGGCGCGCGGCCGGATGCGCTTCGTCAACACGCATCTCGGATCGTACGGCACCCGCGATCGGCAGGAGGGCTTCGTCGCGATCTGCGGCGCGCTCGAGAAGGCTCTCGCGGGCATCCAGCCAGGCGTCTTCCTCGTGCTTGAAAACTCAGCCGGCGCGGGAAATCTGGCAGGCGGCACGCTCGAAGAACTCGGACGTTTCATAAGAACGGTGGACCATCCGCAGTTGGGCATCTGCCTGGATACCGCCCACGCCTGGGCGTCGGGCTACGAAATCGATTCGAAGAGCGGCGTCGATCGTTTCGTGGAGCAAGCGGAGTCGCACATCGGACTCGACCGCATCCTGATGTTCCACTTCAACGATACCGAGGTCGCGCTGGGTGCAAGCCGCGATCGACACTGGCACATCGGCGAGGGAAAGATCGGGTTCGAAGGCTTCCGCGCGCTCCTCGCACACCCCGAGCTGCGCGAGAAGACGGCCATTCTAGAAACCCCCGGAACGGACGAGGACGACCTGCGCAACATGCAGGCCGTCCTCGCGATTCAGAAGGGAGCCTTAGCCTAGGTGACGCGCAGATGCGGCAGGCGCAACCCCGGCTCGCGGAAGAGCGCGGTATCGGCGCGCTGAATCCTGGTACGCAGATCGACGTCGCTGACGTCGGCGACGAGGGGTGAGGAGCGGATTGGATCGCGGAACATTGTGTGAGACCTCTTGACGAACTAGTAACCTTTCATCATTATATAGGGGTGACAATACCTTGTCAACCTGTTTTGACGGTGAAAGCCGGAGCCGCGGCGCGGTGAAGGCGCCCACCGACGAAGCGCCCGGAGCGCTCGAGCTGGTCCGCGTCTTCGAAAACACGCTGAACCTGCCCAACGGGCCCGACGAGCTCGACACCCTCGATCGCGCGACCGCTTGGTGCCGGCGCCACGGCTTCCCGGTCGTTCCCGATGAGGCATCTCTCGAACGCCTGCGCGAGTTCCGCGAGGCCCTGCGCGGCGTGCTCTATGCGAACAACGGCGAAGGCGACCGGGAGCGGGCCTGGGAGGGGCTCCGAGCGTATGCTCGTTCGGTTCGTTTGAGCCTGAGCGTGGACTCTCCCCGTGGCCTCGGGCTGCGCCCGGACGGCGACGGCGCCGACCGCGCGATCGCATCGCTGTTGGCACTGGTTTACGAAGCCCTCGTTACTGGAACGTGGGCGCGCCTGCGCGCGTGTCGCAAGTCCACGTGCCGGTTCGCATACTACGACCGGACGAAGAACGGTTCGCGCGCCTGGTGCAGCATGTCAACCTGCGGCAATCAGGAAAAGGCGCAGCGCCGGCGTCAGCGCGAGCGGCACGCACACGGCTGAACGGCCCGCGCGCTTCATCGCTCATTTCGACGTGGACGCGTTCTACGCAAGCGTTGCGGTGCGCGACGATCCCACGCTCGCGGGTAAGCCGCTTGCCGTTGCCGGGCGCAGCCGTCGCGCCGTCGTCCTTACCGCCTCGTACGAGGCGCGCCCCTACGGCGTGAAGTCGGCTATGCCGTTGTATAAAGCCAAGATCGCCTGCCCAAGCCTCGTCGTCGTCCCGCCCGACATGCAGAAGTACAAAGCGATATCGCGCGAAATCTTCGAAGTGTTTCGCGGCGAAGGACGGCCGGTCGAAGGCCTCTCGATGGACGAAGCCTTCGTCGCGCTCGGCGAGATGAGCCTTGCCGCTGCGAGCGCGGCCGCCGCGCGGATCCGCAGCGACGTGCTGGCGGCCACGGGCCTCACGGTGAGCGCCGGCATCGCCAGCGGCAAGATGGTCGCCAAGATCGCATCGGATTCGTGCAAACCCAACGGTCTGCAGGCCGTCGCGCCTGGAGACGAAGCCGCGTTCCTCGCGCCTATGCCCGTCGCGCGGCTGTGGGGAATCGGGCCGAAGACTCAGGCGCGCCTGCAGCTCTTCGGCATCGGCACGATCGGCGAGCTCGCGGCGCTCGAAGAAGCCGCGCTGCGCGAGCTATTCGGCTCGTGGTGGCGTGACGTGCGCGATCTCGCACGCGGCGTGGATCGCCGCGGCGTCGAGCCCGAGCGCGAGACGAAATCCATCTCGACGGAGGAGACGTTCGAATACGACGTGCGCGACGAGCGCCGGCTCGTAGACGTCTTGCGCGAGCAGGCCGTCGAACTAGCCGAGAAGCTCGAGCGCGAGCGCGCCGTCGCGCAAACGGTGGGCGTGAAGATAAAGCGCGCCGACCGCACCGTCCTCGGCCGTCAGACGCACCTGGCGGAACCTACGCGCGAGGCGCGGCGAATCTTTCGAGCGGCCGTCCACTGTCTGCGCCGCGCCGAGTTGCGCGGCGCGCCGGTGCGGCTGCTCGGCACGCGCGTCGCCTCGCTCGTGGAAGGGGACGCGCGCCAAACCAGCCTCTTCTAGCTTCGTCACCCTGAGCGGAGTGTTGTCACCCTGAGCGGAGTCGAAGGGTTAGTGGTCGGCCCAGCTCCAGCCGGTGATCAGCCAACCCGACGCGCCCTTCTTCAGCGCGAACGTGAAGACGCCGCCCAGCGACATCGCCTTTCCGCCCTGCTTGTAGGTATACGTTGCCGGGGTCACGACGTAGGCGCTGCTGCCGGTGACGTCGGCGTGCCACGCGGCGCCGAGCGTCACCATCCCGTCGGTGTGTCCGTTCTTCTTGGCGTCGGCGACGTAGGCGCTCCACCAATCGGCGCACGCCGTTTCACCCGCCCACGTGTACGGCGCAAAGTCGTCGACGATGACGGCCGGCGACGCGCACTGTGCGGCCCACGTTTTCATATCGCCTTTGTTGAAGGCGGCGACGGCGCGGTTGACGGTTGCCGCAGGGCCGGCTGCGGCCGGCGCGGCAGCGGCGGCCGGAAGGTACGTCAGAAGCACCGCGGCGCTTAAGGCCGCAATGGCGAATCGAGAGGCATTCATGGGCGACAGGGTGCGAGAGCAGTGGCCGCCGCACCTCTTAAAATTGCGCGGAAACGTTCTCAAGTTCTGGATACCGTTTGCCGATGAGGGATGGTACTCTGAGCCCGAGAAATAGGCTTGGGCCTGTTTTAGTCATTTCACTTCAAAAATAGGAGATTCGCATGAAACGTCTTGCTGCCGCGCTTCTCTGCGGCTTTGCCCTGACGGCGCTCTCGATTGCGCCCGGTTTGGCGAGCCCGCCGAACCTGACCGGATCCTGGCACGTCCAGCAGACCGGCAACAACGGAACCACGAACGCAACGATCACGCTGACGCAGTCGGGTGAGGGCATCGTGGGCCACAACGCTGCCAACGGGACCGGGTATACCGGTACGTTCGTCACCGACGGCCAGATCAACGGAAAATGGCACGGGCCGGGCGGTGCCGGCTGGCTGACCATCTACGTGAGCGCCAACGGGCACAGCTTCAACGGTACCTGGGGTTACAACGGGCGCCCGGCCAACGGGTCGTTCGTCGGTAACAAGGTTCTGCCGCCGTCGCCGATTACCGCCAAGGGCACCTGGAACGTGACCGGCGCGGGCGGTCCGACGATGTTCGTCGGCGAGATGAAGTGCACGGAATCGGGACCGTCGGTCGTCTGTCACACGGGTCCGATCATCATCAACGGCAAGTTCGCGCCGAGCGACAACTCGAAGGTGCGCGCGACCTGGAGCGGTCCGAACGGTACGGCGGGCTGGTTCTCGTTCTGGTTCAACGGCGACAACAACAGCTTCAACGGTGTTTGGGGCAGAGGCGCAGACACGACGCCGGCAGTCGGCCGCGTCATCGGCCAGCGCTCCCTGGGAGGCTAGTTCGCTCGAAGCAGGCTAGAGAGGCGAAAGGATGAGCAAAATAAGGGAGACGATTGGTGTCGCCTGCCCGATGCATTACATCATGAACCACGCGCAGCGGTTTTTCACGGTCCATCGGCGTGACGTCACGCCTGGCACGATAGCCCTGCGCGTGGACCTCTCGGCTCTAAACCTTCCCGGCGCGGCTCAGGCCCGCCACGACGTGCACGTAGAACACGAGCTCCGCAGAGAGCCGGGGAAGCCCGGCGAGATTGCGGTCTCCTGGGATCCGGCAGACCGGACCGTTCCGAGTTTTGCCGGAACGCTGCATTGCAGCGAGGGTGGGGAAGGGGAGACGATTCTCGCGCTCGACGGTGAGTACGAACCGCCGCTCGGCGTCGCAGGAGCGGTCTTCGACCTCGTGGTCGGCCGGCGCATCGCCGCGGCGACGCTGCAGGCGCTTCTCGAGGACATCAAGCGCTTTGTGGAAGCCGATTTCAAGACGGCGCTTTCTACGAATCTGGCCGACTCCCCAAAGGAGTAGTCGGCGGCTTTTACGACGCGTGTGAAGGCTCAAAAATCCTGAAGGGGGACCCTCCGGCCCTCGCAGAATTCGCTTGCATGGCCCCCGACAGGTCGTTGCGCGTGCATTCGGTTCCCACGCGTGCCGAGCAGGTGCGAACCGCCGTCGAGATCGTCGCGATCGTCGCCGCCGGCATCTGGGCGCTCTACACGTTCGTGTACGAGCAGCGTATCAAGCCGTTGTCGGAGGGGGCGTCGTTCTCCGTCCCAACGATGGTCGACCAAACGCGCGCCGCAAACGGCGTCGTCTTCCTCACGATCCACAAACAGCTGCAGAACACGGGCAACGTCGGGATAGACCTCGCCGCCGAGACGCTCAGCGTGTACGGCGAGCACGTCGTCGCGCGATCCACGCCGGTTTCGCGCTTCGATACCGGCACGTACGCCCAGGCTAGCGCCGACGTTTACCGAAAGCCGGTAAAGCTGCTTTACTCGTTCGCGAGGTTGCGAAGCGGAGCGATCGGCGGCGATCCCAACGTGAGCTTTTACGTGCCCCCGCACAGCACCGACGAAGAGGAGTACTTGGTCGCCGTTCCGGCTAACGCCTATCCGGTCGTGCTCGTCGCGCGCAAGGACTACATCGTGAGGCCGGCCATCGACCCAAAGATTCGCGTGAAGATCGTGCGCACGCCCCTGGGCGGGTACGATCTGCAATCTTCGAACCTCTTGGGCGAATACGACTCGCAGAACGAGTATCCGATTCGGTGACGACTCGCCGCCGTTAGAGTACGCAGGCGGTAACGACGGTCGCCAGGGCCGGCCGGCCGGTCAAATGTGATCCGTTGCCCAGCAGAAATCCGAAGGCGACCGCAGGGTTAGCGCGCTCGCGAGTTCTTCGCCGGCGGGCAGCAGCGGCGCCATCATCAATAGCGAGCGCGTGCGTTTGCGCGTCGTGCCCTTGGGCAGAAGCGCGCGCGCGCCGTCGGGAGGCAGCCATCCGGTGACGCGCCGCAGATCGCCGGCCGCCGCGCGCAGCAGCGCCGGAATCGTCTCGGCGGCCGCATCGTCGGCGAAGCCGAACTCGTCCACGACGTACGTGTCGCGCTCGGGCACGCGCACGCCGAAAACGTAGGCGCAGACGCCGCGGCTGCGTCGCACGACGAGGTTGGCCGCATGGCCGGCACCGTGCTCCGATCCATGGCGCGTGCGCGTAGCAACCCAGTCCCAGACCGTCGGCGTTCGCACGAATCCTGCGGCGCGGCCCCGCTCGCGCAGTTCGAAGCAGTGGCGCACGGCACTCCAATGTTCGTGGCTCAGCGGCGCCAGCGAGAGCCGGCGCGACGGGAGCGCGTCGGCGGCCAGCGTCAGCGTGCGCGAGGGAAGCTCGCGGAAGCCCAGCGGCGTGTAGAACTGCGGGCGGATGTCGGAGAACAGGTACGCGAGCGCGCACCCTTCGCGGCGGGCGCTGTCGAGCTCGGTCGCCAGCATGATACTTGCGTAGCCGCGACCGCGATGCTCCTTCGGCGTGAAGACGGCGCCGAAGCCGATCGCGTCGAGGCGGCGCGACCCATCGCGCAGCGCTCGCTCGTAGCGTTTGAACGACGCGACGAGCTTCGTCCCATCGTAGAGGCCCATCGTTCGGTAGTGACGCCGTCCGTACTTTCCGCTCGCGATCTCGAGCGTCTGCGCGACGTATTCGTCGAACGAGCGGCGGCCCGCCCAGAGCTCTGCCGTCAGCGGAAGAACCTCGCGAGCGTAACGATCCGGGGGGATTTCGCGCAGGCGCACGATTACTTGCGCATCTCCTCGACGAACTCCGGAGCGGCGACGCCGCGCGTCGCCTTCCCGAAGGCGGTGACGATCGCGCGCTCTCGCGCGCGGCCGAGCGCGTAGCCGAACGCGCGGCGCTCCCGGGCGTTGTAGTTGTCGCGTGCTTTCCCTTTAAACATGTAGTAGCTGAACTTCGCCGTCCGTGAGGCCCGCGCGTCGCCGGCGTTGTCCTTCGGTATCATGCCGAGCCGAGGGCTGAAAATAAAGGTATCCGGCACGTACCACAGTGGAAACGTCCCCGCGCACGCCCCGCCGACGACGACGCGGTCGAACTCGCAGCCGTAGACCGCCTCGATGCTCGCGAGGGTCACGAATCCGGCGTCGTCGCCCCGAGCGGAGTTGGCGTCGAAGGAGCACCATTCCAGCTCGCTGCGGGCGCGGCGCTCGGCGTCTTCCAACACGCCGGCGACGGGCGCCTCCGCGTCGCTCGCCGGAAACGCGAGCATGCGCGCCAAGAGACGCTGCAGCACGAGCTGCTGCGCGCGGGCTCTAGCCGAGCCCGGCTCACCCTCGCGCGCGAGCCCTTCGCGCCACACCAGGCGCGCGAACGTCTCGAACGGCAGCGCGTGCATTGCTTCGATCCATCGTTCGCGCTGCGCGCGGAAACGCAGCAGGCGCGTTGCGGTTTCGGGGCTCAGCGCATCGTCGCGCTCGCCGCGGACCACGTTCCAGCCCAGCCGCAGATCTCGCTTCGGATCCCAGCGGCTCGGCCGCGTCGTCGGAGCGGGCTCGTCGTCGAGGGCGAAGAGCGTGCGTTGCGGGTCGGGCGGCTCGCTGCAAAGGATGGCCAGCGACGCGTCGGAGAGGCCGAACGGCGGGGTTGGCGAGCGTGCGCAGGAGCCAGTCGTGCCGGAACGGGTCGTAGACGTTCCAGAGCAGCGCGAGCGCGTCGAGCGCGCGCCGGTCCGCGAATAGATTTGCGTCGCCGGCGATTGCGGGCGCGACGTCGCATGCCAGCAGCGCCCCTTCGTACGCCTCGACGTGGCGAACCGAGCGAAAGAGTATCGCGATCCGGTGTGGCGGCGTGCCGTCGTCCACCCACGCGCGCACGCGCGCGGCGATGTAGCCGGCTTCGTCTTCGATCGTTGCCGCGCGATGCGTTTCGATGGCCGGCCGCGGGCGCACTTGCGCGCGCAGCTCCACGCGCGCGCTCGCGCTGCCGAACGTCTCGTCGGGCAGCGTGAACCGGTCGGTGAAGATCGCCGGGGACGGATTGCCGCAGAAGGTCACGCCCCCCAGGCTCGCGCCGAAGATCGCCCGCAGGAGATGGACCTCCGCGCCGGTCAAGCTCTCTGCATCGTCTACGAAGGCGAAGCGATGGCGCTCGCGCAGCCGCGCCGCGAACGCCGCGTCTGCCCGGACGGCGTCGCGCGCGGCGACGATCGCATCCCGCGCCGTCATCGTGCCCGTGGCGTTTACGAGCGCCACGTAATCCTCGTAGATCTTCGCAAGGATCTTTGCGAGGTCAACCTCGCGACGGTACTGGCGCGTCAACTCCTCGCCGCCGGCGGCGAGCGAGTCGTGGTAGGAGTTCTTGGTAGCCGCGAGGAGGCGCGGGTCGGCGAGGTTGGGCGGATTGGCGTAGAACTCGGTTGCGCCGGCGAGGGAACGCGCGAGCAGGACGTCGGGCCCGACGTCGGCGTCGCGCAACCGCCGAATCAGCCGAAAAGCCGACTGCATGAATCGCTCGGGGGAGCGCAGTCCCGGCACCTCCGGATCGACCTGCTCCTGCGCAAACGCCTCCCACTGCAATGCGAAGAGCGGCTCGCAGGCCTCCGCGAGCAGCTGCAGAGCGCCGGCATCGTCTACGAGCGTCACCGGACGTCCGCACGCTGCGAGCAGTTCGAGCGCGTATCGCGCGAGCGAGTGTTGCGATGTCACGACGAGCGGTTGGGCTTGCGCGTCGAGCGAGCGGGCGCGCGAGATGCGTGCCTCCAACGCGGTCGTCTTGCCGGTTCCGGACGCGCCGGTGATGGCGAAGCAACCTTCGAGCGGAGCGTCCGCGGCGGCGCGCTGTTCGGCGCCCAGTTCCAGCGCGATCAACTGCCGAAGCGCTGCGGCGGCGCCGGAGGCCGGAACGCGCACGCCGCTGCGTAGGCGCAGTAGGTGCACGCGGTGGCGTCGCGGGTGGGCGAAAAATGGGGTATCGTTCCCGAAGCGAGCTCGTCGCTCAGTTCGATCATGCGCGCGCGCGCGCGGTCGAGTTCGTCCACGCCGATCGCGGCTCGCGTCCCGCCGGCGTTTCTCGAACCGCCGGGCGCGCGTTCGGCGACGTCCAAGACGATCGGGCGCACGTCGAGCAGCGCGTCGCGCAGCGGGATGAGCACGAGCCGCACGACGCGGTCGCCCGCAGCCGTGCGCGCCCAGTAATAGAAGGGAAGCTGGAACTCCCGGAAGCTGCGGACCTTCTCGCGGTACTCGCCGGCCGTGCTCGCGATGCTCCCGGTCTTGTAGTCCACGACGCCAACGCCGCCGGTGCGCTCGTCGCGGTCGAGCCGGTCTATGAATCCCATGAACGCGTGCCCCTCGAGATCCAGCGAGACGGGCACCTCGCGCCCGAGCACTTCGAACGGCGCTTCCTTTTCTTGAACGAGCAGCCAGTCCACGTACCGCTGCGCGGTTCGCTGCGCGCGCCGAAGCTGCAGCTCGAACTCTACCTGCGTGGAAAAGCCGGTGCGGTTGCGTTCGAATGCCCAGGTCACGTACTCGCGGATTCGCTCGCGCATCGCGGCCTGCCGATCGCCGCGCGCGCGCGGAAACTCGCCGTGAAAATCCTCGAGCGCGAGATGGAAGGCGGTGCCGTAGGCCGACGCCGAGGAGCCGCGATCTTCGATCGCCGCACAGCCGTAACGATAGAACCATTTGCGGGGACATTCGGCGTACGCATTGAGCGCGGACGCGCTGAAGTGGCGCGGCCAGGCGGGCACGCCCGCCTGCGGTTCCGGCGCGAGCGGTTCCGCCAGTTCGATCCCGCCGGCGTCGCGCGATGGCGGCGCGTTCGTCGCGCCGTTGCGCGCGAGCGTGGGGAGATCGAAGATCTCGGCAACGGCCGCGCGCGCGTCGTCGTCGCGGCTATCGTCGGGGATGGCGCGAACGCGCCGCGCGCGTTCGGCGAAACGCAGCACGCTGTCGCGCTCGGCGAGCGGAAGGGCCAGCCGTCCGCGATCGATGGCATCGAGCAGCGGTTCCGCGCGAGCGGCGAGGGTAGCGTACGCGGCGCCGACGTCGTGATCCACGCCCGAGAACGGCGAACGGACGAGGCGCAAAAGGAACGTCTCGGCGCCGCTCCGGCGCCACCGGACGGCGTCACCGATGAAGGAACGGATTCTCGAGGCATCGGGCACCACCGCAGCGGAAGTTACAGCTTCCACCAGGCGCCCCTGCAGCCAACGTATAACCGCCCCCCGATGCGGCGTATCATCATCGGCGTCACCGGCGCGAGCGGCAGCGTTTACGGCTACATGGTGCTGCAGGCGCTGCGCGCGCTCGGCGGCGTCGAGACGCACCTCGTGCTCACCTCGGCGGCGCGCCGCACGATCGAGCTTGAAACGGAGATGACCGCCGAAGACTTCGAAAGTCTGGCCGACGTCTCGCACCGCGACGACGACCTGGCCGCGGCGATCTCCAGCGGCTCGTTTCTCACCGACGGCATGCTCGTGATCCCATGCTCGATGAGGAGCGCGAGCGCGATCGCGTACTCGATGAACTCTAATCTTCTCACCCGCGCTGCCGACGTCTGCTTGAAAGAGAAGCGCCGGCTCGTTCTCGTCGTCCGCGAGACGCCGCTGCACCTAGGACACCTGCGCGCCCTCACGCAGCTTGCCGAGGTGGGCGCCGTGATTCTGCCGCCCGTCCCTGCGATGTATGCCAATCCGCAGAGCGTGGACGACATCATCGCCCACACCGTGGGCAAAGCGCTCGATCAGTTCGGCATAGCAAACGAGCTGTTCAAGCGCTGGCGCTCGCCGAGCTGACCAGCCGGCGAGCGAGCGCGACGTCGGCGACGCGGTCCACGTTGACCGCGGTTTCGGCGTACGGCGAAACGAGCGCACGCACCGGCGCGCCGAGAATTCGCGACGCGCGCGACTCCGCCTGAGCGATCGTCAAGCGACCCAGCGCGAAGCGCGCCAGCACGTCCCATCCGAAGAGCGAGGCGAGCTTGAACGGATCCTTGCGTGCCGCTCCGAGGCGCTCGATGAGCCGAAGCAGCGAGGGCATCGCGCGCGGGCGCAGCGCGACGATGCCGCCGCCGCAGAACGTGCCCTCGCGCATGCGCGCCCACGTGTGCGGCACGCCGGGAAAGCGCGCGAGGTGGACGCTCTTCTCTACGCACCCGTAAATCGCGTCGGCGTCGAGCGCGCGTACGCCGCGCACGAAGTCGTCGACGGCCGGCACCGTGAGCACGGGGAGGTCGGAAGCGACGATGAGCACCGCGTCGCGGGGCGCGAACCCGTCGAGGCCGCTGGCCAGGCTATCGGCTATGCGCACGCCGTCGGGGCGAAGCTCGTCGGCGAGCGCGAGGCCGGCGTGGCCGTTGGCGCTCGGCGGCGCAACGGCAACGATGCGCCCGATCGAGCTGGACGCGCGCAGCGCGGCAAGCACCCGGCCTACGAGCGTGACGCCGCCGATGTCTACGAAGGCCTTGTTCGGCGCACCCTCTTGCAGGCGCGCGACGTCGTCGCGCGGCCCGCCCGCTAAAACCACCGCATCGATCAGTGCCAATCCGGCGTCTCCGCGAACGCGGTCAGAAAGCGCTCGTACTGCGGCCCCAGCTCGAGGCGGCGCGCAATCGCTTCGGCGTCCTCGCGCTGCGGCACGAGCGTAAAGACGCAGGACCCCGAGCCGGCCAGCAGCGCGTTGGTCGCCCCTGCGGCGCGCAGCGCGTCGAGCGCGGCGCGGACTTCGGGCGTGGCCGAAGCGATCGGGTCGTGGAAGTCGTTGCAGAGCAACGCCTCGACCCGCTGGAAGTCGGCGCGTTGGAGCGCCTCGACCGCCGCGAGCGATGCGCTCTCCCGTCGCGGGCGCTGCGGGCGATCCATCGCGTCGAGCGAGCGATACGCGTCGGCCGTCGAAACGCCGGCGGGCGGCTTGACCAGGAGCACGTGCCAGCGCGGCAGCGAGCCCGCGGGCGTCACGCGCTCCCCCGTTCCTTCGACGAGCGCTCCCGTGCCGGCCAAGAAGAAGGGGACGTCAGACCCGAGCGAGCGGGCAATGCCGACCCAGTCGCGCTCGGTTTGCTCGCCGAACGCGCCCGACATCGCGGCCCGCAAGACCGCCGCCGCATCGCTCGATCCGCCTCCGAGCCCGGCCTGCACGGGAATCCGCTTGCGCAGCGTCATCCGCACCGGCGGCAGGTCGCCGAGCGCGCGCAGCGCGGCCACGGCGAGATTCCGCTCGTCTTGCAACTCGCCGCGATCGCACTCAAAAAGGAAGTGACGGCTCGGCTCGATCGTCAGTTCGTCGGACAGCTCGAGCGGCACCATGACGCTTCGCACGCCGTGATATCCGTCGTCGCGGCGCGCGAGGATCTCGAGCGTCAGGTTGATCTTTGCCGGAGCTCTCAGGATCGGGATTCCGCCCATCGGGGGCCGAGTTTGCCGTTGCGCGGGGAGGCGCCTTCGCGCTCCGCGCCGCACAAGTAGGCAGAAGATGGGGTCGAGTTACGACGCACAGCGAAACGAATTTTGCGCCTACGTTCTGCACGAGTCGCAGACGCCGTACGGCCTATTGCTCGGCAACCTCAAAACCTACGCACAATCCACGGCAAAAGGCGGGGTCCGGGGGCTCTGGGACGCCGACACCGATCAGATCATCTTCGGTACGCACCACATTGCCTATCGTCTCCGCAGCGCCGAATCTCGAACGTTTTTTCCGCATCAGATCGAACGCGACCTGACCTTTCTGCCCTACGCGCAGATTTCGGAGTTCACGCTCGAGCATCGCGTTCACGTCACCGAGGCCTTCTACGTTCCGCACGGTCCTGCGTTCGATCGCGCCGTCTCGTTCGTCATAGACGTGACGCTCTACAATCCCGGCGGCGATCCGGTTGAGGTGGCCCTCTTTCCCTGGGCGATGCTCGTCGGGCAACGCTTCTACGGCGAGCCGGAACACGAGGTGCGCGCCTGGAACGACGGGCGCTTCATCTGCTCGAAGAACTTCGAGACGGGCGGCGAGCGCTGGTGGGGCGGCTCGCGCCGGCCCGTCGCCGTCGAACTCTCGCTGCGCGAGCAGGTGCTGCTCGATGCGATGCGCCGCTCGTCGTTGCTGCGCAACGAGGCACAGACCCTCGACGACGTGACGCCCGCGCAGGCCGAGCTCGTGAGCCGGCGCATCTTCGGTGCGTTTGAGTACCGAATCGCGGTCGCGCCCGGCGCGCGCGAGTCGCTGCGTCTGGCGGTCGTCTACCATAAGACCGATACGGAGCGCTGCCGCCCCGTGCTCGATGCGCTGCTGGCCGACCAGCGCGCCCTGCACGACACGCAAGGCTACTTTACGGAGCGCCTCGCCGACGCGCGTTTTCTCACGCCGTCGCCGGAGATAAGCCGCGGCACGGTCTGGGCGAAGGCGAACATGCTGCGCATCGTCAAGGAGTACCCGATCGGCTGGGGCGCGACGAACTCGCCGCCTTCCGATATCCTCGTGTCGCGCGACACGTCGTGGTTCGTCCACGGTTTCGACTACTTCTGGCCCGAGTTCAGCCGCAACGCTCTCGAGGTCTTCAACCGCGCGGTCAAAGAGAGCGGCCTGATGGTCGAGTACGTGCGCGGCGTCACCGGTTACAAGACCGACTACGACCTGAACATCAACGACGATACGCCGCTGCATCTCATCGCGATGCTCCACCATTACAACGCGACGCTCGACGACGCCTGGGTTCGCAGTCACAGCGAGCTGATCGTCAAGCTCACCGACTACATGCTCTCGCAGCGCGACGAGCACGGACTCGTGTCCTGCAAGGCGAAGGGCGTAGACCTCTACGGCATCTCCTCTTGGCGCAACATCATTCCGTACTACACGCTCGACGGTGCCGTGACCGAGATAAATGCCGAGGCGGTGTACGCGCTCGAAGCCGCGGCGATGCTCTGCGCCGTCATCGGCGACCACGAGCACTGGGAGACCTACGGCGCGCAAGCGCAGCGCATGCGCGAGGCGATGATGGACTATCTCTACAACGACGACACCGGCGCGTTCGTGCTCAACTACGACCAGGACGGCAACTACCAGGACAACTTCACGGCCGACGAAGTCTTCCCGGTGCTCTTCGGCATCGCCGATCCGCAGCGGTGCCGCGCGATTCTCGAGCGCCTGCAGGAGGCCGACTTCGTTACGCCCGTCGGGCTGCGCACCATCTCGACGGCCGATGCTTGGTACTTTCCCTCCTACGGATTCGGTTTGCTCGGCGGGATTTGGCCGGACTTGACGCTCTGGTGCGCCGTGGCGCTCGCGCGCAACGGGATGACCGACGAAGCGGTCGGCTTCCTTTCGGCGACGTACGCCGCGATGGAAGGCGGAAGCCCGCGCAATACCGTGCCCGGTGAGTTTGCCGAATGGTTCGACGGCGGGTCGCTGAGCAACCGCGGCATGTACCTCTCGCCGTGGACCGGCGCGAAGTACCTTTGGGCGGTTGCCGAGACCGTCGGCGGACTCAACGGCTATCGCACGAGCGGCAGGCCGCACTTGGCGCCCCTTCGCCCCAAGGGATGGCAGTGGGTTGCCGCGGCGCGCGTGCACTGGGGCGGACGGCGCTGCACGTACGTAGTGGATCTGGCGAACGACGCGATCTACGGCGACATGCCCGAGCTCTCCGCGGAAGAGCCGTTCAAGTGCATCTACGCGGGGCGCGACGTGAGCGACGAGGCGACGATTTCGCCGGTCGAAGTCGGCGCGGTTGCCTTCGAGGACGATGCCGGTGCGGTCCGCATCTTCCTGGGAAACCACATGGACCGGGAGCGCAACGTGCTGGTCGAGTTTCGCGGGCACACCACTCGCGTGGAGATGGCTGCCGGCGAGTTGCGCGAGGTCCATCTGATCGGGCGGCCGAGCGATCGCCGGGCGCGCGCGGCAAAACTCGACGTAGTGCCGGCGCCGGTCCGCGTATAATAACGCTTCGTGCAACCCTCGACGAGACTGCCGACGATTCTCCTCGCAGCCGGTGCGGCGGTGCTCGTGCTCGCGGTTGCCATTGGCGAGCGCATGGGCGACCGGGTCATCGGGCAGGCAACCGACCGAACCTTGCAGTCCGCCGCCTCGCTCGTGACCCCCGCGCCTGGGTCTTCGCCCCAGCCGTACGGCCCTGACTGGAAGCGCTCGCAGGCGCTGTCCGCGGCCGGGGATCCCCACTTCCCCGACCCTCGCGTCCCGCCCCAGCCATTGCCTACCCCGGCGCCGACGCCCAAACCGGTGCCCACCGTGCCGCCGACGCCGACGCCGAATCCCAACATTCCGATCTGGCGCCAGAAGCCGTTGCCCACGGCAACGCCTCTGAAGCCCGCGCCGGCGGAGCAGACGCCGCTCGACCAGCCCTCGGGAGCCGCCTCCTCGCCGCCCTGACCGATAGGCGAAGCACGAAGGGCCGCGAGCCCCTCCCCTGATAAGATAGAGACATGGAAACCACGGGAACCGTCACGGTAAAGCGCGGGCTCGCGCAGATGCTCAAAGGGGGCGTGATCATGGACGTCGTCACGCCCGAACACGCGGCAATCGCCCAGGAGGCGGGGGCAGTGGCGGTGATGGCGCTGGAACGCATTCCAGCCGATATCCGCGCCGCCGGCGGCGTCGCCCGTATGAGCGCGATCGAGCTGATCCGCAGCATTATGGATGCGGTAACGATTCCCGTGATGGCCAAGGTGCGCATCGGACATTTCGGCGAGGCGCAGGTGCTGCAGCAGCTGGGCGTTGACTACATTGACGAATCCGAAGTGCTCACGCCCGCCGACGACAAGTACCACGTGGACAAGCACGCTTTCACGACGCCTTTCGTGTGCGGCGCGCGCGACCTCGGAGAGGCGCTGCGGCGCATCGCCGAAGGGGCGGCGATGATTCGCAGCAAGGGTGAAGCGGGAAGCGGGAACATCGTCGAGGCGGTCCGGCACATGCGCGCGATCGGCGATGCGGTTCGCGATTTGAGCGTCGCGCCGAAGGAAGAACTCGTCGCGCGCGCGCGCGATCTCGGTGCGCCGCTCGAGCTGGTTGCCGATGTCGCGAAGGAAGGTCGCCTGCCCGTGGTTCTCTTCTGCGCCGGCGGCGTTGCCACGCCCGCCGACGCGGCCTTGATGATGCAGCTCGGTGCCGAGGGCATCTTCGTCGGCAGCGGCATCTTCAAATCGAAGGATCCCAAGCGCTTCGCGCGCGCCATCGTGGACGCGACGACCCACTTCGAGGATCCGAAGGTCGTCTTGGAGGCGTGCCGCTCGCTCGGCACCTCCGATGCGATGCCGGGTCTCGACGTGCGCACGCTCGACGAGACGCAGCTGCTCGCCGGCCGTGGCAATTAGGGTAGGGGTACTCGCCCTTCAGGGCGACGTGCGGGAGCACGTTGCGGCGTTGCAACGAGCGGGCGCGCACGCGCAGCCGGTAAAGACGGTCGCCGATTTCGCCTGCGTCGACGCGCTCGTGATACCCGGCGGCGAGTCGACCACGGTGATGAAATTGCTGGCTCGCGGCGGGCTGGCGGAGCCGATCGCCGATCGCGTTCGTTCCGGGATGCCGCTCTGGGGCACGTGCATGGGGATGATCGTCGCCGCGCGCGACGTCGCCTCGTCCAGTCAGCCGACTCTCGACCTCATAGACATCACCGTGCGGCGCAACGCCTTCGGGCGCCAGAACGATTCCGCCGAGGTCGCGCTGCCGATACCGGCGATCGGGGCGGAGCCCTTCCCAGCCATTTTCATCCGGGCGCCCTGGATCGAGCGCTGCGGGCCGAACGTGCAGCTCTTGGCGCTGCGCGACGGCCGCGGCGTCATGGTCCGCGAACGCAACGTGCTCGCGACGTCGTTCCATCCGGAACTGACCGGCGATCCCCGCGTGCATCGGTACTTTATCGATATGCTGGCGTCGCAAGGGAAGGCCTCGACGGCGGCGTAACTTTGCCTCGAGATGCCTAACGAGGCCGCCTCCTCCGACCTGCAGGGAGGCTTTCAAGGGCAGATACCGCCCGTCGAGCCGTTGCTAAGCGAAGTGATCGCGACGCTGGCGCTCGCCGCGCACGCGTACCTCACCGAAGAAGGCGGACGCAGCGCCGATCGCGCGTCGGCAGAGGTTGCGATAGACGTCGCCACGGCGGCGTTCGAACGCGTCAAAGAGAGGTTACGACCCGATCAGCGGTTGGCAATCACGCAGATGCTGACCGAAACGCGCATGACGTTCGTTCGAAAGCGAGGCACGTAAGATGCCTCGCCTTCGTTACGCTTCGCGATCGCCGGGGCCGTAGCCGTGAGCGAAGTGCTCGTGCTCAACTTCACCTACGAGGCGCTCAACGTCACGAGCTTCCAGCGCGCGGTCAAGCTGATATTCGCCGGTAAGGCCGAGATGCTCCATGGCCGCGAGCGCATCTTGGCGTCGCCCACCTACGAGATGCGGATGCCGTCCATCATCCGGATGCTCTATTACATCCGCCGCCCGCTTCAGAAGGTCGCGCTGACGAAGAAGAACGTGCTGATCCGCGACGACCATTTATGCCAATACTGCGGCACGCGCGGGGAGCGGCTCATGACGGTAGACCACGTCATTCCCAAGAGCCGCGGCGGCGACTCCACGTGGGAGAACCTCGTCTGCGCCTGCATGCGGTGCAACAACCGCAAGAACAATCGGACGCCGCACGAGGCGAACATGTCGCTGCTGCGAAAGCCGCGCCAGCCGAAGTACATTCCATGGATTCAAATCAAGCGCAACACGCTGCCCGACGAATGGGGTAAGTTCCTCTTCCTCTACAACGTTTCCATCGAGGAGCGCATCGAGGCCTGACGGGCCGGCCCGCTTCTCCATTGTACCAAGGGGGTTGACACAAAGCATCCTTTTGTATTAGGCTCCTAATACAATGAACGTAGAAACGGCGCACGTCGATCACCTCATCAGGCTTTCCACCGCGGTCATGCTGGTCGCTATCGGCACCGCCCAGCTCCGCTGGCCGTCCTGCTTTGCGGGCGCCGGCATGTACTTCAGGAGCTCGTGCCGCGGCCTTTCGGAAGAGGCCGGCGCGCAGGTGCGCGCTACGCTGCAGGCGCGGCGCGACGTCGAAGGCGATTCGGCCGGCCTCATGCGGTACGTCGCCGTTTTCTACTTCGCGATGGCGGCGCTGGAGTTCGTGCCGGCGATTCCGTTTGCGGTGCCGTACGCCGCGGGGGCGCTCGCGACCGCGCTCGCTACGTATGCCGCGTATGCGAAAATGCGCTACGCCACGCAGCGGCGCGTGGCGCCGCTCGTTCGGCGCTCGCCGTTCGACGCGCTGCCGCCCTTGGCCGTCGCCGCGGTCGCTGCGAGCTTTGCCGGTACGCTCGCTTTCGCGGCCTACCCTCCCTATCGGATCGCGGCGGCGGCAATCGCCGTCTCCGTTGCGATCCTGTTCCTTATCGCCTGGCAGATCGCGCGGTCTCCTGCGCTGCTTCTGGGCAGCGATCCGCAGGTCGAGTACGCGGTGGACGAACGCGTGCGGTTCAGCCGCGCCACGTCGGTCGCGGCCCTTGCCTGCGCGCCGCCGGCGGTGCTGACCCTCTTGGTTTCTCCGGGCGTGGCCGCCGGTTTGCCCGGCTACGACGCCGTCACCGCGATCGTCTGCTCGGCGTTTGCCGTCGCGCTCATCGTGAGCTTCGTGCCGATGCGCAAGCGGCTCGTCATCGCGTGAGCGCCGACTCGTACCTCGTCGTCAACGCCGGCCTTCCCACCCCGCCGTACGTACAGATCAAGGAGCAGATCCGCGGTGCCATAGAGCGCGGAGAGCTTGCGCCGGGAGCGCTCCTTCCCACGGTGCGCCAGCTGGCCGGCGACCTCCGCATCGCGCCGAACACGGTGGCTCGCGCATATGCCGACCTGCAAGCCGAAGGATGGCTCGTCGGGAACGGCCGGCGCGGAACGAACGTGGCGGGCGAACTGCCGCGACTCGACGCGCGCGGCCGAACGCGCACGCTGAGGGCCGGCATCGAAAGCTTCGTCGACACGCTCCTGCACCGCGGCTTCACCCGCGGCGAGATCGCGTCGGAGTTTGCACGCTTGCTGGAGTAAACGCCTTGGCGCAAGGAGGGGAAAGCGGCGGATAGTTGGCATTCCTCGACCGTGCCGATGGACCAGCGCCGCGCTCCCTACTTTCAAGCGCTCCTCGATTACGTGGATGCCGGCGTTCTGCCGTTCCACACGCCCGGCCACGTTCAGGGCCGCGGCATGGACTTAAGTTTCCGCGAGTTCGTCGGCGACAACATCTGCGCGATCGACCTCACGCCGATGCCCGGCATAGACGATCTGCTTCAGCCGACCGAGTCCATCAAAGAGGCACAGGAGCTCGCGGCCGAAGCCTACGGCGCCGACCACTCGTTCTTTCTCATCAACGGCTCGACCAGCGGCAATCAGTGCATGATGATGACCGCGGTGAACCCTGGCCAGAAGATCGCCGTGCCGCGCAACTCGCACAAGTCCATGCTCGGTGGGCTCGTCATGAGCGGGGCCGAGCCGGTCTACATGCGCCCCGAGGTTGACGACGCGCTGCGCATGGACCTCTGCGTGACGCCCGAAACCGTCGCGCGCACGATCGCAGAGCATCCCGACCTTGCCGCAGTGTACCTCGTCACCCCGACGTACTACGGGGTCGCGGCCGACCTCGCGTCCATCGCGCGCATCGTGCACGAGGCCGGTCTGCCGCTGCTGGTAGACGAGGCGTGGGGACCGCACTTCCATTTCCACCCCGCGCTGCCGCTTTCGGCCACGACGGCCGGAGCGGATCTCTCGATCAACTCGACGCACAAGATGCTGTCGGCTTTTTCGCAATGCGCGATGCTCCACCAGATAGGCGATCGCGTGCGGCTCGACCGGCTCAAAGCCGTGCTCAAGATGTTCCTCTCGACCTCGCCGAACCTGCCGATGGTCGCGTCGCTCGACGTGGCGCGCAGACAGATGGCAACCGAAGGGCCGGCGCTCCTTTCGCGCACGATCGCCCTGGCGCAGGAAACGCGCGAACGCATCAACGCCATCGGCGGGCTCTACTGTTTTGGGGAGGAGCTGCAAGGCCGCCCGGGCATCTTCGACCTCGATCCGACGAAAATCACGGTGACGGTCAAGGATTTGGGCTACACGGGGTACGAGGCATCCGAACTGTTGCGGCGTCGCTACAACATTCAAGTGGAGCTCGCCGACCTCTTCAACGTCGTCGCGCTCTTCACGATCGGCACCGATCGCGACGCGGCCGAGCGATTCGTCGCAGCCTTTGCGGAGATGGCGCGCGACGACCGCCCTCTGGACATGTTCGCGCCGTCGGGGATCCTTCAGCGCCGGCTGCGTCGCGGAAATTTTGCGCTTCCGCCCATTCCACCGATGCGCATGCTGCCGCGCGACGCCTTTCTGGCCGACACCGAGTTCGTGAAGTTTCGCGAGTCCGCGGGACGCATCTGCGCCGAGACGCTAACCCCGTATCCGCCCGGCATCCCGGTGATCGCCCCCGGAGAAGAGCTTACCGGCGAGATCATCGAGTACTTGCGCCTCGAGCTCAAAGCCGGCGTCCGCATCCAGGGGCCCTACGACGACAAACTTCGCGTCATTCGCGTCGTTAAAGGAGTGCGACTCGGCCCCGGATAACGCTCACGAAACAGGATCCACTCACCGGAAGTGAGGATCAGGATTGGCGGTCAGGGCACACTCGGATTCCCCGAGTTGGGAACTCTCCCAACTCCTCGATATCTTCCCCCTCGCGATTCGGCAAGCGCTCGTCCGTCTCCATAATATCGAGGACATCATCGAGGTCGTGCTCGACCTTGGGCGCCCGCCCGAGGCGCGCTTCGAACACGATTTCACGTACCTCGCCGACTCGCCGGTAACGCACGAAGACATCGCACACGTCTGCTCGCGCATCTCGCCGTTCGGCGCGGACAATCGCGCCGGCATCGAGCAGACGCTGCATCGCATCAGCGCGATACGCAATCGGACGGGCAAGATCGTCGGACTCACCTGCCGGATGGGGCGCGCCGTCTACGGCACGATCGACATCGTGCTCGACGTGCTGCGCGGCGGCAAATCCATCTGCCTGCTCGGGCGTCCCGGCGTCGGCAAAACGACGATGCTGCGCGAGTGCGCCCGCGTGCTCTCCGAGGAGCGCAAACGCGTCGTGATCGTGGATACGTCCAACGAGATTGCCGGCGACAGCGACATCCCGCACCCCGGCATCGGCCTGGCCAGGCGCATGCAGGTCGCCGACCCGGCCCTGCAGCACGCGGTGATGATCGAAGCGGTCGAAAACCACATGCCCGAGGTCATCGTCATCGACGAAATCGGGACGGAGGCCGAGGCCGGAGCCGCGCGGACCATAGCGGAGCGCGGCGTCACCTTGATTGGGACGGCACACGGGCAGACGCTCGAGAACCTCCTCATGAACCCCACCCTCTCCGACCTCGTCGGCGGGGTGAGCGCGGTGACGCTCTCCGACGAAGAAGCCCGCCGGCGCGGCACGCGTAAGACGGTGCTCGAGCGCAAGGCGCCGCCGACTTTCGACGTCGTCGTCGAAATACACGACCGCGACCGGCTCGCAATTCACAAGAACGTAGCCGAGGTCATAGACGCTCTGCTCCGCGGATATCAGCCGCAGCCCGAAATACGCCAGCGCCAACCCGGCGGCGAGGTCACCGTCGTCCAGGAAGCCGACACGGAGTCCATGCCGCGCCTCGTCGCCGAGTACGATCACGACCGCGACAACGAAGAGCGCGATCGTCCGCTCTCGATCTTTCCGTACGGGGTTTCGCGCAACAAGATCGAGCGCGCGATCTCGAACCTGCGCGTTAATGCCGCGATCGCCCGGAACTGGGACGATGCCGACGTCGTGCTCACGCTCAAGACGCTCGAGCGCAAGGAGCAGCCGAAGCTCAAGCAGATCGCGTCGGACAACGTCCCAATCTACTCGATAAAGACGAACACGACCACCCAGATTCAGACGGCGTTGCGCGACGTCTTCAACCTGGGGTCGATCGACCACGAAGAGCTGGCTGTGCGCGAGACCGAAGAAGCGATCTACCAGGTGCTGCTCACAAATCAAGCGATCGAGCTCTCTCCGCAAACGTCGTACGTCCGCCGGATGCAGCACCAGCTCGCCGAGCGCTACCGTCTACAGTCCCGCAGCACCGGTCTCGAGCCGAACCGGCGCGTCAGGATCTACAAGACGCCCGAAGTCTAACGCCATTGTTCGTAGCGGTCGAGGGTATCGAGGGTAGCGGAAAGAGCACGCTGCTCGCAGCGCTCGCCGAGCTCTTGCGCTCGGAAGGCTTCGACGTGCTCGCGACGCGCGAACCGGGCGGTACGCCGGTCGGAGATGCCGTTCGCGAGGTGTTCCTGAACCGCGCGCTCGCGATCGCCCCGCTCACCGAGAGCATGCTCGTGAGCGCGGCGCGCGCGCAGCACGTCGCCGACGTCATCCGCCCCGCGCTTGAGGCGGGCCGATTCGTGCTCTGCGACCGGTTTACCGACTCCACGCTCGCCTATCAGGGATACGGACGGCGCGTACGGCGCGACGTCCTCCGCGCGCTCTGCGAGATGGCCTCCGACGGTCTGCAGCCCGATTTCGTGCTCGTCGTTGACGTGCCGGTCGCCGTCGCTCGCGAGCGCCTGCGCGCGCGTTCGACGGACACGGATCGCATCGAGAACGAAGACGACGGCTTTCACGAGCGGGTGCGCCAAGGTTTTCTCGAACTCGCGACCTCGCCGCGCCACCGCGTTCTCGACGGCACGCTCGCACCCGATCGGTTGGCCCGCCACGCGATGGACGAGATACGCGCGCGGCGCGGCGCTCCGCGATGAGCGAGCTGCACTTCGACGTTGCCGGAGCGGAAGGGCCGAAGCGCTACTTCGAGGCGATGACCCCCGCAAGCATCGCGCACGCATATCTCTTCGCCGGCCCGCCTGGAACGGGGAAGAAGACCTTCGCGCGGCGGCTCGCGCAATCGCTGCTCTGTTCGGGCCCTAAGGACGGCGTGCTCGGCTACGACGGAACCTGCCCGTCGTGTAAGCTCTTTGCCGAGAACGCGCACCATCCGGACTTCCTCGAGCATGAGGGCGTTCTCAAGATCGGCGACCGCGATGCGCCGACGGGCTTTCACGAGAGCGAGGATCTCTCGGCGCGCGATCTCGTCCGCCAGCTTTCGCTGCAGTCGTATAGCGGCGGGATGCGCGTCTTGCTCCTCGCCGACGTGGATTTCGCGACGCCGCACGCGGCCAACGCGCTGCTGAAGTTTCTCGAGGAGCCGCCGCACGGCGTCGTCATGATTCTCACGACCGCGACGCCGGGACGCCTCATTCCGACGATCCGCTCGCGCCTTATCGAGGTCCGCTTCGCCGGGCCTTCCTATCCCGTTCCCGCGCAGGAAGGTGACGAAGAATCCCTGCGCGCGCAGGTGGTGCGCTGGTTCTTCGAAAGCGTCGACGGGAAGATGCCGCAGGACTCGTGGGCGACGCGCGAATCGATCGCCGAAGGCGTAGAGACGGTCAAGATCCTCGTCCGCGACTGGATCGTCTCGAGCGGGCACGACGGCGTCGCGCTCGCCTCGCCCGACTGCGCCGGCCGCCTGCGCGCGCTGCGCCCGCTCGGCCCGCGCGAGGCCGTCGCGCTGCTGCGCCGGCTCGACGAAGCCCAACGAATCGCGCGCAGCAACGTGCTGCCGCGCTTCGTCGCCGATCTCGTCCGGATGGCGCTTAGTAGTACCCCCTGAACGCCACGTCGTCGTACTGCTTGGCGAACGGGAAGGCGAGGTAACCGAGAACGGCAGCTTTCACGATCGCCAGGAGAAGCTGGTAGCCGAGAAGCCCTAGCGCCATGGCAAACCGGCCGACCACGAATTCCGGCAGCACGATCCATAACAGCACGAAGACGACCGAGAGGATTGCCGTGCCCACCCAACTCGACCGCACCGCCCGGAACGACGCACCGATCGCGAGGTTGCCCGGAAACCCGCCGATCGCCGCCGCCGGAATCGTGTAGATCAAAAAGAACGCAACGACGAGCTGCAATGCGATCTGCACGAGCGAGTTTCCGAGGAACGCGCTGAGATAACCGGCGGCGTAGATCAGGAAGTAAAAGCCGACCGTCGCGATGAGGATGCCGCCGGCTTTCTGCCGTCCCTCCTCCCAGGCTTCGTCGAACGTCGCTCGCCGCCCGCGCCAAACGTTGTTCGCGCCGATTACGGCGACGCCGAAGCAGAAGCCGTAGGCGAGCTGCACGATTATTTGAAAGAGAAAGGTTCCGGCGCCGCCTACGGCGTCGGTGAAGAACGGCGATATTTGGTCCATCAGCAGCTCGACGACCGCCGCGAGCAGCGGCATGACCAGCACGGTCGGATGTCGCGCGAGCAGCGCGATAGCGCGCCCGTACATCCCGACGTCAACGCGCGGCTGACCGGACATGAAGGCTAGAAGCGCGCTCCCTCGAGCGCGTGGCGGCACGAGCAGTCGGCGCCGAGCGGAACGTTGGCGACGATCGTGCCGATCGCGTTCTTCACTCGTTCGTTGTTGCGGGTGAAAACCTCGATGACCTCGTGATGCGACACCGGCGCCATGCCCTCCAGGCCGACGTCGTAGTCCGTGATGAGGGAGATGTTGACGTAGCAGATCTCCAGCTCGCGCGCAAGGTACGCCTCGGGATATTGCGTCATGTTGATGACTTCCCAGCCTTGGCTCTGAAACCACTTCGACTCGGCGCGCGTGGAGAAGCGCGGACCCTGTATCACGACGACGGTCCCGCGATCGTGCGTCTCGATGCCGAGCGATTTCAGCGCGTCTATTGCGATGGGCCGCAGCGTCGGGCAATAGGCGTCTGCAAAGCTGACGTGCGTCGTGATCGGGCCGTCGTAGAACGTGTCCTTACGCCCGCTCGTGCGGTCCACGATCTGATCCGCCACCACCATAGATCCCGGCCGCACCCGAACGTCGAGCGAGCCGCACGCGGTCGGGCCGACGATCCACTTCACGCCGAGCGCCTTCATGGCGTAAAGATTAGCGCGGTAGTTGATGGACTGCGGCGGAAAGCGATGGTCCTTCCCGTGCCGCGGCAGGAACGCAACGCGGCGCCCGGCGATCTCGCCGATAGCGACCTTGTCGCTAGGCGCGCCATACGGCGTTTCGACCCACGCCTCGCGCGCGTTTTCCATCAGCGCGTAGAACCCCGACCCGCCGAACACACCAATGTCCGCCTTCAACTCCTCAGCCATACGCGCTTTCTAGCCTACGCGATTCGCGGAATCCTGTGAGTCCGAGACGTGCGCCCTTCCCCTTCGACTCCGCTCGGGGTGACAATACTGTTGCTGGTGCGGGGCGGTTCGCCGTGCCGCTAAGGGGCGTCCTGATTTGCGAGCATGACAGGACCCTTCGACTTCGCTCAGGGTGACAGTGTCGAAGTGCGCACCTGCACGAGCAACAGCGGTTAGCGATTAAAGTCGGAAGGCTTAAGATCGTCGAGGAATTTCTTGAAGCGCGCCATCTCGGTTTCGTTCACGGGCTTCTTTTCGGCAGTCGCTTCCTCGAGGACGATCTTGTCGGAGACGAAGATCGGCGCGGGAACGCGCAGCGCCAGGGCGATGCCGTCGGACGGGCGCGCGTCGATTTCCTGCAGTTCGCCGTTCTGCCGCACGACGAGCTTGGCAAAGAAGGTCGAGTCTTTGATGTCGTGGATGACGACTTGCTCGAGACTGGCGTTGAGGCCGTCGAGGATGTTGCGCATGAGATCGTGGGAGAGCGGGCGCGGCACCGGGGCGCCTTCCAGCGCCAGAGCGATCGCCGTCGCCTCGAACGGCCCGATGAGAATCGGCAGGTAGTGCGAGCCGTCCATGTCCTTGAGTATGACCACCGGGTCGTGGGTCAAGAGGTCGATTCCGAGCTTGTCGACCTTCATTTGGCGCATGTTCTCGTATCCGACAAGTCCGACGACTTTTCTTGCCGGTTTGCTCGAAGGCGCGGTGCCGGCAAAGGGTGGGCAGAACGAGCAGCCGAACGGAGGCCGGTCCGTTATGCCACTTTCGTGCGGAATCGTCGGCTTGCCCAACGTCGGGAAGTCCACGATCTTTAACGCCCTTACGCGCTCGGCCCAAGCCCTCGCCGCCAACTACCCCTTCGCGACGATCGACCCGAACGTCGGCGAAGTCGCCGTGCCCGATCCGCGCCTGGCCGTCTTGGAGCGCCTCGTCAGCGCACAGCGCGTGGTGCCTGCGACGGTCCGATTCGTGGACATCGCGGGGCTGGTGCGGGGTGCGAGCGCCGGCGAGGGCCTCGGCAACGCCTTCCTGAGCCACATTCGAGAGACCGACGCGATCGCAATGGTGTTGCGATGCTTCACCGATCCGGACGTCACGCACGTCGAGGGAGGTCCGGACCCCGCGCGCGACGCCGAGATCGTCGGAATCGAACTTGCGCTGGCGGACTTGGCGACGATGCGCAAGCGTTTGCCGAAGCTCGAGCGCGAAGTACGCGCCAACCCGAAGCTTCGCGACCAGCTCGAGGCGGCGGCCACGTTGACCGCGGCGCTGGAAGAGGGACGCCCGGCGCGGAGTTTTGCACCCGGCTCGCCCGAAGCGACGGTTGCCGCCGACTCGTTCCTGCTCACGGCCAAGCCCGTGCTGTACGTGGCGAACGTGGACGAGGCGCAGCTTTCCGACGGGGGAGAGCACGTAGCGAGCGTCCGGCAGATCGCGAAGGCCGAGGGCGGCCGCGCGGTCGTCCTTTGCGGGAAGGTCGAGGCAGAGCTGGCCGGCCTCTCCGAAGGCGAAGCGGCGGAGTTTCGCTCGGAGCTGGGTATGGAGCGCAGCGGCCTCGACGAGCTGGCGGCCGCCGCCTACGACCTGCTCGGCCTCATGACGTTCCTCACCGCGGGGGAGAAGGAGGCTCGCGCCTGGCCGATCCGGCGAGGGACGAAGGCCCCGCAGGCGGCCGGGACGATCCACAGCGATATCGAGCGCGGCTTCATCCGCGCCGAGATCGTCTCGTACGACGATTACGTCGAGTTTGGGACGATGGAAGCCCTGCGAGCGGCCGGTCGCGTCCGCAGCGAGGGGCGCGAGTACGTCATGCAAGAGGGCGACGTCGTGAACTTCCGATTCAACGTGTGACGAGAGGCCGGGCAGCGGCCAAGGGGCCGCGGAGCACAACGCGCAAATCCCCCCGTATGACCAATGCCCTGCGCGAAGCCTCCGTGCGCGACGTCTCCGTTTTCGGCGACGCGATTGCCTACTTCAACGAGGCGGCCGATCTGCTCGAGCTCGACGCCGGCATGCGCCGAATCCTCACGCATCCGACTCGCCAGATCATCTTCTCGATTCCGTTTCAGCGCGACTCCGGCGAATTCGAGGTGTACACCGGCTATCGCGTGCAGTACAGCTTCGCGCGCGGCCCGGCGAAAGGCGGCATTCGCTACCACCCCGGCGTTACGCTCGACGAGGTGACGGCTCTCGCGTTCTGGATGACGTGGAAGTGCGCGGTCGTGGACTTGCCGTTCGGCGGCGGCAAGGGCGGCGTCACCTGCGACCCCGCGACGCTCTCGTCAAACGAGCTCGAGCGGATCACGCGCCGCTACGCCGCAGAGCTCGTCGAGGTAGTCGGACCCGATAAGGACGTTCCCGCACCCGACGTGAACACGACGCCGCAGGTCATGGCGTGGTTTATGGACACGTACTCGATGCACGTCCGGCAGAACATGCCCGGCGTCGTCACCGGCAAACCGCTGGAGATCGGCGGCTCGCGCGGGCGGGTCGAGGCAACCGGCCGCGGCGTGACCATCTGCGCGCTCGACGAAATGGCCGAGATGGGATTGAGCCCCGACAAGGCGACGATCGCGATTCAGGGCTTCGGCAACGTCGGGCGCTACGCAGCGAAGCTCTTCGAGGAGCGAGGCTGCAAGGTCATCGGCATCTCCGACGTCACCGGTGCGTACTATAACGAAGACGGCATCCACGTCGCCGCGGCGATGGAGCACACCGCGAAGTTCGGCACGCTCGAAGGCTTCAAGAACGGCGAGAAGATCACCAATGCCGAGCTGCTCGCAAGCCAATGCGACGTGCTCGTGCCGGCCGCGCTAGAGAAGGTGCTGACGTCGGAAACGGCTCCCAAAGTGCGCGCGAAGCTCATCGTCGAGGGTGCGAACGGGCCCACGACGCCCGAAGCCGACCGTATCCTGAGGGAGAAGGGCATCATCGTCATTCCCGACATCATGGCCAACGCGGGCGGCGTCACGGTTTCGTACTTCGAGTGGGCGCAAGACCGCATGGGATGGTTTTGGAAAGAAGCGGAGGTCAACGAGAAGCTCGAAGATTTCCTCCTGACAAACCTTCATCAAATTCGCGCGATTGCGACCTCGCGCGGAGCGGCGCTTCGCACTGCGGCGTACACGCTGGCGATCGATCGGGTCGTTAAAGCGTCCAGGCTCCGCGGCATTTACGCGTAAGCTTAGGCGATAAGCCGTTCGAAGAGCGCGGCGGCTTCCACGTACGCGCGAAGCTGGTCGAGCACGTATCGGTGCCCCGGATCGCGCGCGGGGTAGAGCTGCGCTTCGACGTTGCGCAGCGCGGCGGGCAGGGGGTCGTTGCGATCGGGACGCCGCGAGTCTCGCAGCGCCGCGGCCAGGTCGGTCGTCCGCTCGCGCAAGGCCTCGTTGAACGAGGCCAACGCGGCGCGCGGCAAAGCCGCGGAAAGCCGATCGAGGCCGGTTTCGAGCGCGAGGCTTGCCAGGGCAAAGCGCTGCGTCGCGGCCAGGATGCGCAGCGCTCGGCCTGCGCCGATCGTATGCGGGCGGCGCGGTTCGTGGCGCGTGCGGTCGACCGACGCCTCGACGGTGAGCCGAGTCTTCCACAGCTCGGTGCGCGCGCGCTCGATAGCGGCCCGCGAGCGCTCCGACGGCGCGTCGTAGGCGCTCAGGATAGCATCGGCAAGGCCGTACTGCGCCTCGATGAGATCGGCTAGGAGGGCGCGCGTGCGCTTGCGCGCCCACGTCGGGAAGACGAGGTATCCCACCATCGCGAGCGCGCCGCCTGCGAGCGTGTCGAGCACGCGAACGTCAACCGTCGTCGTGCCGGGAAGGCCGCGCAGCGAGAGCACGAGGACGACGAACGTAGTGATAGCGACGGTGAAAAGCGCGTAGTTCGGATTGAAGGCCAGGTATGCCGTCGCCGTCGTCGCGAGCACGCCCGCGATCAGCAGGCTGCCGTGGCCGCGCAGAAGCGCGATCGCCAGCGTTGCAATGACGGCGCCGGCGAGCGTCCCGGCGATACGGCCGGCACCGCGCACGAACGTCGCCTGAAAGTCGGGTTTGAGCACGATCGCCGCGGTAAGCGGAATCCAGTATCCTCGGTCCGCCTCGAAGTGGCGGCCAATCATCATCGCGATGGCGAGCACGATCGCAAAGCGGAGGGATTCGAGCGCAAACCATTCGACGTGCCCTTCGGCATACGGTCCGGGCCGCGGTTTGGAGAGGAAGTAGACGGCCGGGAGTTTACCGCTCGAGAGCATCGAGGCCGCCTGCGTCGCGTCGCGCACGCGCGACGCGAGCTCGCTTCCGCCCGCGACCTGCAACGCCGCCGATTGGGGAAGCGGCTCCAGCGGTGGCTCGGCCCTTCCGGCGAGCGTGGAAGCCAGCGCGCGCAGCCGTGCAGCCACCGCTCCGGCAAGCTCGCGCGCGGCCGGTGCGTCTGCCGTCGCCGTAGCGATTCCGGCCAGTTGCTTTCGGATTGCTTCGGTGTCTTCGAGCAGCCGGCGAAAGCGCGCCATCTCGGCCGAGCGCGCAAAGGGCTGCGGGTCGGCCAGCACTTGCCGCGCCGTCGCAAACGGAGTGATCGGCGGCAAGATGGGCGATCCGCCGGCGATAGACTGGGCGTATTCCGCAAGATTGTCGTAGACGTCGGCGAGCGCCGTACGCTCGACGCTCAGACGCGCAGCCGGCCAGACGAGAAGAAGAAGAAATGCCTGAATCGTACCGCCGCCGAAGACGAGCGCCGACTGTGCGAGCGCCGCCGCGGGCGCCAGGGGCTGGCTCGAGAAGAGCAGGAACGCGACGAATGAGTTGAGCGACACCGTTGCCGCGATCGGGCCGATTTGCCCGAGCGTCGCGCACGCGTAGGCCGCCAGTGCCGTGGCGACGACGATCGCCGGCGAGGATCCGGCGGCCAGCGCGCCGATGAAGCTCGCCGCTGCCATGCCCAGCGCGGCCGCGAGCACCGCGCCCAGCCGGGTTCGATAGATGCCCTGCAGCGAGGTGAAGCCGGTAATGAAGGCGCCGATTGAGGCAGACACGCCGAGCGCCGGGTGCCCGAGCATCACCCCGATCATCAGCGGGATCGCAACTCCCACGGTGCAGCGCAGCGCATACCCCGGTTCGATCGCAGAGCGATCGAAGCTGACGACGGTTTCTCCTAGTTCGCGCAGCCAGGTCAGCAAACGAAAGGGGGCCCGGAGTAGGCCGCGCGCCTACGGGACGTCGTTCGGCGGCGCGTACGGATCCGGGAAACAGTACTTCGAGACCGAACAGCGCGTGCCGGCGTAGACGCCGTGCACGTCAACTTCCGGGACCTTCGTGCCGTACGCCTTGTTGATCGTATGGATGAACTCGTAGGCGATGAGCGCGTATCCGGTGTTCGACGGATGCAGTCCGTCGAAGCTGAGTATGCCGTACAGGTAGCCGAGGGTGCAGCACACGCCGGGATTGATGGATGCAGCGAGCGCGAAGTAGGGATCGGACGGATTGGCGCTGGCCAGGCCGTGGAAGATCGCTCGCACGTCCACCAGCGGCGTGCGCGTTTGGGAGGCGGCGTCGTCAATGCCCTGGTTGATCGCGTCGTTGAGCGCCTGTATCTTCCCGGCAAACCCTGGTGTGATGTAAAACGAACCGAGGCCGCTTCCGGGTATGGGCTTGCAATGCGGCGCTGGATTCGGGCAGTCCAGGTCGGGCAGCGCCAACTGGTACGCCGTCGCGTATTGGATGACTTCGATCGCACCGGGGAGCGTGAGGTAACCGCACGGAGCGGTCGTTGACGCCGGCACGCATCCGTTGGGCGTCGAGAGGTGGTACTTGTTGGCGATCTGCGTGATCGTCGAGCGCGGCAGCCCCGTGCCGAGGTTGATGAGGCAGAACGCGTAGGTGCGCAGCTTGCACTTGCTCAGCGTGCTCGGATTCGTGACGCGCTGGAAGTAGCCGGTCTCCAGCACGTTGGGCAGGTTGGCGACGACGACGGCCGCACCGGCGTGCTTCATCGCGTTGATCGTTCCGCGCACGTCGTCGGCGGCTTGTGCGGCGTTGCGGTCGCCGCCCACGAAGCGCCCGCCGCTTCCCATGTACTTGAGCACGTCGTTGGCGCCCAGCCAAACGGTCGCGAGCGTAGGATGCAGCGAGATCGCCGCATTGACCATCGTCAGCTTGGGTTCGAGCTTGGCGAAATTGCCGAGCACCGGCCAGAACGTGCCGCTCTCGTCGGCAACCACCAGGCTCAGCAGGCCGGGGATGCCCGGGATGGACTTGCACGTTGACGTCTGCGGCTGGGTCATCGTGTTTGCTTCGTGCAGCGTGATTCCGGGAATGCCGAGATCGCGTATCGTCGTGGAGCGCGGATTTATGCGCACGCGCGACAATCCGCTTAAATGGTAACCGGCTTCGTTGAAGCCGTTGTTGTCGGTGCAGACGTCGCCGCTCTTGAGCAGCGCGAAGGGGAAGAATGGGTTGCTCGACGGCACGATCTGATTGCCGAGCCCGGGCGCCTTGATCAGCGGAAGCGGACTCACGGATGCGTCGTACTCGTGCTGCACGGCTTGCTCGAGCGGCAGCCCTGAGGCTTGCTCGTCGAGAAGCGCCCACCAGCCGTTTTCTTGCCCCGGAGGGACGGTAAACCCGGGATCTTGCGGGTTCTTGAAACCGGTCGCTCCGAAAAAGCTTTGCGCCTGATAGCCGGCGGTGAGGCTGTCACCTAAACCGACGATCCGCGAAAGAACGCTTTGCTTTGTCTGTGGGCCGGCCGCCGGCGGAACGAGCGTTCCGGTGCCGCCGCCTCCGCCTCCGCCGCCGCACGACGCCAGGGCGATCAGCGCGAAGAGCGCGATAGACTTCTTTACGTACGAACGATTCATGAATTGCCTCTACACGTTACAACGGGAAAACGCTGGGAGAGCCGATGCCGAACTGAAGTTGAAGCTGCGTTGCCTTGAGGCCGCCGATGGCCAGGCCGCACGCGTTGTTGATGGCCTGCTGCACCGTCAAGCACTTGATGCCCGTAACGCCGTCGGCGCCGAGGTTCGTCGGCCCGCCGCTGTTGAGCACCGCCTGCACGAACGCGTACTTGCTGATGCGCTGCGACACGCCGAGGAAGTACGCGATGAGGTGCTCGGGATACGGGTCGGTCGGCAAGTAGTCGCGCGCACTCTGCGGCTCGAAGAAGAGCGTCGTTCCCTTGAGCGGCGTGTACTCGAGGTAAAGCACCTGCGGGAACTGCATCGAGTTGCCCGAGTTCGCGCCGGCGGTATGCACCAGCCACTGCGGTGCGACGGTGAACGTGCCGAACATCTTAGGCGTCTTCAAGAACGGCAGCGTGATCGCGACGGAGTAGTACTGTGCCGTGCGGACGGGGATGTTCTCGACCGGACCGTCGGGCAGGTTATAGGTAAACGGAACGACGTCGTTATGATTCGGCGCAAATGCGATCAGGCCGGTGCGCGCGACGTAGACCGGAGAAATCACGAACGGTACGGGCCCGGGAAGCTTGTCCGACTTGATGAGGAAGAGTTTCTCCAGCATGAAGACGTCGAACGTGTCTTTCGTGCTGACGTTGATGTTTCGCCCCGCGCCGGGGCCGCATGCGTTGCCGCCGCTGAGATCCGCGCAGCCGACGGGGTTGCGGAAGCCTTGCAGGTAGACCGGCGCCAGTCCGGTGTTGAAACCTACCGGCCAGTGCTGCAGCTGATACATGCTCGCGACGATGCGCGTGGACCAGTTGAATCCGTATGCGAAGGAAAGGTCGCCGCCGCCCATGAGCCAGCCTTTGCCGTACGAGCCGATGTTGCCGTAGGGATACGCCGACGAGAGGTCGGCTTGATACGTGAAGCCCGCGGGAAGGCCGATCTGCGGCCCGACCGGTTGCTGGCTAACCGGCGGAGCCTGCGCGACGGCGCCGTTGGCCGCGGCTTGACGCTGCTGCGCCTCGCGCTTTTGCTTCTCGTCGTCGAGAACGTTCTTAATCGCCGAGTTTGCGCCGGGCAGTATCTGGTCTTGAAAAACGTCGCCGGTGCCGTTGTCGGCCAACGCCGGCAGCGCCGAGACGAAAATCGAAAACGCGGCGGCCGCGGCGATCGAGATACGAGCGAAGGTTCCCAGCATGCAAGCAACTCCCCGAGAAGGCGGCGATGACGCAAGTCATTGAACGAATCGGCTGTTACGCCAACGTTTGCCCTTGCAGAATCAGGTTCCCTCTAATCTCTGGTCTCTCTGACCCGCGAGCCTGAAGTCAACTCGTTTTTGCGGCAACACCGAGTTGCCGCAAAAACGAAATGGCGTCACACGCCCAGCGGCACGGGCGGCTCCTCGCCGAGCTCGCCCGACACTTTTCCATCGCCGTGCGGCAGCGTCTGTGCGCCGCGCAGCTCGAGCGTCTTGATGATGACGTAGAGCACCGGCGTGATGCCGAGGTTCAAGAACGTGGACATGAGCATGCCGCCGAAGACGACGGTTCCGAGCGAATGGCGCGCCGCTTCGCCGGCGCCCGACGCGAAGACGAGCGGAATCACCGCGATGACGAAGGCGATGGACGTCATGAGAATCGGACGAAGCCGCGTCTGCGCCGCACGGATCGCCGCTTGTACGACGGTCGCGCCCTCGCGCAGCTGCTGGTTGGCGAATTCGACAATCAAAATTGCGCTCTTGCTCGCAAGGCCGATGAGCATGACGTAGCCGACCTGCGCGTAGACGTCCTGCGAGAGCGTCGGGTCGAAGAGAAACGGCAGCGGGAAGTGCCGCAGGTTGATGAAGAGCAGCGCGCCCAGCAGCGCCGTCGGAACCGCGAGCAGCACGATGAGCGGATCGATGTAGCTCTCGTATTGCGCCGAAAGCACGAGGAAGACGAAGACGAGCGCTAAGACGAATATTTCGATGGTGAGAGGCCCGGCGGCGATCTGGTCGAGCTGCAAGCCGGTCCACTCGAAGCTTACGCCCTTGGGCATCACGTGCGAGGCGATCTGCTCCATCGCGCCGATCGCGGTCCCCGTGCTGGTGCCGGGGGCGTTGCTTCCGCTCAGCTCGATGTTCCGGTAGAGGTTGTAATGCGAGATGATCGGCGGCCCGAGAACTTGACGGAGGGTCATGAGCGACGAGAGCGGCGTCATCACCGCGCCGTTGGACGTGGTCGAGCTGGTCCCGGCGCCCGGCTGCGGCGTCGCGATCGTGCTCGGCACGACCGACGTTCCCGGCGCGGCGCTCGAGTGCACGTAGAGGTTGCCCAGCGACGCGACGCTGTTGCGGAAGGGGGCGTCGGCCTGGACGTCCACCTGCCAGGAACGATTGAGATAGGTGAAGTTATTGACGTAGAGCGAGCCGAGATCCACTTCCATCGTGGTAAAGACGTCCTGCAGTGAGACGCCGATGGATTTGGCCTTGCTGCGGTCTATGTTGGACTCGATTTGCGGAGAGTTGATGCTGAACTGCGTGAAGACGTTTTGCAGCCGCGGGTCCTGGGCTGCGGCTCCCATTATTCCATAGGCCGTCTTCATGAGCGCGGGGAGGCCGACGTTGCCGCGATCCTCGAGCTCGAACTGGAAGCCGCCGAAGTTGCCGACGCCGTTGATCGCCGGCGGGTTGAACGCGAAGATCTGGGCCTCGGGAATGTTCTTGAAGAAGGCGTAGTTCAGCCTCTGCTCTACGGCAAACGCCGAGTGCGACGTGCATGCGTCGGGATGCGCGAAGAGAAAGATGAGCTGACACCACGGTGGAGACTTGCGGTCGCCCCAGGGTGTAAGCAGCGCGAACATGATACCGCGGTTGGGCGACGATCCGCTGAAGCTAAATCCGCCGACGTCGAAGAGGTGATGAACTTCGGGCTGCGCTCGAATGATCGCCTCGGCCTTTTGCGAGATCTGCTGCTCGCCCTGGAGCGACGTGCCCTCGGGCGCTTGCACCAGGGCGATGAAGTAGCCGAGGTCTTCGTCGGGGAGGAAGCCCTGCGGCGTCTTGCCGGCAACGAATACCGTGAGCAGCAGCGCTCCGGCGAATATGACGGCGACGAGCCAGCGGCGCTCGATCATCGCGGGCAGCACGCGCGCGTACCAGTCGCGAAACTGCTTGAAGCGCGCGTTGAACGCGCGGAAGAAAGCCGCCCGGGACTCGAACTCTCCCGAGAGCAGGCGCGCCGAGAGGACCGGCGCCAGCGTGAGCGCCATGAACAGCGAGATCGTGATCGAAGCCGCGATCGTCAGCGCGAACTGCTTGTAGATCTGTCCGGTCGTGCCCGGCAGGAAGCCGACCGGCACGAAGACCGCCAGCAGGACTAACGAGGACGCCACGATGGCGCTCTGTATCTCGCGCATCGCTTCCGCGGCGCTGGCGACCCCGCTTTGCCTGCCCTTGTTCATCTCCATGTGGCGCGCGATGTTCTCGATGACGACGATGGCGTCGTCCACCACCAGCCCCGTCGCCAGCGTGAGCCCGAACAAGGTTATCGTATTGATCGTGAACCCGAAAAGCTGCATCACGAAGAACGTCCCGATGAGCGAGACCGGGATGGTTGCAGCCGGGATGAGCGTGGACGCCGGATGCTGCAAGAAGACGAAGATGACGATGATGACCAAGACGATCGAGAGCAGCAGCGTCAGCACGACTTCCTTGATGGACTCGTTGACGTACTGCGTTACGTCGAAGGCGACGGCCCAGTGCATCCCCAGCGGAAACTGCGGAGCGAGCTGCTGCATTTGGGCGATGATCCGCTTCGAGACGTCTATCGCGTTGGCTGAAGGATACTGCAGCACGCCCAAGCCGACGACCTTGCTTTGGCCGTCGAAGCGCAGGTCGGTCGTGTAGCTTTGGGCGCCGAGCTCGATTCGCGCGACGTCTCCCAGGCGCACGTATCCGCCGTTGGGGTTTGCGCGAAGGATGATGTTGGCGAACTGCGACGGGTCGGAAAGCTGCGTTAGGGCGTTGACCGTGTAGGTGTAAGGCTGGTTCTTGGGAGCGGGCGGCGAGCCGATGCTTCCGGCGGCGACGGCGGCGTTCTGCTCCTGTAAGGCGCTCACGACGTCGGATGCGTCCAAGCCCTGCTGCTGCAGTTTGAGCGGATTGATCCAGATTCGCATCGCGTACTGGCGCTGGCCGAAGATGATCACCTGCGAGACGCCCGAAACGCGGGTGAGGTCGTTGACGACGTTGAGCTGCGCGTAGTTGCTGAGCTGGAGGGTGTCGAGACTTGGGCTGTCCGACGTGAGCGCGATGCCCATGACGAACGCGCCGGAGTTCTTGGCGACGTTGATGCCGAGCTGCTGGACGGTCGCGGGCAGCAGGCCGAGCGACGACTGGACGGCGTTCTGCACGTCGGCCGCGGCGATGTCGAGGTTGATGCCGAGATTGAACGTGCAGGTGATCGTCGACACGCCCTGGGCGCTCGTCGAGCTCAGGTAGCGCAGGCCCTGAACGGTGTTGACCGCCTGCTCTAGCGGCGTCGTGACCTGCGCCTCGACTGCCTGGGGGCTCGCGCCGGTGTACGTCGCGGTGACGGTGACGACCGGCGGCGCGATCTGCGGATACTGAGAGACGGCCATGGCGGGCAGCACCACGAGGCCGGCGATGAGGATAATGAGCGAGCAGACCGCCGCGAGGACCGGTCGGGAGAGGAATGCCTTCGTCACGTTAGAGGTACCAACCGAAGGAAAACGGCTCGGGTTTCAGCCCGTGGGGCCGTCTTCGAACGCCTGCTCGGCGTGATACGAACTGCGCGAGAGCGGGCTCGACACGACCTGATGGAAGCCCTTGCCTCGGGCCAGCCTCCCGAGGCTCGCGAACTTCGCGGGCTCGACGAACTCGACGACCGGCAAGTGCTTCTTGGTCGGCTGCAGGTACTGTCCCATCGTAAAGATGTCCACGCCGGCAGTGCGCGCATCGTCCATCGTGGCCTCGACCTCGTCGTCGCGTTCGCCTAAGCCGAGCATGATCGAGGTCTTCGTGAAGCGCTCCGGCACGCGCCGTTTGACGTGCGCCAGCACCTCGAGCGACTGATCGTAGCCGGCGCGCTTGTCGCGGACGAACGGGGTGAGGCGGCGGACCGTCTCGAGGTTGTGCGCGAAGACGTCGGGCTTGGCGTCCAGGACGATGTCCACGGCGACGAGATCGCCGCGGTAGTCGCCGCTGAGAATCTCGACGCGGGCCCCGGGCACGCGTTCGTGAATCGCGCGCACGGTGTTCGCGAAGATGAGCGCGCCCCCGTCGGCCAGATCGTCGCGATCCACCGCGGTGACGACGAGATACTTCCAGCCGAGCTCGCGAACCGCATCGGCGACGCGCATCGGCTCGAGCCAATCTACTTCTCCGCGCGGGTTGCCGGTCTTGACGTTACAGAAGCGGCAGCCGCGCGTGCAGGTCTCGCCCAAGATCATGATCGTCGCGGTGCCCGCGCCCCAACACTCGGCCACGTTCGGGCAGGCGGCTTCCTTGCAGACGGTGTGCAGGCCCAAACGGGCAACGGCGCTCTTGACGCGCTGGTACTCGTCGCCGATCGGCAGGGAGACGCGCAGCCACGGCGGCTTGGGTGCCACAATCTCGATCGCCATACGCGTTACGCTCCGACCGGCAGCATCCGCTCGCGCGAAAACGCGACGTCGAAGGTTCGAGCGAGCTCTTCAAGCAGAGTTTCCTTTGCGTCATCCAGCCCGACGTTGCGGCCGAGCTCCCGCGAGAGCGACGTGATGCCGCGATCGGTCAAGCCGCAGGGATTGATGATGCGGTCGTAACCGAGGTCCGTCGAAACGTTGAGCGCGATGCCGTGCAAGCTGACCATACGCTGTATCGCAAGGCCGATCGCGCAGATCTGGTTGCGCCCGACCCAGACTCCCGAGTGCTCGCTCCATCTTTCGCCTGGGATGCCGAAACGCGCGCATACCGCGATGACCGCCTCTTCGAGCGAGCGCACGAGCGGCACGACCTCGCGGAAGCGCTCGAGCCGGCGGATCGGATAGACGACCAACTGACCGGGCCCATGGTAGGTTACGTCACCCCCGCGTTCGACCGCGACTAGGTCGATCCCGCGCGCTCCCAACTCGCGCTTCGAGAGCAGCACGTTCTCGCGCTTCGCCTGCCGCCCCAGCGTTACGACGGGCGGATGTTCCGCGACGATCCAGGTGTCGGGCTCGCGCCCTTCGCGCACGGCCTCGTGCAGCCGCTTCTGCAAATCCCAAACCTCGCGGTACTCCCGCCGCCCCAGGTCCAGCAATCGCGCGTACTTCGTCATAGTAATTACTGGGCTTTACGCAGCGAAGCGAAACTCCAGCGTCACACTTTCGCCTTCGGCTTGGGATTCACGAGATGTATGGCTTTGCCATGCGCGGCTTCTGCGGCATCCATGATTCCCTCGGTCAGCGTCGGGTGCGGATGCACGGAGAGGCCGATGTCTTCGAGCGTCGCGCCCATCTCGAGCGCGATGAGGCCTTCTCCGATGAGGGATTCGGCCTGCGGCGCGACGATGTGCATGCCGAGCAGCAGATCGCTTTTCGCGTCGCCGACGAGTTTGATGACGCCATCGGTTTCGTTCATCGTCCGAGCGCGGCCGCTGGCCGTGAGCGGGAACTTGCCGACGCGCACCTCGTGGCCTGCGGCTTTTGCTTCCTCTTCCGAGAGCCCGACCGTGGCGACTTCCGGGTCGGTGTAGATACAGTTGGGCACGGCAACCGGATCGAATGCGGCCGACTTGTCGCCGCTGATGACCTCGGCGGCCACGACGCCCTGCTTCATCGCGCGGTGCGCGAGCAGCGGCTGCCCGGTCACGTCGCCGACGGCAAAGATGTTCGGAACCTTCGTTCGCTGCTGGGCGTCTACGGCGATGAAGCCTTTCTCGTCGAGCGTCAAGCCCGCCGCTTCCGCTCGCAGGCCGCCGGTAACGGGGCGCCGGCCGACTGCGACGAGCACCATGTCGAACGTGCGCGTCTCGTCTTTGCCGGAGGTGCCTTCGCCGTTGAGCGTCGCGCTTGCGCTCTTGCCTTTCTTTTCGATGGCCGACACCTTCGTGTTCAGCATGATCTCGATGCCTTGCTTCTTGAGGATGCGTCCGAGGGTTTTGCCGATCTCGGCGTCGGTGCCGGTCAGGATTTGCGGCATCATCTCGACGACGAGGACCTGCGCGCCCAGCCGCGAGTAGACCGTCGCGAACTCCAAGCCGATCACGCCGCCGCCTACGACGAGAATGCTCTTGGGAATGCGGTTGAGCTGCACTGCGTCGTCGGAGTTGACGATCACCTCGCCGTCGCGCGGCCATGCCTTCACGTCAACGGGAGCCGAACCCGTCGCGACGACGACGTTCGTGGCAACGACCCGGTGGGTGCCGCCGTTCTTGTCGTCCACGACGAGCTCGGTCGGCGACTTGAAGGATGCCTCGCCGGCAAGAAACTCGACGCCGTTGGCTTTGAAGAGCGACTTTACGCCATTGACGTTGGCGTTGACGACGTCGGTTTTGAACTTAGCCACGCCTTCGCGGTCGACTTCGGCCTTGGGGACCTTCAATCCCAACGCGCCTGCGCGATCTACGTGACGGATCACCTCGCCGACGTGCAGCAGCGCCTTGGTCGGGATGCAGCCCCAGTTCAGGCAGACGCCGCCGACCTCATCGCGATCGATGCATATGACTTTCTTGCCGAGCTGCCCGAGGCGGATCGCTGCGTGGTAGCCGCCCGGCCCGGCGCCGACGATCGCGGCGTCAACGTTATACTCTGCCAAAACCTTGCTCCTTTCGCTGGGGAGCGTTCCCCGCGGAGGCTCTCGAAATGGGGCTCTCCATGCGCGGGATTAAAGGGACGGCTCAGGGTCGCCTGCTCGATTGGTACCGGCGACACGGGCGCGCGTCGCTGCCTTGGCGCGCCGTGCGCGACCCGTATCGAACGCTCGTCTCCGAGTTCATGCTGCAGCAGACGCAAGTGGATCGCGTCGTGCCGAAGTTCGAGGCGTTCGTCGAGCGCTTCCCCGATTTCGAGGCGCTGGCGCGGGCCTCGGCCGCCGACGTCCTGCGGCATTGGAAGGGTCTAGGGTACAACACCCGCGCCGTGCGTTTGCATCGCATTGCCGAAGCTGTCGCGGAACGCTACCACGGAGAGATGCCCAAGCAGCGCGGGGAGCTGCGAACGCTTCCGGGGATCGGTCCGTACACGGCCGCGGCGATTCGCGCTTTTGCCTTCGATCTGGACGACGCCCCCATTGACACCAACGTTCGGCGAATCGTCCACCGATTTTACTTCGGCATCGAATATCCGCCTGCGGTCCGCGCGAGCCGCCTTGACGACTGCGCCCGCGCGATGCTGCCGCCCGGCCGGTCGCACGACTGGAACTCCGCGCTGATGGACCTGGGCTCCGCGATCTGCACGACGCGCGCACCGCAGTGCGGCAGCTGCCCTCTGCGTGGGGAATGCGCGGCCGCGCCGATCGATGCCGCGGATCTGGAGCGGAGGCGAAAGGCGGCCGCGCGACCGCGTTCGCCGCAGAGCGCGCTCCCTTTCGAAATGACGACGCGATACGCGCGCGGCCGCATCGTGGACCGCCTGCGCGACCTTGCGCCGGGCGAGCGCATATCGCTGCTCGACTTGCATCGCTCGATAGCCTCCTCGATCCCGGGGCGCGGCTACGAGGAGGTCTGCGAGCTCGTCGCCGCGCTCAACGCCGACGGTCTAGTATCCAACGACGGGGACCACGTCGCATTGCGAGAATGATCCGGCGTGCCCGCCATTCCGTTTCCTAAGAAAAAAGTGCCGCGAAAGACCGCGCTCGAGCAGCTTGCGATTCTCGAACGCACGTACCCCCAAGCCGTCACCGCGCTGGAGTACGCCGACGAGTTCCAGCTCCTCATCGCGGTGATTCTTTCGGCACAATGCACGGACGCGCGCGTGAACGCAACGACGCCCGCCCTGTTCGCCAAGTATCCGACGCCGGAAAAACTCGCGCGCGCTCGCCAAACGGACGTCGAGAAGATCGTCAAGTCGTGCGGCTTCTTTCGCATGAAGGCAAAGAACGTGATCGCTTGCGCGCGCGACCTCGTCGAGCGCTTCGGCGGCCGCGTCCCGCGGGAACGCGAGGATCTCGAATCGCTTGCGGGCGTGGGACGCAAGACGGCCAGCGTCGTCATGGCGGCGGCGTTCGACGAAGCCGCCCTGGCGGTGGACACGCACGTTTTCCGCGTCGCGCATCGTCTCGGACTAACGCTGGGAACGACGCCGCGTCAGGTCGAGGAAGACCTTACCGCGCTGCTTCCGCCTGCAAAGTGGGGCGATGCGACGCATTGGCTGATTCTGCACGGACGCGCCGTCTGCAAGGCGCCGACGCCGCGGTGCGCCGGCTGTCCGCTCGAGTCGCTCTGCCCGACGCCGGCTATTCTGAGATCTGCTTTAAGAGTGAGGAAGGGGTAAGCCCCTCGCCGTAGCCTTCCTCCGTCGAGATCTTCGAGAGGTTGATGAGGGCCGGCACGGCGGCGCTCGTGTCGAACTGGTACTCGCCGGCGAGGTCGAGGCCGGCAACGCGCACGAGCTGATGCACGTCGTCGAGATCGAGCGCGATGCGACGATCGAGGTAGCGCAGCCGCAGCCGGAGCGGCCGCTCGAGCGCGATGAGCTTCACGCCGTCGTGTGCGCCCAAGATGGCGTTGATGCGGGCGCAGCCCGCCTTGAGGTGATCGGCAAAGAGGCGCAGCGACGCCTCGGCGTCTTCGGGCGGCGCGGGCGCACTCGCGCCTTGGTCCGCATCCAAAGCCGCTTGCAGACGCCGCCGCTCGCGAAGCCGCGTCGCCGCCGCGACGATGGGATTCTGCCCGGTGAATGCCGGGTCGAGCGGGTCGGGCTTTCCGCCCTTGCTAGTCGTCGTCGGGATTTTCCACCGAGATGGGCTCGGCCAAGAAGTAGTTCTTACCGCGCACCGTCGGGATGGGGGTGAACGGCCGCGGCTTCTTTCCGAACTGGAAGCAGTCGGAGAGATCGTCGGCGCGGACGTCGGTCGTGCCCAGCGATCCGAGTCCAAAGGCATTCTCGGTAAACTTCAGGATGCTGCCGAATTCGTGCTGGACGTGCGAAACGTAGCCTTTCTTCGCGTAGGCCGACACCACGACGAGCGGCACGCGCAAACCGAGTTCGTATGCGTCGTACTGCGGAGGCGCGACGTGATCGTACCAGCCGCCCCAGTCGTCCCAGGTGATGAAGATCGCGGTGTTCGCCCAGTACTGGCTCTGGCCGATGGCATTGACGACCGACGCGACCCATGCGGGGCCCGTGCCGTCGTTGATATCGGCATGGTCCGATTCTTTCGCGGTAGGCGTCACCCAGACGACGTTTGCCAGCGTCCCGTTGGAAACGTCGGTCAGCACCTGCGAGGGCGGCGCGACGACGTCGGTTGAGAACTCCGAGCTGTTGCGCACGTGGAGGATCGCGTCGGGCCCGGCCCAGAGCCCCGGCCCGAGATGCGCTTGATAGTAGTGCCAGGTCAGCCCCTTCGCATCCACGAGATCGGTGAGCGATGGGCGGTCGAAGCACGGGTACGCTTCTTGGTTCTCCTCACCGTCGGCGCCCATGAGAACCACGAGCGATCCCGTTGGGGAATCGCAGCCTCCGGTGAACTGCTGCTTGGCCGTGAACGGATTTTCCGAGGCCCAAACGGTCGAGCCTTGCGAGATCGTGCTCGTCCCGGTCAGGATGTACTGGTGCGCGGGAAAACTCGGCCCCGAGTTCGTCTGAAACATCCGGTCTGCAAAGACGTACTGTTCCGCCAATGCGAAATACGGCTTCACTTCACCGTGCGGCACGTAGCCGTACGCGCTCAAATACGGCTTCAGACAGCCGTGCTTGCCGGTGCACGGCGAGGAATGCTCGAGGTTGAAACCGTCCATCTTTCCGCCGTCGGTTTCGATGACGAACCCGCGATGCTCGTGGTCGAGATCGTACGGAGCGGTGAGCGAGACCGGCGCCAGCGCGACGCGTGCGCCTGCGGAGTTCAAGCCGTACTTAACCGTGTCGGCTCCGTGCAGGCCGTTGAAGAGATCGTCCACCGAGCGATTCTCTTGGAAGATGATGACGACGTGACTGATCTTCGACTGGGTGAATGCCGCGGGGCGCAGCGCCATGCGCGCGGCCGGCGCAAATCCAGCGGGGCGGTTTGCCGCGACGCTCCCTTGAGCGCAGCCCGCTGCGCCGATCGCGACGAGGCACAGCAGCGTGCGAAGCCGCGTCATCGGCCGACCAGCTGGCGTGAGATCACGAGCCGCTGGATTTGCTGCGTCCCTTCGTAGATTTGCGTGATCTTCGCGTCGCGCATCATGCGTTCGACCGGGTACTCGGAGGAATATCCGAACCCCCCCAGCACCTGCACGGCGTCGGTCGTCACCGACATCGCGACGTCGCCGCATTTAAGCTTTGCCAGAGCGGCCCAGAGGGTTACGTCGGCGGCGCCCGCATCGCAGCGGCGAGCCGCCTCGTACAGCATGAGACGCGCGGCTTCGACTTCGGTCTTCATGTCGGCGAGCATGAAGCCGACGCCCTGATGCTGACCGATCGGCCGGCCGAAGGCGACGCGCTCCTTCGCATACGCGGTGGCGTACTCGAGCGCGCCGGCCGCGATGCCCAACGCTTGGGCGGCTATGCCGGGACGCGATTTGTCGAGCACCTTCATGGCGATCTTGAAGCCCTGGCCCTCTTCGCCCAGCCGGTTCGCCGCCGGCACTTCGCAGTCGTCGAAGATGAGCTCGACGGTCGGCGAGCCGCGAATGCCCATCTTTTTCTCGACTTTGCCGACGGAAAATCCGGGCGCGCCCTTCTCGACGACGAAGGCGGTGACGCCGCGCGAACCCGCTTCGGGATCGGTGACGGCGAAGACGCAGACGACGTCGGCGACGCTGCCGTTGGTGATCCAAATCTTCTGCCCGTTGAGAACGTACTTGTCACCGCGCCGTTCCGCGCGCGTCCGCATCGAACCCAGTGCGTCGGAGCCGCTCGAGACCTCGGTGAGCGCGTATGCGGCGAGGTGCTCTCCCGAGGCGATCTTGGGCAGGAAGCGGCGCTTCTGCTGGTCGTCGCCGCCGATCATGATCGGCAGCATGCCCAGTTCCTGCACCGCGACGATGAGCGCACTCGACGCACACGCCTTGGCGATTTCTTCGACGACCTTGACGTAGGTGAGAAACGTGCCGCCGAGGCCGCCGTATTCGGCAGGAATTGGAATGCCCAGCAGGTCGTTTTGCGCGAAGAGCTCCTTGACGTCCCACGGGAATTCCGCGGTCGCGTCTATCTCGGCCGCCCGCGGCGCGACTTTCTCGGCTACGAGGTCGCGGACCACGGCGAGGATCATAGCCTCTTCGTCGTTGCTTGGAATTTCGGTCGGTGCCAGAGTCATAAGGCTGCTATCATTCCACGGAGGCAGGGCGCGTTCCGTCGGCGCATTAGAACGGTATGGAGAAGGTCTACGCTTCGTGCGCGGAGGCGGTCGCCGACATACCCAGCGGCACCTCGATCGCGGTCGGTGGTTTCGGCCTATGCGGAATCCCGCACAATCTCATCGAGGCGCTCTTCGAGCAGGGCGCTACGGACCTCGTCACCGTCTCGAACAACTGCGGCGTGGACGGCTGGGGCCTGGGGGTTTTGCTCGACCACAAGCGGATTAGGCGAACGACCGGTTCCTACGTGGGGGAGAACCGCGAGTTCGAGCGTCAATATCTCAGCGGAGAGCTCGAAGTCGAGCTCGTCCCGCAAGGGACGCTAGCCGAACGGCTGCGCGCCGGCGGCTGCGGCATCCCCGGCTTCTATACGCCGGCGGGCGACGGTACGCTGGTCGCCGACGGCGGGCTTCCCTGGCGCTACAACGCCGACGGCAGCGTTGCGGTTGGGTCGCCGAAGAAAGACACGCGGGTTTTCAACGGGCGCGAGTACGTTCTCGAGACCGGGATCGTCTGCGAGTACGCGCTCGTGCGCGCCTCGGCCGGCGACCGGGCCGGAAACCTGCGCTTCGACGAGGCGACGCGGAACTTCAACCCGCTGTGCGCGATGGCCGGAAAGATCACGATCGCCGAAGTGGAGCAGCTCGTCGAGCCCGGTGCGATCCCGCCGGCCGACGTGCACCTGCCCGGAATCTTCGTGCAGCGCATCGTCCACGTCGGCCCGCAAGGTAAACGCATCGAGCGCGTGACCACGCGCCCTTCGACTTCGCTCAGGGTGACAAAGGAAGGGGGGCGCAACTAGTGCCTCTCACCAGGAATCAGCTTGCCGCCCGCGTCGCACAGGAGCTGCGCGACGGCCAGTACGTCAACCTCGGCATCGGGCTGCCTACGCTCGTGCCCAACTACGTCGCCTCCGACGTTACGGTCACGCTCCAGAGCGAGAATGGGATCCTCGGAATGGGCCCCTATCCCTACGAGGGCGAGGAGGACGGCGATCTCATCAACGCGGGCAAAGAGACGGTGACGGTGCTGCCGGGCGCCTCATTCTTCGATTCGTCGCTGTCGTTCGGGATGATTCGCGGCGGCCACATAGACCTCGCCGTGCTGGGTGCGATGCAGGTCTCCGAGCACGGAGACTTGGCGAACTGGATGATCCCCGGCAAGATGGTCAAGGGCATGGGCGGCGCGATGGACCTCGTCCACGGAGCCAAGCGCGTCATCGTGATGATGGAGCACGTCGCCAAAGGCAACGCGCATAAGATCGTGCGCCGGTGCACGCTGCCGCTGACCGGCAAGCGCGTCGTGCAGCGCATCATCACCGACATGGGAACCATAGACGTCGGGCCGGAGGGCCTGATCCTGCGCGAGCTCGCCCCCGGCGTGAGCGTCGAAGAACTTCAGGCCGCGACGGAGCCGAAACTGCACGTCCCCGTCGAACCAATGGTGATGGACATCCCCGACTAACCCAACAAGGAAGGCATCATATGAAACGTCTTACCCTGCGCAACGGCATGCTCGCCGCGGTGTTCGCGGTATTCTTCGCACTCGTCGGAGCCGGAACGGCTCTGGCGGTGCAAAGCCACATGGTCAACGCCCGTTCGTATCTCGAGTCCGCGCTGAGCGAGCTCAATCAAGCCGAAGCCAATAAGAACGGGCACCGCGTCAACGCGATCAACTACGTCAAGGACGCCATCAACGAAGTCAACCTCGGCATCCAAGCCGCCCAGTAACTCAGGCCGAAAGGCCGGCGAACTGCGTGCGGTAGAGGCGCGAGTAGAGGCCGCCGCGAGCCAACAAGGTGGCGTGTCGTCCCGTCTCGACGATGCGCCCCTCGTCCACGACGAAGATGACGTCGGCAGAGAGAACCGTCGAGAGCCGGTGCGCGATCACCAGGCTCGTCCGCCCGCGCATGACGACGTCGAGCGCTTTCTGAATTGCGGCCTCGTTTTCGTAGTCGAGCGAGCTGGTCGCCTCATCGAGAATCAGGATGCGCGGATCCTTAAGGAGCACGCGCGCGATCGCCAGACGCTGGCGCTCGCCGCCCGAGAGCTTGTGGCCGCGCTCGCCGACGACGGTCTCGTAGCCGTTGGGCAGCGAGGCGATAAACTCCGCGATGTTCGCTGCGCGCGAGGCGGCTTCCAATTCGGCGACGGTCGCGCCGGGTTTTCCGTAGCGCAGATTGCTCGCGATCGTGTCGTGGAAGAGGTACGTCTCTTGCGTTACGATGCCGATGTCCCTGCGCAGCGAATCCAGGGTGACGGTTCGCACGTCGTGACCGTCCACGAGCACCCGTCCGCCTTGCGGATCGTAGAACCGCGGAACGAGCCCGGTGAGCGTCGTCTTTCCGGCTCCCGACGGGCCGACGAACGCAGCGACCTCGCCGGGCCGGACGTGAAAGGTGACGTCGTCGAGCACGTTGCGGGTTCCGTCGTACGAGAAGACGACGTTCTCGAACGCGATCTCGCCGACGACGCCGGGCAGCGCCGTGGCGCCGGGCGGATCGTACTCCTCGGGTGTCATGTCGAGGTATTCGAAAATCCGCTCGAACACGGCAAGCGCGCTGACGATCTGGATCTGGATTCCGGCGAGCGCCGCGGCGGGGCCGTAGAGCCGGCCTTGTATGAACGAGACGAAGGCGACGATGACGCCGACTTTCAGCCCGGACGAGATGGCGAGCCAGCCGCCGCCAAACCAGACGAGGGCCGGCCCCACGACGACCATCGCGGTAACCGACGCGAGGAACCACCGCCCGACCATCGCAAGGTCTATCTCGAGCTGCATCAGCCGCGTCCCGGCATCGAAGAAGCGGGAGCGCTCGTAGGCTTCGCGCGCGAACGATTTGATCAGCGTGATCCCCGAGATCGAGAGCGTCTCTTGGGTGATGGATTCGATCTCGTCGCGTTTCTCGCGCGTCTTCTTGCGTATCTGGTACATCCTGCGCCCGACCGGTCCGAGCGGGAAGACCATCAGCGGCACGATTGCGACCGACAGCAGCGCTAGCCGCCAATTCCACGCGAACATTGCGACGAGCGTGGTCGCGATGAGGACGACGTTGGTCACGATCGTCGTGAGCGTTCCCGTTACGACGTTGTCTACGTTGTCAACGTCGTTGCTCACGCGATTCATGATTTCGCCGGTCTTCGTGCCGGTGAAGAAGTGCAACGGCATCCGGTGCAGGTGGGCGACGAGGCTCGTCCGGATGTCGCGCATGATGCCTTCGCCGACGAGCGAGTTCAAATAGCCTTGCAGAACGCCGACGCCTGCCGACGCCAGCGCCGAGCCGAGGATGATGCCGACGTCGCGCGCGAGCTCGCCGAGGTTGCGGCCGGGGATGACGGCGTCAATGATGTGCGCGATGACGAACCCGGGCACGAGACCGAGTGCGGCCACCAGGACGATGCAGCCGAGAACGGTCGCCTGCTGACGCCAATACGGTGCGAAGAGCGCGCCCAATCGTTTCCAATCGACGCGCCGCTTCACGGTGGGTTTTTCGGGCTGATAGATGTTCGACCACATCAGCCCGTGGCCGGCCATCATCGCCTAATGCGGAACCGTGACCTGGTGCAGCGAGACCTTGTTGCCTTCGGCGTCGTTGAACGAGGCGATCTTGCACACCGGCGTCGCGTACGGATCGCCGACCTCGACGCCCTTGGCGCGCAGACCCGACACGGCTTCGTCTATGTCGCCTACTTCGAAAACGATGCCCGAAGCGCTGCCGGGCTCGCGTTCGATCCACGCGTGAGTCATTATGCTAAACCAGCCGTTGCCGATGTGGGCCTCGTTGTACTGCTCGATGCCGTCTTCTTCGTACGCGCCGGTGAAGGCAAGCCCGAGTTTGTCCTCATACCACTTTCGCAGCCCGGCGACGTCTTTCGCCGGATACGCGGTGAACGCAATCTCTTTTATCATGATGGCCTCTTCTTCGAATGAGCGAGCTAAGGTGCTTGGGTAAACCGTCTCGGCGCGCCCCGGGTTGCCGGGTCGGCGCTATGCCCGGCCGTCGCGCAGCGACGCGAGTTCCTTAAACAGCTTCTTTTCCTCATCGGAGAGGTCCACGGGCAGTTGGCCGATGAGCCGCACGTACTGATCGCCGGCACCGCCGCCCTTAACCTTGGGCATCCCGCGGCCGGAGAGACGGAGCAGGCGGTTGTTCTGCGTGCCGGCGGGGATCGTCATCGCGACGTGGCCGCTGAGCGTCGGCACGTCAACGTTACCGCCCAGGAGCAGATCGTAGATGCTGACCGGAAGGTCCACATAGAGGTCCTCGCCCTTGCGCTTGTACGTCGGATCGTCTTGCAGCGCGACGACGAGGTACAAGTCGCCGTTGGGCCCCCCGTAGATGCCGGCGCCGCCCTGCCCGGATAGGCGGATGCGCTGGCCTTCGCCGATGCCTTTAGGAATCGTTACTTCGAAGCGCTTGTTGAGCAGCGTGTGTCCGGTGCCGTGACATTCGGCGCAGAGCCGGCCGCCCTCGGTGCCGCTGCCGCGGCACCGAGCACAGAGGTCTTCGATCTGAAGCGTTACCGTCTTCGCGCCGCCCGCATAGGCATCGCGAAGATCGAGGTCGATCGTCGTCTCCAGATCTTGGCCGCGGCGCGCGAGCCCTTGGGTTCGCGCGTTCTGACGGCGTCCGACGCCCGAGAAGAACATGTCGAAGAAGTCCGAGAAACCGCTGGCGTCGCCCGGGCCCGTTCCGAAGTCGAACTCTTGTGAGTCGCCGCTGTGGCGATAGCGTCGCTGTTGTTCGGCTTGCTGAGCCGCTTGCTGCCAGTTGGGCCCAAGAACGTCGTACTTCTTGCGCTTCTCTGGATCGCCCAAAACCTCGTAGGCCTCCGAGATTTCCTTGAATTTCTCTTCTGCCTCTTTGGGGTTATTCGGGTTGGCGTCGGGGTGCCACTTGCGCGCGAGCTTCCTGTAGGCGGACTTGATGTCTTTCTCGGCGGCCGTCTTCGGAACGCCCAGAACGGAGTAGTAGTCCTTGAATTTCATTCCTGGGAACGCTTGGCCACGATCACCTTCGCCGGACGCAGAAGCTCGTCGCCCAGACCGTAGCCCTTTTCGGTTACCTCGACGATCGTGTCTTCGGCGACGTCGCCGGCATCTCTGGTTTCGACGGCTTCGGCCAGACGCGGATCGAACGGCTTGCCCTTGACGTCGAGAACCTTCACGCCTTCGCCGGCGAGAACGGCCTCGAAGCCGCGCAAGGTCTGCTCGATGCCGCCGCGCAGCTTGTCGCCGCCGGCCCCCGAGTCGAGCGCGCGCTCGAGGTTGTCGAGCACCGGAAGAAAGCGTTCGAGCAGCGCGCGCCGGCGCGATAAGAGCATCGCGTCGAGATCGCGCTGCACGCGCTTCTTGTAGTTATCGAAATCGGCAACCGCGAGCAGAAACTTGCGGTAGTTCTCCTCCGCCAGCGCGTTCGCGGCGGCGAGCCGTTCTTCGAGAGACGGCTCGCTCGTCGCAGCGGCTTCCTCGATAACGCCTTCCCCCGCCTCGGTTTCCAGCGGGGCGTTACTCTCAGACATCTTTGAACTCGGCGTCGATTACGTCCTCACCGGCGCCGGCCGAGGCACCGTTGTTGGGCGCGGACCCGTCGGCCGAAGGCTCGCCCTGCGGCGCCGAGGCCTTGTAGAGCAGCTCGGCCATCTTGTAGCTGGCTTGCTGCAGCGCCTCGACCGCGGGTTTGATCTCCGCGACCGTGCCGTTCTCGCTGACGCGCCGCAGTTCGCTCAGGGCCTGCTCGACTTCGGCGCGTGCGCCGGCGTCGAGCTTGTCGCCGACTTCCTTGAGCGATTTCTCGGTCGAGTAGATGAGGCTCGACGCGCTGTTGCGCACCTCCGCCTCTTCGCGCTTGCTCTGATCTTCGGCAGCCTGCGCTTCGGCGTCGCGGACCATGCGGTCGACTTCCTCTTTGGACAGATTCGTCGAAGCGGTAATCGTGATCGCCTGCTCCTTGCCGGTGCCGAGATCCTTGGCGCTGACGTTGACGATGCCGTTCGCGTCGATGTTGAATGCGACTTCGACCTGCGGAACGCCGCGCGGCGCGGCGGGAATGCCTTCCAGTCTAAACCGTCCCAGCGTCTTGTTGTCGGGCGCCATCGGCCGCTCGCCTTGCAGCACGTGAATGTCCACCGAGGTCTGACCGTCTTCGGCAGTCGTGAAGATCTGCGACTTCTTCGTCGGGATCGTCGTGTTGCGTTCGATGAGCTTGGTCATGACGCCGCCGAGCGTCTCGAGGCCCAGCGAAAGCGGGGTCACGTCGAGCAGAACGACGTCGCGGACTTCGCCGGCAAGCACGCCGCCCTGGATGGCTGCGCCGACCGCGACGACCTCGTCGGGGTTGACGGTCAGGTTGGGCTCCTTACCGGTGAGCTTGCGCACGAGCTCTTGAATGACCGGCATGCGCGTTGCGCCGCCGACCATGATGACTTCGTCGAGCTTCGAAACGTCGAGCTTCGCATCGGCGATGGCGCTCTTGAACGGCCCGACGCAGCGATCGGTCAGATCGCTCGTGAGCTCTTCGAACTTAGCGCGCGTCAGCGTGTAGTCGAGATGCTTGGGCCCCTCTTGGTCGGCGGTGATGAACGGGAGATTGATGCCCGTGTGCACGACCGACGAGAGCTCGATCTTCGCCTTCTCGGCGGCCTCGGTGAGCCGCTGCATCGCCTGCTTGTCTTTGCTAAGGTCGATGCCTTGGTCGCGCCGGAACTGCTCTACGAGCCAGTCTACGATGCGTTGGTCGTAGTCGTCGCCGCCCAGGCGCGTGTCGCCGTTGGTAGCCTTGACTTCGAAGACGCCGTCGCCGACTTCGAGAATCGAGACGTCGAACGTGCCGCCGCCGAGGTCCCAAACGAGTATCGTCTCGTTGCCCTTTTTGTCGAGACCGTAGGCGAGCGCCGCGGCGGTGGGCTCGTTGATGATGCGCAAGACTTCGAGGCCGGCGATCTTGCCCGCGTCCTTCGTCGCCTGGCGCTGCGAATCGTTGAAGTAGGCAGGCACGGTGATGACCGCTTTGGTCACGCGCTCGCCCAAATAGTTGCTCGCGTCGTTCACGAGCTTTTGCAGGATCATCGCCGAGATCTCTTGCGGAGTGTAATCCTTGCCGTCAATCTTGACGTGATAGTCGCCTTCGCCCATGTGGCGCTTGATCGAACTGATCGTGCGCTCCGGGTTGGTGATCGCCTGACGTTTCGCGAGTTGGCCCACGAGACGCTCGCCGGTCTTGGTGAACGCGACTACCGAAGGCGTCGTGCGCGACCCTTCGGCGTTGGGGATGACGACGGGCTGCGTGCCCTCCATAACGGCGACGACCGAATTCGTCGTCCCCAGGTCGATGCCGACCGTTTTAGCCATGAAATTCAATACCTCGTTCTGTAAAATTTACCGGCCGCCCCGGACCAGCTAAGCCGGGCGATCGCGTGTCGGGCCGATGGCGGAAACCGCGCACCGAGGTGCGCTATGCACGGGTTCCGGCGAGTGGCCGACGCACGGCCGCCGGCGGCGCCTTGCCGCTTACGGGCGGTGCGGATTTGCGTACCGCACCATCATACACGACGGGCGGTAGAAGTTGTTTCGCTGGTTACGACCCGTTTTCGGGCCGCCCGGTTGCAGGGGGGGCCTCTTAGGGCCCCTGCTGCTCGGGTTGTTCCGGCTGCTGCTGTTGCTGCTGCTGAGGACCTTGCGGGCCCGGCGCTTCCGCCGGGGTCTCGCCAAGTTTGATCGCGACGAACTTCTTGTTGCCTTGCGACCAGACGTTGAGCCGGATCGTGTCGCCCGGCTTCTTTGCGGCGATGTAATTGTGGAGGTCCTTGACGGTGTCGAAGCCCTTGCCGTCAACCTGAAGGATCACGTCGCCGGGCTGGATGCCGGCCTGGTCGGCCGGGGAGCCGCCGAAGACTTGCTGGACCGCGACGCCGCCGCCGCCGTTGTAGCCGATCTGGTTCTTCACGCCGGCGGTGAGGTTTGCCATGTAGATGCCGAGGAAGCCGGTGTCGGTGCCCTGGTGCGCGCCGGGGTTCTTTTCGAGCGAGGCGACGACGCTCCTGACCGTGTTCGATGGAATCGCGAAACCGATGCCCTGCGCGTACGCCGACTTCACCGTGGACTGGTTCATGCCGATCACTTGGCCGTCAATGTCAATGAGCGGGCCGCCGGAGTTGCCGGGGTTGATCGGCGCCGACGTCTGCAGCAGACCTTTGAAGTCGATCTCGCCGCCGTTCTCGGTCGGAATCGGCTCGGACCGATTGAACGCCGAGACGACGCCCACCGTTACGGTTTGCTGCAGCTGCAGCGGCTCGCCGATGGCGATGGCCCACTGCCCCTGCTCGAGCTTGTTCGAATCGGCCAGTTCCAGCGGCGGGGGGAGCTTCGAGTAGCGGTCTACCTTGATGATGCCGACGTCCGCGGCGATGTTGTACGCCACGACGTGCGCCGGCACGCGGTCGCCGTTTGCGAAGACCACCGTCAGCCCGGTGATTTTTCCGCCGGAAGGCGGCCGCAGCACGTGGGAGTTCGTGACGATGTCGCCGTCGGAGTCGATGACGAATCCGGAGCCCGAGGCTTCGCCCTTGTAAGGCTGCACGATGCCCGGCCCTTGTCCGCCGAAGAACTGCTGGAAGAAGGGATCCGCCGGGATGACCTCCTGTCCGTTCACTTGTTCGGTGATCGCGACGACCGACGACTTCGTGCGCTTGACGGCGCTGACGATGCGGTCTTGGTCGCTGACGCCGCTCAAGGGCACCGCGGCTGCGGCCGGCGGCGTCCGGTCGGGGCCGGTGGCCCCGCCGAAATGGCTGCTCGCGTAAAGCATCATAAGGAAACTGCCGACGACGGCGCCCGCGAGCCCGACGATGAGCGTAGGTATGAGGCGGTTTTTCACTATTTCAAGCTATTCCGTAGACGCGGTGTGTGGTGTTCTGGAGTCCCTTACTCGTCTAACGAAAAAAAGTCGCAAGTGGTGGCGGGCGAAATCGTCGGCCGCAGCTCCGGCGGCAGCCGGCGAAGGATCGCGGCCCGGACGCAGTCGAGCCGCTCCTCGCGCAGTTCCATAAGACGCATCTGGATTAGCAGGCGAGCGCGCAGTAGCGCCCGGCGGGAGAGGAGCTCGTCGGGTGAGAGGGCGCGTGACGGCGGCGGCGGGGCGGGCGAGGCCGCCGGCGGCAAGGTCGCCGGCGCGGGCGTCAGCAGGAGCAAGAGCAGCGTCAAATGTCTCATTTGGGCAACCTCCGGCGCGCAATTCACGCCTGAGGCGCGGATAAGCAAGGTCTTACGGCTAAAGCAGCGCTCGTGAGTGCCGATGCCTTAACCGTCCCCGCGCCCCCGTCGCAACCCTACGTCCGAATCGTTCCGCTGGGCGGCTGCGGCGAGATCGGGCGCAACATGACCGCTATCGAGACGAACGAGGATCTCGTCGTCGTGGACTGCGGCCTGATGTTTCCCGACGACGAGATGTTCGGCGTGGATATCGTCATCAACGACTTCACGTACGTGCGGGAGCGAGCGCACAAGCTCCGGGCTTTGCTCGTGACGCACGGGCACGAAGACCACATCGGCGGCATTCCCTACTTCGCGCGCGAATTTCCGGGAACGCCGATCGCGGCGACGCCGCTGACGATCGCGTTGATCAAAGCGAAGTCGCGCGAACAGGCGAAGATTCCCGAGACCGACTTCGTGACGGTGCAGCCGGGCGGCCGCGTTACGTACGGCGCGTTCGAAACGGAGTTCGTGCACGTGAACCACTCGGTTGCGGGAGCGTGCGCGCTCGCGATACGCACGCCCGTCGGTACGATCTTCCACACCGGCGACTTCAAATTCGATCAAACTCCGATAGACGGCAAGCCCGCCGACTTCGCGCGTATCGCCCGCATCGGAGACGAAGGCGTGCTCTGCATGCTCTCCGATTCGACCAACGCCGAGCGCCCCGGGCACACGCTCTCCGAGCGGATCGTCGGCGAGGCCTTCACCGCGATCTTCCAACGCGCCAAAGGGCGCATCGTCGTCGCATCCTTCGCTTCCAACGTCCCGCGCATCCAGCAGACGGTGGATCACGCGGTGCGATTCGGGCGCAAGGTCGCGTTCTTGGGCCGCTCGATGCGCAACGTGGTGCACTTCGCCGGAGAGCTGGGCTACCTGAAGGTCCCCGCCGACTCGGTCGCGCGCATCGAGCAGATCGACGACTACCCGCCCGAGCAGATCGTCGTGATGACCACGGGATCGCAAGGCGAGCCGATGAGCGGGCTCGCGCGCATGTCGGTGCGCGATCACAAGCAGTTCCGCATCGTCGCCGGCGACACCGTCGTCATCAGCGCGACGCCGATTCCCGGCAACGAGAAAAGCGTCCACAAAACGATCAACAACCTCTGCAAGCTCGGCGCGAACGTCGTGCACGGAACCGACGGCCGCTCCCACGTATCCGGGCACGCCTCGCAAGAAGAACTGCTCCTCATGCTCAACCTCGTGCGGCCGGAGTTCTTCGTACCGGTTCACGGCGAGTACCGCATGCTCGCCGCACACGGGCGGCTCGCCGTGCAGACGGGCGTCGAGCCCGAGAACGTGTTCCTCGTCGACAACGGCGACGTGCTCGAGTTTACGCACGAGTACGGCGACAAGGTCGGCAAGACGTACGGCGGGCACGTCTTTGTGGACGGCTCCGGCATCGGCGACGTCGGCGAGGCCGTGCTGCGCGATCGCAAGGCGCTTTCGAACGACGGCATCATCATGGTCGTCGTCGCGATCGACAGCGAAGAAGCCCGCGTGATCGCCGGGCCCGACCTGATCTCGCGCGGCGTCTTCTATCTGCCCGAAGCCGACGGCGTCGTCGACGAACTGCGCGGGGAGCTGCGCGCGATGATCGAAGGCCTATCGGTGGACGCGATGCGCGACGTCAGCGCGATGAAGGAGCACATCCGCAGCGCGCTTGCCCGCGCGGTGCACGCGCGCACGAAACGCCGCCCGGTCGTGATCCCCGTGGTGATGGAAGTTTAGCGTCTTTCCACTCGGGCGATTACCGCGTCGGTGAACTCCGTCGTCGTTGCTTGGCCGCCGAGGTCGGCGGTGGCGATGCCGTCGTGAAGCGCGCCCAGCGCGGCATCGTAGATCGCCCGCGAGGCCGCGGCGGCGCGCGGATCCGCAATATGCGAAAGCACGGCCGCGCCGGCCAGGATCATGGCCAGCGGGTTGGCGACGTTCTTGCCTAGCAGGCGCGGCGCGGTTCCATGAGGTGCCTCCGCCATTACGACTGACGGCGCGAGATTATCGTCGAAGGCCAGAAGCAGCGACTCCGCCCCCGCGATGGATCCGAAAAGCTGCATGACCAAGTCGGAGAGACAATCGCCGTCGCGGTTGAGCGACGGAATGACCAGCGGCGCGTCGCCGGCGCTCGAGAGCAGCAGTGCGTAGGTGGCATCGATGAGCTGCGGCTCGTAGGTGACGCCCGGATGGCGGCGCGCGGCGGCGTCCATCTCTTCCTTGAGCATCCCTTCGTAAACCGGGCTGACGGTGTATTTCGGACCGCCGAACACCGTCGCGCTCGCCTTTTCGGCGTGCACGAACGCGTACTCGGCGACGCAGCGGCACACGTCGCGGCTGATCGTCTCGGTGCGGCACGCGATCTCGGCAAGACCTTCGCCTTCGCGCCACTCCTTGGCGCCGTACGCGTCGCCGACGGCCATGCGCACGACGGAGATCGGCGCGTGAATGCCGGCTACGGGAAGCACGCGCGGCAGTTTGCGGCCCGTGCGCACGATGACTTTGCCTCCGACGGCTTCCCGAAGAATGCGGTTGGGAGAACCGACGTCGTCGCGCGTCTCCGGCGTGATCGTTGCGGCCTTGATGCCCAGACCGGTGCGCCGCAGGGCGGCGGCGGCTTCGAGCACCACGCCGTTCGCGCTCGCGCGGCGTGCTTCTAAGGAGAGATCGTAACGTTCGAAATGCAGATCCAAACCGATGACCGAGGCGTCGAGCACGCGCAGCGCTTCGAGCAGCAACTCTTGTCCGGTCTGATCGCCTTCGAGCACGACCAGCGTCGGCGTGACCAAAATGAACTCCCGGTGTGATGAAGAAGAGATAGCGTCCATGGCACGCACCCGCCCCGAGCGGCGTCGACGGGCGAATGCAAGGACGAGGCTGAACCTCGAGATCGTCGGTATCGCCGCGATCGCAATCGCCGTACTCTGCGGTATCGCCCTTGCGGTTCCGCACCATGCCGGCAGCATCGGCGGCTGGACCGCCGAAGGGCTGCGCCGACTCTTTGGAGCCGCGGCACCGCTTTTCCCGGTTCTCGTCGCTCTCTTCGGCGCGATCGTCTTCCTCGAGGTCAACGTGCCGCGCGTCATCGCGGGCCTCGGAAGCAGCGCGCTCGCGTACTTCCTCATCATAACGACGATGTTCGGCGCGGGAGGTCCGTCGCGCGGCGGCATCGTCGGCTCCAACATCTGGTGGGCTCTGCGCGCGCTCGTCGGTGTCGCCGGCGCGTGGATACTGCTCGTCCTAGCCGTTCTTTCGCTGGGGCTCTGGCTCACCAACGCGAGCCTCAAGCAGCTCATCGGCCGCATCATCGTCTTCTTCGGAGGCTTGCGACCCCCGAAGATGCCGAGTCTCCCCTCGTGGCGCGTCGAGCTGCCCGAGCCGGTGGAAGTCGAGCCCGTGCCGCCGCTGCCGATCGAGCGCGCCGCGGCCCCGCCGCGCCCGCCGCTTCTGCCCCGCCCCGCACTCGTCGAGGCGCCGCAGGCGCCGCCGCGCTCCGCGCCTCCGCCGTCGGCGCCGGACTCCGCGGGGCGGACGTATCGCCTGCCGGACCTCTCGCTCTTCGATCCGCCGCCCAGCGCGGTGGTGGACGACTCCAACCGCGCGCACATCTTAGAGGATACGCTGGCGAGCTTCGGCGTCGGCGCGAAAGTCGTGCACATCGAGCGCGGCCCATCCATCACGCGCTACGAGCTCAAGCCCGAGCGCGGCGTGAAGATCTCGAAGATCGCCTCGCTGGCCGACGACCTGGCGCTCGCGCTGGCGGCCACGAGCGTGCGAATCGAGGCGCCCATTCCCGGAAAGTCCGCCGTCGGGATCGAGGTGCCGAATCTCACCGTCTCGGTCGTAGCGATACGCGAGATTCTCGACGCGCTGCCCAATCGCGGCCAGGTCCCTCCGCTGTGGATGGCGCTGGGAAAGGACATAACCGGGCGTCCCGTTTTCGGCGACTTGAGCCAGATGCCGCACCTCTTGGTAGCCGGTGCGACGGGTGCAGGCAAGTCGGTCTGCCTCAATACGATCGTCGCGTCGCTGCTCGTCAGCGCGACGCCCGACCAGGTGCAGATGCTCATGATCGATCCCAAGCGCGTCGAGCTCGGCGTCTTCAACGGCATCCCGCACTTAATCAAGGACGCGATCACCGATCCGCGCCTCGCAGCCGGCGCGCTGTTCGAGATGACGAAAGAGATGGAGTCTCGCTACGAACGGTTCGCCAAGGCCGGGGTTCGGAAGATCGAAGAGTATAACGCGAAATTTCCGGACGAGCACCTGCCGTACGTCGTCATCGTGATAGACGAGCTGGCCGACCTGATGCTCGTTGCGCCGGCGAGGGTCGAGACGACGATCATGCGACTCGCGCAGCTCGCGCGTGCGACCGGCATTCACCTGGTCGTCGCGACGCAGCGGCCGTCGGTAGACGTCATCACCGGGCTCATCAAAGCCAACGTGCCTTCGCGAATCTCCTTTGCGGTAAGCTCGCAGACCGATTCGCGGGTGATCTTGGACATGAACGGCGCGGAGCGGCTGCTCGGCCGCGGCGACATGCTCTACCTGCCGATCGACGCTCCCAAGCCGATTCGAGCGCAGGGGGCGTTCATCACCTCCTCCGAGGTAAGCCGGCTCGTGGACTTCTGGACGCACCAGGCGCGTCCGGATAACCTGCTCGACGTTGAAGTGACGCCGCTGGGCGACGACGAAGCGCGTAAAGACGTGGATCCGCTCTGCTACGACGCTGCGAAGTTCATCATCGAGGCGAACTACGCGTCCACGGCTGCACTGCAGTCGCAGTTTTCGATCGGACACCCGCGCGCCGTACGCGTGATGAAGCAGCTCGAAGAGTTCAAGATCGTCGGTCAGCACGAGGGAACGAAGCCGCGCAAGATTCTCATCGGCCTGCCCGAGCTCGAGCTCATGGCGCCGCGCTTGGGTTCGGGTCAGCAGAACCTGTTCGCGGACAACGCATGACCGCGACGCCATCGAACCGCATCGCAGCGGCACTGGCGGCGATCGTCGCCTTCGCGCTGTTCCTCGCGCTGGGGTTTTTCGTCTCGCGCAGCGGCGAGCCGGCACCGCTGCTGCTCTGGGATCGAGGGCTCCTCAACCACTCGACGCTGCTCGCGTGGTGGCTGACGTGGGCCTGCTACATGCCCGTCCTGCTGCCGGTTGCCGTCGTCCTGCTGATCCTCGCCTGGCGTTTCCCCGCGTGGCGTACGCGCATTCTCTTTAGCATCGTGATGCTGCTGATCTGCTGGCGCGGCGCCGATCTCGCGCAGCACCTCTTCGCGCGCCCGCGGCGGCTCGACTGGGTGGTCAAGCACGAGAGCGCGTTCTCATATCCTAGCTCGCATGCGGCGATCGCCACCGGCTTCTACTTGCTCTGGGCGTGGATGCTCTACGTCTCGAGCCCCGCAACTGCGACAAAAAGGGCAGCCGGTTTGCTTCTAGCGTTCTTCGCAATCGCCGTCTGCTGGTCGCGTCTGGCGTTGGGCGCGCATTACGTCACCGACCTCATTGGCGGGGCGCTGCTCGCCGCGGCCCTCGTAAAGGGTGCGTGGGCCGCCGTTCCCGTCAACCTCGTCGGGCAGGTTGCGGGGCGTCCGCGCGGCTCGGCAGAATAGAGCCCGCATGGCCTACGCCGATCCTTTGCTCGTGGAAGTCGAGCGCAAGCTCGACGCCGGCGTTCCGCTTTCGATGAATGACGGACTCGCGCTCTATCGCACCTGGGACCTCCACGGTCTCGGGCGGCTGGCGCGCGCGCAGAAGGAACGCAAGAGCGGCAAGAAAGTCTTCTACGTTCTCAACCGCTACATCAACTCGACCAACGTCTGCTTTGCCGGCTGCACGTTCTGCTCGTTTGCGGCCGACGAATTCAAAGAGCCGCAGCGCGTCTTTCGCATGACCGCAGACCAGGTCTTCGCCAAAGCGGTCGAGACGGGGACGAACTTCAACCAAATCCACATCGTCGGCGGCCACGACCCGCGTCAGCTTTCGCTGGATTACTGGCTGCCGCTGATGCGGCGCTTCAAGGGCGAGCTGCCGCACGTGCAGCTCTCGCTTTTCACGGCGGCCGAGATCGAGTACATGGCCAAGCGCCACCGCCTCTCGTTTCCGGAGATCGTCGCGGCGCTCAAAGAGGCTGGGCTCGACAACGTCAACGGCGGCGCCGCGGAGATCTTCGCCGACGGGACGCGCTCGAAGATCTGCCCGAACAAAGTCTCTGCCGATAACTGGATTGCAATCCACGAGGAGCTGCATCGGCAAGGCATCGCGAGCAACGCGACGATGCTGTACGGCCACATCGAGTCGCTCGAAGACCGGGTGGACCACATGATTCGCCTGCGCGATTCGCAAAATCGCTCGCCGGGCTTCAACGCGTTCATTCCGCTGGCTTTTCATCCCGACGGAAACGAGCTCTCGTACTGCGGATGGACGACCGGCCTCGACGACATCCGCACGTTCGCCGTTGCCCGGCTGATGTTGCACAACTTCGATCACGTAAAGGCGTACTGGATGATTCAGGGCCTCAACGTCTGTCAGGTCGCGTTGAAGTTCGGCGCCGACGACATGGACGGCACGCACGGATCGACCGACGAGGAGATGATCTATCACTCGGCCGGCACCCAGTCGGGCCAGTACGTTGACGATCGCGAGTTCCGCCGGCTCATCGAAGATGCGGGTTACGTGCCCGTGCGGCGCAACTCGACGTACGAGGAGTTTCCGCTCGACTGGGCCCCCAGTGTCACGCTGGGCGAAATGGTGTCATCCTGAGCGGCGAGCTCTGTCATCCTGAGCGGAGTCGAAGGATGACCGCATCCCTCCGCTGCGGGCGCATCAAGTACACCAACGACTTGCCGGTATACGCCGCGTTCGACGCCGGTGCGATCGCGTATCCGGGCCGGCTGCACGCCGACGTGCCGTCGCGCTTGAACGCAATGCTCTTGGGCGGCGAGCTCGACCTGAGCCCGGTCAGCGCCTTCACGTGGGCCTCCAACGCCGGCGAGCTCGTGCTGCTCTCCGATCTGTGCATCGGCGCGCGCGACGAGGTCGTCTCGGTCGTGCTGATTTCGAAGTCGCCGCCGGCGCTGCTCGACGGCGTGGCGGTCCATCTCACCGAGGAATCGGCCACCGGGCGCAACCTGCTGCGCGTCATACTCGAGCGTCGCTACGGCATCGCGCCTCGCTACGTTGACGAACCGCGACCCTACGAGCGCGCCGTCGCGGGCGAGCCAACGCTGCTTATCGGCGATTCGGCGATCGACGCGATCGAGCACTTTCCCGCCGATTGCGTTTACGACTTGGGGAAACTTTGGCACGAGTGGACGGGTCAGCAGACCGTCTTTGCCGTGTGGGCGGCACGTCGCGACGTCTACGAACGCGATCCGCAGGGCGTGCACGCTTGCATGCACGCGCTGACCGATGCCTATACCTGGTCGCGATCGCACGCAGCCGACGTGATCGCCATGGCGCAGCGCGCGATCCCGCGTCCGCAAGGATTCTACGAGATGTACTACGGCAAGCTGAACTTCATGTTCCACGCCGCCGCGCGCAACGGCCTGGCGGCCTACTGCCGGGAACTAGTCGCGATCGGCGCGATACCCGAAATACCGCCACCGCTCTTGGAGGCCCTCGGTGCCGTCGCACGCTGAACTTCTCGACCGCGCCGCTGCCGGCGGGAGGTTGAGTTTTGACGAAGGCCTTCGCCTGTACGAAGAAGCCGACATCCACGCTCTCGGCGCGGCGGCTCACGCGCGCCGCATGGCGATGCATCCGCACGACGTCGTCACGTACGTCATAGACACGACGATCAACTACACGAACGTCTGCAACGTTCACTGCAGCTTCTGCGCGTTCTTCCGGCCGGAGCAGCACGCCGAGGGTTACACGATGTCGCACGACGAGGTTCTCGGGCGCGTCAAGCACGCGGTAGACATGGGCGCCACGCAGATCATGATTCAAGGCGGCGTCAATCCCGAGCTGCGCATCGAATGGTTCGAGACGCTCTTCGATCGCGTGCGCCGAGAGTATCCTCAGGCCGACGTCCATTCGCTGTCGGTCTCGGAGATCGTCGGCCTCGCGCACGTGGAGGGCATCTCCACGCGCGACGTGCTGGCGCGCCTGAAAGAGGCCGGGATGAAATCGCTGCCCGGCGCGGGAGCCGAGATTCTCGTCGAGCGCGTGCGAAAGCGCATCTCCGCGCGCAAGGTAAAACCGCACGAGTGGCTCGGCGTGATGCGCGACGCGCAGCTGCTGGGGATGCCGACGACGGCGACGATGATGTTCGGCTCGATCGAAACGGCAGCCGAGCGCATCGAGCACCTCGACGTCCTGCGTGCACTTCAAGACGAAACCGGTGGGTTCACCGCGTTCATCCCGTGGTACTACGTGCCGTTCAAGACGCCGCTGCGCGGCAAGGAAGCGACGGGGCTCGAATACCTGCGCGTGCTCGCTATTTCGCGACTGTACCTCGACAACTTCCCGCACTTGCAGGCTTCCTGGCTTACTCCCGGGCTGAAGCTTGGCCAGCTCGCGCTGTTCTACGGCTGCGACGACATGGGCGGCACGATCATCGAGGAGCAAGTCGTTCACGATGCCGGGAGCACGAACGCGGCGACGCGGCGGGATTTGGAGAACGCCGTCATCGGCGCCGGGTTCAAGCCCGTCATCCGCGACACGTACTGGAACCTCCGCAACGACGTCGCCCTCGCCACCGTATCGTAGTCTAACCCTGTCACCCTGAGCGTAGTCTCTGTCACCCTGAGCGGAGTCGAAGGGTGACCGCATGTAATTTGTGGCGGAGGTCTCATTTTTACACGCAGCGAGCGCATGAATCCCGCGCCAGTCATTTTCAATCAGGGCCAGCTTCTTAACGCGCGACCAGCCCTTGATATGCTTCTCCCATGCGATGGCGTCGTAGACGTTGCCGAAATCGGCTGCGTAAACCAGCTCGACGGGCCGGCGCGTGAACGTATAGCACTTTGGGTCGATGCCGAGTCGGTGCTGCGCGATGCGACTCTCCGGGTTGCTCGTGATGCCGACGTAGAACGATCCGTCTGCGCATCGCAGCATATAGACGTGGTAGGTCTTCATATGCGATCACTGCTTGCGACGGTCCGGTCGGCAAGAGGCGCGTCATCCTTCGACGCAGCCTGTCCTGAGCGTAGTCGAAGGGCTCAGGATGACACGCTCAGGATAGCAGGGGTGCGGTGCTACCGTATCGTGGCGGCGCCTAGAACTTCGTCCGTTTCGGGATCGAGCAGGGCTACGAGCTGGCCCGGTGCGATCGCGCGCTGCGGCGATTCGAAACGCAGGCGGAGAGAGCCGTCGGCGTCCACCGAAGCCATCGCGGGCGAGGGCGCGGTCCGGTAGCGTATCATTGCTCGCACGGGGGTTTTCGCGCCGGAGAAGCGTTCGGGGCGGATGAGATTCAGCTCGTCGGCTTCGAGTTCGCTTGCCAGGAGCTCGTCTTCGCGTCCGACGACGATGGTGTTCGTTGCTGCGTCAATTCGCGTGACGTAGCGCGGGCCGTCGGTGCCCGCGGGCACCAGCGCTCGCTGACCGATGGTGTATCGTGCGATGCCGGCGTGTTCGCCGAGGCTCTCGCCGCCGCCGGTGACGACCGCGCCCGCGCGATTGATGCCGGGACGCAGCCGCTCGAGCACGTCGCGATAATCTCCGCCTTCGACGAAGCAGACGTCTTGCGACTCGGTCTTATCGTGCACCGGAAGGCCGAGGCGCAGCGCGTGCCGGCGTGTCGCCGCCTTGTCGAGTTCGCCGAGCGGAAGAAGGAGACGGTCGAGCTGCCCGGGCGTCAACCCGGCGAGCGCGTACGCCTGATCCTTCGCGTGCGCGTTGCGGAAGAGATGAACGCCGTCGCCGTCGCGCTCGAGTCGCGCGTAGTGTCCAGTCGCGACGTAGCGCGCGTCGAGGCGGTCGGCATACGCCAGCAGCGTGCCGAGCTTCACGAAGTTGTTGCACGCAACGCACGGATTGGGCGTTCGACCTGCCGCGTAGTCGCTTGCGAAGCGATCCACGACGTTGCGCGCAAACGTCTCTTGAAAGTCGAGAACGTAATGCGGAATGCCCAAGACCGCGGCGCTGCGGCGCGCGTCGTCGAAGTCGTCGGAGCCGCAGCAGCTCTTCGCATGCGCCGGTCGCGACGGAGCGTACATCTTCATCGTGATTCCGACGACGGCGTAGCCGGCTTCGTGCAGGAGCCCGGCGGCGACGGCGGAGTCGACGCCCCCGCTCATCGCGGCGATTACGCGTACCTTCGACATATGACTGCGGACAGGATAACACTAGGGGGAGGCTAACTCAAAGCCCAAAAGACATGACCGACGACGCATCGAGCAAGGGGCTGGGAGAGCGCTTTCGCCTCGCTCGTGAGGAGCGGGGCATCTCGCTCTCCGACGTTGCCGAGCAGATCCGCATTCGCTCCGTCTACCTGGCCGCCATCGAGGAGGAGAGCTGGAGTTCGATCGGAGCCTCCGTCTATATTCGCGGCTTCATCCGCACGTACGCCCGCTTTCTGGGGCTCGACCCGGAGGAGGCCGTCGCGGCATTCAACCGGACGCAGCCGGCAGGTCAGGCGCCCTCCCATTACGCCTCTCGCGAGAACGGCACGGGACGCGCCGGACCCCGATCGCCCTGGAGTTCCTTGGCGATCTGGGTGACCGCCGTCGTCGCCGTGCTGCTGGTCGCCTTCGTCGTCTACAACGAGCTGACGCTCCGGCGCGCGGCGAGCCCGGTTCCCGTCGCGGCCACTGCCCTTCCGTCGGCAACCCCGCTCCAGACGGCGGCGGCAGCGCCGACGGGGCCGGCGAGCCCAGCGGCCCCGGATGGCGGGCACTCGCTCGCGTTGCTGCTCTCGGCTCCCTCCTGGCTGCAGGTTACCGTTGACGGCAGTGTTAGCATGAAGGGTATCTTTCCGGCCGGAACCTCCCGGACGTTTCACGGTAAGAACGCGCTGGTGCGCGTCGGAAATGCCGGCGGCGTCGAGGTCTTCGTGGACGGCAAGGACGTAGGCACGCTCGGCAAGACCGGCGACGTCGCGGAGCGCGCTTTCAGCCTGTGAGAGGAGTACGCTAGGAGTGGCGAGTGAATCGTCGTTCGACGTCGTGTCGCGCGTGGACGCGCAGGAGCTCGACAACGCGCTCAATCAGACGCGCAAGGAGATCGAGAACCGCTTCGATTTCAAGCATACCAAGACGAGCATCGAGTTCGACGGAAAGAAGATCACGCTGATCTCCGACGACGAGCTCAAGATGCGCAACGTCGTCGACATGCTGCAAGGCAAAGCGATCAGGCGCGGAATAGACGTAAAAGCCTTCGAGTTCGGCGCCGTCGAACCGGCGGCCGGCAGCACGGTCCGCCAAGTCGTCACCCTGCGCAGCGGCATTTCAAAGGATTTGAGCCGGCCGATTCTCGCGCACGTCAAGGCGCTTGGGCTCAAGGTGAACGCGCAGTATCAGGACGAGCAGATCCGCATCTCGGGCAAGAACAAGGACGACTTGCAGAAGGCCATCGCATCGCTAAAGGCGGCGACGTTCGAGATTCCGCTGCAGTTCGTGAACTACCGCTAGGCTTCCATTGCGCAGCGTTTCCTTCGTCAGCCTCGGGTGCGCTAAGAACCTCGTAGACACCGAGGTGATGATCGCTAAGCTCGGCGCGGCCGGCTGGCAGCTCGAAACCGACGCCGGCAGCGCCGACACCGTCGTGATCAACACGTGTGCGTTTATCGATCCGGCGAAGGCCGAATCCACCGAAGTCATCCTCGAACATGCGGCGCGCAAGCGGCCCGGGCAGCAGCTCGTCGTCGCCGGCTGTCTCGCGCAGCGGTACGGCGCGCAGCTGCAGAGCCTGATCCCGGAGATCGACGGCGTCGTCGGCACGGGAGCCTACGCGGGCATCGTCGAGCTGCTCGACGACGTGGAAGCGGGGCGCCCGGCGGTGCGGCTCGAGCTGCTCGCCGAGCCCGAACACGATTTTCTCCCGCGTCTCGTCACGACGCCGCGCGCGACGGCGTACTTGAAGATCGCCGAAGGCTGCGACCATCCGTGCACGTTCTGCATCATCCCGACGCTGCGCGGGACGTTCCGCAGCCGCAGCGCCGAATCCATCTGCGCCGAAGCGCGCGCTCTCGTCGGCGGCGGCGCCAGAGAGCTGATCCTGATCGCCCAAGATACCTCGATGTGGGGGCGCGACCGCGGCATGCGCCGCGGCGGCCTGGCGCAGCTGCTCGAGCAGCTGCACGAGATCGAGGGCCTGGAGTGGATTCGCCTGCTCTACCTCTATCCGGCGACGGTGGACTCCGAGCTCATCTCGGCGATCGCGCGCCTTCCCAAAGTCTGCAGGTACATGGACATGCCGCTGCAGCACGCGCATCCCGAGATGCTGCGTGCCATGCGACGCCCCGGAAACGGCGAGCGGTACCTCGAGATCTTGGACGAGTTCCGCGCCCGCGTGCCGGGGATCACGATGCGCTCTACCTTCATCGTCGGATTCCCGGGCGAGCGCGAAGAGCACGTCGCCTATCTCGAGGAGTGGATCGGGCGCGCGCAGCTCGACCGCGTCGGTTTCTTCGAGTACAGCGCGGAGGAAGGCACGCCCGCCGCCGAGCTTGGCGAGCGCGTCGGCGTTCGCGAGCGGCGCAAGCGCTTGATCCGCCTGCGCGAGGCGCAGCGCCTGGCCTCGCAGCGCGCGCGAGAGCAGCGGCTGGGAACGAGCGTGCGCGTGCTCGTGGAAGATCGCCGGCGGCTGCGCGACGAGCTGCGCCGGCATCTCGGCGAGCCCAGAGCATGGTTCGGGCGTTCGGAGGGTGAAGCGCCGGGCGTTGATGGCGGGATCTATTTTACGGGCGAGGGCCGCGTCGGTGAGTTTGCCGACGTGCGGCTCGACCGTGCCGGTCCGTACGATTTCTTCGGTTGCGCCCTCGCGTGAGTAAGCATCTCGCACCGCCCACCGAGCAGGACGCGCGCCGCGCCGCGCGCTGGCGCCGGCTTGCGGTGGTCGCGGGCATCGCCGGGCTGGTCGTCGCCGGCGCGATCGCCGCGCTCGTCGCATACGCGGGCTTCTCGCACAAGAATCCCGTCACGCAGATCACCCAAATGTTCGTTCCTCCGCCCGAGCAGGTGTTCGGCAAGTCCAATCTGCTGGTGCTCGTCGAGGGACTCGACTACGACTACACGGAGAAGGACGAAGAGTTTTCGACCAACTCGCGCAGCGACGTGATTTGGGCCGTTAACCTGGACTTTCCGAACAAGCGCATCTACCAGCTCTCCATCCCGCGCGACATGATCGCGACGATGCCCAACGGATCGCAGGCCAAGATCAACCAGGCGCAGTCCGACGGAGGCGTTAAGGAAGCCAAGAGCGTTATCGCGCAGTGGTTGGGCATCCCGGGTTTCGATCGGTACGTCGTCCTGCGCATAGACGCGACCAAAGAGTTCATCGCCGCCATCGGCGGCATAGACATCGTCGTGAAGTCGTCGGACTGCCTGCGCTACAAGACCGGCTGCACGGGCCAAACGCTCGACTACGACGACACGTGGGGCCACCTGCACATCCACCTAAAGGAAGGCATGCAGCACCTCAACGGCGATCAGGCCGTTGCCTACATGCGCTTCCGCCACGACTGGTGCAGCGATCCCTGTCGCATCATGCGCCAGCAGCAAGTTCTGCGGGCGATGGTCGCCAAAGTAAAGAGCGACCGGGTCAACACGCTGCTGCACTTAGGCGATCTGCTTTCGGTGTTCCGGCGTTACGTGCAGACCGACTTTACCGACTCCGAGCTGCTGTCGCTGGCCTCGCACTTCCAGGGCGCCTCGGAGACCGACGTGGTCGCCAATCAGGTGCCCTACACCGACGACGTCAACTTGCCGGGCTACGGCGACTCGCTCGTTCCCGACAAGGACGCGCGCGCGAAGCTCGTTGCGAAGATGCTGCTCCCGCAGCCGGCCGCACAGCCTTCGCCCGACGCGATCGCGCTGGCGGCGATTCCGCCGTCCACGCTGCGCGTTGACGTCGAGAACGGCAGCGGCATCACGGGCGCCGCGCGCCGCGTAGCCGACCAGCTTCGCCGCGCCGGCTTCACGATCGGCCAGGTAGGCGACGCGGATCGCTCCGACTACTCCGCTACGGAGATTCACGAGCACTCGAGCGTCACGTTCGCCGGCGCGCGCGTGCGAGCGGCGTTGCCGCCGACGCTGCGCGAACTGACCGTGGTTCCCGCTGCCGCGTCCGCCGGCACGCCGGACGCAAGCCCCTCCCCGATCAGCGACGTCACCGTGATCGTCGGAACGGATCTGGCGAAGAACGCAGCGCCGTCGCTGCAGGTACACTCTTAAGAACGGCGGTGGCACGAAACGTGAAAAGCGTCGTCCTGATCGTCGCACTCTTCGGAGCTTTCTTCGGATGGCGCGCGTTCGTCCATCGCAGCAATCTCGAGCCCGCGTTCGTTACGCCCAGCATGAACGTGCATAATGAGTTTTCGGGCGACGTCGCCGCGCGTCTCTACCGCGTGACGCACGAGCTTCCGACCGAGGACCGATCCGCGCGGCCGCGATTGATCGCGCTGACCTTCGACGACGGGCCGTATCCCGTCTACACCCCAATGTTGCTCGACGTGCTGCGCGATCTGCAGGTGCCGGCAACCTTCTTTCTGATCGGTCACGACGCGCAGCAGTGGCCCGAGCTCACCACCCGCATCGAGTCCGAGGGCGACGAGATCGCCGACCACACCTACTCCCACCCCAATCTCGATCAAGAAGACGGCGATCAGGTGCGTAGAGAGATTCTCGAAGGGCGCGACGTGCTGTGGACGCTCAGCCACGACCCGGCCGTGCGCACGCTCATGCGTCCGCCGCACGGCCGTTACACCGAAGAGACGCTCCGGATCGCGCAGGGGCTCGGCTACTCCGTCGTGCTGTGGACCGACGACAGCGGCGATTGGCGCACGCTGACCGTCGAGCAGCTCGAACGTCATCTCGTAGAACACGCGACCGCGCCCGAGATCGTGCTCATGCATAGCGGAAAGCTTGCCACCATCGAGGCGCTGCCGTTCGTCGTGGATCGCTTCAAGCGGGCCGGCTATCGCTTCGTCACGGTTGGGGAGCTGCTCAAGCTGGTCCAGACCAACGAGCTCAACCATCCGCTGCGACGCGCGGTTTAGGGAGCTCGATGCCCCGCCAGATCATTGACACCGAATCGAGCCGCCCGGCCTATAACCGGCGCCGCCTCCGCCGCCTGATCGCGGTGCTGCTGGTGGCGGGCCTCCTCGTAGCCGCCGCATGGTTCCTTACCCAGCGAGCGCGCGGCCAGGAAACTCGCGCCGCTGCGGGAACCCAGGCGGGTCAGTATGCTGTCTAGACTCTCAACCGGCTTCCTCGCTTTGATGTTGACTGCCGCGATCGTCGCGTGCAGCAATCTGGGCATGACCTCCGGCGTAAACGTCGGGCCGAACTTTCCGGCCAAGACGCTCTATGCCAGCAATAGCAACCAGAACGCGATCAGCATCTACACGAACGGCACGAAGAGCGGCGGAGGCCCGACCTACAACATCGGCGGCTCCAGCACGACGCTCAACGGGCCGCAATACCTTGCGTTCGACCGGCGGGGCGAACTCTGGGTGACCAACTACAATCCGGCAACGAACAGGGCGCTCCTCATCGAGTTCGCCTCGCAAGCCACGGGCGACGTCTTGCCGCTCGTCTCGTCGCCGGTCTCCGGCCGGCCGCGGGGCATCGCGTTTACCCCCAAGCGCCAGCAGGCCGACCCGTTTGCCTCCAGCACCCCGAGCCCGGTTCCCGATCTCATGGTGATCGCCGACGTTGACCCGACGCTGCCCTATCAGAGCCGCGTGCTGCTTTTCAACGCCGGTACGGTGGTGCCGTACCAAGAGCTGGCCGGCCCTAAACCCAACCTCAAGATTCCCGGCGGCGTCGCCTTGGACTCGTCCGGCTACCTCTACGTGACGAATATTCAGGGCCGCACCGTGGATCAGTTCGCGTTGCCGACGCCGTCGCCGACCCCCAAGCCGACGCCGACGCCCAAGCCGACGCCGACGCCCAAGCCGACCCCAACGCCGACCGGATCGCCCAGCCCGACGCCGTCGCCCTCACCGTCGGCTACGCCGATCAACGTCAGGCCCAGGTTTACGCTCGGTCCGCTCAACGACGTGATCACGCCGTACGGCGTGGCGGTCGATTCCAGCGGGGACATCTATATCGCCGACCAGGGCAAACGCAACGCGACTTGCTCGTCCCCCAACGCGCCTGCGATCCTCGTCTTTCCGCCGTACAATAAGAAGATTCCGTACACCAAGCCGATTCGCAAGATCCAGGGCTGCAACACGCTGCTCATCGCGCCGACCGACGTAAAGGTGGACTCCGCCGGTACGACCTACGTGGCCGACCAAACGAGCGGCGGCGGCGGGATCGTGTACATCTTCCAGGCAGGCGCGAACGGCAACATCCCGCCCACGTACTACAAATCGCCCGGAACGGTGACCGGACTGGGCATCAACCCGTAAACCCCGGCATGTCGTTCTTAAAAACGCTCATAGACGGCAACGAGCGGGACGTTCAACGTCTGCGCCGTACGGCCAAAGCGGTCAACGAATTCGAAACGCAGTTCGCTGCGCTCTCCGACGAAGAGCTCAAAGCCAAGACCGCCGAGTTCAGGAACCGCCTCGAACAAGGCGAATCGCTCGACGCGATGCTGCCCGAGACGTTCGCAGTCGTGCGCGAGGCCGGCAAGCGGACCGTCGGGATGCGCCATTTCGACGTGCAGATCATGGGCGGCCAGGTGCTCTTCGAAGGGCGCATCGCCGAGATGAAGACCGGCGAAGGCAAGACGCTCGTCGCGACGCTCCCCGTCTACGCGCGTGCGCTCGAAGGGCGCGGCGTGCACGTCGTTACCGTCAACGACTACCTCGCGCGGCGCGACGCGGAGTGGATGGGGCCGATCTACGAATTTCTTGGTTTGCGCGTCGGCATCATCCAGCACGGCCTGGACTCCGCTCAGCGGCGCGACCAGTACAACTGCGACGTCACCTACGTCACGAACAACGAAGTCGGCTTCGACTACCTGCGCGACAACATGGCGTGGCAGGTAGAAGACCTCGTCCAGCGCGAGCTCTACTTCGCGCTCGTTGACGAAGTGGACTCGATCCTCGTTGACGAAGCGCGCACGCCGCTCATCATCAGCGGCCCGTCTCAAGAATCGGGCGAGCTCTACCAGAAGTTCGCGCAGATCGTTCCGCGGATGAAGAAGGGCGAAGACTTCACGGTCGACGAAAAGGCGCATGCCGTGCCGATTACCGAAGCGGGCGTGGCCAAAGTCGAGAAGATGCTCGGCATCCAAAACCTCTACGATCAGCGCAACATCGAGCTGACGCACCAGCTCAACGCCGCGCTTAAGGCCTGGAACCTGTTCCACCTCGACCAGCAGTATATCGTCAAGGATGGCGAGGTGATCATCGTTGACGAGTTCACCGGGCGGCTCATGCACGGCCGGCGCTATTCCGACGGCATCCACCAAGCGATCGAAGCGAAGGAAGGCATCAAAGTTCGCGGCGAGGACCAGACGCTCGCGACGATCACGTTCCAGAACCTCTTCCGGCTCTACGATCACCTCGCCGGCATGACCGGTACGGCCAAGACCGAAGAGCGCGAGTTCCGCGACATCTACGGGCTCGACGTCGTCGTCGTGCCGACGAATATGCCGATGGTGCGCAAAGACAACTCCGACATCGTTTACAAGTCGGAGAAGGCGAAGTTCGAATCCGTCGTTGACGAGATCATCATCGAGCATAAGAAGGGCCGGCCGGTGCTGGTCGGCACGCGCTCGATCGAGAAGAGCGAACTGCTCGCAACGATGCTGCGGCGCAAGGGCGTCGAGTGCAACGTGCTCAACGCGAAGTACCACGAGCAGGAAGCCGAGATAATCAAGGACGCGGGCCAAGATGGCCAGGTGACGATCGCCACCAACATGGCCGGCCGCGGCACCGACATCAAGCTCGGCGAGGGCGTGGCCAAGAACGGCGGCCTGCACATCATCGGAACCGAGCGCCACGAGTCGCGGCGAATAGATAACCAGCTGCGCGGACGCGCCGGACGCCAGGGCGACCCGGGCTCGACGCGCTTTTACGTATCGCTGGAAGACGAAGTGATGCGCCTCTTCGGCGGCGAGCGCATGACCTCGATCATGGAGCGCGTCGGCTTTACCGACGAGCAGCCGATCGAGTCGGGCCTCGTGTCCAAGTCGATCCAAAGGGCGCAGGGCAAGGTCGAGAACCACAACTACGAGATTCGCAAGCACGTCCTCGAGTACGACGACGTGATGAACAAGCAGCGTACGGTGATCTATGGCGACCGCCGCGCGATTCTCGAAGGGCGGTTCGATTCGCAGACGTTCATGTCCCAGACGCTTAAGGCGAAAGTGGACGAAGCGGTCGAGGAGAACGCGCCCGAAAACGCCCACCCGAGCGAGTGGGATCTCGAAGAAATGCTAAGTGCGCTCGAACTGGTCTTCCCGGTGAAGCGCGCGGTGACGGTTGCGGACATCACGGGCAAGGATCGCGAAGAGATTCGCCGGCTGCTGCAAGAGAAAGCGCAAGAGGCCTACGAGGCCAAAGAGCGCGAGGTAACGCCGGAGATTTTACGCGTCGTGGAGCAGCGCTATCTGCTGCTGCCGATCATCGACCGCCAGTGGGTGGACCATCTGTACGTGATGGACCACCTCAAAACCGGTATCGGTCTGCGCGGTTACGGCCAGAAAGACCCGCGCGTCGAGTACGAAAAAGAAGCCTTCGAGATCTTCGAGTCGCTGAAGAACAACATTGCCGACGAGGCCGTCAAAGGCGTCTTCCGCGTCGTCATCGAGCAAGGCCCGCCTCCGCCGCAGCTGATGCCGAGCGCGTCGGGTCCGCAGTTCGAGCCGATCCCGTCGGGCGAACTCGTTCCGCAGCCGATGGCTGCCGGGCGCGTGCCCGCGCAGCAGGTCGAGCAAATGCTTGGGCCCATGCCCGGCACCGACCGCAGCCCGATGCAGTTCCACACGAATAAGGACGACGAAGAGCCCGCTAAGCCGATCCATCGCGACCAGCCCAAAGTCGGCCGTAACGAGCTATGTCCTTGCGGCAGCGGCAAGAAATTCAAAAAGTGTCACGGCGCCGCCGGCGTCACCGGGTAAGTAGGCCGCGTCTAGTAACTGGCGGTACATGGCTTAGTTGAAGGCTTTGCTGTGGGCAGTGCCGCCGGTATCGGCCCGATCGTAAGGTCGATCTCGGTCGGCGCGCTGTTGCCGTAGGCGCTCGCCTGATTGTCGGCATCGTCGAAGGCGAAGGCGTACGTCGCGTGGTGCAGCGACTTGTTGTGAAGAATGCAGGCGTACTGGTTATCTATCTCGTTCTTCGGATAGAAATCGCTCGTGTCGGTAACGGGGTGGTTCTTTTTCATCGCGACGCCGCGGTTGAGCTCTTGAAGAAAAATCTTGTCGAGCAGATACTGGCACGTGCCGGGGCCGTAAGAGGTTCCGGGATTATCCTCGAAGACGTAGAGCGTGGAGTAGAGGCTCGCCGGGTACGTGTTCTGGAGCGTGCCGTTGGTGAAGATGAAGTTCTTGCCGTCCGAGGTCGCCGCCCACGAACCCGGGCAGTACGGTCCTTTGTAGGCGGTCCCATAGACGATGGTGTGCTTGGGGTTCTCGTAGTAAGAGGCGACCTTATTGACGTAGCCGCCCGCGTAATACTGCGTATTGTTGAAAACGTCCGGAAAGCCCGAGTAGTGCGAAGGATTGATCACGCGGGGCACCTTGGGCGAGAAGTTCGGAACGGTCGTGACTAGCTTGTCGTAGGGCGCGTCGCCGGCGAACTGCGTCAGCAGCTTGGTATAGTCGGAAAGGTTTTCGCCGACCTTCGTCCACGGCGAGCTCTTGGACGTGGGAAGCACTTCGAGGTTGAGCGGCAATCCGAGCATGTCGACGCGCGTGATGTCGACGAAGATACCCGGATCGTTGCTGGAGAGCTCTACGAAATCCCACGGCACGTCGTATCCGGGGCCGCCGGGAGTCCAGCCGGTGGGCTGGATGAACCCGCCGCCGGACACGCCCGAGAGCTCCAGCTTGTCGTTGAGCGCGATCCACAGCCGGCCGCCGGGAAGAATCGGCACGATCAGTTTGGCGCCCTTGCCCGACTTGCCCACGCTGCCGGGGAAGCAGCTCGACAGCGGCAGGTCCGTCGCAGAGTTTCCCTCCGCAAAAACCGTCATCGAGCCTTTGGCGTTGAGATACTCGAACTCGTTTTGATCGTTCGGATCGGTCGCGGTAAACAGGAAGTTGAGATCGCCGGCCGGCAAGCCGGAGTTGTTGATTACCGCCAGCGGCACGCCGCTGCCCGTATAGGGAGCGGGGCAGCTCTCGGGATGCTTGACGCGTGTCGCCGCGTTGCCCCGATCGAAGGCCGTCGCAGGCGCGATCGCGACCCGCCCGCCCGAGCACGCGACGCCGGTGCCGGCCACGACGAGCCATAGAAAAACGAAACGTAGCGTTCGCATGCGATACGGGCTGCCCGAGGTCAGCAGCCTTTCTGCATTCCGGCGAGCACGTAGTTGAGCGACTCGATCGTTTCCTGGTAACATGGCCCGTCAACGCCGAGCGACTTGTACTGCTGGCGGCTCTTGCCGTTGGACGGCGAGAAGCCGCCGGCGGTGAAGGTCAGCGTATCGCTTGAATGGACGGTGTTGAGCAGCGTCCACGAGGAAGCGTTGTTTCGGCCTTGGTTTAAGCCGTCGCCGTTCTTCGTTTGCAAGACGTCCACCGTCTGCGTCGCGCTGCTCGAGCCGGCAACGTAGGCGTACCGCAGATTCAGCGGGTAACTCCACTGGCTTTGCGCCTTGATCGTTCGCCCGCGCGTCGTCGTCCGCGTCGTTGACGAGATCGTGGTCGCCTGGCGGATGTCTTGGATAAACTGACTCGCCGTGACGTTGATTTTCTGTGCGTTTGAGAACGACACGCTCTGGGTTACATGCGTCGTCACGCGCCCCTTCGACGTCAGCACGTAGCCCGTGAGGCTCACCGGATGGGTCGCCGTTACCTTGATCGTGCCTTTGGCGTTGCCGTAGCTGTCGAAGCGGACGCGTTCGCGTACCGTTTGGGCGGGCGCGAACGCCGTGCCGTTCTGGGTCAACGCGCCGGTGACTTGGGAGGCGCCGTGATCTTCGTATACGAGCAGCGCCGCGTTTGCGGCAAAATAGTTGTCGTCCTGGAATACCGACACGGCGATCGTGTGCGGATTGCCGTCGTCGAGTTGGCCGGCAAAGGGCGTGAGGTCAATGCGGTACGGCTTGAAGTTCAGCGTCTCCGCGCCGGTAATCGGGATCCACAGGTACGGGTCTATGCCGCCGGTATAGATCCACGGATAGATCGGGGCCACGCCCGCGGGCTGACCGTCGAGCGCCACCTCACCCTCGCGAAACGCGGTGTTGCCGCAGTTATTGAGCTTGCCCGCCAGGTCGTTCGGGAAGCACGTATACCAGAACTCGTCGCCCGACTGCGACTCGAGGAAGACGTCGAGATACGCCGCCTCGACGTTGGTGGGAAACGTAAACTGGCCGGTCATCTGGTTGCTCGGGCCGTTGAGATAAACGTAGCCGCCGGTAGGGCCGGCCGAGAGCGGGTACACGCCGTCGGCGCTGCGCGCGGCCGGGTACTGCTTGCCGGCCGGATAGAAGTCCAACTCGGCCTTGCCGTAGATTATGCCGGTGTACTGCGAGTTGACGATGTTGTAGACCGAGGCTTGCCCGACCGACGCTTGGCTGAAGATCGGAGCGTATTCGGAAACGTCGCGTTCGACGGTCCACTCCGGGCTTGCGTTCCGGCCCGGTTCGGAGGTGGTCCCGAAAAAGACGTTCGTGGCGCCGATCCACACGGCGCCCGTGCGGTCGTACTGCACGCCCGCCGACACCCGGAAGTGCATCTTGAAGATGATCTTGGCGTAGGGCCCGGGGCAGTTTGCCGGCGGCGTGTAGTTGAACGGATGGTCGGAGTAATCGGCAAATTCTCCCACGGGAAGCTGGCCGGATTGAAGCGGCGGCGTGTGCGGGTTGAAGAGCTTGTCCACGCAGGGAGCTTCGTCGGGATGCCCCACTGGCGGATCTGCCGTGACCGGGTAACCTGCGCCGCCGCCGCGCGCGCTGCTTGCAAAGCCCCCCTTCATCTTCGAACGAAGCTCTTGCGCGCTGCGCTCCGGCGAAAGCGCTCCTCGAAGTGCCGGCGCGCTCGCTCCCGACGGAACGGCGCCGTCCCAGGCAGCGTGTCCCGCGCACCCGGAAAGAAAGGATCCGGCAACGAGCGCAGCGGCCAAGCGCGCGCGATGAGAACCAGCTTGACGCATCTCCAAACCTCCACCGAAAAGCGCAATACGCGCTTGGGAAGTGCGCTTGCCATTTCCTGCAAGACCGCAAGCAGCGCCAGGGATGCGGGAGCTGCTTTCGGAAACCGGATTGCATGGGCGCTAGGGCGCTATTTGCAGGGACCGGACTCGCGCTGCTTCTTGCCGGCTGCTCTTCGAATTCCGGGGCGCCGAGCGGCGCACAGAACCCCCTGCCGTTCGCGCGGCCGGCGAGCCGTCCCATCAAGAACGTCATCGTCATCATCCAGGAAAACCGCAGCCTCGAAAATTTTTTCGCCGGATATCCAGGCGCAAACGCGCCTGCTTTTGGCTGCGCGATTTCTCAAAGCACAAAAGGACGCGACGCCGGCTCGGGCTGTCCGCACGGCGACGTGTCCGTTCCGTTGCAGAAGGACACGTTCGAAAGCAACCCGGGCACGCTGCCGCACGATTGGGCTTCTTCGATGACGGATTGGAATCGGGGAAGGATGGACGGCTTCTCGAAAACCGGCCCTCGCTCCGACCCACACGCGCCGTATGCGTATATCGATCGCTCGCAGGTCCGTCCCTATTGGTCCATGGCGCGACAATACGTGCTTGCCGACGAGATGTTCCCTACGGAATTCGGCGGAAGTTTCACCGGTCATCTCACCCTCGTCGCGGGAACCGACGACCTGAAGCCGCCGTCGAAGGCGGAAGTAGATTTTCCCACGGCCGGCCCGTACGACTGCGATTCTGCGCCCGGTACGACTACTTCGTACCTGCTTTCCAACCCCTATCGAAAAGAGCGTTACAACGGCCCGTTCCCGTGCTTCGATCAGTTCAACACGATGGCTCAGGTATTGGATAACGCCGGAGTCTCGTGGAACTTCTATGCGATGTCCGTTCTGGACGCGGGCATGTGGGAGCCGTTTGAGGCGATCAAATACGTACGGTACGGGGCCGATTGGAACAGCGACATCGTCGCGCCCCAAACGAAGATCCTGAGCGATGCAAAACGCGGGCGGCTGCCGTCGGTAAGCTGGGTAACCCCGAGCGAGGAAGATTCGGACCACCCCGTCGCACATAGCGACCGCGGGCCGTCGTGGGTGGCCTCGGTCGTCAACGCCATCGGCACGAGCAAGTACTGGCCCACGAGCGCGATCGTCGTGATTTGGGACGATTGGGGTGGATTCTACGACAACGCCGCGCCCCCGCAGCTCGATTACCGCGGGCTCGGGATCCGCGTGCCGTGCCTCATCATTTCGCCGTTTGCCAAGAAAGGCTACGTGTCGCACGTGCAATACGAGTACGGCAGCATCTTGCGATTCATCGAGGAGTCTAACGGAATTCCGGCCGGCAGCATCGGCCCGGCATCTTTAGGGTACACCGATTCGCGTGCGAGCAGTCTGGACGACGCTTTCGACTTTAGCCAGAAGCCGCGCAAGTTTTCTAAGATCTCTTCAAAATATCCGGCGACGTACTTCTTGCACGAGCCGCTGTCGAACCAGCCGCTCGACACTCAATAGGAGGCTGAAGTGGCTTCTACCGTTCGCGTAACGCTGGCGATCCTAACGGCCACGCTCGCAACGTCGGCTTGTGGTGGAAACGGCTCGGTGCCGGCAAGCGCCGGTATAGGGACGCAAGCGACGGAGCTTCGCGCCGCCCTCGGCCCGGTCGACAACACCTCCGTTCTCAAAAAGCTGACCAAGGATGTGGTGATCGGCTCCACCGTCGACCCGTCCAACGGCGATATGGGGCCGCGCGCGCTTTCCATGGTCCCAACGACCTACGGTCTAAAAAAGGGGCAGCTGCTGGTCTGCAACTTTGAGGACTCGTCGGGGACCGCGGGCAACGGCACCACCATCGAGGTTCTCAATCCCACGGCGGGATCGAGCCCGAAGAGGTTTGCGCAGAGCAGCGAGATTCAAGGCTGCGATGGCGACGCGATCACGTCGGCAAATCAGGTGTATGCAACCGGCATCAACGGCTGCGGCCTGGTTACCATTAACCAGAAGGGCAAGATAGGAAAAGGGTGCGAAAGCATGGTTAGCCCAATGGCCGATGGCGACGCAGCGCCGCCGCCAGGCAGTCTCTACACGCCGGAGTATATTTTCGCAAGCGACGGATTAGGCGACGTCATGAGCCTTAGCCTCGGCGCGTACGGAACGGGGAAGTTCCTTCAGGTAGCGACCGGATTCGCGGACAACGCCAAGACGGGCTGGGCCGCGTTAGGCGCGTCCGGGTTTCAGTACGATTCAAAGAGGAACGCGCTCTACATCGTGGATGGCGTGGACGATACGGTCGTCGAGTTTACCCACGCAAACAACCTGCTGGAGAAGAATGAGATCGTGGTCGAGAAGGGCGGCAAGACGTTCAAGTGCCTGCACCCGCAGACGACGTGCGGTAAGCTCGTCTACAGCGGCTCGCCCCTAAAAGCGCCCGAGGCCGCAGCGCTCCTTCCCAACGGCAACCTCATCATCGCAAACGCCGGCGACAACACGCTCGTCGAACTGACGCCGTCGGGCAAAGTGCTCGACACGAAGTCGGTGGACAAGAGCAAGACCCCCGGCATCTTCGGGTTGGCGGCAAAAGGCTCGAACGACAACAATACGGTTCTGTTTTTTACCGATACGAACGGCAACGACGTTCGGGAGCTCGAACGCTAGGGACCGGCGGCCTCGCGAACGTAGAGCAGCACCGGGGATTCGTGGTAGCGTCCGTCCTGCCATAATCGGAAGCCGCACTTTTCGGCCACGCGCACGGAGGCCGTATTTTCAGGCGCGATCATGCTCGCGATGAGCGTGGACGGTGCGAAGTGCGTTTGCGCCCAATGCAACGATGCTCGAACCGCCTCGGTCGCGTAGCCCTTACCGTGGGCGTGGCGCGCCAAGGCCCAGCCGAGTTCCGGCATGCCGTCGAGCGAAGGCTGCATCTCGCGATGGTAATCTGCGAACCCGACCTCGCCGACGAACTCTCCGGTGGCCCGCTCTTCCACAAGCCAATAGCCGTAGTTGAGAAGCGTCCAGTGGCCGCGATATCGCAGGAGGCGACCCCAGCTCTGCTCGCGACTTGACGGCACGCCGCTGATGTGCCGCACGACTTCCGGGTCGGCCCACATTGCCGCGCTCGCCTCAAAATCCTCGACGCGGTGCGCGCGCATCACGAGCCGCGCCGTTTCGATTGTCATCAGCGTGCCTTCGTCGATCGGCTCCTGCATCTTTTTCTCCCAGCTACATGCGTTGCACGAGTTTGGCGAGCCCAAAGGCGACTGCCGAGGCGACACCGCCGATCAATACCGTTTGGATTGCCGATACCCATGGCGACGATCCGGTGAGCTTCCCTTTAACCGCGCCGAAGATGAACAGCGCGGCCATCGTTACGACCGCCGACACGATCAAGCCTTTTGACGAGTCCGAAACGAGCATGTAGGGAAGCAGGGGTATGAGGCCTCCCACGACGTATGACGCGCCGATCGTTCCTCCGCTCGCCAGCGCACGGCGAGGATCGGGCGATTCCAGGTTGAGCTCCTGTCGCATCATGAAGTCCACCCACCGGTCGCGGTCGTTCGTAATCGCAAGTGTTGCGGCTCGAAGCGTCTCACCGCCCAAACCGTATCCTTCGAGGATCCCTTGCACTTCGTGGCGTTCGGCTTCCGGAATGCGTTCGATTTCCTCCCGTTCGCGCCGTTCCTCGCTGCGATAGTGCTCCAGGTCGGTCCGTGCGGCCAGGTAACCGCCCAACGCCATCGCGATCGCGCCGGCGGCAACTTCGGCGATGCCCGCGGTCACCACGATCCGTGACGAAGCGATCGCCCCCGAAATTCCAGCGGCCAGCGCGAACGGCACCGTAAGGCCGTCCGACATTCCGATGACGACGTCCCTCACCGTGGCAGACGCGGTAAAGTGTGCTTCGTGGTGTCTGGTGAAAACGGGCACGGTTAGAATCGCATTATCAGCCGGCGTCGGCTCCATTCGCCCGGCGGATCGCCGGTGCGGCGATGCGCACGATGAGCACCTGAAGCACGGCGGCCGCGGGGACTGCCAAGAAGGCTCCGCCAATCCCGAGCAACGTTCCCCCGATGACCGTCGCCAGGATGATCAGCAAGAAGCTCAGCTGAACCCGTTGTCCGAATATGATCGGTGACAGCACGTTCTGATCGATCACCTGCACGACTACGAAGATCGCGAGCGCGATCAGCATCTTCGTCCAGCCCCCGGTCGCCAACACCACGAGGATGATGATCGGCCCGGAGATCACGGCGCCCACCATCGGAATTGCCTGAAATATCGCGGCGATGAAGCCAAGCAGCACGGCGTAGGGAACCCCCAGCACGGCGAGCGACCCGCCCATCACGACTCCAACGATCGCGCCGTTGATCACCACGCCCTGCACGTAGGCGCTCAAGCGCGTCGCCATTTCGCTGAACGCTCCGTGCCAATCGGTGCGCGCGGCGGGCGGCATCAAACTCAGCACGAATCGCTCGAGCTCGTCTGACGACAGCATCCAGCCCATCGCGAGCAAAATGATAAGCAGGACGTCGCCGATGGCCGTTGCGACGAGCGTGGGCCCTCCGAGCAGATGCTGGCCGATTGCGCTTACCGCGCCGCCAGCGCCGCTTGCAAGAACCGACGCGAGCTGGCGCGCCATTTGGTCGTTTTCGAAGTAGCGCTGAGCTGCCGCAAGTTGCGTTTGAAGCGAAGCGGCATAACCGGGTACGGCCTGAACCAGTTTGACCAGCTCTGCGGTTACGGGCTGGACGAGGACGAATCCGACCGTGAAGGCGAGGATGATGAAAAGGCTAAAAGCAATGCCGACCGCGGCTCCAAACGGCATCCGTTTGGCCATTCTGTCGACGATCGGCCGCAAGCCGGCCGAGAATAGGACGGCGGTAAAGAGCAACACCAGCGCCGAGAGCGCGCCGGAAAGCACGACCCACACCAGAATGGTCCCAACGACGACTGCCGCACCGGTCAACCATCCGCGCAGGCCGCTCATTGCACGCTGACCTTCGAATGCTTGGCGAGATAGTCCGCTTAGCGGTGGCCTGGCCGTACAGCAAGCAACCTATTTGTTGCTTGGGAAGATCCTCGGGTACGGCGAACGCACGCTGACGAATGAGAGCGTTCGCCATCGCCCGCTATTCGCTATGCGCTTGTGTCCTGGCGCTGGGGGCGGCTGCCTGCAGTTCGGGAACCGGGCTGCAAACGCCGGCCGGGGCCGGGGCGCGATCGGCGTTTCGCGTTCCCAGCGGCGGATCCCCCAGTCAATACATTTCGCACGTTATCGTCATCGTGCAAGAAAATCGCACGCTCGAAAATATCTTCGCCGGCTATCCCGGCGCCAACGCGCCGCTGACCGGCTGCGCGGTTTCGGCCGCGGGTGCTCGCGTACGAAGGCAATCCGGATCGGGATCGGGCTGCCCGCCCGGAGACGTGGTCGTGCCGCTGCACCAAGACACGTTCGAAAACAGTCCCGACCTCGAGCATACGTGGGCGTCGTCCATGAAGGACTGGGACCATGGCAAGATGGACGGGTTTTCCAAATACGGCGAAAAGAACGGCTCCTACGAAGCCTACGCGTACGTACAGGAGTCGCAGGTAGAGCCGTATTGGACGATGGCCAATCAGTACGTTCTCGCCGACGAAATGTTCCCGACCGAGTTCGGCGGCAGTTTCACCGGGCACTTGACGCTCGTTGCCGGTACGGACGACATCAAACTTCCCAAGCAAGCCGAAGTGGATTTTCCGTCGAAGGCACCTGACGATTGCGACTCCCCGCCGGGAACCAAGAGCGACTTCCTTTCGCCCAATCGGCGTCTTCATTACAATGGGCCGTTCCCATGCTTCGATCAGTTCAACACGATCGCGAGCGTGCTCGACGGGGCCGCGGTGTCGTGGAAGATGTACGCGACGCGAGTTCTGCATGCGGGAATGTGGGAGCCGTTTGAGGCGATCAAGTACGTTCGTTACGGCCCGGATTGGTCCACCAACATCGTCGCGCCGCAAACGACGATTCTGACCGACCCGGGGAACGGGCAGCTGGCGTCGGTTAGTTGGGTGACGCCCAGCAGGCCCGACTCGGATCATCCGCAGTACGACAGCGACGCAGGGCCCTCATGGGTCGCTTCGGTCGTGAATGCGATCGGTCAAAGCTCGTACTGGCAAAACAGCGCGATCATCGTCGTCTGGGACGACTGGGGCGGTTTCTACGACAACGCGGCGCCGCCGCAGCTCGACTACCGGGGCTTGGGGATTCGCGTGCCATGCCTCATCATCTCGCCGTACGCAAAGCAGAATTACGTGTCGCACGTGCAGTACGAGTACGGCAGCATCCTGCGGTTCATCGAAGAGGTCAACAACATTCCTCCGGGAAGCATCGGCGATCCAGCCCTGGGCTACACCGACGGCCGCGCAACGAGCCTCGACGACGCGTTCGATTTCACGCAGCAGCCGCGACAGTTCGTGCCGATCGGCTCGAAGTATCCGATGTCACGTTTCCTGCACGAACCGCCCTCGAACGCGCCCGTCGACGACGAATAGCCTGAATCTACCCCGGCAGCCGGAAGAACAGCAGGAACGCGTAGATCAGCGTCAGCAGCATCGCTTGCGCGGTGATCCATTCCTGAACGACGCGCGATTTCCAAAAATACGCTACGGCGATGACCGCCTCGAAGAGCAGCAGAAAGCCGAGATTGACCGCCGACGCAATGTGCCCGGTTCTCGCGAGTTCTTCCGCGAGGCTGGCCGCCGGCACGAAAAACATCACGCCGAAAAACCACGCGCGGTTGTGGCCGTACCAATCGCCGAGATCGAGCGTGCCGTTTTCCTCGCGTTCCGGCAGCACGAGCGTGGAGAGGAAGAAGAGGAGAACGGGAACGAGCAGCTCCAGCCAAAAAATCCCGAAATTCCACTGGCTGGTGTGGCGAATGCTCCACTGCGCCCACCAATGCTGCACCGCGACGAAGAAGAGCCAGATCGCCCACGCGACGGGCGGCCAGTAGAAGTCTACCCGCTCGCGCGCGGTCACGACGACCGAGATGCGAGTAAGCACGTTGGCGATGGCCAATCCGATTACGATCGAAACGAGGACGGTGAGGTAATCGAACGGGCTCATCGCTGCGATGCCTAGAGTGGGCCTAATCATTCATAATCGGGCGCGAAATAGCTGCTCGTGAAGCGGCGGTGGAGGAAGAACTTCGCCGGATAGGGGGCCTTGATCTTCACGAACGGCCGCGGGTTCTGCGAGAAGTCGAAGCAGTCGCCTGCGGGCGAGTTCGCCCGCGCGTCGGCGGCCGCGAGCTGGTTGAGGCCGTAAAGGTCCTCGGCGAATCGCAGGACGCTTGCCGTTTCGTACGGCACGTGCGAGACGTAGTTCTGTTTTGCGTAGGGAGAGATGACCAAGAGCGGGACGCGAAAGCCGGTGCCGTCGTAATCCAGGTACGCCGGCGCGACGTGGTCGTAGAACCCGCCCCAGTCGTCCCATTGAACGAAGATTGCCGTCGAATCCCAGAACTTGCTCGCGCCGACCGTGTTCACGAGGGCGGAGACCCACGACGGCCCGTAACCCCCGCCGCACTCGAGGTGGTCCGACTCCGCGCATTCGGGGGTGATCCATGTGAAGTTCGCCAGCTTGCCCGCGCGCACGTCGGTGATGAACTTCCAATTCGGCGAGACGACGTCTTTCTTCCAGTCGGGCCCGTTGAAGATATGCCGAATCGCCTGATAGGCCGACCACGTGCCTCCGTTGCCGCCGTTGTCGTTGCCGTAGTGCGGGGCGTAGAAGCGCCAGGTTAGTTTCGCCTGGTCGAGCTCGTCGCCAAGCGTCGTATAATCGAAGCAGGCTTGCTGATAGGGGCCGCCGGGATTGCGATTCTGGGTAATCGTCGAGACGACGTCTCCCGAGCCGCCCGCGCAGCCCCACAGAAGCGAATCGGGTAAGTCAACGCTCGACTGCGCCTGTGCGGCGATGACGTACTGATGCCCGACGAAACTCTCGTCGAGCTGCGACTGGAACATCCGGTCGGCGACGACCCATTCGTTGGCCATGTCGAAGTACGGCTTCGATTCGGTATGCGGCACGTAGACGTACTGCGGGTTTGGTCCGCCGCCGTAGCCGCCTTCGTTGTTGAAGCCGTTCATCCGGCAATTGGTTCCCGGAAGGCTTCCGGTTCCGTTGCAGGCCGCGAACATGCCGTATGCCGAGTGATCGACGTAGTAGACGGTCTTCAGCGAAACGGGTTTGAGGGTTATCGTTTGGCCGTACGAGTTCATGCCTTGCGGAACGGTATCCGCACCCGGATAGCCCTGGAAGAGATTATCGAAACTGCGGTTCTCCTGCACGATGTAGATGACGTGCGTGATCTTGCCGGCCCCGGTGGCATTGAGCGCGCGCAAACTCTTTGCGCTCTGCATGTATGGCACCGGCGACTGCGAGCCGGAGGCGCACGCGGCGAGCGCAAGGATCGAGAGAATTGCAATAAAGCGGGCTATCATGGGGGCCGCTTCCCCGGCGCCGGGCCCTCAGCCTGCCGCCGCGGGTTGGCGCGTCGGAGCCTGGCCAGCCGGAAATAGAGAAGGGCCGCTGATCTTCAGCGGCCCTTCGACTCGAGCTTACCTGGGATTAACTGCCGCGTGTGCCTCTAGTAGGAATGCACGCAGGATTGGGTGGCGTTGCTGAACATCGGTTGCGACGTGAACGAGTAGGTGCCGAACGGATCGTTGAGGATGTTCGTCCAAGCGCAGATGTCCCCGATCTCGCCGTAGGAGTTGTTGTACCAGCCGCTGGGCGGATTCGGATCGGTCACGGATTCGCCGTACTCGTGGCCTCCGACGATCGTGACGCCCTCGTCCGCACCGGTCTCGTCGGACGGCGGGCTGATGATGTTGGCTCCGCAGTTCGCGCCGGCGTCGGGCATGTAGGGCAGGTTGGTGTAGGATACCAGCTTACCGCCGGTCGACGTCGCGCTGTGATAGGCGCACCACTGCGTCCGGAAGCCCGACGTGCTGCGGCCGTGCGGCGTCGCGACGATGTACGAAGCGTTCGCGTTGTAGCCGAAATGCGTCACACTGCGAAGCGCTTCGGCAGCGACTTGAGCGTCGGTAGGATGCAGCGGAACGGCATCGGTGTCGTCTTCCCACTGTCCGGCGTACTGCGACGACGGATTCGTGATGTAAACTTTGCTTCCGCCCGAGCCTTGGTAGTATTGCGTGTAGATGTTGTTGTGACCGCTGCCGCCCATGTTGCTGACGTAGGTCGTCAGCAGCGATTTGACGTTGTTCCTGTCGCCGTACTTCGTATAGCCCCAGAACGTAATGTAGGTCGTCGGCGTAACGAGAACGGGCCCGCCGCCGTATGAGAGCAGGATGGCTTGCTTCATCTGTGCTTTGGCTTGCTGGACCGTGCCCATGTAATGCGGCACGTGGTAAACGATGCCGTCCTTCTGAACCCATCCCGGGCCGAAGGTAAAGGCGCCGCGCGCCTGCAGCTGGCTCGTCGCAGATCCGGCCATCGGGTTGACGCCGCTATTGGCGGCACAGCCGGCAATAGCGAGCGCCGCAATGCAGCCCAGAGCAGCGGCAAACCGTGAATGCTTGTACATAAAACGCAGTAACCTCGTCTTCAAGCAAGGCTAGGCTAGCCTAGCCGATGGTGAGGCTTTATTTTGAGGCTGGCGGGGGCGTCCCTGCGACCGCGCCGGGGCGGCGATGCGTTAACGCGTTAACGCTCCGCAGTGGTCGCCGGCGTCGGTGGAAGCGGCTTGCCTTCCTGAAAGAACTGCAAGAACTCCTCGGTCGAGTTCACCCGGGGAAAGGGCTCGGTCGGCGTCGCCACGCCGAGAAACGCGCAGAGCGGCGCCCATCCTTGGCTGACGTCGAACACCAGGAGCCGCTCGGGCGGGATGGCGGCGCGCACCTCTTCGGTACGGCGGCGGTACGCGGCCAGCGCGCCTTCCTTATCGGTGAGATCGCCGCCGAAGGTCTGCCTGACGATCGCGATCTCCATCGCCTCCATCATCCTCTTGATGTGGTCGGGCAACGGCATGTTCTCATACTCACCGAACATCCTGGCGATCGTCGAGGAAAAGCTCCTCCACCAAACGTCGTCGGGACGGACGGAGTGGATGACTTTCGCATCCGGATACGCGGCGGCGAGTTCTCGCCAGACGTGCGCGCCCGGCCAATCCACCTGGGCTCGATAGCCGTCGAACACCTTGCTCCAGTCAACGGGATCGCCGGCGACGAAGGCCTGCCAATGCGGCACCTGCTCGGGATTTTCCATCACTTCTTCCATGTGGTGGCACGGGCCGAAGCCCAACATTTCGAGCGCGCGCTTGAGCGACGCCGTGCCGGTTCGGCCGAAGCCGGAACCGATGACGGTCAACGACATAGTTTCTCTACCTCCGCCGCCGGGATTCGCGGGGGGAAAGCAAACTCCCCGAAGATGTACGTACCGCCGCTGTTCGACGTCGCCGACCGCGCTTGGACCATCGAGCTCATCGACCGGCACCCCTTCGGAATGTTGACGACCGGCGATGCCGAGTATCCGCGCATATCGCACCTTCCGATGTTCGCCGAAGAACGCGACGACGGGCTCTGGATCGTAGGGCACGTCGCGCGCGCAAACCCTCATGCGAGTTCGATCGTCGCGCAGTCCCCGGCGACCGTTGCCTTCCACGGCCCGCACGCCTACGTATCGGCGTCGTGGTATGAAGCCCCGTATTCGACCGTGCCGACCTGGAACTATGCAGCCGTGCACGTCTGCGGGAGGCTGCAAGAAACCGATGCATGGCACGCGGTCGAGCTGCTAAGCAAAAAAATGGAAGGTTCAAAGACCGACGCGTGGGATCCGCGGCGGCTCGACGCCGGCTACCGCGACGATCAGTTACGCGGAATCGTGGCGTTCGAGCTGCGTGCCGAAGCGGTCTATGCCAAGGCCAAGCTGAGCCAAAATCGCACCGAGGCCGACCGTAAGCGCGTCATGCAGCGGCTATCCGGCTCCGACGATCAAACCGACCGGGAGTGCGCCGCCGCAATGGCGCCGTTCGCGTAGTTACGCCGCCAGCGGTTCGACCGCAAAGACGCGGTCGAGGGCCGTGATGGAGAGCGTGCGCAGCAGGTCGGAGCGGGTCGAACGCAGGGCGATGTCGCCGCCGGCCGACCGCGCCCGGCGAAGCAGCCGTATCAGGCCGCGCAGCGCTTCGGTATCGAGCGCGGCCACGGCGTCGAGGTCCAGGACGATCGGCCCGGCCCCCTTGTCGAGCATGTCGAGTACCGCGGTTTCGACTTCAGGGTAAGCGTGGGGGCGGTACTCGATCGCAGCGGGAGCCGGCACGGTGATCTCCTTGAAGGGGCGAGGTGAATACGGGCTCATCGTAGCGGAGCCGGCGTACGGAAACGTACGGGCGGTCGATCCTACTTTTGGGCGATCGCCTCGACGCCGAGCTCGATCTTGACCTCGTCGCCGACGACGAAGCCGCCAGCTTCGAGCGCCTGATTCCAGGTGAGGCCGAAGTCGCTGCGGTTGATCGTCGTGTGGGCTTCGTAGGCGGCGCGCAAACCGCCCCACGGGTCGTTGGCGCGGCCTTCGAAGGTCGCTTCGAGCACGACGGGGCGCGTGGTGCCGTGAATCGTGAGATCGCCGTGGATCTTGAACGAATCGGCGGCGCCGGTCACATGGCTGCTTCGAAACGTTATAGTTGGGAAGTTCGCGACGTCCAGGAAGTCGGCCGACCGCAGGTGCTCGTCGCGCTGCGCCTCGCGCGTGTCCACCGACGAGGCGTCGATCGTCACGTCAATGGCGGTCGGAACGTCGGAGCCGGCGGGTACCGCGATGGTCCCCGAGACCGACGTGAAGCGGCCGCGGACCTTTGCGATCATGAGGTGGCGGACGGCGAACCCGACCGACGTGTGGACGGGATCTACGGCGAAAACTTGGCTGGTCTGCTCTTGGGCGACGGTCATGGGCGTATCTCCTGATTCTTTGGTTGCTCTCGCGGCAGCTTTGTGCTATCGTGGAGGATGTAAGTAACTATTTCATACCAAGGTACTAAAGGCAAGAAGGCACTCGAAAGTAGGATAGGCACCCAATGGATACTGCAGCAACGAACGTTTACGCCGGCGCCTGCCCGGCTCGCGCGCTCCTGGATCGCATCGCCAACAAGTGGACCACGATGATCATCGGCATTCTCGGCGACGCCGAGGAGCCCGTCCGGTTCAGCGAACTGCGGCGTTCGATTAGCGGTATTTCCCAGAAGATGCTTACCCAAACGCTGCGCGATCTGGAGCGCGACGGCTTAGTGGTGCGCGAGATTTACCCCGTTATTCCACCGCGCGTCGAGTACTCGCTTACGCGTCTCGGGCGCACGCTCGAAGACCCCCTGCGCAGTCTGAGCCATTGGGCGGAAAAGCACATGAACGAAGTGCACGTAGCGCAGCGCAAGTTCGACGCTAAGAGCGTCTGAGGGTATAGCAAGAAAAACTATGAATGTTCGCACGTTATTCGCCGCAGCAACCATTGCCGTAGTCACCTGTGCTGTCGCCGGCGCCTCCCCGACTACTTTGACGTTAAACCTATACGCTCAGAATCGGCCCGGTGGAACCGGCACGGCGAAGTTCGAGCAGATTCCGGGCGGCGTCAAGGTGGTTATAAAAATGCCCGGCGGCCAAAACGGTACGCAGCCGGCCCATATCCACACGGGGACCTGCGCCAAACTGAACCCGATGCCGAAGTACGCTTTGACCAACGTCGTCCATGGCAGCAGCACGACGACGATCTCGGGCGTTACGCTCGGCGACCTCCTCGGGGGCGGCTACGTCGTAGACGTTCACGAGAGCAGCGCCGACGAAAAGCGATTTGTCGCCTGCGCCGCCATTGCGATGCCGTTGTAAGCGCTATTTCGGCGGCGGCCAGTAGGCGATGCCGGTCGGATAGTTCGACTTGCTCCACCCCTCGTTGATGGATCCAATGACCGCTCCGGCAGGATAGCTGAGCACTTCGACCTGCTCGAAGTTTGAAACGAACAACTCGGTGCGCTTTTGGTTGAATGCCTCCCAGGCGGCGCCGCTCGGCACCGATATCTGCCCGACGAGCTTGCGCGTCGTCTCGGAATAGATTTCGACGGTGCCGCTGCCATCCAACGCAAGCAGATTGTCGTTCCCATCTTCGCGGATGGACCACGGTTCGGGGTAGCTCGCGCCGAGATCGCGCGCTTTTCCACGTGCGTGTTTGAATTCGGCGATGTGGCCGTCGCCCGAGTTGGTTTGATACGAAATGTAGATCGTGTTGGTGTGAGCGTGAAGCGCGATGCCGTCTACCTGGAAATTCTGCAACTTCAGCACGCGTGACGGCTGGCTGGCACTTGGCGGATATACCGATACGGAACCCGGCGAGAACGAGGCCAGCGGCGCGATGTTCGCGACGTACAGCGTTCCGTCGCCCCCGACCGCGATGTCGTACGGCACCCAGTCCGCCGGAACGATTAGGCGTGAATAGATGGTCGAGCCCTTCGGGTAGACCTTGATGTCGCCCGGGGCCGGCCCTTCCGTCGCGACGCCCAAATCCGTTACGTACAGATTGCCGGCGGCATCGGTAGTCATGCCTTCGGGCGAGTTGTCGTCTTGAATCTGCCCGACGAGCTGGTACTTCAAGCCATGTAAGGAGAAGATATCGATCACGCCGCTGAACGATGGGCTGCCCGTCGGGTCGCCGACGTAGAGCAGCGCTTTTGCGGCCTTGGCTTCAGGCGAGATCCAACTGTCTGTATTTCGTGCGCGGGCAAGCGATGTTGGAATGGCCGACCCCGCTCCGCTTGGCGCGCTCGGTCCCGCACAAGCTGTCGCGAGAAGAACGGCGGCGCCGCCGGCAGAGAGCCAAGGACGCGAATATTTCATGTCGCGGAGTACGCGAGGGCCTCCGCCACTGCCTGCTCCTCGGTCAACCGCGCGCCTTCGACGGCCAGCGACTCGATCTCGCCGTCATCGAGCGTATCGTGCAGCGCCGCCATCAGAATCTCGTACGTGCGCCGTTCGGTGAATTCGCGTTCGTAACGAGCGCCGCCGTAGGATGCGTTGACGTAGCCTAGCAGGCGCGCGCCTTGCCGAGGACTGCCGCTGAGCGCCTCGACGGTTGCGAGATGCTGCATCGCGGCCGTGGCCAAGGTCGGGAACGCGGCCCGCGAACCTCGCAGCGCTTCGCGGGCGGCGTCGCGCGCCCCGGCGATGTCGTTCAGCACGATCCGGTAAGCCGCCGCATTTACCAGCGCGCTCCACCGATACTCCATGGACATCGCTCGAGCGGCGGATGACGCTTTTTCAAGGACGTCCAGAGCTCGCTTCGTGTTTCCGGCTTGAAACTCGATTTCGCTCATGTTCAGGCGCGTTACCGTCGCCGAGAGCTCGTCACCGAGCGCGTCGCTCAGGGCGATCGCTTCGGCGAAATCCACACGCGCCGATTCGAGCCGGCCGCCGCCGGTGGCAATTGCGCCTCGTACGTTCAGCGCTCGCGCGTAAAGGCCCGAACGCGTCAAGCCTTGGTCGCGACAGATGCGCAGCGCGCGGTCGTTCGCGAGCTGGGCCTCGTCGATGCGCCCGGTTTGATAGAGGCCCGAGCTCAGCCAATCGAGGCTTCGTATGACCGCGATCGGATCGTCGCTTCGCTCGCTGAGGGCCAAAGCGCGCTGCGCCGCTTCGACTCTGCGCTGGCCGTTGGTTACCGACGCCAGCGCGTGCCAGTTGCGGGCGGCGATGGCGGGCTCGGACTCCTCATCGAGCTGCGGGAGCGCGTCCTCGAGCCAGCGGCGCACCTGGGCTACCCCGCGCCTCGCGCGCCAGATGCCGACGAATCCAGACGCGGCGCGGGCTACGGTGACCGCGTCGCCGTTCGACACAGCCCAGTCGATCGCCGCGCGCACGTTCTCTATTTCCGGTTCGAACTTGGCGAGCAGCTGCGTGGTCGGCGCGGTCAAATACGCTTCCCCCACGCGGTCGGCGAGTTCGGCGGCCCAGGCTGCGTGCCGGCGTTCGAGCGCCGAACGGTCGCCGCCTTCTTCGAGTTTCTCCAGCGCGAAGGCGCGCGTTGATTCCAGCAGGCGATAACGCGATGCGCTTTCGTTGAGCTCTGCTACGACGAGCGACTTGTCCGCGAGCGATGCCAACAGCTCGAGCACGTCGCGAGCGTCGAGCGATCTATCGCCGGTCACCGTCTCGGCAGCCTCGAGCGTCCAGCCACCGACGAAGATCGCAATCCGCGCAAAGAGGCGTTGCTCGGCCCTGGACAACAAATCGTAGCTCCACTCGATGGCCGCGCGCATCGTCTGCTGTCGCGGCATCGCGGTGCGGCTTCCGCCCGACAGCACGCGAAAACGTTCGTCGAGCTTTTCGGCGAGCTGATGCGGCGACAGCACCTTCACGCGCGCTGCCGCGAGTTCGATCGCGAGCGCGATGCCGTCTAGCCGCCGGCAAATCCCGGCGACGACGGGCGCGTTCTCGCTGGTGAGGGTGAAGCGCGATTCCGATGCCGCCGCGCGCCGCACGAAGAGCGCGACGGCTCCGTACTGCAGCGCGTCGTTCGCCGCGAGGGAAGTGCTTTCGGCGGGAACGTCCAGCGAGGGCATACGATAGACGCGCTCCCCGTCAATGCGCAGCGGCTCCCGGCTGGTGGCGAGCACGCGCACGTCGGGCGCGCCGTGCAGGATTGCGTCGGCAACGTTCGCGACCTCTGCAATGAGGTGCTCGCAGTTGTCGAGGAGCAGCAAGAGGCGGCGCGCTTTGAGGTAGTGCAGGATCGCAGAGAGCGCCGGGCGTTCCGGATGATCGCGCACGCCCAAGGCCGCTGCGATCGCGCCCGCAACGAGATCGGGGTCGCTCACCGGTGCGAGCTCGACGAGCCAGACACCGTCGGCGGAGCCGTCGAGCAGGTCCGCGCCGGCCTGCAAAGCCGCTCTCGTCTTGCCCACGCCGCCGGTTCCAACCAGCGTCACGAGCGGATGCAGGCTGACGAGCTGTTCGATTTGCCGCAGGACTTCGTCGCGCCCGATCAGGGGCGTTAGTTGGCGCGGCAGGTTGTTCGGCAACGACGCGAGCGAGAGCAGCGGTGGAAACGTATCCGCCAGGCCCGGCGCTGTCAATTGCCAAACGCGCTCGGGCTCCGTCAAATCTTTAAGCCGGTGTTCGCCCACGTCGCGCAGTTCCGAGCCTTCGGGCATTGCGCCGCGCAGAAGATGTGCCGTCACGCTCGACACGATCGTCTGGCCGCCGTGTGCGATCGCGAGCAGGCGGGCAACCCGGTTCACGGGCGGCCCGAAGTAGTCGCCGTCGCGTTCGTCAGCCGCGCCGCTATGCACGGCCATCCGTACCGCCAGGCCGTTTACCGCGCTCCAGTCTTCCGCTGCGATTGCCCGCTGCGCCGCTAGCGCGGAGGCGATGGCTTCCGACGGGCGCGAAAAGGCCGCACAGAAGGCGTCGCCTATCGTTTTGAAGACGTAGCCGCCATTGGTTTCGATCGCGCCGCGAAGCAGTTCGTCGTGGCGGCGCAGCGCCTGCGCCATCGCCGCGAGCCGCTCTTCCCAGTGCGCCGCGCTCCCCGCGATATCCGAGAATAGGAACGTGACGGTGCCGGTCGGGCCAGCCATGGTCTGGATTTCGTTCGTAGCGGAAACAATCATGCCGTCTGCAGAGGCAGGTGCGAAAAAGGAGGCTGGGATGCATCCGATCGACAAGGCGGCGCGAATCGCCGGAGGCCTATATCTGGCCGAGGTAATCGTCGGGCCGTTCAGCCTCATGTACGTTTCCAACGCGCTGTTTGTGAGCGGCAACGCCGTCGCCACGGCAAACAACATCCTCGCTCATGAAACGCTTTTCCGCTTCGGCATCGCCGGCGACTTGATTAACGGGACGCTCGGGCTCTGCACGGTGCTGGCGCTCTACAATTTGTTCAAACGCGTGGACCGGAACCTTGCGGCCCTGATGGTCATTCTTGGAGCGTTGATGGTCACGCCGATATTTTACGTAAACTCGTTGAACTGGGCTGCCGCGCTGCAACTCGTTCGCCTGCACTCTCAGGGGAACATCGTCAACGAAGTCTTCTGGGGACTTTGGCTCTTGCCGTTCGGCGCGCTGGTGATAAAGTCGGGCTTCCTCCCGCGCCTGCTCGGCATCTGGCTGCTCGTCAACGGCGTTGCGTACGTTGCCGTTAGCTCGATCGGCGTGCCGTTGCCGCAGTACTACGAAACGGCATTTAATCTGGCGTTCCCGGCGCTGCTCGGAGAGATCGCGATCACGCTGTGGCTAGTGATTATGGGCGCGAAGGTGAGGACTCCACGGCCGGCTTAGAACGTGGCGGCCGTGCTTCTAAGCAGCTGCACGCTGCGTTTCGGGTTTATCAGCGGGAGCTTTCCGCCAGGTATCGGCGTCGCGCCTCCCACGATCAGAGCGCGCACCTGCTCCGGCGTTAGCATCGGATCGAGCGCAAAAAGTTTTCCCGCTAGGTTCGTCACGTTCGGTGCGGCCATCGAGGTTCCAGAGAACTTCACGGTATAGCCGCCAGGTACTTTGCTCGGGACGTGATAGCCGTCGGCGTACACAGCGACGGTCGGGCCGTAGCTGGTAAAGCTCGTCGCATCGCCCGCCTGATTGACGGCGCCGACCGTTAGGAGATTGGGGTAGCTGAGCGAGGCCGGCACTTCGGCGGCAAAGCTCGTGTCGGCGTCGTCGTTTCCGGCGGCCGCGACGAAGAGCGTGCCGGGCGTGCCTGCAATGACGCTTTCGATAGCTTTGCGCCAAATCGCGTAAAGCTGCTGCGCCTTCGCTTTGCGCGCCTGGGGGTCGGCGGTTGCGTCGGTCTTGGCAAGCCACTGTTCGAACTCGGCGACGTTGTCGGCCCAGCTCGCATTTACGACGCGGACGTGATGCTCGCGAAAGTACGTGGCCGTCGCGGCAAAGTCGGCGGCCATCGCGTTCGCCCAGCCGGTCGTCGGTGCGAACGGCAGGTTGGGTAACCCGTCGTCGAAACGGGCGACGACGATACGGGCTCCCGGGTTGCCGCGTAACGCGATTCCAGCGACGTGCGACCCGTGCGAATATTGCCCCACGAAGCCGAGATCGCGGTCCAACGTCGACTGCTGATCGGCGGAGAGCGACCGTAAGTAGCTTCGTGCTTGCACGGCCTCCGGCGAATCTATATCGCTCTGAAGATCCGAAAGACCGCCCATGAGCGTGACGTACTGCGGATACTTGGCACCGACGTCCGCCGGCAACGGGTACAGGTCGGAGGACGATGGCCCGCCGTCGTCGGCGAAGGCTACGCCGTGCCGCTGCGAAGCGTCGAGATACATCGAACGCGGATAGTCGCTCGGATCGACGCCCGAGTCCCAGATGCCGATTGCGACGGGCGCTTTCACTTGGACCGGTGCGAGGACGACGTCGCGGGCGTTCCAGATGTCCGGTTTGACGACGTCGTGCTTAGCGATGTAGGCCTTGAGAATCGGACGGTCTAGATCGTAGTACGGGAACACGAAAAGAAGCTGCGCGCGGACTTCCACGAGCCGCCGAGCCGACGGACCGTCGAGCGTCCCGGTTTTTTCCGCGATCGGGTCGAGATCGTGCTTGACGTACCCGACGTACGAATCTCTGGTGGCCGTGCTCTCGTTTCCGTATGCGCCCTTTATCGCATCTTGAACGACGCCCCAGGGCAGAACTGCGACGGCACCGCGGTCCGCGGCGGCGTAGGCCGCGCGCAGCGAAGCGGCGTCGTTCGACGGCTGGGCGGCGGCATCGAGATAAACGAGATCGAGGCGCCCCGAAACGAGCCGCGCGCTGGGTTTCGTTTCCGCCGCGCGAATCGCGGCGACCGATTGGCGCGCTCCGTCGAAATCGCGAGCCAGCAACTGAACCGCAAGCTTCGCGTTTAGGTAGTCGCGCAGCGAAGCTTTGTCTTGGATATCGTAGTCGCGCAGGGTCTTGTCCACGTCGGCGCCGACCGCAGCGGCGAACGGCGCAAACGTGGCGTCGTCCGCCACGAGCAGGGCCGAGGGCGCCATCGCCACGGGATACGCAAATCGCGGCAGCTGCGTCTCGTCCTGCACGAGGATGCGCGCCGGCGGGGCTTGTGCCTGCGCCGGGAGGACGGCACACCCGATGGCGGCCGCGAAACACAGGCGTAACGCAGTACGGCTAAGAGTTGAGATCGTCATGTAGCGTGATTGCTCCCTACGGCGGTCGCCCACTCGCGCCATTCCATCGGCAGTTCCGGCACGAGAAGTTCTTTGGCGCGATGGCGCTCGAATAGGTAGATTCGGGCCATATCCTCCATCGTCATCTCGTGTTCGGGCCGGGCGACGATCTCTACGGGGTCGCCGGCGCCGACGTCGCCCTCTTCGACCACGGATAAATATGCGCCGGGGCGCAGGGCCCGTGCGAAAACCTTAATGAATGCGGCATCTCCCATCGCGATTCCAAGCTTGTAACAGGGAACGCGCGGCGACGTGACCGCGAAAAGCGTCGTTCCAACGCGCCAGACCTCGCCGACGAGCGCGCGGCTAACGTCAATACCGCGCAGCGTGAGATTTTCGCCGAACTTCCCCGGCTCGAGCTTGCGCCCGAGTTCCACGTGCCACCAGCGGTAGTCTTCTTCGGCGTACGCATAGGCGGCGCGATCCGGGCCGCCGTGGACCTCGCGATCCGCCTGGTCGTCGCCGCGCAGGTTCACTCCGGCGACGGCGACGCGCCCCACGACCGGGCTCTTGAAGATGCCGGTCCTCACCGCATTTCCCCGGTGCTCGATCGTTTGGATGCCGGAAACGTTCACCGACGCGACTTCGCCCTGCATTTGCGTCAACTATCGCGACGGGCGGCGCGCTTCCTTGCATGCGGTATGAGGAGACGTTCGAGACAAAGGGCCCGCGAGCTCGATTCTTTTCTAACTCAACGTCTCGCATCCGTTGACGCGTTAACGCGCCATTCCGGTGCATAATCGCTTGTACAAAACTCCAAGCCAAGAACGACAGCTCGAGGCTACGCCTTAGAAGAGTAGGGTGGATTCCTATGGACAAGCGTTTTATTTGCCTTGTGGGCGCTTGCTTTATCGCAGTGCTCGTATCCGCGTGCGGTGCAGGCGGCAGCGTCATCTCATCGCCGGCGCCGGCGACCTTCATCTCAGCGCACAAGGGAAAGGTGACGTTCAAATACACCGGCGCGCAGCAGAACTTCACCGTGCCGGCTGGCGTGAAGCAGATTACCGTTGACGCTTCCGGCGCCGGCGGAGCCGGCGCGGGCGCCGCGCACGCCGGTGGCGAGGTGAAAGCGACGATACCCGTTACGGCCGGCGAATCGCTGGCGATCTTCGTCGGTGGCCAAGGCACGCTGTGCGCGAGCTGCGGCGGTGGTTTCAACGGCGGCGGTGCGGGCGGCACCTACGATGCCGGCGGAGGCGGCGGCGCCTCCGACGTGCGCGAAGGCGGCAGCGCGCTCGCTAACCGCGTGATCGTGGCGGGCGGAGGCGGCGGAAGCGGGAGCGGCGGAAACGGCGCCAAGGGAGGCAACGGCGGCGCGGGCGGCGATCTGGTCGGCGGCCAAGGCGCTGCCGGAGGATACGTCGGCATCGGCATCTCGCCGGCCGGCGGCGGCAGCGGCGGCACGCAAAGCGCCGGCGGAGCAGGCGGTGCCGGCAGTTACTTCGGCGGATGCGGCAGCGGCAGCGGCAGTGGCAGCGGCAGCGGCTACATCGGACCGCCGGGCGTAGCCGGATCGACCGGCGCGGGCGGAGCCGGCGGCGGTGCGGGCGTTTACGGCGGCGGTGGCGGCGGCGGTGGCGGCTACTACGGCGGCGGTGGCGGCGGTGGCGGCGGGTACGCGTACGGCAGCGGTAGTGGCAGCGGCAGCGGAAGCGGCTGCGGCAGCGGAAGCGGCAGCGGCAGCGGCAGTGGATACTACTACTACGGCGCAGGTGCCGGCGGCGCCGGCGGATCGTCGTTTGCAGAAGCTGCCGCAGCGAACGTGCAGATGACGCAGGGCGCCGGCGCGCGCAAGAACGGCACGATCGCAATCTCCTGGAAGTAAACCGCGTATAGCGGCGCCTGCACGAAATCGCACGTGCGGCGCCGAACGTCCAGCAGATGCGCCGGACGCGAGGGGCTTTTTTGACCGGTGCCGCGAGCGCGCTCGCGGCGTGCGCCGAATTGCCCACCGTGCGCCCGGCGCAGACGTTTCTGCGGCCCGCAGCAGCGAATCGTGGTCCCGTCGTCATCGTAGGCGCCGGGGTTGCGGGCATGACGTGCGCGTATCGGCTTCATCAAGCCGGCATTGAGAGCCGCGTCTTCGAGGCAAGCGGCCGGATCGGCGGCCGAACGTGGACCTTGCGAAACTACTTCGCCGAGGGGCAGATCGCCGAGCACGGCGGCGAGTTCATCTCGCTCGGGCAACACGAGGCGCAGCAGCTCGCGCGCGAACTCGGCCTGAAGCTCGTCAACGTCAATCGCCGCGAGCCGGGGCACGACACGTACTTCTTCAACGACGCGCGCTACACGGTCGCGCAGGCACGGGAGGAATACTTCGCACACGTCCGCGAGCCGCTTCACGCGGCGGCCGCAGCCGCGGGGTACCCGACGACGCACGATCGCTCGACGGAAGCCGGTCGCGTGCTCGACCGCACGAGCGTTGCCGAATGGATCGAGGCCAACGTGCCGGGCGGCGGCAGCTCGAAGCTCGGCGAGCTCCTGGCGAACGCCTGCGTCGGCGAGTACGGCGTAGACCCCGGCGAGCAGAGCGCGCTCAACCTCATCTACCTGATGGGATTCGAGGGGCGCGGGAAGTTCAACATCGACGGCACCGTCGAGGCGCTGCACGTCGAAGGCGGCAACGATCAGCTCGCAGCGCGGATGGCTGCGGCGTTGCCGAAGGGGTCGGTGCAAACGGACGCGGCACTCGTAGCCGTGCGCGAGCGATCTGACGGATCGTATTCCTGCACCTTCTCGTCCGAACGGAGTTCGTACGAGGTCGTCGCCGACGATGTGTGCTTTGCGATTCCGTTCACGACGCTGCGCGCGGTGGATCTGCGGCGCGTCAAGCTCTCTCCCCTCAAGCGCGTGGCGATCGAGAACCTTCAGCTCGGTACCAATGCCAAGCTGCACATGCAGTTCAAGCGCCGGGTGTGGAGCCGCGAGCATTACGACGGCTCTTCGTACGTGCAATTTCCGTACGAAGAGTCGTGGGACGTCTCCGCGGCGCAGCCGGGCGAGTACGGCATCCTCGTCGGTTTTCCCGGCGGCCGTCGCGGGGTGCTCCCGGCCGCGGCGCACGGCCCGGCGCCAAAGCGCATTGCCGACGAGTACGTGCGCCAACTCGACCGCGTCTATCCGGGGCTCGCGCAACAGTATACCGGAGTAGCGTACCTCGATGAGTGGGCGCACGATCCATGGCACCACGGGGCATATTCGTATTATGGGATCGGCCAGTACACTCGGTTCGCCGGCATCGAGCCGGTACCGGAAGGCAATCTGTTTTTTGCCGGCGAGCAGACGTCGTATGACGACATGGGCTATATCAATGGCGCGGTTATCTCCGGCGAGCGCGCGGCTCGCGAAATCGCGCGCCGCTAACGAAAATGCGTCGGACTCGTCTTGCTGCCGGGTTTGGAACGAGCGTTCTCTTGGCGGCGGCGATTGTTGCCGGCGCGCACCCGGCGCTCGGGCAGGAGCTGGAGCCGCGCTCTTATTCCGCCTCGCCGATCGACACGAACTTCGCCGTCGGCGTTTTTTCAAACTCGACGGGGAGCGTTCCCGTCGATCCATCGCTTCCCATTAGCGACGTGCGGCCTGCGATCAATACGGCGAGCCTCAGCTTCACGCACACGTTTCGGCTAGGCAGCCGAACGGGAGATTGGGCGGTGATGCTTCCTTATGTGGGCGGGCATCTCAGCGCAGCCGTTTACGGTCAGCAGCAAGCCTTTTCGCGCTTCGGTTTTGCCGATTTACGCGCGCGTTTCGGCGTCAATCTGCTCGGACCGGCGCTGACGCCCGCGGAGTTCGCCCGCCGCACTCCGCGCACGACGCTTGGCGTTAGCCTAACGCTGTTGGTGCCGATCGGTACGTACAGCCGCACCCAGCTCATCAACCCCGGCTCGAACCGCTGGACGCTCAAGCCCGAAATCGGCGTCGAGCAGCCGCTTGGGAAATGGTTTGCCGACTTTTCCGCCGGCTTGTGGCTCTTTGGAGCGAACGACGCCTATTTCGGCGGCCGGACGCTGCGGCAGGCGCCATTGGATATCTTTCAGTTTCACGCCGGGTATAATTTTCGGCCTGGCCAGTGGCTCGCTGCGGATGCGAACTACTACTCGGGCGGCGCCACGAGCATCAACGGCGCTGCAGCCGTGAACACCCTGGCAAACTCGCGCTACGGGCTGACGTACTCGCAGCCGGTGGGCTCGGGTCTCTCGGCAAAACTAGCGTGGTCGCACTGGTTGACCGGCCGCTTCGGCCAGCGGTTCGCAACGATCGGCGCGGCGCTGCAATACCGCTGGTTCGACCATCGTTAGCGGCTATCGCCGGGAACCCGCTTCCCGGGCGCGAACAGCTTGCGCCACCTGGAGGTAGAAGCCACGTGACGCACGCCTTGGACGACTCGACCTCGCTTGCCGTAGATCGAACGCGCGCCGCCTTCGAGCGGACGATGCTCGCCTGGATCAGAACGGCGACCTCGCTGATTACGTTCGGTTTCGGCGTCGAGAAGTTCGCCGAAGCCATACCGGGCAGCGACAAGCACCACAGCATCGTCGGGCTGCCCGAGTTCGGCTTCATCATGGTTTGCATCGGCTTGGTGTCGCTGGCGCTGGCGGTCATCGAACATCGCCGGAACCTCCGCGCGCTAGGAAAGCAGTACGATCGCAGGCGCATTTCTTTGGCGGTCATGCTCGCGGGGCTTATCGCGCTGCTTGGAATCTTCGCACTCCTCGCGATGATCGCGCGCTCGTGACGATCTGTCCGCGATGCAATCAGGTCTATAACGACGGCGAGAGATGCCCGAAGTGCGGCATTCCTCTGCAGGACGTCGCGAAGGTGAAGCGGCGCGGTTGGGTAGCGCTCGCGGCGGGAGCGTTTATCGTCTTCATGATGGGCGGCGTCTGGATTTGGGTAGATCGTCTTCTCGCCGGCAGCGGCGCTTGGCAGCGCGATGCGGCCGCCGCGCAGTTCTCCGGCCGCCTCAACGTCGCGTTCGCGCTGGTCGTCGTTTCCGGCGTGCTTGGGGTCGTCAACGGCTGGAAGCAGGCGACGTCGGGCCGGCGTAGTCTCGCGCTCAGCTTGGCGATCATCGGAGTCTTTGCGGTCGCCATCTTCATTGCGGCAAGCGCGTCGGCGCTCTACAACCCCTCGTAACGCGGAGCCGATCGCTCTAACGAGCAAGGCAAGAGGTGAGCCGGCTGCCGGAAGCCTATTAGAAGAGGCATGATGCGTATCGCCGTTCTCGCTATCTGCTGCCTTCTCGTTGCGGGCTGCGCGCCCGGAGTAGCGTCGCTGCCGGCTGCTCAAAACGCCTTTGCGCGTCAGCAGCCGCTCACGGGCAGCGGCTTCCAGAGTCTCTACGTTTTTCAAGGCGCTCCCGACGGCGCCGATCCCGCCGCCGGCCTCGTTTCGCTTAACGGCAAACTCTACGGCACTACGGTTGCGGGGGGCACCGGCGCGTGCGGCCAGCACGGTTGCGGCACCGTCTTTGAAATGACTCCGGCCGGCGCCGAGAGCGCCGTATATAATTTCGCGGGCGGGAACGACGGAGCGAATCCCATGGCGGGCGTTCTCTCGGTTAACGGGCGTCTGTACGGCACGACCGAAACCGGCGGCGGCGGGTCCAGCAGCGTCGGGAACGGCACGGTCTTTGAGTTGACGAAGTTCGGCGGCGAGCGCGTCTTACATCGTTTTACGGGAAAGCCCGACGGCGCCAATCCCTACGCGGGGCTCCTTTTCTACAACGGGATATTCTACGGCACCACGTACTTCGGCGGGAAGCACGACGCCGGCACCGTTTTCACCGTGAATCGGGGCGGCGTCGAGCACGTGCTGTACAGCTTCAAAGGCGGCGCGGACGGAAGCTCACCCCTGGGTGGACTGATCGTGGTGCACAACACGCTCTACGGAACGACGGCCGGCGGCGGCACCGCCACGGCGGGAACCGTCTTCAGCCTGACGACTGCCGGCACGGAGCACGTGCTCTACAGCTTCAAAGGAAACAAGGACGGCGAGACGCCGGCGACGACGCTCGTGGACGCGCGCGGCGAGCTCTATGGCACGACGGTCTACGGCGGAACGGCGAGCCAGAGTAACGGGACGGTCTTCGCGATAAGTCCCAAGGGTGTCGAACGAGTCGTCCACCGTTTCAAAGGCGGCTCGGACGGCGCAAGCCCGTACGGAAACCTCGTAGCGATCAATGGGGCGCTCTACGGCACGACGTACTTCGGAGGAACCGTCTCTTCCGGGCACGGCAACGGCACGCTCTACGAGATCACCAAGACGGGCAGCGAGGTTCAGCTGCACCAGTTTGCAGGCGGCTCCGACGGTGGTAACCCGGCAGCCGGCCTCGCCTACATCAATCATACGCTCTACGGCACGAGCAGCGAGGCCGGCCTCTCGCTTTCGAGCGGAAACGGCACGGTATTCTCCCTTTCGCTCTGATGCCGCTTCTCTCGCAGCTTCCCGTTTTAGCGGCGCTACCGCTCTATGCGCTGCTCTTCGCCGGCGTCGCCGTCGCTACTCACGTCGTTTTCCGGTACTTCGTTCCGCCGGCCGGCCTTAAGGAACAGCACGACGTTGCCGGGTACCTCGTTGCGGTCGTCGGCGTCCTGTACTCCGTCGTGCTCGGCTTTCTCGTCGGAACCGTTTGGACGGGGTTCGAGTCGGCGCAGCAAACGACCGATCTAGAAGCCGGGTACGTAGCAGACGCCTTCAACTTTGCGGCACGCTGGCCGGAGCCGCAGCACCGGCAGCTGCAGCAGATGATTGCCCGTTACGCTCTCGACGTGCAGCACGTCGAGCTGCCGCCGTCGGGATCCGGTGGGGAGGATCTCCGCGCGCCGGAACTCATCCGTCGAGCGATCGACATGACGGTGACGATGCCGCCGCCGAAGACGGCGAATGCCGCCGCTGCGCTGGAGAACAACACGCTGCGGTCCGCACTGCTCGGCAGCCTCCGCAACATCGGCGATGCCCGGCGCCTGCGGCAGCTTCAAAGTAAGAGCCGGCTCCCGGCAGGAATGTTGGAGGCCCTCATTCTCGGCGCGATGATGGTTTTGGCGTTCGTATTTCTTTTCGGCGTCGAGAACGTCGTCGTGCAGATGGCAATGACGGGCCTTATCGCCGGGTCGATCGGGCTCTTCTTCGGGCTCGTCCTCGAGTTGAGCACGCCGTATTCGGGCGCGATACACGTGTCGGGCGACGCGTGGACGTACGTTTCGCAGAACAATCATTTAGCCGACTACGCAAGGTAAGCGCCGCCGGCGAGCGCTAGTGCGTCGTGACGCGTCCGATCGCGGGCGGTCCGAGCGCGCTTGTGAACCACATCGCCCCGTCGGGGCCGGCGGTGATGGCGCCGAGGTCGGGACTGCTCGCAGGGACCGAATAGAACGAGGCCTTTCCCGTCGTGGTCATGCGCCCTATCCGCGCCGTCCCGGTGGTGAACCAGAGCGCGCCGTCCGGCCCTGCTGCGATGCCGGACGACCCGTACTTCGTCGTATATTCGCGGTACGAGCCGCTCGTCGTCAGGCGTCCGATTGCGTCCGCGCCTACTTCCGTGAACCAGAGCGCTCCATCGGGACCGGCGCAGATGGAGGCCGGCCCGGATCCGACGGTATACGCGCGATGCTTGCCGTTCGTCGCAAGACGGATGACCTGATTGGACAGCCGGCTGCCGCCTACGACGAACTGCGTGACCCACAGGTTGCCGTCGGATCCGGTGACGATCCCGTCCAACTCGGCGTTGGCCGGCGCAACCGTGAAGTGCTTGACGCGTCCCGAGGTCGTGATGCGGCCGACCGTGCCGTTCGACTCGGCAAACCAGAGCGCGCCGTCGGGGCCGGTAGTAATGCCTTGCGTGTAGGATCCGCCGGCATCCGCGTAGAGCGTCACGGCGCCTGCCGCCGTGATCCGCCCGATCCCGCCGCCGGATTGTTGGATCGTAAACCAGAGCGCTCCGTCGGGGCCGGCGGTGATGCCGCCTGACAACTCCGCGCCCGGTGCGAACTCGTTGGTAAACGAGCCTCCCGTCGTGATGCGGCCGACGACGTCGTTCCCGCCGTCGGCGAACCAAAGCGCGCCGTCGGGCCCGGTCGCGATTCCCTGCGGCGTCGCGTCGCCGAATGTGTCGTCGTAGAGCGACACTTTGCCGCGCTTGTCGGGGTTGTTCCGCGCTGCGGAAAGATTCGACGAGCTCGGCAACGCGCCGGTGCGAACGCCGGCGCAGCCTGCGAGCAGCGCGATGAAAACGAGCGATGCCGCGAACTTCACGCGGCCGAGTTCGCCGCGCGCACCTTCCTTACCGCTTTGGCGCCTTAGGCGTTGCCAGGAAGCCGTTCGTGTTTCCGGAGGCGTCGAGGTAGTAGCCCACGATGTCGTCGTGCACGTTGATGCTCGTTGCGACGGTCTTCCCAGCGGCCTTGGGATCGTCGATGGATTGCCAGGCTCCGCCGTGCTGCAGCGGATCGGTCAGCAGGAAGCCGTGCGTCTTGTGAGAGCGGTCGACGTACGAACCGACGATGCGATCCTGCAGCGTGATGCCCCGTGCTTCAGTGTCGGACGAACCCGGGTAGGAGTACTCCCGATAGATGCCCTTACGCAGAAGGAAGCTGACGACGACGCCCTTCTTGCTCGTGAAGTAACCGGCGACGTCGCCGACGCCGTCTATGCCGGTTGCCACAACGTTCGTCGCTCCGCCGCCCGGGTCGATCGTAACGTACTCCCCGGTCGCTTCGTCCAGTTCGAAGGCACCATCCAGCGACGCCGCGGAATAAGAGCCGACGGCGATCCCCGCATCGTTGATGCCGAGGAGTTCGGTCGCGCTTCCAGTGCCGCGAGCCTTCGGGTATTGGTAGTTGAACCAAAGCCCGTTGTACTGGATGAATCCAAATATGCGTCCGTGCTTGTCGGCGTAGAACCCGGCGATCGTATGAGTGTTGTTCAACGACGTCACCTGCGTACCGGTGGCGCCGGGATACTCCTCGTTGCGGTAGCTGGTTTGACCGTACGGCGGGTAGATGATGTAGCCGTCGTTGGGGTGGCCGTAAGCGCCGCTGCCGTAGTAGCCGGAAATCTTGCTTTCGTTGTTGATGCCGAGAAGCTCGTTGAACGTAAGGTCGTCTTGATCGTCGAGCGTGGTAAACGTAAACGCGATCGCATTCGGTCTCGGTCCGTGCGAGCGCAGCGGTGCGAACGCGCCCGACGGCAGAACGGCGTGTTGCGCTGGGCCGTCGCACGCTGCCAGCGTGGGCGCGACGAGACCGATGATGGCGACGGCAAGCCTTCTCATTGAGCGTCCGCTTCGGCGCTCGGTCAGTTTCTTTCATGCCGTGCGCACGCTCGCATTCTCGTGCGAAGCGAGCGTATTTGCCAGGGTGCCGCTTTGCTGTTATAGTCTGGGAGCATACTGGGCAAGCGCTCGTCAGATTTCGGGAGCGCTGCCGTACTTCGGAAGGAGATATCGTTCATGCGCACTCTCGGCACATCGCTCGTCGTCATAGCGGCGCTGCTCGCGGTTCCGGCTTGCACGGGTAAATCTTCGCAGAGTTCGGATCAAAGCGCTTCGGCCAGCGCGAGCGCCGCGGCGACCGGCGCGGACGCGATGGCGACCACCGCTGCGAGCGGTGAAGCGCCCTCCTACCCGGGCGCCGTGACGCAGGCTTCGGGAAGCAGTTCGAACATGGGTCAGAGCGCTGCCGGTTCCGTGATGTCAACCGACGACTCGTTCGACAAAGTTTACGCGTGGTACCAACAGCACATGCCGGCAGGTTCGGAAAAATCGCACATCACGTCGCCCGTGCAAACTGCCGTCTTTATGGTTGGAGATCCGGGACAAGCCCAGACCTCCGTTACGATCAGCGTTCAGGGCGGCAAGACGATGATCACGACCGCCAAAGTAAAGATGTAGGGCGGGCCGAAGCCCGCCCGTACGCGTTATTCGCCGTCGGGCGGGCGATTGTCCAGCGGCTGGTGCATGAAGTACGTCTGATCCAGCGGCGCCTTGATCTTATGGAACTTCCGAGGGGTCTGGCTCAGGTTGAGACAGTCCGGCACCAGCGAGTTCGCGCGGCTGTCGCTGGCCGTCAGGCGTGCGAGCCCGAACTGATCCTCGACGAAGCGCAGGATGCTTCCATGCTCGTAGGGCGTGTGCGCGACGTGTCCCTTCTTCGAGTACGGCGAGATGCAGAGCAGCGGAAGCCGCATGCCCAAGCCGTCGTAGTCTACGAGCGCGGGGCCGACCGGATCGAACCAGCCGCCGTAGTCGTCCCACATGATGAAGATGGCGGTCGAGTTCCAGTACTTCGATTCACCGACTGCATTTACGAGCGACGTGACCCACGACGGCCCGGTGTTGGAACCGCAACCGGCGTGATCGGAGTTTGCGCACGTAGGCGTTATCCAGCTCACCGTCCGGAGCTTGCCGTTCGCAACGTCGCCGTAGAAGTTGGTCTGCGGCGTGATGATGTCTTGCTTCCAGTCGGGGCCGTTGTAAATATGGTTGACCGCCTGGTACGCGCTCCAGATGTTGCCGTCGCCGTTGAGCGACGCGGTGTAGAACGCCCACGGCAGGCCGGCGCCGTCGAGCTCGTCTCCGAGCGTCGTGTAATCCCAGCACGGCCGCTCGTATCCGTTAGGCACTTGGCGCTGCGGCCCCACCTCTGCGACGATCTCGCCGGAGCCGCCGTCGCAGCCCCACGCGCCGTTGGGATAGTTCACTGCCGAGGCAGCCTGCCCCGCGATGATGTACTGGTGTGAGATGAAGCTGCTCGCATCGAAGTTCGAGGCGAACATCTGATCGGCGAGCGAATAATACTTCGCCATCTCGAAATACGGCGCCGTTTCGGTTCGCGGCACGTAGCTGTACGGCGGGTTTGCGTTCGGACACTTGTTGCCGTAGTGCCCGCACCCCCAGTACTCGTTGTCGAACCCGTTCTGCTGGCAATCCGTTCCGGGGTAGCTTCCGGTGCCGTTACAGGCGGCCAGGAAGTCCCACGAGTCGTGGGCGATGTCCCAGGTCGTTTCGAGGCCAACCGGCTGCAGCGTGATTTTGTTGCCGTGGGTATCGTAACCGTATGATTGCGTTGTGGCGCCCTTGACGCCCATGAAGAGGTTGTTGAAGCTGCGGTTCTCCTGCACGATGATGACGACGTGCTGGATCTTGCCGCTGCCGGAATCGCGATGAATCGCTTTGATGAAGGCTTGCGCGCCGGTGTCGTTGGCGGTGGGCGGCGTCGATCCGCCGGATCCGCCGGCGCTGCAGGCCGAGAGCGCGAGCGCGGCGGCCGCAACGTACAACGCCCGGACCGCGATCGTGTTACATCGCATCGTGCGTTTCTCCTTAAAAGTAGCCGGTTGTTTGGCACGGATTTTCCCGCGGCTGCGACAAAAATCCCGCGCATCGGTCGCACGTAGATGATGACTACGGTTGATTTCCGGCGCAAGGAGGGCGGCCAAGCGCTTCCCAGAACTCGGCGCGCCAGGAGGATGCCATGCAGACGAAACTCGTAGCCGCGGCTTCGCCGGCCTCCCTTCCGGCCGGGATTGGGCCGGCTGTCGAAGATGTCTAGGCCGGCGACCTCGGCGCCGGTCGTTGAGACTTGCGCAAGCCGATGCTGAGCAATCTGCTCTTCAACTGGAGCCCGTGGCTGCTGCCGCTCAGCCTGCTCGTCCTGCTGATGCTGGCAATCGATCTGCCTGCCCGGTTCGGTAAGAGGCTCGTCGACCGCACGAAAATTGAGGACAACACCTGGAACGTCATCCAGGGCGGCATCGTCGGCCTCGTTGCTTTCATGCTGGGGATCTCGTTCTCGCAATCCGAGGGGCGGTTCGATGCGCGCCGCGGTCTCGTCGTCACCGAGGCAAACGCCATCGGCACGACGTGGCTGCGGGCCGATCAGCTTCCGGCGCCGCAGACGAAGCGTTTCCGCGCCGTGCTGACCGACTACACGGCGACGCGCCTCCACGCCTACGAGACGAAGCTCTCACCGGGGGATCTGCGCGCGGCGCAGGCGCGCAGCGACGCGGAGCAGGCCGAACTCTGGACGATCGCGTCGGGAGCGCTGCGCGCCAAGCCCAACGATCTGGGCCGTTCCCTTCTCGTAACGACGCTCAACGAGACGATCGACGTATCGGCTGCACAGTTGGCGGCCCTCACCCATCACGTCCCGACCACGATCGTCTCTCTGACGATCGTGCTCGTCGTTATCGGAGCTACCTTGATCGGCTTCAGCTTCGCGCGAGCCGGAGAAAGCCCGCAGGTGCTGGGGCTGGCATACGTCCTCGTCTGCGTGCTCGTCCTGGAGATGATTGTGGATCTCGACCGTCCTCAGACGGGCTTCGTGCGCGTGAATCTCGATCCGATAAAGATTCAACTGTCCTCGATGCGCTAGCGGTGAGAGCGCTCCCGGCATTACTGGCCCTGGCCGCCGGTGCGATGACGGCCGCACCGCCGGCGAACGCGGTGCTTCCCAACGGCACCTATGCCTATGAGATGCGCGTCGGCGCCGGCGCGATCGGCCGCAGCACGATCGTGGTGCATCGCGACGGCGGCGCGATTCGAGTGGGTGAGAGCGCATCGCTTGCCGGGGCCGCGCTGGTGTCGGAGCGCAGCATAGACGAAGCGACCTTCGCAACGATCGCGTATTCGGTGGATGCCTATGGGAAGCACGCGGTCGTGAGTTTCGACGGCAGGGCGGCGACGGTCACGCAGGGTGAGGCCGCCGCGACGATCGCGGCAAAGCCGGATGCTCCATTCGTCGTCAACGACAACATGGTGGCGGGCTTCGCCCAAATCCCAGCCACGCTGCTGGCAACCGGCGCAACGCGAATCACGTTCGCGTGCGTCTGCGGCACCTTCGAAGCCGTTCCCGTCACCGTCGTCGCGCGCAGCCCTGGGTCGCTGACGATTTCCATGCAGGGCACGTCGGCAACGCTGCAGTTCGATCCGGCGAGCGGCGTGCTGCAGCGTCTCGACCTGCCGGCGCAGCAGTTCTCGATCGTGCTGCTGTCGCATCGAACGGCGATCGCCGATTTGCCGCGGCCGGTCTTGCCGACGCCGGTGCCGCTGCCGTCGCCGCGGTACGCGTCGCGCGACGTCGCGATATCCGCGGACGACGGCGTCTCGCTTGCGGGCACGCTCACCGTGCCGAGCGTCGCTGCGGCGCCGTTGGCCGGGTTCGTCTTCGTCCACGGCAGCGGCTGCAACGACCGCGACGAGACGATCGGGCCGAACAAAATATTTGCGCAGCTCGCCAACGCGCTCTCGAACGACGGCTATGCGGTGCTGCGCTACGACAAGCGCTCGTGCGGTAAGAGCGGCGGAACGTTCCCAGTGCGCGACCGGCTCGTGGCCGACGCGCTCGACGCGGTCGCGTACCTGCGGTCGCAGCCGGGCATGGACCCCTCGCGCATCTTCGTTCTCGGCCACAGCGAAGGCGGCGAGCTCGCGCCCAGCGTCGCAATCGCGGACGGGCATTTGCGCGGCATCGTGTTGCTCGCGCCGCCGGCGATTCCGCTCGAGCGTCTGCTGATGCAGCAGAGCCTTCGAACCGCGACCGCTGCCGACCGCGCGGCCGTTACGCAGAAAGAGCAGACCGAAATCGACGCGATCACTGCGGGCAAGCGCCCGGGTGCGGGCAACGCGTGGCTGCGCAGTTCGTTCGGCATCGATCCCGTAACGTTGATTGCGGCCGTGCCGTGCCCGATCCTGATCGTCCAAGGAGGCAGGGACATACAGGTGCTCGCTGCGGACACGCCGCGCCTAGTCGCGGCCGCGCGCACGGCCGGCCGCCGGGTGACGCTCGTGATGCTCGCCGACGACGACCATCTCTTCATAAAGCTCCCGCCGGGTCAACCCTCAACCGGCGGCGAGTACTACGCGCCGTCGTACCTCGATCCGGCGCTCTTCGCGGCGATCGAAAACTGGCTGAGTGGGCCTTAGACGGCCTCTTCAAAACGGCGTATTGCATCGAGGTGGTCCTGCGCGGCGACGAGGCTGCGCCCCGCGATGTCGTCGGTGAGGCCGCGCAGCGGCGCGATGCGGGCCAGCTTCGACCCATACCGGCGCGAGATCGCCACCGCTAGCGGAATTACGGCGAGGCCGAATAGCAGATTCGCACAAAGCCATTCCCAGCCGGCCGCGTAGACATCCACTCCGAAGAATGCCTGCAGCGCGACCACGAACAGCGGCACCCACATGAGCGGCGCGAAGAGCAGGATGCGCAGCGTGCTGCGTATGCGCCGCAGCTTGAGCTGCTCGAGTCGCCGCGCGATCGCGACGACCGGCTCGTCGTAGGTAATGTCGTGGATTGCGACCAGCTGCGCGACGGCGCCGGCGATGATGGCGACGGCGTAGGCGCCGAGCGCCACGGCCGGTACGAAGAATCGAACTTCGCGCGCGTGATCGGCCGCAAACGATCCTATCGCCAGGAGTGCGACGAAATCTATGACGACCTCGAGCCAGATCCCGCGTGCCAGCCGCGTCAACGCGCCGGCGGCTTTGCCGACGCCGGCTTGGGTCAGGATCTCCAAATTGCGGCGGACGATTGCCTCGAGCGCCCGGTTGTTTTCGGCCAGCAGCGCTCTGAGCTCTTCAACTTCCACGTTCGTCTCCGTTCTTGCCGGCCGTTCTAGCGGCGACTTCACGCCGCAGCCGCTGCTTGAGCCGGCTGATTTTAGTCGCTACGTTGGTTTCCGATATCCCGAGCACGGATGCGATCTCCGCGTACGGCAACTCCTCGAGGTACAGCACCATCAGCGCTCGGTTGAGCTCGTCGAGCCCTTCGACGAACTCGAGTGCGAGCGTGAGGCGATCGTCGCCGGACTCGCCGCGCCGGCTCGCGGCCTCGCGGCGCTGGCGCTCCAGCGTGGCCGCGCTCGCCGCGGTCGCGCGCATCTCTCGGCGGTACGACGAGATGGCCACGTTGACGGCGATGCGGTACGTCCACGTCGAAAAGCTCGAACGGCCGTCGAAGCGCGGGTACGCGCGCCAGAGCTGGATCAGGATCTCCTGGATGAGGTCGTCGCGATCGGTCCGATTGCGGCAGTAGGCTTGAGCCACCGTGGCGATGATGCCGCGGTGGCGTTCCAGGCGCTCTACGAATGTGGCCTGAGCGTCGGTGCCGGTCATTGCAGTCTAGTTATTCGCTGGAGCGCGGGAAAAAATCACACGCTAGGGATTAGCGGCCGAGGTGGAGCAGGGCCTCACGCACCGGAGCGCTGGAGAGGCGCACGATCCCCTCGAATGGCGTGTACATCTCCAAGGTGATGAAGACGGCACCCGAGACGGCCAGTGCGCAGAGCGCGAGCGCTACGATCACCGTTGGGTTCGACGGAGCGAACAGCCCGAATCCGAGAAACGTGATCGTAAACCAGAAGACGAGCAGAACCAGCAGCGGAACCGAGATGGACTCTGCGCCTTGCTCGAACATCAGCCAGCGAACGCGCGCGAGATCGATGACGAGGCTAGCGGCCTGCGGTTTGAGCGAGCGCTGCTCCTCGGTCTTCGGGGAGAGCGCCTCGACCGCGTCGAGCACCGCTTCGCCGCCCCCCGCACGCGCCGGAGCCGTCGGCTGCGATCCACTCTCTTGGGGCCACGTCCGAACCAGGGCTTGTTCGACGGCGACTCGCAGCGTGGCGCGCGCGTCCTGCGCCTGCGGTCCGTAGTGTGCCAAAACGCGGTCGAGGAGGATGATCTTCGAAGCCGCGTCGAGCACCTCGCTGCGCTGCTCGTTGTACGACGTTGACGCCGATGCGACGAGCAAACCGAGGACGAGACCGGCCATGGTGCCGATAATGCCCAGGCCGATTTCGATGAGGTGACGGGAGTCGTCGCGGAGATGATGCCCCGGCAGCCGGTTGCGAAGAACCGAGCCGAGCAGCGCGCCTGCGAAGAGGCAGCTGAAGGTGATGACGCCGACGATGACCGGATTCACGGTGCCGTAAAGAAGGAGCGGGGCTTGCGCCCCGCTCTTATAACGTTAGCTCGCAGATTTCGTGCAGGTGATCGTCGTCTTGGTGGCGTTCCCTTGCGCGTCGGTCGACGTCGAGGCGTCGGTGGTCTGCGTGTCGCTGTTCTTCGTGACCACGTCGAGACCGGAACTGCCGTCGAGACCCTTGGTGGTCCACGTGATGACGCTGCCCTGCCAGCCGGGTGAGGTGCTCGTGAAGTAGGCGCCGCTGCTGTCCACCCCAGTCTGAATCCATTGCTTCGTCGTGGGGTCGTAGCCCGTGTAGGTCGTGCTGCTGATCGTAGCGGTGCGATACTGATCGAACGGCGGGGCGGTATCTTGAGTTACCATCCAAGCTCCATCCATGCCGATCGTCGTAGTGCTCGTGTCGGGGCGCTGCTTTCCACGCAGCATCTGCGTGCAGCTCCAGGTGCCCGTCAAAAACGTCATCGAGGAGAAGTCCGGTTTTGCCATGGGAACCGGCGTGGGTGCGGGCATGGGATCCGCACTCGAGACTACGGGGGCGGCCATGAGGCCGAGAAGAAGGGCGGTAACGCCGAGCGCCGCGATTGCTGCGTGCTTCATAGGAAACCTTTCATAAGTGTGTCCGGCGATCCGAGAAGCCGGCATCTGTGAAGGGTTCCGGTTCCGGTTGGCTGCTACCTGGGCAGCCGGGCGAAAGGTATGAAAGCGAGGATGGGCCGCCCGATGCCGGGCGGCCCATCTTTTTCGAGGTGTTCCTTGCGGCCTGCGCCGCTCGATACTGAGCCTTAGTCTAGTACGAGTGCACGCACGACTGCGATGCGTTGCTGAACTCCGGCTGCATCGTGTAGGACTTCTTCCGGAACGGATCGTTCTGGATGCTCTGCCAAGCGCAGATGTCGCCGATCTCGCCGTAGAAGTTGTTGTACCAGCCGCTGCCCGGGCTCGGGTCGGTTACCGACTCGGCGTACTCATGGCCCTCGACGATCGTAACTCCCTCATCCGATCCGCTCTCGTCCGAGGGCGGTGTGACGAAGTTCGCGCCGCAGTTGCCGCCGGCATCCGGCATGTACGGCAGGTTCGTGTAAGAGACGAGATGGCCGCCGCTGTACGTCGAACCGTGATAGGCGCACCACGAGGTGCCGAAGCCGCTCGTGCTGTGGCCGGTCGGCGTCGCGACGACGTACGAGCCGTTGGGATCGTAGCCGTAATGCGCAACGCCTCTGATCGCCTCGGCAATGACCTGCGCGTCGGTCGGGTGTGCCGGAACCGTCACTGCGTCATCTTCCCAGATCCCGCCGAATTGATTCGTCGGGTTGCTGATGTAGGTCGTCGTGCTGCCGACCTTCTCGTAGTACTGGGTGAGGACGTTGCTGATCTGGCTCCCGCCCAAGTTCTTCGAGTAGGACTTCAGCAGCTTCTTGACTTTGTAGGTGTCGCCGAACGTCTTGTAACCCCAGAAGATGTAGTACTGCTTCGGGTTAACGAGCACCGGCCCGTTGTAGTACGTCAGCACGATGTTCGGCTTAGCCTGGCTGGCCGCCGAGCGCGTGACCATGTAATGCGGGGTGTGGTAAAGAACGCCGCCCTCATACTTCCAATCGGGGCCTGTGGGGACGCCTTTCTGTGCGGACTGCTGAACCATCGTGGAGCCCGTGGACGGCGACATGCCGCCGCTAGCAGAACAGCCCACCATTGCGAGCGAAGCGACGCAACCAAGTGCGCCGGCCAGCCGCGAGAGCCTATACATAACGCATCAACCTCTTGTGTAAGGAGTAGCTAGAGAGTGCCTAGCGGGTGAAAGAGACAAAGTTATCCGCCCGCGACACCTTCCCTGCGCCGCTCCCTGCCAATCCTCAGGGTTTCGGGTAAGCAGCAGAGCGGGCGTTCGCCTTGCCGCGATTTTAAAGAGGTCGACAAAGGTCGTAGGAACGCAAACGATACCGGGCTCGCGCGCCGCGAGCCCGGTATCGTGGCACCTACAGCGCGGGCTGCGGCACGCCGAGCGGCGAGACGGGATAGGGATCGATGATTGGTCCCGACACCGGTCCTTGAATCGGCAGCGGCTCCGGCCCCTCAATCGGGAGGGGCACCGGTCCGCCGAACGGCGACGGCACCGGTCGGGGATCGCGATCGCGATCGTGGTCGTAACGGTTGACCAGCGCGCCGCCGAGATCCACGTCGTGCGCGGTGACGTCAACGTTGACGCCGTTGCCTTGCGCGGAGAGGGTCGTTGCAATGCGGCCGCCCTGCCCGTTCTCAGCCGTGACGAGGAGCGATCCGTTACGCTGGTACGTCACGGACTCGCCGTTGCCGAGCGAGAGCGTCTGACCGCGCTCGATCGCCATCTGCCGCCCGTCGCTCGTAACGGTCGGTTCTCCCTGGCTGTTCAAGGAGACCGTCGTGGCGCCGTTGTCTAGCGTGACCGTTGCGGACCGATTCCACGTGACGCCTTTGGCATTCGGCGCCGTCGCCTGCGTGGAGATCCGAAATCCGCCGGCGAACGAATTGGAGTTGAGCAAGTTCGGCTGGGAACCCATGGCGTTCCACTTTTCGCCGTTGAACGACAGATGCGGGTCGCCTTCGCTCGATCCGTTCGCGTTCTGAAAGTAGCGCTCGCCTCCGCCATACGGCGGGCAGCCGCCGTTGCCGTACGGTGCGCCGCCGCCGTAACCCATCATGGATTGCAGCATCTGCACGAGCTGCTGCAGCAGGCCCATGAGCGGGCCGAACGCGCCTTGGGCCGAGCCGGGTGCGCCGAACGGCGCGCCTTCGTAGGGAGCGCTTGCGCTAGCGTTTTGCCAGGGCGGAACGAAGCGCGATATGTTGTCGCCGGGCGAACCGGCAAACGGAGATCCTTGCAAGAGCCCGCCCTCACCGTCGGCGTTTCCGGCGGGCGTCGCGAGCGCGTTGGGGCCGAGTGAGCCCTCGAGCGGTTGTAGGTACATCGTGAACCTCCATCATGGTAGCGTGCGCTTCGTTCACGACGGCGCCGCAGCGGCGCAAGGGGTGCGCGCGCCGCCGGAGCAGAAGCGACGGCCCACATGAGCGAGACGCAAACGACGGCTATCACCCGGCTCGACGAGCGCCTAACCGCGCTCAAGGAGCGTCTTTGACGACGCCGCAAAGCGGCGGCGAATAGCCGAGCTCGACGAGCGCTCGCGCTCGCAGGAATTCTGGAGCGACCCCGACGCCGCCCAACGCGTGATGAAGGAACTTGCGGAGCTTCGCGAGCACGCAGCCGCCGTTGACGGCATCGCCGATGCGCTAAGCGAGGCGCGCGAGCTTCTCGCGCTCTTCGGCGACGACGAAACGGCGGCCGGCGAGGCGGAGCGCAGCATCGAGCGGGCGCAGAACGACGTCGAAGCTCTCGAGATGGCCGCGAGCTTCAGCGGGGAGTTCGATTCGCACGGCGCGATCGTCAGCATCTTCGCCGGCGCGGGCGGCGTTGACGCCGCAGACTGGACGCAGATGCTCGCGCGCATGTATCTGCGCTGGGCCGAAGCCAGGGGCTTCTCGACGCAGATCGTTGACGAATCGCCGGCTGACGAGGCCGGCCTGAAATCCGTCACGTTTTTCGTGCGCGGGCGCAACGCGTACGGCATGCTGGAGAGCGAGCGCGGCGTTCACCGGCTCGTGCGCCTTTCGCCGTTCGACGCGGCGCACCGGCGTCACACCTCGTTTGCAGCCGTCGACGTCATCCCCGAAGTCGAAGCCGGCGAGAACGCTGAGGTCGAGATAAAGCCCGACGACCTGCGCGTCGAAACGTTCAAGTCGGGCGGCGCGGGCGGCCAGTACGTGAACAAGACCGAATCGGCGGTGCGCGTCGTGCATCTTCCGACTGGGCTTACGGTAGCCTCGCAGCAGGAACGGTCGCAAGCCCAAAACCGCGAGGTCGCGTTGAACATCCTGCGCGCAAAACTCGTAGTCCGCGCCGCCGAGGAGCGCGATCGTAAACTCTCCGACTTGCGCGGCGAACGGCAAGCCAACGAGTGGGGGTCGCAGATTCGCTCCTACGTTCTCCAGCCGTACCAACTCGTGAAAGACCACCGCACCGGCGTGGAAACCGGCAACGTCGCCGAGGTGCTCGACGGGGGGATCGAAACCTTCGTCTGGCCGTATCTTCAGCAGCGCCGTGCGCGATAGACTGCTCTGGCTTGGATGCCTGCTCTACGCGGCCGTCTTCACGGGGCTGGGCGCGCTCAAGTACGCCGTGCACCGCAACCTCGTGGACTTCGGCATCTTCGCGCAGACCGCGGCCAGCGCGTTCGGGTGTTTCTGCAATGCCGTTGAAGGCAGCCACTGGGCGTTCCATTTCTCGCCCATTCTCTATCTCGTCGGCCTCGTGGTTGCCGTCGTCCGCACGCCGCTTGTGCTCGTTGGGCTTCAAGCGATCGCCGGTGCGCTGGCTGCGCCGCCGGTCTACGGTCTCGTTCGCGCGCGGGCCGGCGTGCAGACCGCTCGTCTCGCCGCCCTCGTAACGCTGCTCTATCCGGCCCTGGCCGGACTGGTCTTCGGCGATTTTCACGAGAACGGTTTCGCGCCGGCCGCGGTGCTGTGGACCCTGTACGCATTCGATGCGGGCCTGCCGGTGTGGACGCTGCTCGGCGCCGTCGTCACCCTCGCGATCAAAGAGGATCAGGCGATCTTCCTAGCCATCGCCGGCGCGATCGGCGCGTGGCGCTTCCGCGGCTCGCCCCGCGGAAACGTCGCTGCGGCAGTCGCCGCACTCGGCATAGTCGTAAGCGTCGCATTCTTCGCCGTCATTGCGCCGCATGCGGCAGCCGATGCGCGCATGGGTTGGCAGCCCGAACGATTCTACGCTTGGAGCGGCGCCGACGCGGCGGCGATCGTGCCGGGCCTGCTCGCGCGCGCGGGGTTTCTGCTGCTCGCGTTCTTGCCGCTGCTCTTCCTGCCGTTTCTCTCGCGCGCGATGTGGATCGCGGCGGCACCGCTCGCGGAAGCAATGCTTTCGCGAATGCCGACCACGTTTACGCTCGGCACGCACTATGCGGGCGCGTGGATCGGCTACGTTCTCTTCGCTTTTGCCTATGCCGTGCGCGGGATGAGCGAGCGGCGCGCGCGCGTCGCACTAACCGTATGCGCCGCGCTCTGTTGTCTGGAGCTTCTCGTTGCCGATCCGCTGCACCCGGGGATGAACCTGCGCCGGGTGGAGGCGCGCGACGCGCTTCTCGACGGGGCGCTGGCGACGCTGCCGGCCGGCGTCGGCGTCGCGACGCAGGAAGAAGCCTACACGCACCTCGCCCTGGAGAATCCGTACGCGCGCCTCCTGCCGGAAACGCCCGACGTGCAGACGATGGCGTGCCTGATTCTCGTCGACCGCGATTTTCCCGAATCGGCGCGGTTGCAGGAGTACGGTGCGGCGCTGGTCGAGCTCGTGCGCGCCGGGCAATACGTTCCGGTGCTGCGCGACGGCGGCGTCGAACTGTACCGCCGCACGGGCCCCTGCCGCTAGATCGCCAGCAAGGGCGCGAGCGCTTCGCTCGCGCGCGCGGGCCAGCCGTCATCGGCGCGCACGATCCGATGCGCCGCGGCCCACGGCGCCCAGCGCGCGATCTGAAGCGCGTAGCCGGTCGTCGGGGGGAAGACGGCGACCACGGGCGTCCCGATCATGCCTGCGACGTGCATCGCGCCCGAATCGGGAGCGACGAGCGCGGAGGCGGCGCCGATCGCGGCTTTCCATGCAGCCAGGTCGTCGAAGTACGAGATCTCGATCCCCGTCGCATCGGCGATGCTCTGCGCGTACGCCGCCTCGCTTCTTGCGGCGATGGGGCGCAGCGTGACGGAGCCACGCAGGCGCGAAACGAGCGCCACGACGTCCTCGCGAGCGATTCCCAGGCGTTCCCACTTCTCCGTGACCTGCAGCGCGACGTAGTCTTCGGGCTCGCACTCGCGTTCGAGCACGAGGGGACGCAAACGCGCGACGTCGCGCGTCGGTCGCGCTTTTGCGACCAGCGTGGAGCCCAGCGCGAAGAGAACCTCGCATTCGTGCGGCGCGCGCCTGTCGAGCCTGGCGCTGCGGTAGACGCTCTGGGTGAGAAGTCCGCGAGACCACAGCGCTTTCAGCGGCTTGCCGAGCGGGTCGGCAAAGCCGGCGCGCACCGGGGCGCCGACCGCACGGGCGAGGCGGTAACCAGCTGGGTCTTCGGTGGCGACAAGAACGTGAGAATACCCGTTGGGCTGCAAGGCCGCGCCGAACGCCTCGATCGCTTCAACGTTCGACCGCGCGCTCGATCGCAGATCGAAGGTGGCGATTTTCAAGCTGCGGGCGGCGCGCGGAGCGAGGGCGCCGGCGTTGTATGGGCGGACGACCACGTCCACGGGTATGGCGTGCGAATGCAGCGCCGCGAGCAGCGGCGTCAGCGCAAGGGCGTCGCCGATTGCGTCGAGGCGGATGATGAGCACCGACGGTGAAACCTCGGGCATGCTGGTTCTTTGCGCTCGGCGTTTCCGCATCGCCTGCCCGGCCGCGTGATTGCCCGCGACGACATCGTCACGTTCGACCGTCTCGACGGCTACCGCACGGTGCGCAGCCTGGGCAGCGTTTCGGGCAGCGCGTCGCGACCGCGAAACCGGCTGCGCGCGACGTTCCGAAGCCTGGGCATGCTCGTCGGCCTGGCGGCTGCGGAGTTCCTAACCGACGCCGAGCAGCTCCGCGGTGAGGCGCTGGAAGCGCTCCGCCGCAGCGCCGAGATCCTCGACGCAAACGCGGTGATCGGTTTGGAGTTCTTCGTCAGCGAACGGGACGATGGCTCGTGTGAGGTGGTTGCGTCGGGCGAAGCCGTGGTGCTGGGCAAAGTCGAGGAGTCTTCGTGAGCGAGACGGAGCGCGAGCGCCGCGCCGGGCTGCTCGCGCGACGCGCCGTAGCGGCAAGCGAATGCCGAAAGTGCGCGATTGGATACGAACGGCGCAACAACGTGTACGGCGAAGGCGACCCGTGCGCGCGTTTGATGGTGGTCGGCGAAGGCCCGGGCGAAACCGAGGACGAGCTGGGGCGTCCGTTCGTCGGAAGGGCGGGGCAGCTGCTGGACCGGATGCTCGCTGCGATCGGCCTGCCGCGTTCGGAGGTGTACATCTGTAACACCGTCAAGTGCCGGCCGACGCTGCCCGGGCCCAGGGGGCCGCGCAACCGGGCGCCCGATGCCGGCGAAATGGCGAACTGCCGCGCATTTTTGGACGAGCAGATAGAGATCGTCGCTCCCGAGGCGATTCTCGCCCTCGGCGCGCCCGCGGCGAAGTCGTTTCTCGGGCCCGACTTTGCCATTACGAAAATGCGCGGGCGCTGGTATATCGGCCCGCGCGACACCCCTTTGATGGTCACCTTCCATCCGGCATACATCTTGCGCCAGACCGGCGGCCAAATGGATGCCGTCAAGCGCCTCGTCTGGAACGACTTGAAAGCGGTGCGGACGAGACTCGACGAGCCGCCGCCGGCTAGCCCGGTGCACCAGGCAGGCCTTTTTGAGAGCCCCTAAAGGGGCGTGATACAATGCGGTTCGTGACCGCCGAACCGATCAACGCCTGGCTGCGCGACGTCGTCGCGCGTGCCGGGTTCTCAGACGTAGACGACTTCGCGCGCCGCTACGAGCTCAAGCCGTACCGGCTGCGCCAACTCTACCGCGCCGCGACGAAGGAGCTTCTCGGCGACGTCGGCGAGGTAACGACGTGGCCGGCGGAGCTGCGCGCGGCGTCGGCCGAGCGGGGCATCGCGTTTACCGCGATCGAAACGGTCGCGCTGCAGCGCTCCCGCGACGGGCAGACGACGAAGGGTTTGTTTCGCCTGCACGACGGCAAGGAAGTCGAAGCGGTGCTCATGGAGCACCGCGGCGGCCGCAACACGCTCTGCATCTCGTCGCAAGCCGGCTGTGCCTTCGCCTGTGCGTTCTGCGCGACCGGGCAGGCCGGTTACGGCCGCAACCTCACCGCAGGCGAGATCTTCGACCAAGCCTGGTACTTCGCTCGCAACCTCGCCGCCGAAGGCAAGCGCATCACCAATGTCGTCTTCATGGGCATGGGCGAGCCGTTCCACAACTACGATGCGGTGATGGAGGCAGTCGCGATCCTCAACGATCCGCACGGCTTTGGGTTGGGCCACCGGCACATCACGATCTCGACGGTCGGTTTGGCGGATAAGATCGACGCGTTCGCCTCCGAGCACCTTCAAGTGAATCTCGCGATCTCGCTGCACGCGCCCAACGACGAACTGCGCTCGAGCCTCATGCCGGTGAACCGGAAATTCCCGATCGCCGACTTGATGGCGGCCTGCGAACGTTACGTAGCAGCGACGCGGCGGAAGGTGTTCTTCGAATACGTCATGCTGGCCGGCGTCAACGACGACGAGGAATGCGCGCGCGAGCTGGCGGAGCTTCTGCGCGGCTCGCTCTATCACGTCAACTTAATTCCCTACAACTCGACGCCCGACGGACCGTTCGGCGCTACGGCCGACCCGAAGATCTGGGCGTTTGCCGCGGTCCTGGATGCGGCGGGCGTTCCGGTCACCGTGCGGCAGAACATGGGACGCGACATTGCGGCGGCCTGCGGGCAACTGCGGGCGCAGACGCAGCCGAAAGCGCCGCACGCCCCCGCGTCGCCTTCCAATTAAACGAGGCGTCGGTTAGCCGTGGCCTCGTGGAACGACGTCCGCCGCATCTCGCTCGCGCTGCCAGGCACGAGCGAAACCGCTTCGGCCAGCGGCACCGCCGCTTGGCTCGTCAATAAGAAATTCTTCGCGTGGGAACGGCCGCTGCGGCGATCCGATCTCGAAGCCCTTGGTGCGCGGGCACCGAAGGGGCCGATCCTGGGTGTGCGCACGGCCGATCTCGAAATGAAGGACGTGCTGCTGGCGAACGATCCCGGCGTCTTCTTCACGACGCCGCACTTCGAGGGATATGCGGCCGTGTTAGTACGCCTCGACAAGATTTCGCGGCGGATGCTTGCCGACGTCATCGTCGAGGCATGGCTCGCGCGCGCTCCCAAACGCCTTGCCGCCGCGTACCTCAAGGACGCATAACCTCGCGTGCTCGCGTCGCTGCTGGCCGTCGTCGCCCTGGCCAACTTCGCTGCGACGCCGCAGAGCGCGGCGATCGGCGCTCAGTACGTAGACCCGCAGAAGCCGCCGGTCGTCAAGCGCGTGAACTTCGCCGGCAGGTACGCGGCGGTGCTGACCAGCGGCGGACGGATCGAGGGAGAGCTCAATAACGACCCGATCCTCGTCGAGCGCTTCTCGTTCGGATGGCAGGCGCTCGAGGTGCTGAACTTTCGATGCAGCCTGGAGTCGCATAACCTCGGCCGGGATGCCGGCGGCGCCCTGATGCGCGGGATGCCCCCGATGGAAGACGACCGCCCGTGCCGGGGAATTCTAAAGGATGCCGGGCCGCGCGACGAGATCGAGAGCGTGCGCCGCCTGATGCGCGGCCCGCTCGTGCCTTATGTCGTGGTGTCCGGCAACTGGGCGATGGGCGGGTGGTACGGCGGCGGCGGAGGAGAATCGCTGTATCGGAAGCGTGACGGTCACTGGCAGCTCGTGATCAGCGATGGCGGTGCCATGGGCGCGGACGATATGAAGAAATACGGCGTGCCGAAATCGGCCCGATGCGCGTTTGGAATTTGCAACCCGTAAAGCGTAGCGATTGATCGCAGCTCTCACCGTGATTCTCGCCGCGGCGAACGTAGTTTTCGCCGCGGCCCTGCTCAGGACCGTGCTCCGGTCGCGAGCCAGGGTCGCGCCGAGCGAGCCAACGGACTCGATGCCGAGCCTCTCGATCGTCGTTCCGGCACGCAACGAAGAGCTCAACGTCGAGCGGTGCGTGGCGTCGCTCCTCGCGCAGCGCTATCCCGATTTTGAAGTCATCGTTGTTGACGATCAGTCCACCGACGCAACGGGGGCGGTCCTCGAACGCATCGCACGGGACCGGCCGCGGCTGCACGTCATCGCCGGCGCGCCGCTCCCCGGCGGCTGGATCGGCAAACCGTGGGCGCTCGCGCAGGGCGCGCGCGCCGCGCGCGGCGAGTGGCTGCTCTTCACCGACGCCGATACGGTGCACGAGCCGATCGCCGCGGCCTCCGCGATGGCCTGCGCCCTCCGCGGCGGATACGGTGCGGTCAGCTTGCTTACCGATCAGGAGACCGTCGGCATTGCCGAGCGCATCGTCTTGCCGAGCATCCTGCTCGTCATCTTCATGGGAGTAGGCGCGCTCGACGACGTGAACGACCCGCGCAAAACCGGCGTTGCGATCTTCAACGGCCAGTACGTCCTCGCGTCGCGGATCGCCTACGAGGGCATCGGCGGTCACGCCGCGGTCCGCCAGGAGATCGCCGAAGACCTCGAGCTGGCGCGGCTCTTCAAACGCGACGGCCGCTTCGCGACCTTCGTCGCAGGCTCGGGCGGTCTCGTGCGAACGCGGATGTACCGCACGTTCGGCGATATGTGGCTCGGCTTCGTGAAAAACTTTGCGCTCGGCGCCCGCGGGCACGCGGCGAGCGCCGTGGCCGGCATCGCACTGCTGGCCTGCATCTCGCCGTTGTCGCCGATTGCGCTGCTTTGGCTGCTGGCCAACCACTCCTGGGCGGCGGCGGGCCTGCTGGCGCTCTCGGAGGCGTCGGCGCTCCTTTGCGCGGAATATGCCATGCGGCAGATGCGCTTTCGCGCCGGCTCCGGCCTGGCGCTTCCGATCGGCACGAGCGTGGCGCTTGCGATCTTTACGGCATCGCTCTTCTCGATGCTGTCCGGGCGCGGCGTGTGGTGGCGCGGACGCCGCTACGGCGGGGGTTTGCGGCGCAACCGATAACTCTACCTCCGCGATGGAGACCGTCCCCGCGCCACGCGCCACCATGGAAGAGATCGCCGCGCTTGCAAAGCGCCGCGGTTTCATCTTTCAATCCAGCGAGATCTACGGCGGGCTCAACGGCTTCTGGGACTACGGCCCGCTGGGCGCCGTGCTCAAGCGCAACGTCAAGGACGCCTGGTGGCGGGATACCGTCGAGCTTCGCGACGACGTCGTCGGATTCGATTCGTCCATCATCATGCACCCGTCCATCTGGAAGGCGTCGGGGCACGTTGACGCCTTTCACGACGTGATGATCGATTGCCGGGTGTGCAAGCACCGCTTCCGCCTCGACCACGTCGCCGACCGCTCGCAGTGCCCCGATTGCGGGAGCAAAGATTCGCTGACCGAGCCGCGCAACTTCAACCTCATGATGCGCACGTCGGTCGGCCCGATGGAAGACACGTCGGCGCTCGCCTACCTGCGCCCGGAGACCGCTCAGGGCATCTTCGTCAACTTCAAGAACATCTACCAAACGGCGCGCAAGCGTCCGCCCTTTGGGGTCGCGCAGATCGGAAAGTCGTTTCGCAACGAGATCACGCCGGGTAACTTCACCTTTCGCCAGCGCGAGTTCGAGCAGGCCGAGCTCGAGTATTTCGTCCCCGACGACGGAAACGACATGGGCGCCTTCCGGGAATGGGTGGATCGGCGCAAAGCCTGGTACGCGAACTACGGCATCAAACCCGAACGGCTGCGCTTCTACGAGCTGAGCGAAGGCGAGCGCCCCCACTACGCAAAGGCCGGCATAGACGTCGAGTACCTCTTCCCGTGGGGCTGGGGCGAGCTCGAGTCCATCGCGCATCGCGGCACCTACGACCTCGACGCGCACATGAAGCACTCGGGGAAAGACCTGCGCTTCTTCGACGAAGCGGCGAAGCAGCATTACACGCCGCTCCTGATCGAAAGCTCGGCAGGCATGGACCGCACGGTCCTCACGTTTCTCGTTGACGCCTACGAGCGCGAACGCAGCGTAGACCCCAACGGCAAGGAGACCGAGCGCGGCGTGCTGCGCTTCAACCCGGCAATCGCACCGGTCCAGGTGGCGGTCTTCTCCCTCGCGCGAAACAAACCGGAGCTCGTCGAGCGCGCCACCGGCATCGAAGGCGCGCTGCGGCCGTCCTTCCGCACGCAGTACGACGAAGGGAACATCGGCCAGCTCTACCGCCGCCAAGACGAGATCGGGACGCCTTTCTGCGTGACGGTGGACTACGAAAGCCTCGACGACGGCAGCGTCACCGTTCGCGAACGCGACTCGATGCGGCAGCAGCGCGTGCCCGGCGCCGGTCTCGAGGCTTTTCTGCGGGAACGGCTCTAGCGAAGTTTCTTAGGAACGAGGCGCATGCAGACACGAACGAAGTACGTCTATTTTTTTGAAGAGGGCAGCACCCTGGGCGAAGGTTCGGGTCCGGGTGCGATGCGCAACGTGCTCGGCGGCAAGGGCGCCGGCCTGGCGGAGATGACCGCAGCGGGCCTTCCGGTGCCCTCGGGCTTCACGATTACGACCGATGCGTGCCTGCGTTTCTACGATGCTGGGCGCGCGTTCCCCGAAGGTCTGCAGGAGCAGGTGGACGATGCGATGCGCGAGCTCGAACGGCGCACGCACAAGGCGTTCGGCTCGGTAGAGAACCCGCTGCTCGTTTCGGTGCGCAGCGGCGCGCGCGTCTCGATGCCGGGCATGATGGACACCGTCTTAAACCTGGGGCTCGACGACCGCACGGTAGAGGCGCTCGCGCGGCTGACCGGCAACGAGCGCTTCGCCTGGGACGCCTACCGCCGTTTCATCGTGATGTTTTCCAGCGTCGTGCTCGGCATCGAACGCGAGCATTTCGAGCGGCTCGTAGAGGCAGCGCGCGCGTCGCTCGGCGTCGCGAACGACGCCGAGGTGGATGCCGCGACGTGGAAGCGGCTCGTGGAGCAGTTCAAGGCGGTGGTCCTGGAACACTCGGGGCGTGACTTTCCGCAGGACGTCCGCGAGCAGCTGCGCTGCGCGATCGAGGCGGTCTTCGATTCGTGGCATTCCAAACGAGCGGTGGATTACCGCCGCTACAACCGGATTCCCGACGACTGGGGCACGGCGGTAACCGTCATGGAGATGGTCTTCGGCAACATGGGCGACGACTCGGGCACCGGCGTCGCCTTCACGCGCAATCCCAACACCGGCGAGCGCACGCTCTTCGGCGAGTACCTGCAGAACGCGCAGGGCGAAGACGTCGTGGCCGGCATTCGAACGCCCGAGAAGATTTCCGACTTGGCGAAGCAGCAGCCGAAAATCTACGCGCAGTTTACCGACATCGCGGAGCGGCTCGAACGTCATTATCGCGACGCGCAGGATCTCGAGTTTACCGTCGAGCGCGGCAAGCTCTTCATGCTGCAGACGCGCAACGCCAAGCGCACCGCCGAGGCCGCCGTGAAGATCGCCGTGGACCTCGTGTCCGAAGGGCTGATCGACCGTCGCCGCGCCGTCGGAATGGTGAGCGCGCAGTCGCTCGACCAGCTCTTCCACTCCCGCATCGATCCGGGGCAAGAGATGAGCGTCGCATGCAAGGGGCTCAACGCGTCGCCGGGAGCCGCCGCCGGGCAGATCGTGTTCTCGGCCGACGACGCCGTGGCGTGGAAGGAGCGCGGCCTCAAGACGATCCTCGTGCGCACCGAGACCAATCCCGACGACGTGCACGGCATGATCGCGGCCGAGGGCGTTCTCACGGCGAAAGGCGGCGCGACCTCGCACGCCGCCGTCGTCGCGCGCGGCATGGGCAAGCCGTGCGTCGCCGGCTGCGACGCGCTGCACGTCGAATTCTCCGCGAAGCGAGCCAGCCTCGGCGGTAGCGAACTGCACGAAGGCGACTGGATTACCATTGACGGGACGACCGGTAACGTGGCCCTCGGAGAGCTGCGCTTGATTCGTCCCGCCGCGGAGCTGCCGGAGTGGCTCGCGACCTACCTTTCGTGGGCCGACGAACTGCGCCGCATGGAGGTCTGGGCAAACGCCGACACGCCTGACGACGCCGCTCGCGCGCGCCGGTTGGGCGCTCGCGGAATCGGGTTGTGCCGCACGGAGCACATGTTCATGGAACCCGAACGGCTGCCGATCGTCCACGAGATGATTCTTGCCACGACCGTCGCGGAGCGCTCGAAAGCGCTCGCGAAGCTGCTGCCGTTTCAGCGCGGCGATTTTTCGGGCATCCTGCGCGCGATGGAAGGCTTGCCGGTCACGATCCGCCTGCTCGACCCGCCGCTGCACGAGTTCTTGCCGTCGCTCGAGCGGCTGCTCGTCGAAACGACCGAGCTGCGTCTCACCAAAGGCGTCGAGTCGCCGGAGTTCAAGGAACGCGACGCGCTGCTGCGCCGCGTGCAGCAGCTGCACGAGCAGAACCCGATGCTCGGCCTGCGCGTCTGCCGCCTCGGAATCGTTTTCCCAGAGATCTACGAGATGCAAGTCCGCGCGATCTTCGAGGCCGCATGCGAGCTGCGGCGCGCCGGCGTGGACGCGCGCCCCGACGTCATGATTCCCGGCGTCGGAACGAGGGAGGAGATGCAGAGCACCCGCGACGCGGTCAAGGCCGTCGCCGACGAGGTGCTTGCGCGCGAAGGCGTCGCGCTGGCCTATCGCATCGGCACGATGATCGAGCTTCCGCGCGCGTGCATCGTCGCCGGCGAACTCGCGGAGTACGCCGAGTTCTTCTCGTTCGGCACGAACGACCTCACGCAAACGACCTACGGCTACAGCCGCGACGACGCGGAAGCGTCCTTCATCCCGGTCTACTTGGAGAAACGCATCCTCAAGGAAGACCCCTTCCAAGTGCTGGATCGCCGCGGCGTGGGCGAGCTGATGCGCCAAGGCGTCGCGTCGGGTCGCGCCGCGCGCGAGGGCCTGAAGATCGGCATCTGCGGCGAGCACGGCGGCGAGCCGAGCAGCGTCGCGTTCTGCGACTCGCTTGGGCTCGATTACGTCTCATGCTCGCCGTATCGCGTGCCCATCGCGCGCCTCGCGGCGGCGCAATCCGCAATCGGCACGCTCAGCTAACCCAGTCTTGCCACCCTGAGCGTAGTCGAAGGGTGTGCGAAAGCTCGAGCCGGCGAACCAGCCGGCGGCGTCTCCAACCTATAATATCGCCACCAACCGACGTTCCCCCGGCCCGACGCCAAATCTCTTCGCCCATCGAGTGATACCCGGCGACGGCGTCGGCATTAGTCAACTGATCGGTCCAGTAGGTGCGGGGCCGGCGGCTGATCTCCCCGGCGGCTTCGATCATGTCGAGGAACAGCTTCTTGGTGAATCGCCCGTCTTCGCTGTGCACGAGCGTGAGCTCCGCGCCGAACGCCGCCATTTGGGCCAGCTTCTCTTCGCTGAAGGCCGTTGAGGTGACGATGTGCAGCTTGTGTCCTTTTGCGCCATGTGGTCTTTCATGCTGCCAGTCGGGTTTTGCCCCTCGACCTTCACGAAGATTTTGGCGCAGTTCGGCGGCACGACGTTACGCAGCTCCGCGAGCGCCGTGTTCCCGATCGTCTCCAATACGCCGGCGCAAACGCGCACCGCTAGACGGTCTCTTGCGGTTGGGGACCGGCGCGCCGAGCCAGTTCGGCGCAGATGCGCCGCGCATCGGCAACGTCGGCGCCGTCGCGGCGCACGAAGAGCTTGCGCCAGTACGCCTTGCCGCTGAGCTTCCCGATCAGATCGGAGGCCTCGCGCGCGTCGACGATCCCGCCGGGTCCGGTGACCCATACCGTCCGTTCTTCCCCGACGCCGAAGGGCAGGCGGTGCAGCAGCTGGGATTGCGAGTCGCTCCAGACCGACTCGGCGCCGAAGCGTTCGCGCAGCGCCGCTTCGCAGGCTTCGAATGCGCTCAGATCGTGCTCGGCGTTAAACTCCGCGGCGAGCGCGTAGATGCGTATCCGGTTCCGCAGCGCGCGCGAGGCTTCGCTGCGATCGTCGTCGAGCGCGTCGAGAACGCGAAAATCGTCCCAGCGCAGGAATTCGCCGATGGGATCGAGCGCGTGGGGGTCGGGCCAGAGCTCGCGCAGCACCTCGTGAAGGATGTGCTCGAACATGCGGGTCGTGTGGTGGAAATAGACCGACGCAAACATCATGTAGCGAGCCATGACGAAAGACTCGAGCGCGACGACGCCGCGGCGGTCGATTCCCACCGCGAGGCTGCCGGCACGTTCGACGAGGCGCAGCGACGCGAGCAGCTGCTCGGCGTCGTAACGTCCGGTTGCGACGCCGGTGAAATAGGCGTCGCGCTGGAGGTAATCCATCCGATCGGCATCGAGATTTGGTCCGCTGACCAGCTCGCGCAGCGCAGGATACCGGCTTTGTGGATCGCCCAGGATCAACCCGAGCACGTCGCCGGCGTCAACGTCGAGCGCGGCGATGGCTTGGCGCAAGTCGGGGAGCGCCAGCAGTTCGATGCTGCGCTGCTCGTGGCGTACGCCGAGGACGGCCTCGCAGGCGTGGCTGAAAGGCCCGTGCCCGACGTCGTGCAGCAGCAGCGCCGCGCGAAGCAGCCGGCGCTGATATTCCACGTTTTGCTCGTCGGGGAAGAATCTGCGGCCGTGGCGCACGAGCTCGTCGAAGGCGCGCGTGCCCACCGCGAGCGCACCCAGCGCGTGCGAGAAGCGCGAGTGCTCGGCCGAGGGGAACGCCAAATACGCAAGGCCGAGTTGACGCAGCCGGCGCAGCCGCTGCATCGCCGGGAGGTCGAGCAGGCGCGCTTCCGCTGTGGATAACTCGATGAAGTGGTGAACCGGATCGAAAATACGCTTCATACCGTCGCTCCCGGCGTGCTTTCCCGCCGCACCGGCGACGTTCCGCTACGGCGCGTTCCATGGAAAAGGCCCGGGTGCGCCGAAATTTGCGGCGTGCGCTTCGACCAAGGCGTTCTCCGCGAGATTCGGGCTCGCGTAGATATCGCGAATCTGATCGGCCAGTACGTGCCGCTGCGAAAGCGCGGGAACGATCTCGTCGGGCTCTGTCCGTTTCATGCCGAGAAGACGCCGTCTTTTCACGTCCATCCCGACAGCGGATTCTTCAAGTGCTTCGGCTGCGGCGCCGGCGGCGACGTGATCACCTTCATGCAGAAGCTCGACAACGCTCCGTTCGGCGATACCGTCCGCGCGCTCGCGGCCAAGGCCGGCGTCGAGCTGGAACCGGAAAACCCGCAGGCGGCGCGCGCGCGTACCGAGCGCGAGACGATCTTCGACGCGAACCGCATCGCGGCGGCATATTTCGCGCGGATGCTGGCGGGCGAGAGCGGCGCCCGAGCGCGCGCCTACTGCGACGAGCGCGGTTTCAGCGCCGCGACGATCGAGAGGTTCGGCCTCGGCTACGCGCCCGACTCGTGGGGCGGCCTGACCGAAGAGCTCGACCGCAGCGGCGTGGACCTCGCCGCGGCGGCAAAGGCAGGCCTCGTGAAGATGGGGCAGCGCGGCTACTACGATTTCTATCGCGACCGCCTTATGGTGCCCACCCACTCGACCACGGGCGAAGTGATCGCTTTCGGCGGACGCGCCGTCGGCGATGGGGAGCCGAAGTATCTCAACACCGCAACGACCCCGGCGTACACCAAGGGCCGCCACCTTTTCGCGCTCCAGCTTGCACGCAAAGCCGCCCGAGACGATCGGACGCTCATCGTCGTCGAAGGGTATCTCGACTGCATCGCTTTGCACCAGGCGGGCTTCGAGAACGCGGTCGCGTCGCTCGGCACGTCGCTGACCTCCGAACAAGCGGCCGAACTCCGGAAGTATGCCGACTACGTCTTTCTGTGCTTCGACGGCGACGCGGCCGGGAACGCGGCTGCAACCAAAGCCTTGGACGTAGCGTCTAGAACCATTGAGAGCAGCGGCCTCTCCGTGCGCGTTGCCGAGCTGCCGTCGGGAGAAGATCCCGACAGTTTCGTGCGCACCCGCGGCGCCGACGCGTTCCGCCGGCTTCTCGAAGCCGCCAAGCCCGCTATCCAGTTCAGGCTCGATGCGGAGATCGGGCAGCTTCGAGCGGGGTTCGATCCGCCGTCGAAGGTTGCGGCAAGAGCCGAAGCGCTCATTCGCACTTTGGCGCCGCGCGAAGAATGGGATCGCTGGCTCGTCTACGTCGCGGGCCGGCTGCAGGTGAGCGCCGACGATCTTCGGAATAGCCGCTTTCTCGCCAACAGCGCAAACTTTGCGCCGCGCGCGTCGGAAGCGCCGCCGGCCGGAAGCCGCCACGTTCACGCATCGGTTGAGCCGCTCTCGTTCGAACGGGAAGTGGTGAGCATTCTGCTCGAAGAACCGGCGCTGGGCGCCGAGTACGGCGAGCGGATCCATGCATCGCGCTTCCGCAATGGGGTCTACCGGCGGATTTACGAGCGAATCGTAGAAGCAGCCGACACGTCCTGGACCACGGCGGACGTGTTCGGGCTTTTTGCGGAGGATGGGGAGAGCCACGACGTGCTCGCCGAACTGGGTCACCGCGATCGCAGTTCGGCGGTGCGCTACGGCGACTCGCAGGAGCGCCGCGCGCACCTGGAACGAGTCGTCGAGCGATTGGCGCTCGACGAGGAGCGGCGGCGGTATCGCGAGCTGTCGCACCAAATCGACGATCGCATTACCAGCGGGGAGGCGGTTCCAATGGAACTCCGCGGCGAGTTCGAAGCACTCGTAGCCAAGCTGAAGCGGTGAATCGCACCGCGATCCCTCAAGAAAGGAGGTGAGAAGAAAAGAGATGGCACGCAAGAAGGGCGGCGCGCAAGTCGCCGAACCGGGCCCGACGGTCACGCTGGAAGAGCTGAAGAAGAAATTGCTGGCCCGCGGCAAGAGCCAGGGCTCGCTAACCTACGAGGAGATCAACAGCACCTTCGACGTGCTCGACGAGGTCAGCCCGGAGCAGCTCGAGGAGTTTTTCGAGGAGATTACCGGCGCGGGCATCGAGATCGTCGAGGAGCAGAAGGACGAGAAGCCCGAAGCCGAGCGCGAAGACGGCGTCGAGGAGCCGGTCCCGGACGGGCTCTCCCTTGACGACCCCGTCCGCATGTATCTTAAGGAGATCGGGCGCGTACCGTTGCTCTCGATGGAGCAAGAGAAGTCGCTGGCGATGCGGATCGAGGCCGGCGAGCTGCAGATAAGCGGCAACGGCGCGGCGGACTCGCGGATCGTCGACGCCGGCGAGGAGGCAAAGCGCCAGCTCACCGAGGCAAACCTCCGCCTCGTCGTTTCGATCGCGAAGAAGTACGTCGGGCGGGGCATGCTCTTCCTCGACTTGATCCAGGAAGGCAACCTCGGCTTGATCCGCGCGGTCGAGAAGTTCGACTACCGCAAAGGCTACAAGTTTTCTACCTATGCGACCTGGTGGATTCGCCAAGCGATCACGCGTGCGCTCGCCGATCAGGCGCGCACCATTCGGATCCCCGTTCACATGGTCGAGACGATCAATCGCCTGATCAAGATCTCGCGCCAGCTCCTCCAAGAGCTCGGGCGCGAACCGTCGGTCGAAGAAATCGCCGAAGCGATGGCGCTCACGCCCGAAAAAGTGCGCGAGGTCATGAAAATCTCCCAGGAGCCGATCTCGCTGGAGACGCCGATCGGCGAGGAAGAAGATTCGCACCTGGGCGACTTCATCGAAGATCAGGAGGCCGTGGCGCCCGCCGAAGCGGCTTCCGTCATGCTGCTCAAAGAGAAGATGCAGGACGTCTTGCAGAATCTCACCGAGCGGGAACGCAAAGTGCTGGTCTTACGATTCGGTCTGGAGGACGGCCACCAGCGGACGCTGGAGGAGGTCGGTCAGGAGTTCGGCGTCACGCGCGAGCGAATTCGCCAGATCGAGGCCAAAGCGTTGCGCAAGCTGCGCCATCCTTCCCGCGGTAAGGCGCTCAAGGATTACTGGACGAACGAGTAACACCGCCGTAAGCGCCCTGGCCGCGATGCTGGCCGTGACGCTTCCCACCGCATCGCCCTCGCCCGAGCCGCTCAAGACGATCGTGACGGTCGTCTCGTCGCCGTATTGCCGGTCGCTCGCCGAGCACTTCAACGACGCGATGGTTCCGATGCTCGCCAACGACCGCACGCTCGACGCCGCCGGCGTGTCGCTCGAGTCGATCAATACGCTCTTCGACCATCCCGATTACGTGCAGCGTTTCGTGCAAACCCGCGACAAGCTCGGGCACGAGGAGACCGTCCTCAACACGTCGCTCGCCGCCATCCAGCAGCAGATCAACGAACTGCGCAACGGCTCGACGCTGACGACCGACCCGCAGGCGGCGGCGCAGGTGCATCAGGCGGCCCAAGAGCTGCAGACCGCCTACGACAAGCAGCGCCAGCTCTCCATAGACCTTCAGGGCGTGTACCAGGCGATGCTCGACTACCCGATCACGCGGGTCAATCCCGCACTGGGGGGCTTCAACCCCCAAGAGATGACCGAGCCCACCTCGATGCAGAACGTGAAGAGCTATCTTCGCTTCGACGGCCAACGCGACGTGGTCGCGCAATCCGAGGGCAAAGCCGTAGACATCGCCTACACCGCGGCGGAGACGTACTGCACGGCGAAGACCTCACCCTCGCCAGGCGCGTCACCCTAAAAAACTACATATCGTCCTTCTCGGCGTTGGCGCTCGGGATGACGAGGGGATTCTTCTCGGCAAACGCGCCGTTGGGATTGGCCTTGACCCAGACGATGAGATCCCAGATCGAGGGGAAGAGGAAGACGCGCTTTACTTGCGCGGCATTCTTGACGATCCCCATCGTGACGAGCGTGGACGCCTGCGGGTCGTCAACGTTGCCGCCGGCAGCCGCGAACTTCTTAGCCGACGTCGCGCCGTAGGTCTCCGTGCCGCCGGCGCCTGCGAGAATGTAGTGAACGTGCTCGCGGAACGAGACCCAGCGGCGGTAGCTTACGCCCCAGAGCACCGGCGGCGCGGGCGACTTGCTCTGGCGCACCGAGAAATCGGCGCCGAGCAGATTGCCGTTCACGTCGTACCAGAGCTGGCTGGGATGCTGCGGGTCGGCGCTCTCCCATTTGAGATTCGCATAGCTGATCGCGCCGTCTGCGTCTTCGTTGCCGAATCGGAAGTAGCCGGCCTTGACGGCGTCGGCCGGCGTCGGGAAGCGGGCGTTGAGGTCTTGCTGGATTCCCTGGACGAACGCGACCTCGGTGCCTTGCGGTTGCGGCGACAGGGTCGCGGTCGGCGCCGGCGTAGCCGCAAAAGCGGCGGGTGTGGCGAGCGCCAGAACGGCGAGCGCCCACGTCATGCGAGTCAACACGGGAGAGGTCTCTCTTTCTCGGGCGGTTACGCCCGTGGCGAAGGCGAGGGCAGCGCCGAAGGCGCGACCGATGGGGCGGCCGTCGGTGGGATTGACGGGGGAGCGAGCGGCCGGGAATGAGCCGGCTGGAGATCCTGGCCGATCGGCGTCGCGACGGGTTCGACCGGAAACGTTGCGGCGGGCACGTCGCTGGCCACCGGCATCGGACGCGGCGTGACGATCGCGATCGTGCCGTTGCGCTGCGCGGCGATCGTTGCTTCGGTGCGCGCCGGGATATCGGCGCCGGCCGGGAGCACGAAGTTCTTGCCCTTGCGGAAAATTTGGTAGAAGCCGTAGTAAGGGACGAAGATGTCGCCCACGGTGTCTTCGGCGGCAACCGTGGATTCGTGCCCGCCCGAGACGTGCGGAGCCAGGCGCGTCGCCTGAGCGCGGATCGGCAGCATACGACCGTCGGCCAGCGGCAACGGCTCGAAGAAGATGTCGACGAAGCCGTAGACGTCGCCGATGTCGGCGGCGGACGTGTCCACGATGCGAATCTGCGCCGGGGTCCCCTCGGGAGCGATGGTGCGCCCCCCCACGACGATTGCGTTCTTGAGGTGGGCTCGAACGATCTGGCCCTTCTGTGAGGCTTTCGACGATATGGGATCGTCGAGAACGAACAGCAGCATCGAGTCGAGGGGCAGGACGCTGCCGGGCGGAGGCGGCGTTTCGGTCGGAACGGCCTTCGGCGTGGGTGTCGGCGGCGCCGGATAAGCGCCTGACGTCCCCACGCCGAAGCTGGCTAGTGCGAAGAAGAGGCCCAGGCTCGCGCAGAGCCTGCGGCGGTTAGCTCGCGCGCTTCTGAGCTGCGCGCTTGCCCTCTTCGATGAGCTGCTTGACTTTTTGCCCACCTTTTTGTCCGATACGTTCGTAGAAGTCGGGGCCATAGCGATCACGCGTGGCTTCGCCGCCCTTCTTTCCACCCTTCTTCCCGATCTGCTCGTAGAACTCGTGGCCGTGAGCCAGCTTGGTAGCGAGGCCCCCCTTGCGTCCGATCTCTTCGTAGAACTGGGCGCCGTACTTTTGCTTGACGGTTTCGCCGCCTTTTTGGCCGGCTTCCCGCACGCTCATTCCGCCGCCGCGTTTCTGTTCCGTACCTGACATGCTGTTATTCACCTACGTTCTTGCGCCGCCTGACGACGGCGGCGAACCCTTTCTAGTTATATGAACGCAAATGGTGCCAGGAAAGTTTGGGGGGCGAGCTTAGCCTCCGATGAAAGCCTTCCGTCTGCCGTGGCCTGCTTGCCGTAAGCGATGACCTAGGTTCAAAACGCTCGTTTCGTGTCGAGAAGAATCGTCACCGGACCGTCGTTAACGAGCTCGACGTCCATCTGTGCGCCGAACTCGCCGTATGCGACGGGCACGCCCGCAGCCGCGATTGCGGCGCCGCACCGTTCGTAAAGATCGCGCGCCTGTTCGTCGCGCGCCGCCGCGACGAACGACGGACGGCGGCCGCGCCGTGCGTCGCCGTGCAGCGTAAACTGCGAAACGAGCAGCACGGCGGCGCCGGCGTCGAGCACCGAGCGGTTCATCAATCCGCGTTCGTCGGCGAAGATGCGCAGGCCGGCGACCTTCTCGGCGAGCGCGCGCGCGTCGCGTTCGTCGTCGTCGAGGCCGACGCCGACGAGCACCAGCAGTCCGGCGTCGATCGCGCCGGTCACGCGCTCCGCTACTCGGACGCATGCGCGCGAAACGCGTTGAACGACTGCGCGCACGATAGCGACCGCTAGCGCGAGAAGATGGAGGAGAGCGCGAAGAGCGCGTTCTCGCGCCGCTCGAGCACCCTCCGGTAGAAATATCCGGCCCAATGCGTTCCGAAAGGAACGTAGATCCGCACGCGATATCCTTGCGACACGAGCGCGCGCTGAACGCTGGGCCGGCAGCCGTAAAGCATCTGGAACTCGAAGCCGTCGCGCGCGATGCCGTTGCGCGCGACGTACTCCTTGATCGCGGCGATCAAGCGGTGGTCGTGCGTCGCGATGCCGGGATAGTTTCCCCTCGTCAGGAGCGCCTCGGCCAGCTCGAGGTACCGCGTGCGAATCTCCGGCATTTTCTTGTAGGCGATCTCGGGCGGCTCGTTATAGGCACCCTTGCAGAGGCGGACGCGCGCCGCTACCTCGATCGCCCGGCGCACGTCGCCGGCCGTGCGCTTGAGGTACGCCTGCAGGACGATACCCACGTTTTTCCGTCGCGCGTAGACCCGCTCGAAGACGCGCAGCGTCGCATCCACGACGGAGGAGCCTTCCATGTCGATGCGCACGAAAGGGTCGGCATTCGCGGCGGCCCGCTCGACGATGGCCTGGAGGTTCTCGGCGGCGAACCCTTCGTCTACCAACAGCCCCATCGCGGTGAGCTTGACCGAGACGTTGGAGTCGACGCCCGCGGCGTCGATCGCGTCGAGCATCTGGACGTAGACGTCTCGGGTGTGCAGGGCCGCGTCCCGCTCGAGCACGTCTTCGCCCAGGAAGTCGAGCGTTGCGGACATGCCGAGTTGGTTGAGGGCTCGCACGGCCTCAACGGCGGACTCGATCGTTTCGCCCGCGATGAAACGCCGGGCGAGGAAGTAGAAGTTCTTAGCAAACACCGTACCGGCGGCTACTGTACGACACCTCGCCGCAAAACCCAGGCAACGGCCAGCACGAGGGCGGCCAAAACGATAAAGCCGTAGCAGAGGGCGAGCGCCTCACGGACCCCCGCGGCGGAGAGGGTGACGTAGAGAGCGACGGGCAGCGAGGTCGGGTGGAACGCAAGGATGCTCGTCGCGCCGTACTCGCCGACGGCGCGCAGCCACGCAAACGCTATTCCCGCGCCGATGCTCCCCGCGGCCGCCGGCAGGGCGATGCGCGTGAAGATGCGCCACTCGCCTACGCCCAGCGTCCGCGCCGCGTCGGCGTAGATCGGATCGAGGCTCGAGAATGCCGCGGTCGCGGCGATTGCGACGAAGGATCCCGACACGAAGAACTCCGCCACGGCGACGCCCAAGAGGGTGTCGGGCACCGCAAGCGAGTGGGCGGCGAGCCAAGCCCCCGTGGGCGAGTTGGTCCCCAGGGCGTAGACGAGCATCAAGCCTGAGGCCACCGGCGGAAATGCCAGAGGCAGCGCGAGCAGAAAGAGGGCCGGCCCGGCGATGCGCGCGGGCGTGCGCGCGAGGTAGTAGCCGGCCGGGACGCCCAGCAGCGCTGCAACGAAGGTAGCGGCGCTCGAAGCCATCAGCGACACGCGCAGTGCGTCGCCGCCTACGCGGGCGAACGTGCGCGCGGCTTCGCCGATCGGCATGGAAACGAGCACGGCAACGACGGGGGCGGCGAGCGCCGCGAGCAGCAGCACGGCGGCTATAAAGAATAGCGGCCCCGGCGACGGCAGCTTCATGCAGGAAGCCTCACCAAGTTATCGCGCAAAGCCCGGCATGGGCGCCGCAATCGTCAAAGTCCTCGTCATCGCCCTCGCGCTGGCGCTCGACGTCTTCGCCGTCAGCGTGGGAGTCGGCGTACGCGGCATCCCCGGACGGAACAAGATTTGGATCGGCACCTCCTTTGCTTGCGCCGAGGTCGCCATGAATACCCTGGGGGCGGGCCTGGGATTGCTCGCCGGCCGGCTGCTCGGCGACATCGCGGGATACTTCGGCTTCGTAGCCCTCGTCGTCATGGGTTGCTACATGATGCGAGAGAGCCGCACGGCCCTGGGCGTCGCGTCTCAGCTCGACCTCACGCGCGGCCGGGGGCTGCTGCTGGCGTCGCTCGCCATTAGCCTCGATTCGCTCGGCGTCGGCTTCTCGATCCTCTACGTCGGGGTGCCGATGCCGGTTTCGCTCATCATTATAGCGGCGGTTTCGGTGGCGTCCACGATGCTCGGCCTCACTTTGGGTGGCGCGTTCGGCCGGTACGCCGAGCGCAATGCGGCCTTCATCGGAGGCCTGCTGCTCGCGCTGACCGGTGCGGTTTTCATCGCCCTCAAGGCGCTCCACATCGGATAGCTGAAAGCCACCGCAGTGCGTGTCGGCGACGAGCTCCTGGATTTGGCGTTGGCGACCGGCGCGGGGACGATCTTCGTCGTCGGCACCGGGCGCAACGTCGGGAAGACGACGGCACTGCGCGCCGCGTACGAAGCCGCGTGGCGCCGCGGGCTGCGTGCCGGCGTAGCTTCGATCGGACGCGACAGCGAGGGCAGCGAGCTCGCGCCTTCGCAGCAGAAACCTCGCATCCTGCTGCATTCGGGAACGGTGTTCGCGACGGCGCGAGCATCGCTGCCGCGTTCGCCCGCCAGCGAGATTCTCAAACTGTCACGCTTGCACGGTGCGGCCGGTCCGCTGCTGTACGCGCGCGCGATTTCCGACGCCGTCTACGAACTCGTCGGACCGCCGACCGCGTCGGGCGTGCGCGAGATCGTCGGCGAGCTGCGCTCGTACTGCGAGCTTACGATCGTTGACGGTGCCGTTGATCGCGTCGCGGCGCTCGCGGGGATGGGCGGTGCGATCGTCGTCGCGTGCGGAGCCGCTGCAGGGGGTACGCTGCAGGAAGCGGTTGACGACGTCGCGGGGCTCGTCGCGCGACTGCGCGTGCGCGCTCACGATCCGAACGCGGCCGCGATACACGTCGAGGGCGCGTTGACGGCATCGCAAGTCGCTGCGTTCGTAGCGGCGCGCGAGACGCGCGAGATCGTGGTCGGCGATCCGACGCAGATCGCGCTGAGCGGCAAGGCGGCGACGCTCGCGCTCGCGCGGCTGAATCTGCGCTGCCTGCGCCCGCTGCGCCCGATCGCCGCGACGGTCGCCTCGATCGGGCCGCAGCGCTCGTTCGAACCGCGCGCGTTCGCTCGCGCCGTTGCCGCGGCGACCGGATTGCCCGCACTCGACGTCTACGCCGGAACGCGGACCGCGTGAAGGCGACGACGCTGCTCGACGCCGCAGGCGCGGCCGTTCTGCGGGCCGGCTGGCTCGAAGCGGCGGTGACGCCCGTCTCGCCGTACGGAGAACGTCTTTTCGCGCAGCTGCGTCCGTTCGGGGCCGGGGAAGAAGCGGCCGCGCAGGAGAGGGCCCGCCGCATCGCCGCGGCGGCAGAGCGGCTCGACGACGCGGGGCTCGACGCAGCGCGCGGCGCGCTCGCGACGCTTCCCGATGCTGCGGGCGCGATAGCACGCGCTTCGCTGGGAGAGACGCTTGCCGATCCGAACCTGCTCGAACTGCTGCGCTTCTGCGAGACCGTCGAGCGCGTAGATGCGTTGCTTGCGCAATCGGGCGTTGCCGCACCCATCGGGAGCGGCGAGGTGCGCGCCGTAGCCGATGCGCTGCGCCCGGGCAAGCGCGGCGATGCGGGCTTCTATCTCGCCGACGCCTTTGATCCGGAGCTGCCGGACGCGCGCGCGGGGGTCGCCTCCGCGCAGGCGGAGCTCGAAGCGTCGCGCGGACGCGAGATCGGCAGCGTCGCGGCGGCGCTGGGGCGCGACGACGTCGGCACGGACGAGTTCATCGTCATGCGGACGGATGTGCGCGGCGCGCTGCCGGCGGGCGTTCGCGTGCTGCGCGAGGCGGCGACCTACTTGCTCTGCGCGCTGGATTTCGGCGAGACGTCGCTGGCGGCGCTCGAGCGGCTCGATGCGGCGCAGTCGCGCGCCGGCGCAGCCGAGGAGCGCGTTCGCGCGAGCCTGTCGGCTGTCGTCCGAGCGCGTGCCGCACGGCTCGAAGCCGCCGCGCATGCGATCGGCGAACTCGACGTGCTGCTCGCCGCCGCGCGTTTCGCGCGGCGGCACGGGTGCACGGCGCCGGAGATAACGCGCGAACCCGCGATTTCTTTTGAAGGCGGACGCTTTCTGCCCCTAGCTGCCGAGCTCGAGGCGGCGGGGCGAAGCTTCACGCCGCTCGACGTCGCGCTCGCGGATGCGGCCGTCCTCACGGGGCCGAACATGGGAGGCAAGAGCGTCTGCCTGCAGACCTGCGGATTCGTCGCGCTCTGCGCCGCGTACGGGCTGCCGGTTCCCGCCGTGCGAGCCCGCGTCGGGCTTTTCGACGAGATCGCGTGGCTCGGCATGGGGCGCGAGGACGACGCGATGGGCGGCTTGCTCTCGTCGTTCGCGCGCGAAGTCGTGCGAATGAAGGAAATCTTCGACCGCGCCGCTCCGAGGCTGCTGATTCTCGTGGACGAGTTCGCCCGCACGACGACGCCGCACGAAGGCAAAGCGCTCCTGGTTGCGCTAGTCGAGCGGCTGCGCCGCCGGAACGCTTGCGGCATGCTCGCGACCCATCTGGGCGGCGTAGCCCGCGCGGCCGGTGCTCGCCACTTCGCGGTTCGCGGACTGCGCGGGATTGCGACCGGCCCTCCCGCGACCGACCTGCGCGAGGCGCTCGCGGCCCTCGCCGGTTCGATGGACTACAGCGTCGCCGAGGTCGCCGCCGACGACGTCTCGGGCGGCGACGCCATCGCCCTGACCGCGCTGCTCGGCGTTGACGAAGAGTTCGTGGAAGCCGCGTATAAGGCGCTATCGCAATGAACCCTTTGATCCTCACCTGCGCCCCGGTCGGGGCCGAGGTACGGATAGATCAGACTCCCCACCTTCCGTACACGCCGCAGCTGCTCGGCGAGACCGCTCGCGCCGTCCAGGAGGCCGGCGGTTCGATCATCCACGTCCATTGCCGCAACGACGACGGGACGAACACCCATAGCGTCGAGCGCTTCCGGGAAGCCTACGAGGCGATTCGCGCGCAAAGCGATCTCATCGTGCAGTTCTCTACCGGCGGCGCGATCGGCATGACGCCCGAGGAGCGCGCCGGCGTTCTCGAGCTTCGTCCCGAGATGGCGACGCTGACCTGCGGAACGGTGAACTTCGGCGACGACGTGTTCGAGAACAGCTTTCCGATCATGCGCGGGATCCTGAAGAAGATGAACGAGTACGGCGTGCGCCCGGAACTGGAGATTTTCGACAAGGGGCACCTCGCCAACGCGCGGCGCCTCGCGCGCGAGCGGCTGCTGACGTTCCCGCAGCACGTTGACTTCGTGCTCGGGGTTCCCGGCGGGCTCGAAGCGACGGTCCAGAACCTCTGCGACCTCGTGGACGACCTGCCCGAGGGATGCACCTGGTCGGTCGCCGGTATCGGCCGCCAGCAGCTCCCGATGGCGCTGGCGGCGATTGCGATGGGCGGCCACGTGCGCGTCGGCTTGGAAGACAATCTCTTCTACCAACGCGGGCGGCTGGCGCGAAACGAGGAGCTGGTGGAGCGGGTGGCCCGCATCGCGCGGGAGTCGGGCCGGCCCGTCGCTACGCCGGCCCAGGCTCGCAAGGTCCTCGGCCTTCCCGCGCTCGCCCCCAGGGGCGAGAGCCTTTCCGTCCAATAACGCCGCGGGCCATTGTTCACATACGTCGTGCGCCGGACGCTTCAAGCGATTCCGCTGCTGCTTGCCATCTCGGTCATCCTCTACGGCATCCTGTACAACATGCCGGGTGGTCCCCTGGCGCCCTATCTGCAGAACCCGCACATCACGCCGGCCGACATTGCGCGCCTCAAGCACAACCTCGGGATGGATCAGCCCGTTCCGATTCAGTACCTCAAGTGGCTCGGCCACGTGCTCGTCGGCGACATGGGATACTCGACGAGCAACTCCGAGCCGGTCTTTCAGGCGCTGGTCGAGCGCTTTCCGGCGACCCTCGAGCTCATGGGAGCTTCGCTGCTCGTAGCCGTCGTGATCGGCGTCGGCGCGGGCATCATCTCGGCGGTCTACCGCTACACGTTGCTGGACTACGTGATCACGACGGGAGCTTTCTTCGGGCAGTCCATGCCGGTCTTCTGGTTTGCATTGATGATGCAGCTCGCGTTCTCCGTGCACGGGATCCCGCTGCCGGGAGGCTACCAGATTCAGCTGCCCTCGGCCGGTATCTCGAGCGGCGACACCTTCGATCTCGGCGACCGGCTCGTGCATCTCATCTTGCCGACGGCGGTGCTCTCGCTGCTCTCGATCGCGCTCTTCAGCCGCTTCATGCGTTCCTCGTTGCTCGAGGTGCTCGGAACCGACTACATGCGCACCGCGGCGGCGAAGGGGCTCGCGTTCCGCACGATTCTCTTCAAGCACGGGCTGAAGAACGCGCTCATTCCCGTCGTCACCGTCATCGCGCTTTCGCTTCCAAGCCTGCTCGCCGGCGCGATCATCACGGAAACGATCTTCGCGTGGCCCGGCATGGGGCGCCTATTCATCAACGCGCTCAACCAGAGCGATCTGGCCCTGCTCATGGGCTACCTTCTCCTCGTGGCCTTCCTCGTCGTGTTTTCTAACCTCTTCGCCGACGTCGTCTACGCGTGGCTCGATCCGCGCGTGAAGTACGACTAGGGGGCACGCGACATGACCGCACCATCGCTGCCGCTGCCGGGGAACGCGGCAATCGAAGAAGACATCGCCTTTACCAAGGTGACGTTTTGGACGCGCCTGCGCCGGCACAAGCTCGCCGTCGCGGGTATCGTGGTGCTGCTTCTGATGGTTTCCGCGGCCGTCTTTGCCAAACAGCTTTCGCCGTTCGATCCAAACGCCATAGACAACGGAACGACTGCGGTGCCGCATTGGAACGGCACGCCGCTGCCGCCGTGTTTCCAGGATAAGGCCACGTGCTGGGGGCACCAGCTGGGCACCGACGAGGTCGGGCGCGATCTGCTCTCGCGCCTGCTCTTCGGCGCGCGCATCTCGCTGACGGTCGGGCTCTTCGCCGTGATCATGGAAGTGCTCATCGGCGCGACGCTCGGCGCGATCGCCGGGTACTACGGCGGCTGGGTGGATTACGCGCTCATGCGCGTCACCGACGTCTTCCTCTCGATCCCGCTGCTCCCGCTCTTGCTCGTCCTCACGGCCATCGTCGCCGCCAGCTCGTCGAAAGCGGCCTTGAGCTTCGGCGTCATTATCGTCATCATCGGCGTGCTCTCGTGGCCGCCGGTCGCACGTTTGGTGCGCGCCTCGTTTCTGAGCCTGCGCGAGCGCGAGTTTGCCGAGGCGGCGCGGGCGCTTGGGAACAACGACGGCCGAATCATCTTCCGGCACCTCCTCCCCAACGCGGTCGCTCCGATCGTCGTGCAGGCGACGCTGGACGTTGCGAACGTCATCATCCTCGAATCCACGCTGTCGTTTCTCGGCTTTGGTATCCAGCCGCCGACCGCCTCGTGGGGCAACATGCTCGCCAACTCTCAGAGCAATCTGCAGACTGCCTGGTGGGCCGCCGTCTTCCCCGGCCTATGCATTCTCGTGACGGTGCTCGCGATCAACTACATCGGTGACGGACTGCGCGACGCTTTAGACCCTAATATGCGCTAGAGGCGCAGACTACGCAGCAGACCTCTTCTTATAAGCCGCTCCGCTTCGGTTTTCGCCTGAATGCGTTGCAGCTCGAGTTTGAGGCTTTGCTCGCCCATCCGCATCGCCCAGCGATGGTTGGCTTCGAAGATCGGCCGCAGAACCGGCGAGAGCGCTCGCAGCAGCGGCTTCTCCGCGCGAATGTTCCAGTCGTAGGTCGCGTTGACGTACTCGCCGTCTTGCTCGAAGAACCACTCGCCGTGCCCGACGAAGTCGCCGCGCGCGTCGAGCTTGGAACCGTAGGGATAGCGCTGCTCGACGACCGTGAACTCCCAGCGCAGCGTGTACGGCAGCCAGCCCTTCGTGAAGAGGCTGACCTCCTGGCCGAGGGCATGGGGGCCGCCGGGCCGCAGGATCGTCACGTCGAGGTAGACGGACGGCCACCAGCGCGGGAGCTGGTCCATTGCCTCGAGCAGATCGGCGACCTCGACGCAGGTGCCCCGCACCCGCCAGTGCGTCACGAAGTGGTACGAGTTGAGGCTCATCGAGGCAAGGGGCTTTTCCGGCGAGCCCCCGCTCCCTTTCCAATGCGGCTGACCTTTTGGAAATCCTCAGGGGGCGGCCCGGCGCCCGTCGCGAATCGGCCATGTCGGAATCTAGGGATACGGCCCGTGCGCAAGTGGCGGAATTGGTAGACGCACTAGCTTGAGGGGCTAGCGGGAGCAATCTCGTGCTGGTTCGAGTCCAGTCTTGCGCATGTTCGCGATTGTGGAGTAACCGAGGATCCGGGACTTTACGGACAAGTACAAAGTCATCTTCGAAAACGATCGAGTCAGAGTTCTCGAGTAAGCATCCTAACAGCGTCCTGTTACGAAAGGAGGCCCTTTGTGCGCTACTTCTCTCTTGTCATTGGCGCGATTATTCTTTCAAGCTGTTCGCAGGGTCTTGTGTCGATGCCGTCGTCCGGCGGCTCCCAGAATCCGAGTACCCGCTTGAGCGGAACCGAACCGAGCATCACAAAGGTCAGCAAGATTAAGCCTAAGCAAAACCAGACTATCGTGATTTCGGGAAGCGGCTTCGGCACCATGCAGCCGTACGACGGCGACTCCGGGTATCTCCAGATACTGGATACGACCGGAGGTTGGAGCGCCGGGTACGTAAGCAGCTCCCAAGACGACACCGTGACGCTCGACGTGACGAAGTGGAGTAACAAGAAGATCGTTATACAAGGGTTCACGGGCGGCTACGGCCAGAGCTATTGGGTTCTCAAGAAGGGCGATCAGCTCCAGATCAACGTCTGGAACGCACAGAACCATAACGGCCCCGCCTCGATAGACGAGACGGTTAAGTAACGAGGCCGGCGGCCGCTCGGATGGTTTCACCCCGCCGCCGGCGACCGGTCGGCGGCCGGTGCCCCTCGGGGTGACCGGGGGTCCGGCCCCGAAATTCGAGCGCCGCCCCTGAAACAGACGCCGGGCTCGCGCCGTAAACCAAATCAACAATGGAATTCGCAACGTGTGGTTGACCCGCTTCGCAATTAGCCGCCCCGTGATCACCGCAATGGTGTTCATCGCGCTTGCCATTTTCGGCATCATCGCCTTCACCCAGATCGGGCGTAGCGCGAACCCGCCGGGTACCGACTTTCCCGTCGTGGTCGTCTACTCGAGCTACCCCGGCGCGTCGCCCCAAGAGATGGAGCGGCTCGTCGTCAAGCCGATCGAAGATCAGCTCAACAACATCGACAACCTCGATCAGCTCAGCGCGTCGGCCCAGGAGGGCGTCGCGACGATCGTCGTCCAGTTCAAGCTCGGGACGAACCTCGACCTGGCGGCAATCAACGTGCAGAGCGCGGTGGATACCGCGCGCGTTTACCTCCCCGTGGACCTCAACCCGCCCAACGTCGAGAAGAACGGCGCGTCGCAGCCCTTGCTCGACATCGCCGTCAGTTCGAGGAACCTCGGACCGACGCAGCTGGCCGATTTCGTCAACAACAAGCTCGAGCCGATATTCAAAGCGATCCCGAACGTCCAGACCGTCGACATCTACGGTGCCAGCGACCGCGAGTTCCACGTCGAGCCGATCCCCGAGCGCTTGATCGGCGCCAACGCGACCCTGGGCGACGTCTACGCCGCGGTTGCCGCGAACAACGCCAACCTGCCCGGCGGCATCCTGCGCCAGCGCACGCAGGAGACGAGCGTCTCGGTGCACGCCGAGATCAACAGCGCCGACGACCTGCTCGGGATCCCCCTCATGATTCCCGGCAGCTCGAACAAGAACATGAAGGTCGGCGACGTCGCGTACGCTTTCGACAGCCACGTCGAGCCGACGTCCATCTCGCACTACGACGGACAGCCCCGCATTTACGTCGAGCTCGGGCGGAACATCGCCGCCGACGAGATCACCTCGACGAAGGTCGCGCGCGAGCACATCCAGCAGATCGCCGCGCAGTTTCCCGAGCTGACGTTCAACGAGATCGACGCGCCGGCAGACTACACGCAGAAGTCGCTCAACGGCGTCTGGCAGTCGCTGATGGAGGGCATCGTCCTCACGATGCTCGTGATGCTCCTCTTCCTGCACGCCTGGCGCAATGCGATCGTGATCATGATCGCGATCCCCAGCTCGATCCTCGCTACCTTCGTGCTGATGAAGTCGTTTGGCTTCCACCTCGACACGATGTCGCTGATGGGCTTGTCGCTGATCATCGGTATCTTGGTGGACGACTCGATCGTCGTGCTCGAGAACATCACCCGACACCGAGACCTCGGCGAAGATCCGATCGACGCCGCGATCAACGGCCGCAGCGAGATCGGCGGCGCTGCGGTGGCCATCACGATGGTCGACGTCGTCGTTTTTCTGCCGATCGCTTTCCTGCCGGGCATCGTCGGGGCGTACTTGCGCGAGTTCGGCGCGGTCATCGTGATCGCAACGCTCTTTTCGCTGCTCGTCTCCTTCACGCTCACGCCGCTGCTCGCCGCGAAGTGGAGCGTGCGTCGCCGCACGCAGGAGCGTCCTCAGTGGCTCGACTGGCTTGGGTCGTGGAAGGTCAATCTGGGCCTCTGCCTAGCCGCCGTCGTAGCGTTCTTCATCCCGTGGCCGCTGCCGGAGCTGCGCCAGATTCTGCCGGTCATGGTTGGTGCGGTGCTGCTGCTCAATTTCTTCGTGCAGCGGTACGACCGCATCCTCAACTGGTACCGGAACACGGCGCTGCCGTACGCGCTTGCGCACGGGCTGTTCGTCGTCTTCGTCTGCGTGGTGCTCGTTCTCAACTCGCTCACGCTCGCCATGGGTGCCGGCGCGACGACCATCGGGCTAAACGTCTTCATCCTGGTGCTGGTGGCGATCTGGCACGCCGTCGGTTACCTGTTCCGTCGTAGAATCCCCGAGAGCAAGATCGGCTACCGCTGGTCCACCTCGCCCAACGGACACTCGCGCAACGCGCTGCTCATGCGCCGCGCCGGCGACGCGATCAAGAACGCGCCGCGCATCGTCGTGCGCTGGTTCTACGCGACGGGAACCGGCGGCCGCCTGACGATCGCGACCTTCGCGCTGCCGATCGCGCTGGCCATCCTGCTCCCGCTGCTGGGCCCGGTAGACTTCGATTTCGTTCCGCAAGTTCAAACCGGCGAGATCTCGATGACGGTCACCTATCCGCCGGGAACGCCGATCGCGACGACGTCGAAGTACGTGAGCGCCCTCGAGCAGGGCATCATGAAGGTTGACGGGATCAAGTCGGTCAGTTCGACGGTCGGACGCAAGCCGCAAGGCTGGGGAAGCGCGATCGGCGACAACTACGCGCGGCTCAACGCGCAGACGCTCCCGGAGCGCCGTCACGACACGTACAAGATCATCGACCAGGTTCGCAAGCTCGCCTACCTCGTGCCGGGCGGCGACTTCCAAGTCGCCGGAGACAGCGGCGGTGGAAGCGGTGCTTCGATATTCTATTCGCTGTCGGGTCCGGAAGACGCGATCGCGCCTGCTGCCGAGAAGGTGGCCCAGTTCCTGCGCAACACGCCGGGCAGCGTCAACGTGCAGACGAGCAACGAGGCCGCCGCGCCGCGGCTCAACGTGAACATCGACGCTCAGAAGGCCGAGATTCTCGGCATCTCGCCATCGGAGGCGGCCAATGCCGCGCGCTTGGCGATCGACGGCGCGGTCGCGACGCGCGTTCGCGCGGAGAACGGCTTGGTTGACGTGCGCGTGCAGTTCCCGCTCGCCGACCGCAAGACGGTGGATCAGTTGCAGGACGTGCGCGTGCGCGCGCAGGACGGCACGCTCGTTCCCCTCGCCGACATCGCGACGCTTCAGTGGACGAAGGCGCCGCTGCAGATCAAACGCCTCAACCGCCAGCGCGTCGTAGACGTCTACGGCGACACGCTGCCGGGATACTCGCTGGGCGCCGTCACGAGCCCGCTCGAGAAGGAACTCAAGAAGCCTGGCTTCCTGCCCGAAGGCGTCGCCCTGACCGCGCAAGGCGACACGCAGTACATGAACGAGACGATGGCCAACATGGGCGTCGCGCTGCTCACGTCCTTCATGCTCGTCTACATGCTCATGGTGATCCTGTACGGCTCCTTCCTCGAACCGCTGATCGTCATGCTCTGCGTGCCGCTCGCAATCATCGGCGCGCTCACCGCGCTCTCGCTCATGCATCGCCTCGAGCCGAACGCCGGTCAGTCGCTCAATCTCATCTCGATGATCGGCATCGTCATGCTCTTCGGGCTGGTCGCCAAGAACGGCATCCTGCTCGTAGACTACTCGAACACGCTATGCAGGCGCGGCATGCGCGTGCGCGATGCGGTCCTCCAGGCTGCCGGCACGCGCTTCCGGCCGATTCTCATGACGACGTGCGCGATGATCTTCGGCATGCTGCCGCTCTCGCTCGGCTTCGCAGAAGGCGGAGAGTGGCGCCAGGCGATGGGAACGGTAATCATCGGCGGGCTGATGAGCTCGCTGATCTTGACGCTCTTCCTCGTTCCGATGATCTACGAGACCTGGATCGGCTTCTTGGAGCGCCGTGCGGATCGGCGCGCGATCGCCGCCGAGATGTCGCCCGCGGTCAAGGCCGCGCCCGCGTAACCGCTCCTTGGACCGTCGCGCACTCGTAACCGGGGCCGCCGCGGGCCTTGCGGCCGGCATCGCGCCCGCGCTCGCGCGCGACGGCTTCGCGCGCGTCTGCATCACCTATCGGGCGACGCCGCCCGGCGCGACGGTAGCGGCCATCGAAGCCGCCGGCGCGCGCGCCGGGGCTGCCTGCGTTGATTTCCTCGACGACCCCGGTGCGGTGCGCGAGTCGCTCGACGCCATCGTGCGGACGGAGGGACCGTTCGACACGCTCGTGCACGCGGTCGGGCCGCTCGTGGTCAAGCGCTTCGAACGCTCGAACCTCGAGGATTATCGCGAAGCGTTCGACGGCAACGTGCGCAGCGCCGTGATCGCGGCGCACGCGCTGCTCCCGGCCATGCGCGCAGCGCGCTTCGGCCGGATCGTCTTCTTCGGTATGCCCGGTTCGAGCGATACGCGGCCGTTTCGCGGCCTTTCGCTCTACCAAGCGGCGAAGAGCGCGCTGGTCGCCTTCGCGCGCAGCCTCGCGCTGGAAGAGGCGCGGCACGGAATCACCGTCAACGTCGTCTCGCCCGGCGACATTCGAGAGAAGACGCTGGATCGAGCCGCCGCGCGCGAACGCGAGGCGGCGAACCCGCGCGGGCGGGCCGGAAGCTACGAAGACGTTGCCGACGCCGTGCGTTTTTTCGTAGCCCTCGAGCGCGATTTCGTTACCGGCTCGGTGCTCGAAGTCGCGGGGGGTCTGCAGACCGCGGCGGAGTGAGGTAGGACAACCCCACGTTCGGCTCGTAAGCACGGCGGAATACATGAACGACGATACGAGCGAACGACACGCTTTTGCGTTGCCCGGCACGCGTCCCCAATACGGCCCCGACAAACTCGTCAACGTCGAGCACATCGACCTCCACCTAACGCCCGACTTCGAGCGCGAGGGGCTCGACGGCATCTGCACGATGAGCGTGCGCGCGCTCGACGAACCCGTCGCGCTGCTCACGCTCGACGCGGTGGACTTGGCCGTGTCGCGCGTCGAGCGGCACGCGCCGGATTCCAAGTCGCGCGGCGCGCTGGGCCACGCCGTGCGCGGCGAGAAGCTCGACATCGCGTTCGATCCGGCGATCGCGCCGGGCGAGCGCGCGACGTTTTCGATCGCGTATCGCGTGGAGCGGCCGCGTCACGGCCTGTTCTTCGTCAAGCCCACGCCCGCGCATCCGGAAAAGGTGACGCACGTCTGGACCCAAAGCCAGGACGAGTACGCGCGCTACTGGTTTCCGTGCTTGGACTATCCGTACGAAAAACAGAGCACGTCGGCGACGATCGTCGTGCCCGAGGGAATGTTCGCGCTGGCCAACGGCGCCCTCGTCGAGCACAAGAGCGAGAACGGGCGCACGGTCTATCGCTATCGCCAGGACATTCCGCATAGCACGTATCTCGTGACGATGGCAGCGGGCCCGTTTTCCGAGGTCGCGCTGGCCGGCGCGGGGCGCAACGGAGTCCCGGTCTTCTACTACGTGTTGCCCGGCCGCGAGGCCGACGGCGAGCGCGCCTTCGGCAAGACGTCGCGGATGATCGATTGCTTCGAGGAGCGCCTGGGCGCGGCGTATCCGTACGCCCGCTACTCCCAGATCGCGGTTTCCGATTTCATCTTTGGCGGCATGGAGAATACGTCGGCGACGACGCAGACCGATCGGACCCTGCACGACGAGACGGCGCACCTCGACTTCTCGAGCGACCCGCTGGTTTCGCACGAGCTCGCGCACCAGTGGTTCGGCGACTTGCTGACCTGCCGCGACTGGTCGCACGCCTGGCTCAACGAAGGCTTCGCGACGTTCATGGAGGCGGTCTGGCTCGAGGCCGACCTTGGCCGCGACGAATATCTCTACGACATCTTCCAGTGCGTCGAAGCCTACCTGGCGGAGGACGCTCATCGCTATCGTCGCCCGATCGTCTGCAACACCTACCGCGATCCCATCGAGATCTTCGACCGCCACCTCTATCAGAAGGGCGGAGCGGTGCTGCACATGCTGCGCGGAGAATTGGGCGACGCGCGCTTCTGGCGCGCGATCGGCCGTTACGTCGAGGCCAACGCGCAGCGATCGGTCGAGACGATCGACCTCGTGCGCGCCATCGAAGATGCAACGGGACGCAACCTGCGAAGCTTTTTCGATCAGTGGGTGTTCCGCGGCGGCCATCCCGAGCTGGAAGTGAGCGCGACTTGGGATCCCAAACGCAAGGTGGCTACCGCGACGATCGATCAGAAGCAGCGCGTGGACTCTGGGAATCCCGCATACGCCTTCGACGTCGAGATTGCGTTTGCGCCGGGGGCGTCTGCGGAGAAGGAGCGGCGCGTCAGAGCGCGCGTCGAGCGCGCGCACGAGACGATCTCGGTGCCGCTCGATTTCGAACCGAAGCTCTTCCGATTCGACCCGGGCGCATTCGTTCTAGGTGCGGTGACCTACCGCACCGGCACCGACTTTGCCGCAGCGGCGCTGCACGGAGATCCCGACGTCGTGGCGCGGATACGCGCCGCGCGCGAGCTCGCCAAAGACGGCGGCTTGGCGGCGCGCGAGGCGATCGCCGCGGCGTTCCGGCGCGAGAAATTTTGGGGCGTGCTGGCCGAGATGGCAGCGGCGATCGGCGCGACGCGTTCCCCGTGGGCGCTCGACGTGCTCGTCGCGGCCCTTTCGCACGAGCATCCGAAGGTCGCGCGGGCCGCGGCGTCGGCGCTTGGCAACTTCCACGATCCCAAAGCCGCGACCGCGCTGCTCGAGAAGGGCCTGGGGCACGCGTCGTACTTCGTGCGCGCCGCCGCTTTGACGTCTCTGGGCAAAACGCGCGATCCACGCGCGTTCGAGGCGCTCTCGCGCGCCGCGGGCGAGCGCACGTGGAACGGAACGGTTGAGTGCGGCGCGGTCCGAGGTCTCGCGGAGCTCGCGGATGCGCGCGCGCTCGGCCCGATCCTCGCGGCCGGCCGGCCCGAGTGCGGCACCGCGTTACGCCGCGCTTCGACCGCAGCGCTCGCGCGCCTGGGCGCGCTCGTCGAGGAGACGCGCACGCAAGTCGTGGGCGAACTCGAGCGCCGCTTCGACGACGAGTACTTCGTCGTGGCCGAAGCGATGGCAGGAGCCGAGGCTTTGGGGGATTTGCGCCTAGTTCCGGCGCTCGAGCGCGTCGGCAGCCAGGTCGTAGACGGGCGGCTGCGCCGCGAGGCGGCCGAATCCGCAATCAGGATACGCGAAGGTGCGAAGGTTCCCGCCGCGGTCAAGACGATGCGCGACGACATCGACGAGCTACGTGAAGAGCAGCGCAGGATACAGGAGAAGATCGAGGCGCTCGCGCGGCCGTAGGCGCCGGGCATTCGCGATCGCGTTACTGCTCGCCGCGGTACTCGCGGCGATCGTCGTCGCTCGCGCCCACCAGCCCGCGGCCCCGCCGATCGAAGCCGTCGAACCGCGCGTGCCGTCCTCTGCGCGAAGCGCCGAGGCGCAGCCGCCGGCAGCCTGGAGCGCCGGCGACCGGCGACGGCTGTGGAGCGCGCTCCACGGAGCGTTCGCGCCGGCGCTGGCGGGCGCCCGAGCCTGGAGCCTCGCCGTCGTTTCGGGCGACGGCAGCCTGATTTACGCCGACCGCGAGGAGCGGGCGGTCGTGCCGGCCTCGGTTCAAAAGCTCGTCGTCGCGGCGAGTGCCCTGGATGGCTTAGGGCCGGCATATCGTTACCATACGATTCTCGCGGCGCACGACGGCATCGCCGACGGCGGCTTGCTCGAGGGAAACCTCTACCTAATCGGCTCGGGAGACCCGTCACTGCAATCCGACGACCTTCGCGCCGGCGCCGGACTGCTTGCGAGGTCGGGCCTGCGCCGCATCGGCGGCCGCGTTGTGGTTGACGCGACGGCGCTGCGTGGCCCGGGCCTCAATCCGCACTGGGCCCCAGACGACGACGGGCAAGACTATGCCGCTCCGGTCAGCGCGATCTCCGTCGACGGGGACACGGTGGAGACGCACGCGATCGTGGACGGCGCCGAGCAGACGCTATGGACCCCGATGCAGGACGTCGCGCGCGACGTCGCGGCGCTCATGCAGGGAATTCTCGCTCGACGCGGCATCGAGGCGGCGATGCCGTCGGCCGTTGCGGCCGCCCCGCTCGACACCGTCGTGCTCTGGGACCACCGGTCGGCTCCGCTGAAGGTTTTGATCGCGCACATGCTTTTCGTTTCGGACAATCATTACGCCGAGCAGCTGCTGCGAACGTTAGGGGAGGAAGTGACCGGAGTATCCGACGATACCGGCGGGCTCGCCGCCGAGCGCGCGTTCCTGGAGCGCAACGGCGTGCCGGCGCCGGGCTTGAAGCTGTACGACGGCAGCGGCTTGTCGCCGGACAACCGCGTCGCCGCGATCACCGTGGCGCGCCTGTTGGCGGCCTGCGAGCCGTCCCTCTACTCGCTCTTGCCGCTCGGAGGCCGTCAGGGAACGCTCGCGGATTACGATTTCACCACCGCGCTGGGACGCGTGCGAGCCAAGAGCGGCCACCTCTCGGACGTTTCCGCGCTGGCAGGATACGTCACGACCACGCACCGAGGGCGCGTGGCGTTCGCATTTCTCGTTGACGGCTCGCCCGGCAATCCCGATGCTGCGATCGTGCGCGCCGCGGATCGCCTGGCGGATTTTTAGCGTGTTCGACGAGCCTCTGCTGTCACGGCTGATCGGCCGCGCGCTGCAGCACGGCGGCGAGTTCGCCGACGTTTTCTGCGAACGGCGCAGCACGGTTTCGTTTCGCTTGCAAGACGGACGCGTGCACGACGCGTCGTATGGAATGACGCTCGGCGTCGGGATTCGCGTGGTCGTCGGCGAGTCGGCGGGGTACGCTTCGTCCGACGATTTGAGCGTCGAGGCGCTGCTGCAGGCTGCCGAGGCGGCGTCGCTGATCGCGCGCAGTTCGCCCGACGGAAAGTCGCGTGCGGTCGCGCTGCATCGCGAATCGGAGAAGCCGTACTACGACGAGGCCAGGACGGCGCACGCCGACGCGGCGCGCTACGCGTCGCTGCTCGAACGCGCTGACGTCGCCGCCCGCCGATACGACCCGCGCGTCGTAGCGGTAAACGCGCAAGTGATCGACGAGATTCAGGAGGTATGGATCGCAACGAGCGAAGGGCGCTTCGTGCGCGACTGCCGCCCGCTCGTCACCATCGGCATCCAGGTCGTGGCGAGCGACAAGAAGGAACGCGGTTCGGGCCACGTCGGCGACGGCGGAAGAACCTCGATCGAGTACTTCGACCGCGAAACGCCTGAGGTGCTCGCGCAGGAAGCCGCGCGCATCGCCACGGTGAACCTGTGCGCTTCCCCGGCGCCCGCGGGCGAGATGGAGATGATCGTCGGCGCCGGCGGCGGCGGCGTGCTCCTGCACGAAGCCGTCGGCCACGGGTTGGAGAGCGACTTCAACCGCCGCGGGACGTCGCTGTACAGCGGCCGGGTCGGCCAACGCGTCGCAAGCGAGTTGGTGACGATCTACGACGACGGAAACCTTCCCGACGAGCGCGGCAGCCTCACCGTCGACGATGAAGGCGTTCCCGGTCAGCACAAGGTGCTCGTGGAGAAGGGCGTGCTGCGCGGCTACATGCAGGACGTGCTCAACGCGCGGCTGATGGGCACGGAGCCGACCGGCAGCGGACGCCGCCAATCGTTCCGCTATCCTCCGCAGCCGCGGATGTGCAACACGTACATGCCCAACGGCGAGGCGAGCGTTGACGACGTCATCGCGTCCACGCGCCGCGGCCTGTACGCGAAGTCCTTTGCCGGCGGGCAGGTCGAGATCAGCAAGGGAGACTTCGTTTTCATGGTCGGCGAAGGCTATCTCGTCGAGAACGGCAAGATTACCACCCCCGTGCGCAACGCCACCATCGTCGGCAACGGGCCGGATGCGATGATGAAGGTCGTCGCGGTCGGCAACGACAGCCGCCTCGCCCGCCGGCACTATACGTGCGGAAAAGGCGGGCAATACGTGCCCGTCGGCGTCGGCATGCCGACGGTCAAGATATCCTCGATTACCGTAGGTGGAACGCAGCATGGATGAGTCGGCGGCGATCGATCTGGCAAGACAAGCGGTCGGTATCGCGTGCGCGAGCGGTGCGGAGAGTGCGGAGGCCTCGCTATCGATCGCGCGGCGCTTTCACGCGGAAGCGCGCGAGAAGGCGGTGTCGAAGCTCGAGGATTCCACCGGCAAGAGCCTCTACGTGCGCGTCTTTCGGAGCGGTCGCAAGGCAACGCTCACGACGTCGGATTTCTCTCCGGAGGGCTTGCGCGACGCCGCGGCGCGGGCCGTCGCTCAAATCGCGTTCGTCGCGGCCGACGAGTGTGCGGGGCTTCCCGACGAAGTCTTCGACGCCGGCGCGCACCTTGGTCTGCACGACCCGCAAGTCGCGGAGCGCAATCTCGAAGCAAAGGTGGAAGACGCGCTCGCCCTGGAGCGCCTCATTCGCGACGCCGACTCCCGCGTCGTCAACTCGAGCGGTTCTCACTACACCGACACCGTAGCCGTCACCGCGATTGCCAACTCGACGGGCTTTGCGGCGGCCTACGCCTGGACCCGCGTCGGCCGCTCTACCGGCCCGGTCGCGCTCGATGGCGAGGTCAAACGGATCGCGCAGTACGGAACGGGAGCGCGCTACCTGAGCGAGCTCGAAGCGCCCGAGTCGGTCGCCGGTACGGCCGTGCGCCGCGCCGTCGATCTCTTCGGCGCGCGCAAGCCGCCGACGATGCGCGTGCCGGTCATCTTCGAGCGCGACGTTGCCGCGTCGCTGCTCGACGACGTCTTTGCCGCGATTTCCGGGGCGAACGTCGCGGTCGGTAACTCGTGGCTGACCGGGAGCCTGGGCAATCGCGTCGGCAGCGACCTCGTCAACGTCGTGGACGACGGACGTCTGCACGCGCGCCTCGGCAGCGCGCCCTTCGACGGCGAAGGCGTCGCGACGCGCCGCACGCCGGTCTTCGAACGCGGGCTTCTGCGCACGTTTCTCTACGACACGTACTACGCCCGAAAGATGGGCGCTGCGACGACTGGAAACTCGACCGGCGGCGGCGTCGGTCCAACGAACTTCTACCTCGAGCCGGGCACGATCTCGCTCGACGAGCTCGTCGCTTCCACGCCCCGCGGCGTGCTCGTGCTGGATACGATCGGCTTTGCAACCGAGCATGCGTCGGGCACGTACAGCCGCGGCGCGCGCGGCTTTTACATCGAAGGCGGCGAGCTTGCCTATCCGATCGATGAGTTTACCGTTGCCGGGCAATACGTTGACATGCTCGCGGGCATTGACGGCGTCGCAAGCGACCTTCACTTCGACGGGCCCGTCGTGTCGCCGTCCTTCCGCGTTGCGGAGATGACCGTCAGTGGCAATTAGCCTGCAGCTCGTCCTGCGCATCGAGATGCCGAACGAGCCCGGCGCGTTCGGCATTCTCGCCAATCGGATCGGCGATGCGGGCGGCGCCATCGGCGCGGTCGACATGCACTCGGTCGTCAAGTCGCGCGTCGTCCGCGACGTCACCATCGGCGTCCCGTCCGAGAGCGTCGCCAACGACGTGCGGCAGGCCGTCGAGACCATCGAGGGCGCGCGCGTCATCTTTGCCGCCGATTCGACCTTCCTCGCGCATATCGGGGGGAAGATTCGCATTGACGGCAAGATCAAGATCAAGAGCCGCCAGGATCTCTCGACCGTCTACACGCCCGGCGTCGCCCGCGTCTCGATGGCGATCGCCGCCGATCCCGCAAAGGCGTTCCAACTGACGATCAAGCGCAACACGGTTGCCGTGGTAACCGACGGCACGGCGGTGCTCGGTCTCGGCGACATCGGTCCGCTCGGTGCGCTGCCGGTGATGGAAGGCAAGGCGATGCTCTTCAAGCAGTTCGCCGACATCGATGCGTTTCCGATCTGCTTGGATACCAAGGACGTTGACGAAATCGTCGAGACGGTCGTGCGCATCGCGCCGGTTTTCGGCGGGATCAACCTCGAGGACATCAGCGCCCCGCGCTGCTTCGAGGTCGAGAATCGACTGATCGAAGCACTCGACATTCCGGTCATGCACGACGACCAGCACGGCACGGCGGTCGTCATTTTGGCGGCGCTGATCAACTCCGCGCGCGTCGTGGACAAGCCGCTCTCCGATTTGCGGGTGGTCGTTTCCGGCAGCGGTGCGGCGGGCACCGCGACGATCAAGATGCTGCTCAACGCCGGCGTGCGCGACGTCATCCCCGTGGATCGCAGCGGCGCGCTCAACCGCACGGACCGCTACGAGAACCCGCACTGGCGGTGGCTGGCAGAGCATTGCAACCGCGAAAACCGCCGGGGCTTGCTGCACGAGGTGCTCGAAGGCGTGGACGTCTTCATCGGCGTCTCGGCGCCGGGCATCCTGCAGCCGGAGCACGTCGCGCGGATGGCGCGCGATCCAATCGTCTTTGCGATGGCTAACCCGACGCCCGAGATCATGCCCGACGTCGCAGCGCCCGTCGCCGCCGTCGTCGCGACCGGCCGGTCGGACTTTCCCAATCAGGTGAACAACTTACTCGCCTTCCCCGGGATCTTTCGAGGCGCGCTGGACGTGCGTGCCCGGCGCATCACCGAAGGCATGAAACTTGCCGCGGCCTTTGCGATCGCCGAGACCGTCACGGAAACCGAGCGGAGTCCCGAGTACGTGATCCCCAGCGTTTTCGACACGCGCGTCGTGGACGCGGTGGCAAAGGCCGTCGCGGCTGCGGCGATCGAGGACGGCGTCGCCCGCAGGACGCTGGCCAAAGACGACGGGGACGACATCCCCGCACACCTCTAGCGCGCTTAGCCGCCCCGGGCCGCGAGCGCGCGCTCCTCGAGGCGTATTCGCCAGAGGAGCAGCGCCGCATTGAGGATCGAGAAGACGATCGCGATCTGGAACGCTCCGAACGCGAGCGGCAGCACGGCGATCTCCAAGCAGACGATGACGTAGTTCGGATGGCGCAGGAAGCGATAGGGACCCCGGCGCACGAGCGGCGCGCCGGGCAGCGTGATGATGCGCGTGGTCCAGTGCTGGCCGAGCGAAACAATCGTCCACAGCCGCAGCACCTGCAAGCCGGCGTAAACGCCCAGAAGCCACCAGAGCGGCTGCGTCGAGCGCGGGACGAACAGCGCGATGCAGACCAACCACGCAGCGTGCAGCAGAATGAAGAAGGGGTACTGCACGGCACCGGTTTCTACGGCGCCGCGCACGAACAGCCGACGCGTCGTGCGCGCGGCATACAGCAGTTCCAGGCCGCGCTGCAGCACGACCAAGCAGAGAACGATGTAAAGGACGCTCACGCTTCCAAGAGCGTGAACCCGGCGGTGAAGCCGGGCCCGAGTGCGCTGACCATGGCCCGCTTCCAGCCCGCCGCGCCCTCGAGCGCGCGCCGGAGAACGAACATGACCGTCGCCGCGGACATGTTTCCATACTCGCGAAGCACCGCGCGCTCGTCGAGCAACGTCCCCGAGTCGAGCCCGTACGCCTCTTCGAGAGCCGTGATGACCTTCGCGCCGCCGGGATGGCAGACGAAGCGATCGACGCCGTCGAGCCTCAGGCCCTGCCCGTCGAGAAAGTTGCTCGCCGCATCGCGAAGCTTCGTCGTCACCAGTTCGGGAATGTCGCGCGAAAAGATCGCTTTGAGTCCATCGTCCGTGACTTCCCAGCCCATCACGTCGAGCGACTGCGGCCAGGTGTGCTCGCCGTTCGCAACGACGCGCGGCCCGTCTCCTTCGGACGAGAGCAGCGCGGCCGCTGCGCCGTCTCCGAAGAGGGCCGTCGCGACGATGTTGCTCTTGGAGAAATCGTCGCGACGAAAGCAGAGCGCGCAAAGCTCCACGACGAGAAAAAGCACGAGCGATCCGGGACGCGCGGCGGCCATCGCCGCCGCGCGCGCCAAGCCAATCGCTCCGCCGGCGCATCCCAGCCCGAATATCGGCAGGCGCCCGACCGTCGGGCGCAGGCCCATGCGCTCGATCAGCAGCGCATCGAGGCTCGGGGTCGCGATGCCGGTCGTGGAAACGACGACGATGGCGTCAACGTCGCCGGGGCGCCGCCCCGCACCGGCGAGCACCTTGCGCGTGGCCTCTTCGAGCAGGGCGACCGAAGATTCGAGGTAGACGGCGTTGCGCTCGGGCCAATCGTGCAGGCGTTCGTACCACTCGATGGGCACCGACGAGTACCGGCACTCGATGCCCGTATTGCCGAAGGTTGGGAGCAGGCGCACGATCTCTCGCGAGCGCGGCCCCAGCGCGAGCTCGATGCGCCGCATCACCTCGGCTTGTCCCAGCCGGAACGGCGGCACGGCGGTATCTACGGCGAGCACGCGCGCGAGCGTCATGGCCGCAAGGTTCCGCCTTTCCGGCAGGGTACCCGCGCCCCGCACGGTAATGCCATACCTCCCGTGTTCTTACGACCATTCCTGGCGGCGGCATTTGCGGTCGCTCTGTTGGGTGCGGCCAGCCCCGCCAACACGCTCGTTGCCTACTACGCCCCCGCCGGCACTCGGCCGGCGGGAGCCGATCGCATCCATCCCACCGATGCCATTCTCCCCAACGGGCGCATCTCGGCGCCGGCCGGCGTAAGCCTGTTCGCCGGCACGAATCCGCTGGGGCTGACCCTGACGCCCGACGAGCGCTTCGCAATCGTCGTCAACGGCGGGGGCGGGGGGAGCCTCAACGCCTTGCCGGCCGTGGCCGGTTTGGTAAGCGGATCCTCGCTGGTCGTGGTGGACGCGCGCCGGATGGAAGTCGCGTCGGCGTACCAGGACCCCTCCGCATCGTTCTTCATGGGTGTCGCCGCCGTGCGCGATCCCAACGACGCGTCTTCGACGATCGTCCTCGCCTCGGACGTTGCGACCGGCACCCTGCGCGTGCTCGCGCTCGACGGCGCGGGACGGCTGACGCCCGAACCGACGATCGCGTTGCCTGCCGACGGCGCACGCAAGGCGTTTCCGGCACAGATCGCGGTTTCGCCGGACGGCAGAACCGCGTACGTAGCCGACAATCTCGGCGCCGCCGTAATCTCCGTCGATCTCGCCTCGCGCAAGGCCGAGCGCACGCTGCCGGTTGGAGACTTTCCCTTCTACGTCGCTTCCGCGGGGGCGAGCGTTCTCGCCAGCGGAACGGGACTCTCGTCGTACGCGCCGCTCACCCCGCCGGTCAAACAGCCTCGCTTTGGCGCTCCGGCGTTCGATCCGTCGAAATCCTCGTCGCTTACGGTGCTCGCCGGTACGAGCGCGGGGGATGCCGCGACGATCCCGATGGACCCGGCGCCCGACGGCACCCAAGACATCGGAGGCGCCGCGCCCGGCGCGACCGTGGTGGGGCCCGACGGACGATTTGCGTACGTCGCCCTTTCGAACGTGGACCGCGTCGCCGTCGTCTCGCTCACGGGATCGCCGCGCGTCGTGCGCGGCCTCGACTTGCGCCTCTACCCGGGCGCGCCCTACGGCGCGCAGCCGAGCGCGGAGGCGCTCAGCCGCGACGGCAAGCGTCTGTACGTTTCGCTCGCCGGCCTCGGCGCAGTTGCCGTGCTCGACGCCCAGCGCCCGACGCGTTACCGTTACGGCCTCATTCCTACCGCGTGGTTTCCCAGCGCCCTCGCGCTCTCTGCCGACGGCCGCTACTTGTACGTCGCCTGCGCGAAAGGCGCGGACGGGTGGGGCGCCCTGCAGCGCGTCGATCTCAAACACACGTCGCTCGTCAAAGCGACGCTTGCAACCCTGCGGTACAACCGCAGGCCGGCGGTCGCGAAGTACAACGCGGTCATTCCGCCGCTGCGCTCGAACAAGCGCAGCGACGCCATCGACCACGTCGTCTACATCGCGGTCGGTACGCAAGGCTACGATGCGATGCTCGGCGACCTAAAAGACGAAGCCGGCGCGCCGCACGGAAACGGCGACGCATCGCTCGGGCTCTACCCCGAGAGCGTGACGCCGAATCTGCACGCGCTGGCGCGCGCGTACGCGCTCGCGGACAACTTCTATGCTTCCGATGCCGACCCGCAGATTTCCAATCAGTTCGCAACGGCTGCCGGCGCAACGCTCTACCAGCAGTTCGTCGCCGCCGCGGCCGCCGCGCGCGCGCCGATGAACGTCTACGGCGACGACCCGGAAGACTACGCCCGCTCGGGGTACCTCTTCAACGCGTTCGCACGTGCCGGCCTGAGCTTCCGCGACTACGGCGGTTTGCTGCGCGTTTCGGGGTACGACGGCAGCCTCTACCACCTCGACGTCCCGGCCCTGGCCGCACTCGACGGCAACGTCGACCTGGCCTACTCCACCCCGGCGCCCAAGCCGGGCGACGCCGCGCGCACCGCGGAGTTTCTGCGCGACATGCAGCGTTACGTGCAAGCCGACGACGTCCCCGGCTTCACGTATCTTTGGCTGCCGACCGTTCCGGGGACCGCGGGCGCGCGGGATGCCGATCGCGCCTTGGGCACCATCGTGGACTTCATTTCCCACACGCCGCATTGGAGCTCGACGGCGATCTTCATCGTGCCCGAAGGGACGCAGGGAGCATCCGACCACGTCAACGCGATGCGCAGCTACGCGCTCGTCGTTTCGCCCCTTGCGCGACGGGGCTACGTCGGGGACGATAATTTAAGCGCCGCCAGCGTGGTCAAAACGGAGGAGGAGATATTCGGCCTTCCGCCGTTAACGTTGAACGACTTGCTCGCTTCAGATATGGCCGCATTCTTCGCCGTCGCTCCCGCTCCCGAGACGTATCAGGCGCGATGAGCGCCACCGCGTCCGTTCACTTCGGCCCGCGGTTGGTGGGAACGCCCGCCGGCCGTCTGCGCGCCGCCGTCCTCGTGCGGCCGAGCCGTTTCATCGAGGGCGGAACGCCGATCGCCGGCGAGCCGGGCGCGATCTACGCGCGTGCCGTCGAACAGCACGCCGTCCTCTGCAAGACGTTGCGCGGCTTCGGGATCGAGACGATCGAGCTGGAAGCCCGCGGCAGCGATCCGTTGGAACCTGCGGCCGCCGATGCGGCCGTGGCATTCGAGGACGGCGCCGTGCTCATGCGTCCCACCGCGATGTCGCGGCGCGCCGATGCCGATCGGCTAGCGGCCGAGTTCGGCCGTATAGACGTCCCGCTCGCCGGCCACATTGCGGCGCCCGGCCTGCTCGACGGCACGGACGTCGTGCTGGCGGGCGACACGGCGTTCGTCGGCGTCGGCCGCCGCGGGAACGACGCGGGCCGCAGCGGTTTCGCGCAGCTCGCGCGCGCGCACGGAAAGCGCGTCGCCGAGGTGCGGCTTGCCGACGGGGTGCCCGCGCTTCGCGCCGTCGCAAGCGCTGTCGCCGGCGACACGATCCTTCTCGCCGCCGGCAAGGCGGATCCGGCGCCTTTCGCCGGGTTCCGAACCGTCGTGCTCGACGCAGGCGAGGAGTTTGCAGCCGGCGCCCTGTGCCTCGACGAGCGCCACGTGCTGGCCGACATGCGCTACCGCACGGCCTTGGCGAAGATGCGGCGCGCGGGCATCGCCGTCGAAGCGATCGATCTCTACGACTTCGGCAAGCTGGGAATCACGCCGTCCATGCTCGTTCTGTCGCTAAAGAGGGACTGACCGCAACGCGTGACGCGGATCGCCGTACTCTCCGACGTTCATGGTAATCTCGTTGCACTCGACGCGTGCCTGGTTGACCTCGAGACGCAGGGCGGTGCCGACGAGATCGTCGTCGCGGGCGACATCTGCATAGACGGTCCCAAGCCCAAGAAAGTCCTGCAGCGCCTCGAAGAGGTTGGCGCGCGCTGCGTGCGCGGGAACACGGAGCGCTACCTGTTCGAGAGCGGCCGCACCGACGGGTTCTTGCCCGCCAAAGCCGCGCAAATCGCCTGGACGCGCCGCGAACTCGGCGAACGGTGGATCTCGTGGCTCGCGGAGCTGCCCTTTGCGCTGCGCGTCGGCGAGGATGCCAACGAGCTCCTGATCGTGCACGCCAATCCGCAGAACGACGAGGAGCACCTCTGGCCGGATGCCGATGACGAGCTGCTGCGGCGCCTCGTCGGTGAGGAGCGCGCGACCACGATCGCTTTCGGCCACCTGCACCTTCCGTACGTGCGAATCTGGCGCGGACGGATGCTGGTGAACGTCGCTTCGGCCGGCTTGCCAAAGGATGGAGATCCCCGCGCCTGCTACGCGATCTTTACCGAACGAGACGGCGGCTGGCAGGTCAAACATCGCCGCGTGCCGTTCGACGTGAAGAAAGTTGCAACCCAACTCGCCGATTGCGGGATTCCCGAGAATGCCGAACTCATCGCTACGCTTCGCCGCCACCGGTACAAACGATTAAAGAACTTGATTCCATAGCCGCCGCGCGCGGTTTGCGCCCCGCCGTCGAGGTCGATCGGCTCGTCAAGCGGTACGGCACGTTCACCGCAGTGGACGGCATTTCGCTGCGCGTCGAGGATGGCGAGTTCTTCGGCTTCCTCGGGCCAAACGGCGCCGGAAAGACGACGACGATCAACGCGATCGTCGGCCTGGCTCGCAAGGACGGCGGTTCGATACGAGTCTTCGGCTACGACACCGGCCGGGAGTGGCGCGAAGCGCGACGCCTGATCGGGCTCTCGCCGCAAGAGTACAACTTCGATCGCTACCTCTCGATACGCGACGTGCTGATCTTCGCAGCGGGCTACTACGGCCTGCGCGGCAAGGACATCGCCGATCGCGCCGACGCCTTGCTCGCGCGCTTCGGTTTGACCTCGCATTCGCACCTCGAGTACACGAAGCTCTCGGGCGGGCAGAAGCGCCGGCTTTCGCTCGCGCGCGCGCTGATCCACGAGCCCAAGCTGCTCATCCTCGACGAACCGACCGCCGGCGTTGACGTCGAGCTGCGCTTGGAGCTCTGGGACTGGCTGCGAAAGCTCAACGCGGAGGGCTTGACGATTTTCCTCACCACGCATTACTTAGAGGAAGCGCAGGAGCTTTGCCGGCGCATCGCGATCGTGCGAGCCGGCCGGATCGTCGCCGAGAAGCCCACGGCCGAGCTCATCGCCGACGGATCTTCCCTGCAGGACGTCTTTTTGGAGTTGACGAGAAATTAACACGCTCGGTCTTTGGACGCTGGTGAAGCGCGAGATGATTCGCAGCCTCAAGATCATCAATCAGGTGATCTGGCCGCCGATCATCACCACGCTGCTGTACGTCTTCGTCTTCGGCCTCGCGCTGGGCAGCCGCATTCAGAGCATCCAAGGCGTGAGCTACGCGCAGTTTCTCATTCCGGGGCTCATCATGCTGCAGGTCATAGACTCGTCGTACGGCGAGTGCTCGAGCTCGCTCTTTCAAGGGCGCTTCATGAACTCGATTCAGGAGCTGCTCATCGCGCCGATGTCGGCGGGTGAGATCGTCGCCGGCTACGTTTTGGGCAGTCTGGCGCGAGCCTTTCTCATCGCAGGGCTCATCACGGTGCTGGGCGTGTTTCTCGTGAAGACGGCGCCGCACGATTGGCTGCTCTACTTCGTCGTCGTGGCGCTCGTCTCGGTGCTCTTCTCGGCGTTGGGCCTGATCTTTGGGCTCGTCGCCGACAAGTTCGACCACATCGCGATCCTCACCACGTTCGTCATCACGCCCCTCACCTTCGTAGGCGGCGTATTCACCGACGCGAAGATGCTGCCGCCGGTGCTGCGCAACTTCGAGCTTTTCAATCCGATCTTCTATACGATCGACGCGTTTCGCCGCAGCTACACGGGAGAGAGCTACCTCTCGCCCGCGTTCTCGGTGGCGATGATCGCGCTGCTCGCACTCGTTGCGGTTGCCACGATTTTGCGGATGACTGCGATCGGGTATAAGCTGCGGACGTAAGTCCTTAGGTCCTTTCGGGAGAACTGCATGCTCGCCGGCCTCGCGCTCCTCGTCGCCCTCTCGCAACCGCCCATGCGGTTGGCCGTGCAGCCGTGGACCGGCACCGACCTCCAGACGACTGGCGCCAACACCGCTAAATACCGGCTCGAAGTAAGCGGCCGGCCGCGCACCACCGTGCACCTGCGTGCCGCGGGCGTCGCGAAAGGATGGCTCGCCGCGTTCTGCACGCCGAAGCTCTGCTCGCCGGAGCGGGTGAACACGCTGCTGCCCTCCTCGGGGCAGCTCGTCTTGCAGTTCGAGCTGATCCGCGAATCGGGGGACGCGCCTCGCCGCAGCGGCGCTACGATCGTCGGCGACGACGGCGCATCCGTCACCGTTCCGGAAGCGTACCGGCAGTAATGGAGAATTCCGCTTGAAACGTTCTCGCTTTCTCGCAGCAAGCGCCGGCGCCGCCGCGGCAGTGCCCCTGCGGGCGTACGGCCAAGGCCGGCCGCCGCATCCGCTCGCGCGGGTGAATGCCGACCCAAGGCGAGTGATTCGAACGGTCGTCGGTCTGCGGCCGTTTCGGCCCGCCGGTTTCGTCCTGCGCTCGCAGCGCTTCGGCGATAAGACGCTCGTCCACAACTACGGGCACGGCGGCGGGGGCTTCAGCCTCTCGTGGGGCTGCGCGACGCTGGCCGCGGATCTCCTTACGGGTCAGCGCGCCTCCTCGGCGGCCGTCATCGGCTGCGGGATCATCGGGATCACGACGGCACGCATCCTTCAAGACCGCGGATGGAACGTGCGCATCTACGCCGCGAGCCTTCCTCCGCAAACGACCTCCAACGTCGCGGGCGCGCAATGGACGCCGACGGTCGTGTTCTCGAAGGACGTCGTTTCGCCGGCGTTCCTGGAGACGTTTCGCAAGGCGGCGCGTCTGGGCAACCGCGCGTTTCAGTTGATGGCCGGCCCGGCCTATGGCGTGCGGTGGATCGACAACTACGTCTTGAAACACGACCCGAGCGAAAGCGACGAACTCGACTATGCGAGCTCTGCCGGGATAGAAGACCTGTACAGCGACGTCGAGACGATCGATCCGGCGGCGACGCCCTTCGCCTTCCCGCTCGTCCGGCGCTTCACGACGATGCTCGTGGAACCCAACACGCATCTCCCCGCCATCGAGCGCGATTTCTTGCTGCGCGGCGGGAGCATCCACGTCCGCAGCTTCTCGCAGCTGAGCGATCTGCACGGCCTGAGCGAGCCCGCGATCGTCAATTGCACGGGCCTGGGAGCGCGAACGCTCGCCGGCGACGCCGAACTCGTGCCGATCCGCGGCCAACTCACGGTCCTGGAGCCGCAAGAGGAAATAGATTACATTTACCTCGCGCAAGGCATCTATATGTTTCCGCGCAACGACGGCATCGTTCTCGGCGGCACCTTCGAAAAGGGGAACTGGTCGCTCGAGCCGGACCTAGCGACGCAAGCGCGGATACTCGCAGCGCACGCGGCCGTCTATCGCCCAGCCTAGAAAAACGGGTTGTGCCGTTTTTCGAGCGCGACCGTCGTCGGCGGCCCGTGACCGGGCATCACGACCGTCTCCTCGGCGAGCGAGAAGATCTTGCTGCGCACGCCGTTGAGGATGTCGTCGTACGTGCTTGCGTTGCCGTACGCGCCGCCGACGCTCGCCGCGAAGAGCGTGTCGCCGGAAAAAAGCGTGCTCTTGAAGAGATAGCACGACGAGCCGTCCGTATGGCCGGGCGTGTGGAGCATGCCGATGGTTTCGGCCTCACCGAAGGAGAGCGTCTCGCCGTCGCGCAGCGGGAGAGCCTTGGCCGCAAGCGGGCCGATGGCTCCTACGTCGAGCCGATGCATCACGATCTGCGCGTTCGGGAAGGCCCGCGCGACGTCGCCCGTGGCATCGCAGTGGTCGGCGTGCTTGTGCGTGATGAGAATGTAGCGCAGGTGGTAGTCGCCGTCGCGCAGCACGCGCAGCAGGTTCTGCGGAACGCCGGCCGGATCTACGAGCGCGGCTTGACGCCCGTGCTCGAGAAAGAAGACGTAGCCGTTGCTGGGGTGCGGGTGCTGCGCGTGGCGGCGCACGTCCGCGCGGTCGATTGCGGGAGGATACCAGCGCTGCGCCGCGCTGTCGGCAAGCTTTCCGCCGTCGAGACGCAGCACGCGGGCGACGGCGCGCGCCTGCGGTTCGTCCGCCGCGCCTCGGTCCTTCAGCCACGCGGCGATCGTGGGCTCGGGAATCCCCGTCGCTCGTGCGAGGTCGGCGCCGCTGGTCGCGGTGCCGCGCATCGCCTTGCGCAGGATGTCGCCGAAGGTGTCCTCGAGCGGAATGCGGGGCTCGCTCATGCACCCGGCTTCGACGGACCGCCGCTCGAGCGCTGCAACCGGGACGAACCGCCGCGTAGTCGAAGCGAACGACATAATGGAACGCGTCATCATCATCGGATCGGGCCCGGCCGGCCTCACCGCCGCGGTCTATGCGGCCCGGGCAAATCTGCGTCCGCTCGTGCTCGCGGGGGGCCTCTACGGCGGCCAGCTCATGTTGACCACCGAGGTCGAAAACTACCCCGGTTTCCCTGAGGGAATTCTCGGTCCCGATCTTATGATACGGCTGCGAGAGCAAGCCGAACGTTTCGGCGCGAGAATCGAAAACGTGGACGTCACCGCGGTAAACTTCGCGAAGCGCCCGCTCGCCGTCCGCACGGACGATGCAGAGCATGAGGCGAGCACGGTGATCGTCGCCACCGGCGCGAGCGCGCGCTGGCTGGAAATCCCCGGTGAAGAGCGTCTGCGCGGGCGCGGCGTCTCGAGCTGCGCGACCTGCGACGGCGCGTTCTTCCGCGGGAAACGCATTGCCGTCGTCGGCGGAGGCGACTCGGCCGTCGAAGAGGCGCTCTTTCTCACGCGCTTCGGCAAGCGGGTGACGATCCTGCACCGTCGCGACAAGCTGCGCGCGAGCAAGATCATGGCCGACCGCGCGCGGTCACACGAGAAGATAGACTTCATCTGGAACACGGTGGTCGAAGAGGTCTACGGCCAGGCGCATGTAACCGGCCTGCGCTTACGCAACGAGATCGACGGCAGCATCTACGACTTGGAAACCGACGCGCTCTTCGTCGCGATCGGCCACACGCCGAACACCGGGATCTTCGCCTCGCAGCTCGACCTCGACGAGAAGGGCTACATCGCCTCGCCCGACGGCGTTCGCACGAACGTCGAAGGCGTGTTCGTTGCCGGGGACGTGAACGACACGCGCTACCGGCAGGCCATCACGGCGGCCGGTGCTGGGTGCCGCGCCGCGATGGACGCCGAGAAATATCTCGAGGCGCTGGAGTTCAGAGCAAATTCGCTAGCGCGTCTGTAATCTCGGGAAAGGCGAAGCGATAGCCGGCCGCCTGCGTGCGCCGGGGCAGCACGCGCTGACCGAGCAGCAGCACGTCGGCGCCTTCGCCCAGCATCGCGCGCAGCGCGAAGGTCGGCACGGGGAGCAGCACGGGCCGGTGAAGCGCGCGTCCTAGTTCGACCGTAAACGTTGCGTTGGTTACGGGGTTGGGCGCGCAGGCGTTGAGCGCACCGTCCGCCTCGTCGATCGCTTTGAGATAGATTCCGACGAGGTCGTCGACGTGCACCCAAGATAACCACTGGCGTCCGTTGCCGACGATGCCGCCCAGCCCAAATCGAAACGCCGGGAGCATCTTGGCGAGCGCGCCGCCGCGGGCGTCGAGGGCGATGCCCGTGCGAACGATGGCGACGCGCATCCCGAGGGCAGCAGCGCGGTTTGCTTCGCGCTCCCAGCCGATGCAGAGGCGTGCGAGAAAATCGTTTCCGGGCGGGCTCTCCTCGACGAACGTCTCCGTCTCGCTCGTTCCGTAGTAACCGACGGCCGACGCGCTGACGTAAACGGCGCCGCGGGGCCGGCGTGCCGCGAGTGCGTCGAGGAACTTCCGCGGCGCCTCGATGCGGCTGCGCTCCATGCGTCGCTTCGAGTCGTCGCTCCAACGTTGGGCGATCGGTTCTCCCGCCAGGTTCACGATCGCATCGCATCCGGCGGCGATCTCCGCCGCCGCGGCGGCGTCGCGCAGCGAGGCGCCCGCGACCTCGTCTCCCCGCCGCTGCAGCGCCGCTTTCAGGCGCGTTCCTACGAAACCGGACGCTCCGAGGATCAGAACCTTCATGTCGCTAGATGCCTCCGACGAATCGGCCTGGGTTGAGCGTCCGATTGGGATCGAAGCGCGCCTTCAACTCGCGCATCCGGTCGATTGCTTCGGGCGGCTCGCCCCAAACGCGCAGCGACGCGCGTTTTGCGTTTTGGCTTGCGACGACTTGCGCGCGCGGCTCGATCTCGTGCAGCGCGTCGTCGAAGATCTCGATCTTCGCGCCGAGCGCGGCGGCGTTTGCGTCGCCGACGCGCAACACGACGTCGCCGTTCATCACGTCCACGATCGTGTCGGCTTTCAGCTCGAAGCGTTGCGCGAGCGCCCGGGCTGCGAGCGCGCGGCGCTCCGCCTCGGGTGCGAACGGGTAGAAGCGATAGGTTACCGAGCGCTGTCCCACGCTTGCGACGTAGGCATCCACGACGCGCTCGAGCGCCTCGCGCGCGCCGGCATCGAAGATCTGCGTCTCGGGCACGCCTGCGCGCCCGATCGCCGATCTGAGCTCGCGGGTCGCGCGCTCGAGCAGCGCGTCGCTGCCCTCGAGTAAGGCGAGAATGCGTCCTTCGAGCCCGTCCTCACCGTCCACCGCGTTGCGGAAGCCTTCGACCCAAAAGGCGGCGGCCGGCCGGATCGGGAGTGCTGCGAGTTGCGCGCAGGCGCGCGAGCGCGTGCCCTCGGGCAGGCGGGCGAGAAAGAGGCGCGTCTGCGGCGGCGCGGGCAGCGTCTTGAAGTTTGCCTGTGCGAACACGCCCAGCGTGCCGAATGAGCCGACGTAGAGCCGGCTCATGTCGTAGCCCGCGACGTTCTTCACGACCATGCCGCCAGCGCGAGCGAGGGTTCCGTCGGCAAGAGCGATCGTCGTGCCGAGCAAACAATCGCGCGGGCGCCCGTGGAGATGGCGGCGCGGCCCGAGCCAACCAGCGGCGAGCGTTCCGCCCACCGTCGCGTACTGCGGACGCGGCGCGTCGAAGGGGATGAAGCGCCCCTGCCCGGCCAGCAGCGACGCGAGATCGGCGAGCGGCGTTCCGGCCAGCGCGGCAACGGTGAGATCGGCGCGCTCGTTGGCGACGACACCGCGAAGCGCCGTCGTTGCGAGCGTCACGTCGAGGCGTTCAGGCGGCAGGCCCATTCCCGCGAGCGTGTTCCCGCCGACGACGAGGATCTTGCGCTCCGTCGCGTCGCATCGTGCGAGGACTTCAGCGAGTTCCTCTGGATTCTTCGGCTCGACCCGCTGCGCGGAATCTTTCACGCCGGCACCTCGAGCGGCTCGGCCTCCCGGGGGAATATCTTCTCGGGGTTGAGCGAGCGCGAGGGATCGAAGACGTCGCGCACGCGCGTCATCGTTGCGAGATCGCCGGTGGAGTAGATGCGCTTCATCGCGTCGCGCTTCTCCCATCCGATGCCGTGCTCGCCGCTGATCGTGCCGCCGAGATCTACCGCCGACTGCAGGATTGCGTTGCCGGTTTCTACGACCGCGGAGACCTGCTTGGGATCGCGCTTATCGTACATCAGGAGCGGGTGCAGGTTCCCATCGCCGGCGTGAAAGACGTTGCCGACGACGATGCGGTTCTCCGACGCTGCCGCGGCGACGGCGCGAAGCGCCTGGGGAAGCCGGCTGCGCGGAACGCAGACGTCCTGCGTGTAGTAGTTTGGCGCGATTCTCCCGGTCGCACCTGCCGCGCCCTTTCGTCCGGCCCAGAGCGCGTCGCACTCCGCCTGCGTGCGCGCGCCTCGCCAAGAGCTCGCGCCGTGCGCGGTGACGATCGCGCGTATGTCCGTTTCGTGTGCGTCCATGTCGTCCTCGAAGCCGGCGCTCTCGATCAGCAGCGACGCGGCAGCATCGGTCGGGTAGCCCGCGCGGAAGGCGGCCTCGACCGCCCGCGTGATGACGGCATCCATCATCTCCAGCGCCGTCGGCACGATACCCGCCGCAACGATCGCCGAAACCGCCTCCGTCGCCGACTCCATGTCGTCGAAGGCGGCAACCCAAACGCGCGTTGCTTCGGGGATGTCGAGGAGCCGAAGCCACGCGCCGGTGACGATGCCGAGGGTTCCTTCGCTGCCGACCAGCGCCGCGGTGAGATCGTACCCGGCGTCGTCAACGCTCGTCACGAAGACTTCGCCGGATGCGTCCACCACTTCCAGCGCAAGCACGTGGTTGACCGTGGTGCCGTAGGAGAGGCAGTGCGGCCCGCCCGCGTTGGTCGCGATGTTGCCGCCGATCGTCGAGATCCGCTGCGATGAGGGATCGGGGCCGTAAAAGAGCCCGCTCGAGGCGACGTGGCGCGAGAGATCGAGATTGATGACGCCTGCCTGCACGCGCACCCGGCGGTTGCGCGCGTCGAGCTCCAGGATTCGGTTCATGCGCGCGAACGAGATGACGATGCCGCCGGCGGCCGGCACTGCGCCGCCGCAGAGCCCCGTACCGGCGCCGCGCGCGACGATCGGCTCGCCGCACTCGCGCGCGATCTTCACGATCGCGCAGACGTCGCGCGTCGTCTTGGGCAGGACGACCGCCGATGGGGCCGGCCCGTCCGTGTAGGCGTCGAACGCGTAGACCGAGAGATCTTCGGGGGCGGTCTTTACCGCGTCGCCGCCGATTGCGTCGGCCAGCCGTTGCGCAAGCACGCTGCTATCGAATCAGCTCGCAGAACGTTGAGAGCTCGATGTTGCCGCCCGAGACGATTGCGACGATCGGGCCGGGCTCGTTTGCGAGCGTGAGCGCGGCGGCTACCGAGAGGGCGCCCGCGCCCTCGGCGATGACGCGCGCGCTCTCGGCGAGCAGGCGCATCGCGCGGCGCGTCTGCTCGAGCGTCACGACGATCGACCCGTCGGCCACCCGGCGCATACGCTCCCACATGCGCGGAAAGGCGCTCTTGCCGCCTGCGCCGTCCACGAAGCTCGCTTCCCACCCCTCGAACGCCGAGGCTTTGCCCACCGCGAAGGAGAGCGCGACGGGCGCCGCGGTCTCGGGCTCGGCGCCGAATACGCGCACGTCCGGCTTGCGCGCGCGAATCGCCGACCCGACGCCCGTGATGAGCCCGCCGCCGCCGATTGCCGCGACGACGGTCGCGACCTCGGGGAGATCTTCGACGATCTCCAAGCCCATCGTCGCATTTCCGGCGATGAAGTCGTCGTCGTCGAACGGATGGACGAAAGTGCCCTCGACGCCTGGATACGCGCGGCGCTCGAGCGCCTCCCAGCAGGCGTCGTAGGATGCTTTGACGACGCGTGCGCCGAGCGCGCTCATGCGCGCGAGCTTCGTCTCGGGGGCCGTCTCGATCGCGACGACCGTGCACGGCACCGAGGCGGCACGCGCCGCGTAGGCGACGCCTTGACCCGCGTTGCCCGCGCTTATCGTCCAGACGCCGCGGGAGCGCAGCTGCGGATCGAGCATCGCGACGGCGTTGGCCGCGCCGCGCAGTTTGAACGAGTTGATGGGCTGCAGGCTCTCGAGCTTGAGGTAGATGCGCGGACCGTGGCCGCCGGTTTGCAACTCGAGCAGGGGCGTGCGCGCGATCGTTCCCGCGATGCGTTTTCTCGCGGCTTCGATTGCTTCGATCGCGATCGGTGCGGGAACGTCGAGGGATGGATCCATCACTTCTCCTACGCCTGGTAGAGCGAGTACTTGGTGCGCGTGGACTCGAAGCGCGCGACTTCGGGCGCCCACTGCCCGACGATCGCTTCGGGGCTCATGCCGGCGAGCAATCCTTGCCGCAGCGTGTCGGTGCCCCAGTCGCGGTCGAGCGCGTCGACCTTCGGGATCGCGATCGCGTGCGGAAACAGGTCGCGCACGGCAACGAGAATTTCGACCGCCGTCCGAACCGCGACGAAGCGGCGCGGATCGAAGACGATCAGCTCGACGCCGGTGAGCTCGTGCCCCTTCCAAAAGCCGACATACGGCGTCCAGGCCGTCGGCTGGAACCAAACGCCGGGCAGGCCGCGGCCGTTGAGGTGCTGGGCGAGCTTCGAGCCGTCGATGCCGGGTGCGCCCGCGAGAAAGAACGGCTTGGTGTAGCCGCTGCCGTTGTTGATGCCGGCGTTATCTATCAACCCGGTGCCGACGTAGACGAAGGTCGTTCGCCAGTCGGGAATATTGGGCGAGGTCGGAATCCATTGCAGTCCGCCGTCGGGCCAGATCATCGAGCGGCGCCAGCCTTCCATTCGCACGACGCGAAGGCGCGCGCCGATGCCGAAGCGATCGTTGAAGAGCGTTGCGAGCTCGCCGACGGTCATCCCGTGGCGCATCGGAATCGGATAGAGCCCGATGAACGATTCATAGGCAGGCTCGAGCACCGGCCCCTCGACCGCCGACCCGATCGGATTGGGACGGTCGAGCACCCAGAACTCCTTGCCGTAGAGCTTGGCGCCCTGCATCGCATAGGCCATCGTCGAGACGTACGTGTACGCGCGCGATCCGACGTCCTGAATGTCGAAGAGCAGAACGTCAACGTTGGCGAGCATCTCTTCGCTCGGATGTTTCGAAGCGCCGTAGAGGCTGTAGACCGGCAGGTGCGTCTGAGGGTCCGTGTAGGACGCGACCTCGGCGCCGGCGCCGCGATCTCCGCGGAAGCCGTGCTCGGGGGCGTAAATCGCGGTAAGCCTGATGCCCCCGTGGCGCGCGACGGCGTCGACGATGGACTCGAGGCGCGAGGTGACGCCGCTCTGATTGGTGATGACGCCGACCCTGCGTCCTCCCAGCTCGCGCCAGGTTTCGCGTAGAAAGATCTCGTCGCCGAGTTCGATTCGCGCGGCCGGCGGCCGCTCCGCGCCCACCCGAGCCGCGCTCGCGACGCCGAGCGCCGCGGCCGCGGCGAGAAACCGGCTACGTCTCATCGCGCGCGCCGCCTCACACGAAGCGCGGCTGCGCTTCGCGCCGCAGGATGCCCGCATCGCGCGCGCGTTCGAAGAGAGCGTGCACGGCGTCGCGGCCGCGATGGCCGAGGTCCTCGGTGTACTCGTTGACGTAGAGCGCGATGTGCGAGCGCATCACGTCGTCGCTCATCTCGACGGCGTTCGCGCGCACGTACGGCATGACCGCCTCGTCGTTTGCGCGCGCAAACGCGATGCTGCGGCGGATGGCGTCGTTGAGAACCTTTGCGTCGGCCGCACCAACGTCGTCGCGCACGACGATCGCGCCCAGCGGAATCGGCAGCAGCGTCATGTTCTCCCACCACTCGCCGAGATCGGCGATGGCGATCAACCCGGCGTCTCGATAGGTGAAGCGCGACTCGTGAATGATCAGCCCGGCGTCCACTTCGCCGGCGGTGACCGCCGGGATGATGCGGTCGAAGCGCATCGGCACGACCTTCGGACGTCCGCCCAGCGCGATCTGCAGGAGCATGAACGCGGTCGTCCGCTCGCCGGGAATGGCGATGCGCTTGCGAATGCACTCGCTGAAATGCTCGGGCGCGCTCGACGGGCGCGCGACGAGCAAGGGGCCGCATCCGTTGCCGAGCGCGCCGCCGGCGCTGAGGATGCGGTAGCGATCCATCAGGAACGGAATGGCGCCGTAACTTACCTTCGTGAGCGCGAACGCCGCGCGAGCCGCGAAATCGTTGAGCTCGTCAATGTCGGCCAGCCGCACGCGCACCTCGGGCGCGTCCTCGAGCAGCCCGTTGGCCAGTGCGGCGAAGACGTAGGTGTCGTTGGGGCAGGGAGAATATGCCAGCGTGTACGAGGTCACGAGCCGGCCTCGCGCAGCGCCAAGAACGCGTCGAGAATGCGCCGCAGGCCGGTTGCGCCGGCCTCGAAATCCCACCCGCTGCGCTCGCGCGCGCCCCAACGGTTGGAGATGCCGCGCAGCTCGATGGCCGGCACGTTCGCCCGCTGCGCGGCTCGCAGCACCGCAAAGCCCTCCATGGACTCGACCTGCGCGCCGCGGGCGGCTAGCCGGGCTGCTGTCTCGTCGGTCGTCGTCGCGCGCGTCACGGTGATCCCGTTGAGCGCGGAGAATCCCGCGCGCTGCAGCAGCGTGACGAGGGCCGGATCCGAATGCGTGCGCTCGATGGCCGTCTCTCCGTTGGGTAGTGCGAGCGGGGCGCCGCTCTCGAGTGCGATCTCCATGCTCTCTTCGGCAACGGCCACGCCATCACCGATGCGCGCCGCGGCGTCGAGGGCGCCTGCGAGGCCGGCGCTTATCACGAGGGCGTAGCGGCGGCTTGCCAGTGCCGCCGCGACGGCGCAGGCCGCTTCGACGGGCCCGACGCCCGCGACCAAGCGCTCGACCCCGTCGCGCGGCTGCCACGACGCAAGCTCCTTCTCGACGGCGCTGACGAGCAAGATCATGGGACGCCGATGAACTTGTGCGTCTGGAGGGAGAGCCGAAAGCGCCGCGGATTTGCTTTGGCGTACGCGAGTGCGACGACGACGTTCGACGGGGCGTTCCCCTCGGGCTGCAGCAGGATCGTAGCCTTGTCTTCGAAGAGCGCGAGGTGCTCCTCGGGCACGCGTTCGTCCACGATTAGTTTGGCTTCGTTCGCGCGTCGCGCCATCCGCGCGTCTACGCGCTCCTTCGGCGAGACGCAGAGCCAGACGTCGTCGGGAAGCGGCGTGAAGATCGTGCCGTTGGACTCGATGTGGACGCGGCGCCCGTCGCCGCGCAGGGCTTCGATGAGCGCGAGACTTTCGGTCTGCGCGAGCGGTTCGCCGCCGGTGAGAACGACCATCGGGCAATCGCCGCCCAGCTCGCGCACGGCGCGCACGATCTCCGCGACCCCGGCGAAACGTTTCGCGGCATAGTCCGTATCGCAGAAGTCGCAGGCGAGATTGCAGCCGGCCAAACGGACGAAGACGGCGGGCGTTCCCGTCCACAGCCCCTCACCTTGCACGCTGTAGAAGATCTCTGCGAGCGCGAGCACGGTTACCTGCGCCCGAGGTCGCTCTTGCGCAGCACCGCGCACGCCGTTGACGTCTCCCAGAGCGTCAACTCGTCGAGTCCGCCCAGTCGGCCCTCCAACTGCTTCCAGATCCACAGCAGCGTCCGCTCCGCCGTCGGATTCTCGATGAAGTCGTTGAGGTTCTGATGGTCGAGCGCGTCCACGATCCGCTCGCGTACGACGCGCTCGACGGTTTCGAAATCCTGGACCATCCCGCGAGCCGGCCCGCGCGTCCGCACGGGGCCGCGGACCGAAACTTCCAGACGGTACGAATGGCCGTGCGGGCGGGCACATTTGCCGGGGTGGTACGGGAGCGCGTGCGCCGCTTCGAAGCGGAACTGCTTGCGAATTTGCGCGGCTACAGCTCTCCCTGCGGTCCCATCGCTTCGAGGCGCCGCTTGAGATCGGCAAGGAAGCCGCTGGCGACGTAACCGTCAACGACGCGGTGGTCGAGCGAGAGGCACGCATTCATCATCGAACGGATGGCGATCGAGTCGTCCGGACGCACCACGAGCTTCCTTACGACGGCTTCCATCGTGACGATGCCTGCCTGCCCGCCGTTGATGATCGGTGCCGAAGCCCACGACCCGTTGGCCCCGTTATTGTTTACGGTGAACGTGCCGCCGGCGAGATCGTCCACGCCCAGCTTGCCCTTACGCGCCTTGGCGATCAACTCGCCCGCGGCGACCGCGAGCCCTTTGATCGAGAGCTGATCCGCACGCTTGACGACCGGAACGACCAGATTGGTCGCCAGCCCGATCGCGATGCCGATGTTGACGTCGGCGTTGACGAAAATGGACGCCTGGCCGCCGTCGGTCGCGGGCACGAAGCGCGCGTTCATCAGCGGGAAGACCGCGAGCGATTCGACGACGGCGCGGATGAAGAAGGGGAGCAGCGTAAGTTTCTGTCCTGTTTCGCGCTCGAAGCGATCCTTCTCGCGCACGCGCCACGCCCAGACGTCGGTGACGTCGATCTCGACCATAGACCACGCGTGCGGCGCGTTGTGACGGCTCTCGACCATCCGTTCGGCGATGATCCGGCGGGCTTGCGTGAGCGTCACGGTCGTGCCGGGGATTGGTTGTGCGTAGGTTGACGTCCCCGACGCCGCGGGCGGCGGTGCCGGCGCCGCGGGCGCCGGGCGAGCCGCAGTTGCGGGTTGGGCGGCGGCCAGCACGTCGTCGGCGGTGACGCGTCCGTTCGCACCGCTTCCGCGCAGCGTGCGTATGTCTATGTGATGCTCGCGCGCGAGCCGGCGCACCGCAGGCGAAGCGCTCTGCAGCACGCGTTCGGCCTCGGCGCTGCCCGCCTCGCTCGCCGTCGAGCCGTTCGTGGAGAGTGCGGGTGCCGGAGCGGGCGCGGCCGCGACCGGTGCGGGGGCCTGCGCGGCTGCAGCCGGTGCGGGCGCGGATGGCGGCGCGGCTTGGGCCGCCGCTCCGACTTCGTCAATGACGGCGATCGGCGTGCCGGTCGCAACGGTCTCGCCTTCGGCAACGAGCAGTTCGCGTATCGTGCCGGTGACGGGTGAGGGAACGCCGGCATTGACTTTGTCAGTGGAGACTTCGACGAAATCTTCGTACTTGTCGACGTTGTCGCCGACGCGCTTGAGCCATTGCGCGACGGTTCCTTCCGTCACGGTCTCGCCGAGCTGCGGCATCGTGATCGTCGTAGCCATTAGAACTGCACCAACTCTCGCATCGCTTCGGCCATTTCCGCCGGCGACGACATATACTCTTCCTCGAGCGGCAGCGCGTAGCCCATTGCCGGCACGTCGGGCGCGCAGTGACGCCGGATCGGCGCGTCGAGATGGAAGAGCGCTTCCTCGGCGACCATCGCGCTGATCTCCGCGCCGATGCCGCCGAACTTGTTGTCTTCGTGCACGATCAGCAGCCGCCGCGTCTTCTCGACGCTGCGCAGAATCGTCGTCTTGTCCATCGGCCGGATCGAGCGCAGATCGATCACCTCCACCGAGATGCCGTCCTGTTCGAGCTGCTGCGCCGCGTCGAGCGCCCAGTGCACGTAGAGACCGTACGAGACGACGGTGAGGCGCGTGCCTTCCTTGAGGACGTTGGCGCGTCCCAGCGGAATCGCGTAGTGGCCGTCGGGCACCTCGCCTTTGATGAGGCGGTAGGTCTTCTTGTGCTCCAGGAAGAGCACCGGGTCGGGGTCGTCTATCGCCGCGTTGAGCAGGCCCTTGACGTCGGCCGGGAAGGACGGCGCGACGATCTTGAGGCCGGGGACGTGGTAAAAGAGCGCTTCGATGGAGACCGAATGCGAGAGCGCGCCGCGCACGCCGCCCCCGTAGGGCGTGCGAATCACGAGCGGGCACGTGTACTCGCCGTTGGAGCGGTAGCGCACCTTCGCGGCTTCGCCGACGATCTGGTTGAACGACGGGTAGATGAAGTCTGCGAACTGGATCTCGGCAATCGGGCGCAGCCCTTCCATAGCCATCCCGACGGCGATGCCGACGATGGACGCTTCGGCGATCGGCGTATCCACGACGCGTTCGGGCCCGAATTCGCCGATGAAGTCCTTCGTAATGAGAAAGACGTTGCCGCGCGCGCCGACGTCCTCGCCGAGGATAACGGTGCGGTCGTCGTTCTTCATCGCCTCGTACAGCGTCGCGCGTACCGCCTCGACGTTGTTCATCACCGTCGAGCTCTTGCTGCTGCTCACGACTGCCACGGTTGCCACGCTCCTTCGTAGACGTGCGTATAGAGATCGGACGCCTGCGGATACGGCAGGGCTTCTGCCGCATCGGTGGCCTCGTTGGTCTCGCGCAGAACGTCCCTGCGCATCGCCTCGACGTCTTGCGGGCTGACGATGCCTTGCGCGACGAGCAGCGCCTCAAACGCGGGCACGGGGTCCTGCGCGCGCCGCTGGTCTACCTCGTCGCGCGTGCGGTACGTCATGTCGTTGTCGTCGGTCGAGTGCGCGAGGTAGCGGTAGCAGGTGCCCTCGACGAGCGTCGGGCCGCCGCCCGAGCGCGCACGATCCATCGCTTCCTTCACGGCGGCGTACGTATCTATCGGATCGAAGCCGTTGAAGCGGCGCCCGGGCATGCCGTAACCCGCGGCGCGCCGCCAGATCTCCGGCTGCGCCATCTGCTTGTCCAGGGGCGTCGAGATCGCCCACTCGTTGTTTTCGACGAGCATGACGAACGGCAGCTTGTGGATTGCCGCGAAGTTCATGGACTCGTGCCACTCACCCTCACTGGTCGTTCCGTCGCCGCACGTTGCGAGCACCGCGCGACCCGTTTCCCCGCGGTACTTGATCGCGTACGCCGCGCCGACGGCATGCGGCAAGTGCGCGGCGAGGATCGAAGAGAACGACATCAGGCCCGCGGCCTTCGACGAGTAGTGGTTGGGGAATTGCCGCCCGCCGTTGTGATCGGCCGCGCGGGCGAAAATAGACAGCATGATCTCGTACGGCGAGAGCCCGATGCCCAAGCAGAGGCCCAGATCGCGATAGTAGGGTGCGAGGATGTCTTTGCCGCGCTCGAAGGCCATCGCGGCGCCGGCCTGCAGCGCCTCGTGCCCCTCGCTGCCCAGTGCGAAGGGCACCTTGCCCTGGCGATTCAGCTGGAAGCCCCGATTGTCGAGCTGCCGCTGCAGGAGCATGTTGCGAAAAATCGCGCGCAGCTGATCGTCGCTCAGCCCTCGCCGTTCGAACGTCTGCGCTTTCGTTTCGGTGCTAGCCATCGCTTTCTCCGCTTCGCTTTACTCGCTCTCCGACCACGGCTGCCACCCATCCGCATAGACGTTGCCGACGATCGTCTGCGCTGCGGGATAGGGCATCAACTCGGCGCGGTCGGTCGCGTCGTTGGCTTCTTCGAGGACGGACCGCCGCAATGCTTCCGCGTCGTGGCCGGTCAGGACCGACCGTTCGACCAGGAGGCGCTCGAAGCACGGAACGGGGTCGTTCTTCCGGCGGGATTCGACTTCTTCGCGGGAGCGGTAGGTTCGGTCGTCGTCGTCGGTCGTATGCGAGAGGAAACGGTAGCACTTCGCCTCGACGAGCGTCGGCCCGCCGCCCGAACGGGCGCGCTCGAGCGCCTCCTTCACGGCCGCGTAGCAGGCGATCGCGTCCATGCCGTCCACGACGACGCCCGGCATGCCGTAGCCCTCCGCGCGCAAGTGGACGTCGGGCTGCGCCATCTGCTTGGCGAGCGGCGTCGAGATTGCCCACTCGTTGTTCTCGCAGAGAAAGACCACCGGCAGCCGGTGGACCGCGGCGAAGTTGAGTGACTCGTGCCACTCGCCCTCGCTCGTTGCGCCGTCTCCGAAGGTCGTCAGCACGGCCCGTCCGCGTCCGCCGCGATACTGCAGGGCGTATGCGGCGCCGACCGCGTGCGGAAGCTGCGCCGCGATGACCGAGCTGATCGTCTGCAGGCCGAGCCGCCGGCAGGCGTAGTGATGGGGAAACTGGCGGCCGGCGGAATGATCGGCGGCGCGCGCAAAGAGGGAGAGGAGCACTTCGTACGGCGTCACGCCGATGCCTAAATCGAGCCCGAGGTCGCGATAGTAGGGAACGAGGACGTCTTTGCCGCGCTCGAAGGCCATCGCGGCGCCGGCCTGCACGGCCTCGTGTCCTTCGCTGGCCGATGCGAACGGAATCTTTCCTTGACGGTTGAGCTGAAAGCCGCGGTTCTCCAGCGTGCGCTGCATGAGCATCGTCCGCAGCATCGCTACGAGCTGGTCGTCGGAAAGGCCGTGCCGCCAGAGGGAGGTTTCTGCCTCGGCGGGCGCTTTCGGCTTGGTGGCCACGAGGCTTCCTACTCGTCGCCTTGTGGCGAAATCCTGCGCGGGGAAGTACCCGAGGCGGGCACGCCCGAAGAGAAAAAGATGATCCGGTCGAGCGCGGCTCTCGTTGCCCTAGCGCTCCTCGTCGCTCCGGCACGGGCTGCCGACGCGCCCGCCGGCGCGTGGAAGTACGATAACCCGTTCTGCCCAGTCGTCGCCCAAGTGGCGCCGCTCGCGGGCGGATCGGGCTACGGGTTACAGCTCTACGCTGCGAACGGGCGGACGATCGACGCCCATGTGACCCTCGTGAGCGATAGCGACGCCTACGACGCGCACGTGACGAACGTGCCCTTCACCGGTTCCGCCGGCGACCGTGAATCAGAGGGGGTCGTTCTGAAGTTCACCCCTGCGGTCCAGGTCAAATACTTCTTCGTGGACTCGTACGCGCTGGATGGCGGCGTATCGATGACCTGTCCGTCGTTCGTCTCTCCAATAGGCGAGCAACTCTCCGATTCACCCGCCGGTGCGCCGGTGGTGACGCCGCAGCAGGTGCAAGCGATCGGCAAACTCGCGTGCGGCCAGATGTACCAGCCGATCCAATACGGGCGCGACATGTACAGCGTCATGGGGCCATACGGCAACAAGCCGCTCTCGGTAACGATTCTCGCCTACGTCGATTCCGACGGACGCGTGCTTCGCGATAAGGTCGTGAGTCCCAGCGGCGTCTTCGGCGTAGACAGCACCGCGATGGGCATCATCCAGATTCATAATTTCGTCGCCGCTCGTTTTCTCTGCACGCCGGTCGTCGGCGAGTTAGAGATAAGGTTGGACTACGAACCCTAGCGTCGTCGCTCCGCTGCTCTTGCTTCTTGCGTTGGCGACCGGTGCGCGCGCACAAGCCTACATGCAATTCTGCCCTGCCGAACTCGGGATCGGGCCACTGGTGCACGGGAGCGAGAGTTGGACGCAGAGCGCCGAGTTCGCCACGTGGTTGTGGGCCGGCGGTCCGCGTACCGTGCAGAAAGCCTCACTCGTCGCCGACACGGACCACGGATGGTTCGCGTGGGAAGTCGGATACCTTCCGCTCTCCTCGACGAACGCTCGCGGCGTCTACTCGCCGCCGGTTGTCGTAACGTTCCCGCAACCGCTCGCGATCCGGCACGCGTGGGTCACGCGGGTACAGAGTTCCGGCGATCCTCGTTTCGATGGAACGACCGACGGCGAAGTCGATTGCGATCCTCCCGATTACCCCGGTCCGTTGCCGAAGGCGACGCCCGCTCCACAGAAGGCGGCGTCCATTCCCCACTCCGTGCTGACGGTATCGGCCGTCCAAGTCGCGGCACCGGTCGCCTCCGACTGCCTACATCCGTTCGCGCCGGCGACGGTAACCCGCCCCGTGCAGCCGATCTGGCCGCTGCTACTGCAGTCGGGTACGTATACCGCGCAGGTGACGGTCGCCGTGGGCGACCGCGACGACTTGCTCGACTCGTGGATCTACAAGCCTTCCGGAAACGCGGCGGTCGACCAGAGCGCGCTGCGCGCCGCACGAACGTCGTCGTACGCCTCGCCCGTTGCGTACTGCCGGAAGGTCAAAGGGTTCTATCTCTTCCGCGCCGATTTCCAGCCATGATGCAAACGGCCCACGGGATTCCGGCCGAAGACCTCCGGCGTTACCGCCGGCACTTCCACGCACATCCCGAACGTTCGCTCGAAGAGTTCGAGACTGCCGCGTTCATCGAACGAGAGCTGCGCGCGTGCTCCTTCGACGAAATCCGATCGGGCGTCGGCAAGACAGGCATTCTCGCGACGCTGCGCGGGGATCGGCCCGGGCCGGTCACGCTGCTGCGAGCCGACATGGACGCGCTGCCCGTCGAAGAGCTCAACGACGTGCCGTACCGCTCGGAGAACCCCGGCGTCATGCACGCGTGCGGACACGACGGGCATATGGCAATCCTGCTGACGGCGGCGCGCGCGCTGAGCCGGCGGCGTGCCGAGATTGCGGGCACGCTCGTGTTCTGCTTTCAGCCGGGTGAAGAAGGGCATGCCGGCAACAAGCTCATGATCGAAGACGGGGCCCTTGAGAACCCGCGCGTGGACCGGTGCTTCGCGCTGCATCTCTACAGCGGCCTCGACGCCGGAAAGATCGGCGTGCGCGACGGCCCGTTCTTCGCATCCTCCGACCGCTTCGAGGTTGAGCTGACGGGCCGCGGCGGGCACGGTGCGATGCCGCATGCGGCGGTGGATCCCATCGTTGCGGCGGCGCAGCTCGTGACGATGCTGCAGACCATCGCCAGCCGCGAGGTCGCTCCGAACGAACCGGTCGTGGTGACCGTAGGTTCGCTTCACGCGGGGACGACCTTCAACGTGATTCCGGAGCGCGCGTGCCTGCAAGGCACCGTGCGAGCATTTTCGGAGGGCGTGCGGAGCGCCGTTCCACGGCACATGGAGCGCCTCATCGCCGGCCTGTGCGAGGCGATGCGCGTGGAGTACCGCTTCGAGTACCGCTTCGGCTACCCGCCGACGATAAACGACCCGCGCACGAACGACGTCGTTCGCGCGGTGGGCCGGGCCCTGCTCGGATCGGAAAACGTCGTCGATCCGCACGAGATCGTCATGTGGTCGGAAGACATGGCCTTCATGCAGGAAGAGCGCCCCGGCGCGTATTTTCTCGTGGGCGCGCGCGGGTCGCTGCTAGGCACGGAGCCGCAGCACAGCGCCCGCTTCGACGTAGACGAGCGCGCCCTCGACGTCGGCCTGGAGATGATGGTTGGGCTGGCGCTGTCGGGGTGAGCCTAGAGATCGTAATGCGGGCTCTCGGTAATAGTTAGCACCCAACGGATCGCGCGCGCATATTGATCGAGCTCGCGCAGCGATCCGGCGAGGCGGCGATGGCGCTCGTCGGGCTCGGCCGGTCGCGGCCGCGAGCGCTCGCGGCGCTTGAGATCGGCTAACGCACGTTCCAACTGCGACTCGATCTCCGGCCACTCGTCGCGCAGCGCCCGTTCTGAGGGTTCGCTGAATCGCCCGATCGGCGGAGGCGGCGGCCCGGCGGAATCGTCCATAGCGGTCTCGAGCCGCGCGAGCGCGTGCCGGTCGCGCGCGTCGACGAACGACGTCAGCAGCTGCACCAATCTCGCATCCATCGGCAAGACGAGTTCTTCCGGCGGCGAAGCTCCGCCTTGTGGCGACTTCAGACGTTCGCAGGTATGTCATCGTCGGGAACGGCTTTGCCGGAACGACGGCGGCCGAGCAGCTCCGCAAGCACGACCCCGCGTGTGAGATCGTCCTCTTCGGAGACGAGCCCTACACGCTCTACAACCGGATCTCGCTGCCGCCGATGCTGCGCCGGCAGATTCCCGAAGAAAAGGTGATGATCCGCAACCGCGCCTGGCACGAGGAGCATCGCATCGACCTGCACCTGCAGACGCACGTCGAGCGCATCGAGCCCTCAGAGCAGATCGTCGTCGTTGACGGCGCGTCGTACCCCTACGACGCGCTGCTCGTGGCCACCGGCGGCCGTCCGAACCCCACCGGAAAGCCCGGCTCGGAGGGCGCGGCCAATCTCTACCCCTTTCAGTACCTCGACGACACGCGCGCGATCTCGGAGCAGATCGACGCGAGCCGGGCCGCCGTTGCCATCGGCGGCTCGTTCATCGCCTACGAGCTCGCCGAAGCGTTCTCGTCGCGCGGGCTAGAGACGCACTGGCTCATGCGCGGGCCGCGCGCGCTGCACCGCATCATAGACGAAGCGGCCGGCGAACTGCTCCACGAAGCCGCAACGGCCGACGGCGTCCACATGCACTACGGCGAGGAAGTCCAGGAGTTCGTCCGCTCCAACGGCGTCGTGACGAAAGTGCGCACGACGGGAGGCAACGAGATCGAGGCGCAGTGTTACGGCTACGGCTTCGGCTTGACGATGAACACCGAGATTTGCGACGGCACCGAGATCGAGACGAGCAAGAACGGCATCGTCTGCGACGATCATCTCGAGACGAACGTCAAGGGCATATATGCCGCCGGCGACGTGGCCGACTTTTACGATCCCACTCTCGAGATCCGCTATCGGATGGGGACGTGGAACAACGCAGGGGCGCACGGTAAGGTCGTCGCTCTCAACATGATGGGCGGCAGCGAGAAGTATCACGACGTGCCCGAGTACTCGTCGCTGCTTTTCAAAGGGCAGACGATCACGCAATTCGGCCTAGGGACGGACCTGCGCCCCGATCTCGAGACGATCTTCAAGGTGGACAAAGAGAAGAAGTGGTACCGCGCGCTCTTCTTTTGGCAAGAGCGGCTCGTGGGCGGCTTGATGCTCGGTAAGGGCAATCGCGCCGGTAAACGCAAGTACGTCGAAGCGATCAAGGCAAAGCAGCGCTTTCCGAAACCGGAGTGGAAGGGCATGCTCGACTGGACGGCCTAGACATCATTCAAGTCGTCGGCGGGGTCTTAACTCCATGACCGTGTCGCCCGCCGCTGCCCCGCCTAGGCTTGATCCACGGCCGATGCCAGGAAATCCGCAAACTCGTCGACGTCTTGCGGCGTCGTTGCCCAGTGCGTCATCCAGCGCACCTCGGGGAGCGATTCATCGAACACGTAAAAGAAGTAGCGCGCCCGTACGCGTTCGAGCGCGCTCCGGTCGAGCGTAGCGAAAACGGCGTTGCAGCGGACGGGGCGCGTGACGCGAATGCCGCGGATGCAGCGCACGCGCTCGTGCAGGCGCGCGGCCATGGCGTTTGCGTGCTGCGCATAGCCCGCCCATCGGTTATCCTGCAGCAGCGCCTCGAACTGTGCCGCGACGTAGCGCATCTTCGAGGCAAGCTGCATGGCCTGCTTCTGGACGAAGGCGGCGGAGCCGGCGTGCAGCGCCGGGTTGAAGAAGCAGACGGCTTCGCCGAACAGCAAGCCGTTCTTCGTTCCGCCGAGGCTCAGCACGTCGACGCCCACGTCGGACGTGATCGCGCGCAGGTTCGTGCCAAGCGCGGCCGCCGCATTGGCTAGGCGCGCGCCGTCAACGTGAACGAGCAGCCCGCGCTCGTGGCAGAAAGCGCACAAGTCGCGAAGTTCCCCAACGTCGTAGACGCCGCCGAACTCCGTTGCCTGTGAGATGGAAACGACGCGCGGCTGCGAGAAATGCACCTCGTCCGGCGTTCGCGTATACGGCTCGAGGTCGGCGACGCGCAGCTTTCCGTCAGCCGTCGCGACCGAAATCACCTTGGAACCATTGAAGCGCTCGAGCGCGCCGCACTCGTCGGTCTGCAGATGGGCGCTTGCCGGAGCGAGAACGGCCTCCCACGGGCGCAGCAGCGAGCCGAGGGCCACGACGTTCGCGCCGGTGCCGTTGAAGGTGAAATAGACGTCCGTGTGCTCGCCGAAATGCTCGCGCACGCGCGAGATGGCGCGCGGAGTCCAGGCGTCCTCGCCGTACCCAAGCGCGTCGCCGGCGTTGGCGTCGAGGATCGCGGCAACGATCTCGGGCGCGACCGGGGCGTTGTTGTCGCCGCAGAAGCTGCGACGCGTCGGCGGGTTCATGGGTTGTAAGGTTGCGTGACGGCTACGGGTGAGACCTACCGCGACCTCGAGCGCCGCTGGAAGGGGCTGCGAGCGACGCACGATCTGTCGGTGCGAGAGATCGCGTGCGTCGGCGCGCCGCGCACCATGCTCTGCGTCGAGTTCGGGGATGCGGCGCTTCCCTGCGTCGCGATCGCGGCCGGCGTTCACGGCGACGAGCCCGCGGGCCCGTGGGCGCTGCTCGATCTGGTCGAAACGCGCTCCCTCGACGACCGCTTCGCCTATCGCATCTGGCCGTGCACGAATCCGACGGGATTCGACGCTGGGACGCGCGAGAACGCCGACGGCTGCGACGTCAATCGAACCTTTGGCCGCGGCGGAGGATCGCCCGAAGCCAAAGCGATGCTTGCCGCGAACCGCGACCGGGCGTTTCTGCTCTCCCTCGACCTGCACGAAGACCGCGACGCGCGGGGATTCTACTGCTACGAATACGGCGAGGGCGAGATCGGGAGCGCGGTTCTCGCGGCGCTCGATGGAGCGGGGTTCCCGATCGAACCGCTCGACGACGGCTTCGATGCCGGGCCGCTCGACGCGAGGGTCTGCCGGCGCGAACGCGGACGTATCTGTGCCGACCCTCGCGAAGAGGCGCGGCTGCTCGGTGCCCTCTCGTATTCACTGGCGATCGCCCGCCGAGCGGCACGCTACGTGCTTACCTTCGAGACGCCGGCGACCGCAGCGCGGGAGCGCGCGCCTCGCGATGCACGCGGCCGCCGCGCGCGCCGCGCTCGTCTTCGGCGGCGTTGAGGATTCCGCCACCGGCGCGTGTAAGGTAAAAATCCATGGCGCAGCGAGATCGGCTAGAAGTCGACGTCCTCTTCGTGGGCGCGGGGCCGGCAAGCCTCGCGGGCGCGATTCGCCTCGGTCAGCTCGCTCGCGAGGCCGGCCGCGAACTCGAGATTCTGGTTATCGAGAAAGGCGGCGAGATCGGATACCACGGCATATCCGGCGCCGTCATGGACCCGCGCGCGCTCGACGAGCTGCTGCCGGCGTGGCGCGAGAGTGCGCCGGTGGAAGCGCCCGTGGTCAGCGACGAACTTTGGTTCCTCACGCGCAAAGGCAAGTTCAAGGCGCCGATCACGCCGCCCCCGCTGGACAATCACGGCAAGTACGTAACGTCGCTGCAGAAGCTCTGCGTGTGGCTGGGCGCGTGCGCGGAAGAAGCCGGCGCACAGGTCTTCCCGGCCTTCCCCGGCCAGGAACTGCTGTGGCACGAAGATCGCGTGATCGGCGTTCGGACGGGCGACAAGGGTCTCGACCATAACGGCGAGCCCAAGCCGAACTACGAACCGGGTGCGGACATTCTCGCGCGCGTCGTCGTGTTGGGCGAAGGGCCGCGCGGGACGCTTGCTAAGCAGGCGATTTCGCGGCTCGGCCTCGACGAAGGATGCGAACCGCAAGTGTATGCGGCGGGCGTCAAAGAGCTGTGGCAGCTTCCCGACGGCCGTCTTCCCGCGGGGGCGGTGATTCACACGCTGGGCTATCCTCTGCCGTACGACACGTTCGGCGGCGGCTTCATCTACGGGATGACGGAGAACGTCCTCGACATCGGCTGCGTCACGGGCCTGGATGCGAAGAACCCCACGACCGATCCGCACAACGAGCTGCAGCGAATGAAGGAGCATCCGGCGGTCCGCACGCTGATCGAGGGCGGCAAGATGATTCGCTACGGCGCCAAAGCGATTCCCGAAGGCGGCCTGTACGCAATGCCGCGTCTTTATGCCGACGGTTTGCTGCTCGTCGGCGACAGCGGCGGTTTTCTCAACGGGATGCGCTTGAAAGGCATTCACCTGGGAATGAAATCGGGGATGCTCGCCGCCGAGACGATCTGGGAAGCGCTCGCGTCCGACGGCCCGTGCGACCGCGCGGCGCTTGCGTCGTACGAAATGCGCTTCGCGCACTCTTGGGCGTGCGAGGAGCTTCTGGCCGCGCGTAACTTCCATCAAGGCTTCAAACACGGCCTGCTTCCCGGATTGATCAATGCGGGCCTCACGACGCTGACGCGCGGCGCGGGGTTCGGGTTCATCAACCGGTTGTCGGGCGAAGCCGGCTACGAGCGAATGGAGAAGAAAGGGTGGGGTGCGTCCGAGACGCCGCGGGCCAAGATTGACAACGTCGTCACGTTCGACAAACTTACCGACGTCTTCGCCAGCGGCACGATGCACGAAGAGAACCAGCCTTGCCACCTGAAGGTGGCCGACACGAACGTTTGCCGCGACGTCTGCACGGTCGAGTACGGCAATCCGTGCAAGCACTTCTGCCCGGCGGCCGTGTACGAGCCGCTGTTCGAACCCGTGGGCGGAAAGTTTGAAGGGCGGCTGCAGATCAACTTCACCAACTGCGTGCACTGCAAGACCTGCGACATCGCCGATCCGTATCAGATCATCACGTGGGTGCCCCCGCAGGGCGGTGAGGGGCCCGTCTACACGGGCATGTAGCACGGCAGCCCGATGAACGACCGTGGCGGCGACGTCGTCGTCGTAGGCGCGGGCCTGATCGGCCTCGCCATTGCGTTCGAGCTCGCCTCGCGCGGCGCGTCGGTGCGCGTCTACGATCGCGGCGAGCCGGGACGCGGTGCGTCGTGGGCGGGCGCCGGTATGCTCGCGCCGCATAGCGAGCACCTTAAAGACGAAGCCCTGCTGTCGCTCGGCGCGCAATCGCTCGCGCAGTATCCCGCATTCGTGGAGCGCGTACGCGATGCTAGCGGCATAGACGCGCACCTGCGTCTCGACGGTGTCGTGCACGCCGCATTCGAGGACGCCCGGGCCGAGGCGCTTTCCGGCCACGCGCGCGATCTGCAGCGCCGCGGCATCGCCTGCGACGTGCTCGACCGAGCGGCGATACTCGCGGCGGAACCCTGCCTCGGGCCCCACGTGCTGGGTGGCGTCGTCGTTCACGGCGAGGGCTGGGTTGACAACCGGCGTCTCGGACGGGCGCTTGCGGCGGCGTGCGAGGCGCGCGGCGTGCGCGTAGGCCACTCGGCCTCCATCGAGCTCGAGTGCGACTCGCGTCGCGTGCTCGGGGTGCGGACGTCCGTGGGATTCGTGGGGGCGCGCGCGGTGGTCAACGCATGCGGCGCCTGGGCTGGGCAGTTGGCGGGCGTTCCGCAATCGAGCGTACCGCCGGTCGAGCCGGAGAAGGGGCAGATGCTTGCCGTTGCGGCGCCCGTGGGCTTCCTGCGCCGCGCGACCTGGGTGCCAGGCGCCTACCTCGTTCCGCGAGACGACGGGCGGCTGCTCGTGGGTGCAACGGCGGAGCGCGCCGGTTTCGAGGAGCGCGTCACCGCGGCCGGGCTGCACGACCTGCTGCACGCCGCGCTTGCCGGCGCGCCGTCGCTCGGAGGCTTTAGCGTCACCGAAAGTTGGGCGGGCCTGCGGCCCGGCACGCCGGACGGCCGTCCGTTCGTCGGCCCGACCGCCGTAGACGGGCTCTTTCTGGCGACCGGGCACTATCGCAACGGCATCCTGCTCGCGCCTGCGACGGCGCGTCTGCTTGCCGACGCGATCGAAAACGGCTCCGCGGTCGCGTTGGAACCGTTCCTCCTCGCTCGCCTCGGCACGGAAGCGGCGGGCTCGGGCCGAATGGTCCGGACGTGAAAGCAACGGTCAACGGCGCGCTGCGCGATCTGCCCGACGGACTGACCGTCGGCGGCCTGCTCGAACTCCTGGGTTCGGGGCGCAACGGCGTCGCGGTGGCGCGCAACGACCGCATCGTTCGGAACGCCGACTACGACGCCTACGCGCTCTGCGAGGGCGACCGCGTCGAGATCATTACGGCGGTGGCGGGTGGCTGAGCCGAACGCCGACGCGCTGCGGATCGGCGCCTACGAGCTGCGCTCGCGGCTGATCGTCGGCACCGGGAAATACCCGTCAATGGACGTGATGCTCGCCGCGCACGACGCCAGCGGTGCCGGCATGGTGACGGTGGCAATTCGCCGCATCAACCTCGACGACGCGTCGGGCAAGACCATGCTCGACTACATCGACCGCACGCGCTACACGATTCTTCCGAACACCGCCGGCTGTTACTCGGCCAAGGACGCGATACTCACCGCCCAGCTCGCGCGCGAGCTGCTCGAGACCGATCTCATCAAGCTCGAGGTCATCGGCGATGCGCAGACGCTCCATCCCGATGCGCGCGAAACGCTCGCGGCGGCCGAGGCGCTGGTCAACGACGGCTTCACCGTCCTCCCGTATATCGGCGACGACCCGATCGCGTGCCGCCAGCTCGAGGAACTGGGGTGCGCCGCAGTGATGCCGCTGGCAGCGCCGATCGGCAGCGGTCTCGGGGTCTGCAATCCCTACTCGATTCGCATCATCAAAGAGCGCGCGAACGTGCCGGTGATCGTGGACGCCGGCGTCGGGACGGCCTCGGACGCGGCGATCGCGATGGAGCTCGGCGTGGACGCGTTGTTGATGAACACGGGGATCGCCCGCGCGAACGACCCGGTGCGCATGGCCGCGGCGATGAAGCACGCCGTCATCGCAGGGCGCGAAGCGTTCCTCGCGGGTCGCATGGAGAGGCGTCTCTACGCCGACGCCTCGAGCCCGATGAAAGACCTGCTCAAGACGTCGTAGCGGGCGGCGCTTTCCTTGCGACGACGAACCAATGAACCGCGCCGGTGAGCGGGCGTTCTCGATGCGCCCACTTCCCGGCGATCTCATCAACGGCGTGCTCCTCGAGCGATTCGACGACGAACCGCCGCCGCAGCAGCGCCTCGATAGCCGCGCGATCGAAGTAGACGTGCGCGACGCCGAGCTCGTCGCCGTCGAGCGGCGCGTAGGTGCATGCATCGAGGCGCTCGCCCTGGCCGAAGCGCGCGTCGCGCGAGGAGCCGAAGGTGGCATAGAGCAGCGCGCCGTCGTCCAGCGCCGAGGCGATCGCGTCGAGCCGCGCTTCGACGGCCCCGCGGCTGCCGTGAAGAAGCCCGTGCGTGGTCAGGGCTGCGGCAAAAGGCCCTGGGACGCCGGTAAGCGGCGCCTCGGACTGCGCGCGGGTGTCGTCAACCGCGACGACGGCAAAGCCGGCGCGGCGCAGTGCGGCGCCGTTTCGTCCGCTGCCGGCCGCGAAGTCGAGAACGCGAGCGCCCGGCCGGCCGCGCATGCGCTCCGCGAGCCGCTCCGCGAGCGGGTGAGGGCGCGCAAAGGAGCGCAGGTCTTCTGGCGAATCAGGCGGGTCGAACACGACGACCTGCTTCGAGAAAGGGCAAGACGATGCTTCGCGAAGGCGATAAGCTCCCGGCGGTGACGCTCCTGGACGACCGGGGGAGCGAGGTAACGACGACCGAGCTCATCGGTGGTCCGCTCGTCATCTACTTCTACCCCAAAGACGACACGCCGGGCTGCACGAGCGAGGCCTCGCAGTTCCGCGACCTCTACGCCCAGTTCGAAAAACGCAACGCGCGCATCTTCGGCGTGAGCCGCGATTCGGTCGAGTCGCACCAGCGCTTCAAACAGAAATACTCGATCCCGTTCGCGCTGCTGGCGGACACCGAGTCGAAGCTCTGCGACGCCTTCGGCGTGATCGTGGAGAAGAACACGTACGGCAAGAAGAGCCGCGGCATCGCGCGATCCACGTTCCTGATAGACGATACCGGAACCATCGTCAAGGTGTGGCCGAAAGTGAACGTTGACGAGCACGCCGAGGAGGTTCTCGCGTCGCTGCCGTAAGCGCCGGCCTGCGGCTCTTCGTCGCCGGATCGAGTCCGGCGATGCCTCGCCCCGGCAGCGCGTGCAGCTCCTACCTCGTCCGCGGCGGTGACGCCGCGGTGCTTTTCGATCTGGGCAGCGGCGCGCTCGGCAAGCTGCAGACCGCGATCGAGTACCCGCGCCTCGATGCGATCGTCATCTCGCACATGCATGCGGATCACTTCTTCGATCTGGTCCCGCTGCGTTACGGCCTCAAGTACGGGCCCCTCTCGCGGGCCGATCGCATGCCGCTCTGGCTTCCGCCGGGCGGCGGCGCGGCGCTCGTTGCGTTAGCCGATCTCGTCGGGCACGGCAACGCCGATTTCTTTACGGAGCTCTTCGACGTGCGCGAGTACGACGAAGCGCAGCCCCTGCAGATCAAAAGCCTCAGCCTGACGTTTCGCGGCACGCGCCACTACGTTGATGCGTATGCCATTCGCGCGGAGCACGGCGACGCGAGCATCGTCTTCTCCGCCGACACCGCGCCGTGCGACGCGGTCGTCGAACACGCGCGCGCGAGCTCGATGTTCCTCTGCGAGGTCGGCCTCGGATTGGGTTCGGAGGAAGGCGAACGAGGCCACACGTCTGCGCGAGAGGCCGGCGAGATGGCCGAGCGTGCGGGCGTAGGCAGGCTCGTCCTAACGCACTACAACGCCGGCGCTTCCCCGCGAGCGCTCGTGGACGCGGCGGCGAGCCGCTTTGCGGGCCCGATAACGCTCGCCTACGATGGGTTGGAGATCTCGGCCTAGTCGCGCGGTCCTCGCATGCGTGGTCATCTGCCTGGATTGTAGGCCGCACTCACAAGGACGAAATCCGGCGAGAGGCCGTTGTTGAAGCTGTACTCGTAAGACAGGCTCGTCGGTGTGTACTTGTAGATGTCGACCTGATCGTATTGACTGTCGGCAATCGCTAGGGTCGTCGAGTTCTTGTTGAGACTGCCGAAAGCGCCCTGACCCAGAAGAGGAGACGGGCCGCCGACCAGCTTGCAAGCCGGGTTACACCCGGAATAGACGTAGAGTGCGGGCGCCGACTCGTCAATCGAAATCAGATTGCCGCCTTTGTCGATGCCAAGAGCGCCGGAGTAAGCGTTCAAATAGCCCGTGGCCTCCTGACCGGATCCCGCGCAACCCTTGAAGTATACGAGGGCCGTGGGTTCGTAGGAGGCCGCCCAGCAGTCGCCATTCTTGGCTACGGCGACGCCGTAGACGAAGTTCAAGTACTGGTTTGTGAGGTTGGTCTTACAGACGCCCTGCCCGACCTTGCACAGCTGGATGCTTCCGTATCCGCTCCCGTTTTGAAGAGCGGCCACTGCGATCGTTCCACTGGCGGCGTCCGTGCTTGACGCGCTGATTGCGATGCCGTCACAGCACAGTTGAACCGACCCTAGCTCGGATCCGCACATGCCGCGGCCGCTGAAGACCGTGACGGCATTGGAACTCTGGCTGACGATCAGGTTGCCCTTCCGATCGACGTTGACGCCGGATCCAAAGCTGACGTCGAGGCTGCAGACGGGCGCCTTGTTCGCCCGGTTATTCTTGGGATAGCCGTAGATAATCGAGCCGGAACCCGCGTACTCGCTGACGTAGATGCCACGCTTCGCTGAATCGGGAGCGGCGATTCCATGCACGCGTTGCTGCCCGCGTGCGGCAATAGCCGGACGTTGCGCCATCGCGCTCGTCGCGCCGATTGACGGCTGCGATCCGTCGCAACCAGCGAGCATAGCCGCAGCCGCGCAAATTCCGAGCACGTAGCGATACCGGCGCGCGTTCACGCTAATTCTCGGTGTGCGGGCTGCCGCTGGGCAGCGAAAAGGAAATGAGCGAGCGCACCGGCGCGAGTCCCCGGCTGACGACCGCACACGGCGTAACCTTCAGGCCGAGCTCCTCCAAGCGCGTCTTTGCAGCCAGCAGCTCGCGTCCGTTCGTGACGACGTCCTCGAGCAGCAGCACGTGCTGCCCGCTGCGCCACGGCCCCTCGACGTACTCGTTGGCGAACGCGCCGTAGGCCTTGGGCTTCTTGCGCACGGCGATCATGGGAATGTCTGACATCTGCGAGACCGCGGTCGCGATGACGACGCCGCCGAGCTCCGTGCCGCCGATGAGATCCGGATCCACCTCGGCGATGATGGACGTAAAGAGTCGCGCGATGCGCCGCAGAATCTGCGGGTCGGCGAAAAGGCTGAACTTATCTATGTAGTAGTCGCTTCGCGCCCCGCCGGAGAGCACGTAGTCGCCGCGCGTCAGCGCGCGCTCGACGATGACCTTCCGCAGCCAGGCGAGTTCCTGAAGGCCTAGATGCTCCATTGCCACGCGTTCCACGATTCGACGACCGGATTGGGGCTGAAGCCTTTGAAGTCTACGCTGATCGGTTCCATTTGACGCATCCAGTACGAGAAGATGGCGGGATTGTCGCGCGCGAGCAGCTCTTGGATCTTGTAGTACGCGGCGGTGCGAGACCCGCGGTCGTAGCGGGTGAGCGCCATCTTTTGAAGCTGCTGCATCTCGGGGCTGCAGTAGCGCGAGTAGTTGTAGCCGCTCGGGGGAAAGTTCTCGCACGTGAACTGCGTGCTGTCGTCGGGGTCGATCCCGGCATACCATCCCGAGACGGTCACGTCGAACTTTCCGAGTTGGAGGATGCCGCCCATCCCGGCCGGGGCGAAGAGCATGTCGCCGGGATACGACTTGATCTCAAGCTCGATTCCCGCTTCGCGCAGCATCGCTTGGATCTCCAGCGCCTCGCGCCGGCGGGTCGCGTTGGAGTTGTTCGTCACGAGGACGAGCGAGAGCCGGTCGGCGCCCTTGCGCATGATGCCGTCGGGGCCCGGCGACCAGCCGGACTCGCGCAGCAGCATACGTGCCATCGAGACGTCGTGCGGGTACGAGCGCACGCTCGGGTTGAACGCCCACATCCAGTCCGGAATGTCCTCGGTCGCAATGGTCTGCGTGCCGTACGTCAGCGTGTGCGCGATCACGTGCTTGTCAATCGCATAGGCGAGGGCTCGACGAACGCGGCGGTCCTTAAGAAATGGGCGTGCGAGATTGAACTGGACGTAGGAATAGCCGTTGACGTCCACCCACACGATTTTCACGTCGGGAACGGAGCGCAGGCTCTCGTAGGTTTGGATCGAGGCTTGGAACATGTAATCTATACCGTGCGTCCGCAGAAGGTTCACGGAGGTGTCCTCGTCGGCTACGATCTTCACGTCAACCTCTTTGAGCTTGGGCTTGCCCATGAAGAACCGGTCGTTGCGCACGAGCTTGACGTGATCGCCGTGGGCCCACTCCGCGAAGGCGAACGGGCCGTCCACGACCGTCGGCTTAGCGTTGAACGGGATCTGATTGATATTCGGGTAGCCGGAGAGGACGTGCGCCGGCGCCACCATGTATGGCTGGTCGCTCTCGGCGAAGAACGTGTTGACGAACGGCGAGAACCGCTGCTTGAGGCGGACGACGACCGTGTGATCGTCGGGGGTGTCGATGGCCGACACGTCGTCGTAACCGTGGCGCGACACGACGTTGTTGTCGGGATTCATGATCGCCTGCCACGACCACTTGACGTCGCGCGACGTCACCGGCACGCCGTCGCTCCAGCGCGCGTCGCGCCGCAGATGGTACGTGATCGTCCGGCCGTCGGGGCTGACACCGCGATTGGCCGGCGTCGGCACGGCCGACGCGAGCATCGGCAGGGGATTTCCCTTCGGATCGGCCGTGAGCAGCGGCTCGAACATGAGCCTATCTATGAAGACGTCGGTCGTGTTGGAGTTGAGCAGCGGGTTGAGATTCTTAACGTCGCTCTGAATCGAGACGCGCAGAACGTCCGGCTGCGTCCACGAGTGCCGCCCCGCTACCCCCGCTTCGCTCGCGATCCTGCTGCACGCAGCGAGCGCGAGCGTCGCCAGCATCCACGAGGCCGAAGCCCTTGAAAACAGGTTCATACGTCGTTTCGCGCCGGGTACGGGGTGGTAAGGAGCGTCCAGCTTTTCCGGGCACCACAGGATGTGGTATTCAAAACTTCGTTCTCCCGGAAAAGTGGACGAGCAGGAGCGAGCAGGATGCGAGCGACGGGCGTCTCCGAACCGCCACGTACCCGGCACGAAACGACACTTACACGGCCGCTTTCGGCCCTACACGGTTCCCGGGGACTGGGTCGTAGCGCTCGTGGCTCCAGGAATAGGTTCCACGCCCTTGCGTCGCCGTGCGCAGCTCGGTGATGTACCGCGAGAGCTCGACGGCCGGAACGTAGGCCTCGACGATGTCGAAACCGGCGCGGTCGTCGGGATTCATGCCGAGAATTTGGCCGCGCTTGCCGGTGAGCTGCTGGATGACCGCCGAGGTGTACGTCGTCGGCACGATCACGCGGACGTGCGCGATCGGCTCGAGCACGACGGGGTTGCACTTCGGAAGCGCGTCGCGCACGCCCATGCCCGCCGCGGTCTTGAACGACTGCTCGCTCGAGTCTACGTCGTGGTACTGGCCGTCAAAGAGCGTCACGTGGAGGTCGGTTACCGGGTAGCCGCCCGGACCGTGCGCGAGCGCTTCGCGCACGCCTTTCTCGACGGCCGGGATGAACTGCCGCGGGACGACGCCGCCGACGATCTTGTCTTCGAACGTCACGCCCGAGCTGCGTTCGCGCGGCTCGAATTTCAGCCAGACGTCGGCGAACTGCCCGTGCCCGCCGGTCTGATGCTTGTAGCGCGAGTGGATCTCCGTGCCGCCGGTGATCGTCTCGAGATACGGAATCGTCGGGGCGGCGGTCTCGACCTCGACCTTGTACTTGCGCGCCAAGCGCTCGACGGCGATCGAAACGTGCTGCTCGCCGCATCCGAGCAGCAGCATCTCGTGCGTCACGTCGGCGCGGTCGAGACGCAGCGCCGGGTCTTCGTCCACGATGCGCGCGAGCATCTGCGAGATTTTTGCTTCGTCTATCCGTTCTTTCGGCTTGATCGCGACGGCAAAGACCGGTTCGGCGACCGGCACGCGCGGCAAGAGGACCTTGTGCCCGGTCGCCGCGAGGGTGTCGCCGGTGCCGACGGTGTCGAGCCGCGCGAACGCAACGATCGTTCCCGGGCCCGCCTCGGTAATCGGCTCTTGTTTTTTGCCCTGCAGCCGGTAGAGGCCGCCGAGACGCACTTTTTCGTCGCGTTTGCTCAAGTTGGCGAGCGTCGCGTCGGATTTAATCGTGCCGGCGAGGACGCGCGCGATCGAGAGTTTCCCGCTTTGCGGATGGATCGTCGTCTTGATGATGCGCGCGACGGCCGGTGCATTAGGATCGGGCTCGATCGGACGGCCCTCCGCGTCGAGATGCGGCGCCGCAGCCGGCGACGGAAACCACTTTTCGATCGCCCGCACGAGCGCGGCGACGCCGGCGCCGGATATTCCCGACGCAACGAGCACCGGAATGATCTGGTCGTGCGAGCACTCCTCGCAAAGGTCTTTCTCGATCTCTTCGAACGGCGGCTCGATTCCCTCGAGCAGCTCCTCCATGAGATGATCGTCGAAATCGGCCATCGCCTCGAGCATCTCGCCGTGCAGACGTTGCGCGTGCTCGCGCACGTCGTCGGGGATGGGACACTCGTTTTCCGCGCCTAGCCCGGTGCCGGTGGCCTCGAATCGGTATGCTTTCATCGCGGCGAGATCCACGTATCCGTGAAATTGCTCGGCGTTCCCCAGCGGAAGCTGCTCGGCGACGACGTGCCGGCCGTAAGCCGCTTGGAGCGAGGCGAGCGTCTGCGCGAAGTCGGCTCCGGGCCGGTCCATCTTGTTGACGACGAAGATGTGCGGCATCTTCGCGGCCTCGAGGTGATCCACGATCGCCTGCGTCTGCGCGATGCGACCGGCATCGGCCTCGACGACGACGACCGCCGCGTCAACGCCGGCCAGCGCCTGTTTCGTCTCCTCGAGGAAATCTACGAATCCGGGCGTGTCGACGAGCGTGATGTCTATGCCGTCGGCGGAGGCGTGCGCGAAGCCGGCCGTGGTCGACTGCAAGTGGGCGGCGTCCTCCGGCTCGTGGTCGGTCACGGTCGTGCCGTCGGCAATAGAACCGCGTCGCCCGATCGCCCCGGTGTGGGCGAGTATCGCTTCGACGAGCGTCGTCTTCCCGGCGTGATGCGGTCCGACGAATGCGATGTTTCTGAGGCGTGTAGTATCCGCCAATGCTTTGTCCCCTCAGTCGGTAGAATTTTCTAGCGGCGCTTCGCCGCGGTAGTCTTTTTCTTGACGGCCTTCTTTACCGGAGCGGCTGGGCGCCGGGCCGGCTTGACCGGGCGTTTTGGTACGGGCTTCTTCGCCGCCGTCTTCTTGGCCGCCGCCTTCTTGGCCGGCGCAGCTTTCGCGGGCGCAGCTTTCGCGGGCGCTGCTTTTGTGGGCGGCACTTTGCGAGCGGGGGCTTTGGCGGGGCGCGCCTTCGGGGCGACCGGCCGCGCCGGCGCTTTCTTCGGCTGCGCGCTCACGGGCTTCGCGGCGGGCTTCTTCGCCTTTGGAGGCGGCGCGGGGGCCTTCAGGGCAGGCTTCTTGGCTGCGGGAGGCGCGACGCTCTTGGCCGGTTTCTTGGCGGGTGCCGCGGGCTTGGCAACGCGCGCCGCCTTGGCTTTCGCCGACGCCGACGAGGATTCGACGGTACGTCGCGCGCCGGCGGCGGGCGGAGCACTCGGCCGCTTCGTCACTCGCGGTGCGACGCCCGCGCGTTTCTTCGGGCCGGCTTCGCGGCGAGCTCGCCCTTGGCGCGCGCCTTCGGCCTCCTCGGGAAGTCCCAGTTCGGCGCGGCTGTACCCGCTGATGCTGCTTCCCGGGGCGCTCGGCGTGCGATGCGCCTGCGCTTGCGCTTCGAGGTGCTCGCGGGTGGCGCGCAGCGCGACGCGCGCGAGCCGGCCGCCTACGGGGAAGACGAGTTCGTTGATCTTCGCTTCGTCGAGCAGCGTCAGCACCGTATCGAAGGCGTTGCCCTGATCTTTCGGGCTGTGCGCGTCGGAACCGATCGCGATGCCGACGCCGCGGGCTCTCGCCTTGCGAGCGAGCCGCGCGTTGGCTTCGAGGTATTTCTTGACGCGTTCGGGCGGATGGTCGCGGTAGAGGAAGCGCGTGTTGATTTCCACGGCTACCCCACGACGGTGGCAGACGTCGAGAAGGCGGTCTTCGTACTCGCCGAGCTTCTTCTGAGCGGGCCAGTGGCCGAAGGTTGCGGGCACGTAGAAATGGCCGACCACGTGCGTGGGAAGCTTCTCGACGTCGTCGAGCAGCTTGGGGACGTAGAGCTCCCAGAGTTTCTCAACGCCGACGACGTCGTAGAGATCGGCGAACTCGTCGTTGTCGAACGGCCAGAGCCAATCCGCACCCTTCTCGGGGTGCGTGATGGGAACGAAGTGCACCGAGCGGATGATGCCGTCGGGGCGCATGGCGTCGACGATGTTCTGCGCGTCGGGACGGGCGCGCGGGTCGTTGTCCATCTCGGCGCCGATGGAGAAGCGCATGCCGCGGCGCAGCCCTTCGGATACGAACGCCGCGTGCGCGACGTCGACGCCGGCCGTCTCGGCGGCGCCCAGCAAGTCGCCGGCTTCTGCGAGCTTGAGCGCGCGGCGGACGGTGTTCACCGCTCCGGGATCTTCGAACGTCAAATAGTTGGCGTGGTCGGCGACCATCAGGAAACGGGGCGATGCGCGCCGGCAAGCGTGGTAGAACCACAGAAAGAGCATGCGTGCGGAGTACGCGAGGGGGCGTTCCTCGGCATACGGACGATGCTCGCCCTTGGCGTGACCGTGGACGTCGGGGATCGCGGCGATGCGAGGGTCGCTCATCGAGGCGAACGCGCCAAAAGAGCGCGGCTCGAATCGAGCCGCTCTACGGGAAAGATAGGGACGAAACTAGCCACCTTCGTTAAGGTTGGCTTCTAGTCGCGGTAGCCCTCCATTTTTAGTAGGCGAGCCTTCATCTCCAGCCCGTAGTAGTAGTCGTGCAGATCGCCCGACGAGTCGACCACGCGATGACATGGGAACAGGAACGGCAGCGGGTTGCGAGCCATGACGCGCCCGACGGCTCTCGCCGCGCGAGGGCGGCCGATCTGCGTAGCGACCCATCCGTACGAACGGACCTCCCCGGGCGGAATTTGGGCGGCGGCGCGCAGCGCGGCTTGTTCGAACGGCGTTAAGTCGCTGATGTCGACGACCGCATCGTCTACCCGCCACGTGCTGAAGAAGTGCTCCAGGGCGCTCTCCAGCCAGTGGGGCGTTTCGCCGCTGACGACGCGCCGTCGCAGCCGGCGCTCCGCTCGCGCGACGACCGCATCGAACGGCTCGCCGGTGTCGAGGGTGATATAAGCGATGCGACTCTTCTTGAAACCGACGTACAGCCGCCCGACCGGGGTCGTGACTACGGAGAGCACGATCGGTGCGCGCGCTTTACCGCCCAGCGCGGCGACGTGCTCGATGACCTTCTTTGCAAGATCGCACGAGGGCTGGGGCGGGGGAAGGCACGAGAGGCAGTACGCGACGCCTTCGTACTGCTGGTACATCGCCTGACACGATGGGCACGCACGCAAATGGGTGTGGACGGTCTCCTTGAGCGAGGCTTGGCACTCGTCACGAAGCTCGTCCCACAACGCCTCGACGTCACGACAACGCATGTAAGGGTGCTCCTTCGGGGGTGAAGCGTCCGATTTGCGGGCCCAGAATGCGGCGCAGGATGCGCACGGCCCGGTGGACGTGGGACTTGACCGTCCCAATCGGTTGGTGAAGAATCTCGGCGATCTCCGGGTGGCTGCGGCCTTCGATGAAGCGCAGTGTTGCGGCGGCGCGCAAGTGCATCGGCAGGGCGAGGAGCGCTCGCTCGACCAGGGCGACCTCGGTGTTCTGTTCGACGATCGTCTCAGGTTGGGGCGGCCCCTCGTTCGACTCGCGCAAGAGCGCGTCGGGGTCGGCCAGGGCGTCGAGCGCCACGTTGGACGGCCGCTTGGAGCGCAGCCGGTTTCGGGTCACGTTGAGGGTAATCGTGTAGAGCCACGGCTGGAGGCGGAGCTCGGCCCGCTGCTCGGGCGACATCTTGCCGAGCGCGCGGTAGGCGCGGACGAACGCGTCCTGGACGATCTCCTCGGCATCCTCCCGATTGCCGGTCATCCGCAGCGCAAAGCCGTAGAGCCTGCGCTGGTAATCGTCAACGATCCGCTCGAAGGTCTCGACGCTCGGAACGGAAACGCCCGGCGATCGCGCGGCCGCGCTACGCCCGGAGGTAGTCGCTGATGGCACGTATGCTCCCTGAAGGAGTGGTGCGAGCGCGCTCATACAGTGCCCCGGACCACCACTGCTGCGTTCGTGGTTTCACGCTCCTCGTAGAAAACTCCTGAGGCCGGGTGCCGCAGGGGTTTTTGGGGGCGCTCCTAAAGCATCGCCATGGCGCTTTTGCCCCGGCCGGACGGGTCCGCAGGCATTCTAGACCGCTTCGCTCGCAAGCATGAAGCGGTTTTTTATTTTTGCGCCGGCCCTCTTCAGACGAAAGGCGACGACGACGATGCAGCAAGCCCTCGATCCGACGGAGATTTCGCTCGATGCGTACACGATGTGCAGTTTCGTGCCGAACCTCGATTCGGCGCGGGCCCTCCCGCTTGCGCTCATCGGGTATCGCCAGGGTGAGGATCCGTGGTTCGTGTGGCTCGTTCCGAAAGAGGGCGTCGATTCGACGGGCCTGACCGAAGATCCGTACTACGCCAAGGTCCTGCGCGATCCGCAGGGATACTTCAAGCGTAAGCTTGCAAAGTACGTCGAGGAGACCGGCTGCGTCAAGCGTGGCATCGAGATGCTCATCGACTGCCATCAGAATCACCTCGCGTTCACGCCGCTGACGGAACTCCGAGAGCAGCCGTTTCGGCATCCTCTCCAAGTGGAGCTCGTCGGGGCGTTCTAAGCGTCTACGGCCCCGGCGTGCGAGTTGCCGCTCGGATCCAGCGGCGATACGTGATTCGAACGGGCACGGTTCCTTGCGGCGGTTTCGCTTGCAGCCGCGCATCGATCGTCAGCGTCGCGTCGAGCGCTAACAGAAGAGCACCGTCCAGCGCGTAATACGCGGTTCCGTCCATGCGCATGCTGCCGGTCAGAGCGGTGTCTGCATGCCCGGGCAACGCCCCCATCATCGGTCCTTGCGCCTCGAAGCGGACGGCGACGGTCGGCCGTCCGTTTACCGGTCCGCTTACGCCGGGCCGCAGGAATCCGTGCAGCACGGCATCCGGCCCGAGCGGCGAGCTTGCGTCGAAGGGCACGCGACCGCGCAGTGCGCGCAGTTCGCGCAGGGTTGCGGCATCGAGCTGCACGGCAAACGGCTGATTGAGAATCGTCAGGAAGTCGGGGTCGTCGTTCGTGTGGTCTTCGAACGAGCCGTCCGGCAAGAGAACCTGCACGAAGAGCGCTTCGCCTGCGCTCCGGCTGCCGGGTGCGTCGCGAACGTAGCGAGCGTGAGCTCGAAAGCGCACATTCTTGCCTTCCCGCGTAACCGACAGGACCTGGGTGCCGTTGTACGAGACCCGCGAAACCGAACCGGTCGATTCGACGCGGTAGACGTCCTCGCCGGTGGTTTGATAGTGAACGTCCGCATAGGCCGGTCGTACCGCAGCCAGCAGCGCGGCGATCAAGGTAACGCCGATTCTGATCGTGGACTCCGTTTCTTTAGAGAAGTGCGTTACCTGCGGGCGCGATGTCGGGTGACGCGGCGACGCTGGCTCAGGTAGAAGCGCACGTCCGCCGTGCCCGTGCAGACGACGACTGCGTCGGCATCGGAGAACGTGCGCCCGTTCACGTCGATCGTAAAGTCTCCGGCGGCGAGGCCGGCCAGCGTTCGCGCGACGCTGCGCGAGAACTTGTCCATCGGGGCGCGCATGCCGATCGCTTCGCGGACGGCAAAGGCGAGCAGGTCGCGGACGCGCAGCGGTGTGGCAAGCGCAAAGGCGCCCGAACCGCCTGCGGCGACGGCGTGGAGATCGAGCGGAACCTTCACGCGGATCATCGGCGGACAATTTCTGCCGGTTCGAGGAGCTGCCTGCCGCTTGGGATAAATGAAGTCGCCAATGTCCTTCGGGAACGTGCCGGCCGACACGCTGGTAGGCGCAGTCGAGAAGCTTCTCGCGAAGATGGACGAGGCAGAGCTTGCCGCCGTCTACGAACGCGACCTTGCGACGATGCCCTCCGACGCGTTCGGCGCGTTCGTCGAAGCCGTTTTTGGGGCGTTCCGCGAGCGCGGAGAATCCTCGGAAGACGCGGCCGAAGGCGCCGGCACGACGCTCGAAAGCATTGCCCGGCGAGACGGCCACGCCGCGAGCGCGCTTTTGGCGTACGCGCGGGCCAATCCCGACCTGCTTAAGGAAGCGACGACGCTCTTCGTCGAGCAGCGTCCCGATCTCGCAGCCGCGCTCCCCGCACCGTTGCGCGACGCGCTCGCCGAGCGTCTGACGCACGCTCCGTGAGGGAGGCCCCGCGCCGGCGGCGGTCGGACGACGAGCCGAGCGGAGGAGGTCTTCCGCTTTTCCCGCTGGTCTTAATCGTCATTTTGGCGGGGTTGCTCCTGGGCGGCGTGCTCGCGCACTTCTTCGGCGGCGCGCGTCCCGGTCCGAGTGCATCGCCCGGTGTCGTCGCCGTGCAGCCCGACCGAGCTCCCGACGCCGGCGCCGCAGGCGACGTTCGCGGCGTCTTCGCAGCCGCGCACGACGGTCGAACCGTCCGCGACGCCCACGGCAACGCCCGCACCTAGCCCGTCGGCGAGCGCGAGCGCAAAACCGTCGTTAAGGCCGAGCGCGGCGCCGTCTGCTAAGCCGAGGCCGGCGGCGACGGCCGCTCCCACACCGGCTCCGACGCCGACGCCCACGCCGGCATCTACCCCGCGGCCGCGCACGCCAGCTCCATCTCCCGAAACCTCATCGGTCAGCGATGGTGCGGCCGCCGTGGTGCGCTCCTACCTCGCCGCGCTCGCGCGCGGCGACCGCGACGCGGCGGGCGGCTATCTCGCGCAGGGCAAGCCGAGCGAGACGTTCATGAATGCGGCCGCGCACGTAAACTCGATCCGGTCGTCGAGCGTCGGCGGGGGACGCTATCAAGTCTCCGCCGACGTTCAAACGTCAACCGGAGAGTATTACGAAGTTTTCGTTCTTACCAACGGGCCGGCCGGGCTGCAGATTACGAGCCACTACGCCGTTAAATCTCAGTAGCGCGCGGAGGCGCGAGCCTTATTCTTCGTCGGGCCATCCGGCGAGCCGCCCGATCGCGGCGCTCTTGAGAACGCGCAGACCGAGCGTCGCGCATTTCAAGCGCGTCGGGCTGATACCGATGCCGACGTTCTCGAGCACCGCGTCTTTCGTGAGCGTAGCGATCTGCGCCAGCGTCATGCCCTTGACGTGCTCCGTCAGCATCGAAGCCGACGCTTGGCTGATCGCGCAGCCCTTGCCGGAAAAACGCACGTCGCTCACCTTGCCGTCTTCCACCTTCAGCTCCATCTTGATCTGGTCGCCGCAGAGCGGGTTGACGTCCTCCGCGGACGCGTCGGACCGTTCCAAGCTTCCGAAGTTGCGCGGGTTGCGGTAGTGGTCGAGGATGTAGTCGCGGTAGAAGTCGTCCATCAAACGGCGAAGATGCGGGCGGCCTTTTCGATTCCCGCGCAGAGCGCGTCGACGTCGGCCGGCGAGTTGTACACGTAGAAGGAGGCGCGCGCGGTCGCCGGCCACCCCATCTTATCCATCAGCGGCATCGTGCAGTGATGTCCGGCGCGTATGCAGACGCCTTCGGTATCGAGGATCGAGGCCAGATCGTGCGCGTGCACGTCGGCGAAGTTGAACGAGATGACTCCCGAGATCGAAGACGGGTCGCGGGGGCCGTAGATCGCGAGGCCGCGCGGCTCGAACTCGGCCAGGCGCGCCAGGGCGTAATCGGTCAGCTCGCGCTCGTGCTCGCGCACCCAGTGCATGCCGAGCGATTGCAGGTAATCGACTGCGACGCCGAAGGCAATGACGTCGGCGATGTTGCCGGTGCCCGCTTCGAAGCGCCGCGGCGGATCGGCAAACGTCGTGCGCGCATATTCAACCTTGCGGATCATGTCACCGCCCGAGAAAAGCGGCGGCATCCCGTCCAGGATCGCGGCTTTTCCGTAAAGCGCGCCCACGCCGGTCGGCCCGAGCATCTTATGAGCGCTGAAGGCGTAAAAATCTGCGTCGAGCTTCTTGACGTCTAGTGCCAGGTGCGCGGCGCCCTGCGCGCCGTCCACGAGAACGACGGCACCGGCGGCATGCGCGCGCGGGATCACCGTCTCCAGGGGGGCGATGGTTCCAAGCGTGTTGCTCACGTGTGCGATCGCCACGAGCTTGCATCCGTCGAGAAGGTCGTCCAAATCGTCGAGCACGTGCATGCCGCGTTCGTCCACCGGTATGTAGCGAAGCGTCGCCCCGGTGCGCTCGGCGAGAAGCTGCCACGGAACGAGGTTTGAATGATGCTCGAGCTCGGTCAGCAGAATCGCGTCGCCCGCGCGCAGATGGCTGTTGCCCCACGCATAGGCGACGAGATTGATCGCCTCGGTTGTGTTGCGAACCCAGACGATCTCGGACTCGCCGGCGCCGACGAAGCGTGCGACCTTCGCGCGGGCCAGCTCGTATTCGTCGGTAGCGCGCGCGGCGATCTCGTAGACGCCGCGGTGGATGTTCGCATTGTAGTCTTCGTAGTATCGAACCAACGCATCGATGACGGCGCGCGGCTTCTGCGACGTCGCGGCCGAATCGAGGTAGACGAGGCGCTTGCCGCGCGACGTAGGACGGGCGAGAATTGGGAAGTCGGCGGCGATGCGCGCGACGTCGGTAGGGGCGGCGTGTATCACGAGAGCGTCGCCGCCAGCGAGGCTCGGATCTCGTCGCGCAAACTTGCCGACGGAAAGCGCTCGATCGCCGGTTCGAAGAAGCCCAAGGCGATCGTGCGTTCGGCTGCGTCGCGCTCGATGCCGCGGCTCTCCATGTAGAAGATCTGCTCTTCGTCGAGGGCGCCGACCGTCGCGCCGTGGTAGGCCTTTACGTCGTTGGCGGCGATTTCCAGCGCGGGAACGGAGTCGACGTGCGCGGTTGCGGAGAGCAGCAAGGCGTCGTCGCGAAGGCGGGCGTCGCTGCCTTGCGCGTGCGGCGCGATGCGAATGTTGCCGAGAAAGCGCGCTTGGCCACGTTCGCGCGCCGCCGATTTCACGAGGGTTTCGGAGGTGGCATCGCCGGCGTCGTGCTCGACCGTGCTGACCACGTCCACGTGCCGGCTTGCGCTGGGGAAGAAGATAGCGGTGATGCGCCCCTCCGCGCCGGAGCGGTCGAAGCGCACGTTGAGATCGGCTGCAGCTACGCTGCCGCCCAGTTCGGCGACGCACAGCGATACGTGGGATTGGAGGCCCGGAAGGGCGTAGCGGCTGGAAAGGACGCGCGCGCCCTCGTCGACGCGCTGCATGCAGGCGTACTCTACCTCCGCGTTCTCTCCGCTAACGATTTCGACGACGGAGCAAAGCAAGGAATCGGCAGCGCCGCTCAGGTGCTCGATCACCGTCGCGCGCGAACCCCGCTCCGCTAGAACCACGGTGCTGGGGAAAATCGAAGCCCCCGGCGCGGCCTCGTAGCGAATCACGATCGGCGCGTCGGCCGCAAGGTCGGCGGGTACGTAGACGAACGTTCCGAGTCCCGCGAAGGCGCTGTTGAGCGCGCCGAACTTCGTCGAACGCGCGGCGGTTGCGCCGAAGGCCCGGCCGAACGGCTCGGGGTATTCGCGGGCCGCCGTCGCGAGGTCGCAGACGACGATGCGGGCGTCGTCGCACCGGGCGTCGGTGCGCGCGAGACCCGGGTCGATCGCGTGCGGCTCCGCTACGAGCGACTCGAAGTCGACGCGCCAGAAGCGCCCCGGCTTCTCGCGCCCGCTGTGCGTGGAGGAGAAGCGCTCGAGCGCGCGCGCCCGGTCGCCGGTCGAGAGCAACGCCTCGTCGAGCGTCGCGAGGGCGGAACTAGGCAACTGCCGCGCTCTCCTCGCGAATCTTGTCGTACCCCTCGCGCTCGATACGATGCGCGAGATCGTGGCCGCCCGTCTTTACGATGCGTCCGTCCATCATCACGTGCACGACGTCGGGAACGACGTACTGCAGGATGCGCGGGTAGTGCGTGATGATGAGGAAGCCGGTGTTGTGTCCTTCGTCTCCGGCGCGCAGCGCGGCGATCGAGTCGCCGACGTCCTTGAGCGCATCTACGTCGAGTCCGGAATCGGTCTCGTCGAGTACTGCGTACTTCGGCGCCAGCACCGCGAGCTGGAGCATCTCGAGGCGCTTCTTTTCGCCGCCGGAGAAGCCGTCGTTGAGGTAGCGCCCCATGAACGACGGATCGATGCCGAGCTGGTCCATCTTTTCCAGGAGCAGGGAGCGAAACTTCGCCGGCGGCAGACTGCCCGGCCGCTGCGCTTGGCGCGCGGCGTGGAGGAAGTTTGCAACCTTGACGCCCGGGATGGCTGCCGGGTACTGAAAGGAAAGGAAAAGCCCGGCGCGCGCGCGTTTGTCGGGGGCTAACGCCAGCAGGTCCTCACCGTCGAGGGTAGCGCGCCCGGTAACCTCGTACTGCGGGTGCCCGGTCAGCGAGAACGCCAAGGTGGACTTTCCGCTGCCGTTGGGGCCCATGAGGGCGGCGACTTTGCCGGGTTCGACCGTCAGGTCGATACCCTTGAGGATCTCGTTTCCGGCGACGCTGCAGCGCAGGCCGGTGATGCGAAGGCCGATGTCGGACATGGGCTTTATCGTAGCCGAGGCTCTCTTAGAAAGTCAAGGAGAAACTTTACTATCTCTCGCCCGCGTGCTAGGATAGCCCCGAAGATGCACCAAGACCGCTTCTTTCAGACGACGCGTGGAAAAATCGTAAGCGAGCTGCGCCGGCGAGGCTCCGCCTCGGCGGCCGACCTCGCCCATTCCTTCGGCCTTTCCCCCAATGCGGTCCGCCAGCAGCTCGTCGTCCTCGAACGCGACGGTCTCGTCGCCGAAACGCCGGTACGGCGCGGGCCGACGAAGCCGACGTTCGAGTTCTCGCTGACGCCCGACGCAGACCGCCTCTTTCCGCAGTCGTACGACAAGATGCTCACCGCCGTGCTGCGGGAGGTGCGCGATCAGTTCGGCACGCCGGCGGTCGAGCGAATCTTCGCCGGCCTCTCGCGCCGCGCCGTGGAGCGCGCCCGCCTCGAAATTACCGCCAAGGATCCCGAGCGCAAGGTCGCTCAGTTAACCGAGATGCTGCGCAAGAGCGGCGTCGTTGCCGAGTACAGCCTCATTGACGGGGGCTACGCCTTGCACGAGCACAACTGCCCGTACTCCAGCGCGGCAAAGGAGCACCCCGAAGTCTGCCAGGTAATCCACGACATGATCGACGAGACCATCGGCGGCGGCCACGAGCAGACCGAATCGCTCGCCGCGGGCGGCAAGGAGTGCCGCTTCGAGCTGCGCCCGCCGGCAACCCAGACCGCATCGTAGGAGTTATTGAAAGAGCATGGATTTTCCGAAGTTTCAACGGCTAGTCGAAGAGCGCAGCGGTTTTCGCACGATGGAGAACGCCACGGCGAGCGGCGAGTATTTCAGCGACTCGTGCGGCGACATGTATAATTTCTTCCTCAAAGTCGGGCCCGGCGCCGTGATCGAAGACATCTCGTACTTTACCACCGGATGCGGCTTCGGGACGGCAACGTGCAGTTTGGTCGTCGAACTGGCGAAGGGTAAGACCATAGACGAAGCAGCTGCGATCACGGCGGGCGAAATCGAAGCGCAGCTCGGCGGCTATCCCGACAAGAAGAAGGACTATCCCGAACGCGCCCTCGAGGCGCTGCACGTCGCCCTGACCGATTACCGCGGTAAGGTCGTCGCGGGCAGCGTGCCGGATTACGCGTCCGTAGCGCGAACGGCCAGCGCTGCCTCCGCGCAGCCCGCAGCCGCCGCCGAGCACGCCGCCGGCGACGCGCAAAAAGTTCTCATCAAGCTGCACTAGCGCGCGTCGCGCAGCGGCGCCGTAGCCACCGTCTCGTAGCGCGGCGTCGCGCGTTCCGCGTCGAAGCGCGACTCGAAGAGCGCGAGGCTTTCGACGCGCAGCTCGATCGGCGCCACCTCGACTAATGGCAGCGGGCGCACCGATCCCTTGACGCGCGCGATCGTTACGTGCGCCACTGCGTCGTTTTCGAACTCGAACCCTAAGGCGGCGAGGGCCGCACGGGTCTGCGCGGCGAGCGACCGAAAGGGTTCGCCCTGCTCGCGCGCGCCCACGTAGACGACGCGCGGCCGCCGCTCGTGCGGAAAGGCGCCGAGCCGGTCGAGCGCGAGCGAAAACGGCGCGAGCCGCCGCACGGCTGCGGCGAGCGCGGCGGAGACCTCTTCGCAGCGGCCGGCGGCGACGTTTCCCAAAAATGCGAGCGTCACGTGAAAGTTTTCGGGCGGCACGTACTTCGCGTCGAATCCCGTCCCGCTCAAACGGCGCGCAACTTCCGCGCAGGCCGTTCTCGCCGTCGCCCCGAGATCTATTCCGGCGAAAAGGCGCCGTTCATCCACGCAGGTACGGGTTGGAGCGGCGCTCGCTGCCGATAGTCGTGTGCGGCCCGTGGCCCGGCACGACCGGAGTCGCGTCGGGGTATTCGAGCAATTTGCTTTCGATCGATCGAACGATGTCTTCCATGGACGTGCCGCCGAGGTCCCAGCGGCCGATGGATCCCGCAAAGAGGGTGTCGCCGGTGAGCAGGATCGTCGGGCCCGTACCGTGCACCGCGAAGCAGACGCTGCCGGGCGTATGACCGGGCGTGTGCAGCACGTCGAAGCGAAGCTTTCCGGATTGCAGGACGTCGCCGTCATTGAGCTCGCCGTCCAGCGCGACGACGGGCGGCGGCGCGACGCCGACCCACGTCGCCTGCATCGGAAGCGTTCGGTACAGCGGGAGATCCGCCGGGTGCAGCAGCGCGTTGCCTCGCGTCAGGCTGCGCAGCCTTCCCACGTCGCCGATGTGATCGATATGCGCGTGCGTGTGCACGAGAAGCGTCGCGCGCCAGCCGTTGCGCTTTAAACGCGCCGCGACTTCGTCTACGCCGTCGCCGCCGTCCACGACGATGGCCTCGCCGCTCTCTTCGTCGGCGACGATCGTGCAGTTGCACGCGAGCGGTCCGACGGGGAAGGTTTCGATCGCCACGCTCGCCTAGTCCACGCGGATGCCGAAGTCGTGAAAACCGCCGTTGAAGTAGCCGAGTGGCGAGCCCGCGCGCGCGTCGCACGAAAGCACGCGGCCGACGAGAATCGAGTGGGACCCGACGTGGTATTCGTGCGCGACCTCGCAGTCGAAGTGGGCGATGCAGCCCGGCAGCACCGGCGCCCCGGTCACGTCCACGTCGTAGGGAATGTCGGCGAACTGCTGTTCGCGCACTTTACCGGAGAAACGTTCGGCGAGAGCGCGCTGGTCGCCGGCCAGCACGTTGACGCAGAAGATGCGGGAGGTCGCGATGTACAGGTAGCTGCGCGCCTCGCGGTTGATGCAGATCGAGAGCGACGGCGGCTCCAGCGAGACGCTTGAAAAGGCGTTGACGGTGATGCCCCGCGGCTCCCCGTCGCGCAGGCTCGTTACGACGGTTACGCCGGTCGGAACGTGGCGCATCGCGTGGCGAAAGCCGGCGGCGGCCGTCATTGCCGGCGCGCTCCGATGCCGGTGCCGCCGCCCAAGGGGAGGATCGTCGCGTCGAGCGCGGGGTGGGTGAGGAATCGCGCGTTGAAGTCGCGCATCGCGCGCAGCGTCGCATCGTCTTCGGTTCGCGGCGCGTCCGCGACGCGACCGCCCAGCAGGCAGTCGTCGAAGATGACGAGCCCCGAGAGCTTGAGCATCGGAAGCACGAGATCGAGATAGTGCCGGTACTCGCCTTTGTCGGCGGTGACGACGGCGAGATCGAGGTTGCGATGCGGAAAGTTGTCCAGGAGTTGGAGCGCGGGCGTGTTGAAAACCTCGATGTAGTCGTCTTCCCCCGCACGCCGAAAGTACGAACGTGCGATGTCGGTGCGCCGCACGTCGGCTTCGATCGTCCAAATCTTACCCATGCGCGGCTGCGCTCGCGCCATCCACAGCGTCGAGTATCCCAGGGCCGTGCCGACTTCGAGAATGCGGCTCGCCTGCATGGCGGTTACGACGGCCGATAGGAAGCGGCCGGTTTCACGCGAGACGACCGGGATGCCCTCCTTGCGGCCGTGCTGTTCGAGTTCGAGCAGCAGCGCGTCGGGTTCCGGATGCGCCGAATCGAGGTAACGCCGGATCTCGTCCACGGTCGTCGTTTTGGGCGCGCGGCGACGGCCGACCTGCAGTGCTACGTCGCGTTAGCGCGCTCGGCGGCTTTGACGACGTTGCGCAACAGTGCGACGTTCGTCACCGGCCCGACGCCGCCGGGAACCGGCGTGATCGCACCCGCAACCTCGACTGCGCTGTCGAAATCTACGTCGCCCTTGAGCGCGCCGTTGACCAGCGTCGTACCGACGTCGATCACCGTCGCCCCGGGCATCAAATCGTCGCCGCGGATCAAGCCGGGAACGCCGGCTGCGACGACGACGACCTCGGACATCCGCACGTACGGCTGAAGGCTCGCCGACTCTTTGTGCAAGACGGTCACCGTCGCATCTTGCGCGAGCATGAGCATCGCTACCGGCGCGCCGACGACGATGGATCTGCCGACGATCGTCGCGCGCCTGCCGCGCAGCGGCCAGTGAGGGCTGCGCTCGAGCAAGAGCATCACCGCGGCGGGAGTCGCCGGCAGGTACTCCGTTCCGCTGCCGAACGCCAGGTGCCCTTGATTGGTGGGATGGGTTCCGTCTACGTCCTTGTCTGCGGGCATTGCGTCGGCAACTTCGCGGATAGACAGGTGCGGCGGCAGCGGCTGCTGCAGCATGACCCCGTGCGTGCTCGCGTCGTCCCGCAGGTGTTCCAGCCTGGCGCGCACCTCGTCCAGCCGCGCGCCCTGGTCGAGCCGGTCCACCATGACGTCGATGCCTACGCCCTCGCCCGTCTTCACGAGGTTGCGAACGTACGCCAGGCTCGACTCGTTCTCGCCGACGAAGACGATTGCGAGTTTGGGATGAATCCCCGACTCGCGCAGCGCATTCGTACGAGCGCGCAGCTCGGTGCGCAGATCGGCGGCGAGGCTTCTTCCATCGAGAATCGTGGCAGGCACGCCGTCGCGTTTCGTCCGCCCGAAGAAAGGAACCTAGCAAGACAGGAGATGATCCCCGCGTGAACCGTTCCCTCGTGTGGCTCGTTGCGGTGCTGGCCCTGGCCGGCGCCTTTGCGATATTCGAGCCGTTCTTCTCTTCCCGCGGGAGCGGAGCGGCGGGTCCGGCGAGTTTCGCCGGCCAGCCCGCGCCGGTCTTCCAACTTCGCGACGATCTCGGCGCGCCCGCGTCGCTTGCCGCGTACCGCGGCGTGGTCGTCGTGATGAACCTCTGGGCGTCGTGGTGTCCTCCGTGCCGAGCCGAAATGCCCGATCTGCAGCGTCTTGCCGACCGCTATCCGCAAAGCCGGGTCGTAATCGTCGGCGTCAACGAGGGAGAGTCGGCCGAGCGCGCGGCGGCCTTTGCGCGCTCATTGCGGATACGCTTTCCGATCTGGGTCGACGCGACCCAGCAGTATGGGCGCGCCTACGGCGCGCTCGGCCTTCCGAGCACGGTGATCGTGAACCGGCAAGGCGTCGTCGTGCGCGGCTTCGACGGAGCCATGACCTTCGATCAGATGCAGGCCGCCGTCGCGCCGGTAGCGCGCGCGCGATGAGGGCGTTCGTCGCCGCAGCGCTCGTCGCCGTCGGCATGGTCGTTTCGCAGCTCGTGCGCCCGGGAAGAGCCGAGTATCACGCGGGCTGGTACAACGTACTGCTCGCGGCGCTCGTCGCCATCGCCGTCGTTGCCGGGCGCCGGCAGATCGGCGCGATGCAGACGACGCGCGCGCGGGTTGCAGCTCTCGCGTTGCTCGCCGGTGCGGCGATTGCCGGGGTCGCGGGCATTGCCGGCGGTCTGTTCGCACCCGATAATCAGACGCTCGTCGGTGCGCCCGGCCAGCGAATGCGCGTGGACGATCTCGGGGGCTCGCTCGCGTTTCCCCTCGCCGAAGGCGACGCGACGCCGCGCGTCAGGCTGGAGCGTCCGCTCCATCGGGCGATCGAGATCGGCGCCGGCGCGCACAACGCCGGAAGCTTCATCCTGCGCACTACGCCGCGAGACGTCGCGTTCGTTGAAGCGCGCGATCCTCGCGGCAATCGTCTGACGATCACGCAGCCCAACGGCGCAGTCTTTCTTTCGCCGGTGCTGCTCATGCAGCAGCGCCAAACGATTGCCGGAATGGATCTGCCGTTCGACTCCTTCAGCGTACCGGCCGCGCGGCGCATCGTTAAAGCCGTGCTGCTCGATCCCGCGCAAGCCGGGATGTTCGCGCGCGGCTCCGAGCAGACGGGTCAGCCGGCGGTGCTCTTTGCCGTGGACGACGAGAACGACCGGCCGATCCCGCATGCGATCGCGCTGAGCGCGGGCGGCAGGGCCGTCGCCGCCGGCGGACTTTTGCTGCGCGGAACGGTCGCGTCGTATCCGGCGGTCGAAGTGGTGTCTGCACCCGCGCTCGTCGCCGTCGCCGGCGCAACGCTGCTCGCGATCGCCGGCTTCATCGGCACGATCGCCGCGGCGCGCGGCGCTACCGGCCGGCAACCACCGCGCGAACGTTCCTGAGCACGATGCCGCCCTCAGAGAGCTCGATCCCTCTGGGTGGAAGCACGTAAATCGCAACCAGGCGCGCGGCGTCGGTCCCCGGCGGAAAACGTACGGTGACGCCGCGCCAGCCCGGCGCGCCGAGTTGGGTCGCATCGAGCAAGACGTCTTCGTTTATTCCGTTGCGAACCGCGACGCGAAGGCGCGCGGCGCTCCCGTCGTCGCGCAGGTCGAACGCAAGGCCGATGGTATCCGGCGGCAGCGCGATATCCGACATCGCATAGGCCGCTCTCTCGCCGGGTCCGAAGGCAAACCGAAGCTCGACGCAGGTAACGCATAGCGCGCCCTTGACGAGCGTCCCAGCGCCGCCGTGGGGCAGCGTAACGAAGCGTGCGGCCTGCGCGAAGGGCAGCGCGACGTCGTGCGACCCTACCGTAACCTTCGCGCTGGCAGGCGACGCGCCGACGCGCACCGCGACGAGCGCGTCGCGCGACCCGGCACGATAGAATCCCCGCGCGTCGATCGAACCCGCGCTCGCGCTCCACGGCAGCGACGCTGGGATGTCTAGCGGGTAGCCGCGCGCGTCGAACGCGCGCACGGTCAACGCGATCGTGCCGCCGCGATCCACGTTGGGACGTTGCGGAAAAATCTCCGTGCGCGCGGGCGCCGCGGCGACCTCGACGGGCACTTGGCCCGCGACGCCGTTGGCGCGCAGCAGCAGCTGTCCCGTGCCGGGATGCAGCGCGAGGAACGCCCCGTTACGGAAAACGCCGAGCGACCCGGGTGAGACGGTCGCACTGGCATTTACGCTGCCGGCGCTGACGTGATCTGCGGCGTCCACGGCTGCAATGCGCAGCGGTACCTCGGCGCCGGCGACGGCGCGAACCGCGCCGGGCCGCGCGACCAGGCGCACGGGCGGGCCCGAGGGCGCGGTGCTGTATGCAAAGAGCCCGTCGCCGACGGGGCGCTCGATGCCGTCCGACGGCGAATTCGCAACGGCGGCATTCGCATCGCCGACGCGGCGCACGACGATCGTCGAGGAACCGCCGCCGTCGAACGCCATGCCTTCGGTCGCGCCCAGCGCGCGCATGAGCGCGGAGAACTCGGGACGCTTCAAGCCGACGCTCGCTTCGGGCTGGCGGCCATCCACTTCGACGAGCAGCAGCCGTCCGTCCGGGGTTATTGCGGCGCCCGAGCAGGGAATGCGTTTGGAAAACTCGCCGCCGCTTGGGCCGTCGGCGTCGTCGTACCACGCGCCGTCGTGGAGTATCAACGGGCCGCCGCCGATCGCCGTCTCGATTGCCTCCAGCCCGATCGGCGTTAGGTCGCCCGTCGCGTCGACGACGTCGTTGACGTTGGGCGGATTGACGACGCCGTAATCGCTCAACCCAATTGCGGCGTAGTACCCCGGCGGCTGCGCGCTGAGATTGTCCGCGACGCGGAGGACGCGGTAGCGCGCGAGCGGCGGCGTCCCCTCGAACGGCGCAAGGGCGACGAGCGTGACGTTCTCTTGCGGGTGCAGGCGGCCGTATGCGGGGGTTATCAGCGAGATGCCGCCATGCGGCGGCGGCAGCTCGTCGATCCCGTCGAGGGCCATCGTCCGGTCGCCGACGACGATCTCGCCGGAAAAGGCAAGCTCGGCGATGTGCGGCACGCCGTCGCGCCCGATCGCGAGCGCGTAGCGCTTGGATGGCACCTGTATCAACACGCCGTTGCGGATGACGACGTTCTGCGGGCGATTCGTGTTGCCGATGTCGAAGTAGTCGCCGTTGATGCCGGCGACGGCGCCGGTGCGCTTGGCCATCGAGCCGACGGTTTCGCCCCGCGACGAGAGGCCATCGTTCGCAAGCACTCCGTCGACGCGCACGTCGCTGCGGTGCGGTGCGACGGCGACGACGTGGATCTCGAGCGGGCCGGCCTCGGTCAGAAGACGGTAGTCGGCGTATTCGATGCCCGGCGCAATATCTTCGATGCTTGGCGCCTGTTCGAGGATGCGCGGAAACGGCGCGCTCGGATCGACGCGATCGGGCAGCGTGCTCGCGGCCGCGGGTGCCGGCCACAGGGCGAGCGCAAAGAGAATGCCGGCGAGGGTGCGTTTCATTTTCCGCGTGGATGCCATACCGCGACGGCCAGCGGATAGCCTCCCGTCGCAAACGGCGCGCGCGCGACGCGCCGCAGCGTTCGCAGGTCGAATGCGTCCACCGCATCGGCTTGCGCGCACGGCACGTAGAGTCGTCCGCCCCGCGCGTCGAGCGACGGCTTCCACGGCGTTCGGCAGGTCGTCAGCGCCTCTCGCTCTGGGCGCAGGCTCCGCGAGTTTAGAACGTAGACGCGGCCCAGCTGCTCGTCGGTGACGAAGAGCGTTCTGCCGGAGGGATCTATCGCGATGCCGAGCGGAAAGGCAAGCGGTGCGCTCGTGCGTACGACGTGCGGCCTTGCGCCCGTAAGGGCAATCGCCACGACCGCCCCGGGCGCCGCGAACGGAGATCCGGCGCTTTGGTTCGAGACGCCGTAGAGTCGCTTGCCGTCGGGCGAGAGCGCGAGTGAGAAGATGCGCGCGACGGCCGGAAAGCGGCGTACGACGCGCATCGCGCGCGCATCCACCTCGGCAACCGTGCCGTCGTTGGCGTTGGCGACGTAGACGAGCTGCCGTCGGAGATCTATGGCGATGCCCTCCGCCGTCTCGCCCGTCGCCACGCGCGTCACGTCACCGGAGGCACCGACCCTCGTCAGCGCCCCGCCGCCGTTTGCGTCGCGGTCGGTGACGAAGAGGGCGTGCAGCGGTTCGTCCGCCGCGATCTCGTCGCCGAGCGGCACGCCGCGGGCACGTCCGACGCGCCACGGCGACAGCGTCACGAACGTGAGCGCGGAGCCTTGCGTATCGGTCGCCGCGATGCGTCCGCGCGCGTCGATCGCAACGTCGCTCGGCGCTCCTCCCGTTGCGAGCACCCCGAGTACCGAAAAATCGCGCCCGTCGTGAAAGACCAGTCCGTCGTCGTACGATGCGACGAGCAGCAGCGGACGCGCGGACGCCGGGGGTGCGGCGATGCGGAGATTCGTTGCCGCTAGGCCCGCCGCATTGCCCGCGACGATCAACGCGCTGCCCGGGCGAGCGTTCTGCGGCACCGCATAGAACGCTCCGGGCACGAGCCGACCCGGCCCGAGGAGCTCGACGTCGTACGGCGGCGCGAAACCGTCCACGCGAAGCGGCAGGAGACTGCCGGGCAGGTACGGCCAATTCGAGCCGGCGATCGCGCCCGACGCGAGGCGCGTGCTCGGAACGCGCGCTGCGGCTGCGGCGAGCGCAAGGAGCGCGAGAGCGAGAATCGCGAGGCGGCGAACGTCCGTCAACGCGCCTCTCGACCTATCGGCCTTGGAGCATGCCGACGACGAAGAAAACGAGGCCCAAGGCGGAGATCGCCGAGCCGATGGGAAGGAGGACGCGCGTTGAGGCCAGCGCCGATATCGAAACCAAAACGATCGCTACTTCGAAGAACGTGGTTGCAAACTGCAACGTCTCGTACGATTTCAACGTGACTTCGGCGCGCTCGTCGGCGTCCTGCGCCTGCGCTTCGAGCTCTTTAGCCCTCTCGAGGACGGCGGGCGACGACGACCGTTCCTTTGCTGCGATCGCTTCCAAACGGGCGCGCGATGACGGATTGCTCGCGAGTTCGGTGGCCAGGAGCGCCTGATAGATGTTGAAGCGTATCTGCTTGGCCTCATACGCGTTGTACGTGTCCGTGGCGCGCCCTTGCACGAGGATCGCCTGATTCTTCAAGGTCAGCGCCGAGATCGAGCGGTGGTGCGCGAAAAGCGTGCCCAGAGCGGCCAACACCGCAAAAATCGCTGCGGCTAGCGAGACGAGCGGGCTTGCCGGCGCAGCGTGGAGTTGGCCCGGCCCCATAGTGCGGCGCAACGTCTTAACCTTTCTGCCGCTCGAGGATCGCGGCGACGCGTTCGAGGCCCTCGGACACGTCCGTGCTCGGAGCGACGACCGTGTCCTTCGTCTTGCGGGGATCGAGCGCGAAACTCGCCAGACGGTAGCCGTCGAACGTGCCCGCGACGATCGTTCCTTCGGGATCCACGGCGAACGCCCGGCGCCGCGCCGTATCGAATACGACGACGTAGACGCGCAACTCTGAAGCCCGCGCTCGAGCGATCCGCTCCACCCACGGCGTCGCCAGATTCGTCGTCCAGATGACGAGCGAATAGTTTGCGCGATGGTAACCGACCAGTCCGGCCGGATCGAGAACGAGCTCGTCGCCTGCCGAGGCGGCGGGGAGGACGCGGTCGAGCGTCGCCAGGCGCTCGCGATCCTCCGGAGCGATCGCATACGCGTCGTCGAGGAGTTCCAGACGCGCGTCCACGTCGGCGGGAAGGGGCTCGAACGAGATCGCCAGGCGCAGCGGGCGGCCGGCGGAGCGGACGCGAGGTGCGGGTTGCGGAGCGCGCGCTCGTGCCGGCGCAGACGCGCTAAGCTCGATCGTCTCCACGAGCGTTTCCGGATCGCGTTCGCTCGCCAACGCGACGATCTCGCCGCGGCGGTCGAGGATCTGGCTCTTCCCGCAATACGCAACCATGCCTAGCTCGGCCCCGCACTTGTTGGCGGCGACGAACGGAACGCGGTTCTCGTACGCGCGCACGCGCGCGAGGAGGTCGGCTTGGAGATTCTCCAGGGCGCGCGGATCGCGCCCGCTCGTGACCCAGGCGGTAGGCATGACGAGCGCTTGCGCGCCGCGGTCGACGAGGGCGCCCGCGATCGTCGGAAGCCGGCCGTCGGCGCAGACGAGAATGCCGAGCTTGCCGACGGCCGTCTCCACGGGCAGCAGATGCTCGCCGCCGGAGAACCAGCGGCGATCGAAATGCCAAAGGAATATCTTGTCGGCACGGCCGGCGAGCGAGCCGTCCGCATCGATCACGACGGCTCCGTTTCGCAAACGAGCGCCGTCGCGGACGGCCGCCCCGACGACGATCACCGCACTTGCGGCGCGGGCGATGCGGCAAAAGCGCTGCAGTCCCTCAGCGATTTCGGCGTCGTCCACGCGATCGTCACCGAGAACGTACGCCGGCAGCGTCGCCTCGGGGAGCACGACGAGACGCGCGCGCGATGCCGCGTCGCGTGCTGCTTCTACCGCTAGATCGAGCGAGCGCGAAAAGTCGGTGCGGTCGTTTGCTCGCAGCTGCACGGCCGCCACCTGCAACGATCCATTCATCCGCGCGTGAGGTTCGAGGCTGGAACGCGGCGCCCCTCACGCACTCGTTCTCAAGAAGGCCGCAAGCCCAAGCCCGCAAAAGAGGGGCCCTCCAATGAGCAACGTGAGAATCGGCCTGCCGGCGTTCGCATTTGCGAGCGTCATCCTAGCGCTTGCGGGATCCGAAGCGAGTTCGCCGCTCGCCGCGGCGACGCCGCAGCCTACCCCCACGCCCGCGGCCGCGGCACACGCGAAAGACCCCTGCGGCGACACCAAAAGCAAGTGGGCGCACCTGCAGTGCGAGGAATATAACAGCTCGGCGCCGGGCGACGAGTATTTTGGGCGGATGAAGCTCAGCTACCTCGGCATCGACAACACGTACAAGGACGGGTCGATCAGCGCGGGCGACTCGACGACCGATCCGCATTTGATCGCGAAGCTCGACTTTGCGACCGAAGCGCTGCGTCGCTGGGCGTCAAAGTATCCGAACGACCCGCAGCTCGCGCGGTCGTACTTCTTGGGCGTGCAGGTGCTGCGTAAGGTTTACACGCAGCCCGAGCAGGAGACGACCTGGCAGTTCATCCGGCTGCTCACGACCAAGTACGGCAACACCTATTTCGGCAAGACGTTGAAAGCGAGCGTCGCTAAGAACGGATTCACCGAACATTGGTACGCGGTCGCCACGATTTGCCCGACGCCGGTTCCGCACGGAGCCACACCGCCTCCACACGGCGTTGCCGTGTTGCCTACCCCGGAACCCACCCCGACGCCGTCACCGGCGCCGGGCCAGCCGGCGGTCGAGATCATAACGCCGCCGTGCGTCCCACCGTCTGCGACGCCGGGCGCCGACTTTCCATAGTCGTCCGACGGACACGTGAAAGCCCCCGGCATTCGCCGGGGGCTTTCGGTTTTTCTACGCGAGATCCGAGCCTAGAACTTGAGGCCGATACCTGCGTACGGGCCGCTCTCGGAGAAGCCCAGCGGTGCCGCATCCAGCGGATATCCGCGATCGCCCAGGAAGCCCGCTTCGAAGAAGAGCGGGAAGTTCTGGAACGCGTAGGTGACTCCGATGTCGTACTTGAGGATGTTGTATCCAACCCTGTAGTTACACGGTGCGCTCGGCGTGCAGCTTCCGTTCGGGTACTGCGAGTTTACCACTCCCGACGTGCTCAGGTAGTTACCGTTTGCATTGAAGAAGTAGTAGACGTTTCCGTAGAACGAGAACGCGCGATCGAGATCGGGAAGTTTCTCGAGCCCGACGCCCGCGCCCGATTGCTGCGGATAGCCGTAGTTGCCGTTACGCTGGATATACGCGCCAGCGAGGTAGATTCGCGGAGAGAGAACCCGGATTCCGAGCCGTGCGTCGAAATCGTAGTCCTGACCGTTGAACTGCGGAACGCTGGTTTGGAACAGGCCACCGATGGCCGTTACGTAGCAGTTGGCGCCGCCGCAGTTGTGCTGCCAGTTCCACTGGCGGTAGTCGACGGCAACCATCCACGGCAGGTTCATGAGCGGAATCTCAAATGCGCCGTGAATCCGGTACGAGAAGCCCCCGTTGTTGTTGTCGCTGGTGTTGCCGGGGTCGAACTCGTTGTAGACCTTCGGTGAGATGATGTAGTCGCCGGCGACGTAGTGGTCGTAGTACGGACCTGGCGTCGGGGTCGGCGGCGGCGGCGGGGGCGGCGGCGGAGGCGGCGGAGGCGCGCTCGGCGGCGGGGTGGCCGGGATGTACCGGACAACCACGAGACGACGATCGGGCACCCACTGCACGTACGCTCCCATACCTTCCGAAATGACGCGGACCGGCACGAGAATGACGCCCTGGTAGATGATAGGCGGCACGTCCAGCGGACGCGACTCGCCGTTGATCATGACTTCCGGCTTGCCTACGGTCACTTTGACCTCGGCGCCGGCTTTGCTGACCGTCACGGTCTTGGTGCTCCCGTCATACGAGACGGTCGCTCCACCCATCTGCTCGAACATCGAGCGAAGCGGGATCAAGATCGTCCCCCCGCGCACCAGCGCGGCGAGCACACGACCCTGCTTTAAGATGTCGGGCTTGGTGTAGACGTGGTGGTCATTGAAGAGAATCGGGATCTGACCCGACGGCGGGGAACCGAAATCCGCCGGCGGAGCAGCTGGCGCACCCTGGTCCTGCGCGATCGCGTTGGTTCCAATGTTGCCATGCGACGCGCTGGGCTGGGCCGCGACCGCGGTGAATCCGAGACCGGCTGCCATCAGCACGGTCAGGATTCCGATGCTCAGTCGCTTCAATGTGTCCTCCTAAGCTGGTTATGAGACCTAAGGCCCGCCGTCGGGGACCCCGGGGGGGACCCGCTCCAGCGATGCCATTTTGTCCATCTTCGGGAACAGCCGATTGCCTCCCCTGCAGTGGGAGCCTGGTTAGGCGAGCTTTTCTCGCAGCTTCGCCAGGAACTTCGACTTTTCTATGATGTAGCGCTCGTGCGTGCCTTCCGCCACGGCCTCCTGCTCGTCGAATACCTGGACGGCGAAGCTCACGCGCGGTCCGTCCAGCATCACGACCTCGACCTCGGTCCGGACGATGAAGCCGACCGGGACGGGCTTGCGGTGTTCCAGATCCACGTGGGTACCCAGGGTGACCTGTCCGGGTTCCAATATCGGACCGACGCAGTGGATCGCGGCGCTCTCGACGAGTTGAACGAGCATCGACGTGGAGAGCACGTCGACACCCTTGTTCCCCGCCTTCTCTGCGGTCATCCACTCCTCGACCCGGCTCTGAAGGCTATAGGAGCGGCCGATGTCGAGCTTCGCGCTCATGCCTCCGGGAGATACGCCCTGCAACCGACCACCTCATGCAGGGACTCCAAGGTTAGCGCGATAGGGTCCGCCGGGCTTTGAATCAAAAGGCGTCGGGCCCCGTATATCTGACCATGAAGGACCGGAACACGAAAGAGATGGCATTCCCCTCCTCCGTCCGGCGGCTCGCGCCGCTGGCGCTCGCCGCTATAGTCGTCGCTCCCGCTTTGGGCGGCTGCGGTAAGAAACCCGCCGCGGGTCCGATGGCACTCAATGTGGACGCCGCTCCCGCAAGCCGCCAGAACATCGCCACGTACCTGGTCTTGGACGGGCAAATTGCGCCGCTCGACCAGTCGACGCTGGCCTTCCAGCAGAGCGGCACGATCACGCACATAGACGTCAACATCGGCGACATGGTGCGCAAAGGCCAGCTCCTGGCGACGATCGATCCGTCGACGTTGCAAGCGCAGCTTTCGCAGGCGCAAGCTCAGGCGGCGCAAGCCGCCGCCGCGGCGCGCGGTTCGGTCGTCGGCTATCCCGTGCAGGTGCAGAACAACGACGCGGCCGTGCAGACCGCCAAGGCGTCGCTCGAAAACGCGAAACTCGTTTACGATCAGAACAAACAGCTGTACAAGCAGGGTTACGTGTCGGAAACGCAGCTGCAGCAATCGCAGGCCAACTACGTTTCGGCCCAGCAAACGTACAATAACGCGGTGGTCGGCATCGCGAACAACGTCGTGAGCCTGCAGAACGTCAAGTCGCAGCAAGCGCAGGCGGCGGCCGCGGCGGCCCAGGCGCGCGTGCTCGGCACGCAACTCTCGCAGACGTATCTTTACGCACCGTACGACGCGGTCATCGGCAACCGGCTCGTCGACCCCGGCGCTTACGCGTCGCCCTCGCAGCCGGTGCTGCAGGTCGCGCGGATCGACAAGGTTTGGATCAACGTCAACGTGCCCGACGAGGATCTCGCCTACGTCCGCCAGGGCATGAACGTGACCTTTGCGTCATCGTCGCTGCCGGGGCGAACGTTCAGCGGTCCGATCCAAACGGTCAACGCCGTTCCGACGTCGGGGACGCTCTCGTACCTCGCGCGTCTCGAGCTGTACAATCCCGGCTACGTCCTGCGCGGGGGCATGCTCGTCACCGTTACGGTGACCAAGCAGCGCGCAAACAACGCGATCGTCGTACCGCGAAGCGCGGTCGCGCAATCCGCCAACGGCAACGTCGTCTACGTCGTCGGGCCGGACAACAAAGCGCAGGAGGTGCCGGTGAAGGTCGGCGTTCAAACCGACACGCTGGCGCAGGTGACCAGTCCGAAGATTACGCCCGGGACGATGGTCGTGACGACGCGGCCCGACTCGCTCAAGGACGGCAGCACGGTGGCCGTCAGCAACGCCAACCAGGCATCGTCCTCCTCGGCCGGCACGGCGCACTGAGGATGAGGAACGCACGATTTCCCGCGCGCGGCTTTCTAGCCGCCCTCGCGCTGGGGGCGCTCGCGACGGGCGCGGCGGCGGCCCAGAACTCGCCGACGCTCATCAACGAACCGGGGCTGCCTCCGATTCAGATGCCGTCACCCGCGCCGCAGCCGACGCTCAGCGGCACGCCCATGCCCTACCCCGCGTACGGCACGCCCGCGCCGGACGTCGCAAAACTCGCGGCGAAAAAAGGCGTTCCGCAGTCCGTCAACCTCGATCAGGCAATAAAGATTGCCGTCGCCCTCTCGCCGACGTTTGCCAACGAGAACGCGCAGTGGGCGGCCATACATGCCAAATACACGTCTTCGATACAGGCGCTCTACCCCGGCATCAGCGGCAGCGCCACGATGGGAACGCAGTTCAGCAACGGCACGGCAAACTCCGGATCTGCCGGCGGCACGCCGCAACCGTCGAGTAGTCCGGCGCCCGCCGCCTTCGGTCTGGCGACGCCGGCGCCGCCGTCGCGAAGCACGTTCAGCAGCGAGTCGGCGACGATCACGATCACCCAGCTCATCTTCGACGGCGGACGCACGATTGCGGCGATTCGCTCGGCCAAGGAAGCGGACATCGCGGGACGCGCGACCTTGCTGCGCGACCTGCAAACGCTGGCGCTCAACGTCGCCGACTCGTACTACACGGTGCTGGAAGACAACGCGACCGTCACCGCCGACGCGCAGCTCGTGCACGAGTTCGAAGTCAACGAAGCCTCTACCGCAGCGCAGATTCGCAACGGTGCGGCCGCGCGTTCGGACATCGCCGCCGCGCAGTTTCAGACGGCGCAGGCGCGCGGCAACCTGGTAACCGCGCAAGGAACCGCGATCGGCGCGCAGGCGACGTTTTCCACGACGCTCGGACTCGACGCCGACGCCCTGGTCGTGCCAAAAACGATAACGGCGCAGCCGTCGGCTCCCAATCCATCGTACGAAGTGTCTCTAAAACGGGCGCTCATCATGCGCCCCGATTTTATTTCCGCCGCATACAGCGTGCAGTCGGCACGGGAAAATCTGCGGTTCGCGAAGCTCGCGCGCTTTCCGATTCTGAGCGCCGGCGCCAGCGACAGCGTCGGCCGTCAGTTCATCGGCTGCTACGGCACCGCCAGTCTACCGCCGAACGCGGCGGCTGCGCTCTGCCCGGGACCGTCGAGCTGGTCGAATACGAAGCAGATCGGGTTGAACGTTACCGTGCCGATCTACGACCAGGGCGTCACCAACTATAACGTAGCCGTTGCGGCGTCGCAGCTCGACCAAAACATCGCGGCGCTCAACTTGACCAGGCTCAACGTCGAGTCCCAGGTGCGCTCGGCGCTGGCGACGCTGGTGTCGGCTCGGGCCTCGCTCGTGCAAGCGCAGTCGGAACTGACGGCGGCGCAGGTTTCGCTGGACGCGACGCAGGCACAGTACAAAGTCGGCGCGACGACCGTGCTCAACGTCGTTACGGCGGAAGCCAATCTCACCACCGCGCAGTCGGCCTACATCACGGCGTTTTACGGCGTCTATACGGCGTATCAGAACTATCTTTACGCGACGGGTGTGAGCGACGTCCAGCTCTAGCGCGAGCGTTTCCCCCGGCCCGCAGCCGCCGGCGACGGTCTCGGATCCGGTCAATGCCGCGATCCTCGCCGTCTCCGAAGATCGCCTCTCCGGCTTCCAGGCCGATCCGTTCGGAGAGGTAGCCTCCCGAACCGGCATCCCGGTGGGGACGGTCATCGAGCGCGTCGCGACGATGCTGCGCGCGCGAACGATACGCCGCGTGCGCCAGACGCTGATCTCGACCAGCCTCGCCGCAGGCTCGCTGTGCGCGTGGGAAGTTCCCCCCGAGCGGCTCGACGCCGCCTTCGATTACCTGTTCGAGGAAGACCCATTCTCCGGCCACGTCGTGGTGCGCTCGACCGACGCGGTCTCGGCCGGAAGCACGTACCGGCTCTGGACGACGCTGAAGGTGCCTCAGGGTTTCTCGCTGCGCAAGCACGCCGAGTTCTTGCGCGATCGCATCGGCGCGCAACGTTTCCGGCTCATGCCCGCCAAGAAGCTCTTCGCGCTGGGGGTCGGACACATGCGCCGGCGCGGCCTCGAGCCCGGAGCGCGCGCCGGCGAACCGGCGCGGCCGCTCGAGACGGCAATCGTCGAGCTCTCGCCCCTGCAGTGGCGGGTGCTCGCGGCGCTCAAGCGCGAGTTCGCTCCCGAGGAACTCGTGCGCGACCTCTGGGCCGCTCGCGCGCGCGAAGCCGGCGTGGACTTCGATACGTTCGCGCAGACCGCGAAGTCGCTCGAGGAAGCGAAGGTCATCGGACGGTTTTCTACTTTCCTCGAACACGTCAAGGCGACCGCCGGAAACGAGCGCGTCACGCGATACAACGCCCTTTTCCACTGGGCGGTGCCGCCGGGGCGAGAGATGGACGCCGGCTGCGAGGTCGGCCGGCACTACGTCATCACGCACGCGTACTGGCGGGAGGGCGGCCCCGAGTTCCACGACGTCAACATCATGGCGGTCGCGCACGGGATGGAAAAGGAAGCCGTTTTGGGCCACAAGGCGGCAATCGACGCTCACCTGCGGGAAGCGGGCATAGATTTTACGTATAGCAACGTGTTTTGGGGCGGCCGAAGTGAGATCAAGCCGTCCGAGATCCTGCCGGGCGCGTACCGCGAGTTCTGTCTGTCGCACGGCATCGATCCCGACAGGATGCGCGCCGAAGAAGGCGAGGAAGGAGCGTCCATTTGAGGCTCGGAGCTTTACGCGCGTTGGCCGCACTGGCCGCCGTCGCTGCCGTGGCCGGCTGCACCAAGGCATCGAACGGGACGGCGGGTGCCGGAGGCGCGCACTCGTGGACCGAGCCCGGCGTCCTGCGCTTTACGGAATTCTCCGATCCTAAGAATCTCAACCCGATGCTCAACTCGGCCACGCCGACGCTCGACTTGTCGATGTTCGTCTTTTCGTGGACCGTACGCTACGACGGCAAGGGGCGTCCGGTGCCCGACGCGCTGCGCGAGATTCCGACGGTTGCCAACGGCGACGTCAGCAAAGACGGCCTCACCTTGACGTACAAGCTGCGGCCGAACATGAAATGGCAGGACGGCCCGCCCGTAACTTGCGAGGACCTCAAGTTTACCTGGCAAGCCGTAATGAACACGCACAACAACGTCACCACGACCGACGGCTACAAGGACATCGGGTCCATCGACTGCAGCAATCCGCTCGTTGCCGTCGTTCACATGAAACGCCTCTACGCTCCGTTTCTCCAGCAGCTGTGGAGCGTGAACGGCAACGCGCCGATCCTGCCCGCGCACTTGCTCGCGAAGTACAACGACGACAAAGGCTCCCTGAACACCGCTCCGTACAACGCACTTCCCGTCGGCAGCGGTCCCTTCAAGGTGGTTGCCTGGAATCGCGGGCAGGACGTGCGGATGGTGGCGAATCCCGATTTCTACCTCGGCAAACCGAAGCTCAAAGAAGTCGTCTACAAGATCCTTCCCGACGAGAACACCGCGTTCACGCAGCTGCAGACGCACGAGATCGACATGCTCGCGCAGGGGACGTCGCTGAAGTGGCCCCAATACGCGGCGCTAGCCGCGGATCCGGCCAACGGCGTCGTCGCCGTTCGCGTAGACGCGTTCGCCTGGTCGCACGCCGATTTCAATCTGCGCCACCCGATCGTCTCCGACGTCCAGGTGCGACGCGCGCTGGCCTATGCGACCGACCGCGGGGAAATCATCAACAAGGTCGCGCACGGCTCGGCCATCCCGGCCGAGACCGACCAGCAGCCGCATTACTCGTGGGCGTACACGACGGACATCGTCCACTATCCGTTCGATCCGGAGAAAGCCAAGGCGCTGTTGGAGGCGGACGGGTGGAAGGTGGGGCCGGACGGCATCCGCGTGAAGAACGGGCAGCGGTTGGAGTTCACCTTGAGCACGCAGACCGAGTCCACGAACGGCAAGGCGAACGAAACCGTGCTTCAGCGCCAGTGGCGCGAAGTCGGCGCGCAGGCCGACGTCAAGAATTATCCGACGAGCGAGTTTTTCGACAACTCGAGCAACGGCACGTTGGAGGGCGGGAATTACGACGTCGCGCTCTTCTCGTGGGTCGGCGCCGCCGATCCCGACGACAGCGCGATCTATTCCGGCAACAACTTAGCGCCGCATGGGCAGAACGCGATGTTTTGGAACAACCAAGCCGCCACCGCCGCGATGACCGACGCGCTCAACACGATCGACCAGACGCGCCGCAAGCACGACTACCTGATCGTTCAGCAGCAGCTCGCACTCGACGTGCCGACGATCATCCTCTATTTCAACCGGATCCCGTACGTCTACAACAGCGATCTCAAAGGCTTCGATCCGTCGCCCGTAATCACGGCCTTCTGGGATCCCTGGAACTACTCGATATAAGGAGCGTCGAACCATGACGAAGATCTCGCGCCTTGCCGCCGCCGTTGGCGCGGCTCTTCTCCTGGTCTCGTGCACGAAGGGCGGCCCGGCGTCCACGCCCCACTACCTTCGCATCGCCGACGGCAGCGGCGACGTGCCCACGCTGAACCCGCACATCTTTACGGAGACGACGCTCGGGTACATCTCGCAGATGACGCAGGCGTACCTGGTGCGGTACGACCAGCGGAACCTCCCATATCCCGAACTGGTGACGATCGTTCCGACCCAAGCCAACGGCGGCATCAGCCCGGACGGCAAGACCATCACCTGGCATCTGCGCAAGGGAGTGCGCTGGTCCGACGGGGCGCCGTTTTCGGCCGACGACGTCGTGTTCTCGACGCAAGCCGTCCTCAATCCGGCCAACAACGAGGTCGGCCGCGACGGATGGAATCTGATAGCCAAGATGGACGAGCCCGACAAGTACACGGTCGTCTATCATTTGAAAAAACCGTACTCGCCGTACTTGCCGACCTTCTTCGGAAGCGCCGGCGCCAATCCAACGGTCTTGCCGAAGCACCTGCTAGCGCGCTATCCGAACATCAACAACGTTCCCTACAACGCCAAGCCCGTCGGAATCGGGCCGTTTCGCGTGGCGGACTGGAAGCGCGGCGAGAGCATCGAGCTCGAACCGAATCCCTATTACTTCCGCGGCATGCCCAAACTCCATCGCGTCACCTACAAGCTGATCCCCTCGCGCGACACGCTGCTGACGCTGCTGCAGACCGGCGACGTGGACCTGTGGCCCGAAGTGCCGCCGTCGTACATCGTCCAGGTGAAGGCGATTTCGAAGGTGCAGACCGACGTGCGACCTGGAATCTACTACTCGCACCTCGACTTCAACGTCACCCGGCCGCTGGTCAGCGACGTGCGCGTGCGCCAAGCGATTCGGCTGGCGCTCGACCGGCGCGAGATGGTGCAGAAGATCGCGCACGGCTACGGCGTGCTGCAGGAAAGCGTCATCTCCCCCGTTCTGCCGTTTGCCCCCAAGGGGATTCCCTTCGTCGAACACGATGCCGACCGCGCGATGCAGCTGCTCGATGCGGCGGGCTGGAAGGTCGGGCCGGGCGGCATCCGCGTGAGGAACGGCCAGCGGCTTTCGCTGCAGTTTCCGTACTACACCGGCGTATCCACGGCCGACGACACCGTCGAGATGATTCGCGAGGAGCTGCGGGCCGTCGGCATCGAGATTCAGACGCGCAAGTTCGCGCCGGCGGTCTTCTTCGCACCCTATCAGAACGGCGGGATCGTTTACGGCGGCAAGTGGGACATGACGATGTTTGCCTGGCAGAACGTGCCGATTCCGGATATCTCCAACACGTTCGAATGCAACCAGATCCCGCCCAACGGGCAAGACGTGCTGCACTACTGCAACAAGGAGCTCGACCGGTTACTGGACGCGGTGAAGGAGACCTACGATCCGGCGAAGCAGGCCGCGCTGCTCGCACAAGAGATGCGCATCATCGTGCGCGATGCGCCGACGATCGTTTTGTACGTCCTCGACGCGGGCTACGCGCACAATCCGAAACTCACCGGATACCAGCCCAGCGCCTTCACGCCGTTCGACGACATGTTGAATGTCGATATATAGCCGTCGCGAGCAGGGCGCAGCCTAGCAGCGAGAGCGTCCGCAGGAGGGCCCACGCGGGAACGGCCGCGTGGAGTCCAGCGGCGCGCTGCTCGTCCGCCCAGACGCCGGCGATCGCAGATTTGGCAGGCGCGCGGTAGCCGCCGAGGGCGTCGGGCCAGACCGGCATCGGATGGTGCGCCCCGACCCATGCGGCGAGCGCGAAGAGCAGTGCCGCCGCCAACGCAGCGGGCATCGCCGAAACGCCATCCTCCTCGCCCATGGCGAGGAAGGCGCAGAGTGCGGCGAACGCGAGCAGCGCGCTCTGTGCGATCCCCGTGGGGCGCTGCGCGAGGCCGAGCCAATCTACGCACACGAGCAGCGTACCGGCGAGCGCGATCCGGCGCGCCAAACCGCGCGTGCGCAATGCAGCCCAGCCCATTGCGGCGAACGCGACGACGAGATCGTGCTCGTGGAAGAAGCTCGCCACGAACGGAGATAGGGCGGCGAATGCTGCAAACCTCGCGAAGCGGTCGCGCACGCGCAGCGCGATTGCAATCGCCGCTGCGACCGCGACGAACGCTGCGGCCAACGCAGCGACGGAGGCAACGCGCGGGGTTGCACCCAGCCCGTAGGCGATCGAGGCCGGCGTGAGCTGGATCGCATCGAACCGCTCGGCCCTCAGGTGCGCCGCGGCGGCCGATGCGTACGCGACGGGCCAAGCCCAGCCGCCGGCGAGCGCACCCGCGACATAGGTCAGCGCCGCCCCGATTGCGAGTGCTGCGGTCGCGCGGTTGCGACCGAGCTGCGATATCAGACCGAGCGCCGCATTCGGTTGCGCGAACGCGAGCAGCGCCGCCGGGACTGCCGCGCGCAGACCGCGCGGCGCGGCCAGCGTAAGCGCGCTTGCACCGAGCGCGGCGAGCAACGCGACCTGACCGAGCGCGAGATCGCTGGTCACCGGCCCGCAGCCGGCTGCGAGCACGAGCATCGCGAGGAGCGTAAACGGCGCCAACGGTGCGCCGCTGGCGGCGACGACGGTCGCGACGAGCGCGCCGAGACCCAGCGCCAGAAGCGTGCCCCACAGCGGCGCGGCTACGGCGTAGGGTAAGCGCGCGAGCGCGCTCCACACGAGCAGCGTCGCAGGCGGTCCGATGAATGGGAGCATCTCGTCCCGCGCGGCTTCGACGCCTGGAACCTGCCGTTCGTACGCCCAGACGCCGCGTCCGTACGGATCGGCACCGGCGTTGTGCGCGGAGCCGGCGGCCCAGTACGCTTCGAAGTCGCGCATCGCAGGACCGGGCGTGGACAGCGGCCGCAGCACGACGAGCGCCGCGGCGAGGGCGGCACATGCGAGCGCGAGAAGCGCCCGTTTCACCACAGCGCTCTTCCGGCCGCTCCGGGAGAGGCGATCGCATGGGATTGTGCGACGACGAGAAAGAGGCCCAGGAGCGTCGCGAGGTACCAGACGCTCACGCGCACGCGCGCGCCCAGCGTCAAGTTGGCCGCGCGCGGATCGACGTGGCCGCGCCACGCTGCGAGCATCGCCGGAAGCCCGAGAACGCCGATGATGACGACGAAGAGCAGCGGCAGGTGCGCGAAGACCGCGACGACGACGAAGAGCGCGAAGCCGAACAGCCACAGCGGCGGCCAAAGCGCGCCGACGATTCGTCCGCCGTCGAACGGCGGCATCGGAATCATGTTGAACAGGTTGAGGAACGCCGAAAGGTCGGCGCAGGCGTACCAAAAGCGCTCGTGGGTGGCCGCCCCGATTCCATAGCATGCCGCCGCGAGGCCGAGGCCGGTGAGCGGGCCCGCCAGCGCTATGTACGCGTCCTGCTCCAAATCGTCGGGCAGGGCGCCGGCGGTGAAGGCGCCGAGCAGTGGGACGAACGCCGGCAGGCGCGCCGGCAGACCGTAGGCGCGAAAGGCGAAGTAGTGCCCCAGCTCGTGCGCGAGCAGCAGGAGCATGACGACGACGGCCAGCTTCCAGCCGAAGACGACCACGTAGATCCAGAGCGAGAGCAGAAACGTCCAGCTCACGCCGAGCAGCTTGGTGCCGGCCAGCAACAGGAACTTGAACTTCACCAGGAAAGCCACGATCGCCGCGAGGAGGGCGCCGATGCCGGTGCGACGCTTCTGCGGCGGAAGGGACTGCATCCCGCTACCTTCAACTGCGCGGCGTGCCGGTCATCGTTATCGTCGGCGGTGGATTTGCGGGGATTGCCGTGGCGAGGCGGCTGGAGCGCCGCCTGCGCCGCGGCGAGGCCGAGATCGTCCTGCTCAGCCGGGACAACTACACGCTCTTCACGCCGATGCTGCCGGAGGTGACGTCGGGTGGGCTCGAAGTTCGCCACGTCGTCACGCCGGTGCGCCAGCAGCTGCACCGCACGCGCTTCGTCCTGGCGGACGTTGAAGAAATCAACGTCGAGCGGCGGACGGTGACGTACCGGCACGTGCTCACGGGAATCGTAACGGTGCAGCCCTACGACCAGCTCGTTCTGGCGCTGGGCTCCTCGACGTCTTCGTTCGGTCTTCCCGGCGTTGAGGAGCACACGTGGGCGCTGAAGTCCCTCGACGATGCCGATGCGTTGCGCAACCACTTGGTCTGGCTTTTGGAGCTGGCCGATACGATCTCGGACGACGACCGGCGCCGGCGCCTGCTGACGATCGTCGTCGTCGGCGGAGGCTTCACCGGCGTCGAGACTGCCGGAGAGATCGCCGACCTCTTCCGCAGCGTCCTGCGCTTCTACAAGCGGCTTCGCGCGGACCAGATTCGCACGATCTTGGTAGAGGCGGGGCCGGTGCTGCTGGCCGGGCTGCCGCCCAAAATGGGCGAGTATTCCCGCCGCATTCTCCAACGGCACCGCATCGAGGTGATTACCGGCGACGGCGTCGCGAGCGTTGACGAACGCGGGCTCACGCTGAGCAGCGGACGCCGCATCGAGAGCGAGACGATCGTTTGGAGCGCCGGGGTCAAGCCGTCGCCGACCATAGCGAAAACGGCACTCCCGGCAAACCGGCGCGGTGCCGTCGAGACCGGTCGCGACATGCGCGTCGCCGGCGTCGAAGGCGTGTGGGCGCTCGGCGACTGCGCTTCGATACCCGACGGCGGCGGCGGCACGTATCCGATGACCGCGCAGCACGCGTTGCGCGAAGGGCCGCGGCTCGCCGACAATATCGTCGCGGTGCTGCGCGGCGAGCAGACGAAGCCGTTCCACTACCAAGCACTCGGCATGATGGCCGCGCTCGGAGGGCGCCGGGCGGTTGCAGAGCTGCCGGGCCACGTCGTCCTCACCGGCTTCATCGCGTGGTTCTTCTGGCGCTCGTACTACCTGCTGCGGCTTCCGGGCCTCGATCGAAAGCTGCGCGTCGCTTTCGACTGGACGCTCGAACTGCTCTTCCCGCGCGACACCGCCGAGCTTCGATTCGGCGAGCGCTCCGAAGAGGAGCGGACGAAGAGATGACGGGCGGGGCGTAGAACCTCGCACCATGCTCCGCGAATCGATCGAACAGCTCATTGCGGATCCGAAGGAATATACGCGCGGCGTTGCCTTCCCCGACCCCGCGGAGATACGCATCTACGACGAGACGCTCCGCGACGGCGAGCAGATGCCCGGCGTTTGCTACACGCCGCAGCAGAAGCTCGAGATCGCTAAGGCGCTGGCCGGGGTCGGCGTGCACGTTATGAGCGTCGGCTTTCCGGCGGCGTCGGAAGGCGATCGCCGGACGCTCGCGCTCGTCATGGACGCCAAGCGGCGCGGCGAGCTGGCAGACGTCGAGATCGTCGTCATGTGCCGGAGCAGCCGCAACGACATCGACGTTACCGTCAAGACGCTGACCGAAGCCGGCATCCAGCCGCGCGAGGTCACGTTCTTCATCTTTACGAGCGGCAGCGATCTGCATCTCAAGTACAAGATCGGCAAGACGCTGCTGCGCTACGAAGGGCGCGACGAGCGCGACTGGCTCGACCTTCCGCTCGATTTTTACCGGGCGGCAAACATCCGCATGCAGTGCGACGCCATCCGCCACGCGCGCGAGTGCGGCGTCGAACGCGTCGAGTTCGGCGCCGAAGACGGCAGCCGCGGGGACGTCGCGTACTTCATCGAGTACTTCAAAGCCGGGTTGGACGCGGGCGGCACGCGGCCGGCGTGGCCGGACACGGTCGGGACCTTGACGCCCGAAGCGACGCGCTGGTACTGCTCGCGCATCGTGCAGGCTTTGCCCGCCGGTTTGCCGATCGTCGCGCACCTGCACAACGACTACGGGCTCGGGACGATCAACGCGATCACCGCGACCTCGTGCGGATTCAAGGTCATTTCGGTGACGGCCAACGGGTACGGCGAGCGCGCTGGCAACGTGAAGCTGCACGAATACGTCGTCGCGCTGCGCGTCCTCTACGGGATCGAGCTGCCCGGCTTCAAGTACGACAAGCTGCGCGAGCTGGCGCGCTTCATGGAGCGGATGAGCGGCATTCCGATGCAGCAGCACGAGCCGATCGTCGGAACGAAGGTCTTCGCGCACGAATCGGGGATCCACACGCAGGCCATGCTCGTGGACCACCGCATGTACGAAGCCGTGCCCGCCGAGCTGGTCGGCGCGCGCACGAGCTGGGTCTTCGGCAAACATACGGGCGCCGCGCTCGTCGAAGATACCCTGCGGCGCAACCAAGCGCGTCTCGAACGCGCCGGCGTCGCGCCGACTTCCGACCTGGCCCATCGAGTGACCGACGAGGTCAAGCGCCTGCGCGAAGAGCGCGCGGCGTCGAGCAAGAGCGAAGCGACGATCGAGGCGTACGAGGCCGCTATGCGCGGCCTGTCGCTCGACGAAAACGACGTCGTAGAGATTGCGATCGCTCTCGGCGCCCGCCCAAAAGCCGCAGCAATATAAAGCGCGTGCGTTAGTTCAGATCGAGGAGCCGAGGGCCGAAGTTTACTATGCGGTAAATGAGGTCCGAGGCGACGATGAGATGGATTAACGGGTGCGCTTTAGGCTTGGGCGCCGAGGCGCCAGGTGGCGACAAACGCCTTAAACACAACCGGATACTCGTCGTGCGTGAAGCGAACTTCGCGCGGACCCGTGCGCTCGAAACCGGGAAGCGTTGCGACGAGATGCGCCTGTGCCGAACTGACGAATCGCACGTCGAGAGCGATCGGAGGCTCGATGCGGAACGGCTTCGCCGCCGCGGCGCCGCGTACGGCCGCTTCGGCTGCGCGACGGATCGCGCGCTCCGAGGCGGCCGGCACCATCGAGCTAGCGGCGAAGTTTCCGATCGACTCTTTGACGACGACGCCGCGCACCCAGGGCATCTGCGCCTGTATGCCTTCCACCGTCGTTCGGTCGCCCGTGGCCATCAGCAAGGGCACGCCGAAGTAACCTAACAGCGCGGCGTTGAGCGTGGCCTCGCTGCAGCGAAGGCCGTTGAGCGACACGTCGTAGATCACCGAAGGGGAGTACGTGTGGCTGAGAACGGCGTCGGCGTCGCCGGCCGCGCCGTGATAGCCGACGAAGAACGCGCCGTCGAAGCCGCCGTCGGCGTGCTGCACCATCGAGAACGGCTTCCGATTGCCGGAGATCACGCGGACGTCGGGCGGCAGTTCGTCGAGAAGAAGGTTGCGCATCGGACCGTGCGAGTCGTTCACGAGCACGTCGGTGGCGCCCGCGGCGCGCGCGCCCGCGATGGCGCCGGCGACTTCGCGCGTGTAGTACCGGCGAAAAATTGCGTGGTCGGGGTGCGGCGTCCGCGCGTCTACCTGCTGCCAGGAGCAGACGCCCGCGATGCCTTCCATGTCGCTGGAAACGTACAGGCGCATCAGTTCGGCAGGTCGGCCGCCGCCGCGATGCGCGTCGCGGCGATAAAGGCCTGCAGCAGCGCCGGATACTCCCGGCAGGCGAAACGCACCGCGCGGCCGCCGGTGCGCGTGAAGCCCGGGATGAGCTCGATGAAGTCGGCGTGCTCGACGCCGGCCGTTTCGATCGTCAACTCGAAGGGCGGGTCGAACGTGAACGGACGAGCCCGTTCGAGACGGCCGATCGCCTCGCGCGCGCCGGCGCGGATCGCCTCGCGCGCGGCATGGGGCGTAAGCGACGAGACTGCTGAGTAGCCGACGGCATCCTTGACGGCGACGCCCACGGCCCAGGGCATCGCGCGCGTCGTCTCGTCGACGATCGAACGATCGCCCGTCACGAGCACGACCGGAACGCCGTAAGTGCCGGCGAGGGCGGCATTAAGCAGCGCTTCGCTGCAGCGCGTCCCGTTGACGGAGACGCTGTAGACGCCGTCGCTGAACGTGTGCGCGAGGGTCGCGGGATCGCCGGCCTTGGCGTGGTATCCCGTGAAAAAGGCGGCGTCGGTGCTCGCGTCGATCCCTTGCACCATGCTCCAGGGCTTCGGGGCTCCCGAGACGATCGTGAGATCGTCGTCCTCCGGCAGCTCGTCGAACAGCAAGTTGCGCATAGACCAGTGTGAGTCGTTGACGACGACGCGGCGCGCTCCCGCATCGCGCGCGCCTTCGATCGCGGCGCGGACCTCGAGGGTCATGTACCGGCGGAACATGGGATACTCGTGGGCGTCGGAGGGATCGACCTGCTTCCAGGAGGAGACGCCCGCGGTCCCTTCCATGTCGGCGGAGATGTAGACGTTCACTGGCGCAGTGCGTCGCGCGCTTGCGCGAGGCCCGTCTGCGCGGCGACGTTGTTCGGGTTTGCGGCTAGGGCGCGCTGGTAGAGCGGGATCGCATCCTCGAAGTGGTTGGCGGCAAGGTACATGTCCGCAAGCTGCGTGAGCGCCACGTCGTCCTTCGGATGCGCGGCGATGCGTTCGCGCAGCGTTTTGATTTGGGCGACCACCGGCGCGGGCGGGCCGCCTTCGACGCTGTTCTGCGAGCCGGCGCGCTGAGCGTCCCCCGTTGCGGGACTCCCGGCTTTGCCGAAGACCGAACCGGCGACGCCGAATCCGTCGGCCACGAGGTAGGCCATGAGGCAGAGAAAGAGGATGCCGAGCACCGCTACGATCGGGAGGTAGATTCGCGGGGGCAGGCCGCTCGGGGAGTTCGTCGACACGAAGAGTCGATTGGACGCGTGACGAAGGAACTCATCCGCCTTGAGCCTGCAAACCGCTGCACTGCCCGGCGAAGCCGATCTTCAATTGCTCTTCGCCCGCTTGAACTACCGGCACTTCAACGGAGAAGCGCCGGACTGCCGCATCCGCTACAACGAGCGCTTCTCCAACTCCGCCGGGCGGATTGCCTACGACGCCAGGCCGATGCTCATCGAGCTTTCGCCCAAGCATTTCCGCCGCTATCCCGAGGCTCTCGAAGAGACGCTCCTGCACGAAATGATCCACGCTTGGTGCTGGGTGAAGTTTCGGGATGCCGGCCACGGCCCGCGCTTCAAACGCAAGCTGCGCGAGTGCGGGCTGCACTCGATCTATCACGATCTCGGCAGCGTCAGGCCGCTCCAGGAGTCGAGTAAGCGATACATCCTGCGCTGCGAGCACTGCGGTTTCGAGGCGCTGCGACGTAAGCGGCCGGGCAAGCCGGCGAGCTGTCCTCGCTGCAACAAACGTCGCTTCGACCCGCGCTTTCTGCTGGCGCTCTACGAGATCGTGGAGGTGCGCCCGGTGGCGGCCCCGGGCCGGATTGCCGCGCGTCGCGGCGAACCTACGAGCCCATGACGATGACGAATTCGGCCACGAACGGCGCCAAGATGCGCGTGGAGAGCGACTCGATGGGAACGATCGAGGTCCCCGCCGACAAATACTACGGCGCCCAGTCCGCGCGCTCGCTCGTGCACTTCGAGATCGGCGACGGCACGTGGCCGCGCGACGTCATGCCGCGCGAGGTCGTGCGGGCGATGGCGACGCTGAAAAAAGCCGCGGCCTTGGTCAATCACGATTTGGGCAAGCTCGACGACCGGCGGACGCAGCTCATCGGCGAAGCCGCCGACGAGGCGATCGCGGGGAAGCTCGACGCCCACTTTCCGTTGCGCGTCTGGCAGACGGGCTCCGGCACGCAGACGAACATGAACGTAAACGAGGTCATCTCGAACCGGGCAATCGAGCTCGCCGGCGGCGAGATGGGCTCGAAGAAGCCCGTGCACCCAAACGATCACGTGAACATGTCGCAGTCTTCGAACGACACGTTTCCGACGGCGATGCACATGGCCGGCGTTGAGGGCATAGTGCGCATGCTGCCCGCGGTCGAGGCCCTGCGCGATGCGCTGGCCGCTAAAGCGCGCGGCTGGTCGCACGTCGTCAAGGTCGGGCGCACGCACTTGCAGGATGCGACGCCGCTTACGCTCGGCCAGGAGTTTTCCGGATACGTCACGCAGCTCGACCGCGCAATTGCGGCGTGCAACGAGGCGCTCGCGCACCTCTACGATCTCGCCATCGGCGGGACGGCCGTGGGGACGGGCCTCAACGCGCATCCGGAGTTCGGCGAGCGGACCGCGGCGAAGATTGCCGAGCTGACGGGGCTGCCGTTCCGGTCGCACCCCAACAAGTTTACGGCACTGGCCTCGCACGACGACTTCGTCTTCGCCTCGGGGGCGCTCAAGATGCTGGCTGCCGCGCTCATGAAGATCGCCAACGACATTCGCTGGCTTTCGTCCGGCCCACGCGCCGGCATCGGCGAGCTCACCCTTCCGGAGAACGAGCCCGGCAGCTCGATCATGCCCGGCAAGGTGAATCCGACGCAGTCGGAAGCGATGACGATGGTTTGCGTGCAGGTGTACGGGAACGACACGGCAATCGGATTTGCCGCCTCGCAAGGGAACTTCGAGCTCAACGTCTTCAACCCGGTGATGATCTACAATTTCCTCCACTCCACGAACTTACTGCGCGACGCGTGCACGATGTTCCGCGAGCACGCCGTCGAAGGGCTTCGCGCCAACGAGGAGCAGATCAAGAAGTATCTCGACGAGTCGCTGATGGTCGTGACGGCCCTGTCGCCGCACATCGGCTACGACAAGGCCGCGGAGATCGCCAAGAAGGCCCACCACGAGAAGACGACGCTCAAGCACGCCGCCCTCTCGCTCGGTCACGTCACCGGCGACGAGTACGATCGCCTGGTCGTCCCCGGAGATATGACCGCGCCGCGCGGCTAGAGCTGGCGCCAGACGAGCGTCACCGCGGCGACGACGAGCGCGACGGCGACGACGACGAGCAACTGCGGCGAATTCAGCCGCAGGGAGAGCCTCGCGCCGACCGGACCGCCGAGCAATCCGCCGGCTATCAGCGGTATGACGTCGCGGCCGACGATGTCGTGCTGGACGATATGGACGGCAAGACCGACCGGCGACGTCAAGAGGATCGCGAAGTGCGACGTCGCGCTGATCGCATGCGCGGGCAGCTCGGAGAAGTAGAGGAGCGCGGGCACGAGCACGATGCCGCCGCCCAGGCCGAAGAGACTCGAGAGTATCCCGACCGCGAAGCCGAACGCGAGCGCCGCGCGATACGACATGCCTTTGATGTGCGCCACGCGATCTCGCTCGATGCGGCCCGCGAGCCGCCGTTCGGCGTTCCAGATCATATCGGCGGCGATCCGGACGAGCAGCACGGCCAAGATCGTATCGAAGAGCAGCGGCGAGATGCGCACCGAGAGGAGCGCGCCAAGAACGCTGCCGGGCAAACCGCCGGCCGCGACGAGCCAGCCGATCTTTAGGTGCACGCGACGCTGGAGCAGATAGGTGAACGCGCCGCTCGCGCTATTGGCGACGATGAGAACCAGCGACGTACCCGCGGCGTCGGCGGGCGAGAATCCGAGAAAGAGCCGCAGAATCGGCACGAGCACGAACCCGCCGCCCAGGCCGACCATCGAGCCGAAGACGCTTGCGACGAACGCCGCGCCGAAGAGCTCCAGGGCGAATCGCACGTCTTACATGCGGGCGGTGCGGCCGGCTAGTTCGCGCGTCCGATGTAGCGCCGGTCGCGCGTGTCGATGCGGATGACGTCGTCGCTTTCGACGAAGAGCGGCACCTGAACCGTCGCGCCCGTTTCGAGCTTGGCCGGCTTCGTCGTGTTGGTTGCCGTGTCGCCGCGGAACCCGGGATCGGTTTCGACGATGCGCAGTTCGACGTGCGCCGGCAGGTCCACGCCGATTGCCGCGCCGTCGTGAAACTGCATGTCCACGACCATGCCGTCCTTTAGAAAATCGGCCGGGTCGCCGATGAGGTCCCGCTGAAGCGTGACGTTTTCGAACGATTCCTGATCCATGAAGTGGTAGCCGTCGGCGTCGTTGTAAAGCATCTGCATCTGACGGTTGTCCACGGTGGCCCGCTCGAGCTTCTCGCCGGCGCGAAACGTGCGTTCGAGCGTCGTTCCGGTCTTGACGTTCTTCATGCGGGTCCGCACGAAAGCGGAGCCCTTTCCGGGCTTGACGTGAAGGAACTCGATGACGGTCCAGAGCTGGCCGTCTACGACGATAGTCACACCGTTGCGAAGGTCGTTTGACGAAATCATGGCCAGGGACAGTACGGTCCGTTAAGGCGCAAGCCCTGGCTAGAGCGAATTCCCACGCAGCTAGCTTTGGGTGCGCGAGAGACGGATCGGGCTTTCGGTGCCCGCGCGAAGGCGCCGGATGTTTTCGCGGTGGGCGAAGACGATCAGCGCGGCGGCAAAGACGCCGTAGAGCGTTTCGGGGACGGACCCGGTGAAGAGCCATAGCGCCACCGGCGCGAGCACGCTGCCGAGCATCGAGCCGACCGAGGAGTAACGCGTCAGCGCAGCCCCCGCGAACCAGCCCGCGACGGCAATGAGACCCGCCGGCCAGCAGAAGGCAAAGATCGCGCCGAACGAGGTCGCGACGCCCTTGCCGCCGCGCCACCGCAGCCACGGCGAGTAGCAGTGGCCGAGCACCGCGCCCGCGGCGACGATTGCGGCGAGAATCTCCTGGCCGGGTGGGAGGCTTTCGAAGTCGAGATGCCCGCGGAAAAAGATCAGCGCCCACAACGTGGGCGCAAAACCCTTGAGCGCGTCGAGCAGCAGGACGGCGATCGCGCCGGCCTTGCCCAGCGCGCGAAGCGCGTTCATCGCGCCGATATTTCCCGAGCCTTGCGATCGGATGTCGGTGTGGTAGAAGAAGCGGCCGACGAGGTAGCCGAAGGGGATCGAGCCCACGAGAAACGCGCCTAGAAAGGCAACGACCGGAATCGAGACCAGGATGATCTCCAGACCGCGAGCCGTCGCTTCCGGCAGTCTGTCCATCAGAGATCTTCTTCGCGCTCGCGTCGCGGCTGAAACTTCAGCGCGAGGGGGACGCCTTCGTAGTCGAAGTGCCGGCGGATCACGTTTTCGAGGTGGCGCTTGTAGTGTGACTGCACGAGATCGGGGTCGTTGCAGTGGAAGACGAAGACCGGGGGATGCGTTCCAGGCTGCGCGGCGTAGTAGATTTTGAGCAGCCTTCCCGCGGTCGTGGAAGGCGGATGCGCGAGCATCGCGTCGCGCAGAACGGCGTTGAGCTGCGGGGTCGGGATGCGCCGGTCCAGATTCTCCGCAACGCGGGCGACGATCGGCATCAGGCTGCCTAGCCGGCGATGCGTCTTGGCCGAGAGAAACGTGATCGGGGCAAACGCGGCAAACGGAAGCTGCTCGTGGATGACGCCGGCCAGCTCGCCCTGGCTGTAGTCGCCGCTCTGCTCGCGCACCAGATCCCACTTGTTGCCCACGATGATGAGCCCTTTGCCCTCCTCGATCGCGATGCCGGCGAGCCGCCGGTCCTGCGCCGTTATTCCCGACATCGCGTCGAAGACGAGCATCGCGATGTCGCAGCGCGCGACGGCGTTGAGCGAGCGCAGCGTCGCGTAGTACTCGATCGCGCCGTGCGCTTGCGGCCGCCGGTGCACGCCCGCCGTGTCGATGAGCCGGAAGGAGCGATCGCGCCACCTGAAGACCGCGTCGACGGCGTCGCGCGTCGTCCCGGGCGTGGATGAGACGAGCGTGCGCTCTTCGCCGAGCAGCGCGTTGGTGAGCGAGCTCTTGCCGACGTTCGGGCGACCGATGACGGCCAGCGAGAGCTCGTCGCGCTCGAGGGCGTCGGGCGCTTGCGGCGGCAAGAGCTCTACGATACGGTCGAGCAAGTCTCCGGTGCCTTCGCCGTGTATCGCCGACACGGCGATGGGCTCGCCGAAGCCCAGGCCGGAGAATTCGGCGTGAACTGCCGCGGACGCATCGGGAGACTCCGCCTTGTTCGCGACGAGAACGATCGGGCGGTGGTGGCGGCGCAGAATGCGCGCGACGTCGTCGTCGAGCGGGTGCAAGCCAGTCTGCGCGTCCACGACGAGCAGCAGGAGGTCGGCCTCGTCGGCCGCGGCTTCGGCTTGGCGACGCGTAGCCTCGGCGAGCTCGGCGCCGTGAGCCACGTCGGCGCGCGGATCGATTCCGGCGGTATCCACGATGCTGAAGACTCGGCCGCGCCAGTCGCAGAGAGCGTAAAGCCGGTCGCGGGTGACCCCGGGCGTATCTTCGACGATGGCCAGGCGCTGGCCGATCAGCCGGTTGAAAAGGGCGCTCTTGCCGACGTTCGGCCGCCCGACGATCGCAACCGTCGCCGGTCGCAGCATCCCACCGGCCTCGGCCGCTTGCGTCACTTGCACGAAAACTCTCTTTCTCAGGCCGGGCGCCGGAAACCCATCGGACGGAACGCCGGGGCGCTCGAGCGAACTCCGGCGAGGCCGATATGCCGAGCATTTACATCGAAACCTTTGGCTGCCAGATGAACGAAGCCGACTCCCAGTACGTCGCCGGGCGCGCCCTTGCCGCCGGCTACGAGGTGGCCTCCGCGCCCGAGTCGGCAAACGTCGTGCTGCTCAACACCTGCACCGTGCGCGATAACGCCGAGCGGCGCGCGTACGGCCGGATGAACCACCTCAAGGCGCTCAAGGACGCGCGCCCCGGTTTGCGTCTGGTCGTGATGGGATGCCTCGCCGAGCAGGACCGCGAGCGGATGGCGCGCCTGGCGCCGCACGTGGACGCCGTTTTCGGCACCAGCGAACTGCGCCGGCTCGGCGACGCGCTCGAGGCCTGGCGCCCGAGCCTCGACGCCGCCGCAGGTGCCGCGCCCCGCTACGACGAGGAACGCGACGGCCTGCTGCATCTCGCGCTGGGCGGGACGGCCGACGCGGTAACCGACGCGTTCTCGCACCTGCGCGCGTACGTCACCGTGCAGCGCGGATGCTCTTACTACTGCACGTTCTGCATCGTGCCGTACGTGCGCGGCCGCTTCGACCACCGCCCGCTCGGCGAGATCCTCGAGGAAACGCGGCGACGGATCGCCGAGGGCGCGCGCGAGGTGATGCTCGTGGGCCAGACCGTGAACGCGTGGAAGGACCCCGCGACCGGAGCCCACTTCGGCGATCTCTGCAAGGCCGTTGCCGCCCTGCCGGGGCTCGAGCGGCTGACGTTCATCTCGCCGCACCCCAAAGACTTCACCGACGAGATCCTCGACGACATCGCCGGCATCGGCGCCATCAATCCGCGCGTCCACTTGCCGCTGCAGAGCGCGAGCGATCCCATCCTGCGCCGCATGAATCGCAAGTACACGTTCGCGCAGTTTCACGCAACCTTCGAAGCGATTCGGTCGCGTCTGCCGCACTGCGCCGTCACGACCGACCTCATCGTAGGATTCCCCGGGGAAAGCGAACGCGACTTCGACGCGACGCTTGCCTACGTTAGCAACGGAACGTTCGCTAACGCATTTACCTTCATCTATTCCATACGGCGCGGGACGCCGGCCGCGAGATGGGAGCAGGTGAGCTCCGAGGTCGCGAACGATCGTTTTCGCCGGCTCGCCGACGCGCAGAACGCGTCGACGCGCGCGTATCACGATCGTAAAATCGGACGCGTCGTTCGAGCGCTCGTCGTCGGCGAATCGAAGAAAGACGCGCGACGTCTCTCTGCCAAAGCGCTCGACAACGTAACGATCGTCGCTACGAAGCCGGCAGATTATCCCGCGGCGGCACCGGCGGAACGGCACCCGTACGCCGAGACGCCGTGGCTTGACGTCGCAATCGAAACGGCGCACGTCTGGGGCTGCACGGGGACGATCCTGCGGCGTGCCGCGCGCTACGGCGATCCAGGCCTGCCGGTGATGCGGCCGCTCGTGGACCTGACCGCTTCGTAGGGGGTGCCGATCGTGAGCGTGCGGATCGGCGCTTTCTGCGTGGTGCTTGCGGCGCTGACGAGCGCCTGCGGTTACCGCGCGCCGGAGGCGCTGCCCGACGCAGGCGTGACGAGCTCGCTGCGCGGGGGTCATGGGGCCGCGAGCTCCACGGAGTTTGTCGGATTCTGGGAATCGTGGTCCGACGCCGACCGCAACGACGCGTTCCACCTGCTCGGCAGCGTGCCTCGCAGCGTCACTACGACGGACGTCGCGTTCAGCATCGCCGACGGCAACGCCATCTCGCCGCCGCAGAACTATTACCCGCTGGGGCCAGGAGCGAAGCGCATACACGCGCACGGCGGCAAGGTGCTCCTCTCGTTCGGCGGCGCGACCTCGCAGTTCGCCATCACCGATCCCACGCTGTTCGCCGCAAATCTGAAAGCCTACGTGGCTGCCAATCCGCACGTCTACGACGGCTTCGATTTCGACGACGAAGTGATTCCGTGGAACGGGCAACAGCAGCTGATCGACGTCCTGTTGGCCGTTCGCAAAGCCTTTCCTAAGGCGATCATTTCGTTCGACGCGTTCATAGACGGTGCGGATCCGGGTCCACCCAGCGGCCACCAAGGCGAAGACATCGCCATCGTCCAGCAGGCGGGTTCCGCCATCGACTACGTCAACGTCATGGCGTACGATCAGTACGGCTGGAAACCGACGACCGATCCGAACTGCAGCTACCAGCAGGGCTCTCTCGACGATTGCCGGCTCGACGTGCTCGCCCAGTTTGCGGCTATCGGCGTGACCGGCGGCGGCACCTTTCCAAAGAGCAAGATAGTCCTGGGGCTCATGATCGGCCGAGCCGACGACGGCGTGGTGGTCGCGCCCGGCGACGCGTCGGGCTACGGCCGCAACGTCACGAACCTCGCCTATCGCGGCATCATGATCTGGGATCTCGATCTCGACAATCCACGGGCGCCTCCCGACGGAACCGGCCATCCTAAGGGAACGTACGTCCGCGCGATCGCGAAGGCTTTGGGAACGTAGGAGCGATACTCACTAAGCGGTGGCAAAGTACTCGCCGATGCTCGAACAGTACTTCGGGATGAAGTCCAAACATCCCGAGGCGATTCTGCTCTCGCGCGTCGGCGATTTTTACGAAGCATACGGTGAGGACGCCGAGGTCGTCGCGCGGGCCCTGCAGATTGCGCTGACGAGCAAGGAAGCCGGCGCGGGCCAGCGCGTCGCGATGGCCGGCGTGCCACACCACGCGCTGGGCCAATACCTGGCCAAACTCGTCGCGCAGCGATTCGTCGTCGCGCTCGCCGAGCAGCTCGAGGTTCCGCAGCCGAACAAGCTCGTTCGTCGCGAGATCGTACGTCTCGTGACGCCGGGGACGCTCGTCGAGGAGCAGCTTCTCGACGGAAAGCAGAACAACTACCTTGCGGCGATCGCCTCGGTCGGGGAAACGTTCGCGCTCGCGTACGCCGACGTGTCGACCAGCCACTGCGCCGCTACGGCGATTTCCGAAGACAGCGCGTACGACGAGCTTCTGGCCGAGCTCGCGCGCATCGGGCCGGCCGAGATCGTCGCGGACGTGCCTGCGGAGATGCGCGCCTCGATCGCGAGCGCGGTCGAAACCATGGGTGCACGGCTGGCCACGCCCACCCTCGGGCTCGTCGAATCGCGCGACCGGGCTTCGCTCGACGGCTTCTCGGCTGAAGAGTCCGCCGCGATCCATCGGGCGCTCGACGCGCTCGGCGGGTTCGTAAAGCGCACCGGCGTGACCAACGGCGAGCGGGGGCTGGGCGAAGCGGCGTTCTACCGGCATCAGCAGTTCTTGGCGCTCGATCCCGCGACGCGCAAGCATCTCGAATTGACCAAGGCGCAGGGTCAGAACGCACGCGCGACGTTGCTGGCAACGCTCGACGGCTGCGCGACGTCCATGGGATCGCGGATGCTGGCGCGCTGGATCTTGGCGCCGCTGGTCGATCCGGAAGCCATCGCCGCTCGTCAGGATGCCGTAGCCGTGCTCGCCGACGAGCACGCCGCGCGGCAGGCCCTGCGCGAGCTTCTCAAGGGCGTCTTCGACCTCGAGCGCATCGCGCAGAAGGTGCGCTTCCGCCGGGCGACGCCGCGCGATCTTGCCTCGCTGCGGCGAACGCTCGAGCTGCTGCGCCCGCTGCGACAGGTCGCCCCGGCGGCGATCGCGCCGGCGCTCGAACGCGTCGGAGAGTTCGGCGACGTGCTCGCCGATCTCCAGGCGACGCTCGCCGACGAGCCGCCCGCACAGCTGGCCGACGGCGGCGCCATCCGGCCGGAGGCAAACGCCGAACTTGCCGAGTGCCTCGCGCTGCGGACCGGCACGCGCTCGAAGCTCTCCGATCTCGAGGCGAGCGAGCGCGAGAGAACCGGCATCAAGACCCTCAAGATCAAATACGCGAGCGCGTTCGGCTACGCCATCGAGGTAAGTAAGAGTCACGCCGGCTCCGTGCCTGCGGACTACGTGCGGCGCCAGACGCTCACGACCGGCGAGCGCTACGTGACGCCCGAGCTCAAAGAGCTCGAGCTCGCGATCTCGACGGCGAAAGCACGGCAGGAGCGCCTCGAACAACGCCTCTTCGAAGAGCTCGTAGGGCGCATCGCCGATCGCGCCGACGATCTGCTCGCCGCCGCCGCCGCGATCGCCGAGATAGACGTTCTCGCCGGCCTCGCGCAATGCGCCGCGGATCGCGGCTACGTACGACCCACGTTCGTCGAGGAGAGCATCGTTTCCATCGAGGAAGGGCGCCATCCGGTTATGGAGTCGGTTTTGCACGCGCGCTTCGTGCCGAACGACTTGAAGCTCGACGTCGCCGCCCACCGCTTCATACTGCTGACGGGCCCGAACATGGGCGGCAAGTCCACGTATCTGCGCCAAGCCGGCCTGCTTGCCATCATGGCGCAGATCGGATCCTTCGTTCCGGCCAAGAGCATGACGCTCGGCGTGGTGGACCGCATCTTCACGCGCATAGGTGCGGGCGACGACCTCGCGTCGGGCCAGTCCACCTTCTATCTCGAGATGTCCGAGGCTGCGAACATTCTGCGGCGCAGCACGCGGCGCTCGCTGCTGCTCATAGACGAAGTCGGCCGCGGCACCGGAACGCTCGACGGGCTCGCGATCGCGCAGGCGATCTGCGAGTTTCTGCTCGGACTGGACGAGCAGGCACCGCTCGTTCTGTTTGCGACGCACTTCCACGAGCTCTGCGCGCTCGCCGAGCACTGGCCGCTTGTAGCGAACCACCACATCACCGCGGTAGAGGACACGGCGCGCGGCGGCGCACCGGTCTTTTCGCATCGCGTTCAACCGGGAAGCTCGTCGCGCTCCTTCGGCATCGAGGTCGCGCGCATGGCCGGGCTGCCCGGCGCCGTCGTCGAGCGCGCGCAGGAGATCGCAGACGCGCTCTCCGGCAACGCCGACATCGAGGCGCAAGTGCCGCTCCAACGCAAGATGCCGAAACGGCCGCCGCCCGAGCGCCAGCTCTCGTTCCTTCGTTCCTAAGCGGCGCTAGCCGCCTAGCGTCGGGAAAATGGCCAACAGGGTGTAGACGATCGTCAGCCCGCCGACGATGACGACGGTCGCCCAAGCTATCACGTTGAAGAGCGGCCCGTTCGTCCAAGCGCCCATGATGTGCTTGTTGTTGATCAGCAGCAGCATGAGGACGAGAACGATGGGCAGGAGCATGCCGTTGAGCACCTGCGAATAGAAGATGATTGAGAGCAGCGGCGCTCCCGGAACGATTACGGCGAACGCCCCGATGGCGATGAGCGCGAGGTAGAAGGTGTAGAAGACCGGCGCCTCGCGGAAGCGCTGGTCCACGCCGCGTTCGAAGCCGAACGCCTCGCAGACGTAGTACGCGGTGGAAAGCGGGAGGATCGACGCCGTGAACACGGCGGCGTTTAGCAGGCCCAAGGCGAAGAGCAGCGACGCGAACTTCCCGGCGATCGGCACGAGCGCCACCGCCACGTCGCCCACGTCGTTGACGGCGATCGGGTGCGCCGCATGCAAGTTGTGGACGAAGATCGTCGCGGCGCACGCCACGATGATGAAGTACGCGATCACGTCGGTCCAAATGCCGCCCGCTACCACGTCGAGACGCGAGTAGGCGTAGTCCCCTTTTCCGACGCCTTTGTCCACGACCGCGGCCTGGATGTAGAACTGCATCCACGGGGATATGGTCGTCCCGATGACGGCGATGATCATCACGATATACGCCTTAGAAGGCTGCCAATGCGGGACGATGCTCTGGTGCAGGACTTCCTTCCAATCCGGATGCACGACGAAAGCGCTGACGATGTAGGCAATGTACACGAAGCAGAAGGCGAAGAAGACGCGCTCGACGACCTTTGCGGTGCCGCGGGTAACCATCAGGAAGACGGCCATTGCGGAACCGAGAACGAGAGCGATCTTAAAGGCTTCGAGATTGGGGACGTGGAGGTAGCCGCCGAAGATCGGCGCCGAGGAAGCGACGCCTGCGAACTCGGTCGCCGTGTTGCCGACGTCGCCGAGGACGAAGAGCATGAGACACCAGAAGGTGACTTTGACGCCGAAGTTCTCGCGAATGAGGTCGGCCAGGCCTTTGCCGGTGATCGCGCCCATGCGCGCGCACATCTCCTGCACCACGACGAGCGCGATCGTTATCGGCACCAGGAGCCAAAGGAGCGAGTACCCGAACTGCGCGCCCGCCTGCGAATACGTGAGAACGCCGCCGACGTCGTTGTCGGCGTTGGCCGTGATGATGCCGGGGCCGACGATCGAAAGGAACATGATGACCGAGCGCCAGACGTTCGGCCGCACGACGGATTTGCTCATATGCCGATCCTCGGACGCCCGGCAAGCGCGTCGCGCCGGGCCTCGACCGGCAGGGCGGTCTGAGAGAACCCCCCGCCGGCGGAGAGATCGAGACGCGGCGCCCGCGACGGTGGCGGCGAGCAGACGGGAACCGCGGCGGTTTGGAGCGCAGCGAATACCAGCGCGAGCAACATGCGACGCTACAACCTCCTTCCCCAAAATAAAAAAACTGTCGCCGCTCCCCGCAATCCGACAGTTCGAGAACTTCGCGCGATGACCGCGCTACCTCCCTCAGTGTCGAGCTTTAGCACTGCACGACCTAGAGCTTCGTCCGAGCTCAGCCGCGTTAGATTCCGCCTTGATTCGGCGGGATCTGGTCACCCGTTGGGGTCTCTCGACCTTTCCGGGCAGCGGCATCTCTTCGTGCAGACGCCTCACCTAACGAGGAATCCTTCAACTTAGGATACTCGCTCGATTGGCTTTGTCAAGGACTCCGCTCGCGCGTCGTCAATCTCTTCGACGCGTGAGAATTCGCGAGCTGGATGCCGTGACTATCGGCCAGATCGCTGCCGGCGAAATCGTAGATCGTCCGGTTTCGGTTGTCAAAGAGCTAGTGGAAAATGCGATAGATGCGGGAGCAACGCGCGTGGCGGTCGAGATCGCGCGCGGCGGCCTCGACCTCATCGAGGTAGTAGACGACGGCGCCGGCATCGCGCCGGAAGATCTGCCGCTCGCCGTGCGTAGGCATGCGACGAGCAAGCTCTCGGCGTCATCGGACTTGGAATCCATCGCGACCCTCGGCTTTCGAGGCGAGGGGCTTGCGTCGATCGCGGCCGTTTCGCAGTTGGAGATCGTCTCGCGCCGCCGGCAAAGCGCCGTCGGCTCGCGTCTGACCGCGCATGCCGAAGATGCCGGTGCGGTCGAGCCGGCCGCAGCGCCGGTTGGGACCCGCATTCGTGCGGCGGCGCTCTTTGAGAACGTGCCCGTTCGCCGCGAGTACTTGCGCTCGCCGAGTGCCGAGTTCAACCGCATTTCGGCATGGCTTTCGTCCTTCGCGCTTGCATATCCGCAGATCGCCTTCTCGCTGCGCCACGACGGCAGGGATACGTGGACGATGCCCTCCAGCGCGCAAGATCGCGAGCGTTTGGCAATGGTCTTCGGTCGGGAAGCGGCGCAGGCGCTGCTGCCGCTGCGCGGCGACGCGTCGCGCATGCTCGGGGGCCGGCTGCGGGGCTACGTAAGCGCGCCGGGATGCGATCGGCCCGATCGGCGCATGCAGATGCTCTTCGTCAACGGGCGTCTCTTGCGCAGCACGCTGCTGGCGGGCGCGTGGACGAGCGGCTATTCGACCTTCACGATGTTGGGCCGCCACGCGTACGGCGCGCTATTTCTAGATCTGCCGCCCGAACAGGTCGATCCGAACGTTCACCCGACCAAGAGCGACGTTCGCTTGCGCTACGCGAGCCAAGTATTCGACGCGGTGCGCGCCACGATCGCAGCGACGCTCAACGACCACGCAAAGACGCGGTTTGAAGAGCACACCGCATCGGAAGGTTGGGGCGCGCCGTCCGAGGGCGGTGGGGCGGCGACCGAGGTTTCGTACGCGCCGCCGCTTTTTGAGGATTCGGTGTCCGACTCGCACGCGCCGCCGGGCGGCGGGCTGCGCGTGCTGGGGCAGCTCCGGCGGACCTTCGTTCTGGCAAGCGACGGCGACGCGCTCTTGCTGGTCGATCAGCACGCGGCCCACGAACGCATCGCATACGAGAGCATCGTCGCCTCGGCGCGCGAGGGAAGGCCCGGCGAACCGCTTCTGGTGCCGCAGGTCCTCGAACTCGACGGCCCGCGCAGCGCCGCGCTCGACCGGGTTCGCGAAGCGCTCGGCGAAGCGGGGTTGGATATCGAAGAGTTCGGCGAGCGGACCTATCGCATCGTGGCAACGCCGTCGGGATATCGCGGCAGGCCGTTCGACGTCGCGGGATTCCTCGACGACCTCACCGAGGAGCCGAAGCAGCGCGACGTACGCGAGCGGGTGTGGGCGTCGCTTGCATGTCACTCGGTCGCCGTGGCGGGCGAGCGGCTCGAGCCGAGCGAGATGACCGCGCTGATCGAGCGCCTGCAAACGTGCGCGAATCCGATGCATTGCCCGCATGGGCGCCCGACCATGATTCGGCTGAACTCCGACGATATCGCGCGCATGTTCAAGCGTGTCTAGCGTCCTCATCCTGGCGGGGACGACGGCGAGCGGCAAGACGGAGCTCGCCATCGAGCTCGCCCGGACTTTCGGCGGCGAGATCGTCGGCGCCGACTCGCGTCAGATCTATCGCGGCATGCCGGTAGGCACGGCAGCTCCATCGGCGGAACAGCTTGCGGCGATTCCGCATCACATGATCGCCTTTCTCGATCCGGGCGAGCGCTATTCGGCCGCGCGGTATGCCGGCGATGCCATGGATGCGATACGCGACATCGTACGGCGCGGCAAGCGGCCGATCGTCGTGGGCGGGACCGGATTCTACATACGGGCGCTAACGGGCGGCGTTGCGCTCTCGCCGCAGTACGACGAAGCGCTGCGAGACCGCCTGGTGCGCGAGGCGCGCATGCATCCGCCGGAGTTCCTACATGCGTGGCTCGAACGACGCGACCCCGAGCGCGCCGGCGCGCTTCACGCGCGCGACACGTATCGCGTGCTGCGCGCGCTCGAGATAGCGCTGGCCGCCGAGGGCAGTTCGCGGGCGGAGCCGCCGCATTCGACGCTCGCAAGCGAAGGCTTTTCTTGGCTGACGCTCTTTCTCGATCTGCCCTGGGACGAGGTAGACCGTCGTATCGCGCGGCGCACCGAAGCGATGCTGCGCGCGGGCTTGGTAGAGGAAGCGGAGCGAACGGGCACGGCCGCGGTCGCCGGCAATGCGCTTGGGTACCCTCAGGCCCTGGCGTTTCTGCGCGGCTGGAGCACGCGCGAGGAACTGCGCGCGAACGTCGAGCGTGCGACGCGCCGCTACGCGCGACGGCAGCGAGCGTGGTTTCGCGGCGAGCCCTCCACGCTCTGGGTCGCTCCCGGCGAGGCGGCGACCGCTGCAAGGGAAAAGCTCGGCTGGCCTTCGAAGCGCGGATAGATGAAGGCAGGGCGCGGCAAACGATGCGCGTAGCCGTTACGAAAATGCACGGCGCGCGCAACGACTTCGTCGTCGTCGATCGCCGAGCCGCCGAACCATACGACCTTGCCGCTTTCGCGCGTTGGGCGTGCGACCGGCACGGCGGCATCGGAGCGGACGGCGTCATCGCGATCGAAGCATCGAGCGTCGCGGACGCCGGCATGCGTACGGTCAATCCCGACGGAAGCGAAGCGGAGATGTGCGGCAACGGCATCCGTTGTGCCGCCCGCTGGCTGCACGAGGCGGGAGAGGACGAGCGGTTGGCGTTCGAGACGAGCGCGGGGATCGTTCGCACCGAGGTCGTCGCTTGCGAACCGGAGTATCTCGTGCGCGTGACGCTCGGCTCTCCGCGCATCGAGCGCGTCGCGCTCGCGTCGCTGGGCGAGGCGTTCACCGTGGATCTCGGCAATCCGCACGTCGTCATTTTGCGAGACGGCGTGGAGGACGTGGACTTGCCGGCAATCGCTGCGCGGCTGCAGCGCGATCCCAGCTTCCCCGACGGAACGAACGTGCACGTCGCGTCGCCCGCGGGCGACGCGACGTTGCGCGTGCGCCACTGGGAGCGTGGTGCCGGTCTAACGATGGCATGCGGAACCGGTGCGGTTGCGTGCGCCGCGGTCGCAATCTCGAAACGGATGGTTCTCTCGCCGGTTGACGTCTTGGTTCCGGGAGGACGGCTCGTCGTCGAATGGGAGGGCGGCGTCGCGAGCCTGATCGGGCCTGCCGCACGGGTCTTCGACACTGAAGTCGGCTTACGATGGCAAAGCGCGCCGGCATAGCGGCGCCGGGGCTCGCTTCGTGCGATGACGCCGGCGCAATTTACTACGACCCCCTGGTTGCGCCACTGGCCGACGGCGGTATCGTGCGCGAGCCGCTGCTCGAGGAGTTGATTCCCGCACCTGCAGGTACGCTGGAAATGGTGCTGCCGGGGCGGGCGCCGCTTACGAGCATCGGCCCCATTGCCGACCGTCAAGCGCTCGCCGTCGCGTTGCCCGCCGGCTACACCCGGCTGCTTCTTCCCGCCTACGCACAGCGGTCCGGCGCGCCGGCGCTGCCGCTCTTCGGGTATACGTTCGCGTGCGCGGTCGACGACCGGTTGTACGTCGCGGCAATGAAAACCGACGAGGACGAGACCTGGGAACCGCGGACCTTTGCGCCGGGAGAGCTCGAAGCGCTCCTCGCGCGCCGGCTCGCGCTGGAGCCGGAGAACGGCGTGCTCGCGCAAGTGGCGCTCTGCTCGCGCGCGTACGGATGCTTTACCGCGCAGAACGTGTTTCTCGAATGCGGAGAAGCGGCGCTGCCGGTCTCGCCGTCGTGCAACGCGCGTTGCACGGGCTGCATCTCGGAGCAGGAGCCCGGCGCCGGAATACCGTCGCCGCAGGCGCGAATCGCCGTCGAGGCGAGCGCCGGCGATCTGGCGCGCGTCGCGCTCCATCACCTCGAACGCGTGGACGACGGGATCGTCTCGTTCGGTCAGGGCTGCGAGGGCGAGCCGCTGCTGCGCTCGACGACGATCGCTCGCGCGATCGGGACGATTCGCGCGCGGCGGGCCAACGGAACGATCAACCTAAACACCAACGGCAGCCAGCCGCGGGCACTGGCGCGCTGCATCGACGCCGGCCTGCAGGCGGTTCGCGTGAGCCTGAACTCCTTTCGTCCGAGCATCTACGCGGCGTACTACCGGCCGCAAGGGTACGCGCTGGATGACGTCTTCGCCTCGATTCGCTTGGCGCTGGCACGCGGCTTGCGCGTCAGCCTGAACCTGCTCACGCATCCCGGCGTCACCGACGACGCGGAGGAGATCTCGGCGATGGAGGAGTTCCTGCGCGAGTCGCCCCCGGCGATGGTGCAGACGCGCACGCTCAACATCGATCCCGCGCGCTACTTCGACGCCGTCGGGCGCTCGAGCGCGCCGCTGGGCATGCGGCGCGCGATCGAATCGATTCGGGAAATGACGCGCGTCGGAAACTTCACCCACACGCACTAAACGCCGGCGAACGCTTGAAGCTCTGGCAGATTCTCGCCGTCGTGGCGCTCGGCGTGCTGTACGGATTGATTTCCCCGGGCGGGCTTACGTACGCCTTCGGCCACGCAACGCTCTACGTATTTCTGCCGGCGTTGCTTTTCGAAGCTGCTTGGAATCTAAACTTCCGAGCGATCCGCCGGCACTGGGCGGCAATCGCGACGCTTGCCGGCCCCGGCGTGCTGCTGACGGCGGCGATCGTCGCCGGTTCGCTCGCCCTCGTGCGCGTGCCGCTGGGCCCGGCCTTGCTCGCGGGAGCGATTCTTAGCGCGACCGATCCAATCGCCGTCGTGGCGGTTTTTCGCCGTCTGCGGGTGCCTCAGACGCTGGTGACGATCGTAGAGTGCGAGTCGCTGTTTAACGACGCGGTAGCCGTCGCGCTCTATCGCGCCGTGCTTGTGGCTCTGACGCTCGGAGCGGCAGGAGTCGGCGCCACGGCATTGATTGCTCTGCAGACCGTTGCGGGTGCCGTGGGTGGAGCGGCGCTCGGCATCGCCTTGGCATTCGTTGCGGCGCGCGCACTCCGGGGCCGGGGCAGCGTCCGGCTCCAAATCGCCGCGACCTTCCTCTGCGCGTACGGCGCGTACTTTGCCGCCGACGGTCTTCGGTTATCGGGCATCTTCGCAACGATCGCGTGCGGCATCGCGCTGCGTTACTACGAGCGCTCGTGGATCACGTTGCGGATCGCCGACGACGTGGACCGGTTTTGGGACGTCGCCGCTCTCGTGGCCAACGTGCTCGTGTTCTTCATGGTCGGCGCCGCGCTGCAAATCGGGCGCGTAGCGCAGGAACCGATCTTCGCCGTTGCCTGCATCGTGGGTATCGCAGTCGCGCGATTCGCCGTCGGAGCCCTGCTCTTGCCCGGCCCCTATCCGCGCGAATGGATCGGCGTGGTGCGCGCCGCAGGAATGCGCGGCGCGCTCTCGCTGGCTCTCGCGCTAGCCATCCCGGCAACGGTGCCGTATCGCGGCGCGATCGTGGACGCCACGTTTGCGGTTGCGCTGGCGACGCTGGCCGCGAGCAGCTTTACGCTCGCGCCCGTCGTGGCTCGCGCGACGCGCCGTCGAAGTCAGACGCCCAACGGATAGGCTTCCTCGCCGTGGAGCTCGACGTCGAGCCCGCGCTCCTCGGCGGTTTCGTCAACCTTGACGCGCGTCACGAGGTTGATCAGCCAGAGCATGGCGTAGGTGAAACAGAACGCCCACGCGCTGCAGAGAAGCGCCGCCGTAAATTGCTTGCCGAGAAATGCGGGGTTGCCGCGGAGCAGGCCGTCGGCGCCGTTGGGATTCCACAGCGTGGACGCGAAGACGCCGAGCAGCACGATGCCGAGGAATCCGCCGACGCCGTGCACTCCCCAAACGTCGAGCGCGTCGTCCCAGCCGAGTTGGTTCTTCACTGCGACGGCAAAATAACAGACGATGCCTGCGGCTATGCCGATGACGACGGCGGTAGTCGGCGACACGTATCCCGCCGCGGGCGTGATCGTAGCGAGCCCCGCGACGGCGCCGGTAAGCAGCCCGACGAACTTCGGCTGCCGGCCGCGCATCCACTCGATGATCAGCCAGGCGACGGCCGCAAAAGACGCGGCGACGTCGGTGTTGAGGAACGCCGAGGCGGTGACCGAATCTACGCGGAGTTCCGATCCGGCGTTAAACCCGTACCACCCGAACCAAAGCAACCCGGTGCCCAGCGCGATCAAAGGAACGTTATGCGGTTTGTTGTCGATGACGTGGCGCCGCCCTACGTAGAGCACCGATGCAAGCGCGGCGAAGCCGGCCGACGCGTGCACGACGATGCCGCCGGCGAAGTCGAGAACGCCCCACTTCGCCAGCATGCCGTCCGGGCTCCACAGCATGTGGACGAACGGAAAGTACACGAAAATTAGCCAGCCGGTCAGGAACCAGAAGTAGGCCTTGAAGGTTACCCGGTTGGCAAACGCGCCGGTGATCAGCGCGGGCGTGATGATCGCAAACATCATCTGATAGGCGATGTGAACGACCAGCGGGATCCCCGCGTCGTTGCCGGTGAACATCGTGTGCAGGGTGACGCCCCGCAGGAAAGCGTACGTCGCGGGGTTGCCGATGATGCCGTGCCAATCCGGCCCGAAGCTCTCCGAGTAGCCGAAGGCAAACCACAAAACGGTCGTCCATCCCAACGACATGAAGCTTTGCATCATGATCGTCAGCACGTTCTTGCGCTGCACGAGGCCGCCGTAAAAGAACGCGAGCCCCGGCGTCATAAGCATGACGAGGCTCGCGCAGAGCAGCATGAAGCCGGTGTTCCCGATATTTACGGGGATCGTTGCCGTGTTCATCGGCGTTCCTCCGTCGAGACGTGGGCGGAAGCGAATTTCCGATGCCTTAGGCGCGCCGCGGCGTTTTCCCGCCCCGGGATGCTAGTTCATGAACGACAGGCCGGCGCCGACGTAGTGCTGCGTCTGGCCGTTGAGCTGCGTCGGTGAGAAGCCGTACTCGACGTCGAGCTGGAGGTGGTTGCCGAGATCCCGCAGGTAGCCGAAGTCGAGGAGGCTCTTTCCGCCCGGTCCGACGCCCGCCTGACTGAAATAGGCGTACTCGCCGAAGAATTCCGACGGGCCCGGAAGCGTTGCGGTCGCTTCGAGGCTGGGGATGAAGGCGAAGTACGACTGCCCCGCGCCCGCCGAGTTGATGCCCGACAGGGCATTGAAGCTCAGCGTACCTGCAAGGCCGAAGACCGAGTTCACCGTGTACGCCCAGTTGAAGTTGCCGGTGAACTGCGCGTTGCCCGCACTGAACGCGGCGGATCCGGTGGGAAACGTGATGGCGCCGTTTAGGCCCCAGTCGGCGTTCGAGCTGTACCCAAGCTCGTACTTCGCACCAAGGCTGACGTCGCTCGATCCGGACACCCTCGGTTCGCCCACCGACGTCGTCTCGTAGCTCGGCGGGCCGAGCTCGAGGTCGAAGTGCGGGTCGGCGGTTCCGATGCGGATCAGCGGCTGGGGATAGTTGGCGCTGCTGCCGCCGCCGGTGCCCGCGGTCGTCGTGTTCGTGTAACCCGTTTCTACGTCAAAATGGTCCGTGCGCACCGTGCAGACGCCGGTCGTGACCGCGGGGCGGTTTACGATCGAAAGGATCGAGCCGCAGGGATCGCTCGGCGCGCTGGGCGTCGCGGAGGCGACCGGAGATGGCGAACTCGATGGCGCCGGCGACTGCTGCCCGAATGCCAGGCCGGTCGCGGCGGCAGCGAAGAGGATCGTGGCGGCGGCGACTAGTTGTGTGCGAAGCATAGCGCACAGAGTATACATGGGCCGCGTTCGCACCGCAAACCGCCATCGGGATGATCCGTTCGGACGTCCTAGACGTCCTATCGGATCATCCGTTCGGCGGGTGGCGCGTTCTCTGCCGCTCGGCTATGCTCAGGCCATGCTGCTCGAGATCGGAATCGTTGTCTTGGCGATCGCCTGTTTCGTCGCGCTCGAGCTTTACGTCGTCGGCTGCGAGCGCGTGTGAACCGTGGGCTTTGACGATCTCCTAGGCCTCGTCCTCACGGTCGCTGCTCTGGCGTATCTCGTCTTCGCGATGCTGCGCCCCGAAAAGTTCTGACGGCAGGGGCACTGTAAGAAGGATAGTATGACTGCGCTCGGATGGCTCCAAGCCGTCGCGTTCTTCCTGATCGTCTTGGCGCTCACCAAGCCGCTGGGCTCGTATATGGCGCGCGTCTTCCAGGGTGAACGCACGTGGCTTACCCCCGTTCTCGCTCCGTTGGAGAAGCTGATCTATCGGATCTGCGGAGTTCGGGAGGAAGAAGAGATGCCGTGGTACGTCTACGGACTCTCGATGCTCGCGTTTTCTTTGATCGGCCTGGCCTATCTCTACGTGCTCTTGCGGACTCAGAAGTGGCTGCCGTTTAACCCCGCACACATAGACAACATGAGCCCGGATTTGGCCTGGAATACGGCGGTCAGCTTCACCACGAACACGAACTGGCAGTTCTATTCCGGTGAGTCTGCGATGAGTTATTTTTCGCAGATGGCCGGCTTGGCGTGGCACAACTTCGTCTCGGCCGCCGTCGGCATCGCGCTGGCCGTGGCCGTGGTCCGCGGCTTGGCTCGGACGAACGTGAAGACGCTCGGCAACTTCTGGGTTGACCTGACGCGCTGCTCTCTTTACGTGCTGCTGCCGATTTCGATCGTCGTCGGGCTCTTTTTCGTCTCCCAGGGGATGCCTCAGAACTTCCACGCCTACGAGGGCGTGAAATCCCTCGAAGGATTTGCGCAATCCATCACCGGCGGCCCGATGGCCTCGCAGGAGGTTATCAAGGAACTCGGCACCAACGGCGGCGGTTTCGTCAACGCAAACTCGGCAGCTCCGAACGAAAACCCGAATCCGTTGACCAATCTCGTGGAGCTCGTGCTTATCTTTTGCCTTGGCGCCGGCCTAACGTACATGTACGGCAAGATGGTCAAGGACACGCGCCAGGGATGGGCGATCTTCGTCGCGATGGCAATCCTGTTCTTTGCAGGCTTTGCTCTCTCGTATTGGGCCGAGGCGGCCGGCAATCCGATCGTTCATCATATGGGCGTAGCCGGCGGCAACATGGAGGGCAAGGAGTGCCGGTTCGGCATTTCGGCGTCGGCTTTGTGGGCGACGGTAACGACGGACACGTCGTGCGGAGCGGTCAACTCGATGCACGACTCCTTCATGCCGCTGGGCGGCCTCGTGCCTTTGGTGGACATGCAGCTCGGCGAGATCGTCTTCGGCGGCGTGGGCAGCGGTCTGTACGGCATGATCGTCTTCGTCGTCTTAACCGTCTTCATTGCAGGTCTGATGGTCGGGCGCACGCCGGAGTTTCTAGGAAAGAAGATCGAGCGCCGCGAGGTGCAGTTCGCCATTCTGGCCGTGCTCGTAACGCCGGTGCTCTGCCTGGTGCCCACCGCGATCGCCGCGGTGCTCCCGGCCGGCGTGGCGACGCTCAACAATGGAGGCCCGCACGGGTTTTCCGAGATCCTGTACGCCTTCACGTCCACCAACGCCAACAATGGGTCCGCCTTTGCCGGGCTCGGTCCGAACCTGTTCTACAATCTCGTGACCGGCGTCAACATGTTTTTCGGGAGGTTTGCCGTCGCAATACCCGCCCTCGCGCTCGCCGGAGCGCTCGCAGGAAAGAAGGCCGTGCCCGAAGGCCCGGGTACGTTCACGACGCACTCGGCGATCTTCGTGGCGCTGTTGATCGGCGTGATCGTAATCGTCGGAGCGTTGACGTTCCTGCCCGCCGACTCGCTCGGGCCGATCGTCGAACATCTGCTCGTTCTCCAAGGAAAGACGTTCTAACATGCTTAGCCAGAGGCGCTTGGAGCGCCGTCCGAAGGCCCGGTCCTTGTTCGACCGGACTATTCTCGCGCGGGCGCTGGGTGATTCGCTTAGAAAGCTCGACCCGCGGTGGCAGGCACGCAATCCCGTCATGTTCGTCGTGGAGGTCGGCGCGGCGGCAACCTCGATATTCTTCGTGCGCGACCTGGTCCAGCACGCGTCCATGTCGGGCTTCGATCTTGCGATTTCCGCCTGGCTTTGGTTCACGGTGCTGTTCGCCAACTTTGCCGAGGCCGTGGCCGAAGGGCGCGGCAAGGCACAAGCCGACACGCTTCGCCGAACGAAGTCCGACACGTTCGCTCGTCTGCTGCGTGACGACGGAAACGAGGAGCACGTCACGAGCACGAGCCTTCGAAAGGGCGACCGCTTCGTCGTGGAAGCGGGCGAAGTCGTACCGGCCGACGGCGAGGTGCTCGAAGGCGCGGCGACCATTGACGAATCGGCGATAACCGGCGAATCGGCCCCCGTCATACGCGAATCGGGCGGCGACCGCAGCGCGGTGACGGGCGGCACGCGCGTCCTCTCGGACCGCATCGTCGTCCGCGTGACCGCCAATCCGGGTGAGAGTTTCCTGGACCGCATGATCCGCCTGGTCGAAGGCGCCCAGCGTCAGAAAACCCCCAACGAAATCGCGCTGTCCATCCTGCTCGCCGGCCTGACGGTCATCTTCCTCATCGCGGTCGCGACGCTTGGGCCGTACTCGATCTACGCCGGGAAGCCCCAGAGCGTCACGGTCCTGATCGCATTGCTCGTGTGCTTGATCCCGACGACGATCGGCGGGCTGCTCTCCGCAATCGGCATCGCCGGAATGGACCGCGTGATGCAGCGAAACGTGCTGGCGATGAGCGGCCGAGCCGTCGAGGCGGCCGGCGACGTGGATACGCTGCTGCTGGACAAGACCGGCACGATCACGCTCGGCAACCGGCAAGCCGTCGAAATCGTCACGGCGGCCGGAATAGACCCCAAAGATGCCGCGCGCATCGCCTACCTTTCGTCGCTGGCCGACGAGACGCCTGAGGGGCGATCCATCGTCGCGCTGGCGCAGCAGGCCGGCGCCCGCGACGGCGAGGCTCCCGAAGGCGCGACCTTCGTTCCGTTCAGCGCCTACACGCGGATGAGCGGACTCGATCTTAGCGATGGAACGAAGATCCGCAAGGGCGCCCCCGACTCGGTGCTGACCTGGATCCGGGAGCAAGGCGGCACTCCGTCCGCCGACTTGTCGCCTCAGGTCGAGCGCATCGCGCGCAGCGGCGGCACGCCGCTTCTGCTCGCTCGCAACACGCTCGTGATCGGCGCGATCTATCTGAAAGACATCCTCAAGCCGAACATGACGGAGCGCTTTGCCCGGCTGCGCGCCATGGGGATCCGCACCGTGATGATCACGGGCGACAATCCGCTGACGGCGGCGACCATCGCAAAGGAAGCCGGCGTAGACGACTTCTTGGCCGAGGCCACGCCCGAAACGAAGATGGAGCTGATAAAACGCGAGCAGACGTCGGGCCGGCTCGTCGCGATGACGGGAGACGGCACCAACGACGCTCCGGCGCTGGCGCAGTCCGACGTCGGCGTGGCCATGAACTCCGGCACGCAAGCGGCCAAAGAGGCGGCCAACATGGTCGACCTCGACTCGGATCCGACCAAGCTGATCGAGGTCGTCGAGATCGGTAAGCAGCTCCTGATGACGCGCGGCGCGCTCACGACGTTCTCGATCGCCAACGACGTGGCAAAATACTTCGCGATTCTGCCGGCGATGTTTGCAATAGCCTATCCCGCCATGTCTGCGCTAAACGTCATGCGATTGACGACCCCGCAGAGCGCCATACTCTCCGCGGTCATCTTCAACGCGCTGATCATCGTCGCGCTCATTCCGCTCGCCCTTCGCGGCGTCCGCTACGAGCCGAAAGGCGCGAATCGGGTTCTTTTTGAGAACGTCATGCTCTACGGCGTCGGTGGAATCATCATCCCGTTCGTAGGCATCAAGTTAATCGATATGATCCTCGCGGCGCTTCACTTAACGTAGGAACGAAAAGACAGTGATAAAGCATCTCGGCACGGCACTGCGCGTAACCATCGTCTCGATCGTGCTCTTGGGGCTGATCTACCCGCTGGCAATGACCGCGCTCGCGCAGGCTATCTTCCCGAAGCAGGCCAACGGCTCGCTCGTCACCGTCAACGGTAAGGTCGTCGGCTCGTGGATTATCGGTCAGCTATGGACGAAGCCGGAGTATTTTCAAGGACGGCCGTCCGCCGCCGGAAAGGGCTACGATCCAACCTCGACGGGGGGAACGAACTTCGGCCCCACCTCGAAGAAGCTGATGGACGCGACCAAAGCGACGATTGCGCAGCTCGAAAAGCAGAACCCGGACGCCGGCGGCCCGCCGCCGGTCGACCTCGTCACCTCCAGCGCCAGCGGCATAGACCCGGATATCAGCCCGGAGGCCGCCTATTGGGAGGCGCCGCGTGTCGCCAAGGCGCGCCACATGAGCGTTGCGGTGGTCGTTGCGCTCGTCGGGCGGCACGAGCAGGGACGCACGTTCGGATTCTTGGGCGAACCGCGGGTCAACGTTCTCGAACTCAATCTCGCGCTGGACGGCGTCAAGCCCCAGTAGCCCTGCGTCCCCGTGTCACGCTGAGCGAAGTCGAAGCGCGAAGCGCGAAGAAGCCTCAGGGCGTCGCCGCTTCGTTGGCGGTACCGGTCGTAGGCGGCAGTAAAACGAGGAGTTCGCGCGCACCGGCGTCGAGCAGGCGCCGCGCGAACGAGGGGCGCTGCAGCCATCGCGGCGAGCGCTTCGTTCCGGCAAGGGCGATCGTCGTTTCCGGGCGCGCGCGCGCGAGTTCGATCAGCCGTGTAGGCGCGTCTTCGGCGACCTCTTCGATCCATTCCACGTTGGTTTTGCGCGCCTCGGCGCGCAAAACGTCGACGATCCCGCGATCTGCGCGCTGGCTCGGCGTGACGACGTGCGCGATCGCGAACTCGATTGCGAGCCGCGCCGCGATGCGGCCGGCGCGGGCGATCATCGGAAGGTCGAGCGCTCGCGAGCCGATCGCGAGCAAGATGCGCTCGAACGGCGAGGGAATCCGCTCGCGGTGACGCGCGCGCAGGGCCTCTCGGAGCGCCAGCTCGCGAAGCGCGAAGAGGTTTTCGGTGCGAAAGAAGTTCGCGAGCGCGGTCTCGATGCGCTCGGGTGGGTAAATCTTCCCCTCGCGAAGCCGCTGCCGCAGGGTGTCGGGCGTAACGTCGATCAGGATGACTTCGTCGGCGAGCGCGAGGATGCCGTCGGGGAGCGTCTCGCGCACGATCGTACCCGTCAGTCGAAGGATCGTGTCGCCCAGCGCCTCCAAATGCTGCACGTTCAACGTCGTGATGACGTCTATGCCGGCGCGCAGCACGGCCAGCACGTCGTAGAAGCGCTTCGGCGCTATGGACCCCGGGGCATTGGTGTGCGCGAGCTCGTCGATGAGGGCGACCTGCGGCTTGCGCGCGATCAGGGCGTCGCGGTCGAACTCCCGATAGGTGATGCCGTTGGCGCGGATGACCTTCTCCGGGAGAACCTCCAGGCCGTCGAGCAGCGCCGCCGTCTCTCGCCTCCCGTGCGTCTCCACGAAGCCCGCGACGACGTCTATGCCTTCGGCCTTCAACTGATGGGCCCGGTCGAGCATCGCGTAGGTCTTCCCCGCGCCCGCGGCGGCCCCGAGGTAGACCGTAAGCTTTCCGTATCCGACGCGCAGCCGGTCTCCCGCGGTCTGCGAGTACGGCGAGCGCGACGGGTTTTCGCCGAGATACGTCTGACCCGCGGCTACCACGAAGAGGTCGTAGGGAAGCGGGAGGTTTGCGAGTTTGGCAGAGATCTTCCCGTTCGGCATCGCGACGAGGGAAGCGCGCAAAGCGTCCGCCGACATGCTCGTAGGATCCACCGCCTCGTGTAAAATCTCGCCGCCGAGGTCGCGGGTGATGCGTTCGAGCATGCCGCGATCGACCGATGCGGTCGGCACCACCTCCAGCCCGAGATCGAGCGCTTGCGCTAAGGCGGCCGTGCGTTTGAGATATGGCAGCGGATCTTGGTCGGGGTAGACGAATGCGGCCGCCATCGACGTGCGCCCCGTCTTGACGACGGGAAGCGTGAGATTGTCCACGGTGCGCAGCAGCAGCTCGCGCAGCATGTAGAGCGTTTGTTCCTTGAAAGCGCCGTTGAGCGCGCGGTCGACATCCTGCTCGTTGACGATCTTGCCGGCTTTAACGCGGCTTTGGAGTATGCGCGGGGAGACGTCGAGCGCGACGACTTCGTCGGCCGCCTGCAGGAACGATAGCGGAACGATCTCGCGCACCGGATAGCCGATGAGCGCCTCGGCCGTCGGTGCGACGGTTTCGAGATGCGCGATGTTGAACGCGCCGATAACGCCGATGCCGCGCTCCTTGAGGGCGAGGGCGTCCTGCCAACGCTTGGCGTGCGGCGCGTCGCCGAGATTGTCGTGCGCGAGCTCGTCGAGCACGACGACGTCCGGTTTTTCGCGCAGCGCCGCTTCGTAGTCGAAATCCTCGAAGATGCGCTCGCCGATCTTCGCCAGTCGCGGCGGAATGCGGGGTAACCCTTCTGCGGCGAGCTCGAGGTCCGGGCGCCCTTTCGTCTCGATCCAGCCGATTACGACGCGCTTACCGTCCGCCTGAAGGCGGCGCGCGTCGTGAAGCAGGCGCCGCGTCTTGCCCGATCCGGGCGCGCTTGCGACGTAGATGACGAGGCGCGCGCGACCGCCAAGCTCGCGCAACAGTTCCTCCGCCCTCGCCGTCCGGTCCACTCGCGGCCAGCCTTCGCGCTGGGGCAAGGCGCCCCCGCTGGACGGACCGAAAACGCGCGATAGTGCCCCTACTTTGCTACGCGCTCCTCGTTGCTGCGTGGATCGTCGACCTGCTGACGCCTCAGCAGTTCGTCGCGGCCATCCTTCTTAACGGCCCGATCGCGCTGAGCAGCTTGGCCCTGCGCAGCCGGCTCACCATAAATCTCGTCGTGGCCGCGGAGATCGCCAACGCGGTCGCCGCCTACGTCAACGGTCTGCAAGCCGGCCGTCACTGGGACGGCATCGCGATCGGAGATCGCATCCTTCTGGCCGCGTCGTTCGTACTGGTGGGATACTTGAGCATACGAGCGCAGGAGTATGCGCGGGAGGCCGGCGTCTCGGCCGGCCGGATGCGTCAAATCGAGATCGAAAAAGCTCTGCGCGAAGCGACCGGCCGCGTGCGCGAGACGCTCAACGTCGAGCTGGTGCAGCGCGCCATCGCACGCGAGTCGCTCGAGCTTCTCGGCGCGTCGCAAGCGATCCTGATCGTGCGCGAGATGCCGTTTGCGACGCCGCTCGTATTTTCGTACGCGCAAGGGGGCGCCGACGTCTCCGTCGAGCGCCGGGCGCTTTCGACCGAAGTAGCCTCGCTCGTCGTACGCGCCGGCGACGCGGACGATGTGTTCGCGGTGACCGGCAACGACCTTCTGGGCCGGATCACGCTCGACGCGCTTGGGGCCGGGGAGGCCCTCGTGACGCCGATAGCGACGGCCGGCGCGGTGGATCACGTGCTGATCGCCTCCATCAGCGGGAGCGGCGCGTTCCTTCCCGATGCGCTGGTGACGCTGCGAGCCTTTCGGGATCAGGCCGCGATGGCGCTCGAGCAGGCGCGTCTCTTCACGCAGCTCGGCGAGCGTAACGATGAAATCGCGCGGCAAAAGGACGAGCTGGGCGGCCGCACCGACGTCATCCGCGATATCGTGTACGCCTTGGCTCACGACCTCCGCACCCCATTGGCCGCGACACACGTTACGATGAATCAGGCGCTGGCGGGCTCGTACGGCGAGCTTCCGGAGCGCTATCGCGCGATCTTGCGGACCACGCTGGCTGCCAACGACGATCAGCGACGGATGGTGGAGACGCTGCTGCTGGTTGCGCGATACGAATCCGGCGAGGCCTCCACGCTGCGCGAGCCGATAGACTGCGGGGAGCTTGCGGCGCGCGTGGCCGCGGAGCTGGCGCCGGTTGCCGACGTTAAAGGTGTGGAGTTGCGCGCGCAAAGCGACGCTGCCGGTTTGGCGGCCCTGGCGGATCCTTCGGAGATACGCCGGGCGCTCGTGAACCTCGTTGCCAACGCGATAGACGCGACTCCGCGCGGCGGCCACGTTACGGCGCGCGCCTACCTCAGCGACGACGCCGTAGCGCTCGCCGTGGAGGACGACGGATTCGGCGTAGCGGAGGAGCTGCGTGGAGGACTCTTTCAGCGCTTCGGCGGAGGCCAGCGGGGTGCTGGAACCGGGCTTGGTCTGTACATCGTTGCGCGAATTGCCGAGAAGCATGGCGGAACGGTCGCGTACCAACCGCGCAGCCCGCAGGGCAGCATCTTCACGATGACGCTGCCGATCTTGCGCGCGTGACGTGAACGCGCATCCCCGCCTTCGCGTCGTCATCGTCGAAGACCACGCGCTGACGCGTGCCGGGCTGCGGACTTCCTTGGAAGCATCTTTTGAGGTCGTAGCCGAGGCTGCCGACGGGATTGCCGGTTGGGAGACGATCCTTCGCGAGCGCCCCGACGTTGCCGTGATCGACATCGGAGTTCCGGGAATTGACGGAGTGACGCTCACCAAACGCGTGCGCTCGGAACTGCCGACGACGCACGTCGTGATCGTCACGATGATAGATCTCGAGGCCGAGGTCCTTGGGGCGCTGGCCGCGGGCGCGGATGCCTACTGCCTGAAAAGCAGCGAGCCGGAGCGCATCGTGGAAGCCGTCCGAATCGCGAGCGAAGGCGGCGCGTACTTCGATCCGGTTATCGCGCACGTCGTCTTGGCAAAGTTTTCACCGGGCGCGTCGCCGGACGCGCGCCCTACGCCGCTCACGCCGCGGGAGACCGACATATTGCGCCTGATTTCCGAGGGGCGCGCAAACTCCGAGATAGCCGAAAGCCTTCACATCGGTTTGGGCACCGTCAAAGGGCACATTCGCGACATTCTCGAGAAGCTGTCGGCGGCGGATCGAACCCAGGCCGCCGTCGTGGCGCTGAAAAAGGGCTACATCTAAGCTAAGCGGCGGCGTTACGAGCCGATGATGGCGCGGATGCGCTCGGCTGCGCCGTTCTTGACGATGACGATCATCGAATCCCCGGCGTGCAGCATCGTATCGCCCGTCGGGATTTCGAGGTCGCGGTCGGGCCGATCCACGGCAACCACGACCGAGTTATGCGGAAAATCGATCTCCGCCAAACGCTTGCCGTCGACAGGTGAGGCTTGCGGGATGGCGACCTTCACGAGCTGCATGTCGCCTTTGCCGAACAGGTGCATCGTCTCGAGCATCGAGCGATACTTCGAGGCGTTGACGTGCTCGTTGAGGACGTCGAGGATCAACTCGGTCGAGGAGATGACGATCACGGGATCGGTCTTGTCGAGAGAGTTGAAGATCAGTTTGTTCGCGGGATTGTTGACCCGCGCGATGCAGCGCGCTTTCGACGTTCGCTTGGAAAGGAGCACGACCACGAGGTTGTCTTCGTCATCGCCCGTGTCGGCCACGACCACGTCCGCGCGGCCGACGCCGGCAGCCTCCAGCACGAGCGGATCGCAGCCGTCGCCGACGACCGTCACGCGGCGGTCGATGAGCCGCTCGAGCATCTTGGCCTTGCGTTCGTCTTTCTCGACTACGACGACCTCGTGCCCCTGTTCCAGCAGTCCGCGGGTTAGATACGAGCCGACTTTGCCGCCGCCGACGATGAGAACGAACACCGGCGCTAGACCGTCACGCCGGGCCGCGTTGCGGCCGCGCTGCGAAACTGTTGCGCGAACTCTCCGATCGCTTCGGGAGCGACGACGGCGTTGATCTCGTCGCCTTCCTCGAGGAGAAGATCGCCGGATCCGACCATCACGTCGCGCGTCCCGCGACGAACGGCGGCGATTCGGATACGCCCGGCTTGCTCGATCTGGTCGATGCGTCTGCCGGCGTGTTCCGGGCCGACTGTTGCCGATAGCGAGCTCAGCCGGCCGAAATCGAACGTTCGCAGCGTGTCCCATGGAGCGTCGATAAGCACGTCACGGATGAGTTTTGCGCCGACGGTCGTCGGGCAGACGGTCTGCACGCCCAGCTCGCGATACATCTGGCCGCGCGGGGGATCGTAGATGCGCGCGACGATCCGCTTGATGTTGAACATCCGCTGCGCGATCAAGGCTGCCATGATGTTGCGGTTGTCGCCGTTGGTTACGGCGATGAAGCCGTCGGCATTTTCGGCTCCGGCGCGCTTGAGAACGTCGTAGTCGATCCCCGTTCCGACGACCTCGTGCCCTTTGAACTTCTGCCCTAAACGCTTGAACGCGCCGGCGTTTTCGTCGACGACGATGACTTCGTGCCCGTCCGAATCGAGCAGCTTGGCGAGCGCGGAGCCTACGCGCCCGCACCCGACGATCAAATATCTCATGAGCAACGAGTGAGCTTCAGACGCCCCCCAGTTTTCCCCTCGTTTTCGGGGGGCCTGCTTTGGGGGACGGGCGGAGGAGGGCGGCACGGGGCTGCGAAACGTCAGGACTTCTCGGGGCGTGGCTCAGCTTGGTAGAGCGCTTCGTTCGGGACGAAGAGGTCGCACGTTCAAATCGTGTCGCCCCGAAATCCTCTTCATTATTATCCTGAGCCCATAAGGCAGACTGCGTCGAAGGCCCGTTAGAGCGTTTGTTCTCCAGATTTAACCCGGCGGCGCGACGGGTGCTTCGGCTAGCGGAGCAAGAGTGCCGCAACCATAGCCACTACTACGTGGGCGCCGAGCATCTCTTGGTAGCTTTGCTCGAAGAGCGCGACCCCGCGACGCTGCACGCGCTCGATGCCGACGGCATCGACGTACCCGAGGTCCACGCGCAGGTGCGCCGGGCGCTGGGCACGGGCGAGGACCGGCTGTGGGAGGGGATCCTCATAACCCCCCGCGTGCGCCGTATTTTCGCACTCGCCGAAAAGCGGGCCGGAAAGCGAGAGATCGCACCGATCGACCTTTTCGACGCCCTTCGCTCGGAAGGCGGCGGCTCGGCTGCCGAAATACTCAGGCGCGCCGCCGCGCGAAACACCGCTACGGCCGTCGAGTAACCACGCTTCGTGGAACACCTGCAGCAGGCGGTCGTCTCGCTGATCGACCACTACGGCTACGCCGGTCTCTTCGTCGCCTTGGCGCTGGGAAATCTCGGGCTTCCCGTCGGCACCGAGGTCGTAATGCCGATCGCCGGCGCCCTGACCGCAACCGGACATCTAAGCAGCCTCTGGCTGACGATCGCCGTCGCGATCGCCGGCGAGCTGGCCGGGGGATCGGCCGGCTACGCCATCGGACGCTACGGAGGCGTTCCGGTGATCGAGCGCTACGGCAAGTACGTCCACTTCACGCACGACCGCCTTCAAGTCGTGCATCGCTTCTTCGAGCGCTGGGGAACCTTCGCGATATTCGTCTGCCGGTTCGTGCCGGTCTTGCGAGGCATCGTCGCGATCCCGGCCGGCATCGCCGAGATGAACCTCGGACTCTTTTACCTCTGGACGTTTCTCGGATCCCTCGTATTCTGCAGTTTCCTGATCTTGCTCGGAAACGCGTTGGGTGCCCACCTCGACGCAGTGCTGCCGGTGGTGCGTCGCAGTGGGTACGTCGTGCTCGCCGTCGTCCTCATCGCGATCCTAGCGATCGCGCTCGTATGGCGCGCTCGCTCGCGGCCGGCGGGTCCGTCGGGGGACGACGCCCCAGCGCGGTGACGCTGCTGCCGACTCTCTCGCAGATTCCCGACGCGCCGGGCGTCTACCTCATGATTGGGAGCTCGGGCGAGATTCTCTATATCGGCAAGGCCGTTTCTCTGCGCAACCGCGTTCGCTCGTACTTTCAAGAGGGCGCGATCCATCATCTTCGGATCGGCGCGATGGTGGAGAAGGTCGCCGACGTGCGGACGATCGTCGTCACGAACGAGGTCGAAGCCCTCATTCTCGAGGCAAACCTCATCAAGCGCCACCAGCCGCCGTTCAACGTCAGGCTGCGCGACGACAAGCGCTACCCCTATCTGAAAGTAACCAACGAGCCTTTCCCGCGCGTCGTCTTCACGCGGATGATCCGCAACGACGGTGCGCGTTATTTCGGTCCGTACACGAACGCCCACGGATTACGCGAGCTCGTCGACCTCGTGCGTCTCGTCTTTCCGCTGCGCACCTGCCGGGAACCCATCGACGGGCGTCGCAGGCGCCCGTGCCTTCAGTACCACATCAAGCGCTGTCTCGCGCCGTGCGTCGGCTACCAGAGCGAGGAGGACTACGACCGCACGATCGACGAGGTCGTGCTGTTCCTTGAAGGAAAACAAGATTCGCTGCTCGCGCGGCTTGCGCACGAGATGACCGATGCGGCGGAGCACTATAATTTCGAATCGGCGGCGCGCCTGCGCGATCGCATCGTCGCGGTGCGGCGCGTGACCGAAGCGCAGAAAGTCGTCTGGAAGTCGCGGCTGGATATGGATCTCGTCGCGATCGCGCGCGCGCAGGGACAAGCCTGCATGCAAGTCTTCCTCGTACGCGGCGGCAAGCTGATCGGGCAGGAGCACTTCATTCTCGACGGCGTTCACGACCAGACCGACGCCGAGCTCGTCGCCGAGTTCCTCAAGCAGTTTTACACGGCGCGCACCGCCGGCGCTCCGGAGGACCGGGCATTCTCGGCCGGGCGAATTGCTCGCGACGTGCAGTCGCCGGTTCCCGACAAGCGGCGCGCGAGCGCACCGGCCGCGGCGGCGGTTCCGAAGGAGCTCCTCGTCGAGGCGCTTCCGGTCGAACGAGCCACGATCGAAACGTGGCTCTCGGCGCTCAAGGGGCAGCGCGTGCGCATCCTGCAGCCGCAGCGCGGCGTCCGAGCCGACTACCTGCGCCTCGTCCGCAAGAACGCCGAGCAGAATCTCAAAGCGTTTCTCGCGCACCAGGAGATCCAGGAAACGGCGCAGGCGCGCTCCCTTACCGACCTTGCCGACGCATTGGAGCTGCCCGAGCCGCCGCACCGCATCGAGTGCTACGACGTCTCGAACATCGGTGGGACCAATCCGGTGGCTTCGATGGTCGTATTCGCCGAAGGGCGCCCCAAGAAGAGCGACTACCGGCGCTTCAAGATACAGTACGATCGCGGGCCGAACGACTTCGCGATGATGCAGGAGACGCTGCGGCGCCGCCTGCGCTACCTCCGTCGCGAAACCGACCGCGTCGACTCGCCGCTGGAGCGCGAGTTAGCGAAGAAGGAGAAGTTCAACAAGAAGCCCGACCTGCTGCTCATTGACGGCGGAAAAGGCCAGCTTGGAGCGGTGGTCGAGGTGCTCGAGGAGCTCGACATGACCGGCCTTGCCGTGGCGGGGCTGGCGAAGGAACACGAGTGGCTCTACGTACCGAACCAGGCCGAGCCCATCGTGCTGCCACCCAACTCGCCGGCGCTCCATCTCGTCCAGCGCATTCGAGACGAGGCCCACCGCTTTGCGGTGACCTACCACCGCCAGCGGCGAGCGAAGGGGATGACGCGCTCGGCGCTCGATGCACTGGCCGGGGTTGGCCCCGTTCGAAAGAAACGGCTGCTCGAGACGTTCGGCTCGGCCGCGGGCATCAAGCGCGCGGGGTTGGGTGAAATTGCGGCAGTCAAAGGGATGACGCCCGCGTTGGCCGCAAAGATAAAGCAGGAGCTCGAAGGAGGTCAAAAACCATGAACTTACTGCTCAGGTTCCTCGTGAATGCGATCGCCCTCTACCTTATCGCTAAGTTCGTCCCCGGCTTCAACCACAACGTAACGGTCTGGACCGCGATCGTCGCGGCGATCGTCTTCGGTTTGGTCAATATGCTGATCGGGCCGATCCTCCGTCTCATTTCATTCCCTATCACCTGGCTCACGCACGGGCTCTTTTCCATCGTCATCAACTACATACTCTTCGCTCTCACGGTCTGGATCGCGCCCGGCTTCAGCAACAGCGGCGAGATCAGCGGCTGGCTCGCCAACCTCTACGGCGCGATCATCATGATGGTCGTCTCGACCCTCATGGCGCAGATGGGCAAGTCCGAATCGGGCGCTGCCGCATAAGAACCCTGCCGGGGGAGCTGGGGCTCCCCCGCCGGTACCCGAAACTGCGGGTTGCGCGGCCGTGTTATACTGGGTGGTCGCGGGGCTGAAATAGGTTCGACAAGAGGATCCGTGATCGGTGTCAGCAGGCGGAGTTGCGAGCTCTCCTTAAACGATCGCAACGGCAATATCTGCCAATCACGAATACGCACTGGCTGCCTAATCTAGGCTAGTCACCGGACGCAGAGAGTCGGCCCGAACCACTCTGCTCTCCGGTCATCAACTCGGGCTGGCACGCGCGCGTGATTCGACGCTCGTGCGAGATAAAGGATCTGCAGCGGCCGGTAAGCCACGCTTCGAGGCGTACGGTCGAACAAGACAAACTCGAGGCTGAGCCTGGAGAACGCGCCGGTTAGGCTTCTTGGACTCGGGGGGCAGTACCCCGACAGCTCCACCAAAATTCGTCACCTCAAGCCGGCTGCTCGCCGGCTTCATCATTATTCCGCGGCGTTCGCGGGTTTCTTGCTGCGGTACGCAGGCGACTCGCTTTCTTTGCGACGGCTCCGCAAAGCCCAGAAAGCGGACCGGGAGCAGCTCATCGCGACGCTTCGCTTGCGTCTGCCACCCGGCTCCGAGCTCGTAGCGCTCGAGCACCAAATGTATTTTCGGGACGAACGTAATAGGGCTGCTGCAAGGGCGGTTTTCGAACAAAACGGCTTCGCAGTCAAGACGGCCGAAACGTACGAGAATGCGAGTAAATACTGGCTGCTCGCCTCTCGCTCAACGCTGATCGACCACGTTGCCGAAGAGCTGCAGCGGGTCGTTCAATTCAGTGCTTCCTATGGCGGCCGCTACGATCGCTGTGATCCTCAGCTATGAGGGCTGGGCTGGGGATCACTCCGTCGGCGGCGCTTTTGGAAGCGGTGCAGCGCCCTTCGGATACCGTTACTGGCTGTCGGGAATCCGGTTATCCGGAGGCTGTCGGCGAAAGTACGCTTCGCCGTGGGGCGCTTTGATCGGCACGAACGCTCGCGGCGGTTGATTGAAGTCGAAGGCGTCGGACTCGGGCGAGTTGGCGCGCGCGTCGCTGGCCGCGAGTCTCGCCAGCCCGAATTGATCCTCGGCGAACTTCAGAATGCTGCCGTGCTCGTAGTGCACGTGCGAGACGTAGCCCCGCTTCGCGTACGGCGAGACGATCAGCAACGGCATCCGCATGCCTAACCCGTCGTAATCCACCATCGCGGGCGCAACGGGATCGTACCAGCCGCCGTATTCGTCCCAGAAAATGAAAATGGCCGTCGAGTTCCAGTATTGCGACTTGCCGATCGCGTTGACGAGCGACGTCACCCACGAAGGCCCCGTCGTCGAGCCGCTGCCGGAGTGATCGGAGTTCTCCCACGTAGGGAGCACCCAACTCACGTTGCGCAGCCGGCCCTTCTCGACGTCGTCGAAAAAGCGCGTTTGCGGCGTAACGACGTCCTTGTGCCAGTCGGGACCGTAAAAAATGTGTCTGACCGCCTGGTATCCGTTCCAGAAGCCGCCGTCCCCGTTGATGGTTCCGGTATACATCGCCCACGAGAGGCCCGCGGCATCCAGTTCGTCTCCCAACGTGGTGTTGTCGAAACACGCGCGGACGTTCTTCCCGTACTGGCGCTGCAGCGTAATCGTGCCGATCTTATCGGGTGGCCCTCCTTCGCAGCCCCAGTAGCTGGCCGGATAATCTACCGCCGAGCTGGCTTGGCCCGCGATGATGTATTGATGCGAGATGAAGCTGCTCGCGTCGAAATGCGATCCGAACATCTCGTCTGCTAAGACGTAGCGCTTTGCGATGTCGAAGTAGGGCTGGGTTTCGTCGTGCGGCACGTAAGCGTATTGCGGGTGCGGAATCGGGCAAGGCGGATAGCCGCTGTGCCCGCACGCTGCGTACTCTCGATTGAAGCCGTTCATCCGGCAATCGGTGCCGGGCAGGCTGCCCTTCCCGTTGCAGGCCGTAAAGAACGCGTACGAGCTGTGGTCGAGATCCCAGGTGGCCTCCAGGCCGACCGGCAACAGTTCGATCTTCCGTCCGCGCGAGTCGTAGCCGTACGTTGCCGTCCGCGCGCCGGGAAAGCCGTAAAAGAGATCGTTAAAGCTGCGGTTCTCCTGCATGATAATGACGACGTGCTGGATTTTCGCGGCCTTGGGAAGCACCGACGCAGCGGGCACCGGCGCACTCGCGCCGCCGCAAGCGGCAAGCGCGACGACGGCCATGCCGACGAGCAGTACGACGTTCATTCGAGCTGCCACTGGAGCGATAGTTACGGATAGTTCGGGGCCAAGCCCTTTGCCAAGCGAGGGCCTTGAAGCCTAGATCGCGAGTCCTCTTGCGATTAGGAACCAAATGTTCCATCATAGCTGGATGGCAGAGCATGCTAAGAACAAGGTTGACGCAATTTTTGAGCTTCGCGACGCTGCCGAAGAGAAGGCTCACGCCGAGCGAGATCTCGCCGAAGCTCCGTCGCCGCAACGGCGCGACGCGCTATTGGAGGCGCAGATGACGCTTGCCGAAAAGACGCACGACGCGATCGAGGTATGCCACGAGTGTGGGGGCGAGCACGGCACCGATCAGCCGCACGTTCGCCGGTGAGGCGGGAACGCGACCTAGCTAGAGGAAGCGTACCCGCTCAAGCCCGCTGCTAGTCTGAAGCGGGGTTTTTTGGGTACGTTGAAATTGGACCGACCCGGCAAGGGCAGGAATGGGCCCGGGCAAGGTGCATTCCTTTAACGCTACTCAAGCCCGTTTCGGAGGTGCTTTACGATGTTTTCGCCGCTGTTTCGTACGCTGATCGTTGCCTCGATCGCCTGCGTTGCCGTTGCCGGGGCGCCGACTGCCGCGTCGGCACAGGCCGTCACCGTCAACGTCAACGGCCAGCCGCTCTACCTCAACCCGGGGCCGATCGAAAAAGCCGGACGAGTCTTTGTGCCGCTGCGCGGCATCTTCGAACGCCTCGGCGCCTCCGTGGTGTATTCCGCGGGCACGATCAACGCGACGAAGGGCAGCACCACCGTATCGCTCACGATTGGTTCGACGCAGGCCACGATAAACGGACAGCCGCAGGCCCTCGACGTCGCGCCGTTCATCGTCGGCGCCACCACGTACGTGCCGCTGCGGTTCGTCGCGCAATCGCTCGGCGCGCAAGTGGGTTACGACTCGTCGAGCAACTCCGTTTCCATCGCAGCCGGCGGTCCGCCGCCTCCGCCTCCCAACCCGCCGATGCCTCCGCCGAATCCGCCGTCGAACGTCGTCTTCATGCGCGCGCCGCAGCCCGAACCGGACTCGCGGGTGTCTAACCGGTTCGTGACTATTGCGGCGGAGTTCAGCCGCCGCGTTAACCCGGGAAGCGTCCGCATTTGGATAGACGGCACCGACATCACCACGCGAAGCGGTCTATCGCCGACCGGATTCTCTTATAAGCCGCCTGCGCCGCTGGACTTCGGTCCGCACAAAGTGCGCGTCTCCGGACGCGACGGGGCCGGCTATCCCTTCGAGCGCTCGTGGTCGTTTTCGGTCGTCCGCTCCGGGCCGCCTCAGATGCAGCTCACGATCAATCAGCCGCCCCCGGACCAGCCGGTCGGCTCGACGTTCGTCATCCAGGGCAACACCATTGCCTACGGACAGGTGACGGTGACCGCCGGGCCCACGCCGTCGGTCACGGGTCAGTTCAAGGGCTCGACGACGGCCGGACAGCTTGGAAACTTCAAGATCACCGTCGCGCTAAGCGCGCTCATGGGCCAGCAGAGCGTGTCCGTGCGCATAACCGTCACCGACCCGTCGTCGTCGCAGACGCTCGTAAAGACGCTTCAGCTCCGCATAAACAGGTAAACGGACGCGGTCATCCTGGGCGGAATCGACGGCCGCTTGCGGCTTCGCGCATGGGTGGCGAGAAGCGTCCAGCTTTTCCGGGCCAGCCATGGAGGGCTGTTTCAAAGCTTGCCGACCCGGAAAAGTGGACGAGCAGGAGCGAGCAGGACGCGAGCGACGGGCGTCTTCGAATCACCCATGCGCGAAGCCGCAAGCGGCCGTCGACGAAGCTATGATGACGCGGAGAAGGAGACGATCTGGCTTACCTCACGGTCGCTCGTCCACCAGTTGCTTCCGTCGAACGCAAGGGCCCGGCCGTCGAACGGCACCGATGCAATCGGTGCGGGTGCCGGCACGCTCGCACGCAGGTCGAAGCGCGCGAACTCGAGGTTCTCGAACTCCTCGTCTGCGGTGATCATGTAGCATTCGCCGGCGGCGTCGAAACCAAAACCGGGGCATCGGGTCGGAAGCGCGATCTCTCGCGCGACGCCGTTGCCGTCGCCGAGTTCTAGAATCCGGTGTTTGCCCTGCTGGCAAAGGTAGAGCTTCTCGCCGTCGGAGGCGAGGTGCGAACCGGTGAAATCCGGACACGCGATCTTGCCTTCGAGGTCGAAGCCTTTGCCCGGAGTGAAGCGGCAGATGTAACGGTCGTCGTCGCCGAGCGCGATGACGACTGAAAGCGCGCCGTCGAACGCGGCGATGCCGTAGGGCCTGCCCGGCGATGTCACCTCTTCGACGACCTTCCAGCTCTCTGGATCGATCGCGCGCAGTTTGTCGTCGTCCCAGGAACCTGCCCAGAGGCGCCCGGCGTGGAACGCCAGCGGCTGAGGGCGTCCCCCCGGAGACGGGTGGCGTTGAATCTCTCGTACGTTTTGCATACCGCCAAAGACGCCGCCGCGCCGCCGGCGGTTGCAACGGCGCGCCCGCTCCGCGCAGTAGGCAAAGGCGTCGTCTCGCCGAAGTGCAGCCGACTGTGGAGCAGGCCCCTGTTCCGACCGGTATGGTGGCGTTTCTTTTCTCCGACATCGAGGGGAGCACGCTGCGTTGGGACGCCTACGGCGAGGCGATGCGCGAGGCCCTGCGCCGTCACGACGAGATTCTTCGCGTTGAGATAGCGTCGCGGCGCGGCTACGTGTTCAAGACCATCGGCGACGCATTCTGCGCGGCGTTTTGGACGGCCGGCGAGGCGCTCGACGCTGCGGTCGGCGCGCAGCGGCGCATCGCCGCCGAAGGATTCGAAGGCGTCGGCGGGCTTCGGGTGCGCATGGCGATCGCTGCCGGGGAAGCCGACGAGCGCGATGGCGATTACTTCGGGACCGCCGTGAACCGCGTGGCTCGACTGCTCGGCGCCACGCACGGCGGACAAGTGCTGCTTTCGGGTGCAGCCGCCGATCTCGTCGAGCGAGCCGCTCCCGACGGCATCGGGCTGCGCCATCTCGGCACCATTCCGTTGCGCGGCTTCCAAGAGCCCGAGCGCGTGTATCAGGCGCTCGCTCCGGACCTGTCTTCCGAGTTCCAGGCATTGCGGGCGCTGGAAACGCCGCCGAACAACCTGCCCGCACAGACGACGAGCTTCGTTGGCCGCAGCGAAGACGTTGCGCGCGTCGAGAGCGCGCTGAAAGAATCTCGCCTCGTTACCATCCTGGGTGCCGGCGGCATCGGTAAGACGCGGCTGGCCCTGCGCGCGGCCGCGGGCGTGCTCAACGATCTACGCGATGGCGCCTGGTTCGTCGACCTCGCGGCCATAACGAGCGAAAATTCCATCGAAAGCGCGATTCTGTCGGCATTGGGCGCCGATCAGAGCTCGAGCGCGCCGCCGCTCGATACGCTCGTAGCGTATCTCGCCGAGCGCGAACTGCTGCTCGTGCTCGATAACTGCGAGCACGTCATCGGCGGCGTCGCGCGCGTCGCCGCCGCGATCTTGGCCGCTTGCGCGCATGCGAGCGTGCTTGCGACCAGCCGCGAATCGCTGGGAATCCTCGGAGAGCGGGTCTTTCCGCTCTCGACGCTCGATCTTGCGTCGTCGGTGCGGCTCTTTAACGATCGCGCGCTTGCCGCCGCGCCGTCGTTTAACGCCGCCGGCGGCACGGCGACGGTTGAGGAAATCTGCCGGCGGCTGGACGGCATTGCGCTCGCGATCGAGCTGGCCGCCGCGCGCGTGCGCACGATGTCGGTGGAGACGCTGTCGCAACATTTGGATCTGCGGCTGCTCGCGGGCGGCCGCGACCGGCGCCCGCGTCAGCAGACGATGCGGGCTCTCGTGGATTGGAGCTACGACTTGCTGGACGACGGCGAGCGGGCGCTCTTGCGCGGCTGCGCGGTTTTCGTCGGCGGCTTCACGCTCGCCGCCGCAACCGCGGTCGGCGCAGGAGGGTCGCCGGACGAACTCGTCGTGCTCGATACGCTTTCCTCGCTGGTAGACAAGTCGCTCGTTGCCGTGGACGCTCGCGAGCCGGAGTATCGCTACCGCCTGCTCGAACCGATACGTCAATACGCCGCGGAGCGGCTCGAAGAAGCCGGCGAGACGGCGGATCTGCGCGAACGCCACGCGCGGGCGTTTGCTGCAGTCGCGCGCGACGGCTACGGCGCGTGGGAAACGAATCCCAGCTCGGATTGGCTCGCCCGTCTCGCCCGGGAGCTGGGCAACGTGCGCGCCGCCCTGCAGTGGAGTCTCGACGAGAAACGCGATCTCGAACTCGGCGCGCAGATCGCGGGGTGGGTGGCACCCGTCTTCTCGCGGCTTTCGCTATTGGCAGAAGGCGTCGCGCGCTGCGAGCAGGCGCTGAGCTCCGGCGTTGCGCTTTCCAAAGAAGACGAGGCGCGACTGCGGCACGTCTTGTCGATGCTCTACAACAATCAGGGCGGTATCGAGAACGTGCTGGTCGAGGCGCGTGCGGCTGCAACGCTCTATCGCGACGCGCACGACGGCCGCGGTCTGGCGCGCGCGCTCTCGCAAGTGGCTAGCCAGGCGGCTCGCCAGTCGCGCTACGATGAGGCGCGCCCGGCCGCCGACGAAGCGCTGCGCTACGCACGGGAGTCGGGCGATCGTCGCCTCTTGGCCTACACGCTGCTGCGCTGCGCGGCGGCGCTCGCGCCCGAAGGCGCCGATCGCGTCCGCGGCTGCTATGCTGAGTCCGCCGAGATCTTCGCATCGCTCGGCCGGGACGACGAGACGGCGCGGGCGTTGATATGGTGGGCGCAGTTCGAAGCGGAAGCGCACGAGTATCGTGCTGCGGCAAAGCGGTCGGAACAGGCGCGCCGGCTCGCGAGCGAGGACCTCTCGATGCACGTGAACACCGACATCGCGAGCTACTACCTCGCGCTGGGCGATGCCGCGGCTGCGGCGCCGTTTGCTTGCGAAGGGCTGGCGCTCGCAGCCGCAGCCGGCCACCCCATCTGCGCGCCGAACGCGATATCGTACCTCGCGGCGGCAGTTAGCGAAAGCGACGCCCGCGAGGCGGCGCGGCTGCTCGGGTACGCGCAGGCGCGCTTTCGAGAGGTGAAATGGGAGCCGGTCGCTCACGACCGCACCATCCTCGAGGGCCTCCGCGGCTCGCTGTCGAGCCGCTTAGACGACGTGGAGCTTGCGGCGCTGTTTGCCGAAGGGGCGGCCTGGTCGTTGGATGTTGCGGCCGCCCGCGCGACGGCTACTTACCGCACGGCTTGAGCCCGGGCGTATCGGGCTTGATCGTATCGTTGCCGCCGCGATTGCGAGGGTAGTAGCATTGCTCCTTGAGTGTGAAGCTGCCGGATTCGCCTCGGCAGCCGCTATAGGCTTTGTACGATCCAACGAGCTTGTGCTTCGTCGCGTCGTACGTTTCGCTGACGCCGAACGAGCAGGGCCGGCTGCCGGCTACGAGCGTACCCGGAAGCGCGTCGCCGCTTGCGAGAAGCGCGCCGATTTGCGCGGTGACGGTAGACGTGCCGTACTGAAAGTCGAGCTGGCCTCCGACGCCGCCCCCATATTGCGCCAGCGACGCGGATGCGTAGCCGGCGCCCGAAGCGCTGTCTTGGACCGTACCTGCGTACTGACCGGCGACGTTCGTCGTGCCGGTGCCGCCTTGGGGACGCGCGGCTTGCGACTGCGCGCCGGCTGCCGGGACGCCGGCGCTGCCCGCGCCGCCGCACCCGCATAACGCAAACGCGCCGGTAACGAGCGCGGCGGCCGCGCGAACGAGAGATCTTTTCATAGTGGAACTCCTTAGCAAACGGGCTATGTAGCGAGGACTTTCGGCGGAATCAGCGCGAGGAGCGTACCTCGCGGTGACGATGGATCGGCGATCTCGACGCAGGCCAGCGCGCCCTTCTTTAGCTCGATATGCCCGCCCCCGATGAGCCGGCCGATCGTCGCGCTCATCGTGGGCTCGTGGCCGACGAGCATGAGCGCGGCTGCACCCGCGTGCGCCTCCAGAATCTCCGCGAGCCGGTCGGCATTGAAGCCGCCGGCGAGTCGATCGTCCTCGACGAGCTTCTTGCGCAGGCCTAATCGTTGGGCGACGATCTCGGCGGTTTGGCGGGCGCGCACGAGCGGGCTGGTGACGATGCAGTCGAGGTCGAGGGCGAGTTCTTCGATGGTCTTTGCTTCGCGCGCCATCCGCTCGCGTCCGGCGGTCGTCAGAGGACGATCGAAGTCGCGGCCGTTCCACTCGCCGGGATCGCCGGCAAGCCCGTGCCGCAAGAAGTAGCACTTCATCCCCTGCAATACGTCGCCGCAGGCCCGCGCGACCTGCGCTATGAAGCACGAGCCCGCATGAAGCGGAACTGGAGAACCCGGCTCATCCACCACCATGCCGGTCTGCCCGAGGGGTATCGCTCGCTTGTAACGCCGGTTTATCGCGGCTCGACGACCCTGTTTGCGTCCGCTGCGGCGGTGAACGACGACTGGAATCAGCTGCGCGCGGGCTACACCTATGGGCTCTATGGAACGCCGACGTCGCTGGAGCTGGCTTCGCGCATTTGCGAATTGGAAGGGGGCACGCACACGCTCTTAGCCCCCGGCGGCCAAGCTTCGATCGCGCTCGTGGACCTGGCGCTGCTGCATGCGGGCGATCACGTGCTGCTTCCCAGCAGCGTCTATCGTCCGAACCGTCTGCTGACGACGGCGCTGCTGTCGCGACTGGGAGTCGAGGCGACGTTCTACGAGCCGGGGATTGGCGGCGGCATCGCCGAGCTCGTCCGCGACAACACGCGCCTGATTTGGACCGAAAGCCCGGGCTCCGTCACGATGGAAGTTCAAGACGTCCCCGCAATCGTTGCCGCCGGGCGCGCGCGCGGCGCAAAGGTCGTACTCGACAATACGTGGTCGGCAGGCGTGCTCTTCGATGCCTTCGCGCACGGCGTTGACGTGACGCTGCAGGCGCTGACGAAATATGTGGGCGGCCACAGCGATTTGCTCTTGGGTTCCATTACGGTGCGCGACGAGAGCCTGTACCGGCGTCTTGGAGAGGCGCGTCAAGTTTTGGGATTGAGCGTTTCGCCCGACGATTGCAGCCTCGCGTTGCGCGGGTTGCAGACGCTCGCGGTGCGGCTCGACGCGATCGAACGATCGGCGTTGGCGATTGCGGGCTGGCTTGCCGATCGCCCCGAGGTCGAACTCGTGCTGCATCCGGCGTTTCCCACGTGCCCCGGGCACGAGTTCTGGAAGCGCGACTTCAGCGGTTCGTCCGGCGTGTTCTCCTTCGTGCTCAAGCCCGGACCGGATCGCGAAGAGGTCTGCGCGTTCGTCGACGCGCTCGACGTTTTCGAGATCGGCTACAGTTGGGGAGGCACGACGAGCCTTGCGGTCGCCTACACGATCGCACCCGACTCCGGAAGACCTGCGTACGATCACCGTCTCGTGCGCCTAAGTATCGGCCTGGAAGCGACCGGGGACCTGATCGCGGATCTGGAAGCGGCCTTTGCGGTGCTGGAGGAGCGTTAGGCGGGCACGAAGCGACGGAATCCCTTCGCGGCAACCGCAGCGGCGGCGAACGCCAGGAGCGCCGAGGCGATCATCGCTCCGCGAAACCCGTAGAGATACGAAGGCGCGGCGGTTACGATGATTCCGAGAACGGCGATGCCGATCAATCCGGCCGTGCGGGCGACGGCGTTGTTCACGCCGGACGCAAGGCCGGCGTGATCCACGGGTACCGAGTTCATCACCGTCGTCGTCAACGGTGCGACGAAGAGCGCGCCGCCCAATCCAAGCACCGTCGCGGCGGGGAAAAACGTGCTCCAGTACGACCCGCCCGTCCCCGGCAGCGCGTAAGCGAGAAAGCCGAAACCGGCGAGGATCCCGCCGAGCACGAGCGGCGTCCGCGGCCCGATCCTCGCGACCAAGCCGCCGGACCATCGAGACGAGACGACCATGATGAAGATGAACGGAAGGAGCGCGCCGCCCGCCGCCGTCGGCGAGTAGCCGTGCACGTTGATCAGCACGAACGGCACGAAATAGAGGCTCCCGCCGATCGCGGCGTACAGAAAGAACGTGTAGACGTTTGCCGCAGTGAAACTCCGCGACGCGAAGAGATCGCAGCGAACCATCGGATCGGGCGTCCGGCGCTCGAACAGAAAGAAGAGCGCCAGCGTCGCGACGCCCGCAAGGGCCGTCAAAATTGAAACGGCCGATACGCGCCCGGCGTTCATTCCGATCAGTCCGTAGACGAACAGCCCCAAGCCGAGGGTTGCCAGAGCGGCGCCGGCGAGGTCTACCTTGCGGGTGGCCGAGGCGTCGCGGCTTTCAGGCACGCGCAGCGCGAGCGCGAGCAGCACCGCGACCGCGATCGGAACGTTGATGATGAAGACGTACCGCCACGAGAAGTTCTGCGTGAGCCAGCCGCCGAGAATCGGCCCGAACGCTGACGTAAGCGCGGAAAACCCCGACCACAGTCCGATCGCTCGTCCGCGCGCCTCGCCCCGGTATGCCGCACTGATGAGCGCCAAACTACCGGGTGTGGAGAGCGCGCCGCCGACGCCTTGGACGCAGCGCGCGACGATGAGCGTTGCGGCGCTGCCGGCAAGCGCGCAGGCCAGCGATCCGCCCGCGAAGATTGCGATGCCGATCGCGAACACGAGCCGCCGCCCGTAAACGTCGCCGAGCGCGCCGCCCAGCAGAATGAGGGCAGAGAGGAAGAGCGCGTAGCCCTCGATCACCCACTGCGTCTGCGCCGTCGTCGCGTGGAGCTCGCGCTGAATGACCGGCAGAGAAACGTTGACGGCGGTGCCGTCGATGAACGTCATCGCCGATCCCAGAATGGCGGCAGCGAGCACCCACCTGACGTTCATCGGGCCGCCCTTCCGCTCGCTGCCGAGAGCTCCTACCGTGCCCGCGCCGCGCGGGAAGATGCACGGGCTAGGCGCCCGAAGGTGAGAGGGTGGGTTCCGCGATCGACCGGCCGTTGCGAACGGCGATCCTCGCCGCTGCGGATAGCGCGCTGGTGCGGCGCGCCGTGACGCGGTACGGCATGCGATGGGGCGCTCGGCGTTTCGTCGCCGGGGAGAGCGAGGAGGAGTTTCTACCGGTCGTGCGCGCCCTCAACGAGCGAGGTTTCGCGGTGGCGGCGACGCTGTTGGGCGAAAGCGTGCGCGATTCGGGCGAGGCTCGCGAGGTGACCGCCCGGTATTGCCGCCTCCTGCAGACCTTTGCCGGCCGGCGTCTCGACGCCAACGTCGCTTTGAAGCTTACGCACGTCGGCCTCGATATCGATCCGGAGCTGGCATACCGGAACGCCACGCGCATTGCCGAGACGGCCCGCGAAACCGGCAACACCATCCGGCTCGATATGGAACAGTCGCGTTACGTGGACGCGACGCTCGACATCTGCCGGCGGTTACGCGCGGGCGGCGGCGCAGTCGGGTTCGTGCTGCAGTCCTATCTCTACCGCAGCCGCGACGACCTGACGGCGATGCTCCCGATGGAACCCAACGTTCGCATCGTCAAAGGCGCCTATCTGGAACCGCCCGCGACGGCGTATCCCAAGAAGCGGGACGTTGACGACAATTATTTGCGGCTCGTCGAACTAGCATTTTCGAGCGATGGATACACGGCGATCGCCACGCACGATCCCAAGATCGTCGAGCGCGTGGAGCGCGCAGCTCGAGCGCGCGGTCTGCCCGAGCGAGGACGCTTTGAGTTTCAGCTTCTCTACGGCATTTCCGAACCGCTCGCCCGCGCGTTGGTCGCACGGGGTTATCGCGTCCGTCTCGCCGTGCCGTTCGGCGAATTTTGGTTCCCCTACTTGATGCGGCGGCTGGCGGAACGTCCCGCGAACCTCGCATTCTTCGTTCGCGGAGCGCTGGCGCGCCGATGAAGGGGATCTGGCCGGCGGTCCTCACGCCGGTAACCGAGCGCTTCGAACCCGACGCTCCTCGTGCGATCGCGTACTACCGCGAACTGCTCGATCGCGGCTGCGCCGGGATCGCGGTGCTGGGGACGACCGGTGAGGCGATGTCGTTCGGCATCGATCGCCGCACGGCGTTCATGGAAGCGCTCGCGGCCGCGGCGTTGCCGATGGAGCGCATGATGGTCGGAACCGGCGCGGCATCGCTCGCCGATGCCGTCCGGTTGACGCGCTGCGCGTTCGATTGCGCGTTCGGCGCCGCGCTCGTCATGCCGCCGTTTTTCTTTCGCGACGCGTGCGACGACGGCGTCGTGGCTTTCTTCGACGCGCTGCTGTCGGCGGCGCCCGTGCCGTCGCGCGGCTTGCTCTTGTACAACTTTCCGGCCATGAGCGGCATCACGTTCGACCTCGAGCTCACCTCGCGGCTGGTCGCGGCATTCCCCGAGAGCATCGCGGGCATCAAAGATAGCTCGAACGACTCGCGGCTGCAGGCTGAAATCGTAGCGCGCCACCCGTCGCTGGACGTCTTTCCCGGCTCGGAAAGCGATTTAGACCGCGCGCTGGCGGCCGGCGCGGCCGGCTGCATCTCCGGCAGCGTCGCGCTCTGGCCGGAGCTCGCGCTCGAAGTTTTCTCAGCGCGCGGGCGCGAGCGTGCCGAGACGTTGAGCCTCCGTCGCGCAGCGCTCGCCGGTCCGCCGCTCGTTCCCGCGATGCGCTATCTCACGGCGCGTTTGCGCGCGGACGCCGTCTGGGAACGCGCGATGCCGCCGCAAGCGCCGCTGACCGCCGAGCAGCGGCGCGGGCTCGACCGCGCGATCGGGCCGTTCCTGGGGGCGCCGCGAGTTTAACGCAGCGCGTACGCGGTCAGCTGGCCGTTTTCGTCCGAGCAGTAGACCCAGCCGTTGACGACGATGGGGCTCTCCCAATGCACCGGCCCGATCGTCTTGCCGGCGCTTCGCATCGCACTGCTCCAGAGCTCCGTGCCGTTGAGCGCGTTGAGAGCGACGATCGCGTCGTCGAATGCGACGAAGACGATGCCGTCGGCGACGACGGGCGACGTGCCCTCGCCCGAGGTCTCGCCCGCGCTGGATTGCCAAACGCCGACGAGCTTGCTGCCCTGCGAGTAGTATTGCAGGCGATAGGCCTGCACCACCGACGGAAATCCCATGAAGATCCACGCGTTGCCGGAGGCGTCGGTCCACACTGCGGGCGTCGAGAAGAGCGCCGCCGGCAAGTCGACGAGCTGCAGCTCGTTGCCGACGCCGGGAAGCGGCGACCGGTTGACGAGTTTGAGGACGGCGTCCTTTCCGCCCTGCACGAGCATCAGCGGCGTCGATCCTGCGGCCTGTCGCGGCAGAAGTGCGGGCGACGTGCTTCCGAGATCCACGTCGTTGTTCTCGAGCTGCTGATAGTCGGGCGGCGTGTAGCTGCCGAGGAGCGACGAAAGATCGGCCGTTACGGAGACGACCGAATCGCCGTAGTCGTCGCCGCCGGAGCCGGCGTCGAAATCGCCGTTTCCGGTGGAGGCGTACACGGCCCCGTTCATCGCAGAATCGGGATCTATCACCGCTCCGCCTCGCGACCAGATGCCCGAGCGCTGCTGCGAGCACGAGTTTGCCGTGGGCAGTTTCCTGTCTTTGCTGCAGAGAGAGTTGAATACGGAGGCCTTTCCGGAGGCCAGGTTCACGGCGACGACGTGTCCGTCGTAGGGCGGAGCGTCGCCGAGATACCCCGACGTCGTCGCATAGAGGTAGCCGTTAGCCAGGTTGAGCGGCGACGCGTCCTTTTCGGTTGCGTCCATCCGCGTGATGCGCGCGGGGAATCCCGGCGCCTGCCGCTCGCGGCCCGTCGAAGCGTCGAGCTTGTGCACTTTTCCGTCCACGCCCGGAACGTATATCGCCTCACCCGATGGATCGGCGACGGGCGTGGAGTCGGTGATGTTCGGGCCGTTCGTGGCAAAGTGCCAAACGATACGGCCCGACGTCGCCTCGATGCCGAGCGTGACGCCGTTCTTCGTCGTCTCAAAAAGCATCGGCCGATAGAACCGCCCGACTCGCACGTGCGTCAGCAGGATCGGCGTCGAATCGGCAACGGAACCGAGTGCGATCTGCCAGCGCTCGCGCAAGCGATGCACGTTACCCGGCGTAATCGCGCGTTCGGCGGCGTTGAAGCCGCTGCGCGCGGAATCGTAGCCGAACGTCGGCCAGTCGGCGGCGCGGGCCGGAAGGATGGTTGCGGAGATGAGGCCGGCGACGACGGCCACGGTCGGTAACGCTCTAGCCATGTGCGTACCTTGGACGCCGGTGCGCGGACGCCTATCGTCGCGTAGGAGTTGACCGAGCCGAGCGGCAACGGGGCGTCGTATGCCGGATCAGAGTCGCTCCGCCGATCCGACCGCGCCGCTTCAAGACGTCGCGATCGATCTTGCCGGCTTGCAGCAGGCGCGGCCGCGCATCCCGGACACGCAGCAGCGCCGCACGCTCGAGAAGCGGCGGAGCATCCGCGAGATCGTCTTCGGGATGCAGGATGGGATTCTGACGACGCTGGGCATCATCACGGGCGTCGGCGTCGCCGAGGGCGATCGCTCGGCCGTGTTCATCAGCGGTTTTCTTGCCCTCCTCGCCGGCGCTCTCTCGATGGGCGTCGGGGAATACCTGGGGCGCAAGTCCGAGCGCGAGGTCGTGCAGGCCACGATCGAGTTGGAAAAACGCGAGATGGCCGCGGACCCTCAAGGCGAGTTTAAGGAACAGGTTGCATTCTACCGGCTCAAGGGCTTCAGCGCAGACGAAGCCGAGATGATCGTGCGCCGCTTGACGAAGCTGCCGGACATCTACCTTTACGAGATGGTGCGCGACGAGTTCGGCATCGATCCGCGCGAGGCCGACGACGAGGGACTGCGCGGCCCGCTCGCGATGAGCGCATCCTTCGCCATCGGATCGCTCGTGCCGATCGTCGCTTTTATGCTGCCGCTTTCGATCGGCGGCTCGACGCTCGTCTCGCTGCTCTTCGCACTGCTTAGCCTGTTCGCCGTCGGGTATTACGCCGGCACGCTGAGCGAGCGCAGTCCGATCCGCAAGGCGTTCGAAGTGGCACTCTACGGCTGCGGCGTGTTCGCCCTTTCCTACTTGGTAGGGCACTTCATTCCGCCGCTCTTCGGGCACGCGCCGGTTCCCGTCGGCGGGTGATGTTGGACGCGCTCGCACACGCGCTGTTCGCCGGCTTCGCGCAGGCGGGCGCATTCTTGTGGGACAGCCTGTTCGGGCTGATCTTCGGATTTCTCGTCTCGGCGATCGCGCAGGTCGCGCTCACGCCTGCGACCATGCACCGGTACCTCGGGCCCGGGCCGCGCGGCCTGCTCTACGGAGCTGGGTTCGGCATCATCTCCTCGGCCTGCTCGTACGGCGCCGCGGCCGCCGCGCGGGGATTCTACCGTAACGGAGCCGACGTCCGTTCGGTGTTCGCCTTTCTCATCTCGTCCACGAACATGAACGTCGCGATCCTGATCCTGTTCTGGTCGCTGCTCGGCTGGAAGTTCGCCTTTGCCGAGTTTTTCGGCGGCGTCATCATCATCGCGATCGTCACCGGGGGATTCTCGCTGCTCTTTCGTTCGGAGGAGCTGCGCGGGCCGGTCGCCGGCGACGAGGACGACGACGAGGGATGCGAGCACCACCATGCGGACGCCGGCGCCGGCACGCACGGTTTGGCTTCGCTGGCGCGGGCGGATACGTGGGCGGCGGTCGCAGCCACGGCGCTTGCCGACGTCCGCATGCTGCGCACCGAACTGGTCGTCGGGTACCTCATAGCGGGGTTTGCCGCGGCGCTGGTGCCGACCGAGTGGCTCGCGGCCGCGCTGCGAAGCGTCGGCTCCGTGCCGGTCGTCGGGTACCTGCTCTTGCTTGCCGTCGGCTTGCTCGTGGCGGTCGCGACGTTCGTCTGCTCGATGGGCAACGTCCCCGTAGCGCGCTACCTCGCGAACGCCGGCATTCCGCTGGGTGCGAACACGACGTTCATCTACGGCGACCTGCTCATTCTGCCGCTCATCGCGATTTACCGGAAATCCTTCCCGCCGCGCGTCGCTTGGACGTTCGTCGCGCTCTTCACCCTAGGTGCGATGCTTGCCGGTGCGGTCATGGAACGCGTCATCGGTAACGCGCTCGGCGGCGTTTCCATGGGTTCGATGGCCATCAACGACCGTTTCACGCTCGTCTCGAACGTCGTCGCCCTGCTTGCGGTCCTCGCGATTGCGGCGGCCGCGATGGCGCGCAGGCGCGCAGGGGCGGACTGACCTTTCAAGAAGTCGACGAGCTACATCGGAGGATTACGTTTGATACATCGATTGCTCCGCATCGTCGCGCTCGGCGTCGTTGCGCTCGTCTATGCCGCGCCGCTCGGCACGGCCGCCTCGCCCGGCGGCTGGGCTTGGGATTCCGTGTCGAAGCTCGCGCAGAACAGCGGCTCCGCCGTGATCTACCCCGGCGATTTCGACGGGGATTTCTCCGTCGCGGCGCAGGTTTCGCCGCCGCCCGATACGGGCGGCGGTCTCATGGGCAAGCTCAAGCAAGTGATGGCAACGGGCGCAAGCATGACCGCGCTCATGGAAAACGGCGTCGCGCAGCATCATTACGTAGCCGGCACGAAGGAACGCACCGACAACATCGCCTTCCAAACCGCGACGATCGTAGACTGCGCGGCGCGCACCGTGACGACCCTCGACTTAGCAAAGAAGACGTACCACGTCGCCTCGATGGACGCGGGCTCGGGTTCGTCGGGCTCCGGCGGGGCGCCGGGCAAGCCGGGAGGCGACGGGACGAAGATCGCGATCTCGGTTTCCAACACGTCGTTGGGGCCGCTGCAGGTGTCGGGCGAGCCGACGCACGGCTTCAGTTCGCACGTCAAGGTGACCGAAACCAAGCCGTCGGGCGAGTCGAATACGCAGACCGCCGACGTCGTCTCCTACTTCGCGGGCTTCTCGAACCCCGTGCCGCAGTGCGCCCGCTTCGGCGGAGCGGTGCTGTCCAGCCAGTCCGGCATGCAGGGTGGCCAAGGTCTGGCAATCATCGCGGGCGCGTCAAGGCTGATGAACGAGCTCTCCTCGTCCGGCGCCGACCAGCGTTTCAGCGTCGAGCAGAGCGGCCCGCCGATGCCGCTCGGCCACTTCTCGATGTTCGACGTCGTCTCGATCACCGGCAGCGCGGGTCATAACGTCAACTTCGTTACCGAGCGCGGCCACGTGCGGTCGATCGATCCGGCGGATCCGATCTTCAGCGTTCCGGCCGACTTCACGCAAACGAAGTAGCGCTGCGTGAAGTACGTTCTCTGGTATCAAGCATCTCCAGAGGTCGCGACCAAGGCGCCGGCCCACGTTGCCGCGCACGCAGCGCGGTGGGCCGAGTACGCGTCGGCCGGCACGCTGCTGATGATCGGCCCCTTTGCGAATCCGAGCGAAGGAGCGATGGGGATATTCACGACGCGCGAGGCGGCCGAATCGTTTGCCGCCGGCGACCCGTTCGTCGTCAACGGCGTCGTCGAGCGCTGGCACGTTCGCGAGTGGCTGGAAGCGCTCGTTCCCGAGTAGCGCGCTAGTCGAGCGGCGGCGCAACCGAAGCCGGCGCGGCGCGCGGCGGTGCGTGCAGGAACGACATGGAGACGTACGCGCCGATCCACGAACCGGCCGCCGCGAAGAGGACGTATGTCCAGTCCCGCGTGTACGTGATGACCGCGAATGAGGAAAGCAGATACCACGCGCTGCTCCAGGTCGCCGCGGAGATGCGCCGCTTGCCCGAAACCGCGGCGGTGAAGAAGACGTAGACCGCATCGGTTGCCGCCGTGCTGACGAGGACGCCGGCCGCGAGCAGCGGATGAATCCCGGCAAAATGACTGAGCACGGCGCTACCCCTTTCCCGCAAGCATGACGCGTGCTGCGTTCCAGCCCGCGGCGCCCATCACGCCGCCGCCGGGGTGCGCCGCCGCGCCGCACAGGTAGAGCCCGCCGACCGGCGTGCGATAGCTCGCATACCCGGGCACGGGGCGAAAGGCGAAGAGTTGATGCAGCGGCATCGCACCCTGGAAGATGCTGCCGCCGGTCAGCCCGAACGTCGCTTCGAGATCGACGGGCGTGAGGATCTGCCGGTCGATTACCGACGCCTTGAATCCGGGCGCGTAGCGCTCGACGACGTCGAAGCAGCGGTCGGCGTACTCGTTGCGGAGCGCGTCGGTCCACGGACCGTCGTTGAGCCGATACGGCGCGTACTGCGTGAACATGGACATGAGGTGTTTGCCCGGCGGCGCGACCGTCCCGTCGAGCGAGGACGGCACCGTGCACTCTACGACCGGCTCGCGCGACATGTTTCCGTACTTCGCGTCGTCGTAGGCGCGTTCGATGAAATCCTGATTGGGGCAGAGATGGACGGTCCCGAAGTGCTGCGGTCCCGGTTCGTGGCCCGGCAGCGCCGTGAAACTCGGAAGCCGTTCGAGCGCGACGTTGATCTTGCAGGAGGCGCTGTCGTATGAAATGCGCGAGACGGCGTCGTTGAATTCCGGCGGCAGCTCGGCCGGATCGAGGAGCTTCTGGAACGTAAGGTGGCAATCGACGCCGCTGGCGACGCGCTTTGCGCGAAACTCGTCGCCGTTGACGAGCGCGACGCCGGTAGCGCGCCCGTTGCGAGTGAGTATTTTAGCCACCTCCGCTTCCGTGCGAATCTCGACGCCGAGGTCGCGCGCGGCCGCCGCAAGCGCTTGGGTGAGCCCGCCCATGCCGCCGCGAACGTAGCTCCACACGCCGCGCTTGCCGTTGGTCTCGCCCATCACGTGATGGAAGAGCACGTACGCGGTGCCGGGCATAGACGGCGCCATGAACGCGCCGATGATCGCATCGGTCGCGATCGTGCCTTTGAGCTCCTCGGACTCGAACCACCGGTCGAGGATCGGACGCGCGGCGCCGGTAAGCACTTCGATCGCTTCGCCCATGGAGGGCCCCAGCCGCTGGAGCGCTTTGCCCATCTTGCCGGCTTCGAGCAGCTGCCCGAGGCTCGGATGGATGAGGTTTGGCGGCACTTGCGTGAGCGTCGGCTCGACGACCGACGCGACCCGCTCGAGCATCGCTTCGTACTTCGGGTAGCGCTCCGCGTCGCGAGGGCTGAACTTTGCGATCTCCTCGACGTCTTTGCCGGTGCCCGTCCCGAGCATGAGGTAGCGGCCGTCGAGAAAGGGTGAGAACGACGCCGGATTGCGCTCGATCGCTTCGAAGCCGTAGTCGTGTAGTCGAAGGTCGCGGATGATTTCCGGCCTGAAGAGGCTGTTGACGTACGCTGCGGTGGACACCTTAAAGCCCGGAAAGATCTCTTCGGTCACGCACGCGCCGCCTACGACGTAACGGCGCTCGAGAACGAGGACGCGCCACTTTGCGCGAGCGAGGTAGCAGGCGGTCACGAGGCCGTTGTGGCCGCCGCCGACGATGATCGCGTCGTAGCTCAAATTTTCACCTTCAGGCTGACGTAGGCATTGAATGGCTCGTTGAGCGAGCTGGTCTGGTCGTTGTACGTTCCGAAGTACGGCTCGTAAGGGTAGCGCAGGAACGTCTGCACGTTGGCTCCGGGGTTGTAGGCGTTTCCCACCGGAGGCGTGTAGGGTCCGCCGGTGAGATTGGTGTACGTGCAGGTCTGGTTGCTCCAATAGTACGTGAAGGCGGTGTGCTGGCCGCCGAAGCAGGTTTGCAGCAGATTGGCCAGCGTTACGGACAGGCTGACGCGAGATGAGAGCTCGTAACCGATCTGCAAATGCCCGAGCAGCTGTGCGGGCTCGCGGAACGCCCCGATCGCGTCGAACTGGCCCGTGTACGGATCGGGAATCGAGAGCGCGGCAGCACAGCCGCCGTGGTTTGCGTTGAACGGTCCCCCGCCGGCCGCGCCGTACGGGTAACGCGGGTCGCCTGCCGTTCCGCCCGGCAGCGGCGTGCCGCACCCGGCGGCCGGATCGATGCCCGGCGTCGTCAGCGGCGCGCCATAGCGGTTGCCCGCGACGAACTGCAGGGAAGGCGTCACGGTGAGCCGGTCGTGCTTGTAGTTGAGCAGCAGCGTCGCCACGTACGGGAAGTTGTAAGCGTTGACGCCCGAGCCGACGCCTCCGGGAAAGATGGAGTACGGGAGATACGCCGCCGACGGATCGTACAGCGAGAACGCGGGCGAGAGCCAATACGGATTGGCGACGTCGCCCGGCTTGCAGCTGGGATCCGGATTGCCGTGCGGCGTATAGCACGCGGCGGCGGGCCGCCCGTCGGTCGTCGCGCCGCACAGCGCCTGACCGAACTGCGTGACGCCGTGCGCGCCGCCGCTCGCGCAAGCCTTCGTGTACGCGTTGTACTGCGCGATGCCGGAGTTGATCGGCGAGAGAACCGTCGTGCCATTGGGAAGCACGTTGTACTTGACCGTCGCGTAGGTGTACGCGAAGGAGAGCTGGCCGGCAAAGCCGTTGCGGCTGAAGTCGCCCTTGTCGAACTGAAATTCGAAGCCGGAGGAGGTCTGATTTCCCGCGTTGAGCCCGGACGTGATGCCCGCGGTGTAGTTGATGTAGAAGTTCTCCACTTGGTCCTGCGTCTGGCGCAAGAACGGCGTCAGCTTGAACGACATGTCCGTTCCCTGGAAGTGGTGCTCGATCGAGAAGTCGCTGTTGTACGAGACCGAAGGAGCAACGGCGTGGCCGGGCGACGTGAAGCCGAGCGAGTAAAACTGCGCGAGCGTGTCGGGGAGATTCTGCTCCAAACCGTTGTACTGCTCGTAGGCGGCGCTGGGCTGCTCGTTGTAGCGCCCGTAACTTGCCCGCAGGACGGTATTGGGGCTAACCGTGTAGGTCGCGCCGAATCGCGGTTGCGGGACGTTGTAGTCGAAGCTGGCCGGCACGTTCTGAAGGTTCGCCGCAACGTACTGCTTGCCGAATGCCGAGCAAGGGCGCTGCGCGTTCGTGCTCCAGCCGCCGGAGCCGACGAGGGCGCTGCGATCCACGAGCGTGAGCGTCTGCGTATCGTAGCACGTGTCCTGGTTGAAGCTTGCGAACCAGAAATTCCGTGCCGCGCCGGTGTTGGTCGAAGCGCCGACGTAACTGTAGTTGTCCACCCGCACCCCCAGGTTGACGTTGAGGCGGTCGTTAGGGCGCCATTGGTCCGTTATGGAGTAGCCGGAGAAGTATGGCGTCACGGTGTTGTTCAAGCCGTACGCGCCGTTCTCGACGACGTAGTACGCGCAAGGGCCGCCGCCGCAGCTCACCCCGCCGATGCCGGCGTTCGCCGTCGGGTTGCTCAGTTTGAGAAAGGTCGGGAGCAGGCCGTACGCCACGCCGCCCGCCTGGCCGTCCGAGCAGGTCGTGGCGACCGTATACGGCGTCGCGCCGTGGCCGTAGAGGTGGTAGCAGGTGCCGGTGAAGGGGTTATTTGCGTTGACGAGCACGGCGAACGCATTGCCGTACGCTTTGCCGTATTGGAACATCTGCTCGTTGTAGGTGCGCGCGCCCGTCGCGGTCGTGTAGGAGCCCTCGGCTTCCAAGAGGTTCTGCGAGTTGATCTGGTCGGTGAAGGAAAGGCTCAGACCGCGCGTATGGTTGTTGATCTCGTAATCGCCGGAGTCGTAATACGCGTACGGCTGCAGCGACATCATGGGGCCGTTTTCGATCCAATCTGAGTAGTACGTGTAGCCGTAGAGGCGCAGGAAGGCGCTCGAGCTGAAGTTCTTCTGATACTGCAGCTTCACGATCGCCTGGCCGTTGTAGCCGCGGTCGCGCTGGTTGTACGGATTGGGGATAGGGCCGTCGAACGGATGCGCCGGCGAGGACGGATAGAAATACGGCGTCACGAGCGAAGCGTAGTTTGCGGGCAAAAACGTCCCGGTGGGCCCGCGGTACTGGTACGCATCGAGGTAGTAGGGGGGGAAGACGCCGACGGTGTTGATCCAGTTGTTGTAACCTTCGTCGTTCACCGAGCTTAGAAACGTCGTAAATATCTCGTCGTTGTCGTACAGCAGCTGCACGTCGTCGCGAAGGCCGTCGCGCTTGTGGGGAATCGCGATGTGGACGTTGGCCACCGCCGTGCGCGTAGCGACGTTCGCGGCATTGATCGTGCCGAAGCCGAAGGGCCCGAGAATCCAGCCGGGCGAGCCGTTGGGGCCGACGTTCGGCGCACCGTTGGTATAGCACGATGGGAGCGTCGTCGCGGCAAGCGCTTTGGGCGAGGGACACGAGCCGAGCTGTTGGCCGAACGCCGGCGCCAGCCCGGCTCCGCCGAACTGATCCACGTACCGGTGGTCCTGATTGTAGCCGCCGATGCCGATGTAGTACGAGAAGTTTCTGTCGGGTGTGGCGCCGCCCGCTTCGACGTTGACGCTGTGATAGAAGACCGTCGAACCGAGGGTGGCGTTGGCCGTTCCATAGCCCGGGAACGTGCCCGTCTTTATGACTTGATTGACGAAGCCGGCGAGTCCCTGGGCTTCGGCGTTGGAAGGCGTCGCGCCGGTATAGACTTGCAGCTCGAGTTGTCCGAGCGACGAGAGCGACCCCGACGGGAAGTTGTCGAAGGCGCGGTTGACGGGGATTCCGTCGAACTCGTACCCGACTTCGTACGAGTCGCCGCCGCGCACGTGCACCGCCTGCAGGTAGCCGTTCTGGTTGGCCGGCACGTACGCGCCGGGCACCGAGGCGATCGCGGAATAGGCGCTGTTGAGGCTGCCGCCGCCGCCGAGAACTGCCGTGCGCTCTTGCTGCGCGGCGTTGACCGAGTAAAGGTCGGCCGTCGTTCCCGGTCGCACGAGGCTCGAGGTGCTGCGCGACGTCACGTTTGCGATGGTCCGCAACGTCACGTGCATGGAGAGCGTAACCGTCTGCGAGGCGTCGGCGAAAACGGCGACGCCCGGATACGATGCGGGCGCGTAACCGGCCTTGGAGAGGGCGATCGCATATTCGTCGGGGGCGAGCGAGACGAATGCGAATCGTCCGCGATCGTCGGTCGTCGCGACGGCGCTCTGCGAGGGGCTCGTCACGGTGACGGTGACGCCCGCAAGCGGCGCGGACGTCTGCACGTCGGTGACGACGCCGCTGATGCCTCCCGTCGTGCCGGCGCGCACCAACGCCGTCATGGAAACGCAAAGGACGAGCACGCAAGCAAGAAATTTCATGTAGTCGCTCCAGCGCAGGTAGAGGGAAGCCGATCGGGCGGCAGGTGGTGGGCCGTGAGGAAGGCGTCGTAGAGGCGAGTCGCCGCGTCGAACTGGACGCGTATTGCAGCCAGTTCGCGCTCGTGAGGCGGCAGGGGCGGGCCCTGCGAAAGCGCGATCGTGCCGAGGAGAATGGTCAGCCGCTCGCGCAGGCGGTCGGGAACGAGTTGATCGTCTTCAGAGTTGACGACGCCGGACGTAAGCGCAGCGTAGACGCTGCTCGCATCGGTCTGCCGGCGCATCGCCGGAGGCAGCGCGTCGAGCCGGTTGAGCGCGACGTCGATCCGCGAGAGCATGTCGTCGAGCTGTGCCACGAACGCGTGACGCGCGACGTACTGTTCCTGCGTCCAAACCGCGCGCGGGTCGGCTTTGACCTCGAGCGCGCGCTCGAAGACGCGCGACCCCGCGTGCAGCGCGATCGAGTAGGTGCCCGGAACGACCGTCGGCCCGGCACCGCCGCGATTCCAGTCGCGCGCACGCAGCCACGGGACCGGCGGCTCTTCGGTGAGATCCCAGGCCGTTCGTTCGACGCCGGCGTCGCCCGGCACGATGAAGCAGCGCACGGTGCGGCCGTTTGCGCCGGCTATGCCGACCCACGATCTCGCCGCCGTCGGAAGGTAGTACGAGAACGCCGCTCCCACGGCCGGATTCTCGCCGGCAAACGACCCTGCGCCTAAGCAGCATTCGTCCGGCTGCGTGCCGTACGTGTTCGACCACCAGCGGTACCACGTGTAGGCCGTGCGCGGCGGAAAGAGCGCCGCCACGCCGCCCGAGACCGCCTCGCGCAAACCGCTCAGCGCGCCGGCATCGTCGAGAATCCAGAAGCCGCGTCCGTGCGTTGCGACGAGCAGGTCGTGGCTCTGCGGTTGTATGCGAAGGTCGTGGACGGCAACCGGCGGCATGTTCAGCCGAAGGTTCTCCCAGTGCTCTCCGCGGTCCAGCGAGACCCAGACGCCTTGTTCCAGGCCCGCGTAGAGAACGCTGGGGTTCTGCGGATCCTCCCGCACGACGTGGACGTATTGGTCCTTCGGCAGCCCCGCGACGATCGCGCTCCAGGTCGCGCCGTCGTCGCCGGTCGTAAAGGCGTAGGGCCGCGGATCCCCCATCACGTGCCGGTCCACCGCGACGTATGCGCGCCTCGCGTCGGCGCGCGACGCCTCGACGGTATCGATCCGTCCCCACGGCGGAACGCCTGGCGGCGTGACGTTCTTCCAAGTGGCGCCGGCGTCGGTAGTGAGCTGCACGAGTCCGTCGTCGGTTCCCACCCAAATCCGCGCCGGAGTCAACGCCGACGGCGCGACGTCGAAGATGGTGTCGTAGAACTCCGCGCCCGATACGTCGGTGTTGATCGGGCCGCCGGCGACCTGCTGCTTTGCGGGATCGTTGCGCGTCAAGTCCGGACTGATTGCCGTCCACGTGCGCCCGAGGTCGCGCGTTTCGAAGAGCGCGTTTGCGCCGTAGTATGCGACGGGCGGGGTGCCGGCTCCGAACGCAATCGGCGCTTCCCAATTCGTGCGAAACGGCAAACCAGCCAGCCCCCGCCCGTTCGTGTCGGTGACGTCGGGCGAGACGTCGTAGTTCTGCCGGGAACGCAGGTCGAAGATGCCGAGTTGTCCGTTGAGCTCGTTGACGCCGACGTTCCAGATCGCGTTGGGGTCTCCGGGCTGCGGCCACACCCACGAGCCGTCGCCGTCGTTGCCGACGTCGCGCCAGTCGGCGTTTGCGATGCCCAGGGGGCTGAGCGAGTCGGACGGACCGCAGTAGGAGTCGTTGTCCTGCATGCCGCCGCAGACGTGATAGGGGTTTTCCTCGTCGTAGCCGACGCGGTAAACCTGCGCGAGCACGACGTTGTAGCGCCAATCCCAGGTCTTGCCGCCGTCGTTGGAGATCGGCGCGCCGCCGTCGTTTGCTTCGATGATGCGCCGGCCGTCGCGCGAGATCCACAAACCGTGATGGTCTTGGTGCACGGCGCCCGTGACGTCGCGATAGGTGTGTCCGCCGTCGCGCGTCTCGATCAGATCCTCGGAGGAGAAGAAGACCCGATCGCGGTTCGACGGGTCAACGGCGAGGCGGCTCATGTAAAAGGGCCGCTGGTTCACGAGCGTGTCCTTCGTCATGAGGCGCCAGCGCCCGCCGCCGTCGTCGGATCGCCAGAGGATGCCGGCCTGCGACTGAAGGACCGCATAGACGCGCCGAGGGTCGCTCGGGGCAACCGCGACGCCGATGCGCCCCATGTCTCCGCTCGGCAGACCGTCGCCGTGCAAACGTTTCCAGGTCGCGCCGCCGTCGGTAGACTTGAAGAGCCCGTCGAGCTTGCCGCCGCTGACGAAGTTCCACGGCATGCGCCGAAACTGCCACATGCCGGCGTAGAGCACGTTGGAATCGCGCGGATCGATTGCGATATCCGACGCGCCGCTGCCGGGCCCGAGGTACAGCGTCCGGCGCCATGTCTTGCCGCCGTTGGTCGTCAGGTAAACGCCGCGTTCGACGTCGTCCCGGTACGGATTGCCGACCGCCGCTGCCCAGACGCGCAGCGAGTTCTTTGGATCCACGACAATCTGCGCGATTGCCCAGGTCGCGCGCAGTCCGGCATTACGCCAAGATGCGCCGCCGTCGCGCGTCACCCAAATTCCGTCGCCGTAGGAGACGTCGTTGCGCACGTTCGGCTCGCCCGTTCCAACCCAGACGGTGTTGCGATCGCGCGGGTCCATCGCGATGGCGCCGATCGCTCCGACCGCGTCACGGGGCCACGCATTCTTCCACGTAAGGCCGCCGTTGGTCGTCTTCCAGACGCCGCCGTCGGCGCCGCCGAAGTAGTAAAGGTTCGGATCGGCATCGCTGCCGGCGACGCCCGATACCCGCCCGCCGGCGACCGCGGGCCCGACGTTGCGCCATGCCAGGCCCGGCATCGCCGGAAGTGCGAAGCCGGCCGCCAGAACGAGGGCGAGCGTCGTCTTACGCTCCCATGACGTGCAGGTAGTGGCGGTCGAAGGCGCTCAGGAGCCCCTCGGCGTTGGAGTAGGGCCCGGGAGAGTACGCGCGCGAGCGCAAGCCGAGCTGCGTCAACTCGTTGACGTGCCAGTCTTGCCGGTTCGTGATATCCCAAAACTCGGTCGCATCGCTCGGATCGAAACCCGGCTGCGAACTCGTCCGCGGATCGAAGAGCCACGCGCAAACGACTTCCGTGCGATCGGCGGCGAGGGGCTTGAGGTAATGCACCATTACGTAGTCGGCGTGCAGGCTGAGCAGCATCGAGGGGAAGATGGCATAGTAGTAGATACGCTCGAGATTTTCACCCGTGACCTTGCCCACCGGCGGCCGCGTCGTTTTTCCGTTGGTCGTGAGGCTCGTGCCGGCGTGGCGCAGTTCGGAGTACCCGCCTAGAAAGGGCCCTTCGCTGAGGTCGTTGCGCCCGCTGTCGGAGGGCGAGAGCTTGTCCAACTGCGGATGGACGAGCGGGCAATGGTAGCACTCCGAGTAATTGAGCACGACGAGCTTCCAGTTGCTGGCAAGATCGTAACGGATACTGTGCGCGGTGCGGAGCCTGCCGATTTCCCAGGGTGCGAAACGGCCGATCAGCGGTGCGAAGGACCGTTCGAACGAGTCGTCGCCCGCAAGGTTCACGAAGATGAAGCCTTCCCAGAGCGCGACGGCCGCCTCTTTGAGCGGGTACTCCGCGCGGTCGAAGTTGGGCACTTCAGCCATGTTGCGTGCGACCTTGAGCGAGCCGTCGAGTCCGTAGGTCCACGCATGATACGGGCACTGAATCGAGCCCTGGAAATGCCCCGACGTCTGCTCGCAAATACGCGTGCCCCGATGCCGGCAGGTATTGTAGAATGCGTGCACGCTGCCGACGGAGTCTCTGGTTACGATGAGGTTTTCGCCGGCGACCTCGGCGGTAAAGAAATCACCGGGATGCGCGATCGTCTCTTCGCGCCCGGCGCAAACCCACTCGCGCGCGAAAATGCGTTCTTGCTCGGCGTCGAAAATTTCCGGCGACGTGTACCAGAACGCGGCGATCGTCTTGGCTCCGGTGCCGACCGTCGGTCGCGCGAAGTCTTCCCGAGGCTGTCGAAGGGTCACGACGTTCCCCTTTCCCTTTGACAAAGGGTTCCTGCATGTTTGCCTGAATGCGCATACAGGCGGCGATTTGTTTGGCTTTTGGTAAATCTGACGATGAAACCTTCGGGGAATATGGCGACTGAACCGAATGTTGTGGCTGGGCCGGGTATGGCGAAGCTCGAGCGCTCGCTCTCCAGAGCGGCCTACTGCGATCCGGCGTACTACCGCCGCGAGTGCGAGGTAATTTTCTGGGACCAATGGTTCTGCGTCGGCCGGGCCGAGGGGCTCGAGGACGTCGGCAGCTATCGCGTCGTGGACGTCGCCGGCGAAAGCGTCATAGTGATTCGCGCGGCCGACGGCCTGTACGCGCATCTCAACCTCTGCCGGCATCGCGGGAGCCGCCTGCTCTGCGGCGAGGGAACGCAGCGCGGGGCAATCCGCTGCCCGTACCACGCATGGGCCTACGCGCTCGACGGCCATCTCCTCTCGTCGCCTTTCGTGGATCCCAGCGACGTGCCGCTGCCGGCGCGCCGGCTGCACTCCGTCGGCGTGTCGGAGTGGGGCGGCTTCGTCTTCGTTCACTTGTCGCCGGCCCGCGCCGAGGCCGCAGGAGAGTCGCTGGAAGCGCAACTCGGCCCGATCCCCTCCCGCGCCGCGCGCTATCCCCTCGACGCGCTGAAAATCGGGCACACGATCCGTTACGAAGTTGCCGCGAACTGGAAGGTGTTGCTCGAGAACTACAACGAGTGCTACCACTGCGCAAACGTTCATCCGGATCTCTGCCGCGTCGTCCCCGCGTTCAAGCAGCACGGCGGGTCGAACCTCGACTGGGAACGCGGCATTCCGCACCGCGAGGGCGCGTGGACCTTCACGTCGAGCGGGACGAGCAACCGGGCGCGCTTTCCCGGCTTGGACGAGGACGAACGCGAGCGCCACAAGGGCGAGCTCATCTATCCGAACTTCCTGCTGAGCCTCGCCGCCGATCACGCGGCGGCTTTCTCGGTGTGGCCGCAAGGTCCGCAGAAGTGCGTCGTCGTCTGCGACTTCCTGTTTCATCCCGACGCGGTCGCCGCGCCGGACTTCGATCCGAGCGATGCCGTCGCGTTCTGGGACGGCGTTAATAAAGAAGATTGGGCGATCTGCGAGAACGTGCAGGCGGGAATGCGATCGCGCGCGTTCGATTATGGTTACTACGCGCCGATGGAAGACGCGAGCCTCGATATCCGGCGCTACGTCGCTTCCCGCCTCGGCGAAGATGCCGCCCGCGCCGGCGAGCGTTTTGAATGACGCGCGAGTACGACGTCATCGTCCTCGGCTTGGGCGGGATCGGAAGCGGCGCCGCGTACTGGCTTGCCAAGCGCGGAGCGCGCGTCCTCGGACTGGAGCAGTTCGAACTCGGCCACGCGCGCGGCGAGTCGCACGACCACTCGCGGATCATCCGTCTCTCGTACTTCACTCCGGCCTACGTTCGGCTTGCGCAGGAAGCGTATCGCGCGTGGGAGTCGCTCGAGCGAGACGCCGGCGAGCGCGTCGTCTTCAAGACGGGCGGGCTCGACGTTCGGCCCCGCAACGGCGCGATTCCGCTCGAGCCGTACGCAAGCTCCATGCAGGCGTGCGGCGTGCCGTTCGAGCGGCTCGACGCGCCGGAGATCCGCAAGCGCTGGCCCGCATGGCACGTCGGTGACGACGTGCACGGGCTCTTTCAGCCCGACGGAGGCATCGTCGCGGCCGAACGCGCGACTGCCGCGCACCGGCGCGCGGCCGAGGCGTTCGGCGCGACCTTGCGCGCACCGGCGCCCGTGACCGCGCTGCGCGCGACCGGCGGGGAGGTGGACGTCGAAGCGGGCGGGGAGCGCTACCGCGCGGCAAAACTGGTTATCGCCGCCGGGCCGTGGACGTCGCAGGCGCTGGCGCACTTCGGGCTTCGCCTGCCGCTGGAAGTGACCAAAGAGCAGGCGATGTATTTTCGCGCGCGCGATCTTGGGAGTTTTGCATTCGGGCACTTCCCGATTTGGATTTGGATGGACGACCCGTCGTTCTACGGCTTCCCCGTCTTCGGCGAACCCGACGCGGTAAAGATCACGCAGGACTGCGGCGGGAAAGTCGTGGACGCCGACACGCGCGGATTCGAAGAAGACCCGGAGATCACCGCGCGCGTGCGTGGCTTCATCGATCGCTGCTTGCCGGGCGCGCAGGGCGACCTTCACCTCGTCAAGACCTGTCTCTACACGCTCACGCCCGATCGCGATTTTCTCCTCGATACGCTCCCCGGGCACCCCAACGTCAGCATCGCGGTCGGCTCGGGACACGCGTTTAAATTCACCTGCGTTCTCGGGCGCATTCTCAGCGATCTCGCGCTGGACGGAGCCACCGAGAGCGGCATCGCCGACTTCGCGATCGAGCGTCCCATCTTGCAGATGGAGAACCCGCCCCGCACCTATATGACCTAGCGGCGTTCGCGCAGGCGGTCGTCGGCGGGAACGTCGTGCGGCGCGCCGGCGACGAGCCGCGCGAAATCGCGATGGTGCGGGTTCAGCAGCGCGTTGTTTTCGATGCGTGCGATTGCGCTCGGCACGAGCAGCGCAACGGCTTCGCCTCGGGTCAGCCATGCGTCGCCGATCGCCGCAAGCTGCGGCGACGGGGGTGAACGATACCACTTCGGCGGCAGTGCTCGCGCGGGCAGCGTGTCTATTGCGGCGTCGTCGGGAATGTCGATCGTGCAGTAGAGCATGCCGGGCGGGACGTGGCCCCGCCGGGCGTTCGCCATCATCTCCAGCAGCGCGAGCGAAAAGGACGACGACGCGTAGACGACGGCGAGGCCGGGCGAATTCCAACGCCCGCCGAAGCGCCGCGCGCCCTCTCCCGAGAGGGCCGTCGCGCGGTGCTTTCGAGCGAAAACGCGGAAGAGCCGCAAGGTTAGCCCACGATGCCGTGCTCGATGCGCCCCAGCACCTGCTCGACCTGCCGGGCGCCCACGTCGGTTTCGAGCAGCTCGATCGGGATGCGCTCGCCGAGAGCGCGGTTGCGCTCGTGCAGCCACGCGAGACCGTCGGCGCGTCCCATCGCTTCGATCGCGAGCGCGGCGATCCGCGCCACGCGCACGACCCGGTCGGACTCGTCCGTCCTCAGCTTCGTGCGCGACCTCACGCGGCGTGCGAACGTGCTGCGGTCGATGCGGGTTACCGCCTGCAGCTGCCCTAACGTCGTCAGCGTGCGCTCGGCCAAGCTGCGCAGCGAGCGAGCGGGCAGCCCCTCGCGGACCGCGTTCTCGAGCTCGACGTCGCGGCGAATGCGCTGCTTGAGCACTTGCGTGCCGCCGAGCATCTCGGCAATGAGGGCTGCTTGCGTCATATGCTACATACAATAGCAGCATTTGCTACAAGACGGCAAGCCGGGGCGGCAGACCTGGATCCAGCCGGCAGCGAATAAGGCATGCCCGAGATGCTGCTTTCCGAACGAGCCGCGGACCTCATCGTGCTGGGCGCGACGATTCACACGAGCGAGGCGGCGAACCCGTCGCCGCAGGCGTTTGCGGTGCGGGACGGGCGCTTCGCTTACGTCGGATCCACGGGCGGCGCGATGGGGCTGCGCGGACCGCGAACGCAGATCGTGGACGCGCTCGGTCGGACGGTTCTCCCGGGTTTGATCGACGCCCACCTTCACCTTACGCGTCTCGGGCTCACGCTGCTCGAGGCGGACCTGCGCGGTGCGCGATCCGAGGACGAAGCGGTCGCGCGCGTGGCCGGATTCGCCCGCGGCTCGTCCGACGCGTGGGTCCTCGGCAACGGCTGGGATCAGAACCTGTGGGCGAGCGGCGCGTTTCCGACGCGTGCGAGCCTGAGCGCTGCGATTGCGGACCGCCCGGCCGCGCTCTCGCGCGTGGACGGCCACGCGCTTTGGGCGAACGCGAAAGCGATGGCCTTGGCGGGCGTGGACGCCGGGACGGCGGACCCGCCGGGCGGGCGCATCGTGCGCGATGCCGGGGGCAATCCGACGGGCGTTCTCGTGGACGCGGCCCAAGATCTCGTCTACGCGCGGGTGCCGGCACCGTCGCACGAGCGGCTCGTCGCAGCGACGCGCGCCGCGATCGCGCGCTGCAACCGCTGGGGCGTCACCGCCGTTGCCGAACCCGGCGCGTCGGACGCCGTGCTGCGCGCTCACGCCGACCTGATCGAACGCGGCGAGTACTCGATTCGCAATCACGTCATGCTCTACGACGACGGGCGGCTCGACGCGCATTTCGCCGACGGCATCACCGACGGCGCCCACGACGGCCGGATATGGATTCGCGCCGTGAAGATGTTCGCCGATGGCGCGCTGGGCTCGCGAGGGGCCGCGCTGCTGGAACCCTACAGCGACGATGCCGGTAACGCGGGCCTGCTGGTGACGCCGCGCGAGCGCTTGGAGAGCGTGACCTCCCGCGCTCTGCGAGCGGGTTTCCAGCCGTGCATTCACGCGATCGGCGATCGCGCGAACCGCATGGTGCTCGACGTGTACGAATCGCTGCTGGGTTCGCGCGACGAGGTTCGGCCGCGCATCGAGCACGCACAGGTGCTCGACCGGCAAGATCTGCCGAGGCTGGCCCGGCTCGGCGTCGTCGCCTCGGTGCAGGCGATCCACTACGCAAGCGACGCATCGTGGGCGCCGTCGCGCTTGGGATCGCAGCGCATGGCGGGCGCCTACGCCTGGCGCCGGCTGCTCGATGCCGGCACGGTCGTCGCGAACGGAAGCGATGCGCCGGTCGAGCCGGTCGACACGCCGCGCGGCTTCCATGCGGCCGTTTCTGCCGGCCCGCAGCGGCAGATGACGCGCCGCGAAGCGCTCGATGCGATGACCGTGCGCGCCGCGTATGCGAACTTTCAGGACGGCGTCATCGGCTCGATCGCTCCGGGCAAGCACGCCGATTTCGTGATCGTGGATCGCGACTGGATGAGCGCCGAACTAGAAGAGATACTGCAAACCGAGGTCTTGGCAACCTATTTCGGAGGACGGCCGGTCTATCGCTCGGAAGGCTCGACACCGTGAGCGCCGACGATCGCATTCCGATTCCTGGGACGCATCGTTCGGCTTGGCCCGGCACGACGCCGGCGAGCGAGCAGCTTGCGCCCGATACCGGCATTCTTCTAACCGCGTGGCTGCGCCCGCGTCGCGGCGGCGAGCTCGACGTCGCGCGAGCGATCCGGCTCGGTTCGACGCTCCCGGCGCTCCGCACGTACGACCCTCGCGCCTCCCTGAAGGCCCAGACGAACGCCGATCCCGAGGACGTGGATCGCTTGCGGCGCTACTGCGAAGGCTTCGGCATCGAGATCGTGGGCACGCATTGGAGATCGGTCACGATGAGCGGCCCGATCGGTACGTTCGTTCGCGCATTCGGAGCTACCGCCGCGATCTACGAAGCGCCCGACAAGCGACGCTTTCGCCACCGTTCGCACTCGCTGCACGCGCCTCGCGACGTCGCCGAGGTTCTGCGCGGGCCGTTCGGCATCCACCAATGGCCGCGCTCGCATGCGATGGGGGCGTTGCACGGCCAGACGGTGCCGCCGGCGCCGAGCGCGATCGCGGCGCGCTACGCATTTCCCGACGCCGACGGATCGGGACAGACCGTCGGCGTGCTGCAGCTGCGCGGCACGTTCAAACCGGACGACTTCGCCGCCGGCCTGCGAGACGCAGGCGTAACCGGACGGCTTCCAACCGTCGTACGGGTCGACAATGCGGAGCTCGGGCACGAGATCGTGACGGAGAAGGACGTCGAATCGGCAATCGACACGCAGATCGTCGGCACGCTCGCGCCCGGCGCGCGCATCGTCGTCTACGCAGCGCCCGACGACGAACGCGGCGTGCTCGATGCGATCCGAACGGCGCTGTTCGACGAGGAGCGTGCGCCGTCGGTGCTCTCGATAAGTTTCGGATTCCCCGAATATCTTTGGACGCCCGTCGCGCTTACGATTCTCGACGAACTGTTTACGGTCGCCGCGCTCGTAGGGGTCAGCGTCTTCTGCGCGTCGGGAGACAACGGCGCGGAACTGGACTACGACGGTACGCCGCACGTTCTAGCGCCGGCGTCGAGCCCGTTCGCCCACGCGTGCGGCGGGACGGCGCTGCAGCCCGACGGGAGTGAAGCTGCTTGGGAGAAAACCGGCGGCGGGTTCAGTGAGCGTTTTGCGGCGCCGCTCTGGCAAAGCGCTGCTGCGCGAGTTGCGGCGGCGACGGATATGAAGGCGGGGCGCGGCGTACCCGACGTCGCGGCGCAAGTGAGGCCGGGATATCCGGTGTTCTTCGAGGGGACGAAATTTGCGATGGGCGGAACGAGCGCGGTCGCGCCGATGTGGTCGGCGCTAGCGGCTCGGCTAAACCAACGGCTCGGTCATCCTATCGGTTTCTTTGCACCGTTGCTTTACGGCGGAGACGCGCTCTTGGCCGGCGTGACGACGGGCGGAAACGATCGCTTTCAGACGAGCGAGGGGTGGAATCCGTGCACCGGACTGGGCGTGCCGATCGGCGACGCGATAGAAAGAGCCTTGCGGGGACCGAGCTAGGCGCGCGCTAAAATCCGACGCAGCCGAGCGCGTCGTCGTGGAACGCCTGGTGCGCCGCCTTGTACTTGTCTACCGCGCGCGCGAGGCGTTCCTTATCGCATCCCGGAAGCGAGGCGAGTTTGTGGTGGAGGTCGTCGATAGCTTTCGCGTGCATTTCGAGCGCGCCGGCCGCGTCGGACTTCGCATCGGACATCGTGCACCTACCCTTTCGGCGGCATTGCCGCGCTGTCGCTGGTAGTCTCATGTATCGCCGCGGCCCAGGTGATGGCCTGCTCTGGGGTCAAGCGAGCCCCTTCGCTCATCCGGCGCTCGCGTTCTTCTTCGGCGTAGGTCTCGGCAAGCAAGGCCATCAAGCGGGCGTGCCCCCAGCGTTCCGTGCGTTGACGAATCTCACCCCGGGCGACGTAGTGCGCGTCGGTGTAGCCGACCAGCACGACCGCGCGTTCGCGATCTCCGAGCAGCGCGGCGAGATGCGCGTGGTGCTCGAGCACGGCGATTCCCGACCCCGAGCCGGACCGGCGCACGATCTGCAGCGCCTCGCGCAGGTGCTCGCGCGCCCCCTCGAGATCATTCTCGGCGATTGCGTACGCCGCTAGGTTCGCGAGCAAGAGGACGAGGTGCACGGAGTGCAAGCGCGCGTACGTCTCCTTTGCCGCAAGCGCGGCCTCGCGTGCGGATGCCACGTTGCCGGATGCAAACTCGAGTTCGCCCAGGTTGAGCAGCGCGCTTGCGTGCGCTTCGCTTCCGGGCCGTTCTAGACGCGCGACTTCGGAGAAACGGCTGCGCGCCAGCTCGACCTCGCCGCGCTGCAAGTCCGTCACCGCCCACAGCCGCAGCACGGCGTTCTTCGTAAGCGCCGTCAGCAGCTCGGGCGTTTCGTAAGCTCGCGCGAGCGCGTCGCACGCCTCGTCGAAACGGCCGGCCGTGCGATACGCCGCGCCGAGCGTCGCAAGCGCTCGGGCCAGCTCGTTGGCGTCGCCCGAGCCGCGCGCGGCTTCGACCGCGCGTTGCGCGACCGCTTCGAGCTGCGCCGGCGCCGCGCCGACGAGGTTGGCGAGAACGACGCAATGACGGAGAATGCGCGCGTGCGCGATCGCGTCCGGCATCGCAGCGGCGCGCTCTGCAGCCGATTCGTACCAGCGCAACGCCTCCTGCGGCGTCGCGACGAGCTCCGGCCACTCCAGATCGGCGAGCAGCGCGATGCCGGCTGCGGGCGCGTGCTCGCTCAGGAGCGCCCACTCTACCGCCTGTCGCAGGTTGTCGATCTCCAGGGCGACTCGGCGGCTCCACGCGGCGTCGTCCAGTGCGTGGACGAGGGGCGTCAGGTCGCGTACGAAAGCGGCGTAGAAGCGCGCGTGACGCTCCTCGATCGCTGCGGTTTCCCCCGCCTCAGTCAAACGTTCCAGCCCGTATTCGCGGATCGAGTTGAGCATGCGGTAGCGCTGATCGTCACCGAAGGATTCGACGACGACGAGCGATTTGTCGACGAGCGAGGAGAGCGTTTCGAGAACCGCCCACTCGTCGGCTTCGTCGCTGCAAATCTCGACGGCGGCGCGTAAGGTGCAGCTTCCCGCAAAGACGGCCATGCGGCGGAACAGAGAGCGCTCGAGGCCGTCGAGCAGGTCGAAGCTCCAATCGATCGTGGCGCGCAGCGTCTGTTGGCGGGGCAGGCGCCCTCGTCCCGTCGTCGCGAGGATGCGGAAGCGCTCGTCGAGCTTCTCGTCGAGCTGCTTGGGGCCGATCACGCGCATCTTCGCGGCTGCCAGCTCGATCGCCAGCGGAATGCCGTCGAGGCGGCGGCAGATCCGCGCGATGGTTTCGGCGTTCTCCGCGCCGACGGCAAAGGTGCCCGAGACGGCTCGGGCGCGCTCGGCAAAAAGCGCGACCGCGCCGTCGAGGTCGAGGGGCTCGACGTTGAACGCGATCTCGCCTTCGACCCCGAGCGCCTGGCGAGAGGTCGAGACGACGCGCGCGTTGGGGCACGTGCGCAGGATCGCTTCGATGAGATCGCCTGCGGCGTCGCGGACGCGATCGCATCCGTCGAAGACGACGAGCATGCGCCGGTCGCCGACGCTCTCGGTCAGCGCGTCGGCGGCGCTTTGGCCCGGCGCGGGTCTTACGGCGAGGGCCGCAGCGGCCGCCGATGCAACCGCGTCGCCGCCCTCGATGAGCGCGAGATCGACGAACCACGCGCCGTCGTCGCAGCGATCGAGCATCGAGTCGGCGAGCGCGAGCGCGAGCCGCGTCTTGCCTACGCCGCCCGTCCCGACCAACGTCAGGAGGCGCGCATCGCCGGCTTCGGAGCGGAGCCGTGCGATCTCGGCGTCGCGGCCGAGGAAGCTCGTGAGCTGCAGAGGGAGATTCGAGCGCGGCGCGCGTTGCGGCGCGACGCCGTGCTCCGCACCGCGGTCCGGCAGTAGCGGCGGCGGCCGGTGCCCCTCCTCGAGGCCTCGCAGCAATGCCGCGAGCTCCGCGATGCCGGGTTCGCGCTCCTCGAATGCGTTGACGTAGTGAATCCCCGAGAGGAGATAGCGAAGCGCCCCTTCGGGCTTGACGCGTTCGATGCGAAAGGGCACGATCGTCGCGCCGGCGTTATGCGCGAGGTGCGCCTCGTGAGCGATCTGACGCGACGCGTTGGCGTGCGAGGAGAGGACGAGCACCATCGCCTTGCACGCATCGACTGCAGGCGGAATGGCCGCCGACCAGTCTTGGCCGGCGGTGATGTCGCGCGGCGCGATCCAGCATGGGACGCCGGACTCTTCGAGACGCGCGCAGAGCTCGTGCGCGACGGGCGCATCTTTGCTCGAGTAACTGATGAAGACCGCCGCGTCGCTCATGCCGTGGGAACGTCGATTGGACGGGAGCGGTGGAGATTCAACCACGCGGCGTTCTCTCGCAGCGCCTCCTCGCCGAGGTCGCGGAGGATCTCCCGAATTCGCTGCGTCGCCGTTGCGTCGGGTTCGCCCCGCGCGAGCAGATCCGCGACGCGATCGCGCGCGCGGCCGAAGAGGGTCGCCATGAGCTCGTACCGGCGAACGTGCTCCGCCCAGCCGCGTTTATCCGCATAGCTGTTCAGCAGCGCCGCGACGACCGCGAGGACCGTCGCGGCGAACAACGCCGCTCGATCGAGCGCTCCGGTGGCGTCGAATGCCGAGAGCAGGCGCATGCTGACCGTGAGCACGATGGAGAGCAGCAGCGCCGTGGAGACCATCCGGCCCGCCAGCAGGCTGCGGCGCCGCTCGCGCCGGCCGGCGAACTCCGTGAAGTAGTGATGCTCGTGCTCGAGCCACTCGTCGTAGACGCGCTGCAGCGCCGCCGCACCCGCATCCGGCGTTGCCGCTTCCTCCGGGCCGAGGGGCTCCGTAACCGTGCGAATTGCAAAGGAAAGCCAATCGACCTCGGCGCGGTGGTTCTCGGCAAAGATTTCGGAAACCGAGTCGGGGATGCCGGCTGCCTTCCAGTAGTGCGCGACCCGCAAGACTTCGGCAAGGGCCCGGCAGTCTTGGTAACGATTCTGCCAATCGCCGCGCCGCGACGCGTAGTAGACGCAAAACGCGAGCGCGACGCAAGTGAGATACCCGACGAGCAGCCAGATGGGGCGGCCCGGCACGGTCGCGTACACGTTGAAGCCGACGACCGAAAGAAAGACCAAGACGAAGATCGCGGCAAGCGATCCTGCCGTTCGGGTCCGGTATCCGTTGGCCACCGTCGCCGCGTACTCGCGCACGTTCCTCGAAGCTGAAACCGGCGGTCCGCAGGCGACGGCGTCGCGGTTAAAATGGTCGATGTCGGCTTTGGCTTTTTCGAAGGCCTGCGCCGCGCCTTTCCCGGCGAGCGCGCGCGGATAGAGCGTGTTCGTAACGGCTGCCGGCACGGCGGCTGCGTCACCGGCAGCTCCCCGCGGCGTCGTGACGTGCTGTACGGGGCCGATGACGGACAGGTCTAGTTCGCGCCGGGCGGCGACGTACGGGGCCGGGATTCCGTCGAGCTGGAACGACACGACTTCGGCGGTTCCGCGCGGCGGATCGCTCACGCCGTCCCAGAGCGCGACGATTTCGATGCTCTTGCGAACGATGTAGGCGCCGCAGTTGGCATATGCGTGCGAGCGCGCGCTGCGCGCTCCCCCGTTCGACGCGGCTTCGCGCAGGGGCGTTACGACGAACGCTGCATCGGCGCGCGCGAGAAGGGAGCGAAACTCCTCCAGCGATTCGGGCGTCGCGAAATCCGATTCGTAATCCGAGCGCGCGAGCGGAAGCGGGACGACGAGCGACATGCCCAGCTCCAAGGCGATGCGCGCGGCGAGACGATCCGCTCCCTCGGCAAGGGAGGAGAGAAGAACGACTCGCGTGGACGGGTACCGCGAGGTCAGTTCGGCGAGGAGTTTGCGCACGGCGCCTTCGAGCGGGCCCGAGTCGCTGGGAAGGTCGCGGTGTCCGGTTACGCCGATGATCAACGGTATCGGTCCGAAAACGCGTCCTGCGGTCTCCCGATGCGAGTCTATAGTGCCGATGCTGAGCCTCCCTCGCGCGATTACGGCGCGTCCGGCGGCGCCGCCTCTTATGGGGGAGGCGACGGGCCGCCGCGCAAAAAACGAGACGTCATGCACGTCAAGCCGGCAGCCATTGCCGTCGTTGCGCTCGCGCTCGGGTTGGCAGCCTGCTCCTCAGGCGGCGGTTCGCGCTACGGCACCGGCGATCCCAATCTAGCTGCGCCCAACCCCGGCGGCGGTCCGATCGACCCGTTCCTCACCGACGGCCGCGCGGTGCTTGCGGCGTTCGACGCGATCTCCGAGCGGTCGGGAAAGCCCTTTCGCGTGACGTCGGTGAGCGCCGATGGCGTCAACGGCCTCTCCGTGGACGTACAAGAGCCCGGCCATCGCGTCAACGTGGACCGTTACGGCGTCGGCAACGACGGAACGCTCTCCGGTCCCACGCCCGTTAAGCTAACCTCGCTCGACGGCCGGCCGATCACCGAGCAGGTCGTCGACTATCGCGCATTCGACCCGCGTTCGGTCGGGTTCGAGCGGCTAACCGCGACGGCGCGCGCGGCAATCGCCGCCTCGCACTACCCCGACGCGCGCGTCGGCGAGTGGGAGTTCGGAGGCATACATTCGGACGACCGCCGGTTCATGTACCTCGCAGCGGCGCGAGCCCGCCCGGCCGCCGAGCTGGGGCCGAACCTGCAGATCGTCGCGCTCCACTACTAGCGCCAGATCTTTTTTATCACGGACGCTTGGCAGTCGTTGGCGATGCACGGTATCCCTGCGATGGTCTCGATCGTGCGCAGGACGGAGTAGTGGTTGACGAGCTGGTTGTACGATCCGGGTACGACGGTTGGCCCGATCAGAAGCGTCGCGATTTGATTCGTCCCGCTGTTGTCGGGAGCGGCTTCGTCCCACGTGAGAATCAGCAGCCCGTTGTGCTTCCGGTCGTATTTGAGGATCGGCGGTAGGTTGTTTTTCAGCCACGTATCGCCGGTCTGCGTGCTGCAGTCGTGCATGTCGTCGCAGAGATTGGGCACGACGATCGAAACGGTGGGCGGCGGATCGGGGAATCCGCTGTAGACCAGATTCGACGTCGAAGGCACGTTGGTGAAGTTGACCCACGGGTTGTGCTTGCGCGCGTACTCGCCGGTTCCGCAACCGGTGTAGCCGTCGTACGGCATCGACTCGGAGTAACCGTCGAACGTCTTACCCGCCGCGACGAGCTCCGCACCGAGGTTCCCGGTGCTAAACGTGTGGGGACAGGAATCGTCGTTAATGCCCTGTGTGGATCCGGAGAAAAACGCGAGGTAGTTTGGCTGGCTCGGGTGGCCGATCGCGTGGCTGTTCGTCATGAGCGCGGCCTGCGGGACGAGCGTTTCATTGATGTAGGGCGCGCTCGAGCTGCCGATGATGAGGTCGTAGTCGCGATTCTCCATCATCACGACGACCACGCTGGCGGCGTGCGGCAGATTTCGGCCGGGCCGCGGAAACGCCGCGCGAGCCGGCGGTGCGAAGAAGGCGGCCGCACCGATGGCGGCACCGAGCAGGATTGCGGCGAGCGCAGATCGTCGCGCCGCAGTGCGTCTGGTCATGAGGGTCCTTCTCTAAAGCGATGCGTGCAGGGCCTTACGGCGGCCGTGGAGGTAGATCGCGATGCCGGCCCCGAGCATCAGCGCGGTCAGGCCGATCACCTTGACGACGGCGAGCGTCTTGTTCGGATCGTCGTCCGCCGGGAACCCCGCGAGCACGATCGCCGCCAACGTCGTGGCAAGGCCAATGATTGCCGCCGAGACGACCGTCGCCCTTCCGCCCGGAATGCGGACCATTCCGGGGGCCTTCGGCTCGGCGTGCAGCTTGATCGCGGCGGCGAACAAGAAGAGAAACGGCAGCATCGTGATGACCACGGTCGAACTTACGAGCACGTCGTACGCGCCTCGCACGCTCGTGCCGCCCTGTCCCAAGAAGATAAACGCAGCGGCGATGGATGCCTGCGTGATCAGCGCGACGACCGGAGATCCCCAGCGCGGATGCATGCGCCCGAAGGCGCTTGGAAGATAGCGATCGATGCCGGCGACGAACGGGATCCGGGCGACTGCGCCGAGCCAGGCGCCGGCGCTTCCCACGCAGCTGAGCGCGACCAGCGCCGCCGCAATCGGCGTGAGCACGCCGAAGTTGAGACGCGACGCGATCTGCCCGATTGCCTGCATGACGCCCGAGCTGGGGTTCACGTCGTGCGGTGCGAGCGCGACTAGGACGCTGAACGTTCCGGCGATGTAGATCAAGGCGATCGCCGGTGCCGCTATCGCCAATCCGATCGGAATCGTCCGGCGGGGGCGCTCTACCTCGCCGCTCATGAACGAGAGCGCCTCGGGTCCGGTCCATGCAAAGGCGATCACGGACCAAAAGATGACGTCTTTGATGTGGAATTCCGGATGCATGGTAGCGGCGGTTATCGTCGTCGCCGGCCCGAACTTGTACCACGCTGCGGCTCCCAACGCGACCAGCAGCAGCGTGACGCCCCAGCGGCTGACCGCCCCCGCGTTGTTGAGCCACTTGCCGACCTGCAGGCCGTAGACGTTGACGATCGTCGCAAGCGCCAGTCCTCCCAGCGCGACGGCGATGAAGTAGGGAGGCGATCCGGCGAGTTTGGCGCCGCTTGCTCCGGCCATGAAGAGCGCGTTACCGGCAGCGAAGTAAAGCAGCGCTGGAAAATACGGCAGGTTGGACGCCCAGTACGTCCAGCCGGTGATGAAGCCGGCGAACGGTCCGAAGGCGCGCTTGCTCCAAACGTAGAGGCCGCCCTCGTCGGGATGGTGCGTAGAGAGAAAGACGACGCAAATCGAGAGCGGGACGAACATCGTCCCGCACCCGATTACCCAGACCGGAAGGGAGCTCGGTCCCGCCGCCGCGGCCGTCGCGACCCACTGCAAGTTCGAACCCGCGACGACGAAGAAGAGCGCGACGTCTACGAGTCCTAGCGTGCGCCGCAGGTGCATGGACCGCGACGTTCCACGCTACTCGACGTTACCTTCCCCAATGACCGGGACGCCAGTACCATCCGTTCGGTCCGCTCACCCAGTGGCCGGGATGCCAGCGCGCGCCGCCGTAAGGCGGGTATGCGTAGTATCCGCGAACCCAGACGTAGCGATAGCCGTTCCAGCGCCAGTATCCGCCGACCCAGTAGTATCCCGGACCCGGTGCTCCCGGTACGGTTTCGACGATTGGAGCGGGCGGCGCTGTCTGTATGTAGACGCCGCCGTACACCTGCGCGGCGGCCGGCAGGCTCGCGCCCGCGGCAAGCGTGCCGAGGGCGCAGGCAAGAGCGATCGTGCGTATATTCATCATGCTTCTTGATTACCACCAAAGCGGCGAAGCTTCGCGCAATGGACGTTAAGAAGGGCTTTGAATCCGATGAGAGTCGCCGCCCCCGACGAGATCGCACGCGCCTTTCCACAGCGCGGCCGCTTGGTCTACGTAGCCTTCTCGCTCGCTCTGCAAGCGGCGATGCGTTCGCCCCATCGTCGGAGGAAGAATCTCGAGCAGAACGTCGCGGTCGTGCGCCTCCCCCAGCACGTCTTGCAGCTGCGCGAGCCGTTCGCCCGCCGCTGCAACCCAGGGCGCCGGCGATTCGACGCGGTCGAGTGCGTAGCGCAAGCGCTTGCAAGCGATTCGAAAATCGTGCAGCGCGCGCTTGTCGCGCGAGTGCAGCGACTTTGCGAGCACTCGTGCTTCCCGCAGGCGCGTCCACAGGATGCGTTCCATCGCATCGGCGGCGCCGGCCGCGTTTCGCAGGGCAACGCGCTCGGGCTTCACCACGCGGGCACTACAGTTCGAAGCGCGCCCGCCGCAAATAGCGCCGGGCGGCAGCCGTCGCGTCGCGGCGACGCCGGCGCAACGTCTCTAGTAAGGGCAGGGCGATCTCGCGCTCGCGCGCGTCCACGCTCGATTCGAGCAGCGCAAGAGCGATTGCGGCGTCGCGAGCGGCGTCGGTCGCCAAGGCCGCGCGCTTGACGCGACGCAGCAGCGCTCGCTCGGAGCGCAAGTCCGCGGCGTCTTCGAGCAGCGAGCGGAAGCGCCGTCCGCTCGTGCGCACGTCGTGCAGCCGTTCCTCACTGGGCCTGCGTACGAAGCGACGGCGCGCGCACTCGAGGCCGCGCACTTCGCGTCGCAGGGCCTTCGCGAGCCATGTAAGTGCAGCGCTTTGCAACGTCGCGGCAAGGTTCGACGGGGGTATTTCACGCGCCCCCCGCGAAGCTGACCTCGAACGTGAGATCGACGCGCCTGCCCGTCCTCATCGTGCTGCTGGCGATCGTTGCCGCCGGCACGTGGTACGTACTCTCGCATCGCACGCCGGCGGGCGGCGACACGCTGGCCGTGTATTACACGAAACTCGACGGCAAGTCGCTGGGAAGCCTGCGCGTGTCGCTTCGGCCGCAGCAGCCGAACGAGAGCGGCGCCGAGCACGCGCGCAACACCGTGTTGTACGCGGCGGTCGAAGGCGTCGCCGGGCCGCCCAACGACGTCCAGGCGATACGCTTCCCGCCCGGGACGCGCGTCTTGGGCGTGGAGATCAACGGCTCGACGGCGACGGTCGATCTTTCTAAGGACGTCGAACGGCAGATCGGCGGAACGTTCGGCGAGAACGGCGAGTTCAAAGCGCTCGTCTACACCGTGACGGGCGTTCGCGGCGTTGACTCCGTGCTGGTGACCGTTGCCGGGGAGCGGCTCGAAACGCTGCCGGGGGGAAATCTTGAACTGGACCAACCGCTACACCGCTCCGACTGGTAGCGCCGTCGCGGCGGCAACGCTCGCGCTGTGCCTGCTCGTTCCGGCGGCGGCGCGTGCCGATGCTCCGCTCGTCGCGACGTACCAGAACCAAACGATACGCTTCACGCATGTCTCGTCGTCGCAGGGCGGCGTGGCGATCGGCGTAAACGATCCGGGTTTTCAAGCGCTCCTGCGGGCGAGCGGCGCCATCCTCACGTGGAAGCCCGGCGAACGGTATCTGCTGATTACGACGGCGGTGCCGTCGGTCGTGAGTTTTGCCATGGGAGATCGCCGGTACGACGTCGGCCCAATTGCGTTGCAAGCCTCGTTTGCCCCGTACCAGCGCGGCGACGAAGCCTTTTTGCCGCTCGATGAAGCGCTCAGCGCGCTGGATCTCGCCTTGCGGCAGGACGGCCGCGCGACCGTGCTGCAGCCGCAGCTCGCAGGGCTCGACCTGCGTCAAGACGGCGATCGCGTCACGCTGCTGGCGCACGCGGGCGCCCCGGTTACGGCGAAGGTCGTGCGTCAGACGCCCAACGCCGTCACCTACGCGTTCGACGGCGTCGGCACCGAACTGGCCGCGACGCGGCAAGTCGGCCTTCAGGGAGTCAAAAGCGTGGAGATCGCGCGTTCCGGAAGCGTGCGCAATCCGACGACGCTCGTAACGGTTGACTTGACGGCTGGGACGACGGTGCAGCCGCCGCGCAGCAACGGCGAGCGCGACGTAGTGCTCGAGTTCGTCTCGCCTCAGCTTGCCGCCGCGCCGTCGCCGACGCCGGTTCAGCCGCCGGGCGCGCAGCCGCAAGCGCAAGCCTCGCCGCAAAACGGGCCGGCGGTCGTCACCGGAGCTACCGTGCAGACGTCGGCCGACGGCGTCGTCGTCTCGGTCGCCGTGACCGGCACCGCGCAGTACGAATGGCACCGCCTGCGCCAACCCGATAACCGGTTTTGGATCGACGTGCACGACGCGCAGCTGCAAGGGCCGCCGGTGGACCAAAGCGAGCCGAGTCCCGTGATTTCCATGCGCATACGGCAAGTCGATCCCGCGACGGTGCGCATCGCTCTCTCGCTGAACGGTCCGAAGTCGGTCGCGCTCTCACCCTCGCCTGCGGGCGTGGGTATCGCGATCGGTGCGGAAGATGCCGACGATCAGGTCCGCTCCGGGAGCGGGACGATCGGAGCGCTCGTAGCGAGCGGCGACGACAACGCACCGGCCGCTGCGCCCGCATCCCTCGACGACTCGGCCGGCGGAGCGACCGATTCGGACTGGAAGTTCGGCCCGCGCAGCTCCTACGTGCCGACGAATCCGCGACTCATCGTGATCGATCCGGGACACGGCGGAAGCGATCGCGGAACGATCCACGGCGGCGTTGCGGAGGCCGACCTCACGCTGGACATGGCCAAGAGGCTTCGCGATATCCTGGTGGCGCGCGGCTGGCAGGTGAAGATGACGCGAGACACCGACGTGGACGTCTACGCGCCCGACGACTCGGCGCGCCAGGAGCTGCAAGCTCGCGTCAACGTCGCAAACGACGCCGGCGCCCGTCTCTTCGTCAGCATTCACGTCAACGCGTTTATCAACGCAGGGCCGTACGGCACGACGCTCTACGTCTCCAAAGCCGACGACGTCGCGCTCGCGCGCTTCGTCGAGGGACGCGTAGCCGGCGACGGCACGAAGGACGACGGCATCGTGAAGAGCCACCTCTACGTCACGCTGCACACGCGGATGCCTGCCGTCCTGATCGAGACGGCCTTCCTCTCGAACCCGAGCGACCACGCGCTGCTGACCTCGCCGGTATGGCGGCAGAAGGTCGCCGAGGAGATCGCCGACGGCATCGGCCGGTACTCCCAGCAGTACCCGGTCCCCAATCAGCCGCCGCAGTAGCGCAGATGATCGGACTCTTCGACTCGGGGCTTGGCGGCCTGACGGTGCTCGCGCGCGTTCGGGAACGCTTGCCCTCCGCAGACACGATATTCTTCGCCGACCAGGCAAACGTCCCATATGGCGATCGCGACCATCGCGACTTGCTGGGACTGCTTCGGGCAAACCTCGCGCGGCTCGATGCCTACGGCGTAGACGCGATCGTCATGGCCTGCAACACGTCGTGCGCGGTTGCCGAACGCTACGGCTGGCCCGCCTCGCGCGCACCGGTACTCGATCTGATCGAGTCGGCTGCGATGGCGGTGGAGCGCGGCGGATTCCGGCGCATCGGCGTGGTTGCTACCGCGGCGACCGTCGGGGCGGGGTCGTACGGCCGCACGCTGCGCGCGCGGGTTGGCGGTATCGACGTGGTCGAGGTTCCGGCGCCGGCGCTCGTTCCGCTCGTCGAGTCGGGCGACGTCGAAGGCGACCGTCCGCGCGCGGCGGTGGAGGAAGTGTGCACGCATCTTCCCCTCGATCTCGATGCGCTCGTCTTCGGGTGCACGCATTATCCCGTTCTCGCAGCGCATTTCTCCGCCGTTCTTGGCGACGGCGTCGCGCTGCTCGATCCCGCGGTCGTCCAAGCCGAGCGCGCCGCGGCGCTCTTGGGGGAGCGCGGGCTCGGAGGGGGCACCGCGACCTACCTGACCAGCGGCGACGAAGCGTCGTTTCGCCGGAGCATCGCTCGCATCATGGGCGAACCGGTCGAGCCCGCTTAGTGCGCGAGCAGCCCGACGTGGAAGACTGAGAAGAAGAACGCGGTCGTGGCCAGGGCGAGCGCCGCGCCGGCGACGACCTGCATGACCGTGTGCGCCTTGAGGTAGATGCGAGCCCAGCAGACCATCGGAATCAAGATCAGAAACGGCAGCGGCTGGCGGCCGTAGAGGAGCGTCAGCGCGACCAGCGGCGCGGTGATGCCGAGCGCGTGCGTGCTGATCTTCCAGTAGCGAGTGATGTACTGCACGATCAGCGTTGAGACCAGATAGCCGAGCATCGCCGCGACGAGAAGACGGGGCGCGTGGGTGAACCAGAGCGCCGCCGCTCCGCACAAATCGAAGATGACGAAGGCGCTGAAGACCATCTCGCGCTCGCGCCGCACCGACATGTCGAGGTCGGATATGCGGCCGGTTCCATACAGCCAGAAGACGTAGAGCATAGGGCCGATCGACGTGAAGAACGTCGACAGGAAGAGCAAGCGCCAAAAGTCGAGGGTGTTCGCCGCGCTGACGTCCGCCAGGATGACGAAGAGAGCCAGGGCGGTCAGAAACGGGTTGAAAATCGTCGAGAGTATCCGCGCCAGATCGCGCCAGATGCGGCGATGTCGCAGCGGGACGACCCCGTGGAGCGGCTCCTGGAGCGGGTCGGTCTGGGGCACGCTGCGGTCTTCGGAGGCAGCCGGCGAAATACCCAGCGGGAGCCCCGCGAGCAGGCTCGTGGAGGTCCGCGGTCGTAGTGAAGATGCCGCTATCTCACGTCTTTAGGAAGAGAAGAGTTCGTTGATTTCCCTTGTACTTGCCGCCGCCCCGGCAGCCAACGTCGTTCCGTCGGCCGCCGCGACGCTCTTGCCCAAAGGTCTGCCGCCCAACGCCGCGCCGCTCGCTCCGCCGCTGCCGTCAGGGCCGGCGCCGCAAACCGCGATCGCGCAGCATTTCGGGTGGCTCACGCACGGAATCGCCGGAATCTTCGTCATCGCCGCGATCTCGCTGATCTTTCTGCTTGCGATCCAAACGACTAAACAAGAAGGCTTGACCGGCACGATCGGAGGCCGCGTGGAGACCGCCTATCGCGGACGCCTCGGCGCCGAGGAGCAACTCAAGCGCTGGACGGGCATCGCTGCGGTCACCTTCGTCGTGATGGCGTTCGTGCTCTCGCTCACGGGCATCTAGGCGCCTAGCCGAGCGTTCGTGCGACTCCTAGAAGTTCGCAACCTTCGGACGACCTTTCGTACGGAAGACGGTCCGGTAACGGCGGTCAACGGGCTCTCTTTTGCGCTCGACGCCGGCGAGACGCTCGGCATCGTCGGAGAATCCGGCTCGGGCAAATCGGTCACCGCACTCTCGATCATGCGCTTGCTGGCGCGCAATGCGGCCGTGACCGCCGACCGGGTATCGCTGCTCGGCGAAGACCTGCTTAAAAAGAGCGAAGCCGAGATGCGCAAGATTCGCGGCTACAAGATCGCGATGGTCTTTCAGGATCCGATGACGTCGCTCAATCCGGTGCTGACCATCGGCGAGCAGATCGCCGAGGCGGTTCGGCTGCATCTGGGTGCGGGGCCGCGCGAGGCGCGCGACCGCGCCGTCGAGATGCTGCGGAAAGTACGCATCTCGGAGCCCGAGAAGCGGCTGGGCAACTATCCGCACCAGTTCTCGGGCGGAATGCGCCAGCGGGTGATGATTGCGATGGCTCTGTCGTGCAATCCGCAGCTCCTGATCGCCGACGAACCGACGACCGCGCTCGACGTGACGATTCAGGCCCAGGTTCTCGAGCTCATGAACGAGCTGCAGCAAGAGACCGGCGCCGCGATCATCCTCATCACGCACGACCTCGGCGTGGTCGCCGAGGTTTGCAAGAACGTGCTGGTGATGTACGGCGGTAACATGGTCGAGTACGGCACGGCCGAGCAGATTTTCGCCGATCCGCGCATGCCGTACACGCAAGGATTGCTCGCCTCGCTGCCGCGGCTCGACGACGCCGAGCATCGCCGGCTGGAGCCGATCCAGGGGCAGCCGCCGAATCTCTTGCGCCTTCCGTCCGGCTGCGCGTTCGCGCCGCGCTGCGCGTACCGCATGCCTATCTGTGCGGAGCCGGTCCCGCTCTACGACTTCGGCGAAGGGCATTTTGCCCGCTGCGTTCTCTACGACGAGCGCGCGCGCGAGCAACGCCCCGAGGCGCTGAGCGCCCTTCCCATCGTGCCGTCGGGCCTGCCGACGTGAGCGCTCCGCTCGTCCAGGCGACCGATCTCTACAAGTACTTCCCAATCCACGCCGGGCTGATGTCGCGTCACGTCGCCGACGTCAGAGCCGTCGACGGCGTGACCTTCTCCATACAGCAGGGGGAGACGCTCGGGCTAGTCGGCGAGAGCGGCTCGGGGAAAACCACCGTCGGACGTTTGCTGCTCCGCTTGCTCCCGGCAACCAAAGGCGCGGTCAGCTTCGACGGGCAGGACGTGTTTGCGCTCAAGCGCACCGATCTCCGCCGCCTGCGCCGCTCGATGCAGATCATCTTCCAAGACCCGTTCGCGTCGCTCAACCCTCGGATGACGATCGGCGACATCGTTTCGGAGCCCTTGCGCATTCACCACCTCGCTGCAGGCAAGGCCGTCGACCAACGCGTTCGCGAGCTGCTCGAGCTCGTCGGCCTCCAGCCCTACCACGCCAATCGCTATCCGCACGAGTTCTCCGGCGGCCAGCGCCAACGCGTCGGAATCGCCCGGGCTCTTGCCGTGGACCCGACGTTCATCGTCTGCGACGAGCCGGTCTCCGCGCTGGACGTCTCGATTCAGGCGCAGGTGATCAATCTGCTCGAAGACCTGCAGGCGAAGTTCAAGCTCACCTACCTCTTCATCGCCCACGACCTTTCCGTCGTGCGTCACATCGCGACGCGAGCAGCGGTCATGTACGTCGGAAAGATCGTCGAGCTCGCCGCTCGCGACGATCTCTACCTGCGCCCGCTCCACCCCTACACGCAAGCGCTGCTCTCGGCAATTCCCATTCCCGACCCCGTGCTGGAAAGGCGCCGCAAGCGAATCGTCTTGGTAGGCGACATTCCGTCACCCGTGAATCCGCCCTCGGGCTGCCGCTTCCACACCCGCTGCCCGATTGCGTTCGATCGTTGCGCGGTGGAGGAGCCTGCGCTGACCGAGTACGCGCCGGGACACGTCGCGGCGTGTCACTGGGTTGAGGAGCACCGCGGCCAAGCCCCCGAACTGGCGTAAAAAAAGGGCGACCGCAACATGCGGCCGCCCGTTATCTCGATACCTTGCGGTATCTCGGCGCTACTTTTTCCGTTTTGCTTTCTTACGAACGGCTTTGCGGGCCACTTTCCGGCCCACGGCCTTGCGAGCGACCTTGCGGCGCACCTTCTTGCGCGCTACTTTCCGCCGAACGGCCTTACGGGCCACTTTACGGCGTACCGCTTTGCGAACGGCCTTGCGCCGGGCCTTCTTGCGAACTACTTTGCGAACGACCGCGCGACGCACGGCCTTGCGGGCCGCCTTCCGACGGACTTTCTTACGAACGGCCTTGCGAACGACCGCTCCCGCGACCGCTTTCTTGACGGCGGACTTGCGAGCGGCTTTCTTGCGACCCTTCGCAACCTTCTTGACGGCGGCGGCAACGGCGACCTTACGGCGTCGTGCTTTGCGGCGCGGCTTAGCCTCTTCGGCTGCCGGCCCCATGCCGTTCATTATGGAATCGGAGTCCATTCATTCCTCCTCGTCCCCGGGGACGATAAGCGTTGGTCGGACAGCGCTCGTGGCGCTTTTGAGCGAATCATAGAGGATTTTATAGAATGATGCAAATTCGCGCGGGTGCATGCGTCGACAAACGAGGACGATACAGATGTAGAAAGGCGCGTAAATTTGCCGGGTCTTGACCCCGGCGGTATACTAGGCCCCGTGAAAAAGCCCCTGATCATCGTGGAGTCGCCGGCCAAGGCGCGGACGATCAAGAAGTTTCTCCCGGCGCGTTACGCGGTGAAAGCGTCGGTCGGCCACGTTCGCGATCTTCCCAAGAGCACGCTCGGGGTAGACGTGGAGCACGGCTTCGCTCCAAAGTACCTGACGATCAAGGGCAAAGGCGACGTCATCAAAGAGCTTCGCAGCGCGGTCAAAGGCGCGACGGACGTTTACCTGGCGACCGATCCGGACCGCGAAGGCGAAGCGATCGCCTGGCACCTGGCGGAGCTTCTTCGCTTGCCGGATCCCAAGCGGATCGAACTCCACGAAATAACGAAAGACGCCGCGCTTGCCGCGTTGCGAAATCCGCACCAGATCGACATGGACCGCGTGAACGCGCAGCAAGCCAGGCGGATTCTCGACAGGCTCGTCGGCTACAAGATCTCACCGCTTCTCTGGTCCAAGGTTCGCGGCGGCCTCTCGGCCGGGCGCGTCCAGTCGGTGGCCGTGAAGCTTATCGTCGATCGCGAGCGCGAGATCGGCGCCTTCGTGCCGAAGGAATACTGGAGCATCGGTGCCCTGCTGGCCGGCGCGCGGGCGCCGGAACTGCCCTTCGTCGCCGATCTCGCGACGCACCGCGGCGAGAAAATCGAAGTTACGACCAAGGAGCAATCGGACGAGATTCTGCGGGGGCTCGAGGGCGCAGTCTATCGCATCGCGTCGGTAAAGAAGCGAGAACTGCGGCGAAACGCCCCCGCCCCGTTCACGACATCCACGCTCCAACAGGAAGCCTCGAGAAAGCTCCGCATGCGCGTCCGGCGAGCGATGCAGGTGGCCCAGGCCCTCTACGAAGGTATTGACCTCGGCGGCAGCGAGGGCACCGTCGGCTTGATCACCTACATGCGCACCGACTCGACGCGGATAAGCGACTCGGCCCGGGAGGCGGCGCGCGAGTTCGTGGAAGAGACCTACGGACGCGAGTTCTGCGGCGCCGGCCTGCACCGCGTTCGAGCCGGCGCGCAGGACGCGCACGAAGCGATCCGTCCGACCTCCCTCTCGCGCACGCCCGAGCGGATGGCCGGAGTCCTCAAGCGCGACGAGCTTCGTCTTTACACGATGATCTTCGAGCGCTTCGTCGCGTCGCAGATGGCCCCGGCGCTCCTCGACCAAACCATCGTCGAAGTTTCTGCGGCCGAGTACGGCTTCCGCGTGACGGGAACGATCATGCGCTTTGCCGGTTTCACGCGCGTCTACGACGAGGGCAAGGACGAAGACGCCGCCGCTAAGGGACGCGTCCGGCTGCCCGAACTGGAAGAAGGCGAAGAGCTCGAGTGCCGCAAGGTCGAGGCCAAGCAGCACTTCACCGAGCCGCCCCCGCGCTTCACCGAGGCCGCCCTCGTCAAAGCCTTGGAAGAGAACGGCATCGGGCGTCCCTCGACCTACTCCACGATCGTCGAGACGATCCAGGCGCGCGGGTACGTGACGCAGCAAGAGCGGCGCTTCGTTCCCACGGAGATCGGGCTTGCCGTGAACGACCTGCTCGTCGAGCATTTCCCCAAGATCGTCAACCTCAAGTTCACCGCAGGATTGGAGGGCGATCTCGACCGCGTCGCCGACGGCCAAGAAGATTGGGTTGGATTGCTGAGCCGCTTCTACGGGCCGTTCGAGAGCGAACTGGAGGCTGCCGAGAAGAAGCTGCCGCGTCTGGAGCTGCGAGACGAGCCGACCGACGAGATCTGCCCGAACTGCGGGCGTCCGATGGTGATAAAGACCGGCCGGTTCGGCCGCTTCATCTCGTGCACCGGCTATCCCGAGTGCAAGACGACCAAACCGATCGTCAAGGACACCGGCGCGGCGTGCCCCCGGTGCGACGGTGCGATCGTCGAGCGCCGTTCGCGCAAGGGGCGCACCTTCTACGGGTGTGCGAACTACCCCAAGTGCGACTTCCTGTCGTGGGATCGCGTCATCCCCGAGCGATGCCCGGTCTGCGGCTCGCACGTCGTCGCAAAGACCCGGCGCGGCGGTAACGTTTCGCTGCAATGCGCGGCCGACCGCGAGCACGACGTGTCTTCGCTGATGCCTTCGCACGGCGCCGACGAGGCGGCGGCCGAACTCACACCCAATCCCGCGTGACGCGCAGGCTGACGGTCGTCGGAGGCGGCCTGGCCGGCTGCGAAGCTGCATGGCAGGCCGCACGGTGCGGCGTGGACGTCGATCTCTACGAAATGCGGCCGCTCCGCAGCGGCCCGGCGCATAAAACCGGCGCGCTCGCGGAGCTCGTTTGCAGCAACTCCTTGCGCGGGGCTGCGCTGACCAACGCGGTCGGCTTGTTAAAAGAAGAGCTCGCACTACTCGATTCGATCGTGATCGGAGCGGCTCGGGAGGCGTCGGTGCCGGCGGGGGGCGCGCTCGCCGTAGACCGGGGGCAGTTCGCGCTGGCCGTCGAGTCGCGGATCGCCGGCGAGCCCCGGATCGCGCTGCATCGAGAAGAAGTGCGCGAGATTCCGCGCGACCGCGCGGTCATCGTCGCGTGCGGCCCGCTCCCGGCGCCCGAGTTCCTCTGCGCGATCGACGAACTGCTCGATGCCGCGATCCCGAATGCGGATGACGGCCGGCAGCGGCGGCTGCACTACTACGATGCCGCATCACCCATCGTAGCGGCGGATTCGATCGACCTTTCGCAGATGTACGCGAAGTCGCGTTACGACAAAGGCGACGGTGACGATTACCTAAATATTCCACTCGACGAGGCCGGGTACGCGCAGCTCGTGGCCGACCTGCGGACCTCCGAGCGCCACCCGTTGGAGAGTTTCGAGGAGCCGCGCTACTTCGAGGGGTGCCTGCCGATCGAAGAGATGGCCGACCGCGGCGAGGAAACGCTGCGATTCGGGCCGCTCAAGCCCGTCGGTCTGCGCGACCCGCGGACCGGCGAGATGCCGCACGCCGTCGTGCAGCTGCGCAAAGAGAACGCCGAAGGCACGGCCTACAACCTCGTGGGCTTTCAAACGCGTCTCTCGTGGCCGGCGCAGCGCGACGCGTTCGGCAAGCTTCCCGGCCTGGGCGAAGCCGAATGGCTGCGCCTGGGCGTCATGCACCGCAACACGTTCATAGACTCCCCCCGCTTGCTCGACGCGAACCTGAAGCTGATCGGCAGCGAAGCGACGTATTTCGCGGGCCAGATAACGGGGGCCGAGGGCTACGTCGAAGCCGCGGCGTGCGGCGCGATGACCGGCATCCACGCGGCGCGCGCGCTGACGGGTCTGCCGCCGGTTACCTTCCCACGCGAGAGCGCCTTCGGCGCCGTCGTCGCGCACCTGCAAAATCGCCACACTCCCGATTTTCAGCCCTCCAACGTGACGTGGGGAGCCTTCCCCGAACACGCGGGCGGCCTCGGGAAGCGGGAACGGCGCCGGATCATGGCCGAGCGGGCGCTGGGCGCGATCGCGGCCTTCCGCCTTGAAACCCTCTCCCGGAGTTCGGGGTACTCCTTGACGCGAACATGAAGATTCGATCGACGACAATCGTTGCGGTGCGCCGCGACGGCAAGCTTGCGATGGCAGGCGACGGGCAGGTGACGCTCGACAAGACCATCGTTAAGCACGGGGCCCGGAAAGTCCGCAAGATTTCCGGCGGGAAGGTGCTGGCCGGATTCGCCGGCTCGGCCGCCGACGGAATTTCGCTGTTGGAGAAATTCGACGCGAAGTTCGGCGAATTCAAAGACCTGCGGCGCGCCGCGGTCGAGCTTGCCAAGGACTGGCGCCAGGACCGCGCATTGCGGCGCTTGGAGGCGTTGATGATCGTCGGCAACCAGGAGCACCTGTTCATGCTCTCCGGCAGCGGCGACGTGATCGAACCCGACGAAGGCATCGCCGCAATCGGCAGCGGCGGTCCGTACGCGCAAGCCGCGGCCGCGGCACTCCTGCGCAACACCGAGCTTTCCGCGGACGACGTCGCTCGCAAGGCCTTGGAGATCGCGTCGGAGATCTGCATCTACACCAACGCGGACGTCGTCGTGGAGAGTCTTCCGTGACCGGCGCGGCGGCTATAGCGCTCGACCCGGCGGCGATGACGCCCCGGCAGATCGTCGAAGCGCTCGACAAGTACATCGTCGGCCAGCATCGTGCGAAGCGCGCGGTCGCGATCGCGCTGCGCAACCGGTACCGCCGCGCCCGCGCGCGAGAGGATCTGCGCGAAGAGATCACGCCGAAGAACATCCTCATGATCGGGCCGACCGGCGTGGGCAAAACCGAGATCGCGCGCCGCCTGGCGGCGCTCGTCGGCGCGCCCTTCGTCAAGGTCGAGGCCACAAAGTACACCGAGGTCGGCTACGTCGGGCGCGACGTCGAGTCCATGGTGCGCGATCTGGTGGATGCCGCGATTCGCTCGGTAACCGAGGAGCGGCGCGAGGAGGTGCGCGACCTCGCCGCTCGCCACGCGGTAGAGCGCGTCATCGACGTGCTCCATCCGGAAACCCGTCCTCCGTCGGCGCAGTCGCAGGGCAATGCCTTCGGCGCCGCCCTCGGTTCGATTTTCGGCACCGGCCTAGGGACGCAGCCGCCGCAGCCCGCGGCCTCGTCGCCGGCGAGCTCGGCCGAGGCGACGCGCGTGCGCGACCAGACGCGCGGCGAAATCGAGCGTGGATTTTACGACGTGCGGCTGGTTGAGATTGAAGTCGAGGAGACGCCGAGCCTGCCCATCGGGGTCATCGGCGGCGGCATGGAACAGGGCGGCGATCTCGGCGAAATGCTCGGCGGCATCTTGCCGAAGCGGCGCACGAAGAAGCGAGTGACGGTTGCCGAGGCACGGCGCATCTTCGAGCAAGAAGAAGCTTCCAAGCTGATAGACACCGACGCGGTCAAGCGCGAAGCGCTTCGGCGCGCCGGCGAGGACGGGATCGTCTTCATAGACGAGATCGACAAAGTCGCCGGCAGCGGCCATCAGCGCGGCGGCCCCGACGTGTCGCGCGAAGGCGTGCAGCGAGACATCCTGCCGATCGTCGAGGGCTCGACCGTCAATACGAAGCACGGTCCCATCAAGACCGACCACATCCTCTTCATCGCGGCAGGCGCGTTCCACATCAGCAAACCCTCGGATCTCATTCCCGAACTGCAGGGACGCCTGCCGATACGCGTCGAGCTCGACTCGCTCACCGCCGAAGATTTCAAGACGATCCTCACCCAGCCGAAGAACGCGCTCATCGAACAGTACAAGGCGCTGCTGGCCACCGAAGGCGTGACGCTCGAGTTCGGCGACGACGCGATCGAGCAGCTCGCGGCTTTTGCGATGAAAGTGAACGAGCAGACCGAGAATATCGGGGCGCGCCGGCTGCACACCGTCCTCGAGCGCGTTCTCGAGGACGTGAGCTTCGACGCGCCGGAGACCGCGGGAAAGGTCGCCATCGACGCCGAGTACGTCCGGCAGCGCCTCGCCGACGTCGTCGAGAACGCCGACCTGTCCGGCTACATCCTCTAAGCGAATTCCCATCGTCTTCGGCAGGTCCCGCACGCCGAGAATAGGGTATGTTACGGCATTATGAAAAAGTCGATTGGTGCCCTTGTCGCGCTCCTCTCCGTGGCGGGGGCCCTGGCGGCATGCAACTCCAACGGCGGCGGCGGGAGCACGCCCCCCGGGGTCGGCACGAACTGCGGGGGACCGCCCAACCAGCTCGAGGTGCTCTACCCGATCCCCAACACGAAGAAAGCGCCGGTTGCGCTCGCGAACGTCTACGTGGCGACCAAGGGGCAACTGCCGTCGAACAACAGCTTCAACTTCTACCTCGTGCAGTCCAACGGCGTCTCTACGTTCACCTCGCTCTTCTACGGGATAAGCAAGTCTCAGATTCCCTCGCCGCACGCAACGCCCAGCTATTCCAATGCGATCTATTATGCGTCGGCGCTGCCGCCGAGCTACGTCATCGGCCCGAACCAAGCGGTGAGCCTGCTCTGGAACGACGGCGGAACCGGCTGCACGCCGCATACGCTGGTGAGCTCGTTTAGCACGAAAAACTAGCCCGTCGCGCGCGATGCCGTATATCCGCGAGATCGTTACGGACGGCCACCCGACGCTGCGTAAGGTTGCGAAGAGGGTAGGCCCGAAAGAGATTCGAGATCCGCTCTTTCAGCAACTGATCGACGACATGTTCGAGACGATGTATGCGGCACCCGGCGTCGGTTTGGCCGCGCCGCAAGTCAACGTGTCGAAGCGCCTCTTCGTTATGGACGTGCACGACGACGAGCACGAACCCGCCGTCGTCATCAATCCGAAGATCGAAGAGGCGAGCGAGGAAATCGAGCTTCGCGAAGGCTGCCTCTCGGTTCCCGGGATGGTCGGCGACATCGTCCGCTACGAACGCGTCGCCGTCACGGGGTTGGACCGCTATGGCCGCAAGATACGCATCGAGGGCGACGGGCTGCTCGCTCAGTGTCTCCAGCATGAAATCGACCACCTCAACGGCACGCTCTACGTCGACCGCGCAACGAACGTGCGCCCCGTCGGCGAAGAGAGCGAAGAGGAGCAGGAAGCGGCAGAGGCGTGAGGACGCTCTTTCTGGGCACGAGCTCGTTTGCGGTGCCGAGTCTGCGCGTCGTCGCCGCAAAGACGGATCTAGCGGGCGTCGTGACGCAGCCCGATCGCCCCGCGGGCCGAGGGCAGAAGATGCATCCGAGCCCGGTGAAGAGCGCCGCGCTCGAACTCGGCCTGCCGGTGTACGAGCCGGCGCGCCTTCGCGAGTTTGCCGTGGAGATCGCCGGGGTCGCGTTCGACCTTTTCGTTCTCGCTTCGTACGGGCGAATTCTGCCGCAATCGCTCCTCTCGGTGCCGCGGTTAGGCTCGCTGAACGTGCACCCGTCGCTCCTGCCGAAGTATCGCGGAGCGACGCCGATCCAGAGCGCGCTTCGAAACGGCGATCGCGAGACGGGGGTGAGCATCATGCTGATGGACGCCGGCCTCGATACCGGTGACGTCGTGCTGGCGCAGCGCGTCGAGATCGAGCCCGACGAGACGTACGGCGAACTGCACGATCGGCTCGCCCTGGCCGGCGGCGAGTTGCTCGGACGCGCGATCGCTCTCGCGGCGGAGGGGTCGATTCCCCGCGTTCCGCAGTCCGGCGAACCCAGCCTCACGCATCCGTTCGGCAAGGATGACCTCGAGATCGACTTGGCCTGGCCGGCGAAGCGCGTCGTAGATGCGGTGCGCGCTCTCGCGCCGCAGCCCGGAGCGCGCGCGCGCATCGACGGTGAGACCGTCAAAGTGCTGCGGGCGCACGTCGCTCCCGACGGAGGCTTAGCGATCGACGAAGTCGTCGCGCCCAACCGTCCGAAAATGACGTGGGAAGCCTATCAGCGGAGCCGCCATGACCGCGCGTGAGCTCGCGTTGCGCGTCGTCTGCGACGTGTTCCCTTCCGCCGGAACGGCTCCCGAGCGCGGCGCGCAGGCCGCCTTCGACTATCGCGCTCGTCGCGCGCAGCTTACCGGCCGCGACCGCGCGTTTGCCGCAGAACTGGCGTACGGGGCGATCAAGATGAGACGCGCGCTCGACTGGTACCTCGATCCGTTCGTCGGGCAACGCCGCCAGACGCTGCCCCAGCCGATCGGAGAGATTCTGCGGCTGGCGGCATACGAGCTCGCATACACGCGCGCGGACGCCTACGCGACGGTCTTCGAATTCGTCAATCTCGCAAAACGCTGCGGCCATCGAGGATTGGCAAATCTCGTCAACGCGGTGCTTCGCACGTTCCTGCGCGAGCCCCGAAACGAGCCGCAGCGTGAGGCATTCGAAAGCGACGACGACTATCTCGGAACGCGCTACTCGCTTCCGACGTGGATCGTGCGGCAGTGGCGTGAGACGTTCGGCGCGCAGGTCGAAGAGATCTGCGCCGGCGTTAACGATCCGGCTCGCAGCGCCATTATGGTCGATCTGCGCAAGACCACGCGCGACGAGGTCGCCCAGCGCCTAGCCACGCTCGAGATCTCGACGCGTCCGTCTGCGTTCGTGCCCGAGGCGCTGCTGCTCCATTCCAGCCTGAGCCTGCTGCCCGCCGACGAAGCGTCGTGGTGGGTGCAGTCGGAGAGCTCCGGGATGGCGGTCGACGTTCTCGGCCCGCAACCCGGCGAGGCGATTCTCGACGTCTGCAGCGGACGCGGAAACAAGGCGGTTCAGATTGCCGGCCGGCTGCAGGGCGGCGGAACGCTCACCTGCATAGAGAGCGACGCGCGGAAGGTCGCCGTGTTGGAGGGGCGTCTCGAGCGGGCCGAGACGATGGCTGCGGTGGTTACGGGGGATGCCTCCGAGGCTGTTCTGCCAGCCGATGCGCGCTTCGATCGAGTGCTCGTGGACGCACCCTGTTCGGGCGTCGGCGTCGTCGGACGCCATCCCGAAGCGCGCTGGAAGAAGCAGGGCACCGACGGCGAACGCCTTGCCCTGACGCAGCGGGCACTGCTCGAACAGGCGGCGCGCCACGTCCACCCGGGCGGCGCGCTGGTTTACGCGGTGTGCTCGACCGATCCGCGCGAAACGGCTGAAGTGATTGATTGGTTTCTTTCGCGAGAGAACTTTGAACGCGGACCGATCCCTGCGGCGTACGCGCCGTTTGTGACCGCCGACGCCGACGTGCTCGTGCCGCCCGGCATTGAGGGCCGCGACGGCTTCTATTTCGCGCGGCTGCAGCGGCGTTCGTGAGCTTCTTCGAGCGGTTCGAGCGCGCGTGCGCCGAGTTTATCGAACGGACGTTTGCCAAAACCTTTCCAAGCGATTTGGAGCCGGCGCAGATCGCGCGTAAACTCGTTTCGACGATGGAAGCGCGGACCGGCGAAGACGAGGGGCGTCTTCACGCGCCCGGCGTCTATGCCGTGTACGTAAGTCCGCCGGACTTCGCGCGTCTGGAAGAGCATCGTGAGTACCTCGAACGGGCCTGGGCCGATCTGCTGCGAGACCTTGCCGCGCGCGTCGGCGTCGCATTTCCGGGGGGAGAGGTGCGCGTCGCGATGTCGCCGCGCGAGAGCGTTCCGCTCGGCGCGATCGAGATCGAGCTGCCCGATGCGGCTGCAGCGCGCGCTCGCTCCCGCCTGCGCATGATCGAAGGCGTGCCGGTGGACGGCGTCTACGCCCTGGAGGGCGCGGTGAGGGTGGGGCGCGGGGAGGGCAGCGACGTCGTCCTCGCCGATCCGAGCGTCTCGCGCGAGCACGCGATCGTTGACGTGCGTGGGCGAGAAGCGTTCGTTCGGGATCTCGGCTCGACCAACGGCACCTTCGTAAACGGCCGCCGCGTCGAAAAGCACCCCTTGCGCGACGGCGACGAACTTCTTTTTGGGAACACTTCCATGCGATTCGAGTCGCGATGATCGGGCCGGGCGCCGTGGATTTCGAGCGGCAGATGCGCGTCGGGTCGCTGGCGATAACGGCGGCACTGGCGCTGGCCGCCCTGCTCGCCGCGCGTCCGCGCGTTCGTGCGGCGGCCGAGATCGGGCCGCTCACGCCGATGCAGGTGAGCCTGGAGATTTTCGAGCGCGGCCGGCGCCGCTCGTATCGCGCGCGCCCCCCCTTCGTCGCCGGCCGTGCCGGTTCGGCCGACGTCGTCCTGCGCGACGCCGAGGTGAGCCGCCGGCATGCCCGCTTCGAGAACCGCGAGCGTGTCGTGTACGTCGAAGACCTCGGCAGCAGCAACGGGACCTTTCTCAACGGGAAGAAAGTCACCGAGGCGGTAGAGATTCGGGAGGGTGACGCCATCGACGTCGGAACGACGCGTATTCTGGTGACTGAGGTGCGGTCGGAATGACGCTTGCAATCCGCGGCGACCGTGCGTCCTGCTTGAGCTTGCAGCTCGGGCCGCGGACGTGGCTGCTCGCCGTGGCGCGCGGTTTCGGGCAGATCGGCGGCGTCGCGACGGAGTCCACGCTGCTCGCGCGGCTGCGCGCGGAGTGCGAGCGGCGCGCTCGTGGAGCCCGATTCCGGCGGGCGGTAGCGCACCCGCAATCCGCGGCGACGGCTATTCTCGCGCTGCTCAGCCGCGTCAATGGCGACCTCTTCGCCGCCACCGCCAGCCACGACGACTACGTTACTGCGGCGTCCTCGTTGACGGCGGTGCTCGTGGTTTCGGGGCGCGCATACACGATACACGCCGGCGCGACCGCGGCATACCTGGTGCGCCGCGGCGAGATCGCCGCTCTCTCGGCCGACGACGTCTTCGACGAGCAGTCGGCACCCTTGCTCGGTCGCGCCTTTGCGGCCGCGCCCGTCCTCGACGTCGCCGTCTCGACCGTCGAGCTCGAAGAGGGTGACGTGATCGCGCTGCTCGGCCGTCGCATGCAGGGCGAAGGAGGCGACCGCCCGACCCTCGCGCAGCTCGAAGCCGATCCCGCGCACCGCGTGCTGCTCGCGCGCTTCGAGCGCGACGAAGTCGCCGACGAATCGGCAGGAGCGGTGGTGCCGCGCGGGAGCGGCGCGGCGGTCTTGCTGACCCGCTGGGCGGCCGCCGCTGCGTTTGCGGCCGCCTTGGTGTACGTGCGCTGATCGCACTGGCGGCGCGGCGCGTCACGCCGATGCTGGGCGCGCTCGTCATCGCCGCCGTCTTGCTGTTCTACGCTCCCCCCGGAGCGATCGGCCCGTGGTGGATGCTCGCGCTTCTCGCCGCGCTGGCGCTCGCGTGGGTGCTATGGCAGCCGGCCACGACGCTCCGCGACGACGTTTTGCCGGCGCTGGCGGTCGTGCTCGCGGCGCTCGGTTTGGCGATGGTCGCCCGGCTCTCGCCGGCGCTCGCGCACAAGCAGCAGCTATGGCTGCTCGTTTCGCTCGGGCTGGCAATCGTCGCGGCGCCGTCGTTCACGCGCTTTCGGCGCTTTGCCGCGTACAAGTACCTTTGGGTCGTGGCGTCGCTCGTGCTTTTCATCCTGCTGCTTCTCTTCGGGGAGGAGATAAACGGAGCGCGGCTGTGGATTCGGCTGGGGCCGATCCAGTACGAGCCGATCGAGCTCATCAAGCTTTTCATCGTCTTCTTTCTCGCGGCATATCTCGCCGAGATGGCCGACGTCATCTCGAGCGCGCGCCCGTGGTCCCTGCGAGCGAATCTGAAATACCTCGGACCGCTCTTTATCGGCTGGGGCGTGTCGATCGCCATCCTGCTGGTGCAGCGCGACCTCGGAATGGCCACGCTCTTGCTCGCGACCTTCGCGACGCTGCTCTTCGTCGCGACGCGCCGAGTCGACATCGTGCTTCTAGGAGGCTTGCTGTTTGCCGCGGGTGCCTTCTGGGCCATGCACCACTATCCGTACGTGCAGACTCGCATCGCCGTTTGGCGCAACCCGTTCTCGGATCCGCTCGGCGCGGGGTACCAGTCTTCGCAGGCGTACTACTCGCTCGCGGCGGGCGGCGCGTTCGGCAGCGGGTTCCGGCTGGGGCACCCCGAATTCATTCCGGATGTCGCGACCGACTATATCTATGCGGCGTTCTCCGAAGAGTTCGGCGTTGCGGGCGCCCTGGTCGTCTTGGCGCTCTTCCTCGACCTCGTCCGCAGAATTTTCGCGGTCGGCCTGGAGCAGCCGGATCTTTACACGAAGCTGCTCGCCGTGGGGCTGGGCGCGACGCTTGGATTTCAAGTGGCGATCATCGTCGGCGGCGTCATCGGGCTGCTTCCGCTCACCGGCATCACGCTTCCGTTCGTCTCGTACGGCGGCAGTTCGCTCGTCGCCAACTTCCTGCTCGTTTCCCTCGTTTGGGCCGCGAGCGCTCGCCCGAGGCGCGTAACGTGAAGCGTTGGGCACTGCTCCTTGCCTGTGCCGCGGCCGTAACGGCTTGTTCCAAGGCGCAGAACGGCGCATCGGCAGCGGCGACGGCGAGCGCCGCGGCCGCCAATCCGGCGTCGGCGAGCGACGGCGCCGTCGTCTACGTGACCAACTGCTCGAGTTGTCATCAGGCCGACGGAAAAGGCGTGCCGGGCGCGTTTCCGCCGCTTGCGGCCAACCCGATCGTTACCGGCAATGCGGTCGCGGTGATCGCGATCGTCAAAGGCGGCCTCGACGGAAAGGTCTCCGTGAACGGCCGCGTCTACAGCGGCATCATGCCGGCATGGGGCGGCCTGCTCGGCGACGATCAAATCGCGGCGGTAGTCACGTACATCCGCAGTTCGTGGCGCAATCGGGCCGCCGGCGTGAGCGCCGCGCAGGTTGCCGGCGTCAAGTAGCCAGCGCTTTTCCGTAACAGGGCCGCTCGCCGAACTCGCGCTCGAAGAGGCGCTCGACGAACTCGTACATGCCGGGATCCGCACGATGCAAACGCACGCGAGTTGCTCTCGGCCACGGCGACCCCGGATCGTTTGCCTCGACGTACGCGCGTAACGACTCGGCGAAGTATTCGTCCACGCCGGTTGCCGCATACGGCGTCACGAAGCGGCTCGCTCCTGCAAAGAGCGCGCGCACCTGCGGATCTATGCCGCTGCGATAGACGCCGCCGCCGAGCGCGCAATCGAGCGCGTGGCCGAACTCGTGCGCGACGGTCATCGGGCTGCGCGAACGCAGGTAGAGCGCGCGTTCCTCGACCACGAAGAGACCGGCGGGAGGCGCCGGCCACGCGTCGACGTCGATGCCTAAACGTGCGAGCGCCGGCGATGCTTCGCGGTAGAGCTCGCTTTCGCGCAGGAGCGTCACGCGAACCCGGCTGCGCACCGCATAGGCTAGCGCGCCGTGACCGAAACGCACGAGCGTTTCCAGCACCGCAGCCTCGGCGCGCCGGCGCCGGTCGCTCTCGAAGAGGCGTCGAGCGGTGGCGAGCGCGTCTTTTTGCATCCGCGCCATGATTGCTCGGCGGGGTTGCCGCAGCGTGGCGAGCCGGTTTCAGATTTTTTTCACAACGCCCTTGTAGCGTGAGGTTAGGTTCCTATAACGCTCTTTGGAGGTTTCCCATGTTCGGCTTACCCGCGCACGTACGAATCCGGACGGCAGCCGCCGCAATCGCGGTCGCGGCCGCGAGCGGATGCGCTCGCGGCGGCGGCGTGCTTCCCACGCAGTCCGCCGGCTCCGCGATGACCGCGCTGCGCGCCGCGGCGGCCGACGGCTCCGGCTCGATACTGAAGATGCTGACCAAGCAGGTCGTCATCGGTTCGACGATAGACCCGAAGCACGGCCAGCTCAATCCCTACGGTCTTACCGTCGCACCCAGCACCGCCGGCGTATTTCAGGCGGGCGACCTCGTCGTTTGCAACTTCAACGCGAAGAGCAACGTGCAAGGCACCGGGTTTACGATCGTGGCGCTTCATCCGAAGCCGGGATCGAAGCCGCTGCTCGTCTCGGCAAGCAAAACGTTGTTAGGATGCAACTCGCTCGCGCTGGGCCCGGCCGACGATATTTGGGCTGCCGCCTTTTCGGCCAACGACGATCCTATCGTGTCGTCGGGCGGCGGGCTCGAAGGAAACCTCAAAGGCAAGCCGTTCGATCATCCGTGGGGCCAGGCGTTCGCGCAGCCGGCGTCCGGCAGCCCGGCGTTCTACGAAAGCAACGCCGGAAACGGCACCATCGTCAGAATCAATCTCGGCTCGAAGTTTACCTACGACACGATCGCGAAGGGCTTCGCGGTCAACCACGGCAAACCGGGGAGCATATTCGCGCCGTCCGGCCTGACCTACGATCCGAATGGAGATACGCTGTACGTCGTTGACGGAACCAACGACACCGTCGTCGCGTTCTCGAACGTCAGCGCGATTCCGCCGGGCGGCATCGTCGTCGGCAAGGACGGCAAGAGCTTCACGGGTCCCGCGGCAAGCGATGCGCGGCTGGTCTACGCCGGCGCCCCGCTCAACGGACCGATCAGTGCGGCGCTGCTCTTTAACGGCAACCTCGTCGTTGGAAACACCAGCGACCCAAGCGGCCAGAACCTCCTGGTCGAGTTGACTCCCGCGGGCAAGGTGCTCGACGTTCGTAACGTCGACATGGGTGCGGCAGGCTCGCTCTTCGGCATCGTCGCGACGGGTTCGAGTGCCTCGAACACGAAGCTCTACTTCAACGACGACAACGATAACAATCTCCAGGTTCTCGAGAGGTAGGGCATGATAAGCTCAAAGACGTTTCGTCAGGCGTTACTGCTATGCGCCGCGGCCGGAATTGCGGCGGGCTGCGGCGGCGTGGCTTCGGCTCCGCCGCTGCGTTCGACCGTATCGGCGGACGGGACGGTGCGTCGCGCAGTTGGCCTCGGGAAGGTGCTCTCGACCAAAGACGGCGGACAGGTCTTCGGCTTCGACGTCGACCGTAACGGCACCGACGGCGTGCTCGCAACGGCCAACGACGTCGAAGTATTCGATCAGAATGCCGGAACGATTCTCAAGACGTACCCGAAGAAACTGCCGGCGGGAACCTCCTATGGGATGGACGGAATCTTCGCCGGCGACGTCGCGCTCATAACGCGCTACGTCGTGCCGAAAGGTAAGATTTTTGCGAAGCGCTTCTACGACGTGATGAACCCGGCTACGGCCGGCAAGTTCAACGGAAAATGGACGGCGCCGATCAAGGATATCGACGTGCTCCAAGCGGGCCGCAATCAAACGACGAGCACGAGCGCGCTCTTTGCCATCGAATTGAAGAACCAGGACCAGCCCGACGTCGTCGTCACCAACGTTGCGGCGAATACGGTCGGCAACGTTTTTCATCTCGACCCGGGGCTTTTCGGCGGAGGCAACGGTCCGCAGTTCGACCAGGATACCAAGACGAATCAAGCCGTCGCGGCGCTGTCGCCGGACGGCGGAAAGGTCGGAGGAGAGGCGCCGGTCAACGTCCTCATCAATCTTAAGAGCGGGAAGCAGACGCAGTTCAGCGGGCTGAACAACGGACCGTTCGGCTCCGGCTACGTCAATGGTTTAGCGGTGGATTCGACGACGGGAATCGCGGCGACGACGACCGAGCTCAACGCGCAAGTCGAATTCTACGATCTCGCCAAACGGACGGGGATCGCAGTGCAGCTTCCATGCACCGGCGACGCTTCTCAGGGAAGCAGCGGCTCGGGAATTGCAAACGATCCGGTCAACGGGCTCTTCCTCGTGACGGAATATTTTTATTGCAACGGAAGCCAAGGCAGTGCGATCGTCGTTTACGATGAGAGCGGCAACCTTGTCGAAACGATCGTCGGCTTCAAGTTCGCCATTGCCGAGCCCGCCCCGGCCATCAATCCGAGTACGCGAACCGGGTGGGCGTTCGGCCCGCAGTTTAGCCAGCTTCAGCAGTTTTTCTACTAGGCTCGCGCCGCTTCGCCGTCGCGCGCTACGTTGGGACCTGACGTCGCCGTTAGCGCGGCGGCCGCTTCGCTACGTAGGTGAATCCCGGACGACCGGCGACCGGCGGCGGCACGACGCGAATCGTCACGCGATCGCGACGTGCGCCGTCGGTGGCGACGACGGTCCAGCGGCCAAGGCGGAGCGGCCAGAACGCGGTGCCCTCGGCGTCGAGTGGAAGCATTGCGTTGCCGACGGTCCAGCGAACGGCGCCGCGCGCGCCGATCGCGCGCAGCGCGATTTGCTGGTCTCGCGCGGCGAGCGCGTCCGCGGGGGAGTTGCGCACGAAGACGTCGCCGTCGTGCGGGAAGACGATTCGAAGCCCCGCCGGGGCGAAGGGGTGCGGCGCGCGATTAAGCGATGCAACCTCGCTCGGGCGCACCCACTCGCGCACGATCGCCGGGCACGCGTCGTCGCGAGCGGGGGCGCGGCCGGTCGTAGCGCAGATGGGGCGGCGCACGAAGCCGAGCGGCGCGTCGAACGGTCCCGGGTCGTCGGCGACGTCGTAGAGGTGCAGCATGATGCGGTTCCAGAGCGGGCCGGCACCGGTCACGCCCGAGACGCCGCGCATCGGGCTGCCGTCGAAGTTGCCGACCCAAACGCCCACGGTGTAGTCGCGCGTAAACCCGACCGTCCACGTGTCGCGAAAGTCCGATGACGTTCCCGTCTTCACGGCGGCAGGAAAGGGCATCTGCAGCACCGACCCGACGCCGAACGACTTCGCGCGAGCGTAGGGATCGGCGAGCATATCGGTGACGAGCGACCAGTAGGGCGCGCCTCCGATGCGACGCGCATCGCCGCTGGCGCCGTCGACGAGGCGCAGCGGAACGAACGTGCCGCCACGCGCCATCGCCGCGTACGCCTGCACGAGCTCCCAGAGGCTGACCTCGCCGCTGCCCAGGGTCAAGCCGAGGCCGTAGTACGAAGCGGGATGGTCGAGATGCGAGAACCCCAAATCGTGCAGACGATCGAGGAGGGCGCTAGGGCCGAGCTTGGAGAGCACCTGCACCGCCGGCAGATTGAGCGAGTTCGCCAGCGCGTAGCGCACGCGCACCGGGCCGCTGAATCGCCCGCTGTAATCGTTGGGCTGATAGAGCCGTCCGCCGGGGATTGCGTAGGTTGCGGGTGAATCGGCAAGGATCGTCGTCGAGCGTATCGTGCCTCGCTCCAGCGCCAGTTCGTACGTGAAGGGCTTGAGCGACGAGCCGGCTTGCCGCAGCGCCTGGACGCCGTCGTTGCGGCCGAGCTGCACTTGCGAGAAGTAATCCGGCGATCCGACGTACGCGAGCACGTCGCCCGTGCGGTTTTGCACGACCAGCGCGGCGCCGTCCGTGACGTGGTATCGCCCGAGCGCCGCGATCACTTGCTGCGTCTGCGCTTGAACGAAGCGTTGCAGGCTGCCGTCGAGCGTCGTACGCACCCTGCCGTTGGCCGCATCGCGCGCCGACAGGAAGAAGATGGCGTGTGCGGCGCCGGCGATGCCGGCGTCGTGGCGCCGCACGTGCAGGGTCTCGGCGAACGCTCGCGCCGCCCGTGCCGGATTTACCTCGCCGAGCGCCACCAAACGCGCCAAGACGAAATGCTGGCGCGCGCGCAGCGCGTTCCAGTCGGCGCCCGGTTCCAGATGCGACGGATCGTTGGGAATGGCTGCGAGCAGGGAGGCCTGCGCAAGGTCGAGGTCGGCAGCCGGTTCGCCGAAGTACGTGCGCGCCGCGGCTTCCACCCCATAGACGTTTCCGCCCATGGGAACGCGGTTGACGTAGGCTGCGAGCATCGCCGTCTTGCTCGAAGCGATGGCGATGCGTTGCGCGAGAGCGATCTGTTCGAGTTTTTGGCGCAGCGCTTCGACGGTCGTTGCGGCGGGCGCCGCGGGAGGATAGATCAGGCGCGCCAACTGCATCGCGATCGTCGAGCCGCCGCTGCGGACCTCGCCGAAGATTGCGAAATCGCGCGCAGCGCGCATGAGCGCAAGGACGTCAACGGCGCCGTGCCGATCGAAACGCGCGTCCTCAGCGGCAACGATGGCTCGAACGAAGGCTGGGGAGACCGCCGCCAGGGGCACGGCGACGGTGCTCGACGAGCCGCTGCCGAGCACGGTGCCGAGCGCGCCTCCGTCGCGGTCGGTGAAGGTGACCGAGTCGCGCGGCGTCGGAAGGCGGCCAGCGTCGATTCCGCCGAGGAAAAGCGCGATGGTCGCCGCAAGGACGGCTGCTGGAAAAGCGACGGCAAAGAGTTTCATTGCTCGTGCAAGGAATGTACGACGGCAGGGACCGCATCGCCCATCGAGGAGAACGCCGTTGCACCCATTGCGTTGCCTGGCCGTCGTAGCCGCAGCTGCGGCAATCGCGTCTTGCACGGGGCTGCAGCCCGGCGCGCCGAGGCTGGCGCCGGTGTCGGCCCTCCCTAAGCCCGCGCTGCCCTCCTGGATCGCATCCATCTCGCCGACCGGCGCGGCGCAAGGGCTCGCGCAGATTCGGGTGATTTTCGCGAAACCGGTGGTCCCCGTCGAGGCGCTCTCCGGGTCTGGGACGGCGGAGGTGCTGCGCCAAATCAGCATCGCGCCCAATCTGGCCGGGCACTTCACGCTCCTAACGCCGCGCATGATCGGCTTCGTCGCCGATCAAGCGCTGCCGATCGGCACGCGCGTTCGCGTGACGATTGCCGCGGGGTTTGCCGACCTTGCGGGCGACACGCTGGCGCAGGATCTGACCTGGACGTTCGAAACGGCTCCGCTGAAGGTCACCGATTTGCCGCAATTGACGGGGAGCGAAGACGAGGCGACGCCGCCTCCGGTGAACCTGCACCCGGCGCTCGACGTGACGACGAACGCAGCCGTGGATGCAAGCTCGCTGGCGGCAAACGCGACGCTGGAGGGCGGTGGCGACAGCGTCACGGTGACCGCGGCGCTCAAAGTGCAGCCTACGCCCTTTCCCGGCAGCAACGCGGCGGTGCTCTTCGATCCAAGCCTCGATACGTGGATCTATACGCTGCGCCCGACTCGTGACTTGCGACGGGGCACCACCTACGCGCTTCGAATTGCGCCGGGCGTGGAGCCCGCGTATGGGAACGTCGCCACCGCCGACCGTTTCGACGGCGCGATTCGGACCTACGGCGACCTTGCGATCGTGCCGTCGCCGCGTCCCAGTCCGGATTCGGGAACGCGCTTTGCAGACGGCGACCCCACCATAACGTTTACCAACCCGCTGGACCCGGATAGCGTCGCGGGCGCGGTCACGATCTCACCCGCGCCGGCGGCGGTTAAGCCGCTGGCGAACGTTTCCGACGGCTCCAACGCGATTGCGATCAACCCGTACGCGCTCGATCCCGACAGGACGTACACGGCGACCGTTGCGGGCAGCGTTAAAGACGCATTCGGGCAAACGCTCGGGCAAGCACAACAGGTCACGATCACGACCGGTGACTTCGCGGCGGGTGCGTGGGCGCCGACCGGTTTGAGCGTGATCCCGGCCGGAACGCCCGTCGCACTCAACTTCTACGCGACGAACCTGCCGGGCAACGCGTTTCGTACCGCTTACGCGACGGTGCCGCCGAGCAAGCTGCTTGGGTCGCCCGACGCGCTCTCCGTGCTCTCGGCGCCGGCGACCTGGCCCGCTCGGCCGCTTCGGGGCGCGCGGCGAAACGAGCAGAGCGTCGTGCGCGTGGCGCTCGAGAACGAGCTTCACGCTCCGTTCGGCGCCCTCGCCTACGGCTTTCTTACGCCGCTCGACGCGGCAGGCTCGTCGCCGTCGCTTACCGGCATCGCCCAGTTGACGAATCTGGGCGTCTTCGCGCAATGGTTTCCCGCTCACGGCATCGTGCTCGTCCAGCGGTTGAGCGACGGCGCGCCGGTGCGGTCTGCCGCCGTCACCGTGTACCGTCTGGACGACCAGAACAAAGTGCCGCCGGCGCGCTGCGCGTCGGGGAGCACCGGTGCGGACGGCGAGCTCGATTTCCAGGGTGTGGACGTCGAGCGCTGCTCGGCGGGCGCGCCGGCAGACCAGGCGCCGAATCTCGGCGTCACGGTCGCACAGGGAGGCGATGCCGCAACGGTGACGACTTGGGGCTGGAGCGGCATTTCGCGCTTTAACGTCAATGGCGGTTGGACGAGCGGCGCGCCGCTCTCGCGCGGCACGATCTTCACCGACCGCCAACTCTATCAGCCCGGCGAGCGCGGCCAGATAACCGGCGTCGCCTACTACGTAAAGGGCGCGCAGGTCGTTGCCGACCGCAACGCATCCTACCGTCTCACCCTGGTGGACCCGAACAACGACTCGCGCTCGCTGGGGACGGTGAAGACCGACCGGTTCGGCGTCTTTTCGGAGCCCATCGCGTTTTCGAGCCGCCAGGCCTTAGGGTATTACACGATCGACGCCAAGGGAACGAACGGCAACGACGTCACGGGATCGCTGCGCGTTGCGGAGTTTAAGCCGCCGAACTTCAAGCTTGCGCTGACGCTCGGCTCGGCGTCGGCGGTAGCCGGATCGAGCGTTCGAGCCGGCGCAAACGCGGCGTACCTCTTCGGCGCGCCGCTGCAAGGTGGAACGGCGCACGCGTACGTCACGCGCGACGTGGCAGCGCTGCAGCCCAAAGGATGGGACGATTTCTCGTTTGGGCCGCAGTGGTTCTGGCCCGAGCAGACGCCGTCGTTTACCACCGACGTTCTTCAGCGCGATCTCCCGCTCGACCAGAAAGGGGCGGCTTCCCTGGACGTCGCCGTTCCGGCCGACCTGCCGTTCCCGATGACGTATCGCGTGGACATGGAGGCGACCGACGTCTCCCACCTTTCGGTTTCGGACGCGCAGAGCTTTCTCGCGCTGCCCGACGGCGCCGTGATTGGGCTTGCGAGCGATACCGTCGGGAAGAGCGGGGTGCCGGCGCCCGTGCGCGTCATCGTTACCGACGCCGGCGGCAAGCCGGTCGCAGGCCGGGCCGTGCATCTGGAGCTGCAGAAGATGACGTTTACTTCTGCGACGCAGGAAGTCGAAGGCGGCGACAGCGCGCAGCAGGCGATCAAGTACGATACCGTAGCTTCTGCCGACGTGACGTCGGGCGAGGCCCCGGTCACCGCGCAGCTCGCGCCCGGCGATGCCGGGCCGTACCGCATCCGCGCGAACTTCGCCGGAGCTCGCGGCGGCGCGAGCGCTACCGACGTGCAAATCTTCGCGTTCGGGGCCGGGCAAGCGGATTGGGGCCTCTCCGATCCCAACGCCGTGGCGGTCGAGCTCGACAAGAAGCAGTACGCGATCGGCGATACCGCGACGGCGCTGATTGCATCGCCGTATGAACGGGCCGACGTGTACGTTGCGGTCGTGCGCGGCGACACGCTCTACCGAACGACGCTTCGTGACGTCCGCGGCGCGGTGCACGTAACGTTCAGAGTGACGCCGGAGATGCTGCCGAATGCGGCGATTGAGGCCGTCGTCGTGCATCGCGGCCCCATCGGCAAGCCCCCCAAAGAGGACACCCTCGCGCGGACGGGCATGGCCGCCTTCGGCGTAGACGTGGCGGGGCGGTACCTGCAGCTTGCGATCGCTCCGCAAACGGAAACCGTAACTCCCGGAGCATCGCAGCGCGTCGGCTTCAGGCTTCGCGCCAAAAACGGCGCTCCGGCCGCCGGTGAGATCGTCGCGATGGTCGTCAACGACGCGATCCTGCAGCTATCGGGCTATCGCCTGCCGGATCTCGTGCAGACCGTCTTCGCCGCGCAGCCGATCTCGACGTTCTTTTCGGACAGCCGCGAGAACGTCACGTTGACCACGCAAACGCCGACGGTCGAAAAAGGCTTCGGCTACGGCGGCGGCTATCTCGCAGGAGCGGCAAGCACGCGCGTGCGCGCAAACTTTCGACCGCTGGCGTACTACCGCGTGCTCGAGACCGACGCGTCGGGTAACGCAAGCGCCTCGTTCGCAATGCCAGACGACCTTACGACGTGGCGCGTGATGGCCGTCGCGCTGGGTTCGGATACGGCGCACTTCGCGACCGGCGACGCGACCTTCGTTTCGAGCCTGCCGCTGGCGACGAACCCGCTGCTGCCCCAGTTTGCTCGTCCGGGGGATCGCTTCGATCTCGGCGTGTCGGTTGCCAATCAAACCGGCGCGGCCGGTGCGCTCGACGTCGTCCTGAAGCTCGCTGGGGCGCTGACGTTTGCGGACGGCGATCCTCGCGCGCGCCAGGCGACGGAAGAAGCGCAGACGGGAATGCAGGCGTTCCGTTTCCCGGTTGCGGTCGGTTCGCCGGCGCCGACGGTCGTGGATGCGCGGAGCACGCTCGGCGCGCACGGGGACGCGTTCAGCGTGCCGTTCGCGGCGATCGACCGCGCGACGACGGATGCCGTGATCGAAAGCGGCGCGACCGGCGGGGAAAGCTCCGTCCCAATTGCGTTGAGCTCCGGGGGCACGCTGCAGATCACGCTGGCGAACTCGGTCGTTCCTCAGTTCGCAGTCGCTTCGGAGCGCGTCATGACCGGCGACGGTCTCCCGCTTGCCGACGACGCCGCATCGCGTCTCGTCATCGCTTCGGCCTTGGCGCCCCTGCGCGGGAAGTACCGGCTGGGGCTCGCCTTCGACCCGGCGCAGGCGGCTTCGTCGAATGCGCAGCGCTTGCTGTCGTTCCAGCGCGGCGATGGCGGTTTCGGCGGGTTCGCGGGCGCAACGGAGAGCGATCCCTTCGCCACCGCCGCGGCTCTGGACGCGCTGTTCTTTGCGCGCGGCCACGGCGTCGCCGTCGATGCGGGCGCGATTAGCAAGGCAGTCGCTTATACCGAGCAAGCTCTCGCGAATCCCGGGCGCTTCCGGTGGTGCGCGAACGACGCGCTTTGCAAAGCGCAGCTGCGCTTTGAGGCGCTGTGGGCGCTGCGCGGCCAAGGTGCGCGGCGGACGGATTTCCTCGACGAGATCGTAGCGCAGTCGGATCGTCTCGACAGCGCGACGCAGATCCGGCTGGCGCGTTACTTGCTGCACGCCCCGGGTTGGCAGGCGCGAGGCGCCGCGATGGCCGGCCATCTCGAGCAGACGGTCTACGTAACGGGACGCTACGCCGTCGCGAACGTGGCCTCGCGTTGGAGCTGGCTGGGTTCGGCGGTGGACGCGCAGGCGGAGATGCTGCAGCTCCTGCTGGACCGCGCGGCCGCGCCCGAACGCCTCGACGGAGCGGTACGCGCGCTTTTCGCGCAGCGCTGCCGCTGCGGCTGGCCGACGACCGACGATACGGCGTCGGCGCTCGTCGCGCTTTCCGCATATGCGGCGACCGAGCGGCTCGCGCCCGCGCAAGCCACCGCGACCATCGGCGGCGTTTCCGTTGCGTCGGCGCGCTTTGGATCCGTCGCGTCGTCACAGACGTTCACGCTCCCGGCCTCCTCGCTGCACGGGGACGCGATCCTTATCCGCAACGCGCCCGAAGGCGGGTCGCGCGGCGCGACGCTGCACTACGTGGTGCTCTATACCTACCCAGTGCCGCCCGGCGCTCCGGGCGAACTCGCCGCCTTCCGCGTGGTGCGCACGCTGCGCGATCCCGGAGCGCCGGCCGGCGCGCCGATCGCGACGATGGATTTGGCGGCGGCGCCGGCGGCGACCGTGACGGCGGGCAACGTGTTCGACGTTGGGCTTCGCGTCATCGTAGATCATCCGGTGGACCGGCTGGTCATCGAAGATCCTCTGCCCGCGGGGTTCGAAGCGGTTGACGGGAGCTTCCGCACGGCGCTGCAGGCGGTGGTGCCGCAAACCGATAGCTGGGATATAGACGCGAAGCAGATCTATCGCGACCGCGTCGTTGCGTACGCGCAGCATTTGGGCCCCGGCGTCTACGACGTGCACTACCTCGTGCGATCGGTCACGCCAGGGCGCTTCGCGTGGCCCGGCGCGCGCGCGTACCTGCAGGCTGCGCCCGAAGAGTTCGGTCGCAGCGCCGGTTCGACGCTGGAGGTCGGCGAGTAGGGATCGGATAAGGGGATGCGATGGCTACCGAACACGACGAGTTTCGCCTAAAACGCGCCGCTTTCTTAACCGCGTCGATCGCGGCTGCGTGCACGGCGCTTCCAACGCGCGCCTTCGGCGCGGCGCCGTCGAGTCCCGCGGCCTCAAACGAGTCCACCGAGATGATGCTGGGGCGCCTGATGGCCGGCAACAAACGCTTCATCCAAAACGACTTTCCGCCGGACTCGCACCTGGCCGATAAACGAGCGATGCTGCTCGAAAGCCAGGCGCCGTTTGCGGCGGTTCTCGGCTGCTGCGATTCGCGCGTGATCCCCGAACTCGTCTTCGTACAGGGGATCGGCGAGTTGTTCGTCGCGCGCGTTGCGGGGAATTTCCCCGACGGCGCGCTGATCGGCTCGCTCGAGTATACGGTTTCCCAACTCGGAACGAGGCTCGTGATGGTTCTCGGTCACGAGGGCTGCGGTGCCGTGAAGGCAGTCTACAAAGCGATCGAGACGAGCACGCCGCTGCCGAGCCATCTCTCGGTGCTGGAGGATCTCATGACGCCGGGCATCGCCGGCGTCGTTCGCCGCAAGGGCAGCATGGCCGATGCCATCGAGGCGAACGTCCGCGCAGCGATGGCCCGCCTGACGACGGCGCCGCCGGTCTTTGCTGCGGGAGTGGCCTCCGGACGCGTTCGCGTGGTGGGCGGGGTGTACCAATTGAAATCGGGGGCCGTTAAGCTCCTCGATTGAGGCTCCGAGCATCGACTGCGGCGGTTCGCGCCGCAGTCGTAAGCCGGACCGTTAGCTGCTTGGCGGGCAGTAGTACTTCGCTTGCGCGTTACCTAAGATCGAAATCGTTTTGTTGGTTGCATTGACCCAGTAGACGTAGACTTTCGAGCCGCCGGTCTGGGTGACGTCGATCGTCAAGGGCGTGCCGCCCTTGCTTCCGTTGTAGAAGTTGTTGATGAAGCACCCCGCCAGGTTGTTAATCGTTGCGGAGGCGCAGATCACGCCCGGCTTGCAGTTCGTGTTGTCGGGGGAGATCGAGTCGGATTGAATGTAGCCTTGGGTGGCCGTGGCGTGCGGCGCCATCGGCGGGTTGAAGGTGAGCGCTGCCAAGAGGAGTGACATCAGGATCATCGGTTCGCGTAATCTCCTTAAGAACGGTATGCAATGGTTGTACGAGTAGAATACCTTCCGGCGTTGCCGGCACCACGCAAGCGAGCGCCCATTTTGTACGTTTTCTAATGCCCGTGACTCGCTGAAGCGGGACGGGCGCCATGGCTTCTTGAACTATTATTTCTAATAATATATGATTTATCAGTTTCCGCCCGGGGGCCCAGGCGCTACCATGGGATGGATGGAGGGGTCGAGATGAGCACCTATCGCGCGCCGTTGCGGGACATGCAGTTTGCCCTGCGCGAGCTGGCTGGAATTGAGGAGATCGCAAAGCTCCCGGGCTGCGAGGAGACGGTTGACGTGCTGGACTCGGTCCTCGAAGAGGCCGCGTCCTTTGCCTCGGGCGTCCTCGATCCGCTCAACCGAACGGGCGACAAGCAAGGCTGCACCTGGGACGCAGGCCGTGTGACGACGCCCGACGGCTTCAAGGAAGCCTACGAGCGCTTCGCCGAGGCGGGGTGGATCGGGCTGCCCGTGCCCGCCGAGTACGGCGGGCAAGGCCTTCCTCAGATCTTGCTCGGACCTACGCTGGAGATGTGGAACGCCGCAAACATCGGCTTCGCCAACGGTCCGCTGCTCAATCAGGGCGCGATCGAGGCGATCGAGCTCGTCGGTTCCGACGAGCAGAAGCATCGGTTCATCCCCAATCTCGTGTCCGGCAAGTGGACCGGCACGATGTGCCTTACCGAACCGCAGGCCGGCTCCGATCTTGCGCAGGTCCGCGCGCGCGCGGTCCCCGACGGCGACTGCTACCGCATCACCGGCACGAAAATCTTCATCACCTTCGGCGAGCACGACATGGCCGAGAACATCATACACCTCGTGCTCGCGCGCCTGCCCGACGCACCCGAGGGCACGAAGGGCATCTCGCTCTTCATCGTTCCGAAGGTGCTCGTCAACGACGACGGCACGCTGGGGAAACGCAACGACGTGGTCTGCGCGAGCATCGAGCACAAGCTCGGAATAAACGCCAATCCCACGTGCACGATGAACTATGGCGAGCAAGGGGAAGGCGCGGTTGGCTATCTCGTCGGCGAGCCAAACCGGGGGCTCGAGTATATGTTCATCATGATGAACGCGGCGAGGTTCTCCGTTGGCGTGCAGGGCATCGCACTGGCCGACCGCGCGTACCAGAGCGCGCTCGAATACGCTCGCGAACGCATTCAGGGCCGCGATCTCAAACCCGGATCGAAAGCCCCCGAGGCGATCGTCAAGCATCCCGACGTTCGCCGGATGCTCATGCTGCAGAAGGCGACGATCGAAGCGATGCGCGCGCTTGCCTACGTCACCGCGGCGTCGTTGGATTACGCGCAGCGCCATCCCGACGAGCGCGTGCGCAAGGAGCACAAGGCCTTCGTTGAGTTCATGATTCCCGTCGTCAAAGGCTGGTGCACCGAGAGCGCCGTGGAACTCTGCTCGACCGCGCTGCAGGTCTTCGGCGGAATGGGCTACGTCGAGGAGACGGGCATCGCCCAGCAGTACCGCGACGTTCGCATCGCGACGATCTACGAAGGCACGACCGGCATCCAGGCCCTCGATCTCGTCGGGCGTAAGCTGCTGCGCGACATGGGCGCGAGCGCGACGAGCGTCGGAAAGAAGATGGAGGCCGTTGCGAAGGAGTGCGCCGCGCATCGCGATCCGGCCGTGAAGCGCATCGGCGAAGCGCTCGGCAAGGCGCTCGAGGCGCTCAACGAGACCTCGCGGTGGATCGGCATGAATGCGATGGGCGACTTGCACAAAGCGTTTGCGTGCTCCGTGCCGTACCTGCGGATGTGGGGCGTCGTCGCCGGCGGCTGGCAGATGGCGCGGGCGGCGCGGATTGCGGCCGACAAGATTGCAGCGGGCGATTCCGACGCCGAGTTCTACCGCGCGAAGCTTGCGACCGCGGCGTTCTACGCAAGCCACGTGCTCTCGGCGCACGCGTGGTACCGCCGGCAGGTCGTCGACGGCTCCGCCGACGTGATGTCGCTGAGCGACGCGCAGTTCGATCTCGATCGCAAGTCGGCGGTAACGGCATAACGTGCGCGTGACGGATCGCGACGGCGTGCGCGTCGTCACGCTCGACAATCCGCCGGTCAACGCGCTCTCCTTCGCATACTCGGCGCGGCTGCTCGGCGCGCTGGAGGATGCAGAGAAAGACGCATCCGTCGCCGCGCTCGTCCTCGCCGGTGCGAACGGGCTGTTCAGCGGCGGCGCCGACGTCAACGATTTCAGCGGCGAGCCGCCGCCCGGGGCGAAGTCCGTTCGGGATGCGATCGCCGCCGTCGAGCGAAGCGCGAAGCCGTACGTCGCAGCGATCGACGGGAGTTGCCTCGGGGGCGGGTTCGAGCTTGCGTTAACCTGCGACTATCGCCTGGCGACGCCCCGTTCGCGCCTCGGCTTGCCGGAGATCAGGCTCGGTCTCTTGCCCGGAGCCGGCGGAACGCAGCGCCTGCCGCGGCTGATCGGCGCGCAAGCGGCCCTCGAATTAATGCTCAAGGGATCCACGATTGCCGCACAACGGGCCGCCGATCTCGGCGCGATCGACGAAGTCGTCGAGGGCGACGTCGTCGATCGCGCGGTGACGCTGGCGCGGACGGCGATAAAACGCCGCGCCTCGGCCCGCGCGGCCACGATCGCAAAGGACATTCCGCTCCAAGCGGGGCCGTTCGTGGTCGCGCAGGCGCACAAGCTCGCGCCGCCCGAACACGGCGGCGGACTCGCCGCCCACAAACTCATCGACGCCGTGCAAGCCGCGGTCGAGCTTCCGTTCGCATTTGGTTTAGCGCGCGAGGCGCGGCTCTTCGACGAACTCGTCCGGTCGAAACCCTCGCTCGCTTTGCGCCATCTGTTCTTCGCCGAGCGGGAACTTTCAAAAGTTCCCGGGCTGTCCGCGGCCGAGCCGTCGCCGGTGGCGAGCGCCGGCGTCGTGGGCGCGGGCACGATGGGAACCGGCATCGCAATCGCCTTCGCGCAGGCCGGCATCCCGGTGGTCGTCGTGGACAGCAGCGACGCAGCGGTGGACAAGGCGCGACAGACCGTGATGGGCATGTTCATGTACCAAGTGCAGAAGGGCCGCCTCACGCAAGAGGAGGCATGGGAGCGCGCCCAGTCGATCGCGTTCACCGAGGACTGGGCCGAGCTTGCCGGCGCCGACGTGCTCGTCGAAGCAGTCTTCGAAAATCTCGAGGTCAAACGCGAGGTCTTCAGCCGGCTCGACGGCGTGGCGAAACCCGGCGCGCTGCTCGCGTCGAATACGTCAACCCTCGACATCGACGCGCTCGCGGCCGCAACGACGCGCCCCGGCCACGTGCTCGGCCTGCACTTCTTCGTTCCGGCGAACATCATGCCGTTGCTGGAGATCGTGCGCGGCAAAGAAACGTCGGCCCAGGCCATCGCAACGGCGTTCGCGCTGGGAAAGCGGCTCGGCAAGAAAACCGTCCTGTCGGGAAACGCGTTCGGGTTTATCGGCAATCGAATGGTCTTCGATTACGTGCGCGAGGCCGTCGCGCTGGCCGAAGAGGGCGTGACGCCCGCACGCGTCGACGCAACGATGAAAGCGTTCGGCTTCCCGATGGGTCCGTTTGCGATGAGCGATCTCTCGGGTCTCGATATCGGTTTGCAGATCCAGCGCTCGCGCGCAAACCAGGCAGTGGGGCGGACGAACGCGCTCGAGAAACTCGTGGAGATGAAACGCTTGGGGCAGAAAACGATGGCCGGGTACTTCAAGTACGACACGAGCGTCGGCAAGGGCCGCGAGCCGATTCCCGATGCGGTCGTCGAGGAGCTCTTCGCGCAGGAGGCGCGCCGGGCTGGCATCGCGCCGCGCGAGATCTCCGATGCGGAGATACGCGACCGTCTCGTCTACGCGTTGATCAATCGCGGCGCGTATCTGCTCGACGAAGGCGTCGCGCTGCGCCCGGGCGACATAGACATCGTCTACGTCTACGGGTATGGTTTCCCCCCGCACCACGGCGGCCCGATGTGGTACGCCGGCGAGGTCGGCTTGGACGTCGTCGCCGCGCGGCTGCGCGAGTTCGAAGCGGCATTCGGTCCGCGGTGGAAGCCCGCGCCGATGTTTGCAAAGGAAGCCGCGCATGCGTGAGGCGGTGATCGTCTCGGTCGCGAGAACGCCCATCGGACGAGCCTTTCGCGGAGCCTTCAATCAAACGCCGGGCGCTACGATGGCGGGGCACGCCGTCGGTCATGCGATCGAGCGCGCCGGGCTCGAACCGGGGGAGGTCGAGGAGGTCGTCATAGGATGCGGCCTTCCCGAGGGTGCGACGGGCAACAACATCGGGCGCGCCGCCGCGCTGCGAGCAGGCTGCCCGGTCGGCGTGGCCGGTCAGACCCTCAGCCGCTTCTGCGCGTCGGGGCTCGACGCGATCGCACTGGGCGCCAAGCTCGTGATCGCCGACGGGGCTGAGGTCGTCATCGCGGGGGGCGTGGAGTCGATCAGCATGGTCCAACCCAACGTGAACCTCCACGGCCTTGCCGAGGAGTGGCTGCTGCGCCATACGCCGGATCTCTATATGCCGATGCTCTACACCGCGGACAACGTCGCAAAGAAATACGGGATCTCGCGCGAGCGGCAAGACGAGTACGCGCTGCAGAGCCAGCAGCGCACGGCCGCGGCGCAAGCCGCCGGGCGATTCGACGCCGAGATCGTGCCGCTGCCGTCGTGGAAGTATATTGAAGACAGAGAGACGGGCGCCGTACGCGAAGAGCGGGCCGAACTACGCCGGGACGAAGGCAACCGCCCGGATACGACGCTCGAGGGCTTGGCGGCGCTGCGGGGTGCCGTGCCGGGAGTCAAAGAAACGTCGATCACGGCCGGCAACTCGTCACAGCTCTCGGACGGCGCGGCCGCCGTGGCAATCGTCGAAGCGACGACGGCGCAGCGGCGCAATCTCACCGCACTGGGCATTTACCGCGGGCATGCCGTCGCGGGCTGCGAGCCCGGCGAGATGGGCATCGGCCCGGTGTATGCGGTTCCGAAATTACTCGAGCGGCACGGACTCTCCGTGGACGACGTCGGGTTGTGGGAACTCAACGAAGCGTTTGCGGTGCAGGTGCTTTACTGTCGCGATACGCTCGGCATTCCCAACGACCGACTCAACGTAGACGGCGGCGCCATCTCGATCGGCCACCCGTACGGCATGACGGGCGCGCGCACCGCGATGCACGCGCTGATCGAGGGTAAGCGGCGCGGCGAGAAGTACGTCGTGGTGACGATGTGCGTTGGCGGCGGGATGGGTGCCGCCGCGCTCTTCGAGGTGGTCTAGGAAGCCTTCGCCGCGAAGGCCGTGCACCAGCCGTTCGGGCTGATCGAGCCGTCCACGATCTTGCAGGTGCCTTCCGCCGTCGCGGAGCTGCCGGCGGCGAAGAAAGAACACTGCGAGCATTTTTTCCCGCCGTTGGGCGTGTCCTGATACTTGAACGTCGCCTTCGAGCCCTTGGCTTGCGCGGCCGTCGTACCCGCGAGCACCATGCCGGCGAGGGCCGGCAGCACGATAACGCCGCCCATGAAGGCGCGGCGCGACAGAGTTTTCTCGGCTGAGTGTTTCATGCTCCTCATTCTACCTCTCATCGCGGCTTAATGGTAGCCTAATCGTCGTTCGATGCTTCGCCCGTCGTATTCGGTTTCAATGATAGTACGGGGTAAAGATAAGAAAAATATGACGATGAAATGGTTCACCAGCCTGCTTGCCGGCGCGGCCCTTCTCGGGGTCACGTTGACGGCGGCGGTTCCGGCATCCGCGCAGGCGCCGAACGGAAACGGCCCGGGCGTCGCCCGGATCAGCGTCCTGGACGGCTCCGCCGTGGTCCAACGAGGAGACAGCAATAGCCAGGTCGCGGCCGTGCACAACGCACCGCTGCTGCCCGGCGACTACATCTCCACGGGAAAGACGTCGCGCGCCGAGCTGCAGTTCGACGGCCTTACGGCCGTTCGTCTGGCCGGCAACGTCCAGGCACGTGTGACCAAGAACGATCCCAACGACCGGGCGATGCAGCTTGCCGACGGGACGATAGAGGTAGGGCTCGTACGCGACGCCTCGCCCTTCCAGGTCGAGACGCCGTCGGTGACGGTCCGGATGCACGAAGCGGGCGATTACCGCATCACGATTTACTCGGACGGCTCGACGTGGGTAACCGCTCGGCGCGGCCGCGCCGAGGTGGTGACGCCGCAGCAGACCTATGCGGTCGAGACCGGTAAGACGATGGTCGCGCGCGGTGCCGCATCGGCGCCGTCGATCGCGTACCGCAGCGAAATCGGCTTCGACTCGTTCGACGACTTCAACGCGCAGCGGGACCAGACGATGATCGCAGCGATCGGGAACGACTCGAATCTGAATCCCGACATCGCCGGCTACGACAACCTCGGCGCGTACGGCCAGTGGCAGGACGTCGCGGGGTACGGTCAATCTTGGATACCGAACGAGCCCTCGGGATGGGCTCCGTATCGTGACGGATCTTGGACGTGGGCCGACGGCTACGGTTGGACCTGGGTCGGCTCCGAGCCCTGGGGCTGGGCGCCCTATCATTACGGCCGCTGGTATTATGCGAACGGCTACGGCTGGGCGTGGGCGCCTCCGGCATACGGGGCATCGCCGGCCTGGTCGCCGGCGCTCGTGGGCTTCTTCGGGTTCGGCGTCGGCTTCGGCGGCGCGGGCTGGGGCGTCTCGCTCGGCTTCGGTTACCCATCGGTCGGCTGGTGCCCGCTGGCTCCCTATGAGTCGTACTACCCCTGGTATCCGGGCTGGGCTTTGACCGGCTATGGCTGGGGTTGGCCTGGATACGGCTACGGCGGCTACGGCGGTTACGGCGGTTATGGATACGGCGGCTACGGGTACGGCGGCTGGGGAACCAGCGTCGTCAACGTGACGAACATTACCAACATCTACCGGAACTACCGCTGGGGCGGTGCGAGCGGCACGCTCGTGGGCCACTTCCAGCACGGAACGATCCACGGCAACGTCGTCCCGGTCACCTCGCGAAACATCGGCACGCACGTCGGCAGCATTCACGGCGCCGTTCCGATCACGCCGACGCACGGCAACCTCGGCTTCGGCGGCGGCAACGTTCACGCGCCGGTGACCTTCTCCAAGGCCTTCAGCGGAGCGCGCTTCGCATCGCACGGTGCGGTCGCGGGCCGCACGCCCTTCTCGCAGCAGCAGAAGATCGTCTCGCAGGCGATTCATGCGGGCAACGCGAGGCAGGCCGGCGCGCTGCATGGCAACGGCGCGCAAGGCAACGCGCTGCATGGCAACGGCGCGCAAGGCAACGCGCTGCATGGCAACGGCGCGCAAGGCAACACGCTGCATGGCAACGGCGCGCAAGGCAACACGCTGCATGGCAACGGCGCGCAAGGCAACACGCTGCATGGCAACGGCGCGCAAGGCAACACGCTGCATGGCAACGGCGCGCCGGTTACGCATGGCAACGCGATTGCCGGACGCGAAGCCCAGAACGCTCCGACGGCGTCGTGGCAGCGTTTCGACCAGGCTCGCGGTACTGCGGCACAGGGTCGGGGCAACGGAATGCAGGCAAGCGGCAACGGCCTGCAGTCGCGCGGTAGCGCAATGCAGTCTCGCGGCAACGACCTCCAAGGCCGCAGCAACGGCATGAACTCGGTCGCCTCGCGAGACGGCGGCGCGTCTCACGCAGACCCGTGGGGCCGTTTCTCGCAGCAACGGGGAAGCCTCAGCGGTTCGTCGTCCTACGCCGGCAACCGCGGCGGCTCGCGTAACGCCTATGCCGGCGGCGGCGCGTATCACGGCTCCGTGTCGGGATCGCGCAGCCCGTATCAATCCTCGTACGGTGGCGGCGGCGCGTATCACGGCTCCGTGTCGGGATCGCGCAGCCCGTATCAATCCTCGTACGGTGGCGGCGGCGCGTATCACGGCTCCGTGTCGGGATCGCGCAGCCCGTATCAATCCTCGTACGGTGGCGGCGGCGCGTATCACGGCTCCGTGTCGGGATCGCGCAGCCCGTATCAATCCTATGGTCGCTCGTATGGCGGCTCTAACCCCTCGTACTCGCGTGGATCGTATCCCTCGTATCCTTCGTACGGCCGTGGCGCGTACTCGGGCGGTTCGCAATCGGCGCCGCGCTCGTACGGCGGCGGTGGAGGCGGCTACTCGCGCGGCGGCGGCGGAGGTGGTGGCGGCGGAGGCGGCTACTCGCGCGGCGGCGGCGGTGGAGGTGGCGGCGGTGGTTCCGCCCACGGCGGCGGAGGCGGAAGGCCCCCGCAGTAGCCTTACACGGCTTGGACTGAACGAAGAGGGTGGCGCCAAGGCGCCGCCCTCTCGTTTGCAGAAGGTCGCATCTCAACAACTTATCGGAGCTCGCTCTCTCGAAGGAGACCGACCACTACATGAACATGGTTCGCTTTTCGCTGGGTGCAGTCGCGCTTGGCCTCGTCGTCGGTATGCCGTGCCTGGCAAGCGCGCAGACCTCGCCGGCGCCGCAGATGATGCCCGCCGCCGCGCATGCGCCGCACGTCACCGTGACCCACCCGATCAAGGTGAGCAAGTGCAATCCTCAGCGTAACACGTACACCTCCGCCGGATACGTTCCCGGGTACTACCCGATGGGCGTCGGCCCGTACTGGGGCTGGCCGTCGGTCTACGGCTACAACTACTACCAATATCCGGTCCAGGGTAATCCTACGCTCTCGATCGACTACAGGAACGCCACGAACGTCGTGATGAAGGACATCGAGTTCGGTTTGATCGTCCGTGGGGATCTGGTTGCCGAAGTGCGCGACGTCGGAACGTTTTCGCCCGGCGCGGAGATCAAGCACGAGTTCGGCATCAGCCGGAACGTCTTTCCGCTCCAGACGAGCTATGCCGAGTGCGTTCCGCTGAAGATCACGTTCGCCGACGGGTCGAAGTGGAAGAACCCGCACCTGCCGGCGCTGCGCCGCTCGATTTACGGGCCGCCGCACTAGCCTACGACGCACGGGCCGCGATCGAAGCCGATCGCGGCCCTTTTTCTGACGAGGAGCTCCGCGCAGCCACATGGCTCAAGATTTCTCTGCCCTTCAATCCTCCGACAACGTTTGGGCGATGGCCCAGCGCCAGCTCGATGAGGTCGGCCGGCTAATCGGCCTCAACGAATCGCTTCACGGATACTTGCGTCAGCCCAAACGCGTGCTCGAGGTCTCGATCCCCGCGCGCATGGACGACGGCAGCTTCCGAATGTTCACCGGCTACCGGGTGCAGCACAACATGTCGCGCGGCCCAGGCAAGGGCGGGATTCGTTTCCATCCCGACGTGACGCTCGACGAAGTCAAGGCGCTGGCGATGTGGATGACGTGGAAGTGCGCACTCGTCAACATCCCGTTCGGCGGAGCCAAGGGCGGGGTGATTTGCGACCCCAAGCACATGTCCATGCAGGAGCTCGAGAACCTCACGCGGCGTTTCACGACCGAGATCTCGATTATCATCGGCCCGGAGAAAGACATCCCCGCACCCGACGTCTACACCACGCCGCAGATCATGGCGTGGATCATGGACACGTTCTCGATGCAGCACGGCTACTCGATTCCGGGCGTCGTGACGGGCAAGCCGGTCGCAATCGGCGGCTCGCTCGGACGCGATAAGGCGACGGCGCGCGGCTGCATGTACGTGGTAGACGAAGCGATGGAGACGCTTGGGAAGACGATCGAAGGGGCGCGCGTGGCCGTTCAAGGTTTCGGCAACGCTGGCATGTACTCGGCGCAGCTCATGAGCGAGCGGGGCTATCGCGTCGTTGCGGTCTCCGATTCGCGAGGCGGCGTCGCCAACGACGGCGGTCTCGACGTCAAGGCCCTGATCGCGCACAAGCTCGAGAGCGGCTCGGTCGTCGGCTTTGCCGGCGGCGAAAGCGCCGACAACCGCGAGGTGCTGGAGTACGATTGCGACGTCCTCGTGCCGGCGGCGCTCGAGAAGGTCATCACGCGTGAGAACGCGCCGAAGATTCGCGCGAAGATCGTCGCCGAAGCCGCCAACGGCCCAACGCTGCCCGACGCCGACGACATTCTCTTCGAGCGCGGCATCATGGTGCTGCCCGACATCCTAGCCAACGCCGGCGGCGTCACCGTCTCGTACTTCGAGTGGGTGCAAGACCTCCAGGCGAACTTCTGGGAAGAGGACGAGATCAACGAGCGGCTCAAGCGCAAGGTGACGCGCGCCTTCCGCGAGACGCTGGAGCAGGCCAAGAAGCACAACGTCTCGATGCGCAAGGGCGCGTACTGCGTCGCCGTCGCGCGCGTGGCCGAAGCGACGAAACTGCGCGGCCTCTATCCCTGACCCAGCTCGGGCTCTTCGGATCGGGCCCGCGCACGCTGGTAGACGACGAGACGGGCAGAATCGTTTACCGGGCGGCCTTCGTGGACGCGCGCACCGCGCGCGATTGGTTTGACGCCCTCGTAAACGGGGTGGCCTGGCGAAGCGAGCGCCGGCGTATGTACGATCGCGACGTAGACGTGCCGCGCCGGGTTGCGAGTTACCGGCTCGATGAAGATGACCTTCCGGAACCGATCGCGGATGCGGCGCGCAGGGCGTGCGATGCGATCGGCGCGCCGTTCAATAGCGCCGGCGTGAATCTCTATCGTGACGGAAGCGATAGCGTCGCCCCGCACAACGATCGCCTCTACGAAATCGTCGAAGGGTTCCCCATCGCGCTGATCTCGCTCGGCGCGACGCGCCTGATGACGATTCGCAGCAAAGCGCGCCCGCGCCGGAGCTTCGATCTCGACTTGGAAGACGGCAGCCTGCTCGAGATGAGCTACGAAACGCAGCTCCACTACGATCACGGCATTCCCAAGACGCGCGTCGCCGTCGGCCCCCGCATCAGCCTCGCGTTGCGGGTTCGGCCGGCATAATGCCCGAGGGGGCGCAGCCCGATCCGTGGACGGCGCAGGTCGAGATCGACGAAAGCCTCGTGCGCGGCCTCCTGGGCGCGCAGTTTCCGCAGCTCGCCGTCGAAACGGTTCGACCGCTTGGCGAAGGCTGGGACAACGCGGCGTTCGCGATCGACGACGCGTACGTTTTTCGTTTTCCGCGCCGAGCGATCGCTGCGTCGCTCATCGCCACCGAATGCCGCATGCTGCCGCTGCTCGCGCCGGCGCTGCCGCTCGCAATTCCCGTACCCGCGTTCGCAGGCAAGCCGTCGCCGGAGTATCCCTGGGCGTTTGCCGGCTACCCGATTTTGCCGGGACGGTCCTTATCGGCGCTGCGCCCGAGCGCCGAAGCCCTGGAGCCGCTGGCCTCTACGCTCGGTGCGTTCTTGCGCGCGCTGCACGCCTTCGACGCACGGGCGGCGCTGGCAGCCGGCCTCCCAAGCGACGAGCTCGGCCGGCTCGACCGTGCGCGCACGCTCCCGAAGCTGCGGGCGCGTTTGGAAGACCTGCACGCCGCGGGCTTTTTGCCCGAGACGCGCGTAGCCGGCGCTTACCTCGAACGGGTCGGGTCGCGCGACCCCGCCAGCGTCGCGCGCTGCGTCGTTCACGGCGATCTGTACGCGCGCCACGTGCTCGTTGACGACCGGCTTCGGCCGAACGCCGTCATCGATTGGGGCGACGTGCACTTCGGAGACCCGGCCGTGGACCTCTCGATCGCCTTCAGCGTGATCCCGCCGCGCTTGCAGGCCGCGTTCTTCGATGCGTACGGCGGCGCGGACGACCGCACGATCGAGCTCGCGCGCTACCGTGCCGTCTACCACAGCGCGCTGGTGGCGCACTACGGTAACCGCATCGGCGACGCCGACCTTCTCTACGCGGGGCTGCTCGGTCTACGTCAGGGTTGCGTGGACGGTTCGGGCGTCGGCCCGTAGAGCGCCTCGGCGCTCGTGCAGATGTTCCGCGAGCCGAGTTGGAAATCCACGAGCGGTGAGCCGAGCGCCGTCGTCGCGGTGCCGGCTACGGCCACCGAATCGCCGGCGGGAAGCGCGACGCGATTGTAGAGCAGATCGGTCTGGCGAGTGAGCGCGTCGATCGAGCGGTCGGTGAGGTTGTCGTCGAACCATTTGCACGAGTTCGACGGCCCCGGCAGGCCGGTGTACGTGTAGAGGATCGTCGCCGCGGGGGCGCCCGCGGCGGCAATGCAGACGGCGAAGGCGAAAAGCGCGGCGGCGGCCGGCGCGCGCGTCACTGGGGCGCTCCCCCGTCGTGTTCGATGATCTGCTGAACGGTGGCGTGCCCGGTGCAGTTCGTGACGTGCGGCAGCGGTGCCGGATGGAAGGTCAGCGGGCTCTGATTGAAGTCGAACATGTCGTTCATCGAGTTGGCCGAGGCGTCGCTGACGCCGAGCGTACCCAACCCGAAGTCGTTTTCGATGAACTGCAGGACGCTGCCGAAATCGTACTGCGTCGGCGAGACGTAGCTCGACCGGGCGTAGGGCGAGATGACGATCATCGGCACGCGCATGCCGAGGCTCGTATAGTTGATCTGCGGAGGCGGAACGTTGTCGTACCAGCCGCCCCAGTCGTCCCAGAGCAGGATGATCGCGGTATGCTGCCAGTACTGGCTCTGGCCGATCGCGTTGACGACCTGCGTTACCCAGCGCGGCCCGTGGTCGCATCCGCTCGCCGGGTGGTCGGAGTCCTCGAGGGTCGGGATGACCCACGACACGGCGGGAAGCGTGCCGTTCGTGATGTCGCCGAAGACCTTGGTGTTCGGCATGCTGATGTTTCTCTTCCAGTCGGGGCCGTGGCGGATCTTCTTGATCGCGTCGTACGCGTTCCAGACGTCGCCGGAGAAGTCGGCGTGCGATCCTTGGAACGGCATGACGTAGTACTTCCACGAAACGTTCGCCGCGTCGAGCAGGTCGGCGATCGTCGCGTACTGCGTGAAGCAGGGGAACGGCCCGCCGAACTCGTCCACCTTGCCGTTCGAGAAGATCACGGCCGATGAGGTTCCCGAGGTTGCGTCGCATCCCCACGGCAAGCCGTCGGGCTGATCGGTGAGCGACTCCTTCGGCGTGAGCGCGACGGTGCCGGCGATGATCTCCTGATGGGCGATGAAGCTCGCCGCGGTGTCGGTGAAAAACATGTGATCGGCGAGCGCGTACTGCTGCGCGAGCGTCCAGTACGGCTTGCTCTGCGAACGCTCGATGTACGAGTAGGGGTAAAGCTTTGCCGGCGGCCCGGCGCCGGCTTCACCGTAGCGGATCTTGTCGAAGCCGTTCATCTGGCAGGCGCTGCCGGCGTAGTTGCACTCGACCTCGAAGCCGGCGTGGCTGTGGTCGATGTCGGTCCCTAGGCCGAGGACGCCCGTGCTCTGGAGGGTGATCGGCTTGAGCGGCACCTTCTTGCTCGGATCTTTGCACCACCGCGCCTTCAGACAGCTGCCCTCCATCGTGGTGTCGGCACCCGGATAGCCGGCGAAAAGATTGTCGAAGCTGCGGTTCTCCTGCATGAGGATCACCACGTGCTGGATGAGATTGGGAGGCGGCGAGGGTATTTGCTGCCCCGGCGTCGCGATGCTGCTGTTGCAGCCGGCCGCGAAACCGATTGCGACCAGCGAGACGAGCGCACGAAATCGTAGCACGGGATCCTCCTAAGCGACGCTTTTTTTGTTGTTTTTTGCGCGCGCGCGACGTGTGCCTTCTCGGCCGGCCATTCCAAGCGCAAACGGGTGACTACGATGCACTTTTTCGCCTCGCAGGGAGACGGCAGGCGTTCGTCGGAGCTTGCCGGGCAAGGAAAGGAGCGGAAAACGAGCGTTATGACCAGCGTGCGAACCTCCGTGCTCTTTGCCGCGGCGATCGTCGCCGTTGCGCCCGCCCCGGCCGGCGCCGTGGACTCCATCCCGTTTACGATGCGCGACGGGGCCGTCGCCGTGCAGGGCTCCGTGGACGGCGCGCCGGCCGTCCCGATGCTGGTAGACCTGGGTGCGGGCGTAGACGTGCTCTCCAGCGACGTCGGGCGACGCTACGTCGTCGTCAAAGGGAAATACGTGAGTCTGCGTCTCACCGGCGAACGCGTAGACCTGCCCATCGGCACGGTCAACTCGTTTACTATCGGCGGCGTTGCGATCGAAGCGCCGAACGTCGGCATCTGGAGCGGCCTCGACGCGACGGGCGTCGGCGGGCTCGTATCGGCCACCGCCTTCCGCAACATCGCAACCACCTTCGACTATACCGGTCACAAGATCGTCATCGAGGACGCCGAGACGTTTCCCGATCGCAAGCGCACGGGGCTGCGCATCCCACTGGTGCTCCAGGACGATCTCGGGATCTCGCTGGCCGTTTTCGCGCGTTTCGACTTCGGCGGCGGAAAGACCGGGCTGTGCGAAATCGACACGGGCACCGCGGGAATCACGATAGACGACAGCCTGGCCGCGTCGCTCGGCGTCGACCTCAAGGATCCGCGCTACGCGCGCACGCCTTCGCCGACGGGCGCTCAGGTTCGCGCGCAGATCGCGTCGATTGCGCTCGCGGGCGAACCGCAGACGGCGATCTCGCGGCCCACGGTAACGTTCGGAAACTTGATCTACGACTGCAACGTCGGAAACGATTTTTGGACCAATCGCACGTTCACGCTCGATCTGCCGGAGCGAGCGCTCTACCTCGCAACGCCGTCTTGAGTTTTCATAAGCCGGCGTTAACGATTGGGCCATACAATGGCGGCCGATGGATGAACGCGTAGCGTCCGTTCAGGACTACATCGACGAGTTGCCGGAGTGGTCGGACGGAACGAGGCTCGGATACGCCCCGATGACCGCGATGCAGTGGCGAATCTGGGCGCTCGCATCGGCCGGAAAGTTTTTCGAGGGCTTCGTCGTTTTCATGACGGGCGTCGCGCTTCCGCTGATCTCGCGCGAGTTCGGCATCGGTGCGGCGCGCAACGGCTTGGTCAGCTCCGCGACGCTCTTGGGGATCCTCGTCGGCGCCGTCTGTCTCGGAAGCCTTGCCGACCGGTTTGGGCGCAAGCGCATGTTCGTCGCAGAAATGATCATCTTCGTGGTGTTTCTTGCGACGCTGCTGGTGGCTGCGAACGCAGCCGCGGTCGTCGCGTGCCTCTTCGGCTTGGGATTGGCGCTGGGCTGCGACTACCCGACGGCGCATATGATCATCTCCGAGAACATCCCTAGCGGCAGCCGCGGCCGGCTCGTCCTGGGCGCGTTCGCGTTTCAAGCGGTCGGTGCGCTCGCCGGCACTGCAGTCGGATTCCTCGTGCTCTCCTTCTCGCCGCACCTGGGCGCGTGGAGGTGGATGTATGCTACGGCGTTTCTTCCGGCGCTGGCGGTCACCGTCGGCCGATTTTACGTCACGGAGAGCGCGAACTGGCTGCTGGCGCGGGGTGAGATCGTCAACGCGGAGCGCGCCGTCGCGCGCCTTCTCGTGCGACGTCCGCAATATCCCCGCCAGGTGACGTTGCGCGAACGAGGGCGCATCGCCGGGGAGCGGACGCGCAGCTCGTTCGGTGCGCTCTTCGAACGCGGGCACAATCTGCGCGCGACGATCCTGGCCTCGGTGCCTTGGTTCTTGCAAGACCTGAGCACGTACGGCATCGGCATCTTTACGCCGACGATCCTCGCGGCGGCGTTCGGCGCGCCGCCCGACCGGATTCGCAGTACGAGCGATCTCATTCTCAGCGACGTTTTGGCCGCAAAAGGTGCGGCGCTGATCAACTCGCTTCTCATCGTCGGCATTTCCGTCGCGATCGTGCTCGCCGATAGAGTCGGGCGGATCAAACTGCAGATCGCCGGTTTTGCCGGCTGCGCCGTGGGCCTTTTCGTCGCGTCGCTCTCGGCGTACTCGAGCGGCGTCGGCGCGACGTTTTGGATCTTTGCCGGCTTCATGCTCTTCAATTTCATGACGAATCTCGGGCCGAACGCGCAGACCTACCTGTTGGCGGGCGAGGTGTTTCCGACGGCGATTCGTGCAAAAGGCGCCGGGTTCGCGGCGGCGTTCGCCAAGGCCGGCGCGGTGCTCACGGCGTTCGTCTTTCCCATGCTGCTCGCGTCGATCGGAACGCAGCCGCTGCTGTGGCTGCTCGTCGCCGCGTCGCTTTCGGGCGCCGCGGTCACGTGGTTCTTTCGCATCGAGACGACCGGGGTCAAGCTCGACCGCATCGGCATCGGAATGGGACCCGACGAGGTGGACGTGCCGGAGCTCGTGCCCGTCGCTGAGAGCGGCGCGTGAAAGGCGCGCGTCTTGCGGCGCTCGCGGCCTCGCTCTGTATCGCGCTGCCCGCGGCGTCCGGCGCGCGCGGCACCGGTGACGATCGGCGAGTCCGGCTCGACGCTGCTCTATCCGCTTTTCCAGACGTGGTCGCGCGAGTACGCGAAGGTGGATCCGCACGTACGCATTACGGTCGAGCGCTCGGACTCCGAGGCGGGTATCGCCAAGGCGATATCGGGGCAGGTGCAGATCGGCGCATCCGACGCGTTCATGCCGGACGAGCGTCTCGAGAGCGCGCCGGATATTCTGAACGTTCCGCTTGCGATTGCGGCGGTTACGGTCAACTACAACGTTCCGGGGCTCAACGCCGCCGGCCTCAAGCTCGACGGAACGGTGCTTGCGGGAATCTATTCCGGGACGATTCGTTATTGGAACGACCCGCGAATCGCGAGTCTCAACCCCGGCATCGCGCTTGCGCGGCGCGCGATCGTGCCGATCCACCGCAGCGACGGCTCGGGGACGACGGCGCTCTTCACCCAGTATCTGACGTACTCGACGCCGTCGTGGGAGGCGGGCCCCGCCACCGGAACGACGATCGGCTGGCCGGCCGTACCCGGCGCAATCGCTGCGGTGGAAAATCTTGGGATGATCCAGGCCTGCCGAGAGAAACCGTATTCGATCGCGTACGTTGGGTCCAGCCTGCATCGCGCCGTTGACGAGGCGCGGTTGGGGACGGCGCGTTTGGGAAACCAGGCCGGCCGGTTTCTGCTTCCGACGAGCGATAGCGTCGGCGAAGCCGCGGCGACGCTCGGCCCCCGAACGCCCGGCGACGAGCGCCTGAGCCTCGTCTACGCGCCGGGCACGGGTTCGTACCCGCTCGTCGGCTACGAGTATGCGATCGTCTCGGCAAAGCAGTCCAATGCGCGAAGCGCCGCGGCGATCCGAGCCTTTCTGCTATGGGTGATCGACGGATATGGCGGCAGCACGCACGAGAATCTCGACGCGGTCGGCTTCGTCGCGCTGCCCGACTTCGTGCGATCGCTCAGCCTCGCGCAGATCGGAAAGATCCGCTAGCGCCCCATGGCGCGCCCGGCCGAACGCCATTGCGATTGACGAACATACGTTCGCATGGTAGAGTCTGGACGTGAGTTGGCTATCGCGACTGCGGTCGTCGTTGGGCAAAGCCCGCGATGCGTTTGCGGCGGTTCAGCGGATGGGCCGGGCGGATCGCCCCCTCACCCCGGAGTTCTGGGACGAACTCGAAGAGACGCTCATCCTCGCCGACTTCGGCATCCCCACCACCCAGAAGATCGTTTCCGGCCTGCAGACCGTCGCCCGGCAAGAGGCCTGGACGACGACCGGCCAGGTCGTCGCGCGATTCCGTAAGGACGTCGAGCGTTTTCTCACGCTGCCCGAATCGCAACTGCATCTCGACGACGCGCCGGCGGTCTTCATGTTCGTCGGCGTCAACGGCAGCGGAAAGACGACGACGATCGGCAAGCTCGCGGCCCGGATGCAGAAGGATGGGAGACGCGTCGTGCTCGTTGCGGGCGACACGTTTCGCGCGGCCGCCGCGGAGCAGCTCTCGATTTGGGCCGAACGCAGCGGCGCGGGGCTCGTTCGCGGAGCCGACGGCGCCGATCCGGCCTCGGTCGTATTCGACGGCGTGCGCGCCGCAAAGGCGCGCGGAGCCGAGGTCGTGCTGATCGACACCGCCGGACGCCTGCAGACGAAGACGAATCTCATGGACGAGTTGAAGAAGATGCGGCGCGTCGTCGAGCGCGAGCTCGGCGCGCCGCCCGCCGAAACGCTGCTCGTTCTCGATGCGACCATCGGCCAGAACGCGATATCGCAGGCGAAGGTCTTCAACGCAGCCGCGGAGCTCACCGGAATCGTCGTCACCAAGCTCGACTCGACGGCGAAGGGGGGCGTGCTCGTGGCGATCGTTGACGAGCTCGAGGTGCCGATCAAACTGGTCGGCCTGGGCGAGGGCCCCGAGGATCTGCGCCCGTTCTCCCCGTCCGAGTTCGTTGAAGCGCTCTTCGACGAGAGCGCCGAAGCGGCGGCGACGCCGTGATCGCGGGTTTCGTCAATGCCAACCCCTTGGCACTCGGGCGTGCGAACGTGATAGTGCCGACGCCCACCAGCGAGTAGAGAAAGGAACAAGATGCCGGCTGAAGATGAACGTCAAGTCGCCTTAGCCAACGCCCTCGTCCAAATCGAGCGGCAGTTCGGAAAAGGCTCGATCATGCGCATGGGCGACTTTCAGGAACGCATGGCGTTCGAAGTCGTCCCGACCGGTTCGATCGCGCTCGATCTGGCGCTCGGCGTCGGCGGGCTTCCGCGAGGGAGGATCGTCGAGATCTACGGGCCGGAATCGAGCGGGAAAACGACGCTGGCGCTCCACGCGATCGCCGAAGCGCAGAAAACCGGCGGCACGGCGGCCTTCGTAGACGTCGAGCACGCCCTGGATCCGAACTACGCCGCCGCGCTCGGCGTGGACCTCGACAACCTCCTCGTGTCGCAGCCGGACACCGGCGAGCAGGCGCTCGAGATCGCCGAGATGCTTACGCGCAGCAACGCCGTTGACGTCGTCGTCGTGGACTCGGTTGCGGCGCTGGTAACCAGAGCCGAGTTGGAAGGCGACATGGGCGACGCGCATGTGGGCCTGCAGGCGCGTTTGATGTCGCAGGCGTTGCGCAAGCTCACCGCCGCGATCTCGCGCAGCAAGACCGTCATGATATTCATCAATCAGCTTCGCGAGAAGGTCGGCGTCATGTTCGGGAACCCCGAGACGACCTCGGGCGGCCGCGCGCTGAAGTTCTACGCCTCCGTGCGTCTCGACGTGCGCAAGCTCGAGACGATCAAGATCGGCCAAGACGTCGTCGGTACCCGCACCCGCGTCAAGGTCGTGAAGAACAAGGTCGCACCGCCTTTCCGGCAGGCGGAGTTCGACATCACCTACGGGCACGGCATCTCGAAGATGGGCTCGGTGCTCGACGTAGCGCTCGACCAGAACATCGTCGGCAAGAGCGGCTCGTGGTACACGTATGGCGAGCAGCGGATCGGTCAAGGACGCGAGAACGCCAAGGCGTTCCTCGAGGAGCACACCGATCTCGCGGGCGAGATCGAAGCGAAGATCCGCGAAGCGCTTACGAAGTCGGCATCAACCAATGGGAAAGCCGCCGCGGTCGCCGTCGAGGATTGACCGGGCGAGCCTACGTTGCCGCGCTGGGGTTGTTGGCGCGGCAGCGTCTCACCGAAGCCGGGCTGTGGCGGCGGCTCGAGCGAAAGGGGTTCGACGGCGACGCGATTGGCGCGGCCGTCGAACGCTGTAAACGCGACGGTTTCCTCGATGACCGGCTCTACGCGCGACTCTACGTCGAGCGGAAACAAAAGGCCGTGGGCGATGCGCGGCTGGTCGGCGAGCTCGTCCGCAAGGGCATAGACGGCGACGCCGCGCTTGAGGCCGTGGCCGCGCTCGATTCCGACGAAGGCTCACGGTGCAGCGCCGCCTTCGAGCGCCTCGTAGCGAACATACCCGCGCTCGGTTACGCGTCGGCGGCGCGGCGGCTCGAGCGTCTTGGTTTTCCAGCCGCCACGATCTATCGCGTTTTGCGCGGCCACGCCCGCCTTCACGGGCCGCTGGCGGGCATCGGACCGGGCGAACTTACGTAGCCGTCCCAGCAGCGATGCGTTGCGGGTACTCGTTCCGGTATGCCAATCCACACGATCGTAGTCGCCGAAGACGACCGCGCCGTCCGAGACCTGCTGGCTCACCATCTCCAGCGCGAAGGCTTTGAGGTCGTCGGCGTGCCCGACGGCCAGGCGGCGTTGCGCTGCGCGCGCGGCGCCGCCGACTTGCTCGTCCTCGACATCGGCCTGCCGGGCGTAGACGGCTACGACGTCGCCCGCGCGCTGCGCCGCGAACATCGCAGCCTCCCGATCGTCATGTTGACGGGCCGTTGCGAGGAGATCGATCGCGTGCTCGGCTTCGAATTGGGCGCCGACGACTACGTCTGCAAGCCGTTCTCGCCGCGGGAGGTCGTCGTGCGGATCAAGACGATCCTCCGGCGCACCGGCAAGAGCCTCGCGGAGGCATGCCCGGTTCTGCGCTTCGGGCGCTTGGAGATCGACGAGTCGGCGCGCGAGGCCCGCGTGGACGGCGTGGACGCCAAGCTCAAGCCGCGCGAATTCGCGTTGCTGATGGAACTGGCCGGAAACGCCGGTGTCGCGCTCTCGCGAGACCGGCTGCTGCAACGCGTCTGGGGTTTCGATTTCAACGGCGACGAGCGAACCATAGACGTCCACGTTCATCGGCTGCGCGCCAAGATCGAAGAGCGATGGCACCTGCCCCCGCTGCTGCGTACGGTGCACGGGTTCGGTTACAAATTCGTCCGGCCTTGATCGTCGAAGCGCTCATCGAACGCGGCGCCGGCGTTCGCGCGCTGCTGGCAACCGTCGGCCACGAGCTGCGGACGCCGCTTGCCTCGATACGCGGCTACATCGAAACGCTCATCGAAGGCGACCTCGACGCGCAGACGCAGCGCCGGTTCCTCGAAACGGCGCGGCGGGAGACGTTGCGGCTCGGAAGGCTCGTCGAAGCGCTCCAGGCTCTCACCCTGCTCGATCTCTCCGCGGCACCGAGTGCCGGCTGCGACGTGGCAGAGCAAATACGGGCGACGATCGAAGTGCTCGCGCCCCTTGCCGCGGGGCGCAGAATGGCGGTGCGGGCGCACCTCCCGCCCAGCGCTCGCGCCCAAGTAGATGCCGATGCGTGCGTCCATGCCTTGGCAAATCTGCTCGATAACGCGCTCAAATACGGCAGCGAAGGCGGCACGATCGCCGTTGCGTGCGCGTGTGAAGGGCGCTTCGTGCGCGTGAGCGTCGAGGACGACGGATGCGGCGTCGAGCCGGCGGAGCGCGAACGGATCTTCGGGATGGGAGTTCGCGGAGCGGGGCCACGCTGCGCGGGCGCGGGCATCGGCTTGGCGGTCGTCAAGGCGATAGCCGAACGCTCGGGCGGCGACGTGCGCGTCGAGCGCTCGTCGCTGGGTGGCGCGCGCTTCGTCTTGCGCCTGCCGGCGGGATAACGGGACAACTGTGTCGTAGATAACAGCCCGTGGCCGAGTCCCGGGTGTCCTTTGCACATGCGAGCGAGGCAGAGCTCGCACGGCTCTTCGACTTCTACCGGATACCCTGGCAGTACGAACCCCGCAGCTTCCCGATCGCTTGGAACGAGGCCGGCCGTCCCGTCGAGTTTTTTACGCCCGACTTCTACCTGCCCGACTACGATCTCTACATCGAGGTGACGGTCGCCAAGCCGATCCGCAACACGCGCAAGAACCGCAAGCTGCGGCTGCTTCGCTCGCATCATCCGTACGTGAACGTTAAACTCTTCACACGCCGGGACATCGGACGGATTTTCTCGCGTTCGATGATGCGCGCGTCGTGATCGGCGAGCCGCTGTTCGATGCGAACGCGATCGCGCGCCGCGTGGCCGAGATCGGAGCCGCCATCTCGAACGACTACGCCGGCAAGCTTCCTCTTCTCGTCGGAATGCTCGCTGCGGCGGCGCCGTTTCTCTCCGACCTTATTCGCACCGTGACGATTCCGTGTCAGCTCGACGTTCTCGCGGTAAGCAGGTACGGCGACGGCGACGGGATTGCGTTTGAGAAGGACGTCGCGATCCCGCTGCAAGGGCGGCACGTGATCCTCGTGGACGACACCATAGACACGGGCCTGACGCTGCAGTACGTCGTCAAGTCGCTGCTCGACCGCGGGCCGGCGTCCCTCGCGGTCTGCGCGCTGCTCGACCGGCCGCACCGGAGAATCGCCGATATTGAAATCGCATACAGGGGCTTCGTCGTCCCCGACGTATTCGTGGTCGGATATGGCCTGGATTATCTAGGGCGCTATCGGGAATTGCCCGCTTTGCACGCGCACGGAAGCTGGCCCGCCTAACGTGGGCACCAACCGTTACCGGAGGGGCCTATTTGCATTGGCGCTCGCTTGTGCGACGGTTGCCGTGCCGCTGCGCCTGCCGGCGCTCGAGATTCGATCGATCGAGCAAGCAGCCGCCGACTATCGCAACCCCAACGAGCGCCTGCAAGACATGTTCCGCGCCGCGCTGCTCGACACGAGCCGTCTAGCCGAGTACGCGCCCGACGGCACCGCATACATTAAAACCGGCGACATTCCGGCGGAGTGGCTGCGCGACGCGAGCGCTCAAGCGCGCCCCTATCTTTTCTTCGCAAAGGACGATCCCGACGTCCGCAGCTTGCTGCGCGCCATCATCGCCCGTATGGCCAAATACCTTCAGATCGATCCGTATGCCAACGCCTACACCCTCGACTACCGGGTTTGGGAACAGAAGTTCGAGCTCGACTCGCTCGCTTACCCGACGGCCCTAGCGTGGAGCTACTGGAAGACGACCGGCGACTCGTCCATCTTCACGAGCGATTTCTCTTCAATGCTCGACGGCGTGCTCGCGACGATGCAGCGAGAGCAGAACCACCCGCGCGACTCGCGCTACGAGCACAAGGAGCTGCCTGAGGACGGCAAAGGCCGCCCGGTCAGCTACACCGGCATGATCTGGAGCGGGTTTCGTCCGTCCGACGACGCCTGCTACTACAACTACCTAATTCCGTCGGAGATGTTCGCGGTCGTGGCGCTCGGAGACATGGCCGAGATCGAGCTGAAGGTCTATCACAACGTCGTCAAAGCGCGCGCGGCCAAGGCGCTGCGCGACGAAGTGCAGCGCGGTATTCAAACGTACGGCCTGGTGCTCGTGCCGAAGTACGGCTACATCTACGCCTACGAAGTGGACGGCTTCGGCCACGCGATTCTCACCGACGATGCGAACATCCCGAGCCTCTTGGCCGCTCCGTATTTCGGCTACACGGCCCCAGGCGATCGCTTTTACGAGAACACGCGGCGATTCTTGCTGTCGCAGGACAACCCGTCGTTCTACCAAGGGCACGTCGCGCGCGGCATCGGAAGCTACCACACGCCCGACCACTGGGTTTGGCCGCTGGCGCTGATCATGGAAGGGATGACTGCCACGAGCAGCACGGAGAAGCAAGACGTGCTGACCCAACTGCTCGCAAGCGATCCCGGCGACCACCTGCTGCACGAGTCGTTCAACCCCGACGACCCGCGCCAATTCACGCGGCAGAATTTCGGTTGGCCAAACGCGCTGTTCTCGGAGTTCGTGATGACGCAGTTCGGCGGGACCCCGGAGATCCCGATGGGCGACACGAGCGATCTCGAATTCCGTAGCGAGTAGCGGCATGCCCTCAAAAGCGGATCTCATCCTCGGGCTGCAGTGGGGCGACGAGGGGAAAGGACGCATCGTCGACCTTTACGCCAAGGAGTACGACGTCGTCGCGCGCTTCGGCGGGGGCGACAACGCGGGCCACTCGATCGTCGTCGGCGAGAGCGAGCTCGCGCTGCGCATCGTTCCCTCCGGCGTGCTCAATCCCCACGTCGAGCTTTTCGTCGGCGGCGGAGCGGTGGTGAATCTGACGACGCTCATCGACGAGCTCGACCGATTGGCCGCACTCGGCATCGACGTTTCGCGCGTAAAAGTTTCCGACCGCGCCCACGTCGTTCTGCCGTACCACGCATCGCGCGAGTTGGCGGCCGAGCGGGCTCGCGGCGCGGGAGCGATCGGGACGACCGGCCGCGGCATTGGCCCCGCATACGCCGATCGCGTCACTCGCAGCGGCATCCGATTCTGCGATTTCGCGACCCCGGCACTGGTGGCGGAGAAGATACGCGAGAACCTCGCACGCGATCCGGGAGCCGATCCCGCGCTTCCCGGTGCGGAAGAGTTGATCGGGCGCACGCTCGCCGCGGGCGAGCGGGTCGCCGCACACGTCGTTGACGGCGTGGAGTACTTGCACGATCGCCTCCGGGAGGGCAAGCGCGTGCTGCTGGAGGGCGCTCAGGGCACGCTGCTCGACGTCACCTACGGAACCTACCCTTACGTCACCAGCTCGCACACGATCGCCGGCGGCGCGTGCACGGGCCTCGGAATCGGCCCGTCGGCAATCGGCCGCACGATCGGCGTGCTCAAAGCATACTGCACGCGCGTCGGCGCTGGACCGTTCCCCTCGGAACTGCACGACGAGCGCGGCGAGCGGTTACGCCGTCAAGGCGGCGAGTTCGGGACGGTTACGGGGCGTCCGCGGCGCTGCGGGTGGTTCGACGCCGTGGCGGCACGGTATGCCGTCGCGCTCAACGGCGTAGCGGGCGTTACGATCACGAAACTCGACGTGCTCTCGGGGTTCGAGCGGATCGGCATCGTGACCGGCTACCGGCTTCACGGACGGCCCGTCGCCTTCGGCGCGGTGGGCGCTGCGGATCTCGAGCTCGACGTCGAGGAGCTGCCGGGCTGGAGCGAAGATATCGGCGCCTGCCGCCGCATCGCAGACCTCCCCGCCGCCGCGCGCCGCTACGTAGACCGCATCGGGGAGCTGGCCGGCGTCCCGATCGAGCTCGTGTCGGTCGGCCGCGAACGTTCCCAGCTGGCTCAGTAGGCACTCCCCCGGGGAAGTCTCTCAATCGTATGCCGAGACGGTTCTGCTTCGCATTGCAGCCGTTGCTCGACCGGCGCAAGCTGCTCGAAACGGAGAAACGCGGCGCGCTCGATCGCTGCCGCGGCGAACGCGACGACGCGCTTGCCGCCGTGGAGCGCCTCGCGTCCGCGGTTGCGCTTTGCACGCAGCTGCTGCGCGAATCGGTGGGCGGCCTCGCGCCCGTGGATCAGCGCGTGCTCGACGGACATCTACGCCTGCTGGGCAGCGCGTTGGCAGAGGGGCGCCGCGCGGCGGAGGAGCGCGACGCGGCGTTCGAGCGTGCGCGCGAGGAGCTCGTTGCCGCCGCAACGGCGCGGCGCATCGTCGAGCGGCTCGAGGAGCGGCAGCGGCGGCGATTCGACGTGAAGGCAGCTCGCCTCCGAGAACGCGAGTTGGACGAAACGAACGGAAGGCTCGCGTAACGCAGTGCCATGGAGCTTCTGGGCGAGCTATGGCCTGAAGCTGGCGATCGTCGGCGCCGCGCTGGCCGGCCTCTACGTTTTCGGCCGCCTGCTGCGTCGCGTTCCATCGTTGGCGACGGCGCGTCGCTGCACGCACGTCATTGACGCGCGTGCGTTCTCAGCCCAGCCTGCGGTCTACGTCGTCCGGATCGGGACGCGCTGCTTTCTCATCGGTGCGGGAGCCTCGGGAGTGCGTAAGCTCGCCGAGCTCGCGCCGCCCGACGTCGAGAATCCGGCGAGATCGAGCCCCGATCCTAAGGCGTGAAGTAGAAGAACTGCGCGAGCTTGTTTCCGGCAGTTTCGGTGAGATAGACTTCGTTGTCCGGCCCCAGCGTCAACGCCGTCGGCTGCGAGCTTGCAGTCGGGATCGGGTAGTACTTCACGTTGTGGGCTTTGAAGAAGAACTGGCCAATTTTGTTGAGTAACGTGTCGGTGAAGTAGAAGTTGCCGTCCACGCCTTGAAGGATCTGGTCGGGCGTCATCGCTCCGTTTAGCGGGTATTCCGCCGTTACGGTGCCGGTCGTCGCCATCCGCCCGATCTGTTTGGCCTTGTATTCGGTAAACCAGAGCGCGTTGTCGGTGCCCTGCGTAATGCCCGTCGGATCGCTGTTCTTCGTGGTCACGGCGTACTCGGCGAGCGGAGCGCCGTTGACTTGCAGTCTCCCGATGCTGTTGGTGCCCGGCTCGGTGAACCAGAGCGCGCCGTCGGGACCGCTCGTAATGCCCGCGGGCTGCGCGTTTGCGCTGAGGCGGTACTGTTTGAAGAGCACGAACGGCTTCTTCTTGATCTGCTTGATACGCCACACCGAGTTCGTTCCGGGGTCGGTTACCCACATGTTGCCGTCGGAGCCGAGCGCGATGCTGGCGGGGCGGGCGGCCGAATCGGGAAGCGTGTACTCGGCATACGGCGGCCCGGAGATGGTGATCTGCGCGACCTTGGCTATCTTCGATTCGGTGAACCAAAGGTTGAGGTTCGGTCCAGGTCCCGACGCAATGCCCAGCGGGCCCGACTTGTCCGTGGGGGTGACGACCTCGTTGATCTGCCCGGCAAAGTTGAGCTGGCCGATCTTGCTCGTGGCGAACTCGGTGAACCAGATGTTCCCGTCGGCACCTAAGGTGATCCCCATCGGCTTGCTCTTGGCCGTCGGAATCTTATACTGGCTGGTGACCTTCGGCGGCGGGGTCGGTGCCGGGGTTGCCGTGCCGCTCGTCACGGGCGTGCCGCTTCCGCAAGCCGCAAGAAAGACGACGGTAAGGAATGCAAGCGAAATCCGCGCCGATGCGAGCAAGCTGTTCTCCTATAAGGATGAAGGCGTAGCGGTAGCCCTCCTTATTGGCAGACGGGTCCCGCTTTCCCTCAAGCGAGAAGGTGGGGCGCCCGAGCTCTACGCTCCTTCTAATCCTAAAGAATTAGTTGACACCGTAAAACCGGTGTCGTAGGATACAACTAATTGTTTAAGAGAACGGCGCCGGCGCCGGGGAGGGGATCGAAATATGGCCAGACGGCGCACTGCCACGCTCACGGAGGCGGAGCTTCGCCTGATGGATATCCTGTGGCAGTGCGGTCAGGCTACGGTAGCCGAGATGACGGCCGCTCTGCCGCCCCCGCCGATCGCGTACAACAGCGTTTTGACGACGATGCGTATTCTGGAACGTAAGGGATATGTCGAGCACGCCGAGGCCGGACGGGCCTTCGTCTACCGGCCCCTGCTCGCGCGCGAAGATGCTGCGCAGAAGGCCGTCGGGCACCTTCTCTCTCGCTTTTTCGATAACAACGCCGGGACGCTCGCGCTGCGCTTGATCGAGAACGAGCGGCCGTCGGGCGACGAACTCACGCGCCTCAAGGCCTTAATCGAGCAGTACGAGGAGAACGAAGCATGATTGCAATGCCGCAGGGATTCGTCACCGCCGCGACCGCGCTCTCGGCTACGGTACTGAACGCGATTTGGGAAGACGCGCTGCTCGTCGCTTGCGTTTGGCTGCTGCTGCGCACCTGGCCCGCGGTCAACGCCGCGACGCGCTATGCCGTGTGGAGCGCGACGCTCGTCGCGGCCTTCGCGCTTCCGGTCGCCACGACGCTTTGGCTGCTTCGCGCGCCCGCACCGCAGGTCGCGACGGCGCAGTCGTACGCGGGGCGGCCGCTCGCCGCGCAACCCAACGCCGCGAACGGGCACGTGTCTTTCGCGCACAAGCCTCAAACGGAGCGCCTCCCGGCTGCTCCCCCGGCCGCTCCGCTGCGTTTTCCGGAGCGTCCCAGCGTAACGCTTCCCGGCCCCGTCGTGGCCGTGGTGTTCGCGGCGTGGCTGATCGTCGCCGTCTACTCTCTCGCGCGCCTGGCCGTCGGATTGGCGCGACTGGAGCAGCTCAAACGCGATGCGTTGCCGCTGCCGATCGAGTATCGCGACGCGATGCCGCAGTGGCTGCGCGCGAGCAAAGGTGCGCGCGACGTTCGGCTCTGCGTCAGCGACGAGACCGACGTTCCAATCGCAGTCGGCCTCTTCGATGCAATGATTTTAGTTCCGCGATCCCTGCTCGACCGGCTCTCCGAAGGAGAAGTGGACCAGATCTGCCTGCACGAGCTCGCGCACCTTCGCCGTGCAGACGACTGGACGAACGGCGCGCAGCGCTTGATAGCCGCGCTGCTGGGGTGGAATCCGGCGGTCCAGTTCGCCTGCCGGCAGCTCGACCTCGAGCGCGAAGTTGCTTGCGACGACTGGGTCCTCTCGTTCGTGGGAGCCGTCCGCGCGTACGCGCTGTGCCTTACGAAGATGGCCGAGAACGCAGCGTGGCCGCGCAACCCAATCCCCGCGCCGGGCGTGTTTTCCACCCGCAAGCACATATCGCTGCGCATCGAGCGCCTCTTGGGTGCCGGCCGTAACGTCGCGACCGGTCTCGCGCCGGGGCCGGCCGCCGTGGCGGCTGCCGCCGTCGTTGCGGTCGCGCTCGTCGTCGCCGCATTTGCGCCCTCGATCGCCGCGCCGTACGTCGCCGCGCCGGCGGTTCCCGTGGTTCCCGCGATCTCGCCGGTTCCCCGCGTTGCAACGCCCGCAGCGCACGTTTCCTCGCCGGCACCGCGCGTCGCCCCTCGGGTGCCGAAAGCGCCCGCAGTGCCCTCCGTTCACGCCGCTGCGCGCGAAGCGCGCGTTGCTGCGCTTGCGACGGCGCAGGCGCCGCCGGCGCCGCGAGCGATGCCGTCGCCGCTGACCGTGGCGATGCCGGCCGGCCTTGCGCATCTCGCACGCTCGTACGGCGGTGCGCTGCTCGCGGCGAACGACAAGGCGTGCGTCGGCTGCGACTATAGCGGCGTCAACTGGTCCGGCCGCGACATGCACGGCGCCAGCTACGTCGGCGCCGACTTCTCCGCGGCAAACCTCTCCGGCACGAACTTCTCATCCGCCTCGTTCAACGGCGTGGATTTCACGAAGGCCAACCTCTCCGGCGCCTCGTTCCGGGGAGCGCACCTGACGGGATGCGATTTCTCGCAAGCCAACCTCACGGGCGTCGATTTCACCGGCGCGCGGATGTCGGGGTGCCAGTTCACCGGCGCGCGCCTGGCGTCGGCTCAGGTGCGTGCGGTCGTCAACGGCTGCAAAGGGTGCGACTTCAGCGGCGCCGATCTTTCCGGCGTGGACCTGAGCGGCGTTCGCGCCAACGGCGACGATTTCACCCGTGCCGACCTTCGCAACGCAAACCTGAGCGGAGCGATCCTGGTCGGCGTGGATTTCAGCCACGCGCGCTTCGACGGCGCAAACCTGTCGGGCGCGACCTTCAACGGATGCGATCTCAATGGAGTAGATCTCACCCGCGTCGATCTGTCGAAAACCAAGATGATCGGCACGGATTTCTCCGGCTCGCGCACGCCCCCGTAGTTCGAACGCAAGCGCGGTAGCGCTTGCAAAAAGCGGCTACATGAAGCCTCGCGGTGCGAGGCCTGGTTCCCTGCGTCCCTTTCGCCCTCCGAAAGCGAGGATACCGATGAACCCGATACTCTTCGTACTCGTCTCGACGATACTCTCCGTCGCCCTGCAGACGGGCATGCCGTCCAACTGCACCGGTTGCTCCTTCGCGCACCGGGACCTCCACGGCGCGGACCTTTCGGGAGCGTCGTACGTGGGCGCCGATTTCGGCCAAAGCAACCTCCGCGACGCAAACCTGCAGCGCGCGACGCTTACCGGCGTAGACTTCCGCGACGCCGACTTAAGCGGCGCCAACATGCGCGATGCGCAGCTGATCGGCGTGGATCTCGACGGTGCGACCGTTGCGGGAGCGAACCTCAACGGAGCAAGCTTGATCGGCGCCGATGCGCGCGGCGCCAAAGCGCGCGGCCTCAATATGGAAGGGGCCGACGCTGAGGGCGTTTCGTTTTCGGACGCAGATTTGCGCGACGCTAACCTGCGCGATGCCAAGCTTTGCACGCGCGACCGCCGGATTTCTTGCATCGATCTTCGCGGTGCCGACGTGCACGGCGCCGACTTCCGGGGCGCGCTCATCTGCGGGAACGGACGCGAGCCGCGGGGCTGCGATCGCGTGGATGCCGCCACGCTGCGCACGTATGCGAAGTCCTCACTCGACGGTGCGATCCTGCCGTGACCGCGCGACTCTCGGCGACGCTGCTCGGCGTCTGCGCGGCACTGTTCCCTATTTGGTCGAGTGCGGCAGTCGCCGCCGCGCTGGCGGTGCCGAAGACGGGCGACCCGTCGCTCGACCCGGGCGCGCCGGCGGCCTGGGCGCAGGCGGCCGCCGTGAGCCTTCCCTGGGATGCCGTTCGATCGCGGCCCGCGAGCGAGCCGACGAAAGCGTGGATCGCGACGGACGGACACTACCTGTACGTTCGCTTCGACGCCACGCAGCGCGAGCCGATTGCAGCCGCACAGCACACCAACGACGTCGGGCAAGGAAACGACGACGAGGTTTGGATCGACCTGTGGCCCAACGGCATCTCGGGGTTCTTCTACCAGTTTTACGCAACGCCCATTGGGACGCGCTATCAGTTCTCGTCGGAGAACACGGCGTACTCGCCGGATTGGGAGGCGCGCGGTGCGGTGCGGGGCGACGGCTACACCGTTACGATGAAGATTCCGCTGGACGTCATGCGAAACGCGCATGGCGGGACGTGGCGGGCGCAATTCGTGCGCTACGTCCACGCGACCGGCGAGCAGCAGGTCTGGTCGTACGACCGCGTCCAGATGCAGCCCGATTCTTACGGCAACGCCGACTACGCGCATGCCGGATCGCTCGCCCTTCCGGAGCTCCACGGGGTCGGTTCCTCGCGCCCGAAGCCGCGGGCGGCGCTCTACGCACTCGGCGAGGCGGCGAGCAAGACCATCGGCGGGTCCACTTCGCGCGTCGGCGCAGACCTCTCGATTCCGATCACGCCGACGGCCTCGTTCTACTCGACCTTCCATCCCGATTACTCAAACGTCGAGCTCGACCAGCAGTCGATCGCCCCGACGGTCTACCAGCGTTACTATAGCGAAGTGCGGCCGTTCTTCACGCAGGCGGCGAACTTTTATAACGACTTCAACTGCGACGCATGCCCGAACGTCCAGTCGCTCTACACGCCCGCCATCCCAACGCCGCGGGAAGGGTACGCGGTCGAGGGCAAACAGGGTCCGATCGGGTTCGCCGCGTTGGACTCGATCGGCGACTCGCGCAACGATTTTGCCGGAGCGGTCGACTACACGTCGCCGGACACGCGTTGGGGCTCGAGCGTCGAACGCGTCTCGGTGAATCTGCCGGGATTGACCGACGACGTCACGGAGACCGGCATCACGTACTCCGACCTGCAGCACGTCAGCGCCTACTTCAACTACGGCAGCGATGCGGGTACGAACGTTCTGGCCGCCAACCAGGCGCAATACTACGACGTCGGCGGCGGATGGTCGAATCAAACGTTCGGTTTTTTCGGGGCGACGCGCAAGGTAGGCGAATACTACAATCCGGTTGACGGCTTCGTCTCGCACCCCGGCATCGCCGGCTACGCGCTGTACGCCGCGAAAATTTGGGACTTTAACCCCAGCAGCCGGCTGGCATCGGCCGGCATCTCGGGATTCCTGGACCGCTACCAGGGGCCCACGCAGGGGACCGCCCAGAGCGACAACTCGCTGCTGCTCGACGTTCTTACGAAGAGCGCGCTCGACTTTCAGGTCTACAGCGGCTCGGACTACTGGCGCTTCGGCGACGTGCTCACGCCGATCACGCAGAACGCAGGATTCTCGTTCACCTATCACAGCGGGCTGCAGACGAACAATCCCGGGCAGTTTCCGTATCACGGCACGTCGTCGACGCCGACGACGATATCGTACAACACCGGCCACTACGGCGATGGGCGGCTGGATACGTGGTTCCGTTCGACGACGATCCGCGTCGGGAATCATGGCTCCCTTACGCTCGCGCTGGACGACACGGCGCAATGGCTTCCCGCCCCGGCGACGAGCAACATCCAGTGGTTCGAGAGCCTGAGCTATGGGTATCAAATCGACCGCAACTCGTCGTTTGCCATAGGGCTGCGCCGCGTCGTCGGCGAGCCGCCCGACCCCAATGGGGGCGGCAACTGCGTCGGCACGTGCTCGAACGTCTCCATCGCATACCACTTGCGGCTTCGGCGCAGCGAGATCTACCTGGCGTACGGCAACCCGAACGCGCTGACGACGGTGCCGCAGGCCATCTTCAAGCTGATATTCTATGCGGGCGCCGAGAAGGGAACGTAGGCGCGGGGCCGGCGCGCCGCGATGCCGAAGCGACGCGGCATGAACGGCACGCGCACGGCAATACTCGCGGCAGTCTTCGCCGCATCGCTTCCCCTTGCGGCTTCGGCGAACTCCGTCGCCGCCGAGGACCTCTTCAAGCTCACGTTCCTGAGCAACGCCGCAATCTCGCCCGACGGCAGTCGCGTGCTCGTCGAGGCCGCGCGCATGAACGGCCCGAAGGACTCCTACGACCGCACGATCGACCTCGTGGACGTCGCGACCGGGGCCTTGACGCGCGACGTCACCAAGCACGCCGGCGACGGCGACTACGCGTGGATGCCCGACGGCCGCAGCTTCGTCTTCGTGCGTACCGCGGGCAAACAGAAGCCGCAGCTCTACCGGTATTCGCTTGGCAGCGGCGCGGTGGTCCAGCTGACGCACGTCAAGGACGGCGTTTCGAGCCCCGTCGTGTCGCACGACGGCAGCCGCATCGCGATCGCCGTGACCCAGAGCGACCCGGCCCACGACGCGTACGTGGATTTTTCCAAGGCGGGATTCGTGCCGAAGAAGTCTCAGAAGAAGAGCGACATCCACGTTATCAACCAGCTCTTCTTCGAAAGCAACGGTCAGGGCTATACGTACCAGGACCACCAGCACATTTGGACGGTCAACGCCGACGGGTCGCACGCGACCGCGCTAACCTCGGGGCAATTTTCGGAGAACTTCGACGGCTGGTCGCCGGACGACCGGACTATTCTCTTTGACTCGCTGCGCTACGAATCGGTAGACAGCGGGCCGAACGACGTCTACACCATGCCCTCGACCGGAGGCGCGATGGCGAAAGTCGCGTCCAGCCTGCCGGCGAACTACGGCATGTTCTTCGGGAACGACGGACGGCAGGTTTATTTCTTGAGCGCGGACGTGCGAGATGCCGCCGAACTGCCGTCGCTCGTCGCCACCCAGCGTGACGGTTCGCAGCGGCGCGTCGTCGTGGCACGCGACACCGTCGGGTGGGGCGACTCGCTGCTGGCCGATATGAAGGAGGGCGGCGGCTTCTGCGCGTCGCCTCTGCCGTCGAAGGACGAGGCGCTGCTCAACGTGGACGGACCGGGCTATTCGAACCTGCGCCGGCTCGACCTAACCTCCGGAACGTTTACCGACGTGACGCCGCCCAAAGGCGAGGCGTGGTCCTGCTCGGTGTCACGCGACGGACGGCGCGCCGCATACCTCTACAGCGACTTCACGCATCCGGCCGACGTGTACGTCACCGACGTCGCCGGGGGCGCGGCGCGGCGGCTTACGAAGGTGAACGCCGCCTATCTCGCCGCGACGTCGCTCTCGACGCCGCAGGAGTTCACCGTCCACGATCCGGCCGGGTACGCGGTTCAGGCGTGGCTCATGCCCGCGATCGCAAACGGGCAGGCTAAACATCCGACGCTGCTCGACATTCACGGCGGCCCCGAGACGCAGTTCGGCGATTCGTTCTTCTTCGAGTTCCAGTTGTACGCATCGCTGGGTTACAACGTCGTCTTCTCGGATCCGGCGGGCAGCACGGGGCACGGCTACGCGTTCGAAGAGTCGCTGGAAAACAACTACGGCGACGCGATGTTCCAGGACGTCGAGGCGGTGATGAATGCGGCCGTGCTCCGGCCGGATGTAGACTCGTCGCGCATGGCCGTGCTGGGGGGCTCGTACGGCGGGTACGCGACGCTCTGGGTGATCGCGCATACCGACCGCTACAAGACGGCGGTAGCGGAGCGTGCGGTGAGCAACGTGCAGACGGAAAACCTCGTAGCGGATTTTGCCGGAAAGAACGGTCTGGGCGGCGGCTACTACACCTGGGGGCCGCCGTGGGATCCCGCGAGCAGCGATTACGCGAAGTTCTCGCCGCTGACGTACGTCGCGAACGTGCACACGCCCGTCATGATCCTTCACGCCGACGAAGATACGCGCGCGCCGATCGACCAGACGCTCCAGGAGTATACGTCGTTGAAGATCCTGGGACGCACGGTTGAGTACGTCGCGGTTCCCGACGAAAATCACGACCTCTCGCGCACCGGATCGCCGATTCACCGCGTCGAGCGCTTGCACCTTATCCTGGACTGGCTGAGCAAGTACATTTGAGCCCCAAGCGCGTCACAGGCAGGTTGTGCCGGGCGTCTTAGGAGTAAGAGGGCTCTAACGATGGTGCGCGTGCTCTTCGCGGTGGTGGCGGCGTCGGTTGCGCTGGCTCCCGGATTATCGGCCGGCGCGGCGGTTGCCGCGGCGACGCCGTCGGCTGCAGCGGGGACCCCTCCTCCGCAAATCTACCGAGTCCTCACACGTCCGCTTTGCGGCCAACTGCACCAGCGCATCGCCCCCGCAATCGGCATGATGCTGCAGAACGACGCGACGATCAAGAAGAGCCCCGCGCTCTTTAAAGAGTACAATACCGCCGCGCTGTACGGGGCCGACGCCGGCGCTTCCGGACAAAACGGCGCGCTCGCCGGCGATCCGGGCGGCGGCACGTCGAACATGGCGCAAAACATGGCGCTGCTGGGAATGGAGAACCTCATCCGTCCGATCGCAAACAACATCATCGCGATCCAGACGACGCTGGACGCCCCGGAACTGACCAACGGTACCGGGCGTCCCGAGGACGACCGGCAGTTACAGGAGATTCGCGCGAAACTCCTCAAGGCGCTCGCCACGCAGAGCGCGTCGCTCGATATCATCAGCGGCTTCGTCGATACTCAGCAGATGGCCAACCTCCAGCACGCCGATGAGGGCTACATCAGTTCCATCGCCAAGCCCGATTCGAGCAACGGCGGCCTTTCCACGCCGACGCCCAATCCGCTTACCTACGATCCCGGTTACGCCGGGCTGCCGCCGAATCCGTACGCCATCGACCTCGCGACCGTTCCCGGCCTTACGCTCGGGTACAATCCGGTGACGCGCCTGATCGACGCGCTGCATTGGACGATGGACGAGACGGCGACGCGCGAGAACGATGCGGCACAGACCGTCATGCGCAACGCCGCCCTCTGCAGCGGCACCGTGTCTCCCGCGGCGACGCCGACGCCTTAATCGGCGGCACCCGGAACCCACCAGGGAGGGCCCGGGTTTAGGCTCGAATCCCGGCGGAAAAGGAGCGAACGTGAAAGCGCAACCATTTCTTACCGACGTCCAGGAACTACGCCGCCGAGCCCGAGAGAACATCGACCGTGGGGCGGTAACCGAGGGCTACCAGCTCGATACGAAGGTCGTCTGCGACGTGCTCAATTCGGCCTTGGCGACCGAAATCGTCTGCGTCCTGCGATACAAGAGGCACTACTACATGGCCACCGGCTTGAACAAGGACGCCGTTGCGGCCGAGTTTCTCCAGCACGCCGGCGACGAGCAAGATCACGCCGACCGAATCGCCGAGCGCATCACGCAGCTCGGCGGAGCGCCCGATTTCAATCCCGAAGGGCTCGCCTCGCGCAGCCACTCGGAGTACAAAGCCGGCACGACGCTCAACGAGATGATCAAGGAAGACCTCATTGCCGAACGCGTGGCGATCGAATCGTACTCGGAGATCGTGCGATTTCTTGGCGAGAAGGATCCGACGTCGCGGCGTTTGATGGAAGATCTTCTCGCGAAGGAAGAAGAGCACGCCAACGACATGCAAGATCTCCTGGCGAAGGTTTCGTAGTGGGCGACGTTATCGAGGCGCTGCGCCTTCCCTCGCCGGCCCCGCGGCCGCAATCGCTCGCCTTCGACGGAGATAAGCTCTGGATGGGCTCGATCGAGACCAGCCGCATCTACGCGCTCGATCCGCGGCAATGGACCGTGATCGAGGAAGATCGCGCGCCGGGAAAACCCTGGGGCATGACGGTCGTCGGCGACGAGCTGCGCGTCATCTGCGGGGAGGGCGAAGACGACAACCGCATCATCCGGCGCTTCGTGCCCGGGCACGGGTTCAAGGCGCAGTGGGCGATCGCATGCCCCGACGACACGGGTTCGCAGCTGAGCTACGACGGCGTGCGCATCTACGTAAGCCAGTGGTATAACCGCTGTATCCTCGGCATCGACGAGCGCGGCACCGTCGTGCGCCGCATAGACGTTCCACGCGGCATCTGCGGCCAATGTTTCGTTGACGGCACGTTCTACCTCGTGACGACCGACGACGAGGAGTCGCAGGAATATTTTCTCACCAAGGTCGGCGCCGAGGATCCGCACCGGAGCGAGGATCTCGCGCGCATACCGTTTGCGGCGCGCGCCCTCGCGTACGACGGGTCGCGCTTCTGGACCAACCACCGCGAAGCCAATCAGGTCGTCGCGTTCGAACAGCCGTAGAGCGAAGCTAACAAAATGGCAGGTTAGGGTCTGCGAAGAGCGTCAGCGGGTCGGCGCGTACGGCGTCGGACTGGTAGTAGGCTGCGGCCGCAATCATTGCGGCGTTGTCGGTGCAGTACTTCGGCGGAGGAATAAAGGCCTCGACTCCCACGCGCTCGCTCCACGCGCGCACCGCTGCCTGCAGTGCAGAGTTTGCGGCCACGCCGCCTGAGAGGACGACGGCGTTGTAGGGAGCGCGCTCGAAGGCGGACTGCAGGCGCGTCAGGAGCACGTCCACGACGGCGGCTTGAAACGACGCCGCTACGTCTTGCGGCGCGGCGTCGCGGCCGGCTTGCGATTCGAGGAAGTAGCGCACCGCGGTTTTCAACCCGGAAAATGAAAGGTCGAGCGAATCTCCCGAGGGGCGATGTCGCGGAAACGCGTACGCGCGCGGATCTCCGTCGCGAGCCAAGCGGTCGAGCTCCGGGCCGCCGGGATAGGGAAAGCCGAGCAGGCGCGCCGTCTTGTCGAAAGCTTCGCCCGCCGCATCGTCGTGCGTGCGCCCGAGGACGTGCATGCTGGTGGCGGACTCGACGCCGACCAATTGCGAGTGACCGCCGGAGACGAGCAGCGCGAGAAAGGGATAGGGTGGGCGCTCCGGACGATCCAGGAACGGCGCGAACACGTGCCCGTGAAGATGGTTTACCGCATAGAGCGGCTTGCCCAGCGCGAACGCAAGCGCTTTCGCGCCCGCGACCCCGACGACGAGGCTTCCGATCAATCCGGGTCCGCACGTGACCGCGATGCCGTCGAGGTCGGCGAACCGCGTGCGCGCGCGGTGCAAGGCATCCTCGACTGCTGCGGACAGAAGCGCTACATGGCGCCGGCTTGCGATCTCCGGAACGATGCCGCCGTAGCGCGCGTGAAAGGCATCTTGATTCGTCGCTACGCTCGATAGCACGCTGCTGCCGTCGACAACGACGGCCGTCGCCGTGTCGTCGCACGATGTTTCGATCGCAAGCAGGAGCATCGCGCCTGGATTTGGCCGTCGGGAGGAGCGTGCCTCCGTAGGAAGCAATCGCCGCCCATGACGGCGCGCATCCTCGGCTCCGGCGAGCGAATCGCCTTCTACGAGTTCGACGATTCGGAGCTCGCGGCCGGCAGCACGCTCGGAGCTCCGAAGGGAGCGATCCTCATCAAGGCCACGGGCGCGATCGACAAGTTTTACTCCTCCGATCTCGGCGCGACCTTATTGGCCGGCGTGTCCTTTCGCTTCTGGGACGGGCCGACCGGCGCGCCGCTGCCGAAAACCGCGGGTCGCTTCCGCATCCACCCCGACCGCCAAGAGTACGCGTATCGCGTCGGCGACGACGCAGCGGTCCGCGAAACGCTGTTCGTTCTGAATCGCAAAGTCGCCGCCGATCGCGTCGACCCGCTCGTCGCCTACGTCGTCGTCGAGATTCGCAACGATTCGCGCGAGACGGTCGAGCTCGACAGCATGCTCGGCGCGCTCCTTCGCGGGAGCACGGCACGCGACGTGCGCAACTCCTACGACGCCGCGCTCGGGGCGGCCGTCGCGTGGAATGCATCCGATCCGAACTGCGGGCGCGCGATCGGCTGCTCGAAAACGCCGTCGAGTTTCGAGATCGGCGCCGACCACGGCCTCATGGACCGGCCGCGTTTCCCAGGGAGGCTCTCCGGAAGGGTCGTCCGTGGCGCCGCCGATCCCGTTGCGCTCTTCCACCATCACCATCGTTTGGCACCGGGTGCCCGGCGGCGCTTCTGGTTCACGTTGGCGGGATCGGCGCAAGGAGCGCGCGGCGTCAGGCGTGCCTATCGCGACGCGCCGGCGGCGGGCGCGGCGCTGGCGAAGACGCGCGCGCACTACGAGGACGTTCTAGGGAGGGCGGTGGTCGCGACGCCCGACCCCGACGTCAATCGCGGCGTTCTCTGGGCCAAAGCCAACATGCTGCGCACGCAGCTCTACTCGCCGCTGGGCTGGTGCTTCGTAAACGATCCGACGCGTTCGAACAACAGCGTCGGACGCGACACCGCAGCCTTTGCCCTCGGCTCGGATTACGTGACGCCCGATTTCTCGCGCGAGTCGCTGCGCTGGTATCTTCAGAACGCCGAGCGCAGCGGGAAGATCGTCGAGTACTACGACGTGCGAAACGGCAAAGCGAACGACTACGGTCTCAACGTGAACGACGATACGCCGCTCGTCGTGTTGGCGCTCGCACATCATTACCTTACGACCGGCGACGAGTCGTTCTTGCGGGAATCCTATCCGGCGGCGAAGCGCGCGGCGGAGTATTTGCTCGCCCAACGCGACCGGCGCGGCCTGGTGTGGTGCGATTCGACGAAGACGGGAATGCCGGGCATCGTCGGATGGCGCAACATCATCGACGACTATCGCATATCCGGCGCATCCACCGAGATCAACTCCGAGTGCTACGCGGCGTTGGAAGCTCTCGCGCGAATGGCGCTCGTGCTGGGCAAACGCGGCGATGCGTCCCGCTTCGAGCGCGAAGCCGAGGCATTGCGGGACGCAATCAACCGGCATCTGCGCGATCCCGAAACGGGCTTGTACTATTTGAACCTCGACGTAGATGGGCGGCCGCGAACCAACGTGACGGCCGATATGCTGTTTCCCGTGCTGCTCGGCGTGGCCGACCACGACACGTCCGCGCGAATCATCAGCCGCTTGAGCGCTCATTCGTTCTGGACGTCAGCCGGCATTCGGACCGTTGCGCGGGACGATTTGGAGTACAGCCCGACGCAGAGCTGGGGCCTCCTCGGCGGCGTCTGGGTCGGACTGTCGTTCGTTTACGCGCTTGCGGCGTCGCGTTTCAATCCCGGCCTGACGGCGTACGCGCTGTCGGCGAGCTTCGCACACTATTCGCGCGACCCGGGACGCAACAACACGGTACCCGGTCAGTTTTCGGAATGGCTCCACGGAGAGACGCTCGCCAATCAGGGCATGATGCTCTCGCCCTGGTATCCGCCGCGCTACGTCTGGTCGGCGATCGAGGGGCTGTGCGGACTGGACATCAAGGGCGAGCAGCCGGCGTGCAATCCGCGTTTGGCGCCGGCCTGGAAGTGGCTGGGCGTCCGCAATCTGCCGTTTCGGGGCCAGGCCTTGACGTGGTTCGTAGCGCGACTGCCGGAGCCGACGCTGTACGGCGGCGGGAATATTACGAGCCAGTTGGCCTTTCGAGGCTACGATCGCGACGTGACGCCGATGCTGCATCTTAGCGGCGACACGACCGAGATCGCCCTGCGCCGCGGGCGCGACTACGCGATTCTGATCGGGAACACGGAGAACCGAACGGTCACCGCCCCGCTGCGGCTGCGCAAGCCGCTGCGCGGGCGCTATCACGTTCGTTACTTCACGAGCCTGCTCGGGGAGTGGCGCTGCCAGGAGAGCGTCGCCGGCAGCGAGCTCGGTCGCGGCATAGCCGTTGACGTTGACGCGCAGGGCTTCTGCGTCGTCGAACTGCAGCGGACCGGCGACTAGGCGTCAGCGTCGCGCCATCCGGTTTCCGAAAGGTTGATGCCGTAGTGCCCGGCCGCCTTTTCGATATTTGCAAACGCAAGCTTGCGGTCGGCATCGGAGACGTCGGTGACCTGGTTGAAGCGCGCCACGGCGTTGCGAACGTGGCGCGCATCGGTCAGGGGTTCCTTGCGCTGTTTCGGGAAGGCGAAGACGCTGTCGGGCAGGTCGCTCTGGCTCGTCAGTTCGCCGTGCTTCTCATGGGGCTGCCAAGTCGTTTCCATGCGTAGGCTGTACCCAAGATGAGCGCGACTATGCGGGCGGTTCGATTTCCGCGGCGTTGACCAGCGGGCCGCGATCGGTGACGAGGCACCCGCAAGCCTGAAGGGCCTTCCCGACGAGTTGCTTTGCCGTCGGGTCGTCGCCGCAGAGCGGCACGTTCGTGCCGGATTGCGGGATGTTGATCAGAGCGCGCACGACGCGGCCGGTATCGAGCTTTCTGGCGAGAGCTTCCGCGCCGCTATGCGCGGCGCTGCGGTCCTTCCCGTCGATCACGTCAACGATGACGGCGTCCGTTCGCGCTCCTCCCACTGCGGTGACGGCGCGATCGACCTCGGTTCTGGGGACGGCGAAGAGCAGCAAGTCCGACTTCATTGCCTGGCGGTACGGCGGTTCGCTGCCTGCGCCGGTGAGGGCGGCCGCTCGCTTGGCGCGATCCGGACCCTGGGGATCGCCGAAGGTGACGGCATGTCCGCAGCTGCGAAAGAAGCGCCCGATAGCGACGGCGCGGTCGTCTGTCCCTACGATTCCTATTCTCATGGAGAGCGCTTACCCAGCCATCCTGGGATCGCACTGGGTTTCGAACGCCTTGTCTGGGGCCTCGCGCCGTGATATACTCGCCGTCTGTGCCCTGGGGCCAGCAGCGACGGTGGGAACCCCTACGTGACGACGTGGGCGCGACTTCCCTGCGTAGGCGGCGGCGATAGCGGGCCCGGTCGGAGCCCTACCTCTTGAACCTGATCGACGTCAACAACTTCGACGCAATGCGCATCGGCCTCGCGTCGCCCGAGCAAATTCGTGCTTGGTCGTTCGGCGAAGTGAAGAAGCCGGAGACCATCAACTACCGTACGCTCAAACCCGAGCGCGACGGGCTCTTCTGCGAGAAGATCTTCGGGCCGACAAAAGACTGGGAGTGCCATTGCGGCAAGTACAAGCGAATCCGCTTCAAGGGCATGATCTGCGACCGTTGCGGCGTCGAGATCACGCGCGCGAAGGTTCGGCGCGAGCGGATGGGCCACATCGAGCTGGCCACGCCCGTTAGCCACATCTGGTATCTCAAGGGCGTCCCCAGCCGGATCGGCATTCTGCTCGACATGTCGCCGCGGCAGCTCGAGAAGGTCATCTATTTCGCGGCCTACGTCGTGATCGACCCCGGCGATACGACTCTGACCAAGCGAGAGGTTCTCTCCGAGCAGAAATACCGCGAGGCGCGCGAGAAGTTCGGCAACCGGTTCAAGGCGGGCATGGGTGCCGAAGCAATCCGCGAGCTGCTGCGCGACCTCAACCTGCGCAAGCTCCAAGAAGATTTGCGTAAAGAGTTCAAAGAGACCAGCGGTCAGAAGCGCCTCAAGGCGATCAAGCGGCTCGAAGTCGTCGAAGCCTTTCTCGCCAGCGGCAACCGTCCCGAGTGGATGGTCCTCGCTGCGGTGCCGGTCATCGCGCCGGAACTGCGCCCCATGGTGCAGCTCGACGGCGGCCGGTTCGCCACGTCCGATCTCAACGATCTCTACCGGCGCGTCATCAACCGCAACAACCGCCTCAAGCGGCTGCTCGAGCTCAACGCGCCCGAGATCATCATCAAGAACGAAAAGCGCATGCTCCAAGAGGCGGTCGACGCGCTGATCGATAACGGCCGTCGCGGCCGTCCGGTCACCGGCCCCAACAACCGCCCCCTCAAGTCGCTCTCCGACATCCTCAAAGGCAAGCAGGGCCGCTTCCGGCAGAACCTGCTGGGCAAGCGCGTGGACTATTCCGGACGCTCCGTCATCGTCGTCGGCCCCACGCTCAAACTGCACCAGTGCGGCCTTCCCAAAGAGATGGCGCTGGAGCTCTTCAAGCCGTTCGTCATGAAGAAGCTCGTGGACCGCGGCCTCGCGCACAACATCAAGAGTGCGAAACGCATGGTGGAGCGCGTGCGCCCGGAGGTCTGGGACGTTCTGGAAGAAGTCATCAAGGAACACCCGGTGCTCCTCAACCGCGCGCCGACGCTCCATCGCCTGGGCATTCAGGCGTTCGAGCCGGTGCTCGTCGAGGGCAAAGCGATCCATCTGCATCCGCTGGTCTGCACGCCCTACAACGCCGACTTCGACGGCGACCAGATGGCCGTCCATCTGCCGCTCTCCGCGGGCGCGCAGGCAGAGGCGCGCATCCTCATGCTTTCCTCGAACAACATTCTTTTGCCGGCGTACGGTAATCCCGTCTCGATTCCGACCCAAGACATGGTTCTGGGCCTCTACTATCTGACGTTCCACCGCGACGAGTACGCGGGACCGGCGAAAGCCGCGATCACCGAAGATTACGAGCGCTTCGAGCGGACGGCAAACGTAAACGCGCCCGCCGGAGGCGGCCCCGGCTCGATCCCGACCTTCTACGATCCGAAGGAGGCGGTGATCGCGTACGAGACCAAGCAGGTCGGGCTTCAGGAGTGGGTCTACGTCCGCTGGAAGGGCGAACTCATTCATACGACCGTCGGCCGCGTGATCTTCAACCTCGCGTTCCCCGAGCGCTGGAACCACGAGTTCGTCAACCGCATCATCGACAAGGGACATCTGCGCAAGACGATCACCGATTGTTACCGCCGATACGGCAATGCCGAGACGGCGCGCTTCCTGGACGCGATCAAGGATCTCGGCTTCCACTACGCCACCCTTTCGGGGACTACCGTCTCCATCAGCGACGTCATCGTGCCGCAAAAGAAGTACGAGATCGTTGCCGAGGCGCAGGTCGAAGTGGACGAACTGCACCGGCTCTACGAGCAAGGCTTCATCTCGGAAGACGAGCGGTACAACAAGACGATCGACATCTGGTCGAAGTCGTCCGACGAGGTCACCAGCGCGATGCAGGCGGCGCAGAACCCGCTCAACCCGGTCTTCATGATGGCGACCTCGGGAGCGCGCGGTTCGATCGCTCAGGTCAAACAGCTCGGCGGCATGCGCGGGCTCATGTCCGACCCGTCGGGCCGAATCTTGGAGATTCCGGTCAAGGCTTCGCTCAAAGAGGGTCTCACGGTTCTCGAGTACTTCATCTCGACCCACGGCGCGCGCAAAGGCCTAGCGGACACCGCGCTGCGCACCGCGGACTCGGGCTACTTGACGCGCCGTCTCGTCGACGTCGCGCAAGACGTCATCGTGCGCGAGGAAGACTGCGGCACGAGCAACGGTATCGTGGTGAGCGACATCCGCTCGGGTAAGGAGATCATCGAACCCCTTGCCGACCGCATCGTCGGCCGGCGCGCAGCCGACGAGATTCGTCTCGATCCCAAGCGTCCAACGACGACGATCGTCGCGCGCAACGACGAAATCGACGAAGAGAAGGCCAAGGCCCTCATCGAGGCAGGCATCGGCGAGGTAAAGATCCGCTCGGTGCTTACGTGCCAATCGAAGTACGGCGTCTGCTCGCTCTGCTACGGGCGCGATCTCGCGGCGGGCAATCGGGCCGACATCGGCACGGCCGTCGGTATCATCGCCGCGCAGTCGATCGGCGAACCGGGCACGCAGCTCACGCTTCGTACCTTCCACACCGGCGGCGTGGCGACCGAAGACATCATCACCGGTCTGCCGCGCGTCGAGGAAATCTTCGAAGCGCGCAAGCCCAAAGGACAGGCGACCATCACGGAGGTCGCCGGCACCATCAAGTTCGGCGACGAGAAGAACAAGCGAATCGTCTTCGTGGTTGACGCGCAAGGCGAGGAGCACGAGTACGACGTTCCGCACGGCACGCACCTTACGGTCCGCGAAGGAGATACGGTCGCGCCGGGCGATCAGTTCAACGAAGGTTCGCTTAACCCGCACGACATTCTGCGCGTGAAGGGCGAAACCGCGCTGCAGAACTACCTCGTTCGGGAAGTACAGAAGGTCTACCGCTCCCAAGGCGTCGACATCAACGACAAGCACATCGAAGTCATCGTCCGCTCCATGCTTCGCAAGGTGAAAATCGTCGAAGGCGGCGACACGACGCTGCTGCCGGGCCAGTTGATCGAGGCGGCGCAGTTCCACGAAGCCAACGAGCGCATGCGCGCGGCCGGCAAGGAACTGGCTACGGCCAATCCGGTGCTGCTCGGCGTCACGAAAGCCTCGCTGGCAACGGAATCGTTCTTGTCGGCGGCGAGCTTCCAGGAGACGACGCGCGTCCTCACCGACGCCGCCATCAAAGGCAAGTACGATCCGCTGCTCGGCCTGAAAGAGAACGTCATCATCGGCAAGCTCATTCCGGCCGGAACGGGCATGTCGCGGTACCGCAACGTCGAGATCATTCCCGAGGGGCAAGACGTCGACGACGAGGGACGCCCGCGCCACGAGTACGAGATGCCCTATGCCACGATGACGGCCGACGATGCGGCGCTTGCGGAGGTGATGGGCGGCAACGGCGACGGGATCAGCCGCCTAGTGAGCGCCTACGAACGGAACCGCGAGCCGCTTACCGTGCAGTACGAAGGCGACTACGAAGACCACGTGAACCCGCAAGCCGCGCCGAAAAAGACGCAGTACGATCGGCTGAAAGGCATCAACCCCGAAGACCTATAGGAAAGCAGCCATTTAGCCAAACTAAATGGCTGCCTTCCTGCCTTCTACGAGCGAGACGGCGACCATCACGGCGACGTTGGCGCAGAGCGCGAGGAAGCCCGCGTTGAGACCCCAAGGCGACACGTTGGCGTAGGCAAGCGGGAAGGCAACGGCAAAGCCGGTTGCGATTCCGGCTCCGACTCCCCACGCGGTCGCGCGCTTCCAAACGAACGCGGCGATCACGCCGGGCGCAAACTGCGTGATCCCGTTGTAGTACAGCAGCAGAAGCTCGACGAGCGTGCGCTCGAACTCGAGCCACAAACCCAGCGCGAGGAGCGCGACAACGAGAACCAGCACGCGCGTCGCCAGCGTGCGCGCGGCGTCGCTCGTTGCGATGCCGAGCGCGTCGCCGAGCACGTTCTTCGTGGCGATGCTTGCGGCGGCAAGCAGCAGCGCCGAAGCCGGCACGAGCGCGGCCAGCGCTCCCGCCGCCGTGACGAGGCCAAGAATCCAGGGCGGATAATAGCGCGCGACGACCAGCAGAAACGAACGATCCACGTCGGTGCCTTTAAGCCCCGGGACGAGCATGAGCGCGGAGAAGCCGGCAAAGATCATCAGCAGTAGGAACACTTGGTAAAACGGCAGCAGAACGGCGTTGCGGCGCAACGTGCCTTCGCTGCGTGCGCTGTAGACGGCGATCATTGAATGGGGGCCCATGTAGAAGCCGATGGACGTCAGCAAGACGGTCGAGGCGTACCACACGACGCCGTGGGCGGCCGAGCCCGAAGCCAGCGTAAGCATGTGCGGATGGAACTGCGCGATGCGGTCGAGCATGGCGGCGGGCGAACCGAAGAAACGCACGGGAATCGCGATTCCGGCGAAGAGCACCGCACCGAGCACGAAGACGTCTTTAACGACGCTGGCCCAAGCGGTTCCCCGTAGGCCCGCGCTAAAGACGAAGAGCGCGAGGACGATGAACGCCACCGCGACCGACACCGTCGCGTCGTACGCGCCGTAGCCGGCGATGCGCAGGATGATCTGCAAGCCGCTGAGCTGGAGCGTCACGTAGGGCACGACGAGGAAGAACTGGCAGATTGCGATGGCGACGCCCATCGCGCGGCTGCGGTATTGGGTCTCGAAGAAGTCGGGGCCGGTCAGGAGGCCGCGCTCTTTGGCCACGCGCCAGATCGCCGGCGCGAGGAAGTAGCTGATGACGTACGCGCACGCGCCGTAGGCAAGCACGTAGTAAACGGGCGCGCCCAGGCTGTACGTCCAGCCGGAGACGCCGAGGAACGTAAACGTCGTGTAGATCTCGCCGGCGAGCAGCACCCATAGGAAAACGGTGCCGAAGGAACGCCCTCCGACGATGTACTGCTGCGGATCCATCTTGACGTGTCGCACGCCGGCCAGGGCGAAGCCGATGGTTCCCAGCACGACGACGGCGGTAATCGCCAGCGGAAGCGAAGGGGCGTGGCTCACCAGCGGCGCTCCAATCGTCCGACCGCCCAGAGGAACGCCGGGACGAGCACTATCCACGCGACGATCCAGAAAAGTACGAAGGGCAGGCCCAGGATGCGCGGCTCGACGCGGTTGACGAAGGGCACTCCGACGGTCAGCGCTGCAAACGGTATTCCCGCGACGATGAAGCGCAGAAACCCTCGCCCGCTCGCGTTCGAGGCCAAGTGGAGCGGCTGGTTCTGTGTGCGTCGCACGGTGCCGGTAGATTAGGCGCACGCGCCCGCATGCCTCGTGTCGCAGCCCAAGAGGCACGTTCGCAGAAACGTAAGAACGTGAAATCATGGCATTTGCCGCCATCGCGCGCCCGCGCCTGGCAGAGCGGCTAGCTGCGTCTGCCAAGCACCCCATAGCGCTGCTCGTCGCTCCGGCGGGCTACGGCAAGTCGGTAGTGCTTCGCCAGTACCTGGCGCAACTCACCGAGCCGTACGTATTGTTCGGGTTGCGAGCCGAGCACGCAAATCTGCTAAGCTTCCTTCGCGGCCTCACCGAAGCACTCGGCGAAAAGGCTCCGCACGCCATGACGGCGCTGGCCGGCGCGTACGAACGTAACACGGCTTCACCTAAGCGCGGTGCAGATCTCGCTCGTTGGCTGCACGCGCACTTGGAATCGTATGAAGGGGTCGTCGCGATCGACGACATCCACGTTGCCGATGCCGATCCCGAGGTTGCGCGTTTTCTCAGCGCGCTGATCGAGCGGACGAAGGGGCGCATTCGCTGGATTTTAGCGTCGCGTTCGACGGCCGGCTTGCCGGTTGGGACGTGGTCGGCTTACGGCGACGCCGACCTGCCGGTCGACGAACGCGATCTTCGGCTCACGCTGGAAGAGGCCAGGTTAACAGCAGCGGCGCTCGGCCTTACCATCGGTGACGGGGAGCTGGGCGATCTTCTCGCGTTGACCGAGGGCTGGCCCGCGGCGATGGGCTTCGCCCTGCGTACGTCGACGCGGTCGTCCGACCTCAGGAACGTATCGGCGTTGACCCGCGAAATGACGTATCGGTACCTTGCCGAGCAAGTGTATTCGGCACTGGACGATGACGAGCGCGAGTTGCTCGACGTAGCCATCGCTTTGCCTGTTATAGACGTCCGAGTGCTCGAAAGAGCCGGCTTCGATCGAGCCCTCCCGATGGTCGAGAGGCTGCGCGAACGGACGGCGTTCATCCACGAGGAGTCGCCGGGCGTCTATCACTGCCACGATCTGTTCCGGGAGTTCCTGCGCCACCAGAGCGCCCTGGGCGGGAAACGCGTGCAGCAAGTCGGTTGCGAGCGCGCCGCCCGGGCTCTCGAGGCCGGGGGCGACGCGGAGCACGCGATCGTTGCATATGCCAACGCGGGCCAGCGCGGCGACGTGCTGCGGCTGCTCGAGCGGCATGGATTCGAGCTTCTCGAGCGTGCCCGCGGTGACGTTGTGGCGCGAGCGATCGAGGCGCTGCCCGAGGCGGCGCGCCGTGAAAACCCGACCTTGCTGGCTCTTCAAGGTGCGCTTCAGGCGATTGCGGGCCGATTCGTCCGCGCCGAGTCACTGCTGCGCCGTGCGTTGGCGCGAGCCGGGAACGATCGGGATCTCGTGGCGACGACGAGCCTAAGGTTGGCGTCTTTGGTGGGAAACAAGGGTCGCCAAGTTACGATGTTGCTTGGCCCTGTAGCGGACGGCACGGGTCCAGAACGTCCTGCAGGGCAGAAGCGCTCTCGCTGATCCTGGCGCACGGCATGCCTAGCTGGCGACATGTCCGCGGCCAGGGCGCGCTTGGCACTGGATCGAGTTGAAACATTGTTGCCCGGACATCGATGCCGACGCGGCTCGAGCGAAGATGTTCCACCACTCTCGGGATAGTGAGCAGCACATTGGCGCATTGCGATCAGGCGTTCGCGCAGGCTCGACGCATCCAGTGAACTGTGCAGCGGAGCTGCACTTCTACGGCCTGGCAAGCCGGGCCAACGCAGTCCTATCGAACCTTGTGCTTCATGAAGAGGACGACGTTGATGCTGCAGTTAGCATACGCCGAGATGGCTGCGACGGCGGCGACCAAAGCGGGGACGCGTTCGCTTTCAGACGGCAATGCTGCAGGCGCTCAGCGCGAGATGCGAAAAGGAGAGATCGAGAAGAGCATAGCGATCGAGCAGCGAGCTTGCAGCGACGCGTACCGATGAAACGGCGGCCAGGTAGATACTGACTCAGTTTCGCTCGGTCCGGCTCGGCTTGGGAAGGCCGTTTTGGCGAGGCCCACCGGCTGATGGCTTCGTGCTGGACCTTCATGTTCGTTTGAGTTTGATCGTGTTCTATGTGGCAGCAATACGCCCTTTTTCTTGCGTTGGATGGGCAGAATGAAGAGGCAGGTTGAGTGTAGCGGAGCTGATTGGTGCTGAGCTGCCGATTTGGAAGTGACGGGCCTGTTCCGCTAGCGATCAATCGCGAATTGCTCAGATGCTGTGCGCCGTTGGCGGAAATAGTCAGTGGCCGCTAAACAAGGGCCGAGCGCGTAATTGCGGGCGCCGCCTGCAACGACCTGACGAAGTCGTATCACGCCGCTTCACAGGCGTGCAGCATATTGTCACGGAGCCTCGCCACGAGGCTGTGGGTCCGTCGGAGTGAGGGTCGACGACGGAACGCAAGAGCTTGACGGCAATTAGGTCACTCGAGATAGGTCGCGTTGCTGAACGCAGTTCATCGAGCCCGTGCGAGATCGCGCGCATGAGCAAACGCAGATCTTTAATCTCACTCCGTCGGAGCGGAGGCTGTTTTGCGGCTCTTAAGCGAGGGGCTCCGACCAAAGGAGATTGCTGGCGAAAGCACACGTAGCGTGAATACAGTGCGCGTACATATAGCTAAAGCCATCGAGAAGTTGAGTTGTCACGGCTGGTCCGAAGCTGTTCGCAATGGCTCTGGCGTAACGGCGCTCATCTAGAGCAAGCGAGGGCTGAAACCCGTCGCGCAATTGGAGTAGATTGCCGTTCGACGTTTGGTATGATATTCGTACCCGGACCAACTGCCAACGTAAGGAGGTGCCCATGTTAAGCCTAGCTTGATGTCACTCATCTTCGCTCTGGCTGTAACGCCGCCAGATCCTTTCTAAGCTTCCCCTGTAAAGCAAGCATCAGTTAACTCGGCGCCCGTTGTGCGCCACACAGGTGGCACTCGTCCATGCCAAAATCGTGGCATGGACGAGTACTTTATAGGGGCGGGCGCGCTCCTGACGGCGGGGCGGGATGCGTCCATAGCCGGGGCCACGATCCATGCGCAGACGGAGCGTCATCTTGCGAGTGAGATCCGGGCGGCCGTCTTCGACTTCGAGGCTGCGCGCGGCGCCGAGGTATCGCGGCTCCTGATCGCGGCCGGCGGCTGGGGCGCCGGCGAGTTCCGCTCTAAAGTAGTGCTCCCGCTGCTTGCTATGCGCGAGTGCGAGCTCGCCGACGTGATCGGCACGCTCGCTTCGGCGGTGGCCACGGGCGAGGTGCACCTCTTCGCTCGATGGACGCCCGACCCGGCTACCGCCGCTGCGCTTGCATCCAGGGGGATTCGCCTCGTCTGCCACCCCCTAGAGGCAATCGGCCAGGCGGCTCTAGTGAGCGGCCAGCGTCTCGAGCGCTGGCATGCGCCCTTCCGGGCCGCCTAGCAAGCGGGTTCAGCAGGCTCCAAGGGTGAGACAGCACGATGCATCGTACAGATGTACGTTATGCCGAATGCCCGCGTCGCGGTTATCGATGACGACCGTATGGTACGCGAGATGTTGGAATTGGGGCTCTCGCGGGAGGGCTACGAGGTACGGACGGCCACCGACGGCTTGGCCGCCCTCGAGCTCGTCAAGGTATTCGACCCCGAGGTAATCGTCCTCGACATCATGATGCCGAAGATGGACGGCGTTACGTTGCTTCCGCGACTCCGGGAAATTACGCAGGCGCCGATCCTCATGCTCACTGCCAAGGGTGGAACCGAGGACAAGGTGCGTTCCCTTAGCTCGGGCGCGGACGACTACCTCGTCAAACCCTTCGTCTTTGAAGAGCTCATCGCGCGGCTGCATGCCAAGCTTCGCCGACCGCAGCTCATCGAGGAGAACGTCCTGCGATGGCACGACATCGCAATCAATCCGGGAACGCACGAGGCCTGGCGCGGTAAGGAACCACTCGAGTTCACGCAGCGGGAGTTCGACTTGCTCGAGGTGTTTATGCGCGAGCCGCGTCGCGTGTTCAGCAAGGATCATCTGCTCGAGATCGTTTGGGGTCACGATTTCGAAGGCGGCCCGAACATCGTCGAGACCTACATTTCCTACCTGCGGGCAAAGATCGACCGCCCTGGCGAACCGGGATCGTTCATCCGCACGGTTCGCGGGGTCGGTTACGGCCTTTCGCAGTAACGGAACGTTTACCCCATGAAGCTCGCATCGCGCCTCTCGGCATTGTACGCGGTGCTTCTCGGCGTTACGGTGCTCATCGTCATCTTGGCATCGTCGATCGCGCTTGTGTTCGAGCTGTGGCGCTTTTCGGGAGACGTCATGGTTGCAAAGCACGAGGAGGCGCGAATTCTCGTCGATCAGTATCGCCGCGAGGGAATGTCGCTCAAACAGGCGGCGCCGGAGATCGTCAACGCGCTGAGCGGGATCGGGCTGCGCGTCACCGTTTTCGACCTCAAAGGACGTTACTTAGCCGGCGACAAGACGTTGCGGCCGCGGGCCCTGGCCGGGGTGCTGGCCGCCGGCGGCATGCAGCACTTCATCCCGCCGTCGCTGCGCGGGCCGCAAGAGCAAACCTCCCGATCCGCACAAGGACCGGTGCGCGTATCCAACAGCTACCACGGACCGATTCCGCAGGTTCCTCCGGATCCTACGCGTCTCGAGCCGTTATCACTTACATACGTCGAAGACGGATACGTCGGGTTCGAGCCGTCATTCCCGCTGCTGCTCGTCTCCCTCGCTCCATACTGGCGCATCGTGGTCACGATCGCATTGGCCTCGATTTTCCTCTCGTGGTTCGTCGGGCGACTCTTTGCCCAACAATCCTTACGGCCGATCAACGAGGTGAGCGATTCGCTTCGGGCGCTGGCGGACGGCGATTACACGCAGCGGCGCTTCGTCATGGCCGGAGGCGACGAGGTCGCCTCGCTTACCGCGGCATTTAACGACGCGGCCGAAAGCGTGGCCCAGGCCATTGACGACCGGCGACATGCCGAAGAGCGAATGCGGCAGTTCGCCGCCGACGCATCGCACGAGCTTCGGACGCCGCTGACCGTCATCGGCGGCTATATTGACGTGCTGCGCCGCGGCGCGGTCGAGGAACCAAAGATCGCGCGCCAGATCCTCTCGACCATGTCGATCGAGAAGGAGCACATGCGCGGGCTCATAGACCGGCTAATGCGTCTTGCGCGTCTCGATTCGGAAGCTGCTCCGCGGATCGAGGAAATCAACGTAGCCGATCTCCTCCGCTCGCAGTGCGAAGCTGCCCGTCGCCTGGACGACCGGCGCATGATCGATTACAGCGTGGACGGCCTCACGACGATCGAGGCCGACCGAGGCGAGCTATCGGAAGCGGTTTGGAACGTCATCGAGAATGCGCTGAAGTACGCGCCCGACGCGCCCATTCATTTGCGCGCGACGCGCAACAACGGCCATTCGATCATCACCGTACGCGACGAGGGGCCGGGCATGTCGGAGTCGGAGCGCGTTCACGCTTTCGAACGGTTCTATCGCGGCGATCAACGCGGCGAGATTAGCGGCACCGGTCTCGGGCTCGCGATCGCCAAGCGCGTCGTCGAGCGCGCGGGGGGCGATATCGCCATCGATAGCGCTCCGGGGCACGGCACCGCAGTCACCATTACGCTATAGCCGCTTCGCGCCATGCTCCGCACCTTCGCCGCCGCTATGGCTTTGTTGCTCTCGTTCGCGACGAGCCCGATCGCCGCATCGGCTCAGACCGGCGGGGAGATCGACATCGTCGTCGTGGATGCGACCAGCAAACAGCCTATCGGGCTGGCCCGCGTGCTGCTCGACGGCCCGATCATCACCTCGGAACTGACCGAGAAGAACGGGAAAGTCATCTTCACCGACGTGCCCGACGGCATCTACCGCGCGCGCATCGTGAAGAACGGGTACGATGCACTCACGTCGGCTTCGTTCGAAGTGCTCGACGGGCGTCTGGTGACGGTAAGCTTTGCCTTGGCATCGCAGACCGGAGGCCTGAAAGTCATCGGAGAGGTGACCGCCAAGGCGTCGGCCACCGTCTCTTCGACCAGCATCGATCAGAACTCGCCGCAGCGACGCCTCTCCACCGACCTCGCCGACGCGCTCAACAAACTCTCGGGCGTGAGCGTATCCACCTCGAGTGAGGACTCCGACGCCACGCAGACTATTTCGCTCGAAGGGCAAGACGCATCGCAAACGCAGCTGACGCTCGACGGGATTCCGCTTAACGCGCCGGGATCGGCCGGCAATCTCGGCAGCTTCGCGACGGATCTCTTCCAAGGGGCCTCGGTGCACGCGGGCTCTTCCCTCGGCGGCTTGGCCGGCACCGTCGGGTTCAGCACGCTGCAGCCGACGTTGAGCTGGATTACCCAACTGCAGGCCGCGATGGGCAGCAACGGCCGTTATAACTACTCGGTGGGGGAGACGGGTTCTACGGGCAAGCTGGGCTTGGCCGTGCAGACGGTCGACCGCCTCTACCCCAGCCTCGTAGACGGCGAGCTCTATCTCGACGCAAGCGGCTTGAATTACGTTCACGACGGCGACAGCACGGTTTCGGGCAACCTGTTCGCAACGCGGTACGAGTTCGGCGACGCCAACTCGCTCAGCGGCATGTTTCTCAACTCGACGCGCAATACGAATCTCGTCTGCCTTCGCTACAACGGCGAACCACAGACGACGCTGCCGTGCGGGTACGGTCCGGGCAATACGAGCGACGGCAACGTACAGCTCTATTCCTTGACCGACAATGCGATCGTCGGCGCCACTCAGTTGCAGGCATCGCTGTACTCGACCGACACGACCTCCGTCCTCAACGAACTGGCGCGCTACGTCAACGCGTCGCCCTCGCCGACGGGCTACTCCTCGCAGATTCGGTCGACCGGCTACGTCGTCAACGCGACGCTCCCGGCCAAGCAGCGACACACGATCTCGTTCCAAGCTTATGGGACGTCCTCCGCGTTTTCGACCACGCCGCTGGTGCCGCAGGCGAGCGCGTTCTACAGCGGTTCGGATCGGACGAGCTACTCGGTGGTCCAGGCTACCGACACGATCCACTCCAGCGACAAGCTCACGCTGGCCGCGTCGGCGGGCGCGAGCAGCGCGACGGGCAATAGCGGGCTCTCGGAAATCGGCAGCGCCGCGGCGACGTGGCGGCCGACGGCGCGCGACGCGTACAGCCTCTCGGCCGCGCTCAATGGCGCGGCGGCCACGCAGGGGCGTCTGCAGATTCTCACCGACCCGGCGTCCCTGCGCTTCGACTGCAATGGAAAGTCCGCGTTCGGCAGCGCGCCGGGCCAGCAGCCGGAGAACAGCTCGGCGACCTCGCTGCGCGCAAGCTTCACGCACGCGTTTTCCGGCGGCAACGTCTCCGCCACGCTGTACCGGCAGGTGCAAAATGGCGTGCTGCTCCCAGTCTACGTCAACGGCCAGATCATCAATCAGCTCGGAGAGCTTCCACCGGGCTACTTGGAAGAAGTGCAGCAGATTTACAACTCGCCGGCGGGCTGCAATGCGGCGCCGAGCACGCCTTTCCTGGCCCAGCAGCTCTACTTCACGACGCCCGTTGCGGGCGTGCGGCGCGTCTACCAAGGCGCCGAGCTGACCGGCTATGCGACGTTGGGTAATCTGGTCGTGCAGGCCTACTACAATCTTACCGGCGCGCAGGCGACGTCGAGCAGCTACCTGTTCGACAATCCGTGGTCGATCACGATACCCGGTCAGCAGCTGCCAAACGTGCCGCTGCAGAAGGCGGGCCTCGTCTTGGATTACAAGGCGCCCGGCTCGATTCTGGAGTGGTTAGCCGACGCGCAGCACGTAGGCGCGAATAATCCCAACAATCTGCCCGCCTACACGACGTACGACGCCGGCGTTACGGCCCAGCTTACGCGCGGCACGCTCACGTTTACCGGAAGCAACATCACGAATACGTACGGCGGCGTCTTTGCCGGCCCGGCGAACAACGTGCCGTACACGACCGAGGGCGGATACGTCATCCCGACCATCGCGCGCCCGCTGACGCCGCGCACCTACTCGCTGACCTATTCGTTGAAGTTCGGTCAGGGCGCGCTCACGTCGCACACCGCGTCTGCGTTCCAGCCACGCGGCGTCTCAGGCGAAGGGCCGGGCACTCCGGGTGGATCGGCCGGTCCCGGAGGCGCAGCGGCCGGGGGACGCGGTCTGCGCGCGCTCTTCACGCCGTTGCCGCAGACGCCGCCGTCCGATCCATTCGCGGTCGGGGGTAATCCACAGACGTGCTCCGCCGGCGATGCGGCGAAAGCGCGCGCGCTCTCGACGGAGGTGAAGGCCTTTACCGCGCAGATCGAAGCCGCGCGCGGCGCAGCCGGATATCCCGCAACGATGCCCGCGCCGGTCCTCGCCGACGTGACGCTCGTCTATCACGGCCTCGGAGCGGCATATGCGCTGGCGATCACGCCGAAGGCGACGGGCATGCTGCGCGTCGTCGCCGGGTGCATGTCGCTGCACGTTGCGCGTGCCGACGACGTGACGCAGCGCAAGCTCTACGCCCCGTCCAGCAGTTTCTTCTTCGTGCCGCAACTAAACTTCATGCCGGCGGTTGGCCTCTACGTCGTCGCGCGCCAGCAACAGGCCGGGCAGGAGACGTTCCGGCTCTACAAGCTGCCGACGGCGGCACCCGCCGATCCGTTTGCCGTGCGCGCATCGGCGACGTGCACCGGCGCCGCGCAGAGTCTCGCCGAGCAGTCGCTACAAGAGCTGCGCGACCACTTCGCGCGCGGCGCCGCGACGCCGACGTGGACGATCACGGAGCACGCGGAGAAGAACGGGACGTGGTACGATCTGGAGCCCGGCGATCCGACGGTCATACCGGCGGTGATCGCCTGCGGGCGCATCGCGGCGACCTCCGATGCCGAGCTTGCTGGACGCGGGCTCGCGGGCAAGCCGGTTCCGGAGCTGAAATTACGCGCCTGGCGTCGGCCTCTACCTCATCCGCCCGACGCCGCGCGGATCGCCCTAGCGTTCGGGCGAGCTCCCCTCCTGCCGAGCGCGTTCGACCATCTCACGCATGCGCGGGTGCTCGCCGGGGATCGTCCCAATCCACGATTCGAAGCGCGGCACCGCATGGCCGGTGCGAAACAGAACGTACCAGACGTTCATCGCTCCCATGAAAGAAAAGCGCTTCTTGAGGTCCTTCGCCAGCGCATCGTAGGTGGAGAAGGAGCACACGTAGCCTGCGAAGTCGCCAAACTCGCGCTCGACCTGCAGCAGCGCTTTGGCGTTGGCGATCGTCGCCCGTACCTTGCGCGGCGAGCGCAGGACGCCCGGCGTGTCGAGCACGCGCGCGCACTCGCCTTCACCGTACGCAGCAATGCGATGCGGATCGAAGCGCTCGAACGCCTCGCGGTAGGCATCCCACTGCTGCGCGATCTGCTTCCAGCTCACGCCCGCTTGGAATACCGCGCGGGTCATCACCTCGAGATAGTCGGCCGCCGAGGCCGGCGACACCACCTCCGGAATCGTTTCGGCCACGTTGATGCGCGGCGGTTACGGCGGACCGAGCCGCCGCACCTCCCCCGTTGGACGGCAGGGACCCATGGAGCGGAAGTCGCAGAATCGCAGACCACGCTGCTCTGGCCCACGGCGGCGGAGTTCGAAGGAGTTTCTCGTTTCGTGTACGTCGATGAAATGCTTAACTGTGTGGATTGCGCGCGCGAGTTCTCGGCGACCTGCAGCACCTGCGGCGGGGTTGCCGAGGTCCCGTTCAATCCGCGCGGCGACAAACCGGTTTACTGCCGGGACTGCTTCGCTTCGCGGCCGTCTCACCGCTGAAGCACGTCACGTCGCCGAGGCCTAAGCCGTCGTACGATGCCGTCATCGTCGGCGCCGGGCACAACGGCCTGGCCTGCGCTGCGCTGCTCGCCAGGGCTGGTAAATCGGTTGCGGTGTTCGAACGGCGCGCGGCGACGGGCGGCGCGGCGGTCAGCGAGACCGACGTCTGGCCCGGCTACACGCTCTCCACGGCGTCGTACGTTTGCAGCCTGCTGGATCCGTGGCTTGTCGAGGTGCTCGGCCTCGAAGGGCGCGGACTCTCCTACTATCGCAAGGACCCGTATGCGTTCACGCCGCTGCTCGACGGGCGCTCGCTCCTCCTTGGCTGCGACCACGCAGAAAACGCGCGCGAGATCGCCGCATTCGACCCGCGCGACGTTGCCGGGCACGACGCCTACGTCGAGCGAACGGATCGTTTGGGCCGGGCGCTCTTCGACAGCTTCTCCGACGACGAGCCGGACTTCGCGCGCTTCGATTCAGAGACGCAGCAACTGCTGCGCGGCTCGGCCGCCGATCTCGTCGAGCGGTACGTTTGCGCGCCGGTGCTGCAAGCCGAACTGGTCAACGACGGGCTGATCGGCACGTACCTCGGCCCGCGCGATCCAGGCACCGGGTACGTGCTGGCGCATCATCTCGCGGGGCGCGTTCTCGGCGTCCAGGGGGCGTGGGCTTTCGTGCGCGGCGGGATGGGCGCGATCTCGCGCGCCCTAGCGGGCGCCGCCCGCGAGCACGGCGCCGAGATTTTCACCGGCGCCCCCGTTACGAAGATCGTCCTCGACGGCGACGGACGCGCTTGCGGCGTCGAAACGACGGAGGAGTGCGTTCGCGCGCGTGCCGTCGCTTCCAACGCGCATCCGCGCACGACGTTTCTCGATCTGCTCGACGCGGGAGCTCTCGACGCGCCGTTTGCGGCCCGCGTCAAGGCGTGGAAGAGCGTCGGTCCCTCGCTCAAGCTCAACCTCGCGTTGGGAGAGCTGCCGAACTTCCTCTGCCGGCCGGGAAGCGATCCGCAGCCGCACCATCGCGCGACGATCCACGTCGCGTCGTCCATCGAGTATCTGCAGCGCGCCTACGCCGATGCGCGCAGCTTCGGAGAGAGCGAAGAGCCGCTGATTGAGTGCTTCCTTCAGACGCCGACGGACGCATCGCTCGCTCCGCCCGGTAAGCACATCCTGTCGGTCTTCGCGCAGTACTTCCCGTACGATCGTCCGGGCGGCTGGTCGGAACCGCGGCGCGAACGCGCCGCCGATAAAATCGTTGCGATCCTGGCTCGCTATGCGCCGAACATCACCAACGCGATCGAGCGCCGGCAGGTCCTCGCGGCGCCCGACCTGGAGTCCCGCTTCGGACTGGTCGGCGGTCACATCTTCCACGGCGAGCTCGTTCCGGGCCAGATATACGAAGATCGCTTTGCGACGCGGACACCGGTGCGGGGTCTCTACCTCTGCGGTTCGGGCGCGCATCCCGGCGGCTGCGTGAGCGGCTTCCCCGGCAAGCGGGCCGCCAACGCGATCCTGCGCGCGCTGGCTTCTTGAGGCTCGCGCACGGCGCAACGTTCCGGCAACGCGCCGCTCACGTGCTCGCGCTACGTTGGCCTGATGGAGATTACGTGGAAACCGGTCCGCAACGCGGACGAGCGCACGCGAGCGCAGTTGCCCGATAGCGCGTTTGCCTTTCCGAAGGAACGCAAAGAGCCGCTGACCGACGCCGCGCACGTGCGCAGCGCGATCGCCCGGTTCGCTCAAGTTCGCGGCGCGTCCGATGCCGAGCGCGCGCAGGCGTTTGCAAACATCAAAGCCGCCGCGGGCTACTACGGCGTCGGTCTCCGGGAAGCGACCTGGCGGGACCTCGTCGGCTAGGCGGGGGTCGCAGCGCTTCTCAGTATGGCCTTAGGTGCTGTAGCGTACAATCGGACTATGAATAAAGGCTTTTTAGCGCTGGCGCTCTCGCTCAGCGTGCTTCCAATCTCCGCGCTTGCCGACGACAACGCGAGCGCACCCCCGGCACCGACCGCCGAGCAGCGGCAGGCAATGCACCAGGCCGTCGGCCAGTTTGCCAAACAGGAGGAGCAACTGCACCAGCACATGCGCCAGCAGGTGCTTTCGTCGCTGACCTCCGCCCATCGCCAGGCGATTGCCGCGACGATCGGGCAGCTGGCGATCGAGGCCAGCCCCGATCCCCAGGCCGCCGCGAAGCGCATCGACGCCATCCTCTCGCCCGGCGAGCAGCAGAGCATCGTCGCCGCGCATCAGAGCTTCATGTCGCAGAGCATGCAGCTCCATCAGCAGCTCATGACCCAAATGCAGAGCATGATGCCGGCGCACCCACCGGCAAACGGCGAGCATCCCGGCGCAATGGCCTCGATGCCGCACGACGCGGGCATGGTCGTGCTGGTGGCGCTCTCGCCGCATCCGATGATGGATATGATGGGGATGCACGGGATGGGAATGATGATGCACGGCATGGGACCGATGGGGCCGATGCCTCCGGCTCCCGCCGCATCGCCGCAACCCTAGTCGACGGACTGGCTAAACAAGCCCACCAATCGCTCGATGCCCGCGCGATCTTCGGCACCGAAGCGCGCGAGGCTCGGGCTGTCGAGATCGAACACGCCGAGCAGCCGGCCGTCCGGGCGGAAGAGCGGCACGACGATCTCCGAGCGCGCGGCGGCGTCGCAGACGATGTGATCGGCAAAGGCGGCGACGTCGTCGACGACCAGCGTCGCGCCGCGCAGCGCCGCCGCGCCGCAGACGCCGCGCCCTGCGGGCAGGCGCGTGCAGGCAGGACGGCCGCAGAATGGGCCGAGAACGAGCTCGCCCGACGGCGAGGCGAGGTAAAATCCGGCCCAGTTCACGTCGGGGAGCTCGTGGTACACCAGCGAGGCAAAGTTCGCGGCGTTGGCGATGAAGTCGCGCTCGCCCGAGAGCAATTCGCGTACCTGGCGTTCGAGCACGTCGTAGCTTTCCACGAAGGCGGCTTCGCGCTGCGCGCAGGGGCCTCCGCCGCGCCGCGGTGAAGAGCGAACCTCCCACGCTGCTGGAGGGCTCCGCATGCGCCAGACGACGACGTTGATCCTCGCGACTCTCATCCTAGGCGGGTGCGCCGGAGCGAACGTCCCCTTCGCGCCGGGGGCCGCGGCGAGCGGTGCCGCGGGCGTGTCGCCGGCGATACCGAGCGTCGGCGGCTGTCAGATCTTTCCGTCGGACAACCCGTGGAACGCCGACGTTTCGCAGTATCCGCTCGATCCGAACTCCGACAACTACATCAAGGCCCTTCCCGGGAACCTTCATCCCGATTTCGGGCAGAATCCCGACTACGGGATTCCGTTCAACGTCGTACCGAGCTCGCAGAAACCGGTCCCCATAAAGTTCTTCCTCTACAAGTCGCAGAGCGATAAAGGGCCGTATCCAATTCCCCCCGACGCGCAGATAGAGGGCGGAAAGAACTCCAAAGGCGACCGTCACGTGCTCGTCTTGCAGCAGGGCGCGTGCAAGCTCTACGAAATGTTCGATTCGCACGAGGTAGCCGGCGGAAAGCGCTGGCGCGCGGGATCCGGTGCGATCTTCCCGCTCAATACGGACAAGCTGCGGCCCAACGGCTGGACGTCGGCGGATGCCGCCGGGCTTCCGATCTTCCCTGCGCTCGTAAAATGTGACGAAGTGCAGGCCGGGGAGATCGACCACGCGCTGCGCGTAACGTTCCAGCAGACGCAGCAAGGCTACATCCACCCAGCGACGCACTTCGCGAGCAACAGCCGCGATCCGAACCTGCCGCCGATGGGCCTACGCATACGAATGAAGGCCTCGTACGACATCTCGGGGATCACCGGGCAGTCGTACGTGATTGCCGTCGCGATGAAGAAGTACGGGATGCTCGTGGCCGACAACGGCTCGAACTGGTACTTCCAGGGCGAAGGCGGCATTACGTCGTCGTGTTGGGACGACAACGACCTCGACCAGCTCAAGAACGTGCCGAATACGGCATTCGAGGTGGTCTACACGGGCAAGATTCTTCGCAAAGGCGCGCGCTGAGGGGCGCTTGACGCCTCCGGGCGCGCGTGTTATGGTTGCGACCATGTTCCCGTGCGCCGGCGTCAGGATGTTCCCTATGGGCTGTATGCGTATGCATGCGGCAGGGTCGTCGTGAAGCGCGAACGGTAACCACAACCAAGAATGCTTCTCACGCCCCTCGCCGCATGCCGGCGGGGGGCGTTACTTTCCTTGCTTTCCCATCGCAATAGGAGGCCGGGTTTGAAACTAACCGTAGGAATTGGGCTGCTTGGCTGCGGCACGGTCGGCGCCGGCGTCGCCGACCGCCTCGCGCGAAGCGGCGACGCGATCGAGCGGCGCAGCGGCGTCCGGTACGAACTGCGTGGCGTCGCCGTGCGCGATCTGGGCAAAGAGCGGCCCGGTTCGCTCGACCGGCGCCTTTTCACCAAGGACGCGAAGGCCATCGTGGACGATCCCCACGTTGACGTCATCGTCGAACTCGTCGGCGGGACAGGGGTCGCCGCAGAGTTCGTAGAGCGCGCCCTCGACCGGGGACGGCACGTCGTCACCGCCAACAAAGATCTGCTCGCAGCCCAGCGTCCGCGGCTGGAAGCGTTGGCGGCTTCGCGCGGCGCAGCGCTGCGCTTTGAGGCTGCCGTAGCGGGCGCAATCCCCATCGTGCGCACCCTCGGCGACGCGCTCGCCGGCGACGAGATCCTCTCGGTAGCGGGCGTGATCAACGGGACGACGACGGCGATTCTATCGGCGATGGAGCGAGGCGTGGAGTTTTCCGAGGCGCTCGCGCAAGCCCAAGAACTCGGGTACGCGGAAGCCGATCCCTCGAGCGACGTCAGCGGCAGCGATGCGGCGCACAAGCTCGCGCTCATCGCGCAGCTCGCGTTCGGTCTGGCGGTCATCTCGCCGCGGATTCGGCGCACCGGCATCGCCGGGGTGTCGAAACGCGACGTCGCGCGCGCTCGCATGCTGGGATCGAGCATTCGGCTCGTTGCCGCGACGCGCCGAACGGCCCAAGGCATTCTGGCCGAGGTGGCGCCGGTGCTCGTTAGCCGCGAGCACGACTTTGCCCGCGCGAACGGCGCCCAGAACGTGATTGCGGTCGTGGCCCGCGACGCCGGGCTTCTGACGCTGCAAGGGGCCGGAGCCGGCGGTGCAGCCACCGCCTCGGCCGTGCTCGGCGACGTCGTTGGGCTCCTGCGGGCGCTGGGGGAGCGGCGTGAGGTTGGCCGGTGTTCGCGTTCGAATCCGCTCGAGCCGGCGCTCGACGTCGCGCCGCTGTTCGAAAGCCTTCCGCGTGCCGCGGAGCTTCCGCAGTACCCGCTCTGGGACGATCGCGTGACGAGCTGCCGGCAGCAGGCGCTCGCGAACGCGTGATGCGCGAAGAGACCGTCGCCATCGGCGCGCTCGCGCTCGACGGTGGTGAGGGCCTGCGGGACGTCGAGCAACGCGTTACGCTGTACGGCAGCCCGCGGGCGAACGGCTCGAACGTCGTGCTCGTCGAGCACGCGCTTACGGGCTCGAGCCGCGCGGCGGAGTGGTGGCCGGGCATCGCAGGCGCCGGCGGCCTTTTCGAGCCGCACGAATGGTGCGTCATCGGCATCAACGCGCTGGGCAGCTGCTACGGCTCGACCGGACCGTCCGGCGAGTCGTTTCCGCGCATTACCGTTGCCGACATCGTGCGCGCCGAGCGGCGGGCGCTGGAACTGCTCGGCATCGAACGCGTCGAGCTGGTCATCGGCGGATCCCTCGGCGGCATGCGCGCCCTACAGTGGGCCGTCGACGCCCCCGACCGTATCGGCGCCGCGGTGATGGTCGGTTCGCACGATCATCATAGCGCGATGGGCATCGCGCTCAACGCCGCGCAGCGCGAGGCGATCGCACTCGATCCTTTGCGCGGGTTGCGCCTAGCCCGTAAGATCGCGATGCTGACCTATAAGAGCGAGGAGCTCTTCAACAGTCGCCACGATCGTCGTTCCGACCGGCACGGCCACGCGCGCTTCGACGTCGAGGGCTATCTCGAACGTCAAGCCGACGTTTTTGCGTCGCGCATGGACGCGGCTGCGTACGCGACCCTTACTCACGCGATGGACTCCTTCGACCTCCGCGACGCGGTCGCGTCGGAAGCGAAGCCGGCGCTGACGTTCGTCGGCATCTCGTCCGACTGGCTCTTTCGGCCGCAGGACGTCGGCGCCGCCGCGCGCCGCTTCGCCGCGCGCGGCTTCGACGCGCGCTACGTCGAGCTGCGCAGCGAGCACGGGCACGATGCCTTCTTAGCCGAGCCTAACGCTCTGCGCGATCTCCTCAAACCGCTGGTCGGGTTGCGACAATGTGAAGGTTCGAAGAAGGATCCGAGAACGAACCTGCACATTTCTTGATAGGCCGCGGAGCGGCCGTTACAATAGCTCGTAACAAGTTGCTGCTCCGCGAGGCTTCCTATGAAACACCATACGATTGCGATGATGGCTGCGGGCATCGTGTTATCGCTGATCGCCGGAGGCTGCCATGGGAGCGCCGTCGACGTGCTTCCGAGCAACCAAGTCGTCCCTGTCGCCCCTCCCGGCTTTTCGATGATGACTGATGCGCATCCCGAGACCGCCCCCTGGGCAGGAAAGATCAAGCATATCGTCATCATCGTCCAGGAAAATCGAACGCTCGACAACATGTTCAACGGATACCCCGGGGCCGACACGCAGTCGTGGGGGTTGGATCATAACGGGAAGCACATTCCCTTGATCCAAGTCAGCGAAACGGCGCCATACGACATCAGCCACACGCATCAGAACTTCCTCATCGAGTACGCGAACGGAAAGATGAACGGCTTCGACCTCGCTAAGACGACGCCGTGCGGAAAGCCGGGTGCCTGCCCTCCAGCGCATCGTGGTGCGTACGGCATAGTGCCGCGCTCGGAGTCGAAGCCGTACTGGGATATGGCGCACCAGTGGGTACTCGGCGACCGGATGTTCGAGACGGATCAGGGACCGAGCTTTCCGTCACATCAGTATCTCGTCAGCGGAACCTCGACGCCGTCGGACGGGTCGCTGCTGCGCGCGGCGAACAACCCATACGATCCGGTTCACAAGAAATCGGGTGGCTGCGATTCGCCTCAAGGTTCGCTCGTTGCCTTGATCGATCAGAGTGGGTCGTTACGGCATCGGATGTACCCGTGCTTCGATCGAACAACCCTTACCGACTTGCTCGACGCAAAAGGCATAATCTGGCGCTACTTTCAATTCACGTACGGGCCGGGACTCTGGAACGCGCTCGATGCGATCAAACACATCCGTTATGCGAAAGGCTACCAGACGCAAGTCGAGTCGCCCGCGGACCGCGTTCTCGCCGACGTTCTCAACGGCGATCTCGAGCAGGTATCTTGGGTTACGCCCCAAGCGGACGACTCCGACCATGCGCGCACGAACGACGGCAGCGGGCCGTCCTGGGTTGCGTCGATCGTAAACGCGATCGGCGCCAGCCAGTATTGGAAGGACACCGCGATCATCGTGACGTGGGACGACTGGGGCGGCTGGTACGACCACGTGAAGCCGCCGATGTACAATTCCTACGAACTAGGCTTTCGCGTGCCGCTGCTCGTGATCTCCCCGTACGCCAAGCACGGCTACGTCTCACACAAGCAGCACGAATTCGGCAGCATCCTCAAATTCGTGGAGCAGACCTTCGGCGTGGGATCGCTTCACACCACGGACGTCCGTTCGGATAACCTTGCGGACTGCTTCGACTTCAAGCAACCGCCTCGCAAGTACCATCATATCCACGCGCCGACCGGCACCGTCTACTTCATGAGACAGCCGGCGTCGGACACGATTCCGGACGACGACTTTTAGCGGCGTTTCCCGTGGGTTAGTTGGCAAGCGCGAGGTACGACGCGACGAGCCCAACCAGCGCTCCGGTAGCGATGATTGCGTGCTCGGGCACTTACGCCGTAACGAGAATGCCGCGACCGCCGCTGCCAAGAGCGCGCCGCTCAGCCAATGCGTTCGGATAGCCGACGAACTCGATCCGTAGTGCACGTAGAGGCCGCGATGGCGACGCAGAGCGCTCCGGCGCGTTGGCGTTCGACTAGGTCGCGGCGCATATAGCTCGCAAGAGCGACGGGGCCGCCAAATCCGTTCGGCCCAAGCGGCAAGAAATGCGCGGTGACCGTTGAGGCCTTGTCCGGCGTCGTGCGAGACGTTCCGGACCGAAGATGCAGGCTGGAGCGGCTAGCGTTAATGCGTTAACGAGAAGACCACGCAGCGTTAGAGTCTCGTCGCTGCGTCCAAAAGGCCTTGAAAAGCCGCGCCTGCCGGTGCGACGATTGCAACGCACTTCGGAAATAACCAATGGAGATCCCTACTATGCGGCTTTTTCAATACAAGGCAACCCATCGTGCGAGCGCGTCGCTCCGCGCCGGTGCCACAGTTGTGGGCGTTTGCGCCCTCGCTCTGACGGCGTGCAGCGGAGGGTCGGCGCCCTCTGGTTCGAACGCATTGCCTCCGCAATCGCAGAGTGCGGCGCAGGCGGGCGCGGCCACGTCCTCGCCGATTCCGTTCAAGTTTCAAACCGTCGACGATCCGAACGGCGGCGTAAACGAGGTGACGGGCATCAATCAGTTGGGCAAGATCGTCGGCACCTACGGAAGCGGCGAAAGCAGCAACATCTATGCGAGCTATAGCGCGCAGCCGCCCTACACGCACTTCAGGAGAATCAACTACAACGGCGCTCAAGGGACGTTTGCCACGGCGCTGTCGACCAACAGAATAGTCGTCGGCTACGTGGTCGATGCCGGCAGCCAAGCGGGAATTCAGGGTTTCGTCAAAAGCGGCGGCGTGTTTGGGTTGATCGCAAATCCGAACGAGGGCACCGGCAGCAACGCAGTTACTGAGCTGTTGGGTATCAACAACTCGGACTATGCCGTGGGCTTCTACACGAATGCCAAGGGCGAGAACGTCCCCTTCGAGATCGACGTTAAGAACCAGGCGTTTGTCAAACTGAATCCGACTGACATGACGGGCGCCGTAGCGACCGGCATCAACGGAAAGAACGATATCGCTGGGTGGGGCACGACGCCGAACGGCATCCGGGGATACATGCTGCGGGCAGGCACCTACTACCAGTTCTGGTATCCGGGCGCGCACTCAACATACGCAACCTCCATGAACTGGGACAATCAAATTGTTGGGTACTACGTGGACGCGTCCGGCAAAACCCACGGCTTTATGCTGACGGGTGCGAACAAAGGAGGGACGCAGCAGGTTTGGCAGACGATCGACGAGCCGAACGCCGCCTCCGGAACGTGGGTTATGGGCATCAACAACCACCACCAGATCTGCGGCTACTACGTAGACGCGAAAGGCGTCCAACATGGCTTCGTTGCAGGCCCCTAACGGACTGCGCGCCGGATTGAGCGCGCTGGGACTATCGTGCTGTATCGTCCTGCCTGCATGCGGCGGCTCGGCATCCACGACGCTTCCGGGAACGGTGCTGCGGCAGTCGGCCGCCACGGCTTCACGGGGGCCGACGGGAAATCTCGCGCAGCCCGCGTTTACGTTTACGACCGTTGACAATCCAAGATCGAAAGTAAACGCGGTCATGGGAATCAATCGGTTCGGCGACATCGTGGGAGATATTGGTGCGGGCACGCTGAACGATCCTTACCAAGGCTACACGTCGTCGAGCCCATACGAGCAGTTTGCGCAGCTATCGTATTCCGGCGCCGAGTCCACGTTCGTGACGAGTTTGTCGAGCAACGTGAGCAACCAGATCGTAGCCGGATACGTCGGCAGGCCGCCGTCGTTGGGCGGCACCTGGGGGTTCGCAAGAATCAACGGGATTTTGTCGCTGCTCAAGGACCATAAAGGAGTAAAGGGCACCAGCACGCTGACCGAGATACTGGGCGTCAACGACTCGGCATACGGCGTGGGGACGTACCGGACGATCGCCGGCACCAACGCAGGCTTCGTCGTCAACATCCCCACGGAGCAGTTTACGGATCTGAAAACCCCAGGAGCGAGCGACGCGGCGGGGACCGGCATTAACAAGGCAAGCGACATCGCGGGCTGGGAAACGCTCCCCTCGGGAACGGTCGCATTCTTCCGGCGCCTCGGCGTGTACTACGCGCTGTCGTATCCTCAGGCCGTGCTCACCAAAGCGCTTGCCCTCAACTCCCAAGATCAGCTCGTCGGCTACTATCAGAACTCGAGCGGCGGCACGAAGCATGGCTTCCTGCTGAAGAACCCCGGGAAGCCCAAACAGCGAATTTGGCAGGAGATCGACGCGCCGAACGCTACGGGCGACACCGTTATCACCGGCATCAACGATAGCGGTCATATCTGCGGCTACTTCGTGGACTCGAGCGGCGTCCAGCACGGCTTCGTAGCCGGTCCAAGCAACTAGGGGAGGGCCGGCCTTAGGCAGGCAGTGCCCGGCGATCCAAGCAAAGTGCGCGCAGTCGTGGCAGCTCCCCGGAGAAACCGGCTTGGAAGGCGTCGTACAAACCGGTATAACGTAAGGAGTCACGGCCGTGCGCGCCCGTAGCTCAAACTGGATAGAGCAGGGGACTCCTAAGCCCAAGGTTGCCAGTTCGATTCTGGCCGGGCGCACCAAGGCTTGCTTGCTATACTAGCAAGCGTGGAGCAACCGGTTGCGAGGGGCGGGGGGATGTGCTAGCATTGATGCTTGGAACGGACCCGCGGTCCGTTTTATTCATGTAGTGATAGACTGAAATGGCAAAGAAAGAGACGCGTGTAATGGTCGTCATGGCGTGCACCGAGTGCAAGCGCCGCAACTACAACACGCAAAAAAATAAACAGAAGACAACCGACCGGATGGAGCTGAGCAAGTACTGCCGCTTCTGTCGCTGCCACAAACCCCATCGGGAGACCCGCTAGGGAACTTTCGACATGGTGTCTTTTGCGATCCAGCGAGGCGGCGAGGCCCGAAACGTACTGTCGTACGTGAGGGCCGAGACAACGAAGCTGGGCGCGAAAGTGGAGGGCGGTAGCTCAATTGGTAGAGTCCTGGTCTCCAAAACCAGTTGTTGCAGGTTCGAGTCCTGTCCGCCCTGCCAGTTTTTAGAAACGAACCTTTGGTGAACGAACAACAGAAGAAGACGGCTCAGAGCATGGCAGGCGGCGATTTCGTCCGCGGCGTCATTGCGGAGCTTCGCCGCGTTACGTGGCCCACGCGCGAGGAATGGATTTCGGCTACGGTGCTCACGATCGCGCTCGTGGTAGGCATCGGCCTGTTTACGTTCGTTCTCGACCAGCTCTTCGGGTGGCTCTTCAGCCTCATCCACCCGATCGCCGGATAGGCCGCCGCTCCGTGTTCGACATCGACAGCCAAGAGTTCGGAACGCCCGAGGCGCCGCCCGACGCGCCGATCGTCGACGACGCGCAAGTCATCGACGACGCGCAGATGGGCGACCCAGCCGGTGCCGTCGAGGAGCCCGTTGCCGGCGTTGGCGAGGGTGCCGAAGAGCCGTCGGCGGAATCCGACGAGACCCAGCCGGCAGCCAAACCGAAAGATAACCGCAACTGGTTCGTCGTCCACACGTACTCGGGCTACGAGAACAAAGTTAAGGCTAATCTCGAGCGGCGCATCCACTCGATGGGTATGCAGGACAAGATCTTCCGCGTGCTCGTCCCGATGGAAGACGAAGTCGAGTTCAAAGACGGCAAGCGTAAGATCACGCCAAAGAAAGTCTTCCCCGGCTACGTGCTCGTCGAGATGATCATGGACGACCAGTCGTGGTACGTCGTGCGCAACACGCAGGGCGTCACCGGATTCGTCGGCAGCCCCGGGCCGGGCGAAAAGCCCGTGCCGCTGCAAGAGAAAGAAGTCAAAACGATCCTCAAGCAGATGGGCATCGAAGCGCCCAAGCTCAAGATCGACTTCAAGAAGGGGGACCGGGTCAAGGTGACCTCCGGACCGTTCTTCGATTTTACCGGCGTCGTCGACGAGATCGCGCCGGAGAAGGAGCGCTTGCGCGCTCTCATCTCGATCTTCGGCCGGGAAACGCCGGTCGAGCTCGAATTCTTCCAGGTGGAAAAAGTCTGACGTTGAGCTGACGAACGCAGCACCCCGGCGTTCGCGGCTGAAAATAAGATTGGGGGAGAAGCGGGAAGGCCGCTTCGAACGAGGACCGTGCGACGTGACGTCGCGCGACGGATGTGTCCGAGTTCGAATGCGACCGAGTCGATTCGAATAAAGAAGGAGACATTCGGTGGCTAAGAAGGTCGTAGGCAAGATCGGTCTACAGATTCCGGCGGGCAAGGCAACTCCGGCCCCGCCGATCGGTCCGGCGCTCGGGCCCTACTCTCTGAACATCATGGACTTCTGCAAGCAGTACAACGAGCGTACGGCTTCGCAGGCGGGCATGATCATCCCGGTCGAGATCACGGTTTTCGAAGACCGGACGTTCACGTTCATCACCAAGACGCCGCCGGCGTCGTTTCTCATCAAGCAGGCGCTGAAAATCGAGTCGGGGAGCAAGGAGCCGAACCGGAATAAGGTCGGCAAGCTCACGCAGTCGCAGCTCGAGGACATCGCAAAGGTGAAGATGCCCGACATCAACGCCAACGACATCGATGCGGCCAAGAAAATCGTTGCGGGAACCGCGCGGTCGATGGGCGTCGAGGTGGAGGCCTAAGATGCCGCAACATCACGGTAAACGATTCAAGGCGCTGGCCGAAGGCTTCGACAGCAAGCGGCTCTTTTCAACGATCGAAGCGATCGCGCTCGTGAAGAAGAACGCCAACGCGAAGTTCAACGAGACGGTCGAAGCGCACATCCGGCTCGGCGTGGATCCAAAGAAGAGCGATCAGAACGTCCGCGGAACGGTGCTCCTGCCGCACGGAACCGGCCGCACGGTGCGCGTCATCGCCTTCGCAAAGGGCGACAACGCGAAGTCCGCGCAAGAGGCGGGCGCCGACATCGTCGGCGATCAGGACCTCATAGACAAGGTCAAGGCGGGCTTTACCGAGTTCGACGTTGCGGTCGCGACGCCGGACATGATGGCGTCGGTCGGCAAAGAGCTCGGGCGTATTCTCGCACAGAAGATGCCCAACCCGAAGGCCGGAACCGTGACGCCGAACATCGCTGCGGCGATACGCGACATCAAGGCCGGTAAGGTTGAATTCCGTCTCGACAAGAGCGGCATCATCCACACGATCGTCGGCAAGGCGGGCTTCGAAGAGCACCACCTCGTCGAGAATCTCACGACGCTGCTGGACGCGATCGTGCGAGCGAAACCCTCTGCCGCCAAGGGCACCTACGTTCGCAGCGTCACGCTGGCGAGCACGATGGGCCCCGGCGTCAAGGTCGATCCCAATCGCGTGAAGGCTACGGCCTAGAAGAAGGCAACGCGCCCCGTCGTGACGTCATAGATTCCACCTACGACGCTCAGCTCGCCGGTGGCGACGGGGCCGGAGACGATCGTAGAGCCGGCGGTCAACGCCTCGAGGTTGAGCTCGACGTTTCGCGCGATCGCGTTGTCGAGCCAATCGCCGGAGGAACCGCGCGTCGCGTGCACCGCTGGCGCGACAGCCTCCACGATCCCTTGCACGTGGCCGCGTTGCGGCGTTCCTTCGCGCACGTATGCCAGCGCTGCGGTGACGGCGCCGCAGCCGCCGTGGCCCAGAACGACGATCAATCGGGCTTTCAAAACATCCACGGCGTATTCGATCGAGCCGAGATTGTCGTCGTTGAGAAAGTTGCCCGCGACGCGCACGACGAAAACGTTGCCGGGTACCTGATCGAATATCGTCTCGATCGGCACGCGGGAGTCGGAGCAGCCTAAAACGATCGCAAACGGCTGCTGCCCGTCGGCAAACTCGGCGACTCGCGGTCCGTAAGGCTCGGACAGCGGCCTACCGGCGACGAAGCGCGCGTTGCCGGCTTTGAGCAGATCGAGCGCTTGGGCGGGGGTCGGGCGGGAGGTCACGGCGAGCGAACGGATTCTCCCCAAATCCTTGCGTTCCCCGGCAAGGCTGTGGTAATCTAGCCGACGGCTCCAAAGACCGCAGCCGGCCGCGAGGCCTTAATAAATCGGCTGCCGAGGACGCGACTGAGACGAGCGAGCACTGCCACGGCGGTGCGGCTTTGACGAAAGCGCCCTCACGGGGCGCTTTTTCGTTACCAGAACGCAGTCGCATGGAAAGCAGAACCTATGCCCACCGCTCGTAAGGAAGCCGCCGTCGGGGAACTGACCGAGAAACTTGCGGCATCCCAGAACCTGTTCTTGACCGATTACGCGGGCCTCACCGTCGAGGAGATTACTAAGCTCCGCGGCGAGCTTCGCAAAGACGGCAGCACGTACGCGGTCGTGAAGAACACTCTCTTTCGCATCGCCGCCGGCGACCTCGCCGAACAGCTCGACGAGTTCTTGGCCGGTCCGACGGGCATCGTCTTCGCCGGTGCCGACCCGGTCGCGCCGGCAAAGGCGCTCAAAACGTTCAGCGATACGGTCAAGAAGGTTCAAGTCAAGGGCGCCTACATCGACGGTAAGATCGTCGACGCCCGCCAAGTGGAGAAGCTTGCGAAGCTTCCTCCCAAACTGGAACTCCTCGCAACGCTCGTCGGAACGCTTGCGGGCCCGCTGCGCGGGCTCGTCACCGTGCTCTCCGGCAATCAGCGCGGCCTCGTTCGCGTGCTCGACGCCATTCGAGAGCAGAAATCAAGCGCAGCATAACACCATAAGGGGAACGTAGACAGATCATGGCAATAGCCGAAGTCATCGAACAAATCGACAAACTCACCGTCCTGGAGCTGGCCGACCTCGTCAAGCAGCTCGAAGAGAAGTACGGCGTCTCCGCGGCCGCGCCGGTCGCGATGATGGCCGCCGCCCCCGGAGCCGCAGCGCCCGAAGCGGAGAAGACCGAATTCGACGTCGTCCTGGCCGAGATCGGCCCGGAGAAGATCAAGGTCATCAAGGCCGTCCGCGAACTCACCAGCCTGGGCCTTACCGAAGCGAAAGCCTTCGTTGAGAGCGCGCCCAAAGCGGTGAAGGAAGGCGTGCCCAAAGACGAAGCCGAGCAGGTGAAGAAGAAGCTGGAAGAAGCCGGCGCTAAGGTGGAGATCAAGTAACGCCGCAGCCGGCACCCACCCCTCCGGGATGGCTTCAGGTGCTGCCGCTGCTCATCGTGGTGGCGGTTCTTGCGCTCCGGTTGATACGCCCGCAGAAAATTACCGTGACGCGAATGTGGGTCACGCCGATTCTTCTCTGCGGGCTAACGGCCTGGGCCATCTACGCAAACGACCTGCTTAACCCGGCGCCGCCCTGGGAGATCGCGCTGGGTCTGATCCTCGGCGCCGCCGCCGGCGCGCCCTTCGGCGTCCTTCGGGGCGTGCACACCGACGTGCGCCCGACCGATCGGCGGGGCGTGATGTACCTCGGCTCCTCGTGGATTACGCTGGCGATATTCGCCGGCGCCTTCGCCTTGCGCTACGCCGCGCGTGCGCTGATGCCGCAGCGCGGCAGCCTCTCCGCCACGATCGGCGACGCGCTCCTCGCGTTCGCCATCGCCTTCATCGTGACGAGCTACTACGTTATTTTTCGCAAGTACGAGGCTCTCGCTAGCGCGTAATCCCTACCGCAGGAACGCGACCAGCAGCAACGCGACGATGTTGAGCACCTTGATCATCGGGTTGATCGCGGGGCCGGCCGTGTCTTTGTACGGATCGCCGACGGTGTCGCCGGTTACCGCGGCCTGGTGCGCGATCGATCCCTTCCCGCCGTAGTTGCCTTCTTCGATGTACTTCTTTGCGTTATCCCACGCGCCGCCGCCCGACGTAAACGAGATCGCGACGAAGAAACCGGTGATGATCGATCCGACGAGAATGCCGCCCATCATCTGCGCGCCCGTGTCGCCGGGAAGCACGTTGAAGTACGAGAGCAGCACGACGAGAACCGGGACGCAAACCGGGATCAGCGCCGGAAGAATCATCTCGCGCAGCGCGGCGCGCGTGACGATGTCCACCGTCGTGCCGTAGTCGGGGCGGGTGGTGCCTAGCATGATCCCCGGCATCTCGCGGAACTGGCGGCGCACTTCCTCCACGACGGCGCCCCCGGCGCGGCCGACCGCTTCCATCGAAAGCGACGCGAAGAGATACGGCAGCAGGCCGCCGAGGAAGAGCCCGGCCAGCACGAACGGATTTCCCACCGCGAAGAGGTTGCGAACCGCATCCACGCAGGCGCCGGTCTGAATTCCCGGGCACTTCTGCCGCGTAAGCTCCTGCAGGAACGAGGCGAAGAGCACGAGCGCCGCAAGCGCGGCGGATCCGATGGCGTAGCCTTTCGTGACGGCCTTGGTCGTGTTGCCGACGGCGTCGAGCGGATCGGTGACGTTGCGGACGTCTTCGGGCATGTCCGCCATCTCGGCAATGCCGCCGGCGTTATCGGTGATCGGCCCGAACGAGTCGATTGCAACGATGATGCCGGCCATGGACAGCATGGCCATGACGGCGATGCCGACGCCGTAGACGTTGGCGATGCCGTAGCTGACGAGAATGCCGATGACGATGACGATTGCGGGCAGCGCCGTCGCTTGCATGGAGACCGCGAGACCCGCGATGATGTTCGTGGCGTGCCCGGTGATGGAAGCCTTCGCTATGCGCTGCACCGGCGGGAACTGCGAGCCGGTGTAGTACTCGGTGATGAACGTGATGAGGCCGGTGATGACGATGCCGATGAGCGCGCAGATGAAGATCCCGGTCTCGCTCACGCCGGTCGCCCCGCCGAACACTTGGTGCGCTGCGAAGTAAAAACCGACGAGTGCGAGCACCGCCGCGACGAACATGCCGCGGTAGAGCGCGTTCATGATCTTACCTTTTCGTACTTGGCCTACGCCTACGAAGACCACGCCGACGATCGAAGCGACGATCGAGATCGCTCCGAGGAGAAGCGGGAAGGTCGTGGCACCGGGCAGCGTGGAGCCGAAGATGAGGTTGCCGAGCAGCATGGCCGCAACGGTCGTTACGCAGTACGTCTCGAACAGGTCGGCCGCCATGCCGGCACAGTCGCCGACGTTGTCGCCGACGTTGTCGGCGATGACCGCGGGGTTGCGCGGGTCGTCTTCCGGGATGCCGGCTTCAACTTTGCCTACGAGATCGGCGCCGACGTCGGCCGCCTTGGTGTAAATGCCGCCGCCGAGACGCGCGAAGACCGAGATCAGCGAGCATCCGAAGGCCAGCCCGACCATCGCGCTCAACGAGCTCGTCGCGTCGCCGCCGTTGACTTTCAGCAGAATCGCATAATAGCCGGAAACCGCGAGCAATCCGAGCCCCACGACGAGCATCCCGGTGACCGAACCGCCGCGGAATGCGACGTTGAGCGCCGGGCCGAGCCCGCCGCGCGCGGCCTCAGCGGTTCGAACGTTGGCTCGCACGGAGACGATCATGCCGATAAATCCGGCTGCGCCGGAAAGCACGGCGCCGATCAGAAAGCCGATTGCGGCTTCCCGCCCGAGCGAGGGAGCAAAGAGGATCACGATCGCGAGCACGATCGCTACGATGCCGATCGTCGTGTACTGCCGCTGCAAGAAGGCCATCGCGCCCTCTTGTATTGCGGCGGCAATCTCGCGCATGCGCTGGTTCCCGGCGGGCTGAGCGAGCACCCAGAAGGTCAGCGCCACGCCGTAGAGCACGGCGAGGACGCCGCCGACCAGGCCGGAAACGATCGCTGTCTGTGCGGTCATTATTCTCCTTAACTATGCAAAAGAGGGCCCTTGGGCAGGGCCGACCGGCTTGGCTACTCCCTTCGGGGGCGCAAGTCCTATCGCCGCCGCAGCGCGGGGCGGCCGCTGATTAGGGAGCGGCCGACGCCGACGCGGCCGGGGACGCGGCCGCCGACGGAGAGGGCGACGGCGTCGGCGTGCTGCCCGGCGGGAGCTGCGCGCCATACATTGCCAGCAGCCATACTTGCGTGCGCCGCACCGTCACCTTGGGAACCGTAAACGCGAATGCGACGGTTTGGCTTTGCGGCGACGTCCACTTCCCGTAATTCGCGATCAGCTGATCGATGCGTTTACCGCGCAGCGTCGTTTCGTTGTACAGCTGCAGCGCGAAGACGCGATTGGCAAACTGCACGCTGGGAAGCGTGTACTGAACCGTAGCGCCGCCGTTGAGCACGAAGTCCATGTTGCTCTGGAGACGAATCGCGACGAGCGGCGTCACCTGCATGAACCGCGGGTCCGGGTTCGTCATCGCGGGCACGTCCTTGGGCAGCGGCTCCATCAGCATCGTCAGCGTTCCCAGCGGAGCGGCCGACGGCGTGGGCGCGTCGGTGCTGTCGTCGGTGTTGTCGTCGCCGTCCGACGCGCTGGGCTGCGGCGTCGGCGTCGGGCTCGCCGTGGGTGAAGGTTTCGGGCTGCTTCCGCTCGGCACGGGCGTGGGAATGTTGAATGCGAGGTTGCAGGCGTACTGCTGATTGTATTGCATCGGGATCGCGCACTTCATGCCGCCGGGGCCTTGTGCGATCGGATACTGCGCTTCGTTGGGAGCAAGGGTGGCGCCGGGATTGGCGAGCTGCTCCTGACCGTTGAGCCCGACGTTCGGCCCGGCCATGCCGCCGTTCATTCCGCCGTTCATGCCGCCGGCGTTTGCGCCCATCGGCCCCGGCTCGGTAACCGGCGGCGACATGCCGCCCATACCGCTATCCAGGCCCTGCCCTTGACAAGAGGCAAGTGCCAAAGCGAGCGCCGCAAAAGCGGCACGAGCATCCCATTTCATCTGTTTATCGTTTCGCCTCTACCGTCGAGTTCAACTCTTCAACGAACGATGCAACGGAAACGTTGCGCTTGGTATCGCTGCCCCGCGCGTTGACGTTGACCGTGCCGTCCGCAACCTCTTGTTTACCCGCTACCAAGATATATGGAACCTTTTGGGTTTTCCAGTGACGGATCTTATACCCAAGCTTCTCGTTCGATTCGTCGAGCTCGACCCGAAAACCCGCTCCCCGCAGGCGCGCCGCGACCTCCCCGGCATACTCGTTCTGGTGCTCGCTGATCGGCACGACGACCGTCTGGACGGGCGCAAGCCAGGTTGGGAACGCGCCTCCATAGTGCTCGACGAGGATGCCGAAGAAACGCTCAAGCGACCCGGCGAGTGCTCGATGGATCATCACCGGCTGGTGGTCCTGGCCGTCGGCGGCGCGGTATTTCAGGCCGAAGCGAGCGGGTAGGAGGAAGTCTACCTGGACGGTGCCCAGCTGCCAGGGGCGGCCGAGTGCGTCGCGCACGTTGATGTCCAGCTTCGGCCCGTAGAATGCGCCGCCGCCTTCGTCTGTTTCGAAGGGGAGCTCGTAACGCTGGAGGGCATTGCGAATCGCATCTTCGGCCGCGGCGTCGGTTTCGCCGCGTTCGCTTGGCGACCGCGTTGAGAGCACGTACGCGAAGTCGGTGAAGCCGAAGGCGTGCATCAGTCGAAGCGCTTCGTCGAGCGTGCGCTCGAACTCGCCCTGCAGCTGTTCGGGTGTGCAGAAGAGATGCGCGTCGTCCTGCGTGAACCCGCGAACGCGCGTCAGGCCGTGAAGCACGCCCGAGCGTTCGAAGCGGTACACGGTGCCGAACTCGGAGAATCGCAGCGGCAAGTCGCGGTAGCTTCGCAGCCGGCTCTTGTAGATCAGGATGTGTCCCGGGCAGTTCATCGGTTTGAGACGAAAGCGCTGTTCCTCCACCTCGAGCGGTCCGAACATGTTCTGCGCGAAGTTTTCCAAGTGTCCGGATATCTCGTACAGCCGCTCCGAGGCGACGTGCGGCGTAACGACGGGCTGGTAGCCGCGCTCGCGCAGACCCTCGCGGATGAAGTCCTCGATGATGCCGCGCACGATCGCGCCTTTCGGATGCCAAAAGACGAGCCCGCCGCCCGCGTCCTCTTCGATGGAGAAGAGGTCCAGCTCGGCGCCGAGCTTTCGATGGTCGCGGCGCTGCGCTTCCTCCAGGCGCGCGACGTGCGCTTCGAGGTCGTCGCGGTCGTACCACGCCGTGCCGTAAATGCGCTGCAGCATCGGTTTGCGCTCGTCGCCGCGCCAATAGGCGCCGGCGACGCTGGTGAGCTTGAACGCACCGATCCGGCCCGTAGATCGCGCGTGGCCGCCTCGGCAGAGATCGGTGAAGGCGCCGATGGTGTAGAGCGTGATCGGCTCGCCCTCGGGGATCTCGCTGGCGATCTCTACCTTGTATGGGTTGGCCTGGAAGGCGGCGATGGCTTCCCCGCGGTCCACCTGCCTGCCGGTCATGGGGTAATCCTCGGCGACGATCTCTTCCATGCGCCGTTCGAGTCGCTGCAGATCCTCCGGCGTAAACGGCGTCGCCCGATCGAAGTCGTAGTAGAATCCGTTCTCGATGGCGGGGCCGATCGTCGGCTTGGCCTCGGGAAACAGATCCTGCACGGCGTAGGCGAGGACGTGCGCTGCGGTGTGGCGCAGCTCGGGCAGCGTCGGACGGTCGTCCGGCGTGCGTGCGTCGGCGGTCATGGCCGACGGCTTCGGCGCCGCCCGCCGCAAAGGCCTCCGCCGACCCTTAACCTGACGTTAATAGGCCTAGATTACAAATAAGAACGTACGCCGGCTGAGAAATCGCGGCCGGCATTCCCTTGCTGATAAGGAGTCCTTTGTGATACGACCGCTCATTCGCAGCCTATGCGCTCTCGCCGTCGTGGCCTCGATGACGCTCCCGGCCGCTGCAGCCACGACGCTGACCGGCGCGGGATCGAGCTTCGACTATCCGTTCTTTTCGAAAGCCTTCTACATTTACAATCAGAAGAATCCGGACGTCAACGTCAACTACCAGTCGATCGGCAGCGGAGGCGGCATCCAGCAGTTCACCGCCAAGAACGTCGACTTCGGCGCGACCGACGTCCCGATGAATCCCGACGAGCTTGCCCGGGCAGGCCAACCGGTGCTTCAGATACCAGTCGCCCTCGGCGGCGCGGCGATCGCCTACAACCTCCCCGGCGTGACCGCGACCGTCAAGCTAACGCGCCAGGTCTTGGCCGACATTTACCTCGGCAAGGTGCAGAAGTGGAACGATCCGGCGATTGCCAAGCTCAACGCCGGCGTCAGCCTCCCGGACATGCCCATCGTCGTCGTGCACCGCTCCGACGGCTCGGGGACCAGCTACATCTTCACCGACTTCCTCAGCCACGTGTCGGCGGACTGGAAGAGCAAAGTGGGCACCGGAAAGAGCGTTTCGTGGCCGGCGCCCAGTTCGGTGGGCGCAAAAGGCAACGAGGGCGTTGCGGGACAGATCAAGAGCCAGCCCGGCGCGATCGGCTACGTCGAGCTTGCGTACGTTATCGAGAATCACATGAGCGCGGCGATGCTCCAGAACAAAGCCGGCAAGTGGGTATCCTGCACTCCCGAGGCCGTGGCGGCCGCGGCGGCTTCGAAGCCTGAAGTCAGCGCGACGAACTTCTCGATCGTGGACGCGTCCGGAGCTGGCTCGTATCCGATTGCCGGTTACTCGTGGGTCGTCGTCTACAAGAAGCCCGCAGACGCCGCTCGCGGGAAGGTTCTTCACGACGTCCTTTCGTGGCTCGTCGGCCCGCAGGGGCAGTCCAACGCCAAGTCGGTGGACTACGTGCCGCTGCCCGGCAACGTGCAGGCGTCGGCGGCAGCGACGCTCAAGCAGATGCAGCACTAAACCCTTCGACGCAGGTAGAGACCGAAAAAACGGTACGGGTCGGAGCTCCTTAGGCTTCGGCCCGTCGCTTTAACGACAGGTGACGATGGAAAACGCGCAGCCGCGATTCCGGCGCGTCGTGAGGTTCGTAAGCCCGGCCGATCGTGGTTTCGCCGCGATCGTCTACGGCGGCAGCGCATTGTTCGCACTGCTCATCGTGGGCTTGTGCGTGGAACTCGTGCTCGGTTCGTGGCCTTCGATCGTGAAGTTTGGTCCCGCGTTCATCTTCAACAGCGCGTGGGATCCCATCGGCAGCAAGTTCGGTGCGCTGCCGATGATCTACGGAACCGTCGTGACCTCGCTCATCGCGATCGTGCTGGCCGCGTTCGTCGGCATCATGGCGGCCGTCTTTCTTGCCGACTTCGCACCGCGCTGGCTTGGCGCGCCGCTATCGTTCTTGATCGAGTTGCTGGCGGCAGTGCCGAGCGTCGTCTACGGGCTGTGGGGGCTGTTCGTGCTCTCGCCCTTCGTGCGCACCGCAATCGGACCGGCTTTGCAGAAGTTTCTTGGCTGGACGCCGCTCTTTTCCGGGCCCATCTACGGGGTGGGGTTGCTGACCGCCGGCATCATCCTCGCGCTGATGATCGTGCCCACCGTGACGGCGATCTCACGCGACGTGATCAAAGCGATCCCGCGCGACTTGCGGGAAGCCTCGATGGCGCTGGGCACGACGAAGTGGGAAACCGCGACTCGCGTCGTGCTTCCGGCGGCGCGCGTCGGTATCTTCGGCGCCTGCGTCCTTGCGCTCGGGCGCGCCCTCGGCGAGACGATTGCGGTGACGATGGTGATCGGCAATCGGCCGCAGATCTCGGCCTCGCTCTTTGCACCCTCGTACACCCTCGCAAGCGTCATTGCCAACGAGTTCACCGAGGCGACGACCAGCATTTATATCAGCGCGCTCATCGAGCTTGGATTGATTCTCTTTTTCGTGAGCATGATCGTCAACGCGCTCGCCCGTTTGATGATTTGGAGCGTGCGGGGCTCGGAGCGGAGTTAGGCATGTCTACGTTGGGCGGCGCTCTTCCTCATCGCGACCTCTCTCCGCGCTATCAGCGCTTGGGCCGCCGGCGCGTCTACGGATCCATCGGCGTCGCCTTGGCGATGTGCTGCGCGGCAATCGCTGCGATGTCGCTCCTGGTCGTCCTCGGCTACGTCGTCGTGCAAGGCCTGGGCGCCATCAACTGGGAGTTCCTGACGCAGTTGCCGCATCCGGTCGGCGTTTCGGGCGGCGGCGTCGGCAACGGCATCTGGGGCACGGTCGTCGTCATCGGTATCGCCACGCTCATGGCGATTCCGATCGGCCTGCTCACCGGCATCTACCTCGCGCTCTTCGGCCGAGGCGTGATCCCCGAGGCGTTGCGGTTTCTCTCCGACGTTCTCTCCGGCGTTCCGAGCATCGCGATCGGCTTGTTCGCGTACGCGGTCCTCGTCGCGCCGCTCAAGCATTTCTCGGCTTTTTCGGCCTCGTTCGCCTTCACGATGCTCATGCTCCCGCTGCTCGTCCGCACGTCCGAGCAGGCGATTCGCTCGGTGCCGCAGGCGGTGCGCGAGGGCGCGCTCGCGCTCGGAATGTCGAATTTCCGCGCGACGGTGCGGATCGTGCTGCCGACGGCGATGCCGGCGATCGTCACCGCGCTGCTGCTCGCGATCGCGCGCGTCACCGGCGAAACGGCGCCGCTGCTCTTTACCGCGTTCGGCAGCCAGTTTTGGGAATCGAATCCGAGCAATCCGATGGCGGTCCTTTCACTGCAAGTCTTCACCTACGCGATCTCGCCCTATCCCAGCTGGCAGGCGCAGGCGTGGGGCGGCGCGCTGCTGCTCATACTCGCGGTCCTCATTTTGAGCTTGGGCGCTCGCTACATGTTGAGCCGCGCCGCGCGAGGGCTGGACGCATGAGAGCCGCCGTAGCGGCCCCCGCGCCGCTCGCAACCGACGACCTCAGCGCGTACTACGCCGGCCGCAAGGCGGTCGGGAACGTTTCGATCGCATTTCGCCGCAGGGCCGTGACCGCGCTTATCGGGCCTTCGGGTTGCGGCAAGACGACGCTGCTGCGCTGCCTCAACCGCATCCACGAAGTCGCCTTCGACGCGCGCGTCGAAGGGCGCGTGCTGCTGGACGGCGCCGACATTTACGCGGGCGGCGTCGACCCGATGTCGATTCGGCGCCGCATCGGCATGGTATTTCAGCGGCCCAATCCGTTTCCGACGCTCTCCATTCTCGATAACACGGTTTGCTGCGCTCCGCGGGGCCTTACCGGCAAACAGCGGGCAGACGCCGCAGAACGCGCGCTTCGCTCGGCGGCGCTCTGGGACGAAGTCAAAGACAAGCTCAAGACGAGCCCGCTCCGCCTCTCCGGGGGCCAGCAGCAGCGGCTCTGCATCGCGCGGGCGATCGCCGCCGAACCGGAAGTGCTGCTCATGGACGAGCCGACGGCCTCGCTCGATCCGATCGCGACGGCCGTGATCGAAGAGCTCATGTCGGCGCTTACGAAGGATTTCACGATCGTCGCCGTCACGCACAATATGCAGCAGGCGGCGCGCGTCTCGAGCGTGACGGCTTTCATGCTCGCCGACGAAACGGGCATCGGACGGCTCATCGAAGCCGACGACACGGCGAAACTCTTTACCAAGCCCGGCGACCGCCGCACGGAAGATTACATCACCGGCCGCTTCGGCTAGCTTCATAGGAACGGTCGGGGCGGGGCGGAAGCTTCCTTGCCCCGGCTTTGGCCGGCGAACGAAGGAGGCGGTCGTGTTCGAAGGTCGAGTTGCATTGGTTACGGGCGGCACGCGCGGCATCGGCGCGGCAATTACGCAGGCGCTCGCGGAGCGCGGCGCGTCGGTTGCCGCAGGGTACAACCGCGGCAAGGAGAGCGCCGAGAAGTTCGCGCAGCAGATGGCCGCCAAAGGAGCCACCGTCTCGATTCACCAGGGTCGCGTGGATGAGAACGAAGACTGCAACCGGGTTGCAAAAGAAGTGATGGACCGCTTCGGGCGCGTGGACTACCTCATCAACAACGCAGGCATCACGCACGACAAGACCGTTCGCAAGATGTCCAGCGAGGACTGGCAGCAGGTTCTCAACGTCAACCTCTCGGGTGCGTTCAATATGACGAAGGCCGTGCTCGAGCACATGATCGACCGGGGCTCCGGCCGGATCGTGAACATCAGCTCGGTTATCGGGGAAACGGGCAACGTGGGCCAAGCCAACTACGCCGCTTCGAAAGCCGGGTTGGTCGGCTTTACGAAGAGCCTCGCTCTGGAGATGGCGCAGCGCGGCATCACCGTGAACTGCGTGGCGCCGGGCTTCATCGAAACCGAGATGGTCGGCGCGATTCCGGCCGCGGCGCTTGCCAAAGTGGTCGAGAAGATTCCGCAGCGGCGGCTGGGACGTCCCGAAGAAGTGGCCCGCCTCGTCACGTTCTTGCTCGAGGACGAATCGAGCTATATCACCGGGGCCGTCTACACGATCAACGGCGGCCTGGATATGTAATTCTTCCCGGCGGCTCTCCGGAAAGGAACCAGGCGGGAGCGCTACGTAAATCTAGCGCGTGAGTAGTTTACCGTTCGCCGGCCGAGTCGGCATCGTTACCGGAGGGTCGCGCGGCATCGGCGGCGCGATCAGCACCCTCCTGGCGCAGGACGGAGCAACCGTCGCCGTGCTTGGTCTGCCCGAGGATCGCGAGCGCACGCGCACCCTTCGCTCGCACCTCGATGGAGCCGCCAGCCGGCTCCATTTCTACGAAACGGACGTTTCCGTTTACGATGCTTGCGAGAAGGCCGTTGCCGAGATACTGCGCGAGCACGGCCGCATAGACTACCTCGTCAACAACGCCGGGATTACGCGCGACCACACCGTTCGCAACATGACGGTTGATGAGTGGGAAGCGGTGCTGCGGGTCAACCTGTCCGGGCCGTTTTTCATGATCAAGGCAGCGTTGCCGGGCATGGTGGAGCGCGGTTTTGGCCGGATCGTCAACGTCAGCTCGGTCGTCGGCGAGAGCGGGAACTTCGGGCAGGCGAACTACGCGGCGGCGAAAGCCGGCTTGATCGGCCTGACGAAGACCGTCGCGTTGGAAGTGGCCAAGCGAGGCATCACCGTCAACGCCGTCGCGCCGGGTTTCATCGACACCGAGATGACGAAGGCGATGCCCGTCTCGGCGATAGAAACCGCGATCGAACAGACGCCGGGGCGGCGGCTGGGCAAACCGGAGGAGGTGGCACAGCTCGTGCGCTTCCTGCTCGACGATAAAGCCGGTTACATCACCGGCGCAGTCTACAAGATCAACGGCGGATGGTACATGTGAGCGTAGATCAGAGAATCGCCCCCGAGGAGCTCAACTACGGCATTGACGTAGCCGGGCTCGACATGGCTTCGCTCGGCGACGCCCTGAGGGCCGTCGTGGCCGATGCGATGACCGATCCATTGCGCATGAGCAGCTGGATGACCGGTCTCGCGCTGGCCGAGCAGAACGTGGGCCTCAACATGCTGCGGCGTTTCAGCGGCGATCGCGCACCCTCGCCCGTTGCCGACGACGACAAACGCTTTGCCGAACCCGAGTGGAGCTCCAATCCGCTGCTCGCCGGCGTCGTGGAGGACTATCGCGCCCGCACGCAAGCGGCGTTCGATCTCGTCGATTCCTCCCGGCTGCCCGAAGCGACGCGCCGCAAGGCGCGATTCGCAATGCAGCTCATTTGCGACGCTTTCGCCCCGAGCAACGTGCCCTGGCTCAATCCCGGCGTTATCAAAGAAGCCGCCGACAGCGGCGGCTTGAGCCTGCTGCGCGGCATGCAGAACTACCTCGACGACGTCACGAACAACGACGGCTACCCGCGCCAAGTCGATCGCTCCGGCTTCGAGGTCGGACGCAATCTTGCGGCGACTCCGGGGCGGGTCGTCTATCGCAACGACCTCATCGAGCTGATCGCTTACGATCCGCAGACGCCCGACGTGCACGCAACGCCGCTGCTGTGCAGCCCGCCGTGGATCAACAAGTACTACATCATGGACTTGGCGCCGGGAAGGTCGTTCGTCGAGTGGGCGGTTGCCAACGGGCATCAGACGTTCATGATCTCCTACCGCAACCCCGACGAGAACATGTCGCACCTGACGATGGCCGACTACCTTCACAAGGGCGTCCTCGCCGCGCTCGACGCGGTGCGCGAGATCACCGGCGCGCCGCGCGCGAACCTCGCGGCGCTGTGCCTAGGCGGTACGCTCGCGTTGATCTCGATGGCCTACCTCGCGGCGATCGGCCAGGGCGACCGCATCGCTTCGGCGACGTTGACGAACACGCTTATAGATTTCAGTATTCCCGGCGACTTGGGGATCTTCACCGACGAAGACACCATTTCGAAGCTCGAGAAGCGCATGCGCGAACGCGGCTTCCTGCACGCGAGCGAAATGGCTCGCACCTTCGATTGGATGCGCTCGCGCGATCTCATCTGGAGCTACGTCATCAACAATTGGTTCAAGGGTAAGCAGCCGCCGGCATTCGACATCCTCGCGTGGAACAACGATTCGACCAACATGCCGGTCGAGATGCATTCCGAGTATCTGCGCGCATGCTACCTGCACAACGCGATCGTCAAGGCCGGCGCATTTGCGATCGGCGACACGCCGATCGATCTCGGTAAGATTCGGTCGCCGCTCTACGTGCTCGGGGCCGAGAACGACCATATAGCGCCCTGGCGCGCGACGTATCTGACCACGCAGCACGTCGGCGGCGACGCAAAGTACGTCCTCACCAACGCAGGGCACATTGCGGGCATCGTCAATCCGCCGGGCGGAAAGAAGACCTGGCACTACACGCGGCCGGCGGCGACGCGCGGCGAGAGCGCCGAGGAGTGGATCGAAAGCGCCGATCGCCACACCGGATCGTGGTGGAAGGACTGGGCGGTCTGGGCGGCTTCGCAGGGCGGTCCCAGGCGGGCGCCCTATACGCTCCCTGAAGGCGAGCCTGCCCCTGGAAGCTACGTTCGTAACGAGGAAGCACCCGCATGAGCGACGACGACGACAAGGCCCCGGGCTCAGCCTGGGGCAGCCTCGGGGACTTCATCCGCGGCCAGCGGGAGCTTGCGAACCTCTCCATGCGCCAACTGGCCGACATCGCAAAGATCTCCAACCCCTATCTCAGCCAGGTCGAGCGAGGGCTCTACAAGCCCTCGGCCGACGTGCTCAAAAGCATCGCCAACGCGCTCCACATCTCGGCGGAGACCATGTACGCCCAGGCCGGCCTTCTCGACGAGTCCCCCGGCCGGGACGAGAGCCACCACGGGGTCGAGCACGCGGTGAAGATGGACCCCCGCCTGACCGTGGACCAGAAGGAGGCCCTGATCCGTATCTACCGGAGCTTCATCGGCCGAGAATAGGCGCGGGGTGTTGACAGGCACAGCGGGTGCTTGGTATACTTAGCACAAGTTAGAGAGAGGAGTTTTCAAGCAACCATGACCGTCAACGTATCCCAGTACATGAACAAGTTCCAGGAAGAGGGCCTTGCCGCTCTCAAGCAGAGCCAAGATGCCAGCCTCAAGGCGATGAATGCCTTCCGCGACTTCACCAAGGAGCTCACGGAGAAGCCCGGGACGATGCCGACCCTCGAGAACCTTCCGACCCCGACCCAGCTCGTCGAGCTTTCGTTCGGGTTCGCGAACCAGGTCCTCGAGATGCGCAAAGCCTTCACGCTGAAGATCGCCGAGATGCTCGTCGAGACTCAGAAGCAGGCCGAGGCGAATGCCCAGGCCGCGACCTCGCCCGTCGCGCCCAAGCCCGCCGCCCGCTAACTCGTAACCCGAGTCGTCAAAGGAGACCGCTCGCCGTAAAGGCGAGCGGTCTTTTTTGCATCTCGGAGAAGGCGGCGGCATGGACAGCGCGTTGGTCATCGGAGGCGAGCTGCGCGTCAATCGCCTGGGCTTCGGCGGGATGCGCTTATGCGGACCGGGGATCTGGGGATGGCCCGCCGACCGTGAGAACGCACTGCGCGTGCTTCGGCGCGCCCTCGAGCTCGGCGTGAACTTCATCGACACGGCCGATTCGTACGGCCCGCACGTCAACGAAGAGCAGATCGCCCAAGCGCTTCATCCGTATCCAGCCGGCCTCGTGATCGCGACGAAAGGCGGCCTGCTGCGCGGCGGCCCGGGCGAGTGGACGCGCAACTGCCGTCCGGAGCACTTGATCGAGGCGTGCGAGGGCAGCCTCCGGCGCCTGCGCGTCGAGCACATCGATCTCTACCAGCTTCACGCGATCGACACCGAGGTTCCGTTCGAGGAGCAGATCGGCGCGATTAAGCACCTTCGCGATGCGGGGAAGATCCGATTCGCCGGGCTTTCCAACGTGGACCTCGACGAACTGCAGCGAGCGCGCAGCATCGTGGAGGTCGTCTCGGTACAGAACAACTACAACGTCGGCAATCGCGGCAGCGAGCCGGTCCTTTCCTACTGCGAGGCCAACGGCATCGCGTTCATTCCGTACTTCCCGCTGGATGCAGGCGACGTCGCCGGCCGTGAAGCGCTCGAGCCCGTGGCCGCGGCGCATGGGGCTACCGTCTATCAGGTCGCGCTGGCGTGGCTGCTCCGCCACTCGCCCGCCACGCTGCCGATTCCCGGCACCTCGTCGCTGGCCCATCTCGCCGAAAACGTCGCCGCCGCGGAGTTGAAACTGAGCGACGCGGAGTACGAAGCGCTGCGGTAGGCTACGCAGGCCGCGCGCACTTGCCGTCGCGGCGCTCTTCCGAGGTCGGAGATCACGACGGCCGGCTCGCCGGCAAGAGGCTCGCATACGCGCCGAGAATAGCCGCGAATAGATGACAAATGCGACGCGCATCCGTCGGGTGCCGCTTTTCTGTATGCTTGCTTTCATCCTCGCGGGCTGCGGCGGCTTGCAAGGAGCGGCGCCGATGCCCGGTCTAGCCGCCCAGAGCGGCGGGCTTGTCGTGCGACCGGATCGCGGGCGTTCGTGGATGCGCAGCGGCGTTTCCGGCTCGGACCTTCTTTATATCTCCGACGTGGCAACCGGCGACGTCTACGCGTACACGTACCCTCAGGGAACGCTCGTCGGGACGCTGACGGGGTTCAAGGGTTCGCTGCGCGAGTGTTCGGATCGCAAGGGCAACGTCTTCATCACCAACTCGGGCAAGCAACAGCTGCTCGAGTACGCGCACGGCGGGACCAGCCCGGTCGCCACCTTTGCCGACCCGAACAACCTGCCGACGGATTGCTCCGTGGATCCAACGACGGGCAACCTCGCCGTGACGAACTACAGCACGAAGGGCTCGCATCACGGCAGCCTCTACGTCTACCGTCACACCGGCGGAAAGCCGATCGTTCGCACCGACCCCAACGTCCTCGCCTATCTGTTCTGCGGCTACGATAATAAGGGGAATCTGTTCGTAGACGGCCTCGATTATTCGTACAATTTCATGCTCGTCGAACTCCCCAGAAACAAAGGGAAGTTCGAAACGATCGCGCTCGACCAGGCGTTCTCGGGATGGGGCGGCGTGCAGTGGGACGGCAACTACGTTGCGGTCGGCGACGGCGCGTCGACGATTTACCGTTTCGCAATAAGCGGCTCGACTGCAACGGAAGTGGGCTCGGTCACGCTTGGAGGGGCCCGCAACGTCGTGCAGTTTTGGATCGACGGTTCGACCATCATCGGTCCGGACGGCCCCAATGGCGGGAACAAGGACGTCGGCCTCTGGAGCTATCCATACGGCGGGACGACGACCTCGACCATCCCGGGCTTTAAAAATCCTAGCGGCGCAACGGTCAGCGTTGGGAGTTAGTCAGTTGGGAGTTAGTCATATGAAAACCGCCGTGGCCTTAGCACTCGTCGCGTCGCTCTGCGCGTGCGGCGGCGCTGCGCCGTCGCAGGTATCGCCCCCGACCGCGTCTGCCGCGCGGGAAAGCGGCGCCCGCATCGCCGAGAGCGCGCCCGCCGGGGGCGCGCGGAAGGCCCCGGCGTCGCTTGGCGATCTTCTCTACGTCGGCGGCGATCGCGAAGGCTACATATTCTCGTATCCGAAAGGCAAGCTCGTCGGAAAGCTCCCGCTTGGCTCGTTCGGCATGTGCGCGGATCGTGCGGGCGACGTGTTCTTTACGGGCGTGCGAACGATCACCGAGTACGCGCACGGCGCAACCGCTCCGAACGCGATCTATACGGTCACCGGTACTGCGTTTGCCTGCGCGGTCGATCCCACGACCGGAAACCTTGCCGTCGTCGTGCTCTGCATCTCGAGCTGCAAGGGCGACGAGGTCGCGATCTTCGATCACCCGGGTGCGCCGCCCACGACGTACCAGGATCCGGCGATGCAGTCGCTGCTATTTTGCGGCTTCGACGGGCGTGGAAATCTCTTCATAGACGGATACAGCAACAGCCTCGTCTCCGTAGCAGAGCTGCCCCGCGGCAGCAGCACGTTCACGAACTACACCGTGCAGGCGACGATTACGAATCCGGGGCAGATCCAGTTCGACACGCGGCACATCACGCTGCAGGAGCGCTATCACCCGGTGATCTACCGCTTAGCCTTTAACGGCGGCCTGGCGACCGTGGTGAAGAAGGTCACGTTCACGCAGGAAGGCGTACGTGCTGCTCAATCGTGGATATTTGGAAATATGATCGCGATGCCGAACGGCCCCGCTACGAAGCGCCCGCTGGACATTCGCATCTGGCAGTACCCAATCGGCGGCGCGCCCGTTCAGATTCTGTCGAAGTTCATCCCGCGGCACCGCGAGATAGACGGCGTCGTGTTCAGCCCCGCGGCGGGAACCTAGCGCTCGTGCGGGCGAGGCCCTTCACCCGCGTCGCGCTTGCCGTGCTCGCGCTGGCAGGCTGCGGCGGGAGTGCGACCCCGATGACGGCGGCGGCGCCGCCGGTGCTTGGCCAGCCGCGTCTTACGCCGCGCTTCCCGTCGCAGTCGAAGGTCAGCCATATCGTGGTCATCGTTCAGGAGAACCGCAGCGTCGACAACCTTTTCTACGGGCTCCCGGGGGCGGATACCTCACGCTACGGGGTAAACTCGAGCGGCCGGCACTTTCATCTGCTCCCGATCCACATGACGGCGCCGTACGACATCTCGCACGAGCACGGCGCGTTTACGATCGAGTACCGCAAGGGAAAAGTAAACGGCTTCGATCTGGTTGCTTCGCACTGCCGCAATCGGCACGAGTGTCCGCCCAAAGGGCGACGGGCGTACGGCTTCGTGCCGCACGACGAGATCAAGCCGTACTTCGAGATCGCCAATCAGTACGCGTTCGCCGACCACATGTTCGAGACGAATCAAGGCCCGAGTTTTCCAGCGCATCAATACCTCATCAGCGGAACGTCGACCGTGAGCCAGGGCTCGTCGCTGCGCGCGGCGGAGAACCCGCTGACCGCGAAGGAGCGGTTCACCGGCGGCTGCGACTCGCCGCGCAGCTCGCTCGTAAAACTCATCGACGCCGCGGGGCAGGAGAACCAGCAGATCTACCCGTGCTTGGATCGGACGACGATCACCGATCTCCTCGACGCTAGCTCCCTAAGCTGGCGCTACTACGTCGCGGGCCGCAAGCCCGGCCTGTGGAATGCCTTCGATGCGATCTCGCACGTTCGCAGAAACCCGGAGTACTACACGAACGTCGTCTCGCCGCCTTCGCGGGTTCTGACCGATATCGCCGCCGGTAAGCTGGCCAGCGTCGTCTGGGTGACGCCGACGTCGCGGGCCTCAGACCACGCCGGCACGACGGACGGCTCGGGCCCCTCGTGGGTCGCAAGCGTCGTCAACGCGATCGGACGGAGCGCGTACTGGAATTCGACGACGATAATCCTCACGTGGGACGACTGGGGCGGCTGGTACGATCACGTCCGCCCGCAGCAATACAACTCCTACGAACTCGGCTTCCGCGTACCCCTCATCGTCATCTCGCCGTATGCGAAGAAGGGCTACGTCTCGCACCAGCAGCACGAGTTCGGCAGCATCCTTAGATTCATCGAGGAGACGTTCAATCTGGGTTCGCTGCATACGACCGACGAGCGCTCCGACGATTTCGCCGACTGCTTCAACTTCAAGGGCAGGCCGCGCCAGTTTCAGGTGATTCCCGCGGCCCTGCCGCCAAGTTATTTCCTAGACCAGCAGCCCTCCGACGACGTCCCCGACGACGATTTCTAACGCTACGGGCTGACGACCGCTCCAACCGGGTTGACGAGACTCGTCGTGTAGTTGTAACCGGACGGTCCGCCGGCAGGATACTTGTGCACGCCGGTCTGCGCCGAGCACCGTTCGGGATTGATGACTTCGTGCTGCAGCGGGCCGATTCTAACCAGGAAGAACTGCAGAATATTGTTGCAGGTACCGGTCAGGACGGTCGGCGAGTTGGGCGTGCTGAGTATCGAGTAGCCGTTCGTCTTGATGTGGTAGATCTTGGATCCAGCCGCATCGCCGACGGCAATATACGCCGCGGGCCACGGCGGATGCTGAACGCCGCCCGGAGCGGCGGGTGCCCCGCCCGGCCCCGTGACGGGGATCGCCGTGATCGTTCCGTTATTGGTCATTTTCCCGAACTGGAACGAGCCGCTCGTGCTTAGTCCGTCGAGATAGAGTGCGCCGAGATAGTACCCGATGTAGTCGATCGTCGCGAATGCGGTCGGATTCGAATAGACGAAGTTGGGCGACGTTGCATTACTGAGATACACGGAAACGCTTCCGGGCGGGCCGCTCGTCGTCGCGACGTTGGCGACCGCGACCGTGTACAGCGGCGTCGTCTTCACCGAACACGAGACCGGAAGCTGGCCGGGATCGCTCAGCACCGCAATCGGCGTCGGATTGCCGTGCGCGTATTCGACGATCGAGCTCGATCCGGTGTCGGTGACGTAGACGTTATTTGAAGGGTCCTTGCACTCGCCGCCTGGCAACGTGAAGCCGGTCAACGTCTGATAGAGCGCTCCCGCAGGGTAGTTGAACACCTGCACTTGGCCCGTGCCTTGGTCGGAGATGTAGAGCAAGGGCCCGACGGGTGCCCGTTTGGCGTGGGCGGCGCCCGGCGATGATACTTGCGTGGGAGCGGTCGGGGCGCTGGTCTGTGCGCCGCCGCAGCCTGCGACAAGCGCGACGGTTGCCGCGCCTAGGATGTACCTGGAAAAGTCGGGGAGCTTCACGGTGGAACGCTCGCTTTCTCGTGAACCTGGTTCACGCTTGAGGGACTCCCCATACAAGCGGCCGCCGCCTTAATCCTGTGGCGACGGAGAGAGAGGCGGGCCGGTTGCCGACGAACGTATGGGCATGAGCTTTTCTGCCGTCCGCCTGCTCGCACTGGTTCTTAGTGCGACCGTCAGTCTGTTTGCCGGCGCTCAAGACCGAGCGGTCGCCGCCGACCCGAGCCGCATCGACGCGTACGTAACGCCGTACTACAATTCGTCGGGGCCGGTTATCAGGATCGGAAAATACAGCGCCGGCTTAGCCTCGAAGAACGACGGGCAATTCGTCGCGACGATTCAACGGATGAAGAAGGAGTGGAGCGGGCTCAGCTTCGTCGAGCTCTACGTCGCCGCCATCTGCTTGTACGATCGGGGATATCGTAACGAGGCGACGTATTGGTTTTACTCGGCACAATACGCGGGGCGCCAATTCGCGCTTCTCGCGGACCAGCAGAAGTTGGGAAGCATTGGCGATCGGGGCTTCGAGCTGTACCACGCGCAAAACGCCTTTCTTGAACTCGTAGGCCCCGACATCAACGGCTACGCCTTCGGCGACGTCGACTCGCTGGCGTCTACGATTCGAAAAGTTCAACGCGCCAATCAGACGGTTCGCAACGTGCAGGGCATCTATCCGGGGGTCGCCTTCGCGAGCAAGTCGTCTTGGCAGCGCATAAATGCGGACCTCAATTCCGGCCTGGGAACGCTCGCCGTTCAGTTGACGAATCAGAAGGCCGAGATCAAGGCGCAGCGCGTGCAGAACGGGACCGAAGCGCGCTTCTCGCAACTGACCAGCAAGCCGTTTCCAGGAGGCCTCTAGGGCCCCGTGCGTTACTCCTCGATGGTGTAGAGCCACCACGGTGACGCATTGCGCCGGGATGCGCGGTCGTAATAGACTTCGATCTTCGCGCCGCAGGCCGTCAGCAGCTCGTACCAGTGCCGCTTGAGATACGCATCGCCCCGGTCGAGTTTCGTGGACCGCCAGCTCCGTAGAACCGTCGTGATCAGAAGGGTCCGGCTGCCCCACGAGAAGGCTCGCGGCACGGGCGGCTCGCCCCCGGTCGCGGGCGTGACGAATCCATCGCATGCCGGCACGAGGGAGCTGCTGACGAATCTGCGCGCGTTGACGGATTCGTTCCCGCGCTCGTTACGCTCGCTCACGCAGTCGCCGGCCGGGCGCCGACGTGGAGCGCTGCCGCTCTCATGACGTCCATTGTAGCCTAGACCGCGGCTTTGGTGGGAGGGCAAGCAGGCGCCAGCACAAAATAGCCGTAGCCTTCGCCGGACATCCGTTCCGCTGCGACAAGGAGGTTAGATCTATGCGCTATTTTACTATCACGGCGGCGATGGCGTTATCGCTACTCGCGCTGCCCTCGGTATCTCTTGCCGGTTCTTCGGGCTGGACGCCGGCTGCCGCGACCGGCATCGCCGCCGGCGCCGGTCACTCGAACTTCATCGTTCAGGCATCGGTGACGCTCCCGCAGTCGTGCTACGTAGCACGAATCCGCTCGACGCCGATCTCCATGCACGCGCCGCGTGCGTTTTACATCGAGCAGATGGCGCCGTCCTCGCCGTGCAGCAAGCCCACCAGCAACTACACGTGCACGGTCGTCAGCCCGGCTTTCCCGCTGCCCATTCCGCAAACCGTCGAAGTCTATTCAAAGAGCGGGAAGTCGAAGGTCACGGTCGCCACGAAGGAGCCGGCGGCAACCCCGCCCCTTTGCAATAAGGGGTAGCCGAGATCCCCGCCCGTTAGGATACGGGCTTAGATCTTACCGAAAAAACTGCCGATGTCGAAGTAGAAGTCGCGCTCGGCTTTGGTGCTCGGACAAACGACGTGCAGGCGATCGTAGACGTGACCGTCTTCCCGGCTCATCGCCTGCTGTGCAAGCTTCCAGCTTGCGCCGCCATCGCACGGATGGAAGGCGAGGTACAGGTATTCCCAGCGGACGCCCTCCGTCTCGCTTTTTTGCACGTCGAGAATCGCCGAAGCCGGCGCATCGCCGGCGGGTCCGGCGAGGGCCGGCAACGCCGGTAACGCGTCTGCGACGTGCACTCCCCAGTGAAAGCTGCGCAGGTGACCGTCTTGGAATTCGTAGACGACGCCGGCTTGGGGATTTGCGACCCGTCCAACCAGTTGTTGCGCCCCGTCGTCGGCCGTCTCCGGATGGAAGTCGGGGTGCGCCGCTTTGACGCTGTCGAGCGTATCGCCCAGGTGAACGCCCGATGGGTCCGGCGGAACGTCTCGGAATCCGCCCGCGGCCGCCTGCGTCGCGAAGGCGTGGAAGGCCTCGACATAGCCGCGTTTCTCAAGAACGAGAAAGAACGTGGAGTCGGATCCGGCAATCCAATAGCGCCCGATGCGCGTCGCGCCGTTGTCGGACGTCAGCACTCGCAACGGGTCGCCTAACAACGGGCGCAGCGTTGAAACCGGCGTACCCAGCGTCACGTTATTCCACGTTATCGGCGACTGGGCCGCAACGGTGCTTCCCGGCAAGGCGAAGCCCGCGAAGGACAAAAAACCGGATAAAGCAATTGTGGCGCGCATGAATCGCTGCATACTGTTCCTCCCGAGCCGGTATTTCGGCAACCGGCTGCGCTCGTACTCCATGTAATACTGATTTACAAGACGTACCGGTGCGCGAGGGGTTTACGTAGAGCTTGCTAAAGGGCATTTGCCCGGTGAAAACTTTCTTTTGCGGCAATCTCTGGCCGAAGCTCGCGGACTCTTAAACGCTCGCTCCGGTGGGATGGCGCCGCAGCAGGGCGAACGTACCATGCCGCTGATCCGTTCACGGAAGCGAGGGGTAAGGCAAATGAAGAGCTGGGATTTCAGCGGCTATGCGCTAACCGCTTGATCGCCGTGACGGCAATGTTGGCAGGCTGCGGCGAATGCGGCCGCAGATCGACGTACCGTTCGCGGCGCAGCAAGTGCCGGAGTTGCCGGTTCATCAACTCAATAATGGCTTAGGCTACTGATTCGTACACAGTCTTCAAGGATGGCTCAGATGGCCAACGTTCACTGTTGCTGGCTTATTCTCGTAAAGGGACTGCTGTACGGCAAGTCTTCGAACGGAGATTGTTCGGAATCGCCTGCTGTACCAACGGCTGCGGGACCGTTTTCACGCATAAGCACGACGGGTAATGGAAGAACGTAATTTACAGTTTCAAGGGCCCTCTGCACGTCGAGTAGCGAGCAGCGTTGGTCAAGTTGACCTGGATACTGACGGCACGCAGAATGTGTGCACAGGATTCGGGGGACGGCTGACGAACGTCTTTTCGATCACGACGTCCGGCGCAGAAAGCGTGCTCTATAGTTTCAAAGGCGGCACGGACGGAGAAAGTCCGTTTGCGAGCTTGATCGCGGTAAACGGCAAACTGTACGGTACGACGTACTTCGGTGGCGGCAGCACGCGATGCGCCGGAGGGTGTGGCACCGTTTTCGAAATGGACACGCCTGGAAGAGAACGGATACTTCACCGCTTCAGAGGCTACCCGCACGACGGCGAAGGTCCAATAGGGGCATTGGTTGCGGTGAATGGAGAGCTCTATGGCACTACGTGGATTGGCGGCAGCGGCGCGTCCTGTCACGGCTGCGGAACGATCTTCGAGGTCTCTACATCCGGCAAGGAGCGGGTGCTCTATAATTTCAACGGCCCACCCGACGGCGAGAATCCGGAAGGAGCCCTCGTTAACGTAGGCGGCGCGCTCTACGGCACTACCACTCTCGGCGGGACGGGTACCGGGTGCACCAGTTATGGATGCGGAACGTTTTTTCGACTCATTCCATCTTCTATGAGCGAGAGCTATAGCGTTATCTATAGCTTCGTCGGCGGGCGAAATAGCATGGAGCCATACGGCGGCCTACTACCGTCAACGGATATATTCTACGGTACGACTGCAGACGGTAACAGATGAGGGTCCAACGCCACATGTGGGACGGTCTTTGACGTAAGTAAGTCGGGAAAGGAACGTCTTCTTCAAAGATTCCACCAGGGGGGCGGGGGGCCTGGCTGGCCGCTCGTTGCTAGGAATGGGCTAATATACGGTACTACGTTCTACGGTGGTGCAAGTAAGCTTGGCGCCGTCTATAGCATCGAGCAGTAAGCATGAAGACTTTTGACCTTAGATATTACACGGCTGGTGCTTACGTGGCTGTTGCAATGCTCGCAGGCTGCGGCGGATCGCAGCCGCCGATCGGCGCGCCGGGCGAGACGCGAAGTACCGCGATAGCGCAGCACGCCGCGCATGGCAAGTTCTGGATGCTGCGTGAAGCAAAGAGCGAGGACCTACATTACGTCACAGACTTGACCGCGTGACGGATCTATTCGTACCGCAAGGACAGATGGAGGGGAACGCTGAGCGGCTTCAGTTCAGCGGTTGACGACTGCGTTGACAAACTGGGAAGTGTCTATATCACCAACCAACTTCCTGACCGCATCTACGAGTACGCACATGGGGGCACGAAGCGAATAGCAAGCCTCAAGACTCACGTCCTGCCTGTTGCTTGCTCCATAGACTCTCCCACGGGCAATCTAGCCGTCAGCGGGTTCTCTAAGGGCCTGGATATATTCAAAGGCGCGCGCGGTGCGCGCACTTTTGTTAAGGACCTGGCTTCTATTTCATGCAGACATGCAGCTACGACTCAAAAAGCAATCTCTTCGCCTTCGGATGGAAAACCGAGAAGCGCACTCCGGGACTCGTCGAACTACCTAACGGCAGCAGTAAGTTCATAAACATCACCCTCGATGCCGTTACGGATGCCGATGCCTGGATACAATGGACCGGCAAGCGCCTCGCCATCGGTGGCTACGCACCACCATCTTAGGGCAACCCCGTCATCTACAGATTCCTCATCAAGAGAACAGAAGCAACACGAACCAGCAGAACATCGCTCGCTTCCCCTGCCTACTACATGCTACAGTTTTTCATGGTTGGCAACTCTATCCTGGTGACAAACTAGTACGGAAAGAATAGCGGGGAACGGTTCAACGTACTTTCCTATTAATATCTCAATGGAGGTTCATAGACAGGAAGCATTAGTAAGGGTGTCGTTTCGCGCGCGGCGTTGTTGTTAGCCTAGCTTTAAGTAGACTATAAGGTAGTATCGCTTTAAGGCGCATATGGGGAGAGGTGGAGACTAACATATCGATATTGATATAGACGATGAGAAGAGTAAACTAGCGTAGTGATGGTATATGAGGATAAGGCGTTTAAGGATTGGGTAGAGAGGAGAGAAGAAGAGACGTTTCAACTTCTTTAAGATAGTGCACTTATCAAGGTAGAGGCGAGTTTGCTCCTCGCAATGGCGAAGCATGAGGTAGAGCGGCGAGGCGAGGCGTGGCGTACTGCGACACGGACAACTTGCATGTGCACGAGACGGGGTGTACGGCGGCCAAACACCTAGGCCGTGCGCGGGCCATCAGCGCGCTATACAGAGCAGAAGCGAAGAGGTGAGTGAGCGGTTCACGCACTCAATAGTTATGACTTAAGTGCTATTAGGGGAACGATTCTCAAATGAGAAGACGAAAACTACGCGCTCGGCTCTGACGGAAAGTGCACTACGCGCGTGCGAGTAACTTTTTTGCTACGCGGTTTCGGAGTAGCTTTACGCGCTCTTCAACTTGGACGAGAGCGGTGAGTGCAAGTGAGTAAGTACTCCTCGCTAGTGCTGGGGTAGCTTCGCTCGTTGGTGTAGGTTCAGCGAGACGGTTATGAGCGCGCTTGGATTGTGGATGTATGGATGAGTTATATACGAGTGGTTCTCGGTAAAAAGGTGGAACAGTTAGTTGGGAAGACTAGAGGTGATGGAACAGCTGACGATCTCTACGTGGAATGTGTCTAGCTTTTACCGAACGCATGCGCGGCTATTTGACTTTCTTATTGTCGGCGGCTCATACCAGACGTGCGACATCGCGCATGACAGAAATACTGCTGCAGGAAGACGCGGCCTCGTGCTTGCTTTTCGACGATATCGCGCAATGGCGGGCGCAAAACTGGCGCTGCTTCAGCTGCGGTGCAGCATGGGACTTCGACACATTTACTAGCTTGCGCACCTACGAGGAGCTCGTGCACCGAACGCTGCAGACGGTGGACAGAAAGCGCCTAATGAAGACGGCAGCGAGAAGACGACTGTGATGCATGGCGTAATGATTAAGCGGTCGGTCCACGTAAGGTAGAGAACGCGCATCGGCAAAGAGATCACGTAGATGCGACGAACACCGAGGAAGAATATACCGCGGAGATGATTAGGCGACTGAAATGCTCTCTATGAGAAAGAAGAACAGAAGCAACGAACCCCAGCAGGGTTAGGTGGCTGGCATTAAGAGAATAGCTCGCATAAGAGGCGTTGCGCGCTCTAAGCTCCAGACGTTGGTGAACGGCTATGGGACACGCAAGCAGCAACGATGGCCGAGATCAAAGAGGTGCTGAAGAGATTTATCTCTCGGGACGTCGACAGCTAGCATTGCTACGATGAGTTTGGCCGCGGAGAGCGCCATTCTAACTTCTTCCTATATACAACAGAAATAGGACTTGCTTGCCAGCCCGAGAATCTTCTTTCGCCTGCTAGCCTATCGTAGCAGCACAAGACTCTGTCTTGGAAAGGCGGTTTTTAGATGCGTGGCACTTTGACTCGACGTTTCTTCTTGGGCTTAACAGCAGTGCTCGGCTTTCCCGCGACGTTTCTAAAGGCGCTAGCGCAAGGCTTTCTCGCGCCCCAGCAGGCGCGCAAACCGTACTCACCTATGCTGATCTTCCGTATCAGACTCGCGCATGGTGGGGCGAAACGCACTTGCATAGCGCAATATCGGTCGATGCCGGACTGGTAGGAGATCATCTTCCGCCAGACACTGCTTTCCGCTTCGCACAGGGCGAGCAGGTGACGTCTTCAACTGGACAGCCGGTAAAGCTCGAGAGGCCGTTCGATTGGCTTGCGATCACGTACGACGCGGATTTTTATGGCCTACCCCAGGCAATGGCAGCGCAGAAGCAGTTCATCACGGAACGGAGATGGGCCAGACGCTAGCAAAGGCAATGAAAGAGGGCGGAACTGCCGGATACGACGCCTTCGTGAGCCGGACGCTCTCTTTTGCAAACGGCAAGTCTCCACTTCCGGCTGCCAATATGAAAGAGTTGTTGAAGTGGGGTTGGGCGCTCTCCGCCGAAGCAGCGGACCGCAATAATAAACGCGGAACGTTTACTACGTTTATCGGTTTTGAGTGGACCTCCACACGAAAAGGAAACAACCTGCATCGCAATGTGATCTTTCGCGACGGCGGCGACAAGACCAACCAGGTTATTCCGTTCACGCTTTTCGACAGCTTTGATCCAGTCGACTTGTGGCATTATTGCGAAGAGTATGAAAAAAAGACCGGTGGTCGCGTGCTCACGATCGCTCACAATCCGAACCTTTCCTGTGGCTTAATGTTCGCTGATCAAACGGAGATGGGAAAATCCATGGACGTTGAGTACGCGCAACTTCGTGCACGCTTCGATAGCCTTGCCGAGGCGACTCAATGCAAGGGCGATAGCGAAACCACGCCTCAGATCTCGCCAGCGTACGTATTCGCAGATTTCGAGCGTTGGAACAAGTGCAATATCTTCGGCATGCAAGCCACTACGGCGGAAATGCTGCATACAACGCGTGCGTTCGGCCTTCAAACTTGGCTTGCAGCACGAAGCAAAACTTGGCGTAGATCCGTTCAAATATGGTTTGGTAAGCGCCACTGATCAGCACAGCAGCCTCTGCACAACGCGCGCTGAAAACTACTACGGGATGGCGAGTCAAGACGAGACTCATCCAAATCAGAGAAAGATACTTTTTATGAAAAAAATAATATCAAAAGATCTAAAAATGTAAATGTGCCACAGATCATTCCAGTTGCTATGACAAAAAAATAAAAAAAAGAGGAACGGATCGCGGTCGGCAAGGTCATTAAGGTCCTTCTTTCAGCCTGCCCCAAAACGATACGGCTAAAAAAAAAAAAAAAAAAAAACAGATTTCGAACAGCTTGCCAACTACATAAAAAAAAAAAAAAAAAAAAAAAAAAAAAAAAAAAAAAAAAAAAAAAAAAAAAAAAAAAAAATTACGTTTCAGCCTGCCCCACATACGGCTAGTCGGTCTTTCTGGTTTCGGGCTCCCTCTGCCAGACCGAAAAAAAAAAAAAAAAAAAAAAAAAAAAAAAAAAAAAAAAAAAAAAAAAAAAAAAAAAAAAAAAAAAAAAAAAAAAAAAAAAAAAAAAAAAAAAAAAAAAAAAAAAAAAAAAAAAAAAAAAAAAAAAAAAAAAAAAAAAAAAAAAAAAAAAAAAAAAAAAAAAAAAAAAAAAAAAAAAAAAAAAAAAAAAAAAAAAAAAAAAAAAAAAAAAAAAAAAAAAAAAAAAAAAAAAAAAAAAAAAAACCACCGCGGGATGTGGTTGAGAGTCGTGGAGATTCGGACTCGCTCACGGACCATTTGCCTAACGAAAATTTTTAGCAGAGCGAGGGCTTTAAATAGTGTGTTTTATAGGTGTTTGATGTGTGGGAAAATTGTTTAGATAGTTTTGTTGATGTAGTGTTTGTTTTAATTATATTTATTGTTATGTTTTTTTAGGTTTGTTGTGTTTATTAGGTTGTTAGATGGGGTGTTGTTTAGGTTGAATAATTATATTTGTAGAGAGTAGTAAGTGTAGAAGTAGTGAGAAGTTTGGTTGTAGTTAATGTTGAATAATTTTATGATAGTTATTTATTTATTTAATATATTTTTAAAATCGGCCCAAGAGAGCAGGGCCGAAATATTAAAAATTTATTTAGTAAGTAGGTGAAAAGTGTAATAGATAAGTGGTTTAAGATGTCGGCAGCGAAGAGAGGAGGTCTACGAAAACTCTTTATGCTGAAAGAGTAAAATAGGCCCGAGAGAGTATAGGTGGTAAAACTTAATTAAATAGTTGTTAGTTGTTTGATATAGTATTATAAGTTAGTAGATGTTAAGATAGTTATATATTGTTTAAGATAATATTTGTATTAATTTATTTATTGAGAGATATTAGTAATAAAATTAAGATTAAGTTTTATGAAAATTATAATTAAATTTAAAATTATAATATTATATATAAAGAAAATAATAATAATATTATTTATAATAGATTAATATAATAAAGATTTAGAAAAAAAAGAATAGAAGAATAAATAATAATAAATAAATAAAATAAAAGAATAAAATTAAGAAGAAAAAAAAAAATAAGTAAGAAAAAAATAAAAAAAAAAAAAAAAAAAAAAAAAAAGATAAAACTCTTTATGCTGTGTGGGGTTTTCGTTTTTCTCGCATTGTAATTGGCGTTGTTAAGTTTGCAAGAAGCGCAGAGATAGGGTCGGTGATAGGCGTATGAGTGAAAAAGTCTTATTTTGTGGGCTTTTTAAATTTTGACGGTGGATCGACGATAGAAGCGAAGGGAGGAAGTTTTGAGTTTTTTACTCTATGCTTATTACGCTGCGGTATAGTGGCACTTCTTGTATTTGTGTGGGTTTTTCGTGACACAGGTCGAAGTAGAGATGATAAATAAGATAATAAAAGGAGAAAAAAAAACTATAAAAAAGTATATAGTATATGGTGGGCGGTACATGGATTGAACATGTGACCTCTTCCGTGTCAAGGAAGCGCTCTCCCACTGAGCTAACCGCCCGCGACGGCGTCCGATCGCGAAGGCCGAATCTTCTGAAACTGAGTCCGAGAACCTTCCTGCGCGCCGTTCGGCGGCGATTGACGGCCCCCGCGCGCGCGTGATAGAGTTGCACGTATTCCTCACTCGACCGCCAAAGGAGGCACGATGAATCGAATTCGCACTAACTGCCTCGCCGCGCCGCTCGTCGGCAGCGGGTCGATGTGTTTTGGACCTTCGGAGAACGGCCCGACGTAAGTCGTCGTCGCTCGAACTCACCGAAGGCCTCCGCGATCGACCGGAGGCTTTTTCAATTTCATCCCAACCGCACACTAGTTTCTTTTTTGAGAGGCGAATCATGGAAATCTGGCTGGATAGCGAGATCCGGACGCGCCGTGACGACGCCCTGGAAAACGCTCGCGCATGCCGGCTGGCATGCCTTGCACAGGACGGTCGAAGTACGGCGTTCCGCATCCGCGTTGCCAACGGTGCGCAGGCAGTCAGCGACGCGCTGGCCACCCTCGCGCGAACCCTGCGTGGCGAGCAGCCTGGACAGGCCGCTCGCCGGTAGGGTAACATACGGTTTTGTCCAAGGAGCCGTACCGGTATGGGCGCGTAGCTCAGAGGGAGAGCATCCGCTTCACACGCGGGGGGTCGTTGGTTCAATTCCAACCGTGCCCACCACTCCGGGTTGGGCGGTGTCGGCGTTGGCGCTGTAGCTCAGTTGGTTAGAGCGTCGCCCTGTCACGGCGAAGGTCGTGGGTTCGAGCCCCATCAGCGTCGCCACCCTCCCTCGCCGCGCGGAGCGCCAAGGTAGCTCAGTCGGTAGAGCACGCGCCTGAAAAGTGCGGTGTCGCCAGTTCGATTCTGGCCCTTGGCACCATACGTCTGGAATGCGGCCTCGTCTTGCGGCGGGGCTGTTTCCTTAGGCTACCCTGCGAGCGTGCGTTTGAAAAACTCGACCGTCCGTTGCCATGCGGTCTCGGCGTGCTCGCGGTGGTAGTGTCCCAAGCCGCCTTCGCCGAGCTGGCCCGTGTTGTAGAAACCGTGCTGCGCGTCGTACCGATGGAACTCGTGCACCACGCCTGCGTCGCGAAGCCTGCCTTCGATCGTCTCGACACCGGCCAGGTTGAAGAAGCCGTCTTCGGTCGCCCAGTGTCCCTGAATCGGCACGGCGATCGTTCCCGGGTCGCCTGCGTCGGCTGGAGGATAGCCGTACCACAGGCTGACCGCATCAAAGCCGATGCCTCGCATCGCAGCAAGCATCGCCAGTGCGCCGCCCATGCAGAAACCCATGACCCCCACACGCGGCGCGCCGCCGGTGCGCAAGTAACGTTCGGCGCCGGCCGCGTCCTGCGTGGCCGCATCGTTGAAGTCGAGGCCCTCCATCAAATGGTTGGCTTCGTCGCCGGTCGCGGCGCTGCGTCCGCGGTAGAGGTCGGGCACGAGGACGGTAAAGCCGTGCGATGCAAGCCGGTCGGCCGCCTCTTTGACCCTGGCGTCGAGGCCCCACCACTCTTCAAAGAGGACGATGCCGGGCGCGCCGGCTCCCTGCGGCGCCGGGGCGAGGTACCCCGGCGCCGGCTTGCCGTCGGGGCGTTGAAATTCGATCGTAGAACCCATCAGCGCGGCTCTCCGACGGCACCCTCCTCGGCATCCTGCCGGTCCAGGTTCTCGACGCGCTCGCTTAAGAGCCATTCGTTAGCGCTCCGTACGTTCTCGGTCGCAACGCGTTGCGAGAACCAGGCATAGAGCCGCTCGTCCGACGCGTTCTCGCGGAGCGCTTGGTCGAAGTCCGCCGGGGTGACTCCCCAGCGCTCCATTACGCCCTTATCCATCGGGCACGGGTAGATGTAATCGTGAATCGTTCCGGCGGCGCAGGCGCGGCCTTTATCGGCCGCTCGGAGCAGCCAGAGCGCCTCTCCGGCGGCTTGGCGCCCTGGGCGCGGGAAGGTCTTCCCATCGCGAAAATCGGTCGGCATGGCAAGCATAATGCGTGACGGGCGCGGCGGGTTGCGCGAGCGAGCCGCGCGAACCCGTTGGCGACATGCAGGACGTTACACGCCGGATTCGCCACGAGCCGCGCTGGCACGCGTCGGTCGCCGTCGTAGCGGCGATGCTGCTCTACATCACGCTGCCGCCGCGCTTGACGATCGGGCCGGTCTGGATGGCGCCGCTGCTCGTTCTGATCCTGCTCGTGCCGCTCTCGATACTTGCACCGCGCCGCCATCAAGAGACGCGGCGCATGCGCGTCTGGAGCATCGCGCTCATCGCGGTCGTCAACTTTTTCAACCTCGCCTCCGTGCTTCTGCTGATCGCCGGCTTCTTTCATCCCGAGAAGGTCGCGTCGCAGACGGCTGGGCATTTGCTGCTCATCGGCGCACAGATCTGGGTGACGAATATCCTGGTTTTTTCGCTTTGGTATTGGGAGCTCGACGGCGACGGGCCGGACGTGCGAGCGCATGCACCGTCTGCGACGGAATCCCTCAATGCCGACTTTCTCTTTCCGCAGATGCAGATGACGATCGCCGGAAAGAGTTCGGGATGTATCGATCCGCTTTGGAAGCCGCAGTTCTTCGACTACGTCTACCTGGCGTTCACCAATGCCACCGCGTTCAGCCCCGCCGACGTCATGCCGCTCAGCCCGTGGGCGAAGGCCCTGATGCTCCTCGAGGCGATGATCTCGCTGATCACCATCGCGATCGTCCTCGCGCGCTCGGTCAGCCTGATCCGGTGACCGAGAACCTTACGGGCGGCGTGGGGGTTGTAGGACGCAGTGCGAGGATGCTCGAACCGGAAGGTCGCTCGGCGCGCGGGTATGATGTAATGGCAGCCTGCGACCTTCCCAAGGTTGATGCGTGGGTTCGATTCCCACTACCCGCTCCAGCGGCGGCGACGTAGCCAAGTGGTAAGGCAGGGCTCTGCAAAAGCCCCATTCGGCAGTTCGAATCTGCCCGTCGCCTCAATATTCAGCTCCCTAGCGCGCCCGCGGGAGCGCCGGCCATTCGCATAGCGGTCGTCGGGGCCGGCGCGATCGGCGGATTCCTCGCCGCCGCGCTTGCCCGAGGCGGCGCCGACGTAGGCATCGTCGCGCGCGGCGCACACCTCGAGGCGATACGCCGCCGCGGCTTGCGCGTCGAGAGCGACCTTGGGAACTTTACCGCGAACCTCGACGCAGCGGACGACATCGCAGAGCTTGGGCACGTCGACGTGCTCGCGCTCACGTTCAAGTCGCACCAATGGCCCGGCATGCTCGCCCAGCTGCGCCCGTTTGCCGGAACGCCGGCCACGATCGTGACGCTGCAGAACGGGGTGCCTTTTTGGTACGTGCGCGAGCCTCCGCTACGCAGCGTGGATCCCGGCGGAACGATCGGGCGTCTCTTCGGCGACGATCAGGTCGTCGGCGGCGTCGTGCACGTGTCGGGCCGTGTCCTCGAGCCGGGCACGGTGCGTCAAAGCGGCGGTCTGCGTTACGTATTGGGCGAACCCGGCGGTGGGACCAGCGAGCGGGTCAACGCGCTCGTGACGTTGTTTCGCGGCGCCGGCCTCGCCGCCGAATCCGATGCGGACGTTCGCGCTACCATTTGGCTCAAGCTGGTGAACAACGCGGGCCTCAATCCCATTAGCGTCCTCGAACGCCGGACGATTCGGCCGATGCTCGCCGATCCGCATTCACGTGCCCGCGTGCGCGAACTGATGGTCGAGGCATTGCAGGTCGGTCAGGCGATGGGCGTCGTCGCGTCGGCCGACGTGGACGCGCGCATCGAGTACGCGGCCCGCCTTGACGACGTCAAGACGTCCATGCTGCAGGACTTCGAGTCCGGCCGCGCGCTGGAAACGGCGCCGATACTCGGAGCGCTCGTCGAACTCGCGCCGCGCTACGGCGTCGAGGTACCGCGGCTTCGCGCCGCGCTGGCCGACCTTGACCGCGCATCTGCGAGCGGGGCGCCTCGATGATGGCGGACGACGCCGCGGATACCGGCCTCGAGCAGCTCGCCGGCGTCGGACGAAAGAGCGTCGAGCTTTTCGCGGAGCTTGGGATTGCAACGGCTCGCGAGCTGCTGGAGCACCTGCCGTTTCGCTACGAGGATTTGCGCTTCCCGACGCCCGCCGCGCGGCTGGGCGAAGCGGGCGTGGAAGAGAACGCCGTTGGACGCGTCGTTTCGGTAAAGGAGCGTCGCGTGCGGGGCTTGGAGATCGTCGAGTTGCAGCTGCTCGACGACGGGGGCGGCACCTTTGCCGCAAAGTGGATCGGGCGCAATCGGTACGTGTACGGACGTTTTCGCGAAGGGATGCGGCTTTTCGTGCGTGGTCGCGTCGAGCGCACGTTCTCCGGGCCGACCGTCGCCGTTACCCAGCACGCGCTGCTCGCGGAGGGCGAACCGTACGAAGGAGAGCTCGTCCCCGTCTATCGCGCCAGCAAGGACCTCGCAACGCGCAAGATCGCGACGGTCGTAAGGAAGAATCTCACGCGGCTGCTGGAGCTGCTGCCCGCCGATCCGCTGCCGCCCGCGCTCGCAGCGGCGCGCCGCTACCCGACGCTTCGAGACGCCTACCGCGCGGCCCACGCGCCGCGCACGCCGGAGGAAGCCGAACGCGCTCGCGAGCGCTTCGTATTTTCCGAGTTTCTCGCCCTGGCGACGGCGGCGCAGCTGCGGCGCGCGGCACGCGAACGCGATCATCACGCCCGCGCACTGCGCGTCCCGCCCGATCTGCTCGAGCGTTTCGAGCAATCGCTGCCATTCGCGCTCACCGGCGCGCAGCGCCGCGCAATTGCCGGAATTTGGGACGACATGCAGCGTGACGTCCCGATGAACCGCTTGCTCCAAGGCGACGTCGGCAGCGGCAAGACGCTCGTCGCCGCCGCCGCGGTTCTCCTCGCGGCGGCCAACGGCATGCAGTCCGCGCTCATGGCCCCGACCGAGCTGCTCGCCGCCCAGCACGCCGCCCGCCTCGCGCCGCTGCTGCTGCCGTTCGGCTTGGGACTCGAGGCCCTCTTCGGCAGCCAAAGCGCGCGCTCGCGCAGCTCGGCGGTCCAAAATCTCGGCAGCGGCGCTGCCGCGGTTGCCGTCGGCACGCACGCGTTGCTGACGCAGGGCGTCGACTTCGACCGGCTCGGCTTGGCGATCATTGACGAGCAGCATCGCTTCGGCGTCGAGCAGCGCGCGCGGCTGCGCGCAAAAGGGCTTTCACCGCACACGCTGCACATGACGGCGACGCCGATTCCGCGGACGCTCGCGCAGTCGGTGTACGCCGATCTCGATCTCTCCGTCATAGACGAACTGCCGCCCGGACGCACGCCGATCGAAACGTACGCGATTCGAACCAGCCGGCTCGGCCGGGTATACGATTTCGTTCGCACGCAGATAGCGCGAGGGCATCAAGCCTACGTCGTCGCGCCCGCTATAGAAGAGGGGGAGCTCGCGCTCACCAGCGCCGTAGCCGAGGCGGAGCGGCTCAAGAGCGAGGTCTTCCCCGACTTGCGCCTCGGCCTGCTCCACGGACGCCTGGCGCAGCGAGAGAAGGATGCGGTGATGGGGCGATTCGTCGGCGGCGAACTCGACGTGCTGGTTGCGACGACCGTCGTCGAGGTCGGCATAGACGTCGCCAACGCAACGGTTATGGTCGTGCTCGACGCGCATCGCTACGGTCTAGCGCAGCTGCACCAGTTGCGGGGCCGCGTCGGGCGAGCCGCCGCGAAGTCGTTCTGTCTCCTCGTCTATCCCGACGAGGCCGGAGACCGCGAGCGTCTCGAGATCCTTACGAAATCCACCGACGGCTTCGCGATTGCCGACGAAGACTTGCGCTTGCGCGGCCCCGGACAGCTTGCGGGCACGGTGCAATCCGGCGCCGGCGACCTGCGTTTCGGCGATCTGCTTGCCGACGTCGACGTCTATCGAGCGGCGAAGCTGGCCGCCGAGAAGATCGTCGGACGCGATCCCGGGCTCGCCCAGCCGGAGCATGCCGGGCTGCGCGACCTGCTCGCGTCGGCTCCGAGCACGCGGTCTCTGCTCGTGTCGTCGTGAGGGTTCGCCCGGCGCCGCTGCGAATAGCGGCGGCCATGCGCACTCGCACCCTGATCTCCGCCGCGCTCGCATCTGCAGCGCTGCTCTTCGCGTTCGCCGCGCCCGCGCCAGGCGCAACGGCCGACGTCGCCCGAACCACGCTCTCGAACGGCCTGCGCGTGGTCGTCGTGCGCGACCCGCTCGCGCCCGTCGTTACGGCGATGCTCAACTACGAGGTGGGATCGGACGAACAGTCGGTTGCGGGGTTGGCCCACGCCGTCGAGCACATGATGTTCCGCGGGAGCAAGACGCTGTCGTCGTCGCAGCTCATGGACGCGATCGGCATCACCGGGGGCGATTTCGACGCCGATACCGAGAACGCCGTGACGCAGTACTACTTCACGGTGCCGTCGCAGTACCTCGACATCGCCTTGCGCGCGGAGCGTTCGCGATCGAGCGGCCTGCTGCTCTCTCAGAAGCTCTGGGAGCAGGAGCGCGGCGCGATCACCCAAGAGGTGCAGCAGGACAACAGCAACGCGTTTTACCGCATCTTCACGAAGATGCAAGGCCGTTTGCTCGGCGGCACCCCGTATGCGAAGAACGGGCTGGGGACCGTCGAGGATTTTGCCAAGAACGTCAACAGCGTGCAGCTGAAGCGCTTCTACGACACCTGGTATCATCCCAACGACGCCACGTACGTCATCGCCGGCGACGTAGACCCGCAAGCGACGATCGCCCGGGTGCGCGAGCTCTTCGGCGACGTTCCCGCGGTGCGGCTTCCGGCGCATCCAGTGGTGAAACTCGGGCCCTTGCACGGCGCGCTCTATCGCGATCGTTCGGATCAATCGTTCACGGCCGTCGTGCTCGGCTACCGTTTCCCCGGCTACGACAGCCCGGATTATGCCGCCGGCCAGATTCTCGGCGACGTGCTGTCCAGCCAGCGCAGCCGCTTCGGCGGTCTCGCTTATACCGGCGAGGCGTTGGCCACGCAGTTCGTAAGCGAGACGTATCGCAAAGCTGGGATTGCGTTAGCGTTCGGAGCGGTGCCGGTGACGGAGCCGCCGGAGACGATCGATCGCGAGCTGCGCTCGATCATCCAAGCGTATCGCAGCTCCGGGCTTCCGGCGGATCTCGTCGAGACGGCGAAGCAGCGCGAGATCGCGCAGCTCGAGTTCAACGCGAACTCGATCGAGGGTTTGGCGTTGGAGTGGAGCCAGGCCGTAGCCGTGCAGGGTCTCTCGTCGCCCGACGACATGATCGCGGCGTTCCAGCGCGTAACCGTCGGCGACGTGGACCGCGTGCTGCGCACCTACGTGAACGATCAGCGCGTCGTCACTGCCTACGTCGTGCCGAAGAACGCCGGCGCGGCGAGCGCCGGCGGCGCGATGGCGAAAGAAAACAACGAGATTCCACCAACCTCGCACGAGCCGTTACCCAGTTGGGCGCAAAGCGTCCTGGCACGCTTGCAGGTGCCGCGACAGACGCTCGCACCAACCGACACGATGCTGTCGAACGGCATCCGCCTCATCGTTCAACCCGAGACCATCACGCATACGGTCGTCGTCTCCGGCGAGATCCGCAACGATCCGAGCGTTCAGGAGCCCGCCGGCAAAGACGGGGTCGCCGACGTTGCGGAGTCGCTGCTGCCGTACGGCACGACGACCTACGATCGCCTCGCGCTGCAGCGGGAGCTCGACGACATCGCCGCAACGACGACCGCCGGGACGGAGTTCGGCGTCGAGACGTTGTCCTCGCACTTCGAGCGCGCGGTCCAGCTGCTTGCCGACGAGGAGCTGCATCCGGCGTTCGATGCAAAAGCCTTCTCGATCGTTCGCGGGCAGATCGCCGGCGAGCTGACGGGTGAGATGAGCTCGCCCGAACATCTCGCCGAAGTAGCGTTGAACAAGGCGCTCTACCCGGCGCTCGATCCGGCGCAGCGCTTTGCAACGCCCGCGAGCGTCGGCGGTCTGACGCTTGCCGACGTGCGCTCCTGGTTCGCATCGGCGTACCGCCCCGACTTGACGACGATCGTCGTGATCGGCGACACGACGCCGGAAGCGGCTAAGGCCGTCTTCGAGCGGTACTTTGGCTCGTGGACCGCGAGCGGGCCCAAGCCGAACGTCGAGCCGCCTGCGGTTCCGCCCAACGCTCCGAGCCAGGTCGTCGTGCCGGCGACCGGTCGCGTGCAGTCGTCGGTGCGTCTGGTCGAAACGCTCCCGCTCGTTCGCGCCGACGCGGCATGGGCGCCGCTGCAGCTCGCCAACACGGTGCTGACGGGCGGTTTTTACTCCTCGCTCCTTTTGCACGATTTGCGCGAAGTTCACGGGTATGCGTACTCCGTTAACAGCCGCGTTGCCGCGGGCACGACGAGGGCGACGTTCAGCGTAGATTACGGTTCCGACCCGCAGAACGTCGTTCCGGCGGAGTCTCAGGTGCGCGCGGTGCTCGGGCAGCTGCAGCACGAGCCGATCGAAGCGGATAGACTGCTGCGTTCGAAGGCGCTGCTGATGGGCGAGGTGCCGCTGCGTCTGGCGAGCTACGACGGCGTGACGGAACAGCTGCTCACCTACGCCACGCTCGGCCTGCCGCTCGATCAGAACCTCGTAGACGCGCGCGCCGAGCTGTCGGCCACGGCGGCCGACGTGCAGGCTGCGCTCGCGAAGTACGTTCGTCCCGATGCGTTCGTGCGGGTGGTTACCGGCCCCGGTCCACGCTAGGGGCTCGCCGCGTTCGGCGTCGAACGCGCGCAAGTATGGACCCCCTCGTCGGGATTGGTTTCGACCTCGACCATACGCTCGCAATAGACAACCGGCTCGAGCGGGTGGCCTTCTTGCGCCTGCTGGATCTTCTTTTGGAGCAAGGCGGACGCACGCTGGGCACGCTGGCCGACGAGATCGAGAGCGTTGACGGGCTGCTGGCCGAACAGCGGGCCGGCGCATTCTCCATAGAGGAAGCCGTGTGCCGCTTTGTTGCGGAGCGCGGGCTGGAGCCGAGCGAGGCGCACGTGACCGCGTTTCGAAGCACGGCCGTGGAGATGGTTGACGAATTCGTCGTGCCGCTGCCCGGCGCGCGGCGCACGCTCGGCGAGCTGCGCGAGCGCGGCGTCGCCATCGCGGTGCTGAGCAACGGATGGAACCCGCTCCAGATACGCAAGGCCGAGCAGGCGGGATTCTTCGGGACGGTCCTCGTGAGCGCGGAGATCGGCGAGCGCAAGCCGTCCGTGGGAGCCTTCGAGTCGCTGCTGCGCGCGCTGGGCACGCAGCCGCAGCACACGTGGTACGTCGGGGACGACCCGCACGGCGACGTTGCCGGCGCGCAGGACGCGGGGATGCACGCGATTTGGATCAACTGGGAGAAAAAGGCCTATCCGCCGGGCTTGCGGCCGCCCGGCCATACGATCGCCGCGCTCGACGAGCTGCCGGCGCTGCTGGCAATGAAAGGAGTACGGTGATGCGCGGACTGCGGCATCTCTCTCTGGCGTGGGGCCTTGCGAGCATCGCCGCGGCAAGCCTCGCGGCCTCGGCACAGCCTGCGCCAACGCCCGCGCCGTCGGCGTATCAGACCAAGCTTGCCGATTTGGAACGCCGCTACACCTTCTGGTCGTTTCGCGAGTACCCGACGTCGGCAACCGATGCGGGGATCCATACGTACGATGCGCTCCTGGCGGACTATTCCGCGCGCACCCAGAACGCGCAGATGTCGCAGCTGCGCCGCTACCGCGCCGAGCTGGTCGCGTTGCAGCCGCCGGCCGGAGCGAGCGCGCACGATCGCGTAGACTACCTCCTGATCCGCGCAAATCTCGAAGGCGACTGGTGGGGACGCGTGGTGCTGCGCGGCATACAGCGCAACCCCAGCCTCTACGAAGGCGAGTGTGCGAACGGCATCTTCTCGCTCGTAAAGCGCGAGTACGCAAGCGACGAAGTACGCGTTCGAGCGGCGATCGCGCGTTTGAACGCCTGCCCGCGCGTGCTCTCGCAAGGCCGGGCAAACTTGACCGAGACGGTCCCCGCCTTCGCCCAGATCGCGTCGGACGACATTCGCGACGGCGACGCCCTGTATACGACCAGCCTCGACGTTATCGCAAAGGACGTGCCCTCGAGCGAACGCGCGGAGCTGACGCAGGCGCAAGGCGTCGCGTTGAAAGCGCTGCACGCATACCGGGCGTGGCTCGACGCGCACAGGGCATCCTTCCACGGGAGCTTTGCCGTCGGCACGAAGGAATACGAGTGGTACCTCCGGCGCGTGCTGCTCCTTCCGTTCGGCGCGCGGGAGATCGCGACCATAGGCCGCAGCGAGTTAGCGCGGGACCGGGCGCTGGAAACGTGGGAGACCACTCGCGACGCACAGCTGCCCGCGGCGTCGCCCGCGCCGACCTTCTCCACCAAGGCCGAGTTCCTGGCGTACTACGAGCGCAGCCTGCAGACGATCGTCTCGTTCATCGGCTCGCATCAGATCCTCGACATTCCATCCTACATCGGCCCGTTCCATATCGTCGAAGTGCCCAAGGCGTTGGCCGCGACGTATCCCGGCGGTTTCATGAATCCGCCGCCGATGCTCTCGAGCGACCCGCAAGGCTTTTACTTCGTTCCCGATTTCAGTCCGAGCAACCAGAGCTTCTTCGTTCAGCAGGCGCGCCAATCGGTGCTGCCGCTGCTCGGCCACGAAGGCATCCCGGGCCATTTCCTGCAATTCTCGGAGGCGTATCACAATCCGGATTTCGTGCGCCACGTGCAAGGTGACGGCGTCTTCGCCGAAGGCTGGGCCTTTTACGGCGAGGAGATGCTCATGCGCACCGGTTTGTACGACGACAACCCGGGGGCGCGCAGTCAGGTAATTCACTTGATGCGCCACCGCGCGACCCGCGTAGGCGTTGACGTCGGTTTGGCGACCGGCGAGAAGACGCTGCCGCAAGCCATCGCGTACTTCATGCAGAACGCCGGAATAGACGACGACACCGCTCGCGGGGAAGCGACGCGCTTCGCCATGGATCCGGGTCAGGCGATCGACTACCTCATCGGCAAGACGCAGATCGAGACGCTCATCGGGCTCGTGCGCGACCGCGAGGGCAGCGCGTTCAGCCTGCGGCGTTTTCACGACCAGCTGCTCTCGTACGGCACCGTGCCCTACTCGACGATCCGCTACGAGTGGCTGGGCGACGACTCGTGGCTGCGGCCCGTGCTCGCGCCGCTTGCTCCGCGGGAGTTCTAGGGATCGTGCCGCGGATCACCGGCGGGTCGCTCGGCAGCCGCAAGCTCCGATCGCCCAAGAGCCCGCAGGTGCGCCCGACGCCGGGGCGCGTGAAGGAATCCCTGTTCTCGATCCTCGTGCACCGGATCGAGGGCGCGCGCGTGCTCGACCTTTTTGCCGGGACCGGCGCGATCGGCTTCGAGGCGGCCTCGCGCGGCGCCGCGCGCGTCGTGAGCGTCGAGGCCCAGCGCGACGTCGCGCACGCAATCGAAGAGGCAACGAAAGATCTCGGGATCGACGGCGTCGTCACGGTCTTCCCGGCGCCGGCGGAGCGCGCGCTCTACCGCTTGGAAGGACCTTTCGATATCGTCTACCTCGACCCGCCGTACGCCGACCCGGTCCCCTTGCAGCTCTTTCGCCTGCTGCGCGAGCGCGAGCTGCTCGCGCCCGACGCGCTCGTCGTGTACGAGCACGCCGCGAAACGAATTCTCCCCGACATACCCGGGTTTCGTTCGGAGCGCGAAGAAGTCTACGGCGATGTGGCCCTCGCCTTCCTCGCGCCGGAATCTTGACCGACGGTGAACTGCGGCGCGTGACTCGCGCCGTCTACCCCGGATCCTTCGACCCGCCGACGAACGGCCACCTCGACGTCATCGAACGGGCCGCGGGGTATTTCGGGGAGCTCGTCGTCGCCGTCGTCGTCAACCCGCAGAAGCGAGCGCCGATGTTTTCGCTCGAAGAGCGCGAGCAGATGCTTTCGGCTTGCGTGGCGAACCTGCCGCACGTGCGGGTAGAACATTTTCGCGGCTTGCTTGCCGAGTACGTGAAGGCGGCGCAAGCCGACGTGATCGTCAAGGGTCTTCGCGTCGTCTCCGATTTCGAGAGCGAGATGTCGGCGGCGATGATGAACCGGTCGCTCTCCAACGTGGACACGCTCTTCCTCATGTCCGATCAGAAGTACTCATTCGTCAGTTCGAGCCTCGTCAAAGAGGTGTTCTTTCTCGGCGGCGACGTGGCCGCACTCGTGCCCGAACCGGTTCTCCGCGTTATGTCGGAGAAGCGCACCAGCTTGCAACGGAGGTAGCAATGTCGGTCTATCGCGTCCTGGATAAACTCGAAGCTTACGTCCATGAGGGAACGTGGTTGCCCGCGGGTTACCGCGTGCTTTCCGAGGAGCGACTGCTCGAGATGCTCGAGAAGATTCGCGCCTCGCTGCCGGAGGAAGTCGGCCGCGCAAAGGTGATCGCAAAGGATCACGAGCGCATGATGCGCGCGGCCCAAGAGAAGGCGCAGGCAATCGTCGACGAGGCCGCCACCAAGCACGAAGAGCTCGTGGACGAGAACGAAATCGTGCAGCGCGCGCGCACGACGGCCGAGGTGGTGCTGCGCGAAGCCGAGGAGCGCGCCCGGACGATTCGGGAAGGCGCCGACCGCTACGCCGCAGAGGTGCTGGGCGAGATGGAAGCGCGTTTGGCCGGGGCCCTCGGCGCCGTGCGCAAGGGTCGCGACGTGCTGGAGCGTCCGCGGCAACCCGCCGATCAGCAGCTTGCCGATGCGGCGGCTAAGAGCAAGCGCGCAGCCTACGACCTTCAGGCGGCCGCCGAGGAGACCGCAGCGCTCGAATCCGTGTAGGGCGGCGCCGCCGCGGGAATAAGGCCGGAATGAAGTATGCAGCAATCACGCTCGCGCTCGCCGGCCTGCTTACCGCGGCGGTCTCCGCGGACCAGCTCGGCGGCATCTCTGGAATCGTCGTCGATCGCGCGGACGGCCGTCCCATCGCCGGCGCTAAGCTTTACTACTATCGCGCTCCCTATTCCGACTCGCAGCCGACCAAGCTCACGGTCGTGGAGACGAATCGCCACGGGTTTTTTAGCGATATAACCCTCGAACCGGGCCGCTACGTCGTCATGGCGCGCGTCCCCGGGAAGGTCGAGGGATGCAGCGTTGACGACGTCATGGGCGGCGAAGTCGTGCGCATGCGAATCGAGATCGGCGGCGACGCGATCATGTGCAGCGGCCCGCGCGTCCATGCGGCGCTCGTGGATCCGAACGCAACCGCCGACGTCTATCGAATCTAAACAGCGACTGCCTCTTCCGGCAACGCAGGCATGGCCTAAACGGGTGGTGCGGGGACGTTGTGAGCGAAGGCCTCTAGGCGAGCTCGGTCGATAGCCTTCACGCGGCCGCGGTCGAGCTCGACGGCTTCGGCGTTGCGCAGCCGCAGGAGCGCGCGCGCTGCCATGTCGCGGACCGTTCCCGCGGCCGCGGCGATCTGCGCCTGCGAGAGGTTCTCGACGCCGGGGAGTCCGCGCGTCATGCCGACCGACGTGCGCGCGTATCCGAGCAAGAACTTTGCGACGCGCTGAAGGACGTGCGCGAAGGCCAGGTCGGCGATCGTGTCGATCGAGCGGCGTCGCGCCTGCGACGAGGCAATGAGAAAGCCGAGCGCGAGCTCTGCATCGTTGCGCGCGGCGTGGATGACGGCTTCGCTGGGCAGAGTAACGACCGTTGCGTCGGTCAGCGCTTCCGCGCGCGTCGTCGCGCCGCCGCCGTCGAACGTGCCGCTCTCGTTGAGCGTGTCGTGAGTGAGGCGCTCGCCGATCGTGTGCGTCTTGCCGTCGGGCGAGAGCAGCGTATAGATCACCTTGCCGAACTTGACGATGCCCAGATACGGCCACACCTCGCCCTCGTCGAAGATCGTTTCACCCGACGCGTAGTTTCGCTCGCTCATCTGTGCGGCGAGTTCCTTGACGGTGTTCGCTTTTGCGGAGGTGAAGGCGGGCACGTGAGTGAGAAAGCCCTCGCCGTCGGCGTGTTCGTCGATGCGCTCGAGGCGGACGGTCCAGCGGTTGCTCCCGAGGTTGCGAGCGTCCCAGGAGAAGAAGCCCGGGCGTAGTTGCGTCATCTCGTTGCGAAGGGCGCGCGGATCCGTCTCCTCGTTGATCTCCAAGGCGCTTCCGATGGGAAGCTTGTCGAACGCTTCGAGAATCTGCGCGGTCTTCGTTACGGGTTGCATCGAACGGGCATCGAGCGTGGCCGCAGCGGGTCGGTTTATCGGCATATCCTGCACGATTTAGTGACCCCGCAGGAAGGTGCCTGCCGGGACGCGTGGCGTGCGTGCGGAATACCTGCCGGATGAGCACACCGGTACGGGACCAAGACATCGTCGTAATCGCCGGGGCGAGAACGCCCTTCGGCAACCTCGGCGGGGCGCTGTCGGAACTAACGGCAACCGACCTCGCCGTCGCCGCGGCCGAGGCGGCGATCGCCCGCAGCGGCGTGCCGAAGGACCGCTTCGACGAGGTCGTTTTCGGCAACGTCATTCAAACCAGCGCCGACGCGATCTACCTCGCGCGCCACGTCGGACTGCGCGCGGGCCTGCCGGTCGGCGTGCCGGCGCTCATCGTCAACCGGTTGTGCGGTTCGGGCTTGCAGGCGATCCTCTCGGCGGCACAATCCCTCGCCCTGGGAACGGCGACGTACGCGCTCGCCGGCGGGACCGAGAATATGAGTCAGGCGCCGCACGTCGTTCGCGGCGCGAGAAAAGGCTTTCATCTGGGTCAGAACGTGGCGTTCGAAGACTCGCTTTGGACGGCCCTGACCGATTCGTACGGCAACACGCCGATGGCCATCACGGCGGAGAATCTCGCCAAGAAATACGGCGTTTCGCGGGAAGAGTGCGACGCGTTTGCGTTGGCGAGCCAAGAGCGCGCGCTGCAGGCGCAAGGCGACGGCTATTATGCCGACGAGATCGTCGCGGTGGACGTGCCTGGCCCCAAAGGTACGACGGTCAAGGTCGACCGCGACGAAGGCCCCCGAGCGGGGCTTACGATGGAGAAGCTCGCTAAGCTTTCCGCGCGTTTCGCCAAAGACGGCGTCGTCACGCCGGGCAACGCCAGCGGAATCACGGACGGCGCCGCCGCGGTCGTGCTTACGACCGCGGGCCGAGCGAAAGCCGACGGCATTACGTGGCTGGGGCGGCTGGTCAGCGGCAGCGTCGTCGGCGTCGACCCCTCGATTATGGGAATCGGTCCCGCGTATGCGATACCGCGCGCGCTGGAGCGAGGCGGCGTTGCCGAAAGCGATCTCGCCGTCATGGAGATCAACGAAGCCTTCGCGCCGCAGGTGATCGCATGCTTGCGCGAGATGGAGAGCGATATCGCCACGGCGTCCGGTAACGGCGCGCCTCGTTTCAATCCGCACGGCGGCGCAATCGCGCTTGGCCATCCGCTCGGCGCGTCCGGCGCCCGGCTCGCGCTGACGACGCTGCGCGAGCTGCGCCGGCGCGGCGGCGGGTACGGCATGGCCTCGGCGTGCATCGGGGGCGGCCAGGGCATCGCGGCGCTCTTCAGTGTCGACTAGCGAAGCGGCGAAACGGTTCTTCACGCCGGCGCGCGCGTGGGACGCCGTCGCCCTCGCGCTGGTAGCGTTCGCCGTGTGGAAAATGCTCGTCGCGCCGCGTTTCTTGGCCGCCCCCGGAGTGCACCCGGCGCCGCACGCGGTCTACGCGCGGCTCGACGGCGGTGAATTCCGCGTCGCCGACGCTCGCGGGCGCCCGCTCTTCCTGGATTTCTTTGCGTCCTGGTGCGAGCCGTGCAAGATCGAGATGCCGATCGTGCAGCGATGGTCGCGAGCACATCCCGACGCCGCCGTCGTTCCGGTGGACGTCGGCGAGCCGCGCGCCGCTGCCGCGGCCTTCGCTCGGCGATACGCGCTCGACAACGTCGTCCTCGACCCGGCCAGCAGCGCGCGGGCGCTCTTCGCCGTCGAAGGTTTTCCCACGATCGTTGCGATCGATTCGAACGGCTACGTCCGCGCTAAGTGGGAGGGGCTCAATCCGGCCATCGCGCTCGCTCTGAGCAACGCGCGGCAGAAACTCTAGCCGCGCTCGGCTATCGGCCCGCCCAGACCGGTTTGCGCTTTTCGAGGAACGCCGACGTGCCTTCTTTTATGTCGTCCGTGTCTACCAACGTTCCGAATGCGAGCGCCTCGACTTCGAGCGCGTCGTCGATCGAGAGATGCGCGCCGGCGTTGATCGCGCGTTTGCACGCGGAGATTGCCAGCGGCGCTTTCGATGCAATCAGCGCCGCGATCCGTTGCGCCCGCGGCATGAGCTCCGCGAGCGGCACGACCATCTGCACGAGCCCGATTCGAAGCGCTTCGTTTGCATCCACGATCTCGCCGGTGAGACAGAGATACATGGACGCGCCTTTTCCGACGAGGCGCGTGAGACGCGCCGTTCCGCCGTATCCGGGAATCAACCCGAGGTTCACTTCGGGCTGGCCGAATTTCGCGTTCTCGGAAGCGATGCGGAAGTCGCCCGCCATCGCGAGCTCGCAGCCGCCGCCAAGCGCAAAGCCGTTGATCGCCATGATGACGGGTTTGGACAGGAGCTCGATCTGCCGGGTCAGCGCCTGGCCGGTGCGAGCTTGCCCGGCTCCCGACGCGGCCGAGGCAAGCTCGCGCAGCTCGGCGATGTCGGCGCCGGCAGCGAACGCTTTTTCGCCCGCACCCGTTATTACTATAGCGCGCACGCGCGAATCCGCTTCGAGCGTGCTCAGCGCGTCGCGCAGCTCGCCGAGGAGGCGCGTGCGCAGCGCGTTGAGCACCTGGGGCCGGTTGAGCGTAACGACCGCAACGGGCTCTTCGACCGAGACGAGAATATCTTCGTATGGCATAGCGTAACCTTATGGTTTGGTAAAGGATGCAGGTTCCTTCGTTCCATTGCGGGGAAGTGCCCCCTCAACTATACTGGGACGGATTTTACGGAGGGTGGCTGGTGGCGGTTCGGACGGCGTATCACGAGGCACTGGAAGCGACGAGGCTCGACGTCGTGCGGCTCGGTGCGCTCGTCGGCGACGCCATTCGCGTGGCGGTAGATGCCCTCGACAATCGCGATGCGGCGGCCGGCGCGCGCGTCGTTGCCGGGGACGACGGCGTAGACGACTTGCGCCGGCGCATCGAGGCCAACTGCATCGAGCTCATCTGGCGGCAGCAGCCCGTCGCGGGCGAGTTGCGCGAGATAGCCGCCATGCTCGAGATCACGACCGATTTGGAGCGCATCGGCGATTACGCGGTCGACATTTCCAAGAACGCGATCAAGCTTTCGGATCAGCCGATGCGGCCGCAGAAGGTCGAGATCGATCGGATCGCGAGCGTCGCACACGGCATGCTGCTCGATGCGATGCGCGCCTACACCGAGCGCGACGCCCGGCTAGCGAGCGAAGTCATCGATCGCGACGACGAAGTGGACAAGCTCTACAAGCGCAGCATCAAGCTGCTTCAAACCGAAATGCGCGCGGATCCGGAGATCATTCGTCCCGGAACGCGCTACCTATTCGTGCTCGCTTCGCTCGAGCGCGTCGGGGATCGTGCCGGCAACATCGCTTGGCACACGAAGGACATGATCGGCGCCGAGTGACGACCCCCCTGCCCCGGAACGAGTTCGCGGTTACACAACGCTGCATTTACCTCAACCACGCGTCCGCCGGCATCCTGCCGCGCTCGTCGGTCGAGGCGATCGAAGCGTACCTTCGCGCGCACGCGCAAGCCGGCGTGCTGGGTACGTTTCCGTACGAGCTGTGCTTGCCGGAGTACCGCGAGAAGATCGCGCGCTTTATCGGCGCGGGCTCCGGCGAGATCGCGATCGTGCCGAACACGAGCCTCGGGGCGACTACCGTCGCGCTGGGTATCGACTGGCGGGCGGGCGACGAGATCCTGCTTTGCGACACGGAGTTCCCGGCCAACGTCGTTCCCTGGCTCGCGCTGCGCGGGCGCGGCGTCGCCGTACGCATCCTGCCGGCGCGCGAGGAGCGGCTGACTCCCGAGGTTCTGCGCCGCGAGATCTCGCCGCGCACGCGTTTGATCGCGCTCTCGTGGATATCGTTCGGCGACGGTTACCGGCACGATCTGGCCGGCCTCGCGGCCGTCGCCCGGCACGCGGGCGCGCTCACGTGCGTTGACGGGATTCAGGGCCTGGGCCTCTTTCCGATAGACGTCGCTTCGCTGGGCATCGACGCGCTCTACGCCGGTGCCACGAAATGGATGCTGGGGCTGCACGGGGTCGGCTTTCTGTACGTGCGCGCCGAACTGCTCGAGCGCTTGCTGCTCGCGATGCCCGGCTGGCGCTCGCAGCACGACATGTGGGATTTTCACAACTACGAACAGCCCTTCGCCAAAGACGCCGCGCGCTTCGAGGGCGGCACGGTGAACTTGCCGGGCGCGCTCTCGCTCGCGTGCGCGATCGACCTGTTCGAGCGCAGCGGTCCGAGCGCGATCGCGCGGCACGTTCTGGAACTTACCGATCGCTTGTGCGAAGGTTTGGCCGGGCTCGGGGCGGAGGTGTGCAGCGTGCGCGGCGAGGGTACGTCCTCGGGGATCGTGACGTTTCGTATGCCGGGATTCGACAGCATCGCGCTTGGCCGCGCGTGGGAGGAGAAAGGCGTGATCGCGACCTACCGGGCGAACGGCATTCGCGTCTCGCCCCACGGCTACAACGACTCGGCCGAGATCGACGACGCGCTCGATCGGCTCTCCCGGCTATTGCGCCGGACCCAGGAGGTCGGTGCGTGATTCTGCCGTGCGTGCTGCTCGCCGCTGCGATAACCGGCTCGCCGTTCCCGGCGCCCGGTACGTACCGGTACTCCGCTTCGCTGAGCGGGCAAAACATCGGCGTGTGGTCGGTAAGCGTCAAGCCGGACGGCGCCAATATCGAGGTGGACGAGAATTCCTCGGCGTCGCTTGCCGGGATGAGCGTTTCGGCGACGGCCGCGCTGGTTCTCGGTCCGGATCTCGCGCCCGCCCGTTACGAGGGCAACTACCGAACCGCCGGCCAGAATCCGTCGGTCACCGTGTCGCTGACGTCGAGCTCGGCGATGGTCGTGGGCTCGGCAACGGGAACGCCGCGCGCACTGCCGCTCGCCTCGAACACCAAGCACTTCGTCGTGATCGAGCCGATGCTCGTCGCCGGCCTTTTCGCCTTTCCCGCGCAGCTCGCCGCATGGAAGGATTCGTCGGTCACGTGGGTCGCGCCGATGACGGCCGAGGCGCAAGCGGTAACCGCGGCCTCTGCGCCCGCGCAGATGCGCCCTGCCGGAGTCCCGGCGCAGGACGTAGGCATTGCCGTTACCGGTCCGATACCGGTGAACATCTGGTACGATGCGGCAACGTTCGTCCCCGACGTGATCGTCGTTCCGTCACAGAACGCCGTTCTCACGCGCATTCGCTAGCGAAGAACGCGGAACTCGCCGGTCTCCAGCGGCTTTACGGCCTGCGATTCGAGCGGGAGTCCGCGCAGGAGGCGCTCCAGCACGGAGAGCGTGCCGCGATGACCGATAACGAGCACGCCTTCGCAGGTGGCGAGCTTCTCCGCGAGATCTTTCAGGCGCACCGCCACGTCGGCAAAGCTCTCGCCCTGCGGCGGGCGGAAGGTGACGGGCTCGCGCCGGCGACGTTCGAGCGCGGCGCCGTCGTTGCTCTCCAGCCACGCGAGCGTCTTCCCCTCCCAGGCGCCGAAATCGATCTCGCGCAGCGCATCCAAGGTCTCGTACGGCGTTGCCGGTGCGACGATCTCGCGGCTCTCCAGGCAACGGCGCATTGGGCTCGTGATGCAGCGATCGAAGACGACGCCGCGCAGCGCCAGCGCCGTTCGCTCGCACTGCGCGCGCCCTTGGACGTTCAGTGGCGGATCGCTGCGCGAAAGAAATCGTCCGGCAGCGTTGTGGTCCGTCGCACCGTGACGGCACAAGACGAGGCGCGCGCCGTCGAGCGTCAACGCGTGCGAAGGTTCAGACGGGGGCGACCGACGACGTCAGCACGGCGTCGGTCATGCCGTGGATGAGCCGTTTGTCGGCCGGGGCGATCGTCGCGAGGATGCCGCCGAGCTGCACGCTCTCCTCGCCGGTGACGAAGTAGTAGGGGCAGAGCCTGACGCGGCCGTCGTACTCGCGTATCTCGTCGCGCTCGCGATCGTAGTAACTCTGCGTCACGCGCTTTCCCTTGTGGAATCGCTGCAGGATGTAGGGCGTTCGGTCGAACGACGCAAGCGCGTTGTCCACCGCGCCGGTCCACTCCTCACGAGTGAGGTCGTCGCCGATCTTCACGCCTCGGGAGCCCCAAGCCAGTTCTGAAAACCCCGACGGTTTCAGCACGTACGCGCGCTCGCTCTTGGGCAGCGCCGCGAGCTGGCGAAAATCTGAAACGGGCCGTCCGCCGGCCAGCAGACCGGCCACGGCTCCCTGCGGCGGCATCGGCCGCGGGTCCATGACCCACGTTTGCGGGAGCACGCGGAGCAAGCGCGTCAGACGATCGGCGCCGAGCTCGTCGCGCCAGAGCTGCTCCAGTGCAAAGTGGTGCAGCAGTGCGAAGGCGAGCTTTTCTTCCAACGACGCCTTCGGCGGCGGCGTCATCTTGACGCGGTTGTGCCTGGCGGCGTAGAGCATCAGCTCCTGCTTGGGCACGTTGAACAGGTCGAAGAGCTCGAAGTTGCGATAGAGCGCGTCGAGGCGTGCCTCGCGACCGTCATCGTGCCGGATGAAGAGGCCGTCTTCGCTGAAGATGATCTCTTGCGGCTTGCGCAGCCAAGCGTCGGCGAGGTCGAGACGGCGCAGCGCGTCGGCGAGCCAGCCCATCTCGCTGCGGTAGTCGGCGGATTCGTCGGAGACGACGATGGCAACGGTCGGACGTTCGACGCCGGTCGCATGCCGGAGCATCGCGGCAAAGCCCGCCGGAATTCCGTCCGCGCCGCCTACGCTCTCGATGCCCAGCCGGCAGTACGCCTCGGTCATCGCGCCGACGAATCCCATGCCGCCCGGAACGCTGTCGAGCTCGGTCGCGGCAAAGCCGTCCGCGGTGAGGATGAGATCCGGGCGAATCACCCCGGGCAGCTCTTGCTTGAAGCGATTTTGCCGCGCGAGCTTGACGATCTGCTCGGGCTTGCCGCGATCTAGATATTCGGCGATGAAGCTGGGAGCGGTACCGCGAGCGCTGCGGTTATAGAGGTTGTTGAGGGCTCGGTAAAAGGCCAGAAGGTCGGTGCCGAGCACGTCGAGTGCGGCTGCCTCATCCGTGGTGATCGCGTAGGGTTGGGGGCTGACGCGCCAGGCGATACGGTCGTTTTCGTCGTTGACCCGGAAGAGGCCGGGCGGTATCGCTTCGTACAGGTGGCGCGCTTGTTCGCGAGCCGTGAGATTGGGGATGGTAGCCGTGCAAGGCATAATGGAAGAGCGGTCTCCTCTATCGACAGCCGTCGGGGATCTTCGAATTGCGCCAGGCAATGTAGCGACGCCGCATACGCTCCCTAGAGCGGCACGGGGGCTCGATGGGTTGCAGCGAGGCGTCGAGGGCTCATTTGATCGTGATGGCCCCAGGGGTGAGCAGGGCGCCTTCTACGCGGACGAGGCCGTGCGCATAGGCGAGCGTCAGGTGCAGGACGCCCGTGAGGCCGACCTTCGTGAGGTCGAGGCTCTCCAGCACCCGAGAGACGCCTTCTCCGGCCACGAAGTGGAGCTCGATCGCACGGGCGAGGGTCCCGCCCGGCGCGGCGTACCGGGCACTGACGGGCACGATCACCTCGTCGGCGCCGTTGGCCCGGGGCGTCGCGCTGACGCAGTAGGCGACGGTGAGCGGGCTGCCTTCGACGGTGAGCGTTTCCTGGGTGCAGAGGGGTGCAGCTCCCGAAGCGGGGGCCGCGACGGCTGCCAAGATCGTGAGAATCGCCAAAGCGCGGATAGTCATCGGGACGATCGGACGAATTCGGTACGAATCTGAGCGCCACCCGTCGAAGGAGCGGTGACGATGCGAATTCGCGTGCTTGCTTTCGCGCGGTTGCGCGAACTCGTCGACTTGCCCGAACGATCCCTCGACCTGCCGGCGGGCGCGCGCGTTGAGGACGCGTGGTCGGCCCTCGTGCGCGCGTTCCCCGCGCTCGATGCGGAGCGCGCCTGCACGCGCGCGGCGTGCAACGGGCGTCTCGTTGCGTTCGATGCGCCTCTCGCCGACGGCGACGAACTGGCGCTGCTGCCCCCGGTGGGGGGAGGGTAGCGGTGTTCGCCATCGCGCGAGATCCGATCGGCGCGCACGCACTCGACGCGCTGGCTCGCGCGGGCGACGGCGGCGTCGTGACGTTTCTCGGCGTGGTGCGCGAGCGCTCCGACGACGGCCGGCCGGTGACGGGTCTTGCGTACGAGGCGTTCGAGCCGATGGCGGTGCAGTCGTTCGAGGAGATCGCACGCGAGGCGCGCGAGCGGTTTGGGGACGTTCGGGTCGGCATCGTTCATCGCGTCGGCGCGTTGCGCGTCGGCGACGTCGCCGTCGTCGTTGCGGCATCGGCACCGCATCGCGCGGCCGCGTTTGCAGCGTGCGCGTACGCCATCGACGAGGTGAAACGGCGAGCGCCCATTTGGAAGAAGGAAGCCTATGCCGACGGCGGCGCGCGCTGGAGGGAGAACGCCCCGGCGTGAGCACCGTCGAGCTCTTTCATCTCCGTGCCGAACGCAATCCGGTCGCGGTGCTCTGGTACCGGCCGCGCCGGCCGCGCAACGTCAGCATCGTCGCCGGTCACGGCTACTCGTCGAGCAAACAGAACCTCGACTTTCTGTGCTCGTTCCTGTCCAGCCATGGATTTTCCGTATACAGCCTGGACTTTCCCGGACACAAACTGGGTTCGAGCGGCGGCGAGCTTCGCGGCGTGGACGATTGCGTCGACGCGATGTCGCGCGTCGTGCGGTTCGCGCGCGAGCGCGGCGAGGAGACGCTCTACACGCTCGGGCATAGCATGGGCGGCATGACGGCGCTATTTACCGCGGCGCTGGACGATAGCGTCGCGGGTACGATCGCAATCGCGACGGGATACGGCCGGCCGACGTCGCTCGAGGCGCTGCAGCGCGTCGGGGCGACGGATTTCCGCGCATCCTACGTGGTCGGCATCACGCTGCCGGAGCTGGTTTCGGGCGTTGAGGCTCGATACGCCAAACTGCTCGAGCGCCTGGCCGGGCGGCCTTGCCTGTACGTCGCGGCGAGCCGCGACGCAATGGTGAGCCCGCGGAGCGTCGCGGATCTGTACGAGCGCGCGCCGGAGCCGAAGCGGCTGGTAACCATAGAGAGCGATCACACGTATGCGGGCGAGCACGCGCGAGCGGCGGTGCTGCAGTGGTTGAACGAACGCCACCCGCCCGCCGGCTTGGATGCGGAGGCCTCGCGGTGAACGCGCGCGAGCTGCGCAGGTACAGCCGTCACCTGCTGATTCCCGAGGTCGGGTTGGCGGGGCAGGAGCGGTTGGGCCGCGCGCGCGTCCTCGTGGTCGGCGCGGGCGGGCTCGGGTCGCCGGCCGTGCAGTACCTCGCGGCGGCCGGCGTCGGGCGCATCGGCATCGCCGACGACGACGTCGTAGACGAAACGAACCTTCAAAGGCAGACGATTTTCTCCACGGCGGACGTGGGCCGCTCGAAGGCGGCCGTTGCGGCGGAGCGGATGCAGGCGCTCAACCCCTTCGTCGCGCTCGATCCGATCGCCGTTCGCGTGGACGGCGGCAACGCGCGCGAGCTGGTGCGCCTCTACGACGTCGTGCTCGACTGCACCGATCGCTTCGAGTCGCGCTACCTCATCAACGACGCGTGCTTCCTGGAGAGGCGGCCCGACGTCTATGCGTCCATCTTTCGGTTCGACGGGCAGATAAGCGTGTTCGCGGCAGAGCGGGGACCGTGTTATCGCTGCCTCTTTCCGCAGCCGCCGCCCCCCGCCGGCAGGCCGACGTGCGCCGAGGGCGGCGTGCTCGGAGCGCTCGCCGGCATCGTCGGCGCGTGGCAGGCCAACGAAGCTCTCAAGCTGCTCCTGGGCATCGGCGAGCCGCTTTTCGGTCGTTTGATGCTCGTAGACAGCCTCGCCGCGCGCTCGCGCGACGTGCGATTCGATCGCGATCCGCAATGCGCGCTTTGCGGCGAGCACGCGCGGATCGCGGACGTCGCGGCCGAGGCCTACGAGGATTCGCCCGCCGCGGGCCCGGTAGAAGAAGTAGATGCGGCAGATCTGGAGGACGCTCTGCTCGCCGCGACGCTGCTCGACGTCCGCGAGCCGCACGAAGCGGTGTTGGGAAGCGTTGACGGCGCCCTCTGCATTCCGGCATCCGAGCTGGAAGCCCGCATGCACGAGCTCGACAGCGCGGCACGCTACGTCGTCGCCTGTCGCGTGGGCGTCAAATCGCTCTGGGCCGTTTCGCGCCTGCACGACGCGGGATTCACGCGCGTGCGGCACCTCCGCGGCGGGCTGCTCTCGTATGCCGCGCGCCACCCGAGCTTCGAGTTCTTTTAAGCGATGGCGGCGATGACGCGCAAACCGTTCGGCCGGACGGGCGTAGACGTAGCGACGGTCGGACAAGGCACGTGGGACATACCCGAGAGCGGCGCGCGCCTGGACGAAGCGAAACGAGCGCTGCGGCGCGGCGTCGAGCTCGGCATGACGCACGTCGACACCGCCGAGATGTACGGCTCGGGGCGCGTCGAGGAGATCGTCGGCGACGCACTGGCCGGCCTGCCGCGCGCAGAGCTCTTCATCGCGACGAAAGTGCTCCCGGGCAATGCGAGTTACGAAGGGACGCTCGCCGCGGCGGAGCGCAGCCTGCGCCGGCTGCGCTGCGACTACCTCGACCTTTTTCTGCTGCATTGGCCGGGCCCGCATCCTCTCGACGAGACGATGCGCGCGCTGGAGACGCTCGTGGGGCGAGGGTTGGTCCGCTTCGTCGGCGTGAGCAACTTCGATACCGGCGCGATGCTCGAAGCAGCGTCGTACCTGCGGTCCGTGCCGCTCACCTGTAATCAAGTGCTCTACCACCTGTGCGAGCGCGGGATCGAGCGCGAGCTGATGCCCGCCGCGGAGCGCGCCGGCGTCGCGGTCGTCGCGTACACGCCCTTCGGACGCGGCGCCGCGCTGACGCACTCGCGCGGAATGGCCGCCCTCGAGCGGATTGCCGCCAAGCACGCGGCGACCCCGCGGCAAGTCACGCTTGCCTTTCTCACGCGCCGCCCAGAGGCGTTCGCGATTCCAAAAGCCTCGCGCGTCCCGCACGTGGAAGAGAACGCGGGGGCGGCGGGGCTGGTGCTCGACGAGAGCGACGTCGAGGAGATCGACCGCGCCTTCCCGATCGGCGCCGCCGGGCCGTTGGCGACGCTGTGACCGCGGCCGAGATCGACGTGGACGCCGTCAAGGCCATTGCGATTCGCAAAGCCTTCGAGCTTGGTGCGGGCGCGGTGCGCATTGCATCCGCCGACACCGACGCGCGCGCACGTGCGCGCATGCAAGCTGCAATCGCGCGCGGCGACCTCGCCGGCTGGGGGTACGACGACGAGTACGCGCGGCAGGCGACCGATCCGCGCACGCTCTTGCGCGGCGCGCGCAGCCTCGTTTGTATAGCCGTTCCCTACGACGCCGGAGCGCGGCTCGCGGCCGGCCCGCTGCGCGGACGGGTTGCGAGCTATGCGTGGCGTTCGGATTACCACCGTTCGGTGCGCAAATTGCTCGAAGGCGTCGCGGCGGCGATCGACGCGGCTGCCGGCGAACCGGTGACCGCCGTGGCCTGCGACACGCTGCCGCTTTCGGAGCGCGCGTTCGCGGCGCGCGCGGGGCTTGGGTGGATCGGCAAGCACACCAACGCGATCGTGCCGGAGCTCGGATCGTTCGTGTTCCTCGGAGAGGTCGTTACGACGCTGCCCCTTCGTCCCGACGATGCGCTAAGCAAGAACTGCGGCGCGTGCCGCAGGTGCGTGGACGCGTGCCCGACCGGCGCACTGCGCGGCGACTACACGATCGATGCCACGCGCTGCATCTCCGATCTGACGCAGCGCCCAGGCTCGATTCCGCCGGATATGCGCGCTCTGATCGGCGACTGGGTGTGGGGATGCGATCTGTGCCAACTCGTCTGCCCGCCCACCATGCGGGCGGTGCGGACCGCGCGCGGGGGCGAGGCGGCCGGCGAAGACGTGTCGGCGCCCTCGCTGGTTGCGCTGCTCGGGCTGCGTAGCGGCGAGTTCGAACGGCGCTACCGCCCTACCGCGATGGGCTGGCGCGGAGGAGCAGTCCTGCGGCGCAACGCCGCAGTGGCGCTGGGAAACGCGCTCGACCGCTCGGCCGTCGGCGCCCTAGCCGCTAGTTTGGAGGCGGATCCGCACGCGATGGTGCGCGGGCACGTTGCGTGGGCTCTAGGGCGGATCGGATCGCCCAGCGCTCTCTCGGCATTGAGCCGGCGGTATCGTGCCGAACCAGATGCCGGGGTGCGCGTGGAGATCGCGTCCGCGCTGGAGCCCTTCGGCGGAATCGGAACGAGGAGGAAACGGAAGAGATGAAGCTTTTGGCGGCGATCCTGTCGCTTCTCGCGCTGGCAGCGAGCGCCGGCGCGGCGCGCGCCTCGGCGCCGGGCGACGATCTGCTCGCGCGGATGGCTGCCGTCAATCCCGGCCTGCACGCCTTTACCGCGACGCTGCACGCGCACGTCGCGTTGAAGTCGTTTCCGTTCCTCGCAGCCGACGTCGCCGGGACCTACTACTACAAAGAGCCCGACAAGAACAAGGTCGTCCTGCAGAGCGGCGTGCCGATGATCGCACAGCAGTTCGATAAGCTGTACGCCCACATCGAGAGCCCGTCGCGGTGGCGCAGCGTCTACGCGGTCGCCGTCGTCTCAGACGACGGCCGCACGACGCTCTTCGCGTTGGTGCCGCACAAGCATGGGAACGTCTCCCGCATCGATGCCGCGGTCAACGACAAGACCGCGACGGTGGAGCGGATGCGTTGGAACTACGACAACGGGGGGTATGCCGAGATGGTCAACCACTACGGCAGCGTCGCCGGCTTCGTCGTGGTGCAATCCCAAAATGGTCACGTCCAGGAACCCGGTTACGTGGCCGACATCACGTCGGTGCTCGACGAGTACAAGATGAACCCGACGCTGCCCGACGATCTGTTCGGCCAGCCGTAGTAGATGAACGTTTCGCTCATCGACGGCTTTAGCCGGCCCATCACGTACTTGCGCGTCTCGGTGACCGACAAGTGCAACCTGCGCTGCGTCTACTGCATGCCGGAAGAGGGCTTGCCGTGGCTGCGGCGCGAGGAGATCCTGCGATACGAGGAGATCGCGGAGATCGTTCGTGCCGCCGCTGCGGTCGGCGTGCGCACGGTTCGCTTAACGGGTGGAGAGCCGCTCGTGCGGCGCGACGTTCACCGTTTGGTGGCGGAGATCTCGGCGATACCCGGAGTGGACGACGTCGCGCTGTCCACCAACGGGCTGCTGCTCGAGGAACAGCTCCCCGGCCTCGCCGCGGCAGGGCTGCGCCGGATCAACCTTTCGCTGGATACGCTGCGCCCGGATCGCTTCGAGGCAATCGCGCGCCGCCCCGGGCTCGACGAGGTGCTGCGAGGGCTCGACGCCGCAATCTCCGCCGGACTCGCACCCGTGAAGATCAACTGCGTCGTCATGCGCGGGAGCAACGACGATGAGGTCGCCGACTTTGCGCGCCTCACGATCGATCGCCCCGTCTTCGTGCGCTTCATCGAGGTGATGCCGGTGCACGAAAATCTCGAACTGCAGCGCGAATCGTACGTTTCGTCGGACGAGATCCTCGAGCGCGTTTCGGCGATTGGCGACCTGCAGCCCGTCGCGGGGCCGCCCGGCAACGGGCCCGCGCGCTACTTCGCCTTTCCCGGGGCGGCCGGAGCGGTGGGCGTCATCAGCCCGCTCTCGCACGACTACTGCGAGCGCTGCAATCGCGTTCGCCTGACCGCCGACGGGCGCTTGCGCCTCTGCCTCTTCGGCGATCAGGCGCTCGACCTCCGCGGGGCGCTGCGGGGCGGTGCGACGACCGCCGAGCTCTCGAACCTGCTCGCCTCGGCGATGCTCATCAAGCCGGAGCGGCACCACCTTCGCCTGGGAGAGGCCGCCTCGGCGATGCGCGCTTTCTCGGAGATCGGCGGATGACGTCACGGGCGGCGCCGGCGGCGCGTTAAGGCCGTAATGGAGCGGGTATGCGTCGCCGAGAACCGCACCGCCGCCGCGCAAGCGCGGACGCAGGCGATGGTGCTTCAGTACCAGACGCAGTTGGCTCGCTACCTGCGGCGGATGGTTGGTGACGCGGAGCTCGCGCTGGACCTCACTCAGGACGTCTTTCTCTCGGCATATCGCATGCTCCAGGCCGACCCGGCTCGCGAGCTCACGGCCGGATGGCTCTACCGCGCGGCGACGAACCGAGCGATTTCGCACCTGCGCCGTACGAAGATCCTGCGCATGGTGCAGCTCGACCGCGACGTAGAGATGCAGCACTGGCGCATTGACGAACGCAGTGCCGCATCGGTGGATTTGCAGTCGGCGCTCGCTCAGCTCCCGGCAGAACAAGCGGCGGCACTCCTCTTGACCAGCTACGCCGGGTACGCGTCGGCGGAGGCTGCAGAGATTCTTGGGACGACGGCGGAGGCCGTGCGCCAGCGCGTTTGCCGCGCGATGCGCGTGTTGCGAAAGGCGATGACGGATGAATAACACGACGTGCGTCCAGGCGGAGACGCTGGCAGGTGCCGTAGCGCTCGGCGAGGCTGGGGACGACGAGCGCGACGCGTATCGGCGCCACCTGATCGCCTGCCGCAGCTGCTTGGCGGAGTTGGGCGGCGAGCGCGAGATCGAGCGGACGATGCGGCTCGTGGCGCTCGCGCGCGATGCCGAGCGGTGGGAACCGGGTGCCCGCGACCTCTTCGCGCGCCGGCGCGCTTCGGTCCGTTTCGGGCGCTGGGCAGCGCTCGCGGGAGCGGCCGCAGTCGCGGTCTTCGGGCTCTTTGTGACCCACGGACGCGCGCCGGTGACGACGCCGGTGCGTCAGGCCGCGCAGCGCCCCGCGCCCGCGCAGGTGTCGCGTGCGGTTGCGGCGCTCGGGACGCAGAGCGGACCGCGCCTGGAAAACCGCGCCGACCTGCTCGCGCTGGGCCCCGCCATCGCCGGAGCCGGGGGCGCCGCCGGCACGACCGCGTTTACGGTGCGCGTGGACGCGGGCGGACGACCGCTTTCGTGCACGGTCGGGAAGAGTTCGGGCAGCCGCGCGCTCGACGATGCGGTCTGCCGCGCGGCGATGCGCGGCCGGTACGCACCTCGCATGGTCAACGGACGCGCCACGGCCGGAGCGTATCGCGGCGCGGTGACGATCGGTTCCGGAGGCTCGCGTTAGCGGAGGATGCGCGCGGCGCGGCCAAAGTCGGCCGTGCCATGGCGGACGGTCCGTTCATCCATCGTTTCACACGAGACCTGCGCCTTGAGGATAACGCCGGGTTAGCCGCCGCGGCGGCGCGGGGCGACGTGCTGCCCTTACTCGTCGTCGACCGCGATTTGCGGGAGCGCCTCGCGGCTTCTCCTCGTCGCGCGGCGTTTTACTGTGCTGCGGTGGCCGCACTGGACGTTGAGCTGCAAGCGCGCGGGAGCCGTCTGCTCGTACGGCGCGGCGCGCCGGCCGCGGCCATCGCTGAGGTCGCGCGCGCAGCCGGGGCGGCCGGCGTTGCATGGAGCGCGTCCTACGACGGGCCCGGCGTTGGCGCCGACCGGGCGCTGCAGTCGGAGCTGGAAGAGCGGGCGCTTGCCGTAGCGATCGTTCACGATGCGCCGGCGGTTGCGCCCGAAGAAGGGGCAGCTGCGCGCAGCGTCGCCGGCTTGGGCTACCGCGCGTTCGCGCCCTATTTCGATGTCTGGCGAGACCTGCCGGTAGCGTCGCACGAACAACCGCTTTGGCTGCGCTTCGTCGTGGGCGGTCTCGAGAGCGAACCGCTCCCCGCAGCGAGCGAATTCGGTGCCGCGGACATTTCCGGCACGGGCGGCTCGCGTGCCGGGCTCGAGCTTTTCGAGCGGTTCTTGCGCGAGCGCGCCGCACGATACGCCCCAGAAGGGCGCGTCCCGTCGGCCGGCAGCACGTCCCGGCTCGCCGCCCATCTATCGTTTGGCACGATTTCTGCCCGTGCCATCGTGCGCGCCGTGCGCGAGCGTCTCGCCGATCCGCTAGCGCTGCCCGAGGAGCGCGCATCGCTGCGGCTGTATCTGCGGTCGCTGGCGCGCCGGGATTTTTTCCTGCAGCTCGCGTGGTTTCATCCGGGCACGCACGACGAGCCGCTGCAGGACCGGATGCGCGACTTTGCCTGGAGCCGATCGCATCCGGCGCTGCAGGCGTGGCGCGACGGGCGCACGGGGTACCCGCTGGTCGACGCGGGAATTCGCCAGCTCGAGCGCACCGGTTGGATGCACCCGCACGTCCGCGCGGTCGCGGCGTCGTTCCTTTGCTTCGATCTGGGCGTGGATTGGCGCGTAGGGCGCGAGCAGTGGGAGCGATGGCTCGTGGAGGACGATCCGGCCCTGGCTACGGGCAACTGGCAGTGGATTGCCGGCGTCGGTGCCGATATGGCGCAGTTTCCGCGCATCTACAATCCTGAGCGTCAACGGCGGCGCTGCGACCCGGCCGGCGCGTACGTGCGATCGTGGGTGCCCGAGCTGGCGCAGGTGCCGCTCGACGCGTGGTTCGGCAGAGTGGCGGAAACGCCGCAGCTTGGCCTGGACTTATTCGGCGACGACGCATATCCGCAGCCGGTCGTCGATCACGAGACGGCTGCGAATGCGTTTCTTGCGCGCTATCGAGCGTTCGCGTCGCCCTGAGGCATCCGCTCGTCGAGCCAGCTGCTCACGACCGGTATTCGCACGTCATCGCCGTTCCAGGTTTTGATGCCGTAGTAGACGCTGGCGACGAGGAAGAGCGGCGCTAGGAGCGGCACGAGCACCCAGGCGGAGAAACCCAGAAACGGAATCTGCGCGATGAGCGTCAGCAAGCCCCAGAAGGCGAAGAAGCCGGCGTTGAAGCCGAGCGCCTTGAAGGCTTGCCGGCGCAGGTCCCGCGATTGTTTGCGGTCGAGGAGCGAGAGCAACGCCAGCGGCCAGAGGGGATAGCCGAGCGAGACCAGGGCCTTCGATTCGACCGGATCCGGCGGAGCGGAAACGACGACGTGCCGGACCGCTGCCGCGGGGCGCGGCGGCACGTGGCCGCCGATTTTTGGACGGGTGGCGGTCGCAGCGTCAACCTTCGCCGCGAGCCGGCAGCTCGGGCAGCTGCCGCGTTCGTCGCGACAGGTCGCGCAGATCGCCTTGCCGCACTGCGCGCACGGCGCGACCGACGGTACGTTTGAGTGAAAGTAGCAATCCATTGTGATTCGAGCGGTCCTCCTGCGTGTTGCACCATCACGTACCGGGGCGCGCCGGGGGAGGTTTCACACCCCGCCGACGGCAAGACCGTGCCCCCGATGAGCCGCAGCTCGATCCTTCGGCGCCTCGCAAATGAGGCGCGCCCGTACTATCCCCGCATCGCCCTGGCAATGGGCATGGGCATCCTCGCGGGCGTGCTCTCGATCGTCCCGCCGCTGGCATTTCGCATCATCATCAACCAAGTGCTCGTTCCGCTGCACGGCAGCGCGCCGGACCTGCGAGCGCTCTACCTTTCCCTGGGCATGACGGCGGTCGCGCTCGTTCTCGGCAACCTGGCTATCTACGGGCAGACGTACCTCACCGCGTGGAGCGGCCAGCACCTCGTCGCACGTCTGCGGGTACGCCTGTTCGACCGGCTCCTTAACCTTCCGCTCGGGGAGTTCGACCGGTGGCGCCCGGGCGAACTGATCGCGCGCTTCGCTACCGACCTGCAGATCATGATCGACGCGGTCAGCGTCTCGGTTCCCCAGCTCGTCGTGGCGCTGGCGACCTTCGTTTCGTCGTTTGCAACGATGATCTATCTCGACTGGCTGCTGACGCTCTCCCTCGTGCTGGTCGCGCCCGTCGTCTCCTACGCCGTGTCGAACTTTCAACGATTGATCGCCGCGGGCACGCACCGCTCGCAGCAGCGCATCGCGGATCTCACCGCGAACCTTTCGGAGATTTTGCAAGGCCAGCGCGTCGTGAAGTCGTTCGGCCGCGAGGAGTTCGAAGTCGGGCGGTTCCGCAATCGTAACGACGACTTTTTCGGCGCGTACATGAAGCTCACGCAGTTCATTCAAACGCAGCCGCTGGTCGTCTCGACGATCATGGTGGGGGCCGTCGTCGCGATTATATGGCTGAGCGTGCGCGAAGTGCTCGTCGGGCGCATGGACACCGGCAAGGTGTTCATGTACTGGGGGCTTCTCGTGAACCTCATGAACCCGATGAACCGCGTCGCGGCGTTCTTCGGCGACATCAGCAAAGCCGTCGTGGGCGCGGGGCGCGTCTTCGAGCTGCTCGACTTGCCCGTCGAGGTGCGCGAGCGGCCCGGAGCCGTCGCATTGAGCGACGTGCGCGGCCGTATCGAATATGACGGCGTAACCTTGCGGTATCGCGAGGACGCGCCGCCGGCGCTGGACGGCGTCAACGCGACGATCGAGGCCGGTGAGGTGGTAGCGCTGGTCGGTCCGTCGGGCGCCGGCAAGACGACGCTGGTAAATCTGGTGCCGCGCTTCTACGAACCTCAGGCCGGCTGCGTGCGCCTCGACGGCGTCGACATCGCGCAGCTTCGTTTGGGCGAGCTGCGCGCGGCGATAGCAATCGTCCCGCAGGACGTGCAGCTGTTCCGGGGCACGATTCTCGAAAACATCCGGTACGGCCGGCTCGGGGCGAGCGACGACGAGGTGCGCCAAGCCGCGCGCGATGCGAACGTTGACGAGTTCGTCGCCGGCTTTCCCGACGGCTACGCGACCGAGGTCGGAGAACGCGGCGTGCGACTGTCGGGCGGCGAGCGCCAGCGCATCGCGATCGCGCGCGCGGTCTTGCGCGATCCTCGTATCTTGATTCTCGACGAGGCGACGAGCGCGCTCGACAGTCACTCCGAAGCGATGATCGAGCAGGCTCTGGATCGTCTCTTGCCCGGGCGTACGACGTTGATCATCGCCCACCGTCTGTCGACCGTGCGCAGAGCCAACAAGGTGTTTTACCTGGAAGGCGGGCGCGTTGCGGAAGTTGGGACGCACGAGGAGCTTCTCGCGAAGGGCGGCGCGTACGCGCGCCTTCACGCGGCGCAGTTCGCCGCGGCGCTGCCCCGCGAGTGAGCAGGTTATGCAGGCGGCTTGCGTTGGTGCAGCCCGAAGCGATTCCCCTCGGGGTCGCGCGCGAAGCACATACGGCAGGCCGGGAACTCGCGTACCTCGCCCACCTCCGCCCCGCGCTCCTTTAAACGTTCGGCCATCGCGCCGACGTCGTCAACCTCGAACATCGCGCCGGTGGACGCGCCCGGTTCGAAGCCGAGCGTTTCGCCGTTGCCGATTCCGAATGCGGTGCCCCCGACGTCGAACTCGATCCAGTCGTCGCCGTACGACATGCCCGGCACCAAGCCGAGCGTCTCCTGATAGAATTTTCGCGCTCGCGGCACGTCCCGTACCGAGTAGGCGAAGAACGCGACGTCTTTGACCATCGAAACGGCCCTCCTTAGGCGCACCGAATTCCGGAAGCGACAAACGTCGCCCTCTTCTTAATTGTAAATAGCGGTTGTGGGCGCGAATCCGCTCCCGGCGCGGAGGCGACGGCATGGGGTCGCGCGAAGAACGCGTCTGCCAAGGAGGGCTTCCCGATGCTGGTGCTCAGCCGTAAGACCAACCAATCTATTATGATCGGGCGCGATGTGCGGATTCTCGTCGTGGGGCTCGACCGCGAACAAGTGAAGTTGGGAATCGAGGCGCCGCGCCACGTGCCGGTGCACCGGTACGAAGTGTTCGAGGAAATTCTCCGTGAAAACCCCTCCGACCGCGCTTCAGACATGGAGCCGGTAGGAAAAGCGTTTGAGGAGGCCGATTAAATCCCCGTGATGCCGACGGTAACAGATCCCGACCTCGACGCACTCGAGTCGCGGACTATCTACATTTTGCGCGAGGCGTTCTCGTGCGTTTCGCCGGTGGCCATGCTGTGGTCCATCGGCAAGGACTCCACCGCGCTCTTGTGGATGGTGCGCAAGGCGTTCCTCGGCGAGGTTCCGTTTCCGATGGTGCTGCTCGACACCGGTATGGAGTTTCCCGAAGTCTATCAGTTCCGCGACCGCTTAGTGCGCGACTGGAAGCTGCCGGTGCTCAACGAACAGTGCCCGCCCGAGAGCACGGTCGATCAGACGCTGCCGCCGGCCGCGCGGCACGCAGCTCGCAAGACGGCGGGGCTTCGCGCGCTTATCGCGCGCGAAGGATATCGCGGGATCATTCTCGGCATCCGCCGCGACGAGCAGGCGATCCGCGCGAAAGAACGCATCTTCAGCCCGCGCAACGCCGACGGCTCTTGGGATCCGCGCACGCAGCCGCCGGAGCTTTGGGACTTCTTCCCATACGAAGTGCCGGACGGCGCGCACGTGCGCATCCATCCTCTCCTGCACTGGACCGAACTGGACATCTGGCGCTACCACCGGCAGGAGAACATTCCGTTCGTGCCGCTCTATTTGGCACGCGACGGGATGCGCTATCGTTCTCTGGGTGAGAGCAACATCACCATACCGATTCCGAGCACGGCGGAGACGCTGGACGAAGTGATCGCCGAGCTGGAGAAAACCCGCGAGCCCGAGCGAGCGGGACGCACTATGGATGCCGAAAGCGAAGATGCTTTCGAGCGGCTTCGTACGACGGGATACATGTGAAACAGGTTCGCATAGTCATGGTGGGGGACGTGGACGCAGGCAAGTCGACGATCCTCGGAAGAATGCTGGTCGACCTCGGTCAGGTCACCGCCAAGAAGCTCGAAGAGCTGGAGAGCTCGAGCGCGAAGCGCGGCGTGCCGATCGAGTACTCGTTTCTGCTCGACGCCTTTCAGCTCGAACGCGATCAAGCGATCACGCTCGATATTTCGCGCATATGGCTGCGGCTGCCCGACCGCGACTACGTTTTCGTGGACGCGCCCGGCCATCGCGAGCTGATCCGCAACCTGCTTACCGGCGCTTCGGAAGTAGATGCCGCGATCATGGTGGTCGCCGTCGACGAAGGCATCACGCTGCAGACGCGCAAGCAGGCGCTGTTCCTGCAATGGTTCGGATTTAAGGAAGTGCTCGTCGCGGTCAACAAGCTGGATCTGAGCCCCGAGCCGGAGACCGCGTTCGTTCAGCGGCGTGACGAAGTGCGCGCGTTTCTCGAGCAGCTCAACATCACGCCGATCGACATCGTTCCGGTCGCGGCGCGCGACGGCGACAACGTCGCCAACGGCAGCCGCCGTTGGAGCTGGTGGAAGGGGCCGACGCTGCTGGAAGCCCTGGAGCGGCTTCAGCCGTATACGGCGCACGCCGGCGGCCCGTTGCGCTTCATCGTCCAAGACGTCTATCGGCGCGACAACAGCCGCGTGATCGCCGGCCGGGTCGAAACGGGAACCCTGCGCGTCGGCGAACGCATCGTCTTCTGGCCGCTGCAGACCGACGCCGTAGTCACCGCGATCCACAAATGGCCGGCGCAGGTTGACGAGGCGCGAGCAGGCGACGCCGCCGCAATCGTCCTCGACGAGCGTATCTTCGTAGACCGCGGCGCCGTTGCGAGCTACCCGGGCGACGGGCCCGCGCTCGGGCATGCGGTTCAGGCAACGGTCGTCTGGCTCGGAAGCGATCCGGCGATGGCCGGAGAATCGCTCCGCCTGCGCATCGGGACGCGCGAGATGCCGGTGACGCTGCAGCGCATCGACGAAGTCATCGACCCCGACAGCCTCGACGGCAAGCCGGGCGAGGTCATCGCCAAGGGCGACGTCGGCGTCGTGACGCTCGCGGCGCGCGAACTGATCGCGGCCGACGACGAGCTCGAGACGACGAGCATCGGGCGCTTCGTCCTGCTCCACGGCACCAACGTGGTCGCGGGCGGTCGCGTGCGCTCCGTTATCGGCCGTCCGCGCTCCGAGGGCGCGACCGACGTGATCGCGCAACTGTCGTCGGTGCTGCCGGCCGAACGCTTCTGGCGCAACGGCCACACCGGCGGCGTCTTCTGGCTTACTGGTCTTCCGAGCGCCGGCAAGTCCACGCTCGCTATGGCCGTGCAGCGCATGCTCTTCGATCGCGGCCGACACGTTTACGTGCTCGACGGCGATACCCTGCGCACGTCGCTCAACGTGGATCTTGGTTTCTCGGAAGAGGATCGTGCCGAGAACGTGCGCCGCGCGGCGGCGGTCGCCGCGTTGCTCGCGGACGGCGGATTCGTCGTCGTCTGCGCGCTGATCTCACCCTTTGCCGACGATCGCGCAAGAGCGCGCGCGTCGTACCCGGGCCGCTTCCACGAGGTCTATGTCGCCTGCGATCTGCAGACCGCCGAAAGCCGCGACGTAAAGGGCCACTACAAACGAGCGCGTTCGGGCGACATACCGCGCTTCACGGGCATTTCGTCGCCGTACGAAATTCCCGAGAATCCCGATTTGACGATCGAGACGACGAAACAGACGGTCTCCGAATCGGCGGCGTCGTTCGTCGAGTACATCGAGGCGATGACGCGTCCGTGAACCTGAGCTACGTGATCGTGGGCTTCGTCGTCGGGGCCTGCACCGCGTACAGCGGGGTGGGCGCCGGGGCGATCACGACCCCGCTGCTGATCTTCCTCGGCGTCGGCACCGACAACGCGATCGGCTCGGATTTGCTCTTCGCCCTGGGAACGCGCCTGGTTGCGATGCTCGCGCACGTGCAGAAGCGGACCGTACAAGTGTCGGTTCTCTGGCGGCTTTCGCTCGGCGGTCTTCCCGGCGCGATCATCGGCGTCGCGCTCAGCGTGTACTTGCACAAGGTTCTCGACATCCACTCGCTCGAGCGCGTCCTGCGCTTGGCGGTCGCAGCGGCATTGCTCGTCTCGGCTGGGGGAATCATCTTCAATCGCAAGCTGGGCAGCGATTTCGCAGAGACGGCGGCCAACAAGCTGCCGACGATCAAGCTCGCCCTCATCGGATTCTTCGTCGGCATAACCGTGAGCATCACGTCCATCGGTGCCGGCTCGCTCACCCTGCCCCTCTTGCTGCTCGTGGCGCCCGTGGTCGCCCTGCGCCGTCTGGTCGGGACCGATCTCGCTTTTGCCGTGGTCGTGCTCGTGCCGTCGCTGATAGGTCACTGGCGCATCGGCGACGTTAATCCCGCGATTGCGGGATCGCTGCTGTTGGGATCGATACCCGGCGTTTTCGTCGGTTCGCACTTCGTGACGAAGCTGCCGGAGCGGTGGTTCCGCGGCGCGCTCGCCGGCATTCTGGTGATCGTCGCGATCGCGCTGCTACCGATCCACCTCCCGCACTCCTAGCCTTCCTCGGCGCGCACGCGCCACGAGGTCGCCGGCGCGAAAGAGGCTTTCGAACGTCCCGGCGTCGCTCCACCAGCCATCCAGCACGTCGTAGCAGAGGCCGCCTTCTTTGATGTAGCGGTTGTTTACGTCGCTGATCTCCAGCTCGCCGCGCGCCGACGGCTCGAGCGTCCGGATGAAGTCGAAGACGCGCGCGTCGTACATGTACACGCCGGTGACGGCGTATCGGCTTTTCGGCTGAGCCGGCTTTTCCTCGATGCCGGCGATGCGCTCGCCGTCGAACGCCGGCACGCCGAACCGATGGGCGTCGTCAACCTCCTTTAGAAGGATGCGCGCGCCGGAAGCCTGCTGCCGGAAGTTTGCGACGTACGGCGCGATGCTCTTCTCGAGGATGTTGTCGCCAAGGACGACGACGATGCGGCCCCCATCTGCAAAGTGCTCGCACAGCCGCAGCGCGTCGGCGATGCCGCCTTCGCCGTCTTGGAACGTATAGTAAATGTCGTTCAGCCCGAACTCGGCGCCGTTACCGAGCAGGCGAAGAAACTCGCCGGCCGAGTTTCCGCCGGTGACGAGCATGATGTCGCGAATGCCGGCCTCGCAGAGCGCCTCGAGCGGGTAGTAGATCATCGGCTTGTCGTAGACGGGCAGAAGATGCTTGTTCGTCACCTTCGTAAGCGGCCGCAGGCGCGTGCCGAGCCCGCCCGCTAGTATGATGCCTTTGATGTCGCCGCCGCTAGCCATTTCGTGCCCGCAGCGGGCGCCACCAGGAGGCGTTGTCGCGGTACCAGTCGATGGTCAGCGCAATCCCTTCCGCCAGCGGCACGCGCGGCTTCCAGCCTAAGGCGTGGAGTTTTGAAGAGTCGATCGCGTACCGCCGGTCGTGACCCGGCCGGTCGGCGACGTGCTCGACGTGCGTCTCCATCGTGCGGCCGCAGCCTCGCACCAGCATGCGCGTCAGTTCGACGTTCCTAAGCGGCGAACCGCCGCCGGCGTTGTAAACGCTCCCGACCGTGCCGGCTTCGAGCACGCACAGCACGGCGCGCGCGTGGTCTTCCACGAAGAGCCAGTCGCGGATCTGCCGGCCGTCGCCGTAGAGGGGCACCCGCCGGTCCTCGAGCAGGTTGGTTACGAAGAGCGGCACGATTTTCTCGGGGTACTGATACGGGCCGTACGTGTTGCTGCCGCGCGTGATCAGCACGGGCGTGCCGTACGTCGCGTGATAGGCCAAGACTTGGAGGTCCGCGCCGGCTTTGCTCGCCGCGTACGGGCTGCGCGGCCGCAACGGGTCGCTCTCGACCGACTCGCCTTGCCGCACGTCGCCGTAGACTTCGTCGGTGGACACCTGAAGATAACGCGGAATTGCCAGCTCCCGGGCCGCCTCGAGCAGGACGAACGTGCCGAGGACGTCGGTGCGCAGAAAGGCCTCGGGATCTACGATCGAGCGGTCCACGTGTGTCTCCGCCGCAAAGTTGACGATGGCGTCGGCGCCGTCCGAGAGGGCTTCCCTGACGGCAGCGGGGTCGCGAACGTCTCCTTTGACGAATCGGTAGCGGGCGTCGCTTTCGACGTCGCGGAGGTTGGCCGGATTACCGGCATAGGTGATCGCGTCGAGGTTGACGATCCGAACGTCGGGCCGCTGCGCGAGGGCAAGACGAACGAAGTGGGAGCCGATAAACCCGAGTCCCCCGGTGACCAGCCAGCGCATCCCGCGCGCCTTCGGCGTTGCCGCCCAAAGTCTTAGCCCTGGCTCGCTTGCTTTCCGCCCCTCGGGCCGCGCTTGGTGGGGCGGCGCTCTCATGTTATAATCGCGCGGTTGTCAAATTACTACACCCCGCACGGAGGCAGGGTGGCGATGGCTCCGCAAAACGAGACCGCAACGCCTAGGATGGCCGGCGGCCGGGAGCCAGAAAGGTTTACGCCATGAGCGTCGTTACCATGCGGGAGCTCCTGGAGGCGGGCGTCCATTTCGGACATCAAACCCGCCGCTGGAACCCGAAGATGAAGCCGTTCATCTTTCAGGAGCGCAACGGGATCTACATCATCGATCTCGCGCTTACCGTCCAAAAACTTCGCGAGACCTACGACGTCGTCAGGAACCTGGCGCGCGAGGGGCGCGTCATTCTGTTCGTCGGCACGAAGAAGCAGGCGCAGGACGTCGTTCGCGAAGAGGCCGAACGAGCCGGCACGTTCTTCATAAACCAACGCTGGCTTGGCGGGACGCTAACCAACTTCTCGACGATTCAAAAGCGTATAGCGCGACTGCGCGAGCTCGAGAACATGAAGACTCAGGGCGACTTCGACCGTCTTCCGAAGAAAGAGGTCGCGACGCTGCAAGATGAGATGAATCGCCTCGAACGCTTCTTGGGCGGCATCAAGGACATGCACCGATTGCCCGACGCCGTCTTCATCGTGGATCCGAAGAAAGAGCGCATCGCGGTTCTCGAAGCGCGCAAGCTGAAGATTCCGATCATCGCGGTCATAGACACGAACTGCGATCCCGACGAGATCGACTATCCGATACCGGGCAACGACGACGCGATTCGCGCGGTCAAGCTCATGGTTGGGAAAATTGCCGACGCGATCATCGAAGGCAGGACCGAAGGCGAGAGCGCGTACGACGAGGGCGTCTACGACGCCGCGCCGCAAGAGCTCGTAGAAGAGGCACCCGCGACGATGGCGGAGGCGGGTCTGTGATCTCTTATCAGCCCAAACCCGAGGAAATCAAGGCGTTGCGCGACGAGACGAGCGCACCGATGATGGATTGCCGGCGCGCCTTGGTGGACGCCGCGGGCGACGCCGAGAGGGCCAAGGCCCTGCTGCTCGAGCGCGGCGCTTCGCAGGCGGCGAAAAAGGCGGAGCGCGCCGCCGACGAGGGACTCGTGAGCAGTTACATCCACGCCGGCGGGAAGATCGGCGTGCTCGTAGAGATCAACAGCGAGACCGACTTCGTAGCACGCAACCCGAAGTTCGCCGAGCTCTCTCGCGACATTGCCATGCACGTTGCGGCGATGTCGCCTGAGTATCTCGACCGCTCCGCCGTGCCGGGCGCAGTCGTCGAAGCGCTGCGCGAAGAGTTTCGCGCAAGCGTGCCGGCCGGAAAGCCCCCCGAGGTTGCCGAGAAGATCGTCGAAGGCAAGCTCAACAAGTGGTACGAGGAGCGATGCCTGCTCGACCAGGCGTTCGTGAAGGACGACTCGATGAGCGTCGGCGACCTTCTCCACCGTTCGATCGGATCGCTCGGAGAGAACATCCGCATCCGCCGCTTCGCGAGATATGCATTGGGTGAGTGACACCGACGGACCGCGTTTCGCTCGCGTTCTCCTGAAGATTTCCGGCGAGGCCTTCACCGGGGACGGCAGCGGCGTCGACGTCAACACGACCCGCGTGATGGCCGAGCAGATCGCCGAAGTGAGCAGATCGGGCGTTTCCGTCGCAATCGTCGTCGGCGGCGGCAACATCTGGCGCGGAAAAGTGCACGAAGAGGCGGGCATGGATCGCTCGACGGCCGATTACATGGGCATGCTCGCCACCGTCATCAACGCGCTCGCGCTGCAGGACGCGCTCGAGCGCATGGGCGTCGCCTCGCGCGTGCAGACGGCGATCGCGATGCATCAGATCGCCGAGCCGTACATCCGGCGCCGCGCCATCCGGCACCTCGAGAAGGGCCGCGTCGTCATCTTTGCGGCGGGGACCGGCAATCCGTACTTTACGACCGACACCACTGCGGCGCTGCGCGCGGTCGAGGTGAACGCCGAAGCGATCCTCAAAGCCACGAAGGTGGACGGCATCTACTCCGCCGACCCGAAGAAACACCCGGGAGCGACGCGCTTCGAGCGCCTCGAGTACATGGACGTTCTCCAACTCGGCTTGGAGGTGATGGACTCGACTTCGATGGCCTTGTGCATGGACAACGCCCTGCCGGTCATCGTCTTCGACATGGGCGTTCCGGGAAACATCCGGCGCGTGATCTGGGGCGAGCCGATCGGAACGTACGTCGGGCGCAAGGAATCGGCGGTTCCGGCCGCTGCGAGGAGCGTGTAAACGATGTTGGACGCGTATTTCAAAGAAATCGAATCGAGAATGCACAAGTGCGTGGAAGCGACCCGCAGCGAATTCGCCTCGATACGGACGGGCCGCGCTTCTCCGGCGTTGCTGGACAGGCTCACAGTGGAGGCGTACGGACAGCCGGTCCCGCTCAAGCAGATCGCGGGCGTGAGCACTCCCGATTCGAGATCGCTGCTTATCGCCGCTTGGGACAAGGGCGTCGTCGGCGACATTCGCAAGGCGATCGAGAAGAGCGACCTCGGTTTGACGCCCAACGTAGACGGCTCGAGCATCCGCCTCGTGATTCCGCCTCTCAACGAAGAGCGGCGCAGAGACCTTGCAAAGGTGGTTAAGAAAAAGGCCGAAGACGGCAGGGTTGCCGTCCGAAACGTGCGGCATAAGGCGCACGACGAGTTGCGCGCGAAGCTCAAAGCCGCGGAGATCACCGAGGACGAGAACAAGCGCATGCAAGATGCCTTGCAGAAGCTGACGGACCGGTACGTCAAGGAGATCGACGCGCTGGTGGTTGCGAAAGAGAAAGAGATTATGGAGGTGTGAGCGAGGATCTCGTGCTCGTGCCCGAAGTGCAAGCGCGGCTGGCACTGCGCGATCAGCGCGTGCGCGTGGACGTTCTGCGGCCCTTTGGTTCGTGGATCGGCTGCGGCGCGCTGCGCGTCCTGCGGCTGAAAACGCATGGAGACGCCACCGCCGACCTGACGGTCGGCTACGAGTCGTACGAACCTCTCGCCCGCACCGGCGGGGAACGGAGTTCGGCGGAGTGAGCGTCTCGTTGTCCGCAGGCTTGCGCCTCGGCACCGATCCCGGCACCGTGCCGCGTCACGTCGCCATCATCATGGATGGCAACCGCCGCTGGGCGCGCGAGCGGGGACTCCCCGCGATCGAGGGACACCGCCGAGGGATGATCGCGCTGCGGCGGGTGACGCGCGCTGCGAGCGACCTCGGGATCGGCGCGCTCACGGTCTACGGCTTTTCGACCGAAAACTGGAACCGCGACGCTCGCGAAATCTCGCTGCTCTTCGAGCTATGCGTGCACTTCGCGCGCAACGAGCTTCTCGAACTGCGGCGCAACAACGTGCGGGTGCGGGTGATCGGCGAATGGGAGTCGCTTCCCGCAGCGCCGCGGACCGCGCTCGCCGAGCTTCAGGCGGAGACGGCGGCCAGCACGGGCCTGCTCCTGAACATGGCGGTGAACTATAGTTCGCACGCCGAGCTCGAGCGCGCGGTTCGAGCGATCGCGCGCGACGTCGCGCGCGGAACCATAGACCCCGAGGGGATAGACGAAGAGGTAATCGGCAGATACCTGTACACGGCCGATCTGCCGGAGCTCGACCTCTTGATACGCCCGGGTGGAGAGCACCGGTTGTCCAACTTCATGCTCTACCAGGCGGCCTACGCCGAGCTCGTCATGACCGACGTCTACTGGCCCGACTTCTCAAAGGATGACCTGGTACGAGCACTGACCGAATTTACGCGGCGGGAACGGCGCTTCGGCGGGGCTTGAGCGCCCGCCGTGTGGTCGTCGGCCTGATCGTTGCGGCGATCGGGCTTTCGAGCGTGCTCTTCCCATGGGCGTTTTACCTGCTGCTGCTCGCGATCGGCTTGGCGAGCATCTACGAGTTCAGCGCGATGTGCTCGATAAAAGGACAGCCCCTCGAGTATCCCGTGGCGGTGCTCGGCGTCTGCGCGTACGTGGCGATGGCCGTCTTCAACCTGCTGCACAAGTGGGAGGGCGTGCTGCTCGCGGGCATCGCGATCGTCGCGTTTTCGATCGGAATGTACGGCGAGCAGAAAGGGTACTTCGCCCGCACGGCCTACACGCTTCTCGCGGTCCTGTACATCGGCAAGCTGCTCACGTACTTCGTCTTCATCCGCCAAATACCGGGAGACGGCGTCTGGCTCACGTTCTACGTCATCGTCATCATCGCGCTCACCGACATTTTCGGCATGATCATCGGCACCAGCCTGGGTCGCCACAGCCTCACGAAAATCTCGCCGAAAAAGACCGTCGAAGGCTCGGTCGGATCGCTGCTTATCGTGGTGCTGGTGGCGGTCGCGGCGACGCGCGTGCCGCAGCTCCACCTCTTGGCGTGGCAGGGCGCGGTGCTCGGCGTCGCGACCGCGGTCGCGGCGCAGGTCGGCGATCTCGTCGAATCGGCTTTCAAACGCGATGCGGGCGTCAAGGATGCGGGGGCGATGATTCAAGGGCACGGGGGCGTTTTAGACCGCTTCGACTCGTACTTGCTCGGCGGCGTAGCGTTCTTCGCGACGCTGCACCTGCTGGGAATTTTGCAGGTACAGTGATGGATCGCAAACGCGTCGCGATCTTGGGATCGACGGGTTCCATCGGCACCCAAGCGCTCGACGTCGTCGCGCGCTTCCCCGAGCGTTTCGAGGTCGTCGGCCTGGCGGCGGGACGCAACGTCGAGCTCTTAGCGGATCAGGCACGCCGCTTCGGCGTGCGGGTCGCGACGACGGCAGCCGACGGTCCCGACGGGCTGCTCGCCGTCGCCGTCGAGAGCGAACCGGATATCGTGCTTGCGGCGACCGACGGGGCCGTAGCGTTCGACGCCGTCTTCGCCGCCGTCGCGCGCGGCACGGACGTCGCGGTTGCGAACAAAGAGCTGATCGTCGCGGCCGGCGCGCTGCTCGTCGAATCGGCGCGCAGGAGCGGGGCCCGCTTGCTGCCGGTGGACAGCGAGCACAGCGCGATCTTCCAATGCCTCGTCGGCGAAGCGCATTCGAGCGTTGCCGAGATCGTGCTGACGGCGTCGGGCGGTCCGTTTTGGCGTGCGTCGTCCGAGGAAATCGAGAATGCCGGAGTGGACGCGGCGCTCGCGCATCCCACGTGGCGGATGGGTACGAAGAACACGATCGACTCCGCTACGATGATGAACAAGGGCCTGGAAGTGATCGAGGCCAGCCGCCTCTTCGATTTCCCCGGCGAGCGCATTCGCATCGCCGTGCATCCGCAATCCATCGTGCACGGCTTCATCGTCTTCGCCGACGGCAGCGTCAAGGCGCAGCTAGCCGCACCCGACATGCGGGTCCCAATCGGGTACGCGCTCGCTTATCCGGAACGGCTCGGGGGCGCGGCGCCGGCGCAAGGCGTGCTCGAAGCCCTGGGAAGCAAGGCCGGGGAGGCCGCCCTGCGGTACGATTTCGAACCCGCCGATCCTGTGCGGTTCCCGTGCGTTCGGCTGGCGTACGAAGCGCTTGCCGGGGCCGCGACCCTGCCTGCCGTGCTCTCGGCCGCAAACGAAGTTGCCGTAGACGCGTTTGTAGGAGGAAGGATTCCCTTCGGCCGGATCGCGCCCGTCATCGAGGAGACGATGAACCTGACGGGGACCGGCGAGCCGAGCCTAAGCGGGGTGAGGGCGGCCGACCGGGAAGCTCGGGAGACCGCCGGGCGGATAGTGGAATCCATCGAAAGGTCGTCGCGCCGTTGAGTATCTTAGCCGTCGTCAGTTTCGTCGGAGCCGAGAAGGTCGTCACGTTCCTCGTGATGCTCTCGGTGCTGGTCGTGCTTCACGAGTACGGACACTTCTTGGTCGCGCGGCGCAACGGCGTGCGCGTCAACGAGTTCTCCGTAGGATTCGGCCCCAAGCTCGCCGGGTGGACCAGCCCGCGCAGCGGTACGCACTATTCGCTTCGCATGCTGCCCATCGGCGGCTTCTGCGCCATGGAAGGCGAGGACGCGCGGTCTTCGGAAGCCGAACAGCAGCGGGAGTTTCGCGAGCGTAAAGTTCCCGCCCCGACGAACTTTCAGTCGAAGTCACCGTGGCAGCGTCTCGCAATCGTCCTGGCCGGACCGGTCGCGAACTTCGTTCTCTGTTACGCGATCCTCCTGATCTCGGCGCTTGCGTTCGGAGTCCCGAGCGACCGTTCCCAGCCCGTCGTGGGCGAAGTCGTGCCGGGATCGCCGGCGGCGATTGCCGGCATTCTCCCGGGCGATCGCATCGTCGGCGTCGACGGCGTTGCCATCGAAAACGGCAAGATCCTCATAGACACGATCCATCGGTCTCTGGGCACCCGCCTCGACGTCGCGTACGAGCGTAACGGCGCGCGCACCGAGGTCTCCGTCGTGCCCAAGCCCTGTCCGGCGCAGGTCGGCAAGACCCTGGGCTGCATCGGCTTCGCTCCGGTGCCTGCGTTCGAGCGCGTCGGCGTCGGCCTCGCGCTGCGCGAGAGCGCCGCGCAGTTTACGACGATCGCAAACGAAACGTTCGGCAGCGTCGCGCTGCTCGTCACGCAGTTCTCGAAGTACGCGCCGCAGGTCGCGGGACCGATCGGTATGGGGCAGATGGCCGCGACCGTGCAGGACTGGGGTTGGGGGCCATATTTTACCCTGGCGGCGACGATCTCGTTCGCGCTGGGGCTCTTCAACCTGCTGCCGGTGCCGGCGCTCGACGGCGGCCGCGCCGCCTTCATCATCGCCGAGCTCATTCGCGGCCGGCCGGTAGATCCAGAGAAAGAGGCGATGGTTCATCTCGCCGGTTTTGCCGCGTTGATGGCGCTGATCGTGCTCGTCGCCTTCCACGACATCGTTCGCATCGCGAGCGGACAAGGAGTGATGTAAGCATGCCGGGGATTGAGAGCTAGCGTGCTGCGACTTCGCCGCAAGAGCAAGCCGATATTCTTGCAAAACAAGACCGGAAAGTCCGACGCCAAGAGCGTCTGGATCGGCGGCGATCATCCGGTCGTCGTGCAGTCCATGACGACGACCGACACTGCCGACGCCGACGCGACGCTCGAACAGGTCTATGGGCTCGCGATGGAAGGCTGCGAGGTCGTGCGCGTAACCGTGAAAGATCCGCCCGATGCCGCCGGCCTGCCCGCAATCGTCTATCGTTCGCCGGTGCCGATCGTTGCCGACATTCATTTCGATCACAAGATGGCGCTGGCCGCGATCGAGGCCGGCGTTGCGAAGCTGCGCTTGAATCCGGGAAACATCCGCGATCCGAAGAAGGTCGCCGAGGTCGTTGCGGCAGCGCAGGCGCGGGGAATCCCGATCCGCGTCGGCGTCAACATGGGTTCGCTCGCACCCGATCTCGAGCAATCGCTCGGACACACGGCCGAGGCGATGCTGCTCTCCGCGCTGCGCCACGTCGAGATGCTGGAAGAGCACGGCCACACCGACATCGCGATTTCGCTCAAAGCGCACGACGTCGCCACGACGGTCGAGGCGTACCGTCTTGCCGACGCGCGCTTGCGCGAACGCGGCACGCCCTACGCGCTGCATCTCGGCATCACCGAAGCGGGCTTGCTTCGCGACGGCACGATCAAGTCGTCGATCGGCCTTGGCATTCTGCTCTGGGAAGGCATCGGCGACACGATCCGGGTCTCGCTGGCCGACGACCCGATCGAAGAGGTGCCGGTTTGCTGGGGCATCCTCAAATCGCTCGGCCTGCGTGAAAAGGGCTTCGAGATTACCGCGTGCCCCTCGTGCGGACGCGCGGAGATCTCGGTGCTCGAGCTGGGCCGCGCCGTCGAGGCGATCGCAAAGTCGTACAGCGCGCCGGTGAAGGTGGCCGTCATGGGCTGCGTCGTCAACGGTCCCGGCGAGTCTAAGATGGCCGACGTCGGCGTTGCCGGAGGAAAGGGCAAGGGTGCGATCTACCGCGCGGGCGAGCTCGTCGGCACGTACCCGGAGAGCGAACTGCTCGGGATGCTGCGCCTCGAGATCGAGAAAGTGATCGCCGAGAAGTATCCGGCGTATGCGGCAGAGATCGGCGGCGCGCGCCCGGAGGAGTCCGTCGCGTGATCGCTCGCGCGCGCGAGCTCTACGCCGCTCTAGGGTGGCGCGAGCTTGCAGCGGTGGCGGCCGCGGGGCTGGGAATCGCGGCACTGCTGGCCTTCTCGAGGCCGATCGTCGTGCTGGTAGACGGCGAGCGCGTCGAAAGCGACGTCGCGCCCGTTACGACTGCGAGCGACCGGGCCTACGTGCCGTTGCGCTCTATTGCCGACGCGCTCGGCGCGGAAACCGAGGCCGACGCCAAAGGGGGCATCACCGTGGTGCTCGGCGGTCAAGTTCTGCGCGTACGCGTCGGCGACGCGCACGCAACGCTCGACGGCATGCCGCTCACGCTCAAGCATGCGCCGTTTCGCGTGCGAGGCCGCGTCATGATCTCGCTCGACGCGATCGCGCGCGCGCTCCACGTGCGCGCGACGTACGACCCGCGGCAGGCGCGCATCGAGGTTCGCACGCCCGGCATCGGCCAGGCGCCGCAGCCGGGTGCCGCGCCGCAGTAGCCCGCTAGGGAAGCTCGCTGAGCCCTTCGGGCTCTTCGACCGGAACGACGTTCGCCGGGTCCGAGTTACGGAAGCCGTAGGCGAAGAAGAAGATGAGCCCCGCGACGAGCGCGATGAGAAACCACGTCCACGTCGCGCGCGACAGGCCGAAGACGGCGAGGAAGAGCGAGAAGACGATTCCGAGGATCGGAAAGAGCGGCACGAAGGGCACGCGGAAGCTTCGCGGCATGTCGGGCTTGCGTTTGCGAAGATAGAGCACGCCGGCGCACACGACCGTGAACGCGATGAGCGTTCCGATGTTTACGAGGTTCAGCAGGTTGTTCAACGGCACGATCAGCGCGAGGACCGCTACCGCGGCGCCGGTGAGCAGCGTCGTGCGCAGCGGCGTCTTGAAGCGCGGATGGATCACGGCGACCGCCGGCGGCAGCATCCCGTCGCGGGCCATAACGTAGAAGATTCTCGATTGACCGAGCAGCGACGCCAGCGCGACGCTCGTCGTGCCGGCGAGCACGCCGATCGTAATAACCCAGTTCAGAACCGGAAGGTGAAGCGGAGCGAGCGCGTAGACCAGCGGGTTCTTGATCGGAACGGCGCTCCACGGCACGGCGGCCACCAGCACGATCGCCGTCGCGCAATAGATCACGGTCCCGATCGCGAGCGCCCCGATGACGCCGACGGGAACGTCAAACTGCGGATTCTTACATTCCTCGGCCGTCGTGGTTGCGGTGTCGAATCCGATGTAACTGAAGAAGACGTACGCCCCAATGGCGATGATGCCGTACGGCTGGGCGGATGACGAGTAATCCGCCATGCCGCCGAAGGGGCGCAGCGATCCCCACCCGATCGGGTTGAAATTGCTCAGATTCGCCGCGTGGAACAGGAAGAGCCCGGCGATGACGAAGACGACGAGCGCCGATATCTTCAGCACGACGAAGACGTTGTTCGTGGTCGCCGATTCGCGTATGCCGACCGAGAGCAGCACGCTGAGTCCGATGACGAACAGCGCACCGACGACGTCGTACTGCGAGTGAAGCAGGTCCCAGCTGCCCGGATTCCACCAGGGCCCGTTGACGATGAGATTGGACTGCTGCGCCCACGCGGGCAGCGACAGCCCGATGGTCTTGAACACGTCCTGAATTGATGCCGAAAACTGCTGCGCCACGGGAGCCGCGCTGATGCCGTATTCGAAGATAAGCGCGAAGCCGATGATCCACGCGAAGAGCTTGCCCATGGTGGCGTATGCGTAGGTGTAGGCGCTTCCCGCGACCGGAACCATCGCGCCCAACTCCGCGTAACAGAGGGCGGCGAAGAACGACGTAAGGCCGGCAAGCAGGTACGAGACGATGACCGCGGGTCCGGCGCCTTTAACGCCGGTCCCGATCGTCGTGAAGATGCCGCCGCCGATCATCGTTCCCAGGCCGATCGCGACGAGATCCTTCGCCGTTAGGGCGCGGCGAAGAATCCTGCGGCTACCGAGCTCTCGCAACTTCGCGACGTCGGTCGTTGCGAACAGCTGGGAGAAGAAAGACATTCCGGCGTCGGTTCGGACTCCTGCGTAGCCGGACCTACGGTGGCGGCGGTTCGCTCTTGGGATTCCAGCGATGCTCTGGCATCGCCACGGCCCCGTTGATCCAGCGTGCCCACACGAACAGCGCATCCGAGAGCCGGTTGAGGTAGCGCAGGGCCTCCGGCGGGAGGCTCTCGTCGCGCTCTCCAATTGCCACGGCGAGACGCTCGGCACGACGGCAGATCGTGCGGGCGAGGTGCAGGTGCGCGCCCGCCGGACAGCCGCCGGGGTGCACGAAGTACGTGAGCGGCGCGACTTCTTGCTGAGCCTCGTCGATCGCGCGCTCGAGCGCGGCGACGTCGGCGGGGCCCACCGAAGGCCCGTCCGGCGAGCGGCGTTCCGGCGGCGTCGCGAGATCGCTGCCGAGGTTGAAGAGCGCGTCCTGCGTCCAAGCCAGCCACGCGTCGAGGCGCAACGCTCGAGCCTGCGCGTCGAGCGAGGGGCGCAGCGCGGCTCGCGCCACGCCGATCGCGCTCGACAGCTCGTCGACGGTGCCGTAGACGTCGATGAGCGGCGCGCTCTTGGCGATGCGGCTGCCGCCAACGAGGCCGGTGGTGCCGTCGTCGCCGGTGCGGGTATAGAGGCGCGTAAGCTTCGCCATCGCGGTTCGATTCGCGGGCATCCCGGCAAGTCCCCAGCGCTCGTCCACGAAGGCCGTCGCGGCATCGCGCGCGAAACGGGGCCGGTCATGTCCGAACCAGCGGCGCAAGTCGTCGTCAAGGAGATTCCTCCGAAAGCCGCCGATCTCTCCGCCTGGTATACGGCGGTTTGTCTCAAAGCGCAGCTCGTTTCCTATTCTCCGGTGCGCGGATGCGTCGTGCTGCGGCCGTACGGGTTCGGGCTATGGGAGAATCTTCAAAAGCACCTCGATGCGCGACTGAAGGCGACGGGGCACGAAAACGCCTACTTCCCGCTGCTCATTCCCGAGAGTCTACTCACGAAGGAAGCAGAGCACGTAGAAGGCTTTGCGCCGGAGGTCGCCTGGGTGACGCACGGAGGCAACGAGAAGCTGACCGAGCGACTGGCGATTCGGCCCACCTCGGAAGTCATCATCGGCACGATGTACGCGCAGTGGATCGAGTCTTATCGCGACCTGCCGATCCTGATCAACCAGTGGGCGAACGTCGTGCGTTGGGAGAAGGCGACCCGTCCGTTCCTGCGCACGATGGAGTTCCTCTGGCAAGAAGGGCACACGGCTCACGCCACGGCCGCCGAAGCCCGCGAGGAGACGCTGAAGATTCTCGACCTCTACCGCGAATTCGCCGAGAACGTCGCCGCGGTGCCGGTCTACAGCGGGCGGAAGAGCGCGAGCGAGCGATTTCCCGGTGCGATCGAGACGTACGCGATCGAGGCTCTGATGCCCGATGGAAAAGCCTTGCAGTCGGGAACGTCGCACGACCTAGGCCAAAACTTTGCCAAAGCCTACGGCATTACGTTCACCGATGCGGACGGCGCGATCAAACACGTGCACACGACGTCTTGGGGAATCTCGTGGCGCATGCTCGGCGGGCTGATCATGGTCCACGGCGACGATCGCGGTCTGCGCCTGCCTCCGAAGATGGCGCCGATCGAAGCCGTTCTGGTGCCGATCGTTCGGTCTAACGACGCGCGCGCCACGGCGCTGTGCGAGCGCATCGGGCGCGAGCTGAGCGAGGCGGGATTTCGCGTGCGCGTGGACGCGCGCGACGAGCAACCTGGGTGGAAGTACAGCGAATGGGACCTTCGCGGCGTGCCGGTGCGCATCGAGATCGGGCCGCGGGACGTGGACGCGCACACGGCGGTTCTGGCGCGGCGCGATCGTTCGAAAGGGGATCCCGGCCAGCGGCAGAGCGTGCCCCTCGACGCCCTGCCCGGCGTGCTGCGCGAGACGCTCGACGACGTTCAGCGATCGCTCTACGACCAGGCGAAGACGTTCTTGGAAAGGCATACGCTGGTTCCGGCGGATCGCAGCGAGTTCTTCGAGTCGTGTAGAAACAGGCTGGGCATGATCGACATCCCATGGTGCGAGCGGGCGGAGTGCGAAGCCGAGGTCAAGGCGCAGACGACCGCGACCACGCGGGTGCTTCGGCCGCTCGACGTGGACGGGGCGGTCTGTCTGGCGTGCGGCGAGCCGGCGAAGGTCAGAGCCTACTTTGCGCAGTCCTACTAAGCTTGCCGTCGTCGCGGCGATCGCCGCGGGACTCGCCTGCGGCGCAGCGCGCGCCTACGCGCCCAGCGTAGCAGATCTCGACGCGGAGGCGCGGGCGGTAGGCAATCGCCGCGACATCGCCGAGCACATCGGCGAGTCGGTGTTTGCGACCCGGTGGCCGGCCGAGGTAAGTCAGATCTCCGTCAACGAATTGGGAACGCACGTCGTCGTGGGCGTCCGCATGTGGGGCGTGAAGTTCGAACGCCCGATCACGCGCGGGCAGTTCGTCGACGAAGTGGTGTCGGTCGTCGGACGAGCGTTCGCCGCGGCGCCGCAAACCGAAGAGGTGGACGTTTGGGCGAGCGTGCCGATCGACGTCACGAAGGGGGTGGTCGTCAGCGGCGACCTCGCCAAGCCGACCTCGCGCATCGTCTTCAGCCTTACGGTGCGCAAAGGCGAGCCGGAGAGCGCGCTGCGATCCCGGGCTGCCCGAAGCGGCGAAGGCGCCTACTGGGACGAGCAGTGGACGCAAACCGCGTTCGCGCGCGCGACGTAACGCGATGTACCGCAAGACGACGCTGCCCAACGGTTTGCGCATCCTCACCGAAACGATGCCGGCGGTGCGTTCCGCTACCGTGGGCATCTGGGCCGACGTGGGCTCGTCGTTGGAGACGCGGGAACGCCGCGGCATCTCGCACCTCGTCGAGCACATGCTCTTTAAAGGCACCCAGCGTCGCACGGCGCGGCAGATCGCCGAAACGATGGACGGCGTAGGCGGCAATCTCAACGCGTTCACGGACAAAGAAGCGACCTGCTACTACGCGAAGGTCATAGACCGTCACGTGCCCCTCGCGCTCGACGTGCTGGCGGACATGTTTCTAAACTCGAAGTTCGACCCGCAGGAACTGGCCAAGGAGCGAAACGTCGTGCTCGAGGAGATCAAGATGTACGAGGACTCGCCCGACGAGCTCATCCACGACGTCTTCCTCCAGACGATGTGGAGCGGGTCGAACTTGGGCGAGCCGACGATCGGCTTCGCCGACACGGTCGCGCGCGTGACGAGCGAGGACCTGCGCCGGCACATGCACGCGCATTACGCGCCCAATACCGTCGTCGTCGCGGCCGCCGGAAACGTCGATCACGACCGCTTCACCGAACTCGTGGCCGAGCAGTTCGCGGCGTTTGGCGGATCGGCGGCGACACCGCTACCGGAGCGCCCGGCCACGACGCCCGCCGCGCGCGTGCATCATAAGGACAGCGAGCAAGCCTATATCGTCATGGGAACTCGCGGCATCGACGTTCGCGACGAACGCCGGTACGCGCTCACGCTGATGGATACGGTGCTGGGCGGCGGCATGTCGAGCCGGCTCTTCCAGGAGATTCGCGAGCAGCGGGGGCTCGTGTACAGCGTCTATTCATTCCAGGCCGCGTATCGCGCGGCCGGACTCTTTGGGGTGTTCGCGGGAACCTCGCCTGAGAACGTGCGCTCGTGCATCGACCTGATCGTGGAGCAGTTCGAGCGCATCGCAAGCGTGCCGATCGCGCCCGACGAGTTCCACTTAGCCAAGGAGCACGTCAAAGGCAGTCTCACGCTCTCGCTGGAGTCGACCTCGGGGCGGATGATCCGGCTGGGACGCAACGAGCTCTCGCTGGGCCGCCACGTGAGCCCCGAGGAGATCGAGCAGCGCATTGACGCCGTAACCGAAAGCGAGGTTGCGGAGCTCGCGGCCGAGCTCCTCGTCGAGAAGAATCTCGGGCTTTGCGCGATCGGCCCCGTGGACGAGTCCGCGGTCGCCTTGCGGCGCGACGCCGCATGACGCACGCCGCGTAGCGTCGCGATGCACGCCCTCCTGCCGTTATGGTCCGGGAAGCTCTGGGGGGCGATGCTCATCACGTTCATCGTGCAGGGCGTGACGATCGGAGCGTACGCTGCGCGGTTGGCCGGCGTGCAGACCAAACGCATCGCGACCTCGATCTCGCTCTTCAACCTGTTCGTCACGACGGGGCGGCTGGCGAACCTCTTCATGGCGTTTTTCGTCGGACCGCTCTCCGATCAGGCGGGCAACGCCGTTCTCAACCTGCGGGGCGATCCGGGCGCAGCGGCTGCGTGGCAGCACCTCTTCGAGGTGCAATTGCGTCTGATCGTCTTGGCCGGCACGGTCGGCATGGCGGCGTTCGCGCTCTTTCTGCCGATGTTCACGTACCTGTTCCGCCGGGGAGTCCACTCGTTCGAAGCGCGCGGTTCGGTACCTCACTCGCTCGTGCGGCTCTTCTCACCGGCGGTTCTGCGCGACGTCTTTCGCGCGCAGCGACTTCCGTCGCTGTCGGAGCTGCGCTCGTTCGACTGGCGCTGCCTGCCGAAGCGCCTGCTGATCTTCAACACCGTGGTTATGTGCGTCTATGCAATCGGCGTGCAGGCGTCGTTCCTCGCCTCGGTCCTCGACGTCGGGGTCGCGCGAACCGCGATCAGCCTGTCGGGGGTCGTCAACGGGATCGGAACGATCGCGTTCACGCTTTTCGTGGACCCGACGTCGGCGATCATCACCGATCAGGCGATCCACGGCAAGCGCAGCGTCCAGGAGGTTCGCTCCATGGTGTTCTACCTATCGCTCACGGCCATCCTCGGATCGCTGCTTTCCCAAGCGATTCTCTATCCCGCGGCCGTGCTTATCGAGGTCGTCGCACGATTTGCAGCACACGTTCATATATAGGTTGACCGCCGCGCTGTGCGGCGCCCTCCTGCTTGCCGGATGCGCGGGGCCGGTTCAGCGCTGGATCGTGCAGACGCGCGTGCATCAGGGCGACGTCGCGCTCGGGCGCGGCAACGCGCGCGACGCGGCGCTGGCCTACCGCCTGGCCCTGCGCGTGGATCCCGCCGACCCCAAGGCGCGGGCCGGCTTCGTGCAGGCCGCTGCGGCGCTGGCACGCGTGCAGTTCGGCGGCGGCACCTTCGACGACGCGTTGGCGACGGTAGACGGGGGACTCGCCGTAGATCCGCAGAGCGCGACCCTGGCCGCCCTGCGCACGACCATCGAGCAGGCGAAGCTCAAACAGGAGATCGTCGTTTCGAACTATCCCACGTATCGCGCCGCGGGCTTGGAGATCCAGCACGCCTACCAGCGCCTCAACGTTACCAACGCCCTGCTGCTGCGCAGCCTGAGACGATTCGGATACACGTTCGACGGCGACGACCTCACCGACGCGATAAAACGCAGCTACGAGCTGCAGCTCGAGGTCGCCAAGGACACGAACCGTCTCGTGGTCTATCGCCAACTCGTGACCTCCGGCGTTCCCGAAGCGCCGGCGGAAACGACGACCTTCGGCGCGGCTTCGCTGCTGCCGTTGCCATAGGAGAGGAGCAGAAACGGTTTTGATTGCGTGGCTGGAATCGTTACCGACGTTCGCGGCGGGTGTTGCGATCGTCGGCGGGTTCGTCGCACTGTCGCTCGTTATCGGCTACCTGGTCTCGGCCTTCACGTCGGAGCAGGTGCGCGCCGCCCACAACGACCGAGCCGGCTTCATCCTTGCGGTGATCGGGGTGATCTATGCCGTCCTCCTCGCCTTCGTCGCGATCGGCGTTTGGGAGCGCTTTCAGCAGGCGGAGGCGCGCAGCTACGATGAAGCGTCGGCTATCTCGACGGTCTATCGCGACGCGGGGTCGTTTCCGAAGGCCAAGGAGCTGCGGCCGTTGGTGCGCGCGTACGTGCGGTGGGTCATCGACTTCGAGTGGCCGCGCATGCGCCGCGGCGAGCGCGCGCCGATCGCCGACGCGCTGCTGGAGTCGGTAGACCGGAGCGTGCGAAGCCTTCCCGTGACGTCGCCCGGCCAGCAGAACGTTCAGGCCGAGATGCTCGCGGCGATGAGCACGGCGATGATGGACCGCCAGACGCGGCTCACGATCGACTTCGTCGGGATCAACGGGATCATGTGGGCCGTCCTCGTGCTGGGGGCGATCGTCACCGTCGCGTTCACGTACCTGTTCGGCTTCGAACAAGCCATCATGCAGCAGCTGATGATCGGCGGCCTGAGCCTGCTCATCGGCCTCGTGCTCTTCTTGGTGATGGCGCTCGACTACCCGTATCGCGGATCCATCGCGGTGCAGCCCGAGGCGTTTCGCGTGCTGCTCGAAACCTTCGGCGGCGGCCGCTAGAGGCGACAGACGCCGCGCGCGTCGAGGAAGGCGCGGCCCCCGCCGCTGCGTTCGGCGTCGCGGTAGGCTCGCCAGAGCTCCCGGCCGCCGGGAAGGGTTCTCGCCGGGTCGGTGTTGTAAACCGGCCAGCCCGCTTCCGTGCTGACGGGGAAGCGCTGCAGCCACGCACAGAGCTCGGTGTTGGCGCGGAGACGACGGTCTTCGATCGCGATGAAGTAGCGCGCACCTTTGCGGATCGCGCTCTCCTCGTCGAACGGCGTCCACAGCTCGGGGTCCTCTTCCCAGCCGAAGCGGTCGATATAATATTGGACTTCGGGGCCGTGGTGACCGATCACGACGAGGGCGTCCTTCGGCAGCGTGCGGTCGAGATAGACGGCGTTCCGATAGACCTGCTTGTTGTACGAATAATACGCCGCCACCGGCGCGCGGCTCGTCAGGAGGACGGCCAGCGCCGCCAGGGGCACGACCGCCAGCAATGCGTACCGCGCCCCGGGCGCGGCGTCGGCGGAACGCACGAACGAGACGAAGCGCGCCGCGAGCGCGCCGATGACCAGCGCGCAGAGCGGAAGCAGCGGCAAAAGGTAGTAGTCGACGCGCTCGACGGTGACGACCACGAAGGCGTAGATCAGGCCGCCGATCAGCCAGCCCCAGAGCAGGGCTTTGCTCCGCGCCTCGATCCACGGCAGCGCGACGAACGACGCGAGGGCCAGCCAGAACGAAAACTGTCCGAGCATCGTTTCGCGCAGCATGCCCAGCACGAGCCGGAACTGCTCGAGCTTCGTTAAGAAGGGCCCGACGCCGCCCAACGCGGCGCGCAGTGCCGGCAGCACGTGAAGGCTCGTGATGCCGCTTGCCCAGTGCCATTCGGCGTACGACGCCACGCGGCGGTCGTACGCGAAGAGCGCGAGCAGCGGAAGGGCGAGCAGGATCGCGATGGCGAGCGGCTGCATCGCGAGCTTGGCGCGGGCGCGCTCCCAGAGCATGCCGAGCACGGGCGCGAGCGCGACGACCGCGACGGGTTTGGCGAGGTAGGCTGCAGCCAGCAGCCCCGTCGCAGCGGCGAGCCGTCGCGGCGCGAGGCGTTGGTCGTCGAGAAGGCAGCGCGCCGTTGCAAAAAGCGCGGCCGTCAAGAAGAACGCCATCGCGCAATCGGGCATGAACGTCCGGCCGTAGTAGACGCTGCCCGGGAAGACGGCGTATAAGAAGGCCGCCGCAAGCCCGGCGGTTGCGCTGCGAAAGAGCCAGCGCGCGAAGAATGCGATCGTAACGACCGTTGCGAGGCTAAAACTCAACGAGATGAGTCGTCCGAATATCTCGTGGATGCCGAATATTTTGTAGAGCGATGCGGCGAGGAACGGCACGATCTGGAGCTCGAGCTCGACGTAGTTCGGCGGCGCTCCGTTGTAGGACGTTTGCGGATACATGACGTCGTACTGCAGGCGCGCGAAGTTTCGCGCGATCGCGGCGGTGTCGCCCTGGCGCCAGCCGGGATGGTCCAGAAGCGGGTTGTGGATGCCGTGCAGCCGCAGCGCCAGCCCGAGAGCGAGGACGGCCGAGAGCAGGAGTACCCAGCGCGCGCGTTGGCTCAATTGAGGTGGCGGAACGTCCAGTACTTGTTGAGGAAGAAGTTGACGAAGATGCCGGCCACCGTGGCCGCAAACCACGTCATGGTGAAGTGGTGGAAGCCCGCGTGCGCGGCGATTTCGAAAACCAGCTTCCCTAAGAGAAGCGCGATCCCGGACACGGTCAGAAACTGCAGGCCCTCGACGAGCGGGTTCCGGCGCGAACCGAACGTCCAGATGCGGTTGAGGATGTAATTCGACACGCCGCCTACCATGAACCCGATCGCGAAGTCGGCGAACCAAGAGAGCGTCGTGCTCTTTTCGAGCGAGTGCGCGACGACGAAGTTGACGACGGTGCCCGAAGCGCCGACGACGCCGAACTTCACGAACTGGCGGACCCCGCGCCGCTGCGTCAGCTCACGCAACCCAGTACCAGTCGGCGAAGAGAACGGTGAAGAGGCCGAGCAGCGGCAGCGAGAAGGCGACGATGACGTTGTTGACCCACGGCCGTTCGCCCCAGCGCGCGAGAATCGCGAACATGGGGAAGAGGACCAGCGCGAACCGCGGCATCGACATCAGGTTCGAAGTTGACATCGGGACGAGGATGGAAAGGGCCATGTAGGCGACGTAGGATGGGCGCAGATTCTTCCACCCGCCGATTAAGACGGCGATCATCAGCACGGTGAATCCAACTTCCAGCGCTTGATTCGCGACGATCTGCGGGCCGGCGGCGTGAACGATCTTGTGGACCGCGTTGACGAGGCTGACCCAGGGGGGCGCGAGATGGCGGTTCCAGTGGATCTGCACGTGCGAGAAGTAGAGCGGGTCGGCGCGGAGCACCCAAAGGTAGGCCATGTAGACGCCCAAGCCGAGAGGAACGAGCGCCGCCGCGAGCAGGTCCGCCAACGCTCGGTACCACGCGCGGTCGGTCTGCCCAAACCATTCGATGACGAACGGCACGACGAGCAGCACGCCTTCGACGCGCGTGAGCGCCGCAAAGAAGCCGACGATGCCTGCAAGCCACCACTTGTGCTCCCGCATGTAGTAGAACGAGGCGACGGTCAGCATGAAGAAGAGCGATTCGGTGTAGACGGCCGTAAAGTAGACGGCGGTAGGAAAGATCGAAACGTAGAAGATCGCGCGGCGAGCGACGGCGCGGTCGTACTCGCGCTCGAGCAGTTTGTACAAGTAAAGCAGGCCGAAGAAAAACGACGCGCTCGAGATCAAGAGCCCGGCGATCAGGTGGTTTCCCGCCAAGCTTCCGACGATGCGTATGAGCAGCGGATAGAGCGGGAAGAACGCCATATCGGTGCCCTGATACCCGTCGGTCGCGATATCGAGGTAGTGCACCGCGTCCCAGCGGCCCCATACCGCAAGGAGCACGTGCGAGGACTCCTGGACGTGCGTTCCCGCGCGCTGCCCGATGATCACGGCTGCGAGCTCGGCGATGACGACGATGGCGATCCGGGTGATGCCGAAGTCGATGAGAACCTCGCGCACCGTCTGATTGAAGCGCGCTGCGACGAGCACCTTGCCGACGCAGAAGAGGGCCGCCGCTAAAAGGAAAAGACGCGCTCCGTGGGCGGCTTGAGAGGATCCGACGAACGTCAGCCACAGGAGAAGGAACGGCAGGTACGTCGGCGCGTCGTACTGCAGCGAGCGCGCGAGCGTAATTCTGGCCCGGCCGGAAAAGTAGCGCGCGTACCCGATCCACGCGGCGACCGCCGCGGCGGCTCCGCCGGCGGTGCCCAGGAGCAGGCCTAGCTCGCTGGCGATGCCGCTATGGCGCGGAACGACGAACGCAATCCAGCCGAAGAAACCAAGGGTCAGGCCGGCCGCAGCCACCGCGAGCAGCGCGGGCCAACCCGGGAGGAGCAGTCCGCCGATGCGCGACGGGCGCGCAGGAAGCGGACGCGAGAGCTGGCTGGCGGACACGTCGTGCGTGTTTAAACAGGAAATGGGGCGCTTCCCTTGTAGGCTCCAAGCGATGCCACGGTCGATGATGCGGACGATACTGGACCATCCCGTTCATTCGCTCGATTTCGTGAAGGTGACCGAGAACGCGGCGTTGGCCGCGTCCCGCTGGATGGGCCGCGGAGAACGCGATGCCGCCGACGGCGCGGCCGTCGAGAAAATGCGCGAGTCGCTCGGCGAGATGGAGATCTCGGGACGGATCGTCATCGGGGAGGGCGAGCGCGACGAAGCGCCGATGCTCTACATCGGCGAGGAGGTCGGCGCCGGCGGCGCGGAGGTCGACATCGCCGTAGACCCGGTGGAGGGCACGAACCTCGTCGCCAACGGTTTGCCCAACGCGATCGCCGTCATGGCGATCTCGGAGCGAGGCGGACTGCTTCGCGCTCCCGACACGTACATGAAGAAACTCGCCGTCGGCCCGAGAGCCGCAGCGTACGTTCACATAGACGCGCCGGTTCGCGATAATCTGGAAGCCGTCGCCAACGCGCTCGAAAAGCCGATCAACGACGTCTGCGTGATCATCCTCGACCGCCCCAGGCACGCGGACCTGATCCGCGAGGTGCGGGATGCGGGCGCGCGCATACGCCTGATCTCCGACGGCGACGTGGACGCGTGCATTGCGACGGCGATAGAGTCCACGGGAATTCACGTCGCGATGGGCACCGGCGGCGCTCCGGAAGGGGTGCTCGCGGCGGCAGCGATCAAGTGCCTCGGCGGTAACTTCATGGGGCGTTTGCAGCCCCGCAACGAGGAAGAGGTGCGACGGGCCATCGAGATGGGAATCGGCGACGTCTCGCGAGTCCTGGAGATCGACGACCTCGTCAAGAGCGACGACGTCGTCTTCTGCGCAACGGGCATCACCGACGGCGATCTCGTTCGCGGCGTACGTTTCTTCGGAAATCAGGCACGGACGCATTCGATTCTCGTGCACTCGAGCGCCACGGTGCGCTTCGTCGAATCCACCCACCGTCTCGGCGCGCGCCCGCCAGGGCGCTAGGGAACTCCGTTGGTTGAGCGCCATCGCCACGACGTCGTCGTCGTCGGTGCGGGCTCCGGCGGATACGCGGCCGCGCGCACCGCGCGCGACTTCGGCTGCGACGTCGCGCTCGTCGACCGCGGGCCCCTCGGCGGCCTGTGCATCCTGCGCGGCTGCATGCCGAGCAAGGCGCTCCTAGCGACGAGCGATGCGCTCCACGACGCGGCTGCGTCGAGCGCGCTGGGCGTCCTTGCCGGCTCGTTGAGCGTCGACGTGCCGTTCGCCGCGGCGCGCAAGCGCGCGCTGGTCAAGGAGTTCGCGGACTACCGGATCGAGGGCATCGAAGCGTTTCCGCTCTACCGCGGTGAGGCGCGCTTTCTTTCGCCGGGGGAACTGGCGGTGGGCGACGACGCGGTGCTGGAGGCGCGAACGTTCGTCGTCGCTACGGGAAGCGCCGTACAGCCCAATCTCGTGCCGGGTCTCGAGGAGGCCGGATTCGTGGACAGCGACGGCGTGCTCGAGCTCGAGGAGATTCCCGAATCGGTCGTGGTTCTCGGAGGCGGCTACACCGCGTGCGAGCTCGGACAGTTCCTCTCGCGCATGGGCGCGCGAACGACGGTGCTGATTCGCAGCGGACACTTGCTCACCGAAGCGGACGACGACGTCGGGGACGCGCTTACGCAGTATTTTCGCGCCGAAGGCATCGACGTGGTGACCCGAACGCGGCTGACCCGCGCCGAGCGGCGAGGCTCGAAGAAGGTCGTTCGCTATCTGGTCGAGGGCGAAGAACGCGAGGTGGTTGCCGACGAGATATTCTACGCGCTTGGCCGGACGCCGGACGTCGCGGGATTGGCTCTCGACAAGGCCGGCGTCACCCGCGCGCCCGGGGGCGGCATCGCCGTGGACGCGACGCTGCGCACCAGCAACCGCGACGTCTTTGCCGTCGGCGACGCGACGGGAGAGTACATGCTCGTGCACGTTGCCATCTATCAAGGCGAGGTAGCCGCGCGCAACGCTTGCCTCGGAACGAACGAAGCCGCCGACTACCGCCTGGTCTCGGCGCACACGGTCTTTACCGATCCGCAGGTTGCAGCCGTGGGGAAGAGCGAGAAGGTACTGCTGGCGGAAGGAACGCCGTACGTGAGCGGGCGCTACGACTTCGCCGAACATGGCAAGGCGCAGTGCTTGGCAAAGACCGACGGCTTCGTCAAGATGATGGCGGATCGGCGCAACGGACGGATTCTCGGCGCGACCATCATCGGTCCGCAGGCGTCCGAGCTCATTCACGAAGTCATCGTCGCGATGCGGTTCGATGCGACCGTTGACGAGTTCATGCGCATTCCGCACCTGCATCCGACGCTCGCCGAGATCTGGACGTATCCGGCGGAGACGTGCGCGGCGCAGCTGGGCGCCAAGCGGCCCGGAGACGAACAGATCGAGATGGCAACGAGCGTGAGCGGTGACTGAGGCGCCGGGCCGCCTGCGCGCGGCGATCGTGCAGATGAAGCCGGCTAAGGGGCGGTACGAAGAGAACCTCGCCACGGTCCGCGAGGCGTTCGGGCAACTCGCCTGGGATCCGCCCGAGCTCGTCGTCCTGCCCGAGGGTGCGCTCACGGGATACTTTCTCGAAGGAGCCGTCTACGAGCTGGCCGTTCCGGCAGTGCAGTTCGCGCGCGACGTGGCGCGCGCGTGGCGCGAGGCCGGCGGCGCGGTGCCGGTAGACTTCGCCGGCGGATTCTTCGAAAACGACGGCGGCACGTACTACAACAGCGCGGCCTACGTCAGCGTGGACTCGAGCGGCGAACGCATCGTGCACCTGCATCGAAAGATGTTCCTGCCGACGTACGGCGTCTTCGACGAGGAGCGCTTCCTTTCGCGCGGGCGCAAACTCGGCGTCTTCGACACGCGTTTCGGGACGATGGCGATCCTGATCTGCGAAGATGCGTGCCACGCCATCGTCCCGGCGATCGCCGCGCTCAAAGGCGCGCGGATTCTGCTCGTTCCGAGCGCTTCGCCGGGGCGCGGGATCGAGAACGAGGGCGAGCTGGAGAGCATCGCTCGCTGGCGCGAGATGCTGCGCGGCATCGCCGCCGAGCACGGCGTGTACGTCATCTACGCCGGGCTCACCGGCTTCGAGGGCGGGAAAGGCATGACCGGGTCCTCGTGCGTCATCGACCCGCGCGGAAACGTGCTGGTCGCTGCGCCGCCGTCGCAAGCCTGCATCGTGCTCGCCGACCTGGACCTCGGCGAGATCGAGCGCGCGCGGGCAAGCCTGCCGCTGCTCGGCGATCTACGCGCCGTCCTCCCCGACCTGCTGCTCGACGACGAACTTCCTTTGCCCCGAGGCGGTCGTGGCCTTTCCGATCGTTGAGGCCGAGCGGCGGGTTCCCGGACCGCCCGGCATCGACGCGGCGGTCACCGCTCGATGGCTCACCGCTTTCCTGCGCGACGAGCTGGTCGTCCGGCGCGGAATCGCGCGCGCGGTGGTCGGGCTCTCCGGCGGCGTAGATTCCGCCGTAACCGCGTATCTGTGCGCGCGAGCGCTCGGAAACGCAAACGTCTACGCGATTCGCATGCCGTATCGAACGTCGCAGGCATCCAGCCTGCGCGATGCCCAGCTCGTCGTTGACGCACTGCAGATCGAATGCCGGACCATCGACATCAGCGCGGCCGTGGACGGCTACCTGCAATACGAGCCGCAAGCCGACGCGCGGCGGCGCGGCAACGTCATGGCGCGCACCCGGATGGTCGTGCTCTTCGATCAATCCGTCAAGCTCGACGCATTGCCGATCGGCACTGGGAACAAGACGGAACGCCTGCTGGGCTACTTCACGTGGCATGCGGACGACACGCCGCCGGTCAACCCGTTGGGAGACCTCTTCAAGACGCAGGTGTGGGAGCTCGCGCGCTACCTCGGCGTTCCGCCTTCGTTGGTCGAAAAGGCGCCGACTGCCGATCTCGAAGCCGATCAAACCGACGAAGCCGACCTCGGCATCAGCTATGCGCGCGCCGACGCGATTCTGGCGCGGTTGCTGTTCGGCTACTCCGACGCCGCGCTCGCTGCCGGCGGCCTCGCGCCGGCGGACGTTGCGCTCGTGCGCCGGCGCGTCGAGGCTACGCATTGGAAGCGGCACCTTCCGACGACGGCGATGCTGACGAACACGGCGATCAACGAGTACTACTTGCGACCGGTGGACTACTAGATGCGCAAGCCGTTCTTTCCGATCAGTCTGAACGTGGCGGGTCGCCGGTGCGTCGTGATCGGTGCCGAGGACGATCGCGAGGCGGTCGAGAAATCGGCGGCGCTGCTGGAAGCCGGTGCGGACGTGGAGCGCGTGTACGATCCGCTCCTGCTGCGCGACGAGGATCTTCGCGCGGCCTTCTTCGTGATCTCGACGCCGCAGGACGAGGCGCTGTCGGCGCGGCTACGAGCGCTTGCCGATCGTGACCGCTTCCTGCTGTGCTGCATCGATCAGCCGCGCTACGGGTTCGTCGCGATGGCGGCAATCGCAAAGGCCGGGCCGGTTCGCGTCGCGATCTCGACCGCAGGCCTCGCGCCGCGGGTCGGCAAGGCCTTGAAACTGGCGCTGCAGCGGGCGATGGACGAGAAGTTCGCGCGATTCATCGAGGTGCTCGCGCGCCGGCGCGAGGCAGTGCGCGCCGCGCATCCCGGGCAGGCCGAGTCCCCCCTGCGGCGCGAGGCGATGATCGAGGCCGCGCGCGGCTTTGCCGCGGAGGTGAGCTTTCGCTATCCGCAGTGGTTCGAGCACACCGATGCCGAGCGTTGAGCTCGTCGCGGTCGGCACCGAGCTGCTGCTCGGTCAGCTGACGGATACGAACACCCCCTTCGTAGCCGCACGTTTGGCCGAGGCCGGCATCGACGTGCGCGCGACGCACGCAATCGGGGACAATCGAGAACGGATCGCAGCGTCGATCGCGAAGGTGCTCTCGCGCTCCGACGGCGCGGTTACGACCGGCGGCCTCGGACCGACGGTAGACGACCTCACGAAAGAGGCCGTCTGCGACGCGCTGGGCCTGGGCGTCGAGCTCCACGAGCCGGCACTCGCGCAGATGCAGGAAGTTTTTGCGTCCATCGGGCGCGAGATGCGCCCGAACAACCGCAAACAGGCCGAACTGCCGCAAGGCAGCCGCGTGCTGGAGAATCCGCGGGGCACCGCACCGGGATTCGTAGCCTTTGCTCGAGACGGAAAGTTCGTTGCGTGCATGCCGGGCGTTCCTGCGGAGATGAAGCCGATGCTCGAGGACCATCTCGTGCCGTTTCTGCGCGAACGTTTCGACGTGCGCGAAGCGATCTACACGCGCGTCGTGCGCACGATCGGCATCGGCGAATCGGAGATCGACCATCGCATCGACGAGCTCTTCCGCGAGGGCGAAAACCCGAAGATCGCGGTGCTGGCGCACGGCTATCGCGCGGACGTGAAGATCATGGCTAAATCGGCGTCGCGCGAAGCGGCCGAGGCGCTCATCGCGCCGCTGCAGCGCGAGATCGAGCGCCGCTTGTCGGGGTACGTGTTCGGAACGGACGCGGAGACGCCGGCGAGCGCGATCCACGCGCTTCTGCAGGCGCAGGGCAGGACGCTCGCGGTCGCCGAGTCGTGCACGGGCGGCCGCGTTGCGTCGGCGCTTACGGCCGTAGCAGGGGCGTCCCGCAGTTTCTGCGGGGGCGTGATCGCCTACGCCAATTCGGTGAAGGTCGGTCAGCTAGGCGTCAAGCTCGACACGCTCGAGCGACACGGCGCCGTGAGCGAGGAGGTAGCCCGCGAGATGGCCGGCGGGGTGCGAGCCCGTCTGGGCTCCGACCTCGCGCTGGCGACGACGGGGGTCGCAGGCCCGGACGGCGGCACGCCGGAGAAGCCGGTCGGCACCGTCTGGCTCGCGCTCGAGGACGGCGACGGCGCATCGAACGCGCAGCGCGTTTCCCTTCGGGGCGATCGCGCAACGGTGATGGAGCGGGCTACGACGATCGCGCTGGGCATGATTTGGCGGCGCCTGCGCGGTCAGGCGCCGTAACCGAGCATCGCCAGCACGCGCTGCGTCGCGAGAGCGTCCGCGAAGCTGGGAAGCTCGTTGGGCGCGCCGTCGATCCGCTTGGCAAACTCATCGTACAGCTCCATCAGCAACGGGACGTTCGCATTGACGTTTGCGTGCGCGGCATAGGGTGAGGGCTTGCACTCGAGCTCCTCGGTGACGTCGGCGTCTATCGCAAAGAGGGTCAGGTCGGTCATGTTCGGTCCGCTCGCGACGGCCGTTCGCGTCTCTCCGTGCACGGCGCAGGTGTAGCCCTCCACGGCGGTCGTCGCGTCGGCGCAGAGCCGCGCGACCAAACCATCTCCGTAATCGAGGATGGCGAACGCACCGTCGTCCACGTCGGTCGTGAAGGGACCGTCGTCGTCCACGCGCTGCGCGTGCGCGGTGCGAAGGAGGCCTGCGGAGGCGGCCGGAGCTCGCCCGGCCAGCCAATCGGCGTGATCGACCAGATGCGACATGAGCGCACCGGCCATGCCGCCGCCCCGCGCGCGCTCGAACCACCAGCTGCGCGGACGGCGCTCGCCGTGACGCAGGTGCGTTCGCAACTGCGTGATCTCGATGTTTCGCAGCGGACCGAGATGCCCGTTTGCAACCAGCTCGCGCAGCGCTCGCGCCTGCGGGACGAAGCGGAACTCGTGCGCGACGCCGCACGCAGTGCCCGCCGCCGCAGCGGCTTCGAGCATCGTTTGTGCCGCGTTCACGTCGAGCGCGAACGGTTTCTCGCAGATGACGTGCTTGTGCGCGGCGAGCGACGCGAGCACGTCGTCCCGATGGGCGAACGGCGGCGAAGCGATGGTGACCGCGTCGAGCTCGCAGCCGGCCAGCATCGCGCTGCACGAGGTAAACGCGGCGGGAACGCGTGCGTCGCGGGCGGCGCGCGCAGCATTGGCGGGCGATGCGAGCGCGACGACGTCGAAGCGCGGGTGCGCCTGGAGCGCGGGCAGGTGCGCCCGCACGCCGAAGCCGGCGCCGGCGATGCCGATACGATAGCGTTTCATTGGTTCGCGGTTATTCGGCGCCGGCAATGGCTACCTCCAGGACGTCGATCGCGCGAAGCAGCCGCCGCTTGCCGATGATCAGCGGCGGGGAGATGAGGACGACGTCCCCGTTCTCTCCCGATTGCAAGAGGATGACTCCTGCGGCGAGCGCGCGCTTGACGGCGGAGCTCGCGACGGCCGCATCGCGCAGCTGGATCCCCCAAAGCAGGCCGCAGCCGCGCACGGCGGCCACCTTGGGATCCTTGCGAAGCCCTTCGAGGCGCGTCCCGAGCGCGCGGCCGAGGCGCGCGGCGCGCTCGGGGAGGCGCTTGCGAGCCATCTCTTCGATGACGGCGAGGGCTGCCGCGCAGCCGACGGGGTTGCCGAGATACGTCGACGTGTGGAGGGCTTCGCCGGTCGAGAGCGGCCAGGAATCCATGACTTGCGGGCGGCCGATCGTCGCGCTGATGGGGAATCCGCCGCCGAGCGCCTTGCCTACGCAGAGAAGGTCGGGGACGACCCCTTCCCGGTCGACGGCGAACCAGGCGCCGGTCCGCCCGAAGCCGGTGTAGATCTCGTCGGCGATCATAAGGATGCCGAGCTCGCTGCAGATCGCGCGGACGGCCGCGAGGTAACCCGCCGGAGGGAGCACGCAGCCGGCTCTTCCCTGAATCGGTTCGATCAGCAGCGCGGCGATATCGCGGTGCGCGGCGAGCATATCGCGGGTGCGCCGCGCCGCCTCGCCGGCATCCGCGAGCGCGCCGTCGGGATAGTCGAGCAGGAGCGGTTCGGGCCCGAGCGCCGGCGCGAACGGCCCGCGGAAGCGCTCGATGCCCCCGACGGCCAACGCGCCGAGCGAGAGGCCGTGGTAGGCGCCGCGATAAGCGGCGAAGCGGGTCTTGCCCGTAGCGAGAATCGCACTCTTGAGCGCCGCTTCGACGGCCTCGGATCCCGTCGTCGCGAGAAACGTTTTCTCCAACCCCGGCGGCGCAATCCCGGCGAGCCGCTCGAGCAGCGCGACGCGCACCGCAGTCGGGTGCACGTCGCCCATGCCGTGCGCGAGCCGTCGCGCTTGGGCGCAGGCCGCCGCGACGACGCGAGGGTTTGCGTGACCCGTGCTTGCCACGCCGAACGCGGCCGTGAGATCCACGTACGCGTTGCCGTCCACGTCGCGCACGCGCACGCCGCGCGCGGACTTCCAGAAGATCGGAAAGCCGTCGCTAAGATAGGTGACGTTTTGCGACTCGACGCGACGCAGGCGCGCGGCGAGCGCAGCGCTTTTTGCGCTCACGATTCGTCGGCGATCCAGCGAACGAACTCCGCCACGCGGGGACGTCCGCCATGAAAGGCGCCGAGCGGAGGCGCCTGCATCGCGCCGAACGGGGCGACGCGCGCGGCCCCCATTTCGATCGCGGCTTCCAACACGTCGCGGCGCCGCCCGGCGACGGCCAGCGCTTCGAGCGCAACGCCGTGGCTGCGCAGGTACGCGACGGCGTCTTGCGGCGCGCCGACGATATGAACGCCGAGCGTCCGCGGCAGAAAGAGCGGCGGCTGTTCGGGCGGCGGGTCGCGCAGCAACACGTACGTTGCGCGCGGATCGGAGTAGGCTCGATCGTCGCCGCGAAAGCGCGCGAGGTCGCGCGCCGACGCAACGCGCGCGGTCGCGCGCGCGTCTCGTTGGCTGGGCGGAAGCGCGACGGTTGCCGCGGCCGCTTCGGCGTCGAGCAGCTCGACGAAACGGTCCGGCGCGACGGCGCCGCCGGGCTCCACGAAGAGCGCGTGAAGCGAGAGACAGCCGTCGCCGTCGTAGAGCAGCAGATCGCGGGCGGCGCCGCGCGCGATCTCGCGTGCCGCTGGTTCGCTCGCGAGCGCGTCGCGCGTGACGTATCCCGCGCTCGCTCGCGCGCCGTAGCCGATGAAGCGCGTCGAAAACGGCAGCGAAGACGCGATGCGCGCCAGCGTTGCGTCGTTTCCGAACGCCACGACCGCGTCGAACGCATCGTTCTCGCGCAGACCGTCGTCGCCGCTCCAGCTGCGGGCTTGAGCGTACGGCGACAGCGCGGGCAGCTCTTCAAGCAACGTCGCGAAGAAGGCGGCCACGAGGGCGTCGTCCCGATCCTTGACCAGGACGGCGCATTTCGCACAAAGCGCAAAGACGGCCGGAACGATCGCAACCCCGAGCGTCGTGCGGCTGGAGATGACGCAGACGCGTCCTAGGCCGAGCGCTCGCGCGGCTGGGCGGCCGCGGCGCGGCACGAACCCGTCAAGGACGTCCACGGAACCCAGTTCGTCGGCGACGACCTGCTCTATGGCGACTTGCCGCAACGTTTCGAACAGGCGGTCGAAGGCGTGCTCGACCACGGCGAGCGCGTATCCCGAGCGAGCGCTTGCCATGTCGCGGGCCCGAACGCGCGGCGCGAATGTGGCGTCGCTCCAGCGCGCGGCTGCCGCGTCGACCGCTCCGACGATCTCGCGCACGGGCAGATTCCTAACCATCGCTTCATCTGTTCAGGGGCGTTCGGCGGGACTCCCCGAGGTTCTTAAACGCGCTACGGCAAATGGGCGTGCCGATGCACAGTCGCTGGGCCGGCCGCTTGTTCTTTGCGCTGGTCGGCGCCGTTGCGACGGCGGCGGTCCTTAGCGGCACCGCCTGCACGCGCTGGGGCCAGCCGGGACCGATCACGCCGACGATCGCGCCGCTCACCTCCCTCTTCGTGAATCCGAACACCGGCAGCGACGCAACGGGAAACGGCTCGCAGGCCAAGCCGTACGCAACCCTCACGAAGGCCGTCTCGGTGTTGGCCTCGGCCAAAGTGCTCTCGCCGTCGGGCGTGACGATCACCATGCTGCCCGGCGACTACGATGCGGCGAAGGGCGAGCGCTTTCCGATCGTCGTTCCGACCGGCGTTACCATCGTGGGATCCAACTATGGCAGCGGGCCGCGGAGCGGCGCGTTTCTGAACGGCGCGGGCGAGGACGTGCTCTTCGAACGCATCGTCGGCGCGCCGTCGGGCACGGCATTTACCACGCTCGAAATCGAACGAGGCGCCCCCGTCACCGTCAACGACCTCTACGTCGGCGCGTCGAGCCTGCGCCTTCCCAGTTCGGGTGCGGAGTACGCCTCGCTAGACGTGATGGGAACGTTGGCGTCGACCGATGACACCTTCGGGGCGGGCATCGTCTCGAACGCGCGCGACGTGAACGGCGTGCTGGTTCCCGGCGGGTCGCTCACATGCAGCTCCTGCGCGATTCGCGGAAACAACTTCGGCATCGGCGCGCTCTCGGTGCCCGTTCCCTCGTCGTCACCGGGGGGCGCGCAGCCCTCGATCACGTTGAACCACTCGAATACCGACAGCTCCATCGCCGCAAAGGTCGTAGATATCATCACCGACGGCAGCGTCAACGTCACGGCTTCGGGGCAAGCGTTCGAACGCGGAGAGTATGCGTTCGAAGACGCGCTGCCGCCGGTGACGACGAGCCTGACGGCCGGTGCGGTCGACTTCGGCGGCGGACTCGCGCTGTCGACCGGCGGAAACATTTTCATCGGCGCGCGAACGAGCGAGATCCTTCTCGTGCGGGCCGGCGAAACCGTGAGCGCGCTCGACGATACGTGGAATCCCGGTCAGCAGGGCGCCAATCGTAACGGGCAATACACGAAGAAGGTGACGTTCGGATCGGGTGCCACGGGCCGAAACGTCACGATCAAACGTAACGCGTCCGGCTCCACCGTTATGGTTGGGCCCGCGCCCGTGCCGACGCCGTCTCCCTCGTCCTCTCCGTCGTCGTCTCCGAGCCCGACCCCGACGCCGGCGTAAGCGCTCAGCCGGCGGCTAGAGCAGAAAGAACAGGGTCGCTCCCACCGCGGTGCCGAGAACGGCGATGAGCGCCGGCGCCCACGGGCGGCCTTGCGACGATGCGGCAAGCCCGCCGAGGAGTAGCCCGACGATGCCGGTTCCCGGGTAGATCTCGCCGTGCTGCAGGTAACACGCGAGCAGAACGCCCGCGAGCGAGGCAAGGAAGACGATCAGCCCCGTCGCGCGCGACTCCAGCGCGACGGCAACCAGTGCGAGGATGGCGGCGGCAAGCAGCGCATGCTGCGGCGCGAACGGCTCGCCGGCCATGCCGATGCCCAGGAAGAACGCCGCGATCCCGACGGCTCGAAGTTGCGTCATGCGACCCGATTCTTTCACGCCGGA
>CAWBQB010000003.1:722500-1511117 GCA_963790985.1 Vulcanimicrobiota bacterium
AACGGGCTTGGTTAAGGTGTTGAGCCGGAGCCGTAGCGAAAGCGAGTCTGAATAGGGCGTTCGTCCGTTGCAGTAGACCCGAAACCGAGTGATCTATCCATGGCCAGGGTGAAGCGTGATTAACCTCACGTGGAGGCCCGAACCTGTTGTTGTTGAAAAAACATTGGATGAGCTGTGGATAGGGGTGAAAAGCCAATCGAACTCGGAGATAGCTGGTTCTCCCCGAAATAGTTTTAGGACTAGCGTTGCGCGTTAACCCGCGGGGGTAGAGCACTGACAGGGCTAGGGGTCTTACCGGATTACCGAACCCAATCAAACTCCGAATACCGCGGCGAACTGCGCAGCAGTCAGACTGTGGGGGATAAGCTCCATGGTCAAAAGGGAAACAGCCCAGATCAACAGCTAAGGTCCCTAATCGATGCTCAGTGGTAAAGGAGGTCTTGTCGCTCAGACAACTAGGAGGTTGGCTTAGAAGCAGCCACCCTTGAAAGAGTGCGTAATAGCTCACTAGTCGAGTGATGGGGCGCCGAAAATCCAACGGGGCTCAAGCATCGAACCGAAGCTTTGGGATTACTAAAATAATCGGTAGGGGAGCGTTGTGGCGTAGGCCGAAGCACGACCGTAAGGACGTGTGGACGAACCACAAGTGCGAATGCAGGTATAAGTAGCGATAAATGCGGGTGAAAACCCCGCACGCCGGAAGTCTAAGGTTTCCTGAGCAACGTCAATCGTCTCAGGGTGAGTCGGGAGCTAAGCCGAGGCTGAGAAGCGTAGGCGATGCACAAGCAGTTCATATTCTGCTACCACCGACGACCGTTTGGACCTGGGTGAACAGTGTCGGCTTCGTTTTAAGCGAAGCCGCGAGTATTTGCGTGCGAGCGCGAGGAGCGATGAAGGAGTGGTCTACGGACCATGACTGAGGCGCGACGAAGCGATCGGCGAAAAGACCCGCGGAGCCGGCATCGTTAACTCAGGCCCATGAGCCGAGGGGGTGACGCAGGAGGATAGGTCAGCGCGCTGATGGATGTGCGCGTCTAAGCTGGTAGGCGGTGTTGTAGGTAAATCCGCAACACGTAACGCCGAGAGGCAAATGCGAGGCTCTTCGGAGCCGAAGTGATCGACTCCACGCTGCCAAGAAAAGCCCCTAGGTAGATCGTAGGTGCCCGTACCGTAAACCGACACAGGTAGACTGGCAGAGCATGCTAAGGCGACGGGAGAATCCCTGTTAAGGAACTCGGCAAATTAACCCCGTAACTTAGGGAGAAGGGGTGCCTCCTTTGGTCTAGTGTTTACCACGAAAGCCGAGGGGGGCGGCACAAAATAGGCCCAAGCGACTGTTTAACAAAAACACAGGTCTCTGCGAATGCGAAAGCAGACGTATAGGGGCTGACTCCTGCCCGGTGCTGGAAGGTTAAAGGGAGTCGTCAGCGCAAGCGAAGCGGCGAACTGAAGCCCCAGTAAACGGCGGCGGTAACTATAACCGTCCTAAGGTAGCGAAATTCCTTGTCGGGTAAGTTCCGACCTGCACGAATGGAGTAACGACTTGGGCACTGTCTCAATGGGGAACCCGGCGAAATTGCAGTACCAGTGAAGATGCTGGTTACCCGCAGCAGGACGGAAAGACCCCGTGAAGCTTTACTGTATCCTGATCTTGGGTTCTGAGATTGTCTGTACAGGATAGGTGGGAGCCGATGATCCGATGGCGCTAGCTGTCGGGGAGGCAACGTTGGGATACCACCCTGATAGTCTTGGGATTCTAACTAGCCGCCGTAATCCGGTGGTAGGACATGGTCAGGTGGGCAGTTTGACTGGGGCGGTCGCCTCCCAAAGAGTAACGGAGGCGCCCAAAGGTTCCCTCAGGACGGTCAGAAACCGTTCGTATAGAGTGCATAGGCATAAGGGAGCTTAACTGCGAGACGGACAGGTCGAGCAGATGCGAAAGCAGGGCTAAGTGATCCGGCGGTTCCGAATGGAAGGGCCGTCGCTTATCGGATAAAAGCTACTCCGGGGATAACAGGCTTATCTCCCCCAAGAGTCCACATCGACGGGGAGGTTTGGCACCTCGATGTCGGATCGTCGCATCCTGGGGCTGTAGTAGGTCCCAAGGGTTGGGCTGTTCGCCCATTAAAGCGGTACGCGATCTGGGTTCAGAACGTCGTGAGACAGTTCGGTCCCTATCCGCTGTGGGCGTAGGAGATTTGAGGAGATTGGACCCTAGTACGAGAGGACCGGGTCGAACGAACCTCTGGTGAACCGGTTGTTCCGCCAGGAGCATAGCCGGGTAGCTATGTTCGGATCAGATAAACGCTGAAAGCATATAAGCGTGAAACTGACTCCAAGATGAGATCTCAATCCCGTAAGGGTGAAGAGTCGTGGTAGACCACCACGTTGATAGGCCGGGGGTGGAAGCGTCGCAAGACGTGGAGCTGACCGGTACTAATAGCTCGGAAATTTTGACTTACAAAATTACGCACCGCTCGTCGTGATGCTGGAAGTTCTTCTCTGTATAGTTTTCCCGGCGCGATCGGTTCGAGCTCCGGCTCGCCATCGCGACGGGGATCAGGTTTCTGGCGCTTATGGCGGCGGGGTCCCACCCGTTCCCATCCCGAACACGGCAGTTAAGCCCGCCAGCGCCGATGATAGTCGGGCCGCAGGGCCCCTCGAAAGTAGGACGGTGCCAGATTATTGAAAGAAGGGCTCGCCGATAAAACGGCGAGCCCTTTTCTTATTGGGAGGCTTCACACGTCATGAGCGATCTTCCGAATTTTAAATTCGATCTCGAGAACGCAAAGGGCTGGAGCGGCGCCGCCGGCTCGGCTCGCCAGCATACCGTCAACGAGTTTCCGGTCTCGCAGAGCTTCGCGGCGGTGTCCATGCGCCTGCAGCCCGGTGCGCTGCGCGAGCTGCACTGGCACGCGATCGCCGCAGAATGGGCGTACGTCATCAGCGGGCACTGCCGCGTGACGGTCATTGCGCCGTCCGGCGACGCGGAGATCTCCGATTTCGGCCCGGGCGACGTCTGGTACTTTCCCAAAGGGCACGGGCACTCGATTCAAGGACTCGCGCCGGGCGAATGTCATTTTCTGCTCGTCTTCGACGACGGCCGCTTCTCGGAGTTCGGGACGTTCAGCATCACCGACTGGATCTCGCGCACGCCGGCCGGCGTCTTGGCGCAAGGCTTGAGCCTTCCTGCCGACGCGATCGCGAAGCTTCCCAAAGAGGAAGTCTACATCGTACAGGGAGAGATCCCGCCGGCAGCGCCGCCATCCGCGCTCAACTCGAGCCTCGAGCCCAGCCAACTGCGGCACAAGTTCCGTCTAGGTTCGGCGCCCATCGCGAGCTTCGTGGGAGGAACGGAGCAGCTCGTTTCGCAGCAGCAGTTCCCGATCTCTTCGACGATCACGGGCGTGCTGCTCACGCTGCGGCCCGGCGGCCTGCGCGAGCTTCACTGGCATCCGAATGCCGACGAATGGCAGTACTACATCAAAGGCCGCTCCGAGATCGGCGTATTCGGTGCCAACGGAAAGTACCGGCAGGACGAGTTTAGCCCGGGCGACGTGGCCTTCATCAACCGCGGCTTCGGCCACTACATCCGCCAGATCGGAAACGAAGAGACGCAAATCCTCGTGGCGTTCAACAGCGCCGATTATCAGGAGATCTCGATATCCACGTGGCTCGCCTCGAACCCGCCTCGTCTGATCGCCGACAACCTCGGCATCGATCTGAGCGTCGTCGAGAAGCTGCCGCATGCGGGCCGCATCATCGCGGGACCGGCGTAGCTACGGCGAGGTTTGGGCGCCGCCGCCGAGCGAGTTGAGCAGCGCCTGCGCTTTCGTCGCGCCCGCGTCGTCGTTGACGATGCGATAATGCCGTAGCGCGGTGGTCGCGGACGCGCGCGCCTCGGCCGTATTCCCCAACTTGACCTCGATCTGCGCGCGCAGCAGGTGCCCGTCCGGGTCGTCGGCGTTCGAGTGGATGAAACGATCGGCGTCGGCGAGCGCGTCGGCGTACGAAGCGGCGCCGAGCTCTGCGCCGGCGAGCCAGTAGTATGCGTTGACGTCGGTGGAGTCCAGGCGCAGGGCCGTCTTGAAATCGGCGATCGCCGCGCTCCAACTTTCCTGATGCAGTTCGATGCGCCCGCGGTAGAAGTACGGATAGTCGTAGTTGGCATCGATCGCGATGGCCTCGTTGCAGTCGGACAACGCTTGTTCGTACTCGCCCTGCAACAGGTGCGCGTGGCAGCGCGTCGAGAGCGCGTGAGGGCTCCTGGGCGATAGCTGCAGCGCCTTTGTCGCGTCTGAAATGGCGGCCCGCGCGTCGCCGCCGTCCACCTCGATCGCGGCGCGCACGCGATACGCGTATGCTAGTCTGGGCTCGAGCTCGATGGCCTTGTTGCAGTCGGCGACGGCGCCGCTCTGGTCGACGTCGAAGCGGGATTCGCAGCGCGATGCATAGGCATAGGCGTAGAGCGGGTTGACCGCGAGCGCCGCGCTATAGTCGGCGATGGCCGAGGCTTGCTGGTCCGTCGCCTGGTAATCGTCGCCGCGATCTACCAGGGCCCTCGCATCCTGCGGATGCTCCCGAAGGTAGGGATCGAGCAACGCGATTGCCTCGCGGTACTTGCCGTCGTCGTTAAGGTGCTCGGCTTGCAGGACGACCGGTGCGACGGCCGAATCGTCGGCCCGGGCGACGGCAACGAATGCCGGAATCGACAGCGTGCACGCCAAGACCATCGCCGCCGCGCCGCGTGCTCTTATGGAAAGTAGCCGCATACCCGCAAACCCTTCCTGCGCGAACCCGGCGCGCTCCTTTACCGGCAGAGGTCCCTTTTATCGATTCTTAACAGCTTTGGGTTATGTGTGGAGGCACCATATGAGAAAACCGGCTCTTACCGCCCCGGCGTTTGCCGCCCTCGTGCTCTCCTCACTTTCCGGCTGCGCGGGTGCGGGCACCCCGGGGATGCCGACGGCGGGCGTGCTCGCACCGGCGTCGTCCGGGAATGCCGCTGCGCCTCGCTCGCAGCGCCTGGTCTACGTTTCCGACCAGCTTCAGAAATCCGTCCTCGCGTTTCCCGCCGGCGAGCGCGCGCGCGACCCCGAGCCGGCGATGACGATTTCGTTCGGGGTGATCCCCGAAGGCGTGTGGGTGGACCGCCACGGTATTCTTTATGTCGCACTGTCCGGCCAGACGCCGTCGCAGGCGGGAAAAGTAGAAGAGTTCAAGCCTGGCGCGACGACGCCGTTCCGCACGATCACGGACGGCATCAGCGTGCCGCAGTCGCTCGTGGTTGGCGCCGACGGCACGCTCTACGTCGATCAGATATTCGACCTCTCGGTTGAGATTCTCGAATATCCCGCAGGGAAGACGTCGCCGGCTAAAACGCTCGAAATCACCGACAAGGGCGAACCCGCGGCGGGAGGGTTGACGCTCGACGCTGCAGGAGACGTCTACGTTCACGTGCTGTTCATCGACGATCCTCCGTCGCGCGTCTTCCGTTTTGCCGCGGGTGGCACGACGGGCGCGGACTTGCACTTGCACGGCCTTGGGAACGCGACCGGCCTTACGGGCGATTCGAGCGGCAACCTGTACGTTGCCGACGCCGCCGCGGGCATCGCCGTGTACGCGCCCGGCCAAACGAAACCAAACCGTAAAATTGCCGCGCCGCCAAACGACGATTTCGCGCAGTTCGTAGCCACGCGCGACGGCGCTCTCTACGTCGCGCAAGAGAACCCGCAGCCGTCGAGTTCGTCCCTGCTCGAATACGCGCCAGGCGGCCGCCGGCCGGCGAACGAGCTCTCCGGCCACCTGCAGGCGCCCGTTTCGGCCGCGCTGCAGGCCGCCGCGTTTTAGCCGGCGGGATCTCTAGGGCAGCGCGACGCGCTCGAAGATCGCTCGAAACTCGGCGGGCCGAAGGTTCGTCTGCGCCGCGAGCAGCGCCAGGCGCGATTCGTCGGCAAAGTCAGGCGGCTCGAGGCGAACCATGTAGTCGCGCGCGACGCGGTAGGCTTCGGTCGTGAGGTCGACTTGGCGCGTGCGAATCCGTCCGGTATGCGGATCCAGAAGATCTTCGAGGTTCATCGGGTGCACGTTGCCTCCGGCCAGCGCGATGAGCGCTCCCGAGCCGCCGGCAACGAGATAGCGGACCGCCCCGAAGCCGAGCGTGCGCGTGTAGTCGACGTCGAAAGGAACGGGCTTGGCGCAGCGCAGCTCGTAGCCGATGTCCTTCGTGTGGACGATCGAGTCGACGCCGATCTCCTCGAGGCGCCGGCGCACCGCGTCGCGCAGGATGACGCCCAGCGGAATGTCCGCGAGGCGCACGTTGCCGAACGAGTCGCGCCCCAGGTTGCCGGCGGAGCTGAACGCGTCCTCCCAGATGAGTTCGGCGATGCCCTCGGCGACGACGGCAACGCCGTGGCGGCGTCCGACGGAGCCGCGCTTTACGATCGCTCCGACGATCGTGTCGGCGACCGCCGACAGCGTTGCCCTAGGCGGAAACTCCTCGGGAAGCACCGCCAGCGTCGAGCCGGCGGCCTTGCACATGCCAAGCGCGAGGCCGCCGGATTTGCGGCCCATGCAGACGACGACGTACCAGCGCGCGGTCGTGCGGGCGTCTTCCATGAGGCTTTCCAGAATCTCGGCGCCCACCGAGCGGGCCGTTTCGAAGCCGAACGTCGGCGCGTTCTCCGGAAGCGGTAGGTCGTTGTCGATGGTTTTCGGCACGGTTGCGACGCCGATGCGCCCGCGCGTGCGTTCGGCGATCTTCGCAGCGCCGTAGGTGGTATCGTCGCCGCCGATGCAGACGAGGTAACGCGCGCCGAGCGCGCTCAGCGACTCGACGCAGTTTTCGAGCGTGCGATCGTCCTGCGCCGGGTTCGTGCGCGACGTGCGCAAGATGGAACCGCCGCTGGTGTGAATGCGCGATACGTTGTCGAAGGTTAACTCGACGGTCTGCGGCGCTCGGCCCGCAGCGAGATCGCGATAGCCGTCGAAGATGCCGACGACGCGCAGGCCGCAGTTGAAGGCTTCCATCGCAGCCGACGCGATGACCCCGTTGATGCCGGGCGCCGGCCCTCCGCCGACCAAGATCGCAAGCGTATCCACGGCGAGGCTATTTCGCGCGCGCCCGCACGATCACCGGCGGGCGCCGCAAGCGGCTAAACGGGCGGCGGCCCTTGCGGCTGCTCGTTGGGCTGCTGGTCGTTCGGCGGCGGGCCGCCGTTATACGGCTGACCGTTTCCCGGCTGACCGTTTCCCGGCTGGCCGTCGGGCGACTGACCGTCGGCCGGCTGCTGGTACTGGCCCTGATACTGCTGTCCGGCTTGGCCGCGCCGCTGGGCCTGCTGTGCGCGCCGCTGCGCGACCATCTGGCGGTATTGGCTTTGCTGGTCGGGCGTGAGCACGCTGAGGATCTGCTCGCGCAGCGCCCGCGCCGCGTTGGGGTCGCGCGGGCTCCCCTCCGGGTGAGCCTGCGAAAACTGGCCGATCAGCGATTGAATGTGCTGCTGCTGGTCGGCGGAGAGGTTGAGGCCGCCGAGCCGCTTCATCCAGCGATGTTGGACTTTCGCCTCGCTGGGCGTGGTGCGGCCTTGCGCCTGCTGCGTTGGAGGGGGCTGGCTCTGCTGTGCCGAGGCAGCGAGCGGCAACGCAAGAGCGGCCGCGAGCGCGCCCAGGGTGAGCAATTTGAACGTCATGGCCTCGATTCTAAGCGCTGGCGGCCGCAAGCGCGTGAATCCGCGATTAGGACCTGGCAAGTGGCTTGATTGCCACGGCGTTCACCGAGTCGTTGACGTGCATCACGAAGCGTTTGAAGTTGTCGAAGAAGAGCTGCGAGAGCTTGCGAGCCTGCTCGTCGTACGCTCCTTTATTCGACCAAGCGTTGCGCGGATTGAGCACCTCGCTGGGGACCTCGGGAACGGCCTTAGGAACCATCAAGCCGAAGTACGGCTCCTCCTCGTAATCGTTGGGAATCCGCCCTTCGATTGCGGCGTTGAGCATCGCGCGCGTGTGCGCGATCGACATGCGGTGGCCGATGCCGTACGGCCCGCCGGTCCAGCCCGTGTTTACGAGCCAGCAGTGGACGTCGTGCTCGTCGATCTTTTTGCCGAGCAGGCGCGCGTAGACCGTGGGATGGTGCACCATGAACGGCGCGCCGAAACAGTTCGAGAACGTCGCCTGCGGCTCGCTTATCCCACGCTCCGTTCCGGCAACCTTCGCGGTGTAGCCCGAGAGGAAGTGGTACATCGCCTGCTCTCGGGTGAGCTTCGAGATCGGCGGCAAGACGCCGAACGCGTCGGCGGTGAGCATCACGATCGTCTTAGGATGCGCGGCGCGGCTTCCCGGCACGATGTTCGGGATGAACTCCAGCGGATATGCCGAGCGCGTGTTCTCCGTCTTTTCTTCCGAATCTACGTCGAGCGCGCGGGTCTGCTCGTCGTAAACGACGTTTTCCAGCACGGTCGAGAACCGGTTGGTCGCAGCCCAAATCTCCGGCTCGGCTTTCGGAGAGAGCCGGATGACCTTCGCGTAGCAGCCGCCTTCGAAGTTGAAGACGCCGTCGGCCGACCAGCCGTGCTCGTCGTCGCCGACGAGCGGCCGTCGAGAATCCGAAGAGAGCGTGGTCTTGCCGGTGCCGGAAAGGCCGAAGAAAATCGCGCTGTCGCCGGCCTGTCCGACGTTTGCCGAACAGTGCATCGGCAGCGTTTCGCGCAACGGCAGAAGGTAGTTCATGACGGTGAACACGGACTTCTTGATCTCGCCCGCGTAGCGCGTGCCGCCGATGAGGATGATGCGCCGTTCGAAGTTCACGAGCACGAACGTAGAAGTGCGCGTGCCGTCGCGCTTGGGATCGGCGTCGAAGAGCGCGGCATCCACGATGGTGAACTCGGGGACGAAATCGAGGTCGGGACGCTCGGGCGTGATGAAGAGGTGGCGGGCGAAGAGATTGTGCCAGGCGAGCTCGGTGTAGACGCGCAACGGCACGCGGTAGCGCTCGTCGGCGCCCGCGTAACAGTCCAGCGCGTAGACCTCGCGTTCGGAAAGATATGCCGTTACGCGATCCCAGAGAGCGTCGAAGCGGGCGGGGTCGATGGCCTGGTTGGTGTCGCCCCAGTCGATATGCTCCTCGCTGGACGGCTCGCGGACGAAGAACTTATCCTTGGGCGAGCGTCCGGTGTGCGGGCGCGTGTCGACGATCAGCTGTCCGTCGGCGCCGAGCACTCCCTCGCCGCGCGCGAGCGCGTGCTCGATGAGGCGGGGAGCGGAAAGGTTTTCCCACAGTTTGACGGCCTTGAGTTTCTCCGGAACGGTAAGAATGACGGCTTCTCCTCTTAACGTGGCATGCTTTGAGCGGGTTTGAGTCCAATGCAAGGCGCATGCGATGGATGCGCTTCTGCTGCGGCTTTGCGGCCGCCGTGCTGGGCCTTACCGCCCAAGCATTCGCGGTTCTGCCCTTTCATTTTGGACTCCTTGCCTCCGGTCCGCTGGACGCTATCACCGACGTTCCCGGCGTGCGCGTAGCGAATCTGACAAAAATCGCAGGCAGCGACATTCGTACGGGCGCAACCGCCGTATTGCCGAACGCCGATCCGTGGGACCACAAGGTTTCGGGCGCCTTCTTCGCGTTCAACGGCAACGGCGAGATGACCGGGACGCACTGGATCGAGGAATCGGGGTATCTCGAAGAGCCGGTCGTGCTCACCGACACGCTCGACGTCGGACGAGCCGCCGACGGCGTCGTAAGCTGGGTGATCGCGCACCACCCTGCGGTCGGTCGCGGCGACGACGTGCCGCTGCCAGTCGTCGGGGAGTGCGACGACGGGCTGCTCAACGACATTCAGGCTCGCGCCGTCGGCCCCGACGACGTCGTCCGCCTTCTCGACTCCGCCGCGCCGGGCCAGTTCGCGCGCGGAAGCGTCGGGGCCGGCACGGGCATGAACGCATTCGGTTTCCGAGCCGGCATCGGTTCCGCGTCGCGGATGCTGCCCGAGAGTCTGGGCGGTTATCGCGTCGGCGTTCTCGTCAACGACAACACCGGAAGCAGCCGGCGGCAGCTTTCGATCCTCGGGGTTCCCGTCGGCGAGCGTTTAGCCGGCGAGTACCGCCCCCTCTTTCCGCAGCGCGTCGCGCTCAAGGGCCGCCTCGGCGAGGGGAGCATCATCATCGTCGTCGCCACGGATGCGCCGCTGGACGGGCGGCAGCTGCGCGCGCTTGCGTTGCGCGCCGCGATGGGCATGGCGCGAACCGGACTGACGTCGTCGGTCGGCAGCGGGGATCTCATCATCGCGTTCTCGACGTCGCGCGTCTTCGAGCGCATCGCGGATTTCACGGTGACCGCTCCCAAGGTGCAGATCGTCGAAGACGACGACGTCGTCGGCCAACTCTACCTCGCTACCGCCGAAGCGACGCAGGCCGCGATCTACGACGCGCTCTTCGAAGCGACGACGATGACCGGGCGCAACGGGGCGACGGTGTACGCGCTCCCCGTCGACCGCGTCATGCAGATGCTCGAGGACGCGCACGCGATCGGCCGGTAACGGCGCCCGCGGACGTTTAGCCGCCGAGCGCGAGCGCGGCGACCTGCGCGAGGCGCAGCGGCGAACCCGTGCGCTCGAGGCCGCAGAGCGCCTGGGCGATCTCGCGCTGGCGGCGATTGGTTACGAACCACGGCGGCTTGGGGAACTGCGCGAAAGGAGCGTAGACGACGGATTTCTGCGTGCGTGAGAAGAGGCGGCTATTGTGCACGACGCCGATTCCGCTCCCGCAGTCTGCCGGCGTGTTGCCGGGAAACGCTCCCCAAGGGACCGGCGGCAGGAGGAAGCCGACGCCGCACCACGCGTTGACCCCGATGCAGCCGTAGCGCAGCCGCGCCACGGCCGCGTCGATCGCCGGCGCTTCGTCGCGCAGCGTGCGAGGGTGCGCGATGAGACTTGCGCCCAGCGTACCGGCCAATCGTTCGTTGGCGAAGTCTACGGCGTCGCGCAGGTAACTGCGCGCGTCGCCGTCGAGCTGCGCCACGGCGAGGACGCTGCAAAAAGCTTCGGTGTCGAAGAGGCCCTCGCCGGCGTCGGCCGGATCGACCTGCACGACGGTACGCGGCACGAAACCATCGCCGCTGCGGCCGAAGCTACGTGCGCTCGGATGGCCGGCGGCGATCCGTGCGAAACGCTGCTCGGCGCCGGGATAGTAGGCGAGGCGGTCTCGCGCGCCGCGCATGACGGTCTCGATCGCCGCCAGCAGATCGCGGGTGCGCTCCCACGCGCGCGGCAGAATCAGCACCTGCAGCGAGATGCAGTTAAAGCCGTCGTTGTGCAGTTTCTGCGTTGCGATCTGTTCGGCCGCGACGCGCACGTCGGCATCGCTCCACTCGCCGGGCACGACGATCGCCGGCGTGACGCATCCCAGCTCGCTGGTGACCGGCTTCGCGGGGCTGCCTCCGCTTCCGAGCACGATCGCATCGTGCGTCGCCTTGCTGCCGGTCACGTGGATTGCATCCACTCCCGGGTGCGTGCAAAGGTACGCGCCGACGTCGGCACCGCCGTAGACGAGCCGCAGATAGCCGCCCTCGACCAGCGGCGCGAAGGCTTCCTCGAGGATGGGCCCGAGGTACTCGTTGATCGGATTGAGCTTGAGCAGGCAGACGGAGCCGTCGGCGACGAGTTTGGCGAGCACGTCGAGCGCGGGAATCGCAGCGACGTTCCCCGCGCCCAGCACGAGCGTCACGCGCGGCTCCGCGTCCTTTTGACGGTACCAGACGCCCATCGTGTCGCGCACGCGCTCGGCCGCGAGGCCCGGCTCCATCCAGACCTCGGCGCGCACGCCGCGGAGCAGAAAGCGCTCGCGGCCGCTCGTAGGAAAGACGTCGGCGACGACCTGGCCGTCGGGTCGCACGCGCAGCGCGCGTTCGTCGAGGGCCGGCGCTCCGGTTTGCTCGATTTCGCGCAGGGTTCGAAGGAGGTGGTCCAGCGTCGTAAGGACGGCCCACGCTCCGCTGAGCGTCTCTTCGCCTTCCAGCGGCGTTCCCGTAATGCCCTTCGCCGCAGCCGCTGCAGCGGTCCAGCGCTGTGCCACCCGTCCCGTCGCGACGCGCGACGCCTCGAGCAGGGCAATCTTGCGGTCGAGCGCGAGACGGGCCCAGGTGCGCGCGCCGGCGCGCAGCGCGAGCAGGCTGGCGTCCAAATCCGCGCCGGAAGAAAGGCGCCGGCGCGCGTTCACGTATGAGCGCGCGCCGCGGCGGCGAAAGAGGCGGCGTGATGAAACCGTCCGTTGGTTCGAAGATGCCCGACGCGGTCGCGCGGCTGGCTGCGCCGCTCCCGGCGCTCGTCGTCTGGCTGCGTCACGTCGGTTGAACGTTCTTCGGTGAACCGCTCGCGCAGTTGCGCGAGCTCGAGAGCGAGTTTGCCGCCGAGGGCGTAGTGGTGCGCTTCGTCGTCATGGGAACGCCGCCGGAAGCGGCGCGGTTCTGCGCGCGCTTCGGGGATGCGGCTCGATGCGTGGGCGACCCGCAAAGGCGATCGTATGCGGCGATGGGGCTCGAGCAGTTCAACCTGTGGCACCTGTTCAAAGATCGCGATCTGCGCCGAAGGCGCGCCGAGAATCGCGCGGCCGGCTTTAGCCAGGACTGGGGCGCGACGAAATTGCGCAATGCGGCGCAGCTGCCGGGTGCGGCGATCGTGGACGCGGCGGGGACGCTGCGCTGGATCTATCGCGGCAGGCACCCCGGAGATCTTCCGGCCATGACGGAAATGCTCGCGGCCTGCCGGCGCGAGTTGCACGGCGACGCGCCTAGGAGTGGATGCTGACCATCCACTGAACGCCGAAACGATCCGTGAGCTCGCCGAAACGCCCGCCCCAGAACATTTCTTGCAGCGGCATCCCGACCTCGCCGCCCTGGGCGAGCGCGTTGAAGACGCGTTCCCCTTCGGCGGCATCGGCCGTAGCGAGCGAGAGCACGATGTCGTCTTGGCCGTCGGGCGGCGCGCCCGGGCGCCCGTCGGAGGCCATGAACTTTAGGTCGCCGGCGACGAAGGTTGCGTGCATGATCTTGTCGCGGAACTCCGGCCCGACCTGGCTCTCCATCGGAGAACCGGCGTACCGGTTGACCTCGAACTCGCCGCCGAAGCAGGCGCTATAGAAGTTGAGCGCCTCTTCGCACGTTCCGTGGAAGAAGAGGTACGGTTCGATTTGCATCGCGACGCGGCTCCTTCAGTGCTTGGCTTGCGAGTCTTTGACGAGCTTGAGCTCGACGAGATCGTTGCTGTAGACGCTCTTCATCGGCAAGTGCGTGCGGGTGTCGCTGACGATCACCGGCAGCTGCGCCACCGGATCGTACGCGATACGCTGCTTGGATGAAGCTTTCAGGTAGCGCCCGCCTTGCTGTTCCAGCGTTCCCTGGGCCTGGATCAGGACCATCGGCGCGGCGTTGGCGATCGGTCCTTTTCCTTGGAGGCTGTAGGAGCAGTTCCAGGTCCCCAGTTGGCCCGCGAATCCGGACGCACCGGGCACGATTGCGGCCTTGACCTGATAGCTGCGCTTCCAGGCAGAGGTCGCAGCGGAAGACAGCCCTTTAAAATAGTTGTGAGCCAATAGCGGAAAAATCGTGACTTGAATGGGCGACAGCGCGTACGGCGGCTGCGTGCACGAGACGCCGCCGCCGGCGTAGAGCTCGCACGTGTTCGTCGCGCGCGGACGCACGGTGTTCCACCAGCTGTCCGTCCCGGTTACGATCACGCCGCCGTCCTTGGCGGGGCCGACGATATCGATCGTCTCGGTCCCGGTGCCGTTGCCGGAGCTCGCGACCTTCGTGTTAAAGCCGAACTCGTAGACGAGATGCCGCATGGGCGCGGACGTAGCGGTAGGGGTTTGCGCGCTCAGTGCTAGGAGCACCGCCGCGAGCAGTCCGAGAGTTTTCATGTTGCTTGCACCTCCGAAGCATGCGGAGCATTCGCGGGGCGGGTGCGCGCGGCCTAGGCGATGAGTTCGCGCTCCACCAGAATCGAGCGGGGGTCGATCAGGTGCTTGTTGAGCCCGAGCTTCTCGGCGGGGACGCCGAGGGCGAACGCGACGAGCTGCGGCAGGTGGAAGGTCGGAAGATCGGTGCGGCCCCACCGGGCGGCCGAGTCGGCCTGGTAGCCGTCGAGCGCGAGGTGGCACAGCGGGCAGGGCGTGATGACGGCCTCGGCGCCGCGCTCCTTGGCCATGCGCATGTTCTCGCCGACCATGTCTGCTGCGACGTTCTCCTTTTCCAGCTGGATATGGAAGCCGCAGCAGCGGGTCTTGCCCGCGTAGTCCACCGGATCGCCGCCGATCGCGGCGATGACGTCCTCGAGCGAATGCGGGGCTCGGGCCGATTCCCAGCCGTTGACGTTCTCCGGGCGTATGATGTGGCAGCCGTAGAAGGGCGCGACGCGCAGGCCGTTGAGCGGATGGACGACCATCGAACGCAGGTTGTCGAGCCCGATGTCGTCGACGAGCAGCCAAAGCAAATGGCGCACCTGGACGTTGCCTTGATACTTCGCGCCGAACTTCGCGAGCACGCCGTTGGCCTGATCCATGTGCGCCGCATCTTCGAGCAGTTCTTTGTTTGCGGCACGCATGTGCCCGGTGCAGGTCGAGCAGATCGTGATGACGTCGTCGAGACCCAGAGCCTCGGCCTGGGCGTAGGTTCGCGCGTTGAGGACGCGCGCGATGTCGCGATTGACGTCGTTGACGACCGACGCGCCGCAGCAGGAAGCTGCGGTCAGCTCGACCAGGTCGATCTCGAGCTTCTCGGCCAAGAGCATCGTTGCGTTGAAAAGCTCCTTACAGGATTCTTTTGCCACGCAGCCGGGGAAGAAACCATAACGGCGCATCAGCGAGTCGGTACCTCCAGCGTATCGAAAATCGTGCGGACCTCGTCAACCTTCGGAATGGGTTTGACGAACGGCGGCGGCAGCTTCCCGCGGGCGGCCATGCGCAGCCCCAACGGGGCTACCTTGAGCAGTCCGATGACGTTGAAACGCCCGACCGTGCCTTGGATGACTTCCGTCTCGGCGAGCATGCCGGTCTGTTTGATCGTCTTGCTGACCACCAGCGCGTGACGCGGACCGCGCTCGTTCATCATCACGCGGTCGGATACCGTCGCGCGCTTGACGTCGACGATGCGGTCGTGCGGATCGACGTGCTTGGGGCACGCGGAGCAGGCGTAGCAGTGGGCGCAGAGCCAGAGATAATCTTCGTTGATCTGCGCGAGGCGTTCGGTGCGCTTGGCGTCGCGGACGTCTTCGATGAAGCGATAGGCGTATGCGATGGCGGCGGGCCCCGCGAAGGCGGGGTCGACGCTGATGACCGGGCAGAGCGAGTAGCACGTCGCGCACATGACGCAGTTTGCCGCGTCTACGAGGCGTTTCATGTCGTCGGGAGAGACGCGGCGCTCGCGCTCGTGCGCCGAGTCCTCGTCGGCGGGCTGCAGGTACGGCCGCAGGCGCGAGTACTTATCCCAGAACGGGTCCATGTGGACGACGAGGTCCTTCATGGGCTTGAAGTTGGTCATCGGATCGATCGCGATGACGCCCTCCTCGTTCATCACGGTGTTGCACGGCGTCTTGCAGGCTAGGCCCGTCGTGCCGTTGATGCTCATCGAGCACGAGCCGCAGATTGCCGAGCGGCAGGAGCGGCGGAAGCTGATCGACCCGTCCACCTCCGCCTTGGCGGTTTCGAGAGCGTCGAGAACGGTCGTCGTCTCGGGGATGTCGACGGTGACGAGATCGCGGTGCGCCGGAGCTCCGCTGGCCTCGTCGAAGCGGAAAATGTCGAGTTTGACCTGAGACATCAGCAGCGGTTCCTTTTAGTAAGCCCGGACTTGCGGGTCGAACTTCGTGATCGTCACCTTGCGCGAGAAATCCAACTTCGGCGTCCCGTCGGGCTGGCGCCACGCCAGCGTATGCTTGAGCCAGTTCGCGTCGTCGCGCTCGGGGTAGTCCGTGCGAGCCTGCGCCCCGCGGGACTCTTGGCGCGCGAGCGCCCCCGCGGCCAGGGCCAGGCCGGCGTCGATGAGCGTGTCGGTCTCGAGCGCGCCCACGAGATCGGTGTTGAACGTCGGCGACTTGTCCATGACGTAGACGCCTGCGTCGAACTCGCGGCGGACGCGCGTCAGGTCCTCGACGGCCTTGCGCAGGCCGGATTCGTCGCGGAAGATGAAGGCGTTCGCGCTGAGGGTTTCGTTCATGGCGTGGCGCAGTTGCGGAGCGCGCGTCCCGCCCGTGCGCGCCATCATCGCGCCGATGCGGTCGCGCTCGGCGCGCAGCGCGTTTTCGGCGGGTTTGACGTCGCCGATGGCCTTGATGTATCCGATCGCGTGCTTGGCGGCGCGCGCTCCGAAGACGATCGTTTCGAGCAGCGAGTTTCCGCCGAGGCGATTGGAACCGTGAACGCTCACGCAGGCGCACTCGCCCGCGGCGTAGACCCCGGGAATTCGCGTCGCGCCGTGCTTGTCTGTCTCGATCCCGCCCATGGTGTAGTGCGCGCCGGGCAGAATGGGAATCGGCTCGTCGATCGCGTCCTTCCCCGTCGCGTCCAGCGCCAGTTCGCGAATCTGAGGAAGACGCTCGAGGATCTTTTCGCGCCCGAGGTGGCGCATGTCGAGCAGCACGCAGCCCTCGACGCCGCGCCCTTCGAGGATCTCGGTCCACTCGGCACGGGAGACCACGTCGCGTGAGGCGAGCTCGCCCTTGTTGGGCGCGTACTTGAACATGAAGCGGTCGCCCGAGGCGTTGAGCAGGTAGGCGCCTTCGCCTCGCGCGCCCTCCGTCATGAGCACGCCGTTCACTTTCAGCGTCGTCGGGTGGAACTGCATGAACTCCATGTCCATCATCGGCACGCCTGCCTTGTACGCGATGCCCATCCCGTCGGCCGTCGACGCGTAGCCGTTGGTCGTCTTGAGGTACATGCGCCCGGCGCCGCCGGTGGCGAAGATCGTCGCTTTGGCGGAGATCAGCGAGAGCTCGCCGTTGCGGATGTTATAGGCGACGACGCCCCGGCCCTGACCGTCCTCGACGGCGAGCGCGGTGCAGAAGTACTCTTCGTAGACCCGCACGCCGAAGCGCTCGAGCTGCTCCCAGAGCGTGTGCAGGATGACCAAGCCCGTGACGTCGGCGGAGTAACAGGTCCGAGGGACGCCGGCGCCGCCGAACGGGCGCTGGGCGATCCGTCCATCGGGCAAGCGGGAGAAGATGCAGCCGCGGTGTTCCAGCCAGATGATCTGCTTGGGCGCATCCTCGCACATCGCCTCGGCGGCGTCCTGATCCGCCAGGTAATCCGAACCCTTGACCGTGTCGAAGGTGTGGGCGTCGGGTGAGTCCTCTTCGCGGTTTCCTAACGCAGCATTTATCCCGCCCTGCGCTGCCCCCGAGTGACTGCGGACCGGGTGCATCTTGGAAACGATGGCGACGTCCGCCCCAGCCTCGGCAGCTTCGACGGCAGCACGCATGCCGGCGAGGCCGCCGCCGACGACGACCACGTCATGCTTGATCACCCCCATAGACTACTACGCGCGGGGGGCTGCGACCACTACTTTTCCCTGCCGGTGCGGACCAACAGGTTCGTCCCCGCCGCTTACGGTAAACGTCGAGGTGCCCGTGCGCGAGTTCGTAGGAAGCCTTCGTTGAGTCAGTTCGTCCATTTACACGTTCATTCCGAGTACTCGCTTCTGGACGGCGCCTGCCGGATCGAACGGCTCTGCAAGCGGGCCGCCGAGAGCGGCGCGACCGCGCTGGCGCTGACCGATCACGGCGTTATGTACGGCGCGATGGAGTTCTACTACGCCGCCCGCGAGCATGGCTTGACGCCGATCGTCGGGTGCGAGGCGTACTTGGCGCCGAGGGGGCGGCTCGACCGGACGGCGCGGGAGGAGGCCCACGTCACGCTGCTCGCGGCCGACCTCGTCGGCTACCGCAATCTGACGGCGCTCGTCTCCAAGGGGTTCCTGGAGGGCTATTACTACAAGCCGCGGATCGACCTCGAACTGCTCGCCAAGCACAACGAGGGCTTGATCGTCCTTTCGGGGTGTATGTCCGGCATGGTCGCCGCTCCGCTGCTGAAGTCGGACTACGCGGGCGCGGTGCGCAACGCAAAGACGTACCGCGAGATCTTCGGCGACCGCTTCTACATCGAGGTCATGCGTCACGGCATGCCCGAGCAGGAGATCGTCAACGAGGGGCTCGTTCGCGTCGCGCGCGAGCTCGGCATTCCTCTGGTTGCGACCAACGATTCGCACTACCTCGAGCAAAAGGACGCGGCGGCGCACGACGTCCTGCTCTGCATCGGCACGGGCAAGACGGTCTCCGACACCAACCGGATGAAGTTCTACTCCGACCAGTTCTATTTGAAGTCGTCCGACGAGATGCGCGAGCTGTGGACGGACCTGCCCGAAGCGTACGCCAACGCCGAGAAGATCGCGCAGCGCGTCGACATACGCATCCCCGAGAAGATCTTCCACCTCCCGCAGTATCCGGTTCCGCAGACGCCCGGCGAGCTCGAACGCAGCGACGACGAGTTCTTGCGCGAGCTCTGCGACCGCGGGCTGATCGAGCGGTACGGCGAACGCCGCATCGCCGACGATCCGGCTCTGCGCTCGCGTTTGGACTACGAGCTGGGCGTCATCACGAAGATGGGCTTCTCGTCGTACTTCCTCATCGTATGGGATTTCGTGAAGTACGCGCGCGACAACGGCATCCCGGTCGGCCCCGGGCGGGGGTCCGCCGTCGGCTCGCTCGTGGCGTACTGCCTGCGCATCACCGATCTCGATCCGCTGCGGTTCAATCTCGTCTTCGAGCGCTTCCTCAACCCCGATCGCATCTCGATGCCCGACATCGACACGGACTTCTGCGTCGAGCGGCGCGACGAAGTCATCGCGTACGTCACCGAAAAATACGGGAAGGACCGCGTCGCACAGATCGTCACGTTCGGCACGATGGCCGCGCGCGCCGCGATCCGCGACGCCGGACGGGCGCTCGGCGTCCCCTTGCCCGACGTGGACCGCATCGCCAAGCTCGTTCCCAGCGGCCCGAGCGGGCTGACGATCACCCAGGCGATCGAGCAGATTCCCGAACTCGGGGCGATCTACGCAACGCGCCCGGACATACGCAAGCTCCTCGACACGGCCAAAGAGATCGAAGGGCTCGCGCGCAACGCGGGCACGCACGCCGCCGGCGTCGTGATCTCGGCCGGGCCGCTCATGGAATACACTCCGCTCGTCCGCTTCGGCGAAGGCGGGGTGAACACGCAGTACGACATGGACTGGATCGAGCGCATCGGTTTGCTCAAGATGGACTTTTTGGGGCTGCGCAACCTCACCGTCATGGAGAATGCGGTACGCGAGATCCGGCGCACCGTCAACCCGCCGTTCGATCTGGCAAAGATTCCCATCGACGACGCGCGCACGTACGAGATGCTCGGCCGCGGCGAGACGATGGGGGTGTTCCAGCTCGAGTCGGAGGGGATGAAGCGCGTTTGCGCCGAGCTGCAGCCGTCGCGCTTCGAAGATATCGTCGCGCTCGTCGCGCTCTACCGTCCGGGTCCGATGGACTGGATCCCTCAGTACGTTGCGAACAAGCACGGGCGCGGAAAGCCCCAATACCTGCATCCGAAGCTCGAGCCGATCCTCGCCGAGACGTACGGCACCGCCGTCTACCAGGAGCAGGCGATGCAGATGGCGCGCGACATCGCCGGCTTCACGATGGGAGAAGCCGACGAGCTGCGCAAGGTGATGAGCAAGAAGCAGAAGGAGAAGATCGGGCTTTATCAAGAGAAGTTCATCGCGGGCGCGGCAGCGACGTCGGGCATCGATCGCGAGCTTGCCGAGCGGATATTTCACTTCATCGAGCCGTTTGCGGGATACGGCTTCAACAAATCGCATGCGGCCGCATACGCTTGGATCGCGTATCAAACCGCCTACTTAAAAGCCAACCATCCGCTGCAGTATTTGTCGGCGCTGATGACCTCGGTGAAAGATCGGACCGACAAACTCGTGGAGTACATCGACGAGGCCAAGAAGATCGGCATCGAGGTGCTTCCGCCCGACGTCAACGAGTCGCTCGTCGACTTTGCCGTCGTGGGCGGCGCCATCCGCTTCGGCTTGGCGGCGGTTAAGGGCGCCGGCGAGGCCGCCGTGCGCAACATCATCGAGACGCGGGATCGCGACGGGCGCTTCCGGGACGTCTTCGATCTAGCCGGACGCATCGACGCCAAACAGGTAAATCGCCGCGTATTCGAAGCGCTGATCAAGTGCGGCGCGCTCGACGGCGTTACCGGAAACCGGGCGGCGAATCTCGCGGCGCTCGACGCGGCTATCGAGCTGGCCGCGCGGACCACGCGCGACGCTCAGCTCGGGCAGGTCTCGCTCTTCGGCGAGGCCGGCGCGGCGCCCACGCTCGCGCCCAAGCTGCCCAGCGTCGCGGCTCCGACCACGCGCGAGATGCTTGCCTGGGAGCGCGAAACGTTGGGGATCTTCGTCTCGGGCCATCCGCTCTCGGAGATCGCGCCGCTGCTCGCCCGCACCGGCGCGGTGCCGATCAAAGATCTGCGCGACTCTCAGGACGACTCGGCGGTTACGATCGCCGGCGCGGTCATGGGCGTCCGGCGGACGCTCACGAAGGCGGGCCAGCAAATCCTCATCGCCCAGCTCGAGGATACGACCGGGCTTTGCGACGTGATTCTCTTTTCCAAGCTTTACGCGCAGGCTGCGCACCTGTTCGAGAGCGACGCGATTCTCGTGGTGCGAGGGCGCGTTCGCTTGCGCGAGCGGCCGGGCGGCGCTCCCGGTGAGGAGCCGCGCGTCGAGTTGAGCGTCGCGGCAAACGACGTGACGCCGTTCAACCCGCCGCCGCAGGCCGCGGTCGCGGCTGCGGCCCGGGGATGGCACGTCGACGTGACGCACCGGGAGCAGATCGACCGGCTCGCGCGTCTGATCGACGAATGGCCGGGCGAAATACCGGTGGTCATGCACGTGCAGGGCAGATCGCAGCGGGTCGCCCGCGCGATCGCCGACGACCTCCGCGTGCGCGGCGAGCTGGAGCGCATCTTCGCGCCGCAGGGCGTGCGCGAAGGCACGCTCGACGCGTACGGTTGAGCGTGCCGGCTGACGTAGGGCTCGTTGCTTTCGACGTGGACGGAACGCTGGTCGGTTCCGATCTCACGATATCGGCGCGCGTCCGCGATGCGGTCGCCCGCATGCGCCTCGCCGGCATTGCAGGCTGTCTCGTGACCGGGCGCATGTATCGCGCGACCCTGCCGTTCGCGCGGGAGCTGGAACTCGACGCGCCGCTGGTGTGCTACCAAGGTGCGGCCGTGATCGATCCGACAACCGACGAGGTCATCGAGCACCGGCCGCTTCTCAACGACGTCGTGCGCGACCTGATCGCTACGACGGAGAGCGACCGCATGCACCTGCAGCTCTACCGCAACGACGAGTATTACTGCGAAGCGCGCAATCGGTTCTCGGACTACTACGCGTCGCTTGCCATGGCTGCGCCGGTGGTCGTGCCGTCGTTGCGGGAAGCCTTCGCCTATAGCGACGCAACCAAGGCGGTGGTGGTCGCCGACCCGGACGACGCGCGGCTCTACGCCGAGAAGCTCGCGCGGCTCTTCGGCGGTCGCGCCTACGTCACGCGCAGCCTGCCGCAGTTCGTCGAAGTGCTCGATCCAAAGGTAGACAAAGGTGCCGCGCTGCGCGTGGTTGCGCAGCGGCTGGGCGTCGCGATGGAGCGCACGGTTGCAATCGGGGACTCATGGAACGACGCGCCGCTGCTCGACGCAGCCGGCTTCGGCGTCGCCATGGGATCGGCGCCGCCCGAACTGCGCTTGCGCGCCGATGCAGTCGTGGCGGATCTCGCGGGGGACGGCGTAGCCGAAGCACTCGACCGGTACGTCCTGACGTGAGTCCCGCCGCCGTCCGGCCGCGCCGGCGCGCCAAGACCTTCGGCGCGCGCATCAGGCCGTTTTGGATGCCGATCGCGGTGGTAGCGGCGTTGGCGGCGGCTGGGATCGCCTTCGCGGCGACCTGGCCCGGATTTCGCCCGCAGGCAATCTACGTCAGCGGCAACCGCGTGGTGCCGCGATCGCAAATCCTCGAGCGCGCGGCGGTCTCGCCGCGCGAAAGCATCTGGCTGCAGAATCCCCGCGCGATCCGGGAGCGCATCGAAGCGATCCCCTACGTCGCGAGCGTTTCGGTGCATCGGCTCGTACCCGCGACGATGAGCATCGTCGTGACGGAACGGGCGCCGTACGCCGTCCTGCGCAGCGGAGAGCAGAGCGCCGTCGCCGACCGGGCCTTGCGGGTGCTCGCCGCCGCGACCGGTACGGAAGTCTTACCGGTGTTCACGTTGCCGCCGGGGATCTCGCTGGAGCCTGGCGTCTTCGTGACGCTGCCCGCGGCCGCGGCGCTGCGCAAAGCCGACGACGCCTTAGCCGGCAAGGGTCTCGATCCGGCCAATCTCGGCGTAGATCGCTTCGGGGGACTCGTCGTAGAATTGCGCGGCGGCGTGCGCGTGCTGCTCGGAAGCGGCAGCGATCTGGACGCGAAGCTCGCGCTCGTTAAGCCGATCCTCGCTCAAGTGGTGCGCGAACAGCGGCGCGTCGCCGCAATCGACCTTCGCGCGCCGGCAACGCCCGTCGTCGTGTACCGTTAGTGCCGGTGCGTTCGCGCAGCCGCGCTTAATGCGTCGTTAAGTCGGCGTAAACGACGACCGCGCCGCTGATGAGCGAAAGCTTCAGCTGGTCGTTCGGCTGGACTTTAGAGAAATCGACGCTCGGGCGCCCTGCGGTCAGCATCGCCTCGCCGCCGTTGATCTGAACGTCGACGTGTTTGGCGTCGACGACTTTCGCAACGGTTACCGTATAGGTCCCGTCAGGGATCGTAGACGGATCGATCGCCGCGCCGGCGCAAAGCGGGAGCATCGACCCCAAACTAAAGGCGAGAAACAGCAACGTACGGTTCACGCAAATCTCCTGTAGCACAAAGCCCGTCAGCGCTCAAAGGCGAGACCAAGGATTTTGACCGGAGTGTTTTTGAGCAGTTTTTGATATTACCTTTCGCCATACCTAGTAGGAATCGGGGTAGCCAACCACAATATATCGTGGTCAAGACGCTAATTGAAACGACAGGGGAGCAGATGAAGCACGAGACCGTGTGCGGGCTCGACATCGGAACGACCAAGACCTGTGCGGTCGTTGCGGTGGACGGCGCGATCGGGCTCGAGATCGTCGGCGTCGGCGAAGCCCCGTCGTTAGGGCTTCGAAAGGGCGTCGTCGTCGATTTGGAAGAGACGGTCAAGTCGATAGAGGCGGCGATCGAGAAAGCCGAGCGGATGGCGGGCGTGCACCTCGGCGAGGTCTTCGTCGGGATCACCGGGGACCACATTCGCAGCACAAACAATCGCGCGGTGGTCGCCGTCTCGGGCGAGGACCGCGAAGTCACCCCCGGAGACGTCCGCCGGGTGATCGACGCCAGCAAGATCATCAATCTTCCGAGCGACCGCCAAATCATCCACGCACTGCCGCGCTACTTCACGGTGGACGGCCAAGAAGGCGTGAACGACCCGGTCGGAATGGCCGGCGGGCGCCTCGAGGTGGATACCCACATCGTCACGGGCAGCACGAGCTTCATCACCAACGTGCTCAAGTGCGTGCAGCGCGCGGGCTTGGAAACGATGGGCGTCGTCTTCGAGCCGCTGGCCAGCGCAGCGGCCACGCTCTTGCCCGAGGAGCGGCAAGTGGGGGTCGTCCTTCTCGACATCGGCGGCGGCACGACCGACATCGCCGTCTACTCGTTAGGCAGCGCCATTTACACGGCGACGATTCCCGTCGGCGGAAACGTGCTCACGAGCGACATCTCGCTTGGGCTCAAGACGACGCTGGCCGAAGCCGAAGAAGTAAAGAAGCGCCTCGGCGCCGGCGTGACCGGTCCGGACGGCGAGCAGAGCTTCGCGGTGCGGACGCTCGACGGCCGGGCGACCAAGGAGCACTCCACGAACGAGCTGCGACAGATCGTCGTGCCCCGCGTCCTCGAAACGCTGCGGATGGCGCGGCAGAAGATCGTCGAGAACGTCCCGCGGGATTTGGTCTTGGGGGAGGTCGTGCTCACCGGGGGCGGCGCCCAGCTGCCCGGCATCGAGCCCATCGCCGAGGACGTCTTCGGGCTGCCGGTGCGCGTAGGCTCGGCCAACGCCATCGGCGGACTCACCGAGGCGATGAGTGCCCCGCAGTACGCGACGGCGATAGGTCTCGTCGTCTTTGGCGCCAATGGTGACCGCGACGACGCAATGCGCCCCGGGCGGCGCGTCGGGTCGATCTTCGGCCGCATGCAGCGGTGGCTGGCGGACCTATGGACTTAGAACTTTTTTCTACGGAGGAACCCGAAGCAATGGCAGACGTACGACGTTCCGTAAACGAGCCCGAGCACGCGGCCACGATCAAGGTCATCGGCATCGGCGGCGGCGGGTGCAACGCGGTCAATCGAATGGTTGCCGCCGGCCTGGCCGGCGTGGATTTCTTCGCCATCAACTCCGACGTGCAAGCGCTGCGCGGCTCGCTGACGGAAAACCGCGTGCACATCGGCGGAAGCCAGACGCGCGGGCTTGGCGCCGGCGCAAATCCTACGCTCGGGCGCGAAGCCGCCGAAGCCTCGCGGGAGGATCTCGCGATGATCCTCGACGGCGCGGACCTCGTCTTTCTGACCGCCGGCATGGGCGGCGGCACGGGCACCGGCGCCGCGCCGGTGATCGCAGAGCTCGCGCGCGAGTCGGGTGCGCTGACGATCGCCGTGGTCACGAAGCCGTTTGCCTTCGAGGGCCGCAAACGCATGCAGATCGCCGAGAACGGCATAGCCGAGCTCGAAGCCAAAGTGGATACGCTCATCACGATTCCCAACGAGCGCATCCTGCAGGTTATCGAAAAGAAGACGCCGCTCAACGAGGCGTTCTCGTTCGCCGACGACGTGCTGCGCCAGGGCATCGCCGGCATCAGCGGCCTCATCACGCAGCCCGGCCTGATCAACTTGGATTTCGCGGACGTCAAAACGATCATGACCGACGCCGGCTCGGCGATGATGGGCATCGGCGAGGGCACCGGCGAGCACCGCGCGGCCGACGCCGCGCAAAAAGCGATCGCTTCGCCGCTGCTCGAGACGACCGTCGAAGGCGCGCATGGCGTGATCTTCAACATCACGGGCGGTCCGGACATGGCGATGTACGAGGTTAACGAGGCGGCAGAGATGATCAGCCGCGCGGTGGACTCCGAGGCGCAGATCATCTTCGGCGCGTCTATCGATCCGACGATGTCGGGCAAAGTGCGCGTCACCGTTCTTGCGGCAGGTTTCGGCCCGCGTCGCGGCCATCGCAGCGCGCAAGGCGGTTATGCGTTCGAGACCGGAAAGCTCGACGGCGTCGCTCCCGTGACGATGGACGACATCGACGTCCCGGCGTTCCTGCGATACCGAGGGTAACCCAACGGCCTACTCGGCGCGCGTCCTGCTCGACTCCGTCAGCCCGGCGGGAGTCCGGCTGACGACGCTCGAGGTTACGTTTCCTCGTTTCGTTCTCGCCGAGTTCAACACGCATCGCACGTTCTCGCGCAACAGCGCGAGCTCGCGCGCCGTTCCGACCGCGAAGCTCATCGAGCGCGTCGAACGCGATCCCGCACTGCCATTGCAGTGGGGGCGCAACCGCCCGGGCATGTCGGCCGACGACGTGCTTTCAGATGAAGAGGCGGAAGAGGCGCGCCACGTTTGGCTCGGCGCGCGCGACGACGCGGTCGCTCGGGCGCGCCTGCTGCAGGGGCTCAACGTGCACAAGCAGGTTCTCAACCGCGTGCTCGAGCCGTTTCTCTGGCATACGGTCATCGTCTCGGCGACGGAGTGGGAGAACTTCTTCGACCTGCGCTGTGCGCCCAACGCGCAGCCGGAGATGCGCGCCGCGGCGCTGGCAATGCGCGAGGCGATCGGCGGCAGCCGCCCCGAGCCGGTGGCGCACGGCCAATGGCACGCGCCCTTACTGCAAGACGACGAGCGCGCGCTGGATCCCGAAACGCAGCGCCGAGTCTCGGCCGCGCGCTGCGCGCGCGTCTCGTACTTGACCCACGAAGGCAGGCGCGAGCTCGCGCGCGACCTCGAACTGTACGATCGCCTGCGCGGCGACCGGCACCTGAGTCCGTTCGAACACGTCGCCACGCCGGCGGCCGACGCGAAGTTCCACGCGAACTTTCGCGGGTGGATTCAGATGCGGCGCGAGGTTGAGGCGGCGGCACCGCAGTCCGCGCTCGCGGGTGCGGAGCGCGATCGCCCGTAACCCGCAGCGAGGCCGAGCAGCGTTAGCACGGCCGCCCACGACGGAAGCTTGACCACGAACCAGAGCGGATCGCTCGTGCTGCGGGCGCTCGTGTAGGCTTGCCACTCGCGCTCTACGATTTCGCCCGGAGCGTAGATGCCTGCGGGCGACGGCGGCGGAACCGGCAGGTGCGGCGGGTGAAGCTCCAGTGCGTAGATGGCGGCGGCAACCGAGCACAGCGTCAGCGCCGCGGCCGGCAGCGCCACGCGCAAGCGCAGGAGGATGACCGCGCAGACGAAGATGCTCGCCAAGAACAGCTGCTTCGATCCCCAGACGACGATCCACGGTACCGATAGCGCGCAGAGCGCCGCGGCAGCGAGGGTTCGCGCGAGCCCCGTCGTGCGCGTAGCCAGCGCGAGCGCCGCTGGCAATGCGAAGCACAGCTCCTCTTGGTGAAGAAATGGCCCCGCGATCACCGCGCAGAGCGCCGGGATGAAAACGAGCAACTCGCGTCGCGCGAAGCGTCGCTGCGCGTCGGCAGCGACCCACAAGCCCGCGGCGAGCAGCGCGACGTACGAAACCGCACCGGCCAGCCGGGCTAATTCCGGCCGGCTGCCGAGCTCGGCGAGCGCGTACGTCAGGCTGTACTGGAATGGGAAGCGCACCTCGGAGGCGGCGTGCGCCGGAAGCACCGAGGTGAGATAGGTGAGGAGAACGTGGGCGCCGGCGACGCGCCAGGCTACCAGTGCCAGTGCAAACGCGGTCGCAAGCGCGGACCAGCGCGCGCGCGGCACGTAGAGGATCGTCGCTATGAAGACGGGCAGCCCTGCGCTGGGCTCGATCGCGGTAAACGCCGCGGCGATTCCTGCGAGCGCGTCGCGGCCGCGGGCCAACGCCAAACCGCAGAGCGCAAGCGCGAGCAGCGAAAACGGGACGATCTGCGCGGTGTTGAGCGCGGTGTACCCGGTTGACAGCAGCAGCGCGGCAACCGCGAGGTCCAGGGCAATTCCGGTGCCCCAGAGCGCGGCCGCGCAGAGCGCGACGGCGATCAGGATTGCGGCGCCGTAGACCGCGCGGGCCTGTTCGAACGGCAACGTTGCCAGCGCCATGAAGGCCGGAAAATCGTACGGGGGCTGCGGAGCGGGCACGGCGATTGCGGGATCGTGCCGGAAGAGCTGCGCGCGAAAACTGTTCGAGGTGCTGACCCGATGCTCGCATGCGTGAAGCGGTTCGTACGCGTACGGGCTCGCACCGCGGTCGAGCGCCCAGCCGGCACAATAGAAATCGGGGAACTCGTCCATGGTTTTCCACGGAAACGCCTCGCCGAGCCGGGAGAGATCGCGCAGGCTCCCCAGCGCCAGCACGCTCAGAAACAGTGTGGTGAGGATCCGGCGCGTGCGCCGGCTCACGGTTTTCGGCGGTCCGGGGCGGCGAGCGAGGCGGCGAGGAGCGCGCAGAGCGCAGCCCACGCCGGGATCTTTACGGCGAGCCACGCGATGCTGCGGCTGCCCAGCTGCGAGACGTAATCGCGCCACGCCGCCTGCACGAGGTCGTCCGCCGCGGGCGGACGGGTCGTCGTGACGACCAGCGGCAGCGGCGGGAACAGCTCGAAAACGTAGATCGTCGCCGCGATCGAAGCGAGCGTCGCGGCAAATGCCGCGGGCGCGATCGAGAGACGGAAGAGCAGTGCGGCGACGACGAAGACGCTGGCCAGGAAGAGCTTCTTCGTGATCCAGACGGCGATCCACGGAACCGAGAGCGCGCAGAGGGCGGCCGCGGACAGGTTCTTGAGCCGGCCTTGAAGGTTCGTCGCGAGCACGAGCGCTGCCGGAATGGCGAAGGGCAGGTCAACCATGTGGACGTACGGACCGCCGGCGACGGCGCACGCGGCGGGCAGGTACGCGACCAGCTCGCGCCGTCCGGTGCGCCGTGCGAGGCGCGCCCCTAGCCAGATGCCGAGCGCGGCGAACAGCGCGTACGAGAGGTCGCCCGCGAGCAACGCCAGGTGCGCGGGCGTTCCCGCGGCGCTCAGGAGGTACGTCAAGCTGTACTGGTAGACGTAACTCGTTTCGGCTGCGGCTTGCGCCGGCAGCACGCGCGCGACGTATTCGACCGCCGTGCCGGCGCCGACCATCGCAACGCCGGCGAGTGCGAGCAGGATCGCCGAGGCGAGTACCGCAGCCCGGCTGCGCGCCGCCCACACCAGCAACGCGGCGCATACGGGGAGACCGAGGTGCGGCTCGACGAGCGTCAGTGCCGCGCAAACGCCGGCCGCTGCGTCGCGGCCGCGGGCGAGCGCGGCACCGCACCACACCAGCGCGAGGAGCGCGAACGGCACGATCTGGCCGGCGGCAAGCAGCACGTATCCGGCGGAGAGCGCGAGAGCGAGCGCGGCGACGTCAACGGCGATGCCGAGCATGGCCAGGCCGGCGACGCAACCGGCGATGGCCAGCACGATCGCGACGCCGTCAACGGCGCGCGCGACGTCGAAGCGCGTTCGCGCTGCGAGCGCAAATGGCAGAAAATCGTACGGCGGCAACGGTGCGGGGATGGCCCGCGCGGGATCGCGGCGATACGCCTCTGTCAGGTTCACCGCGTGTTCGCATCCGTGGAGCGGTTCGTAGCGGTAGGGATCGGCGCCCCGATCGATCGCCGCGCCGGCACAGTAGAAGTCTGCGAAGTCGTAGAGCTGCCGCCAGGGCAGCGCGTCGCCCAAACGCGCGATGTCGCGGGCGGCGGCGAGTGCGAGAAGTCCCAGTACGATCAGCGCGAGCGCGCGTGGGGCCTTCATCTGCGCGAGAAGTAGCGGCCCCGAAGGGCCAAGTCCTTCACCAGTGCCCCGATTCCGAACCTCTGGGACGCCGTCGCGAAATCGGTATCCGGCGTATTGCGCTTTCGCAATGCCTGTTATATAAGGGTTACCAACGGATGTCGCCATGGCGCCGTCCGTCGGGTGTCTCGAGAAAAAGAAGCTGAGGTTGGGTGTGGATCTTCGCTTCCTTGCAACGTCTTGCAATCGGCTGGAGACGTCGTCTTCGGCTATCCGCGAGCGCGATCGCGTCGTCGCGGAAAACTGGTATCTGTGCCGGCGTGCGGCACGGCGCTTCGCGCGCCGCGGCGTGGACCGGGCCGACTTGGAGCAGATCGCGGCGATCGGCCTGATAAAGGCCGCGGATCGCTACGACACCTCGCAGGGGGCGCCTTTTGAAGCCTACGCGTGGCTGCTGATCGTCGGCGAACTGATGCACTATGCGCGCGACTCGGAGCGCGTCCTGCGCGCTCCGCGCGGCGTGCGCGATCTGGAACGCCGTTGGGCCGCCGGGGAACGCGAGCTGCTCGCCGCGCATGGCCGCGAACCCTCGGAGAGCGACGTCGTCGCGCTCATCGGCGCGACGCCGGCCCAGGTGCGTGAAGTGCGAGCCTATCGAGCCAGCAGCAACGTGCTCTCGTTCGACGCGCTGGCCGGGTCCCAGGCGCGCACGCCATCGTACGGGATCGACGACGTGCTCGACCGCATGACGGTCGAACGCATCCTCGGTGGGCTGTCGCCGCTGGAACGGCGGATCGTCCGCTCGATTCATCTCGACGGCGTCACGGTCGTGGAGCTGGCGGCTCGGCTGGGGTACTCGCGTCGCCACGTGACCCGGCTGCATCGCAACGCGATAGAACGCCTGAAGAGCCGGCGCTACCGTTACGCGCAGTAGGGGTCGCGGGCGGCGCCGAAGTGCGGACGTGCAATGTTTCGCTACCTCACCGCCGGCGAATCGCACGGTCCCGCGCTGGTGGGAATCCTCGACGGGATTCCCGCCCATTTGCGGTTGGACGTAGACGCGATCGACGAAACGCTCGCGCGCAGGCAGGGAGGCTACGGGCGAAGCGCGCGCATGAAACTCGAGCAGGATCGCGTCGAGTTTCTTGCCGGCGTTCGCGGACGGGAAACCCTCGGCTCGCCGATCGCCGTGGTCGTTCGCAATCGCGACTACGAAACGCCGAAGGTGCGCGCGCTGATGGATCCGCTGCACGGTCACGGGGATCCCTTGACCAACCCTCGCCCCGGCCACGCGGATTATGCCGGCGCGATGAAATATCGCCAGCGCGATCTGCGCAACGTGCTCGAGCGCGCGAGCGCGCGCGAGACGACGATGCGGGTCTGCCTTGGTGCGATCTGTGCCCAGTTCCTCGCGGCGTTGGGCGTGCGAACCCGCAGCTGCGTCGCGCGCATCGGCTCCGTTGAGGCGACGGCGCTCGACGAGTGGGATCAGGGCGACGCAGACGCGAGCGACGTTCGCTGCCCCGACCCGCAGGCGGCGCGGCACATGATCGCGGCGATCGACGCCGCTCGGCAGGCGGGCGACACGCTGGGCGGGCAGTTCGTCGTGCGCGTAGACGGGATGCCGATCGGCGTGGGAAGCAATCGTCAGCCGGGCACGCGGCTGGACGGGATACTTGCAGGCGCCTTGATGGGAATGCAGACGGTCAAAGCCGTGGAGGTCGGGCTGGGCGCAGGGGTCGCGTCGAAGCCCGGTTCTCAAGCACACGACGTCTTCGCGTTCGACGGCGAACGGGTCGGACGTCCGAGCAATCGAGCCGGCGGGATCGAAGGCGGCATGAGCAACGGCGAACCGATCGTGTTGCGCGTCTCGGTCAAACCAATTCCAACGCTGGCGAAAGCCCTGCCGTCCGTGAACCTCCACCAACGCTCGGACGCACCCGCGACGATCGTGCGCAGCGACGTCTGCGTCGTTCCCGCCGCCGGAATCGTCGGCGAAGCAATGGTGCGTCTGGCCCTGGTCGCACCCCTGCTCGAGAAATACGGCGGCGACTCGATCGAGGAAACGCTCGACAATTTGCGCCGCAGCACGCAAGCGGCAGGGCGCCTTTTCGACGCATCCTCGGCCACGCCGCCCACGTGAAACGGTACCTGGCGCTCGTGGGATTTATGGCCAGCGGCAAGTCGACGATCGGGCGCGGGCTGGCCCGCCGCCTCGGCTGCGAGTTCTTCGATACCGACGAGATCGTCGTCCGAGAGCACGGCACCGTCGCGCGAATTTTCCGCACCGAAGGCGAGGATGCGTTTCGGCGCTACGAGCAGGCTGCGATCGGTGAGGCGCTCTCCGGCGCGCGCGGCGGCGTCGTTGCGCTCGGCGGGGGCGCCCTCGCCCACGAGGAGAACCGCAAGCTCGTCGAGGAGCGCGCGCATCGCGTCTTCATCAAAGTGTCACCCGAACGCGTTCGCAGCCGCCTGCAGAAGAGCCGCGAGGTGCGCCCGCTGCTCGGGCGAGAGCCGTCGCTTGGAGAGGTCGTGGAACTTTACGACCGCCGGTTGGAGCACTACGGCAGCGCCGACCACGTCCTGGATGCCGACCGCCTGAGCGGCGAGCAGGCGGTAGACGAGATTCTTGCGTGGCTTCGAGCGAAGAACATCGAGATCGGCTCGCAGTGACGCTTTGGTCCGCCGACGAGATCGCTTCGCGCAACGACGACCTCGGGTATCCGATCTTCGTCGGCGATCGGCTACGCGCAGAGCTTGCCGCGTTTCTGCGCGAACGGGACGCACCGGCGCTGATCCTGTGCGACGGCCGGCGCGCCGTGGTCGACTTTGCACGCGGCATCCTGCCCGTCGCCGCGCGGAGCGCGATTCGCAGCTTCGGGCTGGGCGAGTCCCGCAAACGCTTGCCGACGGTGGAACGCGTGCTCGACGCCATGCTGCGTGCGGGCGTCGAGCGGGGGTCGCTGGTGCTTGGCGTCGGCGGCGGCGTGGCAAGCGATCTCTTCGGCTTCGCCTGCGCGACGTACATGCGGGGGGTTTCCTACGCTCACGTAGCGACGACGCTCGTTGCGATGGTGGACGCGGCGATCGGCGGGAAGACCGGCGTGGATCTGCGCGGCGGGAAGAATCTCGCCGGCGCGTTCTCCGACCCGTCCGGCGTGTTCTGCGACGTCGCCGCGCTGCGCACGCTGCCCGAGCGCGCCCTGCGCGAGGGAGCCGCGGAGATCGTTAAAGCCGCGCTCATCGAGGGCGGCGACCTGTTCGAGATGCTCGAGGCGCTGTCGGCGCATCCGCTGCGGCGCTGGCCGTGGCACGTGGTCATCGCGGAGGCCGTGAAGGTGAAAACCATGACCGTCGCCGACGACCGGCTGGAATCGGGCCGCCGCGAGACGCTCAATCTCGGCCATACGTTCGCGCACGCGATCGAAAGCGCATCAAACTATCAAGTTTCCCACGGCGCCGCGGTGGCGCTCGGGTTGCGAGCGGCCGGAATGCTCGCGTTGCAAACGGGACGTTTCAGCGAGCGCGAGCACCTGCGCGTCCTCGCGGTCCTCGCGCTTTTGGGTTTGCCGCTCGAGACGTCGCTGCCGCCCGACGCGATCCTCGCCGCGATGGCCGCCGATAAGAAGAGGCGGGCGGGCCGCCAGCGATTCGTGGTACCGCGCGCCATCGGCGACGTAGAGTACGGCGTAGAATGCGACGCGCGCAGCGTGCGCGCCGTTCTCAAACGCCTGCAGCGCCCGCCTGCGAGGGTCCGTGCGCGTCGTTGACGTGCTCGCAGCAATTCGTTCTCCCCGATTCGATTTGCCGCTCACCTATGCGGCGGGCGAGCTCGAACTCAACGTAGGGGACGTCGTTCGCGTCGCGCTCGGAAACCGCGACGTCGTCGCGTTCGTCGTCTCGCCGGTGCGCGAAGAGCGGGCGCCCCAGCGCACGCTTAAGCCCGTGGTCGAGCGGCTCGACGTGCCGCGCGCGTTCGACGAAACAGGCCTTCACCTCGCGGCCTTCGTGGCCGACCACTACGTCTGCACGTTGGGCGAAGCGCTGAGCGCGGCGGTGCTCGCCGATGCCGTGCCGCGCGTCCGCGACTCCTTCGTGCGGCTCGAGGCAGAGCCGCCGCCTTCGCGCTATCCCTCGATCCCCGTCCGTCTCTTGCGCGCGATCTGGGGTTTGCCCGACGGCTTCGCGCTCGAACGGCTCCTTCGCGACCCCGAGGCGCGGCGGAGTGCCGACCGCGGCGGACTGCTGCGCCACGTCGGAGCGCTCGTGCGCGGAGGCTCGCTGCGGCGCGAACGCCGCGTCGTCGATCCGCGGACCAGCGAGTTTCTCGTCCGCGTGCTCGAGCCTGGAGATCGCGAGATCGCCGGCGCGAAGGCCGCCGCGCTCGTCGCGCTCGTGCGCGCTCGCCCGGGCCTGCCTCGCGCCGACGCGTTGCTGGCCGGATTCAGCAGCGCGGTGATCGCGCGCGCGGTGAAAGCAGGCGCGTTGCGCGAGCGCCTGGTGCGGCCCGCCGCGTCGGAGGACGAGCGCGCGGCTGCGTGGCCGGCGGCGGTGCCGACACCCGAGCAGCGCGAGGCGCTGCGATGGATCGAAGGCGCGCTCGACGAGCGCAGCTTCGATGCCGCGCTGCTATACGGCGTGACCGGCAGCGGGAAGACGTACGTCTACGTCGAGGCGATCAAACGCGTCGTCGCGCACGGCGGGCGCGCGATCGTGCTCGTTCCGGAGATATCGCTGACGCCGCAGATCTCGGCTCGCTTCGAGGCCGCCTTTGGGCGGCGCGTCGCAGTGCTGCACTCCGCGCTGTCGGACCGCGAGCGCTTCGACGCCTGGCAGGCCTGCGCGCGCGGCGAGATCGACGTCGTCGTCGGCGCGCGCAGCGCAGTATTCGCGCCGCTGCGGGACGTGGCGCTGCTCGTCGTGGACGAGGCGCACGACCAGTCGTACAAGCAGGAGACCGTTCCTCGCTACCACGCCGTGGCGGTGGCACGCGAGCGCATGCGGCGCGAGAAAGGCTTGCTGCTGCTCGGCAGCGCGACGCCGTCGCTCGAAAGCTACGCAGCGGCGAAGACCGGCCGCATCGCGCTGCTCGAACTGCGCGAGCGCGCGACGCGCCAGCCGCTTCCCGCGGTGCACGTCGTGGATTTGCGCGCGGAGTTCGCGAGCGGCAATCGTGGGATTTTCTCGAGCCGGCTCGTTCAAGCGCTCGACGAGCGGCTGCGCCGGGGCGAGAAGAGCCTGCTCTTCGTCAACCGTCGCGGCAGTGCGGGTGCGACGGTCTGCCGCACCTGCGGACATTCACCGCAGTGTCCGCGCTGCAGCGTGTCGCTCGCGCTGCATCGCGGCGAAGCGCTGCTGCGTTGCCACTACTGCGACTTTCAGATGGGGATTCCACCCGCGTGCCCTACGTGCGGCTCCGAGGCGATACGCGAGCTGGGCATCGGGACGGAAGGCGTCGTGCGCGAGGTGCTGCGTCTCTTTCCCGGACGCGCGCGTGTTGCGCATGGATTCCGACACGACGACGCGGGTCGGCGATCACGCGAGGATACTCTCGGCATTCGAGGCGGACGGCGACGTGCTCGTGGGCACGCAAATGGTCTCCAAAGGACTCGACTACGATGCCGTCACGCTTGCAGCGGTCGTCGCGGCCGACCTGGCACTGCAGCTGCCCGACTTCCGCGCAGCCGAGCGCAGCTTCGCGCTCGTGGCACAAGTCTGCGGCCGGAGCGGCCGCTCGCGCCGAGGCGAGGCGATCGTGCAGACGTACCTGCCCGAGCATCCGGCCATCGTCTTTGCCGCGCGTCACGACTACGATGGATTCGCGGCGCGAGAGATGGAGGAACGCGCTCAGCTGGGCTTCCCGCCGGCGCGGCGGCTGGCGTACGTCGGCGTCCTAAGTCGCGACCGCCGGCGAGCGCGAGAGACCGCCGAGCGTTACGCCCAAGTGCTGCGCGAGGCGAACGTGGCCGAAGTGCTGGGTCCGGCGCCATATCCGATCGAACGCGTCAACGACGAGTGGCGCTATCGCGTGGCGCTGAAGACTCGAAAGCCGGCCGGGATGCGCGCTGCGATCCGCGAGCGGATCCTGCCGCTGGCGCGAACCGATCGCACGACCCGCGTCGCGATCAACCTCGACCCGTAGACGGAAGGCGGTTACTTCTTGCGGGTGGTCTTGCCTTTGACGGCCTTTGCGGGGGCGACCGCCGCGCGCTGCGCCGCCTTGGCGAGGCGCGACTTCTTGCGGGCGGCCTTGTTGGGATGGATGATGCCCTTGCCGGCGGCCTTGTCCAGCGCGCTCTCTACCTGGCGCGCATCCTCGCCTTCGCCCGAAGCGACGGCGCGCTTGTAGAGCGTCTTGAGCCGGCTCTTCGCGCCTTTGTTGCGCGTCGTCCGCTTCTCGGACTGCAGGACCCACTTTTCGGCGGCCTTGATGTTGGGCAAGGATGCTTCCTCTCGGATGGAGCGTGTAAGACGGCGTGTATCATAGCAGGGCGCGCCCGCCAGTGTCCAGCAGAATTTTACGGTAGGCGGCGTAGCGGCTGGCCGCGATCCGCCCGCCCGCTACCTCGGCTTGGACCGAGCAGTCGGGCTCGTGCGCGTGGGTGCAGTCGGCAAAACGGCACCTCCGGGACGGCTCCCGCATCTCCCGGAAGGCGGCCGCCAGGGCCGGCGGGGCCAGGGTGCCTAGGCCGAACTCGGCAATCCCAGGGCTGTCTATGAGCCAGCCGCCCTCCGTCCGGTAGAGGCGTGCCGCCGACGTCGTCTGGCGACCGATCCCGTGGCGCGAGACCTCGCCCACCGTCGTGTCTCCGCCCAGCGCGCGGAATATCGTGCTCTTTCCCACTCCGGAGTTTCCGGCGAGCAGGGCGCGCCGTCCGGCGATGAGGTCGCGCAGCGCGTCGAGGTTCTCACCGCGCTTGGGATTGAGGGAGATAGCCGGGTAGCCGAGGGCGCGATAGAGTGCGAGCAGCTCCTCGAGCAGCGCGCCGTCCGCCAGATCGGGCTTGGTAAAAACGATCGCGGCGGCGATGCCTTCGATTTCGGCGAACGCTAGGAGTTGATCGAGCGTTACCAGTCGCGGCGGCGGATCCGCCAGCGCCGTGACCGTGACGAGCAACTCGACGTTGGCGGCCATCGTCTTTTGGCGGCCGTCGATGCTTAGCCGCGTTAACGCGTATGCGCGCGGCTCGACGCGCTCGACGACGACCTGCCCGTCTTCGAGCAAACGCACGTCAGCGACGTCGCCGGGCACCGGCATGAAGCGCTTTCCCGTCATGCGGCGCAGCTGCGCCATCCGAGGTTCGCTCTCGCCTTCGAGTGAAATCCAGGCGGAGTTCTTTCCGGTCGACACGACCAGCGCGCGATATCTCTCGCCTACACGCAAGATTGCACTGCGCGGACGGCTAACCGTGTAACGAGCGTGACATATCTTACCTTGAGCGTCGAAGGGATCGTCGACGGCGCGCGGCGCGCGGCGGTGGAGAAGTTTGCGCGCGACCGGGGCGGCGAGGCAATTTGGCGGTCGAATCCAACAGCCGGGCGTTCGTATGCTTTGCTCGACGTGCCGGAGGGACGCGACGCCGCCTTAGGCGTGACCGCCGATGAAACGCTGTACCCGACCCCCGTCATTGCCTTGGCAGTTTTCCCTGCCGCACCGGAAGCCTTGCCGGCGCTCTGCGAAGCGCTCGGCGGCGCCGGACGTCCTGCTGGGGTCCTCGCGTGTCGAACCGTCCCGGGCGGCGTCGTCGTCGAATGGGATCCGCAGCTCACCAGCGCCGGCGTCGTCTACGGGGTCGTGGACGTCGAGCTGCGGCGGTGGGGCGGCGGCAGAAGGGCCGAATTGCTTTCGCCGCTGCCTCCGGAGCTGACGCTCCGCATCGCGGCCGAAGGCCTTGCCGCGCCGGAGATCGGGCCGCAGCGGGTCCTGGAAATGCTCTTGGAGGCTCGGCGTGCTTAGCACGTTGACGGCCTACGTCGGAATCTCGGACGTCATCGACGTCATCGTGACGAGCGTTTTGATTTACTACGTGCTGCTGCTCATTCGCGGCACGCGCGCCGTCCAAATCATCATCGGCATCCTCTTCCTCGTGTGCCTGCTCGGCGTCGCGACGTTCTTCCATTTGTACCTTCTCGGGACCATCCTGCGGCTCATCGTCGTCGGCGCAGCCGTCACGATTCCGATCGTCTTCCAGCCCGAGCTGCGTCGTGCGCTCGAACAGATCGGCAGGGGCGGTCTCTTCCGCTTGCAGAGCGACGACGAGCCGGGACGAGCGCGTCCCGAGGACCGCTCGATCCTTGCGTTGGCGAAAACGGCGTTTCTGCTTGCGCGCACGCGGCGAGGTGCGCTGATCGTCTTCGAACAGCAAAGCGGGCTGAAGGAGTACTGCGAGAGCGGAACGATGCTGCGCGCCGACATCTCGGAGGAACTGCTCCTGGCGATCTTCGCACCGGTTTCGCCGCTGCACGACGGTGCGGTAATCGTTCGGGACGGCCGGATCGAAGCCGCGGGGTGCTTCCTGCCGCTCGCCGAGCAGTCGTTGACGAACAGCCGGCTGGGCACGCGCCACCGCGCGGCGCTGGGGCTCTCGGAGCAGACCGACGCCGTGGTTTTGGTCGTCTCGGAACAAACGGGCGCGATCACGATCGCGCGCGCCGGAAAGCTTTCGCGCCCGGTCGACGACGAGCAGCGGCTGGTAAAGATGCTTTTGGCCGTCACGCGCCCGCCGCGCCATCAGCGCGGCCGGCCCACCGATCTGATCTCGACGATTCGATCCAGACTTCGTCCGCGGACGGGCGTCTCGGACTCCCCGCCGTCGTGGACGTAAGCGCGTGCAGATCGTACGGCACAATCTCGGGCTGAAGCTCCTGGCCCTGGCGCTTGCGATCGTGGGCTGGGCGTACTTCCGCTTTGCGAGCAATCCGATTGTGGCCGCGGCGCAGTTCGACCAGCAGCTCGCCGTCCCGATAGCCGCCGTCAACTTGCCCGTCGGATACGTTGCGCGCTTCACCGACCACGATGCGGTCGTGACGGTCGCGGCCAAGCGCGCGGGGCCGGGTATTAAGCCCGAGGAGATCAAAGCGGTGCTCGACCTCTCGAACAAAGGCGCGGGCGTGTACAACGTTCCCATCCAGCTGGTCGCGCCGGACGTCGTGGTGCAAAGCCTCAGCCCGGCGTCGGAAACGCTGACGATCGAAAAGGTCGAGGAGCGCTCGTTTCCGATCGCGCTGCACTACGACGCGCGCCCGAGCGGCACGGTCGCGAGCAACGCTTCCATCTCGCCGTCCGACGCGATCGTGCAAGGGCCGACCTCGCTGCTGGGCCAGGTTGCCGCGGTCCGCGCGGACGTCGCGCTTCCGAGCCAGCCGAAGAGCTTGGACGAGATGGTGCGCCCGGTCGCCGTGGATGCGACCGGCGCGGAGATCGCCGGCTTGACGGTCGCGCCGAACCTCGTGCGCGTGCAAATGGCGGTCGCAGCCGGCAGCGGGCCGGCGAAGTGAGCCGGCTCTTCGGCACCGACGGCGTGCGCGGCGTCGCAAACCGCGAACTTACTCCCGAACTCGCCTTTCGCATCGGCCGCGCTGCCGCGAGCGCGCTCGCGAACGGCGACGCGCGCAACCCGGTGCTCGTCGGGCGCGACACCCGTCCGTCGGGCAGCATGCTCGAGGCGGCGATCGTAGCGGGCATTACATCGGTGGGTCGCGACGCGACGTCCCTGGGGATCGTCCCGACACCGGCCGTCGCGTGCATCACGCGGCGCACCGGCGCGGCGGCCGGCGTGGTCATCAGCGCGTCGCACAACCCCGTGGCCGACAACGGGATCAAGCTCTTCGGTCCGGACGGCTTCAAGCTTTCCGACGAGCTCGAAGAAGCCATCGAAGCGCTCGTGCATTCGGAAGATCTTCCCAGGCCTACGGGCACCGAAGTCGGGATCGCGCGCGTAGCGCAGAACCTCGCGCGCCACTACTATCGCGAGCTGTACGAGGGCAAACCGGATCTGCATGGTCTGCACGCCGTCGTAGACGGCGCCAACGGCGCCGCCTACGCGATTGCGCCCTACGCGCTGCGCAAGCTCGGCGCGCAGGTCACGGAGATACACTGCGAAAACGACGGCGCGGCGATCAACGTGCGCTGCGGCGCGACCGACCTGCGCGACTTGCGCGCGGCGGTTCGCGAACTCGTCGAAGCGGGCGAGAAGCGCGTGGTGGGCGTGGCCTTCGACGGCGACGGCGATCGCGTGCTGTTCGTAGACGAAAGCGGCGCCGTTGCAACCGGCGATCACGTGATGTTCGCGATCGGTCTGGAGATGCAGGAGCGCGGCGAGCTGCACGGCGGCGCCATCGTCGGGACGGTGATGAGCAACATCGGTTTCGAGCGCGCGCTGCACAAGCACGGCATCCGCCTGATCCGCACGCCGGTGGGCGATCGCTACGTTTTGGAGCGCATGCGCGAAGGCGGGTACGCGCTGGGCGGCGAGCAATCGGGCCACATCGTGGATTTTCGCCACAACACGACCGGCGACGGGCCGATGACGGCGGTGACGCTGCTCGGCATCCTAGCCGCGCGCGGCGTTGCATTGAGCGACCTCGTGCGCGAAGTGGTAAGCGCGCCGCAAGTGCTCGTCAACGTGCGCACGCGCCACGCGGAGGTGCTGAACGATTCGGCCGTGCGTGACGAGATCGCGGCGGCCGAAATCGAGCTGGGCGAGAGCGGCAGGCTGCTGATCCGGCCGTCGGGGACCGAACCGCTCATCCGGGTGATGACCGAGGGTGACGACCGCACCTTGATCGAGTCGCTGGCCGCTCGAATTGCCGCTCGAATCGAGCAGGAGGCCGAGCGCTTCGCCATAAGTGAGGGATAGATAATCGGAGCCTTAAGGGCTGGGGCGCGGAAGGGCGCGAGTTAGTTACGCCGAAAGCGCCGCCCAGCACCAAATCACTGAGTCGGGACAACGTCCCGAGCGGGGGATATCCCGGTAGGGGTGAGTGGGCCGGTCGGCCCTAGGGCGAATCTTTCCCGCCCGAACCCGTCAACTAACCCCGCAAGTGTCGCGAAAGAGGAGCGGTTTCTTGCGTCATGCGTTAGCTATAGGGGCATTCGCCCTTTGGATCGCCGGTTCGGCAGTAGCAGCCCCGGCACACTCGAACCTCAAGTCACCCCAACTCGACTACTCGGGTTCCTCCACGACGATCGGCGCCGCGGCGCTGAGCCCCGACGTAGCGGCGTGGACTTCCCGCCTCATCATCACGACCCCCGCGCACCATCACGGCATCAACCGGTTTGCCGGCGGTATCCTGGCGCGTACGTCCCGCATCGCCCAGGAGCTTACCCATAGTGCGCTGCGATTTCTCGGGGTTCCGTACGTATTCGGCGGCACCAGCACCTCGGGATTCGATTGTTCCGGCTACGTCCAGCACGTCTTCGCCATGCTCGGCATCGGGCTCCCGAGGACTGCCGACGCGCAGTACGATTACGGCAAGCCGGCCGTCGGCGGGCCTCGGCCCGGCGACCTGGTATTCTTCGATACGTACGGCGGCGTCTCGCACGTCGGCATCTACTTGGGCAGCGGCGAGTTCGTGCACGCAAGCTCGAGCCACGGCGTCATGGTCAGCCACCTGTCGGAGTCGTACTGGGCCTCGCGCTACGTTGGAGCGCGCCGCCTGATCGCTACGCGCTAGCTCTTCCGAGCACGCCCCGAACAGGGGCTGGGCCGCAGCCGCGAAAATCACGCTTGCCGTCTGATTCGCCATGCGCGAAACTACGGGTACGCGATGGGGTGTCGCCAAGCGGTAAGGCAGCGGACTTTGAATCCGCCATTCGTTGGTTCGAATCCAGCCACCCCAGTAGATCCCTCCGCTGCGAAAATCTCCAAGCACAGATTTTGCCGGCGTCACGAACAACCGCATGAATTTCTGGGAGTATCTGTACAAGGCGCTGGGACGAAGGGCGGTCATCAAGGAGGTCGTTCTAGCGTCGAACCTTGCCGACTCGTCGGTGCAATTTGGCGATCGCGTGCGCATCCGCGTTGATGCCGCCACTGAAGAGCATGGGCTGGCGGGGAAGGTAGGAACGGTCTACGGGCAGACGACGCCCTCAAAGAGCGGCGTGAAAACGGTCGGCCGCCCGCTGGAGGATTACGCTGTCAACGTCTTCGTGGACGACCTCGAAGAGCAGTTCTGGCTTGCGGGGCACCTAGTTGAATTTGTGGACCACGGCGCCGGCGAAACCGTTAGGTTGGCAGGTGTGGACAAGGAATGGGTACGGAATGCTGACGGCGGGTGGGACGAACGGCCGCTTTAATCGTCCGCTGACGTAATCGCGGGGGCGCGTTGCGCGCAGCGCGAAGCCAAACGCCTCATGGCGATTAGCGCGGCGGCGCTGCACGTCACGAACGGTGACGGTGCGCTCTATTTGCTCAAGAAGGCGGGCATGTTGGGCACGCACGTCGCGTGGCACGACGCGCTCTACGACGGCCCCGTTCCGGCTGGGCTGTCGCTCGAAGAGACGAGCGCGGTGCGCGCGCAGTACCTGGCGCAACGCGGCGCCGGCAGCCCGATCCGCCTGATTCACGACTTCGCGCGCCGCGACGCGCTGCTTCGCCGGGCTGCGGACTTCAGCGAGGTCGTCCTCTGGTTCGAGCACGATCTCTACGATCAGCTTCAGCTGCTCCAAATCCTGACCGCCCTGGAAGAGATGGAATTGGAGCCCGGCCGCATCGCCGTCGTGCAGAGCGATCAGTACCTCGCCGGCATGACCATTGACGAGATCCTTCCGCTGCTGCCTCGCCGCCGGACGGCGACGGCAGCGATATTTCGCTCCGCGCGGCGTACGTGGGATCGCTTCACGTCGGCCGTTCCGAGCGAGATTCTGGCGGCAGCGGGAGAGGACGCCATCGGGTTGCCGTTCCTGCGGGCGGCGCTGCGGCGTCTCTGCGAGGAGTATCCGTGGACGCGCGACGGGCTCTCGCGAAGCCAGCGCCAGGCACTCTATGCCGTCGCGCAGGGGCCCGCGGCCGAACGCGAGCTCTTTACCCGCGCGCAGGCTCGCGAAGAGGCGTCGTTCCTCGGCGAGGGCAGCTTCTCGCGCATCCTGGCAGAACTGGCGGCGCCGGAAGGCGCGCTAGTCGAGGAGAGCGGCGGCTACCTCGTCCCGACGCCGCTCGGGCGCCTGGTGGTGGCCGGCGATGCCGACTGGCTCGAGAAACGCCGCATAGACCGTTGGGTTGGAGGCGTTCACCTTTGCGCCGAGTCGCCCCCGCGCTGGGACGACGACGCGGCTCGCTTCGTCTAGCCTGCGCTCCAGGCTAAGCGCGGCCCGGGCGCGAACGGCAACGCCCGAAGATGACGCACGACGAACTCGGCATAGACCTCAAGAATGAAGACGGCGGTGAGACCTTGCTCTTTCGCTTGCGCGGGAGCTTGGACATCGCGACCGCGCCGACGGTGCGCGCCGCGCTAGGTGACGTCGCCGAGAAAAGCGCCAAGCTGACGATCGTGGATCTGTCGCAGCTCGAGTTTTTGGATTCGACCGGGTTGGGCGTGTTGATCGGCGCGCATCGCCGCACCGCCGAACGAGGCGGCTCGTTTCGTCTGATCGTCCACGACGGGCCGATCGCGCGCCTGCTCGCGATCACCGGGTTGAGCGCGGTCTTCTCCGTGTACCGAAGCGAAGAAGATGCGCGGGCGGACCGCGCGCGCGTCAGCTCGGCGCTGTAGCCGCGCCGCCGTGCGCCTCGTCGACGAGCTCGACGACGTGCCGGACATCGGCAGCATAACGCTCCTCACGTAGCCCGGCGGCAACTTGTGCCGCGCACCCCGGATTCGCCGTAGCGACGATCTTGGCACCGGTGCGCACGATCGCCGCGACCTTGCGAGCCTGCAGACGCGCGGCCATATCGGGTTGCGTGAGATTGTACGTGCCGGCGCTCCCGCAGCACAGCGCGCTTTCCTCCATCTCTACCAGGCGAAGCCCGGGAATGCCGGCGAGCAAGCGCCGGGGGGCGCGGCTAACGCGCTGCGCGTGCACCAGATGGCAGGGCTCTTGATAGGTCGCGACGGCGTCGACGCGGCACGTCGGTGCGGGCAGGTCCGTGGCGTCGAGCACTTCGGTGATGTCGCGAACGCGCGACGAGAACCGCTTCGCGCGCACGGCCCACTCGGCGTCGTCTTCGAAGAGCTGCGCGTACTCTTTGAGGCAGCTGCCGCAGCCGGCGGCGTTGGTGACGTAGACGTCGGCGCCGCTGCTCTCGAAGGCCAGGATGTTACGCTTGGCGAGTTCGCGTGCGAAGCCCGTGTCGCCGGCATGGAGCGCGAGCGCGCCGCAGCAGCCTTGCTCGGAGGGCACGGTGACGGAGAGCCTCGCGCGCTGCAGCATGCGCACCGTCGCGCGATGCACCTCGCCGAAGGCAACCGACATGATGCAGCCGACGTGAAGCAGAGCGACGCCCAACGGATGTGGCGCCTCGAAGCGCCGGCCGTCCGCGACGAAGAACGCTCCGCGAATCTCCGGAGCGAGCTTCGCCTCGCGAGCCAGCCCGACGATCCCCGCGAGCGAGACGAGACGAGTTCGCTGCGCAAAACGAAGCACGCGTGCCGCGGCGCGCATCAGCGCGGGCCGGGCAAAGAGCGCGTGCAGCAGCGCGGCGCGCGGCGACGGTTGCGGCGGCTGGGCTTGGCGGATTTGCTCGCGCGCCGTTTCGATCAGGCGTCCGTATGCAACGCCCGACGGACAGGCCGCCTCGCAGGCGCGGCAGTCCAGGCACTCCGACATTTGTTGCACGAAGCCCGGGCTGAGGACATCGAGGCGGGATTCTGCGACCGCTTTCATCAGGCTGATTCGGCCGCGCGGCCCGGAGGTCTCGGTCAGCGTTTCGAGGTAGGTCGGGCACGACGGCAAGCAGAGGCCGCAGCGAATGCAGGCGTCGTAGGCGGGCGAGGTCACGACCCGGCTGCTTTCGCCTTGCATGACCGACGACTCTCTCGCCGAACTGAATCAAGAGTGAATTTCACACAGCGCACCTCGGAGGAAGAGTGAAGAAGCGAATCAAGGTGGCGGTGACGGGTGCGGCGGGCCAGATCGGCTACGCCCTGCTGTTCCGCGTCGCGTCCGGTCAGATGTTCGGGCCGGACACGGAGGTCGAGCTGCAGCTGCTCGAGCTCGGGCAAGCCCTCGGCTCCCTTGGGGGCATCGTCATGGAGCTCGACGACTGCGCCTTCCCGCTGCTCAAGCGCGTGCGCTATACCTCCGACGTCGCAGAAGCGATGCACGAGGTCAACTGGGCGGTGCTCGTCGGCGCCATTCCCCGCAAAGCGGACATGCAGCGCTCGGACCTCTTGCGCATGAACGGACAAATCTTCACCGAGCAAGGCCGTGCCATCAACGACAACGCCGCCGAAGACGTGCGCGTCTTCGTGGTCGGCAACCCGTGCAACACGAACTGCCTCATCGCGATGAACAATGCGCCGAGAGTTCCGAAGGACCGCTTTTTTGCAATGACGATGCTGGACGAGCTGCGCGCGCGCACGCAGCTGGCGCAGAAAGCCGGCGTGGACGTCTCCGAAGTCTCGCGAATGATCGTGTGGGGCAACCATTCGGCGACGCAGTATCCCGACTTCGCGCACGCGAGGATCGGGGGGAAGCCGGTGCCCGAAGTGATCGACGACCCGGCGTGGCTGCAAGAAACGTTCATCGCGACGGTGCAGAACCGCGGAACCGAAGTCATCAAGGCGCGAGGGGCATCCTCGGCGGCTTCGGCCGCGAACGCGGCGATCGCGGGCGTCTACAACCTGACGCACGACACGCCCGCGGGCGAGTACTACTCCGTGGGACGCTGCTCCAACGGCGAGTACGGCGTAGACCCCGGCCTGATCTTCTCGTTCCCGTCGCGCACGGAAGGCGGCATCTCGCGGATCGTCGAGGGGATCGAGCAGGACGAGTTCGGACGCCGCAAGCTCGCCGAGACGCTCGAAGAGCTGCGCAAGGAGCGCGACGCGGTCAAAGAGCTCTCGCTCATACCCGCGTGACCCAACGATGAGCGGGCCTGACAAGGGGGAGAGCGAGCTCGAGCTCATTCACGTCAACGTGGCTTCGGCGGCGGGCGGCTACACGGTCGGGAACGCATCGTTCTTCCGCTACATCCTGCGCCTGGCCGAGCTGGGACTGCGGCTTTCGCTCGCCGACCAAGAGGCGGTCGAGATCCTCGCCGCGGTGCCGCACGCGCTCGGCCCCGACGACGTGGCGTTCGTCTCGGGGCGAGGATGGCGCGTCGTTCCGGCGCAGGGCGAACTCGACTGGCCGGTCCTCGAGGCGACCCCGGAGCGCCTGCGCAGTGCGCTCGAGCGCGCGCGCAGCATCCTGTGGACGCACGCCGCGCGCTTCGCGGTGACGCCGGGCGAGATATCCGCGATCGAGGAAGAGCTCGACGCGGTCTACGCCGTGCTGATGCGCGCTCAGGCGGCCGGCGTGGCCGTCAACATCTCTTACGTCGCGTAGGGCCCAAGGGTGAAGCCGCTCTTCGCGCTCCCGCTCCGCGGCGCGGGCGGCGAACCGGTCTCCTTCGCTCGCAGCGTCTACTCGCACGGTTGCGCCGGTCTGCCTCCGGCTACTATCAGTGAAGAGCCGCTAACCTACCGGCGTCCGTTGCGCATCGGGGGGCGAGTCGTGGATCTCGTGCTGAGCGAGGACGATGGCAAGATCGTCGCGCGCACGCCGGCCAAGCTGCGCCGCGGCGAGCAAGAGAAGATCGTTGGGATCGTCGAGCGCATGTTCCGCCTGCGCGACGATCTCACGCCGTTTTACACCCGCATCGGCGGCGACGAGTCCCTGTCGTGGGCGGCGGCGGGCGCGGGGCGCATTCTTGCCAGCCCCAGCGTCTTTGAGGACGTCCTCAAGACGATCTGCACGACCAACTGCGCCTGGTCGGCGACGGAGCGCATGACGCGCGCCTTGGTCGAGCTGGGCGGCGGAGCGTTCCCCGACGCCGCCGCGCTTGCCGCAACGCCGGAGCGCTGGTACCGCGACTCGGCTCGCATGGGCTACCGCGGCGCGTACGTCAAAGCGATCTCGCGCGACGTTGCGAGCGGGTCGCTGGACCTCGAGGCGCTGCTCCACGATCGCATCGGCGACGCCGAGGTCGAAGAGACGCTTCTTGCGTTGCCCGGCATCGGCCCGTACGGCGCGGCGCACGTCATGCTCTTACTCGGCCGTCACCGCCATTTGGTGCTCGACTCGTGGACGCGCCCTACGTACCGCCGGCTGAGCGGAAAGCGACAAGCGGCAGATTCCACGATCCGGCGGGCGTTCTCGCGCTACGGTCCGTACGCGGGGCTCGCGTTCTGGCTGTATCTCACGCGCAACTGGCTGCCGGAGTAAGAGAGGGCAAGCTGGGTTTTTGGCGATAACCTTCGCTTAATAAATTGCCGGACGTCCGTGCGAGCAAGGAGACCTCGTCTGATGCGTTGGTTGAAAGCGGCTCCCGCGCTCCTCCTCATCGTCGCGCTTCTGCCGTGGGAGGCCGGCGCCGGCACCACGGGCGGCATCACCGGGCGCATCGTGGATGCGCAGACCCGCGCGCCGATCGCCGGCGTGCTCGTAAGTGCGATCTCGCCCTCGCAAAGCGCGACCTCGACAACCGACGCGAGCGGCTCGTTCCGCTTTCTGTCCCTCGCACCCGACACGTATACCCTGTCGTTTGCCAAGAGCGGGTACGACTCGATCACGCAGCCTGGGCTCACCGTTGTCGCCGACCAAGTGCAGAGCGACAACCTCTCGATGAACCAGGCGCTGCGCACCATCGCACACGTCTCGGCACAGTCGGCGGGCAGCCTCGTCAAGCCGGGCACGACGAGCGACGTCTATTCGATCAACGCCGCCGGGCAGAAGGCCGCGCAAGGCCTCACCGGCGCGGGGAGCTTGAACAACGCGTACGGCGCGCTCGCCTCCGTTCCGGGCGTCATGCTCGACCAAGGCGAACAAGGCTGGTGGCAGACCGTTCACGTACGCGGCGGCGACATCGATCAGGTCGGCTACGAGCTCGACGGCATTCCCGTCAACCGCGCGTACGACAACGCGCCGCAGACCATGCTCTCGAGCCTCGGCAGCCAGGAGGTGCAGGTCTACACGGGCGGCGTTCCGGCGAGCTCCGACGCGCAGGGCATCTCCGGTTACGTCAATCAAGTCGTCAAAACCGGCACCTATCCGGGGTACGCCGACGGAAATCTTTCGGTCGGCTACCCGGCTTTCTACCACCAGGGATCGATCGAGGCCGGCGGCTCGACGCCCGACCGGCTGTTCAGCTACTACGTCGGCATCGGCGGCAGCAACCAAGACTTCCGCTTCGTCAACAACAACAACGGCTCGAACATTCCCAACTCGTTCTTCTATCCGGTCAGCGCCGTCCCGGGATACACGTGCGGCCTTACGAGCTGTTCGGGCACCACGTACTCGAACGGGTACGTCTATACCGGAGCCCCGTCGCCGGTGCTTTTCACGAGCGGCCTGGGCTTTGCGCTCGCGACGCAGTCGCTGCGCGACGACATCATCAACCTGCACTTCGGCATTCCGCACCATAAGGACGGGCTGCGCGACGACATCCAGGCGCTCTGGATGACCAGCGAAAACCTCAATCAATACTACAGCTCCGTTAACGACTTCGGCGCGAACACCGTCCAGGCGCTCTACGGACCGCTTACCTGGGACGACACGTATCTGTACAACGGCTCGCCGATGCAGCCGTTCGCGCAGTCGAAACTGAGCAAGTACTTCTTCCCGTCGAGCCCGCCGCACTCGTTCCAGGGCCTGTTGCCGACCAACATCCGCGATCCAAACGACAACGGCGTGGCCGTGGAGAAGCTGCAGTACCAGCACGAGTTCGACCCGCAGTCGTATCTGCGCGTCTACGGCTACATGATGTACTCGAACTGGGACATCAACGGCTACAACTCGACCGCCCAGCCGTACTACGGATGGGAGCTCCCGTACTTTCTCCCCGATCACACCTACGGATTCAACCTGAGCTACACGAACCAGCTGAGCGCGCAGAACTTGCTGAGCGTCACCGGGGCGTACCTCTACTCCAGCCTGCAGCGCTACGACGTCTCGTATTTCTCGTCCAACTGGAACATCACCAACTACGTCGGTGCGAACGGCAAGTGCTACGATCCGTCGACGGGCGACCAGATCGGCTGTTACGATCAGAGCCCGGGGACGCTGAGCGATCCGTCGCCGCCGCCGTCGTATTCGTGCGCCTCCAACCCGAAGCTGCCGGCTTGCGCCCCCGGCGTCAACCCGCGCTGGCTCGTCACCGACACGACGTTCAAAGGCAACCTCAACCAAGTGAACACGCAGTTCACCGGCTATTCGCTCAACGATCAGTGGCGCCCCGACGACCGTCTCAACGTCAACGCCGGCCTGCGCATCGAAGATTTCCGCTACCTGCTCGGAGACACGAGCCCCAACGATCCGGCGCGGCAATTTTGGTTCAACGCCTACAACGCGGAGTTCTGCTTCGCGCCTGGCGTGAATAACAGCAAGCCGATCGACCGCACGCAGAACGGCACCGGGCCGTGCCCGGTCGTCAACGGCGTCGCAACGGTGCCGCTGGCGCAGTCCGCATACGGAGCGCTGGCGAACACGAGCGGCGGCTCCTACACCACGGCGCGCTTCGAGCCGCGACTGGGCTTGACGTACACGCTGGATCCCAACAGCATCCTGCGGGCCTCGTTCGGCATCTACGCGCGGCCGCCGAACTCGTCGTGGACCCAGTACAACACGCTGCAGCAGAACCTGCCGCTCTTCCTCGGCACGCACTTCTACGGGTACGGCTTCAACTCGCCCGATCACGTGATTCGGCCCGACACGTCGTACAACTACGACCTCTCCTGGGAGCACCGGCTAAAGGGCACGGATTGGAGCTTCAAGCTCAGCCCGTTCTTCCGCGCGACGCGCGATCAGCTGCAGAACTTCTACATCGATCCGCAGGGCGGGCTCGAATCGGGCCTCAACGTCGGCAATCAGCAGAGCAGCGGCGTCGAGCTGGCGGTGCAGAAGGGCGACTTCTCGCGCGAAGGGCTCAGCGGGCAGCTCGCGTTCACGTACACGCACAGCCAGATCAAGTACCAGAACTTCAGCGGGACGTCGCAGAACGTCATCGATCAGCTCAACTCGTACATCCTGCAGTACGACTCGTTCCTGCGCGGCCATGGCGGCTTCCCGTGCTACCGCTACGAGTCCGGGGGCGCGCCGGGAGCCGGCACGAACAACTGCAAGCGGCCCGGCGTCGTCGCCAACCCGTACTACAACCAGCCGTACCAGAACGTCTTTTCCGACAACGCCTGGTACACGACGTACGACGTCATACCCGGTCCGGCCGCCGCGGCCAACGGCTACGCCGTGCCCTACGTGGTCGCGATGATCTTGAACTACCGGCATCGGAAGTTCGCGGTGACGAATTCCTGGAACTTCAGCTCGGGTGCTTCGTACGGAGCGCCGACGCAGTGGCCCGGCTACCTCCCGACGTCGTGCTACAAGCCGCCGACGGCGTGGGCGTCGCAGCACGGGAACGCGGCCGATCCGGCGTCGTGCGATAACCTCGGCGGGCTGCCGCTCTTCATTCCGGACAAGTTCACCGGCGGCTACGACAACCTCGGTGCGTTCTCGCAGCCCTGGCAGCTGCAGATGGGCCTCGCGCTGACCTACGACGTGAGTCCGCGCATTACGGCCAACCTGAACTTCACAAACGTCCTCGACGTCTGCGGGCAGCGCGGCTACGTGTGGGACAACCCCTCGGTCTGCGCGTACAGCTCCTTGCCGACGAACTTCCTCTATCCGGCCGGCAATTTCTATCCGAACTCGAATTCCGCGCGGGCGCCGGCGCAGCTGCAGTATCCGTACGCGTTCTGGTTCAACGGCAACAACACGGGCTATCTCGGCGTCGTCGAACCGCTGCAGATTACGGGGTCGGTGACGTTTAGGCTGTAAGCCACAGCCAGAGGACGCACGCGCCCAAGGTCGTGGGAACGATGACGGCGCCCAACGCGGCGTACTGCGCGATGCTGATGCGCACGCCGTAGCGGCGGAGAATCGCGAGCCACAAGATCGTCGCGAGAGAGCCGCTCGTCAGCAGGTTCGGGCCGAGGTCTACGCCTGCGACGAGCGCGTAGGCGAGCGACCCGGAGTGCGCGTGCGCGACCACGTACGAGGCGGCCACCGCAACGGGCAGGTTGTTGAAGGCGTTAGCAAGCAGCGCGGCGCCGAACGCGGCGCTCGCCGTTGCGGCGAGCGCGCCGTGCTGCAGCGCCGCGTCGAGGCCGCGCAGCGCCAATGCCGCGAAACCCGCGCGCGTCACCGCGTCGAGCAGGACGAAGAGCGCGGCTAAAAGGACGAAGATCCCGGCGTGTGCGTGGCGCGCGGCAACGGCCGGCCGGCAGCCGGCGACGGCGAGTGCGACGGCGGCGCCGGCAGCGGCGACGATGCCCAGCGGCCAGCCGAAGATCAACGCCGCGACGTATCCCAGACCGACGCCGAGCAGGGCGCCGATCGTGCGCGCGCAGACGGGAGCCGGCGCCCCCGCCGGCGAGAATGCGTAACGGCCGCGCAGCTGCGAGCGGAAGAAGAAGAGGAGGATGGCGAGATTGAGCGCGATCGCGGCGACCTGCGGCGGCCCGAGGTGCCACGCGTAGGGCAACAAGCGCGCGTGCGGCAGGATGAGCACGTTGGCCGGGTTGGAGAACGGCAGCCCGAACGACGCGGTGTTTGCGACGAAAACGCCGGCGAAGAGGAACGGCCGGACGTCGGCGCCCACCCGCTTGACGCTGCGGTAGACGATCGGCGTCAAGCCGATCGCCGTCGCGTCGTTGGAGAGCAGCAGCGTGACGAGCGCGCCGGCAACGAAGAGCAGCACGAACAGGCTGCGCGCGGAGCCTCGCGCGCGCTCGAGCAGTGCAGCGGTAATCCATTCGAACGCGCCGCCATGCTCTGCGGCCGCCGACAGGCCCATGAGTCCGAGAATGAAGAGCAGCACGTTCCACTGCCGCGCGACGGCGTCGAGGGCTTGGTACGGCGTCTCGTACCGCAAGAGCATGACGAGCAGCGCGCCGGCGACGGGTGCGGCCCACGCCGGAATACGCCGCAGCGGGACGCCGACCAGCGCCGCCGCCGCTGCGGCGATGAGGAAGACCAAGGGCGCTCAGCGCTCCGGCATTCGGTCGCGCGGGTGCGCTTCGTCGTAGGCGCGGCGCTTATGGCCCATCGCCAACTGGAGGTAGATGCCGGTGGTCGCGAGGCTCTCGTGGCCGAGCAGCTCGCGCACGGTCTCGAGATCCACGCCGTTCTCGACGAGATGCGTCGCAAAGGAGTGGCGCATCGTGTGCGGGCTTGCGTGCTTTTGCACGCCGCTCATCCGGTAGATGTCGTTGAATATCCGCCAGACGTGTTTGGGCGTGAGCCCCTTGCCGCCGCGCCCCAGGAAGAGCGCGGGGTCCGCGCTGCGCGAGCGCACGCGCAGGTAGGCCTCGATCGCGGCGGCGGCGGTCTTGTTGATCACCACGGTGCGTTCCTTGTTCCCTTTTCCGATGACGCTTATCGTCCGCTCGGCGAGATCCACGTTTGCGAGCTCGATCCCGGCCAGTTCCGCGCGCCGCAGACCGCTGGCGTAGAACAGCTCCATGATCGCATTGTCGCGCGCCCGCTGCTCGGGCGTCTTGCCGGCGGGCGAGGTCCGCAGCAGCCGGGCGACTTCGTCGACCTTCAGGGGCGCCGGCTTGCGCTTGGCGACCGACGGCCCGGGGATCGCCGAGGCCGGATCGTCCGGCAGCACCCCGGTAATTTTGAGAAAGCGATAGAGCGCGCGGATCGACGAGAGCTTCCGGCAGACGGTCCGGCTGTCGTAGCGCCGCTCGTCGAACAGGTGGACGATATATTTGCGAACGTGCGACGGGACGACCGCGACGAGCGACGGATCCGGGCAGTCGTGCGGGCTGCGCTCGTGGTATCCGGTCAGAAAGGCCGCGAACTCGTGCAGATCGGCCGCGTAGGCGCTCGCGGTCAGCGGGCTGCGCTTGCGCTCGGTCAGGAGGTAGCCGGTCAGGTCCTGGATCCTGGATTCATCTTCTGGACGCGACATAATAAATCTTTTATCGCATTCGCGCAGGTAAAGAAGAGTCCTTTCAGCCGCCGGCCCGCTTCCGCCGGGGCTCGCTTGGGCGGAAAGGAGTGCCTTGGGAAACGCGTCGCATTAGGCCGCCATGCGCAGAGTATCGTGGATCGTCGTCGCGGTGTTGCTCGCGGGTTGTTCGCGCGGTTCGTTCGCTCCGCCGGCCCAGGGCGGGTTTGCCGGGGGCGCGCAGGCGGGCTGGCCGATGTCGCCCGACAAGGGTTACGCGCTGCTCTACCCGTTCCAGGCGGGAAGCGACGGCGCGTATCCGTACGACGGGCTCACGGCGCTGGGCGGCCAGCTTTACGGCACGACGTACGGCGGCGGATCCTCGTACGGCTGGGGCACGGTCTTTAAAGCGAGCACCACGGGAGCCGAGACGGTGCTCTACCGGTTCCAGGCAAACAGCGACGGCGCCCACCCCTACGACGCCCTCGTCGCGCTCAACGGCACCCTGTACGGAACCACGCAGCAGGGCGGGACGGGCGGCGCGGGCACGGTCTTCAGCATCACGCCGTCGGGCAAAGAGCATGTGATATACAGCTTCAAAGGCGGCTCCGACGGGCAGTATCCGTACTCGCGCCTCCTCGTCGTCGGCAGCGATCTCTACGGCACGACCTATCAAGGCGGGAGCTATCCCGGGTGGGGCGTCGTCTTCAAAGTGAGCCCGTCGGGGACCGAAAAAGTGCTCTATCGCTTCCAGGCCAATAAGGACGGCGCCCATCCGTACGCGGGCCTGACCGCGCTGGGCGCGACGCTCTACGGCACGACCTATCAGGGCGGGACGAAGGGCTCGGGCACGGTCTTCAGCATCACCCCGGCGGGCACGGAAAAGGTCATCTACAGTTTCAAGGGCGGCACCGACGGGCAGTATCCGTACTCGCGACTCGCCGTCGCCAAGGGCGTGCTCTACGGCACCACGTACCAGGGCGGCGTCTATCCGGGCTGGGGCGTCGTGTTCGGCGTTACGCCGGCGGGCAAAGAACACGTGGTCTACAGCTTCAAAGCGAACAGCGACGGCGCGCATCCGCAGCTGGCCGGTCTGGTTGCGTTAAACGGCAGCCTCTACGGCACGACCTATCAAGGCGGCGCGCACGGCGCAGGAACCGTCTTCAAGGTTGGACTCGGCGGCGGCGAACAGGTGCTGTACGGCTTCAAGGGCGGCAGCGACGGGCAGTATCCGTACGCAGGCCTAACCGACGTGGGCGGGTCGCTCTACGGCACCACGAACGTCGGGGGCTCCGCCAGCGCCGGAACGATCTTCAAGATCCTGCCCTAGCACGTCACGAGCCACGCGGTGAGCTGCAGCTTCTTGCGCAGCGCCGTCTCGTCGTAACGCGCCGTGTCGGGACACGTCTTGGTCTTGAAGCGTTTCGTCGAGAGCCCGTATTCCACGTCAACCACGAGACGATTGGATTTCGTGTACGCGTCGAATTGCTTGCACCAGCCCTGCGCGTAGCATTGCTCGACGACCGCGAAATCGTAAACCTTGACGAGATCTTTCACCTGGCCGTTGTCGCCTTTCTGGTTGGCGGTCAGGCCGCGATCGTGCGCCGCGGTCGCGACCCACGTGTCGTAGGCGAGCTGCTCGGCATAGGTCAGCGGAAACCCCGTGCGGTTCTGATAGCCGTCCAGGTTGTCGGGGTCGACGCCGTCGAAGCCTTTGCCCTTGCAAAGGTCGAGCCGGTGCGCCACGATCGGCTCGAGCACGGACGTTTGACGGATGTCGAGCCAGCGCTCCCCGCGCCAGTGGCCGTCGCGATTGCCCAAGACGCTCTTTGGGAACTTGCCGGCATCGGGGCGCCAGTTCTCCCAGGTCCCCACGTCCACGTAGCACATGACGCGCCGGTTCATGGCATGAAGTTTGGCCACGACCGACGCCGGCGTGTCGAACATGTCGAGATCGTAGACGTCGGCGTTGACGGAGAGATCGAGTTTTCCGCTATATTGGATCTGATACGACTCGCCTGCGGCCGGGATCCAGCGCGTCGCGGCGGCAGCGCGCGTCGCCGCGGCATTCGCTCCCGAGGGCAGCGTAGATGGGGATCCCCCGCAAGCGCTCAAGAGCAGCGCCAGTGCGGATGCGCCAAGCCGGCTGCGTAGCATCAACTCCAAGTATACCTCGCCGCGGCGCGACGGAGAAAGAGCCTCCTGCGCGAAGAGCGCCATCGTGAAGCGCTTGCTACTTCTTCTTCCTCTTCTCGCGAGCTGCTCGTCGGCTTCGCCCTACGTCACGACGGTCGGGGCGTTGAAGCCGGGCGGCTCCATGACGATCGCCGTCGGCGATGCGGCGCTGAGCGCGTACCAGCCGGCCGCCGGCCAGCCGCGCCACCTCTTCACCGTTTCGGCCACGGCGCGCGCGAAAGCCTCGCCTCCGCCTCCGCCGCAGATGCGCAGCTCGAACGGCGGTCTGACGATAAGCGCCCCCGCGCCGCTCGCATCGCTGCTCGTACGGGTTCCCGACGGCGTAGACCTCATCGTAAAGTCGCGCGGCGGCGACGTTACCGTCGTAGACATCACCGGCAACGCCACGATCGAGGCGGCGCACGGCGACGTGACCGCGATGCTCCCGGGCTACGTGCAGGCGGCCGTCGGCGAAGGCAATCTTTCGGTGACGATGGGCTCGACGACGTGGCCGGGCACCTTGCACTTCTCGAGCGGACACGGCGACGTCACGGTCTATATCGGGGCGAAGGCCTCGTTTCACGCGCACCTTCATACGGAAAACGGCGTGCTGTTCAGCGACTTCGGGCTGCGCGGCACGTCGGCCGGACGGGCGGAAACGATCGACGGCGACGTCAACGGCGGCGGCGGGCACGGCATTGACGTCGAGGCGTCCTCCGGCGACGTTCGCCTGCTCAAGTTACAGCCGCAAGCGTGACCGCGCGAGCAGGGCTTCGCGCGCCTTGATCAGGCGCACCATCGCTTCGTTGTAGGGCGTCGGCGTCGCGCTGCGCCGCCCAAAGGCGACGACGGCGCCGTTGATGTGGTCGATTTCGCTCGGGTGCCCCGTCTCGAGATCGTACGCCATCGAGCTCTTAGCGCCGGCACCGTGCGCGATCACTTCGGTAACGTACTGCCACGGATTCACGAACGGCAGGTTGATCTTGAGCGCCGCGGCGACGCCGGCGGTCTCGTCGGCCAGCGCCTCGGCGAGCCGGGCGGCGTTGGGGTCGGTGAGGATCTCTCCGGCGTTGCAGTCGAGCAGAGCGGAGAGCGCATTCACCGAAGCGTTCGCCACGAGTTTGCCCCAGAGATGCGGCCGAATGTCGTAGACCACCGAGGCGCGCAAGCCGCTGCGGACGAGCAGCTCGGTAACGGCGCGCGAAATCGCCGGCGACGCCGTCAGGGATCCGATGATCGTGTTGCCCTGCTCGGAGCTGCGAACGTGACCGGCTGCAACGGTCTGCGACGATTCGGTCGTAATTCCGAGAACGACCGGAACCGCACCGCCGAGCGCGGTCTTGATCGCCTCCTCGTTGCCGACGCCGTTCTGAAGCGAGATGACCGGCGCGGACGGATCCAGCTCCCCGGCGAAGGCGCGCAGCGCGCGCAGCGTGTCCACCGCCTTCACGAAGAGAAAGAGCATCTGCGATCCGTAGAGATCGCGCGAGCTGGTTGCGACGGTGACGCGCCGGGACGCCTCGTCGTTGACGCGCAGGCCGTCGCGCGCGACCGCCTGCGCGACCGACGGGTTGTCGTCGAGCATCGTCACGTCGGCACAGCCCGCTAGATGAAAGCCGAAAAGCGTCCCCATCGCGCCCGCCCCGACGATGCCGATCCGCGGTCTGGCGAAATCCATTACGAACGCTCGCTAGAACTGGTACTGCAAGCCGAACGTGTTGCGGCGCGAGGCGTGCAGCATGTCGCGCTGTCCGAAAAAGAGCTCCGCTCCCGGCGCGATGCGGAAGTTGCCGTAAAGGTCCACGAGCGGGTAGGTAAGGTCGTAGATGCGCGTCTCCACGCCGAAGCCATGGAGCGGCGCGTACGCCCCCAAAACCCCGATCTGCGAGTAGAGCACGCCCCCGCCGAGGTGAAAGGCGCCCTTGTTCTGCTCGAGCAGGGCGTTGTAGGTCGTGTTCACGCCGATGGCGTTCGCACCGAAGACGAGGCTCGTGTGCGCGTGCGGCAGCACGACGACGTTGATGTCGCCGAGCGGGCCCTGGCTGCTCGTAAGCACGGGGTTCAGCCCGGCGTTGTGCTGGGGCGAAAGGCCGCTCAAGCGCACTTGTATGCCGACGAGCTGATGCATGAGGTCGGCGAGCTTTCCTTGGATGCGAGCCGAAGGCGGCGCGTGCGTGGAACCGGGCGCCGGCGCGGGTAGGGGCGCGGCGCCGGGATACGGCGTGCTGTTGGGGACCATCGGCGGCGCGGGCGTCGCGCCTTGGTCCACGCCGTACACGCTGCTCGTTCCGCCGAGCTCGCCCAGCAGCGAGTTCGTCTTCTGCATCACCGCGTCGAGGTTGGCGATCGTGTTGCGCATCTGCGCCTGCGTCTGCGGGTCGCCCGTGATCGTTCGCAGGTCTTTGGTCAGCGCGGCGAGCGTCGCGGTCGTTTCCGCGATGCTCTGCGTCGTCGCAAGAACGTTGGACTTCAGGCGCGGGTCGGTTGCGAGGTCCTGCAGCGCGCCGACGGACTTATTGAGCGCCACGGCCGTAGATTGGAACTGATCGAGGAGCATCGAGACCTTCTTCGAGTCGGTCGTCGCTGCGGTGTTCAGCGTCGTGGAGAGTTGGACGACGTTGGCGCTCGCATCGGTGAGGCTGCCTTGGAGCGAGGAGGTCATGGCGATCAGCTCGGTCGAGACTCGCTCCAGCGAGCCCTTCGTCGTGAGCGTCAGCTCGTTGGCGTTGTCGAGCGTCGTCTGCAGCGTGTCGAGCAGCTTGGGCGTACGCTGTTCGACCTGCGCCATGACGTTGTCGAAGCGCTTCATCTCGCCTTGCCCCTGCGCCAGCAGGTCGGCGATCGTCGCCGAGTTGCTTCCCTTGGGCTGGTCGGCGATCGGCAGCACCTCGCGCGGCAGCAACGGCACCGGCGGCTTCGTCCGAGGCGGCACGATGACCACCGACGGGCTGCCGGTAAGGGGCGCCTGGATGAGGAAGCGCGAGGCCGAAGGAATGTCGATGTTGCGATTGATCGCCAGGATCACGTCTACGGTGTTATCGGGCTGGAGGTCGATCGAGTCGACCGAACCGATGTTGATGCCGCTGAAGTAGACGAGCGCGCCCGGCGTCACGCCGGCGGCCGACTGGAAGTGGACGCCGACCCGGTACCCGGTATGCCGCGTCCCGAAGTCGGTGATCACGTAGAAGACGCCAAAGAGCAGGAGCAACGCGAGGATCGTGAAGGCGCCGACTTGTGCCTGCTTCGTCATACGCGTTCCATATTTGGGCCCCGGTGGAAAAGAGCCTCGCGGGGCGCGCCGCCGCCTTGGCCGCTCAAATCGGAATCGGCCCCACTTCGGATCCCTGGAGGAATTGCTGGACGATCGGGTTGGACGAGCTTCGGATCCGGTCGACCGAGTCGTAGGCGATGATCGCGCCTTCGAAAAGCATGGCGACGTAATCGGCCATCGCAAAGATGGACTGCAGGTCGTGCGAGATGACGACCGCGCTCCCCTTGAGCTTCTCGCGCAGCTTGAGGATCGTGTCGGTGATGAGGTTGGTGACGATCGGGTCCAGGCCGGTCGTCGGCTCGTCGTAGAGGACGAGATCGGGGCGGGTGACGATCGCCCGCGCGAAGCCGGCTCGCTTGAGCATGCCTCCGGAGAGCTCGCTCGGCAGGTTGTCGTACGCGTTGGCAAGCCCGACGCTGTCGAGCGAGTCCATCACCGTCCGGCGGATCTCTCGCTCCGAGAGCCGCGTGTGCTCGCGCAGCGGCAGCGCGACGTTCTCGCCGACGGTAAGGCTGTCGAGCAGCGCCGAGAACTGAAACGAAAGGCTGATCTTCTGCCGCACTTCGTTCAAGCGGTTTTCCGACATATGGCAGACGTCCTCGCCGCGCACGTACACGTGCCCTTCGCTAGGCAGCAGCAAGCCGTCGATCAAGCGCAGGATCGTGGACTTCCCGGCCCCCGACAGCCCGATGATGCAGGTGATCGCTCCGTCCACGACGTCTAGACTGCACTTCTTGAGCACGACGCGCTCGCCGAACGCGAGGGTGGCGCCGTCGATCCGGGCGATGAGTTTTTGCTCGGTCCGGTTCATCGCGCACCGAAGAGCACGAACGAAAGCACGAAGTTCGCGACGAAGATGAGGATGATCGAGATGACGACCGATCCCGTCGTCGCTTTGCCGACGCCCGCGGCGCCCCCGCGCGTGGAGAGCCCCTGATAGGCGCCCACCATCGCGATGATCGCCGCGAACACGACCGCCTTGAAGATGCCCTTGAGCACGTCGGGCATGTCGATCGACTGGCGCACGGACGAGATGTACGCGTCGTGGGAGATGTGCGCGTAGGTCTGCGCGATCCACATGCCGCCCACGATCGAGACGACGTCGGCAAAGACCGTCAGCAGCGGCAGCATGACGAGCAGCGCGACCAGACGCGGGACGACCAAGAAGCGCGCGACCTGCAGCCCCATCGAGCGCAGCGCTTCGATCTGCTCGGTGACCACCATCGAGCCGATCTCCGCGGCGATCGCCGAGCCGACCCGTCCGGCGACCACGACGCCGGTGAGCATCGGGCCCAACTCGCGCACCGAGGCGTAGGCGACGGCGCCGCCGACCAGATTGCCGACGCCGTAGGCCACCGCTTGCTGCGCCGACTCCAGGGAGATTACCATGCCGGTGAAGAGCGAGGTGAGCATGACGATGACGGCCGACTGCACGCCGAGCAGCGCGCACTGCGAAATCGTCTCGATCGTCCGGATTCGCAGCGTGACGATGAATCCGACCGACTCGGCGGAGAGTATCGTCAGGCCGCCCGCATACTCCAAGAAGTCGTTCGTGGCGCGGCCCACGCGTTCGAACACCCTCACGGCGCGCGCCCCGCGAGCGATGCCAGCTCGTCGAGGATCGCTCGCGTCGCCTCGATGCGCTTGACGGCGACGCCGCGTTCCGCCGCCAGGTTGAACTGCACCTGATTGGCTACGGCGAGGCGCCGATCAACCTCCTGCAGACGCGTTCGGGCCTCGCGATCGAATCCTTCGAAGTAGCGCCGAACGCTGTCGAGGTAACGCGCGCGAGCCTCGTCGTTCGCGCCGCCGCCGCGCAGTGCCGCTTCGACGTCGCGCTGCGCTCGCACCATGGCGCGGTCGGTGATGTGGAACGCGCCGACGTGCTCGACGAGCTCCGAGAAGGCGTCGTCAGCCGGCATCGGCGGGCCGGCCGCTGCCCAACGCGGCGTTCTGCAAGGCAAAGAGCCGGCGAATGCCGCCCTCGGCGAGCGCAAGCAGCCGCTCCAGGTCCGGCCGGTCGAAGGGCGCCGCCTCCGCGGTGCCCTGAAGTTCGACGAAGCGCCCCGCATCGGTCATAAAGACGTTCATGTCCACGTGCGCCTGACTGTCCTCGTCGTACGCAAGATCGAGCAGCGCGGTGCCGGAGACGATGCCGACGCTCGTGGCGGCCACCATGGCGCTGAGCGGCCAGCGCGCGCGGTCGGCCGGATCGAACCGGGTGCGAAGCGCGAGCGCGAGCGCGACGCAGGCGCCCGTGACGGCCGCAGTCCGCGTGCCGCCGTCGGCCTGGAGCACGTCGCAGTCGAGCCAGACCGTGCGCTCGCCGAGCTTCGCGGTGTCGGTCACCGCGCGCAGCGCCCGCCCGATGATGCGCTGTATCTCGTGCGTTCTTCCGCCGAGCCGGCCGCGGGAGGCTTCGCGCTGAGTGCGCTCGTGCGTCGCCCGGGGCAGCATCGCGTATTCCGCGGTCACCCAGCCGACGCCGCGACCCTTCATCCACTGCGGGACGCGCTCTTCGATCGACGCCGCGCAGATCACGCGCGTGTTCCCGACGCCGATTAGGACGCTGCCCTCGGCATACTTCAAAAACCCCGGCTCGATGGTTACGGCGCGAAGTTCGTCGTGGCGGCGGCCGTCGCTGCGGATCATCACTCGACCGTGACGGTCTTGGCGAGGTTCCGCGGCTGATCCACGTCTTTGCCTTCGATGTCGGCGATGTGGTAGGCCAGCAGCTGCAGCGGGATGACGTTGACGATCGGGGAGAGCAGCTCGTCGACTTTGGGCACCCAAAAGACGTGGTCCGCGACGCTCTTGGCTTCTTCGTCGCCATGATTGGCGACCACGACCACCGGCGCTTCGCGCGCCCGCGACTCCATGAGGTTGGAGAGCATCTTCTCGCGCACGCGGTCGTGCGTCATGATGCCGACGACCGGCACGCTCGAATCGAGCAGCGCGATGGGACCGTGCTTCATCTCGCCCGCAGGGTAGCCCTCGGCGTGAATGTACGAGATCTCCTTGAGCTTGAGCGCGCCTTCCAACGCCGTCGGGAAGTTGACGTACCGGCCGATGAAGAGCATGCTCTGCGCTTTGCGCAGCGCGCGCGCGGCCTTGCGGATATCGTCGGACGCGTTGAGCACCACGTCCACCGCGGCCGGCAGCAGGCGCGTCCCTTCGGCAATCTCGTCGAGGCGCCGGGCGTCGGCGGTGCCGCGCAGTTTCGCGAGGTAGAGGGCGAAGAGGGTCATCGCCGCAACCTGCGTGACGTAGGTTTTCGTTGCCGCAACCCCAATCTCGGGGCCGCCGCGCGTGTAGAGAGTGCCGTCGGCCAGGCGCGTAAGGTGCGAACCCAACACGTTGCAGATCCCCAGCACGTCGCATCCGGATTCTTTGGCGATGCGCACGGCTTCGATCGTATCGGCGGTTTCGCCGGATTGCGACATCGCGATCACGAGCGTCGAGGGGTCGATGACCGGATCGCCGTAGCGAAACTCGCTGGCGAGCTCCATCTCAACCGGCAAGTGCACGAGCGAGCGCAAAAGGTACATGCCGACCATGCCGGCGTGGTACGCGGTGCCGCACCCGGTGATCGCGATCTTATTGAGGTTGCGCAGGCGGTCCGGGGTGATCGGGCCGAGTTCTTCGGCCAGGTGGACGCCGCCGAGCTCGTCGATCCTGCCCGTCAGCGTCTCCTTGATCACGACGGGCTGCTCGAAGATCTCCTTGAGCATGAAGTGCTTGAAGCCGCTCTTCTCGGCGGAGCCCGCGTCCCACGTGATGGAGATCGGTTCGCGTTCGACGCGCTTGCCGTCGTAATCGGTCAGGCGGAACCCGTCGCGGGCGACCACCGCAATCTCGCCCTCTTGCAGAATGACTTCGCGACGCGTGTACGGCAGGATCGCCGGCGTGTCCGACGCGACGTACATCTCGCCGTCGCCGATGCCGATGACCAGCGGGCTGGCGCCGTTGCGCGCGAAGACGAGGTGGTCGGGGTCGTCGCTGGAGATGACGCCGAGCGCGTAGGCGCCGCGCACTTCGCGGAGGCTCTTGCGCACGGCGGCCTCGAGGTCGCCGTCGTAATGCATCTCGATGAGGTGCGCGAGGACCTCGGTGTCGGTTTCGCTGGCGAAGGTGTGGCCGAGTTCGATCAGCCGCGCGCGGAGCGCGGCGTAGTTCTCGATGATCCCGTTGTGAACGACGGCGATCTTGCCGCCGCAGTCAAGGTGAGGGTGGGCGTTGGCGTCCGACGGGCGGCCGTGCGTCGCCCAGCGCGTGTGCCCGACGCCGACCACGCCGGAGAGCGCCTCGCCGTTGTGCAAGCGCTCCGCCAGCCGCGAGAGCTTGCCCTCGGCCTTGGTGCCTGCCAGGGCGCCGTCGCCGTCGATGACGGCGATGCCGGCGCTGTCGTAACCCCGGTACTCCAGACGGCGCAGCGCGTCGAGAATGATGGGAACGCTGTCGCGCCGGCCGATGTACCCAACGATCCCGCACATGGTCGCGCTACTTGATGCCTTCCCGCGTACGCTTGTACTGGATCTTGCCGTCGGCTATTTCGTCGAGGGCGATCGAGACGGGCTTGTTGGGATTGATGCTTTCACGATCTACCAGCGGCTCGCTCGCAAAGTACTCCCGGCGTTCCGCCGCCGGCAGCTGGGCGACGCGAATCCAGTTGTTGAGCTGGCGCGCGCGCTTGGTGACGATGTTGACGAGACTAAACTTGGAGTCGGCGTGCTGCAGCAGCGCGTCGAGGTCTCCGAAGACGGACTTGCTCATGAAGTTACGTTAGATCCTTCCGTTGTAGCGTTGTCAGGACGATTCGACGCGAGCGATCGTGTCGTCCGTATACCGGTGAATGCGGAAGCGTTCTGCCTGCAAGATTGCTTCCAGGTCTCGTACCGCTTCCTGCGGGTTGTTCTGCTCGTTCACGACGATGTAATCGAAGCGCCGGATGAACTGCATCTCTTGCTGCGCGATCTCCAGGCGACGCGCAATCTCTTGGTTCGTTTCCGAACGTCGCGCGAGCAGCCGCTCGCGCAGGTTCGAGAATCGGTCCGGCACGAGGAAGATGAGCACGGCATCCGGATAGGCCGTTTTGATGGCGAGCGCTCCGTTCACCTCGGGCTTGACGATGACGTCGTAGCCCTCGCTCAGGCACCGCTCGACGTAATCCCTCGGCGTCCCGTAAAGGTTGCCGCCGTATTCGCGCCACTCCAGCAGCCGGCCGGACTCGCGCAGCCCCTCGAACTCCGCCGAGGAAACGAAAAAGTAATGCTCTCCGTCGCGTTCGTCCGGCCGCGCCGGCCGCGTGGTCGCCGAGATCGAGTATCGCAGACCCGGGCGGCGCGAGCGCAGCGCTTCGACGAGCGTGTCCTTGCCGGCCCCCGACGGCCCCGATACGACGAACATCAGACCGGGCCCCGTCATCAATGTCCCACGGTTCACGCTCGCGGGTCGCTTAACCTAGCGCGCGCGGCTCTAGCCGCCGAGCGCCCGCTACGGGCAAAGGGCCGATTTCATCGCCTCGTCGACCGCTGGATCGGCCGCTACCCCGGCGCCGCGCTGGTAGGTGACGCGCACCGACCGCCCGTCGAGCACGCGGAACCCTTCTGTGAGGCTGCCTCCCCCGGGCAGCACGAAGCGCGCAACCCCTGCGAGGCCCGGACACGGGGCAAAGGGTTCGCTGCGAAGCATCCTCGCATGGTGATGGAGCACGGCATCGATCGTGACTTGCGAAGCGAGGTCCGGCAGCGCCCCGCCGAAGCTATGCTCGGCGTACGCATACGTCTGGGTTGCGGTGCCGGCGCCGGTGGTCCACGCGTTCGGGTCGCCCGCAACCGGCTGCCAACCCTTCGGACCCGGCGCGGTCGCCGCGCAGGCTACGAGGGTCGCAGCCGCGACGGCGCCCACGAGTCTTCTCATTACCCTCACGACGGGACACTTTGATGCTGACCGACTGGGTCCTCATACGACGGCTCGCAGCCGAGCTCGCGGAGCGGCTCGCCGGGGCGCGCGTCGAGGACGCCGGGTTGCTCGACGACGGCCGGATCGGGCTGCTCGTGCGCTCGCGCTCGCGCCGCTGCATTCTCGCCGTGGATCTCTTCGCATCGCCGCCGCTGGTCACGATCGAAGAGGGCGAGCTCGGCATCGCCGACGAGCCGGGCTTCGTTCGCGCACTCGCGCGCTCGCTGCGCGGCATGTCCGTTACCGGCGTTACGGCCCGCCCCGGGGATCGGCTCGTGCGCGTGACCTTCGGGTCGCGTTCGCGCTTCGGCGTCGGCGAGCGTCTGGATCTCTACCTCGAGCTCGTACCGCGTTTCGGCAACCTCGTGCTCGTCAAAGGTGAGACGGTCGTCGCAGCGCTCAAGGAGTTCTCTCACGCCCAGAACCCCAGACGCGCCGTGCAGACGGGCGGTCCGTACGCGTTGCCGCCGCTGCCGAATCGCCCGAGCCTGCTCGCGCAAGCCGGGGAACGAACCGATCCCGACCCTCGGGCCCCGTTACACCTGTACCGCCGCGACGGCAAGCTGATCGCGGCGTACGTCGCGCCGCTCGAGGCCTTCGCCGGCGCCGAGCACGCCGTGAACGGCTCGCTCTTAGATGCGTTCGCGGAGCTGCGGGCGGTGCAGATGCTGCGCGCGGCCGACGACCGAACCGAACAGCGGCGCCGTGCGATCCTCAAACGGCTCGACGAACGGCGGCGAAAATTGCGCGCCGAGCTCGCGCGGCTTCTCTGGAAACGTCGCGGCGCTCGGCGTCGCGAAGGCCTGCGCGCCGAAGGCGAGCTCATCTTCGCGACGCTGCACGAGCGCTCCGATGCGCAACGACAGGAGGCAAAGGATCGCGCCGCGGCGCTTTTCGCGCAGTACCGCAAGCTCGGCAAGAGCCTGCCCCACTTCGACGAACGCGAGCGCGCGGTGCGCAGCGCGTTCGAAGCGATCGAGACGCTGCGCTGGGAGGCCGAACGCGCGGCGAGCGAGGATCTCGACGACGTCGCCGCGGCGGTTGCCGAACTGGAACCTCCGCGCGCATCCACGGGGCGGCTGCCGGCGCGAAAGCGGCGGCGCGCGCCCCTCGAGATGCGAACGCGATCGGGGTCGCGCATCGTCGTCGGCCGGTCGCCGCTCGAGAATGCGGACCTCACCTTTCGCTTGGCGCGTCCGAACGATCTCTGGTTCCACGCGCAGGGCACGCCGGGCGCGCACGTCATCCTCAGCCGAAGCGACCGCAGCAGCGCGCCCGACGAAGACCTCCAGACGGCCGCCGGGCTCGCCGCGTACTACTCAAAGGCGAAGAACGCGCTGACGGTGCCGGTAGATTACACCCTGCGAAAGCACGTCCGAAAGCAGCGGGCCGCCGCGCCCGGCCTCGTCTGGTACACGCACGCCAAGACGATTCTGGCGCGACCCCAAGAAATCGGCGGCGCCTAGGGAATCCTGGCCTCGCACGCCGGCCAATCGAGGTTGGCGAAGAACGCTTCGATGTACTTGCCCTTCTCGCTGGGCTTGTAGTCCTTGTCGTAGGCGTGCTCCCATAGATCCATCACGACCACCGGCACGAAGCCGGCGACGTGACCGTTTTCGTGATCGCCGATCCAGTGGTTCGTGATCGCGCCGGTCGAGGCGTCGCAGTAGGCGATGGCCCAGCCGACGCCGCGCATCCCGCCGACGGCGACGAAGTCCTTCTTCCACTCGTCGAAACCGCCGTACGCCGCCGCAAGCGCTTCGCGCAGACGGCCGCCGCGAATCTCGCCCGGCTCCTTGGTTAAATTGTCGAAGTAATACTCGTGCAGGCGCATCCCGTTGTACTCGAAGCCGAGACGGCGCACGAGCTCGGCATAGCCCGGGTTGCTCCCGGCGGCATCGCCGGACGCCCGCAGCCCCGCCAAACGCTCGTTGAGCAGGTTTGCGTTCTTGACGTAGCCCTCGTAGAGACCGAAGTGCGTCTCGAGCGTCGCATCGGATATCCCGTGGAGGCCATGAAGATCCCACGTTTTGGCGCGGTAAGGCTGTATCCCTGATTGAAGGTTCACCTGTGGTGGATACCCGCTGCGCGCGGCGGCGAAACTCGGCCGGCGCTCGCTCGAAGGGGACGACCGCCCCGAACGCGCACCATCCCACATCACGCTCGATGACTCTCGGGGAGGACTGTACGTGAAGAATCCTTTGGACTCGATTTGGGGCACCGTTATCAGCGGCTTTATCCTAACCGCCGTTCTCTACGTCATCGCCAGGACGATCGTCTCGCACGCCATGGGAGCGGGCGCGTAGATGGCGGGCCTCTGGCAAGATCCCATCTTTCGCTGGTTCCACATCATGGCCGGCATCATGTGGATCGGGCTCCTCTACTTCTTCAACTTCGTGAACGCCGCCGCCGTCAAGGAAGCGACCGCCGCCGGCGAAGCCGGGCCGATCTCGAAGTACATTATGCCGCGCGCGCTGCTCTTCTTCCGGTGGGGAGCGGTGGCCACGTGGATCTTCGGCGCGGCGCTGCTTGGAAGCTTCCCGGCTCCGGGCGGCACCAACGGGTTCGTCGCCGCCTTCGGGCTGCAGGGCGCGATGGCGCCGATCGGCTTCGGCGCGTGGCTCGGGACGATCATGCTGCTTAACGTCTGGGGCATCATCTGGCGCAATCAGAAGAAGGTACTCGGCATGGTTCCCGCCACCGACGAAGAGAAGGCCAAGGCCCGCCGGGCCGCGTTTCTCGGTTCCCGCGTCAACACGATGCTCTCGATCCCGATGCTCTTCTTCATGGCGACCGGTCCGACGTCGACCGGACAGGCCATCTACCACTAGCCCTGGTTCGCTCCCGGCCAAAGAAGCATCGCGTCACCGAACGAGTAGAACCGGTACCGTAGCCGCGCCGCCTGCGCGTACGCGTCTAGAACGCGCAGGCGCCCGGCGAAGGCGCTGACGAGCACGAGCAGCGTCGAGCGCGGCAGATGGAAGTTCGTAATCATGCCGCCGACAACGCCGAAGTCGAACCCGGGCGTCACGAACAGGGAAGTCTCGTAGCTGCCCGCGGCGATCCGGCCGTGCGAGCGAAAGTTGCCCTCCAACGCGCGCACCACCGTCGTGCCCGCCGCGACGATGCGGCGGCCTTCGCGGCGCGCGCGTTCGATCGCTTCGGCCGCGTGGGGTTCGATCGAGTACGCCTCGGCGTGCATCGCATGCTCGTCAATTCGCTCGCGGCTTATCGGGCGGAACGTCCCTAGCCCCACGTCGAGCGAGAGGCGAACCAGCTCGACGCCTCGCCGTTCCAGTTCGCAGAGCAGTTCCGGCGTGAAGTGCAGGGAAGCCGTCGGCGCCGCGACGGATCCCGGCACGCGCGCGAAGACCGTTTGGTAGCGTTCTTGCGCTTCCGGCGTATCGTTACGGATGTAGGGCGGCAAGGGCATGCGCCCGATGCGTTCGAGCAGTTCGGGAAGCGAGACGCGCAGTTCGAGCGCGATCTCTCGCCGGCCTTTCTCGTGCTCCGCAAGCACGATCGCGTCGCCGAGCTCGCCGAACGTGACGCGTTGCCCGATGCGCATGCGCCGCCCGGGGCGCACGAGCGCGATCCAGCGCGCGGCTGCCGGATCGTAGCGCTGCGAGTGCGCGGGATGAAGCAAGAGCAGCTCGGCGCGGCCGCCGCCGGGCGCGCGTTCGCCGAAAAGGCGCGCCGCGATGACGCGCGTTTCGTTGAGCACGAGCATGTCGCCGGCTGCGAGCAGGCCGGGAAGCTCTCGGAAGCTGCGGTGCTCGACGGCGCCGCCGAGAACGAGCAGGCGGCTTTCGTCCCGGCGCGGCGCCGGATGCTGCGCGATGAGCTCTTCGGGAAGCTCGTAGTCGTAGGCCGACGTGAGGCGATCAGCGCCCGTAATTTTCTACGCTCGTTCCGGGAAAGTACAACGCGAGGATCGCAGCGGCGCCGGCGCCCGTCAGCGCCATCCCGCGCGCTCCCCACTGGCACAGGCCTACGCCGTGCCCGAGTCCGCCGCCCGCGAAGGCGATCGCGTTGGCAGTCCGATCTTTGTGCACGTCGGTTACGAGCAGGCTGCGCAGCGTCCGGGCACCGACCGCGAGCCGAAACGTGCTGCCCCGCACCGGGATGCTGCCGCGATCGGCAACCAGTTCGAAGCTGCGCGCTCTGCCGCTTGCATCGCGAGCGACGACTCGCACGTCCTGCAGCGTCCCTAAGGCGGCGAGAAGTGCGGTGAAGGCGGAGGCAATCGAGCCGACCGCAAGGCTCGCCGTCCAGCGATAGTTCGGCGACGCGGTGCAATAGGGGCACGCAACGCCTCCGAGATATGGAAGCGGCGCGCTGCCCCAGGCGTCGGCCGACGACTCCGTGTGACCGCCGCAGCACGACGAGTAGGCCACTTGCGCGAAGTTGCCGCCGAACGAGAGCACCTGCCCCGCGGTCGCGTCCACGGCGGCGTTGCCCGCCGGCGATTCCGCGGCGACGCCGTCGTAGACTTGGTCGAGCTCGGATGGGACGAGATCGTAGGCGCGCCGCGGGTCGCTGCGCGCGAGGACGTACGTGCGCGCGCAGATCGCCTGCGCGCACAGCGCGGACGACGGCCAACCCGGCGACATCTCGTGCGCGACGACGCCGTACAAGTACTCCTCGAGCGTGACGAGGGTGACGACGCGGCCGTCACGCAGTCGCGCGAACGTTCCGCGGTAGGCGCGTCCGTTATAGGTAAACTCCGTTGCGGAGATGGCTTGCGCTTCGCCCAAACCGAGCAGGACGCGCAGCGAGGGCCGTCGCGACGACGTCGCCGGGTCGGCGTCGTCTTGTGCGCGCGCCGCGCGCAGACCGATCGCCGGTACGGCTGCCAGTGCGAGGAAGCGCCGGCGCCGCATCAGTCGCCCACCCGCGCTAGAGCAGGCGCTCTTGCGCCGGCGGCGGCGAGGCGATGCCGAGGTGGCGGTATGCCAGCGCCGTCGCGCGCCGGCCGCTCGCGGTGCGCGTGACGAAGCCTTCCTTAAGAAGATATGGCTCCACGACGTCTTCGAGCGTCTCGGCATCCTCGGTGAGCGTCGCGGCGATCGCCGCCATGCCCGCCGGCCCTCCACGATACTGCTCGACGATCGTGCGCAGGAAGGCGCGGTCGAGGCGATCCAGCCCCGCTTCGTCCACACCCTCACGTTCGAGCGCTTCGTCGGCGACGGGTGCCGTGATGCTTCCTTGCGCGCGCACTTCCGCAAAATCGCGCACGCGGCGCAGCAGGCGGTTGGCGATGCGCGGCGTTCCGCGGCTGCGCGCGGCGATCGTGGCCGACCCGGCGGCGTCTATGGGTACGCCGAGGACGCCGGCGGAACGGCGCACGATGCGCTCGAGCTCGGCCTCGCCGTAGTAATCGAGGTGGTGCACGATTCCGAAGCGCTCGCGAAGCGGCGCGGTCAGCATTCCGGCGCGTGTGGTGGCGCCGATGAGCGTGAAGCGCCGCAACGGCAGCTTGAGCGTCTTCGCGTACGCGCCTCGGTCCACGACGAAGTCGATCTGGAAGTCCTCCATCGCGGGGTAGAGAAATTCTTCGACGACGCGGCCGAGGCGGTGAATCTCGTCGACAAAAAACACGTCCCCTTCCTCGAGCGCGGTAAGGATGCCGACGAGGTCCTTCGGTTTTTCGAGCGTCGGCCCGCTCGTCGGCCGAAAGTTGGCGCCGAGCTCCCGCGCGATCAGTCCGGCCAGGGTCGTCTTCCCCAGGCCTGGCGGCCCGTAGAAGAGCACGTGTTCGAGCGGTTCGCCGCGCCGTTTCGCCGCGTCGATCGAGATGCGCAGATTTTCGACGACGCGCTCTTGGCCCACGTACTCTTCGAAGGATCGCGGGCGCAGGCTCGCTCCGTAGACCTCGTCTTCGAGCGTGTCCTGCGGATCCACGACGCGCTCGGAGGAGCTTGGGTGCACGGCGCGGTCGAGCGAGGCGTCCGCCGGGCCCAGCAGGCGCTTGCGCGCGTTAGGCTCGCTCATGAGGTTCCCTTCGCCGCTTTATGCCGGTATATCTCCGCAAGCAAGGCTTCGGCTTCGTCTATGGCGGGGTTCGCGTCGATCGTTTGACGGATCATCGCTTCGCCTTCGGCGCGCTTGTAGCCCAACTGCAGAAGCACGGCGAGCGCTTCTGCCGCAAAGTCGGGAATGGACGGCGGCGGCGCGGCGGGCGCGTCCCGGATAAGGAGAAAGCGCGCGACCTTTCCCTGCAGCTTTGCGACGATGTCGCGCGCCTTCTGCTGGCCGATGCCCGGCAGCTTCTTGAGGAACGCGTAATCGCCGCGGTCGATCGCGTCGGCGATCGCCGACATCGGTGCGGAAAACGCGCGCGCGGCCGAACGCGGCCCGATGGATGCCACCGTAATCAGCGCCTCGAAGAACTCGCGCTCGACCGCATTGGTGAACCCGTAGAACGTGAAGCGTCCGCTGTTGCCGTCCATGTTGACGATCGCGAAGATTTCCAGCGTAACGCGCGCTCCGGCTTCGACCGGAAGCTTCTCGGCGATGCAAGGGGGCAGCACGATCTCGTAGGCGAGCCCGCCGCTCTCGACGAGCGCGATTTCCGCCGTTCGCTCGACGAGCGCGCCCGAGATTCTAGAGAACACGCCGGCCGCCGACGCGGTGCGTCACGACGTTTAGGAACGCAAGCGCCAGTGCGAGCGCGTCGGAGACGTCGTTCGGCTTGGGCGGACGGCGCAAGCCCAGGAGCTGCGTCACCATCGCGTTGACCTGCTCTTTGCGCGCGCTGCCCGATCCAACCAGCGCGCGCTTGACGCGCGCGTGGCCGAGCGTGTGCACCGCAACGCCGGCTTGAGCGCTGGCCAGGCAGAGCACGCCCCGAGCGTGGCTCATCAAGAGCGCGGTGCGCGGGTGAGTGTACGTCGTATAGAGCTCTTCGATGACGACCAGCGAGGGCTTGGTCTGCGCGATCACCTCGCTGATGCCGGCGTGCAGCTCGCGCAGCCGTTCCTCGAGCGTCCCCCGCACGTTGGGGGCGACGACGCCGGCTTCGACGAGCAGCACGCGGCCGTCGCGCCGTTCGATCGCCCCGTATCCCGTCGTGCGCAGCGCGGGGTCGATGCCGAGGATGCAGAGATACGGTTCGGCCACTACGGAGGCGCGGTTCCGTTGACGGTCACGCCGACCGAGGAGCCCGGAGCCAGAGGCGTGCCGGCCGTCGGATCGGTGCCGATTACCTTGCCGCCCGCGCCCGCGCTCGTGGTGTACGACCATTTTGAAACGCCGTAGCCGTATCGCTGCAGGGTGTGCAGCGCGTCCTCGCGCGTCATCCCGACCGTGTCGGGCACCTCACCCGAGACCGAGAGCACCAGCGAGACCGTCGAACCCGCAGGCGCGGGGCCCGCCTGCGGCGTCTGCGAGACGATCGTGCCGTTCCCGCTGCTCTGCTGGGCGTACGCGACGGCGTACTGGAAGCCCGCTTGCGAAAGCGCGGCGATCGCGGCCTCGTACGATTGCCCGGTCACGCTCGGCAGCGTCGCGAGCGGCCCGGAGGCAACGGGCGTCGGGGCGTTCGGCATGCCGGCGTTGACGACGACTGCGACGATCGCGTTGCGGTCCACCTTGCTCCCCTGCGCGAGGCTTTGCGACGCAATCGTGTCGGCCGGCAGTCCCGCGACGCGCTGCGTCGCATCCAGCGTGATGCCGAGCTGCGCGGCGCGCGCTCGAGCTGCGTCGACGGCCATGCCCACGAAGTTGGGGATCACGATCTGCGGAGGACCGTTCGACACGACCAGCGTGATGCGGCTGCCCTCGGGGACTTTTGCGCCGGGCTTGGGGAGCTGATCGATGACGTTATCTTTGATCGTGTTGTCGAAGCGCCGAACGAGCGTGATCGCAAAACCTTCCTGCTGCAGCGTCCGCTGCGCGTCGTTGGCGCTGTAGCCGCGCACGTCTTCGAGTCCGCGCAGCGGCTTGCCGTTGCTCACTACCAGCTCGACGACTTGATTCTTCTCCACCTTCGTGCCGGCCGGCGGGAGCTGTCGAATGATATGATCCGGCGGCACGTTCTCGCTCGCGCTCTTGGTGAAGCGGGTGCGCAGCCCGGCGTTGACGACCGCTTGCTGCGCTTGTGCCTGCGTCATGCCGGTATAATCGTCCACGACGACGCCCGTCGGCATCAGACCCGGCAGCGGACGCGCGAAGAGCAGATAGCCGAGCGCAGTCGCGCCCGCCAGTGCAAGCAGGAGCGCCACGACCACCCAAGGCGTGCGTCGCGAACGGTCGCGGCCGGCTTCGTCTTCGCCCGCGCCCGAGCGGTCGGGCATCGGCGAACGCCGGGGCGGCAGCGCGGCACGCGACGGACGCGCCGGCGCGTCGTCGGTGATCCGATAGGTCGCAACGCTCGGGCGTTCGCGTGCTTCGCGCAGCGCCGTAGCCAGTTCGCTGGCCGAGGTAAAGCGGTTCTCCGGCTTCTTCTGCAGCAGCCGGTTGACGATCGCAGCCAGCGCGGGGCTCACGCCGGTTTCCGCGGTATCGATCGCGGGCACCGGGTCGCCGATGTGCTTGAGCGCGACGGTCACCGGAGACTCCCCGGTGTACGGCAGCTTGCCCGTGAGCATTTGAAACAGCACGACGCCCAGGCTGTAGAGGTCGGCGGTTTCGTGCAAGTCGTGCTCTTGGGCCTGTTCGGGAGAGATATAGTAGACGCTGCCCATGACCAAGCCCGGCTTCGTGAGCGCCATCGTTTGCTGCGAGACGGCGCGAGCGATGCCGAAATCGGAGAGCTTTACGACGTCGTCTTTGGTGACGAGAATGTTTGCAGGCTTGATGTCGCGGTGGAGCAGTCCTTGGCGGTGCGCGTACGCGAGGCCGCTGGCAATCTGAGCGCCGTAGTCAATGGCGACGGGCTCGGGCAGGCGGCCGTCCGCGGCGATGATCTCGGCCAACGACGGTCCGTCGACGAGCTCCATGACGATGAAGTACGTGTCGCCCTCGCGCCCGACGTCGAAGGTGTTGACGATGTTGGGGTGCGAGAGCTTCGCCGCCGACTCGGCTTCTTGATAGAAGCGGCGAACGAACTCCTCGTCGGCGGCGTATTGCTCGCGCAGCACTTTGATCGCGACGTGCCGGCGCAGCAGAATATCGGTGCCGCAGTAAACGGTCGCCATTCCGCCCTCGCCGAGCTTACGGTCGAGACGGTAGCGGTTGTTGAAGATGCGCTCTTCGATCAAGTGCCGGAGCTCTCGAGCGCCGTGCGCAAGACTTCGCGAGCGATCGGCGCCGCGAACGTCGCCCCGTAGCCGACGTTTTCGACCAGGACCGACACGGCGATCCGCGGATGGTCGGCGGGCGCAAAGCATACGAACCACGAGTGCGATCTGCCCAGCGGGTTGGTCGCGGTTCCGGTCTTTCCGGCCACCGCGACGTGCGGCAGCTGCGCCGGGGTGCCGGTACCGCTTTGCACGACGGCGACCATCATTTTCGTAACGTTCGCGGCCGTTTCGGCGGATACCGGGTTCGCCAGCGTTCCTGTCGTGGAAACCGTGAGCGCGAGACCGTCTCGGACGACCTGGCGCACGACGTAGGGACGCGGCTCGGCGCCGCCGTCGGCGATCGTCGCGCCGATCAGCGCCATCTGCAGCGGCGTCACGAGGAGGGCGCCTTGCCCGAAGCCCATCTGCGCGAGCTCGCCGGGCACGATGCTCGAGGCTGCGGGAACGCGTGCGGGCTGCGCAGGGAGCGCGAAGTCGAGCGCGTCGCCGATACCCCACCGGCCCAGGTATTGGTAGAACCGGTCTACGCCCATCTTCAGCGCGATCTGCGCGAAGTCCACGTTGCTCGAAAGCGCGAACGCGCCGGTGAGATCGCGATACCCCGTCGCCTCGCTTTCGTTGTCGTGCAGCGTGAAATCACCGATGACGAAGTAGCCTGGGTCGTCGAAATGCGAGTCCATCGCGACGGTGTCGCTGTCGAGCGCCGCCGCGGCGGTGAATATCTTAAAGGTCGAGCCGGGCGGGTACAGGCCGTCGAGCGCGCGATCGAGCAGCGGAGCTTCCGTGTCGTCGCGCAGCGTAGGAAACTGCGCGTCGAAGTCGTTCGGATCGAAGCTCGGCACGCTCGCCAGCGCGAGGACGGCGCCCGTCTGCGGATCGAGCACCACGCCCGCCGCGCGAGGGTAGCGCGAAAGAAGCTCGTAGAGGCGCTTCTGCACCGGCGGCACGATCGTCGTCACGACGTCGGCGCCGTGCTGCACCACGTTCTCTCCGCGCAGGATGGCCGCGATCTGCGTAAGCTGCGAGAGAGGGTCGCCGCTCTCTTCCGGAGGCATCAGCGCTCGGTCGAACGCCGCCTCGATGCCGCTGGAGCCGTAACGCGCGGAGACGTAGCCCACCGGGGCCGCCGCCTGCGGACCGAACGGATAGATGCGCCGTCCGCCGCTGGTTCGCGCGAGAACCGTGCCGTCGGTAGCGAGTATGCGGCCGCGGCCGGCGACGAGCAGCGCGTGCCGCGGGTTGGCCGGCCGCGCCGCGATCGCGGGAGCGGCGACGATCTGCACGTACGCTTGACGCAGGGCGAGCACGGCGAAGATCAGGACGAAGAGGGTCGAGAGGCTCGCGATCGCGCGGTTGGTCACGCTTCGCGGAGCACCGTGAAGCCGGTCTCGGTTCGCACGACGAGGTGCGGCCGTTCGGGTTCGCGCTCGAGCAGGGCGTTCACGACGTCGCGCGCGACGTTTTCCGGCAGCGATTCGGCGGCCAGAACGGCCTCGACGCCCAGCTCGGCCAGCAGAGGCGTTGCAACGTACGCACACGCGGGCAGCGTCGCGAAGTGGCGCTCTTCGCAAACGCCTTCACGCCAGGGCCCGCGCTTACCGAAAACCTGCGCGTGATGGTCCCAAGCGCACAGCTGCTTCTCGCGCCAGACGAACTCGTCGCGCACGCAGAGGCGCCGGCACGCGGCGCATTGGACCAGAGGCGCCGCCGGGCGCGCGAGGCCGTCGAGAAGCTCGTCGGGCAGATCCTCGACGTTGAGGATGGTGCGCGGCTCGAGGCGTTCGGGCTCGGGCGCCTCCCATCCGACGCGCACGAGCAGCTCGACGTCGCGCAGGGGCGCGACGAATGCATGCTCGTCCTCCGGCGGAAACGTCCGGTCTATCCAGTCGAAGAGGCCCGCGGTCGCGATGCCGACGTTCTGGCGGCTGTCGCCGACGGCGATGCCGGCGGGCGTCCAGGCCAGCGGGATGAGGCGCGCTCGCACGATCGGCGCCGTCGCCGCGGAATCGGCTGCCGGGCGAAAGCTGTGTGCGACGGCCAACGTGCTTGCGTTGCCGCCCAGCACGAAGAACCGGGCGTCGTCCCCTTCGGCTACGGCACCGTCGTCGCTGCGAAGCTGCGATACTCTTGCAGGCTGCGCGGAGGTCCGGCTTTGCTTGCGAGAGCTTCCGCCAGAGCCCTCGCCGTATCCAAACTGGTCAGGCACGCGATACTCGCTTCGACCGCCGCCCGGCGAATCTTGTAGTCATCGGTAATCTCCCGTTGGCCCTTCGCGTCGTTGATCACGAGATCGACCTGGCGCGAGGTGATGAGATCGAGCACGTGCGGGGAGCCGGCGGCGATCTTGTTCACCCCTTCGGTCGCGATCCCGGCGGCATCCAGCACGGCGCGCGTGCCGGGCGTCGCAACGAGCGTATGGCCGAGCGCCGCGTAGGCGCGCATGACCGGCACCGACTCCTGCTTCCCTTCGTCGGAAATCGAAACGAGGATGCGCCCGCCGCTGCCGGGCAGGCGAATCCCCGCCGCGCGAAATCCCTTGAGCAGCGCCCCGCCGAAGGCAGCGTCGATGCCGAGCACTTCGCCGGTGGACTTCATCTCGGGCCCGAGGAACGTTTCGACGCCGCGCATCTTCGAGAACGAAAAGACGGGTACTTTGACGACGACGTACGGAACGTGGGGCACGAGGCCCGTGCCGTACTCCATCCGGCGCAGCTTCTCTCCCAGCGCGATGCGCGTTGCGGCGGCGACGAGATTGATGCCGGTTGCCTTCTGAATGATCGGCACGGTCCGGCTGGCGCGAGGATTCGCCTCGATGATGTGGAGCTTGCCCTCGTGCACGACGAACTGGATGTTGATAAGGCCGCGCGTGCGAAGCTCCGCGGCGATCGCGAGGGTGACCTCCGCGATGCGACGCTCCATCTCCGCGTCGATGGTCTGCACCGGGTAGACGCCGATCGAATCGCCCGAGTGCACGCCGGCGCGTTCGACGTGTTCGAAGATGCCGGGGATGAGGATGTCGTCGCCGTCGAAGACCGCGTCCACCTCGAGCTCGAGCCCGCGCAGGTACTTGTCGACGAGCAGCGGCGCGTCGCTGCGGATCGGCGGCGCCGATTCGGCGTACGACGCGAGCTGCGCTTCGTTGTCGACGATCTCCATCGCGCGGCCGCCCAGGACGAACGACGGCCGCACCAAGACCGGAAAGCCGAGCTCGCGCGCGATGGTCCGCGCCTCGCGGAAGCTTCGTGCCGCCATGCCGCGCGGGCGCGCGACGCCCAGACGCGCAAGCGCCGCGTCGAACTGTTCGCGATTCTCCGCCATGTCCAGCGAGGCTCGGTCGCTGCCCACGATCGGCACGCCGCGACGGCTCAGCTCCCCCGCGAGATTGATCGCGGTCTGGCCTCCGAACGCGAGCATGACGCCGCTCGCGTCGGTAGCGCGATACGCTGCCTCGACCTCGTCGGCACCGGGCGGCTCGAAGACGAGCGTGTCGGAGATGTCGAAATCGGTGGAAACGGTTTCGGGATTGTTGTTGACGACGACGGGCGACCTGCCGGCGCGTTTGAGCGCCCAGGCCGCGTGCACGCAGCTGTAGTCGAACTCGATGCCTTGCGCGATGCGGATCGGCCCGCTGCCGACGACGACGACGGCCTGGCTCGGGGGCGCGCGCATCTCGTCGGACTCGCCGCGCGAAAGATAGTAGTAAGGCGACTGCGCGGGAAATTCCGCAGCCGCGGTGTCCACCATGCGAAACGCGGGTGAAACGCCGTGCGCTTGCGCTACGCTCGCGCCCAGGCGTTCGATGCCGGCGCTTGCATAGCCGCAGCGCAGGGCCTCGGCGACGTCGGCGTCGCCCGCATCGCGTTCCAGGCGCGCTTCGAGCGCAACGAGCTCGGCGAGCTCGTGAAGCCAGAAGCGGTCGATCTGCGAGATGTCGTGGATGGCCTCGATCTCGCGAACCGTATCGCCGGGCAACGCGCGCCGCAGCAGCTCGCAGACCGCGAACAGGCGCTCGTGCGTCGGCCGCGCGACGATGCCCTGCAGTTCCGCTTCGCTCCATTCGTGCAGCGTTCCGGTGAGCGTTTCGCGATCGAGGTCGAGTCCGCGTACGGCCTTGACGAGCGCAGCGCGAAAGGTGCGGCCGATGCCCATCGCCTCGCCGGTGGACTTCATCTGCGTGCCGAGCTCGGTGTCGGCGATCGGGAACTTGTCGAACGGCCAGCGCGGGATCTTTACGACGACGTAATCGAGCGCGGGTTCGAAGGCAGCCTTCGTCACGCCCGTGACGGGGTTGGGTATCTCGTCGAGACGCTGGCCCAGCGCGATGCGCGTAGAGACCTTCGCGATGGGATAGCCGGTCGCTTTGGATGCCAGCGCCGAGCTGCGGGAGACGCGCGGGTTAACTTCGATGATGGCGTACTCGCTGCGGTCGGGGTGCAGCGCGAACTGGATATTGCAGCCGCCTTGAACGTCGAGCGCGCGTATGACGTTGATGCTCGCGGTGCGCAGCATCTGGTAGTCGAGATCGGAGAGCGTCTGGGACGGAGCGACGACGATCGAGTCCCCGGTGTGAACGCCGACCGGGTCGAGGTTCTCCATGTTGCAGACGACGATGCAGTTGTCGGAGCCGTCGCGCAGGACTTCGTACTCGATCTCTTTCCAGCCCAGCAGCGACGTCTCGAGCAGCGCCTGGTGAATGAGGCTCGCGCGCAGCCCCGATTCGAGCGTCGCGCGCAGCTGCACCTCGTCGCGGACGACGCCCCCGCCGGTGCCGGCCAGCGTGTAGGCCGGGCGCACGACGAGCGGGTAGCCGGTGCGCTGGGCAAACGCGATACCCTGCTCGATCTCCGTCACGATCGCGCTCTCGGCGACCGGCTCGCCGATCTCGAGCATCTTCAGCTTGAACCGCTCGCGGTCTTCGGCGAGCCGGATCGTCTCGATCGGCGTGCCGAGCAGCTCCACGCCGTAGCGCGACAGAACGCCGGCCTCGTCGAGCTCGACGGCGAGGTTCAGGCCGGTCTGCCCGCCCAGCGTGGGGAGCAGCGCGTCGGGGCGCTCGCGCGCGACGATCGCTTCTACGGACTCAACGGTGAGCGGCTCGAGGTAGACCGCATCCGCGATTTCGGGATCGGTCATGATCGTGGCGGGATTCGAGTTGACGAGGACGACGCGGTGGCCTTCCTCGCGCAGCGCGCGGCACGCCTGGACGCCGGCGTAGTCGAACTCTGCGGCCTGACCGATGACGATCGGTCCAGACCCGATGACCATGACGTTCCGGCGGGGCATGCTGGGGCCGTTTCATTAACGAAACGCGCGTAAAGTCCCTGGGTCTTCGATTACGGCGCGAGCCGCGCGACCTGCCACCGGTGGGAAACGAGCACGTATTCAATGCGGTCGTGCAGCCGGTTGGGGCGGCCCTGCCAAAACTCGAAGCGGAACGGAGCGAGCAGGTACCCGCCCCACGAATGCGGGCGCGGAACCTCGATGCCTTCGAATCGCCGCTCGAAGTGGGCGTAGCGTTCTTCCAGGACGTCCCTGGATTCGACCGGTTCGCTCTGTTCCGACGCCCACGCCGCGAACTGGTGCCCGCGCGGCCGCGCGCGGAAATATGCGTCGGATTCTTCCTCCGGGAGCCGCGAGACGTCACCCTCGACACGCACCTGCCGATCGAGCGCCGGCCAGTGCAGCACGGCCGCGGCGGCCGGGTTCTCGGCGAGCTCGCGGCCCTTGCGGCTATCGTACGACGTGTAGAAGCGCAGACCGCGATCGTCGAGGCCCCGCAGCAGCACCATGCGCGCAGACGGACGCCCGCGCACGTCTGCGGTCGCCAGGCACATTGCGGCCGCTTCGATGCGTTCCAGGCCGCCGGCTTGCGCGATCCAGCTTGCGAGCAGCGCGAACGGATCCTGCGGAAGCGCCGCCGGATCGAGGCCGGTCACGGATAACGCCCCAGGCCGAAGCCGGCCAGGAACGCGGCCAGCATCGCGATCGCTCCGGCAATCGCAAACGGAAACGACGCGTCCACCGGTTTGCGCTGAAGCGACGTCACGCGGCCGAGCCGCGCGAGCGCATCGCGCAGCTGCGTCGCGTTCTCGGCTCGGGCGTACGCGCCGCCGCTGGCGGCGGCGTACGCGCGCAGCGCGCCTTCGTCTATGGTGGCCTCCTCGTTCGTCCCCGGAATGAGGCCGCCGGCGGGCGTGCCGATGCCGACCGTATACACCGCAATGTGATGTGCGCCCAGCCACTGGCTGATCTCCAGCGGATCGGCGCCCGCGTTGTTGACGCCGTCGGTGACGAGCACGACGACGCGATGGCCTGCAGGTGGAAGCATCTGTGCGGCCATCTTCAGCGCATCGCCGATCGCGGTTGCACCGTCGGGCAGCGGCACGTCGTCGAGCGCTGCGGCGACGGCGCGATGATCGGCGCTCAGCGGTGCGACGACGCCGGCGGCGCCGGAGAAGGCGATGATGCCGATCTTCGTGCCGGCCGCGCTTTCGGCGATGAACGCACGGGCCGCCGCCTTCGCAGCTTGAGCGCGCGTTGGAAAGACGTCGGTCGAAGCCATGGAGCCGGAGGTGTCGATGCAGATGAACGCCGCTCCGTCGCGCGCGGGCACGGGAACCGTGACGTGCGGGCCGCCGATGCCGATTGCGACGCAGCCCAGAGCGGCGAGCCAGAGCGCCGCGAGGGCGCGCGGAATCCACGCACGCGGCCGCACCGCTTCTACGAAAAAGGCGACGTTGGAGTACGCGAGGTCGCGCGCGGTGGCACGCCGCGCCAGACGTGCGTAAAGCAGCCCGAACAAGGCCACGGCGAGGATGCCGAGCGCCAGACGCAGCGGATGATCGAAGCTCATGCGTGCAGACCGAACGCTGCCAAGAGCGACCCCGTTCCGTCCGCCTCGTGCAGCAGGCCGGTGCGCCAGTTCGCGCGGTGAAAGCGCCAGATGAGCTCGGCCTCGCGCCGTTCGATCGCGCGCCGGTACGCCAACCGCTCGCGGGCGCCGACGAAAACGCGCGCACGTCCGCCTTCGGCGCCGCGCAAGCGGACCATCCCCCCTAGAGGCAGTCCGTCGTACCACGGATCGCGCGCGACGAGCGCGGTGCAGTCGAAGCGCGCGCCGAGCTCGGCGACGTCGCGGTCGAAGCCGTCGCTGAGGTCGTACCAGTCGCCGACCGCGAGCAGCGCCGTACCGCGCGGCAGCGCAGCACGCGCGGCGCGCAGCGTCCGCGCAACGTCGAAGGGCGCGCTCCCGAGCGTCACGGCGGCCACGGCGCGGTGCGCGCGGCGTTGAAGCGCCGGCGGCGTGACGCCGTCGGCGGCGACGCGCATGCAGCGATCCTCGCCGCTCGCCGCCCCGAACCATGCCTCGATGGCTTCGCGCGCGGCGTCGAAGAGCGGACGCATGCGGCCGACGCCCATAGACGGCGACGTGTCGACGATGGCGGCTAGCGTCAGCGCGACGTCTTCGAGCACGACGCGCGTCTGTAGATCTCCCGAGCGCGCGGTCGCGGCCCAGTCGATGCGCCGGACGTCGTCGCCGGGCACGTAGGCGCGAAGCTCGACGAACTCGTACCCGTCCCCGCGATACATCGTCGGAGAACCGGCTCCCAAGTTGCGAGGCCGGCGGCGAGCGCGCAGCAGCGCTTCGCGGATCCTCACGGCGCGCTACGGTGCCGGGACGGCGGCGATCATTGCGTCGATGACGGCGTCGGCGCCGACGCCTTCGGTCGCCAGTCGATAGTTGAAGCCGATGCGGTGGCGCAGCGCGTGCGGCGCGACCGCGCGCACGTCGTCGGGGAGCGCGAAATCGCGGCCCGCCAACAGCGCGCGTCCCCGCGCCAGATGCGCCAGAGCCAGGGTCGCGCGCGGGCTCGCTCCGAAATCCACGAGGCTCTGCGCGCTCAGGCGCGCGCCGTGCTCGCCGGCGACCGTGACGTTGCCTGCGGCGCGGGTAACGGCCACGAGATCCACGATGTAGCGCTTGAGCGATTCTTCGATGTGCACGTCGTGAGCTTGGCGCCTCCAGCTCCGTACGTCGTCGAGCGTGGCGACGGCGCGGATCGGCTGGGTGTCCGCCACCGCGAAGCGGTCGAGGATGCGCAGCTCTTCCTCCGGAGTCGGATACCCTACGTTGATCTTCATGAGGAATCGGTCCATTTGGGCGACGGGCAGCGCGTAGGTTCCTTCGGAGTCGAGCGGGTTCATCGTCGCCATGACGACGAACGGGTCCGGCAGCGCGTGCGACTGCGGGCCGATCGTTACTTGGCGCTCCTGCATCGCCTCGAGCAGTGCCGACTGCACCTTGGCGGGAGCGCGGTTGATTTCGTCTGCGAGCACCACGTTTGCGAAGATCGGGCCGAGCACGGTTGCGAACGCGCTCTCGCGCTGATCGAAGATGCGCGTTCCGACGATATCGCTGGGCAGCAGGTCGGGCGTGAACTGCACGCGCTTGAACTCGCCGTCAAGCGCTGCCGCAAGCGCGCGGCAGGCGAGCGTCTTGGCCAGCCCCGGCGGTCCCTCGAGCAGGACGTGCCCGTTGCAGAGCAGCGCAAGGAGCAGCCCTTCGAGAACGCCTGCCTGCCCGACGATCGTTTCGGCGAGCGCTGCGCGAAGATCTTCCGGGCGTCTCGGTGCGATCATGGCATGCCTCCGAGCCGGCGTTCGAGCGCTGCGATGCTTGCGTCAACCGCACTCTGCAGGTCCGCGTCGTAGGTGAAGGCGCTGCGCTCGAGCGCGACGAGCAGGTCGCGCAGGTCGTCGCCTGCGCCGTGCGTTCGTGCCAACACGTCGGCCAGCGTTTCGCCGTCGGCGGCGCCGACCATGCGCCACACCGCCGAGCGTGCGCGAACGGCCGCATCGCGCGTGCGCTCCGCGCGCAGCAGCGCCAGCGCGTCCTCCAGGTCGCGCCCGGGAGCGGGTTCGGGTGCCTCCGGCGGCGGATCGGGCGCGGGAGCCGGCTGCACTGGCCGGGCCGGACGCCGCCGGCGAAAGAGCAGCAAGCCGAGCGCACCGGCGCAACCGATCCCGAACAGCCAGAGCATCGCGCGCAGGGCGAGGACGGCAGCGGAGGCGATGCTGCGTTCGCCCGCGTGAAGCTGCTGCGCGCCGTTCGCGCGAACCGTTAAGGTTAGTCCGTTCGTGTACCACTGCTTGGGCTTGCCGTCGCGGGCGTCGACGGCTTGAAGCGTGGCGGGCGCGATCGCAATCGCGCCTGGCTGGTGCGCGACGACGGTGATCGTCTCGCGATACTGCGTTCCCCCCGGCCCGGCGGCGGTCTGGCGCTCGTCGCCCAGCAGTTCGAGCTGCGCGAGGATCGGCAGGTTGATGTTCGCGACCCGCGCGGCGTTCTCGCGAACGCGCAGCGCGACCACGAGGTGAAACGGGACGTCCACGACGGGCCCGTTGGTATCGGCCGAGAGCGCGAAGGTTTCTACGGTAAGGCGCTGCAACGCTTGCGCACGCACCGGTGCGGCGCTCGCAAGGACCGCCGACGCCAGAATCAGCGCGGCGGCAGTGCAGCGAGCCATTGCGCGAAAATCCGGCGTGCGTCGAACGGCCCGGGCGAGGCCTCGGGGTGAAACTGCACCGCGGCGACCGGCAGCGAGCGGTGGCGGAAACCCTCGTTCGTCCCGTCGTTGAGGTTCGTCATCGTCGGCTCGAGCTGCGGCGGAAGCGATGCGGCATCCACGGCGTACCCGTGATTGTGTGCGGTGATCAGCACCTCTCCCGCGACGTGATCCAGCACCGGTTGATTCCCGCCGCGATGGCCGTACGGCAGCTTGTACGTCTTTCCCCCAAGCGCGAGCGCCAAAAGCTGGTGGCCGAGGCAGACGCCGAAGATCGGCGTCCGTCCGATGAGGCCGCGCAGCGTCTCGATCGTGGGTTCGAGGTCGGTCGGATCGCCGGGGCCGGGAGAGACGAAGACCGCGTCGGGCCGCGTCGCGAGAACCTCTCGCTCGTTTACGTCGTAGGGCAAGACTGCGATCTGCGCGCCGAGCGCTTCGAGCTGCTGCAGGATCGCGCGCTTCACGCCGCAGTCGATGAGCGCGACTCGCGGACCGTTCTGCGGCCCGGCGAAAAACGGCTTGCGCGTCGCTACGCTGGGCACGAGCCCTTTCGTATCGGCGCCGCGAGCGAATTCGGCGAGCCGGCGCTCGGCGGCCGCGAGTTCCTCGGCCCCAACGGCGAGAGCGGCCCAGATGGTTCCGTGCTCGCGCAACGCGATCGTGATCGCGCGCGTATCCGCCTCGACGAGCGTCGGAATCCCCTGCTCGTCCAGCCACGACGGCAAGTCTTGCTGCGCGAGATGATGCGACGGATGGTGGGCGATCTGTTTGACGACCGCGCCGGCAGCGCAGACGCGTTTGTATTGCGAGGCGCTTCCGGAAACTCCGTAGTTGCCGATCATCGGGTAGGTGAACGTGAGGATTTGCCCGGCATACGATGGATCCGTCAACGCCTCTTCGTAGCCGGTCATGCCCGTGTAGAAGACCGCCTCACCCAGCGCCGTGCCCTCGAATCCCAACCCGTAGCCGTCGAAACGGCTCCCGTCGGCGAGGAAGAGCGCTGCCGGCGTACGGCCGCTCACGGCTGCGCCTGCAGGTCGCGGTAGCGCACGGCGCCTCCGACGATCGTGGCGAGCACCTTGCGCGGAAGCGTGCGCCCGGCAAACGGCGTGCAGCGCCCCTTCGAGGCGAAAGCGTCGGGATTAACGACCCACTCGCGTTGCGCGAAGATCGTCACGTCGGCGGGCGCCCCCGGCGCCAGCGTGCCGCCTTCGATGCCGAGGATCCGCGCCGGGTTGGTCGAGACCAGCGCGACGAAACGGAGCAGCGGCAGATCCGGTAGCGCGGCGGCGTAGGCGCCCAGCGCGATTTCGAGGCCAGTGAAACCGGGCGCAGCCGGCGTCGCGCGTTTGTCCGCATCGGTGTGCGGCGCGTGATCGGTTGCCAGCGCGTCGACGGTTCCGTCGGCGACCCCGCGGCGCAGCGCCGCGACGGCACGTTGCCCGCGCAGCGGCGGGTTGACCGCGCCCGCGCCCCCCCGCGAACGCGCAAACTCGTCGGTGAAGGTAAGGTGGTGCGGCGTGGCTTCGCACGTCACGCGCGCGCCGCGAGCGCGGGCCCAGCGGACGAGATCGAGGGCGGTCTCCGTCGTCGTGTGCGCGACGTGCCAAGCCTTACCCGTTTCGCTTGCGATCAGGAGGTCGCGCGCGACGATGACGTCTTCGGCAAGGCTGCTGTCGCCGGCGGCCGCCTTGAGTTCGGGATCCTCACAGTGCGAGATGAATACGCCCGGGACGTCCGCGGCCGCCAAAGCCGCGCGACGCAGGACGGCGGCGTTTACGATCGTGTCGCCGTCGTCGGAGAAGGCGACCGCACCGGCGCGCGCGAGCGCCGCATAGTCGCAAAGCGTCGCGCCCGCTCGTTCCCGCGTAATTGCGGCGATGGGATAGACTCGGCAGCGAGCGGCGCGATCGATCTCTTCGCGCAGGCGCTGCAGCGTTGCCGGATCGTCGAGCGCTGGTTTCGTGTTGGGCATGCATGCGACGCTGGTGAAGCCGCCGCGAACGGCGGCCTCGGTGCCGGTGGCGATGGTCTCCTTCTGCGAAAATCCCGGTTCGCGCAGGTGAACGTGCATGTCCACGAAGCCCGGGGAAACGACGGCGCCTGCGGCGTCGAGAACCTCCTCGCCGTCCTGCCTGCGCAGGTGTGGTGCGACCTCGGCAATTCGGCCGTTGCGAATGCGCACGTCGGCAGGCGCATCGAGCCCCGCGGCGGGGTCGATCACTCTGCCGCCGGCGATGAGCAGTCCGCTCATGGTCCGTTGACGAGGAGGTCGAGGACCGCCATGCGCACGCCCACGCCGTGGCGCACCTGGCGAGCGTAGCGCCAGCCCGAGTAGCCGAGCACGGCGTCGTCGAGCTCCATGCCGCGGTTGTACGGACCGGGATGCATGACGACGGCATCCTTGCGAGCCAGGGTGAGGCGGCGTTTGTCGAGCCGGTAGGCCTCGACGTACTCTCGGTCGGAAATCGGCATGTCGCACAGGCGCTCGCGCTGGATGCGCAGCAGCACGATCGCGTCCACGTTTGGAAGCACCGCATCCAGGTCGCGCTCGACGGTCACGCCGGGCTTGGCGTAGTCCGCGGGCAGAAAGCACTCCGGGCCGACGAGAACGACCGAGCAGCCCAGACGCAAAAGACCGCGGATCGTCGAGTGCGCGACGCGGCTGTGCACGACGTCGCCGACGATCGCCACGGCGCGATCGCGCACGTTGCCGAACTCTTCGATCAGCGTGTAGATGTCGAGGAGCGCCTGCGTCGGGTGGGCGTGGGATCCGTCTCCCGCGTTGACGACGTGGCCGTCGAACGCGAGCGCGATACGCTGCAGAAACCCGGGCTCGCCGTGACGCACGACCAGCACCGTAATGCCCATAGCGCTCAAGGTTATCGCCGTGTCTTCCAGCGTTTCACCCTTGACGGCGAGGCTGAGGTTGTTCGGCGAAAGGTTGATGACGTCGGCGCCGAGTCGCAGTTCGGCCAAGTTGAACGACGTGAACGTGCGCGTGCTCTCCTCGAAGAACATATTCACGCACGCCGTTCCGGCAAGCAACGGTCCCGGCGCGGCGCGCTCGAACTCCGCGGTACGCTCGAAAATATAGGAAAGTTCTTCGGCCGTGAGGTCGTCGAGGTCGATGAGGCTACGGCGTATCCGCACCGTCGCCGCCTAGTATCGTCACTTCGTCGGATGCCGCCGGGCGCGACGCCAGGCTCACGCGCACGCGCTGGTCGGGCGACGTCGGCAGGAAGCGTCCGACGTAATCGGGCTGGATGGGAAGCTCGCGCAAGCCGCGGTCCACCAGCACGCACAGCCGGATCGCGCCGGGCCGTCCCAAGTCGGTGACGGCGTCGAGCGCCGAGCGAATGGTCCGACCCGTGAAGAGCACGTCGTCCACGATCACGACGGTCCGGCCGGAGACGTCGACGGGTATGCGCGACTCGGGCAGTTCGTGGGTGACGCGGTCGTCGCGGTAGAGGTTGATGTTGAGAAATCCGAGCGCGGGGGCGTGCCCGGCGATCCGCTCGATTTCCGCGGCCAGGCGCTCGGCGAGCGCTTCGCCGCCGCGCCGCACGCCCAGTAGAACGATGCCGTTCTGGGCGTCGCCGGGTTCGACGATTTGGTGTGCGAGGCGCGCGACGATGCGCTGGATCTCGTCGCTGCGCGCCAAGACGCGGCGATCGGAGTCGGTCATGCGGTTTCCTTTAACGCGTTCAGCGCCTCCTCGACGGCTGCGAGCTCGGCGCGGCGGCTTTCGAGTTTCTCGCGCTCCTTCGCAACGACGTTCGGCGCCGCCTTGGCGACGAAGGCTTGGTCACCCAACTTCTTCTCGCCGCGCTCGACCTCCGAACGCAGCCGCTGCGCCTCTTTGCCGTAGCGCTCCTCCAAAACGCCGCGCGGCGCGCGCGGGCTCACGGCGGCGAGCGCCTCCTCGACGCGCGCGCCCGCCGGCGCGCTGCGCTCGATCTCGGCGGTCGCGAGCAGCGCGAGCGATTCCAGAAGCTCTTCGGGGACGTTCTCGGGAACGTCGAGCACCACGCGCTCCTTGGGGTGCAGGCCGATCTGCGCGCGCATGTTACGGATGCGTTCGACGGTGCCGCGCAGCGCGTCGAAGGCCTGCGCGGTTTCGATCGACGCGGGCACTTCGCGCGGATCCGGCCACGTTGCCGTAACGATCGTTTGCCCGTCGTGCGGCAAGGCAAGCCAGATCTCTTCGGTGATGAAGGGCGCGATCGGATGGAGCAGCCGCATGGCGTTGTTCCAGACGAACGACAGAACCGCTGCGCGCGTCGCACGATTTCCCGGCGCTTTGGTCGCTTCGACGTACCAATCGCAGAACTCGTACCAGAGGAAGCGCCAAATCGTCTCGGCGGCGTTGCCGAAGTCGTAGCCGCCCAGCATCTCGTCCATCCGCACGATCGTGTCGCGCAGGCGGGTGAGAATCCAGCGGTCGGCGGCGGTGAGCGCGGCCTCCGGCGGCAGGGTCAGCGCGGCCGGCAGCCCTTCGGGCAGCGAGAGGATGTACCGCGTCGCATTCCAGATCTTGTTGTTGAAGTTTCGCGCCTCTTCGCAGCGGGATTCTTGATAGCGAATCTCCTGGCTCTCCAGACGCATATGGCGCAGGATCGAGATCCGGAACGCATCGGCTCCGTAGGTGTCGGCGAGGTCGATCGGATCGACGACGTTGCCGAGCGACTTCGACATCTTGCGGCCGAGTTCGTCGAAGACCAGCGGCGTGATGACGACGTCGCGGAAGGGGACCTGGTGCATGAAGTGCAGCCCGAGCATCACCATGCGCGCGACCCAAAGGAAGATGATCTCGCCGCCGGTGAGCATCGCCTGCGAGGGGTACCAGCAGCGCAGTTCCGCCGTGCGCTCCGGCCAGCCGAGAATCGAAAACGGCCAGATGCCGCTGGAGAACCACGTGTCGAGCGTGTCGGGGTCGCGCGTGAGATCGTCGGTGCCGAGAGTGCGCAGCGCGAGCTCGCGCGCCTCTTCTTCGCTCTCGGCGACGACTTCGCGCCCGTCGGGTGCGTACCAGACGGGCAGCTGGTGTCCCCACCAAATCTGCCGCGAGACGTTCCAGTCGCGGATGTTCTCCAGCCACTGCTCGTACGTTCTGCCGTGGCGCTCGGGAATGAAACGCACGCGTCCGTCGTGGTACGCGTCGAGCGCGGGCTTTGCCAACGACGCCATCTTCACGAACCATTGCAGCGAGAGCAGCGGCTCGATAACGTCGCCCGTGCGCTCGCTCGTCGCGACGGCGTGCCGGTGGGGCTCCGCAGCGACGAGCAGCTGCAGGCGCGTCACGTCCGCGACGATGCGGTCGCGCGCTTCGAAGCGGTCGAGGCCGGCGTACGGCCCGACGCCGATCTCCGCGCCGCTGATGCGTGCGTCGAGGCCGATAACCGAGGGCATCGGCAGATCGTGGCGCAAGCCGATCTCGTAGTCCGTCTGGTCGTGCGCCGGCGTCACTTTGACCGCACCGGTGCCGAACTCGCGGTCTACCGCTTCGTCGGCGACGATTGGGATCGCGCGTTCGAGCAGCGGCGGCAGCAGGACGCTGCGCCCGATTAGGTGCGCGTAGCGCGGGTCGTGCGGGTGCACCGCGACCGCGACGTCGGCGAGCATCGTCTCGGGCCGGGTCGTCGCGACCTCGATGCCCGAAGAGAGATCGTCCTTAGCGAACGGATAGCGGATTCGCCAGAGCGTTCCGTCGCGTTCGACTCTGTCCAGCTCGGCGTCGGAAACCGTCGTCTGGCCCTTGGGATCCCAGTTGATGAGGCGCTTGCCGCGATAGATCAGCCCCTCGCGGTAGAGCTGCACGAAGACGCGTCGCACGGCTGCCGACAGACCCTCGTCCATCGTGAAGCGCGACCGCTGCCAATCGGGGCCGAATCCCAGCCGGCGGAACTGCTCGTCGATCTGACCGCCGTAGGTTTTCGACCATTCCCACGCGCGCTGCACGAAACGCTCCCGTCCGAGGTCTTCGCGACGCACACCCTCCTTGGCGAGCTCGCGCAACAAGACGGCTTCGGTCGCGATCGCCGCGTGGTCGACTCCGGGGAGCCAGTCCGCGTTCTCGCCGAGCATGCGGTGGTAGCGCGTCAGCACGTCCATCGGCGCAAACGTCGAGCCGTGCCCGAGATGCGCGCGCGCGGTCACGTTGGGCGGCGGCATGCAGATGATAAAGGGCGGACGCGCCGGATCGGGCTCTTCGTGGAAGTAGCCGTTGCGCTCCCAGCGCGCGTAGAGACGCGGCTCAACCGCCTTCGGGTCGTAGTGCTTGGGGAGGTCCATTCGCCCTAGGCGGGCATGTCTTTCTTGTGCTCTTGATACGTCAACGTCGGCGCTTCTTTCTTCTCGATCACGTCTTTGTTGACGATGCACTTCTTGACGCCTTGCAGCGAGGGCAGGTCGTACATCACCTCGAGCATCGTCTCTTCTAGAATCGAGCGCAGGCCGCGCGCGCCGGTCTTGCGGCTCTGCGCCTTGTGGGCGATGGCGACGAGGGCTTCTTTCGTGAACTGCAGATCCACGCCGTCCATGTTGAGGATCTTCTGGAACTGGCGGACCAGCGCGTTGCGCGGCTCGGTCAGGATGCGCCGCAGCGCCAACTCGTCGAGCGCGTCGAGCGTGACGACGATCGGCAGGCGCCCGATGAACTCGGGGATCAGGCCGAACCGCAGCAGGTCTTCGGGCATGAGCTGCTGGAGCAGCTTGCCGACGTGCACGTCGCGCTTGCCCTCGGGCTGAGCGCGGAAGCCCATGTTGTTCGCCGCAACGCGCGACTCGATGATGCGCTCCAGCCCGTCGAAGGCGCCGCCGCAGATGAAGAGCACGTTGGTCGTGTCTATCTGGATGAACTCTTGGTGCGGGTGCTTGCGGCCGCCCTGCGGCGGCACGTTCGCAGTCGTTCCCTCGAGAATCTTGAGCAGCGCTTGCTGAACGCCCTCACCCGAGACGTCGCGCGTGATCGACGGGTTCTCGCTCTTGCGCGCGATCTTGTCGATCTCGTCGATGTAGACGATGCCCTTCTCGGCGCGCTTGACGTCGTAGTCGGCCGCTTGAATGAGCTTGAGCAGAATGTTCTCGACGTCTTCGCCGACGTAGCCGGCCTCGGTGAGCGAGGTCGCGTCCGCCATCGCCAGCGGAACGTCGAGAATCTTGGCGAGGGTCTGCGCGAGGTAGGTCTTGCCCGACCCGGTGGGGCCGACGAGCAGGATGTTGGACTTTTGCAGCTCGACGTCGTCGGCCGTTCCGCCGACGTTCACGCGCTTGTAGTGGTTGTACACCGCGACGGCGAGCGACTTCTTCGCGCGCTCCTGCCCGATCACGTACTGGTTGAGGATGTGGTTGATCTCTTTCGGCTTTGGGATGTTCCGAAGCCGCAGATTCTCGTCGACGTTCTTGTAGAGCTCCTCTTCGATGATCTCGTTGCAGAGCTCGATACATTCGTCGCAGATGTAGACGCCCGGGCCGGCGATCAACTTGCGCACCTGCTCCTGCGACTTTCCGCAGAAGCTGCACTTCAGCTGGCCCTTGTCGTCTCCAAAGCGAAACATCGCGTGTGTCCGGGTCTCCTCCAGCTCGTGCTAGGGCGTAGGCAGGCTGTGGCGATTTTCGATAATCGTATCGATAATCCCGTAGTCCTTGGCCTCTTGCGCGGTCATGTAGTAGTCCCGCTCGATATCCCGCAGGACCTTTTCAAGGGGCTGCTTCGTCGTCTCTTCGTAGATCCGTGCGACCGTCTGGCGGGTGGCAATGAGGTCCCGGGCGGCGATCTCCACGTCCGTCGCCTGGCCCCCTATTTGCGAAACCCACGGCTGATGGATGACGACCTTGGCGTTGGGCAGCGCGTAGCGCTTGCCCGGGGCGCCGCCGGTCAGCAGTATCGAGCCCATCGAGGCGGCAAAGCCCATGCAGATCGTAGCCACGTCGGGCCGGATGAAGCGCATCGCGTCGAACATCGCGAGCCCCGCGGTCACGCTGCCGCCCGGGCTGTTGAGGTACATGTCGATGTCTTTTTCGGGGTCTTCCTTCTCGAGAAAGAGGAGCTGCGCGATGACGAGATTTGCGAGATGGTCGTCAATCGCCCCGCCGACGAACACGATGCGATCCTTGAGCAGGCGCGAATAAATGTCGTACGCGCGTTCGCCACGCGCGGTCTGCTCGACGACCATCGGTACTAGATGTCCCATAGAAGCTATAACTACGACGCCGGGGTCGAAGTCTCATCGCCGCCTTCCACCGCGGCGTTATCTATGAGGAAGTCGAGCGTCTTCGTCCGCACGATGCCGTCCATCAGCGACAGCACGTTGTTGCCCAGGGCCTTGCGGATCGTCGCGACGGATTGGCCGTAGCGCCGCGAGAGCACGTCGAGTTCTTCGGCGACGTCGGCAGGCGTCGCGGCAATGGCCTCGGCCTTTGCAATTGCCTCGATGAGCAACCCGGCCTTGACGCGCTTCTCGGCCTCCTCGCGATACGATTCGCGCAGCTCTGTCTGAGTTTTTTCGATCTGGGCCAGATACTCGTCGAAGGTGGTGCCCGCCCGCGCCGCAGCGGCGGCGGCGTCCTCGACGAAGTGGTCGAGCTCCTTTTCGATCATCGAGGGCGGGAGCGGAACGTCGTGCGAAGCGAGGAGACGCTCGACGATCGCATTGCCGACGGCGCGGCGGGCCCGGGATTGCGCGACCGCTTCCAGCCGCTGCCTGATATCCGCGCGCAGCTCGGCGACCGTCTCCCTGCCGGAGAGGGCCTTGGCGAACTCGTCGTCGATCTGGGGGAGCTCGTACTCTTTGACGTCGTGCAGGGTGATGTCGAACTGCGCCGCCTTGCCGGCAAGGTGCTGCGCGGGATATTCGGACGGGAACCGCGCTTCGATGGTCTTGCTCTCGCCCGCGCGCATTCCGGCGATCCCCGCCGCGAAGCCGGGGACGAAGCGCCCTTCGTCCAGCTCGGTGACCTGCCCCGAGGCGGTGCCGCCTTCGAAGGGCTCCCCGTCGATCGAGCCGGCATAGTCCATGGTGACGACGTCGCCGAACGCGGCGGGCCGGTCGACCGGCACCAGCGTCGCGCGGTCCTTGGCCAGCGACTCCAGGCTTCGCGTGACCTCCGCCTCGTCGACGGCCGAGGAGGGCTGGGTCACCGAGACCCCTTTGTAGGCGCCCAGGGTAAGCCTCGGCCGGACTTCGACCGTCGCCTTGAGGCGGCGCGGCCGGCCGTCGTCTTCTTCGAGGACCTCTAGCTTGGGCTGCTCCACCGGGTCGATGTCGTGCTCGCGGACGGCCCTGGAGTAGACTTCGGGGATGACTTCCTCGACGGCCCGGCTGGTCAGCGTATCGGTGCCGTAGGTCTGCTCGAAGATCTTCCGGGGCACCTTGCCTTGCCGGAAGCCCGGCAGCTTCACGCTCTTGACGAGCCGCCGGAAGGCCCGTTCCTCGGCCTCGGCCAGCTCCTCGCCGGTAATGGTGAACTCAAGCGCCACCTGGGTGGGGGCGAGCTGGGTCAGCGTGGAGGTCGTCGTTGAGGTGGTCATCACGTATAGAGATCAGCGGAAGACGAGATTCGAACTCGCGACCCTCGCCTTGGCAAGGCGATGCTCTACCACTGAGCTACTTCCGCGTTCCGTCCTTCCATTTGGGCAAGCAGAGACTCGAACTCTGACGGGTTGCCCCACTGGAACCTAAATCCAGCGCGTCTGCCAGTTCCGCCACATGCCCGGCGACCCGGATAGATAGAACGTGCCGGATGCTTTTCCTCCCTTCGGCGTCGAAGGGGCGGCAATGAGCGTATTGTCGCACGTCATGCTCGGCGCGTCCGACGTGGACCGCAGCGCGAGCTTTTATCGGGACGTTCTGGGCTTGACGATGACGGCCCGATTCGAGGACTTCGCCTTCTTCGATGCCGGCGGAATTACGCTCGCGTTGAACGGCGAGCTGGCCGCTCCGGGCGACGCGCCGGCCGCTTGCGAGCTGGTATTCTCGGTGCCCAGCGTCGGCATCGCATATGCCGAGCTCAAGGAGCGCATCGCGTTTCTCAACGAGCCGCGCGTGGTCAACGGTGAGAACTGGGCCGTGAACTTCCGCGATCCCGACGGCCACCTGCTCTCGTTCTACGGCCCGCAGTAGGTGCGCGTGCCTTCGCCCTGCAGAAAAGCCCCGCGAGCGGTCGCGAGGCTTTTCATTCCTTTACACCGCCTCGGACTCGAACCGAGAACCGGATGATTAAGAGTCATCTGCTCTACCAATTGAGCTAGCGGTGCACGTGCGCCCTCCGGGACTCGAACCCGGGACCAACGGATTAAAAGTCCGCTGCTCTACCGACTGAGCTAAAGGCGCCCGAGCGGCTCCGAGCCCTGGAGCCTTACGCACATGCCGAGGGGCCGTCCTGCCGATTTGCGCGTTTGGATGCGTTCCAACTGCTTACGGCGAGCCGTTCGCACCTTCGACCACGAGGGTCGGTGGGCGGCTCCGAGCCCACTCGATGTGTTGTGCGCGAACGACGATGTGAAACGTAATCGTCGCGCCTTTATTTGCGGAACCGGCGCCCTGACGGTTGGCGGCGCTCCCGTGTTTCTCCGCCGCAGCGATCGAGGCTGACGGGATCGTCACGACGACGTCGTAGTTGCCGTCGCTCATGTTGGGCGGGAAAGCTGCGACTCCGCTCGGACTGATGGACATCGCAATTGCGACGGGCGAGGCTGGATTGCTGGGCTGGGGCGTCGCTGCGCCGCGGTTCGCCGGACAATAGCAGTCCACACCGCACTGGCACTTGTTTTTCTTTACGACGATTCCGATGCCGGGAATCGGATTTGATTGCTCCTGCGGCTCCGGCGTCGCCTGATTCAGCTGCCCGGCCGCCGGGTCGTACGTCCAAACTTCGGTCGTGCGCAGGTGGACGGTAAAAACGACGTAGCCTTTGTCGAATGAGGCTTTGATCCACCGGCCCTCGGGCGCGGTCGATGCGGCCGATGGAGCCGGTGCCGATCCCGGTGCTGCGACGGCCGCAACGGCGCCCAGCGCGAACGCAAGAGCGGCTCCGGCCGCGGTGATGGACGATCTTCGCATTGAACGCCTTACTTTGAAGTTCCGGGACGTGGACTTGATCGGCTCGCGGGGTAGGCAAGCAGCTTGGTGGGGTGACTGACGGGGTTCGAACCCGCGACCTCCGGTGCCACAGACCGGCGCTCTAACCAGCTGAGCTACAGTCACCACGATGGCGGGCTGGGCGTGCGCCCGGAGGGACTCGAACCCCCATCTTCGAGTTTAGAAGACTCGTGCCTTATCCCGTTAGACCACGGGCGCAGACAGGCATGGTACCCCCGCGTTAGAATACCATGCCCCCGCAAACCATCGGGACGACAAGATTCGAACTTCCGGCCTTCCGCGTCCCAAACACGACGCTCTAACCAAGCTGAGCTACGTCCCGAAGCGGCCCTGCCACCATCCGAACTGACGGGCCGTCTTCCGGCGGTGGCAGTTCGCGCAGCGAACTTCACATTTCGCGATCTCAAGCGGCTATCCTTTCCAACTCCATCCTTGGCCCACCATGACGCTGACCTCCAATATTTCTCCCCTGCCACGTGATCGAACTCAAGCACCCGAAAGTCCGACTCGCCGCAGTCGACGCACGAATGACGGCGCAGGTACCTCGGACATCTGCTCGCGGCATTTCGCTTGGCGTAGCGCCTGCGATTAACGTCGTCCTCCGCATATTGTGGCAAGGCTCCGCATTTCGCCGATAGTGCGCCTTGCAATACTCGCTCCTGCAGGGCTTGCAGTACGGCACCCGCACGCCTGCGCATGCTCGAAGCGAGAGAAAGCTACTCGGCGGCAGCATTCGTCGCGCACATCGGACACCATCTCATCGGCCCAGATAGCGTCACCCTGTGCCACACGCGCGGCACGTTACCGTTGCGTTGCCGAGATGCGGCCTAAAAAAGCAGCGTGTGGTAGCCGATGCATGCCTGCGTGTCGGGCCCGAACGCGTCGCCGGCGAGCAAGACCGAATCCTGAATGCGCAGGCCGGCGCGCAGCGCGGCGCGCGCGACGCGCAGATTCGACCCCGGCACGAGCGCGACGCACCACGACGCACCGTGCTGGCGCGTGAGCGCAAGCAACGCGAATGCGAAGATCTGCACCAGGTAAGCTTGCGAGGCGCTCGCGAGCGGACCGATGCGCCCGTCGGGCCAGACGTAGGCGTATGCGACGAACTCGCCGTTGAGAAAGAACGCCGTGCCGGCTCCCGAGCGAGCGAGCTCGAAGTGATCGAATCGCGCCGCGCCGCGCGTCTGGCGGTCGAGTTCCCGCAGGCCCAGCGCGTGCGCGATCGGATCGATCGCGGCCACTTCGAAACGGTAGTGTCCCGCGGCCATCGCCGCCAGCTCCTCTTCGCGCGGAACGGCACCGGCGAAGCGCGAGACCTCCTCACGCGGGGCCAAGCCGAATCGCAGCGCGAGCGCGAGGCTCGCGGGATCTTGCGCGTTCACCACCACCGCGCGCGCGACGTCGTCGGCTCCCGCAAGCGCGCTCTGGAGCAAACTTCTCCCTACGCCCTGATTTCGATACGACGGTTCGACGAAGAGATCGCCGACGTAACGCTCCTCGCCGGTTGCATGCGCCACCGCGATGCCGACGACGGCGCCGCCGTCGCGCGCCGCAAAGACCGTTCCTCGCTCCGTAAACTCGAGCGACAGGCGTATGGCCGCGTCGTCGCAGCCGCGCCGGCGCTGGATCGCGCGCACCTCGTCGCCCGCGGCCGGGGCGACCGCTATCTCAGACACGTTCGCCGATTGCGGCGAGCAGCGCCTCGGCCGCGCGGCGGCGATGGCTCACCCCATTCTTCTCCTTCTCCGTTAGCGCTGCGAAGCTGCGCCCAAATGCTGGATAGAGAAAGAGCGCGTCGTAGCCGAAGCCGCCCGTTCCGCTTTCGGTCTCGAGGATGAAGCCGTCAACGCGACCGCTTGCGGTGACGGGTTCGCCACCCGGCGCGATCAGCGCCAAGGCGCAGACGAATCGCGCCGTCCGCCGGTACGGCGGCATGCCGCGAAGCTCGGCCAGGAGCGCGGCGCGGCGCTCGGGCCAAGAGATCTCGTCGCCGCCGTAGCGCGCCGAGTAGATGCCGGGCCTTCCGCCGAGGGCGTCGACCTCCAGGCCGCTGTCGTCGGCCAGCACGTTCGCCTCGACGCCTCGCTGCTGCAGCGCTTGCGCCAGCGCCGTGGCTTTGAGCATCGCGTTGCCGGCATAGCTGAATGCGTCTTCGGCGACCTCGACGTACTTGCGCGGCGCGCGCAGCTGCAGAGGCGACTTTGCGAAGATGCTTTTCAGCTCGCGGAGCTTTCCGGCATTGGTGGTCGCCACGTAGGTCAGCATCGGCTTAGTCGTCAAGGCGCAGCACGGCCATGAAGGCTTCTTGCGGCAGCTCGACCTTGCCGACGCGCTTCATCCGCTCTTTTCCGACCTTCTGCTTCTCCAACAGCTTGCGTTTGCGCGTGATGTCGCCGCCGTAGCATTTCGAGAGCACGTTCTTGCGCATCGCACGGACGGTCTCGCGTGCGACGATCTTTCCGCCGATGGCGGCCTGAATGGGAACCTCGAACATCTGGCGCGGGATCAGCTCCTTCAAACGCTCCGCCAACGCCCTGCCCCGCTGCGCCGCCTTGTCCCGCGCGACGATCGAAGAGAGCGCGTCCACGGGTTCGCCGTTGAGCACGATCTCGAGCTTCGCGAGATCGCCCTCGCGGTAGCCGATCACCTCGTAATCGAGCGACGCGTAGCCTTTCGTGCGCGACTTGAGCGCGTCGAAGAAATCCACGATGACTTCGACCAGCGGCATCTCGTAGGTGAGGATGACGCGTCCGTCGTGCAGGTACTCCATGTTCGCGAGCGTCCCGCGGCGGTTCTGCGTGAGCTCCATGATCGCGCCGACGTAGTCCGGCGGCGAAATGATCGTGGCCTTCACGTACGGCTCCTCGATGGTTCGAATGACGTTGGGCGCCGGCAGCTTCGACGGGTTGTCGATCGTCAAGGTCGTTCCGTCGGTGCCGATGACGCGAAAGACGACCGACGGCGAGGTGGCGATCAGCTCCAGGCTGTAGTCGCGCTCGAGACGCTCCTGCACGATCTCCATGTGCAGCAGGCCGAGAAAGCCGCAGCGGAAGCCGAAGCCGAGCGCCGCCGACGTCTCGGGCTCGTAGACGAGCGCCGCGTCGTTGAGCTTGAGCTTCTCGAGCGCGTCGCGCAGACCGTCGTACTGGCCCTCGCTCGGATAGAGGCCGCAGTACACCATCGGCACGGCCTTGCGATAGCCCGGGAGCGCGATGTGCGCGGGGTCGCTTGCCGAGGTGATCGTGTCGCCGACGTCCACTTCGCCCAGCGATTTGATGTTGGCGATCACGTAGCCGACCCCGCCGAGTTCCAGCCGGTCGGTTGCGCGCATCTCGGGTGCGAACACGCCGACTTCCGTGCATTCGAAGACGCGCTGGTGCGCCATCGAGATGAAGCGCGTGCCGGCCTTGAGCACGCCGTCGACGATGCGCACGTAGTTCACCACGCCGCGGTACGGATCGAACTGCGCGTTGAAGACGAGCGCGCGCAAATGGTCGCGGTGTCCTTTGGGCGGAGGGATGCGATGGACGATCGCCTCGAGGATCTCGTCGATGCCGACGCCGTTCTTGGCGCTTGCGAGGATGCACTCGCTGCGCTCCATCACGAGCAGTTCCTCGACCTCGCCCATGACGCGGTCGGGGTCGGCGGCGGGCAGGTCGATCTTGTTGATCACCGGGATGATCGAAAGGTCGTGCTCGAGCGCCAGGTGGTAGTTTGCGAGGGTCTGGGCTTCGATGCCTTGGGCTGCGTCTATGATGAGCAGCGCGCCTTCGCAGGCCGCAAGCGAGCGCGACACCTCGTAGGAGAAGTCTACGTGCCCGGGCGTGTCGATGAGGTTGAGCTGATACTCCTCGCCGTTGTGCGCCCGATAGTTTAGGGTAACCGGGTGCATGCGAATCGTGATCCCGCGCTCGCGCTCGAGGTCCATCGCGTCGAGCTGCTGCTCTTCGAGGTCGCGCCGCGCGATCGTGCGCGTGATCTCGAGTAAGCGGTCGGAGAGCGTGGTCTTGCCGTGGTCGATGTGCGCAATGATGCAAAAATTGCGGACGTTGCTCGCGACGTCGATCCGGTGGGGCCGATCGGATTTAAGGGGCAACGCGCTACGCTACAGGACCGGGATGCAGCTGGTGAAGGCCCAGGACGCGAGCGCGGGCCGAACCAGCAGCTGCAACACGAGGATGAGTACCAGAAAGGCGAGGTCGAGGCCGCCCAGCGGCGGGATGATCCGGCGAATCGGCACGAGCACCGGCTCGACGATGGCGGCAAGATAGTAGGACCAGCGCGCGCGGCGCAGCTCGGGCACCCAAGAGATGACCGCGTAGGCGAAGAGGACGAACGTGTAGACGTTGACCGCGTAGTAGAGCGCCTCGGCCAGGTAGCACAGCAATTGGTTCACGTCAGCTCGCGACCTCGCCGGCGCCCGCAGCCCGAGCCTTTTCGATCGCCTCCAGCTCCTCGTTCGACGCGTGGGCGACCGGAACGAAGCCCTCGACCGCTTTGCCGAACGTGCGCGTGTCGGTGCGGGAGTAGAGGCTGCTCAGCACGACCCCGTCGCCGCAGCGATTGAGCAGCGCGAGCGCGTACGACAGCCCCGATTCGCTGTCGGCGAAGGCGTCGAAGCGCACGAATCCGGTGCGCGAGAGGTCGCTCTCGGCGAGACGCTCGAGCCGATCCGCCCGCTCGCGCAGGCGTTCGAGCGCGGCCGACGCCGACTCGTGCCCCGCTTCCAGACCGGTGAGGCGGCCGGCGGCGCTTCCCGAGCCGCCCGCGATGAGCCCGTCGTGCAGGTCGAGCATGGCGGCAAGGCGCGCCTGCGCCGGACGCACGACGGCGAGGTGATAGACGGCGACGACCGCGAGCGCGCTCGCGAGCGCTGCCACGGAGACGTACAGCACTTCCATGTTCTCGAACTTTCGAAACGCGGGGCCAGAGCCCGACGAGGGTCAGGTGGGTCACGGCACCCGTAAGGGCTCGCTTACCGTTGCTACCTTCCGGTCCTGGCGGGGTTCACGAGGTTACGCCGCGTGACGCCCGGCCCCCGTCGTGGCCAGGCCATGATACCACAGGGGTCCTAACGCCGCCGGGAACCCGTTGCCGCGCCCGCCAAGCACCTGGGATGGTACGCGCAGCGACGGCGGCAGGCGTCATGTTGGCAGCCGCGGCGGGGGTGATGCAGCTCCACAGCGACGACGTCGGAGGCGGAGCGCCGGTGCCGCGCGCGCTCATGGCGACGGCGTGCGGCGGCGCGAACCGGTCGCCGGCACTCGCCTGGTCCGGTGCGCCCGGCGCGACGAAATCCTTTGCGGCGATCATGCACGACGCCGACGCACCGGTTCCGGGCGGCTTCTACCATTGGGTCGTCTACAATCTGCCTCCCGACGCGCGAAGCCTCGCGGCCGATGCGAAGCTCTCGCCGCAGCAGCTCGGCCTGACGACGCGTGCTACGCCGGGATACACGGGCCCCTGCCCGCCGCCGGGCCCCGCACACCACTACGTCCTGACGCTCTACGCCCTCGATCTGTCGCGTATTGCGGCCGACGCCCCGCTGACCGGCCCGCAACTCGAGCAGCGCATCGAAGGGCACGTCCTCGCGCGCGCCGCGACAACGGGCACCGCTTCGCGTTAAAACGGATGGCGTCGCGAACGCGTCGAACGCGCCGGTAATGGACGAAGTAACGATCAAAGTGCGGGAGAGCGGCCCGTATCTCATCCGCGGCAAGGTGACGCTCACCGACGCCGACGGCAACCGCTATGCCACGGAGAGCGAAACCATCGCGCTCTGCCGGTGCGGCGGATCGCAGACGAAGCCGTTCTGCGACGGAACGCATCGCACGAACGAGTTTCGCGCGACCGAGCGCGCCGTGGCGGCGGAGGGCGAGGGCACGTAGTGCCGTCCTACGTTCGCGCGGGCTCCGTACCGCATAAGCGCCACATTCAGTTCCGCCGTCCGGATGGCGGGCTCTATGCCGAGGAGCTGTTCTCGACGAAGGGCTTCGAGAGCGTCTATTCGCTGCTCTACCACCTGCGGCCGCCGACCGCCACGCTCGAGGTACGGCCGTGGCAACGCCCCGCCGTCGTGCTGGCGGCAAACGACCCGCTGCGAAACCGCCACTTCAAAACGCAGTCGCTGCACTGGGATGGGGGAGACGCCGTGGATTCGCGCGTTCCGCTCCTGGGCAACGCGGACGTGCTCGTCTCGGTCGCGCAGGCCAACCGGCCGATGGAGTACTTCTATCGAAACACCGGCGGCGACGAGCTGCTCTTCATCCATCGCGGAAGCGGCACGATCGAGACGCAGTTCGGCGAGCTTGCCTACCGCGAGCTCGATTACGTGATCGTCCCAACCGGGACGACCTACCGCGTGCTGCCCTCCTCGCCGACGCGCCTGCTCGTGCACGAATGCAGCGGCGCGGTGACGATTCCACGCAAGTATCGCAACGATTTTGGTCAGCTCGAAGAGCAGGCTCCGTACTACGAGCGCGACTTCCGGGCCCCGGTTCTCAAGGAGCCGATCGCGGAGCAGGGCGAGTACGAGGTGCGAGTTACGAACGCCGGCCGTAACGCCGTCTACGTCGTGCAAAACCATCCGTGCGACGTCGTCGGCTGGGACGGCTACTGCTATCCCTACGCCTTCAACCTAGAAGAATTCGCCCCGCTTACCGGCAAGCTCCATCTTCCGCCGCCGGCGCACGCCACGTTCGAAGCGCCCGGCGCGGCCTTCTGCGCCTTCGTTCCGCGCCTCTTCGATTACCATCCGCTCGCGATTCCCGTTCCCTACAACCACTCGAGCGTGGATTGCGACGAAGTGCTCTATTACGTGAGCGGCAACTTCATGAGCCGCCGCGGCGTAGACGAAGGATCCATCACGCTGCACGCCGCGGGCGCGCCGCACGGCCCGCAGCCGGGTGCGGTCGAGTCGAGCTTAGGGAAGGCGTCGACCGACGAAATCGCCGTGATGGTGGATACGTTCAAGCCGCTCTCGCTCGGCGAAGCGGCGTTGGAATGCGAGGAGCGCGAGTACTACCGCTCGTGGATCGAGGCGCCCGCGAACGTCTAGCCGATTGCGGGCGCGATCCTTCCGCGTGCCGCCCCGAATCCGATCCGGCGCGCCGCCGGACTCTCGCACCATCCGCGCATCACGATCTCGTCGCCGTCCTCGAGGAAGGTGCGCGTCTCGCCGTCGGGCAGCGCGATCGGGCGCTCGCCGTTCCAACTCAGTTCGATCAGACTGCCCTGGCTGCCGGGCTCGCTGCCGCTGATCGTTCCCGATGCGAACAGGTCGCCGGGACGCGCGACCGCGCCGTTCGCCGTCGCGTGCGCGAGCTGCTGTGCGACGTTCCAATACGTTCCGGCGTAGCTCGTGCGCGAGATCGCGTGCGGCGGCATCGCACCCTCGCGCATCCGCCGCGTCTGCAGCTCGATGGATAACGAGAGCGCGTAGTTCGCAGGCTGTGCGACCTGCAGGTACGGCAACGGCGGCGGATCCTGCACGGGGCCCGGTACGCGAAAAGGCTCGAGCGCGTCGAGCGTTACGATCCAAGGCGAGATCGTCGTGGCAAACGACTTTCCCAAGAACGGCCCGAGCGGCTGGTATTCCCACGCTTGTATGTCGCGCGCGCTCCAATCGTTGACGAGGACCAGGCCGAAGACGTGCTCCGCTGCGTCGCCGGCGGGTATGGGCTCTCCGAGCGCGTTGGCGGGACCGGTGACGAATCCGACCTCCAGCTCGACGTCGAGGCGGCGAGTGGGCCCGTACTGCGGCGATTGCTCGTCGGGCGCCTTGCGCTGCCCGCAGGGGCGGCGCACCGGCGTTCCGTCTATGACGATCGTTGCGGCGCGACCGTGATAGCCGACCGGCAGCCACCGCCAGTTGGGCAGCAGCGGCTCGGCGTTCGGTCGAAAGAGCTTGCCGAGATTGGTCGCGTGTTCGATCGACGAATAGAAGTCCACGTAGTCGCCGACTTCCATCGGCAGGCGCATCTCGACCGCATCTTGGCGTACGAGAAAGCGCTCGGCACCCGCCGCGCGCAAACGATCGTCGCCGCCGGCGCGGAGCAGATGCTGGAGCCGAACGCGCAGCGGCGACCATACCGATCGCCCCGCGGCCAAGAGCGGATTGAGGATCGGCGCTTCCAGCAGCTCGCGCTCGCACAGGTCGTCGGCAAGTCCCGCCTCGGCCACCGCGCGAAGATCGAGAATCTCGTCGCCGATTGCGACGCCGATCGACGGCACTGCACCGGCACGCTCGAAGACGCCGAAGGGGAGGTTCTGAATCGGGAAATCGCTGTCGGGTGCAACGGGAACCCAGGACTGCTGCCGCGGGTCGGTCGTGCCGATCGGATCGGTCATGCGGCGCCGAGCAAACCGAGCGACGTGAGATCCGCAACCGGTTCTGAGAAACTGCAGCTGCCGTAGGAGACGAACGCGTCGCGCCGTGCGGCTCGAATCTCGTCGTCGTTAATCCGGTCGTCGCGCCACCACAACGACGTTTCGTCGAGACGGAAGGCGGCGGGATCTTCTTCCGCCACGATGCACGCGAGCGTTTCGCGACCGGCGCGCCGCGCTGCCGCTGCGGCGGTGAGGATGTTGAGGAACCCGTGCATGCGTCCCGCGCCGCCGGCATCGTGTCCGCGCACCGGATGGTGCAGCCCCGCGGTCGCTTTGAACGCAACGCCCGCAGCGGCCGCGGCCGACAGGAACGCGACGACCTCGTCCACGCTCGGGAATGCATCGGCCGTCGCGCCGCCGCAACGAATCTTCGCCCGCAAGCCGAGCCGGGCCAAGCTTTCCAGCGTGGGGTCGAGCACGTGCTCCCAGCGTTCGTCACGCGGTATTTCGACAAAGGTCGGGAGCCCGGTCAAACCCGCGCGCTCGAGGGAAGCGCGCAGTTGGCCGACGGCCGCGACGTGCGTATCGCGCAGCGCGAGCAGTTTCGGAAGCGCAACCTCGAGCGCTTCCACCGCGGCGCCGGCGTCGCGCGCCTCGGTAACGCTCACGAATGCGTCCCTGCAGGGCGTCGAACCACTGGCGCGGATCGGGCGGCGCGTCGAGAATGACGCTCAGCGAACCGCGCACCGCGGCACGCTCGGATGCGAGCAGCGACGCGGGCAGAATAAAACGGCCGAGCATCCAGGCGTACGGCCCCCCACGCTCGCGCTCGTACTCCAGCGTCGCTTCGGCGAGCGGGAGCTGGGCCGGAGGAAAGAGTCCGGCGTAGTCGATCAATCCGGAAAACGCGCTGCGCGCCGCAGGGTGCGGCGCCGTCGAAGTGCTCATCTCTGCCTGCTCTTCGCCTTGCGAGCCGCCCTCCATGCCTGCGCCCGAGCCCGCAACAGGGCCGGGGACGCGGCTTCGCCAAGACGCCTCGCATGAGCACCGCGACCGAAGCGCGCAGCAATCCCCTCGCGCAAATCGACTGGGACTACGTTGAGTTCTACGTCGGAAACGCCAAACAGGCAGCGCATTACTACATGTCGGCGTTCGGCTTCGAACGCATCGCGTACGCGGGGCCGGAAACCGGCGTGCGCGGCCGCGTCAGCTATTTGCTCGCGCAGAACAACTTGCGATTCGTCATCACTGCCAGTCTGGATCCCGACGACGAAATCGCCCGGCACGTGGCGCTGCACTCCGACGGCGTCAAAGACATTGCAATCCTCGTCGAAGACGCACGCGCTGCCTTCGACATGGCCGTCCGCGGCGGCGCCACGGTCGTGCGCGAACCCTATGAGGAGAGCGACGAGCACGGACGCATCGTCAAGGCGACGATCGCAACGTACGGCGACACCGTCCACACCTTCGTCCAGCGCGACGGCTACCACGGTATCTTCGCTCCGGGGTTCGTCGAGGACCGCAAGACGATCGCAGGCACCCAGAAACCCGCGCTCCAAGCCCTCGATCACTGCGTCGGAAACGTGGGCTGGGGCGAGATGGACCGGTGGGGCGATTTCTACGCGAAGGTCTTTGGATTTTCACAGCTGGTCTCGTTCGACGACAAAGACATCTCGACCGAGTACACCGCCCTCCGCTCCAAAGTCATGAGCGATCCGCGCCACCAGGTGAAGTTTCCGATCAACGAGCCCGCCGAAGGAAAGAAGAAATCGCAAATCGAGGAGTACCTCGACTTCTATCGCGGCGCGGGCGTGCAGCACATGGCGATCCGCACCGACGACATCGCGGCGACGATCCGCGCGCTCAAACGCAACGGCGTCGAGTTCCTCGACACGCCCGACTCCTACTACGAGATGCTCGAAGAACGCGTCGGAAAGATCGACGAAGCGATCGACATCCTGCGGGAGCTTCGCATCCTCGTCGACCGGGACGACCGCGGCTACATGCTGCAGATCTTCACCAAGCCGCTGCAGGACCGCCCGACCGTCTTCTTCGAGATCATTCAGCGCAAAGGCAGCCTCTCGTTCGGAAAGGGCAACTTTAAGGCGCTCTTCGTTTCGATCGAACGCGAACAGGAGAAACGAGGAACGCTATGATTGCCGAAAGCGCCCTCGCCCGCCCGAAACTTCTCGACTGGTACCGCCGCAATCGCGAACGCTCTGCGGAGCTGTTCGCAACCATAGACGACGCGGCGTTTTACGACCGGCCGATCCCGCTGCGCCACCCGTTCGCCTTTTACGAAGGGCACATTCCCGGCTTCAGCTACCTCACGCTCAACGTGCGCGCGCTCGGGGAGCCGTCGCTCGACCCGGCGCTCGAGCGCCTCTTCGAACGTGGCATCGACCCCGCGACGATCGACGACGCGCGCCGGCTCGAGCGCGCCGACTGGCCGTCGCGCGAGGCGGTAGCCGCGTTTGCCGCGCGCTGCGACGAACGGGTGAGAGCGGCGCTCGCCGCCGGAAACATCGACGATCCGTCGGTGCCGCGGCTCGCGCGCGCGCAGTCGGCGTACGCGATCCTCGAGCACGAAAACATGCACCACGAGACGCTGCTTTACATGGTCCACGAACTCGACGCCTCGCGCAAGCGCCACATCGCCGGCCGTCACGAGGACCGCGCCGTCGCGACGGGCGAGATGCGCGCGGTTGCGGCCGGAACGGCGACGCTGGGCGCGCACCGCGACGAGATCGCGTTCGGATGGGACAACGAGTTCGGACGCGCCCAGACCACCGTGGCGGCCTTCGAGATCGCGACGTATCCCGTCACCAACGCCGACTGGCAGCGCTTCGTCGCCGACGGCGGACCCATGCCGCACTTCTGGCGGCTGCGCGACGGCCGGTTGCGGCTTCGCTTGCTCTTCGACGAGATCGAGCTTCCCGGTTCGTGGCCGGTCTACGTAACGCACGCCCAAGCCCAGGCGTACGCGCGCTGGCGCGGCATGCGCCTGCCGACCGAAGCCGAGTACCATCGCGCCGCATTCGGGGCGCCCGGCGGCGAAGAGCGCGCGTTTCCTTGGGGCGCAGAGCCTCCGGAGCCACGCCACGGAAACTTCGATTTTCAGCGCTACGACCCCGAGCCGGTTGACGCGCACCCCGCAGGGAACAGCGCGTGGGGCGTTGCCGACCTGATCGGCAACGGATGGGAATGGACCGCGACGCCGTTCGCGCCGCTTGCGGGCTTCGAGGCGATGGCATCCTACCCGCAGTACTCCGCCGACTTCTTCGACGGGCGGCACTACGTGATGAAAGGCGCCTCTCCGGTAACGGCGCGCGAGATGGTGCGCCGCTCCTTCCGCAACTGGTTCTACGGCGACTATCCGTACATGTACGCGAAGTTCCGCTGCGTGGCCGCATGAGCAAGACGCCCGTAACGGTCGCGTACGGCGACGGCATCGGCCCGGAGATCATGCACGCGACCCTGCGGATCCTCGAGGCCGCAGGCGCGCAGATCGAGCTCGAGACGATCGAAATCGGCGAATCGGTCTACAACAAAGGAATCGGCAACGGGATCGAACCCGCGTCGTGGGAGTCGCTGCGCCGCACGAAGGTCTTCTTGAAGGCGCCGATCACGACGCCGCAAGGCGGCGGGTTCAAAAGCCTCAACGTGACGGTGCGAAAGACGCTCGGGATGTACGCAAACGTGCGCCCGTGCGCGTCGCTCCATCCCTACGTCGCGACGAAACACCCGAACATGGACCTCGTGATCGTGCGCGAGAACGAGGAAGACGTGTATGGCGGCATCGAGCATCGCCAGACCAGCCAGGTCGCGCAGTGCCTCAAGCTGATCTCGCGCCCGGGGAGCAACCGGATCGTTCGCTACGCGTTTGAGTACGCGCGGGCGAACAAACGCAAGAAAGTCACGTGCTTCACCAAAGACAACATCATGAAGCTCACCGACGGCCTCTTCCATCGCATCTTCGACGAGATCGCCGCGGAGTACCCCGACATCGAGCACGAGCATTGGATCGTGGACATCGGCGCCGCGAAGATGGCCGACACGCCCGAGGCGTTCGACGTGCTCGTCATGCCCAATCTTTACGGCGACGTGCTCTCGGACGTCGCCGCGCAGATCACCGGTTCGGTCGGCTTGGCGGGCTCCGCCAACGTCGGCGATCACTGCTCGATGTTCGAAGCGATCCACGGCTCCGCGCCGCGGCGCGCCGGCCAAAATCTCGCCAATCCCTCGGGGCTGCTCCACGGCGCGATCCTCATGCTCGTGCACATCGGCCAAGCCGAGGTTGCCGAACGCGTGCACAACGCGTGGCTGCGCACGATCGAAGACGGCGTCCACACGTACGACATCTACAAAGAGGGCACGTCGCGCGAGAAGGTTGGAACGAAGGAGTTTGCCGAGGCCGTCGTCGCGCGCGTGGGGGAGCGCCCGCAGCACCTCCACGCGGTGGAGTACGACAAAGGCGCGCACATGGAACTGGCGCTGCGCCCGGCCGCGACGCCCGTGACGAAAGAGCGCGCCGGCGTGGACATCTTCATCGACCATCCCAACGGGAATCCCGACGAGATCGCCGAGCGTATCGGCAGCCTCGGGGTGCCGGGAACGAAGCTGACGACGATCAGCAATCGCGGCACGAAAGTCTGGCCGAACGGGAACCCCGACACCTACTGGAGCGACCATTGGTGCTGCCGCTTCGAGGGCGACGGGCAGCCGTTCGCCTCGGGCCAGACGGTGGCGCTGCTCCAGGCTGCCGGCGGCGCGGGCTTCGACGTCATCAAGACCGAGGGACTCTACACCTTCGACGGCCAGCGCGGCTACTCGCTCGCCCAGGGCGAGTAAGCCCGCCTCGCCGCGCAGGGGCATTTTCAGGTATACTAGCCGCGCGGAGCACGCTGGATGACCGCGCCCTCTCCAAAATGCGTGCATTTTGTGGGGTGAGGAAAGTCCGGGCTTCATAGGGCTGGGTGCAGGATAACGTCCTGTCGGGGCAACTCGAAGGAAAGTGCCACAGAAACATACCGCCCCAAAACTGTACTGGGGGCCCCGGCGGCTTAGCCGCTGGGGGGCGCGCAGGCGCGAAGCGCCGGAGTGCCTCTCGAAGCAAACGGGGTCCCCAAAAATGCGTGCATTTTTGGGGTAAGGGTGAAATCGTGAGGTAAGAGCTCACGGAGGGCCGCGGTGACGCGGGCTCGGGCAAACCCCACCTGAAGCAAGACCGCTCGATCTCCGGCTGACGTCGCGCTCGCGCGGCGTCGCAGGACGGACGGCCCGTCCGACGAGCCAAGTCGCATCGAGGCGCGCGGTGACGCGCGCCCCAGAGAGATGGTCATCGCCCATTCGTGGGTACAGAATCCGGCTTATAGGCGCGCTCCGCAGAAGCCCCGCCGCAACCGGTGGGGCGGTGGCTGCGTTGTACCGAACGTGAACGAGACGATGAGCCAGCAGCAATTTACTCCAGAGATGACCGTGGACGAAGCCTTCCGGCTGCATGCAGGCGCCCGGCGGGTTTTCGCCCGCTTCCATTTAGGCGGGTGCTCGAACTGCGCGATCAGCGAGTCGCACACGATCGGCGCCATCAGCGAAGACTACGGCATCCCGCTGCCGATGCTGCTCGAGAATCTCAACGCGCTGTTCGATCAAGGCACGCTCGCCGTCGGCGACCGCGTGCGCATCCCCGAAGAAATTCGCGCGAAGATCCCGCAGCTGGCGGACGTGCCGGAGGTCGGCGAGATTACCGGAGCCGAAGGCGGCGCCTACACGGCGGACTTCGGCGAGGTTCGTCTGCAGGGTTTGGCGGAAGACTTTCTCCCGGTCGAAGCCGGGGCGACGGCCGGCTAGAGCGGCTTACGGGCGCTAAAGCCCTCGTCGATGCCGTGCCAGTGCGCCACGCTCGGCTCGCCGTACTTCCAGCACAAATACACCGGTTCGTCCCGCCGCATCGAAGGGAAATCTACGAGGCCGAGATCGATGTCCTTGACGACGCAACCGAGCGATTCGACGCGGTAGATCAGCCGGCCGATGTCGTGTTTGAGCGCGGCGAATCGCGGCGCGGGAAGTGACGAGCGCACGCCGGCTAGGCGCGGCCGCAGTGAGGGTTCCGCGTTATGCAGCGCCGGGTCCGCTTCGAGCAGCCGGATCGCCAAATCGCGGCGTTTCTGCAGGAGCTCCTCGATGAGGGGTTCGAGCTTGACGATGAGGGCGTTGGCGCGTTCGGGCGAAAAAAGCTTCATATGAGTGCGCAGCGCATCGTGTTCGTGACGGGCCTCTCCGGGGCCGGCTTGAGCCAGGCGATCAAGTCTTTCGAAGACTTGGGCTTTTACTGCGTCGAGCATCTTCCTCCCGTCGTCCTCGATGCCGTCGTCGCAGCTTTGCAGCAATCCTCGGTTCGCGACGTGGCAATCGCGCTCGACGTGCGGGGCGACGACCGCCTCGGCGACCCTCTCGAGGCGATCGATCGCGTCATCCGAACGCACGACGCGCAGGTGCTCTTCCTGGACGCGTCCGACGATCTGCTCGTCCGTCGCTTCAGCCAGACGCGCCGCCGGCACCCGCTCTCCAAAGCGGCCTCGGTGCGCGAGGCGATCGAAGCCGATCGGCGAGTGCTTGCGCCGCTGCGCGAACGCGCGCGCGTCGTCATCGACACGACGAATCTCACCCACGGCGCGCTCAAGGAGCGGATCGCTGCGGCGTTCGTCGCCGAGCGCTCGATTCGTCTCGGCGTCACGCTCGTGGCATTCGGCTTCAAGTTCGGCTTACCAACCGACCTGGACATGCTCTTCGACGTGCGCTTCCTGCGCAATCCAAACTACGAGGACGGCTTGGCCGAGCGCACCGGCGAGGACGCGCAAGTCGCCGCGTTCATCGAAGAGGATCCGGCGCTGGCGCCGTTCCTCGCAAAGGTCGAGGACTTGCTCGAATTCTTACTGCCGTACTACCTCGCCGAAGGCAAGACGCATCTCACCATCGGCATCGGCTGCACGGGCGGCCGGCATCGCTCCGTCTACGTCGCGCGCCGGCTGGCTGCGCGCTTTGCCGGCGACGTCCGGCTGGATCTCACGTGCGAGCAGCGCGATCTCGTGAGGGCGGCGTGATGCGCGACCGGCTCGGCGGATGGCTGCGTTGGTTCGTGCCGGGGCTCGGCGTGAAGCGTTGGCTCCTGCTCGCGGCATTCGGGCTCGTGCTGCTGCTCGATGCACTGGCGCGCTGGCTGATCGCCGAGGGCACGGGTATCCACGTTAACGAGATCCTCGACGGCATCGTTGACGATTATTTCCCTCCCGCCTATCTCACCGACATCCTCGGCGTCATCGGCACCGCGCTGCTGGTCACAGGCGTTTGGATGTGGCTGCGCTCGGCGGTCCGCCTCTCGGGCGAACGCCATCCGCGCGGCTTTCGCAACGCGCTGGCCGGCCGGCGCCTGCAGCAAGGGTACAAGATCGTTGCGATCGGCGGCGGAACGGGGCTTTCTACGCTTCTGCGCGGGCTCAAACGGCGTACGAGCAACCTCACGGCAATCGTTGCCGTCAGCGACGACGGCGGGTCGTCGGGACGCCTGCAAAAGGAACTCGGCGTCCTTCCGCCCGGCGACGTGCGCAACTGCCTCGTTGCGCTGGCCGACGACGAAGCGCTCGTGACCGATCTCTTCCGCTATCGCTTCACCGAAGGCGAAGGCCTCACCGGTCACTCGTTCGGCAACCTTTTCCTGGCCGCGATGAGCGGCATCACCGGGAACTTCGATCGCGCGATTCAGGAGTCGAGCCGCGTTCTCAACATCGTCGGGCGCGTGCTGCCGGCGACGCTGGGCAAAGTGCGTCTTTGTGCGGAGCTCGACGACGGCAGCACGCTCGAGGGCGAATCGAACGTTTCGCACGCGACGCGGCGCATCAAGCGGGTGTTCTTCGACCCGCCCGCCGCCGCGCCGCTCGACGAAGTGATCGCCGCCATCCGCGAGGCCGACGCGATCGTTCTTGGGCCCGGCTCGCTCTTTACGTCGGTTGCGCCCAACTTTCTCGTCAGCGACATCGCACGTGAGGTGGCGGCCTCGCACGCGGTCAAGATGTACGTCTGCAACGTCATGACGCAGCCCGGCGAAACCGACGGCATGACCGCCGCCGATCACGTCGAGGCGCTGCTCGACAACGCCGGCGAGCGCGTCTTCGACTACGTTATCGTCAACGACGAGCGCCCCTCGCGGCTGCTCGGCGCATACGCGCAGGAAGGCCAGGTTCCGGTGGAACCCGACGTCGAGCGCATCGTCGAGCTCGGCCTCGAACCGGTGTGCGCCGGGGTCATCGGCGAGACCGAAACCGTGCGCCACGACCCCGACAAACTCGCGGGCGTCGTCTTCTCGATCGTGGACCGGCGCATCGCCGACCGGGCGACGCTGGTGAAACCCGCGAGCGCGTACCGGCGCGCTGCGTCAGTGAGCGGGCTGTTGAGCGAGCGTTAGATTCAGCTCGAACGGCTTGCCGGGCTCGATGTCCGCGCTGGACGTGAGCGGCTGATAGCCCTTGGCCTGGACCGCGTAGTCGGCAATGCCGCTGGGCACCTTGTCGAACGAGAACTTGCCGGCGGCATCGGTCGTCGCGGTGAGGACGGTGTCCATCGTCACGACGGCTCCGGCGACGGGCGCGTTGGTCGCGGCGTCGACGACCGTTCCCGACACCGCGGCAAATCCCGCTGCGGGCGGCAGCGCGTCGTTGTTGCATCCGGCCGTACCCAGCACGAGCAACGCGGACGCAGCGGCTAACGTGCGGAAAAGCGGCTTCATAGGTGAACATCTTCGCCGCGCTGAAGCCGCGGCTCCTATGGCAACCAGCGCATCCGCGCCTCCGAGCGCCGGCCCCGTGTACTGCGAAAACGCGCTCTCGGCAATCGGCCACACGCCGCTCGTTCGCCTCAACAAGGTTATCGACGGCGCCCCCTGCCTCGTGCTCGCCAAGGTGGAGTACGTCAATCCCGGCGGCAGCGTCAAGGACCGCCCCGCGGTTGCGATGCTCGATGCGGCCGAGCGGGAGGGGCTGCTCAAGCCCGGCGGCACGATCGTCGAGCCGACCAGCGGCAACACCGGAACCGGCCTGGCTATGGCTGCGGCGATACGCGGCTATCGCTGCATTCTCGTCATGCCCGACAAGATGTCGAAGGAAAAGGTGGATCTGCTGCGCGCGTACGGCGCCGACGTTGTAACCACGCCGACGAACGTGCCGCCGGATTCGCCCGAGTCGTACTACGCGGTGGCCAATCGCCTCGCCGCCGAGATTCCGGGCGCGTTTCAGCCCAATCAATTTCACAACCAGGTCAATCCGGAGGCGCACTACCGCACGACCGGCCCGGAGATCTGGGAGCAGACGCGCGGCACGATCACGCATCTCGTCGCCGGAATCGGCACCGGCGGCACGATTTCGGGAAGCGCGCGCTATCTCAAGGAGCGCAACCCGGCGGTGCACGTGATCGGCGCGGATCCCGAAGGCTCGATTTACTCCGGGGATATCCCGCGATCGTATGCCGTCGAGGGGATCGGGATGAACTACCTGCCCGACACGGTCGACCTGCGCGTGATCGACGAGATCGTGCGCGTCTCCGACCGGGAGTCGTTCCTCATGGCGCGCCGCATCGCACGCGAAGAGGGGCTGCTCGTCGGAGGGTCGTCGGGAACGGCGGCCGTCGCCGCCGTCAAGCTTGCAAAGACGCTCGGCCCCGACGCGATCGTCGTCGTCATCCTGCCCGACTCGGGCCGCGGCTATATGTCGAAGATCTTCAACGACGAATGGATGGTCGCCAACGGCTTCTTGGCCGACGCGAAGCGCCGGGCGACCGTCGGCGACGTGCTGCGCGCGAAGACGCCGATGCCGCCGCTCATCACCGTAGACCAAAACGACACCGTCAAGACGGCGCTCGACCTGCTGCGCCGCTACGAGATATCGCAGCTGCCCGTCATGCACGGGCGCGAGCCCGTGGGCAGCGTCAACGACGTGGGCGTCATGCAGAGCGTCTTCGATCACTCCGACATCCTGCACCAGCCGGTCAGCGAGGTGATGGGCCGGCCGTTTCCGGCGCTCGAGCAGTGCGAAGAGATCGAACGCGCATACAAGCTCCTCACGCTGGCCAACCCGGCGATCGTCGTGACCGACGCGTCGGATCCGATCGGCGTGCTCACCCGTCAGGACATCATCAGCTTCCTGTCTACGAGTTCCGACGTCGTTCGCACGTGAAGTTCGCAACCAAGGCCATTCACGTCGGCCAGGACGCCGATCCGGCGACCGGCGCAACGATCGTCCCGATCTATCAAACCTCGACGTACACGCAGACCAAAGTCGGCGAGCACAAAGGCTTCGACTACAGCCGCACCATCAACCCGACGCGCCTCGCGCTCGAGCGCCAGCTGGCGTCGCTGGAGGGTTCGGAATACGCGAGCGCCTTCGCCAGCGGCATGGCGGCGACGTCGGCGGTGCTCGGCCTGCTCTCCAGCGGCGACCACGCCGTCGTCAGCGACGATCTCTACGGCGGCACGTACCGGCTCTTTTCGCGCGTTCTCACGCGATACGGCCTGGCGTTCACCTACGTGGACATGAGCGATCTTGCGGCGGTCCGCGCCGCGGTTCGCCCCGAGACGAAACTCTTCTGGGTGGAAACGCCGACCAATCCGCTGCTGCGGATCGTGGACATTGCCGCGATCGCGGCGTTGCGAAGCGCCGGCAGCATCGTAGCGGTAGACAACACCTTCGCGACGCCGTACTTTCAGCAGCCTCTCGCGCTCGGCGCCGACGTCGTCGTGCATTCGACGACGAAGTACGTGGGCGGGCACAGCGACGTCGTCGGCGGCGTCGCGATCGCGCGCGAGCGTGAGATTGCCGAGGCGATTACGTTCACGCAGAACGCCGTAGGTGCCGTCGCGGGACCCTACGACGCGTGGCTGACGATGCGGGGCGCCAAGACCCTCGCGGTGCGCATGCGCCAGCACGCCGCAAACGCGCAAGCGGTCGCCGAATTCCTGCACGCGCGCGACGACGTGGCGAGCGTCCACTATCCCGGCCTGCCTTCGCATCCGCAGCACGAGCTGGCGAAACGCCAGATGAGCGGATTCGGCGGCATGCTCTCGTTCGAACTGGTGGGCGGCCCGCGGCGCGCGCTCGAGTTCGCAGGCTGCCTGCGCTACTTCAGCCTGGCCGAAAGCCTCGGCGGCGTGGAGTCGCTCATCTGCCACCCCGCGCGCATGACGCACGGCTCGATTCCGAAAGAGGAGCGCGAGCGGCGCGGCGTCACCGACGGCTTGTTGCGGTTGTCGGTCGGCATCGAGGACGTGGAGGATCTCGTCGAAGACCTGCGCGCCACCCTCGACGCGACGCCCTAGAACGCCGTCCGGCTAAGGCTGGTCGGCCGGGTAGCGCACCGCTGTCGCCTGCCCGAGGACGCTCTTTGCCTCTTCTGCGGAGACGTCGCCCAGACGGCTCGTCAGCGAGAGCACGATGCCTCGCACACCGTCGGCGAACACGATCGCATACTCTTTGCGCGCGTCGAAGCCCGCACCGTACGCGACCTCGACGAAGTACGCCGGCATGCCGTTGAGCAGCGAGATCGGGGTCTTGTTTCGAATGAGCGTCCCGTCTTGCGCGCCATGCGTCTGGCTCTCGAATTGTCCTTCCCACTGATCGGGCGCGCCTGCGTACGCCTCCATCGTGATCTGGATGATGCGCGCGTCCTCCTTGCCGGGATGGACGACCCACGCCGCAACCGGCTGAAGATCGGCGCTCAACTGGTCGGGCGCGATCGGCTGGCGGTTGAGCAGCACGGCGCCGGCCGGTGCCGTGAAGCTCATGCCGGGGTCAACGTACGTGCGCGGGTCGGGCGAGGATGAGGGATCCGCAACCTGCGCGACGGCCTGCGCGGCTGCGGCCGCGACGAACGTGAGGACGAGCAGTGTAAATTTCATGTTTGATCTAAGGCGGCGGCAAGGGCCGGGAGCGATGTTTCGTACCGATAGCCGACATTGCGATGATCGTCGTCGAATTCCTCGTGGCGCACCTCCAGCCCCAACGCGCGAATGCGCTCGGCGACGACGCGGGCCCCGATGTCGAGGTTGTACTCGTCGCGCCTGCCGCAGTCGAGGTAGCGCAGGCGCAAACGCGCGAGAGCCTCGCGGGCGCCGGCGACGCGCTCGGCGGGATCGAATGCGAGCCAGCGCGCGAAGACCTCCTCGCGCAACGCACCGCTCGACCGCTCGAACGGAAGATCGAGGTCGAAGGGCGTGGCGCTGCGCGGCGAATAGGCCGCGGCGTACGCGAGCATCTCCATCGTCGTGTACTCCGCGGGCGCCCGCTTGTGCTTGCGTTCGAACGCTTCCAGGAATGCCGCGATATCGAAATCGTAGCCTTCGAGCGTCCGCTGCACCGTCGCAAACGCCGGGATGTGCGCGTAGGGGAAGTACGAGTCCCCGCTGTGCGAGGCGAACGCCGCGAAGGTGCCCGGGTGTTCCAGCACGAGATGCATCGCGCCGAAGCCGCCGGACGATTTCCCTAGCACGGCGCGACCGCCTTCGCGCGCGATCGTGCGATAGGCCGCATCTACGTGGCCGACCAGGTCGGCCACGACGTAGGTGGCGTAGTTGCCGTTGTGGATCGAGTCAACGTACTGCGACCCGCCCAGCCGCGTGAAGCCATCTACCAGCACGACCAGCGCCGGCCGCATTCGGCCCGCGGCGATGCAGCGATCTGCCCACTGCAGCACGTTGGTTTCCCACGGCCGCGACGACAGCAGCGCTGCGGTGTCGCCCGTGTAGCCGTGCAGCACGTAGAGCGCGCCGTATCGCGTCGAGCCCTCGTCATCGTAGCCCGGAGGCGTATACACGGCTACGGGGCGCTCCGAAGGATCGCCGAGCGGATTTCCGGCCAGGGCCTCGCTCCGCACGAAATCCACGCGCACGCCGCCTCGTAAGCCGAGAAGACGCGCGAGATCGGATTGACGCTGCATGGCGGCGTCGTTCGTCGAGCGAAGAGCCTACGCCTAGTGTCCGATACGAGCGGTCTCAAACGCGCGATCGACTTGCGCGCAGCCATTTCGATCAACGTGATCACGATGATCGGCATCGGTCCGCTCGTGACGATTCCGCTCGTCATCGCGGCGCTGGGCGGCCCGCTCGCGCTCGCCGGCTGGATCGCGGGGGCCGTCGTCGCCCTGTGCGACGGCCTGGTATGGGCCGAGCTCTCGTCGCATATGCCGGGATCGGGCGGCACGTACGTCTACCTGCGCGAGGCCTTTGGGCCCCAGCGCCTCGGGCGGGCGCTGGCGTTCCTCTTCAACTGGCAGTTTTTGCTCTACGCGCCGTGCCTGCTCGCGAGCGGCTACATCGGCTTTGCGAACTACGCGGCATATCTCTATCCGCCGCTGGCCGGCCGCGCCGCGCACGATGCCGTTGCGATCGCGATCGGCGTCGTCACGATCGCGATCCTCTACCGGCGCACGGCCAGCGTCGCCACGCTCGGAACGCTGCTGGCGGTTGCCGCGGCGCTCACCGTCGCGCTCGTCGCGGTTGCCGGCCTCACGCACGCGAATTTCGCGCAGGCGTTCCATCTGGCCGCGCCGGTCCGTTTCGGCGCCGGCTTGCTGGCCGGCTTCGGCAGCGCTCTCTACATCACGCTCTACGATTACGTCGGATACGCCGACGCCGCGCTGCTCGGCGACGAAGTGCGCCACCCCGAACGCACGATTCCGCTTGCGATCGTGCTCTCGGTGCTCGTCGTCGCGGCGCTCTATATTTTGTTGCAGATCGGCGTGCTCGGCGTCATCCCGTGGCGCTCGCTGCTCGACGCGCACGGCGTGCCGACCGATGCGGCACAGTACGTCGGCTCGCTCGTCGTCGAGCGCACGTGGGGGCACGTCGCGGCCATCGCCGTCACGCTGCTGGTTCTCGTAACGGCATTCGCCTCGCTGTACGGCAACCTGTTGGGGTTCTCGCGAATTCCGTTTGCCGCGGCGCGCGACGGCGCGTTCCTTCCGGCCTTTGCAAAGCTCCATCGCACGAAGGGAATTCCCCACGTCGCACTGCTGGCGGTAGGCGGCCTTTCGCTGGTTGCGTCCTTCTTCACCCTCGATCAGGTCATCGCGTTTCTCACCGCGGGAATCGTGCTGGTGCAGGGAATCGCGCAGGTTCTGGCGCTGGCGGTGCTGCGCGCGCGGCGCAACGTGGCTCCCTTTGCGATGCCGCTCTACCCGTTGCCGGCGATCGTCGCGCTGGCCGGATGGGGTTTGGCCTTCGTCAGCTCCGGCGCGCTTGCGATTGCGCTGGGCGTCGGGTGGCTCGCCGCGGGAGCGCTCGTCTTTCTCGGCGCGGCGCGGTGGCAGCGCTGGTGGCCGTTTGCGCTCGCGGCGCTGCTCGTAGCCGGGTTGCCCGCGGCGACGCGCGCCGCACCGCCCGGTGACGGGTGGTCGCGCTGGAACGTCTCGGCGGTCCGTGCCGAGCGCGGCTACCCGGTCTTCACCGTTGACGGGCGCCCGTTCTTCGTGTACGGCGCGGCCTTCTTCTACGAGCGCGTGCCGCGCGACCAGTGGCGCGCCGCGCTTGACGGCGTATCGCGCGCTTGGCATCAACACCATCGATCTCTACCTCATCTGGAACTGGCACGAGCCGGCTGAAGGCGTCCGCGATTTCAGCGGGGCTACCGACGCGCGGCGCGATCTCGCGGGCCTGCTCAAACTCACGCACGAGTTCGGCTTCAAACTCGTGCTGCGCCCGGGCCCCGTGATCCGTAACGAATGGCGCAACGGCGGCTATCCCGCGTGGCTGCTCGAGCGCCCGGCATACGACATGCCGCTGCACGACGTGCTCGAGGGCCGCTATCCGGCGACGGCGACGCTGCAAAACGCGCACGCCGATGCCGCCGGATCGCAGTGGCTCGAGAACGCGACGCATCGCCGCTACGCAGCCGGCTGGCTGCGCGACGCGCTCGGCGCGTGCGCGCCGTATGCCGGTGACGTCATCGCGGTCGCGCTCGACGACGACCAAGGGGCCTACCTCGACAACGACACGTGGCCGGGACCGCACTGGCGCGCGTATATCGCGTGGCTGCGCTCGACGGTGAGCGCAATCGTAGGCTCGCGCGTCCCGCTCTTCGTCAACACCTATGAGATGAAGGTCACCGCGGCGTCGCCGGTGTGGGCTTGGGGCGACTGGTACCAAAGCGACGCCTACGAGATCGGCCCGCACGATCTTGCGCAACTGGATTTCGCGACCGGCCTGCTCCAGACGCAGACGCGCTTTCCGGTGATGCAAGCCGAGTTCCAGGCCGGCTGGCTGCAGGGTGCCGACGAGGGAGCGCCGCGGCCGAGCGACCCGTCGAACACCGCGCTCGCGCTGCACGAGCTGCTGCGCGACGGCGCGCACGGCGTCGTAAACTTCCCCGTGCAGGACACGATCTATCCCGACGGGTGGGAAGCGCCGTGGGCGAACTGGTCGTACGCGTGGGACGCCGCGCTCACGAGCCGCGTTGCCGCGGCTCCGCGCTATGCGCCGACGCGCGCGTTCGGAGAGACGGTGCGCCGCTACGGGCCCCTGCTGGCCACGACACATATCGCGGCCGATGCCGCGATCGTCTGGCCGCCGAGCCTCTTCGTGCCCGGCTCGCTGACCAATGCGGACTTCACCGCCTACGCCGATGCCACGATTGCGATGCAGCGGGACTGCAACGCGCGCGGCCTCGCCTGCGTGCTCGTGGATCTCGCGTATGCGGGCGACGATGCCGTGCGGCGCTACCCCGCAATCGTTCTTCCGGTCCTTCCGACCACGATCGCCGAGGGGCGACTGCAGCCGTGGGTGCCGCGGCGGCTGGCGGCGCTGCAGCGCTCCGGGCGGCTCGTCGGAACTCTCGCGTCGATCCATGCCGCGGCGACGCCGCACGCGGGGCCGGACGCGACGCTCTTGGTCGCCGACGACGGATCGTACGCGTTCGTGGATGCGGTAAATCCGAGCGACGCGCAGCGCATTGTCCCCGCGATGCACGTCAATCTCAATAAGCGTCGCGTCCTCGTGCCGTCGTTCGTCGTCGCTGCGCGAAGTGCCGTGCTCGTTCCGGTCGGGGTGAGGGAAGCTCGCGCATCCGCTCCGCTTCCGGCGCCTGCCGAGCCGGGCACGCCCCCGCCGTTTTCCGATCCGGGCGCCGTCGTGTTGGAGAGCGCGCAGCTTCGCGTCGCCGTTGCTCCCGATGCCGGCGCCCGCCTCGCCGAGCTGTCTGCGGGCAGCGGCAACGTCGCGTCGAGCATCGGGCTGCTGCGCGATGCCGTGGACCCGGCGCCGCCCGCGTCGCCGCGCGACTACATCGCCGCCTACACGCATCCGCTCCCCGCCGGTACGTTCAATCGTCCGTACGAATGTCGCCCGCTGCGCCCCGGGCCGCCGGCCTCGCTCCTCTGCTCGTACGACGCACCCGATCTTCCGGCCGGCGGTGCCCGATTCACACGCCGCCTAACCCTGGAAAGCGGCGGCGACCTCGTCGTGGACGAGACGTACGAACCGCACGACAACGGCTCGCCGTCGCGGCTCGAGAGCATCTCCGGTTTTACATTCGCACCCGGCGATACGACGCTCCAGTCCCGCGACGGCGTCGGCATCCTAAGCGGCCAGCGCGTCGCGTTCGTTCGCTGGCGCCCCGGCGACGTCGCCCGCGCCGATCTGCGCCGAAACGCGCGGCTCGCAACTTGTGACGCTGGTGTTTGAGCGAGCAACGGTCGAACTACGCCTCGGGGTCTATGCTGCCGCCAATGCCGCCGAGGCACGGAGGCTGCTGGACGCGAAGCAGCCGTAAGCGTCAGGGGAAGTGGCGGAATGGCAGACGCAGCCGTCTCAAAAGCGGCCGAGGCAACTCATGTGGGTTCGACTCCCACCTTCCCCACCAAAATATAGCGGAACAACCGCTCAACATCGCGTGGACCGAGACGCTAGCGATCATTCGCTTAAAAACAGAAACGGCCGGCGGCCGGATTGTCGCAGCAACGGCCGCTTCGTAGCCGCTCGGGGAGGGTCGCTGCTCCCGGGGCGACCGTGGACCGTGGCCTAGGGCTTTGTGCGAATATGCGGCCGCTATGCACGTAGAAGGCCGGTGCATTGTGTACGCGGCGAAGTCGGAAACCGGCGGCAATTGCCCGTGCGCTGCTTTTAACGGAGCGCGCAACACGGACGGAGGCGTAAGCGGGGGAGCGCCCGAAATGGAGAGAACCGCACTGAAGTGAGGCGGGGGCTTGCTCCAGCGCGTTTTAACGTTGCACGTTTTTGGAGTGAAAGATGAAGCCTTTTCGCGCACTATCGATCTGTATTATTTTAACGATTGCCGGATGCGCCGGCGCGAACGTAACTCCTGGGTCCTCGGTCGCGAATCCGGCATCGCAATCCGCGACGAGCGGATTGGGAAGTGCAGCGCTGGTGCCCGGCAACGTTGGACCAGCGCCGATAAATCATCGCGCGCCGGCGGTCCGCGTCAAGCCCGACAAAGCATCGTACCAAAGAGCGCTCTATGTTGGAGACTGCGCCACTGCGTCCATAAAGATTTTGAGCAACACCTACTACCACGAGCTCGGCGTGATTACGAACGGGATTACCTGCCCCTTCGCTGAGTCCATCGATCAACAGGGAAATCTTTATGTCGCCAATAACGAAGGCCTCTTCGAGGGCGACGTTCTCGAGTACGCACCCGGAGGCACGTCGCCGTCGTTCACCTACAGCGCGAATATGGGCCAGCCTTACGCTGTCACGGTGGACCGACATGGCAACGTCTACGAAGCCGGCGACGAATCCGCCAGTTCCCTCACGATCAATGAGTACTTTCAGAAATTCAACACCCCTATAAAGTCATGCCCGGTGCCAGGTAACCAGATTCCGTTTGGTTTGGCAGTAGACACTAGTGGCGATGTGTTTGTGTCCGGGGACCATGCCCTTTATGAATTTAGCGGCGGCCTCGGGAACTGTAATCCGACGTTGTTGATGTCGCTCGAATACATGGCTCCTCAGGGTATGGTGCTGGACTCTAATAATGATCTTCTCTTAGGTGACGGTTTCTACGGTGGGGCCTACGTCATTGCTCCTCCGTATTCAGCTGTGACGAGTATTATTGGCGCAGCCCCAGGCCAAGCCACGAGTTTATCTCTAAACAAGAAGAACAAGTTGCTCTTCATCGCAAGTGGCTTCACCGACGTCTTGGTTTACAACTATCAAACGGGAGCACTGGTCAAAACGCTCGATTCGACATACGGCATCTCTAATTCGCAATCCGTTGTCGACGCGCCCAACGCGGTCTATTAGCTAACCCGGCTTCACGGTCTACGTCCTTAAAATAGCGGGGCCCTTGAGACTGTCGCACGGCGCATAGATAAATCTGTGTGACTCGCACCGCGCCCGCGATGCCGCATCGCGCTAGGCGGTTAGCACAGCCTCGCAGCTCGAAGACTTGCGCCTCGCGAGCGCGGCGGGCAGAGGCGCTGGCGGCTCCTATTAGACGAACAGCGCTTTCTTCATACGCAACTCTGCGAGAGCCTTTTGCGCCTCCTCGCTGAGGTTGGACTTCCCGACCGCGACGGTCACCTTGTGAACCGTGCCGGTAAATTTGTTATTGCCCGCTTTGTAGTCGTCGCTGACACACGTATAGAGGTTCTCACCAACGTCCGTCGTTTCCGCACCAAATGCGAATGGCTGCGTGTGCTCGACCCGTCCCGCGGCGACCTCTGTATCGTTGACGAAGATCACACCGTTCCCGCCCGCGCCCAAACCGCCGTCGTAAGCAAACTCAAAGCGGAGTGCGACTCGCCCTGTCGGTAAACGAGCAGGACCGATGATCTTGTAAATCTCGCGGCCGAGATAATTCCATGCGAACCGGGGGGCGCCGTCCTTGACGTAGAGGCTCCAACCGCCCATCTCCCCGCCTTGGGCGATAATCACCCCCTCTGAGCCTTCGTCCGGGATCTCGATATCGGCATTGACCACGAAAGAGCGATTCTTCACGTTGATGAACCCGTTTTCGGGAATACCCTTCATCCCCTCATAGACCGTGATCTCGCTGCGACCTTCCATCAGGTCCGGACGGCCCGCTAGCGTGGCGTTGAAGCGCTCCCAAGCGCGGTCATCAAGCGGAAGCACGTTGTACTTGACCGCCTCTTCTAAAAAGACTCCCTTGAGCTTCGCAAGTTTGTCTGGATATTTCGCGGCAAGGTCATGCGCGCAACTAAAATCCTCTTCCACGTTGTACAGCTCCCACTTGTCGTTCTCAAACGTAGCCCGTGCCTTGGGCTCCCACGGCGGGCGGTGCACCGTGGTAGCGAACCAGCCGGCCTGGTAAATGCCCCGGTTGCCCGCCATCTCGAAGTATTGCGTGGTGTGGCGCGACTTCGCCTCGGGTTCATTCAAGGTGTCGAGCACACTCACGCCTTCGAACGGTTTCTGTTGAACACCGTACACGACGCCCGGCTCGGGCACACCGACGACCTCTAACACTGTCGGCGCAATATCGATCATGTGCATCCATTGCGTGCGCAAGCCACCCTTCTCCGCGATGCCCTGAGGCCAGTGGACCACCATGGGTTGACAGACGCCCCCGTACGAGGCCACCTGGTGCCCCCACCCAAACGGTGTCGCACCGGCAAAAGCCCAGCCATTGTTGTACAAAATATGGGACTTGGGGCCACCGATCTCGTCGAAGTTCTGCAGCGCAACGTCGAGAGGCTCGGGCAGCCCGTTGAACACGGACAACTCATTGAATGCGCCGTTGAGGCCGCCTTGGAAAACCGAACCGTTGTCGCCGGTAATGTAGAAGATCAGCGTGTTATCCATTTCGCCGAGGGCCTCGATCTCGTCAATAAACCGACCGATTTCGTAGTCGGTCACCTCCGCGAAAGCGGCGTAGATCTCCATATACCGCGCAAAGACTTTTTTCTCGTCAGCCGTCAACTCGTCCCATTCCTGGATTCCCGACGGCTTGGGCGCGAGGTCGGTGCCCGGCGGCACGACGCCCAGTTCGATCTGCCTGGCCAACGTTTCTTTGCGCACCTGGTCCCAGCCCTGATCGAACTTGCCCTTATACCTGTTGCGCCACGACTCAGGCACCTGGAACGGGCCATGTGTACCGATCGCTGCGTAGTAGACGAAAAATGGCTTTTCGGGGGCCAACGAACGCTGCGAACGCAGCCAGAGGATGGCCTTATCGGTGATATCCGTACTAGCATAGTAATCGGGGTCGGGATGCAGATCCAACCTGGTCATGTTGTCATAAATGACCGGATGAAAGAGATCGGCCTCGCCCGACATGAAGCCGTAGAACCGCTCAAACCCGCTGTGAACCGGCCAGCGATCGAAGGGTCCGACATCGGTGGCTTCCCAGGGTCCGAGCTCGTGACACTTTCCAAACATAGCGGTGTTATAGCCGTTGAGCCGCAAAATCTGGGGCAACATCGCGATGCTGTCAGGACGCATCGCGGTGTACCCGGGAAAGCCGCTTGCAATTTCCGAGATCACGCCGAAGTTTGCGCTGTGGCAGTTGCGGCCGGTAAGCAGCGCTACGCGGCTCGGGGAACACAACGGCGGAACTTTGAGATTGTTGTAGCGTAGCCCGGTCTTTGCCAGACGGTCCAGCGTCGGCATCTGGATCGGTCCCCCGAAGGTCGATGTGTCGCCGAAGCCCATGTTGTCGAGAAGGATGACAACCACGTTGGGTGCGCCTTTCGGCGCCTTTACATCGAACCGGGGCGGCGCTTTTGCGTTGTGCGCATCAAGCTCGGTGATTGGCGGATACTGGGGTGGTGGGATGGGAAGCACGGTACGGTTCATGGCAGCGATCGCGCCATTGCTCGTTTGTTTTGTCATGGTCTCTTTTCTCAGATCGGATGCTCTCGAACACGAATATACGCGATGGACCCTTACAGTCATGCTAAGGCCTGTTCTGGCGAGCAAGCCATCCCAATGCCGCGGATGCGCTACCCTGGCGCCGGCCCGGATCCGCGAGCAAGCCGCGAGCGATAAGCCTGTCCACGGCAGCTTGCGATGCGAGGGCTTCGCGCGCGGCTTCCATCGCGCAAGCCGTGCTCGCGCCGCGCTTTCGGCATTCACGCCTCGCAGTGACGGCGTCTGCGCTTGAGCACCGGCTCGCCGCACAGCGCGCAGCCGCACCCTTTGCCGTGAGCGCATCGCCGAAGGTTTGTGCGAGGCCGGCGGCGATCGGGCGCAGGCATTCGCGCCAGTGCGGCAGCGTGAGTGCGAGTTCGTGCGTCAGAACCGCGGCAATCCGGCACACGGAGCCAACGAATCACGGTTGCGCCGATCGGCATGCAAGACGCCCAGCGTCGGATCATCCCATGGGCCAGCTCCCAGCTTCGCGACAACGTCTACGCGCGAAACCGGCGAGAATGAGAGCCGGCGGAATCCTTCGCCGGCTACTGGAATAGGCCGGTCACATGGGGAATCCCGGCTAATGCTCTCCTGGGAAGCTCTAACGGCTATAGCGACGGCGGCTAGCGCGATCGTGATTGCCGCAACGGTCGCGGTCGGCTACCGGCAGATTCGCCTCACCGGCGAACAACTCGAACATCTCCGGCGATCGACGCAGCTGGACGGCACGATGAAGGCGTTCGCGAATTTGGAAACGCCGGAATTTCGGTCCGCTCGCATCTTTGTTGAAAACGAGCTCGCAGCACAAATGCAAAACGAGCGCTTTCGCGAGGAGCTGTTGCTTCCATTTCAATCGCTGGACGAAAGCGTGCATCAGGAGATTCTCGTAGCGCAGACGTTCGAGAAAATTGGCACGTACGCTCGGCACGATTTGCTCGATCCGACGTTGATGGCCGACTATTGTGGCCCGCTGATCCGCGAGATGTGGCAGCAGCTGGAGCGGTGCGGCTATTTTGAGATACGGCGGAGAAACAATCCTTACTCGCTCGAGAACTTCGAGTTTCTCTACGACAAAGCGATGGACTGGTACGACGACGACAGCCCACCATTTCGCACGAGCCGTCGCGGAGCCGCGGCGCCGCCGGCCGGGCCGGACTGAAATCCTAGAAAGCGCCGACTCCGTTCGGCGTGCCGAGTCCCGTCGGTCCGTCCCATCCCTGACCCGCGAAACAGAGCGGCGCGCCGCACCCGCCGTTGCTTCCCGACGTGACATCGTTAAACTCCGCCGTATGCGCGTACAGATTTCCCGCCGGATTCGCGCCGCCGTGCGCTGCCAGCGCAAAGACCGAAGCGACGATCGGCGTGGCGACCGACGTACCGCCGAAGACGAGCCATCCGCCCTGGTGGAACGTGTCGTAGACCGCCACCCCCGTGTGGGGATCCGCGACGGCCGCCGCATCGGCCTGCGCGCGCATCGCGCACCCGGTAGTCAGGCCGGTTTGGTAGCTCGGCTTCGCATACACTTTGCTGCAGCCGCTCCCGGCGCGCAACCACGCGGTTTCCGCGCGCGGACTAGTCGAGGTTAAACTCGTGCCGCCGACGCCGATGACGTTGGGCAGTACGGCAGGCCACTGCGCGATCGAGTTGTTGCCCCCGTCGCCGGTCGCGGCAACGATCGCACCGCAGCTGACCTTATAATCGGCGTCGTAGGATTTCGTTCCCTCGTTTCCGCTCCAACTATTGCTTACGTAGTCGGCATGAGCGGTTGCGTATTTTTCGGCGGCGCTGAGATCGGCGATGTTCGCCGACGCAGCTTCCACCAAAAGAATCTTACAGTTCGGGCAGATTGCAGAAACCATGTCCACGTCGACCGACTCTTCCGAGGCCCAGCCGGCGTTGGTTTGCGAGGTCAGCGACTGCTTGGTAAAACATCCGTTGGCGACGGTGCACGCCGGCAGCCCGTACTGCGAACGGTAGAAGCTGAGATCCGAGGCCGCGTTCGGATCGTCGTATGCGTCAACGACGGCGACCGTCTGGCCCACGCCGTTATTCTTGCTGAGCGCTGCCAGGCCGTAGGCCGCCTGTAGATCGCTGGGAGCGTAGCCGCCCGGCGTGTTCGGCTGGATGGCTCCCCGGATGTCGGTGCGCAGCCACGCTTGGCAGCGCGCAAAGCCCATTCTCGCGTCGCCGCAGACGCGCGCCGACGGACCTTGCCGCGGCCAGAGCCCCAACTGGGCGGCCGTTGCGCTCAACGGTACGGGGGCTGCCCCTTGCGGCAGAGCGGTTGCGCTTTGCAGTACGCTCGAAAGGCTTTGCGCAGCGTGCGTTGGGCACGACGCGCTCGACGTTGGCGGCAGCGGGCTCATCGACCGCGTGCAGGCCGTTAACGCAGCAACTGCGGCCACCGCGGCAATGGTCGTGAAGCGCATTTCCAATCCTCTCAAGCAGTCTAGTAACGCGCAGGGGGCGCCAAGCGTTCCCCCGGAATTCTAAAGACTATCGTGTAGAGGATGCTGAGAATCCGCCGAGGTTCTCGGCTCTTCACAATTCGTTCGTCGTCCTAGGTTAACTTTTTCGAGAACGCCGGTGGCGCTACGATGCCCGATTGCTCGAAGGTGGGAGCTTCGAAATCGGGCATATGCCGGAGCGCGAGTTTACTTCACGAAGGGAACGTTATTCGGCGTAACGAGCTTCGCGATATCGCGGAAGATCGCGTTTGCGACCCCGGGGAACGGTTTCTCTTGCTGGCTGTTGACGAAGACGACGATCGTCGCTCCGGTTGCCGGGAAGTAGTACGCGCCGGTATTGTAGCCGGTGATGCCGCCGGTATACCCGTACCAACCCGCCGAGCACCCGATCCCGAGGCCAAACGCGAGATTGCCTTGGCCGGTCGGCAGGCACGCGAGGCGAGCCTTCTGCGACGCTGCGCCGTTGGTCGATCCGGTGACGTAGGCTTTGACCCACTTCTTCATGTCGGCCATATCCGAGATCATGGCGCCCGCCGCCCACGACACCGAGGGCGCGAGCACGGCCGACTCGTCGATCCACCGCTTCTTTTCGTTGAGAGAATATCCGTGCGCGTACGGCGCCGGCATGCCCCAGTCGGTCGTCGGGAACGACGTTTGCGTGAGGCCCATGGGAGCCAGCAGACGATCGCGTATTTCCGCTTCGATCGCGTGACCGGTCACCTTCTCGATGATCAAGCCCAGCAGAAACCAGTTGGTGTTGCTGTAGTTATACTTCGCCCCGGGAGCGAAGAGGGGCGGCTGCTTGGCGGCAATCGTTACCCAATCGCGCGGCGTCTGGCGCGCCCACCATGCCAGGCTCTGCTTCTGCACCGCCGGAATCGCGTAGACGTCAATGATGCCGCTGCGCATTTCGGCCAACTGGCGCAGCGTGATGCGCTGCTCGTTGGGGACCGCAAGGCCGAGGCCGAACTTGGCGATCGTATCGTCGAGGCTCAGCTTTCGCTCGTCTACCAGCTGGAGCAGCACCGTCGCGACGAACGTCTTCGTGTTGCTGCCGATGCGCACGTGGTCGTCGAGTGCCATCGGGTCCTTCGGCGAAAGATTCGAATAGCCGAACCCTTTTGTGAACTCACCCTTACCGGGAACCCAGACGCCGACCACGGCACCCGGTACCGGCTGCGGCCCGCCGTAAGCCGCGAGATCTCTGTTGACGGCTGCCGAGATCGCGCTTACGACGCCGGGAGCGAGTTGAGCGTTCGCGGCGCCGGCGGTGCCGTACGTGCCCGGCAGCGCGACGGCTAGCGCGAGGAGGGATCGCCAAGAGTTTTTCATGGCGACCCGTTCGCCGTTACGGATGCGGTCCGCCTTGTCGGTCTTCCGGCCCTACCAGACGACGTCGGGTACGAGCACCATGTCGTCGAGTTCCATCGTCTCCATGGTGAGAGGCGGCAGGCTCTTGTGAACGACGCCCGTCATCGCCGCACGCGCGCGGAGTGGTTTTTCGAGAATCATCTGCATCATGGTGGTCCTCCTTGAACCTTCTCGTCCGCGTCGAGCGAACGTCTTGATGCCATTCTATCGACCCGGTATGGACTTCTAATGAACGAATTGGGAAAAAAGCATCACAAGTTATCCTGACGTACGGCCCCCTAAGGTCGACAAAAGTACGTTTGTAAGCAGACCTAACTCACCGCCGGCTCTTACGCTCGCGCGCAGCGTGCGGCGCGAACGAGCAGAAGCTCGCGATCGCGAAGGTTACGCGTCATGGCGGCTGCGCGCTCGAACTCGTCACGCGCCTCTGCGTAGCGGCGGCTCTTCTCGAGCAGGTCGCCTCGAACGCTGGGCAACAGGTGATAGCTTCGAAGCGCCGGCTCGTCGCGCAGAGCGTCGGCCAACTCGAGTCCGGCACTGGGCCCGAATGCCATGCCGACGGCAACGGCGCGGTTCAGCTTGACGACCGCGGTGGGAAGCAGCTCCGCGAGCGCATCGTAGAGCGCGGCGATCCGCGTCCAGTCGGTTTCGCCGGCCGTCCGCGCGCGCGCGTGGCACGCGGCGATTGCCGCTTGCAAGGCATAGGAGCCGAGCGGCCCTCTGCACCGTTCCGCGCGCTCGAGCGCCGCCAGGCCGCGCCGGATCAGCATCTGGTCCCATTGGCCGCGATCTTGTTCGAGAAGCAGAACGTGCTCGCCCGAAGGACCGACGCGCGCGCGTTCTCGCGAAGACTGGATCTCCATCAGCGCGACGAGCCCGTGCACCTCGCCTTCCTCGGTGACGAGTTCGGCCAGAACGCGCCCGAGCCGCAGCGCCTCCTGCGAAAGCTCGGGGCGAAGAACGTCGTCGCCTGCGCTCGCTGCATAGCCCTCGTTGAAGACGAGATAGATTACTTCCAGCACCGATCCGAGGCGTTCTCCACGCTGCGCGGCGTCGGGAACTTCGAACGGCACGCGCGCCTCGGCCAGCGCGCGCTTAGCGCGGACGATGCGCTGCGCAATCGCAGGCTCCGACGAAAGAAACGCCCGCGCGATCTCCGTCGTCGAAAGGCCGCCGAGGAGCCGCAGCGTCAAGGCGACGCGCGCTTCCACGGACAGGATCGGATGGCACGCGACGAACATCAGGCGCAAGAGATCGTCGGCGATGTAGTCGTCGTCGAGCGCGGCGAACGCCGCTTCGTCCGACTGTTCTTCGCCTCGTTCGCGGCCAAGCAGCTGGTGCTTGGCGTCCGCCGTCTTCGCCCGCCGGAAGTAATCGATCGCGCGGCGCTTCGCGACCGACATCAGCCAAGCGCCGGGATTGCGCGGGATGCCCTCGTTCGGCCACTGCGAAAGCGCCGCAACGAACGCATCCTGTGCGAACTCCTCCGCGAGGCCGACGTCGCGCACCACGCGCGTCAGTGCTGCGACCAATCTGGGGGACTCGATCCCCCAGACCGCTTCGATCGCGCGACTCGACTCGGGCGTCACCTCATGTCCGGCGCTTCGGAAACATCACTCGATCCCCGCAAAGTCTTCGGCTTCGTACAGCTGACGCAGCTCGACTCGTTCGCCGCGCTCGAACGGGCAGCGCGAAAGGCGTTCGATCAGCTCTTCTTTCGAGCGCGCTTGGAGAAGCCAAAAGCCCGCAACGAGCTCCTTGGTCTCGGTGAACGGTCCGTCGGTGACGACGGGGCGCGGGCCGGCAAAGCTTATTCGCGCGCCCTTGGAACTGGGCTGGAGCCCTCCGGCGTCGAGCAGGACGCCGTCTCGAACGAGCGTCTCGTTGAACGCTCCCATCTTTGCCAGCATCTCGGCACTGGGCAGCTCTCCGGCTTCGCTTTCTTTGCTAGCCTTGACCATCACTAGAAATCGCATGGGCCCTCCTTGTCGGGTGTGTGCTTCTACCCTCCCGTCGAACGGAGAACGCCCGAATCGACAAACCCCGGCAGGCCTGCGCCAAGGACCCGCCCGCTCGCGCCGGAACTCCGCCTGCAGGGCGATGCTTACGGCAGCACGCACGCGGCCGCATTTGGTCGCCCACTTTGGAGCCACTATGAAATACACGATCGGCACGATTCTTACGGGATGCGCGTTTCTCGCGCTCGCCGCCGCCGCAATCTCGGCGCCAACGAGCTACACGCTTTCCGGCACGTGCAGCATCTCGGCACAAAAGAGCATCCCCGCGGGCGACCAGCCCGGACACGAATTCGTGGTTCAAGGCGGAAAATGCACCGATAAGGAGTCCGTGGGCGGAGCGACTGCCACGGGCGGTCAATACGCCGAACACGCCGACATCACCGCGACGGGTTCGAAAGGCGCCGGCATCTTCACGGTAACGTATAACACCGGAGACAAGATGTTCTACCAGTACGCGCTGTCGGTGTCGCTCAAGAACGGCCTCATCCAATCCGGTACGGGCACGTTCGTAGCAGCCGGCGGAACGGGCAAGATGAAGGGCGCTACGGCAAAAGGCACCTGCACGTTCGGGCCCGGTCCCACCAAGACGACCAACACGTTCAACTGCACGGGCGAGTACGCGCTCGCAGGCGCAACGCCCTAATCGAATGACGCCAGGGCCGGCGCCCTAAACGTTACGGTGCCGGTCCGAGCGCGACGCTGCCCGGATCGGTGAGGCCGTTCGCTTTGCCGAGCGACTTCACGAACTTGCCCTTCGGGTAGCTCAGCACGGTGACGTTCGATCCGCCGAAGTCGTCGACGAAAAGCGTCTTCTGGTCGGCCGAAAGCGTGAGCGAGTTGACGAAAGTAAAGCCCGCGTACTTCAGATTCACGAGGTGAAAGTCGGTGCCGTGCTTGCGCGGGGTCTTCACGACGGTCCAGCCGCCGGGGCCGCTGGGGGGCTGCGCGCTTCCGCTCGGAGGAACCGGGTTGGCGCCCGTGAGGATGTTATACTTTTTGTCCATCGCCACGCCGCCGGCCGGGCCGTTGTAGCCGGTTGCGTAGTATTGGTTGTTGCTCTTCTGCTGATAGAAGACTTCGTCAACGACCCAGCCCGTGCCGAGGCTGCCGTGAACCGCACCGTACATCGTCAGCAGCACCGTTCCCGCGGGCCCCATGCTCAGACCCGTGGGGCCGTAGCAAAACGCGTACGTGCCGGTATTGCACGTGTTCCAGGAGTTGATCGGCGTGTTCTTCCCCTGTGCGTACTCGATGAGGACGTTGCTTAAGCCGCCGTACTCGTAATCGTAGACGAACACGTTGCCGCTCGAATCCGCCCCGACGAACAGCGGGCAAACGAGGCCCGACGAATACGTGTACGTCGGCGACGTGCTCCCGTGCGCATACTCGACGACGTTGCCGCCGCCGGCGCAGCTGCTGCTGTTCTGATTGGCTACGTAGAGATTACCCTTGGAGTCAACGTAGTCGCCGACCGGACGGCTCAACCCGTTCGTGATCGTCTCGACGAGCTTGTACGTCGGGTCCAGGATCTCGAGCTGATTGATCGTCGGATCGGTCACGTACAGGTACGTGTATGCGCCCCCCGCTCTGTGGCCGGTGCTCGCTCCGGAGGGCGTACCCGGCAACCCAGGCGCGCCCTGGGTGGAGGCGCATCCGGCGAGCAGGAGCGTCGCCGCGGCGGCAACGCCTAAGATCCGTAGTGACGAAAGCATCAGCGGGATCTCCTTATTGTGGCCCCGGCACGCTGCCGGGGCCACTGCTAGGCGCGCTCTGGAACGCGCGTTAGTTGACGGTCACCGCGACGGGTTTCGAGGCGATCCCGTTGGCCACCACGACGAGCGTGCTCGCGCCGGTTTCTATGCCGGACGGAACGTCGAAGTTGGTCGACACGCTTTGGCTCGAGCCAACGCCCATGAAGCTGTGCCCGTGCGTGCGCGCGTAGAACACGTGCCCGGTGGAGTTGTTGGTGATGCGCACGAGCGGGTAGTTCGTTGCCTGCGAATCGTCGTCGCCGTAGAAGTTCGCCTGCGACACGCCGTTGAAGGCAACGCCCGTTACCTGGTACGTGCTGCCGTGCGTGATCGTCGACGGCACCGAGGTGATCGCCGGCGCGATCGCACGATTGGGCCGCCCGCCCTGCGTGTAGACCTCGACGTCTCCCGAGCCGTCCGTTTCGAGAACCTGGCCGTTCGGAAGGACGAGCAGGCGCACGTTGTACGAAGAGTCGTTCGCCGAGTTCGGCGGGCCCGAGATGCTCTTGAGCTTCTTGCCGTTGTAGAGGAAGTAGGTTGCGGGCGGATTGTAGTCGCCGGGGCTCGCGACGGTCAGTACCTTGCCGTCGGTGAGCAGCGAGGCGGGGGCGTCGGCTTCATCGAGCCCGCTGGGGAACGACGGGCCCTGCGTCCACGAGCCTGTCTTCTCGCTGTACGTTGCGGAAAAGCCGGTTGCGCCCGCGACCCAGACGGTGTCGTTGGCGCGCATGGTTTGCGGCCCGATCTCGAGGGCCGAATCGGCAAGCCTCACCGGCACGGTGCCGGCGGTGGACCAGGTGTTGTTCGACGGATTGAACGCCTCCGAATTCGGCTGGCTGATGACGTCTGCCGCGAGCACGTTGCCGTTGCGCAGCAGCGTCCAGCCCTCCTCGCTGTTATCGTCGGCTTTCCCGCTGCCGACTTGAGTCCACGTTCCCGCCGATTCGTTGTACAGCGCCTGCAAGTTCGTGCAGCAGTTGCCGATCATGTAGGTGCCGTTCGCAAGGACGATGCTTTGCGCGTCCCCGATACGGCTCCAGCCGCTCGGGCCGGTCACCGCGGTCCAACTGTTCGCTACGGGATCGTAGATCGCGCCCAGCGGCGTCTCGTCGCCGTTGCAGAAGTTGTACTCGCCGCCGTTGATGATGAGCTTGCCGTCGGCGAGAACCGCCGACGCGAAGTAGAGCGGCCCGTAGTTCGACGGCATCGAGCCCGTCTTCGTCCACGTGCCGTTCACGTAGCTTCCGGTGTTGTCCGGAGCAAGCTTGTACCAGTTCGACGTGCAGTAGTCTTGGACCATGACCGTTCCGTCGGTCAGAAGCAGCTCGCTCCCGGCACCGTTCGTCCACGGTGCGGATTGCGTTACGGGCTGCCAGCCGGCGGCCAAGGCGTGCGCGCGATCCGCCGACGTCACGTTGTGACGGTGCTTGGGCGGGCGCGCGGGCGTGTGTTTGATGTGTTTGAACGCGACGAGTTCTCGCGCCGCCATCGAAGCCGAGCCGAGGCCGCTTGCGTTCGGCGTCGTGCCTCCGCCGGCACATCCGCTAAGCAAGGCAACCGCGATGAGAAGTGAGCCAACGGGACGGGGATTCCGCATCATAACTCCTAACGTGCAGATCGCTTTTAAGGTAACGCCTGTTTTCACCGCACGTGCGGTTTCCTGCCCATCGGCGGGAGGCTCACGAGCAGCGTCGCTGATGAAGGGGCGCGCGCCCGACGCGCGCCGCGAATCAACGCCTCTTGCGGGTCGTGGTCTTTCTCGCGGCGGCCTTGCGAACTACGGCCTTCTTCGCGACCGTCTTCTTCTTGCGAGCCGCGCCGGCGCGCGCGCCGCGCTTGGCCATCACGGCCTCTTTGAGTGCCTTCGCCACCAAGAACTTGAAGACGCGCTTTGCCGGAACTTTGACCTGCTCTCCCGTCGCCGGATTGCGCGCCATGCGCGCGGCCCGGTCCCGCACTTTGAACTGGCCGAAGCCGGGGATTTTCACCGGTTCGCCTGCAGTCACAGCCGCCTGGATGTCTTCGAAGACGCCGTCAATGAGAAGAACGGCATCCTTGCGTGCTAGCTCGAGACGTTCCATCGCCGAGCGCACCAGATCTACTTTGTTCATCGGTTCCTTTCGTGTGAAAAAGCAGCTTCGATTCGTGCGAAATCGCTTCGCGCTGCTTGCTACGAAATGAGGTTGGACTCCTTGTCGAAAAATCAATGCCCGTGGCGGGTTTTTTGACGATTCAACCCGGGCCGCTATGCGGGCGCGCGAGCGTTCCGGGCGACAAGTCCATCTCGCACCGGGCGCTCATTGCCGGCGCCCGGTGCAGCGGACCGTTTGCCGTGGCGAATCTCAACCCGGGGCGAGACGTTTGGGCGACGCGGGAAGCGCTGGCCGCGCTGGGCGTCGCGATCGAGACGGTCGAGGGTGACGTCGTCGTGCGCGGAGGCGCGTTGCGCGACCCCGCCGTTGCGCTGGACTGCATGAACTCGGGTTCGACCGCCCGCATGCTGCTCGGGGCGTGCGCCGGAGCAAACGTCCGCGCTCGGTTCGATGGTGACGCGTCGCTGCGCCGCCGCCCGCTCGAGCCCGTTGCAGCCCAGCTGCGGGCCTTCGGCGCTAACGTCGAGACCACGCACGGGCGCTTGCCGCTGGAGTTGCGAGGGACGCCGGAGATTCAGACCCGCCGGTTCATTCTGCTCGCCCCCTCGGCGCAGGTGAAATCGGCACTGCTCTTTGCCGGGCTCTTTGCCGGCGTGCCCGTCACCATCGAAGGCGACCGCGGATCGCGCGACCACACCGAACGTCTTTTGCACTATCTTGGCGCCGATATCGAGTGGAACGGGCGCTCGATCCGCCTCGGAGCGGCGAGGCCGGGCGGCCGCAGCGTCGAGGTCGCGGGCGATTTCTCGGCTGCCGCCTTCTTCATCACCGCCGCTGCAATCGTGCCGGGAAGCTCACTGACGGTTCGCAATACCGGCGTGAACCCGACCCGCACGGGGCTGCTCGACGCGCTGGCCCGGATGGGCGCCTCGGTGGAATTACGCAACGAACGCACGCTCTGCGGCGAGCCGGTCGCCGATATCGCGGTCGAGCACCGGCCGCTGACGGGCGCCGGCGTAGACTCGGCAACCGCCCTGCGCGCGATAGACGAAATCCCGCTGCTTGCGGTCGCTGCAGCATTCGCGCGCGGCTCGACCCGCATTGAGGGCGTTGGCGACCTGCGCGTCAAGGAGTCGGACCGCATCGCGGCTATCCTCGCCCTTCTCGCAACGGCGGGAGTCGCTGCAGAAAGCGAAGGGTCCAGCCTGACGATCGCGGGCGGCACGCCCACGCGCCCGCTCGGGAGAGTGGAGACGCACGGCGATCATCGCATCGCAATGGCCGCAGCCGTGCTGGGGCGCGCCATAGGCCCGTTGGAACTGGACGACGCCGAATGCGTCGAGGTGAGCTTCCCGGCGTTCCTGCGGTCGCTCGAGCGGCTACGCGGCTAGGCGGCGGGCTCCGCGGACTTCGCCTCGGCGGTCTTGCTCTCAGCGGGCTTGCTTTCCGCGGGCTTGCTTTCCGCGGGCGCCGCGTCGGTCTTGGGTGCCGGTGCGTCGCTCTTTGCGGAACTGGCCGTACCCTTGGCGGCTTTTCGCGAGTCGGTTACGTAGAAGCCCGATCCTTTGAAAAGGACGGGCGCGGCGTTAAACACCCGCCGGAGCGGCGCACCGCAAGATACGCACGGCTCGCCGTGGCTCTCGTCGAACCCGTGTCGAACCTCTTGGACGCGGCCGCATTTCGTGCACGCGTAGTCGTAGAGCGGCATGGGCCAAAGTATACCCGCCTTAGCACTCTAGGTCAATGACTGCTAGCTTGGGCGGCGGCTTAGAAGTCGGCGAGGACCTCGGCGTCCCGCTTGTACTCGACGAGGCCCTTGAAGTGGACGAGCGACTCGTCGAGGGCGCTCGCGACGCGGCGGCCGGTGCGCCACCGGTCCAGCATGCTGCCGATGCGCCCGTGGTAGGCGGGATAGGTCAGCAGGACGTGAAGCTTCGAGCACGCGCTGCGTTGTTCGATGCGAAAGTCGAGCCGCCGGCGCACCGAGTACGCCCCCACGAGCGACAGCCGGTAGTTGGCGATGTAGCCGTCTATCTCGTAGATCTCTTCTTCTTCGCCCGGAAGCGAGGAGCGGATGATAACCTCGCTGCCGAGGCTGGGCCACGCCTCGCCGTCGACCCGCCGCGCGCTGCGTAGAAACGACAGCCAAACCGGCCACTTCTCGACGGCGCAGAGGAGCGCGAACGCATCCTCCGCCGACGACGCGACGTCCAAGCTCGCAGCGTGCGAACACAGCCCTACCGGAAGAAATGCTCCGTTCGCCGGGATCATAACCGCGGTAGGTTCCGCTGTGAAAGAGAGGCGTCCTCCGCCGGAACCTCGCCCCCGCAGACCCCGGCGGCAAAGAGTGCGAGCGTCGCGACGCCGACCGGCAGCGCCGACTCGTCCATCGTGAAGAGGGCGCTGTGAGCGGGATGAATCGCGCCGGCGGCTTCGTTACGAATGCCCAGGCGCACGAGCAGGCCCGGCACGCGTTGCGCGAAGTATGCGAAATCCTCGCCGCCCATGGTAGGAAGCGGACGCACGACGGGAAACGGCGCGTGCGCCTTCACGTAGCGCGCGAAATCGTCGGCGAGCGCGGCGTCGTTGACCACCGGAGGGTATCCGCGCACGACGTCCACCTCGGCGCTGGCGCCGTACGCGCCGGCGACGCCGGACGCGATGCGCCGCACGCGGTGCTCGAGGGCGTCGCGAACTGCCGGGTCGTGGGCGCGCAGGGTGCCGCTCAAACGCACTTCGTCGGCGATCACGTTGTTGCGATAGCCGCCCGCGATGGTGCCGATCGTGACGACGGCGCTCGCCAGCGGGTCGGTTTCCCGCGCGACGATGTTTTGCAGCGCGAGCACGATCGCGGCGGTCGCGGGAATCGCGTCCACGGCCGCGTGCGGGTAGCCGCCGTGTCCGCCGGTTCCGCGTACGGTCACGTAGAGCTCGTCGGCCGACGCGTTGACCGGGCCCGGCGTAATGCCGATCGTGCCTGAGTCGAGGCGCGAATCCACGTGCAGCATCGCGATGGCGTCCACTCTCGGATCGTCGAGCGCACCCTGCGCGATCATCGGCTCGGCACCGCCGGGGCCTTCCTCGGCCGGTTGGAAGATCAGCACGACCGCGCCCTGCAGCTCGGCGCGCCGGGCAGCGAGCAGCCGCGCCGCCCCTAAGAGCATCGCGGTGTGCGCGTCGTGCCCGCACGCGTGCATGCGGCCTTCGACCTCCGACGCAAACGGCAGGCCCGTGCGTTCGGCGATCGGCAGCGCATCCATGTCCGCGCGCAACGCCGCGACGCGCCCGGGTCTCGCGCCGCGCACCGTGGCGACGATCCCGGTGCCGGCCGCCCTGCGGTGCTCGATGCCCAGCGCGTCGAGCTCGCGCTCGACCAGCGCCGCCGTTTCGTGCTCCTCAAATCCAAGCTCCGGACGGCGATGGATCGCGCGGCGCAGCTCGACCACTCGTTGGGTCAGCGCGTCGTCCATGTCGAGAGCCATGAGCCGGGAGTTACCGGACCGGTCTTTTCCTTCCCGCCGCCGAACCAGGACCGCCGCGATGATGACCGCCGACCTCGCCTTCGCGATCCTGATCAACCGCACGAGCGCCTTCTACGAGGCGAATCCCCCGGCGTACATGACCTACCTCGAGCACACCCACGTCAACGCTCCCACGCTCGGGCGCACGCAGGACATCGACCGCTCCATCGCCGTCCGGGTCGCCGACGACCTCGCCGTCATGCAGGACCTTCCCAACGGCGCCTCCCGCCTCGGCCAGGCCTTCCCGGTCGTCGCGTACTTCGATCCGCTTTCCAGCTTTCAGTTCAGCTACTTCGCCAACCTCAAGCGCGTCGACATCACGCTGCAGCGCGGCGCGCCGCTTCGGCTGGCGATTCCCGACGAGGATCCCAGCGTCAACGTCGTCGTGCCGTACAACAGCTACTGGGCGACGCGCTACGCACCCGACTCGACCGATGCCGCGTTGCACCTGCTCGTCGACCCGACGCCGCGCGTCCGCAACGGCTTCTACCCGTCGGAGGTCGTCGAGGATCCCGCAACGCACCTGCCCTCGCACATCGAGATGCGCGTCTCCGGCGGCGACGACGAGAGCATCGCCTTCGATTACAAAGTGATAGACGGCCACTGGGTGATCGTGCACGGCCGCTTCAGCGCGACCCAGCACGCGGCGTTTCTCACCTTCAAAGTCATCGCCGACGTAACGTTCGAGAACATCGCCTTTCCCTCGGAGCCGCCCGATCCTCGGCTCGCGGGCGCGGCGCCCGGCGCGACGGTTACGCCGTCGGCACCGCCTCGAGCGCGCCCCGCTCCGTAGACGGCGCGCCGCCGCGCACCGGGCGGTCCTTGGGCGCCAACCAGACGTACACGTTGGGGATGAGCAGCAGCGTGAGAACCAGCGAGCTCAACACCCCGCCGATCACCACGATGCCCAGGCTCGAGCGCGGCGCCGAACCGGGATCGAAGGCAAGCGCCAGCGGAACGTTTCCGGCAACCACCGAGAAGCTCGTCATGATGATCGGGCGGAACCGGGTGTAGGCGCTCTGGCGTATCGCCGAGAGTTTGTCGAAGCCGCGCGCGCGCAGCGTGTTTGCGTAGTCCACCAGCAGGATGCCGTTCTTGGCGGCTATCCCGATGAGCAATATCATCCCGATCAGCGAGAAGAGGTTGAGCGTGCGGTGCGTGAGGACCAACGCGCCGACCGCTCCGAAGGCGGCCACCGGCACCGACAAGATGATGATGAACGGCGAGATATAGCTGTTGTAGAGCGCGACCATCAGCAGGTAGACCAAGACGATCGAAACGATCATCGCCAACCCCATGCCGACGAGCGTTTGGTGCATGAAGTCTTGCTGGCCGAGCGGCGCCGGGCGCACGACGATGTTCGGCGGCAGATGCAGCGACGGCAGGCGCTTGAGCAGCCCGCGCTCCACCGCCGACAGCGAGGAGTTCGGCGCGTAGTTGGCCTCAACGTGGATGACGTTGTTGCGGTCGCTGCGGGTGATCAACGGCGCCGTCGGCGTGGAAACGAACCGCGCGATGTCGCCCAGATAGACGATGCCGCCGCTCGAGGAGCGCACCGCGACGCTCTTGAGCACGTCGAGGTTCGTCTGGTACGACTGCGGATAGATGACCTGCACCTGCTCCAGGCCCGACGTCGTCTCGAACTGCGTGGCGACGTTCCCGCCGAACGCCGCACCGGCCGCCTGCGCGGCCTGCCCCACGTCAACGCCCAGCGCTTGCGCTTTGTCCCGGTCGAACTCGATGGAGATTTCCGGCGCCAGCTGCGTGCCGGTGCTGTTGACGCTCGTCGCTCCGGGAACCGTCTGCAGCAAGCGGTAGACCTGCAGCGCGTACGGCGTGGGGTCCCCGCGCGTCACGTCGGTGACGAGGAAGTCAATGGGCTGCGAGTTGCCGCCGCCGCTTGCCGTCGCCGGCACCACGACCGCCTGCACGCCGCTGGGCAGGCTCTCCGCGACGATCTTTCGCAGCTGCGCGACCCAGTACGACGTCGGATGCTTGCGATCGTCCTTCAGCCACAAATGCACCTGGCCGACGTTGCTCTGGCTGACGAAGCCGCCGAACGGAGCGGCGTAGGCGCCCGCCACGGCGGTGTTGGCAAACGTGTCGGACGTGCCGAGAATCCGCTGCTCGAGCGCGAACGTGCCCTTCTGCACCGTCGAGATCGGCGTGCCCAACGGGTAGACGAGCTGGATAAAGATCTCGCCGCGATCCACGGGCGGGATGAACTCCTCGCCGACGACGCCGAAGCCGACCAGCGCGAGCGCGAAGACCAGCGTTGCGGCGCAAAACAGCGCTACCGCCTTGCCGCGCTGCAGGCTCCACGGCAGAACGCGCGAGGCGTACCATGTCCGCGCGTCGTCGAACACGCGCCCGAACCGCTCGACGAGCGGCCAGGGTTTCCAGTGCGAGCGCAGCGCCCAGAGCCCCGCCAAGGTGGGCGTCACCGTGAACGAGACGAAGAGCGAGGTCAGCGTCGAGATCACGACGACGATGGCAAACTCGGCGATCTGGCGGCCGACTTGCCCGCCGATGAAGGCGATCGGAAAGAAGACGACCACGTCCACGAGGGTGATCACGACCGCTGCGGCGCCGATCTCTTCCCGGCCGCGGACGGCCGCCTCTTTGGGCGGCTCGCGCAGCTCGGCGAAATGGCGCTCGATGTTTTCCAAGACGACGGTCGAGTCGTCCACGAGAATCCCGATCACCAGCGACATGCCGAGCAGCGAGATCGTGTCTACCGTGAGGTGCGTCAGCTTCATGACCGTCATCGCAATCGCAAGCGACGTCGGAATCGAGATGCAGACGACGATCGCGCTGCGCCAGGAGCGCAGAAAGAAGATCATCGCGACGGCGGTAAGCAGGATCGCGGCCGCGAGCGTGCCGGTGACCGCCCGGATCTGCTGCTGCGTAAACTTCGACTGGACGTTGATGACGCGGAAGCTGATCTCGGGGAACTGGCGCTCGATGCCCGGCAACGCGCGCAGGACGTTGTTTGCGGCGTCCACCTCGCTGCCGTTCGAGGACTTCTGCACCTGCAGGAAGAGCCCGGGCCGGCCGCTGATGTGCGCGTACTGCAATCGCGGCTCGTAGCCTTCGGTCACCGTGGCGACGTCGCCGACGCGCACGACGGCGTTGCTGGCGCTCCACGGATTGATCGCGCCTGCGAGCGACGCCATGCCGCCCTGATAGCTGCGCACCTGGCCGCCGGTCGAGTTGGCGAGTGCCGACGCCACGCTGCCGCCGGCCGGTATGATTGCAAGGTTGCGCACGGCATCGAGGCTCTGGATGTCCCCGCGCACGTCAATGGTCGTCTGGCGGTTGGGCTCGTAGGCGAAACCGCCGGGCACGCGTTGATTGTTTGCCTGCAGGGTCGCGATGACGTCGTCGAGCGTGAGGTTGGCTGCGGCAAGCCGCACCGGGTCCACGACGACCTCGTATGCGGGCGTCACCAGACCGCCGACGTTGGCAAACGATATCCCGGGGACTTGCTCGAGTTGGGGCGCGATGACGTTGACGGCGTAGAGCGCAAGGCGCGAGAGCGAGAGCTTATCCGAATAAATCGCGAGCGTGACGACGACCGACTGCGCCGGGTCGTAGAGATTGACCGTCGGCGGCGTGAGGTTCGTCGGAAGGTAGCGTTCCGCGGCCTGGATGGCTTTATTCGTGAGCGCGAGATCGGTCGCGGAGTCGGAATTGATGTCGAAGATCCCGGTGATGGACGCCTGGCCCTGCTGCACGACCGAGTTGAACGTCTGCAGATCGGCGGTCCCCGCGAGGCTCTGCTCGATGGGCTGCACGATGTTGTCGCGCATCTCGGTCACCGAGGCGCCGTTGTACCCGACGGATATCGTGACGGTCGGCTGGCTCACGTCGGGGTAGAGCTGCTTAACGATCGTCGCCGTCGAGAGGATGCCGGCAAACGTCATGAGCGCGATGATCACGAAGACGAGCGTCGGCCGCTCGATGAAGAGCCGGGTGAGGCTGAACTTCACGGCTGAAACGAGACCTTTTCGCCGTCGCCGACGCTGGCCTGACCGTTGGCGACGACGCGGGTGCCCGGCGCGATGCCGGTGACGACCGACGTCGTTCCGTCTCCGCCGGTCTCGGCGACCTTGACCGTCTTCACGGTGTCGTCGGCAAGCACCGTCACGACCGCATCGTGGTTGTCGTCGGTAAACGCCGTCTCGGGGATACGAACGCCGCGCAAGGGACTCACGGCGATCGTCCCCTGGACCGCCATGCCGGGTCGCAGGCGCTGCTGCGGATTTGCCAGCACGACCTTCACTTGAAAGTCCGTCGAACCAGGGTTGATCTCGTTGAGCACGCCCGCTACGCGCCCGCTCACGCGCGCCGCGATGCCCGCGTCGGCCGTCGCGATCGTGGCCGGCGCACCCGTTTGGATCCGCGCGATCTGTTCGCCCGACGCGTGGAGCACTGCGTAAATCGGATTGACCTGCTGAAGCGTGAAGAGCTCGCGGTTGCCGGGATATTCGCCGGGGTTGAGGTTGCGATTGACGACCACGCCGTCAATGGGCGAGAGGATCGTCGCTTTGCCGATCTGCACGCGCACTTGCTGGGCTTGAGCGAGCGCGACTTTCTCCTGCGCCGCCGACTGCGCCACCGCGGCCGATTGCAGGCCGCCTCCCGACAGACTGCCGTTCGCCTGCACGTTCGACGCCGCAGCGGAGAGGGCGGCGCTTGCGGAGTCGAGCGTCTGCTGGTCGTTTCGCGCGAGGGTCGCTTGCGCGTCGACCGACTGCTGCGAGATGTACCCTTGCGCGAGAAGGTTCTGGTCGCGGCTGAGATTTCGGCGGTCGTTTTCGAGGGTTTGCTGCGCCTGCGCGACCGCGGCGCGGTCCGCCCGCACGGTGTCTACGCCCTGGGCGATGGAGAGTGAGCCCTGGTACACGGCGTGCTGGGTGTTGGCCTGATTGCTGTTCGCCGTCGCAAGATCGGCGTCCATCTGCGCCTCGAGGTCGGCGGTATCGAGCCTCGCCAGCACCTGCCCGGCTCGCACCTCGTCGCCCTCTTGGACGTAGACGGCATCGGCGGGCTCGCTGAGCGAACTTTGGATCGCGACGTTCTCGTAGGGCGCGATGATGCCGGCCAGGTGCTCCGATGGATTCACCGCGCCGTAGGTCGCCACGGCTGTCTGGACGTAGGGAGGCGGTGGCCCGGGCTTTTCCGGGCGCGCGCAGGCGGCCGTGGAGAGGAGCGCGAGGAGCCCGCAGAGCAGCGGCGATGGGTGCTGGCGGCGTTTCATTGAATGCTCCGATTGTAGCCAAGGCGACGCCGCAGAGTCCTGGAGTGAGTCTGAGAATGGGTCAAGACGCGGAACGACCGCGGGTGCTCGTGGTTGACGACGAGCGAGGGCTGCGCGAGTTGCTGGAGTACGGCCTCGCTCAGGCCGGCTTTACCGTCCGCAGCGTCACCGACGGCTCGGCAGCTCTGCCGGTGCTCGATTCCTGGGACCCCGACGTCATCGTCCTCGACGTCATGCTGCCCGGCGGCGACGGTTTCACCGTCCTGCCCGAAATCCGGCGGCGCACGACCGCGCCGGTCGTCATGCTCACGGCGCGCACCGAGGTGGCCGAAAGGGTCGCGGGGCTGACCGCCGGGGCCGACGACTACGTCGGCAAGCCGTTCGATCTCGAAGAGCTCGTCGCGCGCCTGCGGACGCTCCTGCGTCGGCCCGCGATCGAAGAGCGTGAAACGCTAACGTACGCCGACCTCAGCGTGGACGCGCGCAGCCGCAGCGTCTGGCGCGGAAACCGCCGCATCGAGCTGTCTCCCCGCGAGTTCGACCTGCTCGTTACGTTCGCGCAGCGCGCCGAGGAAGTGCTCACGCGCTCGCAGCTCCTCGATCTCGTCTGGGGCATAGATCGCGACGTCGTCCCAAACACCGTGGAAACGTACGTCTCGTTCCTGCGCGCGAAGATCGACAGCGGCGAGGCCGTCAAACTGATCCAGACCCTGCATGGCGTCGGCTACGCGCTGAGAGCGAGCAGCTCGTGACCAACCGGCTGGCACGGCGCATTGCCGTGTCCACCGCGACCGAGATCGCCCTCGTCGTGGTCGCGATCGTGCTTGCCGGCGCGCTCCTGGCCTTCGGCCTCTACGTTCGCGCGCTCTCGAACGAGCTGGCCGGAACGCTCGGGCAGCTGCGCAGCGCGCTGGCCGAAACGTCGCTGCCCGACGCGCGCGCCGGCGGGAATTTCGCGGCGTCGCTGCTCTTGGGGACGGGCACCGAGCTGGTCTTCCTCGACGCGAACACGCGCGTAACCGTCTACCGGCTGCGCCGTTCCGACGCTCGGCCGACCGTGACGGTGCGAAACCGCGTCGATCTCTCCGGCGATCCGCCGGCCGGCGGCGCTCTCGCTCCCGCCGTCGTCGGGCTTGCGACCGCGTTTGGACTGCAGCCGCTGCGCGCCCAAGCCGGCAGCATCTACGTCGTCGTGAAGGCCAACGAGGCGACGCTCGTGGCGACGGTGCGCGCGTTCCTCCTGCCGCTGCTCGCCGCGCTCGCCCTCGCCGTAGCCTTCGCCGTCCTCGTCGCGCGAACGCTCGCACGGCGCGCCGTTGCGCCGTTGGAGGACGTCACGGGTGCGCTCGGGCGCTTCGCATCGGGCGATCTGACGCCGCAGCCGATTGCCGCCGACGAGCATCACGATCTCGCCGCGCTCGCGGCCGCTTATAACGGCGCCGTCGAGCAGATGGCCCGCGCGTTCGGCGAGCGCGACCGCGCGAACGCAGCGATGCACCAGTTCATCGCCGACGCCGGCCACCAGCTGCGCACACCTTTGACGGTGCTTCAAGGCTTCATCGCGATTCTGCGCCGCGGCGGATTCGACAACCCCGCCGATCGGGAGCGGATACTCGACACGATGTACGACCAGAGCCGCATCATGGGCGCGCTCATAGACAAGCTGCTGCTGCTCGAGCGATGGGAGAGTCCGGACGAGCCCGGCGCCGCGCGACCGATCGACGTCGGCAGGCTGGTGGGCGATCTCGTCGCCCCGATTGCCGACGCGAATCCCGATCGGCGGTTCTCCATCGCGACGCAAGGCGGCATCCTCGCCTCGATAGACCCAACCGAGCTCGGCTACGTCGTAACGAACCTCACCGACAACGCGCTCAAGTACGCCCTCGGAGAGATCGCCGTGCGCGTGCGGACGGAGAACGGAGCCGCCGTCATCGAGATCGCCGACCAAGGCCCGGGCATTTCACAATCCGACGCCGCGCGCGTATTCGACCGGTTCTACCGCGGCGCGCAGCGCGACGTGCCGGGATCGGGGCTCGGCTTGGCAATCGTCAAACGCGCCGTCGAGCGCGCCCAGGGGAGCGTCACGCTCGACTCGTCGTCGGGCGGCTCGCGCTTCACCGTGCACCTGCCGCGCGTTGTGTAGGCATCGTTACAGCGGAAAATGGCGGAGAGGGTGAGATTCGAACTCACGGAACGCTTTCACGTTCGCCCGCTTTCGAGGCGGGTGCCTTCAACCACTCGACCACCTCTCCGCAGCCTCGCGTTGACCGGCCGTACTACCCCGGCGGCGGCGGGAACCCTTCTTGCGCGCCGGTTCGCCTCGCGCGAAAGAAGCGCTGAAGCTGTTCGGAGGCTTCGCTCTCGAGCACGCCCGCCGTTACCTCGAGACGATGGTTCGCATGCGGCGAGCGCAGCACGTCGAACGCGCTTCCGTCGGCGCCCCCCTTTGAATCGCGCGCCCCGTAGACGACGCGTTTGATGCGAGCGGCAAGCATCGCGCCGGCGCACATCGGACACGGTTCCTTCGTCACGTAGATCGTCGCGTCCGACAGGCGCCAGGTCCCCAGACGCCGCGCGGCTTCCTGCAGCGCGAGCATCTCGGCGTGCGCCGTCGCATCGGGCCGCGTCTCTTTCTCGTTCTTCGTTTCGATCACGACGTCGCCGCAAACGAGCACCGCGCCGATCGGAACGTCGCCCGCCCGAGCCGCCTCCTCCGCGAGGGCGAGCGCGCGGCGCAGGTTCCGTTCGTCGTCGTCCACGCCCGTATCGCGCCTCAGAATTTCCGCTCGTGGATGCGATACACCGCGCCCAGCAGGTACGGCATCTCCAAGAGACTGAACCGCTCTTCTTCTCCAACGGCAAAGACGTAACGCTGCGGCGCCGATCCGCCCCGCATGCTCACGACCACCGTGGAGGTTCCCGCGGGCAGCACGATCGTGCGCTCGGGGCTCGCAAGGTAGCTGACGCGCGAGAACGGTTCGTAGAACGTCGTGGCGTTCGACAGATCCAAGCGCCCGATCTCGCGCTTGTCGCTCCCGGTGATGACGGCGACCGGTCGCGCCGCGTTGGCGGCGTCGCGCGAATCGACGAGCACCTGTGCCGGAACCCGCAGCGTGCGTGGTGATATGAGCGCATAGCGATCCTCTTGCCCCGCAGCGAGGTCGCCGTAGAACGCCCACGACTTTGCCGGATCGCCGACGACCACCGGGTTCGACGCCGGGCGCGGCGAGCAGGCAAAGCGCGGATCGTGCGCGCAAGCACGCCCCGCCGAGAGCGCGCCCGCGGCGACGATGCCTGCGAGAACCAGCAGCGCGGCAATGGCGATACGTTTGGTTTTCATGCAGTCAAGAGATGCGCGCCCGGAGGGATTCGAACCCCCGATCCCAGCCTTCGGAGGGCTGTGCGTTATCCAGCTACGCTACGGGCGCAGGCAACCATCCGATTTCAGCGAGACGCGTCGGGCGGGGCTCCGGCGCTGGGGATGTGCTTGAACAGATCGAGCTTGTGATCTACCAGCGTGCGGTAGAACTTGCGCACGCAATCGGGATGACCGAAAAAGTACGTGCGCGCGTACGCCAGATCTTCTCCGGAACTGTCGGGAACGTAGTGCGAGATCTCGATCTCCTCCATCTGGCCTCGGTCGACGGGATGGGGGCAGAAATCGCACGGAATGGTGGACATAAGATTATTGTTACCTCGAAACTAAAGCCGGCCGCCCATCGGCGGCCGGGCCATTGTGGCTCGGGTAGGACTCGAACCTACGACCAAGGGCTTATGAGTCCCCTGCTCTACCACTGAGCTACCGAGCCGAAACCGCCAAGCCTCGGATTCGACACCGCAGTATAGCAGGCCCCGTCGCGCTCTCGCAAGCACGGCGCCGACAGGCGTGCGGTCCCCAGGCCTCAAAACCATCTTCGTAACGGTGAACGCTGCCTTTACTCGCCGAGCGGCCCTGTTCGCGGCCTTGGCTTCGCTCAATGCGTGGGCTAGCGCCGGACCGGCCCGCGCCCAAGCCGTTGACGCCCATGCGCTGCTTCTAAAACATCGCGCCTTCGTCGGGTGGCAGCTCGGCGACGGAACGTTTCGCTCGCTGCGGCTGACGGCGCAGTACGCCGATTCGCAAGGGAAAGCGACGCGCCAAGTCTCGGAACTGCACCGAGGCCTGCTCTACCGCACCACGACGGCCTTTCTCGACGCGGCGGGCGCTTCGCGCGACGAAGGCTTCACGGGCAGCGTCTTTTGGAGCAGCAACGTCAACGGATTCACGACGCCGGCCTACGGCGAGCTCGCGAAGTTCCGCTTCAGCTACGCGCTGCTCGAAGACGAAGGCACGACGGCCCTCGATGCGGTTGCCCGAGGCGAAGAAACCGTGGACGGCACGCGCTGCGAGACGCTGCGCCTGGACGTTCCGCATGCCGATCCGATCGACGTGGACGTCGACCCTGCAACCGGCGCGTACCTGCGCGCCGTCGTGGATCCCGACGGCGCCTACGAAACCGTCGTGCGCATCCTTTCCTACCAAGACGTGCTGCCGGGCAAACGCCTCGCCTCGGCGCTGCGCATCGGCGACTCGGACGAGACGTACCGCGTCACGAAGGTTGAGCCGAACGTCGCGATCGCCGACGACGAGCTGCATCCCCCGCCCCCGCGGGCGACGTGGACGTTCGCCGCGCCGCAGCCGTTTGCGATAAGCGTCACGGCGACGCGCGTCCTCGTCGACGCCAGCGTCAACGGCGTCAAGGGGCGGTTCATCCTCGACACGGGAGCCAACGGCATATTTCTGAACGAACGCTTCGCCGACGCGGCAAAGGTGACGAAGCTCGGCGCCGCCGGCGCCGCCGTCGGGCTCTACGGCGGACGCAGTGCCGAGGTGCGGCGCGCCGACAGGATCGTTATCGGCGGCAACACGCTCTCCAACGCCATCGTAGAGTCCGAAGACTTCAACTCCAATGACGTCTTCGGGCTCGATCGCCGCAACTACGACGGGCTGCTGGGATACGATCTCTTCGCCGGCGCGATCGTCCGGCTAGACTTTTATGCGACCGCGATGACGATTGCGGATCCGGCGACGACGCTGCCCGAGACGCAGTCGTTCTCCGTCGCGGTGGACACGTCGCAGGGCGTTCCCATGGTTCCCATGACGCTCAACCGGTCCATCGGCGTTCGCGCGATGCTCGACACGGGCGACCCGTCGGGGGTCGTCTTCGGGCCGGATATTCTGTACCGCTACCACCTGCGCATGGCCCGCAACATCGGGATCGGCCTGCAGTACGGCAGCGTCGAGTGCGGCAATCTCGACACTCTCGAGCTGGGCCCGATCACCTATGCGGGCGAGGTGGCTTGCAAGCTCGACTCACCGCTGGTTGCCGGCAAGAACGTTCTCGTCGGCTTGGATTTTTTACGAAACTTCGACTTACTGTTCGACTACCCGCACGGACGCATCGCGTTCGGCGCAAAGCACCGTTAGCCGCGCCGGGTGAAAAGGCTAGCTGATTTAGAGATTTGCTTTCGGCAAATGATTGACCCAATATTTCGTAACAGAAGAAAGGCGGCTACTGAGATATGTCAGATTCAAATGACTACCCCGAGTTTCTAAAGGCCTTTTTCAGCCCACAGAACCTGGAAACGGTGCGGCGCATGCAGGAGGCGGCTGGGCGGTATCAGGAGGCCTTTAACACGCCGCAAATGAGAGAGCTGACCAGCCAATTGGAGCGCTTTCAAAAGACCACCATGATGGACAGCCCGCATATGCGGGCATTCGTTGATTATTTCCAGCACCTTCAAGAGAATCCGATCAGCAAGGTGATGTCAACGGACGACATGGCAAAGATCTCCGAGTTGTTTAAGAAGTACACGCCCGACCAACTCTTCCTTGCGTGGATGAATGAGACGGCGAAGCCATATTTGGACCAGATTCAAAAGCTCTTGGCCGCGTACAAGATGAGGGGTTCAGAGGAGTAGCGCATCCGGCGGGTACGCCCGGCGATAACGAGCGTCGGGACGTAGGAGGCGCGGTTGGAGCCCGCGCCCTCACGGTTGGCTTTAGAAAAAATCGCGGTCGGAGGGACTCGAACCCCCAGCCTACAAGTTCGTAGCCTGTTGCTCTATCCAATTGAGCTACGACCGCATATCTCGTCGCCCTTCACCCTTCGCCCTTCGCCCTTCGACTTCGCTCAGGGTGACACCACTTCGCTCAGGGTGACACCACTCGCTCAGGGTGACACCGGTGACGCCATTCGGAGAGGGAGGGATTCGAACCCTCGATACGACTTTACATCGTATAACGGTTTAGCAAACCGCCGCCTTCAGCCGCTCGGCCACCTCTCCAGCGACGCGACCAACTATACCACGTTCGCCGCGCGGGGCCCTATGCGAACGCTAGCGCGAGGCGGTCGGCCCCTCCAGCGGCGGCTCGGGCACGAACTCGGCGACGAGGGGCGCCGGCTGCGCCGGGCGGCGGCGAAAGAGTGCGTCTAGGCCCAGAATCCGGCCGGTGGGAAGCACGAGGCTGGTCGCCGAGAGCAGCATGAGGCACGCCTCGGTCGTCCCCCACGTGCTGACGCTGCCGAGCCCGCCCCGAGCGGCGAGGTAGTTGAGCGGCAGCAGGATGCCGATGAGGCCGCCGACTCGCGAAAACAACCCCAGCACGAGCGAGATGCCGATGCAGACTTCGCCGAGGCGTACGAGTTCGGCGAAGACGGCGGCGTTGGGCGCGACGACGCCGGCGAGAAAGTCGTGATACGGGCCGCGAACCGTTGCGACGCCTTGCTGCAAGTAGGTCGCGAAGACGCCGTTGGGCGGCATGAACGCATCGCTCCTGATAAACTTTGGAACGCCGTGAATCAGCCAGATCACACCGGTGAGAACGCGCAGAACGGCGAGCCATCCGCCGTAGAGACGGGAGTAAGGCCGCGTCATGCCGGTACCTCCTTTGCATGCCGTATGAGACTCGTAATCGTAGCCGCCGCATCGGCGGAGGCATTCGGGCGCCCCAAACGCCGCGCCGCTGCGGCCATCGCGTCGCGTTCGAGCTCGCCGGTTAGGAGGCGCTCGACGACGCCCGCCAAGTCTGCCAAGCGGCGCGTCCGCACCGCGGCGCCGCCTTCGACGAGCACGCGCGCGTTGCGCTCCTCCTGCCCCGGAAGCGGTTTGCTGAGCACCATCGGAATCCGCGCGACGAGGGCTTCCGCCGTGCTCAAGCCTCCCGGCTTGGTGACGAGCACGTCTGCAGCGTGCATGTAATCGTAGACGTTCTCGACGAAAGGCACCGCGCGGATCGGATAGGCAAGCCGTTCCGCGGTTGCGGCCAGCCGCCGCTCGACTCGAACGTTGCGGCCCGCCAGCACCACCGCTGCCAGCGGCAGGCGCACCGCCTTGAGCGCGGCCAGCATCCGTTCGAGCGGCGCGATGCCCAGGCCGCCGCCCATCAGCAGCGCGACGTAACGGTCGGAGGGGAGATCGAGCCGTTCGCGCAGCGTGGCGCGCGGCTCGCCGGACGGCGCAAACTCAGGGCGCACCGGGATGCCGCTCACGTCGACCTTTTCGGGACGTATGCCGCGCGCCGACATCGCCGCGCGCATCGCGTCGGTTGCGACGACGTAGCGGTCCACGTTATCGTGCAGCCAAAATCCGTGCACCGCGAAGTCCGTGACGATCCCGACGACCGGCGGCGAGTCCGCGTACGCGCGTTTGTATTCCGCCATCGCGCCGCACGGGAAGGCGTGCGTGCAGACGACGACGTCGGGCCGTTCGCGCAGAAGCAGCGGCCGAAGGTTGCCTGCGGTGAACTGGTGTGCCCAGGTGCGAAACGGGCCGACCTCCGTGGCGCGCTCCGCCCGGTCGTAGATGTAGCGGTACATCTGCGGAATCGTCTGCACCATCCGCAGGTACCCATCGGAGACGATCCGCGAAACGACGAGTGCGGCATACTCGTACGAATCTACGACAAGAATGCGTGCGCTCGGTTCTATGCGCCGCAGCGCGGCGCCGACGGCATTTGCCGCCGAGACGTGCCCGACGCCGACGCTTGCCGAAAGGAAAAGGACGCGAATCTTACGCGCCTCCGCCTTCGTGCTCGTCGTCGGCCTCTTGCGCGAAGAGCAGAAAATCGTCGAGGATCTCCTGCGCGAGCCGGCCGTCCTCCACGAGATTTCCGGTCAAATCGGTGACGATGAACTCGCTGTCCTCGGGATCGGACGGCTCGTGCACGAGGACGGCGTAGGAGGCCGCGCCTTCGGAATCCTCGAGAATGCCTACGACCTCAAAGGGCACCGCCGCGCCGTCTTTGGTTTGGATTTGCAGAATGTCGCGCAGCTCGAGCGGCGCCTGCCCGAGTTCGCTCTCTCCGTTCGAGGATGACATGAGGCTTTCTCGCTTTCTATTGCAGGCAGCGGGCGACGTTCGCTTGGTGCTCGGCGAGCGTCTTGGCAAAGACGTGGCGCCCGTTCCCGCAGTAGACGTAGTAGAGATCGTCGCTCTTCGACGGATGGAGGGCGGCTTCCACCGACGCTCGGCCGGGATTGGCGATCGGCGTCGGCGGCAGGCCCGCGTGAAGGTACGTGTTGTACGGCGACTCGATCTTGAGGTCGGCGTACGAAAGCTCGCTTTTGTGCTCCGGCAGCGCGTACTCGATCGTGGCGTCCACTTCAAGCGGCATGTTCGAGCGAAGGCGATTGTAGATAACGCCGGCGATCCTCGGACGGTCCACGTCGCTTTTGGCTTCGCGCTCGACCAGCGACGCGACGGTCACCGCTTGCGGCACCGTAACGCCAAGCGCGCGGGCGCGCGATGCGGCGTCAGCCGGAAGCTCCCGCAGGAACGTGCCGGTCATCATGCCGGCGACCTGTTCGGGCGAACTGCCGAACGGCACGAGGTAGGTGCTCGGAAAGAGGAAGCCTTCGAGGCTTTTCGTCTGCGTGCCGTCGACGATCAAGCGCCGGCGCATGAAGTCGCGCGCGAACCCCGCCGACGGCCCGATGCCGGCGGCCCCCAAGCGCGCCGCGATTTGCGCGGCGGTAAAACCTTCGGGAATCGTTACCCACGCCGCCACCTGCGCGCCGCCCGTGACGAGCGCGCGCAAGACGTCGTCCTGCGTGACGTGCGCGTCGAAGCCGTACTCTCCGGCCCGCACCGCAACGTCCTGTCCGCGCAAGCGCGCCAGCAGACGAAACGTCCAGACGTTTCCGATCACGCCTTCTTCGGCGAGCTGCCGCGCGATCTCGCCGAAACTCGCGCCGCGCTGGATCACGACCTGATGCGCCGCTGCCGGGTACGCGCGGTCTCGATAGATTGCATACCAGAGCCAACCCGTCGCAAGCGTGCACGACAGCGCGACGAACGCCGCGGTCCAGAGCGCGTAGCGTACGAACGTCACGATTGGGGAGCGTTGCGCCGCCGGGCGAGAAACGAGTCCAAGATCAGTGCGGCCGCGAGGCTGTCCACGACGTCGCGCCGCTTGCGCCGGCCGACGTCTGCGGCGACGAGGCTCTTCGTCGCCTGCGCGGTCGTCAACCGCTCGTCAACGCGGTGAATCGGCCCGGCGAAGCGCGCGCGAAGATCCTCTACGAACTCGTCCATCGCTTGCGCGGCGATACCCCGTTCGCCCGCCAGGGTGATCGGGTCGCCGACGACGAGCTCGCTAGCCCCATATTCTTCGAGCATCGCCTCAATTCGCGCGAAGTCCTCGCGGCGATTCGTTCGCTGGATCGTCGCGACCGGCAGCGCGAAGCTGATGCTCGGGTCCGCGACGGCGACGCCGATGCGCTTGGTGCCGACGTCGAGTGCGACGATCACGCGCCGAACGTTCCCAAATGCGCGAGCGATTTCGGACGCCGGCCGAGATGGTGCGCGACGAGTTCCTGCACGGCACCAGCCGCCGCCGGGGTCGCGTGCAGCGCCGCTGCGGTGGCTTGCGCGCGCGGAAGCGCGAGCGCGCGGAGGCTTTCGAGGTCGCGTTCCTGCAGTTCGGGCAAATCGCGCCACCGCTCCACGCACGCGTCGTCCACGATGCCCCCCGACTGCGCGTCGAGCCAGAGCCGGCCGGGCCGCAGCGGTTCGCCGCACCGCACGCATGCAGCAAGCGGTGGGGCCAAGCCGAGCATCTCGAGCAGCCTCAGGCAGAAGCGCGGCAACAGTTCGCGCGGTTCCCTGACGGCGGCGATCGCCCCGATGGCCCCGGCGAGCAGCGCGTAGACGTCCGGCAACGCGAGGTCGGGCTCGCAGAATGCATCCACGACCTCGACCACGAGCGAGGCCGCAGCGTACCGTTCGGGTTCGACCAGCTTCGACCAGGGGGCTCGCAAGATGTCGGCGGTCACGATCACGTCGAGCGAGCGGCCCCGGTGCATGCCCAACTCGCACTCGTTGCCGAACTCGAGCCGTCCCGCCAGGTGACTGCGCGCCCGTCTGACGCCTTTGGCGACGGCATCGAGCTTGCCGCGCTCGCTCGTGAAGAGCGTCACGATGCGGTCGGCTTCGCCGAGCGGTCTGCCGCGCAGAACGATGCCGCGCGTCTTATAGGCGCGCGGCTGCGTCAGAGCTTTCGGATTCCGCTGGATGGCCCGGTGCGCCGTTGCTGTAGACGCGGACGGCCAGAATACGGCGGCCGCGCGTGCGGTCGACGCGCAGGCGCGTGTGATCGTCGGCTTCGATCTCCTCGCCTTCGCTTGGAAGGCGGCCGAAGAGACCGACGGTGTAGCCGCCGATCGTCTCGAAATCTTCCGTCGGCAGGTGCGTGCCCAGCTTCGCGTTGACGTCCTCGATGTTCGTGCCCGCCTCGACGACGGCTTCGAGATCGGAAACGACGAAGATCGGCTCCTGCTCGTCAACGTCGTGCTCGTCCCGAATCTCGCCCACGATCTCTTCTAGCAAATCTTCCATCGTCACGAGCCCGGCGGTGCCGCCGTACTCGTCCACCACGATGACCAACGAAAACTTGTCGCGCTGCATCTCGCGCAGCAGTTCGGCGATCTTCTTGGTCTCCGGCACGTGCACGGCCGGCCGCATCAGCGAGCGTACGCTCGTGTGGGCGAGCGACCCGCTCGCCAGAGCGACGAGCAGCTCGCGGTCGTGCACGACGCCGACGATGTCGTCCTTCGACTCCTGGTACACGGGAAGCTTGGAGTAGCCTTCGGCGATGACCACGTCGAGCACGCGACGCGGCGGATCGTCGATCGAAACGGCGATCATCTCGGGTCGCGGCTTCATGACCTCGCGCACGATCGTGTCGCCGAATTCCATGACCGAATGGATGAGCTCGCGCTCCTGCTCCTCGATCACGAGCTGTTCCGCACCGACGTTGACCAGGGCGCGTATGTCCTCTTCGGTCACGTTGACGCGATGCGGGTGCTTGACGCCGAAGGCCCGGAGAATCAGGTCGGTCGTCATTTGAAACGTTCGCGCGATCGGGCTGAGCACGTAGGTCGCGTAGACCGTCGGCAGCGCGAGGCGGAGCGCCCAGCGTTCGCTGTCGCCCGTCGCGACCGTCTTGGGAATGATCTCGCCGAAGATGAGGAAGACTGCGGTCATGACCAACGTCGAGATGACCGCGCCCGACGGTATCCCAAGCGAAATGGACACGTACGTCGCAAGCGAATCGGCGGCAAGCAGCACGATCGTGTTGCCGACGAGCATCGAGGTGAGGAACCGGTTCTTGTCCTCGACGAGGCGCTCGAGGTTGCGCGCTCCGCGAACGCCGCGTTCGGCGATCGTTCGGGCGCGCACGCGCGAGATCGAGACCAGCGCGGCCTCGGCTGCTGCGAAGAAGGCTGCCAAGAGGACGAGCGCCACCAGGGCGACGATCTCGTACGGCAGGCCTTCCGGGGTACTTCGAGAGGGGTCCGTGTTCAAATCGGCGCCATTATAACATAACGTGAGGCCGTACCAGCACGTAGATCGCTAGAGCGACCAGGGTGCCGAGAACGGCTCCCCACAGGACCTCGAAGGGCCGGTGTATGCGGGCCTCGACGCGGCTCTGGGCGACGAGCAAGGCAATGAAGTAGGCGAGGAGCGCCGCCAGCGGCTTCTGATAGAAGAACGCGAGCATCGTCGCGACGGCGAAGGCGAGGGCGGCGTGTCCGGAGACGGCTCCCCCTTGCAGGGGCGATCCGCGTCCCACCGCGGCCTTGGCGAAGATCGTCCCGATGGCCACGACCGCGAGCACGATGAGGGCCACGTTGGCCGGGACCGCCTGCACCGCCTGGAACACCCGCGAGCCGCCGCTCATGATCCCTTGGTAGAAGATCAAGTACGCCGCGAAAACCGCGCCGACCGCACCGACGAGCACGGCGCCCGCGGCGGCGTCTTTCGCGCTCTTCGCCAGAGGATGGTGCGTGACGGTCAGCAGGTCCACGATCGATTCAATCGCGGTGTTGAGCAGTTCCAAACTCAATACCAGGGTAACGAGCACTACCGTCGCGATGACGTAGTAACGCTCGAGCCGCAGCACCAGCGTCGCAAGCAGCACGAGCGCCGCGATGACGAAGTGGATGCGCATGTTCCGCTGCGTGCGCGTCGCGTACACGATGCCTTCGAACGCATGGTGGAACGAGCGCAGGAACGGGCTGCGGTCGATCGGCAGGTAGTGCGGCTCGCGGCGGCCGCGGTCGTCGGCTGGGTGCTGCATCAGCGTATCCCGGCGTACGGCCACGGAAGCGCGATTGCGTCGGCCAGCAGCCGTTCCGCGCGGCGCATCGTCCGCCGCTCCTGCGCGGCGTGGTGATCGTGCCCCATCAGGTGCAGCAGGCCGTGAATGAGCAGCCGGTAGATCTCGCGCTGCAGCGGCGCGTCGTAATCGGCGGCTTGGCGGCGCGCGGTCTCGACCGAGATGACGACGTCGCCGAGCAGGCGTTCCCGCACCGGCACGGCATCTGCGCCGTCGCCGTCCAGCGGGAAGCTGAGCACGTCGGTCGGCGCATCCTTCCCGCGATACTCGCGGTTGAGCGCGCGTATCGCGCCGTCGTTGACGAGCGTCAGCGAGAGCCCGGCACCGCCTTCGCCCGCGGCGTCGAGCAGCCGCCGGGCGGTGGCGACGAGCGCGCGCCCGTCAATGCCGCTTCGGCGCACCTCGTTGCGATAGTAAATCATCGCCGCCCGTCGCGATCGGATGCGTACGCGCGCACGATCCTGGAGACGAGCGGATGGCGCACGACGTCGGTGTGATCGAACTCGACGACCTCGACCCCCTCGACTCCGGCCAGCCGATTCGCCGCGTCGCGCAGGCCGCTGCTCTCCCCCGACGGCAGGTCGATCTGCGTGGCGTCGCCGGTCACCACCATCTTCGAACCGCTGCCCAGGCGCGTAAGGAACATCTTGAGCTGCAGCGCGGTGGCGTTCTGCGCTTCGTCGAGGATGACGAACGCGTCGGAAAGCGTGCGGCCGCGCATGTAGGCAAGCGGAGCAACTTCGAGCGTGCCGCGTTCCATGTACTTGGCCACGAGCGTGTCGTCGAGCAGCTCGCCGAGCGCGTCGTAGAGCGGGCGCATGTACGGATCTACTTTCTCCCGGAAATCGCCGGGCAGAAAGCCGAGGCGCTCGCCGGCTTCCACGGCCGGGCGCGAGAGGATGACGCGTGAAACGTCGCGCCGCTTTAGCGCGCGCGCGGCCATCACAACCGCGAGGTAGGTCTTTCCCGTTCCCGCGGGGCCGATGCCCAAGGTGAGCGTCGCGTTCTCGACGGCGGTGACGAAGCGCCGCTGTCCCGACGTTCGCGGCCGGATTTCGCGTCCGCGGTGCGTCCGAATGAGGGTGCTCGGCAACGCGACGCCGCCGGGCTCCAGCCGCGTCTCGGCCAACGCCAGGGCGACGTCCTCAGGCGTGATGTGCGCGCCGCCTACCGCTGCATCGAGCACGCGCCGCACGACCTCCTCCGCGCGCCGCACCGCCGCATCCTCGCCCGCAAGCAAGAGACGGTCGCCGTCGGCATGCACGGCGACGTCGAGGGACGACTCGAGCGCTGAGAGATTGCGGTCGTACTCTCCGAACAAGCGGACACGGTCGGGGAGTTCGCGGAGATCGACGGATCGTTGCGCGGTCAACGAGTAGGGTATTCGTCGCTGAGCGCTCGGGGCTTTCCAAGCACTTCGGCCGCGATCACGGCGCGGACCACATCGCTGCGCCCGGCGAAAAGCCGGCGGCGAGGCGCGGGGGTGGACGCCGCGGGGGCCGCGGAGGGCGAGGGCGCCGGGCGGCGCGGCTGCTGGGGCGGCGCCGGGGGGCGCTGCGGCGGCGAGGCCGGTTGCGGGCGATCGGGACCAGGCGCGGGCCAAGGGAGCGGCGCAACGGGGCGCGGCGGCGCCTCTCGAGCCGCGCGCACCTGACGCCGGGCGCTCTTGGCCATGCTCGAGACGACGCCGATGACGAGCAGAACGACCCAAACGATCGTTCCGATCTCACGCACGGCCCGCTCCTACTTGGTCGGCCCGGTCAGGGGCGGCGGAGACTCGCTGGGGCTCTCGGCCGCACCGATCGAGCCGCGCATCTCCGTATCCGCCTGAATGTTCTTGAGCCGGTAGTAGTCCATCACGCCGAGATGGCCGCTGCGGAACGCCTCGGCTATCGCCTGCGGTATCGAAGCCTCGGCCTCGACGACCTTTGCGCGCATCGCCTGGGTCTCCGCCTTCTGCTCCTGCTCGGCGGCCTGGGCCGCATACTGGCGTTCGGCGGCCTTCGCCTGCGCGATGCGCCGGTCGGCCTCGGCCTGACTCGTCTGCAGTTCCGCGCCGATGTTCTTGCCGACGTCAACGTCTGCAATGTCGATCGAGACGATCTCGAAGGCAGTGCCGGCGTCGAGGCCTTTGGCCAGCACGGCTTTGCTGATGCGGTCCGGATATTCGAGCACTTCCTTGTGGTCCACCGCGGCGCCGACCGCCGAGACCACGCCTTCTCCGACCCGCGCGACGATCGTCGGCTCGCCCGCGCCGCCGACGTACCGGTCGAGGTTGCTGCGAACGGTGATCCTCGCCTTGACGTTGAGCTGAATGCCGTTCTGCGCGACGCCTTGGAACGTGGGCGTTTCGATGACCTTCGGCGTAACCGACGTCTGCAGCGCTTCGAGGACGTTGCGCCCGGCCAGGTCGATCGCCGCGGCGCGCTGCCATTCCAGCGGAATCTGCGCTCGCTGCGCCGCGATCATTGCCAAGGTGACGTTCTCCACGTTGCCGCCGGCCAAGAAATGCGACTGCATCTGATCCACCGTCAGCATCAAGCCGGCCTTGCGCGCGCGGACGTAGTTGGTGACGATCACGCCGGGCGGTATGCCGATGAGCCGCATGCGCACGAGCGCGATGATGCCTAGCGGAACGCCGGCGGCGACCGTCCGGATCCACAAGCCGATCGGGAAGTAATACAGGAATGCGAAAAACGCGATGACGACGATGAGGATGACGATCGCGCCGCTCAGGGCAATCATGTTGGCTCCTATGAGGGGACGGGCTCGACGAAAACGCGCGCGCCCTCGACGCGCACGACCCGAATCGATGTTCCCGCAGCGATGAACTCACCCTCCGTCAGCACGTCAACGCGCTGGCCGTCGATCGTTGCGATCCCGGCAGGGCGCAGGAAGCTGGCGGCCGTCCCGGCGCGTCCGCGCAGGTGGGTGCGGTCGGCGCTGGCAACGTACTCCGGGCCTTGCGCTGCCACCAGCGCGAGGCGATGCGCCCAGGCGTTCTGCGGAACCGCGCGGACGGTCAGGGTGAAGGCAATGACGGTCAGCACGATCGCGGTGGCGAGCGTCTCGATGCCGACGAAGAAAAACGGCAGTCCAAAGGCAAACAGCACCGCCAGAAGCAGCGCCAGCACGCCGAGGATTCCCGGCACCCCGTGCCCCGGCACGACGTGCAGCTCCCAGAGGATGCCGAAGAGGCCGAGCACCGCGAGCACGGCGACCAGCCCGTTGGAAAAACCAGCGTAGACGTGGCTCCCGAAGAACAGTGCCAGCGCGCCGATGCCGATGAGGCCGGCGATGCCGTGAAGCGTCTGCATCTCGATGAGCAGGCCGAGCATTCCTAACGTCAAGAGCAGCCCGCTGACGGCCGGGTCGGTAGCGAAACGGGCGACGCGTTCGGCCCACGTGAAGGACTCGACGATGCGCGGTGCGTCGGCGAGGTGCTGCTGCGCGAGCGCGGCGTCGAGCGTGGGCGCCGTCGAGTCGGCGATGCCCGCGCGCACCGCATCTTCGGTGTTCAGCGTTAGAATCGCGCCGGCGCGTTTGTACTCGGGAAGATCCACCTGCTTGTCGACCATCGCGGCGGCCACCTTCGGATTGCGATGATTGCGCTCGGCGGTGGACTCGAACTCGCCGCGCAGGCCGGAGATCATCTTCGCCGTGGCCGGAATCGGCTCGGCCGCCCCGATGGACGCGCCCGGCGCCATGACGATGCGGTTGGCCGCGAGCGATATGAGCGCGGCTGCGGAGTACGCGCGCTGCCCCACGTACGCGACGACCGGTTCCTGCGCCGAGAAGAGCGCGTCGCGGATCCGGAATGCGGCGTCAACGAGCCCGCCGGGGCTATTTACCTCGAGCACGATGGCGCGCGCGTGGGTTTGATTTGCCTCGTCCACCGAGCGCTCGACGAGGTGGGCCATCCCGCCGTCTACGGTTCCATCGATCGGCACGACGACGATCGGATTCCCAAATGGGGCCCCGGCGGCGACTCCCGCCACGCCGCAGAGCAGCAAGCCCAACGACACGGCGGCGCGCAGACGCAACGCTTTCATGCCGGGTGGTACCCCGGGCGGTCGCGGGAAGTTACGGTTGGGCTGCGAGCTCTTCGGCGACGACGTCCCGAACCAGCGTGCCGTCGGCCAGCCCCTTGAGCCGGGGCATCACGTTCTTCATGACCGCACCCGTATTGCGCGCCTCCGGCGGCATGCCGGCGAGCGCGCCGCGAACGATCTCGCGCACCTCCTGCGCGGAGAGCTGCTGCGGCAGATAGGCGAGCAAAATCTCGCGCTCGGCCCGCTCCTTATCGGCGAGATCCATGCGTCCGGCCTTCTCGAATTCGGCAAGCGAGTCCGACCGCTGCTTCGTCAAGCGGCGAACGACGTCGAGCTCGTCGGCTTCCGACAGCTCCGTGCCGCTCTCGGTGCGCTTGTAGATGAAGCCGGACAGCGCCGATCGCAGGGTGTCGAGGCGCAATTGGTCGCGAGCCCTCATCGCCTCCTTGAGATCGGAGGCGATGCGATCTTTCAGTGCTCCCACGTAACGGGTGTCCTAGGCTCGGCGCTTGCGAGCCGCAGCCGACTTCTTCTTCTTGCGGACGCTGGGCTTTTCGTAGTGCTCGTGCTTGCGGGCCTCGGCGAGAATGCCGGCCTTCTGGGTGGCCTTCTTAAAGCGGCGCAACGCGCTCTCGATCGTTTCTCCCGGAGCGATGCGAACTTCCATCTATAGACGACCCCCCTTCAAGCGCGCTCGCGCGGCCGCGCAAGACACGAAAAATTAGACCCAAAGCGGGTCCGGGTCCTACACTAGCACAGCGGCGCGCGCAGCGTCAAATGAAGCGACGCGCCGCGCCTAGCCGGGAGGCCAGTGCAGCCGCCGGCCTGCGAGGACGTGGAGGTGGACGTGGGCGACCGTCTGCCCCCCGTCGGGCCCGGTATTGACGACCAGACGAAAGCCGTTGCCGCCCCGTTCGCCCCCCAGGCGCGCCGCAACCGCCACCGCTCGAGCGCACAGAGACGGGTCGGCTTCCGCAAGTTCGCCGATCGTTGCGTAGTGGCGCAGGGGCAGCACGAGCAGATGCGCGGGTGCCTGCGGATCGAGGTCCTCGATGGCGACGATGCCGTCGTCGCGGTAGGCGACTGCGGCAGGGATCTCGCCGCGGCCGATCCGGCAGAAAACGCAGTCGTCCATCAGTGCGTCCTAATCGTGAAGGTCCACGACTTCGTCGTCGTGTTGCCGGCTTGATCGCTCACGCGAACCGTGACGCGGATCAGCCCCTCGGGATAGCTGAAGCTCGGCATGTATTGGATGAACTGCGCGGTGCGCACGCACTCGGACGTGACGTCGCGCCCGTCGATCGACATGAACGCGCTCGACGGATTGACCGGCACGGCGTCGGCGACGAAGCTTGCGTACACGGCGGGCTGGGTCGTGTTCACCGTCGCGCCCGCATCCGGCGCAAAGTCGGCGATGCCCGGCGGAACGCTCGAGGCGGAGATGGTTTGCGGCGCCTGGCCTTGCGCGCGCGCCTGACCGGCCGCGAGACGCCCGATGAGCGGAACCTCGTCGAAATTTGCGCCGCGCGGGATCGTGTAGCTTCCGGCGTACGTCCCGGGGGAGACCTCGCGCATCGCCTGATTTGCCACGTCCGAACCGATGTCGAACGTTGCCGCCGCGGCCGGCGTTCCGTGCATCGTCACGTGGATCGTCTCGCCCTGGCGCAACGGCCGGTTCGCGTCGGTGCCGACCGACGAAACCGCGAGCGCTCCGGGCGCTGTCGCCGCCGTTCCGGCAATGCTGCGGCTCGCCAGCACCTCGCGAACTTCGTTGGTCTCGACGTTGTACCGCACGGTTACGACGTCGCTGGGGCGCAGGTCGGTGAAGGCCGCAGCCTTTCCGTTAAGCGCTACCTCCGTCGTGCGTCCGTCGTAGATGACTTGGCCGTCGTCGAGCACGAATTGGCTGCCCGCAATGGCGACGATGCGCCCGTTGCGCGACCCGTACTCGTCCACGACGCGCTCCACGCGGCCGTCCTTGCGCATCTGCACGCGCGCGAAATCGCCGGGGCGCACGTCGCCCAGCTCGCCCGGCGACGTCACGTTGACGTTGACGTTCTCGACGTCGATCACCGCGTTGGGAGCGACGGGGATGGTCTTGACGCCGCCGTTATACCCAAGCGTGATCGTCGGCGGATCGGAGAGCACGTCTACGGCCGCCACGGTGCCGAAGCGTTCGAAGCCGCCGCCGACCTTCACGAGACCGTCGGCCGAACGGCCGACGAGTTGAGCCACGATCGTTACCGTATTGGTGCGGCGGTCGAAATGTGCCTGAGCGCCCAGGACGTCGGTAAAGAAGCGCAGGGAGACGTAGAGGACGTTGTTGATCTCGACGGGCGGCGCTTCGAGCGCGAGCGTGGCGCCGTCGATTTGCGCCTGGCGGCTACCGACGGTCAGCGTAACGTTCTTCGAGCCGACCTGCGTCGTGATACGGTTGCCGCTGCGGTCGAACGCGAGTCCGAGCGCCTCGATCGTGCGCCGCACCGGCACGAGCAGCAGGCTTCCCTCGAAACGCGGCGGCGGCTGCAGGGCGAGAACGTTGCCGTTGATGACGACCACGATCGGGCGCGCCTGCGCCGCAGGAGCAGCGGCGCCCGCGCGCGCCGCTGCGGCGCAGGCCAAAAGCACCAGTACGGTCAGGCTCCGTTTCACCCTTGCTCCAACACCTCTCGGTAGACGTCCGCCGTCGCGCGCGCGCAGCGGTCCCACGTCAGTTCCCGCGCGGCTTCGCGTCCCCGCGCGATCGCGCCGGCCCTCAGATCTTCGCCGGAAAGCATCGCAACGAGAACGTTCCGCAGCGCGCCGGCGTCGCGCGCCGCAAAGGTCAACGCCGCGCGTTCGAGCACGCGGGGCACGGCGTCCGCGCACGCAACGACCGGGCACCCTGCAGCCATTGCTTCGAGCATCGGCAAACCGAACCCCTCACGCAGGGCGGGCTGCACCAGCGCGCGAGCGCCGGCGTAATACGACACGAGGTCTTCGTCGGCGACCTCACCCAACGCCACGATGCGCCGTCCGCCCGGGCCGGTGCGCTGCAGCTCCGCCGGGAAATCGTCGGGACCGGTAACGTAGAGGTCGGCGCAGAGCGCTTCCGGCAGCGAGGACCACGCAGTAAAAAGCGTCGCGAGATCTTTGTGCGGCCGGTGGTTTCCGACGTAGAGCACGTACGGGCGCTCTTGGGCTCGAGGCCGCGCCGCGGCGAAGAACGCTTCTCCGACGCCCAGCGGTATCACGCGGATTTTCGCGGCCGCAACGCCGAGCAGCGTAACGAGGTCGGCGACGGTGCGTTCGTCGTCGGTGATGACGCGTGCGGCACGCGCGCATGCGAGCCGCACGGCCGTGCGATAGTAGGGCCCCACCTTGCGCTTAAAGTACTGCGGAAAGCGCAGGTGGATCAGGTCGTGGATGGTCACGATCGACGGGCCCGGCGCGAGCAGCGGCACGTAGAGCGAGAGGAAGTGCACGAGGCCGAGACGGGCCTTGCGCATTGCAAGCGGCAGCGCGACCTGTTCGTCCCAGCCAAAGTTTGACCCGCGCGTGAACGCGACGTATTCGTACTCGGGAGCGACCTTCGGGAGGCGCCGCACGAGTTCGCGCACGTACGTCGCCATGCCGACCGAGACCTGACGCGTCAAGCGCGCGTCGAGTCCGACGCGCGCCGCGCTCACCGGAACAGCGCCTTTCGCGCGGCAACGGCCGGGTACGCCGCCGACCGGTACGCAACGTACCAGCCGCGCGGGCCATCCAGCAAGGCTCCCTTTGCCGCAAGCATCCATGCCAGCCGCGCGACGCCGGTAAGCGACGCGCCCAGCCACGCCGGCGCTGAGCGCTTGAGCGCCGCGGCTTCCAGCGAGGTATAGAGCTCGTACTTCCGCCGGTAGGTCGCGACGTCCGGATACGAGTAGTGCAGCAGCGTTCCCGCGAGCTCGCCGGTCGGGCCGTCACACGACCAGCCCTCGTGCACCGCAGCGTCCGCCGCGGCAGCCGGATGCGCTTCGAGCCGAACGCGATCGGTGCGGAAGAGTCGCAGAAGGCGTTCGTTCTGCCACATGCGCATCGGTTTGCCGCAGAAGTACGTCGTGCGCCGGATCCAGTAGGCGTCCACGTCTTGCGGCGCTGCCAGAATCGCGTCGCGCAGGCGGTCGTCGAGCGCCTCGTCCGCATCGATCATGAGCGCCCACGGCGTGCCGACCTGCTCCAGCGCGAAGCGCCGCGCGTCCACGAAATCCGTCCACTCTCGCTGAACGACGCGAGCGCCCGCGCCGCGCGCGAACTGGACGGTATGATCGCGCGAGCACGCATCGAGAACGAACACGGCCATGCCGCGCGGCAGGCTGGTAAGTGCGCGCGGAAGGTTTCGCTCTTCGTCGCGCGTCAGAACGACGGCGGTTACTAAGCTTGAGTCCACGAGGCTGCCTCGACAACCTCGGACCGGCCGCTGATCCGCTCTTCGTGCGCGAGCGAGGCGCCGATAAAGTCTCGATAAAGCGGCGCCGGCCGGTTCGGACGTGATTTGAACTCCGGATGAGCCTGCGTCGCAACGAACCACGGGTGCATCTCGGCCGGAAGCTCGACCACCTCGACGAGCCGCGTCTTGCCGACCGCGTGGTGACCGGTAAAGCGCATGCCGTGTTCTTCGAAGATCGGCCGGTAGCGGTTGTTGAACTCGTAGCGGTGCCGGTGGCGCTCGCTGACCTCGAGGGTCCCGTAGGCGCGCGCGGCGTGGCTGTCCGCTTCGAGCGTGCACGCGTAGGTGCCCAGGCGCATCGTGCCCCCGTACATTTCCAGATTACGCTGGTCGGGCATGAAATCGATCACCGGATCCGCGCTCGTTTCGTCAACCTCGCTGGTCATCGCTTCGGGAAGCTGGCAGACGTCGCGCGCGAACTCCACGCACGCGAGCTGCATCCCGTAGCAGATGCCCAAGAACGGAACGTGGCGCTCGCGCACGTACTGAATCGCACGCAGCTTGCCCTTGACGCCGCGCGCGCCGAAGCCCGGTGCCACGACGACGCCGTGCGCGCCGCGCAGCACGTCCACCCCTTCGTTCTCGACCAGTTCGGAGTCGATGCGGCGGATCTCGACGGCGGCGTTATGAAAGGCGGCGGCGTGCTGGAGCGCCTCGTTGATCGAGATGTACGCGTCCTTGAGCTCGACGTACTTGCCGACCAGCGCGATCGTCACGTGGCGGCGCGGGTGGAGCAGACGGTCGGCGATCGCGATCCACTCGTCGAGCAGCGGCGCGGTCGGCGGCAGGTTGAGTTTGCGGACCGCCGCCTGAGCGAGGCCTTCCGCCTCCAAGTTCAGCGGCACTTGATAGATGGTCTTCGCGTCGACGTTCTGCACGACCGCGCTCGGCGGAACGTCGCAGAAGAGCGCGATCTTCTCCTTGAGCTCCAGGGGCATCGGGAGCGCGGCTTGCGTCCGGCAGACGATGGCGTCGGGCGAGATTCCGATACCGCGAAGCTCGCGCACCGAGTGCTGCGTCGGCTTGGTCTTAAGCTCGTCGGCGGCGCCCAGATGCGGCACCAGCGTCAGGTGGACGTACATGACGTTCTCGTCGCCGACGTCGTAGCGCATCTGGCGTATCGCTTCGAGAAACGGCAGCGATTCGATGTCGCCGACCGTCCCGCCGACTTCGACGATGCAGACGTCGGCGCGGCTGGCCTCGGCGACGCGCTTGATATGCGATTTTATCTCGTTGGTGATGTGCGGGATGACCTGCACGGTCGCGCCGAGGTAGTCTCCCCGCCGTTCTTTCTCGATAACCGAGTTGTAGATCTGGCCGGTCGTCACGTTATTGGCGCGCTGGAGGTTCTCGTCAATGAAGCGCTCGTAGTGGCCGAGGTCTAGATCGGTCTCCGCACCGTCTTCGGTGACGAAGACCTCGCCGTGCTGATACGGGTTCATGGTCCCCGCGTCCACGTTGATGTACGGGTCGAGCTTTTGAATCGAGACGCTGATGCCGCGGGCTTTGAGCAGCCGTCCGAGCGAGGAGGCGGTGATGCCCTTTCCGAGCGAACTCACGACGCCCCCGGTGAAGAAAATGTACTTCGCCATCTCGGGCAGTCTTCGTTCTCTGCGTTTCCCCGCTTTACCTGGCGTGCCCCGGCTCGCTCGACACGTTGGGTACTTCGGCTTTAACGTAGCGCGCCAATCCTGCGTAATCGCGTCCGATCTCGACGGCGGCCGCCGGAAAAGCCGCCCGAACCAACGCCGCTAGGCCGGCGATCGTCGGGGGTGCCGCTTCCAGGATCGTCATCCCGCCGGGTGCGAGCAGCGCGGGCGCGTCGCATAAGAGGCGCCGGTAGCAGTCGAGACCGTCGCTCCCGCCGTCGAGCGCTGCGCGCGGCTCGAACGAGGCCGGATCGGGCGGCGCCGGAAGATCGCGCGAGGGCACGTACGGAAGGTTCGCCACGACGAGATCGTAGCGCCGCCCGGCAACGGGCAACGCCGCGTCCCCTTCGTGGAAGCGGCAGCGGTCGCCGACGCCGATCCGCCGCGCGTTGCGCGCGGCGATTCGCAGCGCTCCCGGCGAAACGTCCGTGCCGTCCACCGTTAGGCCCGTCTCGGCCGCGATCGTACAGGCGATGGCGCCGCTTCCTACGCCGACGTCCAGGACGGCGGGCGTGCCCCCGTCGCGCATCGCGCGACGCAGAAAGCGCAGCGCTTCGTCAACGAGATGCTCCGTCTCGGGTCGTGGAACCAGGACGTTCTCGTCCACGGCGAACTCGCGCCCGTAGAATCCCGCGCGGCCGAGAATATATGCGATCGGCGTGCCGCAGCGGCGCCGCTCGCAGGCTGCAAACAACGTCTCCAGACGCGCGGGCTCGACCGCATCCTCGGGATGCGCCGCGAGCCATTCGCGCGATCGCTCCAGCGCGTGCGCCAGGAGCAGCGAGGCATCCAAGCGCGGCGAGTCGCTCGTGCCGCGCAGCATCTCGCTGGCGCGCGTCAGCGCCGAGCCGACGCCGCTCACGGCTTACGCGCTCGGCTCGCCGGCCAACAGGCGCGCGCGCTCGTCGGCGATGAGCTCCTGCGCGAGCGGAGCGAGGTTGCCGTCCAGGATTCCGCGGATGTTCCCGAAGCTGCGGTTGATGCGGTGATCGGTGACGCGGTCTTGAGGAAAATTGTACGTCCGAATTTTCTCGGATCGTTCGCCGCTGCCGACTTGCGAGCGCCGCAGCGAACCGACTGCCTCTTCCTGTTCTCGCCGCCTGCGGTCGAAGATCGTGGCGCGCAGCATCTGCATCGCCTTTTCCCGGTTCTGCTGCTGCGAGCGCTCCTGCTGGGACGCAACGATGATGCCCGTGGGCACGTGCGTGATACGGATCGCCGATTCCGTCTTGTTCACGTACTGACCGCCGGCACCCGACGACTTGTACGTGTCGATCTGCAGGTCGCCCGGTTTAATCTCGATCTCGACGTCGTCTTCGATTTGCGGCAGCACGGCGACCGTCGCGGTGCTCGTGTGGATACGGCCCTGGGCTTCGGTTGCCGGAACGCGCTGGACGCGATGCACCCCCGACTCGTGCTTGAGGACGCGGTACGGCGCGTTCCCTTTCACGCCGAAGACGATCTCTTTGTAACCGCCGGCATCGCTCGGATTCTCCGAGACGAGCTCGACCTTGAGGCCGGTCGTTTCGGCAAAGCGCATGTACATGCGTGCCAAGTCGCCTGCGAAGATCGCCGCCTCGTCGCCGCCCGTACCCGCGCGGATTTCAACGAACACGTCCCGTCCGTCGTTCGGATCGCGCGGCAGCATGAGCTGGGTAAGCTCGCCTTCGAGCGCCGCGGCGCGTTCGCGCAGCCGCTCGTTTTCTTCCTCCGCAAGCGCCTTGAGCTCCCCGTCACCCTGACGCGCGAGCGCGGCGTTCGCATCCATCTCCCGGCGCACGTCGCGCAGCCGGCGAAAGGTTGCGACCGGGTCTTCTAATTGCGCGCGCTCTTTGACCAGCGCGGTGTACCGCGCTTGATCGAAACTGCCGGATGGGTTGGCGAGCTGCGCCTCGATTTCGTCGAACCGCCGCGCCATAGTCTCGAGGCGCGCGTTGGCCGCGTCACTCAACGGCGAGATCCCGGCGCGCGCTCCCTAGAGCGCTGCGGCGGCCTTCTTCGCCTCGCGTGCGACCTTGCGGGCGGCGGCCTCTTCTTGCTTCTTCTGGGCGGCTGCGCTGCGCTGGTTGAACTTGTCTACACGTCCGGCGGTGTCCACGAGCTTTTGCTGCCCGGTGAACAGCGGATGGCACGCGGCGCAGATCTCGACCGAGATCTCCGCCAGCGTCGAACCGGTCACGAAACTGTTCCCGCAGGCACAGTGCACGCGCGCTTCGGGATACCATTTCGGATGAATCTTCGTCTTCACAGCCATTGCATTATACCAAGGCTGTCAAAAGCGGCAACCGCGGAGGAGGCCCCCCGGCCCCTCCCAAAGCCTCAACGCTGTGAAGCCGCCTTCGTTAGCCGCAAGCGCCGTCGCCGGCGCCAGCCTCGTCGCCATCCTCGTCGCCGGGGGCCACGGCACTCCCACGGCCGCAGCCACACCGCCGCCGACCCCCCCGCCGATTAGCGGAACGCCGGTAACGCCCCAGCCGCAGCCCTCGACCTATCCCGACGACGCAATGCCCGGCGCTGGGCCCGCCCGGGGCGCGCCGGGAGCCTCGGCGACGCCCAGCCCGCCTCCGGCCGCCCGCAAGGGCCTAGACGGCGTCTGGGAGGTCGCAATCCAGCGCCCGAACTCCAACCTCGCCGAATACACGCATTTCCAGATCCAGCAGCAGGGCGACGCGCTCAGCGGCGTCTACCTCGACAGGAAGGGCACCAAGTTTCCGCTCGCCGGATCGGTTGACAGCGGAAACGTGCGGCTGATCGTGTCGCTCCCCAACGGCACGACGCTCCTGCTCGAAGGCAAGCTCGACGGCACGACCGACATGATCGGCATCATTACCAGCTCCGAAGGCGAGGTGCCGTTCACCGCGGCCTACCGGCCGAAAGAGAAGTGGATCGAAAACGTCAACCCGTCGCCCGGCGGCGTCGGCGGCCAGGGCGGCGGCTACACCCCGCCCTAGCGGGCACTAGCCGCCGGTTTGAGCGAGGCGCGCCTCGACGTAGGGAACGAGGCCGCCGGCATCGATCAGCGAGCGCATGAACGGCGGGAACTCAGCGGCGCGGTACTCCGTGCCCTTCGTAATGTTCCGCACGACGCCCGTCGCCGGCTCGAGCTCGATCTCATCGCCCGACTCGATGCCGTCAACGGCCTCGGCCGACTCGAAGATCGGCAGCCCGATGTTCAGCGCGTTGCGATAGAAGATTCTCGCGAAGCTCTTGGCGATCACGGCCGACGTGCCCGACCCTTTGATCGCGATCGGTGCGACCTCGCGGCTGGAGCCGCAGCCGAAGTTCGTCTCCGCGACGATGATGTCGCCGGCCGACATGCGCGCCGTATACTCGGGGTCGAGCCCTTCGAGCGCGTGTTTCCCAAGCTCGGCCTGATCCACGATATTGCAGTACTTCCCGGGGATGATGACGTCGGTGTCGACGTTCTTTCCGTACTTATGAGCGCGGCCGCGCAACGTCGCTTCCACGTTAGGCTCTCCCTTTGGTCGCGACCAGTTCGGGAACGAGCACTTCCCGCGGATCGGTGATCCTGCCGGTGAGCGCCGAGGCGGCGCAGGTCGCCGGCGACGCGAGGAACACTTCGGCTTTGGGCGAGCCCATCCGTCCGACGTAGTTCCGATTCGTGGTCGAGATCGCGCGTTCGCCGTCGCCCAAGGTGCCCATGTGCCCGCCGAAGCAGGCGCCGCAACCCGGCGTGTTCACGGCACAGCCGGCCGCGGCGAGCGTCGTGAGGATTCCCTCGGTCGCCGCCTGCATCCAGACCTTCTGCGAGCCCGGGTTAACGATCACGCGCAGGCTCGGCGCGATTCGCCGGCCTTCGAGAATCTTCGCCACGACCCGCAAGTCTTCGATGTAGCCGTTCGTGCACGATCCGATAAAGACTTGGTCGACGGGAACGTCATCGCGCACGACCTCGGAGATCGGATGGACGTTGTCGGGCGTATGCGGGCAGGCGACCTGCGGTTCCAGCGCACCGATGTCTATCGAAACGACGCGCTCGTACGCCGCATCGGGATCGGCCCGCTCGACGACGAACGGGCGGTTCGTGCGCTCTTTGACGTAGGCGATGGTTTTCTCGTCGGCGTGGAATATGCCGTTCTTCGCGCCGGCCTCGATCGCCATGTTCGCCATCGTGATGCGCCCGGTGATGGAAAGCTCGTCAACCGTGGTGCCGTGATACTCGATCGCGCGGTACGTCGCGCCGTCGATGCCCAGCTCGCCGACGGTGCGCAGCATGATGTCTTTCGCGTAGACCATCGGCCCCGGCGTTCCGCTGTAGACGAGTTTGATCGAAGCGGGAACCTTCAGCCAGACCTCGCCGAGCACGAAGGCCGCGGCGATGTCCGTCGAGCCCATGCCCGTTGCAAAGGCGCCGAACGCGCCGTACGTGCACGTGTGGGAATCGCCGCCGACGATGAGCTCGCCCGGGGCGACGAGACCTTCCTCCGGAAGCACGACGTGCTCGATTCCGCCGCGCCCGACGTCGAAGTAGTGTTCGACGCCTTGCTCGATGGCGAAGTCCTTCATGAGCTTGGCGAGCTTCGCCGACTGCGCGTCCTTAGCCGGGACGAAGTGATCCGCTACCAACGCGATCTTGCTCGCATCGAAAACCCGCCCGGCGCCCTTCATGCCGCGCATGACGCCGATGGCGACCGCGGCGGAAAGCTCGTTGGCGAGAACGAGATCCACCTTCGCGTTGATGATCTGCCCAGGCTCGACGCGATCGAGCCCGGCGTGGCGAGCCAGAATTTTTTCGGTAAGTGTCATCCCCATGATACGGGCAGTATAAGGCGAAGTAGGCTCCGGGACCTTCGACGATGCAAGCAGATAGAGAGTTCGGTTTCGCAACGCGCGCGCTGCACGCGGGCACGCCGCCCGACCCGGTCACCGGGTCGCGCGCCGCGCCGCTCTACCAGACGTCCGCGTACGTATTCGAGTCGACCGAGCAGGCGGCCGAGCTCTTTGCCTTGCGCGGCTACGGGCACATCTACAGCCGCATCAGCAACCCGACGGTCGCGGCCTTCGAAGAGCGCATGGCCAGCCTCGAGGGCGGCCTCGGCGCGGTCGCATTCTCCAGCGGCTTGGCGGCGCAGCTCTGCACCGTGCTCTCGCTCGCGCAGGCGGGCGACCATCTCGTCTGCGCGCAGAGCGTCTACGGCGGCACGCTGACGCAGTTCGGCGTCACCGTGAAGCGGATGGGCATCGAGACGGCCTTCGTTCCGGCCGAGGATCTCGACGCGGTACGCGCGGCGCTCCGCCCGGAGACGAAGCTGCTCTTCGTCGAGACGGTCGGCAACCCGTCCGGTATCGTGGCCGATCTCACGTCGCTCGCGGCGCTAGCTCACGACCACGGCATTCCGTTGGTCGTGGACAACACGTTCGCGACGCCGTACCTCTGCCGGCCGATCGCGCTCGGCGCCGACGTCGTGCTTCACTCGGCCACGAAGTTCATCAACGGGCACGGTACCGCAATCGGCGGCGTGCTGGTCGAATCGGGCGCGTTCCCCTGGGGGAACGGACGCTTTCCGCTGCTCTCGGAGCCGAGCCCCGGCTACCATCACAAGGTCTTTACCGAGACGTTCGGCGAGTACGCATTCCTCATGCGCGCGCGTGCGGAAGTGCTGCGCGACGTCGGCGCTCAGATGTCGCCGCTCGATGCGTGGCTTGCGCTCATCGGGCTCGAGACGCTTCCCCTGCGCATGGAACGGCACGTGCGCAACGCTCGCGAGGTCGCCGCGTTCCTCGAAACGCGCCCCGAGGTCGCCTGGGTTCGCGCGCCCGAGCTCGGCTCGATCTTCACGTTCGGTTTGCGCGGCGGACGCGACGCCGGCCGCCGCTTCATAGACGCGCTCGAGCTCTGGAGCCACCTCGCCAACGTCGGAGATGCGAAAAGCCTCGTCATTCACCCCGCTTCGACGACGCATTCGCAGCAAAGCGACGAAGAGCTGCACAAGGCCGGCGTCGCGCCGGAGTCGGTGCGCCTCTCCGTCGGTCTCGAAGACGTCGCCGACCTTATCTGGGATCTCGACAACGCGCTGCAAGCGGCAGAACGCACCGAGTGATTCTCACGACGCCGGCGCAGATCCGGGCGCTCCTGGACGCCACGCGAACGGTTGCGATGGTCGGTGCGTCGGGCAACCCGCTGCGCCCGAGCTACACCGTCTTCTCCTACCTGCGCACGCAAACGCCGTACGACGTCGCGCCGATCAATCCGACGCTACAGCAAATAGACGGCGTCGCCGCCTACCCGTCGTTGGCGGCGTACGCGGCGCAGCGCGGGGCGCCCGGCCTCGTAGACGTCTTTCGCAAGCCCGAAGAGCTCGTCGCCGTCGTCGCCGATGCCATCGCTGCGGGCGCGCGAGCGATCTGGTTTCAGTACGGCGTCGTCAATCCCGAGGCCATCGCGCGCGCCGACGAAGCGGGGCTGGACGTCGTCGTGGACCGTTGCGTGAAAGTCGAGTACGCAAGGCTGCACGGGGGCCTGGCGACGGCGGGCCTCAACAGCGGCGTCATCACGTCGCGCCGCGCGCGCCTGGAACGTCCCTAGCGGCTCGGCGGCTTCAGCGCCGGATCCGGGATACCGTTCGGGCAGATCTTCGCCTGCGCCGCGGGTGAGACGTAGTACAAGTGCACGTCGTAGTGCGGCACCGGATACCCGGGATGCCCGTGCGGTTCGAACTCGAAATCCATGTGATCGATCTGATACCCGGGCAGCGCGCGGACGTTGGCCCGGCTGAAGCCCTTGCTTAGCTGCGTCAGGGAGACCATGATCTCGGTGAAGACGGGCTTGCCTTCCCACGTGCCGTAGATCGGCCCGTTCGGCATGTCTTTGAGCGCGGCCCAATGCTCGCCCATCGTCTGGATGCACGGCGACACCATCACGGCGTCGCTTGGGATGCCGGCCGGATGGACGGCCGGCTGCGGCGGCAGCATCGAGCTTCCCGCGGCGACGGCAGCCGCGGGAGCGAGGCCGAGAAGGATGGCTGAGGCGAGAACCGGTGCAAGCGTGCGCATGCCGTACCGTTCCGTTACGAGGCGGTGAGCTCCTCGGCGTCCAGCGAGCAGCCGCGCGCCGGCGCATCCGTCTCGCGCCCGATGAGGACGAAGCCGTCGTCCCGTCGCACGCCGACGTCCTCGGTGGCGATCGCAACGCACGTGGAGCGGTTCGCCAGGTCCACGTGCACGAGGGCGCCCGCGGTACCCGGCGGCAGGGTCTCGCCCTGCGGCCCCACGACGCGCGCGCGCAGCCACGGCGGAGCGGCTTTCTTACCGCTTGCCGGCGGCGCGTCGTAGTACTGCGACGCCAGCTCGGTCATGCCGTATTCGGAGAAGATCGCCGAGCTCGCCAATCCGAAGCGTTCGCAGATCGCCGCGTAGAGCTCGTCTCGCGCGACGATGCGCGTCCTTCCCTTGAAACCGCCCGTCTCCATAACGCGCGATCCCGCGGGAAGCGCGAAGCGCACGCCGCGCTCGGACATGCTCTCGAGGAGCCGCACTAACGCGAAGGCCGTCGCCGCCACGCAAACCGGCTGGGCCAGCGCGATCGCGGCCCGCACGTCGCCTTCGAACGATTCGACGAGCAGCTCGTCCCCGCGAACGTACCAGCCGGCCGCACCGTCACCCCGGGTCGCGCTTACGCGAGCCATCATGTAGCCCAGCGACGAGTGCGGCCGCTCCGCCGGGTTAGGCACGAGGTTGAGGTAGCGCAGCCGCGCCCCGTCGCCGAGCACGAAACGGTCGAAGCCAGCCAAGAGCGATGCGTCGTAGAGCGCGCTCGTCTCCATATAGGTGCGGCCGCTCGCTCCGCGGCTCGTTCCGCTCGTCTCGAAGACCAGCTCGGCTCGGCGACCGTCGAACGTCGTCAGCACCGCCTCTTTGAACGCGGCGGCGGGTACGGGGACGATGCCTTCCCAGGATGAAGGCGGCTCGGCCAGCGTGACGCCGAGACGCGCGCAGTAGCGCGCGTACGGCTCGTTGTAGCGAAGCTGATGCGCGAACACGCGCAACGCAAGGTCGTTGAAAGCGCCGTCGTCGAGTGCGGCTCCCGTGGCATGCCACGCCGCGATGACGCCGAGAATCTCGGCGTCCAGCGCGCGGGCCTGCGCCTCGTAGGCCAGGGTTACGTAACGAGCTCGATGAGCGACAGCTCCGCGGCGTCGCCCGAGCGCACGCGCGTCTTCGTGATGCGCGTGTAGCCGCCCGACCGCCCTTTGAGCGCGGGTGCGATCTGCTCGACGAGCTTCTTGACGACGGCGGGCTCCGTGATGAACTCGGCGAGCTGGCGGCGAGCGGCGAGATCGCCGCCCATCGCCGTCGTGATCAGGCGCTCGGCAACGCGACTGATCTCCTTGGCCTTCGTCGAGGTCGTCTCGATCTTCTCGTGTTTGAAGAGCGACGTGGCGAGGTTGCGCAGCAGCGCCTTACGGTGGCCGTCGGTGCGCGAGAGTCGTTTGTACGCGATGGAATGCGGCATTGTAATTTTGCAACGCTACGATTGTCGCAGCGTCAGCCCCCTCTCCGCGAGAACTTGTTTGATTTCGTCGAGCGACTTCTTGCCGAAGTTCCGCATCTTCATGATCTCGTCCTCGGTGAGGTCCAGCAGTTCGGAGACCTTCGAGATGCCTGCGCGTTTGAGGCAGTTGAACGAGCGCACCGAGAGATTGAGCGTCTCCACGGGAATGTCCCATTCGTTCGGCGGCGCCTCGGGCAGCGGTTCCGCGCGATTCGTGAACGACACGAAGAGGTCGAGCTGCTCCTGCATGATCGCGGCCGCAGTCGAGAGCGCCTCGTCGGGCGTGATCGAGCCGTTCGTCTCGATCTCGACGGTGAGACGGTCGAAGTCCACGCTCTGTCCGACGCGCGTATCGTCTACGGTGAAGTTCACCTTGCGAATCGGCGAGAAGATCGAGTCGAGCGGGATGAGGCCGATCATATGCTCCACGTTGCGCTGGCGGTCGGCCATGACGTAGCCGCGCCCTTTCTCTACGCCGATCTCCATCGTCAGCTTGGCGTCTTTCGCCGAGAGCGTGCAGAGGCGGTACTCGGGGTCGAGGATCTCGACGTCGGCGTCGGGCACGATGTCGGCGGCGGTTACGTCGCGCGCTCCGCTCACCGAAAGCGTAAGCACCTTCGGCTCGTCGCTGTTGAGCTTAACGGGCAACCCCTTGAGGTTGAGCATGAGCGCGATGGTGTCTTCGACCATCCCGGGGATCGTGGAGAACTCGTGCAGGACGCCGTCGATCTTCATATAGGTGACGGCCGCACCGGGAATGCAGCTGAGCAGTATCCGGCGAAGCGCGTTGCCGAGGGTTATGCCGAAGCCGCGCTCGAGCGGTTCGACGACGAACTTCGCATAGTTGTCCCGGCGCTCGCGCACTTCGATCGTCGCGCCGGCAGGCGTTTCCAACATGGTCATCTGGTCTAACGGTTTCCTTTGTAGCCGCTTACGTTATCCGTCGCATCCCGGTTTGCGGGATGCGGCGATCGGACGCCTAGCGGCGGCGTGGGTGAGGTTTAACGCGAATAGTATTCGACGATGAGCTGTTCGTCGACCGGCGTGTCGATCTGCTCGCGCGGCGGCGGCTGCAGCACCTTAGCGGCCTTCTCCTGGTCGTTCCATTCGAGCCACTCGGGGGGCCGGCGGCTCTGCGCGACTTCGAGGTTCGACGCGAAGACCGGCGACTTGAGGCTGCCGGGCGCGATCGTGATCACGTCGCCGGGTTTTACGACGTACGACGGAACGTTCACGATCCGTCCGTTCACGCGGAAATGACGGTGGGTGACGAGTTGGCGCGCCTGGGCGCGGCTGGAAGCCAGATTCAGGCGGTAGACCACGTTGTCGAGCCGGCGCTCCAGCAGCGCGAGGAACGTGCGTCCAGTTTGTCCCGGAACGCGCGCGGCCTCGCGGAAGTAATTCTCGAACTGCGTTTCGTGCACGCCGTAGTAGCGGCGCATCTTCTGCTTCTCGCGCAGTTGGCGGCCGTACTCCGAGACCTTCGTGCGCGACTTGCCCGCGGTCTTCTGGCCCGGCGCCGTTCCGCGCCGCTCCACGGCGCAGTTGCGCGAGAGACAGCGGTCGCCTTTGAGGAAGAGTTTGATTTTTTCGCCGGTCTTGCTGGCCGCCGTCTCGCGGCGGCAGAGCCGGCAGACCGGCCCGGTGTAACGCGACATCCTGCCCCCTAAACCCGGCGCCGCTTCGGCGGGCGGCAGCCGTTGTGCGGGATGGGCGTCACGTCCTTGATCATGGTGATCTCGAGGCCCGCCGCCTGCAGCGAGCGGATCGCAGCTTCGCGTCCGGCTCCCGGCCCCTTCACCATGACTTCGGTTGACTTCATGCCGTGTTCCATCGCCTTGCGGGCGGCCGCCTCGGCGGCCATTTGGGCGGCAAACGGGGTCGACTTCTTCGACCCCTTAAATCCGAGATTGCCGGCCGACGCCCAGGAGATGACTCCACCGTGCGGGTCGCTGATCGTGACGATCGTATTGTTGAACGACGCGTGCACGTGCGCAACGCCGGAGAGGACGTTCTTTACCTCTCGCTTGCGTCGCGTCTTCGTTTGCTTCTTGGCAGCCAAAAATATCTCCGAATGAAGTGAGGGCGTGGTGAGCCGGGGGCGCCTTGCGGCACCAAGTGAGTATCTTACCTTAGGACCCGAATCCCGGTCAAATACTAGGGGCCCTGCCTGATAGGCCGGGCCCCTTCCGACGACCGGGTGCCCGGCCGCCTACGGGTAAAGGAAGCGGAATCCGATCCCGGCAAACGGCCCGTTGTAGGACCGGTTCACCGGGGCGTTCTGCTTGTTCGTCCAGCTGTCGCCCATCCAGCCGGCTTCGATGAAGAGCGGGCTGCGGCCGAAAGCGTAGTCGATCCCGCCCTGGTATTTCAGGATATTGTACGCCAGGCCGTAGGACGAGGGGCTCCCGGGAGCCACGGCCGTGGCCGGGACGGAGTACGTCCCCTTGACGTTCGGGTAGTACCAGACGTTGCCGAAGAACGAGAACGCGTGGTTGAGGTCGGGCAGCTTCTCGATGCCGTACCCCACGGCGTTCATGTTCGGGTAGCCGTAGTTGTTCGATACCCAGAGGTAGCCGACGCCGATGTAGACGCGCGGGTCGAGCACGCGAACGCCCAGCCGCAGGTCCACGTTCTGGTCCCAGAGCGGCGAGGTCGTGGTTACCGCGGTGCTGCCCTGGCCTCCGATGGTCGTGACGTAGCACGACGGTGCGAACGACCCGTTGACCGAGACGCTGCAGTTGTGCGGGTACTGCCAGTGCTCGAAAGCCCCCTCGATCATGAAGGGGATGCGGCCGAGATTGAACTCGCCGCCGCCTCGAATCGCATACGAGTTGCTGCCGCTGTTCCCAGGGCTGAACTCGTTGTAGACCTTAGGTGAGAAGACGTAGTCGCCCGCAACGAACGCTTCGGATGCCGGCGGTGGCATCGGAGTAGGCGTCGGCGGGGGCGGGGGCGGAGCCGTCGGCGGCGGCGGAGCCGGGCTGGGCGGCGGCGTCGGCGGAATGTACCGCACGACGACCAGACGCTTGTCCGGAACCCACTGCACGTACGCGCCCATTCCCTCGGAGATGACGCGAATCGGCACGAGCACCGTACCCTGGTAGATGATCGGCGGCACGTCCAGCGGACGAGCTTCGCCGTTGATGACGACTTCCGGTTTGCCGACGGTCACTTTGACCTCGGCGCCGGGCTTGGTCACCGTCGCCGTCTGGCTGCCCGCGTCGTACGACACCGTCGCGCCCATCTGCTCGAACATCGAGCGAAGCGGGATCAGGATCGTGCCGCCCTTCACCAGCGCCGCGAGAACGCGGCCCTGCTTGAGAACGTCGGGCTTGGAATAGACGTGGTGATCGTTATAAAGGATGGGGATCTGGCCGGAGGGCGGACTTCCAAAGTCCGCCGGCGGGGGCCCGCCGGATTGCGCGACGCCGTTTCCAGTGTTTCCTTGCGTCGACGCGAGCGACGGAGCCGCGACCGCGCCAAATCCGCAGAACGCAGCGAACAGCGCTGCGAGTACCCCGGTGCGAGTTCGTTTCACGAGTGCCTCCTTATCGTACATGCCTCCCGGCATACTTGCCCCACGGCGAGCGGCGGTAAACCGCGGAGGTTTGAAAAGCGCAAGGCGCCCCCTCAACCGAGGAAGCGCCCTGCAGATTAGCCGCTGGGTTGCTAGAAGGGCAGGAAGATGAGCAGACCCCCGTACGCACCGTTAACGGTGTACGAAATCGGGTAGTTGTTCTTGTTCGCGCCATTCTCGCCGGCCCACCCGAGGTCGAGTGCGACGGACGGGATGAACGCCCAGTCCACGCCCACCTTGTACTTCAGCAGGTTGTACCCTACGCCGAACGTCTGGCCCGGCGGGATCGCGTTGGAACCGGTCGTGTACGATCCCTTGAAGTTCGGGTAGTAGTAGACGGAGCCGTAGTACGAGAACGCGTGGTTGTAGTCGGGGAGCTTTTCGAGCCCGCCGCCCACCGCGTTCAAGTTCGGATAGCCGTAGTTGTTCGAGCCCCAGATGTAGCCCACCGCAACGTACACGTGCGGGTTGAAAATCTTGAACCCGAGACGCGCGTCGAAATCACGATTGACCGCGGTGAAGCCCGGTACGTAGGTGGAGCCTCTGCTGCCGATCGTGGTCACGTAGCATTGCGGAGAGCTTTGCGCCGATGCGCTCGATTGCGGCACGCCGCAGTTGTGCGGGTACTGCCAGTTGTTGTAGTCCACTTCAACCATGAGCGGCAGGGCAAAGGCGTCGAACGCCATCCCGCCGCGAACGCTGAACGAGCCTGCCCCGCCGTTGCCCGGCGAGAACTCGTTGTACATTTTCGGGTTGAACAGGTAATCGCCGGCGACGAACGCGACGTTCGGCGGCGGCTTAGGCGGTGCCGGAGTCGGCGGGGGCGGGGGCGGAGCCGTCGGCGGCGGCGGAGCCGGGCTGGGCGGCGGCGTCGGCGGGATGTACCGCACGACGACCAAACGCTTGTCCGGAACCCACTGCACGTACGCGCCCATTCCCTCGGAGATGACGCGAATCGGCACGAGCACCGTACCCTGGTAGATGATCGGCGGCACGTCCAGCGGACGAGCTTCGCCGTTGATGACGACTTCCGGTTTGCCGACGGTCACTTTGACCTCGGCGCCGGGCTTGGTCACCGTCGCCGTCTGGCTGCCCGCATCGTACGACACCGTCGCGCCCATTTGCTCGAACATCGAGCGAAGCGGGATCAGAATCGTGCCGCCCTTGACCAGCGCCGCGAGAACGCGGCCCTGCTTGAGAACGTCGGGCTTGGAATAGACGTGGTGATCGTTGTAAAGGATGGGGATCTGGCCGGAGGGCGGACTTCCAAAGTCCGCCGGCGGGGGCCCGCCGGTTTGCGCGACGCCGTTTCCAATGTTTCCTTGCGTCGACGCGAGCGACGGAGCCGCGACCGCGCTAAACGCGCAGCATGCTGCGAACAGCGCTGCGAGTACCCCGGTGCGAGTTCGTTTCACGAATGCCTCCTTGAGTTAACTTGGCTCTTTTGGGACGGGCCGTGCCCGGCCCAAGTTAAGGAGCGAGCAGCGCCGTCGGCGCTTGCCCGTCCTTTAAAAAGATAGCCGTTATTGCCCCACAGCGCAACGTGATAAGCGCCAGAGCCACGCAATTCCTACCAAAGTCTCACACAATGCCAATGTAAATGCGACGCGCGGACCTTGCGACGAATTCGTCAGCGCCAACCGCTGCAAGAGAGCGGTCGTCAGCGCGGGCGCGGCAATTTGCGGAAGCACGACGGCCAGATTCCAAACGCCCATCGCCGCTGCCATCGAACCCGTCGGCAGCACGCGGCATGCAATCGCCCAGTCGGCTACGAGAAAAACTCCCCATCCCGCGCCCGCAAGCAGCGTCGCTGCCACGACGCCGGCCAGCGCGTGCGACGCGATGAACAGCGCGAGCGCGCCGATGAACGCCGCTGCGCCGATCGTCGCAACGAGCCTGCGGTCGAGCCGATCGCTCGGCCGCGCGGCGAGCGCCGCGCCGCCCGCGCTCACGATCGTGAACGTCACGATGAGGATGCCCGTCTCGCGCCGCGCGCCGGCCAGCGACGTCGCGCCCAGTACCGCGGTGACGTAAAAAAGCAAATAGCCCAAGAGCGTGTAGAAGCCGACGTAGACGAGCGCGCGCGAAATGAAGAGATCCACGAACGCGCGCGTCACGCGCGCGCGCGGCTGCGTTTCGTCGCCGGTCGAGAGCGCGAGACGGCGCGCGTGATCCGCAGTAACCGCCCAGCACGCGACCAGCAGCCCCGCGAGAGCGCCGCTCAATACGCGTGCGTTCGCAATGAAGCTCGCCGCCAGGGCCCCGACGGCGTTGCCTGCCCCTTGAAGCGCGGCCATCCACGACGACGCCGCCCCGATGCGCGACCGATCCACGAAATCCGGGATGATCGCCTGATAGGGACCGATCGCAACGTTGAGCGAGGCCTGCAGCGCGACGAACGCAACCGTCAGCGCGGCCAGCGTCGGGGCGTCGTAAAAGAACACGAGCGCGACCGCGCCTCCGAACGCGCCCACGGCGTAGAACTCGATGCGCCGGCTGCCGCGCCGCCGCCGCGCGTCCGACCAGACGCCCACGACGACCTGCGCGACCGCCGCTACGATCGCGCCGATCGTCGCGAGACGACCGTACGCGAGCAGCGCGTCTGCGGGAGCGAGCTCGATCGTTCGCGACTGCAGCGAGATTCCGAGCAGGGCTCCCCAGACGGCTTGAATGCCTAGCCAGAAGAGCGCGAGGCGGAATGGATTAGCCGTGCGCGCAGGCATAGCGATACTCGGCTAACGTGTCGACGTCGAAGGCGAGCTCGGGCGAGCAGCCGCGGACGGCCAATGCGGGCAGCGCCAACACCCGCGCGGCGAGGAGCTCCAAGTCGCCGACGCCCAGGCGACCCGTCGCGAAACGAAGCAGGCCGAGGGGACCGACGATCCCCGCCATCCGCCACGGCTGCTTACGCGCTTCGAAAAAACGCGCGGCGACCTCGGCAAGTTTGACCGCTCCGCCGCTCGGAATCGAAAAGAGCCCGCCGTTAACGACGCGCTCGCCCGCAAGCGTGATGCCGAAAGGCGGCGCCTGCGGAAAGCGCGCCGCGAAATCCGCGAACTCGCTGAGCGCGATACCGAGCGTGCCGGCAGGCAGGCGCGCCACGAAGTCCGCGATCGCGGCGCCGGTAACGTAGGGGAGGTCGCTGGTGGCGTAGAGGAGCGCCTCGCCGTCGTCCGGCCAAGCGGAAAGCGCGCGCTGCAGATTCTCGCTCCCGGACGGGCTTTCCGCGATGCATCGCTCGACGCTGCCCTTGCAGGCAGCCCGAACCTCGTCGCCGCCGACGACGGCGATGCGCGTCACGCCGGCCGCGCGCAGCGCGGCGAGCACGCGCGCGAGCATCGTCTCTCCCCGAATCTGAGCGAGCGCCTTTACGCGGACGCCCGCAGCCTGCGCGAACGCATCCTCGATGCGCCCGCCGGCGGTGACGACCGCTTTCACGAAAACGCGCCTACTTCTTGGCTATGGTCTTTTTCTTGCCGGCGACGGTGCGTTTGGGACCCTTGCGCGTGCGGGCGTTCGTCTTCGTGCGCTGCCCGCGAACCGGCAAGCCCCGGCGATGGCGCATGCCGCGGTAACACCCGATGTCCATCAGGCGCTTGATGTTCCCCTGCACCTCGCGGCGCAGGTCTCCCTCGACCCGGAGCTGCAGTGCGTCGATCGCATCGCGCAGCTTCTTCTCGTCTTCCTCGCTCATCGCTTTGACGCGGAGGTTCGGATCGATGTGCGCGTAGGCGAGCAGCTTGCGCGCCGTCGTCACGCCGATTCCGTAGATGTACGTGAGCGCGATTTCTACGCGCTTCTCGCGAGGCAGATCGATGCCGGCGATACGGGCCATGAAAAACCGTTCCTTCTATCCCTGCACTTGTTTGTGCTTGGGATTGACTTCGCAGATCACGCGCACTTTGCCGTGACGGCGAATGATTTTGCACTTCTCGCAGATTTGCTTGACCGAGGGTCTAACTTTCATTTCGCTTGCCTTTTATTCCGAGTCACTTGTACCGATAGGTTATTCTGCCGTGCGTAAGGCGGCGTCCGTTAGCGAGCTCGACGCCTACGCGCCACGAGAGCTCACGCTATAGCTTCTCGAGGAGGACGATAGCGTTCGGCGGCCGGGTGCTCCCCATGCTCCCGCAGCGTTAGGATTCTAGGCCCGTTCTCGGTCACGGCTATCGTATGCTCGAAATGCGCTGCGAGTTTACCATCTGCCGTGACGACTGTCCAGTCGTCCTTGAGAATCTTGATCTTCGGATTCCCCTGGGTGATCATGGGTTCGACCGCGAGGACCAGGCCCGGGCGCAGCTCCATCCCCGTTCCGGCACGCCCGTAGTTGGGCACCTGGGGCTCCTCGTGCATGGCCCGCCCGACGCCGTGCCCCACGAGCTCGCGCACGACGCCGTAACCGTGGCGCTCGGCGTGCTCCTGCACCGCCGCCCCGATGTCGCCGACGTGCTTCCCGGGCTCCATCTGCGCGATCCCGAGCATCAGGCACTCCTGGGTAACGTCGAGCAGCCGCTGGGCGCTCTCCGAAATGCTTCCTACCGCAACCGTCGCCGCGCTGTCGCTCACGTAGCCGTCCAGCGTCGTCCCGATGTCGATCGAGAGGAGATCGCCATCGCGCAGAACGCGCGAGCCGGGGATGCCGTGCACGACCTCGTCGTCAATGGAGGCGCAGACCGATCCGGGGAATCCGTTGTATCCCTTGAACGTCGGAATGCCGCCGCGTTCGCGAATGCCTTGCTCCGCTAGCCGATCGAGCTCGCCCGTCGTCATGCCGGGGCGCACCGCCTTCATGAGGCTCGTCAGCACGGCCGAAGTGATCTTGCCGCTGCGCCGCATGATCTCGATCTCGCGCGAGGACTTCAGCGCGACCGTCATTTCGCCGCCCGCTGCAAACCGATCGCCGCCGCGACGGCATCGGCCACGGCGTCGACGCCGTCGAGCGCGTTGACTTCCGCAAGCGTTCCGGCGCGCCGGTAGTACTCGACGAGCGGTGCGGTCTGCGCTTCGTAGACGTCCAAGCGATGCGCGACGGTCTCCGGACGGTCGTCGTCGCGCTGCACGAGCGGGCCGCCGTCGTCGTCGTCCGTGCCGGCGACCGCGGGCGCTTGCGTCAGCGCGTTGTACGTCCGTCCCGTGCGCGGATTGGTCCAGCGAGCGGCGAGCCGCGCGATCAGCGCATCGCGATCCGCCTTAAAGAGAATGACGTGATCGAGCGGCCAGCCGCGGCGGGCCAGCAATTCGTCGAACGCCTCCGCCTGGGCGACCGTGCGCGGGAATCCGTCCATCGCAAAACCATCCGGATGCCGCGCCAGTTCCTTTTCGATCATCGCGACGACCAGCGCGTCGGGAACGAGCTCGCCGCGGCGCATGTACGCGTCGGCCTGGCGGCCCAGAGCGGTTTCCTCGGAGCGCTCGTGCCGGAGGATGTCGCCCGTCGAGATCTGCACGATGCCCGCGCGCTCCTGGAGGATGCGCGCTTGCGTTCCCTTGCCCGCGCCCGGGGGTCCTAGGAAGACCAGTCGCATCAGCGGCCCGCCACTATCGCTTGATGAAGCCCCGGTAATCGCGCATCGCCAGACGCGCTTCGATCTGATTGATCGTATCGAGCGCCACGCCGACGACGATGAGCAGCGAGGTTGAGCCGAGATAGAAGGTCGTCACCGAGAGACCGCGCTGCAGCGCGCCCGGCAGGACGGCGAGCAGCCCGAGATAGATCGCCGCCGCCGTCGTCAGACGCATCAGGATCTTGTTGAGGTAGTCCACCGTGGGCTGCCCGGGACGAATCCCGGGAATGAACGCACCGGTCTTCTTCAGGTTGTCGGCCACGTCGCGCGTGTTGAGCACGATCGAGCTGTAGAAGAACGTGAAGACGACCACCAGTAAGAAGTAGACGATGTTGTAGAGGAATCCGTTGGGCGTGAACCAGACGTTCAGCCAAGCCGAAAAGCCCTGCATCGCCCGCTGGAAGGCCGGCCAGAACCCGCTGCCGGTGATCGCTTGCCCGTGGCCGAACCACGAGAGCGCCTGCTGCGGCAGGAGCAGGATCGAGATCGCGAAGATGATCGAGATAACGCCCGCGTTGTTCAGCCGCAGCGGAATGTACGTAGATCGCCCCGCGAACATCTTGCGTCCGACGACCCGTCGCGCTTGCTGGACCGGGACTCGCCGCTGCCCCTGGTAGAGGAAGATGATCGAGACGATGATGATGATCGCGACCGCGATGTAGAGGAACAAGTTGAGCAGCGACTCCGCTCCTTGGCTCGCCGACGCGTAGGTCTGCGTGACGTACTGCGGATAGCGAAGGACGATGCCGATGAAGATGATCAGGGAGACGCCGTTGCCGATGCCTTTGTCGCTGATCTGCTCGCCCAGCCACATGAGAAACAGCGTGCCGCCGACCATCGCGACGATCGCGTAGAGCAGATACCAGATGCTCGTGTCGTAGAAGACGCCCGAGCGCTCCATCGAGATCGCCATGAACGTCGCTTGAATCGTGCCCAGGATGATCGTGAGCCAGCGCGTGTACTGGCTGATCTTCTTGCGGCCTTCCTCGCCGCCTTTCTTCGCCATTTCCTCGAGCTGCGGCAGGACGACGGTCATCAGCTGCATGATGATCGACGCGTTGATGTACGGCGTGATTCCCATGGCGATGATCGAGAGCTTCTGCAGCGCGCCGCCCGACAGGAAGCCCAGCAGGTTGTAGAAGGCGCCGCTCTGGAGCACGCGCTCCCACGCCGCCTGGTTGACGTTGGGGAGCTGCACGTGGATCATGAAAACGAACCACGCGAAGGCAAAGAGAACGAAGAGAATCCGCGAGCGTATCTCCGGGACGAGTATCGCCGCCCGAAGGTTATTGAACACCCGCATCCTCCGCAGGGGACTCTTCCAGGCGCGCGCCGGCGGCCGCCAGCGCCTCGCGAGCGCTCTTCGAGAAGAGCACGTCGCGGAAACGCAGGCCTTGCGGAAGCGCCTTGTCGGCGCGCGCGCCGCCCAGGATCTTCACGCCGTCGTTCGACCCTTTGAGCAAACCTAGTCCGCGCAGCGCCTCGGGCGTCACCTCGACGGCAACGTCCCACTGCGCGAGCTGGTGGAGATTGATCACCGCCAGGCGCGAGCCAAAGTGTCCGGTGTCGCGCCCCTTCTGCGAGTAGCCGCGCGCGTGCGGAATGCGCCGCGCCCAGGCCGTCTGGCCGCCTTCGAACGCCGGCCCTTTGCCGCCGCCCGAGCGTACCGTCTGACCCTTGCCGCCTTCGCCGCCGGTCTTCACCATGCCCGACCCGTGGCCGCGACCGATGCGCTGCCGCTTCGGCCGGCTGCCCGGCGCCGGTTTGAGCGCGCCTAGTTTGAGCATTTCTTTCTCTGCCACCTTAGTTTACGCTGCGTAAATCTCTTTGACGGTCTTGCCGCGCAGCGCCGCAACCTGTTCGGCGGTCTTGAGCGAGGCCAGTGCGTCCACCGTCGCCATGACGACGTTGATCGGATTGTTGGTTCCGAGGCACTTCGTCAGAATGTCGTGAATGCCGGCGAGCTCGAGCACGGCGCGCATCGAGCCGCCGGCGATGACGCCGGTTCCGCGCGCCGCCGGTTTGAGCAGCACCGTCGCCGCGCCGACTTCGTGGCGAACTTCGTGCGGAATGGTCCGCTCGACCATCGGCACGGTGACGAGACTCTTCTTCGCACGCTCGACGGCCTTGCGAATCGCCTCGGGAACCTCGCCCGCCTTACCGATGGCGTAGCCGACCTTTCCCTTGCGATCGCCGACGACGACGAGCGCGCTGAAGCTGAAGCGCTTGCCTCCCTTGACGACTTTGGCCACCCGGTTTACCCGGACGACCGTCTCTTCGAAACCGCTGTTGTCGCGTTCGCGACCACGATACTGCATTAGAAGTTCAACCCCGCTTCGCGCGCTGCGTCGGCAAGTGCCCGCACGCGCCCGTGATATTTGTAACCTCCGCGGTCGAAGACGACCTCGGAGACGCCTGCCGCCTTGGCCTTAGCGGCGATCGCCGCGCCGACCGCTTTTGCCGCGTCCACGTTGGTCTTCGACGAGAGCGGCTCTGCCAGCGAACGATCGAGGGTGGAGGCCGACGCAAGCGTGTGCCCCTTGGCGTCGTCCACGACGATCGCGTAGATGTGGTGCAGGGAACGCCGCACGCACAGGCGCGGCCGCTGCGCGTTTCCGACGACCTTCTTGCGCAGGCGTACGTGGCGCGCGCGCCGCGAATCGGCTTTGCTCGTCACTTCTTCCCTGCCTTCCCGGCCTTGCCGAGCTTCTTGCGGACGTACTCGCCTTCGTAGCGGATGCCCTTGCCTTTGTACGGCTCGGGTTTGCGCAGGCGCCGGATATCGGCGGCGACCTGTCCGACGACCTGTTTGTCGATTCCGTCCACGTGAATCTTGTTCTGCCCTTCAACCGAGAGCGCGACGCCCGCCGGCGGCTCGAACGCGACTGGATGCGAATAGCCGAGGCTCAAGTTGAGCCGCTCGCCCGACTTTGCGACGCGATAGCCGACGCCGGTGATCTCCAAGCTCTTGCGAAAGCCCTTGCTGACGCCTTCGACCATGTTTGCGATCAGCGTGCGCGTCAGACCGTGGGCGCTGCGATGCTGCTTGGCATCGCCCTTGCGCGCCACGATGACCTTGCCGTCGTCCAAGCGCACTTCGACGACGTCGGCAAGAATGCGCTGGCGCATCTCGCCCTTGGGGCCCTTTACCAGGACCTCGTCGGCCTCGAGCGTCACGTTGACCCCGGCCGGCAGCGCCACCGGCAGCTTTCCTATGCGCGACACGATTCGACTACCTCTCGCAGTGCGAGCCCTGCGGCTCGCGGCTTACCAAACGTACGCAAGGACCTCTCCTCCCACGCCTTGCTTCTTCGCGCGCTTCCCGGACATGATTCCCTGCGGCGTCGAGATGATGACGATGCCCAACCCGCCGAGCACGCGCGGGATCTCCGTCTTGCCCGTGTACACGCGCAAGCCGGGCCTCGAGATGCGGCGCAGTCCCGTAATGACCTTCTCTTTCTCCGGGCCGTAGCGAAGCGCGATGCGTATCGTGCCCTGCGGGCCCGCCGAGATCCGTTCGAAGCTCTCGATGAAGCCTTCGTCTTGCAGGATCTGCGCGATCGCGTGCTTCGTGCGCGAAGCCGGGACGTCCACGGTCTTGTGGTTGGCCGTATTGGCGTTGCGAATGCGCGTGAGCATGTCCGCAATCGGGTCGGTTATAGACATTGCATCCTCCCCCTTACCATGAAGCCTTCGTCACGCCGGGGACCACGCCGGCGTGGGCGTTCTCCCGGAAGCAGATCCGGCACATCGCGAACTTGCGCAGGTACCCGCGCGGTCGCCCGCAGACCTTGCAGCGGTTGTGCTTGCGCACGCTGAATTTCGGGCTGCGCTGCGACTTGACGATCAAACTCGTCTTCGCCATCAGCCGCGACCCTTCTGCAGCGGCAGGCCCATCGCCGTCAGGAACTCCGAGGCTTCCTCGTCGGTCTTCGCCGACGTAACGATCGTAACGTCCATGCCGCGCGTCTTATCCACCTTGTCGTAGTTGATCTCCGGGAAGACTAGCTGCTCGCGCAAACCCAAGTTGTAGTTTCCTCTTCCATCGAACGACTTCGCGGGCAAGCCGCGGAAGTCGCGGATACGCGGCAGCACGACGTTGAACAGCTTGTCTACGAATACGTACATGCGGTCGCCGCGCAGCGTCACCTTGGCTCCGATGTTCGTGCCCTCGCGCAGCTTGAACGCCGCGATCGATTTTTTCGCCTTGCGCACGATCGGACGCTGGCCGGTGATCGCCGCAAGCTCGCTTACCGCCGCATCGAGCGCCTTCGGATTCACGATCGCCTCGCCGACGCTCATGTTCACGACGACCTTCTCGAGCTTCGGTATCTCGTTGACGTTCTTATAGCCGAACCGCTCCTGCAGCTTCGCTCGAATCTCGCGCTGGTAGCGCTCTCTCAGTCGCTCAGCCATGTGCTACGCTCCCTTCACGGCTTCGCGCGCCGGCTCGCCGCAGCGAGCGCAGATGCGATGCACGACGCCGTCGGGCGTGCGGCCGCGGCGCAGGCGCGTCGGAGCCTTGCACTTTTCACAGACGTACTGCAGCGCCGAAAGGGGCAGGGGCGCCTCCTTCTCGATGATGCCGCCGGTCTGCATCGAGCGGCCCGAGCTGCCTTGCTGCGAGTTCTGCTTCGTGTGGCGTTTGACTACGTTGAGTCCTTCGACCGTCGCGCGGCCCGCCGCCGCGTCGACTGCCTTCACGGAGCCGCGCTTGCCGCGCTCTTTGCCGCGACGGATCATGACCGTATCGCCTTTGAGAATATTTGCCTTCACCGCCATCTCACAGTACCTCGGGAGCGAGCGAAGCGATCTTCAGGAAGCCGCGCTCGCGCAGTTCGCGCATGACCGGGCCGAACACGCGGGTGCCCCGCGGGTCCAGATTGTCTTTCTCGCCTTTGATGATCACGCACGCGTTGTCGTCGCAGCGTACGACCGAGCCGTCGCCGCGCCGGATCGGCGAGCTGGTGCGAACGACGACCGCCTTGACGACCTGGCCCTTCTTGACCGCCGCGCCCGGGATCGCGCTCTTGACCGTTCCGACCACCACGTCGCCGACGTGCGCGTAGACGTGCCGGCTCCCGCCCGTGATGTGGATCACGAGCAGCTCACGCGCTCCGCTGTTGTCGGCAACTTTTAGCCTGGTTTCTTGCTGAATCATCGCGCGCGCTCCACGATCTCGACCAAGCGCCAACGCTTGTCGCGCGAGAGCGGGCGGCACTCCATGATGCGCACGACGTCGCCGACGTTCGCCTCGTTGCGCTCGTCGTGGGCCTTAAAGCGCGCCGACTTGCGCACGATTTTCCCGTACGTGCGATGGGGCACGCGGGTCTCCGAGACGACGACGATCGTCTTGTCCATCTTGTTCGAAGCCACGCGCCCCTGCTTGATCCGCCGGGTGCCTCGAGCTGCGTGCTCCAAGCTTTGGTTAGGCTGCTCCATGCTCTCCCTCGGCGAGGCGCTTCTCGCAGATGACGGTCTGAATCTGCGCGTACGAGCGGCGCATCGCGCGGATCTTGCTGAAATCGGTCAGGTGCCCGGTGCGAAGCGCGAAGCGCAGGTTGAACAACTCGGCCTTCGCATCGCGCGCCTTCTGCTCGAGCTCCTTCACGGTGAGGTCGCGCAGCGCGGTGAGATCGGTCTTCTTCATCACGCAATATCCTCGCGGGCGACGATCTTGGTTCCGATCGGCAGCTTGGCGGCGGCGCGGCGCAGCGCTTCGCGCGCGACGATGGGCGCGACGCCGGACAACTCGAAGAGCACGCGGCCGGGACGCACGACGGCGACCCAAAGCTCCGGATTACCCTTGCCCGAGCCCATGCGGACTTCGGCGGGTTTCTTCGTCACGGGCTTGTCCGGGAAGACTTTGATCCAAACTTTACCGCCGCGTTTGATGTGCCGCGTCATGGCGATACGAGCCGCTTCGATCTGCCGGTTGGTCATCCAACACGGCTCCATCGCTTGGAGGCCGAAATCGCCGAACGTGAGGGCGTTGCCGCGCACCGCCGCGCCGGACATCCGGCCGCGCTGCACCTTGCGCCACTTGACGCGCTTCGGAGTCAACATGTTACTGCGAAACCTCCCCTTCCGGTGCGGCCTCGACAGCCGGCTCCGGCGTCGCTACGGGCTCTGGCACGGCCACGGGCTCCGACGCGGCCACGGGCTCCGACACGGCCGACGGGCTCTGCCGGCGGTGCGGGCTGCGCCTGGGCCACGGGCTCGCCGTCTTGCGACGGCGCGAACTCGCCGGCCACGCCTGCCTCGACGGGCCGCGGTGCGGCCGACGGGAAGCGCGCGTCTCTGCCGCGTCCGCGGCCGCCGCGCTCGCGGCGCTGCGGTCCGCGATCCGAACGCAGGCCGTCCGCACGCGGTTGATCCGGCAAAACTTCGCCGCGGTAGATCCAGACTTTGACGCCGATGCGTCCGAAGGTCGTAAAGGCTTCGACCTGCGCGTAATCGATGTCGGCGCGCAGCGTGTGCAGCGGCACCTTGCCGTCGGCGTTATGCTCGGTGCGCGCGATCTCGGCGCCGCCCAGGCGTCCCGAGACCTGCACCTTGATGCCGCGAGCGCCCGCGCGCATCGTCCGCATGATCGCTTGCTTCATCGCGCGGCGAAACGCGATGCGTTTCTCGAGCTGATCCACGATGTTCTGCGCGACGAGGCGGGCGTCGAGCTCGGGATGCTGGATCTCCATCACGTTGACCGCGATGGTCTTGTGCGTCAGCTGCTCGAGATTCTTGCGAATGTCGTCGATGCCGACGCCGCGCTTGCCGATGATGATACCGGGCTTGGCCGTGTTGACGATGACCCGAGCCTGATTGGCGCGGCGCTCGATTTCGATCTTGCTGATCGAGGCCGAACGCATCCAACGATTGAACGACTTGCGGATCGCGACGTCTTCGTGCAGCCACTCGACGTAGTGCTTCTTCTCGAACCAGCGGCTGTCCCAAGTCCGCGTGATGCCCAGCCGCATGCCGACCGGATGAATCTTCTGTCCCATTTACGCTCCCTGGGCGCTGCGCTTCTTGCGCGCACCCGAACTCTTGCGCGCGCTCGTCTTCTTGCGAGGCGCCGCTGCCGCGGCCGCTGCGGCGGGCGCCGCTGCCGCGCGGCGCGTGGTCTTCGCCGCTTGAACCGATGCGCCGGCGCGCCGCTTGCCGCGCTTGGGCGGGCTCTCGCTTACGATGACCGTAACGTGCGAGAGGCGCTTGCGCTTGAAGGCCGCGCGGCCTTGCGCGCGCGGGTCCAGCCGCTTGGTGAAGCGTCCGCCCGGGCCGCCGTCCACGGTGATGCGCGCGATGTACAGTTCGTCGGCGTTCATGTCGTGATTGTTTCCCGCATTCGCAACGGCGCTGCGAACGAGGCGCTCGATCGGCTCGGCGGCGTACACGTCGGCGAACTTCAGCAGCACGAGCGCTTCGCGCACGCTCTTGCCCCGAATGGCATCGGCGACCCGCCGCAGTTTGCGCGGCGCGGTGCGCATGAAACGCAGGTGCGCGACGGCTTGCGAGGGCTGCTCGCTCACGACTTCACCGTCGCCTTATCGCCGCCGTGCCCGCGAAAGTGCCGGGTGGGCGCGAACTCGCCGAGCTTGTGACCGACCATGTTCTCGGTAACGTAGACCGGGACGTGCGTCTTGCCGTTGTGCACGCCGATGGTGTGCCCCACCATCGTCGGCAGCACGGTAGATGCCCGGCTCCAGGTCTTGATCACGCGGCGCTCGCGCGTCTCGTTGAGCTTTTCGATCTTCGCGACGAGATGGTCCGCGACGAACGGGCCCTTCTTCAGCGATCTTGCCATTTACTTAGATCCTCTGCGACGGACGATCATCTTCGTCGTGCGCTTGTTGCGGCGCGTCTTCTTGCCCATCGTCATCGTGCCCCACGGCGTCGTCGGGGGGCGTCCCGACGTCGAGCGCGCTTCGCCGCCACCGTGCGGATGGTCCACCGGATTCATGGCGATGCCGCGCACGCTCGGGCGCTTGCCCAGGTGGCGCGAGCGGCCGGCCTTGCCGATGACTTGGTTCTCGTGCTCGATGTTGCCGAGCTGACCGATGGTGGCGCGGCACTCGATGTGAATCTTGCGCACTTCGCCCGACGGCATGCGCACTTGCGAATACTCGTTCTCTTTGGCCATGAGCTGCGCGGAGACGCCCGCGGAGCGCACGAGTTTTCCGCCCTCGCCCGGACGCAGCTCGACGTTGTGAATGACGCTGCCGACCGGAATGTTCTTGATGGGCAGGGTGTTGCCGATCTTAATGTCCGCAGCCGGGCCGCTCTCGACGACGTCGCCGACCTTCAGCCCTAGCGGCGCGAGAACGTAGCGTTTCTCTCCGTCGCGGTAGTGAAGCAGCGCGATCCGGCACGACCGGTTCGGATCGTACTCGATGGTCGCGACCTTGGCTGGGACCCCGTCCTTCCCGCGCTTGAAATCCACGATGCGATAAATACGCCGCGTCCCGCCGCCGCGGTGGCGCACCGTGATGTGGCCGTTGTTGTTCCGCCCGGAGTGCTTCTTGCGAACCTCGAGGAGCGAACGCTCGGGAGCGACCTTCGAGAGATCCGAGAAATCCGGAGTCGTGATGAAACGCCTGCCCGGCGAGGTCGGCCGATACTTCTTTACCGCCACGTCGCACCAAGTTCCTTACTGCTCAAAGTAGTTAACTCCACCCAGCTCGATCTTTTGACCGGCCTTGATCTTGATGACCGCCTTCTTGTAGTCGCTCTGCTTGCCGGTCGTGCGCTTGCCGCGCCGCGCGAACGTGCGCTTCTTGCCGCGGACGTTGACGGTGTTGACCTCCAGCACGTCCACTTTGAATATCTCTTCGATGGCGTGGCGGATCTGCGTCTTGGTGGCCTGCGGGTGAACCACGAACGTGTACTGCGAGTTGAGCGCGTTGCCCATCGCCTTTTCGGTGATGCGCGGCGCTACGATCACGTCACGGGCGTCCATTGCGTGCCTTCTCCTGCTTTGCTTCCAGCGTTTGCTTCAGCGCGTCGTACGCGGCGGTGGTAAAGACGAGCCGCTCGAAGCGAAGCACGTCCTTGACGTCCAGCGCGCCGTCGTGCGTGAGCGCGACGCGGGGGAGGTTGCGCGACACGCGCTCGAGCTCGGCCGCATGCGGCTCGTCGAGCCGGCAGACGATGAGCGTCGTCGGCCCGAGGCGAGCGGCCTTGGCGCTGCCGAAGAGCAGTTTGGCCAAGCCCGCGGTTTTCGCGATGCCGAACTCGGTCGCGTCCATGAGGGTTACCGCGTCGTTGCGAAAGCGATCGGCCAGTGCGGCCAGAAACGCGAGACGCCGCTCCTTTTTGTTCAGCGATTCCACGAAGCTGCGAGGCTGCGGCCCGAAGACGACGCCGCCGTGACGCCACTGCGGCGAGCGGATCGAACCCTGGCGCGCGCGCCCGGTGCCTTTTTGCCGCCACGGCTTGCGTCCGCCGCCCGAGACTTCGTCGCGCTTCTTCGTCGAGGCCGTTCCCGCGCGGGGATTGGCGAACTCGCGATGCACGGCGCGGTAGACGACGTCGAGCTTTCCGCCGAAATCTTGCTGCAGGATCGCGGGCGTCTCGAACTCCCGCACGACCTTGCCGCTCGCGTCGATAACGTTGGGCATTACGCGCCTGCCTTTCCGGCCTTGACGCTGCGGCTCACGATCACGAGCCCGTTCTTTGCGCCCGGCACGGGGCCGCGCACGAGCAGAACGTTGCGCTCCGCGTCGGCGCGGACGACCTCGAGATTCTGCAAGGTCGTGCGGTCGGTGCCGTAGTGGCCCGGACGGCGGCTGCCTTTGACTACGCGCCCGGCGTTCGTGTCGCCGTTGGATGCGGGCTGGCGGTGAATCATCGAGCCGTGGCTCGCGCCGCCGCCGCTGAAGTTGTGGCGCTTGATGCCGCCCGAGAAACCGTGGCCCTTCGAAACGCCGACGACGTCAACGCGATCGCCGGGCTCGAAGCCCGCGACCGTGACGCTCTGACCGGCTTCGACGTCGTCGATATCCGTACGGAACTCGCGCAAGTGGCGCGACGGCTCGACGCCTTGCTTCTTGAAATGTCCCGCGAGCGCGCGCGTGAGGCGGCTGCGTTTGACCGGCGCGAAGCCGAGAACAACGGCGTCGTAGCCGTGCTTCTCCTTCGTCCTGCGCTCCACGACCGTGCAGGGACCGGCAGCGATCACCGTGACGGGCACGGAGCGCCCATCCTCGGTGAAGACGCTCGTCATCCCCACTTTACGGCCCAGGATATTCTTCACGATCCTCGTCCTCGACGCCCCGACGGGCTGACATAGTACACGGGTCCAGGCGTATCGCCTGGTTCTTTACGCCGGCACGGCAAACTGCCGGACCGGCGTGGACCACAACTTACGCAGTTTATCAGGGGCCTGGCCCCCCGTCAAGGTGCGCTACCCGAAGGCGTCGAGCCCGGTGACCGCCTTCCCCACGACCAGCGCGTGCATCTCGCTGGTGCCTTCATAGGTGAGGACGGATTCCAGGTTGTTCATATGCCGGATGATCGGATATTCGAGCGTCACGCCGTTGGCGCCCATGATGGTCCGCGCTTCGCGGGCGATCGCCAACGCCTCGCGCACGTTATTGAGCTTCCCGAAGCTGACCTGAGCGGGGTGCAGGCGGCCCTCGTCCTTCGCCCGGCCGAGGTGCAGAGCAAGCAGCGTCCCCTTATTCAGTTCTAGGAGCATGTTCACGAGCTTCTGCTGGGTTAGCTGGTACCCGCCGATCGGGCGGTCGAACTGGACCCGGGACCGCGCGTACTCTAGAGCCGTTTCGTAGCAGCTTCGCGCCGCCCCCATCGAGCCCCAAATGATGCCGTACCGAGCCTCGTTCAAGCAGGCCAGGGGGCCGCCGAGCCCATCCGCGCGCGGCAGCAGCGCGTCGCCCGGAAGGCGGCAGTCGGCTAAGACGAGCTCGCTGGTGATGGACGCGCGCAGCGAAAGCTTGCGATGGATGTCCGCGGCTTGCAGACCGCGCGTGCCGCGCGGAACGATAAAGCCGCGGATGCCGGCATCGCTCTGAGCCCAGACGATCGCAAGATCCGCGATCGAGCCGTTGGTGATCCACATCTTCGTGCCGTTGAGGATCCAGTCGGATCCGTCGCGGCGGGCGTAGGTGCGCATGCCGGCCGGATTGCTTCCGAAATCCGGCTCCGTCAAGCCGAAGCAGCCGATGAGCTCGCCGCGCGCCATGCCGGGAATCCAGCGCGCCTTCTGCTCCTCGCTGCCGAAGCGGTGGATCGCGTACATCGCGAGCGATCCTTGCACCGAAGCGAAACTGCGGACACCGGAGTCTCCGGCCTCGAGTTCCAGGCAAGCGATGCCGTAGGCAACGGCGCTCGCTCCGGCGCAGCCGTTGCCGCTCAAGTGCATCCCGAGCAGGCCGAGCTCTCCGAGTTCGCGCCCCAGCTCGCGCGGCAGGGTGCCGTCTTCGAACCACGTTGCAACGTCGGGCAGAACGCGGGCGCGCACCCAAGCGCGAACCGTGTCGCGAACAAGCCGCTCTTCGTCCGAGAGCAGCCCCGCGACGTCGAGAAAATCCACCGGGTCGGGAGTTCGCGCGCCCGCGCGCGCGACCGCCGCGGTCACCTCGGACGCCACGCTACCGTTTCAGGACCCGCGCGAGCTTGTCGAAGAGCGCCTCGGTCGAGCGCTCGAACTGATCTTCGAAACGCCGCCAGAGCAACCGTCCGTCGGTGTCGGAGAGCATCGCATCGACGCGGTACTCGAGGACGGTCTCTTTCCCGGCGGCGACGACGTGGAACGCATGCGTTCCGTCAACGCCTTCGTTGCGAAACCGCCAGACGATGCGTTCCTCGGGAACGGCCTCGTCCAGCACGGCGTGGATTCCCAGGTGCCACTCTTCGGTGCGTCCGGGCGCGAGCGGGCCGGGCGAGCGCATGAAGGGCTGCGACGCGAACGGCCAGATCTGATCGCCGGACGTGCCCATCTCTTCGAGCAGGTGATAGATGCGCCGTTTGGTGCCGTGGAAAGAGCGCGACCGGACTTCATGAAGCTCGATGGGCATGGTCGGTCGGTTCGCTTATCGGAGCGCGACGACCCCTACGGCGCCGGCGAGCACGATGAGCAGCGGCGCGCTGACGTTGGTGCGAATCATCAGCGCGGCCACGGCCGCCGCGGTCACGTAGGCGACGGCGTTGGCCGGTGCGCCGCGCGCGATGGTCCAGACGCTCGACCACACGAGCCCGACGATCGCCGGCGCCAGCCCGCGGGAGATGATCGCGCGCCACGGCGAGGCTTGGAAGCGCACCCAGAGTGCGTCGAAGGCCACCATCATGAGGCTCGAGGGAAGAAACATGCCGACGGTCGCCGCTGCGGCGCCGACGATCGGGCTTCCCGGCATCGCCGCGTAACCGACGAGCGCGGCGAAGATCGTCGTCGGCCCGGGCACGAGCTTCCCGATCGTGTAGAACTGCGTGAACTGCTCCGACGTAATCCAGTGGTACGTGGTGACCGCATCGGTGTGCATCTGCGGGATGATGCCCTTACCGCCCCCGAAGCCGAGCACCGAAAGCTGCCCGAAGACCCACAGCAGGTTGAGGACCGTCCGCAGCGCGCTATCCATTGGAGCGCTTTCGCGTGCGCAGATACTCGTGCACGATCCCGATGCCGCCGAAAACGACGAGCACGAGCAGCAGCGGCATCTTCAGAACCGAGACCGCGGCCGCGGTGACGGCCAGCAAGAGGATGCGCACCCAGTCCGCGCCCTGCTCCCACGTGAGCTGCAGCGCGTTACCCACGGTCAGCCCGATCGCGCCCGCGGCGCATCCAAGCAGCGCGCCGTGAACGTACGAATTAGCCGCGAACTTAAAGTACAGCGCGCCGACGGCCAGGACGATGAGAAACGGCGGGATGCTCGCCCCCAAGAACGCCGCGGCCGCTCCGGGAATACCGCGGGCTCGCTGCCCGCAGTAGATCGCGAGGTTGAGCACGTTGGGCCCGGGGAGAACCTGCGCGATCTCGAGCCCGTCCATGAACGTGTCGGCGTCCATCCAGCCGCGTTTGAGCGCCTGTTGGCGGATGCTCGCCTTCTGGCCGCCGCCGAATGCGGTCGACGCAATCGCCGCAAACGCGAGCGCTATGCTCGTCAGTGACGGCCGCTCGGTCGCCTCAGCTGACATCCGGCAGCGGGCCGTCGACGAGCGGCGCGGTATGCTTTCCGGAGAGAATGTGGATGTGGATGTGCTCGGTATGCTGGTACGGCGGCAGGACGCCCATGCGTATCATGAACCCCTTCTCGCACATTCCGAGCGCCAGGGCCACGCGTTGAATGCCGGCGACGAGGCGCGCCCACAATTTCGCATCGCCGATGCCGAAATCCAGCAGCGTCGGAACCCACTTCTTCGGAATGATGACGACGTGGATCTCCCACCACTCCTCGCGGCTCGGATCCACGTTGTGACGGAACGCGAAGACCTCGTCGTCCTCGTAGACGACCTCGTCGGCTTTAGCGCGCGTGCCGTCGAGGCGGCCGCGGAAGGTGTGATCGGGGTCGGGCTTTTCCCAGACGAGTTGCTCGGGGCCGCAGATCATCTCGGAGATCCAATGCGTCATGACGAATGCCTTCCGTATGGCGAGCAGGCGTCCTGTTGGATGCGCTGAAGCGAGGCGGTATGGCCGAGAAGAGACGCTACGTCACGCCGGCCGACGTCCTCTCCGCCCAGCCGCGGTGGGCCAAAGAGCCGAAAGCATGGGAGAAGCACGTCGGCGACAACGAGGTCGTCTACGAAGACCACCACGTCGTGGTCTTCCACGATCCCGTTGACGAAGAGCACGAGTCTGCGCGCGTTCCCGGCGAGATGCGGTTGACGCTGCTGTCGAAAAAAGAGGGCGTCGCAGAGTCTCATGGACCTTGGCGTCGCCGACGAAACCGCAAACGCCGCGATCCTCTATGGGATCCAACAGGCGGCTCTGCGCTTGGGCCTGGCCGCGAAGGGCTTCGAAGTGCGCGCGCACGTGTATCCGCCCCTCCAGCACCGTCCCGAGCTGGCGTTTAAGATCCGGGCCGGTAAACCGCCGAAGAAGCGCGAGGACCCGCCCTCGTAACCTGCGTTACTGCGCGTCCTTCTTGCCGAAGGGCAGCTTCGCGGCGAGCAGCGCCTCTTTGTCTGCGAGCTTCGCGAGGCCCTGAACGACCAGGATCGCCACGATCGTCACGATGACGGCGTAGATGAGTTCGGCCAGCACGCCGTTGCCGGGTTTGAGGAAGAGCGCGATCGTGTCCGATATGAATTTGTTCCACGCTCCCGCGGCGATCAGACCGAAGGCGACCGTCGCCAGACCGATCATCGTTCCGAGGTAGGTCGGCTTTACTTCCATCGTTTTCTCCTTACGGTGCGGCGCATTGCAAACTAAAACGGCCCGCAGCGCAGCTGCGGGCCGTGATTTTCGAGGCGCAGGGCTACCTAGGCCTTCAGTTCGATGTCCACGCCGGCGGGCAGATCGAGGTGCATCAGGGCGTCCATCGTCTTCGGCGAGGCTTGCAAGATATCGATCAGTCGCTTGTGCGTGCGCATCTCGAAATGCTCGCGCGACTTCTTGTCGTTGTTGGTCGAGCGCTGAACGCAGAAGCGGTTGATCTCCGTCGGCAGCGGCACGGGCCCGCTCACGAAGGCGCCGGTGCGCTTCGCCGTTTCGACGATTCGCTCGGCCGATTGATCGAGCACCTTGTGATCGTACGCCTTCAGGCGTATACGGATCATCTGCTTCGCCATATGTTCTCTTCTCTTAAGTTGTCAAAATGCAGTGCGACGAGGACGCGGCTACGCGCGGCCGCGTGTTGGGAGATTATTCCGCAACCGACGTTACGACCCCGGCGCCGACGGTGCGGCCGCCCTCGCGGATGGCAAAGCGCAGGCCTTCCTCGCAGGCGATCGGCGTGATCAGTTCGACGTCCATCTGCACGTTGTCCCCGGGCATGACCATCTCGACGCCCTCGGGCAGCTTGATCGTGCCGGTGACGTCGGTGGTGCGGAAGTAGAACTGCGGGCGATAGTTTCCGAAGAACGGCGTGTGGCGGCCGCCCTCCTCTTTGGAGAGCACGTAGCACTCCGCCTTGAACTTTTTGTGCGGCTTGACCGAGCCGGGCTTTGCGAGCACTTGGCCGCGCTCGATCTCGTTGCGATCGACGCCGCGCAAGAGCACGCCGATGTTGTCGCCCGCGATGCCCGAGTCGAGCAGCTTGCGGAACATCTCGATGCCGGTGACGACCGTCTTCTTCGTCTCTTCCTTGAGCCCGACGATCTCGACCTCTTCGCCGACCTTGACCTGGCCGCGTTCGACGCGCCCGGTTCCGACCGTGCCGCGGCCGGTGATCGTGAAGACGTCTTCGACCGGCATGAGGAAGGGCTTCTCTACCTCGCGCTGCGGCTCGGGAATGTACTCGTCGATCGTGTCCATGAGCTTGAAGATGGGATCGGCGTCGGGATCGCCGCGCTTGCCGCTGGAGTTAAGCGCCTTGAGCGCCGAGCCGCGGATGATCGGCGTGTCGTCGCCCGGGAACTCGTATTGCGTCAGCAGCTCGCGGATTTCCATCTCGACCAGTTCGAGCAGCTCTTCGTCGTCAACCATGTCCACCTTGTTGAGGAAGACCAGGATGCGCGGGACGCCGACCTGGCGCATGAGCAGGATGTGCTCGCGCGTCTGCGGCATCGGGCCGTCGGTCGCGGCGACGACGAGGATCGCACCGTCCATCTGCGCGGCGCCGGTGATCATGTTCTTGATGTAGTCGGCGTGGCCCGGGCAGTCAACGTGGGCGTAGTGGCGCTTGGGCGTCTCGTACTCTTGGTGCGAGATGGCAATCGTAATGCCGCGCTCTTTCTCTTCGGGAGCGTTGTCGATCTGATCGACGCCGACTTTCTGCGCCAACCCCTCGGTTGAGAGACAGTGCATGATCGCCGCCGTCAGCGTGGTCTTGCCGTGGTCCACGTGACCCGTGGTCCCGATGTTGACGTGCGGTTTCGTGCGCTCGAACTTTTGCTTTGCCATTTTCTTCCTTTCAAAGCGCGTTGCAGCCAGCCCGTGCAGGTTCCCTGCTAATACACGGGGCCTGGCGTTTGCGTGCCTGCTCCTGCCTTACGAGGTAAACGCCCCCACGGAGGGGGCGCCACGACCCCGGAATATTATCAGGCAAAAGCGGGCGGTGTCAACGTAGCCAGGGGCCTTTAGGCGGGTGCCAATTTCTTTCCCGCCGCCTTGGCGACGATCTCTTCCTCGACGCTCTTCGGCGCCTTTTCGTAGTGAGCAAACTCCATGGTGTAGGTGGCTCGGCCTTGCGTAGCCGAGCGCATGTCGGTGGCGTAACCGAACATCTCCGAGAGCGGCACGTGCGCGGTGATCACCTGGGCGCCGCCCGGCGCTTCCTCGGTTGAATGGATCGCGCCGCGACGCCGGCTCAAGTCGCCGTTGATCGCGCCCATGTACTCTTTGGGCGTCGTCACTTCGACCTTCATGATCGGCTCGAGAAGAATCGGGCCGGCGGCGCGGTTGGCTTCCTTCCACGCCATGGACCCGGCGATCTTGAAGGCCATTTCCGACGAGTCTACGTCGTGATAGGAGCCGTCGAACGCCTCGACCTTGAAATCCATAACCGGAAAACCCGCCAGAACGCCGCTCTGCGCCGATTCCCGAACGCCCTCGGCGACGGCTTTCGCGTACTCCTTGGGAACCGCGCCGCCGACGATCTTCCACTCGAAGACGAAGCCCGTGCCCGGCGGCTGCGGCCCGACGCGCAGCCAGACGTCGCCGTACTGTCCCTTGCCGCCCGTCTGCCGCACGAAGCGGCCTTCCTTTTCGACCTGCTTGGTGATGGCTTCTTTGTATGCGACCTGCGGTTTGCCGACGTTCGCTTCGACTTTGAACTCCCGGCGCAGGCGGTCGAGGATGATCTCGAGATGCAGCTCGCCCATCCCCGCGATGATCGTCTGCTGGGTCTCTTCGTCGGTGCGCATGCGGAAGGTCGGATCTTCCTGGGCGAGGCGCGCCAAGGCGAGACCGAGCTTGTCCTGGTCGGCCTTGCTCTTGGGCTCGATCGCCTGGTGGATAACCGGCTCGGGGAAGGTGATCGACTCGAGCGCGATCGGCGAACGCTCGTCGCAGAGGGTGTCGCCGGTGCGCGTGTCGGAGAGGCCGACCGCCGCGGCAATGTCGCCGGCGCCGATCGAGTCTATGTCCTCGCGGTGGTTGGCGTGCATCCGCAAGATGCGGCCGATGCGCTCTTTGCGCCCGGTGCGGGAGTTGAGGACGTAGCTGCCCTTGTTGAGCACGCCGGAGTACACGCGGAAGTACGTCAGGTTGCCGTACGGATCCGTCGCGATCTTAAACGCAAGCGCGCAAAACGGCTCGGCGTCGTCGGGCTTGCGCCCGATCTCGTCGCCGCTCTTGGGATCGCGCCCGACGATTGCTTTGGCTTCCAGCGGCGAAGGCATGTACTCGACGACCGCGTCGAGGAGCGGTTGAACGCCTTTGTTCTTAAACGCCGAGCCGCAGAGCATCGGGAGCACGGTGCCCTCGATGGTGGCCTTGCGCAGCGCCGTCTTCATCCGTTCGATCGGCAGCTCTTTGCCTTCGAAGAACATCTCCAGGAGCTCGTCGTCCTGCTCGGCGATCGCCTCGACGAGATGCCGGCGCCACTCCATGGCCAGCTCCCTGAGCTCGCCGTCAACGTCTTCCTGCGCTGCCGTCGTACCGAGGTCGTCGGTGTAGACGGTCTTCTTCATCGTGAAGAGGTCTACGACGCCCTTGAACTTGTCCTCGGCGCCGATCGGCACTTGAATCGGAACCGCGCGCGCGCCGAGACGCTCGCGAATCTTCTCGACCACGTTGAAGAAATCGGCGCCGATTCGATCCATCTTGTTCACGAAGATGATTCGCGGAACGCGATACTTGTTCGCCTGCCGCCAGACCGTCTCGGACTGCGGCTGCACCGCCGCGACCGAATCGAAGAGCGCGACCAGGCCGTCGAGCACGCGCAGCGAGCGCTCGACCTCGACGGTGAAGTCTACGTGACCGGGCGTGTCGATGATGTTGATCCGCGTGTCGCGCCACGTCGTCGCGGTCGCGGCCGACGTGATCGTAATGCCGCGCTCCTGTTCCTGAACCATCCAGTCCATCGTCGCGGCGCCGTCGTGCACTTCGCCCATCTTGTGCACGCGTCCGGTGAAGAACAGGATGCGTTCGGTACAGGTCGTCTTGCCGGCGTCAATGTGCGCGGCAATGCCGATGTTCCTCGTGCGTTCGAGCGGATATTCCCTTGCAGCCATGGTTTAAGTCTAGTCTAGATTACCAGCGGTAGTGCGCGAAAGCCTTATTGGCCTCGGCCATCTTATGCGTGTCTTCACGCTTCTTAATCGTCGCACCGGTGTTGTTGGATGCGTCCAGCAGCTCGCCGGCCAGCTTCTCTTCCATCGAGCGGCCGCCGCGGGCGCGCGCGAAACCGATGAGCCAGCGCATCGCCATCGCCTGGCGGCGATCCGGGCGGACCTCCATCGGCACCTGGTACGTCGCTCCGCCGACGCGGCGCGGCCGCACTTCGACCAGCGGCATCGCGTTGGACAGCGCTTGCGAGAAAACTTCCATCGGATCGCGGCCCGTCTTCTCCGCCACGATCTCCAGCGCTCCGTAGGTGATGTGCTCGGCAGTCGACTTCTTGCCGCGAAGCATGACCTTATTGATGAAGCGCGCGAGCACTTTGGAGTTGAACTTCCCGTCGGGGAGAATTTGCCGCTTCGGCGCGGGACCTTTGCGTGGCATTTACTTCTTCTTCTCGCGTTTGGCGCCGTACTTCGAGCGGCCTTGCTTGCGGTTGGCCGTCCCGGCCGTGTCGAGGGTGCCGCGAATGATGTGGTAGCGAACGCCCGGCAGATCTTTGACGCGGCCGCCGCGCACGAGCACGACGGAGTGCTCCTGCAGGTTGTGGCCGATGCCGGGAATGTACGCGGTCACCTCTTCGCCATTGGTCAGGCGAACGCGAGCGACCTTACGAAGGGCCGAGTTCGGCTTCTTCGGGGTTACGGTCTTGACTTGCGTGCAGACGCCGCGGCGCTGCGGGTTCCCGACGACTTCGAACGTCCGGGTCGGCAGATCCGGGTGGCCCGGTTTCGGCCCCGTGAGGATCACCCGGAATGCCCGGGTCTTCACCTTCTGCTCGGTTTTTTCGCGCCCCCGGCGCACGAGTTGGTTAATAGTCGGCAAACAGCTCGCTCCCTAGCACACAAACAACGGCCTCACCCGCGGGTGGGACCGAACCACAACTATATCAGGGCCCCATTTTGGCGTCAAATGCCGGAGTCGGGTTCGAGCCGGAGGACCCCAGGCTGCCGGCGCGCGTAACAGGCTCCCATGGCGGCCGGCGCTACGCTCCCCGAAGGGTCGCGGCTCGGGGTCCTCGATGGCCTCCGCGGCATCGCCGTGCTCCTGGTGGTCTGGTACCACGTCTGGGAGATCTCCTGGCTTTCCCCCGGCCCTCGCTCGACTTCGTGCCGGCGACCGGCTTCGTGGGGGTTCACCTTTTCTTCTTTCTCAGCGGGTTCGTGATCTCGTATCCCTTCGTCCGCGCAGCGCTTAGGGGGTCGCCCGAGCCCGGCTGGGGCCAGTTCGCATGGCGCCGCTTCATTAAAATCGTTCCCTCGTACCTGCTCGCCATCGGCGTGGCCTACGCGACCGGCTACGCGCAGAACCAGCCCAACGCGTCGCCCGTGCCCGACCTGCTGACGCACCTGCTCTTCGTCCACACGTGGTTTCCCCTGCGCTTCGGCGCGATCGACGGCGTCCTGTGGACCCTGGCGATCGAGGTAGAATTTTACTGCGTCTTTCCGTTGGTGTGGTGGTGCTTCCGAAGGCAGCCCTGGCTTACCGCTGCTGCGATGATCGCCCTCGCCTGGGCTTGGCGCGCCGCGTTGGCGCACTGCTGCTACGCGACGCTCTTCACCTCGTACGAGGAGAACTTGCCCGGGTACCTCGACATCTTCGCGTTCGGCATGATCTCAGCGTACGCGTTCTCCCGCTACGGCGCGGGTTGGCAGGCCTCTCGCCTGCGCGCGCTCGCGCCGCTCGTCGCGCTCGGCGCCGTCGCGTGGCTTGCGGTACTGCTGGAAAGTCTCTACGCCCACCGCTTCGACGACCAGTGGTCGGGCGTTTGGCAAATCGGCAACCGGCCGTTGCTCGGTGCCGCATTTGCGATCTTTGCGCTGGCCTCGCTGGCCGGCCCGCGCTGGTGGAAGATCTTGCTCGACAACGCACCCCTGCGCTTCCTCGCGACGATCTCGTACAACTTGTACCTCTACCACCAGTTGCTCGCGCGCGAGCTCTACGCCCATCATCTGCCGCCGTACGAAGGCCGGCCGCACGAAGACCCGGTGTGGCAGATGCGCTACACCGCGACGGCGTTCGCCGTCGCGATCGCGCAGGCTACGCTCGTGACCTACCTGTTCGAGCGCCCGCTCCTACGGCTTCGATACCCGGGGCGGGAACCCGGACGATCCCCTACAGCTGCGACTTGAAGATGCTCTGCGTCAGAGCGTCGATGCCCGGAACGCGCACTTCCTTACCCTGGAAGCCGCTGATGAACGTCCACAGCCACAGGACGAGCGAGAGCACCCAAAGGATCGGATAGAGCAGCCAGAGGTGGATGAAGCTGAGTACGAACGAAAGGATGAAGTACACCGCCCACAGCGTGATGGACTGAGCCGCCGCCCACTTCACGAATTTGTTCGTTCCGCCGCCGAGCAGCATCACGACGCCGCCGAGCAGGCAGAATAGGTATGCGAGCCCTGCCGCCACGTTCGGCTCGAGCCCGAACGGCGTATCTTTAGGGGGTTGGGTTACGGACATGGGCAAGCCCCTTTCGGTTTTGCGCTTGTGCTCCGAGTAGTTAGGTGCTTGCTTTGCCTTGTAAGCGCCGGTGCCCTTCGTGGCGCCCGCAGACGAGAGGCGCCTGGGTGCGGCGCACGAAACGACGCGGCCATGCGGCGCCTCGCCTACACGCTGCTCGCGCTTCCGCTTGCCGGGATGCTCTTTCCCGCGATCTACAACCACGCACGACCGCCGCTTTTCGGGCTTCCCTTCTTTTATTGGTACCAGTTCGCATGGGTCGCGCTGACCGCGGCCATCCTCGGGTTCGTCGGCGCCGTCACGCGCGAAGCCAACGATGTCTAGCGCGGCCATCGTCCTGGCCGTCCTCGTGCTCGGCGTCACGCTGCTCGGCTTCTTCGCCGCGCGATGGGGCGGCGGCAATCTCGCCGACCTCGAAGAGTGGGCTCTCGGCGGCAGGCGCTTTGGAACGATCGTCTCCTGGTTCTTGCTGGGCGGCGACATCTACACCGCGTACACCTTCGTCGCGGTGCCGGCCCTCGTATACGGCGTCGGCGCGCTCGGGTTCTTTGCCGTCCCGATCACGACGGTCGCCTATCCCGTCGCGTTTCTCGTTCTCACGCGCTTTTGGGGAATCGCACGCAAACGCGGCTACATCACGACCGCCGACTTCGTTCGCGACCGCTTCGGCGATCGCTCGCTCGAGATCGCCGTCGCCGCTACCGGCATCCTGGCCGTCTTGCCGTATATCGCGCTCCAGCTCGTCGGCATGCGCGCCGTCTTCCGGCAGCTCGGCGCGCTCGGCGCGGGCAACGGCGTCCCCGCTCTTACCGTCGCCTTCGTCGTCCTTGCGGGCTACACGTACGTCAGCGGCCTGCGCGCTCCCGCGCTCATCGCGTTCGTCAAGGACGCGCTGATCTACATCACCGTGATCGCCGCGGTCGCCGTCATTCCCCGAAGCCTCGGCGGCTGGCCGCACGTCCTCGACGTCGCCGGACGCGTGCTCGCGGCGCGGCCGCATCCCTCAGCCGTCTATCTCGCCCCGCAGCAGTACTTCGCCTACGTCACGATGGCGATCGGATCGGGGCTCGCGCTCTTCATCTACCCGCATTCCGTGACCAGCGTTCTCGCGGCGCGCGGGAAAGAAGTCGTCCGGCGCAACGCCGCGCTGCTGCCGGTCTACTCGCTGCTGCTGGGATTCCTGGCGCTCTTAGGATACTGTGCGATTGCCGCAGGCATCTCGTCGAAAGACTCGACCAACGTCGTGCCGCTGCTCTTTGCGAAATTCTTTCCGGGCTGGTTCGCCGGCGTCGCCGACGCGGCGATCGTGATCGGCGCGCTGGTTCCGGCGGCGATCATGTGCATCGGTGCGGCGAATCTGTTCACGAGCAACGTGCTGCGCGAGTTCTCGCCGCACCGCGAGCACGTGGAAACGTCGGTGGCGAAGTTCCTGACCCTTGCGATTTGCGCGTTCGCGCTGCTCTTCATCTTCTTCGTTCCCGTGCCGTACGCCATCGACTTCCAACTCTTCGGCGGCGCGATCATGGTGCAGATCATCCCGGCGTTCGCACTGGGCCTGTGGACGCGCTGGTTCCATCCCAAAGCCTTGCTGACGGGCTGGGCCTGCGGCAGCATCGCGAGCGCTGCGATGGCGTACGCCGGCGGCTTCACGCCCACGTACACGCTCCACGTCTTGGGGGTCGAGCTCACCGGCTTCATCGCCATTTACTCGCTCGCTCTCAACCTGCTCGTCAGCATCGCGGGAACGCTGCTGCTGCAGGCCGTGCGGGTGCAGCCGGGAATCGACCGCACCACCGTGGAGGATTACGCGTGAGCGAAGCGATCAATCCGGCGGGATGGCCGCGTCCGAGCGGCTACGCCAACGCCGTCCTGGCCGAGGGCCGCTACCTCGCCATCGCCGGGCAGATCGGCTGGGACGAACGCGGCGCCCTGGCCTCAGGTTTCCTCGAGCAGGCCCGCCAGGCGCTCCGCAACGTCGTAGCCGTTGTACGCGCCGCGGGCGGTGAACCGTCGCACCTCGTCCGGCTCACCTGGTACGTCACCGACAAAGCCGAGTACCGCGCGAACTTGCGCGCGCTCGGCGCGTCGTATCGTGAGATCGTCGGCGACTGCTATCCGGCGATGACGCTCGTGCAGGTCGCCGATCTCCTCGAAGAAGGCGCAAAGATCGAAATCGAAGCGACGGCGGTGTTGCCGAAACCCGCCTGACCTCCGGGCGCGCACGTCACCCTTCGCCCTTCGACTCCGCTCAGGGTGACACCAATCTGTCATGCTGAGCGAAGTCGAAGCATGACCCGCTGCGACCCTTCGACTCCGCTCAGGGTGACGGCGTGGCGAAGGGTGCTGCGTCGTACTGCTAAGGGGCGTCCAGATTTGCGAGCATGACAGGACGTCATTACTTCCTTACTGCGTTCTCTCGCAAATCGGGTCGAGCGAGCGAAGGACAGGATGTCCGGAGCGAGCGTCCCCGCAGCAGTAGGGCGCAGCGCCCTTCGCCCTTCGCCCTTCGACTTCGCTCAGGGTGACAACGCCCTTCGACTTCGCTCAGGGTGACGAACGGAGTTTGTAGCGCTGCAGTTTGCCGGTCTGGGTGCGCGGGAGCTCTTCGACGAATTCGACTTCGCGGGGCGCCTTGAACGCGGCGATCTGCGTCTTGCAGAACTCGCGCAGCTCGTCGGCTTTATTCTCGCCGGGCTCGCATCCATCTACGAGCACGACGAATGCCTTGACGACGTTCGTCTCTTTCTCGGGATCGGGCTTGGCGACGACGGCAACCTCTTTGACGTCTGCGTGCGCGATGAGCGCCTGCTCGACTTCGGGTCCCGAGATGTTGAAGCCGGCGGAGACGATCATGTCGTCGGTTCGCGCAACGTACCAGAAGTAGCCGTCGGCGTCGCGCCGGTAGGCGTCGCCGGGGTAGTTCCAGCCGTGCCGCACGTAGATCTCCTGCCGTTCGTCCTGTAAGTACTTGCAGCCGGTGGGGCCCTTGACGGCGAGGCGCCCGATCGTTCCGTCGGGGAGCGGATGACCGTCGTCGTCGTGGATCTCGGCGGTGTAGCCGGGCACGACTCGCCCGGTCGAACCTGCGCGAACCTCGCCCTCGGGCGAACCGATGAAGATGTGCAGCATCTCCGTGCTGCCGATGCCGTCGAGTATTTTCACGCCGGTCTTTGCATGCCAGCCTTCCCACACCGACTTGGGCAAGGTTTCGCCGGCCGAGACGCACGTGCGCAGGGTGGAAAGATCGTAACGTTCCGCCGCGTTCGTCATCGCCCGGTAGGCGATCGGAGCGGTGAAGAGCGTCGTGACGCCGTACCGCGCGACGGCGTCCAACAGTTCCGACGGGCCCGCCTTCTCGAGCAGCAGCGTTGCGGCACCCGCATAGAGCGGAAAGAGCAGCAATCCGCCCAGCCCAAACGTAAACGCCAGCGGCGGGCTCCCGCAGAAGAGATCCTCGCGCCGCGGCCGCAGCACGTGCGCGCCGTACGTTTCGCAGGTCGCAAGCACGTCGCGATGGTAGTGCATCGCCGCCTTCGGCGTGCCGGTCGTCCCCGACGTAAACGCGACCATGGCGACGTCATCCGCAGCCGTCGCGACGTTATCGAACGTCGCCGGCTTTGCGGCCATCGCGCGCGCGAGCGAACCCGTCGGCGCCGCCGCATCCATCGTCGCGACGTGGACGCCGTGATATCCCTCGCACGCGCGCTCCAATTCTTCGCTCAGGCGAGCATCGCAGAGCGCGTGCTTGACCTGCGCCTTCTCGAGCATGAAGCGCAGTTCGCCGGCACGGTAGAGCGGCATGGACGTCACCACGATGCCCCCGGCCTTTAGCACCCCAAGCCAAGAGGCCGCGAGCATCGGCGTGTTCGGCGCGTGGAGCAGGACGCGATTGCCCGGCTCGACGCCCAGGTCTTCGGCGAGAACGCGCGCGATTTTATTTGCATTCGCCAACAGCGTCTCGTACGTCCATTCGACGCCCGGCGCCACGATGCAGCGGCGTCCGCCGTCGCCTGCGTCTACCCGACGGTCGAGCAGGTACGCGGCGGCATTGAAGCGCTCGGGGCAGCGCAGCTCGATGCCGCAGTAGTGCTCCGGCATCTGCGCGCCCGAGGGCAGACGTTCTTCGGCAAAGCCGTCCAGATGCGACGTCACGCCCACGACTTACGGCTCGAGCGTCTGCTTTGCGATGACGAGCTGCTGGATCTCGCTCGCGCCCTCGTACACGCGCAGGGCCCGCACGTCGCGGTAGAGCCGCTCCACGATCTCGCCGCGGGTGACGCCCCGTCCGCCGAAAAGCTGCACCGCCCGATCGCAGACGCGCCCCGCGGCTTCGGTTGCAAACCACTTCGCCATCGCTGCTTCGCGCGTGACCCGGGCGGCCCCCGAGTCCTTCACCCACGCCGCGCGATACACGAGCAGCGCGCTTGCGTCTACGTCGGTCGCCATCGCCGCGATCGCCGCCTGCGTCATCTGCAGATTCGCTAGGGGCGCGCCGAATAAACGGCGGCTTTTCGCGTGAGCGACCGACTCGAGCAGCGCGCGCGCGGCAAACCCGAGCGCCGCCGCGCCGACGGTGCTGCGAAACACGTCGAGCGTCGCCATCGCGATCTTGAAGCCCTCGCCCTCGTCGCCGATCCGGCAGGCGGCAGGCACGGCTGCCTGCTCGAACCGCAGCGTTCCCAGCGGATGCGGCGAGATGGTTTCGACGCGCTCGCCGGCGACGAGGCCCGGCGTCGCGGCGTCCACGGCGAACGCCGTGAGGCCCTTGGCGCCTTCGACGCCCGTGCGCGCGAACACGATATAAAAATCCGCAATGCCGGCGTTGGAGATCCACGCCTTCTCACCGTCAATGACGTACGCGTCGCCGTCGCGCCGAGCTCGCGTCGTCAGCGCCGCGACGTCCGATCCGGCTTCGCGTTCCGAGAGCGCGAACGCCGCGATGCGGCGCCCGGCGGCAACGTCGGGCAAGTAGCGCCGCTGCAGCTCGGCGCTGCCGAAAAGCGTCAGCGGCCCGCTTCCAAGCCCCTGCATCGCGAACGCAAAGTCGGCCAGCGCACTCTCGTGCGCGAGCGTTTCGCGCGCGACGCAGAGCGTGCGCACGTCGAGCTCGGCGCGAAGGCCGCCGAAGCGGCCTGGCACGCACGCGCGCAGCCAGCCTCCCTCACCGAGGGCCCGCACCCACGCGCGGCAGAGCGCGTCGGCGTCGCCGCCGTCGGGCGCCATCCCGGCGCCGCCGAGCCAGTTCTTCAGCCCCGCCGCGAACGCGCGATGCTCTTCGTCGAAAAAAGGCCAGTCGATCCGTCGCATCGCGCTCGTCAGTCCCCTTCGAACTTCGGCGGCCGCTTCGCGACGAACGATTCGTACGCGCGCCGGAAATCGTTGCTCTCCATGCAGATTGCCTGCGCGCGGGCTTCGGCGTCAATGGCCTCGTCGAGCGGCATCGCCCACTCGTCGCGCAGCATTTTCTTCGTCATCGCATGCGCCAGCGACGGACCTTCCGCGAGCGAGCGCGCCACGTCTTGCGCACGCGCGAGCACCGCTTCGGGCGCGCAGAGCTCGTTGTAGAAGCCCCACCGGTACGCCTCTTCGCCCGAGATCGAGCGGCCCGTGTAGAGAAGCTCGCCGGCGCGGCCGAGGCCGACGATGCGCGGCAGCATCGCGCACGCCCCCATGTCGCAGCCCGCGAGCCCGACGCGAACGAAGAGGAAGGCCACGCGCGAGCGCTCGGTACCATAGCGAAGGTCTCCCGCCATGGCCAGAATCGCACCGGCGCCGGCGCACGCGCCGTCGATCGCGCAAAGGATCGGCTGCGGCGCTGCGCGCATCGCCTTGACGAGGTCTCCGGTCATCTGCGTGAACGCCAGCAACTCGTCCGGTCCGCGTTGCGTCAACGGGCCGATGATCTCGTGCACGTCCCCGCCCGAGCAGAAGTTCTCGCCGGCGCCCGTGAGCACCACCGCCTTGACGCCGCCCTCACCGGGCAGGGCCAGAAACCTGTCGCGAAGCTCGGCATAGAGTTCGAAGGTGAGCGGGTTCTTGCGCTCCGGGCGATCGAGCGTAATCGTCATCACGCCGCGGGTGATTTCGTAGCGCGCCTTCGTCATCGGATGCGGAAGGGTACGTCCTCTTCGTACTCGGCGCCCGCGCTGTTGCGGCCGATCACGCGCAGCCGATAGGCGCGCACGAAAATCGGCGGCGTGTCCAGGACGTCCAGTGCGAAGGCGAAGCGGCCGGGGCTGCGGTGCGGGACGTTGATCGAAAAGAGATTCGTGCGCACCTCGATGCTGGCTACGTTCGTGGTCGTAACAAACTCACCGTACCAGCTCGAGCCGCGGCGAACGTCGAGCGAGGAGAAGTGCATGGCCAAGATGCGCGGGGCGGCGCCGTTGGGCTCGAGCTGCGGCGTCGGCAGCTCGGCGATGCCCGCGACGAGCCTCGCCGGAGCGACGGCGTGCGAGGTGCACGCTGCGAGCAGTACGACCAGAACGTACGCTCCGTAACGAACGGCCACGCTTGGAGTCCTACGGAATCCGAAAGCGCGCCACCTGCTCGCGAGAAGGCGCCCGCACGACCGGCGCGTAAGGGCCGTTTTATGGTGCGCCACGATGCCGCTCCGCGAAGCCTCGCGCTCGATTACGCGATCGGCATCTGCGGCGTCTGGATCGCCGGCGGCTTCTTCCTCGATGCCTGGGCGCACGGCCACGTTCCCGTCGAGAGTTTCTTCACGCCCTATCACGCCGTCTTTTACTCCGGAATGGCCGCGGCGCTGCTGGCGCTCGCGGCCTTCGCGCTGCACGGGCGCCGGCTCGGCTATGCCTGGAGCGACGTCTTTCCGCGCCCGTACCGCATCGCGCTGCTGGGCATCCCGATCTTCATCTGCGCCGGCATCGGCGACATGATCTGGCACGCGCTGCTGGGAATCGAAGAGGGCGTCGACGCGTTGCTGAGCCCGACCCACCAGGTGCTCGGCTTGGGCATCTTCTTCATAGCGAGCGGCCCCATTCGCTCGGTCCTCGCCGACCGCACCTCCACGAGCTTGCGCCGACAGCTTCCGCTCGTCCTGGGCCTGGCGACGTGGCTGATCTTGGTGCACTTCGGCACCGCCTACGCCTTCGATCCCGCGGCCGGGCGAACGAACGCGCCGCCGCCGATCGCGCCGTTCACGCCGCATTACCTGACCGCCCTGAGCATCGGGTACTACAAGATCTCCAGCGGCGTGCTCATCGTGCTGCTGCAGAGCACGCTCGTCGCCGGCTTCGCGGTGTGGACGGTCGCGCGAATTCGGCCCTGCCCCGGGACGTTCACGATCCTCTACGTGCTCGGCGCAGCTCCGGCTGCGGCCGCCTTCACCAATCAGACCCCGCTGCTCGCGGTAACGCTGGCGCAGTCCATCGCGGCGGGCATCGTCGCCGACGCATTCGTACGACGCTTCGATCCGCGCCCGCTGCCCGGAGGGACGCGCGCGCTGCGCTGGTTTGCCATCGCCGTGCCGATGACGTACGTCGGCGTCTATCTCCTCGCGACGCTGTTGAGCGACGGGATGTGGTGGGACTGGAACATCGCGCTGGGTTCCTGGATTTGGTCGGGCGTCTGCGGTTTCGCGCTGAGCCTGCTGGCACTCGCGCGGCGCGCCGTGTGATCGGCGCGGCGCTCGCACTGCTCGCCGCGCTCGTCCACGCTCTAACGGCCGCGCGTTACGGCTATTTCCGCGACGAGCTCTATTTCATCGCCTGCTCCAAACACTTGGCGTGGGGCTACGTAGACCAGCCTCCGCTCGTCGCCGCGGCCGCGTGGCTTGCCGGCCCCGCCGGCTACGCGCTCGTCGCGCTGCGCGCCTTGCCGGTCCTAGCGGCGGCGTGCACGGTTTGGCTCGCCGTACGCCTGTGCCGCGAGTTGGGCGGGGGACCCTTCGCGCAGGTGACTGCCGGGCTCGCAACGTTTCTGCTGCCCGCCTACCTGTTGCTCGGCAACACGCTGACGACGACGTCCTTCGAGCCGCTCTTCTGGACGCTTACGATCTACCTCACGGTGCGGCTCGTGCGCGCGCCGGCGGCGCAAGCCCCGGTCTGGTGGCTGGCTCTCGCCTGTAGCGTCGCCGCGGGCGCGTACGGCAAATACTCGATCGGCCTGCTCGTCGCCGGATTGGCCGCCGGATTGCTCGCGACGCCGCAGCGTCGCGTCTTGCTTTCGTGGTACGCTCCCGCCGCCGCGGCTTTCTCGCTCGTGCTGCTTTCACCCAACCTCGCGTGGCAGGCCGCGCACGGATGGCCTATCGTCGAGGTTCTCCTGGGCGATGCCGCACATCGCCCCGCGCTGCAGAGCGGCTTCGCATTGGAGTACCGCAACCTTGCCGGAAATGGCGTGGCCTTCGCGCTCGAGCAGCTCCTCTACACCAATCCGATCTCGGCGATCCTGTGGCTTGCGGGCGCGATCGCCCCGTTCCGCTTCGCAGCGCTGCGCGATCTTCGGTTCGCCGGCATCGCCTACGCCGTCGTCTTCTGCGTCGCCGCGGCGCTCGGCGCAAAGGGGTACTATATCGTCGGGATCTACGCCTCGCTGCTCGCCATCGGCGCGTTCGCGATCGAGCGCGCGGCGCCGGTCGCGCGCACGGCCGTGCTCGCGTCGCTGCTCGCGGTCGGGATCGCCGCGCTTCCCCTCTCGCTTCCGATCCTGCCGGTCGGCGGGCTCGTCGCGTACGCAAAACTGCTCGGGCTCACCGGGCGCAACGGCGCTCCGGCGCGGCTGATTCAACCCGTCTTCGCCGAAGAGTTCGGCTGGCAGCGTTTAGCGCGCGACGTCGCGACCGTCTACGACGCGCTGCCCGCGTCGCAGCGCTCGCACACGGCGATCTACGCCGACACGTACGGCGACGCGGGCGCGCTCGATCTCTTCGGCCCGGCCTACGGTCTGCCGCCCGTAATCTCGAGTCAGAACTCCTACTACCTCTGGGGAACGCATGGCTACGATGGGAACCCGCTCATCGCGATCGGAGCGACGCGCATCGACCTCTTGCGCCGTTTCTATCGCAGCGTCGTGCTGATGCGAACCTCCGACGAACCGTATAAATGGATCGTCGAAGGGCCGGCGCCGATCTACCTCTGCCGCGATCCCGTGGCCCCGCTTGCCCAGATTTGGCCGCGCCTGCGATGGTACGGCGCCTAGGCTCACCCCTTCGACTCCGCTCGGGGTGACAGCGTGGGGCGGGGCACGACGACGGCGAGCCCGGTTTGCCCGCCGATGATGAGATCGAGCACGGCTTCGGCAACCTCCTCGACCGTCGCAATGCGCCCTTCGGGATTCGCTTGCGCGAGGAACTCGCGCGCGCTCGCCTCGTCGCGACCGGTTATCTGCGTAATGTTCTCGATCGTCGCGCCCATCATGTCGGTCTGCGTATAGCCCGGGCAGACCGCATTCGCCGTGACGCCCTTCTTCGCCAGCTCCGCGGCGATCGCGCGCGTGAAGCCCACGACGCCGTGCTTGCTCGCGCAGTACGCCGCGAGGTACGGCGCACCAGCCAGCCCTGCCGTGCTCGCGACGTTGACGATGCGTCCCCATCCAGCAGCGAGCATGTCGCCGGCGGCCTCTTTCGTGCAGAGGAACGTGCCGGTGAGGTTCGTCGCGATGATGCGCTGCCACATCGCCGCATCGGTGCGCGTCAACGGCGCCGATTCCGCGATGCCGGCATTGTTTACGAGAATCGAAATCCGGCCGTTGGCCTCGCGGCAGGCGGCGAAGGCTCGCGCGACCTCGTTTTCGTCGGTGACGTCGGCGACGGCGGCAAAGAACGGCGCATCCCCCGGCGAGCGGCTGACGACGCTTACCCGCGCGCCCGCCGATGCGAGCGCGTTAGCTACTGCCAGGCCGATGCCGCGCCGGCCGCCGGTCACGATCGCGTGCTTGCCCGCGAGGCTCACGTCGCGAGCTCCTTCGCGCGCGCGACGAGGCGCTCGAGCTGCTCTTTTCCGGCGACGTATTGAACCGGCCACGGCGCGTCGGCGTAGCCTAGCTGCGCCCCGGCGTGCAGCGTCCAGAACGGATCGGCCAAATGCGGACGTCCCAACGCGACCAGATCGGCGCGGCCGCCGGCGAGAATCGCGTTGACTTGATCGCTGTCGGTAATATTGCCCACGGCCATGGTCGCGATGCCGGCCTCGTTGCGAATCCGGTCCGCATACGGCGTTTGGAACATGCGCCCGTAGACGGGCTTTGCGTCGGTAGACGTCTGCCCGGCGGAAACGTCTATGAGATCGGCGCCGGCAGCCTTGAAGGCGCGCGCAATCTCGACGGAGTCGTCGCCCGTGACGCCGCCGTCGACCCAATCGGTTGCCGAGATGCGCACCGACATCGGACGCTTCGCCGGCCACACCGCGCGCATCGCCGCAAAGATTTCGAGCGGGTAGCGCAAGCGATTTTCCAGCGAGCCGCCGTACGCATCCGTCCGCCGGTTGCGCAGCGGCGTGATGAACGACGAGAGCAGGTACCCGTGAGCGCAGTGCAGTTCGAGCATGTCGAATCCCGCCTCGAGCCCCATCGCGGCGGCGCGAACGAACGCATCCCGAATCTCGTCCATCTCGTCGCGCGTCAACTCGCGCGGCACTTGGTTGAGCGGCGCGTAGGGAACCGCCGACGGTCCGACGACCGGCCAGTTCCCCTCTGCGAGCGGCTCGTCCATGCCCTCCCACATGAGCTTCGTCGAGCCCTTCGGCCCCGAGTGACCCAGCTGCAGGCAGATCTTCGCCTTCGAGTTTTCGTGCACGAAGTCAACGATGCGCCGCCACGCAGCGACGTGCTCGGGCATATACATGCCCGTGCAGCCCGGCGAGATGCGCCCCTCGCGCGTCACGCAGGTCATCTCGGTGAAGACGAGCCCCGCACCGCCCAGCGCGCGCGCGCCGAGGTGCACGAGATGGAAGTCCCCCGGCGTGCCGTCCGCCGCGCTGTACATGTCCATCGGCGAGACGACGATGCGGTTACGCAGCTCGAGATCCCGCAAGCGAAACGGCACGAACATCGGCGGAATGGGCCGCTCCTGCGCGGCAAACCAGCGCTCGACCTTCCCGACGTACGTCGCGTCTCGCAGACGCAGGTTCTCGTGCCCGATGCGCTGGCTGCGCGTGAGCAGGCTGTAGGCGAACTGTTCGGGCTCGAGGGTCGCGTAGCGCTCGACGTTCTCAAACCACTCCGTCGAGTTGCGCGCCGCGTTTTGGAGCTTGAGCACCTCGACGCGGCGCAGCTCCTCGTAGCTCGCCAGCGCCGCGGGCAAGCCGCCGTCGCGCGCGCCCGAGAGCGCGTCGGCCAGGCCGATCGCGTCTTCCATCGCAAGCTTCGTGCCGGAGCCTACCGAGAAGTGCGCGGTGTGCGCCGCATCGCCCATCAGCACGGCGTTGCCGTCCACCCAGCGCTCGTTGCTCACGCGCGAGAAGTTCAGCCAGTCGCGTCCGCGAAGATGCGCGCTGTTGGCCATCAGCCGGTGGCCGCGCAGATACGGCTCGAAAAGGTTTTCGCAAAAGGCGATGGTCTCTTGCGTGCCGGCGGCGTCGAGGCCGTGCGCGAGCCAGGTCTCCTCGCGGCACTCCACGATGAACGTGCTCAACTCGTCGTCGAAGCGATAGGCGTGCACGGTGAACCAGCCGTGCTCCGTGCGCTCGAAGATGAACGTGAAAGCATCCAGCGGGAGCGTCGTTCCGAGCCAAACGAAACGGCAGCGGCGGCGATCCAGACTCGGCTCGAAAGCCTGCGCGTACGTCGCGCGCACGCGGCTGTTGATCCCGTCGGCGCCGACGAGCAGGTCGGAGGTTTCGCGGTATGCGGCGACGTCGCTCACGTCGGTTTCGAAGCACAGCTCCACGCCCAGCTCGGCGGCGCGCTCTTGGAGGATCGCCAGCAGCCGCTTTCGGGATATGCCGCAGAAGCCGTGGCCGCCGGACACGATGGTGTGCCCCTTGTAGTGGATCTCGATGTCGTCCCAGTGCGCGAAGGCGCGCGTGATCCGGCCGTGCGTCGGCTCGTCGGCCTCGCGCAGATTCTCCAGCGTCGCGTCGGAGAAGACGACGCCCCAGCCAAAGGTGTCGAGGGGACGATTGCGCTCGAGGACGCGAATGGACCATTCGGGGAATCGCCGCTTGGCGAGAATGCCGAAGTAAAGTCCGGCAGGGCCGCCTCCGACGCAGGTTACGTGCACTCGCTTACACTTTGATGAGAGAGGCAGACGAATCCCGCCCGGCTATGGTACCCTACGCTCGAGTCCGTGATGCGAGCAACGACGTTCCGCTTTCTCATTCTCTGCGCGGCGTTCGCCGGGGGCCTTGCGTACGCGCAACGCCAGGCATTTCCGGCATCCGCCGCAGCCGCCTCGGTTACCCTGCAGGGCCAGTCTCTCGCTACGCGCACCACGATCCCCGTGATGGTAAACGGCGAGCGGGTTTCGTGCGTGCTCGACACGGGGACGTCGGCCATGATCGTCTCGCCAAGCGTCGCAAGCGCGGCCGGCCTCTCGGGCCGCGGCGGCACCTTCGAACTCGCGCCCGACGGCCACACGTACGTGGACCGGCAGACGCGGATCGCGCGCTTCTCGGCTGGCGGATACACGCTTTACGACGTCCCCGCGTTGATCTCGTCGAACCTCGACGGAAGCGGCGCTCTGTGCGGCTACGACTTCTTTGCCCACTTCCCCACGCTGATCGATCGCGACCGGCAGACCGTTACGCTCTTTCCCCCGTCGTCGCGCCTCGCGCGAATGCACTGCCTGCCGATCGACCTTTCGCCGCACGTGCCGCTGGCAACGGTAGAGATCAACGGGACGATGCTCAACCACGTCGTGCTCGACTCGGGCATGGCCGGCGGCGGCGCGCTCTGGGACGGCGTGCGAACGCAGTTGCGGCACCCGCTCGTAACCGATGCCGGCTACGAGACGCTTCCCTCGGCGGTTCGCCAGGGCTTTGCCTGCGGCGCCGTCGCAACGATCCGCTTGGGGTCTGCGCCGGAGACCGCGATGCCCATTTGCACCGAACCGCAGCGGCCCGACGGCTACAACGGCATCCTCGAAACGAATCTTCCCGCGATCCACGCGATGGCGGTGGACTACCCGCAGCACCGCATCTGCTTCGACGTCGGAGCGTCCGTTCTCGCCGCCGCCCGCCCGTCGCCGGGCGCGCGCACCAATGCGTGGTCGCGCTTTGTCGAGATGCGCCCGCCCTAGCGAGCGGTCAGCGCACCCGCAACGCGACGAGCAGCCCGTCGCAAATCGGAACGAGCGACGCTTTGACGCGATCGTCGCCGGCCGCCTTCGCAGCCACCGCCCGCAGCGCGCGGGTATCCGGATCGTCAACGGTCGGGTCGGCGACCGCCCCGTCCCATAGGACGTTGTCCACGAGAACGAATCCACCGACGCGGACGAGCGACAAGCAGCGCTCGTAGTACTCGCCGACGTTGCGTTTGTCGGCGTCAATGAACGCCACGTCGAACGGCTCGATGCCCTCGGCCGCCACGCGGTCGAGCGTTTCCAGCGCCGGAGCGATGCGCAGATCGATCTTACCGGCCACGCCTGCCGCGTCCCAATAGCGCCGCGCGATCGCCGTCGTTTCCGCGTCAACGTCGCACGCGAGGATATAGGCGTCCTCCGGCATCGCCAGGGCCATGGCCAGCGAGCTATACCCGGTGAACACGCCGATCTCCAGGTAGCGGCGCGCTCCGATTGCCCGTGCGAGCACGCCCATGAACTGGCCCTGCTCGGGACCGATCGCCATGCGCGAATGCGGGTTTTGCAAGGTCTCCTCGCGCAGCGCGCGCTGCACGTCGCGCTCGCGCACCATCGTCGAGATGACGTACTCTCCAACCGCCTGGTCGAGAAAGGTGCTCTTCGCCGTCATCGATCGAGCCAATCCGAGAGCGCGCTCGCAAACTGCGCGAAGGCCGTGCGGTGCAGGTTGTGGCCGGCGCCGGGGAAGCTGACGATCTCGACGAGATCCGCCCGATGCGCCGAAATCTCCGCCAGCGTTGCGTCGTCGTTGATGCTCTCGCCGGGTGAAGCCATCGCCAGCAGCAGCGGCTTGGGATAGCTTGCGATCGCCGCGCGAAGGTCCCACGCCGCGGCCGGGTTCTCTTTCCACAGGCCCTCGATCGGTGCGGCCGTCATCGCATGCACCGCGTGCACCTTGCCTTCGACGTCGAGCGGCGCCCAATCGCCGAACTCTTCGCGCGTCCGCGCGTCCCGCGCCGCGCCGGTGCGCGCGAACGCGGCCGTCAGCTCGCCGAGATACTCCTCGTACCAGCCGTCGCCGGCTTGGCGGATCATCGGGTCGATCGCCGCGACGCGCGCCACGGGCAGCCGTTCGCCGGCGAGGATCGCTACCGCACCGCCCCAGGAATGGCCGAGCAGCGCGGCCGCCGGTTCGTCCAGAGCGGCTGCGACTTCGGCGGCGTCACGAACGCCTCGCTCGAGCGACATGGGTCCCGTTACGCTCGCGCTGTCGCCGTGACCGCGTTGATCGTAGGCCGCGATGCGATAGCGTCCGTCGAGGTGGCGCGCCAAGCGCTCCCAGGATCGGCGCGAGCTCGTCATGCCGTGGACGGCAAGGAGCAGCGGCCCTCGAGCGCCCCACTGCTCGAGGGTCGTGAACGTTCCGTCGCTTAGCGCGACCTTACGGAGCGACGACGTGCCGATGGAACTCGTCGAGGTCTTCGACCAAGTTGAGCGTCACCGCATCCTTGATCGCTTCGTTTCGGATTTTCGCGGCCCGGCGCATCTCGCTGCCGAGCTCGTCGGAATGATGGTACCCGTGCACCGCGGCGTTGTGCTTCTCGATCGCCGCTTTGTCGATCGTCCCGTTGGCCGCAACCCACTCTTCGAACACCATGTACGTGGGCTTGTGCTGCCGTACGAAGTCGATCGTCTTCTGACGGTCGAGACCAAGCGCGGCGAGCGTCATGCCATCGAAGCCCGTTCCGCACTCGTCGTAGCCGTCCGGGAGCGCGCCCATTCCGGCGAGCGTGAGCTTGAGCCAGAGGCGGGGCAGGTGCGCCACGCCCAACGGTCCGGTCGCTCCGGAGCCGACCAAAGGCACGACCTTACCTTGCGTTTGCGTCGTCATTATCTTCTCTTTCCAAGCGTTAAGCGTGCGTTGCGGCGCTGCGGCCGCGGCGCGATTTGAAGGTGATCTCCGATATGCCGGACTTGTCGAGCTCGCCGAGTCCGAGCGCCTTCATTCGCTCGTACTGCTCGTACGTCGCTCGCGCCAGCGGCAGGTCCAAATCAACGTCCTGCGCCAGCGCGAGCGCGATACCGGAATCTTTGGCCGCATGCGCGGCGGAAAAATAGACGTCGTGGTCGCGGTTCTGCATGTCCGCGCCGTCGGTCTCCAGGACGCGCGAGTTAGCCCCGGTCTGCGAGAATACTTCGCGCAGCACGTCGAGGTCGAGCCCGAGCGCCTCGCCGAGGCCGAGCCCTTCGGCCAAGCCCGCCGTGTTGACGTTCATCACCATGTTGACGAGCGCTTTGACCTGCGCCGCTTTGCCGGCCTCTCCGACGTAACGCAGCGACGCGCTCATCGCTTCGAGCATCGGCTTGGCGCGTTCGAATGCGTCTCGCCGGCCGCCCACCATCAGGTAGAGCGTCCCGTTGCGGGCTTGCGGTATCGAGCTGGCCATGCAGGCCTCGAGCGTCTGCGCGCCGCGTTCGTGCGCCAGGCGCTCGATTTCGACGTGCACCTTCGGCGTAATCGTCGCGCAGTTCACGAAGAGCTTGCCCCGCGCGCCCGCCAGCAGCGAGTCCCCATCCGGCGCGAAGATCCCGCGCATGGCCGCGTCGTCGGTAACGACCGTCACGACGACGTCGGAAAGCTCGGTCACGCGCGCGAGCGACGCCGTTACCTCGCCGCCGGTCTCGGCCGCCGTCTCTTTCGCGGAGGCCTCGTTGACGTCGTAGAGCGCGGCGATCGGGTACCCGACGTCGCGGAGACGGCGCGCGATGTTCGCGCCCATGCGCCCCGTGCCGACGATGCCGACCTTGGGCAGGCTGCTCATCGGACTAGAACTCCTCTTCGGGGCTGCTCTCGGTGAACGGGGCTTCCTCTTCGTCGCCTTCGTACGCCGGTTTCTCGTCCTCGTAGATCGGTTCTTCGTCTTCTTCCTCGAGCTCGTAGCCTTGCGGCCCTTCGATTTCGTCCTCGGTGGTCTCTTCGGCTTCGGTGAAGAGCTCCTCGGGTTCGATCTCGGCCGAACGCGGAGCCGGCGGAGGCGTCGGGATCGCGGCAACCGCATCAAGCGGTTTGCTGTCGTCGATCTCTTCCTCTTCCTCTTCCTCGGCTTCGACCTCGGCCTCGGCTTCCGCCGGGACCTCCGATGCAGCCTCGCGCGTTGCGACGCTCGTCTGCGAGACGACCGTCTGCTCGTCGCCCATCAACAAGCCGTACTCGCGCCGCTCGCTCTCGCCCATGTCGTCCTCGGGCGTCTTGATCTCGACCTCCTCGCGGTTCTCCGTGAGCACCTTGACGTCGAGCGCCAGCGACTGCAGCTCCTTGATGAGCACCTTGAACGACTCGGGCACGCCCGGCTCCATGACGTTCTCGCCCTTGACGATCGCCTCGTAGGTCTTGACGCGCCCGACGACGTCGTCGGACTTGACGGTGAGCAGCTCCTGGAGCGTGTACGCCGCACCGTAGGCTTCGAGCGCCCAGACTTCCATCTCGCCGAAGCGCTGGCCGCCGAACTGCGCTTTTCCGCCGAGCGGCTGCTGGGTGATCATCGAGTACGGACCGGTGGATCGCGCGTGGATCTTGTCGTCCACGAGATGCGCGAGCTTGAGCATGTAGATCAAGCCGACGGTGATCGGACGCGAGAAGCGTTCGCCGCTGCGCCCATCGCGCAGCCACGTCTTGCCGTCGGCCGGCAATCCGGCGTCCTGCAGCCACTCGGCGATGTCTTCGGCGTGCGCGCCGTCGAAGACCGGCGTCGCAACGCTCAAGCCGAGCATGCGCGCCGCCCATCCGAGGTGCGTTTCCATGATCTGTCCGAGGTTCATGCGCGAGGGCACGCCCAGCGGATTGAGCACGATGTCTACGGGCGATCCGTCCTCGAGGTAGGGCATGTCCTCTTCCGGCAGCACCTTGGCGATGACGCCCTTGTTGCCGTGACGGCCGGCCATCTTGTCGCCTTGCAGAATCTTTCGCTTCTGAGCGACGTAGACGCGGACGAGATGGTTGACGCCGGGCGAAAGCTCGTCGCCGCTCTCCCGCGAGAAGACCTTGACGTCAATGATCTTGCCCTTCTCGCCGTGAGGCACTTTCAGGCTCGTGTCGCGGACTTCGCGCGATTTCTCGCCGAAGATCGCGCGCAGCAGCCGCTCCTCGGCCGTGAGCTCCGTCTCGCCTTTCGGCGTCACCTTACCGACGAGAATGTCTTCCGGGCGGACCTCCGCGCCGATGCGAATGATGCCCCGCTCGTCGAGGTCCTTCAGCGCGTCCTCGCCGACGTTGGGAATGTCGCGCGTGATCTCTTCGGGTCCGAGCTTCGTGTCGCGCGCTTCGCACTCGTACTCTTCGATGTGAATCGAGGTAAAGCGGTCCTCTTTGACCATGCGCTCGCTGATGAGGATCGCGTCTTCGTAGTTGTAGCCTTCCCACGGCATGAACGCGACCAGCACGTTCTGGCCCAGCGCCAGCTCGCCCTGATCCGACGACGGGCCGTCAACGATGACCTGTCCCGCGACGACGCCGTCGCCGACCGCGACGATCGGCCGCTGATTGATGCACGTGCCGGCGTTGCTGCGCACGAACTTGAGCAGCTCGTAGACCCGCTCGACGCCCTCGGCGTTGCGCACGGCGACGCCCTTGGCGTCCACCGCCGTGACCGTGCCGGCCTCGGAGGCGACGACCAGGCTGCCCGAGTCCTTGGCGGCGCGGTACTCCATGCCCGTTCCGACGATCGGAGCGTCGGGCCGCAGCAGCGGCACCGCTTGACGCTGCATGTTCGCGCCCATGAGGGCGCGGTTCGCGTCGTCGTGCTCGAGGAATGGAATGAGCGCCGTCGCGACCGAGACGATCTGCTTGGGCGAGACGTCCATGAGCTGAACGCGCGCGGCGGGTTCTTCGATGTACTCCTCGGCGTAGCGGCAGACGACCGATTCCGACATGATCTTGCCGTTGACGGGATCCACCGGCGTGTTTGCCTGCGCGATGATGTACTCGTCTTCGCGGTCCGCGGTCAGGTAGACGATCTCGTCGGTCACGATGCCTTCGTGCACGACGCGGTACGGCGTCTCGATGAAACCGAACTTGTTCACCCGTCCGTAGGTCGCCAACGAACCGATCAGGCCGATGTTCGGGCCTTCCGGCGTTTCGATCGGGCAGATGCGTCCGTAGTGCGAGTGGTGGACGTCGCGGACTTCGAAGCCGGCGCGCTCGCGCGAGAGGCCGCCCGGCCCCAGGGCCGAGAGACGGCGCTTGTGCGTGAGCTCGGCCAGCGAGTTCGTCTGATCCATGAACTGCGAGAGCTGCGACGAGCCGAAGAACTCTTTGATCGCCGCAACGACCGGGCGAATGTTGATCAGCGCCTGCGGCGTGACGGTCTCGATGTCTTGGACGGTCATGCGCTCGCGCACGACCCGCTCCAGACGCAGCAATCCAACGCGGAACTGGTTCTGCAGCAGCTCGCCGACCGAACGCACGCGGCGATTGCCGAGGTGGTCGATGTCGTCCTTGGGCACGATGCCGGTCGCCACTTTGATCAGGCGGCGGATGACGGCGATCATGTCGGCGCGCGTCAGGCACTTCGCTTCCATCGCAGGCATCTCGAGCCCGGCGTCGGCGCACTCGTCTATGACGAGGTAGGGGCGCTCGACCCGAGCGTCCACGTCGGGATTCTCGATGCGGTAGTGAAACTTGCCGTTGAGCTTGTACCGGCCGACTCCGGCGAGGTCGTAGCGCTTTTCGTCGAAGAACAGCGACTCGAGGAGCTTTTCGGCGTTTTCGGCGTTCTCGGGCTCGCCCGGCCGAAGCTTCTTGTAGATCTCCTTGAGCGCGTCTTCGCGCGTTTTGACGTCGCGGTCTTTCTCGATCGAGTTGCGGATGAGCGGGCTGTCGTCAAAAAGACGCACGATCGCCTCGTCGCTCTCCCAGTCCAGGCCGAGATCGGGTCGCGAGAGCGCGCGGACGAAGGTCGAGACGTAAATCTTGCGGTTCTTGTCGATCCGGACGCCAATCGTCCCCTCGGTCTCGTCGTTCTTCGTTCCGTTATCGGTCTCGAACTCGATCCAGGCGCCGCGATTGGGAATGATCGTCGCATTGAACGTCGGGCGCGCGTTCGTGTCCACGTCCTGGCTGTAATAGACGCCGGGGGAACGGACGAGCTGGCTCACGATCACGCGCTCGGCGCCGTTGATCATAAACGTGCCCTTGTCGGTCATGAGCGGGAAATCGCCCATGAAGATCTCTTGGTCGGGAATGCCCTTGATCTCGCCCGACTCGGCGGTAATCAGGCGGACGCGCACGCGCAGAGGGGCGCTGTACGTCATGTCGCGCTCGCGGCACTCTTCGATGGAGTACTTCGGTTCGCCCAGCGAGTGCTCGCCGAACTCAAGGATCAAATTGCCGGTGAAGTCCTTGATCGGAGAGATCGAAGAAAACGCCTCGGCGAGACCTTCGGTCTTGAACCAATCGAAGCTGGCTCTCTGCAGCTCGATGAGGTTGGGGATTTCGAGGACGTGCGGGATCTTCGCAAACGCGTAACGCTCGCGCTTCGGGCCCGGGTCCGGCGGCTGCTCGACGGTGAACGCGCCGGTCGGCATAGGAAAGGTAGAGGGCATGACGGTGGATGCGCCGTTGCCCACGCTCTGCGCGGCGGCGGATCGCTTCGACTTCCCTTTGGAGGCACGAGGAGAACTAGGAACAGGCTCCGCCGAGCTCTTCGCAGGGGACTTCGGAGCTGTCGTCTTCGCCATTAATCTCTTTCTTTATCGCAACGAATCATTTAAGCAATAAATACGCGCCACGGACCGGTTTACGGGCACACCAAAAAGACGAAACACGGGCTCCTATCGCGGGAGGTGTCTCGCCCTTTCGCTAGCGGCGGCTGTCATGCGCCCCGGGGCATAGGGTATGAGTCTAGCACCCGTCGCCGGGAGCGTCAAGGAACCCTGCTTTTGTCGGATCGCGGGAGCGGCCGGCCGCCGGCCGAAACCTTGCCGAGCATGACGCGCCGGCAGCCCGACCTTTTCGCGATCGTACAAGGCGCATTTCTCGACGCTTGGCCGCTTCTACGCTCGCGGATGGGCGTCTACGCCACGCTGGCGGCACTTTGCGCCGTCGCCGGTTTGGGCGTGCCGCTGGCATACCTGGCCGCCCCCGACATGCAGGAGCAGCTGCGCCTCGAGCTGGCTCTGCAGCCGGCAAACCTGGCCGGCGCGATAGCGGTCTGCTTCATCATCCCGGCAGGCGTCCGGACGGTTCGTCCGGATTTCGCGATGACCGTCGGGCGCGCGTTCGGCGTCGTCGGCATCGCCATCGTCACCGGCGCGGCGACGGAAGTGGGGCTGCTTTTGCTCGTCGTCCCCGGCATCTGGTTCGGGGTGAAGTGGTCGCTGACGACGTGGACCTACCTGCTGAGCGACGGCAAGAACCCGTTCGGCGAGTCGTGGGAGATCACGACCGGACATTTCTGGGAGACGCTCGCCTACGCGGTGCTGATGTCGATCCTGCTCGGCATCGTCCTGTCTCTCGGATTTTTCTTGCCGGTCTTTTTGGCGTACCTCGTTCCGGTGCTAGCCGTTCTGCTCGCGCCGATCGCCTTCTTCGGCTACCTGTTCGCCAACCACGTCGCGCTCTTGGGGCAGATGCGTTTCATGCTCGAGCTGCGCCGCTTGGCCGCCGCCGGCTAAAATCGTCCGGATGTAGTCCAGGGTCTGGCGTAGGCTGCTTCGTCCGTCGGGCAATCGCGTATCGGGGTCGAGCATGCCGCCGGGCACCTGATGTCCGACCGGTCCAAGCGAAATCTCCAGCAGCCGGCCGAGACGCTTGGCGACGTTCCAACTCGAGCGCACCGCAATCCCCCAGCGGGAGGGAAACATCACCGGGCCGATTCGCTCGATCGCGTCCTTGTCGCCGACGAAGTGGTAGAGCCGCTCGAGCTCGAGGATCGGATCGTCGCCGCTGATCACCCCGCCGAGCGAAATCACCTCGATGGGCGCCTCGATCGCATCGCGCAGAAACGCCGCCGACCCGCACGCCATCTGCGCGCCGCCGCTGTAGCCGATCAGCGTCACCGGCGTGCCGCTTCCAAGACGGTAGCCGTGGGCCAGCAGCGAGCGATACATCACGTACGCGATGCCGAAGTTGTACATCGGGCCGTAGCGCGCGTCGGCCGAGACCGCAACGATCATCACGTTGCGCAAGTTGACGATCATTCCCAGCGCGGCACGAGCCGCCGAAGCGCCGGAGCTTCCCGAGCGCGCGGCATCTACGAACGCCCACAGGCGCGACCAGAGCGGATCGTCTTCCAGGGGCCGGTTCATCACCGAATAGACCATGAGGCCGCGAATGAGGCGAACGCCCGCCGGCAGCTCCGGCGCGAGCGCGTCGAGAAACGTTTCGATATCGGGGGTGTAGCGCGAACTCGACTGCGCGATGCCGTCCAGGTAGATCGTGTAGCGCGCCGCCGTTTCATCCAGCGCCGCCGGCACGTCGGCCACGACGGCTCCCGCCGCGTCGTCAATGGTGTCGCCGTACCACCCCGCCCACCAGCCCAGCGTTTCCAGCGGCGCCATCATCGCCGAAACGACGAACGCGAGGATGCCCAGCCAAAGCAGATCCGCTGCAAGGCTCACGATGGCCGGCGCGTGCGTTTGCCATCCGAAGAGGGTTTGCCGTACCGGATCGAGCGCCAGCGCAACGGCGAGCGCCAGGACCGCCACGCCGCACAGACCCAGCGCGACGCGCCAGACGTTCGCCGCCGTCGATGCGCGCGAGGGGGCCGGCATCGCAGCGGCCGGCACGGGCTGGGCCGTCGTTTCGGCGGCGACGGCGCGCCCGACCACGAGGCGTTCGTCGTCTACGAGCTTCACGCCGGCGACCGCATCGAGCAGCATCGCTCCGAGCGCGACGATCGGCTTGCCGAAGCTGCGCTGCGCGAGCACCATTACCGCCCACCCGACCCCGACGCACGCCGCAGCGACGAAGATTCCGACGCCGCCGACGGCGGCGACGCCGACGGCCAGCGCGAGAAAATGCCAGACGCGCAGGACGGCGAGAATGCCCGGGCCGAGGTACGGCATCGCGCCGAGGAACGCGAAGAGCAGCGGCGCGTAGCTTGCGGCAAAGACGACGGCCAACTCGCCCAGCGGGAGGTGCGGCGCGGCGGGCAGACGGCAGACGGCCCACGTGCTCAGCACGAGGAACGCGTAACCGAAACAGAAGAGCAAGGCGCCCGTCGCGCAGCTCAACAGCATGCGAGCCGGCTTTACCTTATTTGCGAAGAGAACGATGCTCTGCGCGACCCCCTCGCTCAAGCCCGCAAGGAGCACGACGGCGACCGCAGCGGCGCGCGCGTCGGCCGACATGGCCGCGACGTCGACGAATGCCGCACGCCGCAAGCTCAACACGCCGTCGAGCGTGCTCCCTACGCTGGGAAGCAGGCCCGCAGCGGTCACGGAAGCGGAATCAGACGAGGTGCGGCGAGGCCGGTTCTGCCGCGAGCCGCTTCACGCGCAAGGCGACCGCTTCCGCGTCGAGGCCGAAGAGCACGCGCTGGCGATCCTGCGAGTCGTGCTGCACCAGCACGTTGGAGACGCCGACGCGCTCGACGCGCAAGCTGAGCCCCGCATCGGAAACGTACTCGGCGACCGCCGATCCGAAGCCGCCGGCGAGCGAATGCTCCTCGAGCGTCACGACGTGCGCGTGATCGCGCTGCAGGTCGCGCAGTAGTTCCTCGTCGAGCGGCTTGACGAACCGGGCGCTCACGACCGTCGGAAGCTGCTCGCCGGCGTCGTGAAGGATCGCGTGCGCGTCGAGCGCGGCGTCCACCGTCGTGCCGTAGGCGAGGATCGCAACCCCGCTGCCGCGGCGCAGCACTTCGGCTTTGCCGTGAACGAGCGGCGCGAGCGGTTCGTCGTGCTTGCCGTTCGTGGAGCCGCGCGGGTAGCGGATGGCGGCGGGTCCGTTGAGCGAGAGCGCGTGCTCGAGCATCACGGCCAGTTCGGCTTCGGTGCGCGGCGCCATGAGCGTGACGTTGGGCAGCGTGCGCAGGTAGGCGATGTCGTACAGCCCCATGTGCGTCGGGCCGTCGTCGCCGACGAAGCCGGCACGGTCGAGGCAGAACACGACGGGCAGGTTCTGCACTACGACGTCGTGCACGATCTGGTCGTAGGCGCGTTGGAGGAAGGTCGAGTAGATCGCGCAGACGGGGCGCAGCCCGCTCGTGGCGAGCCCCGCGGCGAAGCAGACCGCGTGCGCTTCGGCGATCCCGACGTCGAAATACCGATCCGGGAAACGCTTGCCGAACTTCGAGAGCCCGGTGCCGTCGGGCATCGCCGCGGTGATGCCGACGACGCGCGGATCTTTCTCCGCGGCGGCGATCATGGCGTCGCCGAAGGCATCTTGGAACTTCGGACGCGCCGCCGCGCTGCTCTTCTTGCTCCCGTCGCTCGGCTCGAACGCGTTCGCACCGACGCCGTGGAAGGTGCGCGAGTCGCGCTCGGCCGGCTCGTAGCCCTTGCCCTTGACGGTGCGCGCGTGCAGCAGCACCGGGCGATCGTAATCCTTTGCCGTTTGCAGCGCGTCGACCATCACGTCCACGTTGTGGCCGTCCAGCGGGCCGATGTACCGGAAGCCCAACTCCTCGAAGATCACCGCGGTCTTTTCGGAGGGGCCGATGAAGTGCATCGCGCCGATCTCGGCGCCTTCGATCGCTTTCTTCGCCGCGCCGCCCAGCGGAATTCGATCGAGCACCTTCTTTCCGGTGCGCCGAACGAAGTTGGCGAACGGTTTCGTCCGCAGCACCGAAAGGTACGAGGCGATCGAACCGACGTTTGGCGCGATCGACATCTCGTTGTCGTTGAGAATGACGATGAACTGGCTCTTCATCCCGCCGGCGTTGTTGAGCGCTTCGTACGCGAGCCCCCCGGTAAGCGCGCCGTCGCCGATCACCGCAACGACCGTTTCGTCGCCGCCGACGAGATCGCGCGCCTGCGCCATGCCGAGCGCCGCCGCAACCGCCGTGCTCGCATGGCCGGCCCCGAACGAATCGTACGGCGATTCGCTGCGCATGGCAAAACCGGAGATTCCGCCGCCTTTGCGCAGCGTCGCAAAGCGGTCGCGGCGTCCGGTCAGGATCTTATGGACGTACGTCTGGTGAGAGACGTCCCAAACGAGCCTGTCTTTGGGAAGATCGAGCACGCGGTGCAGCGCGAGCGTCAGCTCGACGACGCCGAGATTGGGGGCGAGGTGCCCTCCGTTGACCGCACACGTACGAACGAGCAGATCCCGAATCTCGCTGGCGAGAACGTCTACCTCGTCGCGTTCGAGTGCTTTGACGTCTTCCGGCGAGTCGATGCGCTCGATGATCATTGGCCCGTTATACGTACCGTGCCCCGGTAATCCCGCTTTCCGCCACGACGCGGGCGGCGAGGCGAGCGGCGCGCGGCGCCTCGCGCGCCAGCCACGCGGCCTCCGGCCAGTTCCACGGCAACAGCATCGCCCGCAGCGGCCGCAGCCAGTCGGCGTGCAGTTCGCGCTGCGGCGTGTCGAGCACCACGCGAACCGCCGCGATGCGCCCGGCTTGCAGCCGGCCGGTCTCCATGTCCACGCCGGCATAACCTTGCGCGGCTAAATTCGTGCGATCGGCGCCTGCGACGATTGCGTCGGTCGTGATGAGCGGATCGAAGATCGGCTCGGCGCCCAGGCGCCGGGCGCCTTCGGCCAGCAGCTCGACCAGCTCCGCATCGCACTGGAGCAGCTCTCCACCGGGCCGGCGCACTTCACGAGGCACGAGGATCGTGCCGGTTGGAAGGTCCGCCCGCAAACCGCCGGCCAGCCCGCAGCTGATCACGACGCTGCCCAGGCGCACACCCGAGCCGGCCAGCGCGATGCCCGTCTGCACGACGCGCGCACCCGGCAATCCGCGTCGCAGCGCGTTGGCTTCCAGCGGCGTCGCGGCAGCAAGGACGACGATCTCTGCGAGCGATCCGCTAGGCGGCACGATTCAGATACCCGTGTGCGCCGTACCAGGAAATCGCGCGCTCCAGCGCGCTGCGAACCGAGGTGGGCGCGTACCCGAGCTCTTCTTGCGCAGGCGCGTAGCCGGCGTACATGCGCTCGCGCGAAAGCCGCACGCCTTCGAGCGGCACCGCCGGCACGGCGCGCGGCTGCAGCCGGCAGCGAATCTCGTCCACGCAGCCCGCGGCAAACGCGAGCGCGTAGGGGGCGCGCCAGGTCGGCATGGGGCGGCCGGTAATGCTTGCGAGCAGTTCCCAGATCTCGTCCATCGTCAAATTCTCGCCGCCGACCACGTAACGTTCGCCGGCGCGGCCGCGGATGAGCGCGGAGACGTGCGCGCGCGCGACGTCCTCGACGGCGACGAGGTTCATTCCGCCGCTGCCCGGCGCTTTCGCGACGACCTTGCCGCGCGCGAAATCCAGCACGAGTTTCCCCGTAGGCGTCGGTTTCCAATCGCCCGGACCGACCGGCGCGGTCGGCAGAAGCGCCACGACCGGGACGCGGCCCGCGAATGCGGCGAGCTCCTGGTCGAACTTCGAGCGATGGTACGCGCCGTCGGCGTGGCCGAGCGTCGCCGAACTCGAGGTGAGCACGACGCGCTCGACGCCGGCGACGCGCGCGGCGGCCATCAGGCTGGCCGTCGCGTCAACGTTCACCGCGCGAATCCGCTCGCGGTCGCGCGGAGCGAACGAATACAGCGCCGCACAGTGGACCACGAAACGGCAGCCGTCGAGCGCGCGGGCAAACGCGCCCACGGATTGCAGATCTCCTTCGACGGGCGCGACGCGCTCGCCGGCGAGGGGACGCTCCTGGAGCGTTGCGGCGCGGACGAGCGCGCGGACCTCATATCCGGCGCCCTGCAGCTCGCGTAGGACGTGCGACCCGACGAACCCCGTCGCTCCGGTCAGAAAGACGCGATCGCTCTGCGTCATCCCCGTAAGGCGTTAGTGGTAGAAATACGGGTCCAAGACGGTCACGGGAACGACCGAATCCACCGGGAGTCCGTTTCGTTCGGCCGTCTCGCGAATAGCCGCCTCGTTCGGCCCGTCGTAAATGCAGTACGTCTTCTTTTTGTCTGCCGAAACGTATGAGTGCACCCACGTGACGCCGCTCTCGGCGTTGATGCGGCAGACCTTCTCGACGGCGGCTGTGCCGTCGTCGTTTACCGGGATCTCCAGGCGCTGCGGAAAGGTTCGTTCGACGAGAAAGCGCGGCATTCGGTTCCCTCCAGTGCGCCGGCGCGAGCCGGCTAGCTGCTAAATGCGGCGCGCAGCGATTCCTTGAAGGATGCCGTCGTCTGCAGGACGGCCGTCGGCTCGTACCCGCAGTGCGCCATACAGTTTTCGCACGACTCGTGCTTTCCGCGGCCGTACTTCGACCAGTCCGTCTCCTCGAGCAGCTCCTTGTAGGTGCTGGCGTAGCCTTCCTTACTCATGAGGTAGCAAGGCCGCTGCCATCCGAAGACGGTGTAGCACGGGATGCCCCAGGGCGTGCACTCGAAGTCCACTTTGCCTTCGAGAAAATCGAGGTAGAGCGGACTGTGGTTCAAGCGCCACTTCTTGCGCTTGCCGTCGGCAAATGCCGCCTTGAAGATCTCGCGCGTACGCTGAACTCCGAGGAAGTGCTCCTGATCGGGAGCCTTTTCGTAGGCATAGGCCGGAGAGATCTGCATCATGTCGACCTTCAACTCGTCGTTGAGGTAATCGAGCACTTCGCGGATCGATTCGGCGCCGTCTTGTTCGAAGAACGTCGTGTTGGTGAAGACCCGGAATCCCGCGGCCTTGGCGTCCTTGATCGCTTCGACCGCTTTGTCGAACACGCCGGTTCGGCAGACCGACTGATCGTGACGCTCGCGCATCCCGTCCATGTGGATCATCCATGCAAAGTAGACCGACGGTTTGAAGAGGGGCATCTTCTTCTTGAGCAGCAGCGCGTTGGTGCAGAGGAAGACGAACTTCTTGCGCTTGACGAGCTCTTCGACGATTTGCGGCATATCGTCGTGGACGAGCGGCTCGCCTCCGGCGATGGAAACCATCGGGGCCCCGCACTCTTCGACGGCCGCGATGCACTCCGCGACGCTCAGCCGGCGGCGCAGGATGTCGTCGGGGTGCTGGATCTTGCCGCAGCCGGCGCACGCGAGGTTGCATTGCAGCAGCGGCTCGAGTTCGAGGACGAGCGGATACTTCGTCTCCTTCTTGAGGCGCTTGCCCGCGATATACTTCGCGACGGCGATCTTCTGCTCGAGAGGCATGGTCATAACGTTGAAAGGGGTTCCTTCATCGAACGCGCGTTATCCTGTAACGCGCGAGAGCCTATCGTCCATCGCAAGGGCCATCGTGGGGAAAAGATGGCGATAAAGGTGGTAGTTGATGTAGAAATCTCGCGGAAAGCCGGTGCCGGTGAACTCGGGCTCGTCCCAGGTGCCGTCGGCTTGCTGCCGCTCGCACAGGAAGGTGAGACCCCGCCGGACCGCAGAGTGTTGCGCTAGCCCGGCAAGCTGAAGGGCCGCAACCCCCCAAGCGGTCTGCGACGGCGTGCTCGTCCCGACGCCCGCGAACGACTCGTCTACGTAGGAGTGGCAGCTCTCACCCCAGCCTCCGTCCGGGTTCTGCACCGAAAGCAGCCACGCCGCGGCCCGCTGCATCATGTCCTGGCCGGTCCGCAGCGCAGCAAGCGCCGATATCACGCACCACGTGCCGTAGACGTAGTTCACCCCCCAGCGCCCGTACCACGCGCCCGATGGCTTTTGCGTCTCGCGCAAGTACGCCAACCCGCGCGCGACGTATGGGTCGCGCTCGTCGTAGCCAAGTGCCGCGAGCATCTCCAACACGTGGGCCGTCACGTCCTCGGTCGGCGGGTCGATCATCGCGCCGAAATCCGAGAACGGCATCCGGTAGAGCAGTTCGCGCGTGTTGTCGCGGTCGAACGCGGCCCAGGCGCCGTTGCGCGATCGCATCGCCAGCGTCCAACGTCGCGCGCGCTCGACCGAATCCGCAACCTCGCGCCGCTCGCCTCCTTCCAACAGCGAGAGCACGACGATCGTCGTGTCGTCAATGTCGGGATATGCGTCGTTGTCGAATTCGAAGGCCCAGCCGTTGCCGCCCTTCTCGTCGCACTTCATGCGCCAGTCGCCGGGAGCGTCGTCGGGGATTTGCTCGCGCAGCATCCACGTCACGGCGCGCTGCATCGCCGGATGCGCAGCATCCAGGCCCGCCAGCGCGAGCGCGCGCACGGCCCAGGCGGTGTCCCATACGGGCGACATGCAGGCGAGAAAGCGCCAGCCCAGGCGATCGTCGATCGTGAAACGCCGCATGCCCTCTATGCCTTTGCGCATCACCGGATGGTCCAGCCCGTAGCCCATGACGTCGAGCGCGATCAGCGAGTAGACCCACGGAGGCTGAATGCCGCCCCAGCTGCCGTCGGCTTCCTGCCGGTCGACGATCCATTGCGCCACGCGATCCTGCGCGGCTGCGCGCGACTTGCGCGCGGGGAGGCGCTCGTACAGCTTCTGCAGGCGCTCGACGTAGAGCAGCCAGTGGCGCGAACCGTGCACGCGATGCAAATCGTCCTCGGTGCCGGCCAAGACGATCTCCCGCACGTCCACGCCCAGATCCCGCACGGGTTTCTTTGAGACGACGATCGTCAGCGGCGCCACCGTGCCGCGCGCCCAGCAGGCGAAATCGTAGAGATTGAACGGCATCCACAGCGGAAAGTTGACCAGCTCGGGCGGAAGCGACGGCACGCCGTCCCACGGATGCACGCCGAAGAGCGCGAGCCAAATCTTCGTAAACACGCGCGCCTTGGCCAGACCGCCCGCGCGCAGGATGACGGTGAGAGCTTTTCGCATCTCGTCGCTCTCGGCGTCCACGCCCAGCACCTTGAGCGCGACGTACGCCTCGATCGTCGTGCTCACGTCGGCCGGCCCGTCGTAGTAGAGGGCCCACGACCCATCCTCGCGCTGGTTTCCCAGGATGTGCTCGATCGCGCCCTCCCGGAAATCGTCCAGCGCAAGCCCGAGAAAACGGAAGAGCAGCACGTGCTCGGCGGTCATCGTGACGTTCGTCTCGAGTTCGCCCGACCACCAGCCTTCCGTCGACTGCGTCCGCAGCAGCCATCCGACGGCGCGTTTGAGCGCGCGTTCTACTTCCGGGCGGGGCAGCTCGTGCGCCGGCGGTTCCACCGGATTGCTCGCCGCCGAGCCGCTAAGGTGGCGCGCGGCCGCGGTGCCGCTTCGGACGGCCGATTCCATCGTATCGGGCCAACCGGTTTCGGTCCACGCCCCCGCAATAGCCAGCCGCGGGTGGTGCGTGCGCTGCGCCGTGCGCTTGGCGCCCGCGCGCGGAAGCCACGTCGCTTCGGGGTTGCGTGTGACGGCGCTGCGCAGAAGCCTCGCATCGCGCAGCGCAGGCAGAAACGCCTGCGCTTCGCGCCACGCCAGCGCTTCGAGCTCGGCGGTGGGGAGCCGCATGTACTCGTCGGCCGCGCTGAAGCTGCAGCAGAGATATCCCGGCGACTTCTCAAAGATCCACTGCAGCGGCGACTCCAGGGCCGCCGCAAAATCGAGTCCGATGCCGCCGCCGTCGTGCCAGAGATGCACGTCTACGATCGGGAACGGCTCGTAGGCATCGAGGTTGGCGATGCCGTAGCGCGCCGGCTCGCCGAGCAGACGCTCGACCTGACGAGGCGGCACGGCGAGGACGACGGCGTCGAAGCGGCGCGTCTCACCGCTGACCAGCCGCAGCTCGACGTCCTCGGCGTGCGGTTCCACCGACGAAACGGCGGTCGAGAGATGGACCGCGTCAATGCTCGCCGCTGCGGCGGCCGCGAGATGCGCGAGCGGCACCGTCGAGAATCCGAAGCGAGCCGCGCCCGCGTCTTTCAAGAACGCGGTCTTCAAAACGAAGAGCGCGTCGGCGGCGCTGACGCGATCGAACGGCGCGTTGAGGGCGGGGATGAAGAACGGATCCCAGAACGCGCGGCGCTCCTGCACCCCCTGCCCGTTTCGCGCCAGCCAGCCCTCGAACGTCTCCTCCATCGCCGCTTCGCCGTCGCCGCGCTCGCGCAGACACCCCACGAGCGCGCGTGCGATCCGCAGCTTTCCGACCGGCGAGAGGTGCGGGTAGGTCGCAAAGGACGCCGTCAAATGCAGCGGCGCCGGAAGCGACCCGGCGCGCAGCCGCCCGGACCGTCCGTCGCGATCGAGAATTCGCGCGTCGAAGCGTTCCTGCAGCCTCAGCGACCCTTCCATGCCGACGCTTCGCGCAAAGGCAATGAACTCGGTGCAGCAGGCTAAGAAAACGTGCTGTCCGTTGTCTACCTCTTCGCCCCCGACTTCGAACGACGTCGCGCGCCCGCCGAGCAGACGGCTGCGCTCGAAGAGCTCGACGTGCGCGTTAGCCTGTTTGAGCTCGAGCGCGGCGGCCAGCCCAGCGAGCCCCGCGCCGACGACGGCTACGCGCTGGAGAGCCACGAGCGTACGACCACGCGGAGTTTCTCGGTCTTGGAGAGCGCCGCACGCGCGCGCAGCGGAAGACCCGGGTCGCGCTCGATCTTCTTCAACAGCTCCTCGTAGATGCCGGCCATCGTATGGACGCACGCACCCGGCCGGCGCGGGATGTAGCGCAGCACCTCGTACCCCGTCACGAAGTAGCGCCGCGCGCGCTCCACGCTCTCGGCGACCAGCTCCTGCCATCCCGGGTGGATTTCGCCTGCGGCCAGCGCCGATTCCGGGATACCGTAGCGGCGCAGCTCGTCTTGCGGCAGGTAGACGCGCTTCATGTCCACGGCATCTTCGCGCACGTCGCGCAGGATGTTCGTGAGCTGCAGCGCGAGGCCGAGGTCGTCGGCGCGTTCGAGCGCAACCGGATCGGTGAAGCCGAAGATGCGAACGCACATGCGCCCGACCACCGACGCGACGAGGTTGCAGTACGCGCGCAGCTCCTCGAACGTCTCGTAACGCGAGCGGCTGAAATCCATCTCCACGCCGTCCACGAGCATCTGCAGCTCGCCCTCGGGGATCGCGTAGCGCTCCATGGCTTCAGAGAGGACGCGCAGGATCGGATCGTCGCCGTACTCGCCCCGCGCGCAGCGCGATATCCGCTCGCGGTGCACCGCGAGGCGCTCGGGCAGGTTGTCGATGCCTACGGTGTCGGCCTCGTCGTCCACCTGGCGCGCGAAATTGTAGAGGGCGTAGATCGCCATGCGCTCGTGGTATCCGAGCGATATGAAACCCCAGTAGAAGTTTCCGGCCTCGCGCTTGGCCATCTCGCGGTTGAAGCGCTCGGCGCGGTCCTGTGCCGCGTCGGAAGGCGGTTTCCCGCGCAGCGCGCGCTGAATGTTGATCATCTAAGCAGGCCGACCTCGCGAAAAAGTCCCTAATGCGGCGCGGACCACGAGCGATACCTTCGTGGAGGCCGAAACGCTCGGGCGCTCGTGCTCGGTCCGGTATCCCAGCGCCTCGATGGAGTCGCAGATCGCCAGACCCCCCATCCGGTAGAGCGCGAGCTGCATGCGCAGCGGCTGCGCCACGCGGAGCTCGAGCGCCTCCCCGGAGGCCAGGAGCGATCGAGCGCGCTCGACCATCGCCTTCACCGCCCCCGCCACGCCGCCCGCGGCGAGGTCGCTCTCGACGAGGTACCGGCGGCCGATCTTCGTGTCGCGGCTGACGTCCTGCGCGTGGTTTGCCAACTGCAAGCCGATGCAGACGTCGTCGGACAATCGCTGCGACTCGGCGTCGCCTACGCCAAAGACCGCCAGCACCATCCGCCCGACCGGCGCGGCCGAGAGGCGGCAGTACGCGTCGAGATCCTCCCACGTTGCGTAGCGAGCGATCTTCTGATCCGCGACGTTGGCCTCGATGAGATCCAGGAACGGCTGCGCGGGCATCGCGCACGCCGCAATCGTCGGGCGCAGCGCCGTGAGAACCGGATGCACGGGCGGCACGCCGGCAAAAAGGGCCTCGACTTCACCGCGCCAGCGCTCGAGCCGCGCGAGCGCGGTTCCGTCGGGGCTCTCGTCGCCGAGATCGTCGGTGGTGCGGCAATAGGCGTAGATGCGTTGCAGGTCGCGGCGCTTTGCGCCGTCCACGAAGCGCGACGCGACGCTGAAGTTCTCGTAGTGGCCGCGCGTGAGCGCTCGGCAATACGCATCCGCGGCGAGCATGTCGAGCGTCACGCGCGCGTCTCCGGCGCAGCCACGTGCCCGGCGCGCAGATCGCGCAGCGTTGGCGCGCCGAGGCAAAACATCGCGACGCGCAACGTCTCGACCAGTTCGCCCGCGAGCGAATCGGCCGCCTCGAAGCTTGCGTGCGCGGCGCGCAGGAAGGGGCCCGCTATTCCGACGAGGTCGGCGCCGAGCGCCAGCGCTTTCACGACGTCGATCCCGGGGCGAATGCCGCCGCTGGCGACGATGAGCTTGCCCGGCGCGGCGGCGCGCGCTTCGACCAGACAGCGCGCGGTCGGGATTCCCCACCCCGAAAACGCCGCCGCAACGCGTTGACGCCAGGGCTCCGCGATCCGGTAGCGCTCGACTTCGCTCCACGACGTCCCGCCCGCGCCCGCCAGATCCACGGCGGCGACGCCCGCTTCGAAAAGCGCGAGGACGTCGCCGGGAGCGATGCCCCAGCCGACTTCCTTTACGACGATTGGGAATTCGGCCCGCGCGCACAACCGCGCGATCTGCGCGAGCAGCCCTCGAAAACACGTGTCTCCCTCGGGCTGCAGCGCTTCCTGAAGCGGATTGAGGTGCAGCACGAGCGCATCGGCGCCGAGCATTTGCACGAGCCGGCGGCATTCGTCAACGCCGTACCCGCGGTTGAGCTGAACGGCGCCGAGGTTGGCGAGGAGCACCACGTCGGGCGCATCCGCTCGCACGTCGAAGGTATCGATCGCATCGGGCGACTCGACGAGCGCGCGCGCCGATCCGAGACCCATCGCCATCCCCCGGCGTTGGGCCACGCGCGCGAGGCGCCGATTGATGTCGCGCGCTTCGGGCGTGCCGCCGGTCATGCACGAGATGAGCAGCGGAACGGCCAGGCGCCGGCCGAACAGCGTCAGCGACGTGTCTACGTCGTCGAGATCGATTTCGGGGAGCGCGCGATGCACCAACGCGTACGCGTCGAAACCGGCGTCGATTCCCTTGCCCGCGACGTCGTGCTCGACGTTGATGCGAAGGTGCTCCGCCTTGCGCGACGGCGTCGCGCGATCAGGCTGCTTTTCGTGCAACGTACCGCGCGACTTCCTCGAACGCATCGAGATTCTCCGGCGCCGTCCACGGCGCCAACGCCGCGGCCGCCTGCTGCGCGAGGACCGGATCGCTCGCCTCGGCGGCTGCCGCCAACAGACTGCCGGCCCGTGCAAAGGCTTCAACGGCGCCATCCGGCGCGCCGGCGAGCCGCGCCCCGGCCGCGAGCGCCGCCGACGTGAGCGCGGCACTGCTTTCGCACTGCGCGGCGCGATGTTCGATGGCGCGGAGCACCGCTTCGCCCACCAGCTTCGCGACCGCCAAGCGGTGCTGCGGGTGACGAACGCCGGCGGCAAGGCTGCGGAAGCCGAGCGCGTAGAGCGCGTCCCCTGCGTTGAGGCTCTGCCCCAGACCCCAACGAGCAAGGGCTTCGGCCGAGTCGTCCGCCAGCTCGTCGTGCAAGAGTAGGAAGCGGTCGAACAGGTCGAACGCGGCGGCGACGGGGAGCGCGTCGGCGCGGTCGCCTCCGCAGGCCGCGCACGCCCACAGAACGAGGCACGGCCGCAACGGGTCGCGCGCGTAGCCTGCCGGCAGGCGCTCCTCGATGATGCGGCCGGCTACCGACGCGAACGGCGCCGCTACCCCACGAAGGTACTCGTCGAGGCAAGTGCGATAATCGCTGAGGGGAACCGCGTCGCAGCGCTGAGCCATGGCCCTGGTCCTTCGACCGCGCGCGGGAGGGTAGCCTTCCCAACGCGCCAGCTTACCTACGGGAGTATCACGTGCAAATCGGATCCGAGGAACACAAAGAGCTTTTCTGCCGGTCGTTCATGGAGTCGCACCGCGCGTACGATCCGAAGGACTGGCCCTGGCCGGAGCTGGACGAGATTTCGCTCGCCCGCCTGCGGGCGATTCCGGTTTGGACGATGGCGCTCGAGGTCGAGTCGAGTGCGGGCGTCATGCTTGAAGCGTTTGCAAAAACCGAGCCGGATCCGCTGGTCCGCGACGCCATCACGCTGCAGGGCTACGAGGAAGCCCGCCACGGCCGCATTCTCTCGTGCATGATCGACCGGTACGGCATCACGGTGACGCCGCACGTGTTTCATCCCGTGCCCAACCGCGAGGCCTTCATAAACTTCGGCTACGACGAGTGCGTGGATTCGTTTGCCGGCTTCGGGATCTTCCGCCTCGCGCGCGACGCGCGCATCCTTCCGGAAGCTCTGACGTCGCTCTTTACCAGGCTTCTCGTCGAAGAGGCTCGCCACATCGTCTTCTTCGTGAACTGGATCGCCTGGGATCGCTCCCGCCGCGGACTGCGCGGGCCGGTCGCCCAAGCGGTGCCGGCGCTGGCGAGCTACGGCGCCGCCATCGTCCGCCGCATCAAAGGCGGCGGCGCCGCAATGCAAGGCCCGCAAGCCCCGGCCGGCGGCGACGAGCCCGGCGCGCCGGTGATCGATCTCTTCGGCGACGTGCTCAGCGGTCTCACGCCCGCGATCTTCGTGCGCGCCTGCGTCGACGAAAACGAGCGCTATATGGCGGCTTTCGATCCGCGCCTGCTCCGCCCGCGCGTCATTCCGGCATTGGGCCGTTTCGCATTGACCCTGCTCGAAGCGATCGACTGGATCCGCGCAACGCTGCGCGACACCGCGCCGCGCTCGAGCAGCCCTTAGTTAGAACTTGAAGTAAATGAACGCGGGCGAGATGCCGGGCCATGTGAGGAGCATGAGCGCGAGCAGCAGCCCGCCGAGCGTCGCCGCCGCAGCGAACGGCCGCAGCGTCGCCCACGTGGGCGCGAAGCCCAAGCGATCGGCGAGCAGGCGCGCCGCCGCGAACGCGACGATCCCGGCAGCCAAGACCGCCTGCCATCCCGCCAGCAGCGACGCGCCCGGTCCGCCGAGAAGCAGCGCCCGATAGACGTCCAGCGCGACGCCGAACGCCGGCGCGCGGAAGAGCACCCACGCCAGCGTCACCAGCGCGAACGTCACGGCCACGCGCAGCACTTTGACGAACCCGCGCGGCGCGTCGCGCTCGTGTCCGATGCCGAATATCCGCTCGACGCAAAGCATCGCGCCGTGCGCGCCGCCCCAGGCGACGAACGTCCACTGCGCGCCGTGCCATAGGCCGCCCAGCAGCATCGTGATCATAAGGTTGCGAAGCGTCGCGAGCTTGCCGTCGCGGCTGCCGCCCAACGGGATATAAAGGTAGTCGCGCAGCCACGTCGAGAGCGTCATGTGCCAGCGATGCCAGAAGTCCGTGACGCTCGTGGCAAGGTACGGCAGGTTGAAGTTTTCGGGAAAGACGAAGCCGAGCATGCGCGCGCAGCCGATCGCGATGTCGCTGTATCCCGAGAAATCGAAGTAGATCTGCATGCCGAACGCAAACATCGCGCTCCACGCCGCCGGCGCACCCGGATGGCTCGCCACGGCATCGAAGTAGCCGTTGGCCACCGAAGCAAACTGGTCGGCGATTGCCATCTTCTTCACGAGGCCGAAGCCGGCGCGCGCCATCCCGTAGGTGACGTCGTCGGGCCCCGGCGGCCGCCACGAAAACAACTCGCCGAAGAAGAGACCGGCGCGCACGATCGGCCCCGCCAGCAGCTGCGGGAAAAAGGCGAGGTAGAGCGCGTAGTCGAGCGGACTGCGCACCGCTTTCGTCTTGCCGCGATAGACGTCCACGAGATACGAGATGCTCTGGAACGTATGGAAGCTGATGCCGATCGGAACGAAGAGGTTTACGAGCCACGGGTTTTCGTGCATTCCGACGAGCGCCGCAACCGTGCTGCTGGCAAAGTTGAGGTACTTGAAGCTCCCGAGGAACGCCACGTTGGCGGCCACGCCGAGCGCGAGCAAGAGACGCGCGTTGCCCGCACCCCGGCGGCGTTGCAGCGCGAGCCCGATCGCGTAATCGCTGCCGGTCAATATCCAGAGGAAGAGGACGTACCACGCGTTCCAGCGGGCGTAAAAATAGTAGCTCGCGACGAGCAGCACCCAGCGCCCCGCGGGCCGCGGAAGCAGGTAGAACAACGCGGCGACGATCGCAAAGAACAGCCAGAACTCGTACGACTGAAAACGCAGCGGGATGCCGATGCCGGCGGCTGCGGCAAACCACGACAGCGAGTGGTGCGGCCGGGGCGCCGGTGCCGCGCTCGCAGGCGCGCTCGCCGCGGGCGCGGCGGCCTGCCGCTGCGACGCCTGCGCCGGCTGGGACGTTGCGTCCGGCGCGCTCGCTATGCTCGCGAGCATCGCCGAAACGTCGCGGCCGAGCAGCCGGCTGAAGAGCGCGCTTCCCGCGCGGTTGAGATGGTCTTCGTCGGCAAAAAGCTCCGGACGCTCGAGCGCGACGTAGGGCGCGGCCGGGATCAAACGCGCGCCGTCGTCGCGCGCGATCTCCAGCAACGAGCCGGGGGCTTCGGGCGCGGCGGACCGGTGCACCGGACGCGTCGGAATCCGCACGAAGAAGACCGGAATCCCCGCGGCTCGGTAGCGCGCCGCGATCGGCCCCAGCCACTGGAGGCGATACGTCGCGTAGGATGCGCTGGGCTTTGGAACGCGCAGCACTTGGATTGCGATTGCGGTCCGGCCGTCGTCCGAGACGCTCGACGGGTAGAACAGTTTGTTTTGAGAAAAATCCGCTCGCAGTCCCGACAGGCTCTCCGTGCGCGGATGCGCCGCGAGCGGCTCGTAGGCGGGCTCCGTGCGCGCTTGCGCGATCGCAGCGAACCGTGCGGCCGGGTCGGCCATAAAGGCCTGCACGTCGTCGCGCAGTTCCGTCCCGCGCCAGAACAGATCGATGCCGTTCTCCACGCGCTCGCGCGGATCCGAGAAGGAACCGGCGAGCTTCGGGAGATCGGTCAGCCGCGTCTGAAAGACGACGTATCGCAAGTCCATCGGCCGGTCGTCCCCGTCGAGGCTGCCGATCGCGCCGTCGTCGTCGCCGTACGTGTCCACGGGAATCACGACCGCTCGAAAACGCGTCGCTTGCGGATCGATCGCGCGTACGAAGAAGGGCCAGCAGCGCGGCGTCGTGCCCGGCACGCCCGCGTTGAGAAAGCGCAGACCGCCTCCGGCCGCCGCGGCGGCTGCGGGATCGAGACCCGAGTAGATGCGCGAATCGCCGAGCACGAGCACGTCGCGCCGCGGGTCGCTGCGAAAGCTCCGGTTCTGCGCGATCGCGGCCTCGAAGCTGCCCGTGCTCGAAGCGGGATCGAGCGCCGCGCGGTAGAGCCCCGTTCGGAACGCCAGGACGTCTACGAGGGAGAATAATGCGAACGCCGCGGCAGCGAGAAGCGCGGCGGTCTTTCTCCGTGGCGAATCGAGGGATGGCTGCACGGGCGTTGAGGGCCTACTGTTACCCCAGCGGGGGAGCCGTCCCTTGTCGGGGGCGCGACGGAACCGTTGCGAACTGTGTCTTACCGCGTATGCCCAATCCGCTGCGACACCGCGAGAGCGCGCCCGTCGGCTTGATCACGCTGACCGTGATGCTGGGCTTGGTCATGGCGATCATCGACACGACGATCGTCAACGTCGCAATCGACACCATCGGCGGGAACCTTGGCGCAACCGTGGACGAGGTCGCCTGGGTGGCGACCGGCTACATCCTTGCCAGCGTCGTGATCATGCCGCTCAACGGATGGCTGACGGCGCTGCTGGGACGCAAGAAGTTCTACGCGATTTCGCTGGCGATCTTTACCGTCGCGTCGTTCTTGTGCGGTACGGCGCGCTCGATCTGGGTGCTCGTCTTCTACCGGGTCGTTCAGGGCATCGGCGGAGGCGCGCTGCAGCCGACCGCCCAGGCGATCATGTTCGAAACCTATCCGCCCGAGCGGCGCGGCTCGGCGATGGCGATCTTCGGCCTGGCCGCGATGGTCGGCCCGGCGATCGGGCCGACGCTCGGCGGCTGGATCGTGGATAACGCGAGCTGGCCGCTCATCTTCTATATCAACGTGCCGATCGGCATCGCGGCGTTCCTCATGACCCTTGCGTTCATTCCGAATCCGAAGTACATCGCCAAGCCCAAGGGCGGCATAGATTGGATCGGGCTCGGCCTGCTCACCGCGGGGCTGGCGTCGCTGCAGTTCGTGCTGGAGCAGGGCGAGCGCGACGACTGGTTTTCGTCGCAGACGATCCTGCTGCTCAGCGCGATCGCCGTCGTCACGCTCGTCGTCTTCGTCTTCAAATCGCTGCGCGACCGGCATCCGCTGGTGAACCTGCAGGTATTCAAGTTCCGCTCGTTCTCCTTCGGCTCGATCCTCGCGATCGTCATGGGGTTCGGGCTGTTTGGAACCGCGCTCATCCTGCCGCTCTTCTTCCAGACGATCCTCGGCTTCACGGCCTTCGACACCGGCATGGCGCTCATGCCCGGGGCGCTGGCAACCGCCGTCTCGATGATGATCGTCGGGCGCATCCTCAATCGCATTGACGGCCGTTGGTCGATCGTGATCGGGACGCTCGGCTTTGCGTGGGCGACGTGGATGCTCGGCGGTCTCAACGTGCAAGCCGGTTACTGGGACGTCTTTTGGCCGCGGCTCTTGCAGGGCTTCGCGCTCGGCTTCCTGTTCGTGCCGCTCACGACGATCGCCCTCGGCGACGTTCCCGTTCCCGAGCTTGCCGGCGCGACCGGCGTGTTCACGCTGCTGCGCCAGCTAGGCGGAAGCCTCGGCATCGCGATTCTCACGACGCTGCTGACACACCAGACGGCAATCGCCTGGAACGTTCTGGCTTCGGGTGTGACGCAGACGCACGGGTATTCGACGAGCGCCTTGACGCAGCTCGTCGCTCAGCAAGCCGCGATGATCGCCTACAACTACCTCTTCCGACTGACCGCGATCGTCTTCGTGCTGTCTACGCCGCTGATCTTCTTCGTAAAGCCGCGCCGCGTTCCGCAAGCCTTAGGGGCCGCGCAGCTCGCCGCCGAGTAGCGCCGCTCGCTGCGCGTGGTTACTGCGAGATGACCATTTGCGACGTGCTCGAGAACGGAATCGTCACGCTCGACACCAAGGGCGCCGCAAACTTGAAATTGTATTTGACGTTCACCGACACGACGCAGCCCGGCGCGTTGACGGCTCCGTTCGCCGTCACCGTGCAGCCCGGCCACGTCGGCGTTACCGTCATGCTCGCCGGGCTCGTAGCGCCCTCGCCGAGACTCTGCACGTAGCTCTGGATCTGCGCCATCGTCGCGTTGCAGTTCCCGAGCAGGCCGTTGCTGTTGGAGCACGACTGCGAACCGCGCACCATCGCCCACCGGGCTCCCTCGCGAGCGACGGTCGTCACGAACGAATACGTGTAGAGCGCGCGGCCGAAGTCAACGATGCCGAAGATCAGTGCCAGCAGGACCGCCATGACGAGGGCCGTCTCGACCATGGTGCTGCCGCGCTGCCCGTGACGCCGGTTCACTGGCTGGCCACCCGTATCGTCGCGCTGCCGCTCACCGGAATCGAGCTTGGAATTCCCGGGTAGTTCAGCAAGGACTTGAAGGTCCCGGTTACGCGCACTTGCACGTAGTACACCGTGTTCTGCGGCGCGCCGTTCGCGTTTGACGGACAGGTCGCCAGCGCCCCGCCGCTTATCGAGCACAAATAGTTCGCCGGCGCGGAGAACGCGGGCAGATTCTGCGCGTCTTTCAGCGCGGCGGCCGACATGCCGGAGGTATCCAGCGCCGTCGTGAGGTTTTGGGCACCGTATTGCGCGCCCGCTCGCGCCGCGTTCGACGCCATGACGGCGAAGGTCGTATAGCGCCCGACTTCGACGACCCCTACGAGGAGAAAAATCAGGACCGGCGCGACGAGCGCGAACTCGATGAGGCTCGTGCCGCCCTCGGCCGCGGCCAGTCGCGCCAATCCTCGGGCGAACGCCCGTAACCGCGTCATTGCGCGAGCACGGCGTTCTTGATAAGCGTCTGCCCTGCCGGCGGATTTCCCGGATCCATCGTGTAGCCGCCGTTGAGCTGCGCGTTGGCCAGCACGAGCACGAGGTAGCCGCCGCTCGCGCCGTTGATCTGGCCGAGCGCACCGGGTGCGTAGACCAAACCGCTGAGATTCGACGTGGACCCGTTGAACTGCACGACGCTCTTGTTGCTCGGAGCCTGGTAAAAGAGCACGCCGGCCGTGTTGCCGGTGGTCGGCGGCGAGAACGTCTCGGTGCTGCCGTTGAACTGCACCGGGCCCGCGCCGCGGGCGACGTAGATCGTCACCCCGGTGCCGGTGACGGGCGGCCCATTATCTTGGACGACCCCGGTGAAGACGTACTGGCCGGGCAGCATGGTCACGCTGCCGCCGTTGAACTGAACCAGGCTGTAGCACCCCGGCCTCATCACGGCACCCGCGACGCCGTTCTCCTGATACGTCGTGCAGCCGGTCGTCGCGGGCGGATTCGCGGCGAGATACGCGCAACCGGGGATCTCCGCGCACGGATCGGCGACGGGCAGCATTTTCGAGGGAGAGGCCTTGGTAAACGACGTGCTGTTGTCTTGCAGCGCGCCTGCGTATCCGAACGAGCCGACGTTAACCGTTCCCCCGTTCGTCTGCACCGCCGCGTTGCTTAGAATCCCGCAGTTCGGCGCGTTGATCGTCGTGCCGTTGAGCTGGAACGTCTGCGTCGGGTCGAGCAGGTAAATGCAGCCGTCGTTGTTCGAAACGAGCGCGGCCACCGCTTCGACCGTTTCCTTCATGCCGTTGGGATAACCGAAAAGTCGCGTGAAGAACGTTCGAGTGTGCGCCGAAGTGATCTGCGCGCGAACCGCGCATGCGTTTCCGGCGTAGGCGCCCGCGCTCGGCGGGTTCTCTACGTTGACCGTCACGTTCGCGCTGCTCGCAAAACCGTTCGTGGATGAATCTGCAAGTGCCGCAGTATTTGCCGCCGCGTAATTTCCGCAGCCCGAGTAGAGCAGCTGCTGAGCCCCGCCAAGCGCCGCGGCGTCGGCCGCCGACTGCGCCTGGCGTTGCTGATACTCCAGAAAACCGACGTCCACGCCCATGCCTGCGAAGCCCATCAATCCCGCCAGACACAAGGCGATCAACGGCAGGACTTGGCCCGCCTCTCCCCTGCGTTTCACATTCGTTTCCTTGCCATGCGATAAAAGTCGCATCAAAAACGCCCCACACACGCAAAACGAAGGGCGAGTGCGGAACGTTGGCATAGTATGCTACAGAAGCGTTGACGCGTCAACAAAAATCAACGCAAACGAGGGCATGCCGCTTATGAAAGCGGCCTTTTTAGCTCGACAAAACTCTGAGAGGAAACACCATGCTGACGACTCTGAAATCTCTGATCCGCGACGACGAAGGCGCGGCGATGGTCGAATACGGCCTGCTGATCGCCTTTGTCGGCTTGGTCGCCATGGTCGGCGTCAAGCTGCTGGGCACGAATCTCGCCGCGCTCTTCAACAGCGTCGCCGGCTCGCTCTAACCCTCCGGCGCCCGCGGGAGCGGGCGTTTACGGGAGTATCGTCACCGGTTGGACGACGCTCTCTTGTCCAAAGCCGTCGGTGAAGCTCGCTACCACGGTATAGCGCGTCGGCACCGTAACGGCCGGCGCGCGCAGGATGACGACGTCGGCTTGCGCGCCGACGTCCTGACCCGTAACTTCGTGCGATTGCGCGTCCGTCAGCGCGACGTGCATCGCGTTGCGCGGCGATATGATCTTGATCCGAATCGGATCGCCGCCGTGCGCGGTCGAATCGAGCACTTCAAACGTGCCGTTTTCCGCGCCGTCGGCCGCGCTGGCCGTGCCTGCTGCATCGTCTCCCGCAATCGCGACGGCAGGCGCTTGCGCCGTCGCCGCTTGCGCGCCGGCGATCGCGATTCCGGCCATCGAGTCGGCCGTCGAGGCACCGCGCGTCACGTGCAGCTGCACGTGCATGGCGTTCGCGTCTCCGACGGGCGGAATCACGAAGCTCGTCTGACCGTCGCGCGAGTACGGCTTTTGCGCCCAGACCGTGCCGTCGCCGCCCAGCAAACGCAGGTAGCCGCCGTCCGCGGCGGCCGTGTACGAAACTTCGACGCGCTCGCCCGGTTGGGCTACCACCGGATGCACGGAGATCTGGCCGATCTGCGCTTCGCCCGACACGGCGTTGAGCACGCGCGTTTCCCGGCTGCTCCCCAACGCGCCGCTCATCGTCAGTTGCACGGCGTAACCTCCCGGCGTGCTTGACGCCGAGAGCGGTATGGCGATCTCGCCGGAGCGCGCCGCGAGGTTGCCGCCCGCCAGGCGGCGGCCGTCGGGCGACGTCACGGCGTATGAGAGAGCGCCCGCGCCGGAGGCTTCGTACTCGGCGCGCACCGTTGACCCGGACAACGCCTGCGGCGGCAGCGCGAAGGCCGAGATGCGGGGCGTCGCGGCGTGCAGCGCCGCCGCCCCGCCGAACGCAAGCAGCCCGAGTGCCGCGCTCGCGAGGGCGGCGGGCACGAACGCGCTGCGCCTAACGACACGCGCCGGTGCGGCTGCGTCCACGACGCACTCGATGCCTTCGCCGACGACCTCGGCGACCGCGCGATCGAACGATGGGTAGTTGCGAGGCCAAATGGCAACGCGAGTAACGGCGTTGGAAAGCGCGCGAACCTCGAAGACCGCCGCGTCGGCAAGCACGGCGTTGGAGTCGTCGCAGACAACCCACGTGCGGCAGAAAAGCAACGACGACGTACGGTTCACGACGCGCAGCGCGTAGATTGCAAGGCCGCGGCGCCGGTCGAAACTTTCCAGCGCGAAACAAGCCGTGACGCATCCTTCCGGCGTCTGCGGCATCGTCGCAAAACTCGAGCGCGCCGCCGGCGCGACGGCGGCCAACGCGCGCAGCGCGAGCGCTTGACTCACTGCGACACGACCATCTGCGACGTGCTCGCCATGTGGTACGTGGTCGACGGGAGCAGCGGCACGGCGATGAAGTTAAAGTCGTAGGTGACCGTCACCAGCACGCTGCATCCGGGCGCTTTCCCGGAGCTGCCGGGCGGGCAGGTTGGCCAAGTCGCCGTCGCGTTGATGCGTCCTGAATTGGTGGCGCCTTCGTTGAGCGACCGCACGTAGGTCTGGACGTCGCCGGAGCTCGCGTTGCAATGGTCGAGCAGGGTGCAGACCGAGCCGCGGACGATCGCCCAGCGCGCGCCTTGGCGAGCGAGCTGCGCGACGAACGCGTACGTGTACATGTACCGGCCGAAGTCCATAATGCCGAAGAGCAGCGCGAGGACCAGCGCCATGACGATCGCCGTCTCGGGAAGGCTGGCGCCACGGACGGCTTTGCGGCAGCTCACTGATCCTGGACGCGCATGACGGCCGTCGCGCTAATGGGAATGCCGGTGGGAATTCCCGGATAGTTGAGGAGCGAATTTATTCTCCCGGTCACCTGCACTTGCACGTAGTAGACTAGCGACGGCGAGACCGATCCGTTATTGCCGGGGCAGGCGATCGGCGAGCCGTTCACGGTGCAGAAGTGCGTCGGGATGACCTGCCAGCTTGCCCCGGCGAGGGCCGGCGCATCGACCACCGCCGCATTTATCATCCCTGGGTTGTCGGCGGCGGTCGTCAAGCCGACGGCGCCGTAGTGCACCGCGGCGCGGGCCGCGTGCGCCGCTATGATTCCGTAGTAGGTGTATCGCCCGACTTCGACCATTCCGACGAGGAGAAAGATGAAGACCGGCGCCAGCAAGGCAAATTCGATCAAACTCGTGCCGCCTTCGGCGCGAACGACGTTGCGTATCCTCTCAAACATAGTCTGCCTCGTCACTGCGCGAGCACCGCTTTCTTGATCAGCGACTGGCCAGGCGAGGGACCCGTCGCGAGCGTGTACCCGCCGTTGAGCTGCACGTTCCCGAACACGAGCACGACGTACGACCCGCTGGCGCCGTTGATTTGGCCGAGCGCGCCGGGAGCGTAGATGAGGCCCGCTAGGTTCCCCGCGGAGCCGTTGAACTGCACGACCGTTTTGTTGCTGGGCACCTGGTAGTAGAGCACGCCCGCCAAGTTGCCCGTCGTGGGCGGCGAGAAAACATCGTTGCTGCCGTTGAACTGGATCGGGCCGGCGCCGGCCGTCGCGTACATGGTGACGCCGTTTCCGACCACCGGCGCGCCGTTATCCTGCACGATGCCGGTGAAGACGTAGGGGCCGGGCATCATCGTCACGCTGCCGCCGTTGAACTGAACCGAGCTGTAGCAGCCGGGATACATCACGGCGCCTTTGACGCCGTTCTCCTGGTAGGCGGTGCAATTCGCCGTCGAGGGCGGATTGGCCGCGTAGTACGCGCAGCCGGCGATGTGCGGGCAAGGATCGGCTGCCGGCAGCATCGGGCTCGGGGACGCCACGGTGAACGTCGTGTTGTTGTCTTGATAGGTGGCCGCGTAGCCGAAGTACGACACGCCTACCGTGCCGCCGTTGCTTTGCACCGACGCGTTGCTGAGGATGCCGCAGCTGGGCGCATTGACCAGCGTTCCGTTGAGCTGAAAAGTTACGGCGGGATTGAGGATATAGATGCAGCCGTTGCCGCTGGAACTCGCGCGAGCGACCGCCTGCGTCGATTCCGTCATCCCGTTGGGATACCCGAAGAGGCGCGAGAAGAACGTCTGGACGTGCAGCGTGTTGATCGAGACGTACATCGCGCACGTGTCGCCGGCATACGGCCCGGCCGACGGCGGGCTGGTCGCATACACGGTGACGTTGCCGCCGTTGGTAAAGCTGTTGCTGGCCGCGTCGTTCTGGGCGGCGGTTACGCTGGCGCTCGCGTTGCTGCAGCTGCCGCCGGCCAGCGACTGAGCCCCGCCGACCGCTGCGGCGTCGGTTGCGGTCTGCTGCGCCTGCTGGCGATACTCGAGGAAGCCGACGTCTACGGCGATGCCGGCGAAGCCCAGGATGCAGACGAGGCAAACCGCGATGAGCGGTAAGATCTGGCCTCGCTGCGAGATGCGCTTCAATGTCCTTTTTCCTTACTGCCGCGAGACTACCGGGTGAGGATCTCCGGCGTCATGACGAAGACCACGTCGCTTTGATTGTTCTGATACGACGTAGAGGTGAACAACTTGCCGAGAATCGGGATCGCCGAGAGCAACGGAATCTTCGAAATCGTCTTCTGCTCGACGCGGTTTACCAGGCCACCCAGCAGAATGCTCTCGCCCGGCCGCGTGATCACGTCGGTGGAAAGCTGGCTGACGGTGAGCGCCGGGATGGTGAAGCCCGAGACGATGACGGCGTTGGCGTAATCGAGCCTCGAGACTTCCGGGGCTACGATCGCGTGGACCGATCCGTTTCCGAGGATGCTCGGCGTTACGGTGAGCTGGACGCCGTAGTTCTGATACTGAACGTTGACCGCGCCCAAGCCGGTGGAGGTCACGACCGGGATCTGCCCGCCGACGAGAAACGTCGCTTTGATGCCGGGGCTCGTCACGAGGTCGGGACTGGAGAGCACGCGCGCGTGGCCCTCCTGCATGAGCAGGTTGAGCGTCGGCGCCAGCGTGGTCGTCCGATAAAACGGCCGGATCGTGAAGCCCAGGCCGGAACCCGGCAGCGACGGAGACTCGATGAACGGGAACGACGGCGGGACGAGGCTCGGGGTGGCCTGCCCGGCCACCGGCTGCGCGCCGTACAGCGAGATGCCGAGATTCGACGTCGCCGTCTTGTCGACTTCGAGCACGTAAACCTTGATATCTATCTGCGTGTTGCTCAGCGAGTTGAGCCGGTCTATGAGCTGGCCGTCGCTGGCGAGGTACGGTCCGGCCAACCCGCGAGCGCGGTCGAGGATCGCCTGCGCCGTGACCGCATCGGTCGCGTTGCCGCTGACGATGACGTTACCTTTGCCGTCAGGGTCGACTCGAATGTCGGTTGCGCCGGGGATGTTCGCGATGGCCCGCTGCAGGTTCCCGAGGTTCTGAGAGATCGTGACCGCGTTGACGAGGACCGCATTTTGCTCCTTCATCACGTCTTGGAAGCGGCCTACGATATCGCCGATCTGCTGGAACTGCGCGCCGTCGGCGACCGTTCCGCGAACGACGATCGAGTGATCGAAGCTCACGACTTGGACGGTCGGAACCGTGATGGCGCTGCGCAGCATCTGTGCCAGATCGTCGAGCTGCTGCTCGGTCACCGTCACTTCGTACGTAACCCGCTGCCCGCCGGACCAGATGAAGATCGTCGTGTGGCCCGGCGCCTTCGCGTTGACGACGACCTGCGACGTGCCCACCGGCACGACGCCGGCGATACGCCCGTCGCCCACGGCAACCCTCGTCAGACCCTCCGCCTTTAGTAGCACCGAGTGTCCCGACTGAATCGAGAGCAAGCTGACCTGATCGGCGGATGCAGGCACGGCGGCTGCGAGCAGCGCACCCAGCGCCGCCGCAGCCAAAAGGCTACGAGCGATCGATTTCATTCAAAGGGATTATGCCACGGATCCGTCCGTTAATGCGTTAACAAAGGCCCTACGTTGAGTTAGAATCCCCGTCACAGACCACTACGTGGGTTGCGTCCGGGGCGCCGTGATGTCATGATACAGCCGCACTAAGAGCATGGAGGTTTGTGTGCGGCCTATTTGTCAGGTTGTTCTCTTTGCGCTCCTGTCGACGTTTATGACGACTGGCGTCGTAAGCGCGTCATCGCAAGGGGTCGCGCTCGCGAGCGTCGCCCGTTCGGCCGGTCTACAGTATGAGTGGCTGGCGGCTACGCGCGCGGTGCAGTTAAGCGGTCCCGGAATCGTACTCGTGATTCGCCCCGGCGACAACCTGTACGAAGTGAACGATCGCGTCGAAGTGACCGCCACGGCACCAGAGTATGCCTCAAACGACATCTACGTCACGCCCGCACTCGCCAAGCACATCGCGCAGCTCGCGCGGCGAGCACAGCAGCTCGCCGGCGAGCAGACGGTTGCGGCGATACGTGCAAACGAGGTTCAGCAAGAGGCAAGCGTGGTGCAAATCCACGGAACCATCCTCCTCACCGTCGTGCCTCTGAAGGGAGCGGAAGCGCTGCTGGTCTCCGGACAAGCTCCGCCATCCGTGCCGGTGATGATCACGCTTCTGGCGACGCTCTCCTCGGATATCCCCAACGTGCTTCTCAGTCGTCACGAGCTGACGGCCGGTCCCGACGGGAAGTTCCAAGCGATCATTCCCATCGCGTCCGACTTCTGGCGCAGCACGTTCGTTCACGTCCTAGCGACGTCCGTACCGGGCGTCGTCTCGGCTAGCAGTCAGGTACTCGTAGAAGCGCCGAACGCCGGAATGAAAGTGCCGGCTGAGGCGATACCCGGCGGAATCTGGTAGAAGGGAACCATTCATGATGAAACTCCTCAAATCAATAATCCGCGACGAAGAGGGCGCAACCATGGTCGAGTACGGCCTGCTGGTCGCACTCGTAGCTATGGTAGCCCTCGTCGGTGTCCAGGCTATGGGCCTCAATCTAGCAGCGCTGTTCAATACCGTAGCAGGCACCATTTAGCAACTCAAACTCACACCACACAAGGAGATACTCATGTTCAACAACCTAATCACGATGCTCCGCGACGAAGAGGGCGCAACCATGGTCGAGTACGGTTTACTCGTTGCCTTGGTCGCCATGGTCGCGTTGGTCGGCGTCACGTTGCTCGGCAACAACCTCAAGGCGCTGTTCAACACCGTCGCCGGAACGATCTAAGCACCACGAGAAATCCCAGGATTGCGGGCGCGGCTCAGCATGGTCCGCGCCCAGCAACCCACTAGAAAGAAACCTACGTGTTTTCGACCATTTGGCTTTCGTTGGGGGGTTGCGCCGTAGCCGCTTGCTACGACGTACGAACGCGGCGTATTCCGAACTGGCTCACCGGATCGCTCGCTCTCGCGGCGATCCTCTTGCACTCATTCGGCGGGCTGCGACCGCTCGGAATCAGCCTGGCCGTTATGGCCCTGCTCACCGCAGCCGGCACGCTGATTTACTCTCGCGGCGGCATCGGCGGGGGGGACGTGAAGCTCGCGATAGCCGGATCCGGCCTCTTGAGCTACCCGTTGTGCGTAACGTTCCTGCTCTACACGGCACTCGGCGGCGGCCTGCTCGCGCTGATCTTTCTAGCGCGCCGCGGAAATGCCAAGGCATCTCTACTGCAGGCTGCGTACATGCCGTTGGGCAGCGCCTCAGGCGCCGCCATCGCCAAGCACGAATCTTTACCCTACGCGGTTGCGTTTGCATTCGGCGCGGTCGTCGTTGCGCTCTCGCAGAGCGTGGCTCCGTTCTTAAGGTTACACCTCTGAGATGAATACTCGCCGCACGACCTTCCTCATCGCCATCATCCTGGCCGTCGGCACCGGCTGGCTTACGTTGACGTACCTCTCGTCGCTTCGCCCCGCAGCCAACGAGCAGCGCCCGGTCCTCGTCTCAAACCAAGAGATTCCAGCCCGCACGCGGATCGAGGCGACGATGTTCGATGCGGCGACGCGCCCGTCGTCGGCGCTCCAGCCGGGAGCGATCACCAACGCGGCAGCCGCCGTGGGATCGCTCGCGCTCGTCACGATCCCGCAAGGTTCGCAGCTGACCACCTGGGAGCTCGGCTCGAGCGTTGAGTTCGCGCTGCCCGTCCGTCTGCAGCCGGGCATGCGCGCGGTCAGCATTCCCGTCGATCGCGTCAAGGGCGTTTCGGGCATGATCCTGCCGGGCGACCGCGTGGACGTCATCGCGATCCCGCCCCAGAAGGCCGATGGGCCGCCGCCCAAGGCCGTCACCATCTTCCGCGGAATTCGCGTGCTCGCCGTCGGCGGCACGATCGAAACCGCTTCGGCGACCCCGGGCCCCGACACGCAGATGGCGACGACCGTGACGCTCGAGGTCAATCCGAAACAAGCCGACCTGCTCGCCTGGGCCGACGCCAACGCGACGCTGCGCCTCGCGCTCCGCTCGCCGCGCGAACCGATACGCTCCGAGCCGACCGAAGCGCTGACGCTCTTAGGGAGCGCGCCGGCCGCCCCGCCCATCGGCGGACCGTCCGCACTTCCGATGCCGATGTTCCCGCCCGCCAATATCCCAGCGGCTCCCGCCGCGCCCCGCATCTCATCGCGCGTCCAGATGATCATCGGCGACCAGATCGTGGACCCGAACGCGCCGCAGTCTAAATGAGCGAACCAACGATCACGCTCTTCGTCGGAGCGAAGGGCGGGGCGGGCACGACGACGCTCTGCCGCGAGTTGGCTCGCACGGTGGGCGCGCGCCGCAACGTGGCCATCGTGGACGCCGACCTCACCGGGCGCCGGAACCTCGCCGTCCTCTTCGAGGCGGTGCGCGCGCTCGACGCCGCGCGCGTCGCTTCGCCCATTTCTCGAACGCGCGTTGACGGCATCACCATCGTCGAAATGGTCGACCGATACGATGCCGCTTTCACGCTCACCGAGGGCGCCGTCGAAACCTTCCTCTCCAGCCTGAACGGCTTCGATCAGATTTTCGTGGACGCGCCGCAGCCGTTCGCAGCACCCGTCCGGCCATTCATACGGCGCGCGCGCCGCATCTTCGTCGTCCTCGAGCCATCGCTCTTGGGCATCGCCGGCGCGCAGTCGCTCATGGCCGACTTGCACCGATTCGGCATACCGCCCGACCGCGTCGAGCTCGTCACGAATCTGCGCACCGAGTCGGGCGCGGTGCCGCGTGGAGATATCGAAAACATGCTGGCGACGCGCATCGTCGCCGAGATTCCCCTCCTAACGCATCGCAGTTACGCCAGGAGCGTCGCCAGCCTGGAGCGGCATATCGAATCGCTCCCGGACGTCGAGGCCATCGCCGCCTTGCAGCCGTCGGCCGGGCTGCCGATCGGCGCGAGCAAGAACGGCCAAGGCGCGCCATCGTCAAAAGCAACGGACGCCAAACGCGACGAGTTCAAACAAGCCGTCCACGCCGCGCTGCTGCGTCAACTCGATCTGGTTTCGGCCAGCTCCGCGCAGGGCGACGCGGCGAAACTCGCGGAACTGCGATCCAAGGTTGACGCGATCACCTCCGCCCAGGCGGCGGAACGCGGCGGCTTTGAAGGCTCCGCCGAGGACCTCGCGACGATCCGCCAGGAGATCCTCGACGAAGCGCTGGGCCTCGGGCCCCTCGAGGACCTTATGAAGGATCCCGACGTCACGGAAATCATGGTGAACGGCCCCGACACCATCTACGTCGAGCGGCACGGCATCATCGAGCTTACGACGAAACACTTTGCCGAAGAGCGCCAGCTGCGGCTGATCATCGAGCGCATCATCACGCCGCTTGGCCGGCGCATCGACGAGTCGTCGCCGATGGTAGACGCGCGGCTTCCCGACGGTTCGCGCGTCAACGCGATCGTCGAACCCGTCGCGATCGACGGAACGACGCTCACCATCCGGCGATTCGGCCTGCACCGCCTTAGCACCGACGATCTCGTCCGGATCGGCGCCGCACCGGCCGCCATCATGGATTTCTTACGAGCCGCGGTGGAAGCCCGCCTCAACTGCGTCGTCAGCGGAGGCACGGGCTCGGGTAAGACGACCTTCCTCAACGCGCTCTCTTCGTTCTTGCCCGACCGCGAACGCATCATTACGATCGAAGACGCGGCCGAGCTCCGGCTCAACCAGTCGCACGTGGTCCGCTTGGAGTCGCGTCCGCCGAATATCGAAGGGGCGGGCGAGATCCGCATCCGCGACCTCTTCCGCAACGCGCTCCGCATGCGGCCCGACCGAATCATCATCGGCGAGTGCCGCGGCCCCGAAGCGCTCGACATGCTTCAAGCCATGAACACCGGCCACGACGGTTCGCTGACGACCATTCACGCAAACAGCGAGCGCGACGTGCTCGCTCGTATCGAGACGATGGTGATGATGGCAGGCTTCGATTTGCCGATCCGCGCGATTCGCGAACAAGTTGCCAGCGCCCTCGACCTCGTCGTGCACACGTCGCGCATGCGCGACGGAACCCGCAAAGTCATCGGCGTCAGCGAGATCGTCGGCATGGAAGGCGACGTGGTTACGATGCAGGAGCTCATACGCTACGCCCAGCGCGGCGTAGATGGCGAGAATCGTGTGATCGGCGACTTCTGCTACACGGGCGTGCAGCCGATGTGTCTCAAGCGGTTCGCCGAATACGGCGTCTCGTACGATCCTCGCGGCCTCAACGAGCTCGCCCCGGCGCAAGCGCTATGGTAACCGCGATCTTCCCGGTCGCCATCTTTGCCGGCGTCTCCGCGGCGGTCTTCTGCATTTTCTACGGCATTTGGAGTTCGATCAACGCCCGCGCGACGGCTCGCGTGCACGGCCTCGCCGATCATCTCGAACGCGCGGCCATTACGATGAGCCCGCAGGAAATCGTCTTGACCGTTTCCAGCGTAATCGCGATCGTTTGGATCTCGCTCGTACTCGTACTGCATTGGTCGCTGCTGCTTTCGCTCGCGCTGCTGCCCGTCGTCGCCGGACTCGGCGCGTTCGGATTCTATGCTTTCGTAAGGTTTCGCATCGGCAGAAGGCTGGGGGCCTTCGCCGAACAGCTCGAACCGGCAACGCGGCTGATCGCAGGCGGCCTGCGAGTCGGGTTGGCGCTCCGCCAGGCGCTCGCCATCGTCATTGACGAGCTGCCCGACCCGGCGCACTACGAGTTTCGCCGCGTCATCGGGAAAACGAACCTGGGAGCGAGCATCTACGACGCGATAGACGATCTCGCAGCGCGGATGCCGAGCCCCGAGGCCCTGATGATGGCGCGCGTTTTCCGCGTGCAATCCGAGACGGGCGGCGACTTGGCGAGAATCCTCGATCAGCTCGCAGACACCATTAAAGATCGCCGCCAAGTGCAGCGGAAAATCTCGGCGCTGACCGCGGAGGGGCGCATGAGCGCGTGGGTGCTCATGGCGATTCCCATCGTCCTGGGCATCTTCATCTGCGTGACGCAGCGGGACATGGGGTACGCGCTGCTTCACACGTTCATCGGCCACATCGTTCTTGCGATCATTTTCGTGCTCGAGCTTTTTGCCTACGTTTGGCTGAAGGCGCTGCTGCGGGTGGACGTCTGAGGATGGCCGCGCTTGCATACCTCATCCCGCTCTTCTTCGGCCTTGCCGCGTTTCTGTTTGCGCTCTCGCTCATTCCGACGAAAAACGTCCTCGCAGAGCAGCTCGAAGAGTTGCGCGCGCGCGACCCGTTCAAACGCGATCGGAACGTCTTTCCTTTCGTCGAACAGGTGCTCAGCGGCGACCGGCGGGCCGCCATCGTGCGGCTTCTGGGCGAGGGCGGCTGGTACACGACGACCCCGGCCAAGTTCGTGTTGCGCGTGCTCGCCGGCGCCTTCTTTGGCGCCATGGCCGTGCTCTTTCTCTGGCGCTTCTTCCACCTCGATCCGCGGTGGCTGCTGCCGCTCCTGGCGTTCTTTACGTTCATCGGCGGGTACTCGCCCTTCATCGTGCTCAATCGCGCGATAGAGGCGCGCAAGGCGGCGATCCAACGGGTGTTGCCGGAGTTCTTGGACATGGTCGCCTCCACGGTGCAGGCGGGCGTAGCGCTCAACTCGGCGTTGGACCACGCGGTCGAAGCAGCTCCCGGCCCGCTCGGCTACGAGATCAAGGAAGCCCTGGCCGAGATTCGGTTGGGCCGTTCTCGCGCCGACGCGCTGCGCGCCGTCGGCCAGCGCACGAATCAACCGGCGCTGCGTAACGCGCTGCGCGTCGTAAACCAAGCCGAACGGCTCGGCGCGAACATCGGTAAACTGCTCAACGACTTGGCCGCAGACGCGCGCCACCAGCGCGTGATGCTCGTCGAGGAGCTCGCGGCGAAACTTCCGGTAAAGATGGTCTTCCCAATGGTCCTTTTTATGATACCGGCGATCGTCACGATCATCTTTGGCACCGTCGCGGCCAACTACTTCGCCGGACACCGATGATCCCAATCGTCGCGGCGGCGATCTTCTTCGGATGCGTCGCCTACGCGGCCGTGCAGACCAGCCGGCTCGTTTGCTCCGGTGTCGAGCCGGAAACCGACGGTCCTCCCAGCGCGTTACCTCCTTGGGCTCTTCTCGTAGCAGCCTCTGCGGTGATCGGTGCGCTGCTGCCGCCGCTGGGCGCGACACCGCTTCAGATCGGTATCGCGGCGATTTTCGCTTTCGCCTTGGTCGCCTGTTGGTGCAGCGACGCGGTTTGCGGCATCGTGCCCGATGCGTTCACGCTGGCTCCGCTTACGGTTCTCCTGCTCTTCTCCGTCGCGCGGCAAGACTGGAGCGTGGTCGTGTCGGCCGCCATCGTCTTTACGCCGTTTGCGCTCGCAGCCGTTTTCTCGCACGGCTACGGCATGGGCTGGGGTGACGTAAAGCTCGTTGCGCTCGCCGGCGCCGCGCTCGGCGCGCCGCTAGCCATCGCCGCCCTGATCGTCGCCTGCATTGCGGCGGTCGTAGGCCATCGAATCGCCGGCGCGCGAGCCAACCCGATCGCTTTTGCACCGTACATCGCCGCCGCAGCCGGCATCGCCGTTCCGCTTGGGATCGTCCGCTGACCGCGTAGGCCGTATTGCCGGCCCAGCGGTCGTACTGCTGGCCGGCGCGCTCGCTGCCGTCTGGGCGTTTGTCGTTCCGATCTTTCAAGCGCCCGACGAGCCCGCGCATTTCGACTATGCGATCTCCATCTATAGCGCCGGCCGGCTGATCACCATGGCCGACGGGCAGACGGATTGGATCGTGAGCCCGTATACGAAATATCTCATGCGCGCGTCCGATCAAGAACGCATCGCGTGGCATTCCTCGATGCGCGTTGAGCCGGGGTACGGCACGGCAGCGTATTTCGCCCGGGTGGACGCCGGAGCGCCGCGCTTACGCGCGTCAATGCTGCCTAGCGGCAGGATCAGCTATCTCGTTCCGGCCTACCCCTTCGCTTTCTACGCCCTGGAAGCGCTCTGGATGCGGGCGGTTTCGTCGTTCACCGGCTCGATCGTCGCACTGTTCTTCGCAGCGCGGCTGCTTTGCGTCTTTCTTATGATGGCGGGGCTCTATTTCAACTACCGCACCGCCCTCAATCTCGGCCTGCCGTGGACGACGAGCGCGGCGTTAGTCGCGGCCATCGGCTTCTTTCCCCTGACGTCGCAAGTGTCGTCCTACGTGCAGCCCGACAACCTCGCCTACGCTCTCGTCTCCGCGACGCTGTTCTTCGCGACCCAGCTTCGACCGGGCGCGCTGCGACTTGGCGCCGTCGCCGCTTTGGGGGCGTCCCTGGGACTTCTTGCGGTCACGAAGTATCAGTTCTTCCTCGGCGTCGCGCTGCCGGTCGTGCCGCTTCTCGGCGTCCGCCTGGTACAGGCGAAGCCGTCGAGCTGGCAGCGTCTCACCGCGATCGCTTGGATCATCGCGCCGTCTGCCGTACTGCTGGCGGCCCAGCACTGGATCGTAGGGCAAAGCTCCACTTTCGCGGGCCATGGCGTTCAGTCTGATATGAACCTCGATTACGTCCGTGACGTTCTCGCGACGGGCCTGCCGCACGCCCTCGGCTACGTGGGCGCCGCCTCTCTTCAAGCCTTTGCCGGCTGCTTCGTCTCAGGCAGTTGCGCGGCGTCGTTTTGGCAAGTTGTGGGCTGGGTGGACACGCCGATCGTCATCCTGAACGCAACGGTCGAACTGTTGACGCGCGCTGCCATAAGCGCGGCCACGCTCGCGGTCGCAGCGGTGCTCTTCTTTTCGATTGCCCGCAACGCGTTGCGCTTGCTGCGGGCCGCGCTGCGCGGCCACGCATGGCCGGCCTGCGTCATCGCCGTGGCCGATCCCGCTATCAACGCCTATTTGGCGTTCCTCGCACTCATGCTGCTGCTGTACGTCGTAACGAACAACGCCTTCGGCATCGAAGGGCGCCACCTCTATCCGTTCATCTTCTCCGCGTTTCTCTGCTTTGTCTGGTATGGGCCGCGAGCCTTGCGCAAACGCCACCAGCGCTTGAGCTGGGCGCTTGCCGGCATTCTCGCCTTCTACGCTCTGGTCGCGGCCGACTTCGCCCTCGCCGACGTCGTGCAACGCTACTACGGGCCGCAGACCACCGGTTACGCGACGACCTCCCCCGCCCGCATCACCGGCGACAACGCCGGAATGCTCGGGCCCGTCGTCAGTGCAGAGTACCACGTGAACAGCCGGCATCTCGCCTTCTCCTATCCGCGCGGGTCGCGTCTGCTGGCCGACGGGTTTGCCATCCGCCGCAACGGCAGCGTGCCTTCGGCGATCGCGTTGTCGCTCGACGGCGGCACCCAGTTGCCCGTGCTTGCGGGGCAATATCTTTATCCGGTCGCCGAAGCCGCACACGACCTCGCCAAAGGCTACAGCGGCTTCTATGCCACGATTCCGACCGCCGGGCTCGCAGAAGGCGCGCACACGGTCGCGGCGTATGCCGCGTTGCCGGACGGACGCACCTACGATCGCGTCGCTCCGGTCCGCCTCTTCTTTCTCACCGGTGCCGACGAGCGTTTCTCGAGCGCGTTCGTCGCGCACATCGCTCGCGCGCCACATATCCGCGGCACCGTCGAGGCCGCGGGCAGTTGCCGGGGGATCACTGCCTCCGTTAACGGCGTCCCGCACGCAACGGCGGGCGCCGTGCTCCTCTTCCGCGGTTCGATTCCGGCTAAATGGGCGCGGCGAGCCGCCGCGGTATGGCTGCTTGCCGGCGACCGGCCGTTCCCTGCGCGTTACGACGAGCGCGACGGCACGTTCGACGCGACGATACCGACATCGGATTTCGCACCAGGCCTGCACCGCGTCGCCGCGTTTGCGATCCTCGAAGGAGGAGCGGGCAATGTGCGGATCGGCGACGGATCCGCGTTCTTCACCGAACCCGGCGGCGCGGCGCCGGCGTTCCTGGCCAATCCGCCGCAGGCGTGCGCCGATCCGCTGCGTCAACTGGACGGGATATGAGGCGTGGTATGATGCGGGGAGATGGAACTCCCGTGCGACGTCCCGACTTCTTGATGGCGCTCGGCGCGGCGGCATGCGCTGGGTTATCGCCCGCCGCGGTCCGTGCCGCCGTACCCAACACGACGAAGCGCGTGCTCTGGCTGCGCCGCCAGGGAACCGGCGAGGAAATTCTTGCGCCCTTCTGCGTTGACGGCCGCACCGTGTTCGAGTCCGGATACCAAATGATTTGCTGGCTCATGCGCGACCGCAACGTTTCCACGGCGCAGGGGTACGTGCGAGTGGACATCGTCGAGATCGAGGCGCTGTGGGAGGTGCAGCAGACGCTCGCGCTGCATGGAATCGCGCGCCCGCTCGTCATCACAAGCGGCTACCGCTCTCCGCAGACCAACGCCGCCACGGAGGGCGCGGCGCGAAACAGCATGCACCTCTACGCAAAAGCCGCGGATTTTTACGTGGATAACGTCTCGATGCGCGACCTCTTCGCCGCCTGCTGGTCGCGGTCGGTTTCGGGCGGCATGGGCTATTACGACGACCACGTGCACCTCGATTCCGGAACGCGTCGCTGGTGGGTCGGAGACATCGCCGTCCCCGAGATCGTCGCGTCCCGCTGAGGCGCGCCGTGCGGGGGCCCTTTGCCGTCGCGCTGATGCTCGCGACGCTAGCCGCGGGCTGCGAGCACGCCGGGCAGCGCCACGCGGCCGGCTCGCGTCTGGTTTTCACCGGCCTCGCCGGCGAGCCGGATACGCTCAATCCGATTCTCGCCACCGAAGCCGACGTTCTCAACTTCACGCACTTGTACATGTCGTATCTGGTCGAGAACGACGCTGGGGGCAACGCGATCCCGGAAGCCGCCGCAGCCGTACCGACCCTCGCGAACGGCGGCATCTCGCCCGATCAGCGCACGGTCACCTACCACTTGCGCCCGAACCTGCGCTGGCAGGACGGCGCACCCCTTACCGCGCGCGACGTCGTCTTCTCCTATCGCGCGATCGTGAACCCTCGCAACAACGTGATCACGCGCGTCGGCTACGCGGAGGTCGCGGCCATTCGAGCGCCCGACGATCGCACCGTCGTCGTGCGGCTTCGCCGTCCGTTCTCGCCGTTCACGCAGTATTTTTTTGGGCCCCAGGGCGTGGGCGCGATCTTGCCCGAGCACGTGCTCGCCGGCCTGCCCGATCTCAACCGCATCGCCTACAACCAACTCCCCGTCGGCTCGGGCCCGTATCGCGTGGCGCGATGGGATCGCGGCGACCGTATCGTCTTGACCGCCAATCCGCTCTACTGGCGAGGCAAACCAAAAATCCAGGAGCTCGTCTACCACGTCGTTCCCGACCCGAACACGCGGCTCGCACAGTTGCGCACCGGCGATGCGGACGCCTACTTCGACGTGGATCCGGTGCTCTTGCCGCAAGTGAAAAGCGTCCCGGGCACCCGCGTCGCGCTCACGCCGGTTAACGACATGCACGTGCTGCGCTTCAACCTGCGCGACCCGGCGTTGGCCGACGTAGAGGTGCGCCGTGCCATCGCGATGGCAATCGATCGGCGGACCCTGCTCGCCGCCGCAACGCACGGCAGCGGGTTGCTGGTCAACGCCGATCAGCCGGTCGGGGGCTGGGCATACGACCCGCGCGTGCCGGCGATGTCGTACGATCCCGCCGCGGCGCGAAGGATGCTGCGGGGGCGTTCGCTTTCGCTCGTCCTAGCGATCTCTCCGCAGATCGTCAACGGCGCCGGTCTCGTCGCGGCGATACTCCAAGAGAATCTTCGAGCCATCGGCATTCACGTAACCATCAAGCAAGTGCCAAGCGCAATGATGTACGCACCGGCCGCGGGCGGCGGCGTGCTGGCCGGCGGCCGCTATCAGATCGCCTACGACGCGTGGTGGGTGCTCGGGAGCGATCCCGACGACTCCTGGAACCTCGGCTGCGATCAGCTGCCTCCGGCCGGCGTCAACTACTCGTTCTGGTGCGACGCTACCGCCGATCGCGCGATGCGTAACGCGCTGAGCACGGTTGACCGCGCGCGCCGTAAAGCCGACTACGCGATCGTTCAGCGCGCGATCGCACGCGATCTCCCGTTCTTCACGCTCTGGCAAGTGCGAATACCCGACGCCTATCGGTCCTACGTCCGCGGGATCGCGCCCTCGCCCGGAGGCTCGACCTTCTGGAACGCGTGGAGCTGGCGGATGGACCGGTGAGCGGCGCGATCGAATCCCTCGCGATCGTAACACCCTTCTACCCGCCTCACGTCGGCGGAGTCGAGCGATTTTCGCGCGAGTTCGCGCGCGCAGCAACGGCCCAGGGGGTGCGCGTGAACGTAATCACAACTGGCCGGATCAAAAAACCGGACGTGGCCAGCGAGGACGGCGGCATCCGCGTGCTCCGCCTTCCGGCCTATTACGTCCCCGTGTCGGGCAGCTACTTTCCGATACCGATCGCCGGAACGAAAAGCATGGAAGAGTTCCTCGCCTGCGACGTCATTCTGGCCCAGACGCGGTTTTTTCTGACGACGCTCCTCGCAGCCCGGAGTGCGGCCCGGCGAGGGCGGCGGATATGCGTGCTCGACCACGGATCCGGACCGCTACGCGCGAACCCTGCGTTCGCGCTCGCGTCTATGGCGTACGAGCGTTGCATTACGGCGGCTCTAAAGCGGTTCTCTCCCCAGTTTCTCGCCGTTTCTCCGGCGTCGGCCGCATGGCTAACGCACTTCAATATCCGCGATGCTCCCATCCTACCGAATGGGATTGCCGAGCGCAGCGAGCTGCCGGTTCGCCTACCTAACACGCTGGGGAAGACGATCGTATTCTTCGCCGGGCGCCTACTGCCCGAGAAGGGCGTACGCGAGCTCGCCGACGCGGTTGATCTCCTAACGCGCAGCGGTTGCGACGTTGAGTTGCGCATCGCAGGCCAAGGGCCGCTCGCCGCGGAGCTCGCGCTGCGAGCGAAGCGATGCGGCTTTCTCACCTATCTAGGCCCGCTTTCACCCGAGCGGGTAGCTGCGGAACTCGAGCAGGCCTCAGTATTCGTCAATCCCTCGAACTATGCAGAAGGGCTCCCAACCATTCTCCTAGAGGCAGGCTCGGCCGCGCTTCCCGTGATTTCTACCCCTCGCGGCGGGAGCACCGAGCTTATTCGCAGCGGAGAAACCGGCTGGCTCATACCTTACGGCGAGCCGGAACTGATCGCCGGCGCGCTGCGCGATGTAATAGCACGGCCCGCAGAGGCCAACCGTAGAGGTGCAAGGCTCTTTCGTCTCATCCAGGAACGCTTCACCTGGCCGACGATCGTCAAAGACTTTCTCGGTGCCGTCGCAGTCTCGGGAGCGAATCGATGATACGCCTTGGCATAATCGGCAGCGGAAATATCGTGCGAACGCGCCATCTTCCCGCGATACGATCTCTACGCGCGCGAGCCTGCGTCGTGGGCATCAGCGATACGCACCGCGAACGCGCCGACGAATTGGCGCGCAAATACTCCATTCCCTACGCATCCTCCAACGGACAAACGCTAGCCGATATCGCTTGGATCGACAACGTCGATGCCGTCGTAATTGCGACGCCGCCTTTTTCGCATGGCTCGCTCGTCTTGCAGGCGCTCGCCGCCGGCAAGCACGTGCTCGTTGAGAAGCCGTTCGTCCTGGATCTCGAAGAAGGGCGTAACGCCATCGGCCTCGCGAGGCGGCGCAACGTAATTCTCGCCGTAAATCACAACTTTCAATTCTCTCGCGGTTTTACCAAGCTTCGCAACAGCTTGGCCGATGGAGCGCTGGGCAGCCTTCGCGCCGTTTACAGCGTGCAACTGTCGAACGACCAGCGTCGTCTGCCCGCTTGGAGCGAACGGCTTCCGATGGGTTTGTTTTACGACGAATCTCCCCACGTCTTCTACCTTCTGCGCCGCTTTACCGGGGCCGATCCCGAACTGCGGTCGGTGCATTACCTGGGACCGTCCGACGCAGGCAAAGCAACGCCGCACCTGCTCGATGTGCAGCTCGACTGCGGCGGCCTGCCCGCGTCCGTTCATATCGATTTCGAGAGCCCGATCTGCGAGTGGTTCTTCGCTATCATTGGCGACAAGGGAATCGCGTACGTAGATCTCTTTCGCGACATTTACGCCTACCTTCCCAGCGACGGCCAGCACCTCATGCGGGAGGTCTTGGCAACGTCTAGTCTCGCGACGTTTCAGCACTGGCTCGGCTTCGTTCAAAACGGCTTGTCCTACGTGAGGCACAGGCTCTATTACGGCTTCGACGTCGTGTATGACAATTTCCTAAGCGCCGTCGAATCCGGAAACGAGGCACCCGTTGCGCTGCATTCCGGAGCCGATGGTCTGGCGGTGAACGAGCTTCAGCACGCCGTCATCAACGAGAGCCTCCGGTAGGTGCGCGAAATGGAGGACGTGACGCCCGACGATGCGCTCGTTATTTAACCACCTGGCGCGGGCCGTCTCGCGCAACGCGACCTTTCGGCGAGCTGCCGGATGGTCGCGCGACCGAAAACAGCGACTCGCTCTTCGCAGCTTCAATGACCTCAACGCGTTCGAAAGGCGGGTTCTGTCCCAAAATGGAGAGGACGGAATCCTAGCCGAGCTGTTTTCCAGGCTTCCCCACAACCGGTTTTTCGTCGAGATCGGCGTCGAGGACGGTCTGCAGTGCAACACAGCGCTGTTGGCCACGCGTTACGGATGGAGGGGCGTTATGATCGAAGCCGACGAACCGATGTTTGACCGGCTCAAAGCGAAATATGCGGGCTCGTCCGTAACGTGCGTTCGGAAGTTTGCCGATCGAGATAACGTCGCCGCCACGCTGGAAGAGCTCGGCGTGCCCCGGAGTTTCGACCTGCTCTCTATAGACATAGACGGCAACGATTATTACGTCTGGGAGGCAACCGCCGCGTTCACGCCAAGCGTCGTCGTCATCGAGTACAATGCGACGCTCGGGCCGGGCGCCTCAAAAGTCATAACCTACAATCCGGCGCACATTTGGCGCAAGGACCGCTACTATGGGGCGAGCCTGACGGCCCTAGCGAAGCTCGGCACGCGGCTCGGCTACTCGTTGATAGGAACCGATCGCCGCGGGATCAACGCATTCTTCGTAAGGCACGACCTTCTTGGAGCATGCGGCTTCCCTCAGAAGGCGGCGCACGATGCCTGGCGGCCGAACCCGTTGATCAACCTGCTGCCGAGCGGCTCCGGAACGTTCTTCGAACCTTAGCCGCTACAAAGTCTGCCGCTACTTTACGGACGCTCGGAGAAACTCCCGGCGCGCGCGCTGCGACAGCAGCTCCCGCGTAGATTTAGCTGCAAACTGCACGTCGTACAAGAGCGCGTTTAGGATCAGTTGGAAGCCCATTAAGAACGGCAGCACGCCGAGCATGACGGTTCCCGTCGTCCGCGGGATTCCCGTTACGATGCTCTGCACCCATTCGAATCCGGCGAACGCGGCTCCAAACCCCGAAAGGGCGATGCCGAGCAGTATGTACAGCGAACCGAGATTTATGTCGAACACGAAATATTGCAGTAGGATGACGACGCAAAAATAGCCATGCGAGCTTGGGCGGGAACGAGAAGAGCGTGCGCCATATCGAAAGGGAGCTCGACTCCCCGGCGTAAATCGTCTCCATCTCCATCTCCGCGATGGATGCGTGCTTGAGCCCGAACTCGCACATGACCGATATTTCAAAGAAATAGCAGTCGGCGAATCCCTGCCAGTTAACCGCCGGCAGCAGATGCCCGTTAAACGCCAAATAGCCGTTCGTCGGGTCGAGAACGTTCCAATACCCCGAAGCGAACTTTGCGAACAACGACAGCACCGAGTTGCCGAACAGGCGGATCCAGGGCATTTTCGCCAAGACTCGGGAGTCGAAGAACCTGTTCCCTTTCACGTACGCCAAGTTGGGATCGTTTTCGAAGAGCTCGACGAGGCTCGGTATGTAACTCGGGTCCATCTGGCCGTCGGCATCGAGTTTGACGATGACGTCGGCATCGAGCTGCAGCGCTTTCTCGATTCCGGTCTTGACCGCGGCGCCCACCCCTCCGTTGCGCTCGCGCGAGAGCACGTAAATCGAAGGATGGTTCCGAAACGCCTGCACAACCGCTTCTCCCGACCCCTCGGGACAAGCATCGTCCACGACGACGATCGCATCGGCATAGCGCATCGCGTTGCGAACGACGTCGCACACCGTGGCCCGCGCCCGATAGGCAGGTATCACGCAGCAAACGTTCATGCTCGCGATTCCGCGAAGCGGCCTTCAGCGGGCGTGGGCGCAGCCACCGTCTTACGCGCGAACGCGATCGCGGATACCGCGAAGGCGAGCAATCCCGCCCACGTCGGAAGCCGCAGCAGCCACATGACCGGGCGATTTGTCGAGTTTCCGAGCACGAAATTGCGCCAGCTTGCTTCGGCGAGGCGCGGATCGATCGCCGGATGCGTGCGAATCGCCGCGACGGCATGCGCCGTGCTCGGAAGCGAGAGACGGAAGAGCAGCACGATGACGACGAAGGACGCCAGCGCCGTCGCCATCGCAAGCGCGCGGTCGCGCTTGTAGAGCTCGTAGGTGAGGTACGCTATGGGAAACAGCGGCGCCAGGAACATTGCCGCCGACGTCGCGAGGATCCACGGCACGGCGAGCAGCAGGAGCGCCGCAAAGAACCACGGGCGATAGGGTGCCGCTGCGCGGGCGAAGAGCACGAGGCAGGCCGGGACGGCGGCGGCAATCTCTGCGGTGTGCACGAACGATCCGCCCAATAGCGAGAATCCCGCCGGCACGAGCGCGGTCAACGCCGCGTCTTGGTAGCGCGCCGCAAGGCGCAGCCCCGCGAGCACCCCGGCGACCGATACGAGCGCATACGAGACGCTGCCGGCCAGCACCGCCGCTGAATCCGAGAGGCCCAGCGCCGCTGCGACCGTCGAAAGGCTGTACTGGTTGTCGCGCGAGACCTCCGAGAGCGCGTGCGCCGGCAAGACCGCGGTAACGTATGCCAGCGACTGTGCGAGGCCGCCGGCCGCGAGCGACAGCGCGGCGAGCAGCCCGAACGCCGCAGCCAGAGCTAGTCGCATCCGCGGAAGCGCCACGAAGAGCCCTGCGGCGGCGGGCAGCGCGACCTGCGGCTCGATCATCGCAAGCGCGGTCGCGGCGGCGGCGGCAACGAAGCGCTCTTTGCGCGCGCACAGTGCCGCGACGAGTATCGCCGCGAGCGCGAGCGGCATCGCGTTCCCGGCTGCAAACGACGTCAACCCAAGCGAGAGCACCAGCGCCGCCCAGCCGGCGAGCGCGGGCGTCCCCGCTAGGCGCGCCAGCACGTAGGCGGCCACGAACACGGCGGCGGCGAGCGCGATCCACCACAGCGCAGCCGCGGCGGCGAACGGCAGCAGCGTGAACGGATAGAAGAACGCGAGCGCGTACGGCGGATAGGGCGCCGGAACCGTCACGTTCGCCGGCGCGCGGTAGTACGGCGCCGTTTCGGCGCCCTCGCACGCATGCAGCGGCTGCACGGCATACGGATCGTTGCCTTCTCGCTGCGCGAGCGATGCGCAGTAGTAGGCCTTGAAGTCAACCATCAGCCATCCCGACGCGCGCTCGCCGAACAACGACCCCGCCAACGGCAGGAGGGTGCAGAGCGCGGCCAGGGCTACGGTCGCAGCCCGAACGCCGCGCACGCGCGCCGGCCAAGATTCGCGCGTCAGCAAGAAGAGCAGCACAGGCCAAGCCAATCCACGTGGGCGCGCGGAGCATCCACGCCGCGATGCCGCCGGTCGAGCTCTTCGACGTGAAGACGCTCCAGGACGCTTCGGCAAAACGAGCGTCGGTGAATGGCGCGGCATGCGCCGCCGCGTGGGGTGCGGCAGCCGCCAGCTCCGACAAGCCGAAGACCAGCGCGCACGCTGCGATCGCGGCCCCCAACGCCGCGCGTACGTTGCCGCCCGTGTAGTGCCACGCGAGGTAGCCCACAGGAAAGAGCGGCGCGACGATGAGCGCCGGCGAGATCGACCACGCCCACGGGACGGCGAGCGCGAGAAGGGCGACGAGCGCCGGCGTTCGATGCCGCGGGCTGCAATCCGAGACGAGCAGCACGGCGGCCGGAAGCGCGGCGGCGATTTGCGTGGCGTGGATAAACGTTCCTCCGAAGACCGCAAACGCCGGAGGAATGCAGACCAGATACGCGTCGTTGCCGGTTCGCTTGGCAAGCCTCCCGGCTGCGAGCGCACCCGCGACGAGCATGGCCGCATACCAAAGCGTACCGGCTTGTACCGCCGCGTTCGGCGCGACGCCGATTGCCGCAAGAACCGCGGTAAGGCTGAACTGCGTGTCGCGCGTTGCCTCGGAGAGCGCGTGCGCCGGCAGCACCGCCGTAAGATACTCGAGATTGGTTGCCCAGCCGAGCGCCGCGAACGATAGCGCGCCCAGAGCGGCGGCGCACAGCCCGAGCGTCACGCGCGTCGCCGGCGCCCAGACGAACAGCGCAATGCAGACCGGCAAGCCGAGGTGCGGCTCGATCATCGCGCCCGCGGCAAAGAGCGCGGCACCGAGCCATCGCCGCTTCCACGCCGCGTAGGCCGCGGCGCCGATGCAGGCCAGCGCGATCGGAACCACCTCGCCCAGCGGCAGCGACAGCACCCCGAGGCTGAAGCCCATCGCGGCTGCCGCGACGTGCCACGAAACCGACGCGAAACGCGACAGCGTGGCGATGCAGGCGAACCAGGCGGCCAGGAGCAGCGCGCACCAGCATGCGACCGCGAGGCCGAACGGCAGCGCGGCGATCGGACGGAGCGCGGCGAGCGCGTACCCCGGCAGCGGCGCCGGAATCGTTACCCCGGGATTAACGTCGAAGAAGCGCGTGCGCCCGAGCCCGACCTCGCACGACCGCAACGGCTCGGTGTAATACGGGTCGGCACCCTGCGATGCGACGCGCGCGGCGCAGTAAAACGCGCGAAAGTCGCCCATGAAAAAGCCCGTTCGTACGACGATGCCGGTTTGGAGCGCCAGCGCGGCCGCGGTCGCGAGACCGATTGCGACGCCGGTCCAAACCGCTCGCACGGGGCTACGAGCCCGAGACTAGCCGCAAATTTGGTCCGGAAGCCGATTCGTCGTCGTCGAGTGCCGCCGCGATCTCGGCGACGCGCGCCACGGCAACCGCGTGGCGGTTGTGCAGCATCGTCGCCGGTACGCCGACCCACGCTTCGTTCACGTCGCCGATGAGAAGCTCGCCGCGGTAGATGCGCTCGGCGCGCCGGTAGTGCGAGTAGGCGGCGCGCAGCTCCCCACGCGCGAAGTTCTCGTCACCATCGTCGCAGTGGGCGACGAAGCGGTTGACGTCCACGATCACGTTATCGAGGTTAATCGAGATCTCGTCGCTGGCGCGGAAGTACGAGTCCACGCGGTCGAATCCGACGATGTGGGCGATCGCTTTACGGATGTTCGAGCAGACCGTGCGCAAGCTCTGTGCGACGAGGTGCTTCTCGGCATCCGGCCAGAACACGTGGCCGATCTCGGCGCGCGAAGCGCTGCCGTTGGGCTGCAGCGCCACGTACTTGAAGATCTGGCGGTCGCGGCGGCGGATCCACTCGATGGGGCGGTGGTCCAGCTCGGCGTGGAACCAGCCCAGCAAACGGACCTGCAGCGGAATCGCGGGCTGGACGCGCCGGCCGTAGCGGTCGTAGAGCCGCGTCCGCGAGAGCGCCCGCAGCGGACGGTAGCCGTCGGGCGTGTGAACGACGAAAAGGCCGTGCTCTTCGAGCGACTGCAGCTGTTCGCGGTCGTCGAGGTGCGACCCGCTCATCAGTTTGAGCACGAGGTCGGCCTGCGGTTCGGGAACGTGCCCGAGCGTCGAAGCGATAAATTCGTTGAAGTGGTGGCCGCGGCGCGTGCGCCAGTTCTCGAAGGCCTCCGAGAGGCTGCAGCTGTCTTCGGCGGCCTTGCGCAGTGCGCCGCTGACGACTTGCGGCCAGCCGTCGGTAACCTCGAGCATGCGGAGCACGTCGGGGTGCGTGAACGGAACCCCGCAGGTCTCGGCAAGGTGGCGAATCTCGTCGGCAGTGAACGCTAAGCGCTCCGCATCGCAGAGCGACGCGGTGCCGCACGAAACGAATTGTCTGACGTCGAAGGCCGCGCGAGAACGGCACGCGACCATCAGCGACACCTCGTCGGCGACTTCGTCTATGAGACGAAGGATCTCGGCGACGCCGCCTTCGTCCGGCAGATGCTCGCAGTCCAGCGCCAGCTCCATCGGTGCGGCCGCGGCGAGCGCCTGCAGCAGATCGTCGTGCGAAGCGACGCCCGTCGCTCCGATCGCCGACGCGACCGACTCGATGACGTCGGCTGCGGTCGCTGCCGTCGACAACGCGCAGTAGATGCCGTTCTTCGAAGAGTTGCGCATGTACCCGAGCAGCGCCATCGTCTTGCCGAATCCCGGAGGCGCAACCACAAAGCGAACAGGGACGCTTCTAAAGCGCCCTAACCAGTCTTCGAGTCGAGGCCGCCTTACGATCCACGGCCCCAGCCGAGGCATCCCAGAAATGGCAACTCCCTAGGGGCGGTCACACGTGCCCCTTCTGTGGATAAGTATAGCGTTTTAAGGGGGATTAGGCAACAAAATTGTGCCTCTCCGGCGGTTATGGGCCCCACCCACGGGCTAATCGTTCGAGGAGACGGCCCCGCCAGCGCAGCTCGTAGTTAGCCTTTCGCAAGAGGTTCCGGAGCTTGATGTTGGCCGGTTGAGCGCGGACGACCCGCTCGGTTTGCGCGTGGTGAGCCGCGAGGCGCGGTCGAAGTTCGGCCAGCGTTGCGGCAGCCGCCGGCGGGTGCGTCCCTCCAAAGCGCAGCAGCCGCGGGTAGACCGGCGCGTAGTAGCGCACGACGTCGAATCCATCCAACTGGTCTTCGGCCAGGACGCCGCCGGGCGCGCCCAGCGACGAGTAGTGGCGACCCTTCTCGGCGTGGCGCCGAGGCTCCAGCGTGTGCCCGTAGTGGGCGTAGACGTATGGGAGCGCAATCCTTTTCCCGCTCAAACCCACAAGCTTTTCGTGGACCGCGCCCTCCCAGCGAAGCTCCGGCCGGAATCGGAAGAACATCATCCGGCGCTCGATCGACGTGTAATAGTCGAACGACCCGAAGAAATGCCACGTGTAGCCGTCCACGGCATCGTATGCGGCGGGCAGCCGGTCGAGCCCGCGGGCGATCGCGCCGACGCCCCGGCCGTGGACCTCGTCGGCGTCCACGAACGCGACCCAGCCGCCCGCGTCGCGCTCGGCATGAAGGCGCAGGCAGACGTTGCGCGCCGCGGCAAAACCCGCGAACGGCGTGCGATCCACGGCCAGTCGCCCTTCGCGGCCGAAGCGGCTTGCCGCCAGGGTCGCTGCGTGCGGCGACGGGTCGGGTGCGTTATCGTTGACGACGAGCAGCGCGGCCGCATCCTCGATCGAGGCGAGCATCGCACCGAGAAACGGCTCCTCGCGCGGTCCCAAGATAAGATGTGCGGCAATGCCGCGAGGAGCGCTCATTCGGCAACGCGCTTCGTTCGATGCGGCGGAGTTTCCGCCAGCCGCGCGAAGTCCGCGCGATGCCGCCTCTGCGCCTCGCCGTCGACGCGCGCGTGCTCGCCGAGGATACGCGCGGCATCGGACGTTACGCTCGCGCCGTGTTGCGGCGCCTCATCGGCCGCGACGACGTCGAGCTCACGCTGCTGATCCCGGACCTCTTTCCATCCAGACGGCGCGGCCTCTACGCGCGCGCCCTCGGCGGCGAGGCCTTCGACGTGCGCGGGCGCGCCGGCGCCGGGCTCGACCTCATCTGGCACCCGGCAAACGGCACCTTCGTCGCCTCCGCTCTCCCAAGCGTGGCGACGATTCACGATGCCGTGCCCTTCCGCTATGCCGATGCGGATCCGAAACGCCGCGAGCACGCGCAGGCGCCGTTCTTGCGCTCCGCGCGCACCGCGACGCGGTTCGTCGCCGTTTCTCGCTTCGGCCGCTCGGAGCTGGAAACGTGGTTGAAGATCCCCGCCGAACGCATCGCGGTGATCCCTCACGGCGTGGACGCAAGCTTCTCGCCGGGCCCGGCGCAGCCGCTCCCCGCTGGGTTGATCCCCGGCGGCTACCTTCTTTTCGTCGGCGACCCCATCGCCGAAGCACGAAAGAACTTCTCGCTGCTCTACGAAGCCTACCGGCGCGCGTGGCCGCAGGGCGGCGCTCCGGCGCTTGCCGTCGCTGGACCTCGCGCACCCGACTTGCCCGGCATCGTGCACCTTGGGAACCTGAGCGACGATCTCGTTGCCGAAGGCGGCGGCGGCTCGCTGCGCGCGTGCTATCGCGGCGCCCTCGCCTTGACGCTGCCTTCCTACCACGAAACGTTCGGCATGCCGATGCTCGAAGCGATGGCGTGCGGCACGCCGGTTCTTGCATCGCGCACGAGCTCGCTGCCGGAAGTCGGCGGGGACGCGGCGCTCTATCTGCCCCACGACGACGCCGATGCCTGGGCCGCGGCGCTGCGGGGAATCGCCGGCGACGACGCGATGCGCGCGCGGCTAGGCGCCGCGGGCATCGAGCGCGCCGCGCACTTCGATTGGGAGCGCAGCGCGCTCGCGCATCTCGAGCTCTTTCGGTCCGTGCGCCGATGATGCGCCTCGGCGTCGACGCGTGGAACCTGCCCGGCGACCGGCGCGGAATCGGGCGTTATCTGCGGAGACTCCTCAACGTCTGGTGGGAACGGGAGCGCGATCGCGTGGAGGTGGCGCTGATCGTTCCCGAATGGCACGTCTGGACGGTCGCGCGCCGCTATCGCCGCGAGCTCGAGGGGCGGCCCTATCGCATCGTATCGCGCGCGGCGCACGCCCGCGCGCGTCTCGATGCGTTGTGGTTTCCATTCAACGGCTGCAGTTGGACGAACTTTTCCTTGCCGGCGACGGCAACGCTGCACGACGCCTCGAACTTCGTCGTCCCCGGCTACGCGCCCGCGACGCAGGCCATCTTTCGTGCCGCCGCGGACCGCTGCCGCGCGCTCGTCACCGATTCGCACTTCCAGCAGCGCGAGCTCGCGCGCGAGCTGCGCATCGCACCGGAGCGACTGGTGCCGATCGAGCTTGGCGCAGATCCGCCGCGTCCTCCGCGACCGGTCGCGCTCGACGTCGCCGCCCTCTCCCCGTTCGTGCTCTACGTCGGCGCGGCCGAGCGGCGCAAAGGCTTCGACACGCTTCTGGACGCGATGGCGCGCGTCGCCATCACGCGACCCGATCTCTCACTCGTCGTGACGACGCGCATCGCCGGCGAACATCACGTGCCGCCCAACGTGCGTCTCGTCGAGCTGGGCTACGTGGACGACGACACGCTTGCCGCGCTCTATCGCGGATGCGCCATGCTCGCGTTCCCTTCGCGCTACGAAGGCTTCGGTCTGCCGGTGGTCGAGGCGATGAGCTACGGCGCGCCCGTCGTCGCATCGAGCGCGCCGGCGGTCGCCGAAGCCGGCGGCGATGCGGCCTGCTACGTTCCTCCCGGCGACGCCGCCGCGCTCGCCGGCGCGATCGCCCGCGTCGCCGGCGACGCCGCGTACGCAGCCGAGCTGCGGCGGCGCGGGCCGCTGCGCGCCGCCCAGCTCCCCTGGGAACGAACCGCCTCGCGCACGTTGAGCGTCATCGAGGGGACGCTGGTATGATCGAGCTGGCGACGGGCCTCGCCGTCAGGAACGGATGCGTTCTCCTCGTCGCGTCGCGCTACGCCAATCAGCCGGCGCCGCTGTGGACCCTCCCGGGCGGACGCAGGCTGGCCGGCGAGCTGCTCGTCGAAACCGTCGAACGCGAGGTGTTCGAGGAGACCGGCCTGCGCGCGCGCGCCGAGGAACTCGCCTACGTCAGCGAGAGCTACGACGGGACGCAGGGTTACCTCAACGCGACCTTCCTCGTCGTGCTTCCCGACGGCGCGAACGACGACGTCCGGCCGCGCGACCGCACCGACCACGCCATCGCTGCGGCGTGGGTCCGCATCGAGGAGCTCGCCGAGCGGATCGCCGTCGCGGTCGTCCGCGAACCGCTGGTCGCGTACCTTCGTGGAGAGCTCGTCCAGCGGTACGCCGGCTTTCACGACGCCGGCATTACGATCGAGTGGCCTGCTGATTCGGCGTGAGCGAAACCCAGCGGTCGCGCTCGAGCGCGTGCGCGATCACGTCGACCGGCCGTCCCTGCACCGTCGCGCCGCGCGTCAGCCGTCCCTCGTCTTGGAAGCCGTTGCGCATCAGCACGGCGCGCGAGGCGCGATTCTCCGGCAAGCAGTAGGCGCGAATGCGCCGCAAGCCCGCGCTGGAAAACGCCTCGGCGACTAGCGCCGCAACCGCCTCCGTGGCGAGCCCGCGTTCGCGGTGGGCGCGCACGATGCTGTAGCCGATCTCGGCGGTCGAGCGGCTCGACTCTGCAATGCGCAGCGAGACCCAGCCAACCGGCGACGGGCTTACCGAAACGTACGCAAGCCACTCGAAGCGGCCTACGGCTCCGCGCACGAGGCGCGGCGGCCGCGCGGCTACGTAGCGCAGGAACTGTTCGCGATCCACGTCGGGAAGGTCCTGATAGTCGCGCAGGTCGGGCTCTTGCAGAACCGCCCAAAGCACGCCGGCGTTCGCCGCCGTCACGGGCACGAGCCGCATGCGCCCCGTACGGATCGTCCTCACGCGAGCGTCACCGCTTGTCCCACGCGCTCGCGCGCGTGATAAAGGCTGCGATGGATCTCGCCGCCGCGTACGCCGGCCGCAAGCCGGCATGGGTAGATTTTCCCGCAACCGTCGCCTCGCCGCCGCGCTTCTTCTATGGATCGCGAACGCACAGCACGCACGAAGCGTTCGACGTGCGAAGCGCGGCCGGACCAATCGAAGTCGTCGACAACGTCGGGATCGCGCCGCGTTGTCCGGTCAAAACCGGCGACCGGATCGAGATCTGCGGACAGCTCGTGCACGATCCCGGCCGTTTGCCGGTCGTCCACTGGACCCATCACGACCCGGCGCACCTTCACCGCGGCGGGTTCATTCGCGTGGGCGGCCGGCTCTACGCGTAAACCTCCGGGCCGGCCCGACGACAGGCGCAGCAGTTCGGGAATCGTTACGAAGCGGTATCCCTCTCGTTTGAGTGCGTCCACGATCATCCGCGTGGCGCCGACGTCCGCGCTGCGGTCGCAGAGCCGCTGCGGCGTTCCCCGCACGCGCGCGCAGACGATCCCGCGGTTCCCATCGTGCAGGTCAATGATCGCTCCGTCGCCGACGTAGCGCAGCACCCGCGCGGCGATGAGACGCGCCGGCGGATACTCCCAGTCGTTCGCCAGCGGCACCGACCACATCACCGGCGTGTAGCCGAGTTTGCGCACCTCGCCGAGCACGAGCCAATCCCGAGAGCCGAACGGCGGGCGCATGATGCGCGTATGCACGCCGGCCGCCGCGTAGATCGCCTGATCGGTGCGCTCCAGCGTTCGACGAAGTCCGTCCTCGCCGTAGAGCACGAGGTGCCCGTGGTTCCACGTGTGGTTTCCGATCGCGTTGCCGCCCTCCACCTCGTGGCGCACGACGAGCGGATAAGCCTGCACCGCCCTGCCGACGACGAAGAACGTCGCGCGGACGTGCTCCGCGCGGAGCACCGCCAGAATCTCGTCGGTGTACGGTGGATTGGGGCCATCGTCGTAGGTCAGCGCGACGATGCGCTCGTCCTTCGGCCCGCTCACGAGGGTCTTGCCGAAGAGCTGGCTGCTGGGATTCTCGGCGATCCGATAGCCTTCGTACGAAAGCGCGAACAGCAGGACGAGCGCGACCGCCGCACCGATCGCCACGCGCAGCTTCATGCGATCAACCGTGTGTCGCGCGCACGTGCGCCTGCGCCTGCGCGACGTTCTTCCGGAATTCGTCGGGCCCGAATGCCCGGAAATCCTCGACGATCTGCTGGTAGTGAGGATCGGCCGCTTGCGAGCTCACCATGTGCACGAAGTCCTTGGGGACTCCTTTGGACAGATCGATCTCGAACTGCCGCCCGGCCTTGGTCGCCCAGTATTTCGGATTCGTAAAGGTTACCGTCCGCTCTCCCTGTTTGTAATCCGCAAGCTGCTTGACGTACACGGTGTAGGTCGCGTCGGCTCCCGGCAGGGGCGGCTTATCCACGAGCTGCCAAACCCCGTCCTGGTCGAGCCTGCCGAAAAAGAAGCTCACGTCGTAGACTCGCGCGGGCGGCGCCGTCACGACGATCACGCGCCCGGCGTAACCGCGTATGCGATATTGGAACTTCGAAACGCCCTCGACGTCGGACATGTCGTACGTTTCTTCGTAGATCGGCGGCTTGGGATAGCGAATGGTCAGACGTGCGTAGAGTTCGCTCGGCGCCTTCTGCGCGTGTATCGCCGGCCCGAAGCGTCCCATCTCGCCGGGCCCGTAGATGCGCCAGCCGAGCACGAGCATGACGATCGCGACGACGACGATGAGGACTTCGATGGGAAAGCGGCGCATGCTGGCGCCCTACTTTGCGGGTGCTTCTGCTTCCTGGTCGAGCACGCGATTGACCAGGCGATCCGCCAAGACGTTCTGCTTTCGTGGGACGTGCCGCACCTCGACGGCCTCAAAGGAACCGAGCAACCCCGTCGCCCGCCGGAAGAGCGGCTGCAGCCCCGCGTGTTTGACGCGATATTCGCCCCGCAGCTGCTTGACGACGAGCTCCGAATCCATGCGGACGGCTAGGCGGCGAATGCCGCGCCGGGCGGCCGCTTCGAGCCCGAGCAGCAGCGCGGTCCACTCGGCCACGTTGTTCGTCGCCACCCCGAGGTAGGCGGTTACTTCCTCGACGACCTCGCCGTTGGCGTCCAACAGAACCGCACCGCTGGCCGCGGGACCCGGGTTTCCCCGCGAGCCGCCATCTGCAAAGAGCGTCGCCTCCATTCCCGCCGCCCTTCGGCGCAGTACAGGAATAGACCGCCCTGTCGTGGGTAGAAGGAGGCATGAGCACAACGTTCTCCCTTCGCACCGCCGCCGTAGCGCTCGCCGGAGCGCTCGCGCTGGCACTACCGCAGGCGGCGCTCGCCGCCCCGACCTTCTACGGCATCACCGTCCACGTATCTTCAAATAACATCAAGGTCCAAAATCCGAAAACGAAAGAGACGCTCAGTTTTATGATCGTCCCGAAGTTCAACCAGATCTTCTCCGCCGACGGCAAGACGACGTACCAGATGAGCGCAATCAAGGCCGGCCAGTACGTAGGGATCATCTACGACCAAAAGGCGCTCGGCGTGCGCCACGCCGACAAGATCTATCTACTCAACAACGCCAACGAGACAATCGGAACCCAGTAAGGCGCGGATTCCGAGACGACGGGTGACGTTCGCCGCGCGCGTTGCGCTCGTCGGAGCCGGCGCCCTACTCTATCTCGGATTGGCCGCGCTCGGTCTCGGCGGGGCGGCGGCGTTCCTTTCGCACCCGCCGCTGATCGCGCTCGCACTGGTATTCATCGCGCTCTCCATCGTCGCGCTCTTTGCCGGCGGCAACGTGAGCCCGGGCGTCCGAGAGGACCGCGGCAATCGCTGGGTGCTGCCGGCGATCGTCGCAATCGGTTTCGCCGACGCGTATCTGCCGGCGTGGAGCGATCGCCGCGGCATCTGGACCATTGACGGCGACGCAACGCGGTGGCTCGGCGTGGTGCTCGTCTTCATCGGCGGACTGCTGCGCGTGCTCCCGGTCTTCCAGCTCGGCAACCGCTTTAGCGGCCTCGTCGCGATCCAGCCCGGGCACACGCTCGCGATCGACGGCTTTTACCGAGTTATCCGGCATCCCAGTTATTTGGGGTTATTGATAGGCGGTCTCGGCTGGGGATTGGCGTTCCGCTCCGGCATCGGCGTGCTCCTCGCCCTGCTGCTCGTGCCGCCGGTCCTCGCGCGAGTCGCCTCGGAAGAAGCGCTGCTGCGCTCGCAGTTCGGGGCGCCGTACGACGCGTATCGGGCGCGCACGTGGCGCCTGATTCCCGGCATCTACTGCCTAGCCGCGGCGGTCGCAATTTTTGGCGCGCTCTTTGCGGTGAACGCGCGTGCCGCCGGTCACGATGCAGCCGATGCGCTCTTCGCCGCAGGCGACTTTCCCGCCGCCGCGGCGGCGTACCAAACCCGGCTCGCCGCGAATCCGCGCGACGCCGGCGCGCAGCTCAATCTCGGAGCGATCCGGCTCTACCAGAACGACCTTGCGGCGGCCGAACCGCTGGTGAGCGGGGCGCTCACCGCCGAGCCCACAAGTCAGCGCGCGACGCACATGCTCGCGGAGATCGAGCGCCGTCGCGAAGAGGCCGCACGGCCGAGCAGCGTTGCGAACGGCGAGGCCGTCGTGCCCTTTATCACGGCGGACCCGCTTCCGGTCGTGCGCGTGCTCGCCAATGGCAAGCCCGCCAACTTCCTCGTGGACACCGGCGCTGCGGTGGGACTCGACCCGAGCTTCGCAGCGGCGGCGGGCGTCAAGACGCATAGCGCGGGCAACGGCACCTTCGTCGGCGGCAAACAAGCTGCGATGCGGGCAGGCATGCTCGACTCGCTCGTGCTCGGGGGTGCCGAGGCGCGCGACGTGCCCGTCGGCGTTATGGCCACGCACGTCTTAACGCTGTTTCCGAACGTCCGCATAGACGGGATCGTCGGGACGACGTACTTCGAGCGCTTTCTCGTCACGATAGACTACCCGAACCGCCGCCTCGTCCTGCGCCCGCGCACGCCGCAAGGCTCGCGCGACTTCCAAGCCGCCGCCGCGAGCGCGGGCGCGACGATCGTGCCCTGCTACCTCGTGGGCGACCACTTCGTCTTCGCGCGCGCACAAGTCAACTCGGCGCCGTCGGGGCTCTTCCTCTTCGACTCGGGCATGGCCGGCGGCGGGCTCATGGCCTCGCAAGAACTTCTTCGGGCGGCCGGCATCGTTCTCGACAACGCCAAGGCCGGAACCGGGATCGGCGGCGGAGGCGCCGTGGCGGTGGTACCGTTCGTCGCCGGAAGCATTACCGTCGGCACGGCCGTGCAGGAGGGCGTTCGCGGGCTTTATACGCCCGAAGGCTCGTCTTTCGGCCTCTTTCCGTTCACCGCGTGGGGCATCATCTCAAACGACTTCCTTGCGCACTACGCCTACACCGTTGACTTCGACGCGATGCGCGTCGTGCTCGTTCCGGCGGCGCCTCACTCGTAATCCGGCGCGCGGTAGTCGGTCTTCTGTTTGAGGAAGAACTCCGTACCCACCGGCGCCTTGATCTTGACGAACTTGCGCGGCGGCTTGTTGAAATCGAAGCAGTCCGCCGGCGAGTCCGCGCGCTTGTCGGCCGCGGCGAGCTGGTTTAATCCGTAAAGGTCCTCGGCGAATCGTAAGACGCTTGCGGTTTCGTACTGCGTGTGCGAAACGAAATTTTGCTTCGCGTACGGGGAAATCACGAGCAGCGGCACGCGGAAACCGACGCTGTCGAATCCTTTGTACGGCGGCGGCACGTGGTCGTAGAGACCGCCCCAATCGTCCCATTGCACGAAGATCGCCGTCGAGTCCCAGAATTTGCTCTCGCCGACGGCATTGACGAGCGCGGTAACCCACGACGGCCCCAAGCCGCCGCCGCAGTTTACGTGGTCGGAGTCGTCGCAGACCGGCGTGATCCACGTAAAGTTCGCGAGCTTGCCGGAAACGACGTCGGTTAAGAACGTCTTCTGCGGCGTGATGACGTCCTTGGCCCAGTCCGGCCCGTTGTAGATGTGCTTGACGGCCTGATAGCTCGACCAGTAGCTTCCGTCGCCGCTCGACGAACTGCCGTACTTGCTCGTGTAGAACTTCCACGTGAGCCCGGCAGTGTCGAGCTCGTCGCCGAGCGTTTGGTAATCGAAACAGGCCCGCTGATAGCCGCCGTACGTGCGCTGTTTCGTAAGCGTGGCAACCTCGTCGCTCGCGCCGCCCGGGCATCCCCACAAGCCGAAGGGAAGGTCCACGCTCGCCTGCGCCTGCGCCGCAATGATGTACTGGTGAGCGACGAAACTCTCGTCGAGCTGCGACTGGAACATCCGGTCGGCGACCACCCACTCGTGCGCCATGTCGAAGTAGGGCTTCGATTCGTTGTGGGGGACGTAGACGTACTCAGGATACTTGACGCTCGGCGGCCCGCCGTATTCCTGTTCCTTGTCGAATCCGTCGTTGCGGCACTTCGTCCCGGGCAGGCTCCCGGTGCCGTCGCACGCCGCGAACATCGCCGAGGCCGAGTGGTCGATCACGTACTGGTACGCCAGGCTTACCGGAGCGAGCTTGACCGTGTCGCCATGCGAATTCTTTCCGCTCGAGACCGTGTCCGCGCCCGGATACCCTTGGAAGAGGTTGTCGAAGCTGCGGTTCTCCTGAACGATGTACACGATGTGCGTGATCTTGCCGGCGCCCGTCCCCGAAAGAGCGCGCAGCGCGACGGTCTGCTTCATGCCCGGCAGCGACGGCGCGGATCCCGCGGAACAGCCGCTAAGCGCGACGGCAACGGCGAGCATCGCAGCGGGGAAGACGGACCGGTGATTCATCGCGAACCTCACTTCGCTATTCATAGTCGGGGGCGCGGTAGTCGTTGGTCTGGTTCAAGAAGAACTGCGTGTTCTTGGGCGCTTTGATCGGCACGAACTTGCGCGGCGGCTGCTTGAAATTGAAGCAGTCGACTGCCGGGGAGGCTGCGCGCCTGTCGGCCGCAGCGAGCCGGCCCAAGCCGAACAGGTCTTCGACGAAGCGCAGCACGCTGGCCGTCTCGTACTGCACGTGCGAGACGTGGTTTTTCTTCGCGTATGGCGAGATCACGAGCAGAGGCACGCGGAAGCCGACGCTGTCGAAGCCTTTGTAGGGAGGCGCGACGTGGTCGTACAGACCGCCCCAGTCGTCCCATTGGACGAAGATCGCCGTCGAGTCCCAGAACTTGCTTTCGCCGACGGCATTGACGAGCGCGGTAACCCACGACGGGCCTAGTCCGCCGCCGCAGTTCACGTGGTCGGAGTCGTCGCAGACCGGGGTGATCCACGTGACGTTCGCGAGATCGCCGGCGGCGACGTCGGTGATGAACTTCTTCTGCGGTGTTATGACGTCTTTAGCCCAATCGGGACCGTTGTAGATATGGCTCACGGCCTGGTAGCCGGACCAGTACGCTCCCTCTCCGCTCGAGCGGCTGCCGTACTGGCTCGTGTAGAAACGCCAGCTCAGGCCGGCGTTATCGAGCTCGTCGCCAAGCGTTTGGTAATCGAAGCAGGCCTGCTGGTACGACCCGTACGTGCGCTGCTTCGTAAGGCGCGCCACGACGTCGGTCGGGCCGCCGCCGCATCCCCACAGCCCGTTGGGGAGATCCACGCTTGCGTGCGCCTGCGCCGCGATGACGTACTGATGTGCGACGAAGCTCTCGTCAAGCTGCGACTGGAACATCCGGTCGGCCAGCACCCACTCGTGCGCCATGTCGAAATACGGCTTCGACTCCTTGTGCGGGACGTACACGTACTGCGGATTCGTGGGGCCGCCGAACGACGGCTCCTTGTCGAACGCATCCATCTTGCACTGCGTTCCGGGCAACGGCCCGGTCCCATCGCACGCGTTGAACATCGCGCGCGCGGAGTGATCGATGACGTATTGGTCTGCCAAGCTCACGGGAGCGAGCTGAACCGTCGCGCCGAGCGAATTCTTTCCACTCGAAACGGTGTCCGCGCCGGGATACCCCTGGAAGAGGTTGTCGAAGCTGCGGTTCTCCTGGATGATGTAGACGACGTGCGCGATCTTGCCCGCGCCGGTTCCGCCCAACTCGCGCAGCGTCGTGCCGCCCGCAAACGGCGTCGGGCTCGGCGCGCCGGCCGAGCATGCCGCGATCCCAAAAGCCATGAAGAGCGTGACCGCACGCGAAACGAGCAGCTTTCCCATCGAGTGCGGTCTTATGCTAGGCGCGGCGACTCCTCCTCTGAGGACGACGTGCCGGTCGCTTCTATTGCGTGTCGGGCGCGGCGCCCGAAGGCGGTTGCGCAAGGAAGTAAGCGCGCGAATACTTCGAGGGGATCTGCTTGAACGTCCGCGGCCGCATGTTGAAATCGAAGGCGTTGCCGATGCTCGTCGCGCGCGCATCGCTGGTACCAAGCGAGCCCAGGCCCCACGTCTCTTCGACGAACTTCAGGATGCTGCCGAACTGGTAAACCGTGTGCTCCACGTGCGGCTTGACGTACGGCGAGACCACGAGCATCGGCACGCGGAATCCCGGGCCGCCTTGCCAGGTGCGCGGATGCGGCGGCACGACGTGGTCGTAGTACCCGCCCCAGTCGTCCCAAAGCACGACGATCGCCGTCGAGTCCCAGTACGGGCTCTCGCCGATCGCGTTGACGATCGAAGCAACCCACGATGGGCCGGTGTCGCCGAGCTTGGTTCCCCGCCGGCAGGGCTTGTTGTACGTCTCGCCCGGGTGGTCGGAGTTGAGGCCGTCGGGCGTTATCCACGAGACCGCCGGCAGCGTGTGCTTGGAGACATCTTTGAAGAAAACGAGATTGCTTTGCGTAACGTTCCTTCGCCACTCCGGGCTGTAGCGCACCGCGTGGATCGCGTCGAAGGCGCTCCAGATGCCCGGCGTGTCGCCGTGGAAACAGCCGCTCTCCTTTTGCACGGGCATCGCGTAGAACTTCCACGAGACGCCCTTGGCGTCGAGCAGGTCGCGCATCGTCGCGTACGAGAGGCACGGGAACGGGCCGCCGTACGGATAGACTTTCTGACTGCCTTTCTTGATGATTGCGGTCACGACGCTCTTGTTCGCGTCGCAGCCCCACGGGAAGAACGACGGGTTGTCTATCAGCGCTTCGGTCGTCGAGATGTCGGTGCCGCCGGCGATGAGATCTTGGTGCGCGGTGAAGCTTCCGCTGCCTTGGGTCTGGAAAGTGTGATCGGCGAGCACGTACTGCTTGGCGATGTCCCAGTACGGCTGGATCTGGCTCGGGTTGACGTATTGGTAGGCGTAGGTGCACGTCGGTGCGCCGCTTCCATCGGCGCCGTACCCCGTAAGATCGAAGCCGTCCATCTTGCCGCGATCCAGTTCGGCCAAGTAACCGGTGTGAATGTGCACGAGGTCGGAGCCGTTGCCGATCAGCGAGACCTCCTGCAACGGGATGCTCGTCGCTTTGGTTATCGGATGCTTGCAGGCGTTTGCAATCGACGGCGGCATCGCGGCGGCTTTGCCGGTTTTCGTGCCGTCGGCGCCCGGAAACGTTGCGAAGAAGTTGTCGAAGCTGCGATTCTCTTGGATCACGATGACGACGTGCTCGATCTTGCTCTTGGCCCCGGCGGCCTGGGGCTGCGCGTAGGGCAGCGACGAGGGCGCGCCGCGTCCGCCGCCGCAGGCTGCGACCGCCGCGGCGGCAGCCAGGGCAACAAATCCGAGCGCCGCGCCCCGAATGCCGCCCGGGCCGCTATTGCGTATCGACCGGCAACCCCGACGGCTTCTCATGAAGAAAATACGACGGCGGGTACTTCGCGCGTATCGTCTTGAACGCTCGCGGATGCTGAGTGAACTGGAACATGTTCGCGATGCTCGTCGCCGTGCAGTCGGTAGTGCCCAAGCATCCTAAGCTCCAGTTGCTCTCGATGAACGCCAGGATGCCGCCGAACTCATAGGGCGTGTTCGAAATCTCGCCTTGCGGCACGTAGGGAGAGATCACGATCATCGGCACGCGGAATCCGGGACCGCCCTGCGTGTCGAGCGGCAGCGGCGGCGGGACCGGATCGTAGAAGCCGCCCCAGTCGTCCCACAGCACGATGACGGCCGTCGAGTTCCAATACGAGCTGTTGCCGATCGCGTTGACGATGCTGCTCACCCACGACGGCCCCTTGTCCGAAGCGTATCCCGGATGGTCGGAGTCGGTCGCGGTGGGGATCACCCACGATACGGCCGGCAGCTTGCCCCCGGAGACGTCTTTGAGGATATTGCTCTGCGGCCACGAGACGTTCGTACCCCATTCGGGTCCGTTGCGAACCGATGCGATGACGTCGAACGCGTTCCAGAGCGCGCCGGGCGTGTTCTTGACGAACTTCGGCGTGTAGTACTTCCACGAGACGGAGTTGGCGTCGAGCAAATCCGCCAGCGTCTTGTACGAAGAACCCGAAGATGGGAACTGGTTCGTGCAGGGGAAGGGGCCGGCGCCGCCTTTGAACTGCAGGCTCGTCGTAATCAGCGACGTGACCGTGCCGGACGGCGAGTCGCATCCCCATGCGGCCCCCGACGTTGGGTCGTCAATGAGGCTGTTGTTCGCGTCGATCTCCGTGCCGCCGCGGATGAGATCTTGGTGTGCGGTGAAACTGCCGCTGCCCTGCGTCTGGAACATCTCGTCGGCGAGCGCGTACTGCTGCGCGAGCGTCCAGTACGGTTGGATCTGCGCCGGATTGACGTACTCATAGGGCAGTTTGCCCTCCGGTTTGCCCGTCGAGACGTACTTGATCAGGTTGAAGGCATCCATGTTGCCGCTTCGATACGCCGTTTGGTACGAGGCGTACACGTGGCTGAGGTCTTTCTTGTCCTCGAGGCTGACTTCGGTCAGCGCGATGGGCACCGTCTTCGCCTTCTTCCCTTTTCCGACGCGCTCTTGGCCGGTCGTCGTTCCAACCGCTCCCGGGAACGTTGCGAAGAGATTATTGAAGGTGCGGTTCTCCTGAACGACGATCACGACGTGCTGGATCGGGCTCGACGCGCTTGCCCGGCGGGCGTACGGCAAGTTCGCGCCGCTTCCGCCGCGCGCGCCGCCGCCGCCGGCACAGGCGCACAACGCGGCCGCAGCGAGCGCCGCGCACGTCCACAGAGGGTACGATCTGCTCTTCATTGGTGCTCCGTTATCGGCGGATGCGGCTACTGGCTGTCGGCAGGGATATTCGAGGGCTTCTGATGGAGGAAGAACGAGCGCGAGTATGACGCCGAGATCGTTTGGAACGGCCGCGGCGTCTTGCTGAAGTTGAAGGCGTTGGTGATCGGCGTCGCGCGCTGATCGGTCGTTCCCAGCGAGCCCAGGCCCCAGTTGTCTTCGATGAAGCGCAGGATGCTGGCGTCTTCGTACTGCGTGTGCTCGACGTGCGGCTGCACGTATGGCGAGACGATGAGCATCGGAATGCGGAAGCCGAGGCCGCCCTGGTTATCGTGGAACGGCGGCGCCACGTGGTCGTAGAAGCCGCCCCAATCGTCCCAAAGGATCACGATCGCGGTAGATTTCCAGTACTTGCTTTGGCCGACCGCGTTGACGATCTGCGCGACCCACGACGGGCCGTAGTCGTAATCCGGGCCGCCCTTGCTGCAGCCTGACCCCTTCTGCTCCTGCGGATGGTCGGAGTTGAGCGAGTCGGGCGTGATCCAGGCGACGGCGGGCAGCGTTCCCGCCTTGATGTCGCTGAAGAACTTCAGGTTGTTGCCCGGAACCTTCGTGCCCCATTCTTTCCCGAACCGGACCGCCGAGATCGCGTCGAACGCGCTCCAAATTCCCGCGGTATCGCCGCCGTGGTTGCCGCACGACGTCCACTTTTGAATCGCCGGCGCGTAAAACTTCCAGGGCAGCTTCTTTGCGTCGAGGAGATCGCGCATCGTCTTGTAGGTAAAGCACGGATACGGACCCTTATCGAGGAGGTACTTAAGCTGCGTCGTGATCAGGTCGGTGACCGCTCCCTGCACGGGCGGGCTGGCGTACGGATTGGGCGTGCGCGCGTCGCAGCCCCACGGGAAGCCGGTCGGGTCGTCGATGATGCTGTTGGTGCAGCTGCCCGAGCAGCTGCCGGTGCTGTAGTTGACGACCGTCCCGCCCGCGATGAGGTCCTGATGGGCGGTGAAACTTCCGCTGCCTTGCGTCTGGAACGTGTTGTCGGCGAGCACGTACTGCTGCGCCATCTGCCAATATGGCTGAATCTGCGACGGATCCACGTAGGCGTAGTTGTACAAACACGAGGGCTTGTACGTGCCGCCCGGGCTCTTGTTCTCCAAGTCGAAGCCGTCCATGTTTCCGTTGTCGTACGCGGTCTGATACGCGGCGTAGCTGTGCTGGAAGTCGTCGCCGAAGACCAGATTGTGCACGGCGAGCGGAACGGTCGTCGCCTGCGTGATCGGCGACGGACAGGCCGTCGCCAGGGACGGCGGCATCGCCTCAACCTTTCCGACCGTCGTGCCGTTTGCATTGGGAAACGTTGCGAAGAGATTATCGAAGCTGCGGTTTTCCTGTATCACGATGATCACGTGCTGGATCGGCGTGCTTCCCTTGATACCCGGTCTAAGCGTAGACGGCGTGGGCGGACCCATCCCCGACTGACCGGCGCAGGCAACCACGCCCGCGACGCTTAGGAGCAAGAAAAACCACAGCCGAGATGCACGAGGGCGCACGGGCATACCTCCAACAGCGTAGTCGCACTCACTTGGATGCTGCCCCAGGCGCACTCCTTTCGGCGTGCCCCGAAAAGCGGCTCAATCGACGGACCATCGGTCGCGCGCGGCCTTAGAGAATGTGAAAAGCCCCGGGCGCGCGGGCGCCGGGGCTTTTGCGTGGTCGGGCTGACTGGATTCGAACCAGCGATCTCTAGTCCCCCAGACTAGCGCGATAACCAAGCTTCGCTACAGCCCGCTCGATCGTTTCGAACGCTTTTTCGCTCGCGCGCCGCCGACGGCATCCTTGAGCGATCTGCCGGCTACGAACGCCGGAACGTTGCGCGCAGCGATCGTAATCTTCTCACCCGTCTTCGGATTGCGCCCCTCGCGCGCCTGACGCGAGCGAACGACGAAACTTCCGAACGGGGTGAGCGCGACGCGGTCGCCCTTCTGCAACGCGGTCTTGATTTCGTTGAGAATCAAGTCGACGATCTCGCCGGCTCGGCGCCGCGACAGCGCCGCTTCGACGGCGACGGCGTCAATTACGTCGGCCTTTGTCATCGTCGTATCTCCTGCCGGCGGCACGACCGTGCCCCTGATAGCACTGCCGCCTCCGGGGATATACGCTCAGGCGCTCCCGATTCCCGCCAGCGCGCGAATTGCCAGCAAGTAGCCTGCCGCGCCTAAGCCGCTCAACGTTCCGCGGCAAGCGGACGCCGTCACGCTCCTGCGCCGAAACGGCTCGCGACCGGCGACGTTCGTCAGATGCACTTCGATCACGGGAAGCGCGATCGCGGCGATCGCGTCGGCGATCGCATAGGAGTAGTGCGCGTACGCGCCGGGATTGATCACCACCCCGTCGTACGCTCCTCGCGCGGCGTGCAGGGCTTCGATGATCCGGCCTTCGCCGTTGTGCTGCTCGCAGCGCACCTCGATCCCCAGCTCGCGCGACCCCGCCGCAATCGCCGCGTCGATTTCGGCAAGCGTTTCCGTGCCGTAGACGTCCGGCTGCCGCTCGCCAAGCAAGTTGAGGTTCGGTCCGTGCAAGACCAACACGCGCATCGGTCTGCCTTCTTTAGAGGAAAAGCGCACGCCTTCGGACCAGAGGCGCTCATGCCCGATACCCTCGTGACGGCCTCCGACGCCGACGCCGGCATCGCGTTCTTTGCCGCAGTGACGACGGAGCTCGTTACGGAGATCCGAAACCGCCACGACCTCTGGCCCACCGCCGCCGCCGCGGCCGGAAGGCTGGCCACCGGCGCGGTGCTCTTCGGCGCGGCGCTCAAGGGCGACGAGCGCATCTCGCTGCAGATCGCCGCGGACGGACCGCTGCGCGGTCTCGCCGCCGATGCATGGATCACGAGCGACGGCGCAATCGGCGCGCGGTCGTGCGTCGGCAACGGCCAGGTGGATCTGCCGATCGACGCGCGCGGAAAGTTCAACGTAGGCGCGGCCGTGGGATCGGGCTCGCTGCAGGTCACGCGGTCGCGCAGCCTCGGACAACCCTACGTCGGCGTCGTGTCGCTGCACTCGGGCGAGATCGCCGAAGATCTCGCGCTCTACCTCGCGCAATCCGAGCAGGTGCCCAGCGTCGTGGCGCTCGGCGTGCTCGCGAATCCGAACGGCATCCTCGCCGCAGGCGGCATCATCGCGCAAGCGCTGCCGGGTGCCGGCGATCGCTCGCTGGCCGCCCTCGAAGAACGCGCTCGCGCACTGCCGCCGGTCACGCAGCTCGTCGCCGAGCATCGCAGCGCATCGGGCCTGCTGGAAGCGATCGCCGGAGGCGCCGCGCTGCGTTCGGTGCAGTCGCTCGAAGTGCGTTTCGCATGTCGCTGCAGCCGCGAGAAGGTCGAAGCGCTGCTCGGCGGGCTGGGTCGCGACGAGCTCGCGACGATGGCGCAGGAACGGGGCGAGGCCGAAGCAACGTGCGAGTACTGCAAGACGCGTTATGCGATCGAGCTCGAGCCTCTCTTACGGAAGCACGCGAACGAAGCGGCGCGACCCCACGGATAAAACGGCCGGAGCCGTCGCGATCCATAACGCGTTGCCGTCGGCGACGGGATTGCCGTCCACTCGAACGGCATTGCCCGAGATCAGGCGCTCGGCGGCCCGCCGGCTCTCCGCGAAGCCGGCCTTTACCAGCACCTCGGAAACGCGCTTCGCATCGCCGAGCGGCATCTCCGGCACGTCCTCCAGCGGAATTTCTTTACGCTGGACGGTTCGCTCGAAGTAGTCGCGGGCTTGCTGCGCCGCGGCGTCGCCGTGATAGCGCGCGACGATCTCGCCGGCGAGACGCTTCTTCTCCTCCATCGGATTCGCGCGCCCCGCGGCAAGCTCGGCGGCCAGCCGATCCGCTTCGGCTTGCGAGCGAAATGCGGCAAGCCGCGCGTAGACCGGCAGCAGCTCGTCGGCGATCTTCATGAGCTTGCCGAACTGCTCGCCCGCGGGCTCGGCGATGCCGACGTAGTTGCCGAGCGACTTGCTCATCTTCTTGTGACCGTCGAGGCCGACCAGCAGGGGGACGGTCGCGCAGATTTGCGGAGCCTGACCGAACTCGCGCTGGTACTGGCGCCCGAGCAGCAGGTTGAAGAGCTGGTCGGTACCGCCCAACTCGACGTCGGCTTCGATCGCGACCGAATCGTACGCTTGGGCGACCGGATAGAGAAACTCGTGAATCGAGATCGGCGCGCCGGCCTCGTAGCGATCGTGAAAGTCGTTGCGCTCGAGCATCTGCGCGACCGTCGTCTTTGCCAATAGCTTCACGAGGTCGGTGAGGCTGAGAGCGTCGAGCCACTCGGAGTTGTAGCGCACCTCGATGCGCTCGAGATCGAGCACCTTGCCGGCCTGCTCTCGATACGTCTGCATGTTCGCTTCGATCTCTTCTGCAGAGAGCTGCGGGCGCGTCACGTTGCGTCCGCTGGGGTCGCCGATGCGCGCGGTGAAGTCGCCGATGATGAGCGTGACGCGATGCCCGGCCTCGGCAAAGCGCTGGAGTTTGTGCAGCACCACCATGAACCCGAGATGGAGATCGGGGCTGGTCGGGTCGATCCCGAGCTTCACCCGCAGCGGCCGCCCCGTAGCGAGCCGCTGCCGAAACTCGTCTGCCGTCTCGACGTGGTCGAAGCCGTCGAGCAGCTCCTCCGCGCTGCGGCCGCTCACGATCGCAGCTCGATGACCGACACTCCCGTCGAGCCTTCGTCTTCGTTGCCGTAGCGAACCGCGCGCACGCCCGGATGCGCCTTCAGGTACTCTTGCAGGCCCCGTCCGAGCATTCCGGTGCCTTTGCCGTGAATCAGGCGCAGCGGCGAAACGCCGGCGAGCTGCGCGTCGTCAATCCAGCGTTCGACGATCGGCTCCGCCTCGGCGTACCGCTTGCCGCGAACGTCGAGCTCCAGCGCCGCCCGCTCGGCGGCCCCAACGCGGGCCTGCCCGGCCGACGTGCCCGTGCGCGCGCGCACCGCGGCTCGGCCTTCGCGCGCCGCGGCGCCGCCTTCGCGACGAAGATCGGTCTTCTCCACGACGGCCCTCATTGAACCGACACGAACGAGCACCCTCTCTCCGTAATCTTCGCCGACCGTACCCTCTTGATCCAGCGAGAGGATGCGAACGCGATCGCCGGGCGCGTATCCGGGGTTCTGCTCCTGCGCCGCCCGCTCGGGGTTGATGCCGAGATCTCGCCGGCATCGCCTCGATCGTTTCGGCCAGCAACGCGGCTTGCGACGGAGATATCTTCCCCTTGCGGCTGCGCTGCGAGCGTTCGTCGGATTCTGCGGCGCGGCGCTGCAGCTCGCGAACGAAGTCGCGCATGGCTTGCTTGAGACGTTCCTCCGCCTGTTCGCCGAAGCGACGCCGCTGCACGTCGAGCTCGGCGCCCTCACGCCGCACGCGTTCGAGCTCGGCAACGGCATCGCGGCGCTCGCCCTCGAGGCCGTCGCGCTCCTCGCGCAACGCTCCCGCCTGCTGCGACAGCTCGGCGAGAGCCGCTTCGTAGTCGCGCTCTCGCTCGTCGAGCAGCGAGTTCGCGCGCTGGATGATCGCGTCGTCAATGCCGAGCCTCGCCGCCAGCGGGAAGGCCAGCGACTGTCCCGGCGCGCCGATATCGAGGTGGAACGTCGGCGCGAACGTCTGCGGATCGAAGCGCACGTTCGCGTTGGCGACGCCGGGCTTGGCGTGCGCGAAGAGTTTCAGCTCGGTCGCGTGGGTCGAGACGATGGCGCGCGCGCCCCGGTCGCGCAGGCGTTCCAGCATGGCGATCGCCAGCGCCGCGCCCGCGCTGGGCTCCGTGCCGCCGCCGATCTCGTCCACGATCGCCATCGTTCGCTCGCCGGCGCCGTCGAGGATTTCGCGCATGCGCTGCAGGTGCGCGGAGAACGTTGACGTGTTCGACGCCAGCGACTGCTCGTCGCCGATGTCGGCGACCACGCGCTCGAAGCGCCCGATCCGCGTGCCGGCCGCGGCCGGCAGCTGCATGCCGCAGTACGCCATCGCGATGAAGAGCCCGAGCATTTTCAGCGCGACCGTTTTGCCGCCCATGTTCGGCCCGCTGACGACCAGTATCCGCGTTGCCTCGCCCAGCGCCAGGGTCTGCGGCACGGCGCGCTCTCCCAAAAGCGGGTGGCGCCCGCGCTCGATAGACACGACGGCGTCGTCGGACAGCTCGGGCGCAACGGCATCCGTGCGCCGCGCCACCGCCGCTTTCGCCGCAAGCAGATCCACGGCCGCGAGCACGTCCACGTTGGCTTCGATCTGTTCGGCGCGCGCACCGGTGCGGCGAGAAAGCTCGTCGAGGATGCGCGCGACCTCGCGTTCTTCTTCGATCTGCATCGTACGGACGCGGTTGTTGGTCTCGAGCGCCGCGAGGGGTTCGACGAAAAGCGTCTGTCCGCTCGAGCTCGTGTCGTGCACGATGCCTGGCAGCGCGCCCGAGAACTCGGCCTTGATCGGAATGACGAATCGCCCGTCGCGTATCGTCACGACGCGGTCTTGAATCGCTTTGGCATACCTGGCCGAGTTCAAGATCGCGCCGATGCGGTCGCGCGCGTCGGCCTGTGCCTGAGCGAGCCCGCGCCGGATTCGACCGAGCGCCGGCGAAGCGCGATCGAGCACGTTTGCGCGTTCGTCGATCGCATCGGAGATTGCGTGCTGCAGGTCTCCGAGCGGCGTGTAGCCGGCAGCGACGTCCCCGAGGTCGGGATGTTCGTGGACCGCGCGCCAGGCGGCGGCCGCCGCGGCGATCGCATCGCCGACGGCTCGCAGGTCGGCGGGACCCAAGCTTCGGCCGAGCGCCGCCGCTTGCGTGAGCGACGCCGTATCCGATGCCGGCATAACGTAGAAGTCGGCCCCGGCGACGAGCGCGCGCACCGCTTCGGTGCGTCTCTGCTCGACGCGAACGAGATCGAACGCGCGCGACGGGAGCATCTCCAGCGCGGCGGATCGGCCGCGTGCCGTGCGCGTCGCCGAGACGACCTCGTCGCGCACGCTCGGGAAATCGAGCGCTTCGAGGGTCCGGTCGTCCGCCAAAGCCATCGGCTGGGATAGGTTCAGGACGAGAGCTTCTTCTTCACCAGCTCGTTGACGAGCGCCGGATCGGCTTTCCCGCGCGACGCCTTCATGACCTGACCGACGAGAAAACCGAGCACGTTTTCCTTACCGGCCTTGAAATCGGCCGCGACCTTCTCGTTAGCGGCCAGCACGTCGTCCACGAAGCGCTCGATGGCCGCCGGGTCGCTGGTCTGCGCGAGGCCCTCGCTCTCGACGATCGCGGCCGGCGACGCGCCGCCCTCCCACATGCGCTCGAGCAGCTCTTTGGCGATCTTCGAGTTCACCGTCTTGGCCTCGACGAGCGCGATCAGCTCGGAAAGATGCTCGGGCGTGACCTTCGAGCCGGCAACGCCGATGCCGTGCTCGTTGGCCAAACGCGACAGATCGCCCAGCACGAAGTTGCTCGCGCGCTGTGGGTTGCCGCTGCATGCCACGACGCGATCGTAGTAGTGCGCGAGCGCGAGGTTGTCGAGAAGCTGCGTCGCCTGCTTCGAACCCAAACCGTACTCGGCGGTGTATCGCTCGAAGCGCTGCCATGGAAGCTCGGGAAGCGCCGCCTTCATGCGCTCCACGTCCTCGCGCGGGACCGCCAGCGGCACGAGGTCGGGATCGGGAAAGTAGCGGTAGTCGTGCGCTTCTTCCTTACTGCGCATCGAGTGCGTCACGCCGTTGAACTCATCCCATCCCCGGGTTTCCTGAACGATTCTGCCGCCCGACGTGAGGATCTCGATCTGCCGCTCGATCTCGCTCTCGATCGCCCGCTCCACCGAGCGGAACGAGTTCATGTTCTTGATCTCCGTTTTCGTGCCGTACTCGGCCGATCCGATCGGGCGCACCGAAACGTTGGCGTCGCAGCGCAGCGAGCCTTCCTCCATCTTCACGTCGCTCACGTCGAGCGTCAGCAGCGTGCGGCGCAGCGATTCGAGAAACGCGACGGCCTCCTGCGCGCTGCGCAGGTCCGGCTCGGAGACGCACTCCATCAGCGGCACGCCGGCGCGGTTGAAGTCCAGGAGCGTATACGAACTGCCGGCGATGCGCCCGTCCCCGGAGCCCGCATGCGAAGACTTGCCCGTGTCCTCCTCGAGGTGTATGCGGGTGAGCCGGCACGTTTTGCGCGTCCCGTCTTCCAGCCAGTACGTCACCGTGCCGCCCTGCGTCAACGGCGTGTCGTACTGCGAGATCTGATAATCCTTGGGCATGTCCGGATAGAAGTAGTTCTTTCGGTCGAACTTCGAAAACGTCGGAATCTCCGAGCCGAAAGCCAGGCCCGTCGTCACGATCGCTTCGAGCGCGGCCGCATTGGGCACGGGCAGCGCACCCGGCATCCCTAGACAGACCGGGCAGACCTTCGTGTTCGGCTCGCCGCCGAAGACGTTGGCGCAGCCGCAGAACATCTTCGTCGCCGTCTTCAGCTCGACGTGGCACTCGATCCCGATGACCGCTTCGTAACCGGCGCTCACGCGCGCACCTGGGCCGGCGGCTTGCGCGCCGAAGCGTGCTGCGTCGCGCGCTCGTACGCGTGCGCGGCGCCGAGCAGCAGGCGTTCGCCGAAGAGCGGCGCGCAGAGCTGCAGCCCGATCGGCATCGGCGACTCGCCGCCCTCCGGCGTTACCCAGCCGCAGGGCACCGAGAGCGCGGGCAGCCCCGCGAGCGACATGGGAATGGTGTAGTAGTCCATGAGGTACATGCTGTACGGATCGCTCTTGGCCGCAAAGGGGAAGGCCGGGCAGCTTGCGGCCGGGCACGCGATGAGCTCGCAGCCTGCGAACGCCGTCTGAAAATCGCGCGCGACGAGCGTCCGTGCCTTCTGCGCCCGCACGTAGTACGCATCGTAGTATCCGCTCGATAGCGCGTAGGTTCCGATGAGAATGCGGCGCTTGACCTCGGGGCCAAACCCGGCCGCGCGCGTCGCGTCGTACATCGCGCGGACGTCGTCGCCTTCGACGCGCAGCCCGTAGCGCACGCCGTCGAATCTCGCCAAGTTCGAGGAGCATTCGGCCGGCGCGATCAGGTAGTACGTCGCCAGGCCGTAGGCGGCGGTCGGAAGCGAGACCTCGACGAGCTCCGCGCCGAGCGCTTCGAGATCGCGGTACGCTTTGCGGTATACCGCGTCCATGTCCGCGCCCAGCGCCGCGGTGTCGAACTCGCGAACGAGGCCCACGCGCACGCCGCGAAGGTCCTCGCGCAGCGCGTCCGCGGTCGTCTCCGGCGCGCGATCGAGCGACGTCGCGTCCATCGGATCGAAGCCGCACATCGCATCGTACGCAAGCGCCGCGTCTTCGACGGTTCGCGAGAGCGGGCCGATCTGATCCAGGCTCGACGCGAAGGCGATGAGCCCGTAGCGCGAAACGCGGCCGTACGTCGGCTTGAAACCGATGAGGTTACAGAACGCACCCGGCTCGCGAATAGAGCCGCCGGTGTCGCTCCCGAGCCCAATGGCCGCTTCGTGCGCGGCCACGGCCGCCGCCGATCCGCCGCTGGATCCGCCGGGAACCCGCGACGGGTCGTACGGATTACGCGTTACGCCCAGCGCCGAGTTCTCGCACGAGCTTCCCATCGCGAACTCGTCGCAGTTCGCCTTTCCGATCGGCACCGCGCCGGCTTCGAGCATCCGCGCCACCGCCGTGGCCGTGTACGGCGCGGTCCAGTGCTCGAGAATCCTGCTGCCGCACGTCGTGCGCGACCCTTCCAAGCACATGTTGTCTTTCACCGCGATCGGAACGCCGGCCAACGGCAGGCGTTCGCCGGCGCGGACTCGCTCGTCCACGCGGGCGGCGCGCGCGCGCGCCGCGTCGTGCAGCACGGTGAGATACGACCCGATCGCCGGCTCGACGGCGTCTACGTGCGCGAGCGTCGCATCGGTGACCTCGCGCGCGCTCGTGCGGCCCGCATTGACGTCGGCTGCGATGCGAGCGCCGCTGCGGTCGATGATTTCGTTCATCCGTTCACTCCGCGATGATGCGCGGAACGCGGAAGAAACCGCCCTGGCGCTGCGGAGCTTGCTCCAGCACGACCTCGCGGTCGAGACAGGGCCGTACGGCGTCGGCGCGGCTGACGTTGCGCGACTCGACGACCTGCGCGGTTGCAGGCACGCTCTCGGTGTCGAGCTCGGCGAGCGCGTTCACGTGGCCGAGCAGGTCGCCGAGCTGCTTGCCGAAGCGCTCGATCTCGTCGTCGGTCAGCGCGATGCGCGCGAGCTTTGCAACGTAGCGGATGTCAATTGAGTCGGCTGACAAAGTCGGAGTACTCCAGGAGGACGAGCGTCTCCACGTGCCCGGTCTGCGGGAACATGTCGAACGGTTGTACGGTATGGAAGCGATAGCCGTTGGCCACCAGGAACTTCAAATCCCGCGCCAGCGTCGCGGCGTCGCACGAAAGGTACCAGAGCTGCGGCACGCGGGCGTGCGCGATAGCCGCGAGCACCGCCTCGTCGCATCCCTTGCGCGGGGGGTCGAGAAAGACCGCCTCGGCGTTCGCGAGCGCCCCGGCACCGGTAACCTCCTCCACGCGCCCGGCTTGGAATCGCGCGGCCTGTTCGAGGCCGTTGAGGCGCGCGTTGGCGATCGCCTCGGCGACCGCGCGCGCGTCCTCCTCGATGCCGACGACCGAGGCGCCGGCTTGAGCGAAATGAAGCGCGAACGTGCCGGCGCCGCAGTACAGGTCCACGACTCGCTGCGGATACGTTACGTTTGCGTCGAGGAACGCGAATATCTCCGCGACGATCGCGACGTTCACCTGAAAGAACGAGGCGGCCGAGACGCGCAGACGCAGGCCGCCGATCGTCTCTTCGATCTCCGCCTCTCCCGCCAAGAGCCGGTGGTGGCGCCCCAGGATAGCATTCTCGCCGGCCGGATCGTACGAGTTGCTCGCGCCGACGAGGCCCGGCATTTCCGCCAGCAGCACCGGCGCCGCGCTCGCCGCGGCATCCGACGGACGCGCGCTGGTCACGGTCAGCACGACCTGCCCGGTTGCGTGCGCGCTGCGCGCGACGACGTGCCGCGCTTGCTCGAGCATGGCGGCGACGTCGGGGCGATCGCGCAGCGCGCGCAGGCTCGCCAAATTTGCATCCAGCTCCGGCGTCACGATCGGACACGCATCTACCGGGACGATGTCGTGGGAGCGTTGGCGATAGAATCCCAACGACGCCGGCGCGCTGCGATGATCCACGACGAGCGCCATCTTGTTCCGATAGCCCCGCGCGTTCTTCGAGCCGATCGTCTCGGCGACGTCGACGTCGGCAAAACCGCCGATCCGCTGCAGGGCGCTGCGCACGCTGTCGCGCTTCCACGCGAGCTGCGCCGGATACGCGAGGTGCTGAAGCTGGCAGCCGCCGCACGCGCCGAACACGGCGCAGAACGGCTGCGTGCGATCCGGCGAAAGCGCGAGCAGGTCTTGCATCTCGGCGACGGCATAGCGCTGCTTGACCGTAACGATCCGCACGCGCGCTCGCTCGCCGGGGAGCGGACCGAAGCAGAAGACGACCATGCCGGCCGCGCGTCCGACGGCCTGGCCGTTAGCCAGGAGATCGGTGAACGCGACGTCGAGCTCGGCCCCCGCCCGGAGCTTCTCTCCTCCTCTAGGCGCTGTGTCTCTGATCGTCAAGCGCCTTGAGCAGCGAGTTCGCTTCGTCGATCAGCGTTTGAATGCGCTGGGTGGTCGGATCCTCACGGCGGCCCGCGGCGACGAGACGCAACGAAGCGTACGCAAGTCCGGCGCCTAAAGCGGCCACACCTACTCCGAAGCCAACCCAAAAAAGTACCCGCGCGAGATGACGTTCGCCGCCGTTCTCGGCGCGATCGGGCTCTGGCGTTTGATCCGGTGACTGCATGGCGGGCGTAGTTCGCGGCGCGGCGTCGCGGGGCCCCCAGGTCCGGCTACTCCAGCCCGCTTTGCGCGGCTTCCTCGTGGGTCTTCATCTCGCACACCATGCGCGCGGCGGCGTCGCAGAGCGTAAAGCCCAGGGCCGCGCCGCAGCCCTCGCCCAGCCGGAGATCGAGGTCGAGCAGCGGTACTAAGCCGAGCGCTCGCAGCACGACCGCGTGTCCCGGCTCGCGCGAACGGTGCGACGCCACGCAGTACTCGACCGATGCGGGCTCGATGGCGCGCGCCAGCACCGCGGCCGCGCCGACGACGAACCCGTCGAGCAGAATCGGCAGACGCGCTTGCGCCGCAGCGAGCAGCGCTCCGGCCAGGCCGACGATCTCGTAGCCGCCCACCTCGGCGGCGACGGCGCGCCAATCCGCGCCGCGCACTCGTTCCGCCGCCGACGCGACGAGCGCGAGCGTGCGCCGCGAGCGCTCCTCGTCAACGGCGCCGGCGCGGCCGACGACGTCTTCGGCGGGCGCATCCATCAGCGCGCAAACGAGCGCGGCGGCGCTCGTCGCATTGGCACACCCCATGTCGCCGAGCGCGATCGTCTGCGGGTTGCAGCGCTCGGTCACCCGCTCGAACGCCTGCGCGCCGGCACGCAGCGCCGCGTCCACGTCGGCCGGCGGCATCGCCGGGCCGCGCGCGAGGTTGCGCGTGCCCGCAGCGACGCTCAGCTCGAAAAAGCGCTCGTGCGCCGGCAGTTTTGCAGCGAGACCGAAATCGGCGACGTAAACGTCGGCGCGCACCGCTCGCGCAAACGCGTCGACCGCCGCGCAGCCGTCAAAGAACGTCGCGACCGTCTGCGCGGTCGCGCCGGGCGGATAGACTCCGGCATCTTCCTGCGCGACGCCGTGATCGGCCGCGCCGACGAGGACCGCGCGCCGATCGTAACCGTCGGGTGGAAAGCCGCCGTGAATCGCCGCAAGCCACTCTGCGAGTTCCTCGATCCGTCCGAGGCTGCCCATCGGTTTGGTCAGTTGGCAGATGCGCTCGTGCATCGCGCGCGCGGCGGCGCGGTCGACGGGCGAAATCGAGATCCCCGAGATCATCGGCCTGGTTTAGACGCGCGCGGCCCGCTTCCATCGCGCGCGCGGCGCCGCTGCCGCGGCCGAGGATATCCGAGCGCGAGCGCCAACGGCAAGAAACGCTCCGGGAGAGGTGGCAGAGTGGTCGAATGCACTCGCTTGGAAAGCGAGCAGAGGTGTTGAGCCTCTCGAGGGTTCAAATCCCTCCCTCTCCGCCATCGCGCGGTCACCGTGCGACGTGCGCCAGCCAAAAATCGAAACTCGCGCGCGCCTGCGCTTCGAGCATCGCGTAACCCGGGACGACGTCGCGGCCCAGCGCGTCCGCGAGCGTCGCGCGTTCGCCGTAGTTCGCATCTATGACGAGGTCGGGCACGCGCAGCGCCGCGACGAGGTCTTGGGGCAGCTCCGCATCGGGCGGGAGCGTGCTCAGCACGATCTCGGGAGGATTGCCGCGCGGCCAAGCGTCGGCTTCGAACCGCTCGCAGGCATCGGCGACGCGGCGCGCGTCGCGTCCCCAGACGAACGCGTACGCGTCGTTGTCGTGCAACTCTGCAAGGATCGCGCGCGCGGCCGCGCCGTAGCCGAGGATGCCGACGCGCTTGAGCGCAACCGGCTCGTCGATCAACGTCTCGATCGCGGTGCGCGCACCGATGCCGTCGGTGTTTGCGCCGACGATCTCTCTTCCAAAGAAGATCGTGTTGACGGCGCCCGCTCGCCGCGCTTCGTCGGTGAGCCGGTCGCAGGCTTCCAGCACTTCCTCTTTGAGCGGGAACGTGACGTTGCACCCGGTGTAGCCGTTGGAGCGCAGACCGGCGACGGCGCGCGCGCCGATTCCCCGGGTAACGCGAATCGCGACGTAGCTGCCGTCGATGCCCGCGTCCTCGAGGAAACCGCGGTGCAAGCGCGGGCTGGCGCTATGCTCGACCGGATCGCCGATCACCGCGAGCTTCACGGCCGCCGCCCGCGCAGCACCATCCGCTCGAAGAACCGGAAAACGCGCGTCACTGCGAAGTCTTTGTGCTCGATCGGCTCGGTGAGAATCGTGTAGAGCCCGCAGAGTTTACCGCCCAGCACGTCGGTGAAGAGCTGGTCGCCGACGACGGCGATCTCGCGCCGGCGCAGCCGCAGCTGGCGCTTCGCACGAAGAAAGCCGAAGGGCAGCGGTTTGAGGGCGTTGGGGATGCAGGCTACTTGGAGCCGGGCCGCGATGCCGTTGACCCGCTCGGAGAAGTTATTCGACAGCATGACGATGCGGAAGCCGCGTTGGAGAGCCCGTTCGACCCACTCGAGGTGCTCCTGGCTGAGCTCGGTTTCGCGGAAGCCCATCAGGGTGTTGTCGAGGTCTACGATCAGCCCGCGGATGCCCGCCGACTCCAGCTCTTCGTGAGCGACGTCGTGGAGACGCGGGGCAAAACGGTCGGGGCCGATCATCGCCTCTGCCTTGTACGGTTATCCCCGGTATCCTCGGGCCTCTCCACACGCCCTCCACTCATGCTCAGCTTCTCCCCGCCCAATCCACCGCCGCACCACAACCTATTCGCAAGGACCCGGCGGGGGAACCACAATATCTTGTGGTGAGGGCCCAGATGTGCCACAATAGGTAACCAACCCCGGCCCGTTTGCATACGGTCGGCTCGAACAGGTGTTCGATAGAGCGAGGAGCCCGCGCATGAAATTTCAACGTACGTATTCACTTCCCGATAACGCCTACGCAGGGCTGGAGTTCGAGCCGAGAACCTCGCGCATCGTCAATCCCGACGGCTCGGTGATCTTCGAGGCGAAGGACGTCATGGTCCCGACCGGCTGGAGCCAGGTCGCGGTGGACGTCCTCGCCCAGAAGTACTGCCGCAAGGCCGGCGTTCCGACGGTAACGGCGCGCGTCGAGGAAGAGGGCGTCCCCTCGTGGCTCTGGCGCTCGATCGCCGACGGACCGGCCCTCGACGGGCTCGGCCGCGACGCGCAGTTCGGCGCCGAACGCGACGCGCGGCAGGTCTTCAACCGCATGGCCGGCTGCTGGACCTACTGGGGCTGGAAGTACGGCTACTTCGACTCCGAAGAAGACGCTCGCATCTACTACGACGAGATGTGCGCGATGCTCGCGCGCCAAATCGGCGCGCCCAACTCGCCGCAGTGGTTCAACACCGGCCTTCACTGGGCGTACGGCATCTCGGGACCCGCGCAAGGGCATTATTTCGTTGACCCCGCCACCGGCAACGCTCAAGCCTCGCCCGACACGTTCTCGCATCCCCAAGTTTCCGCATGCTACATCCTCGGCATCGAAGACGACCTCGTCAACGAAGGCGGCATCTTCGACGGCGTGATCCGCGAGGCTCGCATTTTTAAGGGCGGCAGCGGCAGCGGAGCAAACTTCTCCAAGCTGCGCGCCGCGGGCGAAAAACTCACCGGCGGCGGCACGTCCAGCGGCCTCATGTCGTTTCTGCGCGTCTTCGATCGCGCTGCCGGCGCGATCAAATCCGGCGGCACGACCCGCCGCGCCGCGAAGATGGTCGTGCTCGATGCCGATCATCCGGATATCGAAGAATTCGTCAACTGGAAGGTGCGCGAAGAGCGCAAGGTCGCCGACCTCGTCATCGGGTCTCGCATCTTCGAAAAACAGCTCAACGCCATCATCGCCGCCGCGCACGACACGCGCGTGCCCGACGGCGCGCGCCTCGATCCGGCGCTCAACGCGTCGCTGCGCCGCGCGATGCGCGACGCGATCGAAGCCGGAATCCCGTCCGGCGCCGCGCAGAACGCGCTCGACTACGCTCGCCAGGGCTACACGCGCCTCGAAGTGGAGCAGTACGACACGGGCTGGGATTCCGAAGCCTACGTAACCGTTTCGGGCCAGAACTCGAACAACTCCGTCCGCCTGACCAACGCCTTCTTCGACGCCATCGAACGCGACGAGGATTGGCTGCTGACGGCGCGCACGACGGGCGACGTGGTCAAGCGCGTGAAGGCCCGCGACCTGTGGGAGCAGATCGGCGTCGCCGCGTGGCAGTGCGCGGATCCCGGCCTGCAGTTCGACGACACGATTCAAGAGTGGCACACGTGCTCGAACGACGAACGAATCAATGCAACTAACCCGTGCGTAACCGGCGACACGCTGGTCGCCACCGCCGACGGGCCGCAGCGCATCGCCGCGATGGTCGGCAAAGCAGCGTTCGTCCTCGGCGGCGACGGCAAGCCGCATTTCGTCGGCCGGATTTTCCCGACGGGCACCAAGCCGGTCTACCGTCTTCGCACGAAGGCCGGCTACTCGCTCGACCTCACCGCCGATCATAAGGTCTGGACGGAGAATCGCGGCGACGTTCCCGCGTCTTCGCTGCAGACGGGCGATCGCATCGCGCTCGGCGGATCGGGATTTGGGGCCGAAGCGATCGAGGAGCGGCTCGCGTTAGGGATCGGCGCCGCGGTCGGCGACGGCTGCGTCACCGGCATCCTCGAGGATATCGCCGGCGGCATCAACGATGCCAAGGGCGCGTTTGCCGACGACGGCCGCAGTCGTCGCGCGACGACCGTTACGCTTCCGGCGAAAGGAACCGGCTCGCGCATATCCACCGGAAACCGCCGCATCGTGGATCTCTTTTCGCGCTACGCGGTGCTCAACGAGGGAAGCGTTCGAAAGCGCTTTACCGACGCCGATCTACTCGCTCGACCAAGCGACGACCGCCGCGATGCTCCGCGGCCTCTTCACCGCCGACGGCACCGTTGCGAACTACGGGCAGAAGTCCCAGTACGTCGCGCTCGATTCGTGTTCGCTCGGCCTTCTCAAGCAGGTGCAGCACCTGCTCCTCTCTTTCGGCGTCAAGTCGAAACTCTACACCGACCGCCGCACGGAGCTCGTCACCGATTGCCCGGATGGAAAGTCGGGAACGGCGCGGTACCGCGTGGTGCAGATGCACTCGCTGCGCGTCTCGCGTTCGTCGCGCCTGGCCTTCGAGCGCGAGATCGGCTTTCACCGCGCGTCGCATAAGGCGCGCGCGTTAGCCGAGCTCAACGCCACCGTCGGTTGCTACGCCGACCCGCTCACCGACGAGTTCGTTTCGCTCGAGCCGCTCGGCGACGCGCCGGTGTACGATCTCACCGAGCCCGACACGCATCACTTCGTCGCGAACGGTTTGCGCGTACACAATTGTTCAGAATATGTTTTTATAGATGACACAGCGTGCTTTGCGCCGGAGACTCGCATAAGTACGCCCGACGGATTGCGAACCGTCGAGGAGCTGTTCGAACGGCAAGAGTGCGGCCAGCGCGTGCTCGTTACGACCGACATCTATTCGGAGCTCGACGACCGCCGCGTAACCGCACATCGGCCGGCATTCGTCACGAAGGTCGGCGAGAAGCAAGTCTTCCGCCTCACGCTGACGGACGGCCGGGAGATCCGCGCGACGGGCGATCACAAATTCCTTACTTCAGACGGCACCTGGAAACGCCTCGACGAACTCGTTCCCGCACAAGACCGCGTTGCCATACGCGAATCCGGCAACCCGGTTGCGTTCGTATCGGATCTCGCCGACGTCAAGCGCTGGCAGATGCTCGGATGGCTGACGGGCGACGGCGTCTTCAGTAAAGACACCGTGGCGCTGGTCTTCGGTCCACGCGAGCGTCAGACCGCGCAGGTTATGACCGAGCAACTCAATCATCTCAAAGTCGCGGCCGTCAACTTTGCGGGCGGCCCGCCGGTTGACGTTCGCTCCAGTTCGATCTACGTGCAGAGCAATGGCGTCATGCAAACGTCCGCGTCGCAGTCGTCACTGATTTCCTACCTCGAAGGCCGCTATGGATTCAAACAGGCGACCGCCACGGCTAAGGACGTTCCGACCGCCATCCATCGCGCGCCCGACGACTTGAAGGTCGCCTACCTCCAAGGGCTGTTCTCCGCCGACGGCTGCATTCGCGCAAACGGTGCCGCCAAGGAGAAGGAGGTCATGCTCGCCTCGTCTTCGGCGCAGCTTCTCCGATCCGTGCAGCTTCTTCTCGCCGATCTTGGCATCACGTCGCGCACCTCGTGGATGCACCCGCAGGGTCGCAAAAATCCCCAGGGGCAACTGCACATCTACAATCAGCAGTCGCGCAAGTTCGTATCGCTGATCGGCTTCCCGTGCTCCGAAGACAAGGATCGCAAAGCGCAGGAAATGCTCGACGCCGGCTTTACGGCTCAAAAGAAGAATCCGCGCTCGCCGAAGGTGGCGTCCGTCGTGCCCGACGGCGTCGCGACGGTCTACGACATCACCGAGCCCGTCACGCACTCCGTCGTCGCCGAAGGCATGGTCGCGCACAACTGCAACCTCGCTAGCATGAACCTCGTCAAATTCCTCAACGAAGATGGGAATTTCGACGCGAAACGTCTCGTAGAGGCCACGCGAATCTGGACGACGACGCTCGAGATCTCGGTCACGATGGGGCAGATGCCCGCGAAGAAAATCGCCGAGAAGAATCACGGCTACCGCACGCTGGGGCTCGGTTATGCGAACCTCGGCACCCTGCTCATGCGCATGGGCCTGCCGTACGATTCCGAGGAAGGCTTCGGCTGGTGCTCGGCGATCTCCGCGCTCATGACCGGTGCGGCGTATCGCACGTCGGCGGAGATGGCGCAGCAGCTCGGATCGTTTGCGCGCTTCGACGCCAATCGCGAGCCGATGCTTCGCGTGCATTCGCAACCACCGGCGCGCTGCGTACGCTGCGGCCTCCGAAGAGTACGAGGAGCTGACGGTTAAGCCGGTAACGCACGCGCCGACGCTCTTCACCCAAGAGACGTGGGCGCTCGCGCGCAAGATGTGGGACGAAGCGCTGAGCATCGGCGAGGTCGCCGGGTATCGCAACGCGCAAACCGTCGTCATCGCACCGACCGGCACGATCGGGCTCGTGATGGACTGCGACACCACCGGCATCGAGCCCGACTTCGCGCTGGTGAAGTTCAAGAAGCTCGCCGGCGGCGGGTACTTCAAGATCGTCAACCAGTCCGTAGATGCGGCGCTGCACAAGCTCGGCTATTCTCCCGAGCAGATCGCGGCGATCGAAACCTACGCCACCGGAACGGGAACGTTTCAGGAAGCGCCGCACATCAACCGCGCAACGCTCAAAGCGAAAGGTTTCGACGACGAAGCCCTCGAGCGCGTCGAATCCGCGCTCGTCGGCGCGTTCGAGCTGCCGTTCGTCTTCAACAAGTTCGTTCTCGGCGAGGAGTTCTGCAAAGAAAAGCTCGGCCTGACCGAGGAACAGCTCAACGACTGGAACTTCTCTCTCCTGCGCGACGGCTTAGGCTTCTCCACGCAGCAGATCGAAGAGGCCTCGGCGCACATCTGCGGGCGCATGACCGTCGAAGGCGCGCCCTACCTCAACGACGAGCACCTCGCGGTCTTCGACTGCGCGACGCCCTGCGGCCGATACGGTTCGCGCTACATCCGGCCGCTCGCGCACGTGGACATGATGGCCGCAGCGCAGCCGTTCGTCAGCGGAGCGATTTCGAAAACGATCAACCTTCCGCAGTCGGCGAGCATCGCGGAAGTCAAGGAAGCCTATCGTTACTCGTGGGAGCGGATGATCAAGGCGGTCGCGCTCTACCGCGATGGTTCGAAACTCTCGCAGCCGCTCGCAGCCAGTTACGATCTCGGCGGCGACGCTTCCGAATCCGAAACGGCGGCGGCCGCGCAGCCCTTCGCGCAACCGCTTCAGATTGCCGAAAAGATCGTCTACCGCTACATCGCAAAGCGCCGTCCGATGCCGCAGCGTCGCAGCGGGTACACGCAAAAGGCCACGATTTCCGGCCATAAGGTCTACCTGCGTACCGGCGAATACGAGGGCGGCCAACTCGGCGAGATCTTCATTGACATGCACAAGGAAGGCGCCGCCTTCCGCTCGCTGATGAACAACTTCGCGATCGCGATCTCGCTTGGCTTACAGCACGGCGTCCCGCTCGAGGAGTTCGTCGAAGCCTTCACCTTCACGCGCTTCGAGCCCAACGGCCCGGTCGTCGGCCACGATCACATCAAGATGGCGACGTCCATCCTCGACTACATCTTCCGCGAGCTCGCCGTCAGCTATCTCGGCCGCTACGATCTCGCGCACGTCCAGCCGTCAATGCAGATGGACGCGATGGGCCCCGAAGCCCAAGAAGAGTATCTCGCCGAGGAAGAGGCCGGCGTGCACGTACGAACGGCCGGCGTTGCAGAGAAGCTCCACCCGGTGAGCACGCACCTGCGCCCCGGCCAGACCCCGGCGCAGATGCAAAGCGCCGCGGCAGCGCCGCCCGCGCCGCAGCTCTTGCCCGAAACGACGATCGTAACGTCAGCCGCCGTCGCGACGCTCGTACGAACCGAAGCGATCAGCGCGTCGAAGGCCAAGGGGTACACGGGCAACGCCTGTTCGGAGTGCGGCCAGCTCACGATGGTGCGCAACGGCGCCTGCGAGAAGTGCGACTCCTGCGGTGCGACCTCGGGCTGCAGCTAGAAATAGCGGCAATGGGCGTCGCACATTCGGCGCCCACTCCTATGCCTGACGATCCAACGTTCACCATTGTCGATACGAGCGGCAACACTCTGCACTTCGATAGCTTCTCATACGAGAGCCCCGTGGAGAAGCGCGGCGAATACTATGACAATTGGCTCCTATGCCGCATTACATTGCAGGCGAGAATCGAGCCCTTTAACGCCGAAAACATCTTTACGCGGTCGGTAAACGCGCAATTCCTTACGACCGAACTAACGGCCCTATCCGAAGCGCTCGGCGCCGGTCTGTCCTCGCCACCTGGGGCGGAGAGCATGTTCGAGCCGATGGAACCGTACATCGAGTTACGCATCGAGAGACTGGAAAAGAACGTTCTTGTAACGGCGCGCCTCGATCTAGCACCAGCCAACGGCCCTGTTATCGAGTTTTCTTATGTATGCCGGCCAGAGGAGATCCAGGCTACGCTCGACGGCATCGAGCGCGTTAAGGAGGCTTTCCCCGAGCGTAAGAGCCCGTAGCACATGCCTCTACTCACGACTGACGTTCCGAAAGCACTTTGATGTGCTTAAGCACTCGGTAGTGAATGTCGTGGACGATCGCGTCGGACCAAAGCCTCCAATAAGCGGCCGGCCATAAATGGTGTTGGTACCAAGTCGTTCCGATTAAGCGTGTTCCGCCGTTCGGAAGCGCCTCGAGGACGAACTCCCCGTGACGCGATACCATGTAGTTCCGCAAATGACGCGTGTTGATGCTACCGTACGGCGACCACTCGCGCATCGGCTCCGCGCTTTTCAGCACTGAGAATGCAAGCCTATGATCCGGCTCCCAAGTCGTGATGGGCTCAACGAAGTCTCCGGTAGAGAACTGGCAATACCGGGTGGCCCCTACCCCACTGCCTACGATCTTCGCTCGCTCCGGGTACGCAATGCCTACGCGAAACGGCAATTCAGTGGGTGGAGGAAGATCCGGAAAGCTGATCACGTTTCGCCACACGACGTCAGCGTGGGGCCGCTATGTCAACTGACGTCGTTACCACATACGTGGGCGCCACACGAGATGAGATCGACTCCGCGCCCATGATTGTCGGGGCGAAAAGCACGCAGAGCACAATTACCGCCGCGTTCGGGCGCAGCGGCGTGCCGCGCAATCGAGTATCCAAAGATTGCACCAATCGCGGCAAATGCCGCGGCGATCGGCGTGGCCATAGCGATGCAGACCGCTCCCTCCAGGGCTAAAGCCAGCAGCGCTAGCGCCGTCACTCCGATGGAAAGCAGTGCAATGAGAATGCTCGCACCTAATGTTCGGGAACCGTGCACGGCGTATGCGTACGCCGCAATCGCTCCTTGTACGAATGGGATCGCCGCGAACAAACCCCATCCATACGAACCCAGAGCGACCGTTCCAATCGGAACAAGGGCGGCACCGAGGGCGCCCGCAACGAGAAGTGCGAACAAAGCGGCGCCGAGTGCATCCCTCGGGACGATTTTCGAAAGCCACGACTCAGCGCGAAACTCTGCCGACGCCTCGTGCTCCGGCCACGCAGCAGCAAGCGCAAATGAGGCGATGTTTGCAATCGGTATGAAAAACAAGATTACCAGCCACAAAGGCCAGCCGATCGTGCGGAAACGCCGCGTCGTGATGCCAAGGCCAACCCAGGCAAATGGGATGGAGCACGCCAGCATGACCGCAAGAAACTCGATGTCGTCGAGGGTCAAGCGTCCCACGACGATCGGCACTCCGAGAGGAATGAGGTAGTGCGTCAGATCCCAGGAGCGGTGAAACGCTCCCGCGACGATCAAGTCGCTAGCATGCTTGATGAGCACGCCTATGCCTGCGATGGAAATGTATCCTAGCCGGCTTATCGTGCCGCCGAAGGAAAAAAGGCTCCTAACGAGCTTCACTTCGCACCGCGCTTCAAGAGAGGCTGGTTGGGCCGGCGCCGGCGCTATCGTTTCGAGGTCGCTGCAACGCTTACCGTGAGCGTCTTCACCCACCCGTTCCGCAGGATCGATCCGGCGATTTGCGCCGGCGCACCTCCGTCCGGGTACGACCATAAGCCGACCTTTTTGGCTTCGCCTGGTCCGTACGGTGCGACGACCGTAGAACCCGAGATCCACGTTTGAGCAGGTTCCGTCGTGTGCCAACCGGTGAGCGTCGTAGCACCTTCGAGCGTTCCCGTATAACTCGTTATCGCGAAGCGGTAAAGCATGTGGGCCTTGTCGTCCGAAACTGCGACGTACGTTCCGTCCCATTGCACGTTGCCTGGCTCTTCAATCGCCTGGTTCAGCGACACGTCTTCGAGCGTGCCGTTACTCGGCATTTCCGCTAACTGGAAGGTACTCGATTTGCTAACGCCATCGGTAAAAAGATTCCCTTGGTCGTCGTACGTGCAAAAAAGGAAGAATCGAAAACTCGGATCCGACCAAAATTCCGGCGTTCCCCTTGCGCGTCGCCAAATTTCGATGTTCGTTTCCTCCCCGGATACATCGCCAAGGTTTGCGACCGCCAAATTCCCCGTTTTCGGATCGACGGCACACCCGACGGGGCGATATCCATCCGCAAGCTTTGCGACCGGCTTCGTACCGCCATGGGCGTATTCGAGCACGTCGCCACGGGGCGGCTTCACCGACCAGGTGGTGACGAACACGTTCCCCTTGGCATCGGAGCATAATCCGGTCGCGTGACCTTGCAGTTTCCCAATTAACTGCAAGCTCGGATAGGAAAGAATAGAGGTGTAGTTTCCGTTCGAACCACCGACATAGAGCAGATCCTGATTCGTTTTCCGAGTGGCCTGTCCCCAAAGCTGCGTCGGCGCATTGGCGATGGCGGGTCCAACTTTAGTGGCGGTCCCCATGCAGCCGGCCGGCAGTGCCGCCACCAGCGCTGCGATCAGCTGGAGAGTTAGTCTTCGGCATTTTATGCTCATGGTGCGTAGTTGCTCGAGTCCACGACGCCGAGCGGTTCTCCTATGCCCTTCTTGAGCGTAGCCAGGCGCTTTCCGCTCGGGTATTCGAAAATGTCTACCGTTCCCGCTACGTAATCTGCAACGAAGGCACGCGTATTTTGCGCATTGATGGCGATGCGAAACGGCCCCGAAAATCGCGAGCCGAATCGTCGCGTAATCCGCTTATATGGGGGCGCGACGACGTAGACCGCCGGCCCGTACAGATCGCAGACCAACAGATTGCCGTGCGCGTCGATTGCGATGCCGGCCGGGAGGCGGAATCGCACGCCGAGCGTATGGGCCGTGCAGCCGGGAAACGCCGTAAACTCGGCGATCTTCCCGCCGTAATAGTGTGTCGAGTAATCCGCGAATACGTTCCCTTTTGGATCTATGGCCACATCCTGCACGCTGCCCTTGAGGACGCAGTGCGCCGTCACAACGTTACTGGCCTGCGAATACTCGTTGACGAAACCTGCATAGCCGTCGTTATCGTAGTCGGCCTCATAAACGTTCCCGGAGCGGTCGGTCGTGACCGCGACTGGATCTTTCATACCCTTGTTATAGGTAAATGCCGGCGAGGAAGAGGAAGTGTATTCGGTGATATTCGCGGCATCTATATTCGCGACGTAAAAGCCGTGCTTATCCAGCCATGTTCCGTCTGGATTGCTTATACCATTACTGATCTGCCCGACCTTGTTCCACGAACCGTTCTTGAATATCTCGACTGCACTGTGATAGCGGTCGCTCTCGTAAAGCACGCCCGTCGGAAGTGCGAGGCTTTTGAAGACTCGTCCGCGTTCCGGCGACGCTAGCGACGGCGTCCAATGCACGACTTGAGGGGCGTTGCAGCCGGCAAGTACGGTTGCGGTGAGGCATAGTGCGGCCACCCGTCCGCCGGGCGATCTGCTCGGCATCTACTGCGGATCTATCCGAAACACGGTGCCGCAGCAGTCCCCGCCGTAGGGGGTGGTGCCATAAAGCTTTCCGCCCATCAGCGTCAGTCCAGCTAAGGGTCCGTCACCGTCGCCCGAAGCGGCGAAGTTGTGAAGCACCCGTTCGGAACCGCTGGGACTGAGCTGAAAAATGGTTCCGCTGCCGGTGACGCCGCCTCGCTGTGTGGTTCCGTAGAAACTGCCGTTCACCTCAATGAGGCTCCCGGAGGGGTTTGCACCATCCGGATCGGAGCGATTGCCCGCGAAGCTGTACACGATGTTTTCCCGATGAGATACGGGGTTTATTTCGTAAACGGTCCCCCCACCGTGGGCGCCTCCTCCGACCGTTGTTCCGTAGAGATTTCCGTTATAGACGATCATACTGCCGACCGCACCCTGCCCGTCGTAGGGCGGCGTGAATTCATGGACAGTCTCCATTTTACCGGAGACGGTGATTTTGAAAATGGTTCCCCATCCGCTTTTTCCGCCGCCATAGGTCGCTCCGTAGAGATCGCTTTTTAGAGCAACGAGCCCGGTGGGGTTGGAGCCATCCGCGCCGCCCTTGAAGTCGTACATGACGCGCTCGCTACCCGAGGTGCTGACCTTGTAGACGGTGCCCGGAGCGTTGTACGGAGAACTGGTGCCGTAAAGTTCGTTGCCGATCGCGACGACGGGAGTAGATGGGTTGCCACCGCCTTGTCCTCCCTTGAACGCATAGACCATGTGATATCCGCCGTTCAGGGTCGAGGAATAGACGGTCCCGAACTCACCGTCCCCTACACCGGACGAAGTACCGTAGAGCTTCGCTTGAAAGTACAGAAATGTTGCGATCGACGCGCCCTCCGGCGACGCATTCGATCCGCCGCCAAAGCGGTGGAGAACGCGAAAGACGCCCGATGGTGCGATCGAGAACACAACGCCGCATCCCTGTCCGCCGCAGCCTCGTCCACCGTCGAAGGTCGAGCCGTAGAGCCGCCCTCTTGCCGCGGTCAAGCCCGCAAAAGGCTCGTCACCGTAGAAGCCGCCTTTGAATCGGTATAGGACTCGGTAACCAAAGGCGAAGTTCGGCCGCATACCCACGCCCGGGTTTTCGCCTGGCACACTGGTGGCCGCCGGCAGTTGTGAGCCGGAACAAGCAGCAGTCGACGCAGCAAGTGTGATAGCCACGATGCGGCGAGATAAAGTAAGGCGCAATATACTCCCCCAACTCCGATGCCCTAACTAAATTTCGACCTAGTCAAGTCATGCCCTGGCTGGCGCCTTGCCCGTCACCAATCTGCTCGCGCCTCGCTACGACGGCGCCGCCGTTGCGCGCGTCCGGCTTACGATTCGGTCGGGCCGGATACTCTATCCGAAAGCTGGTTAGCGAGAGCGCGCGCGCGTCGTTTCGTCATGTCCCGGATCTCGCGCACGCGCTCGGGCGATGCGCCCTTGGGGTCGGGCAGATTCCAATCGTCGTCTACGCGCTCGAGCCCCTGGACGTCGCATCCCATCGTGACGATCAAGTCGGCGTTTGCAATAACGGCCGGGTCGAGAAGCTTCGGCCGCGCGCTCGAGATGTCAATTCCATCCTCGGCCATCGCCGCGACGACGCCTTCGTTCGGCGCCTGCGCCGCCTCGGTGCCGGCCGACAATGCGACCACCGCGTCGCCCGCAAAGTGGCGCAAGTAGGCCTCGGCCATCTGGCTGCGGCCCGTATTGTGCCGGCAGACGAAAAGGACGACGGGCTTCCCGTCTTGCGCCACGCTACGCCTCCTTTGCGGCCGGCGCCATCCACGCGAAGGTTGCGGTCGCCGCGAGCGCGCCGAGAATCTCAGCCACGACGAAGAGCGGGACGTCGGCAAGGCGGATGCCGGCGAACGTGTCGCTGAAAGCGCGCGCGATCGTCACTGCGGGGTTGGCGAACGACGTTGACGACGTAAACCAGTACGCTCCGGTGATATATGCGGCCACGGCGAACGGCACGAACGCGCTCTTGTAGCGCAAGGCTCCCCAAATGACGATGAGCAAGCCGAACGTCGCGACGAACTCGCCGAACCCGACGTTGAGCCCCGCGCGCACGCGATGCGACGCAAAGAGCAGGGGCAGGCCGAACATCGCGTTCGCGCAAGCCGTCCCGGCGATCGCTCCGAGCACCTGGGCGCCCACGTAGGCGGGAAGCTCGCGCCACGCCAGGCCGCCCAAGCACGCATCGCACAGGCTCACCGCGGGATTTAAGTGCGCGCCCGAAATAGGCGCGAGCGCGGCGATCAAGCAGAACAGCACGCCGCCGGTGGCGATGGCGTTGGCAAGCAGCGCGAGCGCCACGTTTCCCCCGCTCAAACGTGCAGCCATAATTCCCGAGCCCACCACGGCGGCGACGAGTAAGCCGGTGCCCAGCGCCTCGGCGGTGCAGCGTTTCAGCACGACGCGCAGCAGCCGTCCGCTTCGACGGCGTCGCGCTCTTCGGTCTCCCGATGGACGGCGTAGACCTCCCAGCGGCGCCCGTCGGGATCGCTCGCCCACACCTTGGTCTGGTTGGCGTAGCAGCACGTCTCCTCACGCTCGACGCCGTTTCGTAGCCGTGCTCCGCAAGGCGCGCGATCGCCCGATCTACGTCGGCAACCGACTCTACAGCCAGCCCGAAGTGGGCGCCGCCGGACGCCGCTCCCGGCGAACCGTGCGAAAGCGCCAGTTCCAGCGCAGGGTCTTCGGTAACGAACAGCGCGTAATCGTCGAGCGCCTTGGCCGGCGGGCTCTGCAGCAGAACCTGATAAAACGCGACGCTCCGCCCGAGGTCGCGCGCGGTGAAGTGCATGTGCGTTTTCATGCGGGGACTTTCTGCTCGAACACGGATGCGAGCGCGGCGCGGATACGCTTGGCCGCGCCTGGGGCGAGATCGTAATACACCCAGGTGCCCCGGCGCTCGCTCGTCACGAGGCCGGCCTCTCGAAGAATGCGCAGGTGATGCGAGACGGTGGGCTGATTGGTCGGCAGAGCGTCGGTAAAGTCGCAGACGCACACCGGATCGTCGCTCGCCGCCAGCGTCGCGAGCATCGTTAGGCGATACGGATCGGCAATCGCCTTTAGGAGAGCCGCGGCCTCGCTGAAGTCGGTGAGGATCACCCGCGCCGGCGGGCAGCAGCGCTGCATTGACATTTCTCGATACTACTTACAGCATCGAGGTTTGTCAATACAGGGGTCTACTCCACCCGGATGATCGCCATCATGCCGTTATCTTCGTGGAACAGCATGTGGCAGTGAAAGACGAACGTGCCTTTCGGTACGTGGCGGAAATCCATGAGCAGCTTCGTGACGGTCGGCTTGATCAGCGGATAGTTGGGATCGCGCGGGTTCGCCAGCAGCTTGCCGACGGGCACGAACGTCGTGTCCACCGTGACGGGAAAGCCGGCTAGACTCTTTTCCTGCACGTACGCCATCTGGTGGATGTGGAAGACGTGCGACTCCATCGTCGTGTTGATCAAGTACCATTCCTCGATCGTGCCCGCTTTCACGACGACGTCGGCGTTCGCCGGCTCGGTTCCGTTCGCGGCATACGTGGGCAAAAACGGATGCTCGCTAAAGTTTCGATTGGTCGTATCGGTGATGTAGTAGCCTTGATGCTCGGCGACGGTTTTCGTCTTCGGGAACGCGTACTCGGTGAAGGTAATCGCGCGGCGGCGAACGAGCGCCGGATTGGCGCGGGCGAATGCGACGAGTTTCGCGGCAGGCGTCTGGGAGAGCTGCACGGGCACGGGCGTGAACGAGACGGCTGCCTGCTCTCCGCCCGCTGGGGCGACGCCGTGGATGCGCAGCACGTCGTGGTGCATCTGGAAGAATGCGTCCACGCCTTCGCAGTAGTGCTCGCTGGAGAGCGTAAGCGTCTCGCCGGCCGCAACCGTCACCAGGATGTCGGCGCGGGCCATCGGCGCAACCATCACCTGATTCATCGTGAGATACTGCGTCAGCGGCTGCGCCATATCGCCGGAAACGGGAATGCCGTCGAGGCCGACGACCCGCATCGGCACCGCGTGCCCCGCAGCGTCCCGCAGCGCCAGGAGCTTGGGCGAATCCGACGTCCCGTCGATCAACCGGAAAAGCTGCACCTGGCCTGCCGGAACGTCGAGCGATGCCGGCGCGAGGGATCCGTCCACGCTTACCACCGGCTCCGGCGCAAGGCCGTCGCATCCGCTCGCGTCGAGGCTAACGCCGCCCGCGCTCATCGGAAAGCTGAGTGGCCACGGGGGCGGATCGAACGGGTTGTAGGCAACGGCCGGGGCAGGCTTGAGGGCGGCCTCGTGCTTTTCACCCATTGCCAACCCCGCGCCCCCGTCGTCGGGCACGAAGCGGTTATCGAGACGGAACGGCAGGCGGTAGCGCAGCATGATGACGTGATCCGCCGAGCGCGGCACTTGAGGCTGGTCGGGCTCGACGATCCACGCGCCCGACAAACCCAACGCTACCTCGACGTCGGCCGACCCGTGCGCGTGCGGGTGGTAAAAGTACGTGCCCGGCGGCTGCGTCGCGGGGATCGTGATGTGATACTCACACGCGTGCATGGGCGTGCTCAACGTGGACAGGAAGATGTTCTCTTCCAGCGCAGGCCCTTCGAAACCGTGCAGGTGGATGTTCGTGTCGATCGGCGGCACGCTCACGTATCGATCGTCGATCGTATGATTCAGGTACCCGACGTAGTGCGTGACTTTCGCCGGCGGCATCTGCATCGGCATGCACGGCGGAATCGCCGACGATGCTACGTTCGCGCCTTTGCTTGGGCCTGCGATATCGTTGACGATGCGCAACGCGAAATGCTCGCCGCGCCGCACGCGAATCGTCGGCGCGACGCGCTGCACGCCGCCGTTGAGGACGTACCGGTAGCAGAACGCCTTCGCGTCGCCGTGGACGGCGAGGATGAGTTCGTGTTCGTGCGAGGCGTTGAGCGGGAGGGTCCACACGTCTACGTTGGGAGGCTCCTGCAGCGTGCCTGCGTCGGCAAGCGGACCGCACGCCGGCGCGTGGTGGCGGGCCGGCGAGGCACTCCCCGCGGCCGGCATGGCGCCGCCGAAGCCCGCTAAAACGAGCATCGCCGCGGCCCATATAAAGTACCGGCTGTTCATCGCAAAAGGCCTTCGCTTAGCGCTATTTCGAACTCCTGTTCTTGGGAAGATCTCCTATTTCCAGGCATCTTCGAATCGCCGATAGGCAAGGCCGTGGGCCGCGTCGTACAGGCGCTTTCATGCTTGCTTTACGTAACCGGCTCCGCATTTGCGCGTGGGCGATCGCTCCTGCCTTGCTCGCCGCCTGCGCCGGACACGGCGCGCTGCCTTCGAACTCGCTGGCGCCCGCCGGGAGCACGATGGTGCAGCCTCTCCGCGTTCCGCCGAACTGCAAAGGCCAGAAGACGACCAGCCAGTACGCGTCCGTCACCGAAACGCTCTCGACCAGCGGCGGTTCGCTCTGCATCCCGGCGTTCGGCGGGTTTGGCGGCAAAGTGAAGTACCCCGGCGCCAATCCGTCGGTTCAGCTTGGGCTGACCAGCAGTACGACGAACTACGACAACATGCCGGAGCTCGGCCAGGGCACGGCAATCTTCTACATACAGCTGGCGCTTTCGGCGGGCACGACCTTCAGTTCGAAAGTCCATGCAGGGGGTGGTCTGGCGTCGCAGTCGCTCGTCGTCGGTCAACCGTACACGGCGTACGGGCAGGCGATCGTCTTAGGGATCAAGGTCAACTTCGGCCCGTGCTACATGATCGCGACGAAGAGCAAGTACGGCGGCGCGATCGGAGGCCTCGGCTCGCTGCTCAAAGGCCAGAACGTGCCGTATAAGGCGTCGGGCGTCATCGAAGTCTACTCCGGCCAGCAGAGCAGCACGCAGTGCTGAACGCCGCGCAAGCCTAGGAGACCGAGCGCAGCCGCCGTTCAGGCGTGTCGCCGCTCTCCGGCAGAATAATGCCGGTGAGATGCAGCGGGTCGTACGCGCCGAGAGCGATCGGCTCGGGGCCTTCGCCCGTGCGGCGCACCGCGCGCAGCGCTTCGATCGCTTCGGGTAGCGCGAACTGCTCGCCGACGAATCCCGCAACGAAACGCCCGCCGCGAATTTCGCCGCGCGCCTCCATGCGCCGCAATGCCATCAGCAGCTCGCGCCACGGCGGCGCGAGGCTCTCGCGCGCGATGACGTCGCGGAAGAGGATTCCCCAGCGCGCGAGCAGGCGCCGCGCAAAGGCGTCGCGGTCGATGCGTTCGGTCGCCGCCTGCAAGAGCGTCCATCGCCCGCTCGACGAGCGCGGCCGCGCGCGAAGGCCCTTCTCGCCGAGCCGCCGTTTCGCGTCGCTGAGCGATCGCAGCGCGTCGAAGCCGTCGGCGGTAACCAGGCCGGCGGCGACGAGTTGCCAAAGCGCCTCCTCGACTTCGCTCGCAAGCCGCTTCGTCGCGCGCAGGACGTCGGCGAAGAACGGCGCGCGCTGACGCTCGATCTCGGCAAGAATCTCGCGCGCGGCATGGGAAAGCGCGGCGGCGTCGCCCTCCCGGCGAAGAATCAGCTCGTCCGCGTTGGCGCGCATGAAGAGCGCGATCGGCGCGAGCTTCGTCGGCCGCACGCGTGCGGTTTCCCCCGGCGGGCGCGGTTCGAGCGCCGGATGCGGCGTCAGGCGCCCCCACATGACGTCGCCGCCGTAGCAGAGGCGATCGAGGAACTCGGGCTTGTAGCCGGCGACGCGCGCGGGCAGCACGTGCGCTTCCCACGCGACGGCGGGAATCTCGTAGCCTTCAAGCTGCCGAATCACCTGCAGCGTGCCGTCTATTCCGTGCAGACGCGACGTGGCGGCTACGTGCTGCCAGCGCTGAAGGAACGCGACGTAGGTTGACGTCGTCACCGGCTCGATTTCGCGGCGCAGCGCGCCGATCGTCAGGCGGTGGATGCGCGCGAGCACGCGGCGGTTGCACCACTCTTCCGTATGGCCGCCCGTGAAACGTCCGCGCAAGAGCTGCCCTTGCGTCTCGAGCCGCAGCAGCGCTGCCTCGACGAGCGCGTGCTCCACGCAAAGACGCTGCGCAATCGCGCCGACCGTCATCGGACCGCTCGACTCGAGCCATCCGCGCAGGACCTCGGCGAACGCCTCCTCGCGCGTCGGCGGCGGCGCATCCGCCGTAACCGGTGCGATCTCGGGCACGGCCCGCCCATCGGGATAGGCAACGCGCGCGAGGTCGAGCCGCTCCGCACAGGTCCAGAATACGTGCCGCCCTTCGACTCCGCTCAGGGTGACACTCAGAGTGGTGGCGCGGTTTTGCTCGACGAGCTCGTCGAACCACGCGCTCCACTCCGCCACCGGCGGCAGGACGATCAGCGTTGAGAGCGCGTCGTGCAGCTCGTCGGCATCGCGCACGACCGGCCACGACTCGGCCGCAACTTCGGCGATGGCCGCCGGGTCGAGAATACCCGCTCCGCCGGCATCGTCGCGCGTGGTGCGGCGCAGCTGCACGGCGCGTGCGCGGCGTTCCTCGAGCGGCGCGTCGTCGAGGTACGCGTACGGATTGGCGTTAAGGATCTCGTGGCAGAACGCCGACGGCTCCGGCGTGTCTATGGCGACGGTTCGCAGCGCGCCGCTTTCGATCTCCCGCAGAACCGCCGATAGGCCGTCTACGTCCATCGCTTCGCGCAGACAGTTGTCGATCGTCTCGCGGACGAGCACGTGATCCGGCACGCGAATCGGGCCGGTGAGATTCTCCGGGCACGCGGCCTGATCGGGAAAGACCGAGGCGAGCAGATCGTCGGCCCGCATCCGCAACAGCTGCGGGGGCACCTTCCGCCCTCCGCTGAAGCGCAGAATCGCCAGCGCTCGCGCCGCATTCCAGCGCCAGCGCGCTGCAAACATGGGCGCGGGCAGCAGCGCTTGGGTCAGGGTATGCTCGACGCTCGCCGATTTCACGAACTCGAACGCGACGTCGAGCGGGAACGCATGCTGATCGGTCAGCGACAGGACGAAACCGTTGTCGGTTGCGGCGGCCTGCAATTCCAGGTTAAACGAGCGGCAGAACTTCTTGCGCAGCGAGAGCCCCCAAGCGCGGTTGATGCGCGCACCGAAGGGCGTGTGCAGGACGAGCTGCATGCCGCCGCCTTCGTCGAAGAAGCGCTCCGCTACGATCGTCCGGTCGGTCGGGACGACGCCGAGAATTGCCTTGCCGGCGCGCACGTACGCCACGGCCTGCTCGGCGCCGGCAAGATCGAGCGCGCACTCGTTGACGAGCCACTCGATCGCGGCGGCGTCGTCGCGTTCGTCAATCGCGGCGCGAACCGCGCAAACCTCGCGCGAAAGCTCGATCGTGCGTCCCAGCCCTTCCCCGTTCCAGAACGGGATGGATGGCGGAGCGCCGTGCGCGTCCTCGACGCGGACGACGCCGGCTTCGACGCGCCGTATCTTCCACGAGTTCGTGCCGAGCAGGAAGATGTCGCCGGCCATGCTCTCGATGGCGAAATCCTCGTCGAGGCTCCCGACGACGTGCCCGTCGGGCTCGACGACGACCGGATAGTTTGCCGTGTCGGGAATCGCGCCGCCGCAGGTGATCGCCGCGAGGCGCGCGCCGCGCCGGCCGCGCAGGCGGCCGTTGACGCGATCGTAGTGCAGGAAGGTTCCGCTCCGCCCGCGCGAGGTCGCCACGCCGTCGGCGAGCATCGTGACGACCTCGTCGAAGTCGCCGCGCTCGAGGTCGCGGTAGGGATGCGCGCTGCGCACCGTGGCGTAGAGGTCGTCGGCGGACCACTCGCGATGGGCGCAGGCCGCCACGATCTGCTGCGCGAGAATGTCGAGCGGCGCCTTCGGGATGACGAGCGCGTCGAGCGCGCCGCCGCGGATCGCGCGAACCAGCGCCGCGCATTCCACCAGCTCGTCGCGCGTGGTCACGTAGAATATCCCCTTGGGCAGCGCGCCGACCCAATGCCCCGAGCGCCCGATGCGCTGCAGCGCGACCGCGATCGAGCGGGGCGATCCGAGCTGCACGACGAGATCCACCGAGCCGATGTCGATGCCCAGTTCGAGCGACGCCGTCGCGACGACGGCGCGCAGTTCGCCGCTGCGCAAGCGCTGCTCGACGTCGAAGCGAGTCTCTCGCGCGAGGCTGCCGTGGTGCGGCATCACGAAGCCGTCGCCGAGACGCTCGTTGAGCGCGAACGCGACGCGCTCGCTCATCCGGCGCGTTCCCGCAAAGATCAGCGTCGTCCGATGCGCCTGGATCTGCGCCGCCACGCGATCGTAGATCTCTCCCCACATCTCCTTAGCCGCAACCGGGCCGAGCTCGTCTGAGGGCACCTCCACCGAAATCTCCATCGCGCGGCGATGCCCGACGTTCACGACCGTCGCCTGCGGGCTCAGAAAGCGCGCGACTTCTTCAAGCGGCCGCACCGTCGCCGAGAGGCCGATGCGCTGCGGGCGCCGGCCGCCCGCGCGCACGACGAGATCGTCCAGGCGCGCGAGGGTCAGGGCGAGATGCGCGCCGCGCTTGTTGGCCGCCATCGCGTGAATCTCGTCCACGACGACGCATCGAACGGTCGCAAAGAGCGCGCTCGACCGCTCGGCGGTCAACAGGATGTAGAGCGACTCGGGGGTCGTCACCAAGACGTGCGGCGGCTTGCGCAGCATGCGCTGGCGCTCCGACGAGGTCGTGTCGCCGGTGCGCACCGCAGTTCGAATCGGCGCAAGCGTGACGCCGCGTTCGAGCGCGAGCTCGGCGAGCTGCGCGAGCGGCCGCTCGAGGTTCTCGCGCACGTCGTTGGTGAGTGCTTTGAGGGGCGAGACGTAGACGAGCAGCGTGCCGTCGGCAAGCGTCCCGGCGTCGGCACGCCGGAGGAGGTCGTCTATGCCGAGCGTGAACGCCGCGAGCGTCTTGCCGGAGCCGGTAGGCGCGGCGATAAGCACGTCGCCGCCGTCGCGAATCGCCGGCCAGCCGCGCGTTTGCGGCTCGGTCGGCGCGTCGAAGTTTGCGGCAAACCACTCGCGCAGCAGCGGATGGAACCCCTCCAGCATGGCGGTGACATTCCACGGTCCGCCCGCGCGGACCCGGGGCGTGGCGGGAGATGAGCCCCGCACGGCATCGCGGAAGAACGGCCGAATGAGAACCGCTTTCACGGCATCGCTCCTCGTCGCGTTACTCGGCGCGGTCGCCGCGACCGCCTGCGCCAAACCGGTCCTGCAGATCGCGGACATGGCGCGCATCGTGGACCTCGAAGAGCCGGCGATCGCGCCCGACGGCACTCGCATCGCCGCGATAACGATCGCACAGGACCTCGTCCACGCCGGCTACGTGAACGGCCTCGTGCTCGTGGACGCTCGTACCGGCGCCTCGCGCCTGCTCGTGCGCGGGCACGACGTCGCGGTGCCCCGCTGGTCGCCCGACGGCAGCAAGCTTGCCTACCTTGCTCTGCCGAAGGCCGGCGGCGTGCGGCAGCTCTTCGTGCGCGATGCCCGCGGCAAGACGCTCCAGCTCACGCGCGCGGCAGGCGACGTCATTGACGCGGTCTGGAGCCCCGACGGGCGACGGATCGCCTACGTCGCCGCCGACCCCCTGCCGCACGCGACGTTCTTTTACGCGGGCGACAACGACTACACCGCGACCTCGCTGACGCCGCCCGACCATCTCTGGACCGTCGCACCGGGCGGCGGCGCGTCGCGCCGGCTCACCAGCGGCTCGTGGACGATCGCGCCGACCGACCCGGGCGGCATCTTCTCGCCGCAAATCTCCTGGACGCGCGACGGGCGCGCGATCGCGTTCACACGCGTCGAAAACACCTTCAGCGGCGACGACGAACGCTCGACGATCTGGCAGATTCCGGCGACCGGCGGCCAAGCTCACAAGCTGACCGCGCATCCCGACGTCGAGCTGAGCCCCGCGTACTCGCCCGACGGAGCGCGCTTGGCGTACTGGTATCCGCTCCACGGCGACTTCAACGCCGAGAACACCGTACGTATCGTTTCCGGCAGTGACGACCGCGGTCTTTCCGACGGCTTCGACCGCAACGTGGCGGGATCGCTCTGGATGCCGCGCGGCAACGGCATGCTCGTCTGCGCGACCGACGGAACGCAGACCGCTTTCTGGATGATGGATCCCAGCGGCGCGCGCCGGCGCCTCTCGCTCGGCGACGTGCATCCGGTCTGCGACCCGTATTCCAGCTCGACGTTCGATGCGGGCATCGCCGGCGACGTCGCACGCGACGGCACGATCGCCTTCATCGCGACGACGCCGAGCAGCGCGCGCGAGCTCTACGTGCTCGCCCCCGGATCGGAGGTGCCCAGGCGCCTGACGCACCTCAACGACTGGCTTTCCGGCATCTCGCTGGGCAGGATGAGCGAGCTCAACTGGACGGGCCCCGGCGGCTTTGCGGAAGACGGCGTGGTCACGACGCCTCCGGGAGCGAGCGCCGGCACTCGCTATCCCGTCGTGCTGCTCATTCACGGCGGCCCGGGCCTTTCGAGCACGCGCGACTTCGCCTACGAACAGTGGCCGCTCGCGCAGATGATCGCCTCGCGCGGCTACGTCGTTCTTCAGCCCAACTACCGCGGCAGCGACAACCTCGGCAACGCCTACATGACGGCGATCGTCGGCGACACGGTCGCGGGCCCGAGCTCGGACATCATGGCCGGTCTCGACGCCCTGGAGCGACAGCCGGACGTGGACGCCTCGCGCGTCGCCGTTTCCGGCTGGTCGTACGGCGGCGAGCTGACCTCGTGGCTCATCGGCCACTACCACAACTGGCGCGCGGCCGTTTCGGGCGCGGCCGTGAACAGCGAGTTCGACGAGTACGATCTCTCGACGTCCAACGTGCAGGATCGCTACCCGCTCGGAACGTCGCCGTACGTCGGCGACGGACCGCGCGTCTATCGCGACAACTCGCCGATCACCTACTTCGCGCAGATCACGACGCCGACGCTCATCTGGGGAACGACGCTCGATCCCGTCGTGCCGATCCCGCAGCAGTACGCGCTGTTTCGCGCGCTGACCGACAACCACGTCCCCGTTCGCTTCGCGGTCTTCCCGGCCTCGACGCACGGCCCGGCCGACCCGCAGCAGACCGCCGACCTCACGCGCCTTTGGCTCGGCTGGCTCGACGCCCACCTGCGCTAGGACCTCCCGGGCTCATCCAAATCCGCCGCCGAAGCGTTCTACCTAGCATGAGAGTCATCACCGCCGCCGCCGCCGTGCTCGCCATGGCGTTTCTCGGCGCCGCACCCGCGCCGGCCCCGCAAACGCAGCGCGTCGTTCTCGCCGGCGGGTGCTTCTGGGGAATGCAGCTCGTCTTCTCGTCGCTGCGAGGCGTGGACCGCGCCGTCGCCGGCTACGCGGGCGGCAGCGCCGGCACGGCGCAGTACGAAGTCGTCAGCACGGGAACCACCGGGCACGCCGAGTCGGTTGAAGTCACGTACGATCCCTCGACGATCTCGTTCAAACAGCTTCTCGACGTGTACTTCCTGGTCGCGCACGATCCGACGGAGCGCAATCGTCAAGGCCCCGACGCCGGCACGCAGTACCGCTCCCAGATCTTCTACACCACCGGCGAGCAGCGCGCGGAGTCGCTCGCCTACATCGCACGTCTCGACAAGAGCGCCATCTACTCGTCGCGCGTCGTGACGGTCGTCGCGCCGCTACGCGGCTTCTACCCCGCCGAGGCGTACCATCAAGACTTCGCGGTGCACAACCCGACCAATCCGTACATCGTGATCAACGATCTTCCGAAGCTGAAGAAGTTGCGCGCGGAATACCCGAAGCTCGTAAAACCGAACGCGCCGTTCGGATCCTAACTCGGCGCGTCCTCGGCGTGCTGCGCGTACGAGCGCGGGTCGAAGTACCAATCCGGTAGCGAGTCGGGGAACGTAATGTCGTTGAAGTCGTAGTCCACCGTCGCGTCCGTGCCCAAGTATTCGGCATCCTTCTGGTAGGTCGGCGTGCCGTGGATGTGCGTTACGATCGGCATGCCGTGCATCCAGGTCAGCGTCACGGTGAAGAGCATCGGATAGACGTGCCGGCCGCTGTCCTCGTCGTAGAGCTTGTCGGTCGCAACGACCTCCTGCAGTTCCAGCGTCTTTGCGTCAACGTAGATCTCGCGCAGACGGTTGCGATCCGGGTCTCGCCGCGCTTCCAGGCTTACGTGGATCTGATTGCCTTCGTTGGCGACGCGCGTCACGCGGTAGTCGAACTCGCCGAGCACCGTCACGCTGGCGATCGTCGGCGGCAGGCTGCCCGTCGGCTCGGGCGTCGGCACGAAGTCGCGCGGGCTGGTGTGCGGGTGCACCGGCGCCGCCTCGAAGAGGTCGGCCGTCGGCGGGCCGGGATCCCACGGCTCGTTGAACGACGGGCGCAGGAACTCGAGCGTTCCCCGCGCCGAGCCGCGATAGACGCGCCGCCCGAGCGCCGCGCGATCCGTCGTGCGGCACCAGATGTGGTAGGTGTAGCTGTTGAGCAGATCCGGATAGCCGTCGTCGAGGGTCTGCTTGCGAACCAGCGTGTACGTCACGTACGTCGGCGGCGGCCGATGCGAGCGGAACTGACGCCGGATCAAGTAGAGCAGCCGGTCGGGGGACGGAAGCGGGATCGGCGTCGCGGCCGGCACGCTGCCGACCGCATGCGACGGTTGCGTTACCGCCAGCGCCGCAAGCAGCGCGAGGACGGCAACGAACGCTGCTTTCACGCCGTCAGCGCGGCGCCATCCGGATCGCGCCGTCGAGCCGGATCACCTCGCCGTTGAGCATTTGGTTCTCGACGATGTGGCGCGCGAGTGCCGCGTACTCCGCGGGCCTTCCCAGGCGCGACGGGAAGGGCACCTGCTTGCCGAGCGACTCCCTCGCGGGCTCGGGCAATCCGGCGAGCATCGGCGTGTCGAAGATGCCCGGGGCGATGCTCGCGACGCGAATCTGATGCTGCGCGAACTCGCGTGCGATCGGCAACGTCATGCCGACGACGCCGCCCTTCGAGGCCGCGTACGCCGCCTGGCCGACCTGTCCGTCGTACGCGGCGACCGACGCCGTGCAGACGATGACGCCGCGGTCCTCGCCGGGCTCGACCGCGCGTTCGAGCATCTTGGCCGCGGCCAATCTGATCACGTTGAACGTGCCGATCAGATTCACCGCGATGACTTTCGAGAACCGCTCGAGGGGCAGCGGCCCGTCGCGGCCGATCACGCGCTCGGCGGTCGCGATGCCGGCGCAGTTGATCGCACCGTGCAGCCCGCCGAACTCTTTGGCGGCAAGGTCAACCGCCGCGCGCACTTGGGCGTCGTCGGTCACGTCGGTGCGGGCGAAACGCACTTGCTTGCCCAACTGGGCGGCCAGTTCGGCGCCGCGCTCGCTGACGTCGCAGATCACGACGTTCGCCCCGCCGCGCACGAACTCGGCGACGCACGCGGCACCCAGGCCCGAGCTTCCGCCGGAAACGACAAACGTTTTTCCATCTAGTTGCATAGCGGCTACGCTTACAGCCTCACCAGGGCGATATCCTGGATTGACGAATCAGCCGCTGCGTGCCTGGGAAGTCTAAGCGGCGCGCGGGCTCCGGAGGCTCGATGCTCGCGCTCGTCCTGCTCGTCGCCGTCGCGATCGTCACCGGCTGGCTGCTCCTTCGCCCGCATCCGCACGCTCCCGGCCATCGCGTCGCCGCCGTCACGCCCGCGCCTCCGCCGGCGCAGCCGCCGCTCGAGACGCCAACCCCGCTGGAGACGCCGCCGCCGTCGCCGGCGCCCGTCGCATCACCGTCCGGCTCGCCCTCGCCGGCGGCAGTTCCGAGCGTGGCGCCCGCGCCGAGCGGCACGAAACTCGCGCTGATCGTTGACGACTGCGGCCAATGGCTAGACACCGAGCGCGGCTTCATCGCGCTGGAGGTTCCGCTCACCCTCTCCATCCTGCCCGACGTGCCCTACACCGCGCAGATCGCCCGCGAGGCCGCCGCGGCCGGCAAGGGCATCATGCTCCATCTTCCGATGGAAACGGTCTCCGGGCTCAATCCGGGCCCCGGAAAGGTCACCACCGAGATGACCGATCCGCAGATCGTCGCGCAAGTGCAGGACGATCTCGCGCAAGTCCCGCTCGCGCGCGGCGTGAACAACCACGAAGGCAGCAAGGCGTCGGCCGATTCGCGCGTCATGCGCGCCGTCATCGGCGCGCTCGCGCAGCACGGCAACCTCTTCTTCATTGATTCGCGCACGAGCCAGGATTCGGTCGGCGAGCAGACCGCGCAAGCGATGGGCGTGCCGGCGGCGGCGCGCGACGTCTTCCTCGACAACCGAGCCGACGTCGCCTATACGGAGCAGCAGCTGCTCGCCGCCGCGGCGATCGCGCGGCGCACCGGGAGCGCGATCGCAATCGGGCATCCGCGCCCGTCAACGCTTGCAGCCGTGCGCTCGATGATACCGCAGCTGCAGGCCGCCGGCATCGAGTTCGTCCTCGCCCAGGACCTCGTCGCGCAGACGCGCTAAAAGGGGACCCATGGAAACCGTCGCGTTTTACGGAACCGGAATGCTCGGCTCGGCGATGATCCGCGCGATGCTTCGCCGCGGACTCGCCGTGCGCGTTTGGAATCGCTCCGCCGAGAAGGCGAGCGCCCTCCAGGCCGAGGGCGCTCAGGTATTTGCCGATGCAGCCGAGGCCGCGCAAGGCGCGCAGCGCGTCCACCTTTGCCTCAGCGACGATGCCGCGGTGGATGCGGTGCTCGAGGCTGCGTTGCCGGGCATCGCACCCGAAGCGCCAATCGTGGATCACACCACCGTTCTGCCGCAAGGGGTCGTCGCGCGTGCCGCGCGTCTGAACGGCGCCGGCTTTGCGTTTCTCCACGCGCCCGTCTTCATGGGGCCGCCGATGGCGCAGCAAGCGACGGGAGTGATGATGGCGTCGGGCGACCTCGCACTCTTCGAGCGGCTGCGCGGCGCGCTCGCGCCGATGTGCAGCGACCTGCGCTATCTCGGCGAACGGCCCGACGCCGCGGCAATCTACAAGCTCATGGGAAACGCGATGATTCTTGCGGTCGTCGGCGGGATCAACGACGTTCTGCGGATCGCCGAGGTGCAAGGCCTCTCGCGCGAAGCGGGCTACGCGCTCTTCGATTTTTACGATCCGTCGGGGCAGGTTCACGGCCGCGGGAAGCGGATGGTCGCCGGCGAGTACGACCCGCTCTGGACCATTGACATGGCGCGCAAGGACGCGCAGCTCATGCAAGGCGCGGCGCATCACGAACGCCTGCCCGTGATCGATGCGATGGAGTCGCAGCTGCACGACGTTTCCGCGCGCGGCTTGGGCGACCGCGATCTCGCCGCGGTAGCCGCGCGCTAAACGACGACTACGGCGGCGTCGAGAGCGGCAGCGGCGTCCGGCGCGGAAGCGGCGAGCCCGTCCAGGCCGGGCGGGGCGACGCCTGCGGCGCCGGCGTGAAAACCGCGCTGGGAGCCGCAGTCGGCAACGCCGGGTTGAACGGCGTCGGCGACGCGACCTGCGCGTCCTGCGGCAGCCGAACGTCCAAGCGCCGCGCGGCCGGATCGTAGCGCAGGACGGCGCCCAGCCCACGCAGCGCCGGCGCGGCAGCCACGTATGCCGCGTCGAGATCGGACGGGTACGACGGCGCCAACCGGACGCGCACGCGCCGGGCGCCGCGTTGGATGACCAGCGTGTCGCCCTCGAACCAGAGGCGGTCGGCAACGCGCGTCAGGACCGGGTCTACCGGAACGAAGACGCGCCCCGCCGCGACGTACGCCCGCACGTACGCCGCCAGCGGCTTTCCGTCGAGCAGCACGGTAACGGGCGTTTCCGGTGGGAATAGCGGCACGTTCCACCGATATACCGCTTTGGATGGAGCGACTCATCTCCACGGTTCGCGAAGCGAGTATACGCTTCGCCCGCGACGGGTGCGCCTTCCACGCGCAGTCCGTCGCGTTCAACGCCCTCTTCGCGCTCTTTCCGCTCAGCGTTCTCGCGCTTAGCGCCGTGACGTTCGTGCTCCCCGACGCGCAGCATCGCGCGCTCGCATTTTTCGACGCGCTGGCACCGACGCTGCACGATTACATCGTCGCCAACCTCCAGACGTACATCTACGGCCGCGGCATTTCCAGCCTCGTCGCGTTCGCGTTCCTCCTGTGGTCGGGAAAGAATCTTTTCATGGGGCTGGCGTACGCGCTCGATCGCGCGCTGGGCGTGCCGAAGGGGCGGCCGCTCGTCCACAACTTGGCGCTCTCGTTCGTGATGCTGCCGGCAATGGGAATCTTGCTCGTCGTCGCGACCGGCCTTCCCGTCGTGATTTCGATCGGCTTCCGCATCGCCGGCGTTCACGAGCTGCGCTTGGCGACGCACGTTCTCGCCTATCTGCTCTCGATCGGCCTCGTCTTCATCGTCGCCGTCGTGCTCTACCGCTGGCTGCCCAACCGCAGCGTCACCTGGGGTTTCGCGCTGCGCGGGGCTGCGGTGGTCGCGGCGGCCTGGCCGGTGGTGCAGTACGCGTTCGCGCAGTACGTGACGCACGTGAACTTCGGCTACGTCTACGGCGCCCTGACGGCGCCGCTCGTCTTGCTCCTATGGTTCTACTGCATCGGATCCATCTTTCTCTTCGGCGCGGAATACAGCATCGCGTGGCCGACCGGAAATCGCGAGCCTCTTCGCGAATTGACGGGCGTTGATGCTTGAAAGGATCCTTTCGCGCGGCCTAGCCGGCCTGCTGCTCGTCTCCTCCGTTACCCTGGCGGCGGCCGCCGCCCCGACCCCGAGCCCGGCCCCCAGGCCTTCGATCTCGCCCATGGCGCCGGCAGCATCGTTCGCACCGGTCGGCCAGCAGCCGATCGTCGTCATCTACCCCTTCGACGTGCAGACCGGCGCGGACGCGCGTATCGGCACGGCCATCGCACAGATTCTCAGCGAAGAGATGGCCGCAGCCGGCGGCATCTCCGTAACGCCGGTGCCGAAGGCCGTCAAGCGCGCGGACTTCCTCGACAACGCCCGCACCGCGCACGCCGATTTCTACATCAGCGGCTACGTGACGCCCGTCGGCGACAGCGCGGCGGTCGTCGAGCAGGTCGTCAGCGTCGAGAGCGGCGTCATTCTCTTTTCGCAAACGGCCCAGGTCGCGAGCGTCGCCGACGTCGCGTCGCAATCGCTGCTCGCGCGCGCGCAGATCCTTGCGTTTCTCGGCCGCAACACCGAAGGCGTCGCTCCGCAGCAGGCCGGAACGCCGGCCCCGACCTCAACCAACGGCGCGCAGGTGCCGATCAAAGGCATCGGGAGCATCGTAGACTCCGTCTTCAAGCGTCACCCGAGCCAGCATACTCCTACGCCGGGGCCCGCGGCCAAGCCGTCGCGCGGCGTGATCGTCGCGCCGGTGACGGCGTCGTCGCCGGCCTTTGCGGCCAACGACCTCAGCGGCGCCCTGCGCGAGCTGTACGTCGCGCTCAACCTGCACTATACGGCTCAGCTCACCGCCATTACGACGAGCGTCGCGACGTCGTCCGACTCGATCTGCGGCCCGAATCGCAACAACACGATCGCGACCGGGACGCTGGCGCAGGCGGCGGCGCACCACGGCAAGTCGCAGATCAGTTTCACGCTGCTCGTCTACACCTGTTTCGGCGCCGTGCTCGACCACCAAGTGGGAACGGGAAGTTCGATCAAGAGCGCGGTTGACGCCGCCGTCACGGCCTACGCGACGGCCCATCCCGACAACAGCTAGGGAATCGCCGCCTCAGTCGAGCAGGCCGGCGGGCGGATCGACGGAGATACGGCGGTTTTCCAGGTCTATGCCGAGGACGATCGCGCGCACCATCGGCACCATCCGGCCGCTCACGACGAGCATGTCGCTTCCGGGATAGTGCTCGACGCGCTCCACCTCTCCGTATTCTCGGCCGTCAACGCCGGTAACGGCGCATCCGACGAGATCTGCGTCGAGGTACTCGCCTCGCTGCAGCGCGATGCGCTCGCGCGGCGCGTACAGCGTCGCGCCCGCATAGCTCTGCGCCCGCTCCGCGTCTTCTACGCCCTCGATGCGGACGAGAAGCCGCCCCTTATGCGAGCGCACCTGCGTGATGCGAACGACCGACGACCCGCGATCCCCGTCACAGCGCAGCTCGACACCCGCCGAAAAGACGGTGCGACCCGACGCGGTCGGGTCGCACTTTAACTCACCGCGTACGCCGAAGGCTCCGGCGAGCCGCCCGACCGGCAGCTCATCCGCCGTCGTCTTCGCCATCGCCCTCCTGCGCGGCCTCATCGCTGTCGAGGATGTCTACGGAGACGCGTCCCTCGGCCGTCGCGCGAACGATGGTGCGCAGCGCCTGTGCGACGCGGCCGTTACGACCGATGACTTTCCCCAAGTCTTCCGAATCCACGACGAGCTCGATGACCGGCTGCGCTTCCTCGTCGAGAAAGAGTTCTACGCTGACGCTCTCGGGTTTCTGCACGAGCTTGCGGGCGAGAAAGTCGAGCAGTTCGCTTGCCCGCCGATGGCCGGCCCACGGATCTCCGCCGCTGCGCGCGTTCGTGCGCTGCTCCCGCTGGGGACGGCGCATCGGGGCCGAACGCGGTTCGTAGCGCGGCTCCGGCCGCGGCTCCACGCGCGGCTCGGGCTGCGCGCGCCGCGGCGCGGCGCGTTCGACGTCGATCGTCTCGCTGAAGAGGCCGAACTCGTCGTCGAAGGCGCTCACGACGCCGCGCCCTCGGCGCGCTTCGGCTTACGTTTCGTCTCCGGAATCGGTCCGCGCTCGACGATGCCCTTCTCGGCGAAGAGCCGCCGAACCGTCTCGGACGGTTGGGCGCCCTTGGCGATCCAATCGCGTGCCTTCTCTTCGTCTACGACGACGGTGCGCGGCTCGGTCCGCGGATTGTAATGCCCGAGAATTTCTATGAAGCGCCCGTCGCGAGGCGACCGGGCGTCGGCGACCACGAAACGATAGGTCGGCTGTTTTTTTGCGCCCATGCGGCGCAGGCGAATTCGTACCATTCTTTTCTTTGCTTTCGTGTTTAGGCGCTTCGCAGCGGCAGGAGTCCGCGCCGCTTCTTACCGCCGAGGTGTTTCATCATTTGACGCGCCTGATCGAACTGCTTGACCAGGCGATTTACGTCGGAAACTTGCGCGCCCGAGCCGGATGCGATTCGTTTGCGGCGCGATCCGTTGAGCAGATCGGGGTTACGCCGCTCGCCTCGCGTCATCGAACAGATGATCGCTTCGACCTTTGCAAACTCCCGCTCGGGGATCTCGAAGTCTTTCGGCAGCGCCTTGGACAAGCCCGGCACCATCTTGAGAAAATCGCTCATCGAGCCGAGCTTTCGCACCTGACGCATCTGTTCGAGGAAGTCGTCGAGGGTGAAGGTCTGCTTGAGGAGCTTCTCTTCGAGGCGTTTTGCCTGTTCCGCCGAGTAGAGATTCTGCGTCTTCTCGATGAGCGTCATCGCATCGCCCATGCCGAGGATCCGCGAGGCGAGCCGTTCGGGATAGAAGGGTTCCAGCGCCGCCAGCTTCTCGCCGGTGCCGACGAACTTGATCGGCGCTCCGGTCACGCTGTGGATCGAGAGCGCGGCGCCGCCGCGCGTGTCGCCGTCCATCTTGGTGAGCACGACGCCCGTGATGCCGAGGCGATCGTGGAAGCCTTTCGCTACGGCCGTGGCTTCCTGGCCGGTCATCGCGTCGGCGACCAAGAGAATTTCCTGCGGCGCGGCGACCGCCTTGATTGCGTCGAGCTCGTTCATCAACGCTTCGTCGATTTGCAGGCGCCCCGCGGTGTCCACGAGCACCGTCGAAAGCCCCAGGCGCTTCGCTTCGGCGATGCCGTCGCGGACGATTTTCACCGGGTCGCTCGTGCCCGCGGCGTACACCGGCAGTTCGATTTGCTTGCCGAGCACCTGGAGCTGCTCGATTGCGGCCGGGCGGTACACGTCGGCCGCGACGAGCATGCTGCGCCGCCCCTGCTCCTTGAGGCGCAGCGCGAGCTTGCCGGCCTGCGTCGTCTTGCCCGAGCCTTGGAGACCGACCAGCATGATGACCGTGGGCGGTGCGTCGGCGAACTGCAGGCGCGATGCGCCCGACCCGCCGGCCGGCCCGAGCAAACCGACGAGCTCGTCGTGGACGATCTTCAAGATCGTCTGCGCCGGGGTCAGCGACTCGAGGACGTTCGCGCCGGTCGCGCGCTCCCGGATGCGCGCGACGAACGACTTCGCCGCGCCGAGAGAGACGTCGGCCTCGAGCAACGCGACGCGTATCTCTCGAAGCGCGTCGTTTACTTCGGCTTCGCTAACCCTGCCTCGTCCGCCGAGGCGCTCGAAGATCGCACTCAGGCGCTCGCTGAGCTGGTCGAACAACGTTCCTTCGATTCCGCGCTAGGTGGCCGAAGAGCCCGCCGTGGTTTCGTCTATGCGTTTGACCGCATCGCCGACCGTCTTGATCTTCTCGGCTTCCTCGTCGGGAATGTCGATGTTGAACTCCGTCTCGAACGCCATCACCAGCTCGACCTGGTCGAGCGAATCGGCACCGAGGTCGTCGGTGATGGACGCCTCCGGCGTCACTTCCGACTCGTCTACGCCGAGCTGCTCGACGATGATCTTCTTTACTTTATCGAAGGTGGTGGACATCTCGTCTCCTTTCAAAATCTCGCAGGATCACATCAGTATGCCGCCGTCGACCACGAGCGTTTGCCCGGTTACGTACCCGGCGGCGTCGGAGCATAGAAATGCCACTACTCCGCTGACGTCCTCCGGCTTCCCGGCTCTTCCGAGAGCTGCTTGCTTGATCGAAAATTCTCTGGCTGCGCCGGGCATTTTCTCGGTCATGGCGGTCTCTATGAGGCCCGGCGCGACGGCGTTGACTCTTATATTCCTCGAACCCAACTCCTTTGCCAGCGATTTGCAGAGGCCCAGCAGCCCTGCTTTCGAGGCGGCGTACGCCGCCTGGCCGGGGTTCCCGGTCAGCCCCACGATGCTCGTCATCAGGACGATCGAGCCGCTGCGCTGCTTCATCATCGGCTTCGCGACCGCCGAGCACAGGTAGAACGCCGATTTCAGGTTGACGTCGAGCAGGTGATCGATCGTCTCGGCCTTCAGGCGCAGGAGCAGCGAATCCACCGATTGCCCGGCATTGGCAACCGCGCAGTCGAGCCGCCCGAAGCGCTCCACCGCGAGGCCGACGATCCGGTCCATCGCGCCTTGATCGGTGACGTCGCCCGGAAAAATCTCGGCCACCGCGCCCGGCCGCGAGTTCGCGCACAGAGCGGCGGTCTCTTCCAGCGCGGCGGTATCGCGGCCCACGAGCGCGACGTCTGCGCCGGATCGCGCGAACTCCACGGCGATCGCGCGTCCGATTCCCCGGCTGGCGCCGGTGACGAGCGCCGTCTTTCCCGCAAACGTCATACGTTGGCCTCCGTCGCCTGCTCGAGCGCGCCGCGCAGCTTTTCGACGCCGGCAAAGTCGCTCACGACGTTCACCGGCGGCGCCGAGGGCAGTCGCCGCATCAGCGGCCCCAGCACGCCGCTCGCCCCGAACTCGACGACGAGATCGAGCCGATAACTCAAGAGGCACTCGGCGGTGTCGTGCCAGCGCACTTCGGAGACGACCGACTTGACGAGGCTCGCTCCGATCGTCGCGACGTCTCGATACGGGCGCCCGTCAACGTTCGATATGACGTCGAAGGCCGGCATCGCGAAACGGCTCGCTTCGACCGCGGCCGCCAGTCGCGCGACGGCCGGCTCCATCAGTGCGCTGTGCCACGCACCCGAAACGTTGAGCGGCACGACGCGCTTCGCACCCGCGGCAAGCATCGCTTGCCCCGCAGCCTGCACGGCATCCAGGTCGCCGCTGATGACGATCTGCGTCGGAGAGTTGAAGTTTGCCAACGCGACGCGGCTGCCGTCGCGCAGTTCCGTCGTCGCGAGCACCTCGCGTATCCGCGCCGCGTCGAGGCCCAGTATCGCCGACATGCCGCCGCGCGCGCGCTCCGCCGCGTCCTGCATCGCTTTCGCGCGCTCGCTGACGATGCGCAGCGCTGCGTCGAAATCGAGGGACCGCGCCGCAACGAGACTGCACAGCTCGCCGAAGGAGTGTCCGGCCGTCACGGCCGGCGCGAGCGCGTCGCCGACGGCGGCGTAGAGCGCGACGTTCGTCGTGAAGATCGCCGGCTGGCTGAACTCCGTCTCGCGGAGCTTCTCTTCGGGACCCTCGCGCTGCAGCGCGAGCAAATCGTAGCCGAGCACGGCGGCGGCGCGGTCGAAGATCGCGCGGGCCGCGGCGGAACGCTCCGCAACGTCGCAGCCCATGCCGACGCACTGCGATCCCTGGCCCGGAAAGACGACCCCGACGCGCATGCTCAGGCGGCCCATCTCCAGGCGACGGCGCCCCACGAAAGGCCGCCGCCGAACGCCACGAAGATGACGACGTCGCCGGGCTTGATGAGCCCCGCGCGCACCGTCTCGGAAAGCGCCATCGGAATGGATGCCGCCGACGTGTTTCCATACTCGGCGATGTTGATGACGACTTTGTCGTCGGGCAGTTCCAAGTACCGGGCGGTTGCGTCAATGATGCGCTTATTGGCCTGGTGCGGGATGAGAAACGTCACGTCGCTCTTTGCGAGGTTCGCCTTGCGCAGCACGGCGTCGGTCGAGCCGACCATCTTGTTGACGGCGGCCCGGAACGTTTCGGGCCCCTGCATGTGAATGAGGTGCACCTTCTCGTCGAGCGCGGCGTGGTCGAGCGGGTTGCGCGATCCGCTGCCTTGCGCGTAGAGCAGCTCGGGACGGCTTCCGTCGGCGCCCAAGTCGGATGCGAGGAACGAATCGGCTTCCGAGCGTTCGAGGATCACCGCGCCGGCGCCGTCACCGAAAAGGATGGCGGTCGAGCGATCGCCCTTGTCGAGGATCTTCGAGAGCGTCTCGGCGCCGATGAGCATGATGCGGCGATACACGCCCGAGCGAATGAGTCCCGACGCGACCGTCAGACCGTAAATGAAGCCGCTGCAGGCGATGGCGATGTCGAAGGCCGGCTTCTCGAGCACGCCGAGGCGGCAGGCGACCAGACACGCCGTTGCGGGAAAGTAAAAGTCGGGGGTGACCGTCGCGACGATGAAGCAGTCTATGTCCTGCGCGCTGAGCCCGGCGTGCACCAGCGCTGCCGAAGCGGCCGCCGTCGCCAGATCGCTCGTGGCCTCGTCTTCGGACGTCCAGTGCCGGCGCTTCATGCCGGTTCGTGTGGTGATCCACTCGTCGGAGGTGTCCAGCCACGCTTCGAGGTCGTGATTGGTTACGACGCGCGGCGGCGCGTAGTGACCGACGCCGGCGATCTTCACGCCCGAGAGCGACACCGATTCGTTAACCGGCCGGCTCGTCTTGTACGCTAATTACTTGGCGGCCTTGGTACGTGCCGCAGGTCGTGCACGCGAAATGCGGCCGCTTCGGCTGATGGCACTGCGGGCACAGGACCGTCGTAACGGCTCCGAGCTTCCAGTTTGCCGCCCGGCGGCTGCGCGTTTTGCTGCGCGGCGTCTTCCACTTTAGATTGGCCACCTGATTCTCCGTCTTTAAGAAGTGCGCTGCTCGTCGCACGAGCATTCGCCGGTATTCCGATTTGCGCCGCAGACGGCGCAGAGACCTCGGCAATCCGCCCTGCAGCGCGAACCCATGGGCAGGGCGCTGAGCACAGTTTGCTGGGCGAGGTCGGCTACGTCAAGGCGTTCCCCCGTCAAGACGTTGCTCTCCCCGAAGGGTTCGTCGTCGCGCCCGCGCGACGGATCGAGCCGCTCGTCAACGTCAACGTGCATCTGCAGGTCGATCGCGTCAAGGCAGCCGTCGCATTGCCCGAGGGCGTCTGCGTCTACGCTTCCCTGCACGACGAGCATGCCGTCGCCTTGGCGGAGTTCGAGCCGCACCCGAGCCGGCTCGGGGAAGGCCCACCCCTCAAAGGGCTCGATCGGCACCTCGTCCGCGACCTCCATGACCTGGCGCCCTCCGGAGAGGAGCCCGCTGATGTCAACTCTGTGCGAACGATCCATGAACGTATCTCGCCGCAGTATGAGACCCCGCCCAACCAGGCGGGGCCACCACGGACTTTGCCATTCTAGAACCCGGGCTCTCACCTTGTCAAACGCGGCAGTCTGAGGGAAAGACCGCCGCTATGACCATCGATCCCGCCGCTTCCCGCCTAGCCGCCAGCGGCGTCGCCTACGCATCCCAAATCGCCGGTGCCGCTCGCCGCCACGGTCTCGACCCGTCGCTGCTCGCGGCCGTCGCAGCGCAAGAGACCGGCGGCCCCGACAGCAACGCCGGCCGCAACGTCGTCGGCGACGGAGGGCATGGCCACGGCCTCTTCCAGATAGACGACCGCTCCCACCCTTTCGCCTCGACCGCCGCCGCAATGGACCCGTCCCGTAACGCCGACTACGCGGCGGGCATGATCTCGGGCCTGCTCTCCCGCTACGGCAGCGTCCGCGAGGCGCTTTCCGCTTATAACACCGGTTCTCCGACGGCCACCGGAACGAAGACCCGCTGGGCCGACGGCACCCAGCTCGGCTACGCCGACTCGGTCCTGCGGCACCAAGCTCGCCTCGGCGGCGCCTCGGGGGCCGCCGCCGCCGCCGCATCTCTCGAGGCTCCGGAGTCTCCGGCGCCGGTCGCGCCGGCCCCGAGTCTCTTCGCCCTGGCCGGAAGCCTGCCGCCGCCATCGGTCCCGCCGTCCGGCGGCCACCGCCACGCCTACCACCGCGAGGCAACCGACTACGCCTCCCTCTTCAGCAACACCGACGAGTCAGACTCGTAGAACAGGAGACATCCCGTGGTTTCAGTCCATTCCGTTCACGAAGGCACGATCTCCGCCAAGCCTTTCAGCGAGGGGCACGGAAGAATTTCAGGCGCGGATCACGACCGGCATGGCGGCGTCGAAGGCCCTCGCCGGCACGCGCGCATCGCCGAGCAGGCCGAACAGTCGGAAGAATGCGCCGAGAGCCCCCAAAACAGCGCGGCGGCCGAACTGAGCAACCTCATCTCGTCGCTCGGTTCGCTCTCGGCTCAAGCGCAAGGCCTGCCCATGACTCCGCCTTCCGCACCGAGCATCCCGCAAAGCACCGGATACCGGCCGCAGGTCACCGATTACACCCAGCTCGCCGGCGACGCGAACTAGCCCGCTCAAAGGAGTAACGCGATGGCATTCCTGCTTCCGGTTCTTGAGGGTCTCGGCTCGGGACTTCTCGGCAGCGCGGTCGGCGGGGCGCTCGGCGGCGGCATAGCCGGCAACGCGGGGAACGCCGCGATGAGCGCGCTCAACGCGCAAGACGAAACCTTCCAACTCGGCATGTACGCGTCGGAAGTCCAAAATCAGGAGAAGCTCCAGATGCAGTCCGAGGTCTTCGATCAAATGATGGACGAGCGCAGCGAAAACATGCGCGAAGTCGACACGCTTCGCAACGTCGACATGGCCCAGCGTAAGATGGACGACTCGATCACCAAGAAGTTCATCCAGAGTATCACCGAGTAAATGACCGGACCGGCTCCCTCGCTCCGAACCGAACGCGCCGCCGTGGCGCGCGGCACCCACGCCGCGCCCCGCGGCGGCAGCGCTCCGGCCCCCGCCTCGGACCAAACCGCCGAGCAGCAAGCGCGGATCGCCGCGCAGCGCCAAGCCTTCGACTACGAGGCCGCCGAGCGGGCGGAAATCGAGCGCGAAGGCGAGGCCCTCGAAGCCCTGCTCATGGTCTTTCTAAAGAACGAAGACGAGATCATGAAGAAGTGGATCTCGCTGATTTAGTGCGGCCGCTTCGGCCATGGAGGGACGCTTGCGGGCCATGCTATACTTGTCCCTTGCATCGGGCCGTTAGCTCAGCTGGTTAGAGCGCATGCTTGATAAGCATGAGGTCCCTGGTTCGATCCCAGGACGGCCCACCAGCGCGCTCTAGCTGCCGCCACCCCCCAGGTACCGCTCGAACCAGTCGACCGTCTGCGTCAAGACGTCGATCTGGTCGGCAATTTTTTGCATTCCGTGCCCTTCCCCGCCATAGACGACGAGTTTCGTCGGTACGCCGAGCGTCTTCATCGCGTGCCAGAACTCAAAAGCTTGCGGAGCGGGCACCTCTTCGTCGAGCTCGCCTTGCAGAATCAAAACCGGCGTCTTCGAGCCTTGGATGAACGTGATCGGCGAGCTCTTCGCATAGACGGCCGGATCTTGATAGACCGACGCACCGAAAAACGGAATCATCCACTGGTCGATCTTGTTCTGCCCGTAGTACGACTGCCAGTTTACGATGCCCGCGCCCGCGACGATCGCCTTGAAGCGGGCCGTCTGCGTCTCGGCCCACATCGCCATGTAGCCGCCGTAGCTCCAACCCATGAGGCCGAGCCGGTTGGCATCCACCGGCGCCGTTTTGATCGCGGCGTCCACCCCCGCGAGGTCGTCGCGCCAGTCGCCGTAGCCGAAGTCCTTGACGTTTGCGCGCGTAAACGCTTCGCCTTGCCCGTAGCTGCCGCGCGGATTCGGCATGAAGACGAAGTACCCGCGCGACGAGAGCGCGCTCAAGTCGCGGCCGCCGAAGCCCGGCGTCGTGATCGCCGACGGGCCGCCGTGCACGATCGTCACCATGGGGTAGCTCCGCTGCGGATCGTAACCGAGCGGATAAACGAGCCAACCTTGGACCGCGAACTCGTCGCTGCGCCACTGCAGCGAGACGGCCTTGCCGTAGTAGCGCGGCGCCCCAACGTTCGTCGTCGTGACCGGATGCAGCGCACCCGGCGCGCCGGCCCACACCTCCGGCGGATCGTCGAAAGACGCCCGCGCGAGCGCAACGACCGTGCCGTGCTTTGCGGTGGCCCAACTGCGAATGGACTCCTCGCGGTCCGTCAACGCCTCGGTGCGGCCGGTTGCGGCGTCGAGGCGCACGAGCGCCATCGAGCCGCCGCGATCGGCAACGACGTCGAGGCTCGCATCGTCGTTCCATCGCAGCGACTGCACCGATAGCGCCGCACCGGGCGTTGCGTCGCGGACCTCGCCGCTGCGCGCGTCAACGATGTAGAGGTCGCCGCCGGTCGAGCCGAAATCGCTCATGATCCCGCCGATGAGTGCGATGCGCGTGCCGTCGGGCGACCAGGCGGGATTATCGATTTGAAACGCCGGCGCGAGAAGATCGCGCATCGCTCCGCTCGGCAGATCTACGACCGCGAGGCGCGCGACCCACCAGTTGTCGTCGCCCACGCCTTTTGCGTAGGTGACGGCAAATCGCTCACCGTCGGACGACCAGCCGTACTCGTACACGTACGTGTCCGCGGGCGTGCGAAAGCGCAGTTTGGCGCCGTTGAGGTCGATCGTCGTCAGGCGCTGCTCGTCAACGGTCGTGCCTATCACGCCGACGTCTCTTGCACCCGGCGCGATCGCACCGGCTTTGCGGTGCGCGCCGGCAATATAGAGAAACGCCAGCGATGCACCGTCCGGCGCCCAGGTCAGGTGCGCGACGTTCCCCACGAGCCTGCCGAGCTGCCGAACTTGGCGTCCCTGCGCATCGGCGACGAATATCTGGAGTTGCCCTTTGGAGCGCGCATCCGACAAAAACGCAACGCGCCGCCCGTCCGGCGACCACACCGGGTTCTCTTCCTTGTACTCGCCACGCGGCGAGCCCGCCGTCACGCGCGTTGCGACACCGCCGCCGATGCTTCGCACGTACAACGACGTGTATTCCGCAGAGGCCAGCGGATCGCGCGCGTCATGGTAACCGTCCTGCCAGGCAACGGCGTCGCCGCCGGGGGCGAGATCTACGGCTCGAAGATCGTGCAGGGAGTACGCCGAGCGGAGCACTTCGCGGATGGACGGCGGTCCCGACGGCGCTGCGCCCAAAAGTGCCGGGAAGGCAAGCGCGAGGAGGAACGAACGCCCGCGCACGCTATCCGCCCGCCATCGCGCCGACGACGAGAAACGGCTCCGCTCCTCGTGCGACGTCGGCCGGCAGCGCCGCATCGGGCGAATCGTGCGAAAAGTCCTGTTCGCACGCGAAGAAACGAATGAAGGCGCGTCGCCGGTGCGTCTGCTGGTCGCGAATCGTCCCGCGCAGGACGGGATAGCGGTCTTCGAGGGCGTCGAGAATCGCGCGTTGCGTGACGACGTCGCCGACTTCGAGCCGCACCTCGCCGTTCACGCGGGCCAGCGCGCGCAGATGCGCCGGCAGCACGACGCGGATCATGCGAGGGTCTGCACTTCGACGGAAAGCACCGGCGGGAGGTCGTGCACGATCGCTTCCCAATTATCGCCCGAGTCGGGCGACGCGTAGACCTGTCCGCCGGTCGTTCCGAAGTAGACGCCGCACGGGTCGAGCGCATCCACGGCCATCGCATCGCGCAGCACGTTGACGTAGCAGTCGCGCTGCGGCAAGCCGTTGGTCAGCGCCTCCCACAGGTCGCCGCCCGTCCGGCTGCGATAGACGCGCAGCGCGCCGTCGAGCGGATAGTGCTCCGAATCGCTCTTGATGGGAACGACGTAGATCGTCTCGGGCTCGTGCGCGTGAACGTCAATGGGGAAGCCGAAATCGGTGGGAAGGTTGCCGCTCACTTCTCGCCACGACTCGCCCGCGTCGTCGCTGCGCATGACGTCCCAATGTTTCTGCATGAAGAGCACGTCCGGATGCGACGGATGCATCGCCAAGCGGTGCACGCAGTGGCCGACCTCGGCGTCGGGATCGGGAATGCCCTCCGACTTTAGGCCCCGATTGATCGGCTTCCAGGTCGCGCCGGCGTCGTCGCTGCGAAACGCACCCGCCGCGGAGATGGCGCAGTAGATCCGCGCGCTGTCGCGCGGATCCAGCAGCACGGTGTGCAGGCACATGCCGCCGGCGCCCGGCTGCCAGTTCGGCGCGGAGGGGTGCGTGCGCAGCCCGGCGAGCTCCGCCCAGGTCGTTCCGCCGTCGTCGGAGCGAAAGAGTGCCGCGTCTTCGGCGCCCGCGTAGACGACCTCGGGATCGTGCAGCGAGGGCTCGAGGTGCCAGACGCGCGCGAACTCCCACGGATGCGGCGTCCCGTCGTACCAACGGTGCGTCCCCGGCACGCCGTCGTAGACGAAACGATTGCCGACCGCTTCCCACGTCTTGCCGCCGTCGTCGGACCGCTGCATCACCTGTCCGAACCAGCCGGACGTCTGCGACGCGTAGATGCGATCTGGATGCACCGGCGAGCCCTTGAGGTGGTAGATCTCCCAGCCGCCGAAGTGCGGCCCTTCGACGCTCCACCGCTTGCGCGCGGCGTCCGACGAAAGAACGAACGCGCCCTTGCGCGTACCGACCAGCACCCGTACCTTACTCATGGCCCCTCGGATTCGCGCGCGACGCTTTTGGCCCTCGCGAAGGCCTCGCCGTACGCGGTCAGCGCCCGCTCGCGCGCGGCACGATGCTCCACGATCGGCGCGGGATAACCGGGGACGCCCAGCGGCTCGTGGATCGCCTGTGCCGGCACGCGCGCGAGCTCCGGCACGAGCGAGCGTACGTACGTCCCTTCCGGGTCGAACCGCCGGCTCTGCTCGACCGGATTGAAGATGCGAAAGTAGGGCACGGCGTCGGTGCCGACCGAGGCCGCCCACTGCCAACCGCCGTTGTTCGATCCGAGCTCGGCGTCGGCGAGGTGCTGCTCGAAGTAGCGCTCGCCGCGCCTCCAGTCTACGAGCAGATGCTTGCTCAAGAACGAGGCGACCAGCATCCGCAGCCGGTTGTGCATCCAGCCGTTCGCATTGAGATCGCGCATGGCTGCGTCTACGAATGGATAGCCGGTGCGCCCTTCGCACCAGGCCGCAAAATCGTCCGGTGCGTCGCGCCAGCGGATTCGCTCGGCTGCCGTGAGAAACGGCGCCTCCACGACGTGCGGAAACCGTTTGAGAATCGTCTGGTAGAACTCGCGCCAGACGAGCTCGGAAATCCACGCGTCCACGCTCGCGCGCGCCGGCGCGTCGCAGTCTGCACGCAGCTCGAACGCTCGCTCTACGCAGGTGCGAATGCCGATCGTCCCCGCGCGCAGGTGCGGCGAGAGCTGCGAGGTTCCCCGCATCCAAGGCACGTTGCGGTCGCCCGCGTAGCGCTCGATTGCGCCGCCCGGTGCGGTGAACGCGTCGAGCAGCGCCAGCGCCTCACGCGCGTTGACGCGCGGAAACCCGGCGCGGCGTTCGAATCCGTATGCTTGCGGCTGCGGCACTTCGTCGCTCGAGCCGAGCAGCTCGCGCGCGACGAGCCTCCCGTGCAGAGCTTTTCGTGACGGCAACGGTGAGCGGGGCAGCTCCGCGCGCCGTTCCAGCCAGCGCCGCTTATACGGCGTGAAGACGCGAAACGGCGTTCCCGGCGCGCGCTCGATCTCGTCCGCACCGAAATAGACGTGGTCGAGCACCGATCGCACGCGCAGACCGCGGGCTCGCAGCGCAGCCGTCACGCCGTCGTCGCGCCGTATCGCATCGGGTTCGTAGTCTTCGGCAAACACGACGCTACAAGCGCCGAGACGATCCGCCAGCGTTGCGAGCTCCTGTGCGAAGTCGCCGCGCAACAGCACCAGATCGCTGCCGAGCCGCCGCAGCTCGTCGCGCAGGGTCCCCAAGGCGTCGAAGAAACTGCAGACCAGCGGCGCCCCCATCCGAGGGCTTGCGAGCAACGTTGGGCTGAGAACGAACGCGAGGCAGACCGGCGCGTCGTCCGCGCACGCCGCGAAGATCGCCGCGTTGTCGTCCAGACGCAAATCGCGGCGCAGCCAAACGATCGTCGGTGGGTTCACGTCGGGGCGGCGCGGCCCGCGATCGAGAAGCGCTTGCGGCGGCTGCGGGCGCCGGCTACGAGCGCGACCGACGACGGCGCTACGCCGTAGTGCGCGGCCAGCGCCGCAATGCAGGCGCGATTGGCTGCGCCTTCCACCGCCCGCTCGCGCACGCGCAACACCACGATGCCTTCTTCTTCCGAGATCGCGGGATGCTTCGAGCCCGGTTTCACGAGGACGTCGACGAGCATGGCTTTAGGGAGCGGGCATCGTCGCGCGCAGCGCGTTACCGTCGAGCGTTCCGCGCAGCGTAGCCGCGGCGCGGCTTCCCGCGGTCGCCCAGACTGCGTCGAGCGAGCCCGTCACCGCACCGCTCAGCGTCACGTGCGCCTGCGCGCGTGCGGTGCGCGCGTCCAAGCGCGCCTCGCCCGAGACGGCCAGGTCGTTCGTCCAGCGAATATCCGACAGCGTCGCGCGCGTCGCGGCGCCGCTCGGCTGTGCCGCATACGACCCGCCGCGCAATCCAGAACCCGCGCTCAAGCCAAACTCGTAGGACCGCGCGAGCACGTCGGCCGCGGCAAGCGTCGCGGCCGCGGCCGCTTCCAGCTCGGTCGTCGTCGCCTGATTACCGGGCAACGGCTTTGCCGGCGCAACGCCGTCGAGCGTGCGCGCAAACGCCGGCACGAGATGCCCGGCCGGCACGTGCGACGCGCAGCCCGCGTCGACGCGCCCCGTCTGCGTGAACCGCCGCACGATGCCCGACGCGCAGCCGTAGAAGTCGCCCAGCGCCGTCACGTGGCCGGTGTTCGCAACGATGACGTGCGTCGAGCGCGCAAAGAGTTGCGCCGCCTGCGCGCCTTCTTCCGGCGTCGTGATCGTATCCAGGTCGCCGTTGAGCACGAGCACGGGCACGCCGGGGAACTGGGTGCCCGGCGGCACCGGCCGGCCTGCCGGATGCTGCGGCGATGCCACGGGCCACGTCTGGCAGAGCGGCACGTACGCGTAGTCGAGCGGAATGCCCAGGAACTCGTCGAGCGCAAACGGCGCGTACAGGTTGGGATCGCCGGCGCGCTTGCGCTCGAGCGCGCGCCGCCACGCAAGCCGGCGCTCGGGAGGCGGCAGGCGCATGTCGTAGGCTTGCGGATTATCCGAGCAGCTCGCCGCCGCAAAGAGACCCTGGCTGTACGCGCGAGCGCGCCCGCCCGCGCCTTCTTCCTCTGCATACGCTTCGTCAACGAGTCGCTCCAGCGGAACGCGGTCGTTCGCCTCGACGTAGGCGCGCGCCGCGGCATCCAGATCGCGGTATGCCAGCGGATCGAGTCCGGCCGAATCCATGACGAACGCAACGCCCGACGGGGTAATCGCTGAGCGGTGATCTGCGCGCAGCATCACGAGTAAACGTTCGATGCGGTCAACCGAAGAGCCGCGCAGCGGCGCGCAGACCGGCGAGCGCGCACAGGCAAGATTGAATGCGCGACGCATCGTCGGGCCCTCGCTCGGATACCACGGGCTGCCTCCCGTTACTTGATACGCGCCGTCGAGAACGAGACTGCGAACGCGATCCGGATGCCGTCCGGCGAACGCCTGCGTAAAGAACGTTCCGTAGGAATCGCCGTACATGTCTACCTTGCGGATATGCAACGCGTCGAGAACCGCCGCCAAGTCGTCTGCGGCAAGCGCAGTCCCGTACAGATCCGAGGTTCGCCCGAGGTCGCGCCCGCAGGTCGTCACGTCGCGCAGGAGCATCACGGGCGCGCGCTGCAGCGGTTGGCAGACGATCGCCTTGGAGAGGCCGGTCCCGCGATTGTCCACGAGCAGCAGATCGCGCGTCGCGAGCAGCGGGGCGTACAGATCGCGGTACGATGCGCGCGACTCGATCGACGGGTACCCCGGCCCACCTTCGACGGCAACGATGGTGCCGTTCGAGCGCGCGCCGCGGTTTGCGTGCGGAAGCCACGCCATCGCGATGTCTATCTTGCCGCGCACCAACCTTGCGGGGTCGAACGCTACGCTCAGCGAGCCACAGTAGTAATCGCCGCCGAGACAACGGTGCAGGACGATCGAGCCGACGCGCAGCGTGTCGTTTGCGCGCGCCGCTCGCGGCGAAGCCGTGCGAGGCCGGCGGCGCCGGCGGGATCGGTGCGCAACCGGCGACGGCGGCGATTGCCAAGAGCAACGCTGCCATTAGAGTCGCCTGCGCGTGCGCTACCCGTGTAACCGTTCGTCTCCCATCGGTCAGGCTGCGTTCGTGGTGGAGATGAGGAGGCTCGAACTCCTGACCCCCTGCTTGCAAAGCAGGTGCTCTACCAGCTGAGCTACATCCCCGCGCGGCGAGGCCCTCGTTCGTCCCGCCCGCGCGGCCTCCTGTTTTCACAAGGAGTCGCATCATACGCCGTGAATACGGGCGGGTCGCGGCGCCGGCCGGCCGTGGGGGCATAGCTCAGCTGGTAGAGCATTACGCTGGCAGCGTAAGGGTCAGGAGTTCGAGTCTCCTTGCCTCCACCAAAGAACGCCCGTTTTTACGGGCGTTTTTCTTTGCCATGAATGCGACGGTTGCCATTCGGTTGCCCTCGGCCGAAAACTCCGGGGCAGTGGCAGCGATTCGTTCGAGCCGCGCGCCCAAGCCCTCGATCGCCGCTCGCTGCGCGTCGCCAACCAAGTGAGCGTATATTGAAAGCGTCACGTTAGCCGTCGCGTGCCCGAGCACGCCAGCCGTGGTCCTTACGTCTGTTCCGCCCACGAGGAGGTGCGTAGCCGCTGTGTGCCTTGTGTCATGCAACCGAGTCGTAGAGATGCGCGCAGCCTTCGCAAGCCTTACGAAGGCCTTCGTAGCGGACATTGGCGTGATCCGGCCGCCTAAAGCTGGGGCGAAAACGGCACCCTCATCCGAATATCGCCCAAGAGCACGGACCTTATCTTGCTCCTGCATCGCAAGCTGCCGTTGCAGGGCGTCGAGCGCCAATCGCGATAGCGAAAGCCTACGCACGCTGCCGGTCTTCGTGCCCTTGAGCTCGACGTGATCCTTAGTCTGAGAAAGACTGCGAGCGATCGTGACCGTCTCAGCCTCAAAGTCCACGTCGCTCCACGATAGCGCACACAGCTCGCCGCGGCGGGCGCCCGTTGCTAGAGCGAGCGTGACAAAGGGCCCCCATCGCGTGGCGTTGGCTGCCATCAGAAGTCGTGCAATCTCGTCATCGCCCAGTGCCTTAGCCGGCGATCGGGATGGCCGCGGCGGCCTGGCTGCCTCGGTATCGCAAACATTTCGGCCAACGAGCTCCAGGTCGAGCGCCCACGCGAGCGCGCCGTGCAGCAAGCCATAGACGTTGCGAACCGTTTTGGGGGATAGGGCCCTCCTATCTTCGCCTCCGCTCGTTCGCAGCGCCGCGATCCATTCTGCGATGTGCGTAGGCCTGAGCTTCGCGAGCGAGATGCCGCCTAAGATCGGTACAATGTAGAGCTTGGACTTCTGCTCATACGTTTCTAGCGTTGTCGCCGCTCGATCGTCGGTACGACAGCGCTCAATGAAGCGAGTCATCAACTCCGTTACCGTGAGCTTAGCCGGAGCGAGATTTATTCCACGATCCCGCGCCTCAAGCGCCTGCCGCTGGGCGCGTTCGGCTTCCTTGCGCGTGGTGAAGGTGCCTATTGCGCGGCGCACGCGCTTACCGTCGTTTTTTCGAGGAGCGTCTATGAGAACAGCCCATCGCCCGGACTTGCGTTTGTATATGCTCATTGGCGCTCCTTCCCGCGCAAACCAACACGAATGCGCTGTTGGGCCACCCTATTCTACATTGCCGCCCAGGAACTCCCGTAGTGCCGCCTTAGTGATGAGAAGTTTTGGTCCCACACGAACGCTCTTAATGGCTCGCGTTCTCAGTGCGTCATACACGGCGCTCCGTCCGATCGGCAAGAAAGCAATGAGGTCACGCGGGGTGAGGACGTCCGGCAATTCCGCGAAGCGTACGCTGCTCACGCCTGAGAGGCTTGACTCCATCGATCGTGCCGACATGATCCAGCTGCCCCTTTCACCAACTGTCAAATAAAAAAGGCCCCACCGGGCCTTCGTTGCGGGCAACAGGAACTTTTGCCCGCATTATTATGCTGGCAAAACTCGCCCACAGCATCGCAACTCAATTGTCGCTGACAGCCGCCATGCTGTCAAGTGCGCTAGCCGTGGGTCGCAAAGAATGCCCGAAACGCGCAATCGGGCAATCCACTCCCGACGGGATGCTATCTGGTCACAAGTGCATCACGAAGCTCGGCCTTCCGCTCCCGATAGGAACCGCGCTGAAGCATACCTATCGCTCTATCGATATGGACTCCCGGCCACGCTCCTCCCGACGGATGGCTAGTTCAGCGCCCCACCGTATCGTCTCGGGCAGATCTCGGTACTGCTGCTGCACCGCGGCCACAAGCTTATCAAGTCCTGCAGTCGCCATGCTGTCGTAACACTCAACGTGTGTGACGCCGGCCCGCTCGAGAATTGCTACGTGCCGCTCTATTTTCGGTATCCGACCGCCGGCGGCGCGCGCTTGGTTGATCTCACGCTCCAGGCCCAGTGACGCATCGACGTATTGGCGATAGTCATGCTGCTGGGCGGCGATCCGCTTGGAAAGCTGCGGCACGTCGCGCTGCTCGAACGCCCGCGTCGCGTCGGCCAACGCTTTTTCAAAGCGCTCGCGCTGCGCGCCCAGTAATCGTTCCTCTTCTCTGGCCGCAGCTAGCCGCGTCAGCGGATTCCACGACCGCTTCTCTCTAGTAATCTGCCCCAACCGTACGAGTTCCGCGTCGGTGTACCGCGTGGCATTCTCGGTGCGATCGTGAAGCCGTCGCCGTTCCGCAGCCAGAGCTTCGTCCAGCGAAGGCGGACGCTCCATATGCTGTAGATGCTGCCGCTCCATCCGCGCCCGCTGGTAGCGCCCATCTTCCTCTGCGCGGATCGCGTTCAGCCGCAGCCGGACCTGATCGAGGCTCACGCGGTGGGGTTCACTATGCGGCACGCGCTCGGGCTCCCGCTTCGGGGGAACGAGGGTTTCGAGCACCCGGGCGGCTCTCAGGTCGCCGGCGCGTGCGCGCACCTGAACGAACGCTCGATAGCCCATGGGCTTCTCCTCGCGCGCGAGCTTGTGCTCCGAGGCCAGCACGATCTTGGCCGCCACCCAGCGCACCCGCGCGCCGCCGTACTCTCGCGCGCGACGCCGCTTGATCACCACATCGATCGACCAGTAGGCGAGCTGGCGGGCAATCGCTCCACGCGTGCCCATCCGCGCCGCTGCGCGCAAGAGCAGGCGCGCTTCGCGGCGCTTCTGGGCATCCCGTTGCCGCTGCTGCCGCTCGCGCTCCCATGCCGCATCCCGACGCGCGCCGATTGCCTCGGCGCGTTTGGCGAAGAAGCGGTCGCGATACGCCGCGTAGTCCGAGCGCATCCGGGCGTGATCGACAATGCGTTCGGCGTCGCGCACCGGCCAGCGTAGGTCGCTGCGTGCGTCACCCTCGGCGCGACCGCGGATGTGACTGCGGCGATGCGCTGCTCCCTCTCGGCCGGCACGGTCGTATCCGGCTCGCTGCTGCGCCTCGTGCGGGCACGGACCGAACCGCTGCTCCAGCGCGCTCTTCTTACAGCGCGGATGAACGCGCGACGCGCCACAGCCGGCGGCGTCGGGCTCTCGGCCCGCGGCAAACGCAAGCCCTTGGATGCGGCTGCCCCGCTGCACCAGCGAGACGGCAATGCCGTCTCGACCCAGACGCTCTGCCAGATCTTCCCACGTCGATGCGCCGTCGACGGCGCTTAGAATCGTTGGACGAACCCGCTCCACCCATGGCGTCGTGCGCGCGATCTCCAGAGTTCGGTCCTGCGAGGGACTGAACTGCCCAAAGCGACCCTCGAGCGCCCGCAGCGCACAGCGGCGGTCGATGCGTGACGCGGCACAGCCGGGTGCTCGGCGTTCGATATCCTCAGCGAATGCCAGGCCTTGGACGCGCTCACCGCGACGGATGAGCTTCACGACCACCCCGTGCGCGCCCAGGCGCTGATGCAGGTCGCTCCAATCCTTGGCGCGATCGACGGCATCTAGGATATACGGCCGCGCACTCTCTTGCCAGGGCAGCTCGCCGCGTTCGTGCAGCCGGCGGTACGCGCCGTCGCTGAGCCGGCGATCGGGGTCGGGCGGTGGCGCATACAGATGTTCGACCCGCTGCACGATGTCGCGGTTATGGTGGCCGACCACGATCTCCCAGCCGCGTTCGGCCGCGATCTCCGCGCAGGTACGCTCGCGAATGATTCGCTCGTGCCACAGGTCGTTTGCCCGGCCATCTGGGCCGATGCGGTTGGCGATCACGTGGGCGTGGAAGTCGTCGGTGTCCTTGTGCGCCGCGAGCACGTACTGGCGGTCATCCATCCCGATCGCCTTGAGCAGGCGCTCCGCATCGCTGACGACCTGCTCGCGCGTCGGCCGTTCGTGCTTGGCATACGCGACGATGAGGTGGTAGACGGGATCCCGGCAGCGCTTGGACAGCACGGCAACGGCCTCCATCTCGATCGCAGCCGTCTCCACCGACGTCACGCCGCGCAGATGCACCCACTCGGCTTTCTCCGGCGCACTCGCGTAGGCAACGCCGCCTTCGAACGAGGAGCCGGCCTGGGCCATGGCGCGCTGATGGGTGTGCTCGGTAATGTAGTCCACTCCGATCGCAAAGGTCCGACTGCGTGCGCGCGCCGGCACCGCCTTCGTAATCATCCTGCTCCTCCGGAAAAGAAAAAGCCCCGGCGCGCTGCTGACGCTACGGGGCTTGGAGTTGCACCCGCATTATTATGCGGGCGTAACTCGGGTACACTTCTCTACGCCAAATTGTATCATAGCGACTCGATCAACGCTATAGTCTTCGTGCGAAGATCTTGGTGTGTGCACTTCGGAGCGTAGCCGCGATCCGTCTACTGCCCCTCGCTCTTCACGACGCAAGCCGGTGGCTGTGCGTACAACGCCTGCGGCGTCGTCCGCCCAGCGCAGGAGAGCGAGGTCGCGCCGCCTACAGCGCCGCTCAGCTCGCATGCTTGAACTCCTTCACAAGCTGCCCGATGCACTTACTCCCTGCTTCAATGACCCTGGACGCAACGGCCTTGCACTTGGTAGGCGCCGGTGGTAGAGTTGCTCTGCGGAGCGCTCCTGAGGCACTGCCTCCGCATCTAACCATCCCGGAGAACTCTCGGATGCTTCCAGAACGAGCCAGGTCAAGCCGTATCAGCAAAAGCGCCGCTGCATTTTCGGGCTTGATCCTTATATCTATTATGGCTGTTTCCAGCAGCCCGTCCGCAGCCAATAGGACACCGGGGAAAACTTCCGAGCTCGTAGCTCAGGCGCCGACGCCGACGCCTAGCTACATTCCATGGTACACAGCGGTGCCATCACCGATTCCGGGAGCGTACGCCGCGATCGGTCAAGCCTTCGGCGCTGGGAATCTCTACAATTCAGGCGGTGATAACCCAGGCACGGCAATCCTGCAGGACACGAGCGGTTCATGCCTGTTCATCTGCTATGGAGCGCCCGGAACAACTTCACACCATATGCTAGCCTACGGAAACGACTATCAAACCCCGGGACCCATGGTCACGGGCTCTTGGACGACACAGGGTGCCCCAGATGACTGCGCCACGTCGTGCCCAGGAGGCGTGCCAAATCAGATATACAGCATAACGCTCCAATCTTCACCGTACGTCAACAACGGGTACATAGTCGCACTCGACGGTAAGGGGAATTTCGGGGTCTATAACAACATAGTCGCTGGCGCGGCCGTTATCGCGGGCGCCGGCGACAGTACGCCGGAGCCTTCCCCAAGCGCTGGATCGCTCGTCTCTTTTACCGGAACCAATTCTAGTAGCGGCGGCGAGGGTGACGTTCTCCTTGGCAAGTCGACGGATTACGCTAAGTGCGACTACGGCGAAACCACGAATGGTATTCTCACTTGCAACCAACAGTTGGCGGTGACCAAGGGTGTTCAGCCAAATGGCGCCTCTGGCGGGTACGCTCCGGAAGCTTTCCCGCTCGGAGTAGCCGAGCAACACCCTCAGATTCTGAGCGCGACCTGCACCGCTTCGCTGGGGTCATCCCAAACGTGCACGTTCCCTAATAGCTTCGCCTTCGCCGACACGACGTACACGTGTAACGTTACTCCCCTCGGCTCCACGCCGACAGCGGTGAGCTACGTAAGAACATCAACGACTCAGATCACGATTCACTTCACTACTGCTGCGACGTTTACGTACTCGTGTATTCGTTGAACGTTTATCGACCACAGCGCCGTTCATAGCAATCTTGACGACGCATTCTTTCTATGTCCTTCTGGAGGCTCCCGATCGATGACGCCCATGACCGGCACCGTACTCTCGGATAATCGCGCGAAGATCGGACTCGCCTTAACGCTGTCCGGCGCCCTGCTTGCGAGTTGCAGCGGGCTCACCTCGCAGCCTCCTATGAGCAATCAGGCCGCGCAATTACCGGCAGGCACAAAATCTCAAACCTTCTACTATACTGGCGCGCAGCAGAACTTTAGCGTTCCCTCTGGCGTCACTCGCGTCACGATCACCGCGGTGGGTGCGCCGACGAAATCCGCCAACGGCGGGCTCACGAAGGCCACGATAGCCGTAACGCCAGGTGAGTCTCTCGTGGTGCTCGTCGGCGGGGAGCCGAAAGGCGTAACCGGCGGCTTCAATGGCGGTGGAAGCGGTGGCGTTGGGAACGTCGGCGACGGAAGCGGCGGCGGCGGCGCTTCAGACGTGCGCCAAGGTGGCAGTGCTCTGGATAATCGAGTGGTTGTAGCTGGCGGGGCCGGCGGGCGCGGAGCCTACCACGGCGGTCGCGGTGGTCTCGGTGGTGGCACTGTAGGAGGGAAAGGCCGAGCCGGGCGCTCCGGGACAGATGAGAGCGGCCCATATTATGGCGGCGGCGGTGGCGCGGGCGGCACTTATAGCGAGGGCGGAGCGGGCGGCACTGCCGGCTGGGCTGGTGCGAGCGGCTGGAACGGCGTGCCTGGTTCCGACGGCACACTCGGCGCCGGTGGTGCGGGGGGTGGCAGCTGCGCGTCCTGCTACGGCGGCGGCGGCGGTGCCGGAGGCGGCGGCTACTATGGTGGCGGCGGCGGCGGCAGCGGCGGCAGTGTCGGCGGCCCGAATGGGAAGGGTAACGCCGGCGGCGGTGGTGGCGGGGCGGGTTCCGGATACGCTGAGCCCAGCGCAAAGGGCGTCATTGAGAAGCGCGGAGGCGGCACAAGCCCGACCAGGATTGTGATCTCGTGGTAACGTCGCGCACCGGCTACCCTTCGACGGGCTAGCGCGAGAAGGCGTTCGCGGCCGCCCCGGTGTGAGTACCGTGCGCGGGACTTCTGCATGTAAACAACCCTGATCACTTGCCAACGGGTTTGCCAACGGCCTAAGTGCAATAGTGTTAGCGAGTTTCGCGATCAGCGGTGCCCACGGTTAAACGCCCTGCTATCCGCGGGGCGCCTGCTCCAATTTCAAAGTGAGAGAGGAACAATGGCCAAACGAGGTAGTCCGTGCCCTCACTCTGCCGTCGGCTCTCCCTCCTCGTCCTCCGCCTCCTCTTCGATCGACTTCCGAAGCTGCTCGAGCCCCCTCTTCAGGATTTCATGAAGCAGATTTCGCGCCTCCGTGAAGATCGGCTTGTTCTCCTCGTTGTCGCGCGGCACTTGCGACAGAACGGCGACGGCGAGTGAGCCCTTTTGGAGAGCCATTTGCTCGTTTTGGCCCGCTCGCTGCAATTTAGCGCGCTCGAGGTCAGCAGCCGCTTGCAGCGTCTCGCGAGACGGCAGACTGCTGTAGGCCTCCGCGAGGAGTTTGCGCCGCGCACGGCGCTCAGCCGAATCAGACACGAAGAACCACCTTTGTAGCTATCATTTAGCGTGGAGATGAGCCAGGTGGACGCGCATCCCGCCACCGCGAAGCGCGCGACACCGTCAGCCCCCACAGTTGAGGCCCGACGTTTTTAATGGTCTGGCTAGGCTCTCGTCCCCTCGGATATTGCCAGAATGAAACGCTCGCATAGCGTCTTCCGTTGACACCGATAATCGCATCCCCGTCGATCCAAATCTGGCCTTGATGGTGTTCCTTCCTGCTACTCAACTCCGTCGTACCCACGACTTTGGCGCTGCTTCCCAAGATGCTGAGACGATAAACATACGCAGGCGCGGTCTTACGATTGAGAAGAGAAGAAACGGTCATGTACTGCCCGTCCCACTGAACCGATGGTGGAGTACCAAACTGAATCTTTCTGTTGAGGCTTATGACTGCGAAGGGATTGCTGCCCTCCATCAGGTCCACCAAGAGTCCTTTTCCGGTATTCTTGTCCCAGCTCGACAGATAGAGATTCCCGCTGTTGTCATATCCGCAGAAGTCGAAGCCGGGCAAGTCTTTGCTATAGTACATCTTCGGGTTTCCTTGAGCGCCGGTGTAAACGGCAACGTCTCCATTTGGGTTGTAGGGGTTCGACCCCGAATCGTCACCGATGTTTGCCACGGCGAGGCTACCGGTCGCCGGATCGACGGCACAGCCGTTTGCGAAGCCAGGGTCGGACAGGCTATCAATCGGACTCGTCCCCCCATGCGCATACTTGTAAATGGTGCTCACATAACTTTCGCTCGAAATCGTCACAATGAACACATCACCCGCAGTGTCGACGCACTCTCCGCCCGCATAGGCGTTTGGGCGCAGAGTGCCGACGAGTTCTCCCTGTGGGTACGTATAGACGTAGACGCTTCCTCCCTCGCTGGAAATGTACAGGAGGTCCTGGCCGGAGGTACCCGGCTTCATCCATGATCGCCCCTCAGCCCGGTACCCACGGTCCTGGGAGGCTATACTGCCTTGAGGCGAGGCACTGATCGTGGATGAAGCCGGGCCGCCGCACCCTGACAAAGTTAGACCAGCGGCCACAACGCTTGTCACGCCGCGGCTCAAATCAAGAGCACTCACGTCGTTTCTCCTTTGCTAGAGAACGCGCTGCAGCATCAGAACGCTTCCCGGCCTGGCTTCCTATCTGAGCCGGAAATCGTTGAAGCAGCCGCGCGAGCATCTACTTACCGACCCATGCGAACGCAGTCAGCGTGTGTCCGAATTGGATGGTGTCGTACGGCGACGCCAAGTAGCAGGTAACGAACGCATTAGCCGGCACCGTCTGCGATACACCATTTATTGTAAACGAGAGGCCCAGGCTGTTTGAGTTATTCGTAAAAATCACCAAAGACGGACCATAGTAATTCGTTCCTCCGGTTATCGTGCTCGCGTTCGAAGCGCTCACTGCGCCGCTTATTGGAAGGTGCGTGGTTCCAGAAAGAATCGACGTACTCAGATCATTATATCCAGGACAATTAATGATCAAAAGGCTCGTCGGGGAGCCTGTGACCTCTACCGGTCCTGAGCCTGAATAGCCTTCCATGAAGCATCCATCAAGCAAGATCGGCTTATTCGGGCTCGCAGAGCATAAGAAAGCGTATTTTTGACTCTGCAAGCCGCTGCCCGGGTACTGCGTATTCAGGTTCACGCCTATGAAGGAGCATCCACCGCATGCCCCAGTGATAGCGATCCCCGCCCCGCCGCTGGGACCATTTCCAGCTGAGGTTCCCCCAATGATCTGAATGTTAGATCCGCCATTGATTTGGTACCCGTGTCCCAGGCCCTGAAACGCATCGCATCCGATGAACTGAATATCATTGACCGTGTCGTTCCCCTGAGTATTCGTGTCGATGTAAACCAGTGGGTTAGTGTTGGTAGAGCTATCGCCAAGAGAAAACGCGCAACTGGTGTACTTTTGATCGTAAATCTTTCCCTGCGTTGTGCTGGACGGTACCATATGGACGCACGTACCGCCGCCGTAGCTTGAACCGAACGTGGCGAATTCTACGTTACTAACCATGCAATGATTTATATTACCTGTGCTGCTTATCCCGTAAGTGATTCCGTACGACCAATGACTGATATGCATATCTCTGACAATGCCGTGCTCCAAGCCGCTCTCAAAGGAGATGCAACACGTGTCGGTGGGAGCGCCGCCCCCTTGTTGCGATGGCTGCAAGAATTCGCTAGGACCTACGGCGAAACACTGTGAAGCGCTCAGAGAAACAGCGGCGAAAGCATTCGTTCCGCTTGGTCCACTGCCGTTCAGCGCCCCACTATATTGTATCGTGCACTGTTCAAGCCCTGAGGATTCGCCAACCGCTTTGAACGCGACCGGGCAGTTGGTGAACGTACATTTAACCGCTCGACAATTCCATGTACCGGCGTAAATGCACACATCGGCGTAGCTTGTAGTTGCCCACTCAAAGGCAAGGCTTCGAAAATATTTGCCACCGCAAGTATGGCCTATTGCTGGCGGCCCAGTAGCGTCGGCGCAGTAAAAGAAGTAAGAAGGAGCAGTCGCGCCTGTCGGAGGCGCAATCGTAAAGTGGAAGAAATCGGGCGCACTCGACTCGCCTGGACCGCCGCCGCCCGATCCAACGATGTTGCATTGGTCTGGAACCATAAGTCCGCTCGACGAGGCGTTTACCGGAAAATTGTATTGCGGAATAAAAGCCATTCCACCGATGCCACCTGACGTTTGGCCAGTGTTCATGGTGCTAAACATGATCGCGAGCTTTGAGGTATTCCAGCTGGCTATGTGACCGTAATTGCCTACGAAAGAACCGTAGTTATACATCGTCATCAGCTCGAAGTCGGTGCTGAACACGATCGAGCAGTTTGGCTGTCGGCTGGAGAGCCTTTCAGCTTCCGAAATTGCCACCTTATCAAGAGGCGATCGCCAAATCGAGAGAATGTCTGCCATACGACGGCCTCCTCTACCGTAGCCCACCTGACGTTGGGTGACTTAACCGGGGGGGCCGGGCGCCCCTGCAGCACGCTCCGGCAGCTTGTCGCATTTGTGCGCCTGCTTGTGTTTGGCGCTCGGCTGTCATCCTCGCTCACCATGCGCGAATGTTTTGCGCCTCTTCGCAAGAGACGGAATCGGAAACGCGTTCCTCGTCTTTTGCCTCAGCCCATAGTTTGTCGCGGCTTCGTTGCGTTACCTGGCCGTGTAGCACTTTAATTAAGGCTGGAGCTTCCAGTGCAATAGTTGGGATTAATCCGGTTACCCAAAGAACAGCCGCAACTCACCATGTGCGAGGTCTAAATGCGGGCTCGCTCCTCGATGCGGCTGTTTACTTGCCGGAGCTATAGCCGGGTCGGTGGCCGTGCTTGGGTGAGGCCGCCGCCGTGTTCATCGCGAAAGGGCGCGGCGCTGGCGGCAAAGATTCTCGGCCGCAGACTGAGTAGCCGGCGATGCGGGCGCCCATGTCGATTCTCAAGCAACCATCGCATGAGCGCTCCTACAACAGGGCGCCCCCTTGCTTTGGATTGATGACCCGTAAGCGGCAGGCGTTCGCTCCACTAAGCTTCGTTCGTGAGCGTGCCGGCAGGGCGTTTGCCGGGCAGCTGGGCGAGGCAGAACTACTCTTGGCTAACTGCTCGGAGCCCCGGTTGCCATTCGGTTGCCATACGCCGCACTTTCGGACGTCATCCGACGAGCCGGGAATACACTGGACAGCACGATAGCCTGACGAAAAACCCATACGCCGCAGTACTTTCTGTCACTAGTCATCATCGGGAGGCACGCGACGAGACGACCGCCGAACGAGTTCGAGTCTCCTTGCCTCCACCAAAGAACGCCCGTTTTTACGGGCGTTTTTCTTTGCCGTGAGACGGCGCTTGCCGGCCTATCTCGCTGCCGCCGCGCTTCCCACGAGTTCGCGCTCGCTGCGCGACTTCGTCAGGTCGAGCACGACCCGCCCGTCCACGCGTCCACCTTTGAGATCGGAGAACACGCGATTGACGTCTTCCAGAACCGCGGTGTGAATGGTCGCGCGCACCTTACCTTCGGACGCCAGCGCGATCGCCTCGGCTAGATCCTGACGAGTCCCGACGATCGACCCGCGGATCGTGAGCCGCTTGAGCACGACGTCGAAGATCGGCGTGGGAAAGCTCCCCGGCGGCAAGCCGTTGAGCGCGACGGTTCCGCCACGGCGGACGTACTGCAACGCTTGCGAAAATGCCGGAGGAGAAACCGCCGTAACGAGGACGCCGTGGGCACCGCCTTTCGTCACGTCCAGGACCTGCGCAACCGCATCGGAGGAACGGGCGTCTATCGCTGCATCGGCACCCAACGAGCGCGCGAGATCCAGCTTGTCCTGTGCGACGTCGAGGCCGACGACGTGTAAGCCCATGGTCTTCGCATACTGAACTGCGACGTGACCGAGGCCGCCGAGGCCTGAGATGGCGATCCATTGGCCGGGCCGCGCCTCGGTTTCTTTGATACCTTTGTACGTCGTCACGCCCGCGCAAATGATCGGCGCCATCTGGGCAAAGTCAACGTCGTCGGGAAGGCGCGCAGCGTAGGCGGCCGATGCGATGGCGTACTGCGCGAACCCGCCGTCCACGCTGTAGCCGCTGTTGCGCTGCTGCTCGCAGAGCGTCTCCCAGCCCTGGATGCAAAACTCGCAACTGCCGCAGGCGTCGTGCAGCCACGCAATGCCGACGGCATCTCCCACCTTGTAGTTGCTCACGCCCGCGCCCAGCGCCGCGACGCGCCCGGCAGTCTCGTGGCCCGGAACGAACGGCGGTGCGGGCTTCACCGGCCAGTCGCCGTCGGCAGCGTGCAAATCGGTGTGGCACACTCCGCAGGCCATTACCTCGACCAGCAGCTCGCCCGGCCCGGGAACCGGCACGGCCAGCTCCTCGATCACAAGGGGGCGCCCAAACTCCCGAACAACGGCCGCTTTCATCGTCTTCGCCATAAAGATAACCTCACTCAACGCGCATCAGCGCACAGTTCTATTGCGCCATGGTAGCAACCCGATGCGAAGGAGTTGAGCAGTTGTAAAGAAGGTTCGGCCTAGTCGTCGGGAGCCGGTTAGGGCGTCAGAAGACCGCGGTTGCTACGCCCGCCTTTTTTATGCGGGTCTTGTTCGGCCAAACGATCGTGCGCGCCGTCCACACCGCCGTCGAACGGTTTGGGAAGCCGATGACCCACGATCCTCGGTTGCATTCGTAGTTCATCCGATCGCCGGCGACGACGTCGGTGGCGCCGGTTGCGAGACTGCACTGCTCGCCGCTGCTGAGCTTGAGCCCCCACGCCTCTCCTTCGGGCTGCAGCATCTTCGCGGTCGCCGGGTCTCCATCAACCAGCGGTTTTGCCAGGCTCACGAGCAGCACGCGTTTCTTGAAAGGATCCTCCGCGCACGCCACGAGCGTTTTGCTGCCTTTGCCGGCGAAGCATGGGTCGTAGATCTCGTTTCCGACCGCACAGCGCCACGCGTCGGGTCGGTCGGTCGAAAGCGACTGCGTCCAGCAGTCGCCATGCGCCTTGCCCGTGACGGCGTACTCCGGTCGCAACGCGCCGGAAGACCAAGGCGAAAAGACTACGACCGTCGTCGCCGGCGCAGCCGCTGCCGCCGTCCGCGCTACGGCGATCGCACAGAGCACCGCTAGCGCTAGAGCCAAGGACATCTTCATAAGCATACCTCGCTCGCCGGAGTAAGGACGCGACTCACGTTCGAAAAGCCGTCGCGTGACACCCGCTGCAACGATGCGGTGCTCGAGCGGGTGGAGGCGCGCCATGAGCCGCGCTTCGTCTTCACCCGCCAGTACGCGCAGCGGCTTGCGCGCCACGACGGGACCGCGATCGGTCGCGGGCGTCACGTGATGCAGCGTCGCGCCTACCCACGGACTCGACGCGGCGAGCGCGTCGCGCACCGCATGCGGGCCGCGAAAGGCGGCGATACGCGCGCCGTCGGGCGCGACGACGTCGTCGCGCTGCGGATCGAGGGGAAGAAAAGCCGGGTGCAGGTTGAGCAGCTCCGGAAAGCTCCTGACGAACGGTTCGGCGAGCAGGTGCATCCAGCCCAGGAGCAGCACGAGCTCCGGCCGCTCCGAAGCGACCGCGTCGAGAAGGCGCGCGTCGTACGCGGCGCGCGTTTCCGCGTTGCGGTCCCACTCGACCGTGCGCACCGACGGCACGTTCGCGCGCCGGGCGCGCTCGAGCGCGTAGGCTCCGGCGTCGTTGCTCACGACGGCGGCGACGTCGAGCGGCAATCTCCCGTCGCGCGCGGCGTCCAGCACCGCCTGCAGGTTGCTCCCATTTCCCGACGCCATGACGAGCGTGCGCGCCCGCGGCCCAAGCAGCGATGCGCGGTCGAACGTTTCGGCGACGCGCGCGCCGACCGCGTCGGCGTAGTACGCGGTGAGCCGGTCCCCGCCGACGGCCGGAATGAGCGCGCGCGCGTAACCGCGTTCGCGCAGGCCGGCCAGCGCCGCGCGCAGGAGCGCAACCCCCAATCCGCTCTTGCGCTCCGCCGGCGCGACGCCGAACGGGCCGAAAATGCCGACGCCGCGCTCGCGCGCGAGGCCGCGCAGCCAGCCAAAGCGCAGACCCTGCGGATCGAAGGTCGCAAATCCAACCGGCGCGCCGTCGCGCCGCGCAACGACCGTCGCGCCCGCTCGCGCCTCGCTGCCCCACGTTCCTTCGAAGCAGTCGTCTATCCACGCCAGCGTCCGCTCGTCGGCGTCGTTCGAGACGGCGATCTCGACGCCCGGCGGCGGCTCGGCCGCGCGCGTCGCGCGCTCGTCGAGCTCGACGATTAAGTTGTGCAGCGCCGGCAACGTCGGCGGTTCACTCGTTACGCGCGGGATGGATGAGCACGCGCGGCTCGTCTTGCGCTCGCGCCTCGATCCAGCCGACGACTCGCGCGCCGGGCGCTGCGGCTACCGCGGCCGCGGCATCGGTGACGGGCACCACGAGCGTGTAGCCGACGCCCATGTTCAGCGTCCGATAGCGCTCCTCGTGGCTCAGATTGCCGCGCCGCACCAGCTCGCGCATGATCGGCGGCACGCTCCAGCGCTGCTGCTCGAACACCGCCTTCACTCCATCGGGCAGCGTGCGCGGCACGTTCTCGAGCAAACCGCCGCCGGTGATGTGCGCCATCGTCTTGACGCGCGCGACCGCTTCGATGGCGCGCACGGCGTCGTAGTACGACGGATGCTCGGCGAGCAGCGCGTCGGCAAAGGTCGCACCCTCGAAGGGAGCCGGCCACTCCGCCGAGGGTATCAACGAGCGCGCCAGCGAGTAGCCGTTCGTATGCAGCCCGACCGCGGGCAAGCCGACGATCGCGTCGCCCGGCTCGACGCTCTCCGGCTTGGGCAGCGACGCGATCTCGACCAGGCCGACGATCGTCCCGGCAAGGTCGAAGTGCCCCGGCTGGTAGAGCCCCGGCATCTCGGCCGTCTCGCCGCCGAGCAGCGCGCAGCCGTGGGCGCGGCAGGCCTGGGCGCAACCGGAAACGATCTCGGCGGCAACCGCGGGGTCGAGCTTGCCCACCGCCAAGTAATCGAGAAAGAAGAGCGGCGTCGCGTTGCAGACGAGGATGTCGTTGACGCAGTGATTGACCAAATCCGCGCCGACGCTCGCGTAGCGCTGCAGCTCGGCCGCGATCAGGATCTTGGTCCCAACCCCGTCCGCCGAGGCGACCAGCGCGCGTTCGGAGGAGCCGGGAAGGCGAAAAAGGCCCCCGAAGCCGCCGATTGCCTCGAGCTGGTCGGGGTGGTGCCACCGGCCGAGCACCTCGCGGTAGCGCGCGACGGCCTCGTTTCCGGCAGCGACGTCCACGCCCGCGCGCGCGTAGCTGTCGGGGGCATCGGCTTTGTGCTCCGTACGAGGATTCTCCCAGCGTTCCGCCATAGGCTGGCAGTAGTTCACCCCTGCGAAAGGTCCACCATGCAAATTCGTCTTTCCAACGATGCGCCTGCGGGCGTACGCTCCGGCGCGCTCGTCGTGCCCTTCTTCTCCGACAATCAGCTCGAAGGCGTCGCCAAAGAGGCCGACGAGGCGCTGGGCGGCGCGATCGCCGACGCGCTTTCGTCCGGCGAGATTCGCGGACGCACCGGCGAGCACGTCCTCATCCACGCGAAAGACCGGCCGTACCGCCGCGTCTTGGCCATCTCGCTCGGCGAGCGCAAGAGCTTCGAGCCGCAGGCGCTGGCGCGCTACGCCGGCACTGCCGTTCGCTATCTCGGCCGGCGCAACGTCGAAGAGATCGCAATCGCATTGCCCGAAGCGGCGCGCGGACACGAAGCGGCGTGCGCTTCGTCCGTAGCGGAAGGCGCCATCACCGCGACGTTCGAGACCAGCCTGTATCAAGGCAGCCCCGACAAGCGCGTCGTCACCGCCGCCGTCACGATCCTGTCCGCCGGTTTCGCGCAAGCCGAGCTGGCCTGCGGCCTGGCGCGCGGCGTCGCGGTCGGCGAGGCCGTCAATCTCGCGCGGCGTTTTGCGATCACGCCCGCCAACGACATGACGCCGACGCACCTCGCAAACGAAGCGCAGAAGATTGCCGGAGAAACCGGCCTGAAGATTGACGTTCTCGACGAAGACCGCGCGCGCAAAGAGGGGATGGGATCCTTCCTCTCCGTCGCGCAGGGGAGCGTTCAGCCGCCGAAATTCATCGTGCTCCGCTACGACGGCGACCCATCGAGCAACGAGCTGCTCGCGCTCGTCGGCAAGGGCATTACCTTCGACACCGGCGGCATCTCGATCAAGCCCGCCGAGCGCATGGAGGACATGAAGTACGACATGTCCGGCGGCGCCGGCGTCATCGCCGCGATGCGCGCCATCGCGCAGCTCAAACCCAAACTCAACGTCGTCGGCATCGTGCCCGCCACCGAGAACATGCCCGGCGGCAAGGCCACCAAGCCCGGCGACATCGTCAAGGCGATGAACGGCAAGACGATCGAAGTGATCAACACCGACGCCGAAGGCCGCCTCGTCCTCGCCGACGGGCTGTGCTATGCGAAAAAGCTCGGCGCGACGAAGATCGTGGATGCCGCAACGCTGACCGGCGCCTGCGTGATCGCGCTCGGCCACGCCAGCTCCGCCGTCGTGACGAACGACGACGCGTTCGGCGCGGCGTTTCTTGCCGCGGCGAAGCCCACGGGCGAGCGCTACTGGCAGATGCCGTACTACGAAGACTACACCAACGCGATGAAAAGCGACATCGCGGATCTGAAGAACACCGGCGGCCGCGCTGCCGGCACGCTCACGGCCGCCGCGTTTCTGCGCGAGTTCGTAGACGCAACGCCGTGGATCCACCTCGACATCGCCGGAACGGCGTATCTCGAGAACGAGTCCGCGTGGCAAGCGAAAGGCCCGACCGGAACGCCGGTGCGCGCCTTCGTCGCGTTGGTCGAAGCACTGGCTCGCCAGGGTGTGCAGAGCGATACGGGCGGTAACGGGGCGCGTGCGGCCGAGCTGACCGTGTGAAATCCAGCAACGGCGTCGAGAGCGCGCGCCCGTACGAGCCGGAGAAGAATCCGGCAATCCGCCGGCTGACGGCGGGCGCGATAAAACGGCGCAAGGGGAAGACGATCTTCCCGGTAGCGACCGCCTACGACGCACCGTTCGCACAGTTCGTCGAACAGGCCGGGATTGACGTCGTCCTCGTCGGCGACAGCGTCGGCAACGTCGTGCTCGGATTCGACGAAACGACGCCGGTGACGCTCGAAAGCATGGTCTACCACGCGCAGGCCGTCGTGCGGGGCACGACGCGCGCGCACGTGATGGTGGATATGCCCTTCGGTTCGTACCAAGTCAGCAACGAGGACGCGCTGCGCTCGGCGATCGCGCTGGTCAAAGACGGCGGCGCGTGCTCGGTGAAGCTCGAGGGCGGCCGCGACCAAGCCGACCGGATACGCGCGATCGCGCGCGCGGGGATTCCCGTCGTGGGCCACATCGGCGTCACGCCGCAGACAGCAGGCCTCGGCCCCGGTTTCAAGATGCGCACGCATCGCGATCGGTTGCTCGACGACGCCCGCGAGGTCGAAGCTGCCGGCGCGTACGCCATCGTCTTAGAAGTGGTCGACTACGAGATCTCGCGGGAGATTACCGAGATGCTCTCGATCCCGACGATCGGCATCGGCTCGGGACCGCACTGCGACTCGCAGGTCCTCGTCCTGCACGACATCCTCGGCATGTACTCTCACTCGCCGAGCTTTGCCAAACGGTACGCCGAAGTCGGCAGCATCGCAACCGCGGCGCTGCAAGCCTATGCCAAAGACGTGCGCGACCGCACCTTTCCCGGGTAGCGCGCGCCTACGGGGTGCCGGCGCGCAGGGCCGCCATCAGCGCGTCGAGCCGCCGTCGAAGCGCCTGCAGCTCCTCGACGAGGCCCGGATAGCCGGCCTCTGCAGCCGATGCGGGCGCGCCGTCGCCATCCTCGCCGCACAGCGTCTCCACGTTGGTTCCCAACGCTCGCGCGATCCGCACGACGACGCCGACCGACGGGTTGAGCCGCTGCCCGGTCTCGATCTTATGCAGCGTCGGGTGATTCACTTCGGCACGGCGGGCGAGCTCGTTTTGCGACCAGCCGAGGGCGCGCCGCCGGGCGGCGATGCGTTTCCCCAGCGTCACGCCGGCGGTTGTTAGGCGCGCGCCGCGTGCAGCGCGTGCGCGGCCGGCACGTTCGGGTAGGTCCCGACGAAGCATCCGAGGCACATCTCGTCGCGACTGCGCCCGACCGCCGACACGAGGCCGTCCAAGCTCAAATAGCCGAGCGAATCGGCGCCCGTCTTTTGCCGAATCTCTTCGACCGAATAGTTCGCCGCTATGAGCTCGTCGTACGTCGCCATGTCCACGCCGAGGTAGCATGGGTGCTTGATCGGCGGCGACGTGATGCGCAAATGAATTTCCTTCGCGCCCGCTTCCCGCAGCAGCGCGACGATGCGCGGCGTGGTCGTGCCGCGCACGATCGAGTCGTCCACCACGATGACGCGCTGTCCGCGCAGGTTCTCGACGACGGGGTTGAACTTCAAGTGAACGCCGCGCGCGCGCATTCGCTGGTCGGGGCTGATGAACGTTCGCCCGATGTAGCGGTTCTTGATGAGGCCTTCGATGTAGGGCAGCCCGCTTTCGGCGGCGTAACCGATGCCGCCGGCAACTGCCGAGTCGGGAACTGCCATGACGACGTCGGCATCTACCGGGTGCTCCCGCGCCAGTTCGCGACCCATCTCGTAGCGCGCCATGTACACCGAGCGGTCGTTCAGACGCGAATCGGGACGCGCGAAGTAGATGTACTCGAACATGCAGAGCGCGGGCTGCGCTTTCTCTACCGGCATTTGGTGAGATTCCAGCCCGTCCGCGCTGATCCGCACGATCTCGCCGCGCCCGACCTCGCGCAGGTACTGCGCGCCGACCGTGCCGAGCGCGCACGACTCCGACGCGACGACGTACCCGCCTTCGCTTAACTGGCCCAAGCAGAGCGGCCGAACGCCCCAAGGATCGCGAAAAGCGTAGAGCTCGTTCTGCGTGCACAGAACGATCGAGTACGCGCCGCGCGCAGAGGTGATGACCGAGGAGATGCGATCGACCATCGTGCCGCGCGCTTCGACGATCATCTTGGCCATGATCTCCGAGTCGGAGCTAGCCTGCAGGACGGTCGTCGGCGAGAGCATCGCGCGCAGATCTTCGGTATTGGTGAGATTTCCGTTGTGCGCGAACGCGAAGTCGCCTAGTTCGGTTCGCTCGAGCAGCGGCTGCGCGTTTACGACGATCGAGGAACCGGTGGTCGAGTAGCGCGTGTGCCCGATCGCAATATGTCCGCTCAGTTCGCTGAGGATGTCCTCGTCGAAGATCGCCCCGAGCAGGCCCATCTCCTTATGCGAGCGGATCGTCCCGCCGTCGGCGGCGGCGATGCCCGCGGATTCTTGCCCGCGATGCTGGAGCGCGTAGAGCGCGAAGAAGGCCAGGCGCGCTGCGTCTCGTCCCGGCGCGAAGACCCCCGTTATCCCGCACATCTTAGGTCAGTATACCAGACGGACCGCTTCGAGAGGGTTTAATCGCTCGAACGCCTTCCCCCGAAGATCTGCAGCAGCGCAAGGAAGATGTTTATCGCATCGAGGTAGATGCTCGTCGCCATGAGCACCGGCGTCAGGCCGTCCCCGCCGGCGCGAAGGCGCGCGAAGTCGATCAGGACGAGGCCGGAGAAAATGACGAGGGTCAGCCACGCGTACGTCTCCGGGTGGATGAAGCGAACGAAGAGCGAGACGATGCCGACGACGATGAGGCCGAGCAGCGCGATCATGAAGATGCCCTGGAAACGCCTCAGATCGAGGCCGGTCGCGTAGACGATCGCGGCGAGTGCGAACATGCCAAGACCCGTCGTCAGGGCGGCATTTACCACCACCTCGGGACCAAAGGCGCGCACGTACTGTCCGATGACCGGCGCGATCCCGACGCCTTCGCAAAACGTAAAGGCGTAGAAGAGCAGCAGCGAGAGCGCTTCGTTGTTCCGCGTCGCGTTGATCGAGATAAGCAGGATGAATCCGACGATCATCGCGACCAGACCGATCCCCGGTGCGAGATCCTGGAAGAGCCACGCCGAAAACGCCGTCACGCACAGGCCGAGCGCGGTGATGCCGAGCACCTGCGCCAGCAGCGACTGGGTCGGGATTGCCGGCGCCAGCGGGCGCCCTGACTGGGGTTGGAAGCGAAGTGCCATGCCTCTCCTATTAACCGCCGTTCGCGCGTCGGGTTACACGGGGCGTCGCTTCGCTACCGACCGTACGCCTCCTTGACTAGTCGCCCACGCGTGCGATGTCGCTGCGATACGTCAGCGCGCCGGTTCCCAGACGGCCCGCAAGCCGTTTGACTGCATCGTAGGCCCGCGAGCGCGCGTCCGCGAGGTCGCCGCCCAGCGCGGTTACGGTGAGCACGCGCCCGCCGCCGGTGTTCACGGCGCCCTCCTGAAGCTGCGACGCGCCCCAGAACGCGCGGCAGCCTTCGTCGAGCGAAACGTCGGCCGTCAGCCCGCGCAAAGGCGTGCTGCTCTGCGGGTAGTCGCTGGTCGCGAGCACGATCCCGACGCACGACTCCTGCGAGTACGTCGCGAGCGAGAGGTCCATCGCGCCGTCCGCGACCGATTTGCAGAACGCCGCGAAGTCGCCGCCGATGCGCGGGAGCAGCACCTGCGTCTCGGGGTCGCCGAAGCGCACGTTGAACTCGATGACGTACGGGCCCGACGCCGTCCACATCAAGCCGCAGTACAGCACGCCGACGTACTCGATCCCTTCGGCGAGCAGGCCGCGCAGGAGCGGCGCGAGGATGCGCTCGCGGACGCGATCGTACAGGTCGTCGGGAAAACCGTGCGGCGGCGAATACGCGCCCATGCCGCCGGTGTTCGGCCCCGAATCCCCGTCGCCGGCGCGCTTGTAGTCGCAGGCGCCGCCGATCGGGACGATGGCGCGCCCGTCGCAAAGCGCGAAGACGCTCACCTCGCGCCCGGCCAGGCACTGCTCCAGCAGCACGTCGCTCCCGCCCCCGGGGACTTTGCCGTGGGCGTACCACTCGCCCAGCACCGCTCGCGCGGCTTCGACGTTCGGCGCGACCACGACGCCTTTGCCGGCGGCCAGCCCGTCGGCTTTGATCACGACCGCACCGCGCCACGTTTCGAGCGCGCGATTCGCCGCGTCGAGCGAACGCACGACGACCGCGCGCGCGGTCGGGATGTCGTGGCGCTCCATGAATCGCTTGCCGAATACCTTGCTCGACTCGAGGCGGCCGCCCGAGCGGTTCGGCCCGAAGACGGCGAGCCCGGCGTCGCGCAGGTGATCGCCCACGCCGGCAGCGATGGCGGTCTCGGGGCCGAGCACGACGAGGTCGATCTTCTCGGCTAAGCAGCGCTCCGCAAGCGTCTTGCCGTCGGTCGCGGCGACGTCCCAGTTCTCCCCGCGCGACGCGGTCCCGGCGTTGCCGGGCGCGGCGAAGATCGCATCGCACGACGGCGAGGCCGCCAAACGCCACGAGAGCGCGTCTTCGCGCGCTCCGTTACCGACGACGAGAACGCGCACGCGCTACTCCCACTCGACGGTCGCGGGCGGTTTGGTCGTAATATCGTAGGCGACGCGATTGACGCCCGCAACCTCGTTGACGATGCGCGACGAGATGCGCTCGAGCAGTTCGTGCGGCAGACGCGCCCAATCCGCGGTCATGCCGTCCTCGCTCGTGATCGCGCGCACCGCGACGAGATTCGCGTAGGTGCGCCCATCGCCCATGACCCCGACGCTCTTGACCGGCGTCAGCACGGCAAAGTACTGCCACGGACGCGGATCGAGCGGCGCGGCGTCGATCTCCTCGCGCACGACCTTGTCGGCACCGCGGACGGTCTCCAGCCGTTCGGCCGTGACCGCTCCGATGATGCGCACGGCCAAGCCGGGGCCGGGAAACGGCTGGCGCGCGACGATTCGCTCGGGCAGCCCCAGCACGCGTCCCAGCGCGCGCACTTCGTCTTTGAACAGCGCGCGCAGCGGTTCGATCAGCGCCAACCCCATCACGTCGGGCAAGCCGCCGACGTTGTGATGCGATTTGATCTTGTGCCCCGCTTTGCTCTGCGGGGTCTTCGACTCGATGACGTCGGGATAGAGCGTCCCCTGCACGAGGTACTTGACGCCCGGGATCTTTGCGGCCTCGCGCTCGAACAGCGCGATGAACTCGTGGCCGATGATGATGCGCTTGCGTTCGGGATCCTCGACGCCGTCGAGCTTGCGTAGAAACTCCTCGCGCGCGTCCACGGCAACGACGTTGAGATGGAGCACGTCGCGAAACGCCGCGACCACCTCTTCGGCCTCACCCGCGCGCAGCAGCCCGTGGTCCACGAACACGCAGGTGAGCTGTTCGCCGATCGCGCGCGCGACCAGCGTCGCCGCGACCGCCGAATCCACGCCGCCCGAGAGCGCGCAGATGACGCGGTCGCTGCCGACCTGGGCGCGGATCTCCTCGACGGCGCGGTCGAGGAACGACTCCATCTTCCAGTCGCGGCCGATGCCGGCGATCTCGTGGAGAAAATTGTCGAGCACCGCCGTGCCGATCTGCGTGTGCGCGACTTCGGGGTGGAACTGAAGGCCGTAGATCTTCTTCTTATCGCTCCCCAGCGCCGCGATGTGGCAGCGCGCCGTGGAAGCCAACGCGCGATAGCCGCTCGGCAGCGAGAGCACCGAATCGCCGTGCGACATCCAGACGCGCGACTCTCGCACGACGCCGCCGAAGAGCGACGCCTCGCCGTTGGAGACGACGAGCGTCGCCGGCCCGTACTCCGCCTGATCGAGACGCACGAGCTCGGCCCCGATCTCGCGCGCGAGCAGCTGCATCCCGTAACAGATGCCGAGAATCGGCACGCCCGACCCGACGATCGCCGCGTCCATCTCCGGCGCTCCCTCGGCGAGAGCGCTCTCCGGGCCGCCCGAGAGGATCAGCGCCGCGGGCGAGCGCGCCGCGAGTTCGCTCCACGGCGTATCGTAGGGCACGATCTCGCAGTAGACGCCGAGCTCCCGCGTGCGCCGCGCGATCAGTTGGCTGTACTGAGCGCCGAAGTCGAGAATGAAGACCGTTTGCGGCACGGCCGCCGTTTACGCCGCGGCCGCGGCGGCTGCGCGGATCGCCTCGTCGTAGTCGGGCTCGCTCGCGACTTCCGGAACGAGCTGGACGTAGGCGATCGTGCGATCCTTGCCGATCACGACGATCGCGCGCGCGAGCAGGCCGAGCTGTGCGATCAGCAGGCCGTAGTTCTTGCCGAAGCTGCGATCGCGATAGTCGGAGAGCATCTCGAGCTTGACGTCGCCCTGCGCGCCGCACCAGCGCGCTTGCGCGAAGGGCAGGTCCATGCTGACGACGGCCGCGCGCACGCCGGGCGGCAACTCGCCCAAGCGGGCGTTGAACTTCGCGGATTCGATGGAACAGACGCCGGTGTCCAGCGACGGAACGACGATCAGCATCGCCGCGTTCTTGCCTTCGTCGAGGAGCGCGTCGAGCGTGACGGGCGCGAGGTCGGATGCGCTCAGGGTGAACTCGGGGGCGGGGTCGCCGGCGCGCAGCTGCGGCCCCAGCAGCGTCATCGGGCTTCCTTTAAAGGTTATGGCCCCGGCACGTTCTTGGACACGATCGGTCGTCATGATTCCTCCAGCGGCAAAGTGCGTTTCATTTAGGTCAACACGTCGGCGAGCCGCCCGGTGTCGCGCGCCATGACGATCTCCATGGCGATCCGCTCCCCGACCGAGACGTCGCGCCCCCAGCGGTAGGCCGAGTAGGGGGTGTAACGGGTCCCCGGCGAGCCCGGCACGCGCAGCGAGACGTCGTAGCAGACGAGTTCCTTCGGCGGCCCGGCCGTCACGATGCACTGCAGGGCGAACGGGCCGATGACGCCTGGCGCGCGAGCGGCGCGGGCGGCCGCCACGAAGCGTTCGCCCATCTCGAAAGCCGGCTCGAGCATGGATTCAAGAATCGTCGTCGCGATATGCCCGGCCTCTTCCAGGCGCATGGTCACGCCGCGGAGCGCTTCGAACGCCTCGGGCGGCAGATTGCGGAACCCCTCCGCGTTGGTTTGACGGCGCGTGTCGGTGCCCGAGAGTTCCAGCTCGCCGAGGATCGGCGAATAAAAGAAGTTCAAGTTGACCGACGGGCCGAGCGCGTACTCCTCGATCACGGCCGAGGCCAGCCCCTCTTGCGTCAGCACGCCTTCGCCGATCAGGCGCTCGGCCACGGTGCGGTACTCCTGCGGCGACGACGCGAGGAAGAACGCGCGCTCGAAGCTCACCTTCGCGTGCGGCGCTTTCACCATCACGAGCCCGTCGATCTCGCCGGCGTCGCCGTACTGGCGCGGGTGGCGGATGCCGGCGCGCGCGAGCAGGGCGTACTGATTCTCCGGCTCGTCGCGTTCTTCGGCACGCAAGAGCCGGCGGTTTCCGAAAAAGGGCACGAGCATCCGCCGTTCGATCTCGTCGTACCCGTACTTCTGGCGCAGGTAGACCTCGAAGGAGCGGTTGGCGACGAAGATGACGTTGCGCGCGAGCAGCTTCGCCTGAACGTCGTCTTGCAGGATCTCGTGGAAGGCCGGAAGTTCGAGCACTTCGTCGACGCAGCCGCGCGGTATCGGGCTCTCGCGGCGTGCGTAGTGCTCGACGTAGGTTCGCTCGCGCCCTTTGGCGGTCACGACGAGATTGCGCAGCCCTGCGGCGCGCGCGCCGAACGCGACGTCGAGCGCCGAGTGGCTGCCGATCGAGCAGAGCGTCAGACGCGACGGATCGTAGGCTGCAAGAGTTTCGGCGACGCCCGGAGTGGTCACGCTCCGGTGCCGAGCAGCTTGCGAGCTTGCGGGCTGTCCTGGTACTCGACGGTGAGAATCGCCTTGATCTGCCCCGCCGCGTGGCGCGAGCGTTCGTCGGTCATGCGCTCGAGCGTCGTGTAGCACCAGTAGAGAAGCATTGGAAGGTCGCGGTCGCGCGGGTAGACCTTCTGCATGTCCACGACGGAGTTGGCGACGTCGAGCGCCGGAGAGCTCTCGGCGTTGCCGTAGTTGTAGTCCAGCATGAAGTTGATGTGCTTGAGCTGGTTCTCGATGCCGAGAATGGACATCCCCATCGGGCCGAAGTACTCGTCGGCCGGCGCCAGCGTCGAGAGGTAGACGTCGTGCGGCAGCGCCGTCACGGTCGTGATGACGCGAAGCGGATCCACCGCCTTCAGCCGCGTCAGAAACGTCTGCGCGTAGGCGGCGTCCGCAACGGTGTAGCCGTTGCTCCCCGGCGAGGCTGCCTGCGCCGCCGCGACCAGCTCGTTGCCCCACGTGGTCGGCAGGTGCGCCACCGGAAACCCGGGCGCGGCCGCCCGGCGGAGCGCGAGCGTACGCCACGCCGGATTGAGCGTGAGAAGCCAGGCGCGCCACGCCGCCTCGCACTGCGTCAGCGTCGCATCCACGTCGCGCGGATAGGTCTGCAGGTTTGCCGTCGCATCGGCATCGGCGTAGCGCGCGAGCTGTTCGGGGTCCGTCTCGGAGTTGACGCGCGCGAGCAGCGCCTGCGCGAGTTGGATCGTTGCGACGTCCTGCGAGTTCTTCGCCACCCAATCGGCCGCCTCGCGCACCCACCAGACGGCGCCGTCGTGATTCGTCAGCGGATTATAGTGGAGGCCGCCGCCGATCTGCACGGTCAGCGTCGCGAGGATGCCGTAGTTGGGATCGGTCGGATACTGCAGCGAGTACGCGCGCCCCGCATTGAAGATCGTCGAAAGATACGTCTCCTGGCTGCGGTAGTTCCAGCCATCGGTCGCGCCCTTGGCGTAGGCGGTCTTCATCTGCTGGTAGAGCACGAGCGGATCCACCATCAGGGTTGCTCGTGCGGGCGGCGACGACGAGAGGACGACGACGGCCGTCAGCGTCGCCGCGGCCATCCTACAGAACGCTCGAATCATCGAGTACCAGGCGCAGGTTGTTGGTAAGCAACGCGTTCTTGATTTCCCGGGCGATTCGCCGCCCGGTGGACATCGGTTCGGAGTAGTTCAGGTACGAGTACGGCGAGCCGTCTATGAAGAGGTTCGTTCCGGCGACGATGCGCGCCGAGATCTCCATGACGTAAAATTGGATGTCCGGCGTGATGATCGTCTCGATGCAGAACGCGCCGAAAAGCCCCTTGGGGCCGGCGATCTCCTTGCTGATCTTCACGACGTCGTCGCCCATGCGCAGCGCTTCGGCCAGCATGGACTCGCGCAGGGAAACCGGCTGGTTGCCGACGACGACGTAGGACGGGCTGACGTCCATGCCTTCTTGCGCGGCGGCGGGAATGCGCCCCAGCGAGTCCACGTTCGTCTCGTAACGGCGATCCATGGACATGATCTCGAGCTTGTCTTGCAGCGGCGAGTAGAAGTAATGAATGTAGAGCGGCACGCCGATGATGTATTCTTGGATGATATACGCTTCGTTGAGGTGCGCCGCGCGCACCTCAAAGTCGCGCGTGTCGCGGATGAACATGTAGCCCTTGCCGCCCGCGGCTCCGTACAGCTTGACGATGACCGGCCGGTCGATCTCGGCCCCGGTGCGGAACTGCCGGGGGAGCTTCAGCCCGGCGCGCGAGAGCCACTCGCGCTGCAGCTCGCGGCTGGCTTCCCAATCGAGCACCGCCTTGTTGCCGAAGTACGGCACCGTCATCTTCTTGTGCTCGTCGAGCGATAGGTAGGCGACGAAGGAGCCGTGCGGGACGATGATCGCCTTGCGCCGGCGCAGCTCCTCGATGTGAGACATGAACTCCGAGTAGCGCTCGACTGCGATCACCTCGTCCACGAAGCCGAACGAGCGATAGAGGCGTTCGGTTTCTCGGTTCGAGATGGCTAAGGTGCGGAAGCCTTCGTCGTGGGCTCCCTTGAGAATCTGCAATGCCGAATGCGAGCCCAGCGTGGCGATGGTGTAGGGACGATTCATGTGCGCGTACCCTTACTTGCCCGCGACGGCATCTTCCTCGCCTGCGCGCCGCCGGAGCGATTACGGCGAGTAGACGGCCGTTTCGATTGCCGGGTTGCACAAAAGTCGCTCGACTGCTGCGGCGAGGACCTCGCGCCCGGCCGGCACGCCGCGGGCGTCGAAGAGGCGCCACGCGACCGCGATCGGGCCTCGGGCCGTCGCCTCCCGGCGGCGGATCCACACCTCGCCGGCTCGCGGCGCGGGCTGCTCGAGCAGCGTCAAGCGGTGCTTGTTCGGATTGAAGATCGTCTCGTCTGCCTCGACGCGCGCTGCGAGCGTCTCCGCCGCGGCATCGTCTCCCTCGAACGTCCAGATGTCGCTGCGCTCGACGCGTTCGGCGGCGACCCCGAGCCGGCGCAACGCCACGAGCGCGGTGTAGGCCGCATTGTCGGGAATCTTGAGCGAGACGGCGACGGCGCGAGTCACGACAGAGCCTTGACGAAGCTGCGGAAGAGCGCGGCGCCGCCCGACGGCGCCAGAACGTCGGTTCCCTCGCGGCGATCGAGGTGGTTGAAGTTCCAGCCGTCGCGCTCGGGATGCGGCATGATCGCGAGCACGTTTCCGCTTCGGTTCACCAAGCCCGCGCAGCGCAGCGCCGAACCGTTGGGGACGGCTGCGTCGTCAACCTTGCCGTCGGCGCCGGCGTAGACGAACGCCACGTGTTCGCCCGCGACGATCTCGCGCAGGTGCGCGTCGTCGGCGGCGAGGCGTCCCTCGGCGTGGGCGGCCCACGCCGGCACGAGCGCCTCCGGCTCGAGCGCGCGCGTGATCGCGCAGCGCGACGGGTCGATCGCAAGTTTGATGTACACGTGCCGGCAGACGAAGTGCGGTTCGGGGGCGTTGCGCGTGAACGCCGCCGTCGGCTTGCGCGCGCCGCTCGTCCCCGGCACGAGCCCGGCCTCCAAGAGGATCTGCGCGCCGTTGCAGATGCCCAACACGAGCTTGCCGCGCCCGGCCCCGTCGATCACGAAATCCATCATGCGGTCGTGCGCGGCGATCGCGCCGGCGCGAATCCGGTCTTCGTGAGCGAATCCGCCGGAGAGCACGTACGCGTCGTAGTCCGCCAAGCGTTCCGCCTGCGACCAATGCACGAGCTCGGCATCGCCGCCGCAATCGTTGAGCAGGCGCACCGTTTCGTCCTCGGAGTTCGTGCCGGGGAAGACCGGCACGCCGATTCGCTTCGTCACGGATACACCTCGGCCAACGGGCGCGACCACGCGTCGAAGAGCCGCGCGATATCGAAGCGCACGCCGTTGACGACCAGCTCGCCGCCGGCGGTCGTCTCGCCGACCCGCAGCGCCCCCGTAAGGTCGACCCCGGAATCGTCGCTCACCTCGCAGACGAACCCCGCGGCCTCGCAGAGCGGATTGCCGAAATCTATCTCGGCGCCGATCGGCCGCCCGCGCAGCATCGCGTCGAACGCCAGACGCGCCAGAGCGGTGAGCATGCCGCCGTCGCCGATCGCGCGGCACGAGCGCACCACGCCGCGCGCGATCGCCTCCTGCACGATCGCGACCGCCGCGCGTTCCGCGCCGTAGGAGATGCTCGGCAGCACGTCTTCCACCCCAAGCAGCTCGCTCAAGACAGAACCCCCCAAGACCAGCTCGCGGCTTCCGATCCAGAGCAGCGCAGAACCCCGCGCCTTGAGGCCGGGCGTAACGACGCGCGAGAGATCCTCGATCGCGCCGACGCAAGCGACGATCGCCGAACCGGGCACGGCGGCGCCCGCCGCCGACTCGTTGTAGAGGCTGACGTTCCCCGAAACGAAGGGCAGATCGAACGCGCTCGCAGCCTTCGCGAGGCCGTCCACCGCGGCGACGAACTCGCCGTACTGCTCGGGCTTGCGCGGATTGCCGAAGTTCAGGCAGTCCGTCAGACCGATCGGACGCGCGCCTACCGCGACGACGCGCTGCATCGCCTCGAGAACGGCGCGTTTGGCAGCGTACGCCGGGTCGATGCGCGCGTAGCGCGGGTTGCCCGCAACGGCCAGGGCCACGCCGAGGCGCGAGCCGGGAACCGGCGCAAGGACGCCCGCGTCGGCGGCGCCGCGCGGCAGCACGGTGCGCCCGCGAACGACCGCGTCGTAGCGGCGGTAGAGCGGTTCGCGCGAGCAGACGTCGCGGTGCGCGAGCACTTGCGGAAAGAGCGCCTCGACGTCAACCGCCGGCAGCTGCTGCACCGCGCCCTCGTGGCGGATGATCTCCGTGTACGGCAGCTCGTCGCGAATCGAACCGGTCAGGAACTCGCTCTCGACGTCCATGACCACCGAACCTTGATGGCGCAGAACGTATCGCCGCTCGGCGGTGACGCGGCCGATGGACGTCGCTCGAGCGTTGCGCGCGACTTCCCCAAGGGTGAACTCTTCGTTGTAGATCCGCAGCACTTCGGGCACGATCTCGGGCGGCAGCACCCAAAGCAAACGCTCTTGCGTCTCGCCGACGGCGATGACTTGCGGCGGCATCCCTTCGACGGCGACGTTGACGAGATCCAAGTCTATCTCGGCGCCGTAGCCGCCGCTCGAGGTGATCTCCGCCGAGCAGCCCATGATGCCGCCGGCGCCGAGGTCTTTGAAGGCCGCGACGATCTTCATCTCGCGCAGGAGCGCAAAGACGCGGTAGCTCGCGCGCATCAGCACGTTCTTCAAGAACGGATCGGGGACTTGGACGGCGCCTTTGTTCGCCTCGGCGTCGTCGGCGTCGAGCGTCAGCGACGAGAAAGACGCGCCGCCGAAACCGCTCGGGTCGGTGGCCTTCCCGACGAGCACGAGCTCCCAGCCTTCGGCGCCTTTGGGCGCGCGCGAGGAGATGACGTCCGATTCCTTGACGATGCCAAGGGCGACGACGTTCACGAGACAGTTCTCGTCGAAGCCACGATCGAAGTAGACGTCGCCGGCGAGATTCGGAACGCCGATCGCATTGCCGTAGGCGCCGATCCCGTCTACCGCGCTCTCGGCAACGTAACGCTGGTGCGAGCCCGGCTCCTCCGTGCGGCCGAAGCGCAGCGGATCGGCGACGGCAATGACCTCGGCGCCCATGCAGAGCACGTCGCGAACGATGCCGCCGATACCCGTCGCGGCGCCCTCGAACGGCACGACCTGCGAGGGGTGGTTGTGCGATTCGTGCGCGACGACGACGGCGTACCGTTCGCCGTCGTGCGTGCCGAGATGGAGAATGCCGGCATCCTCCCCCGGGCCGAGCACGACGTTGGGCCCCGCGGTCGGCAGGCGTTTGAGGTGATCGCGGCTCGACTTATAACTGCAGTGCTCGCTCCACTGCGCGTCAAACGCGTGCAGCTCGACCAGCGTCGGCTCGCGTCCCAGCCGCTGCGCGATCTTCGCCAGCTCGTCGTCGCGCAGGGCCACGTTGGGCACCCGCGAGGCGAGCGTGTTATGCAAGCGTCCCCCCTTGCGGCGGCATTTGCTGCAGCGAAGCGTCGGCATGCACGATCGCGGAGCGCGCGTTGGCTTGCATGAGAAGCGTGCGCCCGTAGAGCACGGTGTCTTCGAGGCCGAGCAGCTTCGCGCAGTCCATCGCCAGCCGCTGCGCCTCCATGCGTCCGTCCAGCACCGGTGCGGAGGAAACCGCGTCGAGCATCGAGCGGAGCAGATCGTCCTCACCGACCGCGACGAAAATGAGCCGCGCGAAGCTGGCCTCGAGCTGTTGCGCAAGCTGCAGCACGTATCCCGGCGTGGTCGTGGGGCTGGCGACGTGCCGCACCGTCGGTAAGCCGAGCTGGCCGAAAACTTTGGCCGCCTCGTTCGCGCGCTCGGCCTGCGCGGGGCCGTCGGCGATGACGGCCACCATCCCCGAGCGCATCACCGGGAAGGTGCCGACGAAGTCCGCCACGCGCTCGTAGGCGCGCTTCACGCGTTCGAGCGCCTCGTCGTCCACGGTTTCCAGATTGCGGTAGATTTGTTTGTCGAGCATCAGTTCTTCGCGCGCCTGCGGCCATATGCGCCACGAGTCGTTGTCAATCACGTCGGCAATGACGAGCTGCCCTTGATTCTCTCCGCCCGCCAGCCGTCCGAACTCGATCTTCAAGTCAACCAGCAGCACCTCGCGCTTGCGCCACGCGTGAAACAGGATGTCGTACGTCAACCGGGCCAGCTCCGTCATCACGCCGACCTCTTGCGGTGCGGCGAGATTGGACGAGACGATCTCGTCGGGCGAGATCATCGGATCGTGGCGCGCGTCGTCCTTGAGAAAGAACTCGACGACCCGCGGAACGAGGAGCGTGCCGCGCGCGAGCCCGGGGTTGCGTTTGGCGAACGAGCCTGCGGCGACGCCGCGCGTGACGACCTCGAGGGGAATCATGTTGCAGCGCCGCACGACCGTCTCGTTGTTGTCGTCGTCTTCGCCGCCGTTGAGGTAATGCGTCGGCAGGCCGCAGAGATTGAGCAGGCGGAAGACTCGCGCCGTCGTCTGCGCGGCGAGCCGCCCCTTCCCGGCGATGACGCTGCGGCGCACGCCGTCGCCCGACGAGATTTGGTCGGTCTGCGCGACGACGAGCTGATCCGGCTGGCCGGGATTCTCGTAGAGAATCTTCGTCTTGCCGCGCGCGATCTCTATGCCTTTGTTCACGTGACGCGCACCTCGGTCTGGCGGGGGAACGGCGCCAGACGCTCGATGCGGTCGGCCAGCATGCGCGCGCGCTGCGGCGCGGTGCCGACGTGACCGGTCGGGTCGAGCAGGCGGCGTATCTCGGCGGGATCGAGCAGCGCGGTCAGCTCGCGATCTCCCGCGAGCAGCACCGAGAGCGGATTGTCCTCGCCGCGACCGATCGCTTCCCACGCCTCCATGGATGCACCGCGAATCGCTTCGTGCAGGCGCTGGCGGTCTCCGCCGGCGCGCACCGCTTCCATCAGCACGGCTTCGGTTCCGGCGAAAGGCGCGTACGCCCGCAGGTTATGCGCGATGCGGCGCTCCTCGACGCGCAGCCCGCCGACGACCGTGCGAGCCAGCGTCACGATCTCGTCGGCGCAGAGCAGCGCTTCGGGCAGGATCGTTCGGCGGTTCGCGCTGTCGTCGAGCGTGCGCTCGAGAAAGTTCGTCGCGGCATTCTGCCAGGCGACCTCGGCGTATCCCAGCAGCAGTCGCGCGAGCGAACCGATGCGCTCGCAGAGAATCGGGTTTCGTTTGAACGGCATCGCGGAGCTGCCGACCTGCCGGCGCCCGAACGGCTCGGCGAGCTCGCCGAACTCCGGGCTGCTGAGGATGCGCACGTCCGCCGAGAACTTCGAAAGCGAGGCGCCCAGGCCGGCGAGCGCGGAGAGCAAGAGGTAGTCGAGCTTGCGGGGATAGGTTTGGGTGCTGATCTCGCGGGCCGCAAGGCCGAAGCGCTCGAGGACGTGGCTCTCGACATCGGCCGAGCGCCCGGGCTGATCCGAGAGCAGTTCGTAAGAAGCCGCGGTGCCCACGGCTCCCCGCATACCCTTCGTCGTCAGGTTGTCAAACGCGAAGCGCAGGTTTGCGTCGTCAATCAGCAGATCTTGCGCGTAGGAGGCCAAGCGGTAGCCCAGGGTCGTTGGCTCGGCCGGCTGCAAGTGGGTGAACGCCATGCAGACGACGTCGGCGTAGGTTCGGACCTTCTTTTCGAACTCGCCGAGAAGTCCGTGAAGATTTTCCCCGACGTGCGCGAGCGCGAGGCGCAGCCGGTAGGTCTCGACGGTATCTTCAACGTCCATCGAGGTCGCGCCGAGGTGGAGTTTACCGCCGCCGAGCGTCGCTTGCGAGGCGAAGACGCGAATCTCGGCCATGAGGTCGTGCGAGATCTCGCGCTCGATCGCAAGCGCGGACTCGACGTCAACGTCGCCGGCGTGCGCGCGCAGGTCGGCGAGCTCCTCCTCGCTGACGAGCCCTTGCGCCGCTTGAGCCTCGGCCAGCGCAACCCACACGGCGCGCCAGAGCCGCCGCCGCGTCTCCTCCGAGAAGAGCGAGCGAAGCTCGGCTCGCCCGTACCTCCAGGAGAACGGCGACGCGTAGGTGCGGTAATCCATGAGCGCCATGGCCTTCGCCTCGCGGGAAGCCGCCGCCTCGTCACCGTAAGTGCGAGCCGATGAAGGCGACGCTCGCGTGTCTGCTCGCGGCCGGTGCCGGCCTCGCCGGCTGCGCGAAGAGCGGCGCCGCCGTGGACGGACGCCACGCGTGGACGCACCCCGGAGTGCTGCGCGTCGCGGTCACCGAGGAGCCAAAGAGCCTCGATCCGCTCCTTGCTGGCACGACCGTCGAAGGCTTCATCGACCGCCTGATGTTCGAGCCGCTCCTCTCGGCGGACGATCGCGGCAATCCGGTGCCAATGCTCGCGACGTCGGTTCCGACGCAGGCCAACGGCGGCATCAGCGCGGACGGGCTGCGCGTCACCTACCATCTGCGCGGCAACGCTCGCTGGAGCGACGGCGCCGCGGTGACCTCGCGCGACGTGCTCTGGTCGTGGCAGGCGATCGAGAATCCGAATAACGACGTGGTTTCGCGCCACGGCTACGACGACGTCGCGTCCATAGACACGCCCGATCCGCAGACGGCGATCGTGCATCTCAAGCGACGCTTCGCGCCGTTCACCAACACGTTCTTCGCCGAGAGCGACCAGCCGTATTCGGTCGTTCCGGCGCACGTGCTCGCAACGTACCCCGACATCAACCACCTCGCGTTCGGCGCAGCGCCGGCGGTCAGCGACGGGCCGTTCCGCTTCGAGTCTTGGAAGCGCGGCGACCGCATCGAGCTGGTCGCAAACCCGTCATTCTTCCAGGGGCCGCCGGGCCTGAAGCGGATCGAGATCGAGTTCGTCGCCAACGACAACACGGCCGTGAACCTGCTGCAGACGCACGCGATCGACTACCTCCTGCAGCCGTCCATGCAGACCTACCCGGCGCTGCGCGCGCTGCCCGACGCGCGAATCGTCTGGGTGAACGTCAACGGATACGAGGGCATGGAGCTCAATCTCAGCCGCCCCGCCGTTGCCGACCCGCTCGTGCGCCGCGCCATCGCGGCGGCGCTCGACAAGTCCGCGTTCGCGCGCCAGCTCGCATTCGGCCAGACGCAAATTGCGACGGGCGATCTTCCGAATTGGCTCTGGGCATTCGATCCGGCGGTCCGTTCGGAGCCGTTCGACGCCGTAACGGCGCAGAGGCTCCTGCGCCAAGCCGGCTGGATTCCCGGCGCCGACGGCATCGTGCGCAAGAACGGGCGGCCGATGCAGCTCTTGCTGGCGACCGACTCGCAAACTGCGACGCACCGCTCGGCGAGCCTCCTGATTCAGGCCGCACTGCAGCGCGTCGGCATAGAAGTCGCGGTGAAGTATTATCCCGCCGATCTGCTGTATGCGCCCGAAGCCATGGGCGGCATCCAGCACGGCGGAAAGTTCGACCTGATCGTCCTCGGCTGGTACGCGGGGATCGATCCGGACAACTCCGCGCAGTTCTCGTGCGCCAACGTGCCGCCGCACGGCTACAACGACACGCGCTACTGCAGCGCGGCGATGGACGCCGCACAAGACGCGGCGCTGCGCCGCTACGATCGTGCGGGGCGCAAGGCCGCCTACGCGGCGATCGAACGCCTCCTCGTTACCGACAACCCCGCCATCTTCTTCTGGTGGCAACGCTCGCAGGAAGCGATCAGCGTTGACTTCCACGGCTTCGACCCCAACCCGGTGGTCGAATCCTGGAACGCCTGGCAGTGGAGGATTTGACGGCTAGCGGGAGAGCGCGGAGAGCTCGACGCTCAAACGATCCACGAGCGCTCGCTGCTCGTCGACGTCGCTTCCGATCTGCCCGGTGACGACCGCCTCGATGCCGCGCACCGCGCGCTCGTATGCCGCCCGCGCGCGGCGCGCGCCGATGCGGTCCCCGAGCGACCGCAGCGCGCGCTCGCGAAACTGCAATCGTTCCGGCAGCCTGCCGCCTGGCCGGGCCATTTCCCAGACGTAGCCGCATTCGGTCGCGAGCGCCGAAAGCAGCGCGACCGCCGCGCGCGTGTCGTTCGCGAACATCTCCTGCGCGATCTCGAGCGCCTCGGCGGTTTTACCCGCGAGCAGCGCGCTTGCGTACTTGTATGCCTTCGGATCTCCGACGGTGATCGCTTCGCGTTCCAAATCCGCGCGCGTGATCCGGGCTCGCCCCAGTGCGAGCTTTTCGAGATCGTTGCGCACCGACGTCAGATCGGCATCGCTGCGCACGAGCTCGTCAACGACCCACGGATCGGCCTTGGCGCCGAGTCGCGCCAGCGTCTCCTTTACGTAACGTTCGCGCGCCTCCGCACCGGCGGTCGTGTCCACGCGCAGCGCGCTGCGCCCCGCGAGCGTTCCGAACGGCGTCGGCGTCTTTGCTCGCGGCGAGAGCAGATCGAGCAGGATCAGCGTGTTGCCCTCGGGGACCGCTTGCGCGACGTCCCACAGCTTGCGGCGCGCTTCGGCGCGCAGGCTCTGCGTCTCGGCGACGACCACGACGCGGCGATCCGCGAGGAACGGCATCGCCTGCGCCGCCTCGCGCACGCACGACGAGTCGCCGACGTCGTCGGCCTCGAATCTCGCTAGATTGAGCTCGCGCACCTCCGCCGGCAGCAGGCGGTCGAGCGAGGCCTCGAGCGCGAGATCGGCCAGGACGCGTTCGGTGCCCTCGATGACGACGAGCCTGCCGATCGCCGGCGAGCCGTCGAGAAAATCGTACGCCTTCACGCGCCGGCCCCGCGAACGAAGGGCCGGAACTCCAGCTCCGCAAGCGACTCCGCATACGGCGGCCGGATGATCCCGCACTCCGTGACGAACGCGGTGACGAGATGCCCCGGCGTCACGTCGAACGCCGGATTGTATGCGACGGCGTCCTCGGGTGCGACGCGCGCGCCGCGAAAGGCCGCCACTTCCTCGGCGGCGCGCTCTTCGATGGGAATCTCCTCGCCCGACGCGATCGCGAGATCGAACGTCGTGCGCGGCGCGGCGACGTAGAAGGGAATGCCGTGATGGGCTGCGAGGATCGCCACGCCGTAGGTGCCGATCTTGTTGGCCGTGTCGCCGTTGCGCGCGATGCGATCGGCGCCCACGATCGCAAGGTCAATGCCCTGGCGCTGCATGACGATCGCCGCCGCGCCGTCCACGACCAGCACGGCGTCCACGCCGGCGCGGCGCAGCTCGAGGTAGTTCAAGCGCGAGCCCTGCAGCAAGGGGCGCGTCTCGTCCACGAAAACGCGCGGCTTCTTGCCGGCGCGCTGCGCGGCCAAGATGACGCCCGCCGCGGTGCCGCCGCCGGCCGTCGCAAGCGGCCCGGTGTTGCAGTGCGTGAGTATGCGCGCGCCCTTGGGAATCAGCTCGAGCCCGTAGCGCGCGATCGCGGCGTCCATCTCGATCTGCTCGTCGTGGATCGCTCGGGCCTCGCGCAACGGATCGCTCGCGCCGAGCACGCGGTCGACCGCCCAGGCGAGATTGACCGCCGTCGGGCGCGCGGCGCGCACGCGCGAGGCCGCGGCCTCGAATCCTTCGTCGTCGGAAATGTCGCGGCGAAGCAGCGCGACCGCGTACGCGCCGAAGACGCCGATGCACGGTGCACCGCGCACGGCTAGAGTTTGAATTGCCGCTTCGAACTCGGCGGCCGTTCGGGCGCGCTCGTAGCGCACTTCGTGCGGCAGCATGCGCTGGTCGAGATAGCGTACGGCGTCGCCGTCCCAGACCACGGCTTCGAAGTCCTCGGCCATCTAGCTGGCCGAGCCTCCGCGAAAACCGGCGCGAGGCAATCCCGCGGCCAGTCCCAGCATCGTCGCCGCCGTTATCGCCGCAACGTAGCCTTTGTCGCCGCCGCTTGGATCGGCGCGCTCTTGCGCTTGCGCCAAATTCTCGGTCGTGAGCACGCCGAAGCCGATCGGCGTTCCGGTCAGCAGCATGACGTCCATGATGCCGCGCGCGCACTCGCCGGCGACGAAATCGAAGTGCGGCGTTTCGCCGCGGATCACGACGCCGAGCGCCACGAGCGCGTCGAAGTGGCCGGTGTCGCTGAGCTGCTGACAGGCCAGCGGAAGTTCGAAACAGCCGGGAACGTCGTAACAGGCGACGTGCTCCTCGGCGACGCCGCAGTCGCGCAGGGCGCGTTGGGCGCCGTCTACCAGCCGGTCGGCAAGGTCGGAGTAGAAGCGCGCGACGACGATGCCGAAGCGCCGCCCGCTGCAGTCCGGAGCGGGTGCGGCCGAGCCGCCCTTCACGGCGTCGTCATTTCGTCGATCATGTGCCCGAGCTTCGAGCGTTTGGTCGCCATGTAGCGTTTGTTGTGGACGGTCGGCGTCGTCTGTATCGGCATCCGGCCGACGATCTTGAGGCCGTAGCCTTCGAGCCCGAAGATCTTCTTGGGGTTGTTCGTGATGAGGCGCATCTCGCGCACGCCGAGATCGGCGAGGATCTGCGAGCCGATGCCGTAGTCGCGCTTGTCGATCGGAAGCCCGAGCGCGAGGTTGGCCTCGACGGTGTCGGCGCCGCGGTCTTGCAGTTCGTAGGCGCGCAGCTTGTTAGCCAGCCCGATCCCGCGGCCCTCCTGGCGCAAGTAGAGAAACACGCCGCGCCCTTCGCGCTCGATCAGCGCCATCGCCCCGTCGCGCTGCGCGCCGCAGTCGCAGCGTATCGAGTGCAGCGCGTCGCCCGTCATGCACTCCGAGTGCACGCGCACCAAAATGCCTTTGCCGTCGCCGACGTCGCCCATGACGAGCGCCACGTGCGTGTTGCCGTCGATCGTCGTGTCGTACGCCACGCCGCGCCACGTGCCGTACCTCGTCGGCAGCGAAAACTCGGCGACCCGCTCGACGAGCTTCTCGGTGCGCAGACGGTACGCGATCAGATCCTTGACGGTCACGAGCCGCAAGCCGTGGCGGCCGGCGTAGCCGCGCAGGCCCGCGAGCCGTTCCATCGTGCCGTCTTCGGCCATGATCTCGCAAATGACGCCCGCGGGATAGAGGCCCGCAAGGCGCGCGAGGTCCACCGCCGCTTCGGTTTGTCCGGCACGCACGAGCACGCCGCCTTCGCGCGCGCGCAGCGGAAAGGTGTGACCCGGTCGCAGGAAGTCGGAGGCCTTTGCGTCGGGATCTATGAGCCGTTTGATCGTTGCCGCGCGGTCGTGCGCGGAAATGCCGGTCGTCGTCATGCCGCGGGCCTCGACCGAAACGGTGAACGCCGTCTCGTGCACGGCCGTATTGTCGCGCACCATCTGCGGAATCTGCAGTTCGTCGAGACGAGCGCCCGTCATCGGCACGCAGATGAGGCCGCCGGCGTGCTTGCGCATGAAGTTGATCGCCTCGGGCGTGGCCATCTGGGCCGCCATGACGAGATCGCCTTCGTTCTCGCGATCCTCGTCGTCGAGGACGATGACCATCGCGCCGGCGCGTATGTCGGCGATGGCGCTTTCGATCGAGTCAATGGCTTCGTCGCGGACCGAAAGGGTGTCGCCGAGCGACGGGAAGACGCGGCCCAGGCGCTGGAGCGTGCGGTACGAGGGCTCGCGGCGCCCCGAGCGCAGCAGCGAGATGGCCGACTCCGTCAGCCCGGCACCGTCGGCGACCTGGGCGGCGGTCAGCCCGGCGGCCTCCATCGAGGCGTTCAGAACGTCGGCAAAGCGCTCCACCCCTACGAAGATTACGGTTTAGTTTACAAATGTCAAGACAGCACCATCTAAAGCGGGCGCCCGGCCTCCTCGCTTATTGATCTAGGTTCTTTTTCGGAGCAGCGGGAAGGTCCAGCTCCGGTGCGTTTGCTCGTCTTCGTCGCAGACGCCATCATCAGCGCGGGCTTCACGACGATCCCGAACAGCCTGCCGAACTAACCGCAGAGTTCCCTTGTCACCCTGAGCGGAGTCGAAGGGCGGCACGGGTCATGCTTCGACTACGCTCAGCATGACAATCCGCCAGCATGACAATCGGCCGTCCCGTATTGAAACGACTGTTTCAATTATGCTACGATAGGAGGTGTCCAGAACCCCCGACGAGGCTCGGCGCGCCGAGCTGCTCGAGAAAGCCGTGGACTACGTCTGCCGCCACGGCTTAGCCGAGCTGTCCTTGCGGCCGCTGGCCAAGGCGGTCAAGTCGAGCCCGAGGGGGCTGCTCTACCATTTCGGATCCAAGGAGAACCTCGTTGTCGAGATCGTTCGGAGCGGCCGCAACCGCCAGCGCACGATGATGGCCAACCTCAAGCTCACCGATCTTTCGCCGCGCGCCGTCGCCCGCGCGCTCTGGGCGGAGTGGAGCAAGCCGCAATGGGAGCCGCTGACGCGCCTCTCGCTGGAAGTCTATTCCCTTGCGCTGCACGATCGCTCGCGCTTCCCGGGCTATCTCGACGGCTACGTCGCCGAATGGCTGGATGCGCTCGAAGCGTGCGCGATGCGCCCCGGCGCGACGCGCGAAGACGCGCGAGCCGCGAGCACGATGCTGGTCGCCGGCTTCCGTGGTTTTCTGCTCGACCTCCTCGCCACGCACGATCGCGCGCGTGTGGATCGCGCGGTGGATCTCTGGTTGTCCCTGCTCTACGAGGCGCCGCCGGCGCGGAGTGAAACCGATGCCGCAAGCTGACTCGCCGCGCCGCGCGGCGACGATCTTCATTTTCATCACCGTTCTGCTCGACATGCTCGCCTTCGGCATGATCGGCCCGGTGCTGCCGAAACTCATCGCGGGTTTCGTCGGCAACGACTTCGCGCACGCCGGCGAGATCATCGGCATCTTTGCGACGGCTTGGGCGCTGATGCAGTTCTTCTTCTCACCGCTGCTCGGCATGATCTCCGACCACGTCGGCCGCCGGCCGGTTATCCTGCTGTCGAACGCCGTGACGGTCGTAGACTTTGCGATCATGGCGCTGGCGCCGAATCTCTGGTGGCTCTTCGTAGGGCGCGTCGTCTCCGGCATGGCCGGCGCGAATATGACCACGGCGAGCGCCTATATCGCCGACGTGACGCCGCCCGAAAAGCGCGCAGCCGCCTTCGGCATGATCGGCAGCGCCTTCGGATTGGGCTTCGTGCTCGGCCCCGCCGTCGGCGGCATCCTGGGAAACTTCAATCCGCGGCTGACCTTTTGGGCGGCCGCCGCGTTCGCGCTGCTCAACACGCTCTACGGGCTCTTCGTCTTGCCCGAATCGCTCAAGCGCGAGGATCGCACGGCGCATCTGCAGTGGAGGCGCGCAAACCCCATAGCGTCGCTGCGCCTGCTGCGCTCGCATCGCGAGCTGATGGGTTTGACGTTAGTGAACTTCATCACGTACGTCGCCCACGAAGTCTTTCCCAACATTTGGGTGATCTACTGCATCGCCGCCTTCGGCTGGAGCACCGGGAGCATCGGCTTGACGCTCGCGCTCATCGGCATCGTCGCCGCGGTCAATCAGGCGACGATGGTCGGCCCGGTCGTCAAGCGGCTGGGCGAGCGGCGCACCATGCTCGCAAGCCTCGTGCTGGCCGTGGTCGGCGTCGCGCTTCTGGGCGCGAACAGCGGGCCGCTCTTTCTCGTCGCGGCCGTGATCGTTTCGCTGCCGATGTACCAAGCCTCGTCGCAGGCGCTCATGACGCGACGCGTCGGGCCGCAGAGCCAAGGCGAGCTGCAGGGCGCGCTCGGGTCGGTGCGCGGCATCTCGATGCTGATCGGTCCGTCGCTTTTCACGCTGACGTTTGCGCTGTTCGCGGGGCCGTGGCGCTCGCTCGGCCTCATCGGCGCGCCGTGGTTCTTGGCGGCGCTGCTCTACCTTGCCGCGCTGATCGTCGCGTGGCGCGTCACCTCGCGCGCCGACGACGTCGTGCTGCCGATGCCCGACGCCGCCCCACCGCTGTACGCCGAAAGCTAGTCTAGAAGCAGACGATCGGTTTGACGATGCGCGCCTGCGCGAGATCGCGGTAGGCGCGCGGCACGTCGTCGAGCGAGACGAGTTCCGCGCCGACGCGTTCGGCCGTGACGACGCCCGCGCCGATGAGCGCCAGCGACGCGCGCGTGTCGTCCGGTCCGCACGAGTAGCTCGCGACCAGGCGCAGGTCGGAAAAGTAAAAGCGTCCCGGGTCGGCCTCGAGCGGCGTGTCGGGCGAGAACGGCGTGAACATGACGACCGTCCCGCCCGGCGCGGCGGCTTCGAACGAGGCGCGCATCGCCAGTGCCGTGCCGGGGCCGCAAATGACGACGTCGGCGCCCGCGCCGAGCACGGCCGCGGCATCGTCGGGGTGAAACGCGGTCGCTCCGATACGCTCCGCCGCGGCGCGCCGCTGCGGCAGAAAATCGCTTCCGAAAACCTCGGCGCCCAAGTGGAGCGCTGCAAGAACGTGCAGCAGGCCCATGACGCCCAGACCGATGACGTAGAGACGGTCGCCCGCCGCGACGCCGCTGCGGCGCAGCGACTTCACGACGCATGCGAGCGGCTCGACGAGCGACGCGTCGGCAAAGGAAACGTTCTCCGGCAGCACCAGCGTATCGCGCAGATTCTCGCGCGGAACGCGGAAATATTCGGCGATGCCGCCCGGGTCGATCTTCGAGGCCCGCCACGTCGCGCACTGAACGTGGTCTCCGCGCAGGCACGCGCGACACGCAAAGCAGGGTGCGTGGTGGTGCACGAACACGCGGTCGCCGACGGCAAACGAGGTTTCTCCGGCGGTCGCCTCGACCACGCCGGCGGGTTCGTGCCCGAGCACGAGCGGCGCCTTGCGCCGGATGTACCAGGGCATGACGTCGCCGCTGCAGATGCCGCTCGCGCGCACGCGAACGAGCACCTCGCCGTCGGCGATCTTGGGTACGGGGCGCTCCTCGATTCGCAGGTCCTCGACGTCGTAGAGCACGGCCGCGCGCATCGTCTGCGCCGTCATGGCTCGATCAGCGCTTTCATGCCCTTGCCCTCGTCCAACGTTGCGAACGCGGCGGCGAGGTCGTGCAGCGGATGCGTTTGCGAGACCAAGCGCATCAACGGAAAGGCGCGCTCCTCGATGAGCGCGTAGGCGGCGCGCACGTCGGCCGGCGTAAAGTGGAAGGGCGCGAGGAGGCGGACTTCGTCGTAGTGCAGGCGCGCGGCGAGAAAACTGACGCGCGCGTCGGCGGGCAAGCCGGCAAAGAACGAGACGCGGCCGCCGCGGCGCACCCACCCGGGCGCGGCCTCCCATATCTCCGGCGCGCCCGTGCACTCGACGACCGCATCGGCGCCGCGCCCTTGGGTGCGTTCGAGCAGCGCGTCGCCGGGGTCCGCATTGCGCGTGTCGACGCTGTCCAGGCCGAGTTCCTTTGCGAGCGCGAGGCGCTCGGGTCGTCTGCCGAACAGCACCGCGTCGGCGCCCGCGCGCTGGAGCGCAAGCGCGTGCAGGATCCCGAAGGCGCCGTTGCCGGCGACGGCAATCGTTTCGCCGGGCTGCGGCGCGAGCGTTGCGATGGAGTGCAGCACGCAGGCGAGCGGCTCGAGAAACGCGCCCTCCGCGTAGCCGATGCCATCGGGCTTGCGATAGCAGTTACGCGCGACGATGCGCTCGGGCACGGCGATGCGGTCGGCGTAGGCGCCCAGAAGCATCGTCGCCATGATCGAAGCGCAGAGCTCTTCCTGACCGTTTTCGCACCAGAAGCAGAGGCCGCACGGCGCGGTGTGCGCGCACATGACGGCATCGCCTACGGCGAACGCCGTGGTTCCCGCGCCGACCGCCTCGACGTCGCCGGAGAACTCGTGCCCGAATCGCGTCGGCATCGGCATCTTCGGGTGGCCGCGCCGGTACGTCTTGAGATCCGTGCCGTCGGTGAGCGCTGCGCGCACGCGCACGACGATTCCGCCCGGGGGCGCCTGCGGGATCGCCTCCTCCCGCAAGCTCGATCCGTTTCGGTGCGACGAGCATCGCCACGCGCGACGTGCCGGCTTGCGTCATGCGCCGTCCGGCGCGACGCACGCGACCAGCGCCGAGCGGATCGGCTCGGGCAGCGGCCGGCTCTTGTGCGTCGCCGCATCTATCGCCGCAACGATAAACGTGATCGCCGCTCCGGCTTCGCCCGTTCGTTCGTTGAAAACGACCGTTTGCCAACGCACGCTCGACGCGCCGACGCGCTCCACGTGCGTCCGCATGCGCAGCCAGTCGTTCATCAACGCCGGCGCGAAGTATTCGGCTTCGACGCGCACGCGCGGCAGCCAGAACTCGTACTCGGCAAAGACCGTATCGTACGGAAAGCCCAAGTCGCCGAAGAACCGCATCTCGGCGTACTCGGCAAAACGCGAGTAGGCCGCGAAATACATGATGCCGGCGTAGTCCACGTCGGCCCACTGCACGCTCAGACGAGCCTCGAACGTGCGCGCGCCTTCACGCAGCCTGTCTTGAAATCGCGTCATCTCTCTTTTCTTTCGGCGAGGATGTGGTAGACGTAGCGGGCGATGGGGTCGGCCTCGAGATTGACGCGACTGCCGGCAGGCCGCTCCCCAAGCGTCGTCCGCGCGAGTGTCTCCGGGATGATGGCGACCTCGAACCATCCGTCCGCGGCGGCCGCAACGGTGAGGCTGACGCCGTCCACGGCGACGAAGGCTTTCTCGGCGAGCATCGGCCGCAAGCGCCGGCGGCGCTTCGATGCGAGCGCGCTCTCCTTGCCCCTCGCTCGTGCGCGACAGAACCCGCGCGGCGGCGTCAACGTGCCCGTACACGAAGTGCCCGCCGATCGGCTGGCCGGCGCGAACGGCATACTCGACGTTGACGCGCTCCTCGCTTACGAGTTCGCCCAGCGCGGTTCGGGCCAGCGTCTCCGGAACGACGTCGCATGCGACAACGTCCCCCTCGACCGATATCGCGGTGAGGCAGACGCCGTTGATCGCGATCGAGTCTTTGACGCCCGGGCGCTCGGCGGCGATGCCTTCGCAGCGCACGCGCAGCGTCGCGCCGCCGCCGGCGACCGGCTGCAGCGCGACGACGACGCCGCGGTAGCCGATAATCCCGCTAAACACTCTCGTTCACAAGTCCCCGAGAGCACCACGTCGGCGCCGGCGCGCTCCACGCGATCGAAGCGGACGCGCAGGCCGGGTGCGTCGAGCGCACCCCGCGCGAGCACGGAGACCGCGCGCGAACTCCGCAAGAAGAGCGGCGCGACAACCCAGTAGAAGCGATCCACTTGGCCGGCGGCAAGCAGCGCGGCGCCGAGCGTCGGGCCACCTTCGCAGAGAACGCTTGCGATGCCGCGCGCGTGCAGCGCCTCCATCGCCGCGCGCAAGTCGAGCGCGGCGGCTGCGGGTTCGCCGACGCAGACGACGTCGGCCACGCCGCGCAGGTCGTCAAGGCGCCCGGCCGTGTCCGACGGCGTGAGAACGATCGTCTTCGCATAACCGGGCTCCGGCGAGAAGACGCGCGCCGAGCGCGGCAGCGCCCCGGCCTCGCAGGCCACGACGCGCACGTACTCGCGCACGCGATCGTGCGGCGGCCGCACGGTGAGCTGCGGATCGTCCACGCGAACCGTTCCCGCACCGACCATCACCGCGTCGTGCGCGGTGCGCAGTTCGCGCACGTAGCGGCTCGCCGCTTCCGACGATAGCTGCTGTCGCACGCCGGGTTCGCTTGCGATCGCGCCGTCGAGCGACATCGCCATCTTCAACGCAACGAACGGCCGCTTTTGGTCCTTGCGCGCGAAGGTTTCTATGAGGCCGGCCGCGGTCGGATCGCCGGCAACCGCGACGTCAACGCCGCGCGCGCGCAGCTCGTCGGCCCCGCCGCCGCGCGTTGGGTCTAAGGTGCCCGCAACGACGCGAGCGATGCCCGCCTCGAGAACCGCCTGCGTGCAGGGCGGCGTGCGACCGACGTGACGGCAGGGTTCCAGCGAGACGTAGAGCGTCGAGCCGCGCGCGTTCGCCCCGGCTTCTCTTAGCGCGTTCGTCTCGGCATGGGCCGCGCCCGCGCGGTGGTGATAGCCCTCGCCGACGAGCCGGCCGTCGCGTACGACGACCGCCCCAACCGGCGGATTCGGCGAGGTATTGCCGATGCCGCGAGCGGCGAGCTCGTAGGCACGCTGCAAGAAGAGCTCGTCGAGCGGCGTCAGCCGTTGGTATTTTTCCACGGGTGAGCGCTCTTCGTCGCCCCCTCGCGGTAGCCCGCCTCGCGCAGCGAGACCGCGACGACGACCGCTTCTTCCACGAAGCCGCCCGCTTCGCGCACCGCGGCCGCACAGTCCAGCAGCGTCGAACCGGTCGTGCAGACGTCGTCGAGGAGGACGACGCGGCTGCCGGCGATCGAGGCGTCGCAGGCAAAGCGGCCGCGTGCCGCGATGCGCTCGCGCCGCGAACGCCCCTGCTGCGCGCCGCCCGCGCGCTGCGTCAACGCACTGGTTACCTGCGCGCCGGCAACTTCGGCAGCGCGGCGCGCGATGCGCTCGACACCGTCGAATCCGCGCACGCGCCGGCGCTTGCGCGTCGTGGGGACCGGCAGCAGGATCGCTCCCGGGGCGATGAGACCGGCGACGAAGAGGCCGACGGCGTCGGCGACGTCGCGCCGCCCATCCTTGATTGCAAGCACCGCGCTGCGAAGCGTTCCTTCGTAGAGCGACGCCGCTCGCACGCGCAGCCCGGGGAAGCGCACCGAGACGGGAGCGACTTCGGGCGTGCACGCGCGGCAAAGCCCGCTTCCGATCGCGTTGCAGCCCGCGCACTGCGGCGGAAAGAGGGCGTCGAGCAATGCATGCCAGGCCATGAGGCTCGATCACGACGATCGCGCCCGTCGCCTAGCGGTTGGCGGTCGCTACTCGGTCGGCGCGACGAGCATGTTGGCCAGGCGCGCTTCCGGCTCGATGCAGAAGCCGCGTCCGACGATCGTGTCGCGCACGTGGGCTTTCGCGCCGACGCGCGCGTTCGCCCAGAAGATGCTGCGTTCCAGCACCGCTCCGGCTTCTACGACGACGCCGTCGTCCAGCACGCTCGGGCCGACGATCGTGACGCCGTCGCCGATGCGAGCGCCGGCGCCGATGCGCACCGGGCCCTCGATGCGCACGCCGCTGCCGACGGCGGCCGACGCAGCAATGCCGTTCGGAACCGTCTGCGGAATGCGCACTGCGCCGCAGACGACGTCGTAACTCGCGCGACGGTACTCGTCGGGCGTGCCGATGTCGGCCCAGTACGCCCCGCGCGCGTCGAAGCCGTAGAAACGCTCCCCCGCCGCCTGCAGCGCCGGAAAGACCTGCTTGCCGAAATCGTAGAACTCGCCGGCCGGGATGTGTTCGAAGATCGCCGGCGAGAAGGCGTACACGCCGGTGTTGACCAGGCGGCTTCGTTCGGTGCCCTTTGCGGGCTTCTCCTGAAAGCCGACGATCTTGCCGCGCTCGTCGAGCACCACGACGCCGTATTGCTCCACCTCGTCGCGCTCGACGAGGCCGATCGTCGCAATCGCGTCTCGCTCGCGATGAAAACCCAGCAGCGCGTCGAGGCGCAGATCGGTGACCTCGTCGCAGCCGATGACGACGAACGTCTCGTCGCCGAAGTACTCTTCGATCCTCTTGACGCCGCCGGCGCTGCCGAGCAGCTCCGGTTCGTGCGAGTAGTGCAGCCGCACGCCGAACTGCGAGCCGTCGCCGAGCGTTTCGACGATGCTTTCCGCGAGATAATGCACGTTGATCGCGACGTCGTCGAAACCGTACGACTTCAGATAACGCAGCAGATGAGCCGCGTTTGGCGTGCCGGCGACCGGCACGAGCGGCTTGGGAACGAGCTTCGTCAGCGGATAGAGACGCGTCGAGAGCCCGCCGGCCAGGATCATCGCCTTCACGATTTTGCCGCGCTCTTCTCGGCCGCGCGCAGGCCCAGCTCGTCGAGCGCGACGAGCCAGACGAAATGCGGCAGCGCGAGCTGCCGCCGCCAGCGCCGCGGCTCGCGCGCGAGGCGGTAAAGCCACTCGAGGCCGAAGCGACGAACGAAGCGCGGCGCGCGCTCGATGCGCCCCGCGAGCACGTCGAACGAGCCGCCGACGCCGATGCCCGCACCGCAGCCGGTCTCTGCGAGATGCTCGGCGAGCCAGATCTCTTGGCGCGGCGAACCCATGCCGGCGAAGAGCAGCTTCGCGCCGCTTTCCGCAATCGCCGCGGCAACCGCGCCGCTCTCCGCATCGGAGAAGTAGCCGCTGCGCGTCCCGGCCACGCGCAATCCGGGGAAGCGCACCTCCAGGATCGCCGCGGCGTCGGCGGCGACGCCTTCGCCCCCGCCCAAAAAGTAGACGGGGACTCCCTGCGACGCCGCAGCATCGCACAGGCGCTCGATCAGCTCCACGCCGGCGACGCGATCGCGAAGCTGCGCGCCGTGACGCCGCGCGACCGCAAGAAGCCCGACCGTATCGCAGAGCGAAAGGGCGCAGCCGTTGACGATCGCGCGAAACCGCGCGTCTTTCTGCGCGTAGACGACCATCTCGGTGCCGAGCGTCACGATCTGCGCGCTCGGCCCTTCGCGCGCGAACTTGAGGATCCGCGCGGTCGCTTCGTCCGCATCGATCGGATCGAGGCGGCAACCGAGAATCTCCAGCGTCGTCACGGCGTCTTCGAGGGCTCCGCGTACGCAGCCAGCATGGGACGCAGGCGTTCGGCCAGCGCGCCCGGCAGGTCGTCGAGCGGCAGGCGGCACGCGCCGACGCGGAAGCCCATCTGCGCCATGGCCCACTTCACCGCGATCGGACTCGTCGTGGCAAAGAGCGCGTCAATGAGCCCGAGGAGCGATGCGTGGATCCGCGCGGCTTCGTCCACGCGGCCGGCCACGGTAGGCGTCGAGCATGCGCGCGTACTCCGGCGAGCAGAGATGCGACGCGACGCCGACGACGCCGTCGGCCCCCATCGCCAGACAAGGCAGAAAAAGATGGTCGTCGCCGGCCCAGACCACGAAGCCCGCTTTCCGGTCGCGCAGGATCGTCGCGATCTGCTTGAGATCGCCGCTGGATTCCTTGACGCCGGCCAGGTTGCGGTGACGGCGCGCGAGCTCGAGCAGCGTCTCGGGCAGCATGTTGACGCCGGTTCGCCCCGGGATGTTGTAGACCACGACCGGAAGATCCGTCGCCTGCGCGATCGCGCCGAAGTGCGCGAGCATTCCGCTTTGCGTCGGCTTGTTGTAGTACGGCACGACGGCAAGAATCGCGTCGGCGCCGGCCGCGTGAGCCGCTTGCACCGCCGTTACGGATTCGCGCGTCGAGTTCGTTCCGGCGTTGGCGACGACGACCGCTTCGCCGGCCACGGCTTCCTTCACGCTGCGATACAGCTCCACGCGTTCGGCCGGATCGAGCGTCTGGCCCTCGCCGGTCGAGCCTGCGAGCACCAGCCCGTCGTTTCCGCGCTTCACGAGCCAACGGGCGAGCCGCTGGGCTTCGCGCGTATCGAGCGCGCCGTCGTCGTCGAACGGGGTCACCATCGCCGTGAGGATCGCGCCCAAGTTCATACGGCCGGATCTCCTTTATCGAGCCCGAAGTGCTCGTGCACCGCGCTCTCGGCGCGCGCGACCTGCGCGGCCGGCACGAGCACCGAGATCGTGATGTTGCTGTCGGTGCAGTGAATGATCTCGACGTCGGCGCGCGAGAGCGCGTCCACAACGGTGTGAACGACGCCGGGCACGCTGCGCATGCCGCTGCCGACGACGGAAAGCTTGGAGCATCCCTCGCGCACGCGTACGGCGAGATTGAGGTCTCCGAGAAGACGCCGCAGATCCGCGCCCCGGTCGCCGCCGACGACGAACGCCACGCCGGCCTGGTTGATCGTGACCTGATCGATCGAGATCCGCGCTTCGGCGATTCGGCGAAACATCTCGAGCTCGGTCTCCATGCGGCGGGCCGGCGACTCGATGTCGCCGCGAATGATGCGCACCCACGTGACGAGCCCCGACGACGTGACGCCCGTTACCGGCCGGTGATGGTCTATGGACTCGTCGACCAGCGTGCCGCGGTCGGTGTGGAGGCCTTTGACGGTGTAGCTCGTTCCGGTGCGGCTCGCGTACTCCGCGGCCTTGTCGTGCATCACTTTCGCGCCCTGGCTGGCAAGCTCGGTCATCTCGTCGAGCGATGCGCGTTCGATCGTTCGAGCGTTGGGGATGCGCCGCGGATCGGCCGTCATCGCGCCGCTGACGTCGGTGTAGACGTCAACGCGCTGCGCCTGCAGTGCGTGACCGATCGCGATCGCCGAAAGATCGGTGCCGCCGCGACCGAGCGTCGTGACCGCGCCGTCTTCGGTCGCGCCCTGAAAGCCCGCGACGACCGGCACGACGCCGCGTTCGAGCAGCTCGAGGATCGCGCGCGGCTCGACGCGCAGGATCGCCGCGTCGCCGAAGCGCGCGTTGGTTACGATGCCCGCGCGCGCGCCCGAAAGCGCGACCGCGTCGGTGCCCTGCGCCGTCAGCTCGTCGGCGAAGACCGCCGCTGCGATCAGTTCGCCCGCCGCGAGCAGGAGGTCGGCGTTCGCCGAGCCCGAGCCGCCTGCGGTAAGGGCGAGCAGCGTGTCGGTGGCGTACGGCTCGGGCGAACGCCCCATCGCCGAAACGATGGCGACGGTCGCGTAGCCGGCGTCCTTCGCGTCGCGTACGCGATCGTAGGCGATCGCGCGCTGCTCGGGCGTCGCAACCGACGTGCCGCCGAACTTGAGAACCGCGACGTTCACGCCTTTACGTATCCTTTGGAGAGCAGCAGCTCGAGAATCTCCACCGCGTTGGTCGCCGCACCGCGCCGCAGCTGATCCCCCACGCACCAAAGCGAAAACAAATTTCCCTCACCGCGCAGCCGCGCTACGTGCACCGCATCGGTTCCCTCGACCTCGCGCGGCGTTACGATGCCCTCGGCATGGAAGACGATGCCGGGCGCGCGCCCGAAGGCCGCCCCGAGCTCCTCGACGCTCGTCGCCCTCTCCGTTTCGAGGAAGACGGCTTCGCTATGCGCCGTCCGCACCGGCACGCGCACGGCGATGACGCTGACGGCCAAGCCTGGCAGGCCGAGCATCTTGCGCGTCTCGTCGCGCACCTTGCTCTCCTCGGACGTCCAGCCGTCTGCATCGAACGCGCCGACTTGCGGAATCACGTTGCGCGCGAGCGAACGGGCGAAGACCGCGGGCTGCGGCTCCGCGTCCCCGGCGACGGCGGCCCGTTCGCCGGCCAAGAACTCGTCGAGCCCCGCGCGCCCGGCGCCGCTCGCCGCTTGGTACGTGGCGACGCGCACGCTGCGCAAGCCCGCAACGTCGCGAATCGGGCGCAGCGCGCTGCACAGAACGATCGCCGTGCAGTTCGCTACGGGGAAAAGGCGGTGCTCCGCGCGCAGCACTTCGGCGTTGACGCCGGGCACGATCAGCGGGACGCCGCGGTCCATGCGAAAGGTCGCGCTGTTGTCTATTACGACGGACCCGCGCTCCACGAGCGCCGGCGCGTAGCGCGCGCTCGCGTCCTCGCCGCCTGCAAAGAAGACGACGTCGAAGCCGTGCAGCGCGCGCTCCGATGCGGCTCGCACGTCGTGGGGCTCGCCGTTGAAGCGCACGGCGCCGGCGCGCTCGCGCGACGCAAACGCGCCCAGCGCGCCGACCGGCAAGCGACGCTCTTCGAGCACGCGCAGAATCGTTTCGCCGACCACCCCGGTCGCACCGACGACCGCAACGTTCACGCCGTGCCTCCGAAGCCGGCGGCGGCATCGTCGAGAATCGTTTCGAGACCGACGGAGAGGCCGCGACGGTTCACCACGGCGCGCACGGCGGCGAGCATGCCGGCTGCAAACGACTCGCGGGAGAACGAATCGTGGCGGATGGTCAGCATCTCGCCGGTGCCGCCGAAGAGCACCTCCTGATGGGCGACCAGCCCGGGCAGACGCACGCTGTGGATCTCGGGCGCCTTGCCCGACTCGCGCTCGATGCCGGCGGCCGTCTCGAGCGCCGTGCCCGACGGCTTATCTTTCTTGCCGGCGTGATGCATCTCGACGATCTCGGCGCCGGAGAAAAATCGCGCCGCCTCGCGCGCGAAACGCATCATCAGAACCGCGCCGATGGCAAAGTTCGGAACGACGAGCGCCCCGGCACCGTTCTCCTCGGCGGCGCGCCCCAGCGCCGCGCGCTGCTCCGCGCTCCAGCCGCTCGCGCCGACGACGACGCCGAGGCCGCGCTGCGCTGCGGCCAGCGATATCTCGAAGCTGGAGGGTTGCGTCGTGAGATCGAGCAGCACGTCGGGATTGCGCGCGAAGACCTCGTCGAGCGAATCGAGCACGTCGTGCGAGGGATCGGGCCGTCGCGCCAGGCCGCACGCGTACTCGCCGCTGCGCTGCAAGGCGTCGCGCGCGACGCAGCCCATGCGTCCCATCGCACCGGCGACCGCAACGCGAACCTTTCGAGCCATCCTTCGACCCCGTGGAACGAAGCGCCGAGCCTTAAATCTTTTCCAGCGGCGCGTACTTGAGCATGAGCATCTTCTGACCGACGTTGGGGAAATCGATCGTCACCAAGCCGTCGCCGCCCGCGCCGACGATTCGCTCGATCCGCCCCTCGCCCCACTTCGGGTGGCGCACCCGATCGCCGTCTTTCAAACCGAGGTGCACGCCCGCACCCGCCGACTCGTGTATGGAGACCTCGCGCCAGCGCCCGCCGGCCGGACGCGGCAGCGGCACGCTGTCGCTCTCGAGCAGTTCGAGCGCGGGGATCTCTTCCAGGAAGCGCGATTTCGGATAGGCGTACGTGTTGCCGTAGAGCGCGCGGCGCGACGCGTACGTAAGGAAGAGCCGGTCGACGGCGCGCGTGATGCCGACGTAGGCAAGGCGGCGCTCCTCTTCGAGTTCCTCGACTTCGGTGAGCGCGCGGGTGTGCGGGAAGACGCCCTCTTCAAGGCCGGTCAGGAAGACGCTCGGGAACTCGAGCCCCTTTGCGCTGTGCAGCGTCATCAGGGTCACGTAGGACGCGTCGTCGTCGAGCGCGTCGAGGTCGCTGACGAGCGCGATGTTCGCAAGGAAGCCTGCCAGCGAGGAATCGTCTTCGGCCGCTTCGTACTCGCGCGCCACGCCGACGAGCTCCTGAAGGTTCTCCAAGCGGTTGCGCGCGTCGTGGCTGTCGTCGCTCTGCAGTTCCCGCACGTAACCCGAATCTTCCATCACGGCGACCAGCAGGTCGGCGACGCTCATGTCTTCGGAACGGCGGCGCAGGTCGCCGATCAGCTCGGCAAACCGCTCAAGCTCCTTGAGTTTCTTCGGCACCGCCGATCGCAGCAGCTCGGCGTCGAAGATCGCTTCTCCGACGGGCGTGCGCGCGGCATTGGCCGACTGGACGAGCGCCGCCAGCGTTTGCTGGCCGATCCCGCGACGCGGAACGTTGACGATCCGCTTGAACGCCATGGCGTCGGACGGGTTGAGAATGTAGCGCAGATACGCGACGACGTCTTTGATCTCGGCGCGCGCGTAGAACCCGACGCCGCCGACGACGCGATAGGGAATCCCCTCGGCGAGAAGCGCTTCCTCAAAAACGCGAGACTGCGCGTTGGTGCGGTAGAGCACGACGAAGTCGCGATAGGCGGACCCGTCGCGGACGAGGCCTTTGACCTTCTCGACGACGTAACGTGCTTCGTCGCGCTCGGTTGCGGCCGGATAGACCGTGATCGGTTCGCCTTCGCCGCGCGTGGTAAAGAGCGTTTTCGCAGCGCGCGTGCGATTGTTGGAGACCAGCGCGTTCGCGGCCTCGAGAATGCGCTGGGTGCTCCGGTAATTCTCTTCGAGCTTAAAGGTTATCGCGCCGGGAAAATCCTGTTCGAAGCGCAGGATCATGCGGTAATCGCTGCCGCGCCAGGAGTAGATGGACTGATCGTCGTCGCCGACGACCGTGATGTTGCCGTGTTTGCCGGCGAGAAGCGCGACGAGGCGGTACTGTGCGGCGTTGACGTCTTGATACTCGTCCACGAGGACGTACTCGAATCGCTCCTGGTACTTCTCGCGCGTGGCCTTGTCGCGCTCGAGCAGGTCGATCGTGCGGACGATCAGGTCGTCAAAATCCAGCGAGTTCGACTCGGCGAGCCGGCGCTGATACTCGGCGTACACGTTGGCGATGCGCTCGCCGACGAACGACGTCTGCGTCTGCGCGTACTGCTCGGGCCAAATCAGCGCGTTCTTCGCTTTGTCGATTTCGGCTAGGCAGGCCCCCGCGGAGAGCTGGCGCTCGTCGTAGTCGAGATCGTCGAGAATTTCCTTGACGAGCTGGCGCTGGTCGGAGTCGTCAATGACGGCGAAGCCCGGTGCGATCCCGATGCGCGAACCGTCGCGGCGCAAGATCCGCACGCACATGGCATGGAACGTACCGACCCACAGCTCGCGCGACGCGGCGCCGACCATGCTCTGCAGGCGCGACTTCATCTCGCCCGCCGCCTTGTTCGTGAAGGTCACGGCAAGGATCCGATCCGGCGCAACGCGCATCTCTCCTAAGAGGTGGGCGATGCGATGCGTAAGAACGCGCGTTTTGCCGCTGCCCGCGCCGGCAAAGATCAGAACGGGGCCATCGGTCTGCCGAACGGCGGCAGACTGCGCGTCGTTTAGGACGTCGGTATCCAGGAGCATTTATAGCGGTTCGCCGCAGGTCTGGTCGCGGCCTGTTAATGAGAGAAGGCTGCTACGTTTGGCGCACGGTCAGCGCACGGCGTGCAGCGCCTGCGGCCGGCGCTCGGCCATCGCCAGGGCCGCAGCCAGCAATGCGAGCGTCGATTCCGCGCCCATATTGTGGTTTACGGACTCTTCCGACAAGCCGTCGAAGCAGCCGCCGCCCTGGGCCATGACGACGCCGCGCGAGTTTTTGCCGAAATACCACGCAAGCGCAAGCTCGGCGCTGGCGACGTGCGCCGCGTCGCCGGTCGCATCGAACGCGGCCAGTTCCGCATCCACCATCGCGGCGGCTTCCAGCGGCTGCTGGGCGTAGCGCGCGCGCCGGCCGCCGCGCGGGTACCAGCCGTCGTTGCCGACCGGAACGTACACCCCGTTCTCCAAGGTGACGCGCTCGCAGAAAGCAAGCGCCGCTAGTCCAGCCTCGGCGTACCGCTCGTCGCCCAGCGCGCGCCCGGCGCGAAGCAGCGCTTCGGGAAGGCGCGCGTTGTCGTAGGTCATGCCGGCTTCGAACCAGGGCCACTCCGCGGACGAAGATGCCGCGTAGGCGGCCAGGAGCTCGTCGCTCAGATAGCGCAGCGCGCGGTCGTACTTCGGCTCGTCCAGCGCGCCGTGAGCGTGCGCCAAGCCGATCGCGGCGTAGGCGCGCGAGCGGATGTACTCGAGCCACTCGAGCGACGGCAACGCCCGATCGAGCAGGTCCTCGCACACCCGGCGCCACGACGCCGACGGTGCGTGCGCCACGCCGTAGCCCAGCGCCCAGATAGCCCGCCCGCAACTGTCGTGCGTTCCGATCTCGTCGGCCCAGCGGCGGTCGTAATCCATGAAATTGTGGAAACGGCCATCGTCGAGCTGGGCGTGCTGTAGGAACGAAAGGCAGATCGAAGCCAGCCGCCGGCTCTGCCGGTCGGTCGGAGCGGCGCGCAAGTACGCCAGCGCGACCATAAAGGCGCGCGCTACGTCGTCGGTGCAGTATCCGGTCTTTCGGTTGGGGACGTCTTCGAGCGCGTGCTGGATGATGCCGACGTCGTCCGAAAGCGTGACGAGGTGATCGAGCGGCGGCAGCGCCGGCGAGGCGCGCGCCCTAGGCAGAGGTCACCAGTTCAAGCGGATCGCGCGGAGACAACTCGCTAAAGAGGGCGCCGTACTCCGCCGCGACGTGCGGCCACGTCATCTGGCGGCCGAAGCGGTAGGCGCGCCGCTCGGTTGCCCGGCGAAGCGACGGGTCGTCGAGCAGCATGTTGAGCTGCCGGGCGATCGTCGCTGCGTCGCGGAACTCGCAGAGGAAGCCGCGATTGTGCGCGAGCAGTTCGCGCGCGTAGAGGTAGGGAGTCGAAACGATCGCCTTGCCGCAGCCGACTGCATACGCCAGCGTTCCGCTCACGATCTGCGCCGGATTCAGATACGGCGTGAGGTAGATGTCGGTGGCGGCCAGATAGCTGACGACTTCGTCGAAGGCCAGATACTTGTCGACGAGCTGCACGTTGTAGTTCAAACCGTACTCGCGGACTTTCGCCTGCAGCGATTCACGGTACGACTCGCCTTCGTGGCGGCGCACGACCGGATGCGTCTCGCCGAGAATCAGGTAGAGCGTTTCGGGATGGCGCTTGACGACGTCGCGCATGGCTTCGATCGCGTACTCCAGCCCCTTGCCGCGACTGATGAGGCCGAACGTGGAAATGACGGTGCGCAGCCCGATCCCGAAGGAAGCCTTGGCGGCGTCGGTGCTCTGGAAGGGCACGTCGGGAACGCCGTGATGGATGACCCGCAGCGACGAGGGGTCTATGCCATAGACGTCTTCGAGCAGCGCGCGCCCCGTCTCGGAAAGCGCGACGACCTTCGACGCCGCCGCGCAGAGTGCGCGCGTGACGCGCAAATACGTATCGTCCGGATCGGGCAGGACCGTGTGCATGGTGAGCACCGACGGTTTCTCGAGCAGCCGGATGAAATCTACCAGCCATTCACCGCGCTCGCCGCCGAACAGCCCGTACTCGTGCTGGATGTTGACGAGTTCGGCCGGATGCTCGTTGACGAAGCGCGCCGCAGCCATGTAACTCGAACGCTCCTGCTCGGAGATGCGTCCGATGACCTCGGCCGGATAGCGGCGCACTTCGGCGCCGGGCTCGTCAACGGCGATCACGCGGCCGGAAAAGCCGAAGGCACGGCCGTACGCATCGACCATGTCTTTAGTGAAGGTTGCGATGCCGCACTCTCGGGGCGGATACGAACCGACGAACAGCACCTGCGGCGGTGACATGGCTGTAAAGAAACTCCCTTCCAACGCTCTCCAAGCTAGTTTACCCTGCCGGAGATGCGGAATAAACCGAGACGCCGCTTGCTAGCTCGCTCTAACTGACGCCTGGAGGCCCGACGCGGGCCCCTGGTTCGAGTACGGTGCCCGGGTCGACGGCGACGTCGTGACCCACGACGCTGCCGCGCCCGATTCGAACCTTTGGCCCAATCGTTGCACCGCTGGCAATAATAGCCTCTTCGATGACGGCGCCCGCACCGACGCTGACGCGTTCCCAAAGCACCGAATCGCAGACGACGGCCTCGGCGCCGATGCTGCATCCGCTCCCCAAGACGACGTTGGGACCGAGGCGCGCACTCGCGTCTACGACGACGTCGGCGCCCGCGTGCACCGGCGGAACGATGCCCGGATGGCCGCGCAGCGCGCCGGCTCCTTCACCGCTGATCCCGGGCTCGACCGCGAGCGGCATCGCGCCGCTGAGCACGTCGCGGTGCGCCGCAAGATACTGTTCGGGCCGGCCCAGATCGATCCAATAGTCTGCCGTCGTGTATGCGTAGAGCGCTTTGCCGGCGGCGATCACGGCCGGGAACGTTTCGCGTTCGATCGAGACGTTGCGACCCGCGGGAATGAAATCGAGAATCTCGCGTTCGAGCAAGTACGTGCCGGCGTTGATCTCGTTGGTCGTTTCCTCGCCTTTAGGCGGCTTCTCGACGAACGCGCTCACGCGTCCGTTTTCGTCGTGCGCGACGCAGCCGAAGGCCGACGGATCCTCCACGGGAATGAGGTGCAGCGCACCGATTCCGCCCTTCTCTTCGTGGTATCGCTGCATCGCCCGAAGGTCGAGGCTGGTAAAGACGTCGCCGTTGAGGACGAAAAATGCCCCCTTGATGTGCTGCTCGACGTTCTTGAGCGCGCCCGCGGTGCCCAGCGGCGTTTCCTCGATCGCGTAGGTGACCTCCATGTCGAGCCGGCTGCCGTCGCCGAAGTAGTCCACGATGGCCTGCGGCATATAGCCGGCCGCAAGGATGACGTCGCGGATCCCGGCCTCGTAGAGGCGCTCCATCGTCCGCGCCAGGAACGGCACGTTCATGATCGGCACCATCGGCTTGGGCGTGCGGTAGGTCAGCGGCCGCAGCCGCGTCCCCTCGCCCCCGACCAAAACGATCGCCTGCAATTTAAGAGCTCCCTCCGACGGCGCGCACGGGGCTCTCTTCTCCCCCTAGCCGCCGGGCGCATCTCCCGAGCCCAGGTCTTGCCAGGGACGGGGGCGCCCGTGTTAGTATTACGGTCGCGCGCTGTTCCCGGGTCGTCTAATGGTAAGACGCCACGCTCTGGACGTGGATATTCGAGGTTCGAGTCCTTGCCCGGGAGCCACGGCCCTATCGTCTAGAGGCCTAGGACGCCGCCCTCTCACGGCGGTAACGCGGGTTCGAATCCCGCTGGGGCTAATTCAAAGCGTCAAATGCGAGAAGGCTTTTCACATCTTGAGACTGCCTGGTGGGTGACGGTTGGGTGACGCCAGTTCGCCCTCGCGAAGCGAACAGCCAACGCCGTTGCAGGATGATTCTGCATCTAGTTACACCGCTAGCGCCATCCCCGTGCCCTTTCCGCTACCTTAAAAGGAGCGCCATGCGCACACCATCGTTTTACGCTCTCGCCGCCATAGCCGTGCTGACGATGGCCGGCTGCTCGACGACGAGCCAATCCACGCTCGTCCCGGGCGCCCGCGCGCTAGCCCTCAAGCACAAGACCGGCGCGGTTGAGACGGTGATCTACAGCTTCGGTAGTCACGGGCTTGACGGCGAGTACCCGCGGGCCGGGCTGATCAGCGTGGAGGGAACGCTTTACGGCACGACCTATGGCGGCGGCACACGCCGCAGAGGTAGGATTTGCGGTCAGAACGACGGATGCGGCACGGTCTTCTCTATTACGCCGTCCGGGATTGAAACGGTCCTTTACGGTCTCTTTTCGGGCGGCCCACACGGGGCAAACCCGTGGGCCGGGCTGATGACTTTCAAAGGCAAGCTCTACGGCACGACCGCCTACGGCGGCGTAAATGAGTGCCCTCTCCCAGGTTGGGGTTGCGGCACGATCTTCTCAGTCACGTCCACCGGCGCTGAGAAAGTGCTTCACCGCTTTACCGGGAGCGGCGGCGCGTACCCGCAGGCCGGGCTGACCAACGTGAACGGAACATTCTACGGCACGACCTTACAGGGCGGCGGTCAGGGCTGCGATGCTAGCGGCTGCGGCACGGTCTTCTCGATCACGCCAACTGGCACGTACCACCTGCTCTACAGCTTTGCAGGCGGTAATGACGGTGAGTACCCGCAGGCCGGGCTGATCAACGTGAACGGTAAACTCTACGGCACGACGTATGGCGGCGGCAAATACGGTCGTGGCATGGTGTTCTCGATCACAACCTCTGGGTCCGAGAAGGTGCTTCATGCCTTTACCTTAGGTGACGGCAAGAACCCGGCGGCCGGGCTAATAAACGTGGACGGCAAATTGTACGGCACGACCTACTACGGCGGACGGTCTTCTCAAGGCACGGCCTTTTCGATTACGACAGCCGGCAACGAAAAGGTGCTTTACCGCTTTGCAGGCGGGCTCGACGGCGCAAACCCGTCCGCCGTCCTCAGCAACGTCAATGGCACCCTTTACGGAACGACCGAATCTGGCGGCGGTGCTGTTGGCTGCGGCGCGGGTTGCGGCACGGTCTTTTCGATCACGACGTCCGGTACCGAAACGGTGCTCCACCACTTTCAGAGAGGGAGCGTGGCTGACGGACGCTCACCGGTTGCCGGACTGATCGACGTGGACGGAATGCTCTACGGCACAACCCAGGGCGGCGGCGCAAACGGCTACGGCACGGTCTATTCGATCACCGGTTTCTAGCACGCGTCGCGCAGCCCGGCTAAGACGGGCAAGTAGCGCCTACGATTCGCCGCAATGCCTCTCCGCGGCGTTTGCTTTGCCTCTGAGCGCGTTTCTCGTGGCTGGACGGCTCAAGGGGCGTTCCGCCGCCTACACAGGCGTTGTACGCCCTGCATTCGTTCTGCACGTCGCGCGGTTGCCAAACGGTTGCCGTCGATGGCAACCGTCGTGGCCCATGGAGGACCAAGCGCAGGGCCTAAACCCTTATTCTAAAGGGCTATTTGCCCATGGGTGACCACCCTGAGCCACGCACGGGCGGATTCGAATCCGCTGGAGCTATTTTTTCGTCCTTGATACGGTCAGGCTTTTTTCGCGACGCGTGAGGCTCCGTGCAGCAAACTGCAACAGCGGAGTCTTTTTGTTGCTAGCCGACGAGCCTCCGGAATGTATCCGCCACGTCGGACATCGGCGACGTCGTCGGCTCGGGCCTGACGCCGGCGATAACGATGAGCGGCGTGCGGCAGCGGTAGGGCCGCCGCGCACGTCAGCGTGGACTCAGCGGTCGCAGCGGCAGCGTCGCGCTCGTCTCGGTGCACCGGCACCCGGGGCGGATATTCAACATCACGGGTTTAAACGCGCTCTTCGATCGCTTCGACGCGTTCGAAGCTGCGTATCGCGGACCCGAGGTCAACGCAAACGGCATCGAGCGCCGGCAGTTCGCGCCGGCGCCCGAAACCCATTAGCGGGGGTCTTGCACCGTCCCGATGACGGTTGCGACCAGACCGGTATTGAAGCTGTAGAGATACTTGCCGGCGGGATACGAATAAATATCCACGGCGGTATTGGTCTTGTCGGAGCAGGCCAGGTTGGACTGCGCCGCGTTGAGCGAGCACTGGGGCGAGTGCCCCTGAAGGGGATAGGTTTTCGGTTTCTTCGTGTAGGGCGGCGCATACACGTTCAGCGTAACGGCCGAGTCGTCAGTGATGATAAGATTGTCGGACTTATCAAACGCGATCGCGCCCGGAGCGCCGTTCTGGATATTCTTGAGCACCGTGCCGGGCATCTGACCGCCCTTGAACTCCATCACGCCGGTAGTGCTCGACGCGGTGAAGAATGAAACGTACACGTTTCCTTTGGAATCTACGCCGACGCCGTTGGCAAAGTAGATCGAGGGATTGGTGAGGAGTCGCGAGGGCTTCGTCTTGCCCTTGGGGTACACCGCAACGTTGCCGGCGCCGCTCGAAGGGCCGAGGATGTTGTTCACGTAGCGCGTGCCGTCGGAAGCGAATACGATGCCGGCGGGCTGACCCTTCGAATCGCTCAACGTTTGGCCTTGGGCACCGCAGTTAGGAGCAAACGAGACGACGTCGGGAACGCCCGACTTCGTATCCAGGCCTTGCGGAACCCAGAGTTCGTTTGACGCATCCACGCCGAGCGCGTTGATGCCTTCGCCGACGGACGTGACCTGGCAGATCGCTCCCTTATTTTTGGTGTTGCCCGCGGCATAGTCGCTCACGGCGGTCGAACTCGACGTGTTGTATGCCGAGACGAAGATCTGGCCTTTCAACGCCGCAGGATCAATGAAAACCATCGGGTTGTGGGAATGTGAGGTCGTGGCCGGGGCGCGATCCTCCATCGAGGCAAAGCGCATCGTCGCGCTCGACGAAACTGCGGCTGAGGGCAGCTGTGGGGATGCCGATTGCGAGCAGGCCGCCAGGAACGTGGCCGGGCCGACAATCAACGCCAAAACGAGAAGTGGCTTGGTATGCACTAAAAAAAACACTCCCTATAGATTTTGAGGAGCAAGGAATTACGCTGGCATGCCCTTCGGGCGGTGGACGAAGGACTCCCTTTAGCAAGCAAGTCAAGGCCGTGCACAATCATCGCCTACCGGAGGGACCAAACAGGCGCAAATTAGCCGCCCGCGCCGATCTTGAAGCACGAAGGCGATGTCGAGCGCATCAACGCCGAGCCGTTGCAGGCTGTCTTCGATCGAACGATTGACGCGTATCTTCTCCCATTCCCGTGCCCTATATAGCCAGAGACGGACGCCTTCGAATCGGGCGGTTCCGTGCCAAGCGTCCTTGGGTAACAAACGGGTAACAGGCGCGGCGGGTCCGATTCACGCTTGCCGCTTGCGTCAGTTTCCCCATTTTCAGAGTAAGGATGCGCTTGCGTTCGATAGGTCTGGTCGCGGCCGGGACGAAAAGCCCCCCGGTGGCCGAACAACGTCCGCACCTCGCGCGAGAGCTCAACGCTTTGGACGCGACGCTCATCGTCATGGGCGGCATCATCGGAACGGGCATCTTCGTCAATCCGTCGGTCGTTGCGGCGCGCGCGCATACGACCCCGCTGATCTTCGCGGCGTGGATCGTCGGCGGCATCGTCGCGCTCTTCGGCGGCTTCGTCTTTGCCGAGCTCGCGGCGCGCCGGCCGCAAGTCGGCGGCCTCTACGCGTACATGCGCGACGCCTTTCATCCGGTCGTAGCGTTCTCGTACGGCTGGACGGCGCTGCTCGTGTCTCAAAGCGGCGGTATGGCTCTGGCAGCCATCACTTTCGCGTTGTACTTCAATCCGCTCGCGCTGTGGCACGTCCCCGCGATCATTTCGGCCGTCGGCATTCTCGTGCTCTTCAGCGTCATCAACTGTTTCGGCGTGAAGGAAGGCGGCATCACGCAGAACCTGTTCATGGTGCTCAAGATCGCAGTAATTCTGGCGCTGATCGTCGCGGGCTTCATCGTCGCCCCAGCCGGCGCGCCGGTAGCGCCGGCGCCCGGCGCCGGCGATGGGGCTTGGGATGTTCGCTCTGCTGGGCTCAGCGATGATCCCGGTACTTTACGCCTACGACGGCTGGCAGACGGCAAGTTTCATGAGCGGCGAACTCAAAGATCCGCGTCGAACGCTCTCGTACGGGTTGGTGATCGGCGTTCTCGCCGTTATCGTGCTCTACGTCGCCGTGACGATCGTCTGCATTCGAGTGCTCGGCCCCGACAAGCTTGCGCTCTCCTCGGCCCCCGCTGCAGACATCATGCATTTGGCAGGCCCGGCGTGGGAGTGGATCATCGCCACGGGCGTGGGCCTCTCCACGCTGGGTTTTTTGAGCAATCAGATCCTCACGTCGCCGCGCATCTACTACGCGATGGCAGAGGACGGCGATTTCTTCGCGAGCCTCGCGTGGCTGCACCCAAAGACGGAGGCGCCGATCGTCGCGATCGCGCTGCAGGGCGTCGTAGCTATCGCGATCACGCTTGCCGGAGCCGCCTTTGCAGCGCTGCGCCAAGGGTATCAATCGATTCTCGACGGCGTTGTCGCCATCGATTTTTCGTTCTTCGCGCTGGCCGCGCTCGCGGTCTTCGTGTTTCGCAGACGCGATCGTTCCGACGAAGACGTTGCCATCGAAGTTCCGGGACATCCGTATACGACGGCGACCTTCGGGGTCGTATGTGCCGGCGTCGTCGCCTACTCGATGGTCGCCTTTCCCAAGGACACGCTGCCTTGCATCGCGGCGCTTATCAGCGGCTTTCCCGTCTATTGGCTCTGGCGACGCTTCAAAAGACGCTAGTGCGCGACGCGAATCGCCTCCAGGAATGCCTCGCCGTAGCGCTCGAGTTTGACGTCGCCGACGCCGCCGATCTGCCGAAACGCGGCGAGCGTAGAGGGCTGCACGGCGGCCATCTCGCGAAGCGCCGCATCGGAGAATACCACGTAGGGCGGGACGCCCTGTTCGTCGGCCAACTTCTTGCGCAACGTGCGCAGGCGCTCGAACAGTGCCTCGTCGCCGCTTGCTGCGCCGTCTGCGGCGGCGGCCTTGCGGCCTCGGCCTTTCTTGCCTTTGAAGACCGTACGCGGCATCGCGAAAAACAGTTCGCGCCGTTCTTTGAGCGCCCGGCCCCCTTCTTCGGTCAACACGACCGTCCGATGTTCGCCTTCCTCGACCCAGGCGATCCGCACGAGCTCCGAGAGGACGGCCATCCACTCTGGCGCGGCTGCGGTCCTTGCCGATGCCGTAGGTTGACAATCGCTCGTGCCCCCACGAACGCACCTTCTCGGTGCGCTCGCCGAGGAGGACGTCAATCACGTGCTGCGCGCCGGTAGAAAATCCCCGATGCTCTCGCACGCGATAGATGCACGAGAGCAGCTTTGGCGGCGAGCAGCGTGCCGTCTATCTGCTCCACCGGCTGCAGGCAGCTGTCGCAGTTGTTGCAGCGCTGCGCGACCTGCTCCTCGCCGAAGTAGCGCAATAGGTGGGCTCTGCGGCAATGCGGCGTCGCGGCAAAATCGAGCATTTGCCGCAGGAGACGCTCTGCCTGCGCGCGTTCCTTGTCGTCGGGGATCTGGCGGATGAAAAATCGCTGCTTAGCCGCGTCGGCGCCGCTGAAAAACAAGGCACACTCGCTCGGCAGCCCATCGCGACCGGCGCGCCCGGTCTCCTGGTAGTAGCCTTCCAAATTTTTGGGCACGTCGAAGTGAACGACGTATCGTACGTTCGGTTTGTTGATGCCCATCCCGAAGGCTATGGTCGCGCAGATGACCCGAACCTCGTCGCGGATGAACAGCTCTTGATTGCGCGATCGCTCCCGCGCCGAAAGACCGGCGTGGTACGGTAGTGCGGAGACGCCGCTCGCAGAAAGTTTGCGCGCGAGCTGCTCGACCGTCTCGCGGCTCTGCGCATACACGATGCCGCTCTCGCCCGAACGCGCTTGCGCCCATGCGACGAGCTGAGCGGTCGCGTCGCGCTTTTGGAAAACGCTATAGCGAAGGTTGGGCCGGTTGAAACCGGCGACGAAGCGCTGGGGATCGCGCAGTTCGAGAAAACGCTCGATGTCGTCGCGAACGCGTCGCGTCGCCGTCGCGGTGAGCGCGAGCACCGGAACCGCCGGGTGCAGGGTGCGAAGCGACGAGATCCGGCGGTATTCCGGCCGAAAATCGTGCCCCCATTCGCTCACGCAGTGGGCTTCGTCCACGGCGATGCGGCGAAGGTTCCAGCGCTGCAGACTGGCGAGAAAGCCGGAGAGCACGAGGCGCTCGGGCGCGACGTAGAGCAGCCGATACTCGCCGCGATCGAGTCCTTCCAGCCGCTGCGCCGCCGTCGCGGCATCTATCGAGCTGTTGAGAAACGTCGCGCTGACGCCGTTGGCTTCGAGGGCGTCCACTTGATCCTTCATCAAGGCGATCAGCGGCGAGACGACCAGCGTCAAACCGTCCTCCAGCAGGGCGGGCAGCTGGTAGCACAGCGACTTTCCGCCGCCGGTCGGCAGCAGCGCTATCGCATCGCGCCCAGCCAGGGTCGCCTCCGCGATCTCGCGCTGCAGCGGCAGAAACGTTTGATAGCCGAAGTGCCGGCTAAGCGCTTCTTCGAGGGACGGCGCGTGGATCAGGGCTGCTCTTGCGCCCAGGTATTCTTCAACGCCTCCAGCGTCGGGCGCGCGGTCACTTCGTCGAGGTCGCCGCCCCCGCGCTTGATCGAGTTGAGGCCATACCACGCCGCATCGTCACCGCAGCCGGGGAAGTAGTTCACGTACGGCAGATTTCCGACGTGTTCGCTGCGGTACCGAGCGTTGCCGGAGTCGGCTTTCCACCACTCGTCGGTCCATTCGAAGTAGAACCCGCCCGAGACCAGGCCGCCTTTTTGGTATCCCGCGTACATGAGATCGGTCACGTTCCGCACGAGATCTTCGAGGCCGGCCATATCGGGATTGTGGCCCGCGCCCGGCAACTCGGCGACGTCGCGATTCACCGGGCCATCGGGCCCCTCGGGCGGCAGGCAGCGACCGGGCTGGTGCGGAGCGCTCTTCGTGTATTCGTACGTGTTCGACCACGCCGTGTGATAGGCGGCCGTCGCGCCGTACTCGGTCAGGATGACCGGCTTGGTCGTCGTGTCCTGGATCTGAGCGAGCAGATCGGTAATGGTGCGGCCGCGGTAGAGGTTATCGCCCCACGCATCCACTCTTGCGCCGTACTTTTCGCCCCAATAGATCTGCGCGATCTGCTTGCGGCCGTTGACCTCGAAGTCGGTGACGCCATCGTAGTCGGCGGTCGTCACGATCTTTCTGGCATTCTTCGACGCGAACCCGTCCTTCGCGCCCTGCGCGACGATGTTGAAGTTATTCCACCAGGCTTGCTTCTGGGGGTCTTTGCCGCCGGTGATCTCGTTGCCGATGGAGATGCCCATGACGGCCGGATACTGGGCGTACTTTGCGGCTAAGCGTTTATATTGGCCGCCGATATCGCGGGCTGCGTCGGCGTTGTTGAGCGCGGTGCCGGGAAACGAGATCGTCAGCATCACGTAGATCGGATTCTGGCCCTTGTTCCAGGCGGCATCGAGAAACTCGTCAATCGTCCCGACCTTGTCGTCCCACGGCGGCGGGACGACGTTGAAAACGCGGATCACGTTGACGCCCATCGCCCGCATCAGCGGAAGGTCGCGCGACCAGATGGCTTTGTTGTCGTTGCGCAGCGGATCGTTGCACGCCGGCGGATCGGCGACGCCGTTGCCGATCGGCGTCGGCGAATAAGCAACGCCCTTAAAGAGGAAGTTGTGGGCCGCTTTGACGCCGACGCGTTCTTGGATGTAACGCCCGTTCGCCGTGAACTCGGTGCGCGGCGTCTGCGTGCCGACGCCCGACTTGCCGTTCTCACAGCCGGCGTTGGGCTTGACGACGCCCAGCGGCGACGTTGCCCCGCCGGCGTTCGGGGCCGGGCTCACGCCCGCGCCGTTACACGAGGCCAGCAGAGCCAAGGAGAGCGTGACGGCGACCGCAGCAGCGGTCGAAAGATGATTTCGCACGAGAAGTTGACCTCTTTCGGGAAAGCGACGGGGCGTTACCCTCAAGTGTAGCGCCGGATGGTCGAAGTGTCCATGGTGTCGCCTAGCCCTGCTAACCGACCGGGCGGGCGAACGGCTTCGGCCCGTCGTTGGTCCTGCCGGTGGCGAACCCCGTGGGAGTGCTTAAGGCGGGCGCTCAACGTGCGTGCTTGGGCGCCGGCGGCAACGTGCAGCTGCCCGCGTAGCGATCCAGGAACTCGCTCACGGAGGCACGGAGCCAAGGCCGGTCGAAAAATTCAAAACGACTCCCGCGACGCCCGATATTCTACTTCTAAAGGAGCACGAATCATGAACGCCCCTGGTTTACTTAAGTGCGGCGGCGCAGCCGTCGCGCTCGCAATTCTTTCGGCGTGCGGGAGCGGCTCGACGGTCGCACCATCAGCCGCTGCGCTCAATGCGAGCTACGTAGGCAGGACGCTGTTCGTGAATGGAAGACCCGTGGCGGCGGCGCGGCTGAACCCGCTGCCGCGTTTTGCAGAGCTCGTACCCGATAAATCCACGTCAAAGGACTACGAGTACATCTTTAACGACTACGGCTCGTACGGCAGCATTTTCAACTATCCAAAGAGCACCGCGATGATCGGTAAGATTAACGGCGCCGGTGGCCAAGGGTGCACCAACGTTTTGTACGGCTACGGGAAGAAGATCTTCTGGAACGCCGGACGCACGAACGACCTGATCTCCGAATACAGGGTTCCAAACAAGCTGATCAAGACGCTGTCTCTTAACTACACCTTCACGTCCAGCTGCGCCATGAATACCAGCGGCGATCTTGCCGTCGGTGTCCTACTGGGCAATTCGTACGGTCCCGGCGGTCAGGTCGTGATTTTCAAGCACGCAAGCGGCTCAGGTACCGTCTACAAAACGCCGTTGGCAAGAGAGTACTTCAACGGTTACGATGCCAGCGGGAATCTCTTTGCCGACGGTTTTGGCGCGAGTTACGGCTTCGCCCTCGTCGAGCTTCCGAAGGGCAGCAGCAGCTTCGTTACGATAAAAACCAGCAACTCCCCGGTGTTCCCCGGCTCGGTGCAATGGGACGGCACCTACCTCACCGTGTTCGATCAGCAGACGAGTGAGACGTATCAGTACACGATTAGTGGAACGACGGCAACGTTAAAGAACACCGTACAGTATACCGGAGCCGGCGACTGTGCCCAGACGTGGATCGTCAAGGGCCTGCTGTATTGCGGCGACGCGGGGAATAACGACGGCGAGGTTTTCAAATACCCGGCCGGCGGTTCGCCGGTTGCGACGTTCACGGGGAGCTTCGATCTCCCGCTCGGCGTGACGGCAGCGAAGAAGTAGTCTGCAACCGGCTAGGTGCCTTCGTTGCAGGCGTGAAACAATTAATCGTGTTCGATCTCGACGGCACGCTGGCGCCGAGCAAGGCGCCGATCGATGCTGAGATGGCGACGCTTTTTACCGCTCTGATCGAAGTTCTGAAGGTCGCTATTATATCGGGAGGTAGCTGGGCGCAGTTCGAAACGCAGGTTCTTACTCAGCTTCCACGCGATGCGAACCTCCGCAACTTGAGCATCTTGCCAACCTCAGGGACGACGTTCTATCAGTTTACGAACGGATGGCAACAACTCTACTCGGAGGATCTAAGCGAGGCCCAGAAGCAACGGATTATAGCTGCATTGAACGCAGCCATAGGTTCGGCGGGATTTTTACCGACGCAGACTTGGGGCGAAACGATCGAAGACCGCGGCAGCCAGATCACCTACTCCGCGCTCGGGCAGCGAGCTCCGCTCGATGAGAAAAGCAAATGGGATCCCGATTTTGCAAAACGCCAAAAGATCAAAGCGCTGCTTGACGTCGCGCTTCCCGACTTTTCCGTGCGGCTGGGCGGCACGACGTCCATCGACATCACGCTTCCCGGAATCGATAAGGCGTATGGGATTGGGAAATTGAGAGACACGCTCTGCGTGACGGTCGCGGACATGATCTACGTGGGCGACGCGTTGTTTCCAGATGGAAATGATTACCCCGTGCGCCGCACGGGTGCAGCATGCATTCAGGTCCGCGATCCGAATGAAACCAAACGAGTAATCGAGGCGATTACCGACATGATAACGTAGCCGCCCTGATCGGGCGCTTTCGCGACTGCTCCAAAAATGAGCGCGCCGCCCGCCATTGTTGGCACAAGGAGGTTGTCTTTCGCATCAGCGGTTGGTCCGGTATTGCGGCAACGTCGTCGGCATTGGCAACCTCGATCCACAAGTCCCGACTCTCAGCCAGTGCCGCGTCCATCACCGCAGAGTGCCACGACATCCCGGGTTTCAGCCCGTGAACCGTGCCGAACAGGTACACCTTTGACGTCGGCGTTTCGACGACCCAGATCGCCGGCACGGCAGACGCACGCGCAACCGCGAGCAACACGAGCGCAAGCGTGACGATGGTGACAACAACAACCCAGCGCCGCAACAGAATCTTCATCCCCCATGCCACCGAGGGTCGGTAACGAGCCTACGTAGATTGAATAGTCGCCGGAAAGGCTGCTAACTCCTCGGCTCTTGGTGCGCTCGTCACATGAGAATTTTTCCGTTCGCGAACAGAACGCGCGCCGGTATGCAAAGCTCCGGCTCGGCGCCCTGCCACACCTGGCCGACGAGCGCATTGGTGAGGTTGTGGTTTATCTGAGCGTAATACGTAAACGTGCCGCGGTCGACTAGCGTGTACGTCGTCCCATAATACCTCACGTAAAAGTCCACTTCGGTTGCGGGAGTCTGGTGAGCGTTGAAATAGACGACGTTGACTCCGGTCGTCTGGGTGTGGCCGGCGTTTTCATTCACGATGCAGCGCTGCACTTTTATGCCGAAGGCCGATGCGGTTTTTGCCCAAACGCTGCAGGGCATCATCAGCGCCGCAAGCGTTAGGCTGACGACTACGAGGCGGCGTGTAGTTTTGACGATCATGTTGTGCTCCATACGAGTAACGCGAGATCGTAATATGGGCTTATACCCAGTGCGGTCGGGCGGCCAAACGGCCTAGTCGCAGGTCGCTAGGAGCGATTCCGACACGACCGACGTCTATGCGACGCGGGCTATGGAGGCGATCGAAGCCGAGTTGCTTTACCGACGGACGTATTGCGGCGACGTCCTGACTCTCGGCCAGCGCCGCGTCCGTGAGCGCGGAGTGCCCACGACATCCCGGGTTTCAAGACGTGAACATTCCGTAAGATACCCTTTGACGTGGGGGGTTCGACTACCCAGATCGCCGGCAAGGCGGATGCGCGCGCAACCGCGAGCAGAGCGAGCGCACACGCTAACGGTCGTTCCGGGCGTTCCTGACGTCAGCGGCGCAGGCCGTACGCCTCCAGCGCCGTCTGCGTGCCGAAATACACCATACCGTTTGCGACGGTCGGTACTGAGAACTTGGTGCCGGGAGCAGCTTGGTCTCGCGCGCCGGCACGCCGCTGTCGTAGAGTTCTATCGAGACGTCGCCGGCCTCGTACGCGCGCAGCCTTGCAGGGGGCCCGCCCTTTACGCGTCCGCTGACGGCAATCGCCCACACCACACCGTCGGCGTCGCCGTTCGACGAGATCGCCGGCGTCGCCCCGGGATAGATTGAACGTGTCGCGGCTCTGCGACACCGCTTGCTGCGAAAGGAGGCCGCCGCGCACCGTGTAGCGTCGCAGCGGCTGGCCCGGCGGCGCGTAGTAGACGGCGTTCGAGAAGTACGCCGGGTTGGCGTACATCTGTCCGCCGCCGAGGTTGCCGTCGACTTGTTCGACGACGTCGTTACGATACCGATTGAAGCCGCCGAGATGGTCCCGGTCCACAACGAAGATCCAGCCGTGCTTGTCCGCGCTCACCGCCTCGTGCGGATGGGGGCCTCCAGTGTCGGGCAACAGCATGACGCCGGTTGAGGCGAAGTCGAGATCGTGCTTCGACTCGGCGTGCTCGTCGAACGGCGCGAAGTAGTCGGCGACCGTGCCATGGCGCGTGAGGCGCAAGAGGGACATGCCGTAGTTCGTGCCGCCGCGGTCTGCATCGAACGAGCCGTTTCCGGTCGTCACGTACAGGTTCCCGGCGTCGTCTATCGCGGGCGCCGCACCCGACATCCATATGCCGCCCAAGTTGCCGGTCGGCGCGATGCAGAGCGCGACCGACTGCGACAGCGTGGACGCGTCGTACCCCATGATCCAGCCACGATCGTCGTCGTTGGACGCGAACGCCACGTATACCGTACCGTGCCACAGCGCGAGTCCGGATCTTCCAAACCCTCGTTCCGGATTGAATCGCACCGTCGGATAGCCCGGCGCCGTCGCGTTAATTGCGACGGGGCTTCCTGGGCGCTCTGCGCCGGTCCTAACGTCGAGGGCGTGCAGACGCCAGAAGTACTCGCCGCGCTCGAGCGTCTTTGCGTACACGAAAAGCGTCCCGCTCGACGAGTCTAGGACCGGCGTGCCGGTGATTCCGTGCTCGGGGACGAGAATCGTCGGGTCGCACTCCGGCTGCCTCGCCCTCGTGCACGGTACCGTCGTGATGCCGCGTTGCGGATCTATGAAGCTCGCGTGCCACAAGGGACGCGTGACCTTGCCGCCGGCGTCGAACGCATACACGCTGTCGTGTTCGGTCGCTACGATCACTACGTCGAGGTTTCCCTCGCCTGCGATGCTCACGCGCGGCACGTACAGAGGCTGCGCGTAAATCATGCCGTCTACGCGCCGCGAGAATCGTTTCCCGAACGAGCCCACGCGCACGTTCGCAGGCGTAAGCACCGTCTCGTCTCGATTTTGGCCGGTACGACCGGCATCGTCGTGCCACGTGAGCACGCCTGCGAACCGACTCGTCGTCTCTTGTGTGGACGGGTGCGAGAGCAGCGTCGGCCCCGAACACGCGCCGAGCGCGGTGACGCTAAGTGCAATGGCGACGTGTCGCACCAACGAGCGATGGCCTATCACGCAGCACCTCCGTCGACGAAATGTAACGAGTGGCAGTTCCATCTCGACGACACGTCACCCGGCTTCCGGTGTTGCTTGGACGTAGTGGTACGAGCAGGTAGCACGCAGGTCGCCGAGAGCGGACGTCGCGAAAGAGGTTCGACCCATTCTTAGAACGGACGGTGGACCTGATGCCCCTGCACCGGCGAGCGCACCCGAGCGATTCCGACACGACCGATGTCTATGCGACGCGAGCTATGGACGCGGTGGTTCCCAAACACCGCGTTCCTGCGGAAGGCCTGCGCCCGGACGTAGCGTTGCAGCTCGTCGTAGACGAACTGATGCTAGACGGCAATGCCCGCCAGAATCTCGCAACGTTTTGCCAAACGTGGTTCGACGACGGGATCCACAAGCTGATGGATCTCAGCCTCGACAAGAACATGATAGACAAAGACGAGTATCCGGCAACGGCGGAAATCGAAAGCCGCTGCGTTCACTTGCTGGCGCATCTATGGAACTCGCCCGCGGCCGGGACGACGATCGGATGCTCGACGACGGGCTCGAGCGAAGCCGCCATGCTCGGCGGCCTCGCCCTTAAATGGAAGTGGCGAGAGCGACGCGCGCTGGCCGGCAAGGCCACCGACAAGCCGAACATCGTGACCGGGCCGGTGCAGGTCTGTTGGCACAAGTTCGCGCGCTACTTCGATGTCGAGCTGCGGGAAGTTCCGCTCGAGCGCGACCGCTTGGGCTTGACTCCCGGCGAAGTCGTCAAGCGCGTTGACGAAAACACGATCGGCGTCGTGCCAACCCTCGGCGTAACCTTTACCTGTCAGTACGAGCCCGTTGCGGAAATAGCCCACGCGCTGGATATGCTTCAAGCGGAAACGGGGCTCGACGTCCCCATTCACGTTGACGGCGCTTCCGGCGGATTCATCGCCCCATTCGTGGCGCCCGATATCCTCTGGGATTTTCGCTTGCCGCGGGTGCGATCGATCAATGCATCGGGTCACAAATTCGGGTTGGCGCCGCTCGGGGTCGGGTGGGCGATTTGGCGCGAAGCGAGCGACCTGCCCGAGGGGCTCGTTTTTCACGTGAACTACCTCGGCGGAGACATGCCGACGTTCGCGCTCAACTTTTCCCGGCCGGGCGGCCAAGTGATCTGCCAATACTACCTGATGCTGCGTTTGGGCATGGACGGCTACCGGCGCATTCACCAACGCTGCTACGACGTGGCGGGCCATATCGCCGGCCGCATTGCTAGGATGGGCCCGTTCGACGTGCTCTTCGACGGCGACAGCCGCAACGGGATTCCCGCGGTGTCCTGGACGATGCGCGACAAACCGGACGCGGGCTATTCGTTGTTCGACCTCTCCGACCGGCTGCGCGCGCGAGGCTGGCAGGTTGCGGCGTACACGATGGTCCCGAATATTACCGACATGGCGGTGATGCGGGTCCTGGTGCGGCACGGCTTCAGCTTGGATTCCGCCGACGCGCTTCTCGAAGACGTTCGGCGATCGTTGGAGTACTTCAAAACGCATCCGCTCTCCAAGCCGATGACCGCCGAGGAAGGGGCCTCGCACGATCACCACGCGCGTGCGCACGCCTCGCTTTAGGCGCGACTCCTCGAATCGAGCATCTCGGGCGTGAGTTCCCACCGTGCCCGCACGCCGAGCTTGCTGAACGCGGCTTCGACGTGGTGGTCGACGGTGCGGACGCTGATTTCCAACGCGCGCGCAATGTCGCGGTTCGATCGCTTGGCGGCGACGAGTCGCGCGACTTCGCGTTCGCGTGGTGAAAGGCGCGCGCCAAACGGCGCGTACTTGAGCTTTCGCGTCTCCCCCGCGCCGAGCCGCGCCACGTCCGAGGTGGCGCCGCACTGCGCGTAGAGCCGGCTCGCGCGGCGTAGGTTCCCCGCCAGCTCGAGCGCCACGGCTTCGTACGCGCGCCAGCCGATCTCGCCGAACCTCGACGCAGCTTTTCCCGCGAGCTCGGCCGCGGCGAGGTGACGGCCCTGCCGTCGCAGCAGCGTGGCCTTGCATAACTTGACGTGCGCCGCAGCAGCGGGCGCAACCGCGCCGTTGAAATACTCCTCCGCCTGCTCGACGGCGCGTTGCGCGCAATCCATCGGCGCGTAACGGGCCGCGCAGAGCTGGATGGCCGTGTACGGATCGATCAGCCGTTCGGCGATGCACCGGTCCAACACGCCGCGCAGTTCCCTGCCCATGCCCCGAATCTGCATCACCTCGGCGAATCCGCTCAGCAGCGATCCGCACGATTCCGCGTCGCGCGCGCCGGCCGAGTCGTCGAGCAGCTGCGGCTCGAAAAACGCGTCCACCAGCGAAAGGTCCCCGACGCGCATTCCTACTGCGACGGCGGCGCCTGCGTCGAACGCCTCGTTGTGCCGCCCGGATTCGCGCCAGCCGATGTTTGCTCGCACGAGGTCGCGTGCCGCCGGCAGGTCTCCTTCGAGCATCGCAATGCGCGTGCGCTCCTTCAGGATGCGGCGCCAGACGTCGTTGATCTCGCCGGCGCTCTTGCGAGCGACCTCTTGGGCGCGCTCGACGAATTCCCGCGCCGTCGCGAGGTCGCCGTAGCGGCTCGCCAGCTCCGCGCCGGCGCCGTAACACGCTGCCTGACCGCGAACCGACAACCGCCGCGCGCTCTCGGCGCCCGCCTCGATGATCGCGGCGGTGCGATCGAGCGGCGTTACCAACGCTCCGATCTCGGCGCGCGCGATGCAATAGCGCATTCGCACCTCGTCGTCGTCGCCGTCCTGCGGCGGAGCCGTTGCGAGCAGTCGCGCCGCCTCTGCGAGGCGCCCCGTGTAGCACAGGCCGTACGACAGGATGAGCGTTGCAACGCGACCGCGATTCACGCTGTCGGGCAGGCCCAGGGATGCGATGCGTTCGGCGGTGCGCTCGGCCGACTCCTGATCCCCGTCGTTGAGCTGCGCGAAGAAGAGATTCTCCAGCTCGCTGCCGGCAATCGAGGCATCGCGCTCAAGGTCGAGCGCATCGAGCAGCGGATGCACCACCGCCTGTACGCCCAGCCAGTCGCCCACCAACCGGTAACACCGGATCGCGCGCCGCATTCGCTCGATCCACGCGGTCTCGCCCGTCGTCAAATGCCGTGCGGCGCGCACGTACAGGTCGCCGGCGGCCGAGAAGGCGGCGGCATCGTGCAGCGCGTCGGCGGCACGGCGATACGCATCGGCAGCACATTCGCGGTCGTCAACCATTTCGGCGTGGTGGGCGAGCAGCTCGTCAATGCGGGGATCGCCGCGGTTTGCCTCGTCGCCCATACGCTGTACGACGCGTTCGTGAAGGATCCGCCGCTTTAGCGCGACGATGGATGCGTAGAGCGCCTTACGCACGGCCGCCTGGCGAAACGCGAGCCAACGCGGGGCTCCCGGGTCGTCCAAGACGACGCCCAGATCGCTCGCTCGCTGCAAGGCATCCGCCAGCTCCTCGCGCGGCCGCAGCGTGATTGCCTCCAGCCAGTCGCTGCAGAAACGGTCGCCGATGACGGCGCACGCCGACACTATCTCGAAATCTGCGGCGGATACGCTGGTGCGAAGGCCGGCCACGACGGCCCGCGCGCTGGCCGGCACCGACGTCGCATCGCCGTTGCCTTGGCGGGCCGCCGTCGCCAGCTCGACGCCGAAACGCGGATTGCCTTGGGCCGTCTTTAGGATCTCGCGAACCTCCTCGCCGGAGAATCCGCGCAAACCGGCGATGCCGCGTACGAGCAGTTCCATCGCGGGCTCGTCGAGCGCATTCAAGCGACGAACTGCAGCTCCGCTGTGCCGCCACTCCGACGCGCACGCGACGACGACGAGCCGATGGCGGCGAGCCATCGCAACGAGCGCTTCGATGAAATCGAGCTCGCCGGCGCCGGCGCGATCGAGGTCGTCTATGAAGATCGCTACGGGGCGCCGTTTGGTGCGCTCGGCGATCGCCGCGAGCACTGCGGCGGCGTGCGGCCGCTGCGAACCTGCTCCCGATACGCGCAGCGCCGCAGCCAACTGCCCGGCAACGTCGGGACCGAACGTGCGGGTCGCGCCGCAACGTGCGCTCAGCGTCAGCGCCGCTACCTTGATTGCGGCGCACTCGCGCAGGAAACGCGACTTCCCTATTCCAGGTTCGCCGACCCAAACGACGGCGAAACCATCGCCGAGCGCAGCGTCGTGCAGTTGCCCGCGGACCAAGTCAAGCTCGGCCTCGCGCCCGACGCAATACGGCGGCTCGACGATCGGCGATTCCGGCACCAACGCTATTTCCAAGGCCCCCAAACCTCGGTCCCGCAAGGCTCTTATAAAATGTGTAGGTAATTACCTATAAGGCAGCCCGGTGCGTGGCGCGATAGTGGGGCATGCAACGATTCTGCTTTGCGGCGATCCTGCTGTGCACGATCGCACCGCTCACGGCGTGCAGCGGGCTCTCCGCGGTGAATGCCGGCCTGCCCGGCAGCCCAAGCACCCTCCCCCCGGCGACCCGCGGGACGCACGCCCGCGTGCTGCCCTCGCAACTGCTCTTCGTTCCGGCCGAGAACGGGTCGATCGATATCTATCCGCTCAAGGATCCCACCAAGAGCGGGATTATCGCCCAGATTACGGGTCTCGTCGGCAACCAGCAAGCGATGACGGTAGATGCCGGCAACGACCTCTTCGTCGTCAACAACGGGCCGAGCGCGAGCGAAGACTTCGTCTCGGAGTACGCGCCGCCGTACGCGAGCGCGCCAACGATCCTGAGCACGACGTGGATGAGTGCGATCTTCTACCCGGTCGGCATCGCCGTGGACTCCAAGGGAACCGTGTACGTTTCAAACTGCGGGGCGTACTGTTCGGAAACGCCGGCGGTTTTCGTCTATCCCGCCGGCTCGACGTCGCCGGCGCAAGCGATCACGGCGCCTGGGTTCAGCAGCCTCGCCGGCCTCGCCATAGACACGTCGGACAATCTCTACGCCGTCAACTGGAACGACTCGACGGACGCAGTGGACGTCTTCAAAATGAAGGCGGGCTCGACGAAACCCATCGCGCTGCACTTGCACGGCCTCGTTACCGGCAACGGCGGGAACGGCGTCACCCTAGATGCCAAGGGCAACCTGTACGTTGCGGCCAATTCGAGCGGGTCGAATTACATACTCGAGTACAAGCCCGGAGCGCATAATGCGTTGCGCGCAATCAAGAGCCTGCCGTTTACCGTCGAGCCTACGATGATCGACGTCGGACCCGACGGCGACCTCTACGTTCCGGTAACCTGCGTGTTCACCCCGTGCACGGAAGTCTACGGGTTCAAAGCGGGCGCCAAAAAGCCGTTTGAATCGATCGCAACGTCGCAGTACGCCGGCGCCATTCTCGGCGTGGCGACCGCACCGAATCTTCAGCTTCAAGGGAGCAAGCGATGACGCCGTTGATGCAGCGCGCCGTTTCGGGCGCCTCGATTCTTCTCTTGGCGGCGTGCAGCAGCACGTCGGGTCCGCCCGCAGGTGGGCGCCCTTCCTGTAGTAGGGCAGGTGCCGGGAGCGGCGCGAGGCGGCGCGCACTCCAAACAGCTCGTCTACGTCTCGACGCAGTACGACAGCGTCGGCGCGGTCAACATCTACTCCGTCAAAGGCCAAGGACAGCAGCCGATCGGCACGATTACCACCGGCATCTCGCTGCCGGCCGGGCTCGCCGTCGACGCCGCGGGTACTCTCTACGTCGCCAACAGCGGCAACAACACGGTGACGGTGTATCCGCCGGGTCAGAGCACCCCGAGCGTCACGTACTCCGAGGGCATCGGCACGCCGTTGAGCGTAGCCGTCGGGCACGACGGCACGCTCTACGTTGCCAACGAGACGGGAAGCCCCAGCGGAACCGGCACGATCACCGAATATCCGCCCGGCAGCACGACTCCGAGCGTGACGATCGCGCTCGGCTATGCGTTTGCCACGGCCGTGGCCCTCGATTCGTCGAACAATCTCTACGGGGCGTGGTTTACGTTCGGATCGTACGGGATCGCGGTGTACAAATACCCGAGCGAAGGCTCGGCCGGCGGCAGCAACCTCAATCTAGACCTGCCCTCGTACGTCTACCCGGCGTTTGCCATGGCGTTCGACAACGGCGGCAACCTCGTCGTGCCCTGCGAGTCGCTCACTCACGGGCCCCCGAAATATCTCGCGGTCTTTCCACCCGGTGCGACCAAGCCAAAGCGGAAGATCAACGAAGGCGGGTTGCTTGACGTCGTTTCGGGCCTCGCGTTCCCCAGCGGAAACTCGAAGCTTCTCTACATCACGGCCGAAAACGACCACGATTGGATGGCGCTGACCTACCCCAAAGCCGTTCCTCGCGACGTCGTCAACGTCAGCATACCGACCGGCATCGCACTGTCACCGTAGGTTCGCGCGGCTACGGATTGATTGCCGTAGACGAGATATTGATCACACCGGTTTCTTGCGTTATGCGTTTGAGGCGTTTCTTCGAGCCGCCCGCGTAGACCGAAATCGTGTTGTCGTTAAGATCCGTCACGTAAAAGCGGCGCTGCGCATCTACGGCAACCTGCGGACTGGCGCGGGTCGGCAAGACAAAAGAGAGGCCGTCGTTGGGGCACGATTGATTCGGATCGAAATCGACTAAAACGCCGTCGTCGCTTGAGTTCTGGTTTCCGGTGTAAACCCTCCCCGCAGTATCTACCGCTATCGAGAGGCCGTCGGACGCGTACACGGGGCTATCGGTTGTCGAGGTGTAGATGTGCTTAACCAGCGTACCCTTTGAGAACTCCTCCGCCTGTTCGGATCGCGCGATGGAACCATTCGGATCGGGAACGCACGTTTTCTTATCCTTGAAGTACACGAGCGTTGGGCTGGGATAGTGCACGCTCCATACGTTGCCGCGAGAGTCAACGACCATCTGCGTCACGGCTTGGCTCTGTCCGGTCGCGAAGGCCACGGTTCCCTTCGTCTTGCCGGGCGCGAAGTAGGTCACGCCGCCGCCGTTGTCCCCAACGTAGAGGCCACCTTTGGAATCGACCGCCGCGTAGGTTGGCAGGACGTTGCCCGTGAGGTTTCCCCCCGTATAGGTCGCAATCGGCTTCTTGGCGTTCCCGCCCTTCTTGGCTCCGGCAGCAAACTCGAGCACGTTTCCAGCGCAATACTGAACGACGTAGAAGTTGCCCGTCGGACCGGTAGCCAGCGACGAACTCTCGCACGGTATGCCGGAAAACTGTTCCTTCGCCGGCACCGTTCCGCTTTTCACCGGCTGCAGGTAGACCGCGAAAGCGCCTTGAGGCGCCTCATCCACGAAAAACGGCAAGCCGGCGGTTCCGAATGCAACGGGGCTCGCCGCCCCATCGGCAACCGTGGTTTCCTGCAGCGTGAGGTCGGGCAGACTGTAGCGCGCGTACTCCCCGTGGTACAAGCCGGGCGATCCCGTATTGTACACGTAAAGGTACTGCGCCGACTTCTTCATCGCTAGGGGCGCTTGCGGCGCCTGCGCCGTGACCGAGGGAACGGTGGGCGCCGCCGAACACCCCCAAATCGAGAAAACGAAGGCTAAAAGCGCTGCGCGCATCGCTCGTTTGGTCATCCTGCACTCCTCGTCGAACCCAGGTGATTCGCTATTCCGCAGCGACGGCCCGGCCCCTTGGCGACGGTATGGCGTGCGCCCGCTACCGTCCGTCGCTAACACGTGCGGAGCGCTGCGCGTCGATACAAGTTACTTTGCATTCTCAGTCTCGTCCAAGCGCACGTTCCTCAGAACCTCTCATCCATCTGTTAGCGTAAGTGTTGTCAACGACAACCTTAACGGGAGAGCGCGCCATGAACGAAACCTTGCAAACGCCGCCCCGATCGACGGCGCCCCCAAACCTCGAAGCCGTTCTAGACGACGCGTTTGACAATCTTATCCACACGTTGATCCTGCGGCGCCTCGTGCGCTGCTATATTTTGCGGCACGGTATTGCCGCCTCTTAACAAAAAGAAAGCGAAGAACAAGAAAATGGTAACGTTGAACGAGATCAAGGATTCCCTCGAAGAGGGCAAAGAAGAGACGCCAGGCAACGAGCGCGCGATCGCCGCACTACTGCTGGGTGGAGCACGGCGCCGCTCGCGGGTGCGCCGATTCCTACTGGCTGGGTTGCTCGGCGGCAAGAGCGAAAATGACGAGCAGTATGACGACGAGACGGAAAAGGGCGGAGAAGGCACGCTCCTGCACTTTCTCGTCGGACGCGGCATCGTTCGTCGCGGACGCCTGCGCCGGATGCTCGTAACGGAATTGCTCCGCGACGCCACCGAAGAGGAGCCCTCGGACGGCGATACGGACGGCTTCGAAGATGCAACGAACGGCGAAGACAAGCTCGTTCGGATGCTTTTCGCCAAGGGCGCGATGCGCCGCGGGGTTCTGCGCAAGGCTCTCTTTACCGAACTGATTCGCGGGCGCGGCGAGGAAGCCGATGAGGACGAGGACGACGCCGGTTACGGCGCGTTCAGCGGGATCGGCGAGCGCAAGCTCGCGAAACTGTTGCTCGGCCGCCGCGCCTGGCGCCGCAACGCGTTGCGCAAGTATGCCCTCTCCGAACTTCTAGCCAACTAGGCTTCGTCGGAGGCGACGCAAAGGCGCCGGCAGAGCATTCTGCCGGCGCCACACTTTTGCGCCCGAGGCGCGCGGCGGCCGCGCGCTAGGATCGCTCAGACGTAGCGGTCGCCCGAATCCGCGCCGGCATCGGCCTTCGTATGATGGACGGTGCCCGGACGATGGTGTGGCGGGGCGTAAATCGTAAAGAGCTTGAGCGCTTGCCCGCTGTCCGCAAGGAAATTGTGCGGGGTTCCCGCCGGCACAACAACCACGTCACCCGCCGAAACGGCGCGACGGTCCGATCCGAACGCCGCATGACCGGCGCCGCTGACGAAGACGAGGATCTGGTCGGTCTTATCGTGCGTTTCCTGGCCGATCTCGCCACCGGCCGGTACCGACATGAGAACGAGCTGCGAGTGCGGCGCGGTGCGCAGAACGCGCCGGAAATCCGTGTTGTCTGCGGCAAGGCGCTCAGCGCCGATAACGGAGGCCTCGTGAGTCAGTTCTGTGTTCATGCCGTCATTCTACGACGGCGGTGTGAACTTTCGAGGAATAGCCCGCTTCTCGGCCGGCAAAGCCCGCTGAGAAGAACCCAAGAAGAGTGAGAACGGTCGTTCATCACCGTTTCTTGCGGCTGCTCTATCGTGATGCTCGTACATGAATCGGAAAGTCACAGCCGCAGCGCTCGTGCTGGGGTTCTCGGCAGCCTGCTCGTCCGGCGGCGTCTCGTCGCCGGGGGCCGGCCTTTCGGCTGCCGGCGTGCTGCCGGCGATGCGCGCCGATTCCAATCCGGTCAGCAGCCATATCAAGCACGTCGTCGTGATCGTTCAAGAAAACCGCAGCCTGGTCAATATATTTGCCGGTTATCCGGGCGCTAACGCGCCGACGTTCGGCTGCTCCCAGGACGGAGCCGGGCAGGCCGTTAGCGACGCAGCGGGCGGCGGCCGGCGACTGCCCGGCTGGAGACGTGAAGGTTCCGCTGCATCAGATCACGTTCGTCGGCCCCAATCTGCGACATCGTTGGGACGTGTCCATGACCGACTGGCACGCGGGCCGAATGGACGGTTTCGACCGAGCCCTCGTAAACGATGCGTCCGCGCCCTACGCCTACCTGAAGCGGTCGCTCGTCCAGCCCTACTGGGATATGGCCGCGCAGTACGTGCTGGCCGACGCAATGTTCCCGACGGAGTTCGGAGGCAGCTTCACGAGCCACCTCACGCTCGTCGCCGGCACCGACAATCTCACGACGGGGCAAGCCGAGGTCGACTTTCCCAGCGCCTCTCCCGACGATTGCGACACCCCGCCCGGAACCACGAGCAGCTACCTGACTCCCGATCGCAAGACGCACCCCAATAAGGGGCCGTTCCCGTGCTTCGATCAGTTCAACACGATGGCGCAGGTGCTCGACAAAGCCGGCGTATCCTGGAAATACTACGCAACGGCGCTCGTCGGCGCCGGAATGTGGGAGCCGTTCGAAGCGATTCGCTACGTCCGTTACGGCGCCGATTGGAATAAGAACATCATTGCGCCCGAGACGAAGATCCTCACGGATCCCGGCGCCGGAGCGCTGGCCTCCGTAACCTGGGTGAGCCCGAGCAAGGCCGACTCCGACCATCCCTCCGCCCGCAGCGATCGCGGGCCGTCGTGGGTCGCATCCGTCGTCAACGCCATTGGGAAGAGCAAGTACTGGAACAGCACCGCCATCATCGTGACGTGGGACGATTGGGGCGGATGGTACGACAACGCGCCGCCCCCGCAGCTCGACTTTCGAGGTCTCGGCATTCGCGTGCCGTGCCTCATCATCTCGCCGTACGCCCGAAAAGGCTACGTTTCTCACACCCAATACGAATACGCGAGCACGTTGAAGTTCATCGAGAGAGCTTTCAACCTTCCTCACGTCGGCGCGACGTTGGCGGGATACACGGACGCACGCGCCAACGCCCTCGACGACAGCTTCGACTTCACGCAGAAGCCGCGCCCGTTCGTACCGATTCAGTCGAAGTACGGCACCGCCGACTTCCTGCGCGAGCTTCCCTCGAACGAGCCCGTCGACACGGAGTAGCCTCGCGCGCCGAGCCGGCCGCCCGAAACGAGAAGCTCCGAAGAAGAACAATTCACGAAAACTTCGCCCGCCTACGGCAAGATGAGAGCAAGCAGTACCTTATCTTCCCGGAGAGTGTAACTTATGTCGAACACATGGCCGTCGCTTGCCAAACGATTTGCCGGCCTGGCCCTCACCGTGGCGCTGGCGTCGTGCGCCGCCCAGGGGCAGTCGTTTACGGCGGGCCAGACCTTCACGCCGCAAATGAACCAGCCGGGTTACGTCGACCTTGCGGCGCTCCCGACGCCCATCCAGCACGTCGTGATCATCTTTCAAGAAAATCGGTCGCCGGATTATCTCTTCCAAGGCGTTCCGGGGGCGGATATTTCCAAGACCGCCGTCGACTCCAAGGGTAAGACCGTCACGCTTCAGCCGATTTCTCTCGCGGCGGGCTACGATCTCGGGCACGGACGCAACTCGTTCCTGAGCAGCTACGACAACGGCAAGATGGACGGTTTCGACCTCGGCCAATCCGACAAGAATCGTATGCGCCCCTACGGCTACGCTCCGGTATCCGAAGTCAAGCCGTACCAGGATATGGCGAAGCAGTACGTCTTCGCCGACCGCATGTTCCAGACGAATCAGGGCGCAAGCTTCCCGGCGCACCTGTACATCATCACCGGCACCGCCTCCGACCCGACGATCTACCCGTACCGGGTTCGCGACAATCCCTACGACAGCGTGACCGGAGCCGGAGCGCCATCGGGATGTGACGTCGCCTCTACCGTCGTGGTTCACACGATCAACCCGGCGGACGGCTCGAGCGGACCGACGCCGTATCCCTGCTTGGATCGACCGGCGCTCTCCGATCTGCTCGATGCCAAGGGCGTGTCGTGGAAATACTATCAAGGAAGCCGGGGCGCCGGACTGTGGCACGCTTTCGATTCGATCAGGCACGTGCGCTTCGGCCCGGATTATAAGAACGTCATCTTCCCCTCGCAAAAGATCCTCGCCGACATCCCTGCCGGCAACTTGGCCGGCGTTACCTGGGTAATGCCGGGGGGTCCGTGGTCGGACCATGCAGGCAGCACGAGCACGACGAAGGGGCCCTCCTGGGTCGCGGCAATCGTCAACGCGATCGGAACCAGCAAGTACTGGAACAGCACCGCGATCTTCATCGCGTGGGACGATTGGGGCGGGTGGTACGACCACGTGAAGCCGCCGATTCTCAATCATAACGAGCTGGGCTTTCGCGTCCCGCTGGTGGTCGTCTCGCCCTACGCCAAGCACGCATACGTTTCGAAGGTGCAGCATGAGTTCGGCAGCATCCTGGCCTTCGCCGAAGAGACGTTCGGCATCCGCAAGGGCGCGCTTCACGAGACCGACGGCCGGGCCGACGATCTCAGGGACGCCTTTGACTTCACCCAAAAACCGCGGGCATTCAAACCCATAGCGGCGCCCCCGTTTACGCCCGGCAACGGCAACGGGCTGTACGACGAAGATCCCTAAACTCAGCCAAAAGTCGCTCCATCAATGGGAAGAACCGCTGCGCCGGTTCTTCCCTACAAATTCCCCTCTGCGATGCACACTGTTGTGAGATAAGCCATACATCGCAATGCAGCACACCTTCGGAGACTTACAAAGTATGTTGAACCCCAAGACATTCAGCGCGCGACTCACGAGTGTCTTTCTCGCGATCGGGCTGGCATCGTGCGCCGGCCAAGGGAAGTCGTTCACGGCGGGTCAGTCGTTTACGCCGGCGGTGAACCAGACGGCCGAGCAAGGCTACCTGCAGCTCGCCGCTTTACCGACGCCGATCCAACACGTCGTGATCATCTTTCAGGAGAACCGGACGCCGGACTACCTCTTCCAGGGCGTGCCGGGTGCGGACATAGCCAAGACCGCGATTGACTCGAACGGTCAAAAAGTTCCGCTTCACGCGACGTCATTATCCACCACGTGGGACCTGGGTCACTCGCACTCCGCATTCCTTCGGGATTATGATAACGGCAAGATGGACGGTTTCGACATCGGCCAGCTGCCGGAGAATCACTTGCGGCCCTACGCCTTTGCGCCGGCTTCCGAGGCCCAGCCCTACCACGATATGGCGACGCAGTACGTCTTCGCAGACCGGATGTTTCAGACCAATCAGGGCCCGAGCTTCCCCGCACATCTCTACATCATCACCGGGACGGCCGCCGACCCGACGATCTATCCAAGCAGAGTCCGGGACAATCCGTACGACCCCGCAAAGGGCGGCGGCGCGCAGGCGGGCTGCGATTGCACGAAAACCACCCTCGTTCGCACGATTAACGCTCTCGACGGATCGAACGGACCGACCGTGTTTCCTTGCTTCGATCGGCCCGCGCTCTCGGATTTGCTCGACGCGAAGAAGGTGACGTGGAAATACTACCAGGCAACCCCCGCTGCAGGCTTGTGGCACGCTTTCGACGCGATCAAACACGTGCGCTACGGCCCCGACTATAAGAACGTCATCTACCCGTCGCAAACGATTCTCACCGACATCGCCGCGGGCAACCTCGCCGGTGTTAGCTGGGTGAACCCCTCCAGCCCGTGGTCCGACCACGCCGGGACGAACAGCAAGACGCAGGGACCGGCCTGGGTAGCCGCCGTCGTCAACGCAATCGGAAAGAGCAAGTACTGGAGCAGCACGGCGATCTTCATCACGTGGGACGACTGGGGCGGCTGGTACGATCACGTTAAGCCGCCGATTCTCAACCACATCGAGCTGGGCTTCCGCGTGCCGCTGGTGGTCATCTCACCGTACGCCAAGGCCGGCTACGTCTCGAAGGTGCAGCACGAGTTCGGCAGCATCCTGGCCTTCTCCGAAGAGACCTTCGGCATCTCCAAAGGCGCGCTTCACGCAACCGACGGTCGCGCAGACGACCTGCGCGACGCGTTCAACTTCAACCAAAAACCGCGCGCGTTCAAAGTGATCAAAGCACCGCCGTTCGTTCCGGGCGCAGCGGACGGCCCCAACGATGAGGACCAGTAAATTGAAAACGCAGAGCTCGCTTCTCAGCTACGCAATAGGCGTCTGCGCCGCAGCGGCGATCCTCGCCGCCTGCGGAGGCGGCGGGGGAAGCTCCGCGGTCGCGCCGCAGCCGCCTCCCACGGTTGCGCCGAGTTCTCCCACGCCGATTACGCACATTGTCGTCCTGGTGCAGGAGAACCGCACCTTCAACAATCTGTTTGCGACCTATCCGGGCACCGCCGGCACGACGGTCGGAAAGATGCGCACCGGAACCGGATCGGGGGCGAAGACCGTCCCGATCAATCTCAAAGAAGTCAACCTCTTAAACAGCGTGAGCCTCGTCCACACCTATCCGGGCTTCATCACTGGATATCGCGGCGGGAATATGGACGCCTTCAACCTGATCATCTACGGGCCGACCCAAAAACCCGAAGGCGATCTTCCCTACCAATACGTCAATCCGCAGCAGGTGGTTCCCTATTGGGATATGGCGCAGCAATACGCAATCGCCGATAACATGTTCCAAACCCAAGGCAGTGGAAGCTACACCGCCCACCAGGACCTCATTCGAGGCGGCACGAGCATCAGTTCGACCGAAAGCCTCATAGACGACCCGACCAAGATGCCGTGGGGGTGCACCGCGCCCGCCGGCACGACGACGTCGCTCATCACCACGAGCTTGAAGTACGAAAAGAACACCGGCCCCTTCCCTTGCACGTCCGACTTTCCGTCCCAGGCGTACTACAAAACGATGCAAGACCTGCTCGACGCCAAGCGGGTCACGTGGAAATACTACACGCCGACGTGGCAAGGCAACACCGGAAACATCTGGAACGCGTTCCTGACGATCTCGTCGGTCTACGGAAACCAGAACGAGTGGAACGCGCACATCTCCACGCCGGAGACGAACATTTTTACCGACATCTCCAACGGCAAGCTGCCGGCGATGTCGTGGCTGATTCCGGACGGCGCCAACTCCGACCACCCTGCGTTCGCGTCGGACACGGGGCCGTCGTGGGTCGCCAGCGTCGTCAACGCGATCGGGAAAAGCTCGTACTGGAAGTCGACGGCGATCGTCATCGTTTGGGACGACTGGGGAGGATACTACGACCCCGTAAAGCCGCCCGCGCTCGACACCCAGGGCGGACCGGGCTTCCGCGTCCCGATGATCGTCATCTCCCCCTACGTTCCGCAAGGCGAGATCGCACACACGACCTACGAGTTCGGCAGCATCCTTCGGTTCGTCGAAGACACGTTCAGCCTCGGGCGGCTCGGCACGACCGATCAAACCGCTACGAGCATCGTCAACATCTTCAACTTCAAGCAGTCGCCGCGCTCGTTTTCCGTGATCCCGTCGAAGTACTCGCGCGCCTATCTCATCCATCGCGGCCCGTCGGGACTGCCCGTCGACACCGAGTAAGGGGAGGGCTACTCCTCCTCTTCGATGTCCGAGTGCCCCGTGTCGTTGAGGATTTGAACTTCGATCGTCTGCAGGTCCAGCACGCGCTGGACCCGCCGCAGCACGGTGTTGTCGATTTTGCCGGCCCCGCGCAATCCGATGAGCTTCCTCCTTTGCGCGTCGAGCAGCTCGCATTGGGCTTGCCGGTAGAGCGCGGTTAGCTTGGCCGCCCGCGCATCGCCGTCGGGCGAGCCGAACTCCTCCCATCGCGCCTCGAGCCGTTTGCGATGCAGATCCAGGATTTCGCTCGGGTACGCGCGCTCGCGTTCCATCTCGTCTAGTCGCTGGAGGGCGGCACGCGCGGTGGCCGCCAGCGCGATGCGCTCCTCGCGTTCGGCCGCACCGTCGTCCTTCACGCCGAGCTTCTTGATGAGGTACGGAAGCGTTCCGCCTTGGCCGACCAGCGTCGCCAGCAGAACGACGAACGTGATAAAGATCAGAAGATCGCGAAACGGGAAGGGTCCGGCGACGGTCTCGAACGGAATCGCGAGCGCCGCCGCCAGCGACACGCCGCCGCGCATCCCCGTCCATGCGACGACCGCAACGTGCGACCATGCAGCCTTCCCGTCAACGTGCTCCGGCTCGTTCGTCGCGGGCAGGAGCCCTTGCGCAAAGGTCCACGCCAAACGCAGGACGATGCACGTGCCGGCCACCGCTCCTCCCCACCAGAGGAGCTGCCACGCGGAGTACTCGTGCAGCCGCTGAAGGATCTGGCGAAATCCGATCCCTACCTCCACGAAAATGAAGGCGTTGAGCAAGAAGACGATCGTTACCCAAAATCCCGTCAACAGCTCGCGCGCCCGCGGCAGCAAGACGATCGGGGTAAACCGGCTGACGAAGATTCCAGCAGTGACGGTCGCCAGCACCCCCGACGCGCCGATATAATACGCCGGCAAGTACGCGACGAACGGAATGACGACCGAGATCGTCCCTTGCAGGGTCTCGTCCCTGACGGCGCGCCACGCTAGAACGGCCAATCCTCCCGCGGCGAGCCCGATGGCCACGGCCTCGGCGATCGAGAGCGCGAGCGCACCGGCCGCGTGCCACAGCGAGAACGATGCGCCGACCACGGCCGCAATGCCGACACCGTAGAGAATTAGCGACGTCGCGTCGTTGACCAAGCTCTCGCCTTCGATGGTCCCGACGATGTGACGCGGAACGTTGAGTTGGTCGGCGACCGCGGCAAAGGCGACCTCGTCGGTCGAAGAGACGACGGCGCCTAAGACGAACGCGACGCCCCACCCCATACCCGGCACGATCGCGTGCGCGACGACGGCAACGACGACGGTCGTCAGCACGACGAGACCGAACGCCATCTGGAAAATCCATAGGGCGTTCGAACGGAACTCGCTCGTCGGTGCGGAGACGCTCTCCCAGTAGAGCAGCGGCGGTAGGAAGACGACGAGAACGATCTCCGGGGGCAACGGCACCGTCGGCACGTGCGGGATGAAACCGATCGCCATGCCGCCGAGCAACAGTACGATCGGATACGCAACGTTGATTCGATTCGCGATCGCAACCAGGACGATGATCGCGACGAAAACGACGACCAGCGCGGCTACCACGGGCGAAGTTGTGAAGGTACGTTCCCAACCTTCCCGGGAGGTTCATCGCGGTTTCCCGAGCGCTTGGTAAGGTATCCCCACGTTGAGAGATTCGCTATCGTCGCAGATGGCTCAAGATGGTGGTCTGTCAAGGTCCTTCCATCCCATCGGCCACACCGGAGGAAGCCAGAGGAAACCATCTGATGAACTATTCTCACATGCCGCGCTTGGGCCCCTTCAATATACGCCGTAACGCTCTCGAGGAATGGCTCGCGCGCTTCAAGGACGTTCCGGTTCGATTCCTGATCGCCCCGCCGGGCTTCGGCAAGACGCTCGCACTCTTGAGCTACCTGCACTGCCTAAAGACTCCGGGCATCTACTGCGCGGTTTCGGCGTCATCCGACATGGAAGCGTTTTGGCAAGCCTTGGGTAAAGCTCTCGGAGTCGAAGCCGGGCCCCGATCGTACGACGAGCTTCGCGCGATGCTGTCGGCTCGTGCACCAATGGAACTTGCGTTCGACTTTGAGGACGTCCCGTGCGACGAGGCCGCGGCCGTGCTCCGCCGTTTGATGTGCGACCTTCCGGTGGACGTATCGTTACTGATCGCATGCCGCTCGCGCGCGCCTTTCGACGTAACCCACTTGGTAAACGACGGCACCGCGGTTCTGTGCGATGCCGAACGGCTCGCGTTCGACGCAAACGAAATCCGCCAACTCGCAGAAATCTGCAGCGTGCCTTTTAAGCAGACCGACGTGCACCGTCTAATCGAGGCGACCGACGGATGGCCCCAGGTAGTAAGCGGCGCGATCCGCAAGGCTACCGAAGATAGTTGCGACCTCGCCCACGCGTACGACAACTGGCGAACGCATCGCGGCCATCTCTTCCACGAGTTCGTCGCCGCAAGATCCGAGCACGTATCCATACTCGAAAACAACCTCATGCAGCAGATTATGGCCGGGTCGCGCGTGGACGACCGCACCCAACTTCAAATGCTCGAGGAACAAGGTCTCTTCGTTATCCATACGCCGGCGGGATATCGGCCGCTGCGCGCGCTCTCGCACCGCGGACTGGGCGACCGCTACGCGGAGCGCGCATCGTCCGTGCTGCCGATGCACGTTCGCCTCTTTGGATGGTTCTCGGCGGAAATAGATAGGCGGCAAGTCGAGTGGGTTCGGCGCCGGGACCGGCAGATATTCGAGTACGTCGCCTTACAGGCCAACGGCCGCGCATCGCGCGCCGACGTCAGCGCGACGTTCTGGCCCGACGGCGACAAGGCCCTGGCCGGCCAAAGCTTGCGAACGGCCTGCTCGGGCATACGACGGGCAATCGCGAACATCGTCGGGATCGATCTGGTTGACGCATATTTCAAAACCGGGGACGATATCTCAATCGATCTCAACAACGTCGTCGTAGACGTCAATCGCTTCATCGCGAACGCGGATGAAGGCGACGTGCAGTACCGCCGGGGACAGCGGCGAGCGGCGGCAGGCCATTACCGCCGAGCCGCGAGCATCCACCGCGACGATCTGCTTATCGCCGATTCGCACGAGCCGTGGGTACGAACCCCCAACGCCGCTTTCGAGCGACGCAACGCGGAACTTCTGAAACGGATGGCCGAGTTCGCCACGCCCGACGGCGAGCAGTTCGACTTGGCAGCCGGCGCGGCCGCCGTCGCGTAATGACTCTCGTACATCCCGCGATGCAACGCGAGCTCCACGCTGCCGGCGGGGTGCTTGGCCGCATAACGGAGCTCTCCGGCTCTCGAATAACGGTGACCGGGGAGAGCGGCAACGCGGACGAGGGCCAAATAGAAATGGGCGCCTTGATAAACGTCCACGCCGAGAACGACGTGATCGGTATCGTCAGCTCGCTGCAGCTCGGCAGTTCGATGCAGCGTGGCGGCGCCGGGCCGGTACAGCGCTCCCTCTCTATCGACCTCCTGGGGGAGATCGGCCAGGCACCCGACGGAGGCTCGTTCTTCCGCCAGGGGGTGTCACGCCCGCCCGCTCTCGGTGCCGTGGTTCGCGCGGCAACCGACGAAGATCTTACCGTCATTTACGGTCTGCCGGCGGCAGCAAGCATTCGGCTTGGAACGCTGAGCAACAACGAACATCAGGCGGCGTACGCCGCACTAGACGACCTTCTAGCCAAGCATTTCGCGGTGGTCGGCTCAACCGGTTGCGGCAAGTCGTGCGCGGTAGCGCTTATCCTAGACGAGATCATGCGCGGCCACTCGTTCGCACACGTCGTACTGCTCGATCCCCACAACGAGTACAGTACCGCCTTCAACGCTAGGCGCTTCGACATGTTTACCACACGAATGCCGGTCTGGCTCCTCGATTTCGAAGAAGCGCTCCATCTGCTGGTGCGGGGAGGGACGCCGCTGGAGCAGCAAGCTCAGGCCATGATTCTGAAGGAGGCGATCAAGGCGGCTCGCCAACTCTTCGCAAGTCGCGACGATCCGCCCGCGTGGATCACGGTCGATTCGCCGACACCGTTCCTCGTTAGCGAGCTGCGCCGGCTCATTCGCGATGCGGTCGGCCCGAGCAACAGTCCCGACGCAGCAAATCCCGTCGTGCACCTGCTCGCACGCTTGGATTCGTTGACCGGGGATCCGCGCTATGACTTCATGTTCGGCCAAGCGATTTTCGTCGAAGACACGTTAGTACGATTGATCGAGGCTATCGCCAACATCCCCGAGGCTGGACCGCCGATTTCGATCATAGATCTCTCGGGGTTGCCGTCGGAGGTCGTAAACGTCGTCGTATCGGTGTTTGCGCGAATAACCTTTGAGTTTATGTCGCGATGCACCCCCGAGGACCGGGCGCCGATACTGATCGTGTGCGAAGAAGCGCACCGTTATCTGCCTTCGGAGGAGGCTTCCGCAACCTTCGAAGCATGTACCCGCAACATCGGCCGCATCGCTCGAGAAGGGCGCAAGTACGGGATGTCGCTTGCATTAATCTCGCAACGCCCGTCCGAGCTCTCGCCCAAGGCTCTTTCGCAATGCGGAACCATTTTCGCACTGCGGCTCGGCAACGATCTCGATAAGCGCATCATCCAAGATGCGCTGCCCGATTCGGGCCGCAGAATGCTCGATACGCTATCCAGTCTGCCGAATCAACAAGCGCTCGTATTCGGGCAAGCCGTTCCGCTGCCCATGCGCGTCAGCTTCGATACGCTGCCGCCGGAACGGCGTCCGCGCAGCGCTAGTGCGCGCTTCTCCGACGTATGGCACTCCGAATCGGCCAAACCCGAAATGGTCGAGGATGCGGTCCGCCGCTGGCGCGAAGGGTCGGGCGAAGGCCGCTAAGGAAAACAACATCCTTGCGCCGCCCTTTACTTTGTGCTACAAAGTTACAATGCTAGCCTTGTTGAAGCGTCCTAACGCGTTCGTCCCCTTGGCGATTTCGGCCGCCTTTCTCGCCGCGCTGCTCGGCGAGCTCCTTCGAGGCACGCTCGTCCTCTGGCCCGACGAAGGGGCCCTGGCGCACCTCTTTCAGATACTGATGCCGCTGCAGATTCCCATCATCGCATGGTTCGCGATCGTTTGACTGCTCCAAGGCGGCGCGCTGGTCGCGGTGCTGGCGATCGTTTACTTTCGGCATTTGTAATTCCAAACGGAGCGCGCGTGGGCTTACGGTTGCATCGTAAAGACGGTGCCGCCCAGACGCGTTAAGCCTCCGTACCGCGTCACGCCATGGAGCAGCCCGCGAGCACGGCGGCCGAAGGGGCGGCGCACGCGAGGCGCCGGGAACGCATCATCGCCGATACATCCGACGCCGCTCGGCTGGTCGCCTGTTCCCCCTCTTGCGCAACGCCTCGATTTGTGGCATAACCAGTGGACATATGAATCGCACCGCATGGCGTTGGTGGCCTTGGTCGAGTTGATCTGCGCTTAGCTACCCCCACGATCTTCACTCGCTGAAGATCGGGCGGCGCAAGAGCGCAGCCCGATTTTTTTTATGCTACTTCGCGAGTGAGGACGGTGTGCGGTGAGTTTTTCAAGGACCCTCGGTGAGATTCTAGGCGGCGGCGCAATGAGCGAGGCCGCAGCCCACGACGTAATCGGAAGCCTGATGGACGGCGGCCTCTCGCCCGTCCAGGCTGCCGGCCTCCTTACCGCCATCGCGGCCCGCGGCGAAAGCCTCGACGAAGTCGTCGGCGCCGCGCGGGCCATGCGCGAGCGCAGCGTCCGCGTCCACCACGGCCTCGACGGCGTCGTAGACGTCTGCGGCACCGGCGGCGACGGTGCCGGGACGATCAACGTCTCGACGATCGCCGCGTTCATCGTTGCAGCCGCGGGCGTACCGGTCGCCAAGCACGGCAACCGCGCCGCCTCGGGCACCTGCGGCAGCGCCGACGTGCTCGAGGCCTGCGGCATGCCGCTCGACGACGGCCCGGCGTGCGCCGCTCGCTCGCTGGAGGAGAACAACTTCGCCTTCATGTTTGCTCCGGCGTATCATCCGGCAATGCGCGACGTCGCGCCCGTGCGCCGCGATCTGGGCGTGCGGACGCTCTTCAACGTGCTCGGCCCGCTTACGAACCCCGCCGGCGCAACCCACCAGGTCGTCGGCGTCGCGCGTGAATCGCACCTGGAGCTCATCGGCGAAGCGCTGCGCCGCCTGGGCACCATGCGAGGCGCGGTCGTCTACGGCAGCGGCATTGACGAAGTCGCCGGGCACCGCCCGTCGCACGTCTACGAAGTCACGCAAACGCACTCGGCTCGCTACGTGCTCGATCCGAGAGACTACGGCATCAGCGTGCCGCTGGCCGAGATCACGAGCCCGACGCGCGCGGAGGCCGAACGAGCGTTCACCTCGATCCTGCAGGGCGAGCGTTCGGGTCGCGCCGACGTCGTCGCCCTCAACGCAGCGCTGGCTCTGTACGTTTTCGGAGCGGCCTCCAGCATCACGGACGGACTCGAAATCGCCCGCCGGACGCAGGCATCCGGCGCGGGCTACGAGCTCTTCGAGGGCATCCAGACCCTCGAGAAAACGGCTTGAGCGGCATGCTCGAAATGCTCTACCGCGCGAACGCCCTCGAGAGCGCGGTTGCGGAATCGACGCAGGCGTACGCGGATCTGGAACGGCTGGCGCGTGAGAGAGAGCACGAACGCCGGCCGTTCCGCGAGGCGATCGAGCGCGCGACCGGCGCGGCAATCGTAGCCGAAGTGAAGCACGCCTCGCCCTCGGCCGGCGTTATCGTCCGCGAGTTCGACGCGGCGCTCATCGCGAGCGCCTACGAAACGGCCCAAGCCGACGCAATCAGCGTCGTCACCGAACCCCGCCATTTCAAGGGGAGTCTTTCAGATCTCGAACGCGCGCGGGCGTGCACCGGGCGGCCGGTCCTGCGTAAGGATTTTCTGCGGACGCGGTACGACATCGTGCAATCGGCGGCGCTTGGGGCCGACGCAGTGCTGCTGATCGTCGCCGGCCTCACCGACGCGCAGCTCGAATCGGCGCTGCGCGATGCGGCCGACTTTCACTTGGACGCGCTCGTCGAGGTTCACACCGCGCAGGAGCTGCGCCGCGCCCGAGCGGCGGGCGCGTCCCTCCTCGGCATCAACAATCGTAACCTGCAAACCTTCGAGACCGATCTGCGCACGAGCGAGATGCTGCTGCCGCTCGTGCCGGCCGGCTGCACCGTCGTCTGCGAGAGCGGAATTCGCGAAGCCGCCGACGTGCGACGGTTGGCGCCGCTCGGCGCGCGCGGCTTCCTGGTCGGCGAAATGCTTCTGCGGTCGGCCGATCCGGCCGGCGCCGTGCGCGATCTTCGAAACGCAGCGGCGACGAGGTCCGCATGACGCGAACGCTCATCAAGTTTTGCGGCTGCACCAGCCCGCAGGACGTCGAGGACGCGGCAGCGGCCGGCGCGGATGCGGTAGGCCTCATCTTCGCCCCAAGCCCGCGGCGCATCGGCGAGCGGACCGCCGGCGACATCGCGCGAGCGCTGCCCGCCGGCGTGCGCGCGGTCGGCGTCTTCGCGAACCCAACGTACGACGAGGTCAGCCGCCTGCGAGAGCTCTTCGACGAGCCATACGTTCAGTTGAGCGGCAGCGAGACGCCGGCTTTCGTATCCTCACTCGGTGCCAGGGCGATTAAGACGATTCACGTCAATGCAGCCGGCGACAGCGCGCAGGACGTCGCTCGCCGCGCCGGCCTCTATGCAACCGCGCTGCTGCTGCTCGACACGAGATCTCCGCGCGCATTCGGCGGCACCGGCCTCGCCTTTGACTGGCAGATCGCCGCGGCATTGGAGGGACGTCGCCCGATCCTGGTCGCCGGCGGCTTGACGCCGCGGAACGTCGGCGCTTGCGTGCGGACGGTCCGCCCGTTCGGCGTTGACGTGCGTTCCGGCATCGAAACCGCAGGGCGTAAGGATCGCCGCAAAATGCGCGAGTTCGTGCAAGCCGTAAGGAGCGCCGATGCAGACTAGCGTGCGCTATCCCGACGAGCGCGGTTACTTCGGCAGGTTTGGCGGGCGCTTCATGCCCGAGGTTCTCGTGGAAGCGCTCGACGAATTGGCCGCGGCCGTTGACGCGGCCTTCTCCGACGAGAGATTTTGGAGCGAGTACCACGCGACGCTGCGCGACTTCGTAGGTAGGCCGTCGCCGCTGTACGCCGGCGAGAACGTGACCCGCGAGGGCGGCGGCGCGGCGATTGCGTTCAAGAGGGAAGATCTCAATCACACCGGCGCGCATAAGATCAACAACACCGTCGGTCAGGCGCTGCTCGCCAAGCGCATGAACAAGACTCGCCTCATGGCCGAAACGGGCGCCGGTCAGCACGGCGTCGCGACCGCGACGGTGGGGGCAAAGTTCAACCTGCCGGTGGACGTGTACATGGGCGCGCGCGACATACGGCGCCAAGGGCTCAACGTCTACATCATGGAGCTGCTGGGAGCCACGGTGCACGCGGTCTCAAGCGGGACCCAAACCCTCAAGGACGCGACGAACGAGGCGTTCCGCGCGTGGTCGGCGTGCTTCGAGTCCACGTTCTACGTCGTCGGCAGCGTCGTGGGAGCTCATCCCTATCCGTTCATGGTGCGGGAGTTTCAGCGCGTCATCGGCGACGAGGCACGAGCGCAGTGCTTGGAGCGCTACGGACGTCTGCCTAGCGACGTCGTCGCGTGCGTGGGCGGAGGCAGCAACGCCATGGGAATCTTCAGCGCGTTTCTCGACGACCGCGAGGTCGGATTGTGGGGCGTCGAGGCGGCGGGCGAAGGCATCGCCACCGGGCGCACGGCGGCGACGATATCCGCGGGAAGCGCGGGCGTCCTGCACGGGTCGCGGTCGATGCTCCTGCAAACGCCGGACGGCCAAGTGCGCGACACGCACTCGGTCAGCGCCGGGCTCGACTATCCGGGAGTCGGGCCCGAACACGCCCACCTCCATGCGACCGGTCGCGCACGGTACGTGGCGGTGACGGATCGCGAGGCACTCGATGCCTTCAGGCACTTGGCCGCCACGGAAGGGATCGTCCCGGCGCTGGAAAGCGCGCACGCCGTCGCTTTCGCGCGGAAACTCGCGGCGGACCGTTCGCGCGACGACCTGATCGTCGTCTGCCTGAGCGGCCGGGGCGACAAGGACCTCGAGCAAGTTCGCGCGGGCATGCTATGACGCTGGAATCAATATTCAGCGGCGCGCGAGCCGCCGGGCGGGCGGCCTTTATTCCCTACGTCGTCGCGGGCGATCCGGATATCCAAACGACGATCCTGATCTTGGATGCGCTGCGGCGCGCCGGCGCCGATGCGGTGGAGATTGGGATTCCCTACGGCGACGGACTGGCGGACGGCCCGACCATCGCTTCGGCCGCGACGCGCGCGCTCGCCCGCGGCACGGGGATCGAAGACGCGCTCGAGGTTGCGCGCAACGCCGCCGGGCTTCCCGTCATCATCTTCAGCTACTACAACCCGATTCTGCAACGAGGCCCCGAGCGCTTCGCGCGCCTAGCCGCTCGCGCGGGCGTCGAGGGCGTGGTCGTCCCGGATCTGCCGCTGGAAGAAAGTGCGGAGTTACGCGCCGGGCTGGCGCGATACGGCATATGCATGCCGTTGCTCGTGGCGCCGTCGACGCGCCCCGAGCGCGCCGCGCGCATCGCGGCCTGCTCGAGCGGATTCGTCTACGTGGTGTCGCGTCTCGGCGTCACCGGCGCGGGGCGCGGCCCCGACGTCGCTTCCGCGAAACGGCGCCTGGCTGAGCTGCGCCCTGCCGGTAAGCCGTTGGCGCTCGGATTCGGCATGAGCCGCCCCGAGCACGCGCGGGAGATCGCTCCATTTGCCGACGGCCTGATCGTCGGCAGTGCGCTGATCGACGCCTACGCGGGACGCCGCGGCTCGGACGCCGCGCAGCGCGTGTACGATCTCGCTACGGCCCTGCGCCTGGCGTGTTCGAGCGGGTATTCTCTATGCACGTAGCCACTCGTTCGCTTCCCGCCGACGTCATAACGCCGATTTCCGCATACCTGACCCTGGCCCGTCCGGGCGCAAGCTGTTTACTCGAAAGCGCGGAGACCGGAGACCGGATATCGCGATACTCGTTCCTCGGGTTCGATTATGCGAAGGAGGCGGCATTCGCCGCCGGCGAGACGCTCGGCGACGCCATCCGAGCGTTCGTCGAGCCCTTTGCCGCGCGGTCACGCGCCGCAGGGTTTCCGGGAGCGGCACTGCTCGCGTTTTCGTACGACGCGGCGCGCGTTTACGCGGGCCTCGCACCGCGCGCGGCCGCATCGCCCGCGATGCCCGCCGCGTACGTGGCGCTGCCGCAGACGTGGCTCGTGTTCGACCACTATACCGACACGCTGAACGTCTGGTGCTGCGACGAGTCCGCCGGCGCCGCGCGCGAGCGGCTCGACGGCTACGCGGCACGGCTCTTTGCGGCTACGCCTGCGATCGTCCGGCCGTGCCGCGCGACGCAGCCGCGCCCGTCCTTGGAAAAGGACGACTATTTGAGGCTGGTCGGCGTGGTGCAGGACTACATCCGTGAAGGAGAGTGCTACCAAGCTCAGATCGGCATCCGCTTCTGCGCCGAGCTGCAGAGCGGCACGCCATTCGATGCGTATCGCGAGCTGCGCTCGCGAAATCCGTCGCCGTACATGTTCTTCGTGGACGCGCCTTTCGGCGCCGTCTTCGGCGCGTCGCCCGAGTTCCTGGTGCGCCTCGAAGGGCGCGCGGCTCGCATCCGCCCCTTAGCGGGCACGCGACCGAGAGGAGCGACGGCGGACGAGGACGCCGCGATCGCCGCGCAGCTGCTCGCCGACGAGAAGGAATGCGCCGAGCACGTGATGCTCGTCGACCTGGCGCGCAACGACCTCGGAGCGGTCTGCGAATACGGCAGCGTCCGGGTAAACGAATTCATGAAGATCGAACGCTACAGCCACGTGATGCACATCGTCTCGGACGTCACCGGCAGGCTGCGCGGGGAGTGCGACGCCCTCGACCTATTCGCCTCATCGTTCCCCGCCGGCACCGTGACCGGCACGCCCAAGGTCCGCTCCATGCAGATCATTGACGAACTCGAGCCCACGGCCCGCGGGTTCTATGCCGGAAGCATCGGGCGTCTGGACTTCGCGGGCAATTTCGACTCCTGCATCACGCTTCGATGCCTCCACGCCGCCGGCAGCCGGATTGCCTGGCAAGCCTCGGCCGGCATCGTCGCCGACAGCGTGCCCGCCTCGGAGTACGAAGAAGTGTTTCACAAGACGCGCATCGTTCGCTCCGTCCTCGGCGCCGGTGCGGCATGAACGTCCTCTTTCTCGACAACATTGACTCCTTTACGTACAACGTCGTGCATTTGCTCGCGGCAGCCGGCGCCTGCGTGGACGTCGCTCGTAACGACGACCCGCGGGTCAGCGCTGCACGCCTCGACGGGTACGGCGCGCTCGTCGTCGGCCCGGGCCCCGGGCGGCCGGCGAGCAATCCGGCCACGCTGATGCTGCTCGCCGCTGCAGCCGAGCGGGGCGTGCCCGCGCTGGGGGTTTGCCTCGGTCATCAAGCCATCGGCCAGGCCTTCGGCGGCAGCGTCATCCACGCACCGGTCCTCATGCACGGCAAGGTTTCTCGCATCGCGCACGACGGAACCGGACTCTTCTCGGGCCTGCCCTCCGGCTTCGCGGCGGCGCGCTACCACTCGCTCTGCATAGATCCGGGGTCGCTGCCTGCGTGCCTACGCGTCGTCGCCCGCAGCGCGGACGGCGTGATTCAAGGCGTCGCGCACCGCTCGCTCCCAATCCACGGCGTGCAGTTCCACCCCGAATCGGTCATGACCGAGCATGGCTTGGACGTTGCAAGAAACTTCCTGAGAATCGCCCTCGCGCGCAACTTTGAAACTTCCGCCACGCCGGCGCCGTAAAGGCGGACGTCATGCGCTATCTCTGTTCGGCTCTCGCGCTGGTCTTGCTCGCCGCGTCCCCCGCTCCCGCGCCGTCGCCGTCTCCCGATCCCGTCGCGCGAAATTCTCGCCGCCCGCAGCGCTCTCTCCATCCGAGACGGCAGCCTCGCCGGACCCGGCGGCGACGCCCTGCGCGCTGCGGCAGCCCACGCGCACTTCGTGCTGCTTGGCGAAGACCACGGCGAACGCGAGATCGCGCAGTTCGCCGACGCCCTTTTCGCGTCGCTCGTTCCCCTCGGCTTTCATACCATCGCGGTAGAAACCGGGCCGGCCGTCACCGCGAAACTCCGGTCTTGGATCGCGTCGCCTGACGGCCGCGCCGCCTACGCGGCGTTCGAGCGAAAGCACGGCGGCACCACGGCGTTCTACGGATGGCAAAACGAGTGGGCGTTTCTCGAGCACGCCGCGAGTTCGACCGGCGGCCGGCTGCAGCTCTGGGGACTCGATCAGGAACTGATGGGCTCCGCCGGTTTTCTGCTCGAAGGGATGCTGGCACAGCACCCCGGGCCCCAGTCTACCGCGTTGATCCGGCAGCTGCTGCAAGAAGATGCCGCAGACTACCGCAAGGCGGCGGCGAGCGGCAGCCCCGGCGACATGTTCGTTTTGCAAGTCGGCCCCAAGCGGCTCGAGGCCCTGCAGTCCTCTCTCGCCGGAGACGGCAACGCGCGCGCGCAATGGCTCGCACGCGATCTGATCGCTACCCAAGACATTTATGCGAACTGCTGCAACGCGATGTCCGCACGTTCCAACCGGGATCGCGCCGCGCTCATGAAGCAGACCCTGGTCGCCTACCTCAACGCCACGAAGGCGTACGCGACGCCGCCTAAGATCTTTTTCAAGTTTGGGGTTATGGCGCTAGGCGTTTCGGGCCGGCAGAGCCGTTTTGCGGGAATCGGGCAGCCGTGGCAGGCCGCTCCGTACACCCTCGCCGACATCGGCAACGGGATGTTCGCCTTCCTTTCGCCCTTCGTCGAGAACATGGTTTCCGACGGTTGGACGCTGTACGACCTGCGGCCGCTGCGCTCGCATTTCTCCCAACTCGGCATCGCCGACAAAGAATACGAGCGGCTGGTTTTCGGTTACGATTTCCTTCTCCTCATTCCGAACACCACGGCCGACCCCGCGATCGCGCCCGACGCGTTTTAGAACGTGGCTCCAATGAATCTCACTCGGGCCGAGTTCGAACGCGTCGTAGGCGACGCGCTCGACACGCTTCCGAAGCGGTTTGCCGACCTGGTGGAGAACGTCGTCGTTACCGTCGACGAAGAACCCAGCGAGGAAGACCTCCAGAGCGTCGGCGACGACGACGAAGACGCCGAGCTGCTCGGAATCTATCGCGGCGTCGCGCTAACGAATCGCGGCCACGACGCGCCGCTGCTGCCCGACGAAATCGCCGTCTTTCGGGGGCCGATCAATCGCATCGCCCGCACGCGGGAGGAGGCCGTCTACGAAGTGCGCGAGACGGTCGTTCACGAGCTCGGACACTACTTTGGCCTCAGCGACGAAGAGATGCCGCACTGACTTGCAGGCGCTAGAGGTCGCTGCGGACGCCTAGTCGCTGTCGAGCGGCAGCCCCGACGGCGGGCGCTTCTCGAAGTACGATCTCGAGTACTTCGTTGCAATCGGCGTGAAGGGCCGCGGCGCCTGCCGGAAATCGAAACAGTCTATAATGCTGGCAGCTCGCACGTCCGACGTGCCCAAACGCCCGAGGCTCCAATTGTCTTCGACGAACTTTAGAATGCTGCCGAACTCGTACTGCGTGTGCGAAATGTACCCGGGCTGACCCGGCTGGCTTTCGCGCGCGTACGGCGACACGATCAGCATCGGCACCCGCATCCCCAAGCCCTGGCCGTCCAGCTGCGGAGGCGGCACGTGATCGTACTCTCCACCCCAGTCGTCCCACACGACCACGATCGCGGTCGAATCCCAATACGGGCTTTCGCCGATCGCGTTGACGACGCCGGCGACCCACGAGGGTCCCGAGTCCGAGCCGGTTCCGGGATGGTCGGAATCGAGCGAGTCCGGAATGACCCACGAGACGGCCGGGAGCTGGCCGGCCGCGATGGTTTGAAAGATTTTCGTCTCCGGCGTTACCACGTTCTGGGTCCACTCCGGCCCGTAGCGCACCGCGGCGATCGCATCGAACGCGTCCCACACGTACGAGGGCAGCGTGTTGGTGAAGTACAGCCACGAAATGCCTTCGGCGTCGAGCAGATCGCGCAGCGTGGCGTACTGAAAGCACGGGAACGGGCCCTTGTCGCGCAAATACTTGCCGGCCGCCGTAACGAGCGACGTTACGGTTCCCGGCGCCGCGTCGCATCCCCACGCCGAAGGCGTCGGGAAGTCGATGACGTTCTCGCCGTTTCCGGCGGGCGTGCCTCCGGCGATGAGATCCTGGTGGGCGGTGAAGCTGCTGCTGCTCTGGGTTGTAAACGTATGGTCGGCGAGCACGTATTGCTGCGCCAGCGCCCAGTACGGTTCGATGCGCGCCGGGTTGACGTACCGGTACGCGTAATCGCCCGCAGGTACTTTTACGCCGTGATGCACCGCTCGCGAGACCAGATCGAAGCCGTCCATCCGGCCACCGTCGTACTCCTTCTCGAACGAGAAGTGCTGGTGTCCCAAACTGTCGGAATCTAGTCCGCCTTCTTTTAGCCGGATCGTCTTGCCCTTGTGCGTCTTTCCCGTCGTGGCTCCGTCCGCACCGGGAAACGTCGCGAAAAAGTCGTCGAAGCTGCGGTTCTCCTGCACCATGATGACGACGTGCTGGATGTACGGCCGCGACCCGGCGGCGCCAGCGGCGCCGGCCGCCGGAAAACCGGGCAACGGCGCGATCGCGTTTTGCGAGCAGCCGGCGACGGCGATCGCGCAGATCGCGGCCGGCAGTCTCCAGCCGATCACATGACGACCCAAAACAGCAGCGCCCAATAGGCGGCGATCGAAAGCGTCACGCCCGCCAGCGCACCGGCGGCAAGATCGGGTCCTCGGCGGCGTGACCGGCGAATCGCAACGACGGTAAGCGCCATGCCGAATGCGAGTTCTGCAAAGAGCACGGCGTGCCATTCGACGCTCGCGAGGAGCGGGCGCAATATGAAGTAATTTGCAATCGCGCCCCCGGCAAATCCGAGTGCGATCCCCACGACTGCCACGACGCGTTGGGACATCTACGCGCGCCTTCTCATCCACTTGCGAAGCGCAACGACCGCCCAGACCGCCTCGACCACTCCGAACGGCCACGTGCCGGCAAGCCAGCCGTAGGCAGACGCCGCCGCGCATGCTCCCGCAAAGCCCAGCGTGTAGGCGGGCGCGCGATCCTCCAACGCGTAGCAGGCCATCATCAGGGTCACCGCACACGCGCCGAATGCCGTAAGAGGTGCCATCCTGCCCGATTATCAGACGCGGCGCAAGACCCTCTTGGGCGCACGTGGAATTCCCGTCTGGACGCCGCAATCGTTACTTGTCTCGTATAACGCAACAAGGAGAGTGTGCCGTGGAGCAGCGGTCTACCGAAGTCACCGTCAGGGTAAACGACCTGCGCGACCTCTTTCGAGAACGCGAGTACGACCCGTTCGCCGACGACGTGCACGACGTCGGCAGCATAGCGGCGCTCGCGCAGCTTCCCCACCTCGCCTCGCGCCTCAACGACATCGTGCTGCGGATCCTCGTGCCCAGCGAGATGCTAACGCCGCAGACGGAGGCCGAAGTGCGCGGGGCCCTGCAGCGCTACTGCGCGCACGCCATCTCCCAAGCTCGCAGAAAACTGGCTGCGATGCGATGGGTAGGGATACGGAGCTTTGCCCTCGGCCTCGTCTTCTTCGGCATCAGCCTCGCGGCGTCGAGCTGGGTGCATCGTCTGGTCGCGCTGCCGGAGAGCATTCGAACGCTCGCGAGCGAGAGCCTCATCGTCGCGGGTTGGGTCGTCATCTGGCAGCCGCTGGACACGCTCGTACAGGGCTGGTGGCCGCAGTGGGAAGAGGAGCGAACGTTCAAGGCCATCGGCGCGATCCCGGTGACGCGTCTTCGGCTTCGAGCGTTAGACGTTAGACGCCCGCATCGGCGGAGAATCGGCTAAAGCCGTAGTCCGCGTTGAGTCCGGTTGCGCCTTGAAGGAAGAACCCGATGCCGACGCTGCCGGACGTGAACGGATTGTCGGCGTCCGTTACGGCGAACATCTGCTTGCCGTTCTTGTAGACGGTTATCACCGATGCGCTGCTGCCGGTGACGGTTGCCGCGAGCACGTCGCCGTCGGCGCACCCTACGCCGCGCCCGTCCAGTTCCGTGAAGTCCGCTAGCGGGCCGTTCCACTTGACGACCTGCATGTACGGGTCGCTCGTGTTGACGCTGCAGTTGATCTCGTAGCCAGTGATGGCGTGCGGCACGACCGTCGTGCGAACGCGCAGCTCCACCTCCTCGTACACGCCGCTCGCGCCGGAGGGGTCGGGCACGCGCAGCGTCGCGCGCACCGTCTGATTCGCTCCCCACCTGCCTTTGAGCACCGCGGTTGAATCCGCATACTGCTGCGGATAACCGGCGTCGCCCGGCATGGTGCCGAACGCCATTCCCGGCGAAGTCTGAACGTTCGTCCAGTCGAGTCCGACGACGCCGCCGTTGATCCACCTGCCGCCCTGCGAGATTGGATTCTCCGTACGCGGAAACGACGTGTGGTACCGGCGCCGCGCCGCGGCCGGCGCATGCGCTTCGGCGCGATTGGCGATTGCCGAGGGGAGCGGCGCGCCGCCCTCGCTGCCGCCGCAGCCGGTCAGCAGCGCGCAGATCAGCGCGACGGTCGAAAAACGCCGCGAGGCCGGGTCAGAAGAGTCCGTATTTTTTCAGCGTTTTCACGACGCTCAGAATGAGATCGCCGACGTGGTCCTGTGCTTTGTCCGGCTGGCTGTTGAGCCCGAATGCGAATACGAGATTCTGCTCGGGAAAGTAGACGTGGACCATCCGGTAGCCGAGCGTCTCGCCCTCGTAAAACCAGATGCGCCCGAGCCCCGGCTTGTACACCTGCGATACGCCGAGTCCAAAGCCGCCTGGGTCTTCCTCGGTGGCCTGTTCGATCGGCTTGCCGGTCTTCGACGACACGAGCGTCTCCAGCTCGCTGCGCTCCGCCGTCGTAAGAATCGGCCCTTGGTACAGGTCGCGCGCCCATAGCGCCACGGCGTGCGCCGTCGCGACGATCCCGCCGGCCGCCTGCGCCCACGACGTGCTGTAATCGCGCACGCTCTTGCCGAACAGCGGCGCGAGGCCCGCGTTGTCGGGATCGCGGCTATAAAAGTAACCCTGTACCGTTCGCGCGCGCAGATTCGCCGGATAGATGCCGGGATAGTAGTAGAGATCGGCGATTTTTGCCGGGGCGATCACGCGGCTGCGCAGCAAGTCCGCATACGAGGTGCCGCCGGAGGCCTTTTGGGCGATCATCGAGGCGAGGATGTAGCCGGTGTTCGAGTAGTGCCATCCCGGCTGAAGAGGCTTGCGCGGATCCACGTAGCTCACCAGCTCGGCGTCGCTGAAGAAATTGAACGGTTTCGCACTATAGGCCTCGAGCATCGCGGGAACGTCGTCGTAGGTTTCGATTCCGCCGGTCATGTCGAGCAGCCGGTGGATCGTGATCGCCTGCCACGGCGCGTACTGCGGAAGCCATCGCCCGAGCGTATCCCCGACGCTCAGCGCGTTATCCGTTTGGAGCTTGAGCATCAGCGTGGCCGTGAACGCCTTGGTGTTGCTGCCGATCTGAAAGAGACTCTGCGGCGTTACCGGCTGGCCGCCGCCGTAGGCCGTCGTGCCGGCGGCGACGTCGAGCATCTTGCCGTTCCCGAAACTCACGCTGAGCGTCGCCGCCGAGATGTGCTCGGCGGCGCGGTGTGCGTTCAAGTAACGTTGCAGATCGGCTTTCAGAGCCGTGCCGGCCCCGGATGGGGCCGAGATCGCCACCGCGGCCAGCAGCATTGGAACGCCCAGCACCGCCGGTACCTCTACGCGCCGTGCGCTTTGGCGAGCCCTGCCTGGACGTCTTCGGGCGTCATTACGGGCGTCAGCTCGATTTTCGCGCCAAGCTCGACGAAGAACGGCTCGCAGATCGAGGGGATGTCGCTTGGGTGCTTGAGGTCGAAGACGATGTACCCGCCGCGGTCGCCGCCGACGGCCGTGAAGTACGCCGCTTCCGGCTTGAGACGTTCCATCGTGGCCGCGATCACCTTGCCGAGCCTGCCGTCCTCGACGGCCGCGTTTGCGGCCTCAACCGGCATCCGAACCGTGAGCATCGTGCGCATGGGGTTTCCAACCTTTGTTGTTAAGAGCCAATGGTGTGAGGGGAAGCCGCCCTTCACTCGTATGCTTGGGGTGTCCTGCACCCGCTCTTGGCCGCTATCCGTAGGAAGCCGGCTGCTAAGCAGGGTAAAGGTTGCTTGGCAAGGGTAAGGATTGGTTAGCGAAAGGAGGCTGAACTCATGACCCGCACCATCGCCGCCGGCTTCGTCCTACTTTCCATGCTCCCGCTAAGCGCGGCCGCGGCAGCCTGCAGCGGCGCAGATCCCGCCATTACGTCGGTCTCGCTCGCGGGCGTCTCGACGGCGCATCTCGTCAACTTCTACCGCGTGACCGCCACCGTAACGAACCTCGGAACGCAAGCCCAGTCCGGCGACGTGCTGCAGTTCGTTGACGTCATGCAGTACGGAGACCGCCTCGACGACCGCGGCATCCCGCCGCTCGCACCCGGGCAATCCTACACGATTTCCTACGTCTGGAAGCGCGCCGTGGAAGCCGGCAAAGGAACCACGCCGCTGAACTTCCGCATCCGCTTCGTGTCGCCCGTGCCTTCGGGAAGCCAAGACTGCAATCCCGACAACAACGCTTCCGGCATCAATTTCTAAAATCCGCGTGGAGCTCGACCACGGCTACTAACGAAGGCGACCGTCTCGCCGCACTCGGGTACCGGCAGGAACTCTCCAGGGTACTTTCGCTCTTCGACAACTTTGCGGTAGCGTTCAGCTACCTCAGCCCGATGGTCGGCATCTACTCGTTGTACACGTTGGGCTTGGGCACCGGCGGCCCGCGCTACATCTGGACGATTCCGATCGTCGTCGGTGCGATGACGCTGGTTGCACTGGTTTTCGGAGAGCTCGCAAGCGAATACCCGCTCTCCGGCGCGCTCTATCAGTACGGCAAGTACACGGTCGGGCCGCGATATGGATGGTTCATCGGGTGGATCTACGGTTTCGCGCTGCTGGCAACGGTAGCGTCGGTGGATTCCGGAGCCGTCGGCTACGTTACGTCGCTGTCGAACGCGTGGTTCGGAACGCACCTGGACCCGAGCAATCACGCGACGACCTTCGCCATCGCCGGCAGCATCATCGTGCTCTCGGGGGTGCTCAACTACAGCGGCGCGAAAATCATGGGGCACGTCGCTCGTTTCGGCGTCTACGTCGAGACGATCGGCACGTTTGGCGTCTTCGTCGCACTGGCGATCGCCGGCTTCCATCAGGGTCCGGCGTTTCTCTTCTCGACGCAGCACGTCGAGTTCCTCAAGAGCAACCCGCTCGGCTTGGACTTCGCCGGCCGTTGGTGGACCGGAGCCGCTCTCGTCGCCGTCCTCGCCAACGTATACATCTTTTACGGATTCGAATCGGCGGGCGCGATCTCCGAGGAGACGCTCGAAGCGCAGCGGCAAGTGCCTCGCGCGATGCGAAACGCGCTGCTCTACGGCGGGATCGCCTCGTTCGTCCTCGTCCTGGGTCTTCTTCTCGCCACGCCGGCGTCGGGCATCGCGGGGGTGGTCTCCGGTGGAATCGCCGGCCTCCTCTCATCGCTGCCGGTCTGGCTGCAAGACTTTTTCCTCGTGATGATCGTCGTCGCGTTCTTCAGCTGCGGCACCGCCGTGCAAGGCGCCGGCGCTCGGGTGGCGTACGCGCTCGCGCGCGACCACGCCCTGCCGCTAAGCGATCGAATACGCGCGATATCGCCGCGCCGCCATACGCCCGGAAACGCGCTCCTCGTCGGAACGGTCGTTCCATTTCTTTTCCTGCTGCTCGTTCTCATCAACCCCAGCAAGACCGTGCGCGTGCTCTGGTTCGATTACCCCGCGCACGTCAACGCGCTCTACGCTTTGGTCTCGTTCGCGACATCAGGCATCTACTTGGCCTTCTTGCTGACCGTGCTCGGCGCGCTCGCAGCGCGGCTGCGCGGCTGGCGCCCGAGCGGCGCGTTCCGGCTGGGCCGTTGGGGACTGCCGATAACCATCGGCGGCGCTCTGTACTTGGGGCTGATGCTCGCCGACATCGTCTGGCCGAGCCCCCTGTCCAGCGGCCGCGCCGTTTTCAACTACGGCTGGATCACGCTTCTGGTCATGGGCGCGATCGTCGCGGTGGGCGCAGCGTACGAAATGCTCGCGCGCCCCGACCGCCGCGCGTAGGGAAGCACCTGGCCCCGTCGAATCGCGTTGGCCCCAACATGCCGCGCGCCAAGGAGGATGCGATGGCCAGAAAGTTTATCGACTGCCGCGAGCACCCCAGCGAGAGCAACTGCACGATCGCCATCTATGCCGACTCCGACGACGAGGTCGTGGAAGCGGCGGCTGCGCATGCGATGGCAGTTCACAAGCACGCCGATTCCCCGGAACTGCGGGCGATGCTTCGGTCGGCCGTGAAGGAAGGCGCGCCCGCCTGACGACGCCTGCGTCTAGCCGTTCTTTACGAGATGCCGGGCGAGGTCGAAGACCTCGTCGCGGTGGAAGCCGAGCTTGGCATAGAATGCCGCTAAGTGCGGCTCGCGGTGCGGCAACTCGACCATGACGCTCGAGGCGTTCGTTTCCGCCGCATAGGCAACGACGCTTTCGACCAAGCGTCTCCCTAGGCCGCGCCCGCGCGCCGATTCTTTGACGTAGAGGTCGCTCAAGAACCAGATCCGGCGGCAGTACCACGACGACCAGAGCGGATACAGCTGGATGAAGCCGAGCGCCTCGGCGCCGTCGGAAGCGACGAACGCGACCGATTCTTCTCGCGCGAGCCGGTCGTGCAGAAAGCGCCGCGACGCATCGAGGTCGTAGTCGCCGGCGAAGAACTCGCGGTACGAAGCGAACAGCGGCGCAAGCGTCTCTGCGTCGCCGGCGCCCGCACGCGCGATCGTTATCGGAACGCTACCGCTTGCTGCGCAACTCGACGACCGGCTTGGAAAGCACGGCGACGAGTTCGGCGCGGCTCTTCACGTTGAAGGTTTGGAACAGCTGCGCGAGCTGATTGCGTACCGTGTGCGGGCTTCGGCCGAGCACCTTGGCGATCTCGGAGTTGCGCCGTCCGGCGCGCAGAAGCTCGAGCACCTCGCGCTTCGCCGGCGGGATCCGCTCGAGCGGGAACGTCGCCACGCGCGACGCGTCGTTGACGCGGCGCGCGATCCAGCTACGCGGCCACGAAGCGATCTTGCGCGCACCGCGCTCGATCCACCGCCGGTCGTGCGTCGCTTGGTGCAGCGCGAGCGCGCAGAGCGCGGCGCGCCATTCGTAGTTGAAGTCCTCGAAGATGCTCCACGCCTCTTTGAGCGCCGCCTGACCGACCTCGGCGTCGCCGAGCCGCAGCCACGCGACGCCTTGGGTGTAGGCTTCGAAACCCCTGACGCGAGGGTCGCTTCCGTACGACAGGAGCGGGATCACCGTGGTTCCGAGCGAGCGGAAGCGCGCCAGATACTGTTCGGCGATCGCCGAATCTTCGTAGGCGAACAGCTCCGCCAAGACGAGCAGCGCCGAGCGCTCTTCACCGGTGACGTCGCTCCACGAGAGGCGCTGGGAGATCTCGTGCGCGTCGGAAAGCTGCTCGGCGGCAAACGCCAACTCGCCGGTGTTCTTTGCGAGCAGCGCCCGGTCGAGCAGGCAGAGAACGCCCCAATGATCCGACGGCGCCAGCCGCGAGGCTTTCTTGAAGCCGCTGAACGCTGCGAGCTCGTTGCCGTCGAGCTCGTCAACGGTCGCCAGGAACCGGGTTACCTGAAAGCGCTCCAGCTTGAGACCCGAGGTCCACGGAAGCGACTCGAACAGTCCCCGCACGCGTTCTGCTACGTCGGGGAGCGGGAGTTCGCGGCAAAGCAGCGCCAGCGTGAACAAAGCGTTGGCGCGGAAGTACTGATCCGGCTCGGCGGTCGCGTCGAGCTCGTCGAGCGCCATCTGCAACTCCTGCACTTGGCGCAGCACGTCGCCGCGGCGCAAGGCAATCCAGGAGAGGACGATGCGGGCGCGAGCGCGATTGTTTCCGTCGCTCGACTCGAGCTGCAGGTTCGCCGCGGCTTCGGCCTCGCGGTGGTCGTGACGCATCCACGCGATTGCGGCGCGGTAGTAGAGCGCCTCGTCGTAGAACGGGTCGCCGGGCGCGAGATCGTTGAGCGCGCGATCGATGAGACGATTGCCCGCGACGTAATCTTTCGTCGAGCCCAAGGCGGCACCGAGCAGCACGTCGCGCGCGATGCGATTCTTCTGCGGCGTTTCGGGGAAATCGGAGAGCAAGCCGATCGCATCGGCGCCGCGGTGCTCGCGCAACGCAAGGCGCGCGGCAGCCAGCACGGCTTCGGGCGTTTGCTGCCCTTCGACGAGCCGGCGGCAACGATCGAAATCGGCGGCTCGAAGAGCCCCCTCGAATTCAGCGCGGTTAAAGCCCGCGGGGTTCGGTCTAGCTATTGTCAGCATGTTCCTGGATTCCGGTTGGGGTTGCAATGCATAGGTTCCAGGCCCGGCAGTACCCCGCCGAACCCAATCCTTTCTCCGGTACTAACGTACCGGCCTCTCGGTTCTTAGTGGGCCGAAGTACCGGGCAGCCCGCCGCCAACCGAATCCTGACGATGTACCTTGAGCTTGTGCCCAGGAAGGCCGCCGCCGACCGAGTCCTGGTTGTGAATCTTTACCATGTGCCCCGGCAGGCCGCCGCCGACGGAGTCGTCGTGACCGGGGAGCCCGCCGCCGACGCTGTCGTCGTGACCAGGAAGGCCGCCGCCGACCGAGTCGCCCGGATTGATTCCAGCATGATGTCCTTGGCCGGGGCTAGTGCCCGGCAAGCCGCCGCCGACCGAGTCGGAGGGCCGCAGCAAAGACTGCGAGGCCATCGGCAGCGCGGAGCCGCCGGGGAGGTTTCCGGAAGCGCAGCCGCCCAGTACGAGGGCTGCTAGTGCAAAAGAAGACGCGATCGCTTTGTTCATTCCCGTATTCCCTTTCGGCGCTGGGGAGCGCCAGGAAGCAGAACTAGTAGTACGAACATACTAGTACGGAAATGCCTCCTTTGGTAGGGGGGGCGCTTGGCAAACCGTACATCAGCTAAGCGGACGCGGGAGACCGAGTATGCGGATGGACCAAAAACAAGCTGGATTCGCAGCGGCGCTGCGCCAGGCACTCGCAGCCGCGGCGCTGGGGGCCGCTTTCCTGGCAATCTCAGGGTGCAGCGGGCTGACTCCGGCCGCCGCACCCCACGGAACCCTTCCGGCATCGATTGCCTCTGCGGGCGCACGGCCGGCTACGACTTCGAGCTGGACCTTCCAAACGCTCGACGACCCCAACAGCGGCTCGTCGTACAACGTGCTGACCGGCATCAACAACCAGCAGCACATATCCGGCTACTACGGCCAAGGCGGCTCGTCGGATCCAAGCCACGGATTCATCGTCTACCCGCCGTGGGGCACGAATAACTTCACCAACGAGAACTACCCGGGCGCCGACGGCACCCAAGTCCTCGCGCTCAACAACACCAAGTGGATCTGCGGCACCTACACGTCGGGGGCGTGGACCTACGGATTCACCCTCGTCGCGGGCGTGTGGGTTAGCTACAAAGACCCGAAGCTTCGTCACGACAACGGGCACGTGACGGCCCTTCTCGGCATCAGCGACTCCGATCTCTCCGTCGGCTACTACACCGGGCAGTCGGGCGAAAACAACGGCTTCGAGCTCGACATTCCGATCGCAAAATACCACGGCGTCGCTCCGCCCAACGGCTCCAACGGCGTCGCAACCGGGATAAACGGCAAGGGCGACATCGTCGGCTACGTCACCCTCGGTAACGGCACCACGGAAGCCTACCTCCTGAAGGGCGCGCAGTACACGGAGTACGCATTCCCGGGCGCCGTGAGCACCCAGGCGTACTCCATCAACTGGCAGGATCAGATTGCCGGCTCGTACGTTGACGCATCCGGTGCGACCCACGGCTTCATCTTGACCAACCCGTTAGGCTCGGAGCAGTGGCAGCAGGTCGACGAGCCCGACGCGGTCGGCTCGACCGTCATCACCGGCATGAACAACCACCACTACCTCGTTGGCTACTACGTCGACGGTACCGGCACGCACGGCTTCGCCGCGACGCCCAAAGCGGCTCGCTAGAACGCCCGTGAAAGGTTCCGCAAAAACCCTCGCCTACGGGCGTGAGGTGCCGACGTCGCTCCCCTTCGACGCGGCCATCGACCGCGTTCGCTCGGCGCTCGGCGACGAAGGATTCGGCGTGCTCTGCGACATTGACGTAGCGGCGGCGATGCGCGACAAGCTCGGAAAGGCGTTTCGCCCGTATCGGATCTTGGGCGCCTGCAATCCCGCCTTGGCGCATCGCGCGCTCGAGGCGCACCCCGCCATCGGTTTGCTGCTGCCGTGCAACGTCGTCGTCCAAGAGACCGATGGCGTCACGTACGTTTCGGCGGTAGACGCGCGCGCGATGCTCGGCGTCGTCGGCGACTCGTCACTCGAGAGCCTCGCCGACGAGGTCAACGCCCGGCTGAGCCGGGTGCTCGAAGCGATCGAGCCCACCGCGTAGCCTCGGCGGTCGCCGGCCTACTGCGTATCGGGCGGGCGATGGTCGGGCGGCGCATGCATGAAATAGTTTGCATCCAGCGGCGCCGTAATTTTCGCAAACGGTCGCGGCGACTGGTTCAGATCGAAGCAGTCCGGCACGAGGGAGTTCGCGCGGGCGTCGCTTGCGGTGAGCCGCGCGAGCCCGAACTGATCCTCGACGAAGCGCAGGATGCTGCCGTGCTCGTAGTTCGTGTGCGCCACGTGGCCCTTCTTCGCATAGGGCGAGATGCAGAGCATCGGGATGCGCATGCCCAAGCCGTCGTAGTCCACCAGGGCCGGTCCGACCGGATCGAACCACCCGCCGTAATCGTCCCAGATGACGACGATTGCGGTGGAATCCCAATACTTCGATTCGCCCACCGCGTTCACGAGCGACGCTACCCACGACGGCCCTTGGTTGGAGCCGCAGCCGGAGTGGTCCGACGTGGTGCAGGTCGGCGTTACCCAACTCACCGTTCGCAGCGTCCCGTTCGCAACGTCGCTCAAGAAGTTGGTCTGCGGCGAGATGACGTCTTTCTTCCAGTCGGGTCCGTAGCGGATGTGTTTGATCGCTTGGTACGCGCTCCAGATGTTTCCGTCGCGGTCGAGCGCCGACGCATAAAACGCCCACGGCAGCCCCGCGCCGTCGAGCTCGTCGCCGAGCGTCGTGTTTTGGAAGCAGGCCTCCTCGTACCCATAGGGCACCTGGCGCTGCTGCGACACGGTGCCGATCTGATCGCCGGATCCGCCGTCGCAGCCCCACGAGCCGCCCGGATAGTTCACCGCCGAACTGGCTTGGCCCGCGATGATGTACTGGTGCGAGATGAAGCTGCTCGCATCGAAGTTCGAGGCGAACATTTCGTCGGCCAGCGTGTAGAACTTCGCCATCTGAAAATACGGCTTCGTCTCGGAACGCGGCACGTAGCTGTAGGGCGGATTCTTGTTCGGGCACGGCGGATTGCCGTAGCGCCCGCAGCTGTAGTACTCGTCGTCGAAACCGTTCATCTGGCAATCGGTGCCGGGGAAGCTCCCGGTACCGTTGCAGGCGGTGAAGAACGAGCCCGAGCTGTGGTCGATGTCCCACCGCGTCTCGAGCCCAACCGGCTGCAGCTTGATCTTGAGGCCTTTTGTGTCGTATCCGTAGGATTGCGTTTTGGCCCCGGGAGCGCCCATGAAGAGATTGTTGAAGCTCCGGTTTTCCTGCACGACGATTACGACGTGCTGGATCTTGCCGCTCGACGAGTCGCGGTGCAGCCCCTTGAGCAGGGCTTGCGCGCCGGCGGCGTTCGGCGCGGGCGGCGCCGGGTTGCCGGCGCTGCACGCCGACGCGATGACGGCGACGGCCGCGATGCAGAGCGGCGGGAGCTTCCAACGGCGGCGCATACGGATCAGTCGCTGTCCGGCAGACGATTGTCGGACGGAGCGTGCATGAAGTAGTTGGCGTCCAGCGGCGCGGTGATCTTCACGAACTTCCTCGGCGACTGCGTGAGATCGATGCAGTCGGGCGCAAGGGAGTTGGCGCGCGCATCGCTTGCGGAGAGTCGCGCGAGCCCGAACTGATCCTCGACGAAGCGCAGAATGCTTCCGTGCTCGTAGGGTGTGTGCGCGACGTGGCCCTGTTTTGAGTACGGCGAAATGCAGAGCATGGGGAGGCGTATGCCGAGGCCGTCGTAGTCGGCCAGCGCGGGCCCGATCGGATCGAACCAGCCGCCGTAGTCGTCCCAGAAGACGACGATCGCGGTGGAGTTCCAGTACTTCGATTCGCCGATCGCGTTGACGAGCGACGCGACCCACGACGGCCCCTTGTTCGACCCGCATCCGGCATGGTCGGAGGTCGCGCAGGTCGGCGTCACCCAGCTCACCGCCCGCAGCTTACCGTTTGCAACGTCGTTGAAGAAGTTCGTCTGCGGCGAGATGACGTCTTTTTTCCAGTCCCGCCCGTAGCGAATGTGCTTGATCGCCTGGTAGCCGCTCCAAAGGTCGCCGTCGCTGTTGATCGCCGATGCATAGTACGCCCACGAGAGGTGGGCCTTGTCGAGCTCGTCACCCAGCGTCATATTCTGAAAGCAGGCCGACTCGTAACCGTCGGGTATCTGACGCTGCTGCGACACGATGGCTATCTTGTCGCCCGGGCCGCCGCCGCATCCCCACACGCCGGCTGGGTAATCCACCCCCGCACTTGCCTGCCCCGCGATGATGTACTGGTGCGAGATGAAGCTGCTGCCGTCGAAATTCGAGGCGAACATCTCGTCGGCGAGCGTGTAAAACTTGGCCATCTGGAAGTACGGTTTCGTCTCGGCGCGCGGGACGTAGCTGTACGGCGGATTATTGTTGGGACATGGCGGGCTGCCGAAGCGGCCGCATCCCCAACCCTCGCCGTCGAAGCCGTTCATTTGGCAGTCGGTTCCGGGAAAACTTCCGGTTCCGTTACAGGCCGTTATAAAACTGGCTGCACTATGCGTGATGTCCCATCTCGTCTCGAAGCCGATCGGCTTGAGCGCGATCTTATTACCGTTCGTGTCGTAGCCGTACGACTGCGTCTTGGCGCCGCGCACGCCCAGGAAGAGATTGTTGAAGCTGCGGTTCTCCTGCACGATGATGACGACGTGCTGGATCTTTGCGCCCGAGGAGTCGCGGCGAAGCCCTTCGATCAGCGCCCGCGCGCCGCCGCCGCCGAGCGTGGGCGGCGTCGAGCCGCCTGCACCTGCACCGCAGGCCGACAGCGAGAGCGCCGCGCCCGCGACGCATAGCGCCCGGATCGCCTTTTCCGTGAACGGCATCCCGCAAGCTACGACGGGGAAAGCCCAACTCCCGTCGTCCGGGCGTTCAGCGCTCGGCCCGCTCGCGAAGGTAGGCGAGCGCGGCATCGCGGTCGCCGAAGATCGCAACCGCTTCGCGCAACCCGGCGACCTCCACGATCCGGACGAGCTGCGGCGTTCCGACGACGAATGCGACGGGAACCGCGGCTTGGCGCGCGTCGCCGCAGAAGCGCAGCAGCTCGGTGAGCGCGGTCGAATCCGCGTACGTGACGTCGGAGAGATCTACCAGCAGCGCGCTCGCCCCGGGCGCGACGCGCAGTGCGTCGCGAATTTCGCTCTTGCGGCTGATCTCGAGATCGCCGCGAAGGCGGATCGCTTCCACCGCCGGTTCGCCGTTCACGCCGGCACGCTCGCCACGGCTGCGTCGGCAAAGCGAATGGTGAGGATCGCGACGTCGTCGGCGCTCTTCTCTTCTCCGAATATGGCCGCGTGAATCGCGGCAGCCGTTTCGCCGTTGCGGCGCACCGCCGCGCGCTCGACCGCCTCCAGCAGCGTCGCCTCGCCGGCAAGCACGTCGCGCGAGTGCTCGATGGCGCCGTCGGTGTAGAGCACGAGCAGCGCGCCGGCGACGCTGGGTACGTGGTGCGTCCGGTAGGCCGTACCGGCGTTGACCCCCAAAGGGAGCGAACCGAACGGCAGCATCCTCGGCGGGCGGCCGGGCTCGACGAGCACCGGCGCGGGATGACCGGCGGCCGCGTACGCAAAGGCGTGGCCGCGCGCGTCTACGAGGCCGACGATTGCGGTGATCATCGGCGACCGGCTGCGCACGAGTTCGGCGTTGACCCGTTCGAGCACGCGGCCCGGCGTCGGATCCATCAACGCGCACGAGACCAGCTCCTGGCGCGCCTTGTCCATCGCGACGGCCGCCTCGATGCCGTGGCCCGCGACGTCGCCGATGACGAAGAGCGCGCGATCTTGCGAAAGCTCGAAGACGTCGTACCAATCGCCGCCGACCTTCGCCTCCTCCATCGCGGGGACGTACGCCGCGCTGAACCGCACGGCCGGAAGCTGGGGCAGACGCCGCTGCGCGAACGCCTCCTGCAACGTGTCGGCGATGCGTTTCTCGGCCTCGTAGGCGGCGCGCATCGCGGCCGACTGCCGCCGCTCCTGTTCGATCGCGGCGCGTTGTTTTTCCAGACGCAATCCGAGGCGATACTGGCCCACCGTAAAGAACGCCGCCGCAACGAGCACCGCTCCCACCGCGCCGAATGCGAGCGCGCCCACTGCAAAAATCGCCCACTGCGCGCGCTCGTCCGAGCGCGCGGTCTCCAGCGCGAGCGCGCTGTCCACCGCGGCCATGTCGCCGCGAAAGCGGTCGACGAGATCTTTGCCCAGCACTTCGAGGCGCGGGCTGGCGCGCTTGGGAGAGAGCAGCGGCGTCGCCACCTCCTTTATCCAGCGCCGGTTCGTCGCGATCGCGTCCTGGAGCGCCGGCAGGCTTCCCGGCACGTTGTGCTCGACGACGACGCGTTGCAGGCGCTCGAGCGCCAGCGGCATCTCGGCGCGCCCGGCATAGAACGGATCGAGCAGAATCGGCTCGCGAGCGGACACGTAGCCGCGCATGCCGGTCTCTTCATCGAGCTGATCTCTCAGCACGTCGGCGACGAGGATACGGCCCGCCCGCAAGCCCTGCGTGGTGCGAAACGAGGCCGCCACGACCGAGCGGACGACGAACCCGCCGACGACGAGCATTGCTGCGACGACGAGCAGAAACGTCAGCGTCAGCACGAGCGGCAGCATCACGCGCCGGGTCATCGCGTCAGTGCCCCAGATGCCAGCCGTGGCGGTCGCACCGGTAGGGTTTCAATCCGGTGCTCGTGCGCGGAATCGCTCGTTCGGCGTCCTTCTTGGTTTCGAACGCCGCTTTCGGTGCGCCGTTGCGCTTGTAGCACGAACGCGGACCGCCGGCTTTGCGCGTGCCGCTCGCCGTCGCCGTCACTCTTCACCGTCGAAGTAGTCCAGCGGCTCGGAGCGGATAATCGCGCGCTCGGGCGAGCCGACGGACCACTTTGCGCTGTCCGGGTAGTAGCACGACTCGCCGATCGGGTTATCCGCGACGACGTAGACGACGAGATCCTCCGAGCCGTCGTTGAGGAGCTGGTGCGCTTGGCCGGGTTCGAAGATGAAGGCGTCTCCGGAAGCGACCGGCGTCGTACCCCCGTCGTGGCGCACCGCGCCGCTGCCGGAGATGACGTGGTAGAACTCCCACTGCGCGCTGTGCGAGTGGTACGGATAGGGCAGCTTGCCCGGCCGCAGGCGCAGGATCTCGACGTCGAATGGATGGCGCTCGCGCAGATCGGTCGAGCGCGCTTTGCGCCCGAGCGCCTCGGACACCTGGATGCCTTCGCCGGAGAACGTGTCTTTCGGCGAAGACCACTTCAGCGGCGCAAGATCGTTCGTGTTGACCTTCTTCATGCTCTATGTAAGGGTCTCCATCATTAATGGAAGCTGTGGACGGCAATCGCGCCGGCGACGCCTTCGTCGTCGAAGCTCCATACTCTCTGCGCCAACACGTCGATGCAGCCGCTCTCTTTCTGCAGGGTCCCTTCGACGACAAGCGCCTTCGAGGTGCGAATCGGGCGGCGAAAGGCTTCGTATACTTTGGGATTCACGATGACGTTGACCAGTCCCGTCTCGTCTTCGAGCGTCAGGAAGACGAAGCCCTTAGCCGTGCCGGGGCGCTGGCGGGTGACGAGCAGGCCGCCGACCCGGCAAAGGCTGTTGCGCGGGAGATCCGCAAGCCAGGCAGCCGGAACGACGCGGCGCGCCGCGAGACGCTCGCGGAAGTGTTCCATCACTTGAGCGTTGGGGGTGATGCCGGTCGACCAGAGATCGAAGGCGGCGAGCCTCTTGGGCGCAGGCTCCTCGAAGACGGCGCGCGGCTCGTTGACGTCCATGAGCGCGCCCAGCTCGCCGCGCGCTTCGCGTTCGTCGATCCCGCGCAGCGCCCACATCGCTTCGCGGCGCGATGCGTACCAGGGCGCGAAGGCTCCGGCGATCGCAAGGTTCTCGAGCGTCTCGCGCTCGAGCTGGGTGCGCCGCGTGAAATCCAGCACGTCCTCGAAGCGCCCGCGCGCGATGGCCGCTTCCAGACGCTTACGTTGCGCCTCGCCCAAGCCGCGCACGACGTGGAACCCCAGGCGCAGCGCGCCGTCGCTCTCGACGTGCGACCAGTACTCGCTCGCATTGACCTCGACCGGGCTTACCTTCACGCCGTGGCGCCGCGCGTCGTTCACCAACACTTCCGTCGAGTAAAATCCCATCGGCTGCACGTTGAGGATCGCCGCACCGAAGATCGCCGGGAGGTGGCACTTGAGGTACGCCGATGCATAGGCCAGGAGCGCGAAGCTCGCCGCGTGAGATTCCGGAAAGCCGTAATCGGCAAAACCTTCGAGCATGTGGAAGAGCTGCTCGGCGGCGGCCCGGTCGATACCGTTGCCGATCATTCCCTCGATCAGTCTCGCACGAATCTCGTGCATCCGCTCTCGCGACCGCTTGTGGCCCATCGCGCGGCGCAGTTGATCGGCTTCGCCGGCCGAAAAACCCGCCGCTTCGATCGCCAATCGCATCCCCTGCTCTTGGAAGAGCGGCACGCCCAGCGTTCGCTCCAACACCGGCTTGAGCTTCGGATGCGGATAGGTTACCGCTTCGGCTCCCGAGCGCCGGCGCAAAAACGGATGGACCATCTGCCCTTGAATCGGCCCCGGCCGAATGATCGCGACCTGCATGACGATGTCGTAAAAGCACGCCGGCTTCAGGCGCGGCAGCATGGACTGCTGCGCCCGCGATTCGATTTGAAAGACGCCGACCGTATCGGCGCGCTGCATCATCGCATACGTCTTCTCGTCGTCGGCCGGGATCGTATGCAGCGCGAGATCGCGCGGCACCGATTCGGGCAGCCCGGGGTCGCCGCGCTCGATACAGCGGCGATAGAGCGTGAAGGCTTCCCGCAAGAGCGAGAGCATGCCTAAGCCGAGCAGGTCTATTTTGATCAAGCCGAGGTCCTGCAGGTCGTCCTTGTCCCACTGCACGACCGTGCGATCGCGCATCGTCGCCCACTCGACGGGAGCTACGCGCACGAGCGGATCCCGCGTGACGAGCATGCCGCCCGAATGGATTCCCAGATGGCGTGGAAAGCCGGCGATGCGGCAGCAGAGCGCGCAGAGAAGCTCGTGCTCCGCGCCGTCCGGAAGCACCTCGCGCGCGTCGAATTCGCGAGCGATCGCCTCGACGCGCTCGAGCGATAATCCCAACGCCTTGCCGACGTCGCGAAGAGCCGATCGCGTCCTATACGTGATTACTTCGCACACCATCGCCGCATTCGCCCGGCCGTACCGTTCGTAGACGTACTGGATTACGCGCTCGCGGTCTTGATGCGCGAAATCTATGTCTATGTCGGGAATTTCCCGCCGCTCTTCCGACATGAAGCGTTCGAAGAGCAGGTCCATCGCGATCGGGTCCACGGCGGTAATGCCGAGCGCGTAGCAAACCGCCGAGTTGGCCGCCGACCCCCGGCCTTGGCAAAGCACGCCGAGCCTGACGGCCTCGCGCACGATGTCCCACACGATCAAGAAGTATCCGGCGAGGTCCATCTTGGCGATCACGCCGAGCTCGTATTCCAGCTGCCGCTCCACCCGCGACGCCAGCGGCATCGCGTAGCGCCGCGCCGCACCCTCGTAGACGAGTTCGCGCAGGTAACGCTGCGGCGAGCTTCCTTCGGGCACCGGAAAAAGCGGGAACTGGCCGGCCAGGCGCTCCAGCCGGAAACTGCAGCGGCGCGCGATTGCAAGGCTCGCGTCGATCGCCTCGGGATACTCGGCGAAAAGCCTGCGCATCGCGGCGGGAGGCTTGAGGCAGAACTCCGCGTTCGGGCGCAGGGCGTTTGCGGCCCGAGCGTCGCGCAGCGTCGTGCCCTCGCGCACGCAGGCGAGGACGTCGGCCAGCAGGGCATCGCTTTTTTCGGCGTAGACGACGCCGTTGGTCGCAACGTACGGCAGCCCGCACGTTCGCGCGAGCGTAACGAGCAGCACGTTTCGCTCCGATTCTCGCGCGGTGAGGTGCTGCTGCAGCTCGATGTAGAAAGCGTCGAAGATCTCGGCGAGCCTCCGCGCTTCCCGCGCCGCCGCGCGCGGCCCGTCGCGCTCCAGCGCGCGCTCGACGCGCCCGAACGCTCCACCGGAGAGCGCGATCAGTCCGTCGCTGCGACCCTTGAGGTCCTCCACGCGCAGCCGCGCGTCGCCTTTGCTTCCGCGCATCTGCGCGGTTGAGATCAACTCGCAGAGATTCGCGTAGCCGCGCTCGTTCTCGACCAAAAGCAGAATGCGCGCGCCGTCTTCAAAGGTAAGTTCGCTGCCGACGACGGCGGCGACGCCTCGTTGGCGCGCGTGCGTGGAAAAACGCACCGCTCCGTAGAGACCGTCGCGATCGGTGAGCGCGATCGCCGCCAATTCGAGCGAGGCCGCGCGCTCTACCAGATCTTCGGGATGCGATCCGCCTTGGAGGAAACTGTAGTTCGACCACGCGTGCAGCTCGGCGTACATGGCAGTTGCCCGCTCATTGGTACACGCCCCGCACGTACCACTGCGATCCTTGACGGTAGATGCGAGCGAAGGTGCCGTCTTCCAAAACGACGTCGTATTCGTCGCGCGTCACCGCCGAGGGAACGTTCTCGCGTTCGGCGATGCGCCACGGGCCCACGCACTCCACCACCGCTTGACGCCCGACGCTCGCCGGCTCGCCGCCGCGCAGCTCGACCGGCACCTCGCGCACGTCGAGCAGCCGCAGCTGCGGGACGAGCTCTCCTTCCGGATGCGCTTGCGCGAACATCGCCTTGGCAGGCGGCGTAAAAGGTTCGTAGACGAAGCGCTCTTCGAGCAGATGTGCCTCTTTCGTCCGGGCTCGAGCGACGCTTTCGCCGAGCACCGCTTCCAAACGCGCGATCGTAATCGCGATCCTCTGCGGATCGAGATCGTCGGCCGCAAAGAGCGCTTGGGCTTCTCCTCCTTCTTCGAGCTGCAGCGCCTGCAGCCGCAGCCCGACGATGCCGGCTGCGAACGTCACGCCGGCGAGCTTCGCGCGCAGCATGTCGAATATGGTCCGCTCGTGTGCCGTCGGCATTGCAAGGGGCACGTCCAGGGTGCAAGCGTCGGCATCTTCCAGCTCGATCTGCAAGCGCAGCGCGCCCGCGCGCTTGCCGCAGCGTTCGAGATCGGCGCAAACTCTCGAGAGCAGCACGCGCAGGGCAAAAAAGACCTGCGCTTCGTCGGTCGCGCGCCCTTCGCCGAAGAGCGCGGCCTCGATGACGATGGCGTGACCGCGCGGAACGAACGGGCGCGGGTCCATGCCGCGCGCGAGCGCGTGCCAGCTCGCCGCCGCGCTGCCGAAACGGCGCACGAACGGTCCGTGCGGCAGCCGCGTGAGATCTCCCAGGCGTTCGATTCCCAGCAAATGGAGCCGCTCGATCGTTGCGGGATCGATCTCGAGCAATTCCAACGGCAAGGGCGCGAGCAGCGCGCGTTCCGCGCCCGCTTCGCAGACGCCGCCGTCGGCGACGTGCGCGGCGGCACGCGCGGTCATCTTATTCGCCGCAACGCCGAGCCGCACGGGCAAGCCGAACCGGGCCAACAGCGCGCGCGTCCGCGCCATCCACGCGCGCGCGTCGCCGGCGATCCCGTGCATGTCGAGAAACGCAAGTCCGAGCCGGACGTCCTCGATCAGCGGGGAGACCGCGTCGAGAGCGTCGAGCATCTCTTCCCAGAGCGCTCGAACCGGAAGTTCGCCGGCGGGCCAATCGCCGGCAGCGCTAACGCAGAGCAGCATCGCCCATCTCCTCGCGCCCGACCCGCAAGCGCGCCGTGCGGCCGGGAATTGCGTGGCGGTGCTTGCGAACGTCAACGCAAAGTTCGAAGCCGGCGAAGGTTCCCCAGAGTCCGCGCCGGCCGTGCATGAGGGCGCGCTCGAGCCCGCAGTGGAGGCGCACGCTCGCCGCGGCGATCAGGGCGGCGCCGGCACGCGATGCCAGCACGAGCAGGAGCACCCCGCTGCGCTGCGCGAGGTTCGCCAAGCGCGTCCAGACGGCATCGCGCAGCGCGATAGCCGGCATGAGCACTAAGCGGCAGATGCGCGAGCGCAAGAGGATATCCGCTGCGCGGGCGACCGCAAGCGCCTTACGGGCCGGAACGACCAGCACGCGATCGAGCCGCGCTCCCGCTCCCGCCAAATCCGGCGGGTAGAGTCCGCCGTCGTCGAGGATCGCAACGAGGCTGCGGCGCGTCATCCAGGCCACCAGGCCGGCAGCCAAGCTCCAACGGCCTGTCTCGCCTTCCAGCGTCGCCACGACACCCGTGGGGAAGCCGCCGTCGAGCAGGGCGTCGAGCCCCGTAATGGACGTCGCGGCCCGCTCTTCGAGCGGCGTTGACGGGGGTTTTCCAGCGCTCAGCGCGGCCCGCAGGGCCTCGAATGCGGCCCCTCGATCGGCCCTTGCTTGGGAAGCTGCCGGCGACATGGGAGATTCATCCTAATCGAACATATGTTCGATGTCAAGGTGCTCGAGCAGGTCCGAGGACCCTGCCTATTGACTCATACGAGGTTACCGTTCTCACTTTGCTTCGGAGGTCGCATGCGCAACTCGAGATCCGTCTTTTTTGTTCTTGCCGCCGCGGCCGCCATAGCGATGGCCGGCTGTTCGGGAGGCCGCTCGGCGCTGCCGGGCACTCCCTCTGCGCCGCTCGGCGCGCAGGCGCGCCCCGAGCACTTTTCGCATCCCTTTTCGCATCTGAAAAATGGGGCGTATCCAGGCAGCAGCATCGCCTATCTGCTGACCGACGGCACGGTGCTCGCCCAAGGCGGCGGGGGCACGTACTACCGCTACACTCCCGATGCCTACGGCAGCTACTCCGACGGAACGTGGACGCAGGTCGCATCGCTGCCGTCGGGATACGATCCGGATGCGGCCGCATCCGACGTGCTCGCCGACGGGCGTTTCGTCATCACCGGCGGTGAGTACAACAGCGGCCGGTTCGATCTTACGAATCTCGGGGCGATCTACGATCCCGTCGCCAATACGTGGACGGCGCTGGGCCATCCCAAAAAGTGGGGCTGGATCGGCGACTCTCCTTCGAGCATATTACCCGACGGACGCCTGCTGCTGGGGCAAAAGCTGACGAAACGCGACGCGTACCTGGATCCGAAGACCTTGCAGTGGACCGACGTAGGCGATGCCGGAAAGAACGATTTCAACGCCGAGGAGGGCTTTACGCTCCTTCCCGACGGTACGATTTTGACCGCCGACGTGAAGAAAGACCCGAACTCCGAAATCTACAATCCGTCAACCGGCCGATGGAAGAGCGCGGGTTCGACGATCGTGGATCTGGCGATGCATTGGACGAGCCATAGCTGCCTTCCGTACGGACCGAAACCCAAGGACTGCTACTATCCGCCGGGCGAGATCGGGCCTTCGATCCTGCGTCCTGACGGGACGGTCTTCTACACGGGCGCGGGAAGCGGCGCGAGCGGGTACGGCGCCGGACATACGGCCATCTATCATGTAACCGGCGGAACGTGGTCGACCGGCCCCGATTTCCCCAACGGCGATAACGCCGGCGATTCGTTCGCTCTGCTCGAGCCGAGCGGAAGCGTCTTGGTGTTCGGAAACAGCGGCGCGACGTACGAGTGGAACGGATCCACGTTTACGCAGACGAGCCTATCGTGGCAAGGGGCGCCCCTGCTGCTGCCGACCGGACAGGTGCTCATGCTGGGCAACTCGGCGGTCTCGCTCTACACCCCGGCCGGATCGCCGAAAGCGGGCTGGGCGCCGAACATCAAGAGCTATCCGAAGACGATCGCCTCGGGCAAGACGTATAAAATCACCGGAATGCAGTTCAACGGTCTCTCGCAAGCAATGTCGTTCGGCGACGAGTATCAAAATGCGACGAACTACCCGCTCGTACGCATCACGAATACTGCCAGTACGCACGTCTTCTACGCGCGAACGCACGATCACAGCACGATGGGCGTCGCAACCGGTTCCAAGCTCGTGTGGACCTACTTCGACGTTCCCAGCGGAATCGAATCCGGCGCGAGCACGCTCGTGGTCGTCGCCAACGGCATCGCTTCCAAGCCGGTGAGCGTGACCGTTTCGGGAGCGCGAGCCCGCACGCGTCGGTAGTCAGGGTGACAAGGCTTCGCGGCCGTGCGGGGCGGTTAGGTCTTGCAGCGGGCCGATCGGGACGATGCGCGTCGGGTTGATCTCGTTCTGGGTGACGTAGTAGTGGCGTTTGATGTGATCGAAATCTACCGTCTCGGCGACGCCGGCAATTTGGTAGAGGTCGCGTAAGTACCCGTAGAGGTTCGGGTAATCTGCGATCCGATTGAGATTGCACTTGAAGTGGCCGTAGTAGACGGGATCGAACCGTACGAGCGTCACGAAGAATCGCCAGTCGGTTTCGACCGGCTGCGCGCCGAAGAGGTAGCGCTGGTATCCCAAACGCTCTTCCATTGCGTCCACCGTCGTGAAGACGGCGTAGGCGGCCCGTTCGTACGCAGCCTGCGACGTCGCAAAGCCCGCGCGATAGACGCCGTTGTTGAACGTGTCGTAGAGGAAATCGTTGAGCTCGTCGATCTGCGCGCGCAGCTCGCGGGGATAGAGATCGAGCGCCGGATTGCCGGCGACGGCGTCGAACTCCGTTTCGAACATCCGCATGATGTCGTCGTCGGAGTTGCTGACGATGCGGCGCTCGCGCGAGTCCCAAAGCACCGGAACGGTAACGCGAGCGCGATATCCCGGATCGGTTGCGTGGTACGCCTCGCTGAGAAACGCCCAGCCGTTGAGCGGATCGGGGCGGCTGGGATCGAAGCGCCAGCCCCGCTCGTCGCGAATCGGATCCACAACCGTCATTCCGATCGCGGATTCCAACCCTTTGAGCTTGCGCGCGATGACCGTGCGGTGCGCCCACGGACAGGCGAGCGAAACGTAGAGATGGTAGCGTCCCGCCTCGACCGGATAGGGCGAGCTGCCGTCCGCCTTGACCCATTGCCGGAAGACGTCGTCTTGACGCTGGAAGCTGCCGTCGCCGGCTTGTTCGTCGGGGAACTGCGCTTTTGCGATCATAACTCTCTCTCAGGGCTTCGAATTCAAGTAGGTTACGCCGGCTCGTTCGAGGATCGCGCGCCCGTCGCCGGTGAGGATGAAATCGGCGAACGTCTTGGCGAGATCGGGGTGCGGCGCCGCGCTCATCACGGCGAGCGTGTACGTGATGCGATCGGTAAGCGCCGCGGCGCCGGGCAGCGCGATGAACCGGTACTTGCGCGCGATCGCTTCGGTGCGATAGAAGAATCCGACGTCGGCTTGACCGGTGTCGATACGCGCGAGGAGATCTTCTTCGGGAAAGATCTGCGCCGGGTTCTCGTCCTCGCCGAGAAGGCGCCGCTCGCCGTCTCGACCGAGCCACAGCGTGACGCCCTCGGTCGTGTACGCGCCCTTGGGGTCGAGCAGCGGATCCGTGCGCCCGATCTTCAACCCGGGCGTCTGCAGCGCGGCGGCCAGCGTGGTCTTACCGGCCGCAACGCTCTCGAAGAGCGCGCCATCGCGCGAGGCCGGCGCCCACGCGATGCCGAGGCTCGTTCCGGCGAAGGTCGTCGCCGACGCAACGCGCGCGCCGAGGTTCGTAACGAGCTTCGGATCTACGCTGATGAAAACGTCGGGCGAACGGACGCCGGCGGCGATGAGATTCGCGAGCTTCTTGCTGCCGCCGGGCTCGCCCTGAAAGTCGATGCCGCGCTGCTGGAGCGCGGCTTTGATCGGCCCCTCCATCGGGGTCACGAGCGACCCGGCGTAGAGCACGGTCACGGCGGCCGAATCGGCGCGCGCGTGCGCCGCGCCGAATGCGGCGAGACCGGCAGCCGCTACGAAGGCCGAAAGTCGAGCGATCGCGAGTTTATGCAATAGCGGGTTCCTTCGGGGCCGGGGCCGTCGTCGAAGACGTGGCCGAGATGCGAATCGCAGCGTTTACACCGCACCTCGATGCGGTGCATCCCGTGGCTGTTGTCGTCGAGCAGGCGGACGTTCTCGCGCTCTTCGGGGCGCGTAAAACTCGGCCAGCCGCAGTGGGAGTCGAACTTCGCATTGGAGGTGAAGAGCGTCTGCCCGCAGGCGCCGCAAACGTACGTGCCGTCGTCGCGCACGTTGAGAAGCGAGCCGGTAAAGGGCGCTTCCGTGCCGGCTTCGCGCAGGATGTGGTAGCGCTCGGGCCCTAGCTCGGTCTTCCATTCCTGTTCGCTCTTGGCCAGCTCCGGCGTAACGTCGTGTTTCATCTCACATTGCTCCTCGAGCTCCCATAACGCTCGAAGGCTCGAAAGCGATGCGGAGCCGAATAGGCCCCGCATGAAGCTCTTGCTCGAGATCCTGCTCTCGATCGTCCTGCACCCGATCGCCATGATCCTCATGTGGATCAATCTCATCGCGCGCGGCGACATGACGACGTTTAAGAAAGTCGTCTGGTTCGTCGTGAGCATCGTGTGGGGGCTCGGCCCGATTCTCTACATCTTAGCGGCTGAAGGTTCGCTCTGGTAGCGAGCCTTCGGGTCGACGCCGGCTAGTGTCGTGGAGGCCGGCTCACGGGAGCGTGCCCGCCGCCGGACCCGCCCCTGACGCCGCCGCCGTGCCCCGGCGGGGAGCCCTGGATCGTTCCGTGGCCGCCCGGATAGCGCCCGCGATAGCCGCCGCGGTAGGGGTACCAGCCGCGGTAGCCGCCACCATAGTAACCGCCCCAGCCGTACGGGTAGCCGCCGTAGCCGCCGTAGCCGCCGTAGCCGCCCCAGCCGTAAGGCCAGCCGCCCCAGCCCCAGCCCCAGCCAAGGCCAATACTGAGTCCCCACGGATAAGCGCCGCCGTAGTAACCGGGATAGCCGTACCCGTAGCCGTAGCCACCGCCGTACGAGCTGCCCGGGTAGTAGCTGCCGCCGTACGAGCTGCCGGGGTAGTAGCTGCCGCCGTCCTGCGGGCCGGTGACGTCTATGCGATAGGCTTCGAACGTCGGGCCGTTTGCATTGCCGTAGATCGTGACCTGCATGCCTTCGACGAGTTTGATGCCGGTCGGATTGATGACCGTGCCCTGATGCAGCGAGATGTGGTCGTCGTATCCCCGCGCGTCTCGCATGTAGACGACGTAGGCGCCGTCAAAGCCGATGAGCGTGCCTCTGATCCCCTCCTGGTGGGCGACGGGCGTGCCGTAGCTGGGAACGGCGGGCTGAGTCCCGTAGCTCGGGACGGACTGCTGCGCGGCCGCCGCGCCGGAAAGGACCAAGCAGAGGGCCGCCGATATCGCCGCTGCGCGGCCTGTGAGCGAGAATGCGTTACGGGCGTTCATATCTGCTTGTAGTATAATCCGCGGACGCTGCACGGTGGTTAGAATCCGCTTGTAAAAAGCGTGCCCGGTCTTGACTCTGACGTTACGTCAGGGATTAGGCTTGCCTCCGAGAGGATCCGATGAACGCTCCCGCCCCAAAACTGCTCCGAGCCAGGGAGTTCGCAGACGCCGCCGGCGTCACGGTGCGAACGCTGCACCTGTACGACCGGCTCGGTCTGCTCGCGCCCGCGGCGCTCACCGCGTCGGGCTACCGGCAGTACGGGGAACGCGAGATGGAGCGGCTCGAGCATATCTTGGCCCTGCGCTTCGTCGGATTCAATCTCGACCAGATCAAGGAGCTGCTTCGCGGGCCTAGCCCGTCGCTCGCCGATGCGATGCGCATTCAACGCGAGGTGATCGCACGCCGCAAGCGCCGTCTCGAATCGGCGATCGCGGCAATCGACGAGGCGCAGCGCGCGCTCGCCGCCGATCCGACGGCCGATCGCTGGAGCGTGCTCCGCAACGTCATCGAGGAGTTCAAGATGCAAAACGATTGGAACTGGACCCAGAACTATTACTCCGAGGAGGCGCGCGCGAAGATTGAAGCGCGCCGCGCCGACATGGCGCCGGAGGCCATCGAACGCGGGCAGCAAGCCTGGACGGAGCTCATTGCCGAGGTCGAGGCAGCGGCCGCGCGCGGCGAGGACCCGGCGAGCGACGCGGCGCGGGCGCTCGCGCAGCGGTGGCAGAGCTTGATCGCGCAGTTCACGCAGGGCGATCGCGAGGTGGCAGGCGGGCTCAACCGCCTGTGGAGCGATTCGACGCACTGGCCGGCGGACTTCAAACGGCCGTGGGGCGACGCCGCCGACGCCTTTATCCGCAAGGCGATGGAGCGCGACGCCTAAGGCGTCGAGTTCAGCAACGCGACGGCGCGCACGCCGGGCAAGCTGGGGTTGTAGCTCAGAATGCTCAGCGACGCCGTAGCGAGCCAGAAGCGCTGGGCTTCCAGCGCCGGCAGCGCGATCCAGCGCGCGACGAGAACGCTGCCGAACTGGCCGTGCGAGAACACGGCGACGTTGCCGTCAAACGTGCAGAGATGAGCGATGACGCGATCGGCGCGGGCGGAGACTTGCTCGGGCATTTCGCCGTGCGGGCAGCCGTCCCGAAAGAGATTCCAGCCCGGCCGCCGTTCGCGAATGTCTACCGAGCGCAGTCCGTCGTAGTCGCCGTAATCCCACTCGCGCAGATCCGGGTCCACCTCGGTTGCATGCAGGCCGGCCAACTCGCAGGTCCGGCGCGCGCGCTGCAGCGGGCTCGCGAGCACGGCGGAGAACGCGACGCCATCGAGGCGCGACGCTAGGGCGCGCGCTTCGGCCTCACCGCGAGCGGTCAGCGGAATGTCGGTACGGCCGGTGTGCTGCCCCGAGAGCGACCACTCCGTTTCGCCGTGGCGAACGAAGTACACGCGCGGCGTCACGGCGGCTGCTAGTGATCTACGAAATTAGAAACTTCGCCCATCGTCGGATCGAGCCGCAGATCCTCGTGCGCGTACTTCCGGTCTTCATGCCCGCCGGAAACCTTTACCCGAACGAGGATCTCGTGCGGATGCACTTCGCGCACGGTGCCTTCCTCTTTCGTTCCGTCAATGTAAACACGGTCGCCGATCTTCAACATGTTTTCTTCCTCGTAACGATCGAAAGCGAACTATCGCAAGCCGAAGGCGACTCTGAAATCGCCGCCCGCGCAAATCTCCGCGATCTGCTCGCTGCTCAGCCGGCGGAAGGTCTTATTGCCGTACACGAACTCCTCGCCCGCTTCGGTCGCATCGTAACGGGCCTGGGCGCCGGCGTTCAGGCGCGCCTGCTGCTTGAGGATTTGGTTCTTGAAGTTGACTCGATAGGCGAGATCTTTGGAGAATAACACGATCTCGCCGCGTCCGTTCGCATAGCCTCCATAGACGGGTTCGGAGCGCTCCGAATGAGGCGGGCCCTTGACCACACCTTTAATGGCAAGTGCGGCAATGGGCGACGGAATAGACATCATGGCGTTCCTGTAACCGTCCAAGACGGGGAAAGGTTACACGCTATGCCGAGCCGACCGTATTCGCGGACTTTAGCGTCTCGAACGAGGTCGTGCCCTTCGCCGCCGGGGGTGGTTCGATTTGCGCGGCGTTGCCGAGCGGTCCGCGATAGGTCGTCAAGCACCCGGCAGTGCGGAAGACTTCCTCGACCATCGTCATAGCGTCGGCGTCGTCTCCACAGTACTGGATGTTGGCGCCTACCTGGGGTGCTCCGATCTGAGCGCGCACGACCCGGCGCGTATCGAGTTTTTTGGCAAGTAGTTCCGAGCCGCTCGAGCCGTCCGGAGGCGCTTCCTCCATCGCGTCGACGATAACCGTTTGGTGCGAGATGCAGCCCGCCAGCGCCAGAAGATCGTCAATTTGGCTCCGCGAGCCCGCGAAGATCAACATGTCGCAGAGCGCCGCATCGTTGTACGGCGTGTCGGCCACGGCGCCCGCCTTCGCGGCGGCAGCTTCGGCCGGCTTCATGCCTTCGGAGTCGCCAAAGCAAACGTGATACCCAGCATCTACCAGGAGCCGCCCTATCGCCACCGCGCGCGGATCTGAACCGAATACACCTATCTTCATTTAAGCCTTATACCCAAAAACGAAGAGCGAAGCGGCGTTCGGGTAAGGGGTTCGGCAAAAAATGGAGCCGTCGATGGGGATTGAACCCATGGTCTCGCCCTTACCAAGGGCGTGCTTTACCACTAAGCTACGACGGCGCGCCACCCGAGGAACTGGTGCTACGCGCCGCCCCGCTGCCATTCCTATCAAGGCGTGCGCAGCCCGGGCGAAAGCAGATAGGGCGATGCCCACCTCACCCGCCGCCGCTGCCCGTTACTGCTCGGGGCGAGTCTGAGCGTGCACCAAAAGGTTGCCGTATCTGAGATCGGGACGAGATAGCAGGCTTCCAGCGCAGGGCAGTAGACTCCGAAGTACTCGACCTGGCCGATGTACGAGCGGCAAGACGGACCGTTGCGATGAGAGTGGCAGCTGTGACAGTTGAATATCATCGCTCCGTTCCGAACGCGCCCCGTCTTCACTTGCACTCGCGACAGCACGCCGTCTTTGTCTACGATCAGGTCGTAGCGATGGTTCTCTCCGAGCGGGAGCGAGACGATGTATCCGGCGCGGCTGAGCGCCGCGATCACCATCACTTCGGAGAAATCGCCGACGCGCTTCGTGTCGCGCAGAAACGAGATGCCGGGCAGCGGCGAGAGCAGAGCGTTCATGTGCTGAGTATGCGCCGGCGCTGTGCCACCCGTGTGGCCGTGAGCGGCGCGGCGAGCGAGGGTTTTTGCGCCTGGAGCCGAAGGGCGCGCGCACAGGAGGACGCTATTCAATGATTCTTTCTTCTACGATGCTGCGCCGCGCGGGCGTCGCCGCAATCGCCGGTCTGGCGCTCGCGTTCGTCGCGCTTCCCGGCCAGGCGCAGATGCGCCAGCAGATGGCCGACAAGATGGCGGTTAACGCCGCAAACACGTTCGTCGGTCAAATCAACGGCGAGAGCTGCAGCGACTTCGCCGCGACCATGGCCAAGATGAAGCACCCGTCGGGCGCGACGCCCAGCCCGATGTCGGCAAAGCTCAAGGGCAACACGCAGGCGCGCACGGATTTCGTGAACATCGTCGGCGGACCGCTGCTAAACAAGATGATCGACTGCAACATGATGCCGGGAGGAATGTAGATGCGCCGCCTTTTCCTGACGCTCGCGCTCGCCGCCGCGCCCGCGATCGCCCTGGCCGCCGGCGCGCTTAGCCCCTCGACGATCGTCGCCAGCCCGTCAACCTACGACGGCAAGAGCGTGACGGTCACGGGCAAGGTCGGCTCGTTCCAGACCTCGAGCACCCCGATGGGCACCGTCGCCGGCTTCCAGCTCTGCGACGCGAAGTGCGTCGTCGTCATAGACAAGACCAACACGGCCCACGCGAACGGCAGCATGGCAACGGTAACCGGGACCTTCCACGCGAGCTTCAAGGGCCCGCGCAAGACGTTCACCAACGCCGTCGTCATCGGCCACTAACCGCAGCCACGTCATCGCTATTTGTCCGAGGGTGTTGCGGCCGCGCCTTCGAGCGGGGCGATAAACAACAGCGCCTTGACCTGGTGCCACTTATCGGTCTTAAGCGCGCCGACGTCTAGTGCATCGAGCTGCGCGTCGCCTACGATGACCTTCGTGTCTACGGAGTTGAACCCCAAGCCGACCGGATTGCCCAGCAGGCCGGTCGGGCCCAACGTCGCGGTGATCGCGCCGCTCAGAGCGAACTGCGAGATCGTGCGATTGTCTTGGTCCACGACGTTGACCGTGTTCCCGCCGTTGCTCACGTAGACGCCCCCGGGAAATGCGAGGAAGCCCGGCGGCTCGATCGAGACGAAACTGTACGAAGGGCTCGTCGGATTGACGATCTCGCCGATGCCGTACCCGCATGCGCTGCTCGAGCAGCCGTAGTAGTCGAACCAGAGATTTCCCGCGTTGTCCACGTCAAGGTAGTAGACGGTATAGACGGGCTTGCCGATGGGAAGGATCACGAGCCCCGGCGTCGCCGAGGCGCTGCCCAAAGGCCAGAACTCGTAGCCGCCGCCGTGCGCGACGGTGCACGTGGGCGTACACGTCTCCTGGTAGGCGGTCGTGTCCGATTGAAAGACCGTCGTCGCGCTCACCGCCGTGTCGAATCCATAGCCGTCGAAGTAGCCGCACTCGCTCGCCGGCACCGAGCATCCGCCGACGTACGCCGCTTGCAGTTGGCCCGCCGCGTTGTACTCCTGCGTGATCGGCGCGGTGTATGCAGCGTCGTACTGATTGGCCACCCAGAGATTCTGCGAGTGATCGACCTTGACGCCGACCGGATAGTACCCCGGGCTCGTCTGCGTCTGCGTGTCGATGGCCGAGACCACGACCTTGCCGGCCGCGGACGCGCCGAAAACGTAGTCGTAGCTCGTCATCGCCGTCCAGATGCCTACGACCGAGCCCTTGTGCGCGGGGACGATCGGGCGCGCGCCGCTGCCGAGCTGCCGGAGCTGCGATCGCAGAACGCGCTGCGGCACCGGCCCCGCGAGCTTGCCCTCCGCCTGCATCTGCAGCAAGCGGAGCGGCGTCCGCGGCAGCATGCTCGCGCCGCGCGTCGCCTGCGAGACCCCGGCCGAGCCCGGCGGCACCGCGGCTGCGCTCGGCGCCGCATTCGAACATCCGGCGAGAAGCGTAGCCGGCAGAACGATCGCCGCGCTCAGAGCAACGGGGATGCTGAAACTCACGGCGCGCATCGTCACTTGTCCGACGGGGTGAACGCCGCGCCCTCGATGCCGCTGAAGTTGATGCCTCCAACCGCCTTCCACGTATTTCCCGAAACGTCTCCGACGTCAACCCAGCCGCACGCGTCGCCCGCGGCCACGTGCTTGTCGGCCAGGCCGAAGGCGCCCGAAACCGGGTCGCCGCAGCCGAACGCGTTCTGCGCCGTCGGTCCGAGCGTGTCGCTGAGGGTAAGCCCCGGAAGCGCGTACTGCGCGATCGTGCGCGCCCGTTGATCGATCACGTTGAGCGTGTTCCCTTGATCGCTCACGTAGACGCCGCCCGCGAAGCCGAGCGAACCCGGCGGCAGGACCGAGACGAACGTCCACGACGCACTCGTGGGAGCCACGATCTCTCCCAGACCATAGCCGCAGCTGCTGCTCGCGCATCCGTAGTAGTCGAAGAAGATGTCTCCCGAGCCATCCACGTCCATGTAGTACACTTCTTTTACCGGGGAGCCGTACGGCAGCGCGATGAGCGCAGGCGTTGCCGACGGAGAACCAGCCGGCCAATACTCGAACCCGCTGCCCGACGAAGTCGTGCATTTCGGGCTGCAGACTTTTTCGGAGAACAGGGCCAACGCATCGAAGACGTCGGCGGCGTTGCTCGCCTCGTCGAACCCGTACCCCGAGAAGGTGCACGTCGAACTGGGAGGACACGCGGGAGAGGCTTCGCTGTACGAACTCACGAGCGCGCCCGCGCTGCTGTACTCTTGCGCGATGCCGCCGTTGTAGGTTGCGTTGTACTCGCACGCCGTCCACACGTTGCCGCCGGCGTCCACCTTGACGGTGATCGGGTAGTAGCAGCCGTTGGGCGTCGTGCTGACGGCCGTGATGGTCGTTTTCGCATTCTTCGACTCGCCGAGCAGGTACGAGCTGCTGCTGTTCGCGAGCCACATGCCGATCTTGGCGGCCTTGCCGTGCGCGGCATAGCGCACGCTCGGATGCGCTCGGAGCTGCTCGAGCTGCCGGCGCAGCTGCGCGCGAGGGATCGGGCCAGGGATTTTGCCGGCTGCCTGCTGCTCGAGCAGCGCCAGCGGACTATGCGGCAAGGCCGACCCTGCGCGCGCCTCTTGCGAAAGGCTGGAAGGACCGGAGGGCGGGCCGGCCGGAGCCTGCGGCGAGCCGGCGCATCCCGCCAGCAGCGCGCCAATAAGCATCATCGGCACGCATCTTACGGTCGCTTGTGATAGGCGCACGTCAATCGAATCTCCTAGCTTCTTAGAAAAGAGCGGACGGCGGTGTTTTCGGTGGATTGCGTGGTGTCCCCCGGCTGGGCATCCCAAGGAGGCAACCGAGGCGGTCGGCCCGGAATGACGCCAAGAGTGACGAATTCGCCTCCTCCCGAGCCGCCCGCCGAAACGCACGTCATCGTCACCGGCGGCGACATCCTCGTCGAAAGCGTCTGCCGCGACTTGGCCACCGCCGGCTACCGCGCGACGGTGATCGGGAACCACGCGTTGCGCGTCCGAGCCGAGCGTTGCGGGGCACGCTTCGTCGAAGGCTCGCCGCGCTCGCAGCACGCGCTGCGGGAGGCCGGCATCGCCTCGGCCCGCGCACTTCTTGCGCTCGACCACGACGACCGCATCAACCTCGAGGCCGTCCTGCAGGCCCGCGAAGCCAATCCCGCCGTCCGCATCGTCATGCGCCAGTTCAACCGCACGCTCGCGCGAAAGATCGAGGCCAACCTGCCCGACTGCTCCGTGATCTCGCTCTCGGGGCACTCGGCCGCGACCTATGCGGCCGCGGCGGTCGAGCGAAGCAGCTTCCTCGGCGTCGAGTTTCCGAGCGGGTCGCGCTCGCTCGTCGCATTCGTCCAGCAACCCGACGGCGGGAAGGAGGACGGCGCGCGACGCGTGCTGTGGCGCGGCGAGGGGGCCAGTGTGGTTTTCGCCGCCGTCGACGCGCTCGCAGGCGAAGCGCCGTCGCTGCGGCGCACGCGCGGGACGCTCGGATGGATCTTCCCGCGCATGGCCTCCATCTCCAGCGAGTTCGATCCGCTGCTGCGCATCCTGCTCGTGGCAGGCATCGTCATATTCCTTGCCGCCACGGCGTTCTTCGGCTTTGCGCTCCATCTCAACCCGGTCACGGCGGCATACTTCGTGACGGCGACGTTGACGACGGTCGGCTACGGCGACATCGCGCTCGCCGACAAGGGCCGCGCGATGCAGCTTGCCGACATCTTTTTGATGGGCACGGGCGTCGTCATCTCGAATCTCGCGATCGCATTCGTGGCAGCCGCACTCGTGCGCGCGCAGTGGAATGCCGTGCAGGGGCTGCGCCCGATTCGCGATAAGGGGCACGTCGTCGTGTTCGGCGCGGGACGCGTCGGGACGCGGGTCGTGGACTACCTTTGCGAGTTGGGTGCGCTCATCACGGTCGTCGAGCTCAAACCCACGGCCGAACTCCTGCGCCGCGCGCGAACGCGCGAGATCAGCCTGCTCACCGGCGACGGCACGCTCGACGATACGCTGGATCTCTGCAACTTGAGCGAGGCGCGCTCGGCCGTCGTCGTCACCGACAGCGACGCGAACAATCTGGAGATCGGTTTCGGCGCGCGCGCCCGGCGCGGCGACATTCCGGTGATCATGCGCATCGCCGAACCGCCGTTTGCGGCCGCGATCCGCAAGCACTTCGAGATACGCCGCGCCTTCTCGGCGACGGCGTTAGCGTCGTCGGTCTTCTCGGATCTCGTCGGCTCGCCGTGCGCGCGCGGACGGGTTGCCTTCGGCGGCCGCTCGTATCGCATTGCCGAGTACGTCTCGCCGGCCGCCGCGGAGCTCAGCGGAATCGTGGTCGCAGCCGCCCGGCCCGGAGAATCTCCGCGCGTCGTGCGGGATTGGGAAGACGTCAACGACGACGATTCGGTCTTGGTCTTACACCAAGAAGAGAGAAGGCCGCCGTAAAGCAGCCCCCTCCCCGTGCCAGGCACTGTCGTATAACGAGGACACTCCTGACCCCACTATACCGGCTTAACTATTCCGTAAACTGCCGGGCGAACCTGGAAGAGTCTATTTTGTTGGAGCGGGCGGCGAGAATCGAACTCGCGACTCTTGCTTGGAAGGCAAGGGCATTACCACTATGCAACGCCCGCGGGAGATCTGGGCAGGGCTGGATTTGAACCAGCGTAGCGCTTTCGCGCACCAGATTTACAGTCTGGCGCCATTAACCACTCGGCCACCTACCCACGACCCCGGCTCCGGGACGACAGGGACCCTGGGTACGATACACCAGGCGCAGGCTCCTCGGCAAGTTGATCCTGGTCCTCGACGAATCGCTCTCCTCATGGGCCTCTCATGTGCCCTTCATCTCGGTACCTTACCATGGAAGCTGTAGCAAACTCGCTAGCTCTTTGGAGTCTGTGCAGGATGGCTCGGAACACGCTCGTCGCGGCTGCCGTAGTAGGGCTTCTTTTTGCCGGATGCAGCGGCGGCACGTTCCCCCGCGTGGGGGGCTCGGTCCCAGGCGCCGACAGCGTTCAGACCGTCAGCGACGCCGCAGATGCCCTCGACCTTCATCGCACCTTGGCCTCTCAGAGTGCAAAAGAGGCGATCGGCGCGACCGTCGCCTTGGGCTCGTTCGTCCGCGAGCTTAGCGCGAGGGAGCGCGACCTGGCGGCGCTCGAGGGCACGAGCCAAATGCGTTCGCCGGGCGACTGCTCGGCCGGCCCAACGCCGCCCGGCCGCGAGGTGGGATTGGCGACGCAGCGGCTCGCGTATTACTATGACGCTCGCTGCCGGTCGCTGGCGCTCGCGGTCGTGCGGACGAGCCTTTCTACCGGCCTGGGATCGGCAACGACGCTCGAAACCGCAACCTCATTCGCCCCCGGACGCTCCTCTCCGATCGCCGTCCGCAGCGACGCCTCGCAGCTCTGGCGGGCGGCAACGGAACGCGCCGCGCAGCTGGACAGGGGCTTCGCCTTGAGCACCTCCGGGCAGCTCTCGACCTCGGGAAACCGGTTCCTCTCCGGCTCCGAGATCGTCGTGCGCCCGACGCTGCGTAACCTCAGCGAGTTCTGCCTGAGCTCGGCCGGGTACGGCGTCGCCGGAATCCCGTCGCTCGACGAAACGTTCGGGTGGGAAGACGGAACGCTCTCCAACGGCGCCAGGGCGACCGACGGCCACGGCCTGTCGCGCTGGTTTGCAAACGTAGGCGGCGACGTCGTGCGCGGTCCGATCGGCGCGCTGACCCTATCGGGGGGCACCGCAAGCCCGAGATGCCCGATGACGACGCAACCATTTTCGCTCGCGGGCGCTGCGGCGCGCGATGCGTTCGCGTTCCCGATTTCGGTGTCGTTCTCGCACGGCCGGCTCGACAGCGTCAGCGTCTACGACGCCAAGTTCTCAGACGGCGAGCACCTCAAGGTCGCGACGGCGGACGTTCACGGCTTACCGTACGTCGACGGCATCGTCGAGCGCGGCGGCACACGGCTCGCAACGTTCCGAGTAGACGCCTACGGCAACGGAACGCTGACGATCACGAGCACCGGCGCGCAGTACGTCATGACCGATTGGCTCGTCGTCGGTACGTAGCGCTAGTCCGGCGCGACGCACGCGACGCGCTTGCCCGATGCAAGCGTTACGTGCTTCGCCGATACCGTATTCTTCGACGCATCCACCTTCGCGGTGGCGCTCGCGCTGCCCGCGGAAAGCGAAACCGTCTGTGCGGCGGGGCTCGCGCCGCCGATGTCCGACTCGACGCCCGCGCCTTCGGCGACGCGAACGTGTCCGAGCGTCAAGGTAATCGCCCCGAGCGTACCGGCCGGACAGGCCGCCAGGGCCTGCTTGAAGCCGATGCTCGAAGGCGCCACGGTGACGCTCGCCGGCGCTCCGGCGGCGCCCAAGAGCGCGACGAGCGCGGCAATCGCGAACGATTTCATAACGTTTTCCATAGGCGCCTGCGTTCGACCACGTCGCGAGGCGCGCCCTGCTAACGCCCTGGGGCCTCACGGCCTACCAGGCCGCGCGCCCGGCAGGTCTTAAAGGCGCCGGTGATGCAACTGCCGTTGTTGCCGCCGACGTAGCTCAGATGGTAGAGCCCCACACTTGTAATGTGGTTGTCGCCGGTTCGAATCCGGCCGTCGGCTCCATCTCACCGAAACGAAACGAATGCAGACAGTCAAACCGAAATGGATCGAAGCCGGCCTCGTACTGATCTGCGAGCGCTGCTTCAAACAACGCATACCTGAAGAGGATCCCGAGATCGCCGAGCGGATCGGCGACTTTCATTTGCGCGACTGGCTCAAGGCACGATTGAAAGAGGAGGGGCGCTGGGGCCGGATCCGCGCGGTGAACACGAGCTGCATGGACGTCTGCGCGCGCGGCCGCGTCACCGTCTGCATAGAGCCGCACGACGGCGAGCCGGTGACGATCGTCCTCGATCCCGTCAGCGAACGCGAGGCGCTCTACCGCAAGATCGTCGAGCGGCTCGCCTCAGACTAGCCGGCGCGCCCTACTGAAACTCGAACTCGGCGAGATTCTTCTCGATCTTCCGCTTCACGCGCTGCAGCGCGTTGTCGATCGACTTAACGTGCCGGCCGAGGTCGCGCGCCATCTCTTGGTAGCTCTTGCCTTCTAGATAGGATTCGAGCACCTGCGATTCCAGCTCGGAGAGATTCTGCCGGATACGCTGGCGGATGTCGTCGGAGACCTCCTGCGTCACGACGAGCTCTTCGGGATCCGACGTCTTCTGCGACGCCATCACGTCGAGCAGCGTGCGCTCGCTGTCCTCGTCGTAGATCGGCTTGTTCAGCGAGATGTACTGGTTGAGAGGAATGTGCTTCTGACGCGTGGCCGTCTTGATCGCCGTGATGATCTGGCGGGTTATGCACAGCTCGGCAAAGGCTCGGAAGCTCGAAAGCTTGTCGGCCTTAAAGTCGCGCACCGCTTTGTAGAGGCCGATCATACCTTCCTGGATGATGTCCTCGCGGTCCGCTCCGATGAGAAAGTAGCTCTTAGCCTTGATGCGAACGAAGTTTTTGTACTTGTTAAGGAGATACTCCATCGCGAGGTTGTCGCCGGTCTTCGCGATGGCAACCAGCTCTTCGTCTACCCGCTGCTGGTACTCCACGCCATCCGACACGGGATGGGTCATTGCCATATCTTTTTGTTTGCCTCGTGGGTCCGTGTGCCGCATGCGCAGGCCGCAGCCCGTCGGGCGCGGCACATCGTGGCTAGTATAGAAGGGTCACCCTCCCGCGTCAAGGACGAGGCGAGCATTCGCGCTGGCGAAGGGCCTCGAAGATCAGGATTCCGGCCGCTACCGAGGCGTTTAGCGAGCCGACGCGCCCTTTCATCGGTATCCGGACGAGGTAGTCGCACTCTCGCTTGACCAGCGGGGAGAGCCCGCTGCCCTCCGCCCCGACCACCAGCGCCAAGTCTCCGGTGAAGTCCGCAGCGCCCAGGGGTGTGGCTTCGGAACCGGCATCCGCGCCGGCAACCCAGATTCCCGCCTTTTTCATCACCCGGATCGCGTCGGCGACGTTCGAAACCCGCGCGATCGGCAGATGCGCCGCCGCCCCTGCTGCGGCCTTGCGGACCGTTGCGTTGATCCCCGCGGAGCGGCGGTTGGGCAGCACGACGCCCACGGCGCCCGCGGCCTCGGCGGTGCGCACGATCGCCCCAACGTTATGCGGATCGGTGAGGTGGTCGAGCACGACGATCGTGCGCGGCGAGCCGTCGCGGCGCGCGAGCAGATCTTGCAGCGACGCGTACTCGAACGGAGGCCCGATCGCGACGACGCCCTGATGCGCCTTGAACGGGAGCGCCGCAAAGAACGCGCGCTGCTCGAAACGCACTTGCACGTTACGTTCTTTCGCGCTTGCAAGCAGCGCGCGCAGCACGGCGTCCTTCTTGCGGTCGGCGGCGACGTGCACGCTTCGCAGCGTCTCGCCCGCAGCCAGCGCCTCCGCAACCGCGTGGATGCCGTACACGAGGTCGTCGAAATCCAGCGGGGCGCTACGGCCGCGCCATGCCGGCGGCTTCATCCTGCGCTCCAACTGGTCCCCTCTTTCGAATCCTTGATTTCGATGCCGCACCGGGCCAACGCGTCGCGCAGCCGATCCGACGCCGCCCAATCCTTCGCCGCCCGTGCCTCCCTGCGCGCAGCGACGACCCGCTCGACGGCATCATGCGGCGTCAAGCCCACGATGCCGCCGGAGAGTCCGTCGGCCTGCGCGTCGCGCAGCGAGCGCGCGAGCAGCTCGACGAACTCAGGAGCGAACTGCGGCCCCGCGTCGCGCATCCACGTCTCGTCCGGAGCGACGCCGAGAATCTGCAGCCAGTACCCGAGCCGTTCGCGCGAACCGGCGCCGCCGGACTCGGCCCCGCGGCGCGCTGCCGCGGCCGCGAACTCGTACAGCACCGCGAGCGCCGCGGCGGTGTTCATGTCGTCGTCGAGCGCCGCTTCCATGCGCGCGTCCAAATCGAAGGGCGCAGCCGCGTCGGCCTTCGCGAGCGCGCGATACGCGCTCTTGATACGCCCTAAGCCCAGCGCCGCGGCGGCGATGGATTCCTCGGTGAAGTTCATCACCTTGCGGTACCCGGTCTGCAGGAAGAGCCAGCGGATCGCCTGCGGGTCGTGGCGATCGAGCAGCGACGAAAGCGGTTCGAAGTTTCCGAGCGATTTGGACATCTTGCGGTTGTCGAAGAGCAGCAGCCCGCCGTGCACCCACACGTTCGCCATCGGCGGCCGCGACATCAGCGGCTCGCTTTGCGCGATCTCGTTCTCGTGATGCGGGAAGATCAAGTCGGCGCCGCCGCCGTGGATGTCGAAGCCGGTCCCTTCGGGGTCGAGCAGCGCGCGCGCCATCGCCGAGCACTCGATGTGCCAGCCGGGCCGGCCGTCGCCGTACGGCTCGAAGGGCCAGCGCGGTTCGCCCGGCTTTGCGAACTTCCAGAGCGCGAAGTCGAGGGGATCCTCCTTCTGCTCGTCCACCTCGACGCGCGCGCCCGCTTCCAGTTCGTCCGTCTTGCGGTTGGCCAGCTTTCCGTAGCCGGCAAAGGTCGAGACCCGGTAGTAGATGCCGTCTCCGGTCACGTACGCATGGCCGCCGTCCAGCAGCTCGCGTATCATCGCTTCGATCGGTTCGATGTACTGCGTCGCGTACGGTTCGCTGTCGAACTCGAGCACGCCGAGCTTGCGCATCGCCGCCTTGAACTCGGCGTAGTAGCGGTCGACGATGGCGTGATAGTCCTCGCCGGTTTCCTTGGCCGTATTGATGCTGCGGTCGTCAATGTCGGTCACGTTCTGAACGTAGGTGACGCGGTAGCCGCGATGCATCAGATAGCGCCGGAGCGCGTCGAAGAACAGAAACGAACGCGCGTGCCCGAGATGCGCTTGTGCCGAAGGCGTCAGTCCGCAGACGTACATGCGCACGTCGCCGTCCCGCAGCGCGACGAAATCCTCGACGTCGCGCGTGCGCGTGTTGTAGAGTCTCAAGCGCGGAGCCTCAGATCACCCAGCTCCAGGCTTGTTCGTCGGTCTCTCCGTCGTGTTCGAGCGCGGCCAGCCGGCGTTCGAGGCGCTCGAGCTTCCCCTGCAGCACCGCGATCGCGTCGGCGTTGGGATCGGGCATGTCTACCTGCGGCCGGCTCGGCAGCGCGCGCACCGGTTTGCCGTCCTGCGCGACGACGCGCGCCGGAACGCCTACGACGGTCGCGTTGGCGGGAACGTCCTTGACGACGACCGAGCCGCCTCCGACCTTCGCGTTGTCGCCTACGACGATGGCGCCGAGCACGGTCGAATGCACGCCGACCGTTACGTTGCGCCCGAGGGTCGGGTGCCGTTTGCCGTGCGAGAGGCTCGTGCCGCCGAGCGTCACGCCCTGATAGATCGTGCAGCCGTCGCCGATCTCCGCGGTTTCGCCGATGACGACGCCCATGCCGTGATCGATGAAGACGCCCTTGCCGATCGTCGCCCCCGGATGAATCTCGATCCCGGTAAAAAATCGCGAGAGGTTGGCCAGAAAACGCGGCAAGATAGGAATGCCGGCGCGATGGAGCGCGTGGATGAGGCGGTGCCCGACGATCGCTTGGAACCCGGGATACAGCAGAACCACCTCGAGCCAGCTGCGCGCGGCAGGGTCGCGCTCGAGCGGCGCGCGCAGATCGGCGAGGAAGGTCTCCAAGGGGCTGGCCATCTGCAACAGTTTAACCCACCGGTCAATCGGGGGTTTTCGGCCGCGTTCCCCGGATCGGCTCGAACGGCTTTCCGTCGGGGCCGTACGCGATCGGCTCGAGCCCGCGCCCGTGGAGCAGTCGCGAGTTGACCGCGCCGACTCGGATGAGAATCCGGTCGTGCCCCAGCAGCGGGAAAAGCAGTTCGAGCGGGGGACCGTCCTTCTCGCCGGTGAGCGCCATGCGCACGCTCGCGAACGCATCCTCCGGCGCGATGCCGAACTCGGCCGCGATGACCGGAAGGTCGAGACCGAGCGGAAGATCGCGAAGCTCCGGCTGGCTATCCACGTACTGGCCGACCGCATCCAGAAAAAAGAGCACCGTGCGCGACCGCAATCGTTCCAGTTCGAGCGCCGGAATGACGCAGGATTCGGCGCGCAGCGCGGCTATCAGCGGTCGCGCGTCGTCGGCCGTTTCCACCGCTCGACCGTAGGCCGCGAGGAACGTGTCGATCCAGCGCAGCGCCGCGGGCGGCGCGGGCCGTTCCAAGAAACCCCAGCGCTGCATCGCGTCGCGCAGTTCGTCGCTGGTAATCATTCGACGAGCGCGACGGCGTAGGCGCAGATGCCGCTGCCGTCGCCGGTGTATCCCATGCCGTCGCTCGTCTTGGCATTGATGCCGACGCAATCTACCGGCACCGCCAAACGCATCGCGACGTTCGTCCGCATCGCGGCAACGAACGGCGCGAGCTTGGGGCGTTCGGCGACGATCGTGGCGTCAACGTTGACGATCGCGTAGCCCGCCTCGCGCACCGCCGCGACGCACGCGGCGAGCAGTTCCATCGAGTTTGCATCCTTCCAGCGCGGGTCGCTCGACGGAAAACGCGCGCCGAGATCGTCCAGCGCGGCCGCGCCGAGCAGCGCGTCGCTGAGGGCGTGCGCGAGCGCGTCGCCGTCCGAATGGCCCAGCGCGCCGCGCTCGAAAGGAATCGTCACGCCGCCGAGGACGAGCGCGCGGCCCTCGACCAGCCGGTGCGCGTCGAAACCGTGACCGATTCGCATCACCCCGCCTCCGCCGGCGCGCGTTCGCGCAGAATCGCTTGCGCGCGAGCGACGTCCGCTGCGAGCGTTACCTTGAAATTCTCGCCGCTCGCCGGAACCGCAACGACCGCGATGCCGACGCGTTCGAGCAGCGCCGCATCGTCGGTCGCTTCGACGCCTTCTCTGCGCGCGCGCTCGTGCGCGGAGCGCAGGTCGCCGAGCAGCGCAAACTGCGGCGTCTGCGCCGCCCAGAGCGTGCTGCGCTCTATCGTAGCGCGCACGCGGCGCGATTGCGGGTCGACCGACTTGATCGTATCCACGACCGGCGCGGCGAGCAGCGCGGCGCGACCCGCGCGAACCTCGCGCATGCCGGCCCGCACGTCTTCGGCCTGCACGAGCGGGCGCGCTCCGTCGTGCACGAGCACCGCGTCGCACTCGTCCGGCACGGCGCGCAGCCCCTCGTAGACGCTCTCTTGGCGCGATGCTCCGCCGCGCACGACGCGCGCCGGCCGCCCCGGAGCCAACCGCGCGACGAGCGCGCTCATGGGTTCCACCGATTCGGGCTCGGTCGCGATGACGAGATGCGACACTTCTCCCATCGCCGCAAACGCGCCGATGGACCAGCCGACCATCGGGAGCCCGGCGATTTCGAGAAATTGCTTCGGACGGCCCAAACGCGTCCCGCGTCCCGCCGCGACGATGACGGCCGCCCACCTCACGAGGCAACGCCCTCGCGCTTCGGGCGCGCGAAGATCATGCGCCCGGCCACGGTCTGCAGCACGCTGGTGACGACGACGTCGGTCTCCTCGCCGATAAGCCGGCGACCCTGCTCGACGACGATCATCGTGCCGTCTTCGAGGTAGCCGATGCCCTGATGAAACTCCTTGCCCTCGCGAATGACCGCGACGTGCAGCTCTTCACCGGGAAGCACGACGGGCTTGACGGCGTTGGCAAGCTCGTTGACGTTGAGCACGGCGACGCCCTCGACGTGCGCGACGCGATTGAGATTGTAGTCGTTCGTAACGAGCTTCGCGCCCAGCTCCTGCGCGAGCCGGACGAGCCGCGCGTCAACGTTACCCGGCGCCATGTCGCCGTAATCGCGCTCGCTGATTTCGACGGAGGTGATTTCCTGCAGGCGGCTGAGAACGTCGAAGCCGCGCCGCCCGCGCGTCCGCTTGAGCGGATCCACCGAATCCGAGATCGTCTGCAGCTCGCGCACGACGAAGCGCGGCACGATCAGAACGCCTTCGAGGAAGCCGCTCTCGACGATCTCCGCAATGCGGCCGTCCACGATGGCCGACGTGTCCACGATTTTCGCCTCGCCGGCGGACGCGGCGCTCGCCCCGCCTCGCGGAACGGGCACGATGCGGATCTTCGCGCCGATGCGGGCGCCGAGATACGCGGCGAAGATGGCGACGATGAGGTAGAGCACGATCGCGATGTACGTGCCGGCGCGTCCCGCATCGGAGATCATCTCAAAGATGATGCCCTTGATGAGAAACGCGATGAGCAAGCCGACGATGAGGCCGAGCGCGCCGCCCGCGATCTCCGCCGGCGTCAGGCGTTCCATCGCTCCCTCGGCTTGCTGCAGCTGCCGCTCGAAGAGCGCTTGGGCGAGCGGCGCGAGGAGCGCCCCGGCGACCGCGCCGACGGCCGGCGAGAGGATGAGGAATGCGAGCTGAAGCGCCTCGTTGGCAAAATGCGGCGAGAACAGGCTGAAGTAGGCCTCGCGGCCCAGCAAGAAGCCCGTCACGCCGAATACCACGATGAACGCCGCGCGCAACACCGCTTCCGACAGGCCGTTTCCTTTTACTCGAATGTTACGAACGCTCCGCAGACATCGTTGGCGAGGAATCGCCCTCGCTGCGTCAACCGCATGGTATCGCCGACGCGCTCCAGCAGCCCCGTTTCCGAAAACCGTTCCACCACCGGCGCGTAATCTTCAATCGGATCGATACCATAACGCTCTTTGAAGTCGCCGAGTCGAACCCCTTGCGCCGTGCGCAGAGCAAGCATCAGCGCCTCGCCCGCCCGCTTGCGGCCTTCCAGACGCTCCGACTCCGACGGAATCGGCAAGCCTGCGAGCGCTGCGGCGAGATAGCGGTCCAGCGAACGCGTGTGCACCGACCGCACGCCGCCGCGGTATGATGCCGCGCCGACGCCGAGGCCGGCATAGTCGCCGTTCGCCCAATAGTTGAGGTTGTGGGCGCAGCGGTGCCCGGCGCGCGCGAAGTTGCTGATCTCGTACTGCTCGTACCCGGCCTCGGCGAGCCGTTCGATCGCAAGGGCGTAGAGCTCCGCTTCGCGTTCGTCGTCGAAAAAGCGCTCCGGCTCGCGCGCGCGCCACCACGCGTACGGCGTCCCTTCCTCTACGGTAAGTCCGTAGGCAGATACGTGATCCACGTCGAGCGCTATCGCGCGATCGAGCGATCGGCGCCAGCTCGCCGGCGTCTGTCCGGGCACCGCAAACATGAGGTCGATCGAGATCGAAGCGATGCCGTTCGCGCGCGCCTGCGCGACGACGCCGGCGATCTGCTCGGGCGCGTGCTTCCGGCCGAGCGTCTCGATCTCTGCCGGCTCGAAGGACTGCACGCCGATCGAAAGCCGCGTGACGCCGGCGTCGCGATACCGCGCAAAGTCGCCGTCGCGGACGAGTTCGGGATTGACCTCGACGGAGAGCTCGCGCACGTCGCCGAAGCGCTCGCGCAGACGCGCAAGCAGCCGCGCAAGGCTCGCGCGGTCGTAGGCGTTAGGCGTCCCGCCGCCGAGGTAGATCGTCTCCGCGCTCGCGTGCGGTTCGCGCGCGATCTCCGCGTCGAGCGCGTCGAGGTAGCGCCGCGCCGCCGAAGCGCGCAGCGGCCACTTCGCAAAGTCGCAGTACGGGCAGAGATACGGGCAGAACGGCAGGTGAACGTAGACGCCGAGCATCTAAACGGCGCTGCTGCCGGCGCTACGTCGCGGCGAGGTACGGTGCGGTAAGCTCCGAGATTCTACCGACGACGTCGTGCTCCACTTCTTGTACCGCCGCTCCAACGGCGTGCTTGATGGCGTTGCGGCTCGAACGGCCGTGTGTGACGATGCAGTTTCCGCGAAGGCCGAGCAGCGGCGCGCCGCCGTACGTCTCGTAATCGAACTTCTTTCGCAGCCGTTTGAGCGCGGGGGCGAGCATCGCGGTGCCGAGCTTGGTGAGGATGCTGCCGCCGAGCAGCGCGTCGCGCATGACCCGCGCCAGGTCGGCGATCATGCCTTCGCCGGTCTTGAGAACGACGTTGCCGACGAAGCCGTCGGCGACGATCACGTCGGCGACGTTGTGGAAGAGATCGCGCCCTTCGACGTTGCCGATAAACCGAACGGGCGCCACCGACAGGAGCCGCGCCGCCTCGAGCACCTGCTGGTTGCCTTTGTTTCGCTCTTCACCGACCGAGAGCACGCCGACGCGCGGGTCGGCGACGTTGAGCACCGCCCGCGCGTACGCCGAACCCATGATGCCGAACTGCACGAGCCATTCCGGCCGGCAGTCCACGTTCGCGCCGGAATCGAGCAGCACGGTCGGCCCATTGAGCGCCGGCCAGACCGTCGCGATCGCCGGGCGCGAGATGCCTTCGATCGTTCGCAGCGTGATCAGCGCGATCGCCAGAAAGGCGCCGCTGTTTCCAGCCGAGACCACGGCATCGGCCTCGCCCTTCTTGACCAAGTTCACCGCCACGCCGAGCGAGGTTCGATCGGCCGAGCGCACGGCTGCCGAGGGGGTCAAATCCATCGCGACCGCCTCGGGAGCGTGCACGAGCGTGACCCGGTCGGCTCCAGGCCCACGAAGCAGAGGACGGATGCGCGGCTCGTCGCCTACGAGAAGGATGCGAACGGTAAACTCTTGCGCGGCGAGGAGGGCTCCGGCGACGATCTCCTCGGGCGCATGGTCGCCTCCCATGGCGTCGACGGCAATGCGCGGATGAACCTCCACGGCGGCCCGTCTTTCGGAGGCATCGCGGGAATCCTTGCCGCAGTCAACTTTTCGCGCTTGCCCCCGCCGGGGCGGGCGTGGTACTATCTGCCGGCTATGGCGAAGCGCTGCGAAATCTGCGACAAGGGCCCGCGGGCCGGCAACAACGTCAGTCACGCGATGAATAAAACGAAGCGTCGCTGGCTGCCCAACCTGCAATCCGTGCGAATTGACGACCGGGGCGTGCACCGCACCGCCCGCGTCTGCACGCAATGCCTTCGCTCGAAACGGGTCACGCGCCGGGCCTAGCCCGCCGAAAAGTGATCCCATCCGGTCCGCGCCAGCGGCTCTCCCCCCCAGAGCACGCCAGGCTCGGCCCGAAGAACGCCCACCCGTAGGAGTTCCCGACCGAAGCGCGCGCGGTAGCGGGCTGCCGCGTGCCCAAACGAGCGCGCCCGCACAGCGACCAGCAGTTCGAAATCCTCACCCCCGGCCAGCGCGAAGCGCTCGGGCTGCTCGCCTAGCTCGCGAGCGACGGCAACGGCCGCTTCCGCGACCGGTACGCTCTCGATCTCGGCGCCGCAGCCGCTCGCCTCGCACAAGCGGGCGAGATCCGTGGAGAGCCCGTCGGAACAGTCGATCATCGCGCGCACGCCGGCGTTGGCTGCCAGAAAACGCCCCTCAGCCAGCCGCGGCTCGGGGCGGCGAAACGCCTGCAGCGCGGCAAAGGCCGCCGGTGCCTCCGGCCGCGCCTGCCCGCGCGCCACGGCAAGGCCGGCGCGAGCCGCTCCCAACGGCCCCGTCACGGCGATCGCGTCGCCCGGCCGCCCGCCGCGCCTCGTGGCAGCGTTAGAGGGCCGCACCTCGCCGACGACCGCAATCGCGATCGTCAATGCGTCGCCGGCGGTAAGGTCTCCGCCGACGATCTCCAGCCGCCCGCGCTCCGCCGCAGCCGCCACGCCGCGATAGAGCGAGAGCAGTTCCTCGAACGTTACCGCACGTGGAACGGCCAATGCGACGGTGGCGAGCACGGGCCGCGCGCCCATCGCCGCCAGGTCGCTCAGGTTGGCCGCCATCGCGCGCCAGCCGGCATCTTCGAGCGACATCGTCGCGCGCGTGAAGTGCACGCCTTCGACGAGCATGTCGGTCGAGATCGCGCTGCGATGCGATCGCGAAGGCTGCCAAAGCGCCGCGTCGTCGCCGATGCCCAGGCGCACCCGGCGATTGCGTTCGCGTCGAGATCCGTCCGGTTCGCATTCGACGATCGCGCGGATTGCCGCGACGACTTCGTCTTCGGTCACGCGAGCAGCGAGCGGATGCGTCGAAGCTGCGCCCCCGGGTCGGCCGCACCGAAGATCGCGTTGCCCATGACCAGCGCGTTCGCGCCGGCCTCGACGAGCGCCCGAGCGTTGCCTTCGCCGGCGCCGCCGTCCACCTCGAGAATGCAGCCCGGGTTGCGCCGGTCGATCAGCGCGCGCGCCTCGCGTATCTTCGCGAACGACCGCTCGATGAAATGCTGCCCGGAAAAGCCGGGGTTCACGCTCATGACGAGCACGGTGTCGCAATCGTCTATCACGTCCTGCAGCATCGAAACGGGCGTCTGCGGACAGATCGCGATTCCCGCTTTGGCGCCGATGGAGCGCAGGTGCGTCAAGAGGCGCTGCGCGTGCGGCGTCGCTTCCAAATGAATGGTGATCCGGTCGCACCCGGCCTCGCGAAAGTCGTCCACGTAGCGCTCCGGCTCGACGATCATGAGATGCGCGTCGAAAACCAGCGGCGAGAGCTTGCGAAGATCGCCGATGATCTTCGGCCCCCAGGTGATGTTCGGCACGAAGCGGCCGTCCATCACGTCGAGGTGCAGGTAGTCGGCACCGGCCGCCTCGACTGCGGCGATTTGCTCGGCGATGCGCGCGAAGTCCGCGGAGAGCAGCGATGGCGCGAGGATCGTCATAGTGCGTCGTGCCTCAAAACTCGTTGGGAGAGGGCGATGGAGAAGCCTTGCTGCTATAGACGCGCGGCGGCTCGGTGCCCAAACGCGTCTCGCCGGCAAGCTGGTCGTTGACGTACATGTCCAGCAGCGCCGTGCCGACCGCGGTGACGGTGAAGTCCAGCTTTTGCCCGGGCGATGCGAAGGCATGATACAGGTCGTAGCGGCCGGTGGCGTCGGCCAGCGACAGGCGAACGTCGAGCTGCTGGCCGCCGTCGAGGTCCTCGGGGGCCGGCACCGAGACGAGCACGCGAACCTGGCGAACGATGTAGCCCGATTCGTTCGGTCCGGCGCTGACCTGCAGCGAGACGGGATCGAACGACGCGATCTTCGCGTTCGGCGGCGGAATCTGCCGCGCGACCATGCCGTGCGGCGGCGCGTTCCTTCCCAGCGGCGTCCACACGATCTGACCGAGCTTGATCGAGCTCTTTGCCGCGAGCGCCCGCGCGTCGTCAATCGACATCCCGACGAAGTCGGGCACCCTCATCGTCGGCTGACCGCCTTGGCTGACGACCAGCGTCACGACGTCGCCTTCGTGCACGCTGACCAGCGGCATCGGGGTCTGCGCGACGACGTGGCCTTCGGGGATGAGATCGCTGCGAGCGTAGGTCACCTTTCCGAGCTGCAAGTGCGCGCGGGAGAGGTCCAACTCGACCTCGCGCATGGACTGATAGCGCAGGTCGGGCATGAGCCGCGCAACGATGCCGTCGCTGATCACGAACGAGATCTGGCGCCCTTCGCGGACCGCGACGCCCGCGTCGGGGCGCTGCATGATGACGACGTTCTTCGGGTAACGGTCGCTCGTCATGTGATCCACGACGGCCGAGGTGAGCTTGAGCCGCGAGACCTCGGCATTCGCATCGGCAAGCGTTTGCCCCACGAACGACGGCAGCGTCACGGTTGCCGAGGACGGCAAGAGAAAGTCGTAGATCTGATGCCCGAACCACACCACGACGCTGGTGAAGATCACGAGCACGATCGGAAACACCCAATCGCGCGGCAGGTACGCTTGGATTGCCGACTTCAGACGAACGCCTCGGCGGGCACGCGGCTGAAGTCCAGATTGCTGAACACGCGTTGCGCGTCCTCGTGCTCTTCGAGGGCCTCGAGAAACGCCAGGGCCGCGGAGAGTTCGGCTCCTTCGAGCGCTACCTTCGTCTTCGCGCGCATGCCGAGATAGTCGTCGGCAATCTTCAGCGCGCGAGCGCGAAGCGCGTCGCGCGCGCCGGCCAGCATCGTCGGCTGCGTGTAGATGACGGCCAGCTCTTCGTCGTACTCGATGTCCTCGACGCCTTCGACGAGCGCCTCCTCCATGAGGGCGTCTTCCGATCGGCCGGCGGGGTCGATCTCGAGAACGCCGACCGGGTCGAACATCCAGCCGACGCTCCCCGTCTCGCCGAGCGTGCCGCCGTGCTTGCCGAACAGGAAGCGCAGCTCGCCCGCGGTGCGGTTGCGATTGTCCGTTGCGGCGTCTACGACGACCGCCAAGCCATGCGGGCCGTACCCCTCGTAGCGAAGCTCTTCGATCTCGCGCTCGTCGCCCTGCCCGCTGCCGCGCGCGATGGCGCGCTTGATGTTGTCCTGCGGCATGTTGAACTCGCGCGCCTTTTCCACCGCCATCTTCAGACGATAGTTGGCTTCGGGATCGGGCGAGCCGCCTTTGGCGGCCAGAATGATCTCCTTGCTCAACTTCGTGAAGAGGGCGCCGCGCTGAGCGTCTACCTTGCCCTTCTTGAGCTTGATGTTATGCCACTTCGAGTGTCCCGACATACGCCCGAACGCCTTCGCCCTCGGCGACTCAGGTGCCTAGCCGGGCCCGATGATCCACGTCGGGAACCACATGCGCTGATGCCAGGCGCTCCACGCAATCGGGTGCGCCGCCAAAATCGGATAGAAGTAGACGAATGCCGCGGCAGCGGCTGCGACGTACGAGCCCACCGCGAGCCCTCCCACCCAGCGCGGGCGATCCGGACGCGCGAACCAGCGCCACGCGCGCTGCAGCACGACGGCGTTGCACAGACATATAAGCGGAATGTCCACGTAGAAATGGTAGGCAAAGGTGATCCGCGGCGAGCGCATCCACGGCAGCCATTGCAGGAGATACGTGATGACGATGAGCGCGTAGGCCTTATTTCGCTCTCGCCACGCCAGAACGCCGACCCACGGAACGCAGAAGAGGCCGAACCAGAGGACGACCGGGTTGGGCAGCGACGTGATCTCGTAGACGCAGCAGCCCTTCGGATCGCTTTGATTCTTGCGGTGATCCTGGTAGAAGTACGCGATCGGCACGTAGTCGAGCGGCCACTCCCACCACTTGGACGAGTACGGGTGCGTAGCTTTGAGCGTGTCGTGGTACTCGAACATCGTGTACTGCCGGTAGACGAGGTCGTTGAGACTGTGAATCTCTCCCGGGTCGGGAGAGTGGCGCGCCAGATCGGGCGCCCAGACCAGCGCGTACACGCTCGCGCTGACGAAAAGAATCGTCGCGAGCGCGCCGTCAATGCGAAATCCTCGCGGGTTCCCCCACAGCGTCGGGCGCAGCGGCATCAGGTAGCGCTGCAGCCACACGGCCGCGAGCACGAGGAAGCTCACCCCGAAGCCCATGACGCCGTACCACTTCGAGCTCACCAGACAGCCTAGCGCGACGGTGAAGAGAATCAGCCAGAGCTTCGAGGAACGCCCCTTCTCTATGCCGCCGTCCGCGCGAATCTCGTCGTCGGCGTAGGTGGCGCTGCCCACCGGCGTTTCGTAGGCGACGCTGCCGTCGCGCCGGTACGAGATCGTCAACGGGTCGTCGCCGTACACGAGCGTTCCGGCTTTATTCGTCGAGAGCGCGCCGCGCTGCACCTTGCCGTTGGAATCGATCGAGCCGCCGTCGGCGGCGAACAGTTCGCCGGCATCCTCTTTGCGCAGCGCATACGATCCCTCGGCAAACGTCAGCTCGCGCCGGCCGTCGCCGAAGAACTTCGGAAAGCCGCGGTACCGGAAGAGCAGATATAAGCCGCACGCGAGGTAGAGCGTGACGACGGTCGTCGAGGCTGCGTCGAGGCCGAAGAACGAGCGGCAGATCTGCCCGACCGCGACTCCGGCGAGCAGCGCGCCTCCGGCGCCGGCTGCGACTCCCCACCACGGCACCGCGACGTGGTCGCGGTCGCCGACCTGCGAGCTGATCCAGAAGCGATAGAACGCGTACGAGGCCAGCGTCGCAAAGAACACGACGAAGCCTTCCGGCGTCCCGATGCGCGACTGCACGAAGTGCATGCCGTCGAAAGTGAGCAGCAGCGCGGCGATGGTCGAGAAGATCGTCGAACCGGTGACGCGCTTTGCGAAGGCGTAGAGCAGCATGACGACCAGCGCGCCGAAGACGACGTCGAGAAAGCGCCAGCCGTAGGCGTTGTCGCCGCTGGACGCATGCCCGACGATCGCGTTGAGGCCGTGCCAGCCGCCCAATCCGTGGCCCGCCGGCATGCCGCCGAAAAGCACGATCGAAAACGCGATGAGCAGCTTGGTCAGCGGCGGATGCGTGTTCTCGTAGATGCGCAGGTTCTGCAAGTACTCTTCGCCGGCGCGCGCGAAGTAGATCTCGTCGAAGACTTTGTCGCCCGGCCACCAGTAGCCGATAAAAGAAAGGACGAAGTTGCCGGCGCCCAGCAGGGCCGCGATAACGTAGTCGCGCGCCTGCATCGCGGTGAGCCCTTCGCGAGGATCGAACCAATCGCGGACGGCAGGCGCCGCTTCGCCCTCGTCGCGCCGCTCCGGACTCGGCCCTTCGGGAGCCGCTTCTCGCGTGCCGGCTTCGGTGCCGAGATACTGATACCCGAGCGCGAAGAACGTGCCGACCGCGATCAAGGAAAAGAGCGTCGTCCACCAGCCCCAGAGGTTCTGCGCGTTGGCGCCCGCAACGTTGTTCGTCACGACGCCGAGGTACTGCAGGCCGTACTGGAGGTTGGCGAAAAGCACGACCGAGAGCGCGACGGCCGCCCAAAGATACCGCCGAGCGAGCGGAATGCAGACGATGGTGAAGAGCAGCCCGTCGAACAGGTAGCGTTCGTGCATGCGCGTCGCCAACGCGAAGAACGCCAGCGTCGCGATGGCGCAGCCTTCCAAAAGCGCCTGCGCGGTTGCCGTCTGCAGGTAGCGCCAGATGACCAGTCCCACCGCGGCAAGCACGAGGAGGACGCCCCAGAGCCACTGCGGGAGCAGCAAGATGTACTGGTTGTCGGGAACCCACAACGAGCCGCGCAGCGCCCAGAGGTTGAATGCGTTGACGCTGTTGTATGGATAGACGCTCGACCCGTACGCGTAGCGCTGCACCAGCCATATCAGCGTAGCTATCGGATTGCCCGGGTGGAACGGCTCCGAGAGCAGCAGCGCGAGGGCGATCGCCGCGCCGATGCCGGCGCCGGTCGCGATGAGGCGCGTCTTGCGCTGCTTGGCGTTGGCGAACGCAAACGCCACGAGCAGGGGCACGAGGACCGCGGCCTGCGGCTTGATGAGCAACGAGTAGCCGAGCGCGAGCCACGCGCCGATGATCCAGGCCGTCTGGTGCGTCTCCGGCTTCGCGTCGTCTTGGGCGCGCAGCAACGCATAGATCGCGAGCAACGCGAGCCCGCCGGAGATCGAGTCTACTTGTCCCCAGACTGCCGAGATGTAGATCGTCGCCGGATTGAGCAGGTAGAACGCGGCGACGCCAAGAGCCATACCGAAGCCCGCGAAGCGGCGGGCCACGGCGAAGAGCAGCACGCCGACGCCGAGGTCTGCAAGAATCGCCGGGAGCTTGACGAGCGCGCGCAGGGCCGCATAGCCGCCGTCGTGCGAGCCGTAGGCGGCTTGCCATATGTGCCCGATGACGGCCAGCACGTAGAAGTAGCCGGGAGGGTAGTCCGCAAACCCGATCTTGCCGTAGAACGTTGCGAACCCGTGCTGCGCGAGCGCGATCGCCCAGGCCGCATACGTTGAGATGTCGGTCCTAAAGCCCTCGTTGCCGAGGAAGAGCAAACGCAGAACGAGCCCGAGGAGCACCAGCACCGGAAGCGCCCACACCTGTGCGGGCGACGCCGGACGCGACGAGGTCTGATTCACGCGGCGGCCAGGCCGAGCGTGCCCGTGAGAAACTCGCGCAGCTCGACGTTCGGGTGCCCTTCGACGACCGCGAGATGCGTCGCGGCTGCCGCTTGCGCCGCTTCGCGCGCGCCGAGATCGTCGAGCGCGGCCACGACCAGCGCAACCGCCGGCGGATCCAACGGCCGTCCGAGCGCGTAGGCGTCGGCGACCGCGTCGCGCGACGCCGAACGCGGCTGCCCGATCGCCCAGACGACCGGAAACGTCCACTTCCGGCGCGCGATGTCGCTGGCGACGGTCTTGCCGGTCTCGTCAACCGTCGCCCAGATGCCGGCGACGTCGTCGCGTATCTGGAATGCCATGCCGTAGGCGCGCCCGACGCGGCCGTAGCCGTCGACCGCGGCCTCGTCGCAGGAGGCGGCGTACGCACCCAGCCGGCACGAGGCGTCGAAAAGCTGCGCCGTCTTGCACGCGATCATGCGGTCGTAGCCCGCCAGATCCACCGATCGCTGGGACTCGAAGTGGAGGTCGAGCGATTGCCCCTCGCACATCACGGCGTGGGCCTCGTGGAGCAGCGCGAGCATCCCGAGAACTTTGTCGGCGTCGAGATGCGCGGCGGCGTGTTCCAAGCTGAGAAAGCTTAACGCACACATCGCGTCGCCGGCGTTGATCGCCTCGGCGATGCCGTACTCGCTCCAGAGCGTGCGGCGCCCGTGGCGGAGCTCGTCGCGATCCTCGATATCGTCGTGGACCAGCGAATAGTTGTGGAAGATCTCGACGGCGACGGCGGCATCGAGCGCGCGCTCGACGGGCGCACCTTCGGTCGCCGCAACGCGCATGACCATCTGCGGGCGCAATCGCTTGCCGCGCCGCGCCGGCCCGTACGGCGGGTAGCCGAAGTGGCGCAAAAGCATATCGGAGATCTCTCTGGATCCCCGATAGCCCGTAATCCGTTCTTCCAGCGCGCTTTCGAAGCGCTCCGGAAGGCTGGCGAGGTTACGCAGAAGCGGCGAGCTCCACCATTCGCGCCTCGACTTCGTCGACGAGCCATCCCGGCGTCGAAGCGCCCGACATGAGGCCGGCTACGTCAACGCCTTCGAACCACTGCGCTTGCAGCTCGTTGGGACCTTCGATATGGTAGGCACGCGCGCCGTGCGACTCCGAGAGGTCGGCGAGATGCTTGGTGTTCGCGGAGGTCTTGCCGCCGACGACGACCATGACCTCGACGTCTTTTGCCAGGCGCAGGGCTTCGTTCTGACGGTTGTGCGTGTCGGTGCAGATCGTGTTGACGGCGCGCACTTCGTAATACTTCGCCGAAAGCGCGCGGACGATTTCGGTGAACCCCTCTCCCGACCACGTCGACTGGACGACGACGCCGACCCGGCTGGAGCGAGGCAGCTTTTCGACGTCCGCCGGGCTTTGAATGCACCAGGCGCCCGGGACGTGGCTCAGCGTGCCCTTCACTTCGGGATGGTTCGGATCGCCGATGACGACGATCTTGTACCCGTCGGCTTTCAGCTTTTCGGCCTGCACGTGAATCTTCGTCACCATCGGACAGGTCGCGTCGATGATCTCGAGCTTCTTCTCCTGCGCTTTCTCGAAGACTTCGAGCGGCAGACCGTGCGCGCGCACGAAGAGCGCGCCGGATTCGACCTCGTCCACGCCGTGGGCGTTCTTGAGCCCGCGGGCGGCGAGCGAGGCGACCATCTGCGGGTTATGCACGACGTGTCCGAGCGTCGTGACGTCGCCCCGCGATGCAATCGCCTCTTCGGCCTTCTTCACCGTGATGGCGACGCCGAAGCAGAATCCCTGGACCGACGCCTTACGTATCTCCACGAAGGCTCTCCGATAATACGTCAATTGCTTTCATGATCTCGGCAGTGAACTTCGCCAAATCTTCGCGCGTTGCTTTCCGGCCGGCCGGAAGGCGAAGCGGGGAGCCGAAAGCGACGTTTACCCGCCCCAGGCGCAGGGCCCGGTCGGTGCCGAGGACGCAGGTGGGGACCACCGGCGCACCGGCCAGGGAGGCGAGCAGCGCGACGCCGGTCTGCGCTTCGACCGTGCCGCTGCGATTGCGGGTGCCCTCGGGAAAGATGCCTACCGCCCCACCCGCCCGTAAAACCTCGAGCGACCGCTTGATCGCCGCAGTGGCGCTGCCTTGGCGGTCCACCGCGTAGGCGCCCAGCGCCCGGATCACCCCGCCCAGAATCGGAATCTCGAAAAGCTCGCGCTTGGCCATGTAGCTGATGCGGCGCGGGCAGAGACAGCCCATGACCGGCGGGTCGAGGTACGAGACGTGATTGCAGGCAATGATGAGCGGCCCTTCGAGCGGCACGTTCTCGATGCCGGCGGCGCGAGCGCGCCACAACACTCGCGAGAGCGTTCGAACTGCTGCCTTCGAGAAATCGTAAAACCCCGGATTCATCGCAGCGCGAGCGCGCAGATCTCGTCCACGATGCGATCGGCGGGAACGTCGCTGGAGTCAATGACGACCGCGCCGGGCGCGGGCGCCAGCGGCGAGACCGCGCGCGTTTGGTCGAGCCGGTCGCGCTCCTCGATCTCTTCGGTCAAACGGTGCGCGTCCACGTCCACGCCGCGGCGCTCGAGCTGCGCGCGCCGCCGCGCGACGCGCGCCTCTACCGAGGCGGTAAGGTAGATCTTTACCGGCGCATCGGGCAGGACGACGCTGCCGATGTCACGTCCGGCCATGACGACCGGCCCGGCCTGGGCGATGCGGCGCTGGGCGGCGACCATCTCGGAGCGCACGCCCGCGTGCGCGGCGACCGTCGAAACGATGGCCGTTACTTCGTTGCTCCCAAGCGCCGCCTCGTCGAGTTCGCGCTCGCCGGCGAAAATCCGAAAACCGAGCGACGCGCCGCCGTCCAACGTCACCTCGATGGGGTGCTGCGCGGCCAAACGCACGAGCGCCGCGCCGTTGTCCACGTCTATGCGGGTTCGCAGCGCGAGGTACGCAAGCGCGCGATACATCGCGCCCGTGTCGAGGTAGAGCGCGTGCAGACGCTCGGCGACCGCGCGAGCGACGGTCGTCTTCCCCGAAGCGGCCGGCCCGTCAATGGCGATCTGCAAATGCGTCCGAGCGTTCACCCGCGCCCCGTTTCGCCCAGGCAAAGCAGCGGCCCCGCAGAAACGAACGGTGCGTAATGAAGTCGCATGCGGTCTACGTCTGCTCGGCTTGCGGATTCGAGTCGGCTCGCTGGCTTGGACGTTGCCCGCAGTGCGAAGGCTGGAACTCCTTTGACGAGCGCCCCGTCCTCGTCACGCCGCGCTCCGGACGGGCGAGCCGCCCCGCCGCGCCGAGCGCGGCCGAGCCGGTAGCGCTGCACGAAATCGGCTCGGCCGGGATCGAGCGCTTGCGCGTCGGCATGCCCGAGTTCGATGCCGTGCTCGGCGGCGGTCTCGTGCGCGGAAGTCTCACGCTCGTCGGCGGACCGCCCGGCGCGGGCAAATCAACGCTCCTGCTGCAGATCGCCCAACGCGTCGCCCGTGCCGGCGAAGTGATCTACGTCTGCGGAGAAGAGTCGGCGGCGCAAGTAAAACTCCGCGCCGAACGAACGCTCGCGGCGCACGGCGGCGAGTCGCTCTTCATCTATCCGGAGACGAACCTGCGGGCCGTGCTCGATCGTCTCGAACGCCGGCCTCCCGTCGCGCTCGTCGTCGACTCGATTCAGACGGTGTGGCTGCCCGAGTCGGAGGCGTACGCGGGCAGCGTCACGCAGGTGCGCGACTGCACGCAGGCGCTCGTGGAGTACGCCAAGCGGACGGGTTGCGCGACGTTCATCGTCGGCCACGTCACCAAAGACGGCGCGATCGCGGGGCCGCGCCTGCTCGAGCATCTGGTAGACACGGTGCTCTACTTCGAAGGCGAAACCGGCGGCGAGTACCGTATCGTGCGCGCGTACAAGAACCGCTTCGGGTCGATCGACGAGATCTGCGTCTTCGAGATGCACGACTCGGGACTGCGCGAGGTCGCCAATCCCTCGGAACTTTTTCTCGGCGCGAGAACGCAGCGCCCCAGCGGATCCTGCGTCGTGGCCTCGATCGTCGGATCGCGGCCGGTGCTCATCGAAGTGCAGGCGCTGGTCGGCGAGGCCGCGTACGGCACGCCGCGGCGGCTCGCCAATAACCTCGATCAGCAGCGCCTCGCGATGATCCTGGCCGTTTTGGAGCGACGCGCCGGCTTCTCGCTCGGCGCGCACGACGTTTACGCCTCGGTCGCCGGCGGGCTGCGGGTCGTCGAACCGGCCGCCGACCTCGGCATCGCGCTCGCGATCGCATCGTCGTTTCGCAACGTTCCCGCCGCACCCGACCTCGCCGTTTACGGCGAGCTCGGCCTCTCCGGTGAAGTGCGCGCCGTCGGGGGGGCGGAGCGTCGCGAGGCCGAGGCACGCAAGCTCGGTTACGCGCGCGTTATCTCGCCGGCAAACGCGCCCGATATCGCGCGGGCGATCGAACTCGCGCTCGCGCGCTGATGATCTTCGAGATCGTGCCGAACCTCTCCGAGGGCCGCGATCCCGCGACGATCGACGCCGCGGCCGCCGCGGTCGAGCGTACGGGCGCGCAGCTTCTCGATCGCAGCAGCGACGCGGTCCATCACCGCAGCGTGCTCACGATCGCCGGCGACGCGACGCAGGTGTTCGAGGCTTCCCTGGCCTTGGCCGGCGTCGCGCTCGAGCGGATAGACCTTCGCGAGCACCGCGGCGTTCATCCGCGGATCGGCGCGCTCGACGTGCTGCCGTTCGTGCCGCTAAAGGAAGCGACGCTCGCCGATGCCGCCGTCCTCGCGCATCGCGCCGGCGCGGCAATCTGGGAGCGCTACGGCATTCCGTGCTTCTACTACGGCGCCGCAGCGCGCGAAGAGTCCCGCCGCCGGCTTCCCGATCTGCGGCGTAACGCCGGCTGGCAGCCCGACGAAGGCGACGTCCGGCGCCACGTCAGCGCGGGCGCCGTGGCGATCGGCGCGCGCGACGTTCTCATCGCGTTCAACGTCGAACTCGCCACCGGCGACGTGACGGCGGCGCGAGAGATCGCGCGCTCGGTGCGCGAATCGGGCGGCGGCCTGCGTTCGCTGCGGGCGCTGGCCTTCGCGCGGGGGCCCGGCTGCGTGCAGGTGTCGCTCAACGTTACCGATTATAGGGCTACCCCGCTCTACCGCGTCGTGGAGCTCATCGGCCTGCTCGCAGCGGAACGCGGCATCGAGGTTCGCGGCAGCGAACTCGTCGGCTGCATACCGCAGGCGGCGGCCGAGGCGGCCGCGGCGTACTATTTAGGAGTCTCTCAGCTGTGAAACGCTTTCGATTGCTGGTCTTCGCACTTGCCTTGCTCGCGCCGCAGGCGGCGCGCGCCCAAGGCGGTCCGGGCGACGCCGGCATCTTCACGACGACGCTGAGCGACGGCCTGCGAATCGTAGTCGTCGAGGACCACGCCGCGCCCGTCATCCAGACCGCGGTCTGGTACGGCTTCGGCTCGCTGCAGGAAACGCCCGGGAAGACCGGGCTCGCGCACGCGCTCGAGCACATGATGTTCCGCGGGACGCCGGAGGTCTCGGCGGGCGGACTCGACGACATCACGGCCCGCTTGGGCGCGCAGATGAACGGCGAGACGAGCTACGACTACACGCAGTTCTACTTCGTGATGCCGGCCGACCGGCTCGACGTCGCGCTCTTCATCGAAGCCGACCGGATGCAGCACGCGGCCTTGCGCGCCTCGGATTGGGCGATCGAACGCAACGCCGTCCTCAACGAGATAGACGACGACGACAGCTCGCCATTCTTCAACCTGCTGGCGCGCGTGCGCGCCGCTGCGTTCCCGGGCCAGCCCGAGGGGCGTACGCCGGTGGGCAGCCGTGCCGACGTCGCGCGCGCGACCGTCGCCGACATCGCCCGCTACTATCACGAATGGTACGCGCCGAACAACGCGACGCTCGTCGTCGCCGGCGACGTGGACCACGCGACCGTCTTCGCGAAGGCTCGCCGCTACTTCGGCCCGATACCGTCAAAACGGCTGCCGCCGAAGCAAAACGCCAACCCGAAACCCTCGTCCGGACACGCCGTCGAGGCGCAGTTCCCGTTCCCGTTCGAGATCCTCGACCTTGCCTACGCCATTCCCGGCGACGTACAGGCCGGAGAACCGGCGATCAGCACGCTCGCCACGCTGCTGGAGAACCAGCGCTCGCCGTTCTACCGCGCGCTCGTGCAATCGAACATCGCGCTCGCGATCGAAACCGATGCCGACACGCAGCTGCGCGGCGGCCTGCTCAACGTCTTCATCATTCTCAATCCCGGGCGCAACGCAGCCGAAGCCCAGACCGCATTCCAGACGACGCTCGACTCCATGCTGGCCGGCGGCATCGATCCCGGCCTCGTGCTTGCCGCAAAGCGTTTGACGATCGCCGAGCGCCTCTATTCGGCCGACTCGATCGACGGAATCGGCGACCTCGCCGGCTACACCTACGGCATCGTCGGCGAACGCATTGCGAGCGAAGACGGACGTCTCGCCGCGCTGACCGGCGCCGATCTCCTCTCCGCGGCGCGCACGTATCTGAAGCGGCCGACGGTCGTCGGCCATCTCAGCCCCAACGACAGCCCCCCGGCCGGGAACTCGCAGAAGAGCAGCGCAGCGGCCAGCGACGACTTCTCCAAACGCGTTCCCAACGGTCCGATCGTCATGCCGTCGTGGATTGCGTCGGCGCTGCGCTCGCCGACGACGGTGCACAGCGCGCTGGCGCCGGTCGAGTACACGCTGCCCAACGGCCTGCGCATCATCGTGCAGCGAAAGACCGACCGGCCGACGTTCGTCCTTCGCGCGCAGATCGCGTCGTCGCCGGCGTTCGAGCCGGCTGGGAAGGCCGGGATCATCCGGCTCGCGTCCGCGGCGGCCGATTACGGCAGCCAGCAATATCCCTTCGAGCTGCGCCGCAAAGCCACCGACGATATGGGCGCGCTCGTCGAGACCGGACAAGAGTTCACCGGGCAGGGCGAGGTGCGAGACTTCGAAAGCATCGCGAAGATCCTCGCCGACGGTGAGGCGCACCCGACCTTCGCCGATCCCTGGCTGAACATCGAGCGCTCGCAGTTGGCCAACAGCCTCCAGTCGGAAGCGCAGATTTCCGGCGTCCTCATCGATCGCGCCTACAACCGGCTGCTGCTCGCCGACGACGATCCCACGTTGAACCAGCCGACGGCGGCGAGCGTGCAGTCCATCACGCGCGAGGATCTCCTCGCATACACCGCCCGCTACTGGCGGCCCGATCTCACGACGATCGCCGTCGTCGGGGACCTCGCTCCCGAGCGCGTGCGCGACGCGCTCGCCGCCACGTTCGGAACGTGGCAGGCCGCCGGGACGAAACCCGACCCGCATCTGATGGCGATGCCGCCCGCGACGCAAGGGCACGACTACATCGGCACCGCCGCCAATCAAGTCTACATCCGGCTCGGCCAACCGGCGCTCTCGCTCTCCAATCCCGACTACGACACGTTCCTCGTGCTCAACGAAATCCTCGGCGGCAACGGCGCCTTCGAGTCGCGTCTCTGGCAGGAGCTGCGGCAGAAGCGCGGGCTCGTCTACAGCGTCAGCAGCATGCTCCAGGCCGACGTGGATCGCGGCGATTTTCGCATCGTGCTCAGCGCGTCGCCGCAGCGCGTCGTCGAAGCGGTGGAGTTCGTCCGCAAGGAGCTGGTTGCGCTCCAGCAAGAGCCGGTCTCCGCGACCGAGCTGCAGGAAGCGAAGGTACGGCTGGTCAGCGACGCCCTGCTCGACGAAGCCTCGTCCACCGGACAGGCGAAGCAAATCCTCAACATCGCGACCAACGGCTTTTCAACCAATTACTACGGCACGCTCAACGAGCGCTTCGCGCGCATCACCGCCGCCGACGTCGAACGCGTCGCACGCGCCTACCTGCGGCCCGAAAGCCTGATCCAAGTCTACGCAGGACCCGAGGGTCCGTGGGCGCAGCACGCCATATGATTACGACGATCGACCCCGCCACCGAAGCCGTGCTGGAGCGCATCCCACTGATGGACGCGCCTGCCGCCGAAGCCAAGGTCGCAGCCGCGGCGCGCTGCGCGCGCGCGTGGGGTGCGCGCAGCGTCGAGCAGCGCGCACCGCTGCTGCGCGACGTCGCCGCGCGCCTGCGCTCCGAGCGCGAGACGCTGGCGACGACGGCGGTGCGCGAGATGGGCAAGCCGCTCGTTCAGGCTCGTGCGGAAGTCGAAAAGTGCGCCTGGGCGCTGGAGTATTTCGCCGATCGCGCGGCCGAAATGCTCGAGCCCCAGGACGCGCCCTCGAACGCCTCGCGCAGCTATGTCGCGTTCCGTCCGCTGGGCGTCGTGCTCGCGGTGATGCCCTGGAATTTCCCCTACTGGCAGGTCGTGCGCGCGGCGGCTCCCGCACTGATGGCGGGGAACTCGCTGCTGCTCAAGCACGCCGCCAACACGACGCGCTGCGCGCTGGAGATCGAGCGCGTCTTTGCCGCCGCCGGCGCGCCGGAGGGGCTCTTCGGAACGCTTCTGCTCGGTCATAACGAGATCGAATCGCTCGTCGGCGATCCGCGCATCGCCGCGGTGACGCTGACCGGAAGCGAACGCGCCGGGATCGCGATTGCGGCGGCGGCCGGTGCGGCGCTCAAGAAATGCGTCCTCGAGCTAGGCGGATCCGATGCGTTTATCGTCTTCGCCGATGCGGATATCGAGGCCGCGGCGAAAACCGCCGTCGTCGCGCGCTTTCAAAACAACGGCGAGAGCTGCATCGCCGCCAAACGCTTCATCGTCGAAGACGGCGTCCACGACGCGTTTCTCGATCGCTTCGTCGCCCTCGCCAAGGCGCAGGTCGTCGGCAATCCGCTCGAAGAGCGCGTCCAGATCGGGCCCTGCGCTCGCGCCGACTTGCGCGCGAGCCTGCACGAACAAGTGGTCGCGACGCTCGAAAGCGGCGCGCACCTCGCGTTAGGCGGCCGCCCCATTGACGGACCGGGCTTCTTCTACGAGCCGACGATCCTCGCCGGCGTGCTGCCCGGCATGCGCGCGTTCGAGGAGGAAGTCTTCGGGCCGGTTGCGGCAGTCGTGCGCGCCGCCGGCCGCGACCACGCCGTGGAACTCGCCAACGCATCGCCGTACGGCTTGGGATCGAGTCTCTGGACGCGCGACGTGAGCGCCGCGCAGGACGTCGCCGGACGGATCGAAGCCGGCGCGGTCTTCGTCAACGGCATGGTTGCCAGCGACCCGCGCTTGCCGTTCGGCGGCGTCAAGCGCAGCGGCTACGGCCGCGAGCTCTCCGCCTTCGGCATTCGCGAGTTCACGAACGTTCAGACGGTCTGGATCGCCTAGCCGCTCATTCTGTCATGCTGAGCGTAGTCGAAGCATGACCCGCCCACTCTGTCATGCTGAGCGTAGTCGAAGCATGACCCGCCGGCATGGTATGCGCGTCACCCTTCGACTCCGCTCAGGGTGACAAGACTCCGCTTAGGGTGACAAAACTCCGCTTAGGGTGACACGACTCCGCTCAGGGTGACAGCGTCCGTTCCACATGTTCGGCGCAGTACTCGGCGATGCGCAGAATGCCGTCGCGAACGCGTTCCGAATCGCCGACCCAGCTCAAGCGCAGCCAGCCTTCCATCGCTTCGCCGAACGCGATGCCGGGAATGGCGACGACGTCGTGGCGCTCGATGAGCTCGTTGGCTGCGTCGCGCGAACGCAATCCTTGAGGTAGGCGCACGCACGCGTAGAACGACCCTTCGGGCACGATGAACCGCATGCCGCTCTCCTGCAGCACGGTCAGCAGCTCCTCGCGGCGCTCGGCGTACCAGGCGGCGTGCGCGCGCAAGCCCCCGGGCGTTTGGAAGACGTCGAGCGCCACGCGCTGCGCGAAGGAGTCGGCACACGATGTGACCCACGCGTGAACTTTGGTCGCTTGTTCGATCGTCGCAGCCGGGCCGAGGATCCATCCGAGCCGCAGGCCGGTCAGCGCGTTGCTCTTGCTCAGCGAGTTCGTGACGATCGTGTGCGGATAGCTTTCCGCCAGGTAGGCGGCGTCGTCCGTGAACGTCTGCTCGCGGTAGATCTCGTCGTGAACGAGCCAGACCGGCTCGCCGCGACGCGCGCGCAGCGCCTCGGTCAATCGCGTTGCGGCATCCCGCGAAAGCACGCGCGCCGTCGGGTTGCATGGCGAGCAGATGACCACCGCGCGCGTGCGGTCGCCGATTGCGGCGGCGATCCGCTCGCCGTCAAAGGCGAAATCGTCGTCTTCGCTCATCTCGACGCACCGCGCCGGGATGCCCTCGAGCGCCGCCATTTTGAGATACGACGGAAACGCCGGCTCGACCACGAGCAGCTCGTCGCGGGACGGGTCGAGCAGGGTCTTGATGGTGACGTACATCGCCTCTTGCGAGCCGACCGTCACGCAGACGTTCTCGGCTCTCTGCATCTGCGGGTACCGGTAGTGCGCGGCGATCGCCGCGCGCAACTCCGGCTCGCCCGCGTTGGCGGTGTAGCGCAATCCAAATTCCGCCGCGTGCCGCATCGCCGCGTCGAGATGCGCGCGACCGGCCTTCAGCGACGGCTCGCCTAGGCCGAGATCGATCGAGCTGGGCCGCTTCTTGGCCGCGGCCTCGCGAATTAGGGAGCCGGCGATTTCGGCGACGCGCGGGTTCATACGGCGATGTCGAAGTCGCGCAACGCGGCGTTGAGCGACGTCTTACGGTCGGTGGATTCGCCCCGAGTGCCGACGATCAGCGCGCACGGCGTCCCGAACTCGCCCGCGGCAAATCGCTTGGGCTGCGTCCCGGGGATGACGACGGCGCGCGCGGGTATGCGCCCTTTCGTCGTAACCGGCCGGCTCGAGCGAACGTCCACGATCGGCGTGCTCGCGGTGAGCACGACGCCCGCGCCGATGACCGCTTCGCGTTCCACGCAAACGCCTTCGACGACGATGCAGCGCGAACCGACGAACGCGCCGTCCTCGACGACGACCGGCGCGGCCTGGACGGGTTCGAGCACGCCGCCGATGCCGACGCCGCCGGAGAGGTGCACGCCCTTGCCGATCTGCGCGCACGAACCGACCGTCGCCCACGTGTCGACCATGCTGCCTTCGTCTACGTACGCGCCGACGTTGACGAACGCCGGCATCAGGATGACGCCGCGCCCGAGAAAGCTTCCGTAACGGGCGACGCCCGGCGGAACGCACCGCACGCCGAGCTCGTCGTAATTACGCTTGACGGGCAGCTTGTCGTAGTACAGGAGCGCGTCGCGCTCGCGGTCGCCGATCCAGCGCACGTCGCGGCGTGCGAAGTAGAGGAGAATCGCCTGCTTCACCCAGGCGTTGACGATCCAGCGCCCCTCGTGCGGCTCGGCGGCGCGCAGCGCGCCGGCGTCGAGCATCTCCATCGCTCGATCCACGGCCTCGCCTTCGCGCCCGCGCACGTCGCCTTCCCCGCGCGCCAGCGCCTCAATCTGCTCCCGCAGCTCCTCTACGGCCACGCGCGAAAGCTACGGCGCCGAGTAACCGTCCCCCCGCCGCGCGCGTGAGAGTACCGCGGCACCCGTGCGGCGAAAAGCACCGCCCCATCCCAATATTGACGAGAGGAGTCTTCGTGCCAAACTCGGCCGCCGACGAGAAACGCATCAATGCGATCCGCTTTCTGGCGGTCGACGCCGTCCAAAAGGCCAACTCCGGCCATCCGGGATTGCCGATGGGAGCCGCGGCCATGGCCTACGCGCTCTGGACGCGCCACCTCCGCTTCAACCCGGCCGACCCCCACTGGCTCGACCGCGACCGTTTCGTCCTCTCCGCCGGTCACGGCTCGATGCTGCTCTACGCGCTGCTCTACCTCACCGGATACGACCTCACGCTCGACGACATCAAGAGCTTCCGTCAGCTCGGCAGCAAGACGCCCGGGCATCCCGAAGCGGAGCGGACGCCCGGCGTAGAGGCGACGACCGGACCGCTCGGACAGGGCGTCGCCAATGCCGTCGGCATGGCGATCGCGCAAGCGCACCTCGGCGCGGTCTACAACCGCGACGGGTTTCCGATCGTCGACCATTACACGTACGCGATCTGCGGCGACGGCGACCTGATGGAGGGGATCAGCCAAGAGGCGCTGTCGCTGGCGGGGCATCTGCGCCTGGGCAAGCTGATCCTGCTCTACGACGACAACCTCGTCTCGCTCGCCGGCCCGACCGACGTGACGCTGACCGACGACCCCGGCGCCCGTTTCGACGCGAGCGGCTGGCACACGCAGATCGTGGACGTGGATCACGGCAACGACGTCGCGACGATCGATCGCGCGATTGCCGTCGCCAAGAACGTCACCGACCGTCCTTCGTTCATCGCCGTCCGCACGCACATCGGGTACGGATCGCCGCGGCAGGACAGCAATGCCGCGCACGGAGAGCCGTTGGGCCCCGAGAACGTGATGAAGTCGAAGGAGGAACTCGGCTGGCCGCTCGAGCCGGACTTCTACGTGCCCGACGACGTGCTCGCGTTTTATCGCGAAGTGGGCGCGAAGGGCGCGGCGCTCGAGGCGCAGTGGCAGACGACGTACGACGCGTGGGCGACCGCTTACCCGCAACCGGCGCAGACGCTGGCTCGCGCGCTGCGCGGCGACGTTCCGAAGGATCTTCCCTGGCCCGTCTTTACCGCCGAGAACGGCAGCGTCGCGACGCGCGATGCGGGCGGCACGGTGATGAACGCGATTGCCGCGGCGCTCCCCGAACTCGTCGGCGGCTCGGCCGACCTCGATCCCTCGACGAAAACGTACTTGAAGAATTGCGGCGACTTCGAGCCGGGAACGTACGCCGGGCGCAACATCCACTACGGCGTGCGCGAGCACGCGATGGCGGCGTGCACGAACGGCATCGCGCTGCACGGCGGCCTGCTTCCGTTCGGCGCTACCTTCTTCAACTTCGTAGACTACTTCAAACCGGCGCTGCGCCTGGCGTGCCTGAGCGGGATTCATTCCATCTACGTCCTCACGCACGATTCGGTCTTTCTCGGCGAAGACGGCCCGACGCACCAGCCGATCGAGCAGCTTGCGACGTTGCGCGCGACGCCGAACTGCTACGTCGTGCGCCCGGCCGACGCTCTCGAGACGCTGGAGGCGTGGAAGCTCGCCGTCAGCCGCAAGGGCTCGCCGTGGGCGCTCGTGCTGTCGCGCCAGAAGCTGCCGTTCTTGGGCGCGCGCGACGCCGCGGTGAACATGGGCGCCTACGTCCTCGCCGACGCGCCGGGCGGCGCGCCCGACCTCATCATCATCGCGACGGGCTCCGAAGTATCGTTGGCGATGGACGCCAAAGCCATTTTGGACGGCAAAGGCGTACGCACGCGCGTCGTATCGATGCCCTGCTGGGAGCTCTTCGAGGCGGCGCCGCAGTCCTATCGAGACGAAGTTCTGCCGCCGGCGGTGGCGGCGCGACTGTCGATCGAAGCCGGAGCGACGTTCGGGTGGTCGCGCTGGGTCGGCGATCGCGGGTTCGCGCTCGGCCTGGACCATTTCGGAACGTCGGCCCCCGCCGCGGCGATCGCCAAAGAATTCGGGTTCACGCCCGACGCCGTCGCGGCACTCGCACTCGACACGTTCGCACTCGTCCCTCGTTAGGAGAGATCCATGAAGAACCAGATCCAGCAGCTGCTCGATGCGGGGCAGAGTGTATGGCTAGACAACCTGCGCCGCAGCATGTTCGGCTCGGGCGAGCTCGCGCGCCTCATCGACCGCGGGCTGCGCGGCATGACGAGCAATCCGACGATCTTCGAAAAGGCGATCGGCGCCGGCAACGACTACGACGAGCAGCTCGCCGGCCTGATCGATTCGGAGAAGAGCGCCGACGCGCTCTTTTGGGACCTGGCGATTCAAGACATCCAGAACGCCTGCGATGCGTTCGCCAACGTCTACGCGTCCTCGGGCGGGAACGACGGCTTCGTGAGCCTCGAGGTCTCCCCGCTGCTGGCACGCGATACCGCCGGCACCATCGCGATGGCCAAGGAGCTGTGGGGCCGCGTGAACCGGCCGAACGTCATGATCAAGATTCCCGGCACGAAAGAGGGCTTGCCGGCGATCGAAGAGGTGATCTACGCGGGATGCAACGTCAACGTCACGCTGATCTTCTCCGTCGAGATGTACGAACGCGCGGCGCTGGCCTACATCAAGGGGCTGGCGCGACGCGCTGCCGAGAACAAGCCGATCGACAAGATTCGTTCGGTCAACTCGGTCTTCGTCAGCCGCATAGACACCGCGATAGACAAACTGCTCGGCGAACGCATCGCCAAGGGCGAGAAGCTCGAGCCGCTGCTCGGCAAGACCGGCATCGCCGGCCTGAAGCTGACGTACGCAAAGTTCAAGGAGATCTTCGACGGCGACGAGTTCGCCGAACTTCGCAAGAAGGGCGGCGCGGTCCAGCGGCCGCTGTGGGCCTCGACCTCGACGAAGAACCCGCACTATCCCGACCTGATGTACGTCGAGACCGTGGTCGGCCCCGACACGGTCAACACGATGCCGTCGCCGACGCTCGACGCGCTGCTCGACCACGGGCAGATCGTGCCCGATACGGTCGAGAGCGACCTCGAAGGAGCCCACGCGGTTATGCGCGCGCTGCAGGACGCGAAGATCTCGCTGTTCGACGTGACGCACGAGCTGCAGGTCGAAGGCGTCACGCTCTTCTCGGACTCCTTCGCCGCGCTGCTCGGCGCGATCGTCTACAAGCAGAAGCTTCTCGAGTCCGGCGGCGCCGAACGCGTCGTGCTCTCGCTGGGCAGCTCGCAGGCCGCCTACCAAACCGCGCTCGACCGCCTGGCGTCGGAGGATTTCCTCAAGCGCATCTGGGCGCACGACGCGTCGCTCTGGTCGAGCGATCCCGCCGACGCGGCGATCGTAAAGAAATCGCTCGGATGGCTGGACATCCCGCAGCACATGCTCGAAGAGGTGCCGCGGCTGAAGTCCTTCGGGTTCGACATCAAGGAGAGCTTCGACTACGCCGTGGTATGCGGCATGGGCGGCAGCTCGCTCGCGCCCGACGTGCTCGCCGACACGTTCGGCGAATACGAGGATTACGCGCGGCTGTACGTGCTCGACTCGACCTGCCCGCAGCAGATAAAAGAGCTCGAAGAGAAGATCCACCTGCCGCAAACGCTCTTCATCATTTCGAGCAAGAGCGGAACGACGACCGAGCCCAACGCCTTCTACGCCTACTTTCACGAGAAGGTCTCCAAGCAGAGCGGCGCATCCACGGCGGGACGGCGCTTCGTGGCGATAACCGACCCGGGCACGTCGCTGGCCACCGAAGGGCAGGAAGCCGGTTTCCGTGCCGTCTTCGAAAACGATCCCGACATCGGCGGACGCTACTCCGCGCTCTCGTTCGTGGGCGTTGCGCCTGCGGCCATCGCAGGCTACGACGTGAACCTCCTGCTCGACCGCGCGCTCGGCGCGATGCACGCCAACGACCGCACGATCGACGCGCGCACCGCGCCGGGCGTGCGGCTGGGCGCGGCGATCGGCGGCCTCGCACTGAGCGGACGCGACAAGCTCACGATCGTGACCCACGTTGACGTAGACGCCTTCGGCGCCTGGGCCGAACAGCTCGTCGCCGAATCTACCGGTAAGCTCGGCAAAGGCATCGTTCCCATCGCCGGCGAGGCGCTGGGCTCGCCCGGCGACTACTCCGACGACCGGCTCTTCGTGTACGTCGGTGCCAACCTTCCCGATCCGCAGCCCGGCGTTGACGAGAAGCTGCAAGCGCTCGAAGCGGCCGGCCATCCGGTGATCCGCCTCGCCATGAACGACCAGTACGATCTCGGCGAGCAGTTCTACCTGTGGGAACTCGCCGTGGCCGCCGCGGGCGTCATCCTCGGCATCAACGCATTCGATCAGCCCAACGTGCAGGAATCCAAAGACAATACCGTCGCGCTGCTCGAACAGTTCGCGCGCAACGGCAGCTTCGACGAACCCAAGCCCAACCTGCTCGGACCCTCGTTCGATCTCACGTTCCTCGCCGGAAGCGCCGGCATCTCGGCGCAGAGCGTCGTGCAGGCGCTCGCCGGGCTCTTCGCGCAGCTGCGCCCGCACGACTACAACGCGATCACCGCATACGTCGCGCGCAATCCCGCGCACGCCGCGCTTCTCGACGAGCTGCGCCTGAAGGTGCGCAACGCCCACCGCATCGCGACGACGGTCGGATTCGGTCCGCGCTTCCTGCATTCGACCGGACAGCTCCACAAAGGCGGCCCCGACAGTTGCGTCGTTCTGCAGATCACCGCGGACGATCCCGACGATCCGATGATCCCCGGCATGAACGTCGGCTTCCGCACGCTGCTTGCGGCGCAGGCGCTGGGAGATTGGATGTCGCTGAACAAGCGCAACCGGCGCGGCATGCGCGTGCACCTGAAGGGCGGCGTCGAGCCCGCGCTTCGCGCGCTCGTGGCGGCGGTAGACGAAGCGCTCGCCGTCCGCGCGTAGGAACGCAGCGCGGTAGCACGTGATCGCCGTCAATCCGCTGCGCGCGGGTCTGCCCGTCGAGCGCATCACCAACCCGTGCAGCGTCGTCTTCTTCGGCGCGAGCGGCGACCTGTTCAAGCGCAAGCTGCTGCCTGCGGTGTACTCGATGTGGCTGCACGGCACGCTTCCGGCGGATTTTGCGCTCGTCGGGTTTGCACGCACGCTCCACGACGATGCCGGCTTTCGCGATTATTGCCGGCAGCAGCTCGAGACCTTCATGCCGCCCGATCAACAGCCCGCCGGCACGCTGTGGGACGAGTTCTCCCGGCGGATAAGTTACGTCACCGCCGACTTCAAAGACACGCGCCACTTTCTCGCGCTCAAGGAACGCCTCGCTAAAAACGACGCACAGTTTGCCACCGGAGGCAACCACCTCTTCTACCTCGCGACCCCGCCGCCGGTCTTTCCGGAGATCATCAAGCAGCTCAAACGATCCGGGCTCGATCGCGACCCCAACGGGTGGACGAGGATCGTCGTCGAGAAGCCGTTCGGCACCGATTTAGCCTCGGCGCGCAAGCTGCAGAGCGCGATCGAAGCGGTCTTCCCCGAGAGCGAGATCTATCGCATCGACCACTACCTCGGGAAGGAACCGGTCCAGGATATCATCGCGCTGCGATTCGCCAACACGATTTTCGAACCGATCTGGAACCGCAACTACGTGCAGAGCGTGCAGATCACGTCGGCGGAGTCGCTCGGCGTCGAGGAGCGCGGCGGCTACTACGACCAGGCCGGCGCGCTGCGCGACATGATCCAAAACCACGTGATCAACCTGCTGGCGCTCGTCGCGATGGAGGCGCCGATCAGCTCGGCGGCCGACGACATCCGCAGCGAGAAGTACAAGGTGCTCTCGGCGATCACGCCGTGGGCGCACGCCGACGTGTGGCAAAACTCCGCGCGCGGCCAGTACGGGCCCGGCACGATCGACGGGCAGCCCGTCGTCGGCTATCGCCAGGAGCGCGACGTCGCTCCCGATTCGAACACGGAGACGTTCGCGGCGCTCAGAGTCTACGTCGAGAACTGGCGCTGGGCGGGCGTGCCGTTCTACCTGCGCTCGGGGAAACGGCTGCCGCGCAAGCTCGCCGAGATTGCCGTCACGTTCAAACCGATCCCGCATCGCTTCTACGGCGATTCCACCGACCGGATCTCACCCAACGTCCTGGTCGTCAAGATCGAGCCCGACGAGGGGATCTCGCTGCGATTCGAAGCGAAGGTTCCCGGACCCAAAGAGCACGTCCGCAGCGTCTACATGGACTTCAACTACGGCAGCGGTTTCGGCGTGGAGTCGCCGCCGGCGTACGAACGCCTCATCGGCGACGCGATCATGGGCGATCAGACGCTGTTCACGCGCTGGGACGCGGTGGAACGCGCGTGGGAGATCGTCGCGCCGGTGCTCGACGTCTGGCAGCACACCAAAGACTTCTCCTTCCCCAACTACGCGGCTGGAAGCCAGGGCCCCGAGAGCGCGAATGCCCTCTTCGAGGAATGGCGCCGACTGTGAGCCTTGACCTCCAGCTCGTGCTCGTCGAGCTGACGCAGCGCTATCGCGTGCGCGCCCAAGAGGTCGCCATTGCGACGATGACGATCGTCGTCTACTTCGAGGACGCCGCGATCGGAGCGCTGGCCCGCGACCGCATCCGCACGCTTGCAACGAAGCATCCGTCGCGGGTGATCGTGCTGGACGGCACGTTGGGCGAACACGAGCACCGCATCGCAAGCGACGATTGGGTCGAGCTCGGCGTCAAGGGCGCCGGCGCGCAGACGCTGCGCTCGGCCGTGGACGTTCTTCGGCTCGACGAAGCCCCGCTCGTGCTGTGCTGGATCGCGCCCGGCATCGCAGGCGACGCGCGCTTCGCCGCGCTCGCTGCGGGCGTGCAGACGATCGTCTACAACAGCTCGCTCGTCGACGCCGGCCACGCGGCGCTCTGCGAGCTCGCAGAGTACGTCGCGCTGCATCCCTCGCTTCCCGTCGCCGACATCGCGTACTTACGGCTCGCAGCCTGGCAGGAGAGCGTCGCGATCTTCTTCGACGGCAAAGACCTCGGCGAGCTCTTCGACTTGCGGCGCGTCGAGATCGCTTGCGGCTCGGAACCCGAAGCCTACTATCTCCTGGGATGGCTGGCCAGCCGCCTCGCCTGGCAGCCCCACACCGCCGCCTCGCTGCTCAACGGCGAAGGGGCGCCGGTTGCCTTCGAGATACGCCGCGAGGGCGACCCGCGCCGTATTCGCAGCATCGCGCTGCACTCGTCTCGCTCGACGTATGCCGCGTCGGCCGACGACGACGCGCAAACCATCGTGATGAGCGTGAGCGGATCGTCCAGGCATCCGCAACGTTACCGCCCCATCGCCAATCCCGGCATCGCCGCCCTCGTCGAGCGCGCCATCCTGCGCGGACAGAACGATCGCATCTTCGCCGAGTCGCTCGCCGCAGCGGGCCGCATACTCGGGTGCGCGCAGGAGTGAACGTCCCCGAACGCGGCGAGCTGCTCGTCTATGGGGATCCCGGCGCGCTCGCGCGCGCCGTTGCCGACGTCTTCGTCGCGACCGCCCGGCTGGCCATCGCCGAGCGTGGAATCTTTCGCGTTGCGCTCTCCGGCGGCAACACGCCGCGCGCCGCGTACGAGCTGCTCGCGAAGCAGGCGCCGGCCGCAGATCTTGCGTGGGCGCACGTCGTCGTCTACTTCGGCGACGAACGATGCGTTGCGCCGACCGACGAACGCTCGAACTACCGGATGGCGCGCGAAGCCTTCCTCGATGCCGTCGGGATTCCACCGGAGAACGTGCGCCGCATCCGCGGCGAGATCGATCCGGCCCAAGCCGCGCGCCAATACGCCGCGCTGCTGCGCGAAGATGCCGGCGACCGCCCGCAGCTCGACCTCGTGATGCTCGGGCTCGGCCCAGACGGCCACACCGCCTCGCTCTTTCCCGGGACGCCGCCCGACACGGACGACGATGCCCTCGTGCGCGCCGTCTACGCCGAGTCGCACGACATGTGGCGCGTTACGATCACGCCGAAGGTGATCAACGCAGCGCGCGTCGTTGCCTTCGCCGTCGAAGGCGACGAGAAGGCTGCGATCCTCGCGGCGGTCTACGAAGGGCCGAGCGATCCGGTGCGATATCCGGCGCAGATCGTGCGCCCGGCTTCGGGACATCTGATCTGGCTCGCAGACGAGGCCTCGACGGCCATGCTCGGAGAGACGGCGCATTAGGCAGCTGATCCTCAATGCCGACGATTTCGGAATCGCACCCGAGGTAAACGCCGCGGTCGAGCGCGCGCATCGCGAAGGATCGCTCCGCGCCGCGAGCCTCATGGTCGGTGCACCGGCCGCCGCCGACGCCGTCGAGCGGGCACGCCGCCTACCCACGCTCGCGGTCGGCCTGCACGTCGTTCTCGTCATGGGGCGCCCCGTTCTCGACCCAGAACTCGTTCCGGACCTCGTAGACGCGCGCGGCGAGTTCCTCAACGATTTGGTGCGCGCCGGCGTGCGCTACTTCTTCCGCCCCCGAATCCGCGCGCAGCTCGCCGCCGAGATACGCGCGCAGTTCGAACGCTTCGCTGCAACCGGACTGACGCTGGACCACGCCGACGCGCAATGCCATATGCACGTGCACCCTACGCTCTTCCGGCTCATTCTCGATATCGGATGCGAGCACGGCCTGCGCGCGATCCGTCTTCCGCGAGAACCGCGGGGCGGAACGCGCAGCATCGAGCCCTGGCTCGCGCTCATGCGCGCACGCGCGCGCCGTGCGGGCGTGATCTGCAACGACTACGCCTTCGGCGTCAACGAAGCCGGCGGGCTAACCGAGGCGCGCGTCTTGCAGATGCTCGAGGATCTCCCGCAGGGCGTAACCGAGATACTCTTTCATCCCGCAACCGGCCCCTTCGCGGGCGCCGATCCCGGCACGCAAACGTTTGCGTGGGCCGAAGAGCTCGCGGCCTTGACGAGCCCGCGCGTGCGCGAGGCCATCGAGCGAAACGGAATCGCCAACGTCACGTACGGCGAACTCGCCGCGGCGGCACGGGCGTGATGCGAAGACCGGTAGCGCTCCTACGGCGGCGTGAGAACCTTCGATCCCAGCGTCTGCAGATTGACGCCGTTCGCACTGAGGATCGTACCTTCGACGCGTTCCAGCTCTACGACGGCTTTGTTCAGGTCGGTCTGGGCGAGCAGTTCGCGCGCACGCGCTTGATTGAGCTCTACTTGCCGCTGCAAGACCAAGAACGTCGTCGAAGCGCCGCTGTGGAAGCGCCGAAGCTCGCTGGCATAGACCGCGTCTGCCGAAGCGCGAGCCTGGCTCGCGGCACTAAGGCGCGACAGCGCCGATTGGTACGATTGGAGCGCGTTGCGCGCGTCGTAGCTGATCCGCTCGGCGACGCCTTGCATCAAGATCTGGGCTTGGTGTTCTTGCTCGCTGGCTTGTCCTTTTAGGCCGCGCACGAGGTTGCCTTGCAGCGGCTGGGTCAAGAGGATCGCGAAGTTGTACGTCGGGAACGTGAACGCCCACAGGTTGTGGTAGGCCCACGGCATCTGGCCCTGAGTATTCGGCGGCGGCGTCGGGCACGCAAGTTGAGCGTTGTTGCAAACCGACGTGTAAAGAGGGCTCGACGGTTGCAGCGGATACGGTATACCGGCAAAGCCGTTGCTCTGAACGGTTACCAGGAAGTCCAGCTGCGGCAGCTCCTGGTTCTTGGCGAACTTCACGTTGACGTCGGCAATCTTCTTTTGGTCGGCGGCTTGACGGACTTCCGGACGATTCAGCATCGCTTCGCGAACGACCGTCTCCAGTTCCGGAGCCGTCGGCAGCTGTAGAACCGAGGTCGTCGGCACCAGATTGGCGACCCAGATCGGGTCGGCCGGATTCGAGACGATCAAGCCCTTGAGGTTGTTCTGGATCTCCGAGACGGTCTGGAGCGCGGAAAACACGTTGTCCTGAAACGTCGCCACCTGGGTGCCGGATTCGACCGCGTCTATCGGCGCGGCCGCGCCGCGCTTGGCAAGACGGATGACGCTAGCCTGATGCACCATCGCTTCCTTAAGCGCGTCCTCCTGAATGGCGACGTTGCGCCAGGCGGCCACGAGGCTCCAATAGGCGTCGGCCACTTGCGTGATCGTATTCGAAGAATCCACCAGCGCCTGTGCGTCGCTCGCGTCGGCGCTTATCGAGCTGACCTTGAGCTGCCGCTTGGGCGCGTTCATCCCGGCATTTCGCAGCAGCGGCTGGTCGACCGAGACGTTGAGCGACGCGAGGTAGTACGGATAGAAAGGGGCGAACGCATTGAGCCCGGTGTTGTTAAACGTTCGCGACTGCTGGATGCCCGCGGTGTACTGCGTGCCGTTAGCCGTCTGCCCGCCGAGTCCATACGTAAACGACGACTGGTGCTGAACGATGTCCTGAAAGCCGGGACCGGAGAAAAACAGATTCTGCGGGGGCTGCAGCGAGTAGCCGGACGTGGGCTCGAGCTTGAGATTCAGGTCGAACGCGCCCTTCGCCTGGACGATTTGGTAGGCCGCGATGCGCGTGTTGGACGCCGAGACGGCGAGATTTGGGTTCTTCAATAACGCCATGGCGATCGCATCGCTCAGCGCGATGCCGACGAACGGCTGCTGCGTGACTCCGACGATCGTAGCCGGGCTCGGACCCACTTTCGGAGCCTCGTAGCCGGGCGCGACGCTCGGAACCACAGGTAGGTCAGCCGACGAGGCCGGCGTCGGCACCGTCGCTCTCGCGGGCGCTTTGCCGCTCTGCTGCGCCGACGTCGGCTGCAAGGGCAGCACCGCGGTCGCCAACGCGGCGGCGGCGATGAGAGCGGAAAGCATGCGCGTACGTATCATGTTCATTCTCCAATGGCCACGCCGATGCGCGGCCGCTTGAGTAAGAGGACGAGCGGTGCGAGCGATAAGGTGATCACGGCCACCCAACGCGACGTGTCGGCATACGACTGCACCGCGGACTGCGCGGAAACGAGAATCGTCAGGCGCTCCATCGTGGCGTGATTCTGCGTACCGCCCTGCGCCAGGACGAACCGCTGGGTCGGCGCGTGAGCGAGCGTCTGGGTGGCGGCCAGTTCCGTTTGGTGGACGGTAAAGCCGCGGACCAAGATCGTGATCAGCACGGCGGCGGCGACGCTGCCGCCGATCTGGCGGGAAAGGTTGAAGAACGCCGCCGTCGAGGGCACTTCTTTATCGGGCACGCTCCCGATCACGGCGACCGAGAGCGGCACGAAGATCTGCGAGAGGCCGATCCCGCTGAGAACCAGCGGCAGGACGAGCGCGTGAAAGTCCGATTGCGGCGTCGTGATGTCGGCGAGCATCCAATTCGACGCCGCCAGCAGAACGAAGCCGATTGCGGCGGACAAGCGCGGATCTATGAGGCCGCGCTGCGTGACGATTGCCGTAAAGGGCGTGAAAAGGAGCACCGCGCCCGCGCGGACCATGACGGTCGCGCCGGAAAGCGTCGCCGTGAAGCCGAGGGAGTTGATGAGATACTGCGGCAGAATGATGATCGAGCCGTAGAGGCTCACGCCCAGCACGGCGCCGAGCACGCTGCCGGCCGCCACTTGCCGCAGCCGCAAGACGTGGAGATCCACGACCGGAATCTTCGAACGCAGCGTCCACCAGACGAACGACCCGAGGCCCGCGAACGAAAAGAACGTAAACCAGCGTATTCGCGCGTCGTCGTACCAGTCGTACTGCTGGCCGTTCTCGAGCACGAACTGCATCGAGCCCAAGCCGATGCACATGAGGGCCAGGCCGATCCAGTCGAGCCTCTGGTAACGCGGCTCGGCCGGGTTGCGCAGGAAGTTCCAGATGAGCGTGGCGGCAACGATCCCGATCGGAATGTTGATGAAGAAAATCCAGTGCCAGTTCCAGTTATCGGTGATCCACCCGCCGATGACCGGGCCGAGAGCCGGGCCGACGATAACGCCCAGCGCGAAGACGCCCTGCGCCTTCCCCTGCTCTTTGATGCCGTAGGTATCGCGCAGGATCGCTTGCGACGTCGCGATGAGACCGCCGCCCCCGAGGCCCTGGACCAAGCGCCAGAAAACCAGCTGCCCGAAGCTGCCCGAAAGGCCGCACATCAGCGACGCGATGGTGAAGATGACGATCGAAGTAAAGAAGTACTGGCGTCGCCCGAACCGCGCGGCGAGCCACGGGTTGAGCGGAATGACCACGACGTTGGCGATGAGATACGCCGTGACGATCCACGCGCCCAAGTCCACGCCGATGCCGAAGTTGCCCTGAATGTTCGGCAACGAGACGTTGACGATCGTGACGTCGATGATCTCGAGCAGCGTCGCGGTGATCACCGCCACGCTGATGACGGTCCGGCGCCAACCGTGCTCGACGACGGCGCTCTCGTACTTGCTGAACATCCTCGCCTTCGGCTATGCTTTAGCGCTGCGAGGCAGAGTACGCCGTCCCATCATCATTTGACCTTGACGTAGGTCTCGACGCTCATGCCCGGCCGCAGCGGCATGTCGGCGCGAGTGTCGTCAACTTCGACGCGCACGGGGATCCGCTGCGTGACCTTGACGAAGTTGCCGCTCGCGTTCTGTGCCGGGACCAGCGAGTACGTGTTCTCCGAAGCGGGATTGATCGACGAGACGTGGCCGTGGAACGTGACGCCTCGGTACGCATCCACCTTGATATCCACCGGTTGTCCGACGCGCATCCGGCCCATCTGCGTCTCTTTGTAGTCTGCGGTGATGTAGACCTTATGCGGGATGATCGTCATCAGCGTCATGCCGGCGCCGATGGTTTGGCCGACTTCGGCGCTCTTCTCGCCGACGTACCCGTCTATGGCCGCATAGATGTGCGTGTAGGCCAGGTTCTGCTTGGCGAGGTAGAGCTGCGCGGCCGCAGCTTCGACTTGGCTGGGGTCGGAGGCTTGCGAAAGCTTTCCCTGCGCGGTCGTCAACGCGCCGGATGCGGCCGACACGGCCGCGTTCGACGCGGCGACGCGGCCCTGCGCGGCGGCGACGTTCGCCTGCGCGACGGAGACTTGATCCTGAGCGGCGCGCAACTGCGCGGCGGCGCCCGCGCTTTGCGCGCGAACGGCGTCCAGCTGCTGCGACGCGACGTCGCCCGTGCTCACCAAGGAGCTGACCCTCGAATAGTCGGCCTGGGCCTTATTGTACGCGGCCTGCGCTGCCGGCACTTGCGCCTGCGCGGCATGCAGCTGCGCGTCGGCCTGAGCGACGGCATCCTGCGCGACCGGCACCTGCGCCTGAACGTTCTCGATCTGCCCGCCGGCCTGCGAAACGCCGCCCTGGCCTTGCTCCGTGTTCGTCCGCTGGGCCGCCACGGCGAGGTCGTATTGCGCCGTCGCTTGCCGCAGCTTCGCCAACTCGTCCTTGTTGTCGAGCACGATCAGCAGCTGCCCGCGCCGAACCTCCTGGTTCGTATCCACGAGAATGCGATCGATGCGCTCGGGGATCTTGCTCGTGACCGCGACTTCGTCCGCGGCAACGTGCGCGTCGTCGGTGCCCTCGTGGGCGAGCGAATACGTCAACCACGGAATGCCCCAAATCAGCGCCGCGACGATGACGATCGCCGCACCGACGAGGAAAAATAGCCGCCTGTTCGGCCGCTTGCTCGTCTCTTCGACATCCGTCGCCGAAGCATCGACGCCGCGGCCGGCGCCGTTACCCTTGCGGCTGGTGACCTTTTCTGCTTCTCGCGTATCCATTACGAGTTCCTTACCCCATTGAGAAAAACGTCGATGTAGAAACGGAGCGCTTCGTCCGACTCGCCCCGGTGCAGCATCGAATTGGGAAACTTCTTCCTTCCGAGCGCGTGCATGAAGACCAGCCCCAGGAAGACGAGGGCGAGCTTCTGCGCTTCGCCTTTCAGCTCTCCGGACTCGACGCGCCGGCGCATGAAGTCCGTCAACACCGCGAGGATCGCAAGCTGCGGCTGCCACGCGGTCTCGGCAAAGATATCTTTTTCGTACTCGGACTCGACGAGCGACCAGCGGATCATGTCGCCGAGCGATTCGAAGCGGGCAAACATGAGGCGCGCGAGCTCGAGCAGATCGTCGGCAACGTCGCCGCTAGTCTCGGCAGCGACGCCGGCCAACTCGATGTAACCGCAGAAGTGCTGCGCGCAGGCGACGAGCAGCGCCTCCTTCGTCCCGAAGTGCCGAAAGAGCGTGGCTTCGTTGACGCCGGCCACGTCGGCGATCTCGCGCGTCGTCGCTCCGCGCTTGCCTTTGCGCCCGATGACCTCTCGCGTGGCTACGAGAATTCTCTCGCGCGTCTCTTCAGGCGACGCGGACCGCCCGTCGGCCGGCTTGCGGACTTCGATCATGGCGTCTGCACCGCCGCATCCACCGGAACGTTCGTGTCGTAGGGACCGTACGAGGCGTCGGCAACGGCACGCACGTGCGGAATCTGTATCGTGGCGTGCTGCTGCGAAAGCACCCAGAACTGGCCCTGCTTGCGATACCCCTGCGACATCGTGATCTTCCCGCCGCTGGTGTAGTACCACTCCATGCGCATCAGCGCGTAGCTCGCAAGGTCCACGTACGCGAGCGAGTGGTCCAGAATGTCGCTGTGAATCTTCTTCGTCAAACGCAGGACGATCGTTTCGCGCCCGTCGAGCCAGGCGGCGCCTTCCAAGGCGATGTCGTTATCTTTCTGCCACGCGTCGGGATTGCCGATGTCGTCGAAGAGCCGCTGGAAGCCGCGAGCGTAGCCGGGCACGTGGTCGAAGACGACGACGTAGGTGTCGGGTCGCCGGTAGTACGACGTGCCGTCGAGTTGGGGCGCGAGAAATGGAAAACTGAGCATCCGCACGTCCACGTGCACGCGCGTCCGATAGGACTGCAGCGTCGGATTGCGCTGATCCATCCGTTCGAGCACGGCCTGCGCACTGCTGGGCAGCGGCCCCGCACCCGTCGCCGGAGCGGCTCCGAGGGTCACACAGACGGCGAGCAGCGCGGCCGCGTGCCGCAGGGCCCCCGTCATGCTACACCGCCTCGGGCTGCACGACCGAGAAGACGCGGTCGAGACCCGTCACGGAAAGGGTGCGCAGAATGTCGGCACGGCTCGTGCGCAGCGAGAACTCGCCGCCCGCCGAGCGCACTCGCCGGAGGAGCGAGATCAGCCCGCGCACGCCCACGGTGTCGAGCGAGTCGAGGCCGTCCAAATCGAGAAGCACCTTCCCGCCGTCCTCGATGGCAGCCAAAGCCGCCGTTTCGAGCGCAGCGTAGGCCTGCGGGCGATACTCGATAACCACGTGGTCCATGCTTGCTCGGAGAACCTCGAATCAGGGGGTGGGTTGCAAGTGGGTACTTGCACGCAGAGTCTAGCATGGAATCGCTGGTGAATGCAAGTGCTTGCACGCACCGGCCGCACCGCTACATCGTCGAGTCCGAGGCGTGGTGCTTGGCCATGGCGCCGGCCGGCCGGAAGCCCTGAGCCTTGGCCGCAGACGGGCAGAGGTACTCGCCGTGAGACGTCTTGCCGTAGTACGGATCGCCCGGCTCGTGGTAGACCTTCGACTTGAGGTTGACCCAGACGGCTTGGACGGCACCGCAGTTCGGTATCGCAGCCTGCATCGGCGCGCTCGTCGCGGCCGCCTGCGATGCGGCGTTGGAACTCGACGACGCGTTGCTCGATTTGCCGCCGCCGCACGCGGCGAGCGCCAGCGTGAGGGAAAGCACGAGGAGTGCGGTCTTGCGCATGCTCGGGATCCTCCTTTATGGAAGGACGCGCTTCGCGAGCGCGGCGGTCGCCTCCCGGGCGCGGCGCGCAAGCACCGACGGCTCGCCGACGTAGACGCGCCGCCCGGCGACGAACGACGCTTGCACCCACGAATCCTCGGCGCGGTAGACGAGCGCGTTGACCGCGGGCGACCACGGGTCTATCTTCGTCGCGTCCAGCACGACGTAGTCGGCCGCGCATCCGGGCAGCAGATCGCCTGCGTCGAGGCCGAGCGCGCGAGCACCCTGGCGCGTGCCCATGGCGAATGCCGCGGGGGCGCCCAGCGCGGCGCCGTCGAGGTTCTTCAGTTTCTGCAGCAGCGAGGCTGCGCGCATCTCGTCAACGAGCGACGGCTTCACGTCGGCGTCGGTTCCCAGGCCCATCGTGACGCCGAGCGACTGGAGCCCGACGACGTCGCAGATGCCGTCCCCGAGGTACTGGTTGGTCGTCGGATTGTGGACCACGCGCGCGCCGCGCTCCGCAAGCAGCTTCTTTTCCTCTTCCGTGAGGTAGATCGCATGGATGGCGACGGTGCGTTCGTTGAGCGCGCCGAGGCGGTCGAGCAGCGCCACGGGAGTCGTTCCGAAGCGCTGCATCGTTTCCTCGCCCTCGTACGAAGCTTCGGCGACGTGGACGTGCAGCATGCAGTCGAACTCGCGCGCGAACTCGGCGGCCGCGCGGATCATCTCGTGCGATGCCGCGTGCAGCGAGTGCGGCGCGACGCACACGGCGACGTCGGGGTGACGCTCCAGGAGCTCGCGCGTCCGCTGGGCCGCGCGTTCGATGCTCTCGCGGAACTCCGGCGGCGCGTACGGCGCGTCGAGCCACGTGCGCGCGAAGACCAGCCGGATGCCGGCGTCGCGCGCGGCTCGAATCGCCGCCTCGGCCTTTTCGTTGCCCGCGCCGTTGAGGTAGAAGAACTCGGCGACGGTCGTGATCCCCGCCGCGAGCATCTCCGAGAACGCGGCGGCAAAGGTCCAGTACACGTCCTCGGCGGTTAGTTGCGGAACGACGCGGTAGAGCGCGTCGCTGCGCCAGGCAGCGAAGGGCAGATCGTCGGCCCACCCCCGCAGCAGAATCTGATACGCGTGGCTATGGCCGTTGATGAAGCCGGGAACGACGAGCCTGTCGGCCGGAAACGAGCGCGCTCCAAGGTCGCCGGCTCCGCCGCGAACGTCGCGAAAGTCTCCGCCCGCAGCAATCCTGCCGTCACGAACGACGAAGGCGTAGTCCTCCCGCAGCTCGCCCGCGACGATCGCGCGCGCGCAGCGCACGAGCTCGTCGGTCATGCGACGCGCCCGCCTTTCAGCACCGCGGCCGCGAGGTTCCCCCCGAATTGCCAGCCGAACTCGTCGGGCGACTCGATCCGCAACGCGACGAGATCCGCCGGAGCGCCGACAACAATGCGCCCGGCATCGGCGCGCAGCGAATGCGCGGCGGCCCGGGTAACCGCATAGAGCGCCTCGGCGGCCGTAAGGCCGAAGAGCTTGCGTCCGAAATAGGCCACGCTCTGCAGGTTGAAGCACGGCGACGTTCCGGGATTGTAGTCGCTCGCAAGCGCAACCGCGCCCCCGGCTTCCAGCAGGGCGCGCACGGGCGCGCGGCGCGGCAAGTCGAGGTAGGCGATCGTCGCCGGGCACGCAACGGTCACGATGCCCCGTCGCGCGATCGCTGCGACGTCATCTTCGGCGATGAAATTGCAGTGGTCGACGGCGTCCACGTCGAGCGTCGCCGCCATGGCGGCAGCGCCGCCGTAGGCCATCTCGTCGCAGTGCACGCGCAGGCGCATCCCGTGCAGCCGCGCCGCATCGAGATATCGGCGCGTCTGCTCCGGTGAAAAGAATCCGGGCTCGCAGAAGGCATCGGCGTAGACGGCGCCGTGCGCGGCCGCCGCGGGAACGACCTGATCGACGAGGTAGTCCACGAACGCCTCCTCCCGCGTAAACTCCGGAGGCAGCGCGTGCGCGCCGAGAAAGGTCGCGATCAGATGCGGCACGTCGGGATCGTCGCGATGACGGGCGACGATGTCGAGCAACGCCGCTTCGCCGGGTTTGTGCAGCGCGTAGCCGGTCTTCACCTCCAGCGTCGTCGTGCCGTGCGCGAGCATCGTGCGCAGCCGCGGCCGCACCGTCCGCTCGTAGAAGCGATCGGGGTCGAGCAGCGCGTCGCGCGTCTTCTCGACCGTGTACAGCATGCCCAGCGACGGCGGCCGTCCGGCGAGGCGCGCGGCAAAGTCGGGCTCGCGGTCGCCCGCATAGAGCGGGTGCGCGTGCGCGTCCACGAAGCCCGGAACGACGACGCAATCGCGCAGGTCGAGTTCCGCGCCGCGTGCCGGCGCATCGCCGCCGATCGCAGCGATCTTTCCGTCTTCCACCACGATCGTGGCATCGTCCGCGCGCCCCAGCGTCTCAAAGTCGATGCCGCATTGCGCGGCATCGGTATCGCAGGTTAGAAGAATCCCGGCGCGGACGGTTACAACCGCCAATCGATCCCCTTGGCGTCGGCGGTTTCGATCGCTTCCTCGTAGCCCGCGTCGGCGTGGCGGACGACGCCCATACCGGGATCGGTCGTCAAGACGCATCCCAGCCGGTCGCGCGCGTCGTCGGTGCCGTCGGCGACGACCACCATGCCGGCGTGCAGGCTGTAGCCGATGCCCACGCCGCCGCCGTGATGGAAGCTGACCCAGTGTGCGCCGGCCGCCGTGTTGATCAGCGCGTTGAGGATCGGCCAGTCGGCGATCGCATCGCTGCCGTCGCGCATCGCTTCGGTCTCGCGATAGGGCGACGCGACGCTGCCGGTGTCGAGGTGGTCGCGCCCGATGACGATGGGCGCCTTTACCGCGCCGGTGCGAACGAGCTCGTTGAAGGCGAGCCCCGCTTTCGCGCGGTCGCCGTAGCCGAGCCAGCAGATGCGCGCCGGCAACCCCTGAAACGCGATGCGTTCGCGCGCCAAGCGAATCCATCGCGCGAGCGACGCGTCCTCCGGGAAGAGCTCGACCAGCTTGGCGTCGCAGACCTCGATGTCGGCCGGATCGCCCGAGAGCGCCGCAAAACGGAATGGGCCCGAGCCGCGGCAGAACAGCGGCCGGATAAAGGCGGGAACGAATCCCGGGAACGCAAAGGCGCGGGCGAAGCCTGCGCGCTGCGCCGCAGCGCGAATGTTGTTGCCGTAATCGAAGACGACGGCGCCCGCATCCAGATACCGCACCATCGCCTGAACGTGCGCGCCGCAGCTCTCGAGTGCGCGCCGCTCGTACTCCTGCGGCGAATGCTTGCGCAGTTCGCCGGCCTCCTCCAGCGTGACGCCGGCGGGAACGTAACCGCCGAGCAGGTCGTGCGCCGACGTTTGATCGGTCACCGCATCGGGCCGAAAGCCGGCGTCGTAGAGCTGCGGGAACTCGGTCGCGGCGTTTCCTTCGTAGCCGACGGAGAGCGCGGCGCCGGACTTCTTCGCCCGTTCGACCTCGCGCAAGGCGTCCTCGCGCGAGTCCGCCACCAGGTCCAGGTAGCGCAAATCGCGGCGTCGCTCGAGCCGCGTGCGGTCCACGTCCACGATCAGGCAGACGCCTCCGTTCATCGTCACGGCGAGCGGCTGGGCGCCGCCCATGCCGCCGACGCCCGCGGTCAACGTGACGCGCCCCGCGAGGGATCCGCCGAAGTGCAGTCGCGAAAGCTCGGCAAACGTCTCGTACGTCCCCTGCACGATGCCCTGCGTGCCGATGTATATCCACGATCCCGCGGTCATCTGCCCGTACATCGTCAACCCGCGATCTTCGAGATCGCGGAAGATGCCCCAGTCGGCCCATTTCGGCACGAGGTTCGCGTTGGCGATGAGGAGCCGCGGCGCTCGCGCGTGCGTCTTCCACACGGCGACGGGCTTGCCGCTCTGCACGATCAAGGTCTCGTCGCCGCCCAGACGCCGCAGGGTCCGCACGATCGCGTCGAACGCGCTCCACGAGCGCGCGGCACGGCCGTTGCCGCCGTAGACGACGAGGTCCTCCGGCCGCTCGGCCACCTCGGGGTCTAAGTTGTTCATGAGCATGCGCAGCGCCGCTTCCTGCGGCCATCCCCGACAGGATATCTCGGTGCCGCGGGGGGCGCGCACGACGTGAGGCCCGGCTACTGCGTTCATAGGCGCTAAATTCTTGAGTGCGGCGGCAAGACCTTGAAACGCTCGCACGGAATGATTTCTACGCATGTCGGCTCTGCGTCTAGGAACCTTCATGCGCTCGATTCTGCCCATCGCCTTTGCCGGTGCATGGCTTGCCGGCTCGCTCCCCGCCCTTGCCGGTACGACCGGCGCGATCGTCGGCACCGTGGCCGCCAGTTCGGGTGCCGCAGTCGCCGGCGCGCAAGTCGTCGCGGCGAGTCCGTCGCAGACGCTGACCGCGACGACCGACGCATCGGGGCGTTTCTCGATGCTGTCGCTGGCGCCGGACACCTACGAAATCACCGCATCGAAAACGGGATTCGAGAGCGTCTCGATCACCGGCGTTTCGGTTTTTGCCGACCAAGTGCAGACCATTCGCATCGCGCTTGCGCCTTCGCTGCGAACCATCGCCCACGTAACGGCGCGCTCCTCGATGGACCTCGTGAAGTCCGGTACGACGACCGACGTGTACTCGGTGAACTCCGCCGTCACGCAAGCCGCGGCCGGAATGGGCGGCGGCGGAAACCTCAACAACGCGTATTCGGCCATCGCGGCGATCCCCGGCGCCTTCGTGCCGCCCAACCAGCAGGGGTGGAATCAAACCGTCTACATTCGCGGCGGCAGCTACGATCAGATCGGCTACGAGTTCGACGGCGTTCCGGTCAACCGGTCGTTCGACAACTATCCGGGCGGGACGGCGGGCACGCTCGGCCAGCAGGAACTGCAGGTCTACACCGGCGGCGGAACCGCAGGCGAGAGCGCCACGGGCCTCGCCGGGTTCATCAACCAAGTCATCAAGACCGGCACGTATCCCGGTTACGCGACCGCAAACGTGGGCCTGGGCACGCCGACGTTCTACCACAACCTTCAAGTCGAGGTCGGCGGGGCCACGCCCGACCGGCTCTTCTCGTATTACGTCGGAATCGGCGGATACAATCAGGACTATCGCTACCTCGATCAGTTCAACGGATCGAATCTCGGCGACGTATGGGGCTATCCCGCGATCGCCTTCAACACGACCGCTCTCTACTTCGGCGGCGTGTATCCGACGTGCGGGTATGCGTCGCCGCGCGGTTCGGGCTTCTACTCGGGGCCGAACGCGTCGCCCGTCTACGACCCGTTCACGCTCTCGCCGGGCCAGCCCGGCTACGTGGCTCTGCCGGTCAACACCGAGAACCGCAGCGGTCTCGGCAACGATCCCGGCTGCTACCAAACGCTTTCGCCCGCCTATGCCAGCTATTCGAACATCGCCGATCGCGAGAGCGTTTTCAACCTGCACTTCGGCATTCCGCACAAGCGCGACGGCGGACGCGACGACGTTCAGGTGCTCTACAACGTCACGGGAATGAACAGCCAGTTTTACAGCTCGCTCAACGACCTCGGTCCGCACGTGATCACGCAGCTCAGCGACGTCGTCTACGGCGAGCCGGTTCCGGAGGTCTGGGGCGACTTCATCACCTGGCCCAACGGCACGCATTTCGGCCAGAGCCCGACGGGCGTCTCGCCGGTGCCCTACTTCGACCCCGGCTCCCCGGGCAACCGCTGCGCGAATATCAATCCGTACGGATTCAGCCAGCCGCCGATTGCCGGACAGTGCGCCGCGGGCACCTACTCCACCGTCCCGGCCGACGCGCGCGACGCGTTTTGGAACGACGCCTCGATCGTCAAGCTCCAGTATCAGCACAACATGGGATCGAACGCCTATTTCCGCATCTACGGCTACACGTTTTACTCCGACTGGCTGCAGACGAGCCCGTTGAGCTACGGCACCCCGTTCTTCGGCTTCGGCGTCACCAGCTACGATTACGAGCTCGAATCGCATACGCGGGGGCTCGCGTTCACCTACGCCAATCAGCTCAGCTCGCAGCACCTGCTCACCCTCGACGCCAACTACACGACCGCGACGACCAACCGCTACAACAACACGAACTTCAACAACACCGCCGGCACGATCGCGACGAGCCTCACCAACGGCACCCAGTGCTTCAACTACCGCACGCGCGCGGTAGCGCCGTGTAACGACCAATCGACGAGCGGGACGTTCACGAACCCCGAACCCGGGCCGGCCTTCGGCAACGCGACGTGGCAGATCACCTACACGGGCAACTCGGGCTTCGTCAACAACGTCACGCCGAGTTTCACGTCGCTGGCGCTCGAAGATCTCTGGAACCCTACCGACAAGCTCAACGTAGACATCGGCTTGCGCGGCGAACAGTACCTGTACGATCTCGCCAACACGACGAACAACGGCCAGAACTTCTGGTTCCTGGCCGGACAGCGCGAGTTCTGCTACAACCCGGTGACGCTGGCGCCGTACTTCATTCCATCGCCGCCGGCCAGCGGCCGGCCGCCCACGCCGTTCATCGGATTCAACTGCCCCGTCGACAACTCGATTCCCGCACACCCGGTGCAGACGGTCCATCCCGACGGCAAGAACGGCGATCTGCTGCTGAGCAACGTTTACGACCCGACGCTCACCGACTACGCGTTCACGCCGCGTTTGGGAGCGACGTACACGCTCGACCCCGACACGGTGCTTCGCTTCTCGGCCGGACGCTACGCGCAAGAGCCCGAAACCTACCAAGTGCAATACAACGCCAAGGACAACAATCTCGCGTACGACCTCTTCCAGGCGTTCTGGCAGTATGGCTACACGACGCCGCGGCACGACCCGCAGGTGCAGTATTCGGACAACTACGATCTGTCGTACGAGCGGCGTTTCAAGGGCACCGACATGTCAATCAAGGTGACGCCGTACTACCGCTACGCCACCAACCAGGTCTACGGCATCGGCCTTCCGTTCGGGCTGGCGGGCGGTCTCAACTCGGGCGTCGAGCGCGTGGACGGCTTCGAAGTCGAATACACGAAAGGCGACTTCAGCAAGAACGGCCTTTCGTTCTTGCTCTCGTACACGTACACGAATGCCGCCGAACGCTGGGCGAACTATCCCGGCACGACGGTGAACCCAATAGACCCCTACAATCAGGACATCGCGAACTTCAACGGCCTCACCAAGACCGGCGGCGGCTCGCAGTGCTACGAGAACGACGGGAACGGCAACGTCTACCCCGACCCGGCCTGCACGCAGCTAAAGCCGCGCTATCATCCGCCGATTTGGAACCCCTACTATGCGATGAGGCCGCAGCCGCTGCTCGACCGCAACGGCTGGTACCCGGTCGGGCTCGACTTCCCGTACCTCTCGCCCAGCGTCTTCAGTGCGATCGTCAACTACAAGCATAACCGGTTCGCGCTGACGCCCGCGCTCACGCTCAACGAGGGGCAACCCTACGGGAACCCCGCCGACGTCCTTGGCATCGACCCGCGCACCTGCAAGCACAACTCCGCGGGCCTCATCGGCTCGCCGATTCACGTGAAAAATCCGCTGCAAGCCGACTACACGACCTGCGGGCTCGCCGCAACGCAAAACGGCACCTCGGCCGGCGAGCTCTTCATCCCAAATCCGCAGACGGGCGTCTTCGACTCGTTCGGCGCGTTCCGTCAGCCCAGCCAGCTCAACTTCAGCCTGCAGGCGTCCTACCAAGTCTCGCCCCGCGTGAAGGTCAACGTTCTTTTCGCCAACCTCGTCAGCGCGTGCTTCGGCGGCTCGCCGGAACCCTGGACGAAGCAGTTTCCGCCCAACGGGTTCACCTGCGGCTACATCTCGAACTACTACTACGTATCGAACTTCTACAACGGAACGTCGCCGGGCGACCGCGGAGCGAACGGCAACGTCCCGCTCAATCCGGCGTTCGCGCAATCGTACGTTCCCGCATACGCCGACACCAACACGCTGGTGCTGCCCAATCCGTTCAACGCCTACGTTACGCTGAACGTCACGCTGTAAGCCGCCGCCCGATCGCCGCCTCGGCGGCGCTCACGAGGCGGTGCGAGCGAATCAGTTCGCGGGCCGCCGCGATGTCGGGCGCCGGCACGCGGTCCTCGACGAGCGGCGCGATTGCTTCGCGCGCGACTTCGTACGCCGCGTGCGTTCCGCGGCCCGAGCGCAGCGGGCGCCGAAAGTCCGTCGCGGCGAGCGCGCCGAGCAACTCGCAGGCGAGCGCGCCTTCCACGTTGCCGAGGACGCGCAGGAGGTTGTTCGCCGACGTCATGCCCATGCTGACGTGATCTTCCTGACCGGCCGACGTCGGAATGGAATCGACGCTTGACGGCCACGCCAATCCCTTGTTCTCGTTAACGAGCGCCGCGGCCGTGTACTGAACGATCATCAGGCCCGACTGCAAGCCCAACCGCCGCGCGAGGAAGAGCGGCAGGCCGCGATCCTCGGCATTGAGCAGCAGGTACAAGCGGCGCTCGGAGATCGACGCGAGCTCCGCGACGCCGATCTTCAAGAAGTCTATGGCCAGCGCGATCGGCTCGCCGTGAAAATTTCCGCCCGAGAGAAACTCGCCGTCATCGGGGAAGACGAGCGGGTTGTCGGTAACCGAGTTCGCTTCGATCTCGGCGACTCGCCGCACGTGCGCGTTCGTGTCGCGCACGGCGCCGTGCACCACCGGGATGCAGCGGAACGAATACGGGTCTTGGACGCGATCGCACTCCGCGTGCGAGCGCACGATCTCCGATTCGGCGAGCAGCGCGCGCAGGTTCGCGGCGACGCGCTCCTGGCCCGGATGCGGACGCAGATCGTTGAGCCGGCGGTCGAAGACGCGTTCGGTCGCAAGGTACGCTTCGAGCGACATCGCGCCGATCAGGTCGGCGGCGGCGGCCAGGCGTTCCGCGCGCAGGAGCCCGAGCGCTGCGATCCCGGTCATCACCTGCGTCCCGTTGATGAGCGCGAGCCCTTCTTTTGCCCCGAGCTCGACCGGGCGCAGCCCCGCGCGCTCGAGCGCCGTTGCGCTGGGCAGCCGCTCGCCTTGGAAGAGCGCCTCGCCTTCGCCGATGAGCGTCAGCGTCATGTGCGCGAGCGGCGCCAAGTCGCCGCTCGCTCCGACCGACCCTTGGCTCGGCACGACGGGCGTAACGCCGCGCTCGAGCATCGCGACGATCAAGTCCAGCGTCTCGGGCTTCACGCCCGAGTGTCCGGCGGAGAGCGAGTTGGCGCGCAGGGCGCTGGCGGCGCGCACGCTCGCGACGTCCAGCGGTTCTCCCGTCCCCGCCGCATGGCTGCGCACCAAGTTGAGCTGAAGGGCCGCGGCGTCGGCCGGATCCACCGAGATATTTGCGAGCCTCCCGAAACCCGTCGTCACGCCGTAGATCGCCTCGCCGAGTGCGAACTGCCGGTCGACGAAGTCGCGAGCCCGCTCGACGCGCCGCCGGGCCGCCTCGGAGATCCGCACGGGCGCGCCGCGGGCGACCGCCTCGATCTGCTCGAGCGTCAGATTGCGGCCATCCATCTCGACCGGCTGCAGCGCGCTCATTCGGCTAAAGCTTCGACCAGTCGACCCGCGCCGGCTTTGCGAACGGCGGCCCGCTCTGCATGACGATCGTTTCGTGGTCGTGCAAGACGATCGCACGGGGATCTTTGCCGTGCCACGCCCCGCCGTTCACCCAGATCGAAAGATGCTGCCCGTGCGGTGCGGTCGCGCTCGCGGCTTGCGTCCAACTCAAGTTCTGCCCCCAGATGTCGAAGAACTCGCCGAGGGTGAACGGACGCTTGACCGGCGACTCGATATGAATGATGCCGCTGGCGTCGTGCGTGTGGAGCCAGTAGAGACACGCCCCCCCCGACGGCATCCCGATGCTGGCCGGCACTTGCACCGCGCGTCCCCGGTCGAAAATCTGCAGGTCGGAGTGGATATGCTCGGCCGCCCCTTCCTCGCGGTCGCAGTTGATGCCGTCGATCGGCAGGCCTCCGAAGAGGCTCTGTGCGACGATTAAAAGCGTGGCAAGAAGCTGCATGGCGCACCGTCTTCGCTGCAGGCGCGGGCGCTACCCGCGCGCGTGTGCATAACGCGAAATTTGTTGTGGAAAGCCTGTGAATTTCGCGCTGCGACGCTTGTCGTAGACTCTCGCGGCGTGCTACGATTCACGAACTTCGAGCCTCTCGAAGTGCGACGAACGTGCCGATTCGCGACTACGCAGCGCGTGAACCACCGTGACGAGCGGCGATTCCGCGGCAACAGTCAAACCGTCCGCCGGCGTCGGTGGGGTTCTCCGTCCAGGGAACCAAACAGGCGAGGCAGGTGTGTGAGCACGTCGGAGCCCGTCGGGCAATCGCCCTTCGGGCTTCGTCAATTCTGCAATTCCTGCGCTCGGAATGCACGCATGAGAGCTCGGCTACTTACGTTTGCGCGCCGGCCGTTCGTAGGCGTCGGCGATTTCGCGGGAGAGGGCGGCGATGCGCTTGCGGGCGGCGACGGGCGCGAGGATTTCGGCTTGCGCGCCCCAGCCCAAGACCCAGCGCACCAACTCGTCCACGTCGGCGACGCGATACGCGATCTCTGCCGAGCCGTTCGCGGTGAGCCGGACGCGCCGGTCGGAGACGACGTTGGCGGCCATCGCGGCCTTGGCCACGCGCGGCGCGAAACGTACGCGCACTTCGGTGGGCTTGCCGCCGTGCAGCACCCCGCTGATCGAGCCGGAGGCGTACTCCTCGACGTTGAAGCCCTGCGGGCGCACGAAATTCTTGGCCAGCACGACGGGTTGGCTGATGCTGTCCACCGCGAAGGTTCGCTTGTCGCGGCGCGCGTGGTCGTACGCGACGCAGTAGACGCGCCCTGCATTGACGATGAAGCCGTATGGATCGGCCGTTCGGGCGCTGCGCTTTCCTTCTTTGTCGAGATACGAGAAGCGCACGCTGCGCGAGGCGCGCTCGGCCGAGGAGAGAAGCGAGAAGGCGCGTTCGCCCGGTTCGTCGAGGCGGATCTCCGAAAGCCGGAAGGCCATCGGCGAAGCGGCGTCCACACGCGCGCGCGCTCCGCGCCCCGCGCTGCCGATGAGCTTTTCGGCAACGTCGTCGATCGACGCACCGATCGACCCGCCGATGCTCGCTCCGAGCGATCGCAGCGCAACCAGACCGAAGAGCTCGCCGCCGCTGAGGTCGAGCCGCTTGAGGCTGTACCCGTCCGCGAAACGGTAGACGTTCGCAGCACGATCGAAGTAGAGCGGGAAGCCGGCGTCGGTCAGGATCGCGATGTAGCGCCTCAGGCTGCGCGTGCTCGGGCGGCGGCCTCCTTCCGCGATGCGATCCTTTAGCGACTCGAACGAGTGCCGCCCCTGATCCACGGCGTTGAGCAATCGCACGAGAAGGACGACTCGCGACTCCCCCTCCGGCGCCTTCATTGCGATGACGCTGCTCCTTGCGGCTTCGGGAAGCAGCCCTCGGGCGCCGAGATCGGCGGCGCGCTGGGCTGCGGCGCCGCGGCGGTGACGCCGATCTCCGCCGGATAGAACGAGCCGCCGTCGGTCATCGTCTGCACGACGGCGTGGTACGTCGCGCCGGGCGCGAGTTCGTACGACGACACTTGATAGGGCGTCGGAAGGCGAACGCAGCCGAGATCCACCAGGTTGCCGCCGATCAGAAAGCTCGCCCTCGCAGGCCCGGCAAGCGGGCGAAAGTACAGGTACGCCGGAGCGGGAGCGTCGCCGGGATTCTTCAAGGTCACGTCAATCGTGTGCAGCACGCCGTAATCGCCGTAATCGTGCCCAGCCGCGCTCGGATCTGCGTTGGGCGGCGTCGGTTCCGTGTCGCCGATCACGATCGTCGCGTTCGGGCCGCCGGCCGCATACGTCAGGCTGTCCGAGCCGAACGACGAAATCGCGAAGACGCCGGTGCGGTGGTGTCCGTCGCCGGGCAGAACGGGGGCGGCGAGCAGCGAGCGCGGATCGACGCCGGGCGAGACGGCCAGCACGGTAACGACGACGGGGCCGCCCGAGAGCAGCTGCAGATCTACCGTACCCGCCACGAGCTCTTGTGCGGACATCGGCACGTCGGCGATAAGGTAGGGGTCGTCCTGCGAAAGGTCGAGCACGACGCCTTCGCCCGAGGCTTTGGCGAGCAGAAAGTTTTTCGTCAGCGTTTGACCGACGTGCATGACGTCCGCATTAGGGCCCGCCAATGCGTTGACGAGATGCACCGACGTCGGATCCTGCGACTGGCTGCTCAGCGCGACGACGAGCGAGCGCGGGTCGGATGCGTCGTCGTGGTAGTAGTAGAGACGCGCGGGCTTGTCGGCAGTGACCGTTCCGCGAAAGAGCACGCCGTCTTGCGTCAGGTGCTCGGGATCGTCGTCGTAAAAGAGCAGCGCCGGCGCGAACGTCTGCGCGCCGACGTTTTCGACGTTCACTTGCGTCGTGCCGGAGCGGTCGAAGTAGCGCCCGTTGCCGTTGACCTGCACCGGCACCGCGAATGCCGCAGTCTGCCCCGGCAGCAGCGGGCTCGGTGGCGGCGTCACGCCGGCGACCGTCGCCTGCGCGCCCGGCTGCAGGGCCGTCAGGCGCGTTACGAGGCCGGAGACCTCGCGCGCGAGCCATGCGGGGTCGACCGGGTTGCCCGTGACTTGCAGGCGCGTCTGCGCGACGATCGTCCCGGCATCGAATGCGACGCGGATCGCAACGTCGGCGCTTGCGCCGCTCGCGTCCACGACGTGCGCGACGTCGGTTCCCGTCGCTTGCGTCGCCGTGAACGTCACCGTAGAACCGGTCGCGTCCGCCGTCGCCGAGACGAGTTTTTCGTCGAGCGTAACGGTCAGCGGCGGGGTCGCGCCGGTTACGGCGATCGACTGCTGTTGGGCGGGATTGAGATTGACGCTCTGTTGCGAGAGCGTCAATGCCGTAACCAGGCCGAGCAGCAGCGCTAACATCTACACCCGGCGGGCTCCTACGTTACTGCGGGCTCGGGCGACGGCGCGGCCGGCGGGTCCACCGACGGAATCTTCGTGTACTTGAGCTTGTCCACGTCGTCGGGATCTACGTCGGCGAGAATGTGATCGCCGGAGCCAAAGCGCCCCTTGAGCATCTCCTCGGCGAGTTCGTCTTCGACGTTGCGTTGGATGGCGCGGCGCAGCGGACGCGCGCCGAACTGCGGGTCCCAACCCTTTTTCGCAAGCAGCGCTTTTGCCGCATCGGTCACCTTGAGCTGCATCTCCTGCGCGCGCACCTCGCGGATGACCTTCTCGAGTTCGAGCGTTACGATCTGCTCGATCTGTTCGCGGGTGAGCTGATGGAAGACGAGCACTTCGTCAACGCGATTGAGGAACTCGGGCCGGAACGTCTGCTTGACCTCCTCGAGCACGCGGCCCTTCATCCGCTCGTACATTTTGACTTCGTCTTCGGCGGAGAGCCGCTGCGGACGGAAGCCGATGTCGGTCGTCGTCGTCATGCCCGTAGCGCCGACGTTGCTCGTCATGATGATAACGGAGTTCTTGAAGTCCACTTGGCGCCCCTGAGAGTCGGTGAGGCGGCCGTCCTCGAGCACCTGCAGGAGCAGGTTGAAGACGTCGGGGTGCGCCTTCTCGATCTCGTCGAGAAGCACCACGGAGTACGGGCGCCGGCGCACCGCTTCGGTGAGTTGGCCGCCCTCTTCGTAGCCGACGTATCCCGGAGGCGCTCCGACCAGCCGGCTCACGGAGTACTTCTCCATGTACTCCGACATGTCGATGCGAATCATCGACTCTTCGTCGTCGAACAGGAAGGCTGCGACGCTGCGCGCGACTTCGGTCTTGCCGACGCCGGTGGGGCCGAGGAAGATGAACGACCCGATCGGCCGGCTCGGGCTCTTCAGCCCGGCGCGGGAGCGCCGAATCGCTCGCGTGATGACTTGTATCGCTTCTTCTTGCCCGACCACGCGCTCGTGCAGGAGCTCGCCCATCTTTAAGAGCTTCTCGGTCTCGGCTTGAGCCAGACGGCTTACCGGAATCTTCGTCCAGGCGGCAACGATCTCGGCGACGTTATCCGCCGTGACGCGCAGAATGCGCTCGCCTTGCGTCTTGCGCTCGCGCCACTCCTGTTCGAGGTTCGCCCGCTCCAGGCGCAGCTTCTCCTCGCGGTCGCGGATCGCAGTGGCCTTATCGAACTCTTGATTGCGGACGACCGCCTCTTTCTCGGCGACGAGTTTGCGCAGCTGCGCGTCGGCTTCGCGAATTTCCGGCGGCGGAAGCATCGCCTGCAGGCGAACGCGCGAGCTCGCTTCGTCGATGAGGTCGACCGCCTTATCGGGCAGGAAGCGGTCGGTGATGTACCGGTCGCCGAGCTTGGCGGCCGTGGCCAGCGCCTCGTCGGTAATTTGAACCTTGTGGTGAGCTTCGTACCGGTCGCGCAGGCCTTTTAGGATCTCGATCGTCTCCTCGACGGTCGGTTCGCCGACCATCACGGGCTGGAAGCGCCGTTCGAGCGCCGAGTCTTTCTCAATATGTTTGCGAAACTCGTTGAGCGTCGTCGCTCCGATGCACTGCAGCTCGCCGCGCGCGAGCGCCGGCTTGATGATGTTGCTCGCGTCGATGGCCCCCTCGGCAGCGCCGGCACCCACGAGGGTGTGCAGCTCGTCGATAAAAAGGATGATCTCGCCGGCGGCGCCGCGGATCTCGTCCATCACGCGCTTCATGCGTTCCTCGAATTCGCCGCGGTATTTCGTACCGGCGACGAGCCCCGCCAAGTCGAGCGTGATAACGCGCCGGTCGCGGAGCGGCTCCGGGATGTCGCCCTTGATGACGCGCTGCGCGAGGCCTTCGGCGATCGCCGTCTTTCCGACGCCGGGCTCGCCGATGAGCGCCGGGTTGTTCTTCGTGCGCCGCGCCAGAATCTGGATGACGCGCTCGATCTCTGCGTTGCGCCCGATGACCGGATCGAGCTTGTTGTCGCGCGCGAGCTGCGTGAGGTCGCGCCCGTAGGCGTCGAGCGTCGGCGTCTTGCTCTTACCTTTGGGGGCCGCCGGCTGTCCCTCTGCTCCAAGCAGCGAGGTTGTCTGGACGCGCACCTTGGCCGGGTCCACGCCGAGGTTGGTCAACACGCGGGCGGCAACGCCTTCGCCTTCGCGGATCAGGCCGAGAAGGAGGTGCTCGGTGCCGATGTAGTTGTGATTGAGCTGGCGAGCCTCCTCGAAGGCGAGCTCGATCACGCGCTTCGCGCGCGGGGTGAAAACCATCTCTTGCTGAACGGTCTGCCCGCCGCGGCCGACGATCGCTTCGACCTCCTGGCGAACTTTCGCTAGGTTGACGCCGAGCGACTCCAGGACCTTAGCGGCCAAGCTCTCGCCTTCGGAGATGATGCCCAGCAGGATGTGCTCGGTTCCGATGTAGTTGTTTCCGAGCCGCTGCGCTTCTTCCTGAGCGAGTACGATGCTGCGCCGCGCTCGCTCGGTGAAGGGCTCCCACATTGACATCGCTCGACGTTCCTTTCTACGGCCGGCTCCCGATCGAACACCGGTCGCACACTCTTTACCTTAGACTCCGCCGGCAAGCCGCAAGTTTCGGGATCTCGAACCGCGCGCCCGCCTGGTCCGGCGCCTTTGGCCAAGGTTTGCCGTAACCGCCGGGGAACCTCGTGCGCATGCCGACCGTCGATCAAGTCCGCGAAGCTCTCGTCGAGGTCAAAGATCCCGAGCTCAATCTCGGCATCCTCGAACTCGGTTTGGTCTACGATATCGCCACCGCAGGGGAGAACGGCGAACACGTTACCGTAACGATGACGCTGACGTCGCCGATGTGTCCGGTCGGTCCGATGTTCAAGAAGAACGTCGAGGATGCCGTCTTAGCGATCGACGGCGTCAAGACCGCCGACGTAGACGTCACCTTCTCCCCGCCCTGGGATCCGCATACGATGGCGTCCGACGACGTGAAGGTGCTCCTGGGCATTTGGTAGCTGCCGCGCCGGGAGCAGCGCCGCGGCGGCCGCTCCCTGCATGCGCGAGTTCGTTACGAGCTCAAGTGGTACGCTGCGGCGAGGTCTTTCATCGCCGTCGTGAGGATCGCGTGGTACTGCGCGTCGGCGGCTAGCCCATACTTGGCATCAATGTCTTTCATCACTTGCACGTGAATGGGATGCGACACGGCGCGATCGAGCATCACCTCGACGTTGAAACCTTGACCGGTTTGCCCGGCCATCCAAAGCGCGCGGGCCAGCGCGGCGCCGTCGCTGGGATCGGGGTTGGGTTGGCTCGGCAGCGCGATCTTCTTCTCGGCGACGATGCGCAGCGAGTCGTTTACGACGAAGTCGAAGGTCTTGATGAACTGGGCCACTTGATCTTTGCCGTACTGCTGCGTGAGCTTGCCGACTTCGGCATCGAAGAGCTTGCCGGTGAGCACCTTGAGGAGCGTCACCGTGCTGAAGGCCTTCGGACCCCCTCCCGCTTCGACCATCGAGAGCGTGACCGCCAGAGCCGGAGCGCCGGTGTAGACGCAGCACGAACCGGAGAAGCGCGTGGGCTGGTCGAGAAGGTTCGGCTGGAGGGCGGCCGAGGCGATGCTCGTGCCCGCCGACGCGAGGGCGGCCGCGAGAGCGGCAATAAGACGTAGGTTGCGCATGGTTTCCTTTCTCGAGCCCGGTGGGCTCGCTTGCGAAGCAACTCGTGGAAGGAAACGGGCGCGCCGCGCTTTTGGATTGGCTAGAGGGCCACGACCGCGACGGGTTTGCTGGTCGGCTGCTGCGACCCGCCGGCGGGCTCGACGCTCACGGCCACTGCCGTGACGGCCTCGGCCGGCTCCGGCAGGCGCAGGATCGCCTCGCCGTTGCCGTCCGGCTGGAACGTGAGCGAGGGCGCCATGCGCTTCGAGCCTTTGGGCAGCGTCCACGCCTGGTAGACTTTGCCGGGCGGCGGCGCCGGCAGCGAGCGCATCGCGAGGTAGAGCCGGGTCCCGTGGACGAGCACCTGACCGTTGGCGAACGGATAGCGGTGCGAATCGCCTGCGGCGAGATCGGCGATCGTCTGCGACTGCGCCGAGAGACGCGCCTCCTCTTTTCCGATGCGCGCGAGGAGCGCGAGATCGGCGAGACCTGCGCCGACGAAGAGCGCGACGCATGCCGCAACGGCGTACCGCATCCAGATTGCCGTGCCGGCGCCGGCGCGCGGCTGGCTGCGAACCTGCTGCATCAGCCGCGCTTTGAGCAGCGGGCTGGGCACCGCACCAGCGTTGGCATCCTCGCAGGCCTCAGCGGCGTACCCGACCGCGGTGACCGCCGGGCGCAGGAGCTTGTACTCTTCAAGGCAGCTTGCGCAGCTTTGGAGGTGCGCCGCAACTTCGGCGGCCTCTTGCGGGCCGAGCGCGCCGAGCGCGTAGACGGCGACGCTGTCGAGCATCTCGTCGTGCTGCATCATACCGCTACCGCTCCTTCGAGCGCGCCGCGCAGCCTGCGTAAACCGCTGCGGATCCGCGTCTTGACCGTCCCCAGCGGCAGGCCTTTCGTGCGCGCGATCTCTTCGTGCGTGACGCCGCCGAAGAATCCGAGCTCGATCAGCTCCCGCTGCTCGTCGGGCAGCTGTGTCATCGCGCTGCGAACCCGCTGGGCCTCGATGCGGGCCAGCGCCGTGTCTTCCAGAGCGTCCTGCGCCGGGATCGATTCGGGGACTTCTTCCGCCGGCAAGGCCGCGCGGGCGCGCAGGACGTCCACGGCACGGTTGCGTGCGACGCGCACGATCCACGCGGGGAAGTTGCCTTCGCGAAAAACCTCGGGCGTGCTCCAAAGCTTCATAAAGACCGCCTGCGTGACGTCCTCGGCGGTGCCGCGGTCGGAGAGGACGCGCAGCGCGACGCCGTAGACGAGACGGTGGTACTCGTCGTACAGGCTCTCAAACGCGCCGGCATCGCCGGCGCGCACGCGTTCCATGAGCCGGGTCGCGTCTCCCACGCAGGCATACTTCGCGGCGTTCCCTCCTATAAACCCGCTCCTTAAACGGCCGAAGGGACTCCCCGGATTTCGTGCCGCCTCTCGTCCCGTCACCCCGAGCGTAGCGAAGCGCCCTGTCACCCTGAGCGAAGTCGAAGAGCCCTGTCATGCTGAGCGAAGTCGAAGAGCCCTGTCATGCTGAGCGAAGTCGAAGCATGACTCGCCGGTACCCTGGACTCTGGGTGTTCCGGTCATCCTTCGACTCCGCTCAGGATGACACTGCGACTCCGCTCAGGATGACGCGGGCGGCTACCGCGAAGAACCGTTCTTCGGATAGATGCGCTTGGGGATGCCGGCAAAGGCGGGATCGCCGCACTGCCAGAGCAGGAAGGCGTACTCGTCGGTGAGCAGCTGCTCGCTCTGCTCGCGCGAAGCCGCCAAGAAGCCGTGGCCGGCATCGTAGTCGACGCGCAAGAGGATCGGGCGGCCGCTCGTCGTTGCGCCTTGCAGACGCGCCGCGAACTTCGCGAGCTCCCACGACGAAACGCGTGGATCGTTGAAGCCCGTGACGAGCATCACTGCCGGATAGGCGGTGCCGCGCACGACGTGCTGGAAGGCGTCCATCGCGTAGAGCGCCTTGAAGCCGGTTTCGTTCTTGACCGATCCGAACTCCGGAACGTTGGGCGGTCCGTTCGGCGTAAACTCCGAACGCAGCGCGTTGCTCACGCCGACGACGTCGAGTGCCGCGGCGAAGAGCTCCGGGCGCGACGTGATGGAACGCCCGATCGTGATGCCGCCCGCGCTGGTTCCCTCGCCGGCCAGATGCGCGGGCGTCGTGTACTTGTTTTGCACCAGCCAATTGGCGCAGGCGACGAAGTCTTCCCACGTGTGCGGCTTGGTCGCGATCATGCCCGCGCGATGCCAGCCCTCGCCGTACCAGCCGCCGCCGCGCGGATGGCACACCGCAAAGACGCCGCCGCGCTCCATCCATGCGACGCGCGTTGCGACGAACGACGGCGCGAGCGTGATGCCGTACGCCCCGTAACCTTCGAGGTAGACTGGATGGGAGCCGTCCAGCGCTATATCCTTGCGATAGACCAGCGACAGCGGCACCATCGTGCCGTCCGCGCTGCGCGCCTGAACTTCAGACGACGTGTACGGCGACATGTCCACGTTGGCCAGCGCCTTGAGCCGCGTATCGGTGACGGCGCCCGCGGCGTCCACCGCGTAGTAGAGCAGCGAGTGCGTCCAGCCGGTCAGGCCGAAGACCGCACCGGGCACGCGCGCGTCGGTCGACATGATGTTGACCGCACCGTCGTAGGGGAACGTCACGTTCGTCGAAGCGCCGGGCGTCCCGTCGGCGGCGAGCGCGATCTTTGCGATGCGTCCGAAACCGCCGTCGCGCGAGAGAACGTACAGGCCGTCGGCGGCGACCCCGATGCTTTCGACGATCGGCACGCCCGCCGCCACGACGCCGGCCGCCTGTGCGAGGTTGGGTGCGTCCAGCGACGTCGCGATCACCTTGAACGTCGGGGCGTCCTTATGGGTTATCAGGTAAATCGTCGAGCCCTTGACGTCGTAGCCCGTGACGTCGTCGTCGTCGCCGGCCACAAGCGTCCATGCGGACGTCGCACTCGACGGCATCCCCCGCGTGGCGTAGATTTGCACCTCGTTCTTGACGCCGTGCGCGACGACGCCGAGCACGTAGGGCGATGCGGGCGAGTACACGACGATCGGAAAGTCCGTCGGCGCGAACGTCACCTTCGGATCCACGCCGTACCCGAAGACCGCGACGTCCTTGTCGGGATCTCGGCCGAGCACGTGCAGGTAGTTGACCGCGCGCGTCTCCTTGTCGGTCGCGGGTTCGCCCGGACGCAGCTTTGGAAAGCGCACGTAATAGAACGACTTGCCGTCGGGCAGCCAGCTCGTGACCCCGGCGAAGTACGCGCGGTCGATCGCATCGGGAAGCACCTGCGCCGTCGCCGTCTCGACGACGTGAATCACCGCCGCTTCGGAACCGCCCTCCGAGATGCCGTAGGCAACGTACTTGCCGTCGAGCGACGGCAAGAAGTAATTGATCGTGTAGTGCTTGCCCGCCGTCGCGAGTTTTTGCGGATCCACGAGAACGCGCTCGTCACCGCCGGCGGTGTCGCGCACGTAGAGCTTCGGCGAGTTGTCGCCGGGCTTGAGCTTTTCGTAGAAGTATGAGCCGCCGTCGAGCGTGACGCCGCTTACCGAAACGCCGGCGTTGTCGAGCACCTTTATGCGCTCGAAGAGCTGCTGGCGAGCGGGGCCCAGACCTCCCAGCACCGCGCGGGCATAGGCGTTCTGCGACTTAAAGAAGCGGCTCACGACCGGATCGCCGACGTTCTCGAAGTAGCGGTACGGGTCGGTCACCGAGGTGCCGTAGAAGGTCTCGGTTACCGGACGGGCCGGCGGAAGCGGCGGCGGCGTCGGAAACGTTTGTGCCGCGCGTGCCGCGTTCTCGGCGACCGGGGCGAGCGCGAAGGCCGACGCGACGGCGACGGCGAGGGCGAGGACGATCGATTTCGACATGCCGGACTCTTCTACGATGGCAGCCCGGCGCCTCGCCGGTCGAGGACCCGCCCCTCGCCTCGTGCAACGTGGGTGCTTGTGAAAAGTCGCGCCGAGAAATACGACGAGCTTGCAGAGAAACGCGAACGGTCGGCGGCGCCCGCCGGACCGGAGGCCCTGGCCAAACAGCACGCGCGGGGAAAGCGCTCGGCGCGCGAGCGGGTCGACGCCCTCGTGGACGACGGCTCGTTCGTTGAGTTCGACCGCTTCGTCGTGCACCGCACGAACGCGTTCGGTCTCGACGAGAAAGAGTTCCTCGGCGACGGCGTCATCACCGGGCGCGCGTCCATAGACGGCCGCCAAGTATTCCTCTTCTCTCAAGACTTTACCGTACTGGGCGGGTCGCTCGGTGAAGCCTTCGCCGAAAAGATCTGCAAGGTCATGGATCTCGCGATCCGCACGGGCTCGCCCGTCATCGGCATCAACGACTCGGGCGGCGCGCGCATTCAGGAGGGCGTGGTCTCGCTCGGAGGCTACGCCGAGATCTTCTGGCGCAACGTCGCCGCCAGCGGCGTCGTCCCGCAGATCAGCCTGGTCGCCGGGCCCTGCGCCGGCGGAGCCGTTTACTCGCCGGCGATCACCGACTTCATCCTCATGACCGAGAAGATCTCGCAGATGTTCATCACCGGTCCGGAGGTCATCAAGACCGTCACCGGAGAGGAAGTGACCTTCGAAGAGCTCGGCGGTGCGACGACGCACGCGACCCGCAGCGGCGTCGCGCACCTCGTCGCCGCAGACGAGGCGCACCTCGACGATCTCACGCGCGCGCTCTTTTCCTTCCTGCCGCAAAACAACCGCGAGAAGCCGCCGCAGTTCGACTGCGACGACGACCCCTGGCGCGACGTGCCCGAGCTGGATGCCGTCGTTCCCGACTCGCCGAGCAAACCGTACGACATGCGCGAGGTCGTCGCCGGCGTCGTCGACTACGGCGACTTTCTGGAGATCCAGCCCCTCTACGCGCAAAACATCATCTGCGGCTTCGGCCGCGTCAACGGCTCGACCGTCGGCATCGTCGCCAACCAGCCCAGCGTCCTCGCCGGCGTGCTCGACACGCACTCGTCGGTGAAGGCCGCGCGGTTCGTGCGCTTCTGCGACGCCTTCAACATTCCGCTGGTCACGTTCGTGGACGTTCCGGGCTTTCTGCCGGGCACGCAGCAAGAGTACGACGGGATCATTCTGCAAGGCGCGAAGCTTCTCTACGCGTTTGCCGAAGCGACGGTGCCGAAGATCACGATCATCACGCGCAAAGCCTATGGCGGCGCGTACGACGTCATGGCGAGCAAGCACATTCGCGCAGACCTCAACCTCGCGTGGCCCACGGCGGAGATCGCGGTCATGGGCGCCGAGAGCGCCGTCAAGACGATCTTCCGCCGCGAGATCGCCGCCGCCGCCGACCCGCAAGCCAAGATGAAAGAGCTGGTAGACGAGTACATGGAGCGCTTCGCCAGCCCGTACATTGCGGCCCAGCGCGGCTACGTGGACGACGTCATCGAAGCGCGCAAGACGCGCAGCGCGATCGCCGGCGCGCTGGCGATGCTGGCCGGCAAACGCGTCGAGCGGCCGAAACGCAAGCACGGAAATATTCCGCTCTAGCCCGGCGCGCCGCGGCGCGCGCGGAGGGGCGAGGAGCCCGGCGCTGGTATGTAGCCCGGTGTGAAACTCATCGAAGGAAAGCGCGCCCTCGTAACGGGCGTCGCGAATCGCTGGTCGATCGCCACCGGCATCGCGCGCAAGCTCCACGAACACGGCGCCACGCTCGCATTGACCTACCAGGGAGAGCGCGTCAAGGACGAGGTCGAGAAACTCGCGGCGGAGCTCGGCGGCGCCTTCGTCGTCGAGTGCGACGTGTCGAGCGATGCCTCGCTTCAAGCGATGCGCGCCGATCTTGCGGCGAACTTCGGGCCGCTCGACGTGCTCGTGCACTCGATCGCGTTCGCAAATAAAGAAGACCTGGCGGGAAAGGTCTTCGACACGTCGCGAGCCGGCTTCTCGTTGGCTCTCGACGTCTCGTCGTACTCGCTGATCGCGCTCGTCGACGCCCTGCGCGACGATCTCAACGACGGCGCGTCGGTCATGGCGCTTACGTACTTGGGCGCGACGAAGATCGTGCCGAACTACAACTTGATGGGCATTGCGAAGGCGGCGCTCGAAGCCGCGGTGCGGTACCTGGCGTTCGATCTGGGCGAACGAGGCATCCGCGTCAACGCGATCTCGGCCGGGCCGATCAAGACCGCCAGCGCGCGGCAGGTCGGCGGCTTCTCGAAGATCCTCGAAGTCCTTCCGAAGGTGGCGCCCCTGCGGCGCAACGTGACCGCCGAGGACGTGGGCAACGCTGCGGTGTTCCTCGCATCCGATCTCTCCGCGGCGATCACCGCGGGCGTCCATTTCGTTGACGCCGGCTATCACATGATGGGCATGTATCCGCCCAACTTCGACGCGGCGCCGAACGAGCGGGCCTGAGGGGTTGATCGAGAAGATCCTGATCGCGAATCGCGGCGAGATCGCGGTGCGCGTCATCCGGACGGCTCGCGAAATGGGGATCGCTACGGTCGCCGTCTACTCCGACGCCGATCGCGATGCCCTGCACGTCGAAATGGCCGACGAAGCCCTCCACATCGGTCCCGCCGCGCCGGCGCAAAGCTATCTCGACGGCGAGAAGCTCGTGGACGCCGCGCTTCGTTCGGGAGCGCAGGCGATCCATCCCGGCTACGGCTTCCTCGCGGAGAACGGTGCGTTCGCGCGCCGCGTCACGGAAGCCGGCCTGATCTGGATCGGGCCGCACGCCGGCGCGATCGACGCGATGGGAGATAAGCTGCGCGCCCGGCGCGCGATGCTGCAAGCCGGCGTGCCGGTCGTTCCGGGCGGAACGGACGCGATCGCCGGCGCGGCGCAAGCGCGCGAAGCGGCCGAACGCTACGGCCTGCCGCTCGCGCTCAAAGCCGCGGGCGGCGGCGGCGGAAAAGGTTTGAAAGTCGCGCGGACGCTCGACGACATCGATTCGGCGTTCGAAACGGCCCGCCGCGAGGCCGTTGCGTACTTCAAAGACGGCACGATCTACGCCGAGCGCTACGTCGAAAACCCCAAGCACGTCGAGGTGCAAGTGCTTGCCGACAAGCACGGGAACGTGGTGCATCTCGGCGAGCGCGACTGCTCGCTGCAGCGCCGCCACCAAAAGCTTTGGGAAGAGACGCCGGCGGGCATCCCCCGCCGCGTGCGCGACGCAATGCGCGAGGCCGGCGTGCGCGCCGCCGAGGCGATCGGCTACGACTCCGCCGGGACGATCGAGTGCCTGGTTTCGGGCGACGACTTCTACTTTCTCGAGATGAACACGCGAATACAAGTCGAGCACACCGTGACCGAAATGGTCTGCGGCATAGATCTCGTGCGCGAGCAGATTCGCATCGCGGCTGGCGAACCGCTCGGTTACGCGCAGAGCGACGTCACCTTTCGCGGCTGCTCGATCGAAGTGCGCGTCAACGCGGAGGACCCCGCAGAGAACTTTCGTCCCGCTCCCGGGACGATCGAGGCGTACCGGGAGCCCGCGGGGCTCGGCGTGCGCGTGGATTCCGCAGCGTTCGCCGGGTGGCGGATACCACCCGACTACGACTCGCTCGTCGCCAAGCTCGTGGTCTGGGCGCCCGAGCGCGACGGCGCGATCGCGCGCCTGCGCCGCGCGATCGGCGAGTACGTCGTTACCGGCGTGCCGACGACGCTGCCGCTGCTGCGCGCGCTCTGCGACGAGGCGACCGTGCTCGACGGCAGCTACACGACGGCGACCCTCGAAGCCTTCGCCCGCGGCTGGCGCCCCACGCCGGGCAGCGTCGCGACCGCTTCGGAGCGCCCAGCCCCGGCTCGGCGCCGTCTCGCTCCACGCCTGCTCGCGACGCGCAGAGGTGGCCCGGCCGCGGGCGCAAACGTCGTTCTCTCGCCGATGCACGGCCTCGTCGTCGAACTGCGGCAGCTCGAGGGAGCCGCCGTGTCGGAAGGGCAAGTGGTCGCCGTGGTCGAGGCGATGAAGATGATGAACGAGATACGCGCGCACCGCAGCGGGTCGATAGCTAAGATCCACGTCAACGCCGGCGCCACCGTCGAAGCGGGCTCGCCGCTGGTAACGATTTCGTAATGGCGCGCGACGTCAACGCGTCGGGCGTGCCGATCGAGCCGCGCTACGACGCCGTCGAGGGAGCCCCGCACGACCTCGGCGAGCCCGGGCATTTCCCATACGCGCGGGGGATCCGCGAAGACATGTACCGCGGTCGTCTCTGGACGATGCGCCAGTACGCGGGCTTTGCAACGGCCGCCGAGTCCAACCAACGCTACCGCTATCTGCTCGAGCGCGGCGTCACCGGCCTCTCGGTCGCGTTCGACCTTCCGACGCAGCTCGGCTACGACTCCGACGCGCCGCCGGCTCGGGGCGAAGTCGGGAAGGTCGGCGTCGCGATCGATTCGGTCGGCGACATGGAGACGCTGCTCGAAGGCGTCCCGCTCGACCGCGTCACCGTCTCGATGACGATCAACGCGCCGGCCTCCGTGCTGCTCGCGCTCTTCCTTGCCGTCGCGCGCCGGCGCGGAATCGCCTTCGACCGCCTCGGCGGAACGGTGCAGAACGACGTGCTCAAGGAGTACGTCGCGCGCGGCACCTATATCTATCCTCCAAAGCCGTCGATGCGCCTGGTCACCGACGTCATGGCCTACTGCGCGCGCGAAGTGCCGCAGTGGAACGCGATCTCGGTCTCCGGCTATCACATTCGCGAGGCCGGCTCGACCGCCGTCGAGGAGCTTGCCTTCACGCTAGCAAACGGCAAGGCGTACCTGCAAGCCGCGCGCGATGCCGGGATCGACCTCGATACGATCGCTCCGCGCGTTTCGTTCTTCTGGAACGCGCACAACGACTTCTTCGAAGAAATCGCCAAGTTTCGCGCGGCGCGCTACCTCTGGGCGCACATCGTGCGCGACGACTTCGGGTGCAGCGATCCGCGCTCGCAGATGCTGCGCTTTCACACCCAGACCGGCGGCTCGACGCTGACGGCGCAAGAGCCCGAAAACAACGTGGTGCGCGTCACGCTGCAGGCGCTGGCGGCGGTGCTGGGGGGAACGCAGTCGCTGCACACCAACGGAAAGGACGAAGCGCTCGCGCTGCCCACGCAGGAGAGCGCGACGGTCGCGCTGCGCACCCAGCAGATCATCGGCTACGAGTCGGGCGTCGTCGACGTCGTGGATCCGATCGCCGGCTCGTTCTACGTGGAAACGCTCACCAACGAGCTCATCGAGCGCGCGAGCGCCATCATCGGCGAGATCGACGCGATGGGCGGGAGCATCGCTGCGATCGAAAGCGGCTGGATGCAGACGCGCGTCGCCGAGTCGGCGTACCGCGCCCAGCAGGCGATCGAGCGCGGCGAGCAGGTCGTCGTCGGAGTCAATCGTTTCGCCGAATCGCAGCCCTCCCCGCCGATTCCGCTCCAACGGATCGACGAGAGCGTCGAGCGCGATCAAGTCGCGCGTTTGGCGGCACTGCGCGCGTCGCGCGACGCCGGCGCGGCCGCGCGACACCTGGCGGCGGTGCGCGACGCCGCCAAGAGCGACGACAACCTGATGCCGCACTTCGTCGACGCCGTAGACGCGGGAGTCACGCTCGGCGAGATCTGCGGCGTGCTGCGCGACGTCTTCGGAACCTATCGCCCGAAGGAGGTCGTCGCCTAGTGGAGATCGATCACGTCGCGATCGTCGTGAAGGACCTCGAGGCGACCCTGCGCCTGTACACGCAGACGCTCGGATTCAAAGAAGTCTACCGCGAGATCGTCTACGACCAAGGCGTCGAAGCCGTCGGCCTACGGGCGGGCGGCTCGATCGTCGAACTGCTTCTTCCGCTCGACGCCTCGTCGCCGATCGCGCGTTATCTCGGCGACGCACCGAGCAAGCTCCACCATACGGCCTATCGCGTCGCCGACATCGAATCCGCGCTCGCGGCGTATAAGGCTGCCGGCGTGCGGCTCATTGACGAGCGCCCCCGCAAGGGTGCGCACGGTAACCTTATCGCCTTCCTCCATCCGAAGGCGACGGACGGCGTTCTCATCGAACTCTGCCAGCCGCACGTCCTAACGGAAAGAGCCTAGCCACCACTTGCTTTCGGGAAATCTCGATCGGCGCCGGCGCGCGCTCGTTCTCGCTGCGGCCGCATCGGCGGTGCTGCACCTCATCTTCCTCACCATCTTTTTTGCCGCAGTCGCGCGCATGTTGGTTCCGCGCGGCGTTAAGGAAACGGTTTCGCAGACGCAGGCCGTCACGATCCAGCGCGTCGTCCCGACGCCGGTGCCGCCGCCGCCGCACCACGCGCGGCCGGTGCGCCAGCGCGAGTCCGCGCCCGCCTCGGCACCGCGCCACGAGTTGGTAAAGGAAGTTCCCTCGGCGCCCCCGCAGCCTGCGACGCACCGCCCGGTGCCGTCGGCGGTCACGCGCGACCAAGCCGGCTTTGCCAAGGAGGTCGCACAACTCAACAAGCAAGACGATCCGCACGCCATCCCGACGATCGATCCTGCGGGACGCGGATCGTCGTCGAAAAGCTACGCGTTCTCGCCGCCGCGCGGCAGCAGCGAAGGCAACGGCATCATCACGCCGACGCAGAGTTGGCACGAGCACGGCCGCGACTGCTACTACGGGCGCTACGAGTACACGTATCCGGACGGCGCGGAAGAATCGGGAAGCATCGCGTGGCCCTTCTGCTACGATCCAGATTCCGATCCGTTCAAAGAACCGCCGCACCCAATGCCGTTTCCGCTTCCCCTGCCCGGCTACGAACTTCCCGCCGACGAATCGCTGCCGCCGATCGAGAAGTCCGTCTACGAACAATGGGCCGCGGCAAACGGCCAGTCTTCATCGCCGTAGAAGCGGCGTCTGCACGAGCCCGTTGAGCACGAACTGCACGGCGAGCGCGGCGAGGATGATGCCGAGCAGCCGGCTGACCACGTGGATCCCCGTCGTTCCTATCGCGCGCAGCAGGAACGTCGAGCCGCGCATGCACAGCCACGTGACGATCAGCGCGGCGGCGTACGCGGCCGCAACGACGATGAGGGCGAGCCTGTCGCCGCGCGACAAGTTGACCAGCAGCAGGACGGTCGCGATCGTGCCGGGGCCGGCGATCATCGGCACGGCGAGCGGAAAGACGGCCGGGTTCTCGGTGAGCGCGGCCTCCTTCTCCTCGGCCTCGGTGCGCTTGGCACCCGTCGGCCGGGCGAAGAGCATGTCGATCGCGATGAGAAAGAGCAGCACGCCGCCGGCGATCGTGAATGCGGGCAGCGTGATGCCGAGGTAGTCGAGGATGATGCGCCCGACCGCCCCCATGAATAGGATGAGCAACGCCGCGACCATCACCGCCTGGTCCACGATCTGGTTGCGGCGGCGCGGCGACACGTTGACGGTCGTGCCGATCGTCATCGGAATCATGCCGATCGGATCGATGATCGTAAAAGCGGTCGCAAACGCGGTGGCGACGAAGCGGGCGTCCATGCTGCGCCTGAGCGTATCGCCTCTCGGACGAACGCGTCAAGTCGCGTTCCCCGCGCCTTGAAGCGCGCCGTCAACATCGCCGACCTGCGGCTCCTAGCGAAACGCCGGCTGCCGCGCGTCGTTTTCGACTACATTGACGGCGGTGCCGGCGACGAGGGTACGCTGCGCGAGAACTGCCGCGCCTTCGAGCGCGTCCGTTTCCGGCCGCGCAACGCCGTTGCCAACGCGCCGTGCTCGCTGCGCACGACCGTGCTGGGGACGGCGATCGACCTTCCGTTCCTGCTCGCGCCCGTCGGCAGCAGCCGCCTGTTCTATCCGCGCGGCGAGTGCGCCGCGGCCGCCCAAGCCGGCGCCGCCGGAACGATCTATACGCTCTCGACCCTCTCCGGATGCCGCCTCGAAGAGGTCCGGGACGCCTCGGCCGGGCCGCTCTGGTACCAGCTCTACCTCGTGGGCGGACGCCAGGTCGCGACCGAGGCGATCCGGCGAGCGCGGGCCGCCGGCTACCGCGCCCTGGTCGTGACGATCGACACCGCGGTGGCCGGATTGCGCGAGCGCGATCTGCGAAACGGGGGCTCGGAGCTGTGCAGCGGGAGCTTGTTGCGAATGCTGCCCTACGTTCCGCAGCTGCTCGCGCGGCCGCGCTGGCTGATGGACTTCCTCGCCGACGGGGGCATGATGAAATTCCCCAACGTCGTGCTTGCGGGCCAGGGAGCGATGCCGTACGCCGACGTCGGCGCCGCCCTCGAGCGCTCGTCGGTCTCGTGGAGCGACCTCGACTGGATCCGCGCCGAGTGGAGCGGCCCCATCCTCGTCAAAGGCGTGCTCACCGCCGGCGACGCTCGCAGAGCGGTAGACGCGGGAGCGGAGGCGATCGGCGTTTCAAACCACGGCGGGCGACAGCTCGACGACGTCGCGCCCTCGCTCGAAGCGCTGCCCGAGGTCGTGGCGGCGGTCGCGGGGCGCGCCGAGGTTATCCTGGACGGCGGCGTGCGCCGCGGAAGCGATGTGGTCAAAGCGATGTGCTTGGGCGCCCGGGCGGTGATGGTCGGACGCGCCTATGCCTACGGGCTGGCTGCGGGAGGCGGCGCAGGCGTCGCGCGCGCGATCGCGATTTTGCGCGACGACGTGAATCGCACCCTTCGCCTGCTGGGCTGCCACGACGTCACCACGCTCGACTCGTCGTACGTTCAGCTGCTACCCTAAATGGAAAGGCCGCCGCGTTACCGCGGCGGCCTCGTGCTCCCCAGCACTACTTGACGTTGGTAAACGGGGTCGTCCACCAGAGCATGTAGGCCCAACCCGGCGTCTGATGCGCGCCGAAGTACTCTTCGACGTACGCGCGGAGAAAGCGCGCGATCGGATAGTTGAAGTCTACGTTGCCGGTCTGACCGAGCGTTCCCAGCCCGTCGTTCGTCCATTCCTTACGCACCGAGATCATGCCCTGGTTGAAGACGGGAGAGTAGAGCTCGAACGTCGCCGCCGTGCTGCCGGCCGAGCCCAGCGGGGAAAGGGCGCCGTTCGGCTGCGTCGTGTATCCGGGGTTACCGTCCAGGCCCATTTGATAGATCGCGAGTATCCCCGGGACGTTCTTCGTCGGGTCGCGCTCGACGTAGGGTGCCAAGGCCCAGTACTTGTCGATCCCTCCCTCGGTTAGCGGCCAAGTGCCGACGCCGCCGTACACGCCAACTTCCATGGGATCCTGCGGATTGTCCCATGCGGCTTTGTACTGAAAGGTCTTATCGGTGTTTCCAAAGTTGCTGCTCGCGCTCCAGCCGCCTCCTGCATAGAGCCATCCAGCTTCGAGATCCACGCTCCCTTTAACGTAGTTGAACTTCGCTCCCCAGCGATTAGCGTCCATTTCGTACGCGTGTTCGCCCACGGTGATTTCCGGCGTCGTGAAGCCGGCGAGATCCATCCACATACTGTAAGGCGACGGTGCCGGCGCTTCTACCAGGCCGACGAACAAATGTCCGTCGCGGTGGAGCAGGTTATTGTACGTCATCCAGAACGTGTCGAGGTTGCCGGCCTGATTATCTTGCATGATCCATTGCTGCAAGTGGTAGGTGATGTCGTTTCCGAGGTATCCCACGGCATGAATTCCAAAATTCCCAAACTGTGGCCGCGGCGGCACGTTTGCGCTGTCGTAGTTGACGCTTTGGTCCCACCACACGGGTAACGCGCGCTTGAGCACGCTCGGGTCCAGCGACGCATAGCCGGTGCGCTGAACGTACCGTCCGTAGGTATTGAGCGCCGGGACCTGTGTGTGACAGACGTTGCACTTTACGCCGTACGCCTGAGCGAAAACGGGCATCGCGTCGGCGCGCTGCTCCTCGACGAAGAACGTTGCCGTTGCGGCCACGCAGGCGGCCGCAACCGTCAGCTGCCGAAGGTTCATGGCACGACGTTGACCGTCAGCGCCATGTCGGCGTGTCCGGCCCCGCACATAACCGAGCAGTGAAGCACGAATTTACCGGCCTTCTTCGGCGTCACTTGCACCGTCGCGAAGGAGCCCGGCGTGATCGTCGTCATGGGTATTCCTAGGTCGTCCGACTGAATTCCGTGCACGCCTTCGCTCGAGGTCATCCGCAGCGTCGTCGTTTCACCGACGTGCAGCTCGATCGTGCTCGGCGTAAACTTCCAGTTCGAGGCTACGATGTCTATGCTGGGGTGAGCCAGCAAGGCCGCCGGGGCGGCGATGAGCCCGCCGATGGCGGCCAGGATGGCTAGGCTCCGTAAGATCTGCTTCATACTTCCTTCCCTCTGTACGGTATCGATGCGTCTGGTTGCGTTGGCGCCACGATAACAAGCGACCGGGAAGAAATGGAGAACCGGTTTTCGCAGGATCTTCTCCAGCGAGCGAGCGACTTTTGCTATAGTGGACCCGGCGTCCGGAGCAGCTAGGCCCCGGTTGCATCGATCCAGCGGCCCAGCCGCCCCGGGGGCGCGGCCTGGAAAGCTTGGGGGGCAACCCGGGAAGCCGCGACCCTGCCGCCGAAGAGCAAGACAACCGGGAATCCCCGGCTCAAAATATCCCGCTACAAGCCAAGGAGAACTCTTATATGCGATTGCTATCGTCGGCACTGTGTACCACAGTCGCCGTTGGGCTTCTCGCAGGTTGCTCGGGCAACATGTCCGCGACGAATCCCACGACCCCGACCGTCGGCACGCAATCCCGCGTTTCTCACGGTCATACGATCCCGCAGTGGTCGGCGTTTGCAACGCTGATCCCCCAACAGTTCCGTCCGGCCGGCACGCTGCCGAAGCTCAATAACCCGCCTCCGCACCGCAAGAGACAGGAAAACAGCGGCATCTATGCGAGCGAGTTCTACAACACGACCATGTTCGGCTACCAGACGAAGAACACTGGTAACAACCCGCCGACGTGCAGCATCGCTCCGGTCAGCTACATCAACGGTATGAACACCGACATGGTGGGCAACCTGATCGAGCCCGACGGCGGCACCCGTTCGGTCAACGTCTACACAGGCCCAGGCATGTGCGGATCGCTCATGGGAACGATCAGCGATGGCTACGGCCAACCGGCCGATGCGTCGAGCATGAACGCTGCGACCGGCGAAATCGTCGTCGGCAACATCTTCGACAACAGCGGCCTCCCGGGCAGCGTCTCGGTCTGCACGCTGTCGGGCGGCTGCACGACTAACCTGACCAACTCGAACATGTACGAAGTCGCCGGCGTCGTTCTCGGAAAGAACGGCGATTGCTGGGCTTCGGCAATCAACTCGGGCGGCACCGCGACGCTCACGTACTTCGCGGGCTGCGCCGGCGGCGGAACGGCCGCAACGGGCTTCTCGAACTCCTCGTTCGGCGGCCTCGACATCGACAACAAAGGCAACATCGTAGCGGCGGACCTCGCCGGCCAGATCTGGGTGTACTCGGGCTGCAACCCGGCGTGCTCGGTCGTCGGCGGTCCGTTTAGCCAGCACGGCACGTCCGTGTTCGGCCACCTCAACGAGCAGTCCATGGCGTACGCCATGGGCGACTTCGCGAACGGCGAGATCGACGTCTACACCTACACCCCGACGAACATCTCGTACCGTTACAGCTTCAACAACGGGCTGGCCGCCAGCTACGACGTTGAAGGCGTTGCCTACAACCCGGCTTCCAAGCAGTAGCAGCGTAAGACTCGGTTCCGCGTAGCGTACGCGGACGACAAGCGGGGTGGCCATACGGCCGCCCCGCCTTCTTTTTAAGGCGAGAGATTCGGAGCGATGGCAACGTCCACCGACGTCTCGAACGTGCGGCTCCACGGCAAGCCGATCGAGAGCGCGGCGATGTGGTAGCCCGGATCCAGCTGCGCGAGAATCGGCACCGCGTACGCCCAGAGCAACGCGCGGTCGCGCTCCCCCGCTCTCGCCGCGACGTCGCGGGCGAGCAGGGTATGGTCAGGCACGCCGTCCGCCGTCAGCGCCTCGTTGAGAGCCGGGCGGACCTCGTCGTGAAACGCGTAATCGTCGAGGAAGCGCGCGAACGTCATCGTGCGATGCGCGAGCGCGTCGTAGGTGCCCATGCGACGGCCCGCCCCGGCGGCAATCGCTTCGGCCAGCGCCGAACCGGCGGTATTCGCGTTGGTGTTCCACGACGAATACGCATCGAGGCGCGATGCGAGCCCCGACGCGAGAATGCGTCGCGCAAAGGCCGCCTGATCGGCGTACGACGAGAGGTACGAAAGATCGGCGAGCGCGACGGAGCGCCCCGCTGCAGCGTCGGAATCCATCTGCGCGGCAAATGCATCGTCCTGCGCGGCGTCGGTCTTCGCAACGCGCACGTAGAGCACGATCTCCGGACGCGCGTCGTCGCGCACGCCGCCGCAGACGTCAACGAGCGCGTCGATTGCCGTGGAGATCGGTGCGTACTCGATCGGATCCTGGTACCCGGCTCCGCCGGGCGTCGAGTATCGCACGGCGACGCGCGGCGTCCACGCCGCTTCGCGGGCGATGGTCCGCGCGACCAGCGCCATGCCGAGCTCGTCGGCGCCCGGCTCGATCGAGGCGCGCCCGGCCAGCGACGCAGCTTCCAGCTCCGATCGCAGGAGCGCAATCTCGCGCACGTGCAGGCCGGCCGGCCCGGCATCGTCTTGGCCGAGCACGAGCCGGTCGATCGCGCCTTGAGCGGTAAGCCGCAGCAGAAGGCGATCTACCGCCAGATCGCGCGCGCGCGTCGCAAGGTACGCGTCGAGCGTGGCCGGTCCGATGAGGTCACGCAACGCCTGCCAGCGCGCGCGCTCCTGCGGCAACGGTGGATCGTGCAGGTTCGCATACTCTTGCAGCTGCGCCCACTGCGGGGCCGGCGCGAAAAACGGCGTACCCTCCGGCACCCCCGTCGGAGCGAGGCGCATGACGGTGCCGAAAGCGCCGATCCACGCGTGCGGGCGCTCCGCGCGAAGATGCGGGAGCTCCATGAGGCGCGAGTAGGCATCCGCATACGACGGTCCCGGGACGCGCGAGGCGATGAGACCGCCGTAGGCCAGCATGTCGGTCGAGACGACGAACGCCTTGGTGCGCGGACGCGACGCTTCGCCGTTGAGCCACGCGATGATTGCGTCGGAACGCCCCGCCTCGAGAAAGCGTCCGAGCAGATCGCGCGGCGGCGTCACGACTCGGACGCCGGCGATGCGGCCGAGCATGACCGGAAGCTGCGCCGTCACCGGCCGATCGTCCATCGGCACGAATGCGATCGCGGCCAGCGCGAGCGCAGCAAACGGCATCAAAGCAGCGCTCGGAGCGAGCCGCCGCACCCGTCGAGCAGCGCCTCCGCCTCCGCTGCACCAACGCCGCGACGCTGCATGACGATCGCAACTTTGACGCGCCCGCCGGCCGCGTCGAGCAATTCGCGCGCGCGCGCTTCGTCGACGCCGGCGACGCCGCCGACGAGCCGGAGCGCCCGCTCGCGCAGCTTGCGGTTCGTCGCGACGACGTCCACCATCAGATTGTCGTAGACGTGCCCCAAGCGCACCATCACCGCCGTCGAGATCGCGTTTAGCGCGATCTTCTGCGCGGTCGCGGCCTTCAGACGCGTCGAGCCGGCGAGGACCTCCGGCCCCGTGTCGACGACGATCGCCGCGTCGGCCGCCCGCGCGAGCGGCGAGCCGGCCACGGACGTAAGCCCGACAGCGTACGCGCCCGCTTCGCGCGCGGCATTCAGCGCGGCCACGACGAACGCCGCGCCGCCGCTCGCGGAGATCCCGATAACCGCGTCTCCCGGCCGCGCGCCGGCGCGCATCGCCGCTTCCCCAGCGGCGGCGTCGTCTTCGGCGCCTTCTACGGCTCGCGCCATCGCGGCCGGTCCGCCCGCGATCGTGGCTTGCACGAGATTCGGAGCGGTGCCGAACGTCGGCGGCATCTCGGCGGCATCGAGCGCGCCGATGCGCCCGCTGCTCCCGGCGCCGACGTAATGAAGGCGTCCGCCGGCACGCAGCCGGGCTGCGATCTCTTCGACGACGCCCGCGATAGCATCGCGCTGCGCGAGCACTGCGACAACCGCGCGGTGCTGATCGGCGACGATGCGCGCGATGAGATCGGGCGTTCCCAGCAGATCGAGGCCCCCGCCGCGCGAATCAGCCTCTTCGGTTGGAGGCAGGCGCGGCGTCATGCGCGCCCGAGCAGCCGGCGCGCGTCCGCCAGAGCGCCTACATACGGATCGCTCGGGCCTTTGACGAGGCGCAATGCGGGGAACTCGTTGGCGATGCGCGTCTCCAGGAGGTAGGTCAGCAGGTTGTTCTCGCGCAGGAGTCCGCCGGAGAAGGCAATCGGCATCTCGCGGCCCTCGAGAGGTTTTGCGATCGCACGCACGAGCTCGAAGAGCGCGCGCGCCGCATCCTGAACGATTACCGTCGCGCTCCGCTCGCTGCGCGCGGCGTGCTCCAGCACCAATGGAGCGTAGGCGGCTATCTCGGCAACCGGCATAGCGCTTAAGTGAATGCGTCCGATCGCATCTTGCAGGTTCGCCGCGCCCAAGCGCTTCGCGAGCGCATCCAACATTGCATCGTGCTGCACGCGGCCGTCGTACGCATGCAGGAGACGGCGCAGCGCCGCCGCGCCGATCGCGTATCCCGAACCTTCCTCGCCGAGCAGATGGCCGTAGCCGCCGGCGCGAACGCGCTTACCCCCAACCTCGGCGTACGCGATGGCGCCCGTCCCGGCGATCAGAACGATGCCATCGCCCGTTGGAACCGCTGCGCGCAGCGCGATGTGCGCGTCGTCACCAACCTCCAGCAGAACGCCCGGCAGGCGCGTCGCAAGCGCCGCCAAGAGGGCGGCGCGCACGCCCTCGCTTCCGGCGCCCGCAGCTCCGACGGCGACTGCGTCCGCACGTTCGCCGCGCAGCGCGCCCTCGACGACGCGCGCGATCGCTTCGGCGGCGCCTTCGGCGCCGCGTACGCGCGGGTTCGCGGCATCGCCGGCATAGGTTCGCACGATCGTGCCGTCGCGCTCGAACGCGGCGACCGTCTTGCTTCCGCCGGCGTCAACTCCTACGAAGCTCGGCACTCGCCATCAACCTCCGCAAGAAGCTCGCGCAGGCCGCACGGCGCGATCGCGCCGAGCGGTACCGCCCGCCGCGCGCCGGTCGCCGCCGGCACGTTCGCCGGCCTCCCGCGCAGGGTCTCGTATCCGAGCACCGCAAAGGCCATCGCCTCTTTCGCGTCGGCAGGTATTCCCATCGTGTCGGAGGGTTCGACGCGAGCCTCCGGCAGCCGCTCGGCGATCGCGGTCATCAGCGTGCGATTGCGCGCGCCGCCCCCGCTGACGATCACGCGAGCGCCTGCAAATCCCGCGGCGTGGATCGCCGTCGCGACGGAGCGCGCGCTCAGCTCGACCAGCGTGGCGGCGCCGTCTTCCACCGATAGCCGCGCGAGCGCCCCGCCGTGTCGCAGCAGAAACTGCGCCCCGAAGCGCTCGCGGCCGGTAGATTTGGGCGGCGGCGCGGCAAAATACTCGTCGGCGAGCATCTGCGCGAGCAGCGCTTCGTCCGCGCGCCCGCGGGCCGCAAACTCGCCGCCGGGATCGAAGCGATGCTCGCCGCCCGTTCGCTCGCGCACGAATTCGTCGAGCAGCATGTTCGCAGGCCCGGTGTCGAACGCGCTCGTCGCCTCGGCGGCCGCCTCTTTGCCCAGCAGCGTCACGTTGGCAATGCCGCCGAGGTTGAGTGCTACGAGATCCTCCCCGGTTCCGCCGAAGAGCAAGGCGTCCGCGTACGGCACGAGCGGCGCACCCTGGCCGCCCGCCGCGCAGTCGGCGCTGCGAAAATCGTAGCAAACCGTCGCGTCGACCGCTTCGCGAATGACGAAAGCGTCTCCGAGCTGCAGCGTGATGCACGCGCCCCCGTCGTGCCACACGGTCTGCCCGTGAGCGGCGACGAACCCAATCTTCGCCCCCGCGGCAACGCTGCGCGCCGCATCGGCGCACGCACGGCCAAGCGCGGCGTGCAGACGGGCCGCAGCGGCGACGCTGCCGGCATGCGGCGGCAGCGCAGCGCGCAGCGCGCCGAGCAGTTCGGGCGCGTACGGACGAGTTTCGAAGCGCAGCAGCTCCAGCGCGTAGCCGCGTCCCCGCGGCAGAACGCGCACGAGCGCCGCGTCAATGCCGTCGAGCGAAGTGCCGCTCATCATTCCTACCGCAAGCATCTACAGTCCGAGGTCCTCGATCATCGCCTCGTAGAAATTGGCGCGCAGCGCGCGTCCGCCGACGGGCGAGTTTCTTCCAAAGTAGACGGCGTTGGTGAGCAGCACGCCTTGGACGTCGCGCACCGGATCGGCCCAGACGCACGTGCCGACGAATCCGGTGTGTCCGAACGACGAGAGGTCCATCGCGCGGCCGCACGAGTTTTCGTCGCTCGTCTTAAGCGCCCACCCGAGCCCGCGCCGCAGCACGCTGTCGTAGGCCTGTTCGGAGATCGCCTCGCGTGCGAGTGCCGCGGGAAGCACCTCGGCCCCGCGCCCGCGCGACGCTCCGAGGTAGGCTTCGGTCAACGCGGCAACGTCGGCGGCCGTCCCGAAGAGCCCGGCGTGGCCGGCAACGCCGCCCATGAGATAGGCCTTCTCGTCGTGCACGAAGCCCTGCACGCGCCCGCGCCAGTCGTCTTCTTCCGTCGCGGGTATCTGCGCGCGCACCGCTGCGCGCGGTCGAAAGCCGAGCGACTCGGAGAACGCGTTCGCGCCGAGCGAGGCAAGGGATCTGCCGGTCGCGCGCTCGAGCGCCGCGCCCAGCGCGATGAAGCCGAGATCGCTGTAGATCACGCGCTCGCCGGGCGGCGCGGCGAGCGGCAAGTTCAGTGCGAATCGCTCGACGTTCTCCGCGAGGATCGCGCGGTAATCCGCACCCGAGTTCATCCCCGAATCGTGCGCGAGCAGCATGCGCGCGGTGATCGCTTCCCGTTGCGTTCCGCGCCACTCGCCGACGATCCGGGATAACGGCTCGTCGAGCGCAAGCCCTCCGGCGGCTACGGCCTGCAAGGCCAGCGTTGCGACGAAAAGCTTCGTCAGCGACGCGAGATCGAAGCGCGAGTCGCAATACATCGCCCTGCCGAGTTCGTCGGCGCGCGTGCGCCCGTAGGCGCGCTCGAAAACCGTTCGCCCGCGATGCTCGATGCGCGCGACCGCGCCGGTATACTCGACGCCGCAGGCATCTCGCAGCGTCTTCTCGACACGGCTAAAGCGCGGCTGCGACACTCGAGAGCTCCACCGGCAAACGCCCGCCCGGCATGCTGTCGCCGAAAAGGACGTCGGCCAGACCGCCGATGGAGGCGACGTCGTCCCCATACGCGGCGACGAGATGGCGCGCCTGGCCGAACAATGCGAGGTCGAAGGGTTCGGCCACCGAGGCTACGAGCGCGTCGGGGTAGCGACGTAAGATCTCGGCGACGGCGCGCGCCTGCGCCGGGTAGAGATGGGCGCGCTTCGTGAGAACGAGCGGGCGGCGTCTCGCGGCGGCCAGCGCCGAAAGCATGCGTTCGGTCTCGTCTTGCGTGGGATCGATTGCGACGATCGTTTCGCCGAGAACCGGCGCTTCGTGTTTGAGCGTCGCGCGTCCGCCGCCGAACGCGACGGCGAACGAGGCAAGCGGGTCGGCGTGGGCCAAGCCCCGGACGAGCGTCACGGCGCGCCGGCCGATCTCTCGCCCGACGCCTGGGTGCGGAGCAAACGCGCCGGCGTCGAGCGGCGGCGAGGTCGCGGCGCGCAGGCGCCGCACGCGTTCGTTCGCCTCTTCCAAGCGTTCGCGCGGGATGCGCCCGTTGCGCACCGCTGCCGCTATGGCGTCGGCTGCATCCAGCGCCAGCCCGGCGTCGTGGCTGAATATCAGCGCGTCGGCTCCGGCCGCCAGCGCCGCCACGGCCGATTCGACGGTGCCGAGCGCGGCGATCGCCTCCATCTCCATGCAGTCGGTGAAAACGACGCCGCCGAATCGAAACGTGCCGCGCAGGAGATCGGTCAGCGCTGCGCGCGACAGCGTTGCGGGCCGCTCGGCGTCCAGCGCGCGGACGACGACGTGCGCGCTCATCATCGCCGGCGCTTCGGCGGCAACGAGCTCGAACGGCAGGAGATCGCGGGCGCGCAAGGCGTCGAGATCGCGCTCCACGGCGGGCAGCGCGACGTGCGAGTCAACCTCCGTCGCGCCGTGACCGGGAAAATGCTTGTAGCAAGGCTGCACGCCGCCGCGCAGCAAGCCGCGTGCGAAGGCACGCCCCAATCGCGCCACGAGCTGCGGATCCGATCCGAGCGATCGCGTCCCGATCGCTACGTTGCGCGGCTCGACGGCGAGGTCGAGCACCGGCGCGAAATCGAGGTTGCATCCGGCCCGTCGCAGATCGAAGGCAACCTGCTCTCCGGCCCGCCCCGCAAGATCCACGTCGTCAACGGCGCCAAGCGCCATCATTGCGGGCATCGGCTCGACGCCTGCCTCCAGACGCATCACGCGGCCGCCCTCTTGATCCATGGCGACGAGCGGCGGCAGATCCTCGTAGCGCTCGCGCAGGGCGTCGGTCAAGCGCCGAACCTCCGGCACCGACGTCCCGTTGCGCGCAAAGAGCACGTACCCGCCCAAGAGCGGACGCTCGGCCTCGACGTCGCCGCCGGGAAAGCCCGCAACGATGATGCCGCGCGCCAGATCGGCGAGATCGTTCACGCGATCGCGACCCCGTCTCCCGGATCGAATCGGCGCAGGAACTGCGCGGGCAAATCCAGCGCGACGAAATCGCCGCAACGTTGGGCCTGAGCAGCCGGTACCCGCACGACGACGTTGCCTCGCGCCGTCTCGACGTCGAGGTAGGCGTCGGCTCCCGTGACTTCGCGCCGCACGATCCGCCCGCGCCACGCACCGCTCTGCTCGATACGCACGAACTCGGGGCGGATACCGAGGAGGTATCCGTCCGCGGCCAAGAGATTCATCGGGCGCTCGCCCAAGAAGCGCGCGACGGCGGTCGTTCGAGGCGCGTCGTACACGCGCGCCGGTTCTCCCACGTCTTCGATGCGGCCGTCCACGAGCACGGCGAGGCGATCTCCGACGGTCATCGCTTCGACGTGATCGTGCGTCACGTACACGATCGGTCCCGCGAAACGCTGGCGCACGCCGAGCACCTCGTCGCGAATGCTGCGGCGCAGCGAAGGGTCGAGATGGGCGAGGGGTTCGTCGAGCAGCAGCGCGCGAGGATCGGAGAGCAGCGCGCGCGCGATCGACGCTCGCTGCCGCTCTCCGCCGGAGAGCCGGCGCGGCCGGCGGTCGAGATGCTCCGCGACGTGCAGCGCGCGGGCCGTCTCTTCGACGCGCGCGTCCTTGCCGTCGCGCCGCCCGCGTACCGCCAAGCGAAGATTTTCGCGCACGGTTGCGTGGGGCAGCAGCGCATCGTCTTGAAAGACCAGCGCGACGCGTCGCCGCTGCGGCGGCTCGCCGAGAAGCGAAACGCCGTCGATACTCACGTCGCCGCCTTGAGGATGCAGCAGCCCCGCAACGATGCGCAGCAGCGTCGACTTGCCCGCGCCGGACGGGCCAACGATGCAAAGCGTCCGTCCGGCGCCAACCTCGAACGAGACGCGATCGAGCGCGCGCTCGCTGCGATGCGGGTACGATGCGACGATCTCGTGACCGCGCAGCATCAGGATTGCGGCTCGTCTATCGCTCGATAGAGTCTGCGCGCGGCGTCGTCGCCCTCGCGCGCCCGGCCGGCGAGATCGCGCAGACGCGTAACGGCCTCGTCGTCGGCCTTGCGTCCTGCCAGCACGAGGCGCAGGGCGAGCAGCGCCAGATCCGGCGTCCGCGCACCCAGGCGTTCCATGCCCTCGTAGAAGGGTGCCGCGCCCGCGGCGGGCAGCCGCCGCTCGAGCAAGCGCCGCACGACCTCGGCTTTCGAAGGCGTGCCATCGAGAAGATAGCCGTCGAGTAACTCGAAATCCATCGCGCTATGTACTTCGCCATGCGGGTGGGCTTGCTCTGCGCCGTCGTCGCCTCAACGCTCGGAGCGAACCGGAGCGACGTTGACGCCGCGCGCCTGATGCAGAAAATGCGGTCTGCGGCCGGCCCGATCTGGGACGCCCACATCGTATCGGTCTCGCGGCTGGAGTTCGACGGCGCTCCCGCCGTCGTCTCGAGCGACGGCGAAGGAGTGCGCGTCGCAGTGCGGCGCTGCACCGGCGAGCTCTGCCAGGGCACGTACTTCGACGGCGAACGGCTCTACTCGGTCAACGTGAACGGAACCGCGTTGCCGGAGTCCTCGCAACCGCAGCCGTACTTGCGGGCGCTGGGGCTCGTCGCGTCGCTCGCATTTCTGGCACCGGCGTTTCCCGCCCGCGGCGGCCACGTCGGCGCCGCCGGCAGCGATACGTTCGACGGTAAGCCGTACGACACGATCGTCGTCGGGGACTCTAGCTCGGTTCCGCTGCGGCTCTTCGTCGACCAGCAAAGCGGTCTCGTGCGCGCCGCGCGCACGCTCGACGGCAACGACACCTTCGAGTATCGTCGATTATCGGCGCGTCGGAGCGTTCACGCTGCCGTTCGAGGTGCTGCACGACGGTCGCGTATTCGAACGGTACGACGATCGCGCGTTCGTCGCTTCCGCGTTCCACGCGCCGCGCGGCCCGCTTCCCGTCTTCAGCGGCGCGCCGGCGCCGATCCCGACCGACCCGAAGGCGGTCACGCCTATCGTCGACTGCGAACTTGCCGGGATTCCGCTGCGGTGTTTGCTCGACACGGGGAACTCCGGGCTCTCGGTGAGCTCCGAACTCGCAAGCCGCCTGGGCGCGCCGGTGGTCGGAACCTATCGCGTGCGCGGCTTGGGGGGCTATTCGACGCAAGTCGTCCGCGCCGGACCCTTGCGCGTCGGGAACGCCGTGTATGGCGACGCCTACTACGTGGTCCTCAGCGACCTGCGGCGCTACGGCTACGACGTCGTGCTCGGAGCAGATCTCTTCGCATCGACCGCCGTCGAGATCGACGCAAGCCGGCACGTCGTCCGGTTCGGCGCCCCCGCATCCGGCGGTGCGGTCATCGTCCCGCTCTCCTTTCAGAACTTCGTGCCCATCGCCAACGTCGCGCTCGGCTCCGTGCGCGCGCAGCTCGCAGTGGACACGGGTGACGAGTCCAACATCAACCTCGCGCACGACTTCTACACCAAACATCCGGGGCTGTTCAGCATCACCGGCAGCCGCCTCGTCAGCGGAATCGGCGGGAGCAGCGTCGAGATGACCGGCGAGATTCCTCAGGTGACGATCGGCGACTACCGCACCGGCCCGCAGCGCATCGGCACGACGCAGACCCTGGGCGGGACGGCCTTCGGCCATCTGGGAGCCGCGTTTCTGGACCAGTTCGTCGTGCAGTTCGACTACGCCGCGGCCCAACTGCGCCTGCTGCCGCGCCGCACCTAGCGCCGCGCGGCGCATCAAGGACCCATCAATTCGCTGGAATTTGAAAGCGCGAGGGTGGGCGCGATGCTAGACTCAGACGGAACTCGATCCGAGCTCACACCATGGCACGATCGCTTGCCCTCCTCTTGGCCTTTTCGGTCGCACTGGCGCTTGCGGCCGCTTCAGCGCGCGCCGCGGTGTCGGGGAGTTTCTCGTTCGCGCTCGTGAGGGCGCCCCATCCGATGCCACTCGACCCGAGCCTGTCCGACCCGGCGTGGGAGGCCGGGCGCGTCCCCGATGGGAGCGGCCCCTGGCAGAACGTCACGACGCGATCGCCGGCTGCGATGGCAACCAAGGCGTACGTGCTCTACGACGACGTCAATCTGTATATCGCCTTCAAAGCCGACCAGCCCGGCATTCCGATCGCCGCGTCGCAAACGACCAACGACGTCGGCTTCGGCCTCGACGACTTCGTCGGCATCGGCGTGGACACGAGCGGCGCCGGCAGCCAGGCGTACTATTTCGAAACGACGCCGCGCGGCGTGCTCTACCAGCAGGCAAACGAGAACGTCCGATTTCGCCCGCGTTGGAGCGCTGCCGGACGCGCGGCCGACGGCTCGTGGAGCGCGGTCATGATCGTGCCGCTCGACGTCCTGCGCGTGCCGCGCGGCGGGAAGCAGCAATGGCGGCTCCAGTTCGTCCGAGGAATCGCAGCGCGCGGAGAGCACATCTCGTGGGTCTGGGATCCGATCATGCAAGACGCGCCGTCGGGAACGTGGCCGACGTTCCAAGACACGCGGTTTTGGGCTGCGGGATCGCTCGAGCTCGGCGCAGCCGCGGCCGCTCGACCGAAGCCGCGCGCCGACGTCTACGGTTTGGCCAGTATCGGAAGCCAGCGCAACTACTTCCAGCAAGCCAACGGCACGTTCTTGCCGATGAACGTCCGCTCGTTCGGGGCCGACGTGAGTTACCCGCTGACGCCGACGATCCGTTTCGTCGGCACGCTCAATCCGGACTTTTCGAACGTCGAGATCGATCAGCAGACGATCGCGCCGCAGGAGTTCCAGCGCCAGCTCGTCGAGTATCGGCCCTTCTTCTCCCAAGGCGCCGCATTCATCAATGCCGCGACGGGGCCGCGCACGCCCACGGGGTCGTACGTGACGGCCTCCAACCTCGTCTTCTACTCGCCATCGGTCGGGCCGTTCGACAGCGGGGCAAAGGCCGAAGGGACCTTCGGCGACCAGAGCTTCGGGGCGCTCACCTTCCACGGCTACGACGTAACGAATAACGACACGTTCAGCGATCAGGCGTACGGCTACGAGCACGCGGTGCAGGGAGGCTCGTTCATCTACTGGAGCGACGGCGTCTTCGCCAACCACAGCGTCGGCGGAACGGACGACACGATCGAAGGAGGCATGGAGGCCCGCGACTTGAGCAACGGCATGATCTACTTCGCCGACTATTCGTTCGAGAACGGCACGTGGGTTCCGCAGGGGCACGCCGACTTCATGCAGTTCTTCGTCGACCGGCACAAGAACGATCTCGAGTTCAACGCCGGCTACCTCGACGCGTCGCCGAACTACGATCCGATCGACGGCTATACCGCCAACTCCGACATCCGCGGACCCCAGATCTACGCGAACGTAACCGGCGCGTCGCCCGCCATCAAGAACTACTCGTTCTTCGTCGCGGCGGACCGTTTCCTCGACGATTCGGGCGCGGTGCACCAAGCCGACACGCAAGCCTTTCTCAACGCGACGTTCAAGGACGGCCTCTCGCTCAACGGCGCGGGGGTCGCGGTAGGGCAGTTGCGCTCGTACGGCGTGCCCGCGGGCCCGGGCTGCAGCGGCCCGATCCTCTACGACTCGAGTTTCACCGGATACCCGTGCTATCGCGACGGATTCACCCAGCCGTTCAACCTCTACCAGATCCCCGTGGGATACCGCGACGGCACGCCGGAGCCGTTCGACACCAACTACGCCTGGGGGCCGTTCGGCGACGACTACGTGCATCTGTTCACGATCTCGACCAGCCGTCCGCTCGGCAAGCGTTTCAGCCTGGGGCTCGAGTACGACGGCACGTACGAGCGAGCGTTCTCGAACGGAGTCCTCGACTCGCAGTGGCTTCGGCGCGTCTCGCTGGGGTATAACGTCAGCGACGAGAGCGCGTTTACCGTCGGCCTGCAGGACATCAACGGCTACGGCGGTTTCGCAACGCAAATCGGCAACAACCTCGCGATCGGCTTCCATCAGCGCTTCAGGACGGGCAACGAGCTGTACGTGAACTACGGCAGCCCGGCTTCGGGAGCCACGCTCAACCGCCTCATCGTCAAGTTCGTCTTCCACGCCGGCGCGGACGAGGGGACGTAACGGCGGCGCCAAAGTACGGAACGTCGTGGATATCGCGTACCGGGTCGTTGACGTTTTCACCCAAACGCCGCTGGAGGGCAATCCGCTGGCGGTGTTCGAGCGCGCGGCCGCGCTCGACGGCGCGACGATGCAGCGCATCGCTCGCGAGTTGAACCTCTCGGAGACGACGTTCGTATTTCCCGCGGAGGACGGCGACTCCGCGGCGCGCGTGCGGATATTCACGCCGGCACACGAGATGGCGTTTGCCGGGCACCCCACGATCGGCACCGCTTGGGTGCTGCGCGATTCGGGGATGCTGCCGGCGGGCACGAACGCCTTTTCGCTGCACGAAAACGTCGGTCTCGTGCGGGTGCGCGTCGACGACGGCGCCGATCCGCTGATTTGGCTGCGCACGCCGCCGATCGCGCGGCTTCGCACGTTCGACCGCAGCGCGTGCGCCGCCGCGGTCGGTCTCGACCCGAACGACTTGCTCGACGGAGTCCCGTGCATGGGTTTGAGCGCCGGGAATCCCAACCTCTACGTAGCGCTGCGCGACCGCGAAGCGGTGGACCGCGCGCGAACCGACTCGGCGGCGCTCGCGGCGCTGCTCGCAAACGAGCGCGAGCCCACCTGCATCTTCATCTTTACGCCGACGCCTGCGGGCGCCTACTCGCGCATGTTCGCCGACGAGGTCGGCATCGTAGAGGACCCCGCCACCGGAAGCGCGACCGGCCCGCTTGCGGCATTCATGATGGAGCATGGCCTCGCACCCTCCGCGCACGGCACGCGCTTCATCAGCGAGCAAGGCACGAAGATGGGGCGGCGCAGCCTCCTGCACGTGTACGTGGATGGCGATCGCGGCGAAAACGGGATCGACGTCGGGGGCCACGTGGTTCCCGTCGCACGCGCGACGATGCGGCTGCCTTAGGGCGTCCGAGCTTTCTCGCCCAGCCACGCCGCGACGGCAGCTTCCACGAGCATTCGCCTCTCGCGGTGCGGCGCGTGGCCGCAGCGCGCGAGCGCGATGCGATCGACGGGCGCCGGAGCGCGCCGCGCGATGCTCTCCAACTGCGCCGGCGTTCCGTACTCGTCTTCGAGCCCTTGCAGCGCGAGCACCGGCGCGCGCAAGCGCGCGGCGTACGACTCGACGTTCCATTCGCGAAACTCCGGCGACAGCCAAACGTCGTTCCAACCGTAGAACGTTCGATCCACGTCGGCGTGGTAGGGCGCCATGCGCGCGCGCAGGTCGCCGCGGTCGTAGGCTTCGCGGACGGCGGCGATGCTGTGCAGCGAAAGCTCCTCGACGAACAGGTGCGGCGCCTCGAGCACGAGTCCGCGCACCGCGTCCGGATGCTCGGCGGCATAGATCAGCGCGATCGATGCGCCGTCGCTGTGACCGACGAGCACGGCCTGGTCGATCTCCAACTCGGCGAGCAGCGCCGGCAGCACGACGAGCGCCTCATCGTGCATGTACCGCGCGTTGCGCGGCCGCGCAAGCGGCGACGAGAAGCCGTTGCCGCGCCGCGAATACACCACGGCGCCGAAGCCGCTGCTCGAGGCGAGGACTCGCGGAAAGTCCCGCCAGAGTGCCGCCGACCCAAGCCCTTCGTGCAGGAAGACGAGCGTCGGGCACGCCGAGCGCGCCGGCGGAATCGTGAAGACCTCCAGTTCCGCTCCATCGAGCGAGACGCGAAGGTTGGCGCGAGGCTCCTGCACGCCGGTGGGGTGCAATGCGTTCGGCTAGGGCTCCTGCACCGGCGCGCCGTAGTCCGCAAGAATGCAATCGTTGCGCGCCGGCGACGGCGCCCGAATCGCGTTCAGAGAGATCGGGTCGGGCGATACGCGCCTGCTCTTCGTTCACGGATGGCAGGCGGACGGATCGGTGTGGCAGGATCTGATCTCCGCGATCGGGCCGGGCTTCCGATCGCTGGCAATAGATTTGCGCGGCAGCGGCGCCTCGGATGCCGCAGCGGGGCCGTACCGGCTCGAGCGCTACGCCGCCGATTTGCGCGAGCTGATCGAGTCGCTCGACGCCGGGCCGGTCGTCGTCGTCGGCCACTCGATGGGCGCCACCGTCGCCTTGAGATTGGCGGTGGACGCGCCGCACTTGGTTAGCGCCCTCGTGCTCGTGGCGCCGGTGCCTGCAAGCGGCGGCGGCTACTCGCCCAAGGGCGAGGCCTTCCTTCGCTCGACCGCGGGAGATCCAGTGGCCGCCAGAAACTGGCTCGCGCGCACCTTTCACACGCCGCCGGATCCGGCCGTCCTCGATCGTCTCTGTGCGGCCGCCGCAACGATGCCGCGCGACGCTGCGCTGGAAAGCTTCGACTCTTGGGCATTCGCCGGCTTCGCGGAGGAAACGACGCACGTCGCCGCGCCGGCGCTCGTCATCTCACCCGAGCACGATGCACCCGAGCGCGCCGAAAGCGAGGTTGCGGCGCTGCTGCCCAACGCGCGCTTCGAACTCTTGCCAGGATCCGGGCATTACGCGATCCTTGAACGGCCGGCGGAGATCGCCGCACTCATACGCACCTTTCTCGCCGCGCGATGAACGCCGAGCGGCGGCGGCTCGAAGCCGTATCGGAAAACGCCGCCTGGCATCGCTGGGGACCCTACCTCAGCGAGCGCCAGTGGGGCACCGTGCGCGAAGATTATAGTCCCTACGGCACGGCGTGGGAGTACCTGCCGCACGATCACGCGCGCTCGCGCGCTTATCGCTGGGGTGAAGACGGCATCGGCGGCATCTGCGACCGGTACCAGCGTCTTTGCTTCGCGGTCGCACTCTGGAACGGCAAGGATCCGATCCTCAAGGAGCGGCTTTTCGGACTGACCGGCAACGAAGGCAATCACGGTGAAGACGTTAAGGAAGTGTACTACTTCCTGGACGCGGTGCCGTCGCATGCATACATGAAGATGCTGTACCGGTATCCTCAAGCGGCGTATCCGTACGACCGTCTCGTCGAGGAGAACCGGAGGCGCACGAGACTCGATCCCGAATTCGAGATCGTGGATACGGGCGTCTTCGACGACGACCGGTTCTTCGACGTTTACGTCGAGTACGCAAAGAGCTCGCCGGACGACGTGCTGATCCGCCTTACGGTCGTCAATCGCGGGCCGGAGCGAGCCTCGCTGACGCTTCTGCCGACGCTCTGGTTTCGCAACACCTGGTCCTGGAAGCCCGGCGTCGAGAAGCCGTCGCTCCGGCGCGAACCCAGCGAGGGGCAGGGATCCGACCTCGCTTGCGTCGTCGCGTCGCACGACGTGCTGGGGACGTACCGCTTCTACTGCGAGGAGTCCGACGAGCTGCTCTTCACCGAGAACGAGACGAACTTCGAACGCATCTTCAACTCTCCCAACGCAAGCGCGTACGTGAAGGACGGCATCAACGACTGCGTCGCGGGCGGACGACCCGAGGCCGTCAATCCCGCGCAAACCGGCACGAAGTGCGCCGCCCGCTACGCCCTCGACCTCCCCGCAGGCGGCCGGGCCGTCCTGCGCCTGCGCCTCTGCGATCGCGCGATGCGCGAGCCGCTGGCCGACTTCGAGCGCATCTTCGAGCAGCGGATCGCCGAAGCCGACGAGTTCTACGGCGAACTCAACGCCTTTCCGATTACCGGCGACGAGCGCTCGATCCAACGCCAAGCCTTCGCGGGCTTGCTCTGGAGCAAGCAGTTCTATAACTACGTCGTCCACGATTGGCTCCATGGCGATCCGCTCGAACCGCCGCCGCCCGCGTCGCGACTGCACGGGCGTAACGCCAACTGGGACCACTTCTACAGCGACGACGTTCTCGCCATGCCCGACACCTGGGAGTATCCCTGGTTTGCCGCATGGGATCTCGCATTTCACTGCGTGGCGCTCTCGTTGATCGACCCCGAGTTTGCGAAGGTCCAGCTCTCGCTGCTCACGCGCGAGTACTACATGCACCCCAACGGCCAGATCCCGGCCTACGAGTGGGCGTTCGGCGACGTAAACCCGCCGGTTCAGGCGTGGGCGGCGTACCGAGTCTTTAAGATCGAGCGCAAGAGCACGGGACGCGGCGATTATTTCTTCCTCGAGCGCGTCTTCCAAAAGCTGCTGCTCTGCTTTACCTGGTGGGTGAACCGGAAGGACGTGGAAGGACGCAACGTCTTCCAAGGCGGATTCCTCGGCCTCGACAACATCGGCCTCTTCGATCGCAGCGCTCCGCTGCCGGGCGGCGGACGCCTGGATCAGGCCGACGGCACGAGCTGGATGGGCGTGTTCACGCTCAACATGCTCGCGATCGCGCTGGAGCTTGCGCACGAGATGCCGGTCTACGAAGACATCGCCTCGAAGTTCTTCGAGCACTTTCTCCTCATCGCCGACGCCATGAACAAGATCGGCGGGCAGGAAGACCGCGGACTCTGGGACGACGAGGACGGCTTTTATTACGACTACCTCCACGCCGAGGGCAACGTCATACCGTTGCGCATCCGCTCGCTCGTCGGGCTCATCCCGCTGCTGGCCGTCGAGACCTTCGACGGCACCATTCGGGAGAAGCTGCCGAACTTTGCAAAGCGGGTCGAGTGGTTCGTCCACAACCGGCCGGACCTCATCGAGAACATCGCCGCCATGCAAGAGGGCGGAGTCGGCATCCGGCGCATCCTCTCAATCGTGGATCGCGAGCGCCTCCGACGCCTGCTCGCGCGGATGCTCGACGAGTCCGAGTTTCTCTCGCCGTACGGCATCCGCTCGCTCTCGCGCGAACACGCGGAGCATCCATACTCCCTCAAACTCGACGGCAACGAGTACCGCATAGACTACGAACCCGCCGAGTCCACGAGCGGGCTCTTCGGTGGCAACTCGAACTGGCGCGGTCCCATCTGGTTCCCCATCAACTACCTCATCGTCGAAGCGCTGCAGAAGTTCCATTACTTCTACGGCGACGATTTCAAGGTTGAGATGCCGACCGGCTCCGGCCGCTTCATGACGCTCTGGGACCTCTCGATGGAACTGTCGCATCGCCTCACGGGAATCTTCACGCTCGACTCTTCGGGCCGGCGCGCCGTCTTCGGCGCAAACGAGACGTACCAGAGAAGCCCGCTCTGGCGCGACAACGTGCTTTTCTACGAGTATTTTAACGGCGACGACGGCGCCGGCTTGGGTGCCAACCACCAAACCGGCTGGACCGCGCTGGTTGCCAAGCTGATCCAGCAGTGCGGCGAGTACTGCAAGCAAGGGAAACATCCGTTTGATTGAAGGCACGGCGCATCCGATCGCATTCGGACGCGCGATTTGCGGGGATCTCGCCGCCGCCGAACGCCGCGAATGGCTCGTCACCAATGGAACGGGCAGCTTCGCCTCGGGCACGGTGGCGGGAACGCTGACGCGGCGCTACCACGGCCTGCTGGTCGCCGCGCTGCGACCGCCCGCCGGCCGCACGTTGCTCGTGACGAAGGTTGACGAGAGCGTGCGCTACGGCGGCGTCACCTATCCCATCGCCACCAATCGCTGGAGCGGCGGCTACGTCGATCCGCAGGGCTTCGCGGCGATCGAGCGCTTTTATCTCGATGGCACGACGCCGGTTTGGCGTTACGCGCTCGGCGACGCGCTCTTGGAGAAACGCATTTGGATGGAGCCCGGCGAAGACGTAACCTACGTGCGTTATCGCGTGCTGCGTGCTGCGGGGACGCTGGACGTTACCGCGCGCGCCTTCGTGAACTACCGCTCTTTTCACGGCAATACGCACGCCGGCGACTGGAAGGTCGACGTCGCGCCGTGCGAAGGCGGCATGCGAGTGGAGGCGTATCCGGGCGCCGCGCCGTTCCGGCTTGGCAGCGACCGAGGCGACGTGCGCCTCGAGAACGTCTGGTACCGCGACTTCGTCTTAGCAGAAGAGACGCGCCGCGGCCTCGACGACCGCGACGACAATCTCGCGGCGGGAACGTTCGCGTTCTCCCTCGAGCCGGGCGAGAGCGTCACCCTTGCGTGCGCGCGCGGCGAAGAAATGCCCGATCTCGCCGGCGGCGCGTGGAAACGGCGCGTCGAGCACGAAGCCGCGGTGCTGCAGGCCTGTCGCCACGCTGCCGGGGACGCCGCGCCGGCCTGGATCGAGCACTGCGCGTTGGCCGCCGATCAGTTCGTCGTGCGCCGCCCGACGCGCGACGACCGCGACGCTCGCGGCATCATCGCGGGCTACCATTGGTTCGGCGAGTGGGGACGCGACGCCGCGATCTCGCTCCCGGGCCTGACGCTTGCCGCGGGTCGGCCGGAGATCGCCAAGAGCGTCCTGCTCGCCTTCGCGCCGCTCGTGGACGGCGGCATGCTGCCGAACTTCCTTCCGGAAGACGGTTCCGAGCCGCAGTACAACACGGTGGACGCTGCGCTCTGGTTCGTCGAGGCCGCGGGCCGGTACGTCGACGCTACGCGGGACGAAGCGACGCTGCGCCGGCTGTGGCCGGCGCTGCGCGCCATCCTCGAGGGTTACCGCGACGGTACGCGATTTGGGATTCGAATGGACGGCGACGGCCTGATCGCGGCGGGCGCGCCGGGCGTGCAACTCACGTGGATGGACGCGAAGATCGGCGACTGGGTGGTCACGCCGCGCACGGGCAAGCCCGTGGAGGTAGCCGCGCTCTGGTACAACGCCGCGGCGCGCATGGCCGCGTTCGCCGCGCTGCTCGGCGAATCGCCCGGCGAGTACGCGCGGTTGGCGGATCTCGCGCTCGGCGGATTCGAGCGATTCTGGAACCCCGCAGCCGGCTACTGTTACGACGCCCTCGACGGGCCGGATGGCAACGACGCGACGCTCCGCCCGAATCAAATCTTCGCCGTCTCGCTGCCGCACTCGCCGCTGCCGGCGGAGCGGCAGCGCGGCGTCGTGGACGCCTGCGCCGCCGCGCTCTACACGACCAACGGCCTGCGCACGCTCGCACCGTCGGATCCGCGCTTCGCCGCGACCTACGAGGGATCGCCGCACGACCGCGACGCGGCGTACCACCAAGGCACGGTTTGGCCGTGGCTCCTCGGCCCGTTCGCCGTCGCGCACGCGCGCGTGCACGGCGACGCTGCGCTCGCGAGGTCGTTCTTGGAACCGCTTGCCGGCCAGTTGTTCGACGGCGGCTTGGGGAGCATCTCGGAACTCGCGGACGGAACGGCGCCGTTTCGTCCGCGCGGCGCGATCTCGCAGGCCTGGTCCGTCGCCGCACTGCTGGACGCTTGGAGGACTCTATGAAGACCGAAGAACCCGGGAAACTTCTGCGCATCTTCGTGGGCGAGAGCGACCGATGGGGATACCAGCCGCTTTATACGGCGATCGTCGAGGCGGCGCGTAAAGCCGGACTGAGCGGCGCGACCGTCTTCAAGGGAATCGAGGGATACGGCGGGCATTCCGTCGTGCATGCGGCGCGCGTCTTCGACCTCTCCTCCGATCTCCCGGTGCTGATCGAGATCGTGGATAGCGAAGAGCGCATACGCGCGTTCCTCCCGCAGCTCGACGATATGGTAAAGGAAGGTCTCGTGACGCTCGAGAGCGTCGAAATCATCGCCTATCGCGCCGGCGCGCCGAAGGGCCGGTAACGCGCGGCGTGGGGACCTACTTGGCCGTTGGCGTGGGCGCAGGCTTGGGCGGCATCTGCCGCTACGCGCTCACGCTCCTGTTCGTCCAGCGTTTCGGTGCCGGATTTCCTTTCGGCACGCTCTTCATCAATATCGGCGGGTCCTTTCTCATCGGCGTAGTGAGCGAACTGGCGCAGACGCGCGCGTTCGGCGCCGACCCGCTGCTGCGGGTCGGGCTAACTGCTGGTTTTCTCGGCGGCTACACGACGTTTTCCAGCTTGGCCTTCGAGGCGTGGACCCTCGGAAACGAGGGCGAATGGCGCCTGGCTACGGCGTACGGCTTCGGCAGCGTCGTGCTCGGCGTCGCGGCCTGTTACGCAGGAATCGTCGCGGCGCGACTAATGGTTCGTCCGGCGTAGATGCTCTCGCGGCGATACCGGGCCGATCCGTTCGCTTACCTCGGGATGCACGCCGACGCGAGCGGCGTCGTCGTGCGCGCCTCGTTGCCGCAAGCGCTCCGGGCGTACGTGCGCCGGCGAGACGGCGCGCAGCTGCACGAAATGAATCGCCTCGACGACGGTATCTTCGAGACGCGGCTTGCGCGGCGCAAGAGCTTCGACTACGTGCTCGTCGTCGAAACGCCGGACGGGTCCGCCGAGATCGAAGACCCGTATCGTTTCGGGCCCATTCTGGGGGAAGTGGATGCCTATCTCATCGCCGAGGGCACGCATCTGCAGCTTTGGAAAGTCCTCGGCTCGCACTGCCGGAGCGTTGACGGAATCTCCGGCGTGGTCTTTAGCGTCTGGGCGCCGAACGCGCTGCGCGTGAGCGTCGTCGGCGACTTCAACGACTGGGACGGACGCCGCCATCCGATGCGTAAGCGCGTCGAATGCGGCGTCTGGGAGATCTTCGTGCCGGCCGTCGGGCCGGGTGCGCGCTACAAGTACGAGATCGAAGGCGCCGCCGGCGAGGTGCTTGCACTCAAGGCCGATCCCCTCGCGCGCTACGCCGAGCTGCGCCCCGCCAGCGCGTCGGTCGTGTGGAGCGACGCTCCCGCGCGATGGAAGGACGACGCATGGATGCGCGAGCGCGCGCAGCGAAATCGTCCCGACGCGCCGATTTCGATCTACGAGGTTCACCTCGGCTCGTGGCGGCGCGACGGCGCGGGCCGGTCGCCCAGCTACCGCGAGCTCGCCGGCCGGCTCCTGCCCTACGTGGCCGACATGGGCTTCACGCACGTCGAGCTGCTGCCGATAACGGAGCACCCGTTCGATGGCTCGTGGGGCTATCAGCCCACGGGAATGTTTGCGCCGACGAGCCGCTACGGCACGCCCGAGGATTTCCGCGCCTTCGTCGAGCGCGCGCACGAACTCGAGCTGGGCGTGATCCTCGATTGGGTGCCCGGCCACTTCCCAAACGACCCGCATGGGCTGGCGTTCTTCGACGGCACGCACCTCTACGAGCACGGCGATCCGCGCCGCGGCCTGCATCCCGACTGGAACACCTTGATCTACAATCTCGATCGGCGCGAAGTGGCGAATTTTCTCGTCGCGAGCGCGCTCTACTGGCTTGAGGAGTTCCACATAGACGGTCTGCGCGTGGACGCCGTAGCCTCGATGCTGTACCTCGACTACAGCCGGCGACCCGGCGAATGGGAGCCAAATCCCCATGGGGGAAACGAAAACGTCGAAGCGGTTTCGTTTCTGCGGCGCCTGAACGCGACGATCTTTGCGCGCGGCGACGGCGCTACGACGATCGCCGAGGAGTCCACGGCGTGGCCGATGGTCTCGCGCCCGGTGGAGGCCGGCGGCCTCGGCTTCGGCTTCAAATGGAACATGGGCTGGATGCACGACACGCTGCGCTACTTCGCGTACGATCCCATCTACCGGCGCTATCACCAGAACGATCTCACGTTCGGCCTGGTCTATGCGTTTGGCGAGAACTACGTGCTGCCGCTCTCGCACGACGAGGTGGTGCACGGAAAACGCTCGCTGCTGGGCAAGATGCCCGGCGACCGCTGGCAGCGGTTCGCGAACCTGCGCATGCTGCTCGCCCTGCTCTTCACCCATCCCGGAAAGAAGCTGCTCTTCATGGGCGCAGAACTGGCGGCGACGCGCGAGTGGAACCACGACGGTCAACTCGAGTGGGAGCTTCTCGGCGACGAGCTGCACGCCGGCGTCGGACGCCTCGTGCGCGACTGCAACGCGCTCTACCGAAGCACGCCGGCGTTGCACCGCCTCGACGCAGAGCCGCCCGGCTTCGCCTGGATCGACTTCCAGGACGCCGCGCAGAGCGTCCTCGTCTTCGCGCGATCGTCGGGGGGCGCGAGCGACGAGCATTGCATCGTCGCGATAAACGCGACGCCGCTCGCGCGCCACGGCTATCGCATCGGGGCGCCGGGCGCCGGCACGTACGACGAAGCGCTCAACACCGACTCGGCCTACTATGGGGGGAGCAACGTCGGTAACGGCGGCGCGGTAACGACGCTGGCCGTCGCGTCGCACGGGTACCCGCAATCGTTACGTCTGAGCCTGCCGCCGCTGGCCGTGCTCGTCCTGCGCCCGCGATGATCTCACGCCCGCAGCGCGTCGCGGTTCTTCCCGGGCGCCCCTATCCGCTCGGCGCGACTTGGAACGGGGCCGGCGTCAACTTCGCGCTCTTCTCCGAGCACGCTGAAAAGGTCGAGCTCTGCTTGTTCGATCCGCGCGGCCGTCGCGAGACGCAGCGCATCGTGCTCCCCGAGTATACCGATTCGGTCTGGCACGGCTACCTGCCCGACGCCCGCCCCGGCCTGCTGTACGGTTACCGCGTCTACGGGCCGTACGATCCCGCCGGCGGACATCGCTTCAACCATCACAAGCTCTTGCTCGACCCGTACGCGGCAATGGTCGCCGGGAATCTGCAATGGAGCGACGCGCACTTCGGCTACCGCATCGGCTCGCCTCGCGCCGACCTGTCCTTCGATCGCCGCGACGACGCCGCGGGCATGCCCAAATGCGTCGTGGTGGACACGGCATTCACGTGGGGGAACGATCGTCTTCTCCACACGCGCTGGCACGAGCTCATCCTGTACGAGCTCCACGTCCGCGGCTTCAGCATGAAGCACCCCGGCGTGCCTCAGGCGTTGCGTGGAACCTTTGCGGGCCTCTCGTCTCCCGCCGCGATCGAGCACCTCGTTCGTTTGGGCGTCACGGCGATCGAGCTGCTCCCGATCCATTACTTCCTCGACGACCGCCACCTCGTCGAGCGAGGATTGCGCAACTACTGGGGGTACAGCCCGATCGCGTTTTTCGCACCGCACCCGCGCTACCTGTCGGCTGCCGATCTCGGCGAGTTCAAGACGATGGTCACGCGCCTGCACGACGCGGGCATCGAGGTCATCCTCGACGTCGTTTTCAACCATACCGCCGAAGGGAGCGAACTCGGCCCGACGCTGAGCCTGCGCGGCATAGACAACAAATCGTACTACGCGCTCGCCGAAGACCCGCGGTACTACGTGGATTACACGGGCTGCGGCAACTCGCTCAACTTCGATCATCCGCACGTGCTCAAGCTCGTTACCGACTCGCTGCGCTACTGGGTGCGCGAGATGCACGTGGACGGGTTTCGCTTCGATCTAGCGACGACGCTCGCGCGACGCGACCGCCACTTCTCCAAAGAGAGCAGCTTTCTCGCCGCGGTCGAACAGGACCCGATTCTCTCACGGGTCAAACTGATCGCCGAGCCGTGGGACCTCGGCCCCGGCGGTTATCGCGCGGGCGAATTTCCCGCTGGCTGGTCGGAGTGGAACGACCGCTTTCGCGACGGGACGCGGCGCTTCTGGCGCGGCGACGGTCCGGTGCACGACGTGGCGACGCGGCTGACCGGCTCGAGCGACCTCTTTGACCGCCGCGGCCGGCGGCCGCGCGCCAGCCTCAACTACGTCACGGCGCACGACGGGTTCACGCTGCGCGATCTGGTCTCGTACGATCGCAAGCACAACGACGCCAACCTGGACGGCAACCGCGACGGGACCGACGAGAACTACAGCTGGAACTGCGGCGCCGAAGGGGAGACCGACGACCCTGGGATTCTGGCGCTGCGCCAGCGGCAGGTGCGCAACTTCCTGGCCACGCTGCTGCTCTCGCAAGGCATCCCGATGCTGATGGCCGGCGACGAGCTCCATCGCACGCAGCGCGGAAATAACAACGCCTACTGCCAAGACGACGAAACGAGCTGGATCGACTGGTCGGCCGACGGCGCGCTCTTTAGATTCGTGCGGCGCCTTATCGCGTTGCGCCGCGCGCATCCGGTCTTTCGGCGGCCGCGCTTCTTCCGCGGCGTGGCGACCGAGCCGGGGTCGCTCAAGGACATCGTCTGGTTCGCTCCGGACGGACGCGAGATGTCGCGCGAAGATTGGGAGGATCCCGGACGCCGCTGTTTCGGCGCGCTGCTCGGAGGCGACGTCGGAGACCGATTCGTCAGCTTGCAGGGCTACCCCGAAACCGACGACAGCTTCCTGCTCATCCTCAACGCGCACGCGGAACGCGTCGAGTTCACCATTCCGCTCGTAGCCGCCGTGCGCCGCTGGGACTTGCTCGTAGACACCGCGCGTCCCGACGGCGCGTTGAACGTGCCGGTCGCGCCGGGGTCGCGCCTGCCGATCGAGGATCGCTCGCTCTCGCTCTTTGCCGGACGGCTGGGCGAATGAGCGGCGCGCTCGAGCGGCTCGCCGCGGCGGCCGGCATCGAGCCCACGTACTACTCCTACTTCGGCGACGAGGTTCGCACGACGCATGCCACGTCGCGGGCCCTCCTGACGGCGCTGGGATTCGATGCCGCGAGCGAATCCTCGGTGGAACGCGGGCTGCGCGACCTCGAGCGGCGCGACGCGGATCCGTTGCCGCCCGCGATCGTCGTTACGCGCGGCCAGGACGTTGCGCTCCCGGACCTGTCGTACGAAATCGGGTTGGAGAGCGGCGAGCCGTATGCCGGAGCGATCCAACACCTGCCGATCGGCTACCACCACCTGCGCGCCGCGGACGGCCGAAACGAACGCCAGTGCCCTCTCATCGTCGTGCCGCCGCAATGCTACCTCCCGCCGGCAATGCGCGCGGGGCGCATCTGGGCGCTCTCGACGCAGCTCTACGCTTTGCGCTCCCAGCGCAACTGGGGCATCGGCGATTTTCGAGACCTGCAGACGTTCGGCGAGATCGCCGCAAACGCCGGAGCCGGCGCGCTCGCTCTCAATCCGCTCCACGAGCTGCATCCGAGCGACCCAGCCGCAGCGAGCCCGTATTGCCCGTCGAGCCGCTTGTTCCTCAACGTCCTCTACATTGACGTCGAGCAAGTCGCGCTCGCTTGCGAACTGCCGGAGATCGAAGCGCGGATTGCCGAGCCGGCGTTCGCGCGGCGGCTCGCCGAACTGCGCGACCGTCCGCTCGTGGACTACCGCGGCGTCGCCGCGCTAAAGCTCGAGGTGCTGGCTCAGATTCACCGGGCCGTGCGCGCCCGGCGCGACCGCCACGCCAGCGCGTTTCGCCGGTTCGTGCGACGGGGCGGCCCGGCGCTGGAGCGCCTCGCGACCTACGAAGCCCTCGACGAGTTCTTCCGCGACGACAGCCGCGGTCTTTACGACTGGCAGCACTGGCCGAGCGAATACCGCGTGCCGCACGGCCCGGAGGTCGCGCGCTTTGCGCGCGCGCACCGCGAGCGCGTGGATTTCTATCTCTTCCTGCAATGGGTTGCCGACGAGCAGCTCGCCCGCGCCGCCGCTGTCTGCCGAAAGCTCGGCACGACGCTCTACCGGGACCTCGCCGTCGGCGCCGACCGTAACGGCGCCGACGCGTGGGCCGACCAGGACACGATCGTTTCCGGCGCGGCGCTCGGCGCACCGCCCGACCCGCTCAACGCGCTCGGGCAGAACTGGGGGCTGCCGCCGCTCTCGCCGCGCGCGTTGCGCGAGCGCGCCTACGCGCCGTTCGTCGCGATCCTTCGCGCGAGCATGCGCCACGCCGGCATCCTTCGCTTCGACCACGTGATGTCGCTGCAGCGCGCGTTCTGGATCCCGCGCGGGATGGAGGCGAACGAGGGCGCGTACGTTCGCTATCCGTTCGAGGAGATGCTCGGCATTCTCGCGCTCGAAAGCGTCCGCAATCGGTGCGCGATCGTCGGCGAAGATCTTGGAACCGTGCCGGAAGGTTTCCGCGAACGCCTGAACGCCGCGGGCATTCTTTCGACTCGCGTGCTCTACTTCGAACGCGATTGGAGCGAGGGAAGCTTCCTGCCGCCGCAGCGGTACCCGGCGCTGGCCGCAGCGAGCGTCGGCTCCCACGACCTGCCCACGCTCGCCGGATGGTGGACCGGGCGCGACGTTGCGCTGCGTCGCGAGCTCGCACTCTATCCGACGCAGGAGGCCGGCGCGCGCGCCGGCGCCGACCGCGCGGCCGAGCGAGCCGCCCTCGTCAATGCTTTCGAGCAAGCGCAGGCGATGGATGCGCAGACCGCGACGCGGCTGCGCGGCGACGCGGCGAGCGGCGCATCGCTCGACGCGGCGGAGGAGCTGCCCTTTGCCGCAGAGCGCTTTCTCGCAAGCACGCCGTCGGTGCTCGTGACGATCGCGATCGAAGACGTTCTCGGGGAGGCCGATGCCGTCAACGTTCCGGGAACGATCCACGAACACCCGAACTGGCAGCGGAAGCGCTCGGTCTTGCTCGAAAGCCTGCGCGTGGACGAACGCTTGCGGCAAGCCGGCAGGATCGTCGGCAACGCTCGCTTCAACAGACGCAGGAGCACCGATCGATGAAAGCCGTCGTCATGGCCGGCGGCGAGGGCTCGCGCCTTCGACCGCTCACGTCCAGCCGCCCGAAACCTCTCGTGCCGATCGCCAACAAGCCGGTCATGCACCACATCGTCGACTTGCTCGGGCGTCACGGCATCACCGAGGTCGTCGCGACGCTGCATTACCTCGCCGACGAGATCGAGAACTACTTCGGCGACGGTTCGGAGCTGGGCATCTCGATGGCGTACGTCGTCGAGGACACGCCGATGGGAACCGCCGGAGCGGTGAAGCTCGCGCAGCCTCTCCTGGACGGCCAACGTTTCGCGATCGTCTCGGGCGATGCGCTGACCGACATCGATCTCGGCGATCTCGTCGCCGCCCACGAGCGCAGCGGCGCCGTCGCGACGGTCGCCCTGCAGCGCGTCGCCAACCCTTTGGAGTTCGGCGTCGTCGTCACCGACGAATCGGGCCGCATCACGCGCTTCCTCGAGAAGCCCTCGTGGGGAGAGGTCTTTTCGGACACGATCAACACCGGCATCTACGTGCTCGAACCGGAGGTCTTCGAGTACATGGAAGCCGGGCGCAGCTACGATTTCTCCAACGACATCTTCCCGTTCATGCTGCGCGACGGACGCGCGCTCTACGGCCACGTCACCGACGGCTACTGGAGCGACATCGGCAACCTGCAGCAATACGTCAAGGCCAACTACGACGCGCTCTCCGGCGCGGTTCGCGTGCGAATCGGCGGCACCGAGATCCGCCCCGGCGTATGGGCGGGCGACAACGTCGAGATCCATCCCGACGCGCACGTCCACGGCCCCGTCTGCATCGGGCGCAATGCGACCATCGAACGCGGCGCGGTCGTCGAGGAGCTTACCGCGCTCGGGGCGTCGTCCATCGTCGCGCAGAACGCGCGCCTTCACCGCACGATTGCGTGGGAGGACGTCTACATCGGCGAAGGCGCGTCGCTGAGCGGCTGCACCCTGGCCGACCGCGTCATCGTCAAGGAGCGCGCGACGATTATGGAAGGCGCCGTCGTCGGCCGCGGCAGCACGATCGGCGGCGGTGCGACCGTTCCCTCGAACATCAAGCTTTGGCCGGATAAGTCCGTCGCGCCGGGAGCGATCGTTTCGATGTCGCTCATTTACGGCATCAAGTGGCCCGGCTCGCTTTTCGGCGCCGACGGCGTGAGCGGCTTGGCGAACATCGAGATCACGCCGGAATTCGCGCTCAAACTCGGGCAGGCGCTCGGGTCGGTGTTGCGCCCGGGCCAAAGCGTCATGACGAGCCGCGACGCGCATCCCGCCTCGCGCATCACCAACCGCTGCATCATCGCGGGGCTGCTCTCCGTCGGCGTGCACGTCCAAGACCTGCGCGAGAACCCGACGCCCGTCTCGCGATACGCCGTTCGGATGTCCGGCGATGCCGGCGTGCACACCGCGATCTCGCAAGAGTACGCCGACCAATTCTCGATCGAGTTTTACGACGCGCACGGCGTCAACCTGGACAAGACCACCGAGCGCAAGATCGAGAACATCTTCTTCCGCGAGGATTTCCGCCGCACGACGCTCGATGCGGTCGGTCTCCTTGGGTTCCCCGAACGCACCGTCGAGGCGTACAGCAGCGGCTTCCTCGAGGCGCTCGCTCCGCGCGCCGTGCCGGCCGCAAAGATGCGCGTCGTCATAGACTACGCGCACGGCAACGCCTCGCTCATCCTGCCGCGCATCCTGAGCAATCTCGGCATCGAGATGATCGCGCTCAACGCCTTCTTCGACAACGCGAAGGTCTTGACGTTCGCGGCCGACCGGGCCCGCCATCTCCAGCAGCTCGCCAACGTGACCACCTCGCTCGGCGCAGCCCTCGGCATTCTGCTCGATCAGGACGGCGAGTCGCTCGCCCTCGTTGACGACCGCGGGCGCATCATTGAAGGAAGCCGTCTGCTCGCGCTTCTCACCGTGCTCGTCGCCGGGGTCGTGCCCGGCGCGCGCATCGCGGTCCCCGTGATGGCCCCCGCCGCAATCGAGCGCGTCGCCGGACAATACGGCGCGACGGTGATTCGCACGCGCACCGACCGGCGCTCGCTCATGTCGTTTGCAGCGCAGCAGGGCGCGTCGCTCGCGTTTGCCGGCGGGGCAAACTACGAGCTCATCTTTCCGGAGTTCCAACCGGTGTTCGACTCGCTCTACGGCGCGGCGAAGATCATGGAGCTGATCGCCAGCCAAGGCAGGCCGCTGAGCGCGATCGTTGACGAACTGCCGGCATGGCATCTCGCATCGCGCCGCGATCGCTGCCCTTGGGAGCGCAAGGGACAGATCATGCGCCGCCTACTCGCCGAAACCAACGGCGAGAACGTCGAGCTCACCGAGGGAATTCGCATCGGGCGCGAGGGAGGCTGGGTGCTCGTGCTTCCCGACGCCTCCGACCCGCACTTCAACGTTTACGCCGAGGGGCGGTCGGATGACGAAGCCAGCCGTTACGCCGACGAAATTGCCGGGCGCATCGAAGAGCTAGCGCGCGGCTGAGCTCACGAACGCGAGCTTCCGCCCCAGCATCTCGAGCACGCGGGGCCAGAGGTAACGCCGCGCCGTAGCCGGGCCGGCGGCGCGGATGCGCGCGCCGAGCCGGTCGTCTTGCGCGAGATCGTGCAGGTACGCGGCGAGCTCGCGGGGATCGCCCGTGTCGCAGACGATCGCGTTGTCGAACGGCTGCACGTAATCTTCGCCGGTGGATCCCGTCACGGCGACGCCGCCGACGGCCATCACTTCCAGCCCTACGAGACCGAAGGGCTCCATGCCGCTGTTGGCAAGAACCGCATCGGCGACTCGGTAGAGCGCGAGCAGCGCCGCCTCCGGCACGAAACTGCGGACGTTGAGGACCGCGCCGCGCGCGCGAGCCAGCGCTTCGATCGCGGCGCCGGGTTCGCGCGAGCCGAACACGACGTCTTCGACGCCCAATCCCAGCGCTCGCGCGCGGTCGAAGATCTCGGCGCCATAGGCTTCTCGACCGCCGCGGACGACGAGCGTCGCCTCGGGATGACGCTCGCGCACGCCGGCAAATGCCTCGACGGCGGCCATCCAGCGTTTCTCCGCTTCGAACCTGGCGACTTTCACGAAGAGCGGACGCCGGCGCAGCGCCGTCCGCGCGGCCTCGGCAAGCGCGGCGGGAGCGCCGGCGACGAGCCGCTCGGGAATTCCGTTGGGAACGACGAGCGACTCGACGCCGCGCAGGCCGAGCTCGAACTTCATGTAGCGGCTGACCGTCGCGATCCCCGCGCTCGCCTGCAGCGCAGCCCAGTCGATGCCGTCGAATCCGTACGTGTTGTTCGCGTTCCATACGAGCACCGCGCGGTCTCGCAGCGCGCGCGCGCGGAGCATGCGATCCAGCTCGACGAGTGCGGGCGCGGTCTGCCAGTCCTCGGCGACGACCAAGACGGATTCGCCGCGAGCCGCGGCCCGCGCCACGACCTCCTCAACGACGAACGCGGGCACGCTCGCGGCGTAGTCGCCGCACTTGCCGGTCTCGCCGTCGTAGACGCCGCCGGGATGGTAGGCTGAAATCCACTGGCACCAGCGGCGGTACTCGAGGTTGGGCGCCGGACGCTCGACGGGCTCGCGTGCCGGATCGCCGACGAACACCAGCGTCGTGCGCACGCCGCCCTCCGCCAACGCCGCGCTCATCTCGGTGACGCGGGTGCCGAGACCGCCGACCATCGAATACGGATCCGGCCCCTCGAACGAAAGGAGAACGGCATTGCGCGGCAGATCGCCCACCGACCCGCTCTTGGCACCGCTCGCACAGCGGACCTGCATCCCTTGCCGCGGCGGCGTGCCGCCGCTGGGTGACGCGGAGATCGCGCCGCTCCTCGCGCAGATCCATGCCGGATGGAGCGTGCGGCGGCGAGAGGATGCAAAGCGCGGCACGGTCACGCTTCTCGCGCGCGACTACCGTTTCGAAAACTTCGCCGGAGCGCTCGACGCGGCGGTGCGCGTCGGCTCGATGGCCGAGGAGCAGCAGCACCATCCCGATCTCGCAGTCTCCTGGGGGCGGCTGGGCGTCGAGATCTGGACGCACAAGATCGGCGGCCTGACCGAAAGCGATTTCGTCTTCGCGGCGAAATGCGACGCGCTGCTGGAGGTATAGAGCCGTGGACGTTTTTGCGTTGCCCAAAGCCGAGCTGCACGTGCACGTCGAGGGGACGTTCGAGCCGGAGCTGATCTTCGCGATGGCCGAACGTAACCGTGTACGCCTGGAATATCCCGACGTCGACGCGCTGCGCGCTGCGTACGACTTCGCCGATCTGGAGTCGTTTCTCAAGGTCTACTATGCGGGCATGGCGGCGCTGCGCAGCGAGCAAGACTTCTACGAGTTGACGACGGCATACCTCAGCCGCGCGCGCAGCCAAGGCGTGCTCCACGCCGAGATCTTCTTCGATCCGCAGGCGCACACCAATCGCGGCGTCGCGTTCCCGGTCGTCGTCGACGGCATCGCGCAAGCGCTCGCCGACGGCGAGCGCACCTTCGGCATCACGTCGAAGCTCATCATGTGCTTTCTGCGCGATCTGCCGGCGGAATCGGCGATGACGACGCTCGAAGCCGCGTTGCCGTTTGCGGACCGCATCGTCGCGGTCGGGCTCGATTCGGCCGAAGCCGGCAACCCGCCATCGAAGTTCAAGGCCGTCTTCGACCGCGCGCGCGCAAACGGATTCCTCACGGTGGCGCACGCCGGCGAAGAAGGCGGCCCGGAGTACGTCTGGGAGGCGCTCGACCTGCTCGGGGTCTCGCGCGTGGATCACGGCGTTCGCAGCCTCGAAGATCCGGTGCTCGTCTCTCGGCTAACGCGCGAACGCGTGCCCCTCACTGTCTGTCCCCTCTCCAACGTGCGGCTGCGCGTGGTGCCGTCGCTGGCCGACCATCCGCTGCGCCGGATGCTCGAGGCCGGATTGGTGGCGACGTGCAACTCCGACGACCCGCCGTATTTTGGCGGGTACGTCGGCGATAATTTTCTGCAATCGGCGGCGGCGCTCGATCTGAGCGACGAGCATCTCGCCACCCTCGCCCGCAACTCGTTCGAGGCCTCGTTCCTCGACGACGCAACGAAGCGCCGCTATCTAGCCGCGGTGGAAGCAGCCGTCACGCGTGCTCCATCACATTGACGTCCACGTCCGCCGGATCGCGACGACCGCGCTCTTCGCTGCGCTGGCCGAACGTCTCGGCTATCGCCTTCTCGAGACCGAACCGGATTTCGTCGGCTTCGAGACCGCCGGAGGAGGGCGCCCTCGCATCGGCTTCATCCTCGATGCCGGTCACGTCGCCGGCTCGATGCGTCTTGCCTTCTCCGTGAAAACGCGCCGGCTCGTGGACGAAGATCGCGGCCATTGCGCGCGAGCGCGGAGCGCGCGTCATCGAAGGGCCCGGCCTCCACCCCGAGTACGGCGAGTACTACGCCGTCTTCTTCGAGGACGCCGAGGGCAACAAGTACGAGGTCATGGCGGATCCAGAGGATACTTAGGCATACCTAACTAATCTGTTAGGGATGCATAGGTTTGCCGGAATAGCCTATTTCGGCCTCCTTCTCGCGCTCCAGCGGCCGGAGATCTCGCCCGCCATCCCGCTCTTCGCACGCCAATACGGAGTGACGTGCGCGAAGTGCCACTCCGTCATCCCGCATCTCAACGATTTCGGCGCCGCCTTCCTTGCCAACGGCGAGCGCTTTCCAGGCATCTCCTCGGGCCCGGCGCTCCCGTTTTCGGCAAAGGTCAACCTGTTGGATTCGAGCGCGCACCAGGGCAGCGGCCCCGACGGCGCCGGCTTGCCCAAAGCGATCGTGGACGAAATCGAGGTGTTCAGCTCCGCAACGCTCGGCTCGCGCGCGAACTATTTTATCGAGCAGTACGTCGTGGACGGGGGCGAGCCGGGATTGCTGCGCGACGCGTGGATCGGCGAGCGCCTCGATCCGTGGCAAGCGCGCATCCCGCTTTACCTGCAGGGCGGGCAGTTCACGCTGCCGTTACCGGTAGATCCCGAAACGTTTCGAGACACGTACCAAGACTACGCGCCGTACGTGCAGACCGTGGGCAGAAACCCATTCGATTTCAAGGAGCCCAAGACGGGGCTGCGTCTGAGCGCCGGCGATCCGCTGCGCGGCTTCAGCGGCCAGCTCTTTGCGGGCCCCGGGTACGACCAGCAAAGCGGTCTGTCACCTGCGGGCGTGGATACGCAGGTCTACGCGCAGGACGCGATGGGCGCGTTTTCGCTGAGCGCTTTCTTCTACGACGGACTGCGACCGGCCGGCAGCGGCCCGTTCGATCGCTTCGAGCGCACCGGCTTCGGCTTCACCTACGGGCAGTGGGCGCGCTTCTCCAGCGAAGCGGTCGTGATCGAAGGTTGGGACTCCGACTGCGCAACGGCGGGCTTCGCGGGTTGCGCGTCGGGCGGCGGATTCGAACAGCTGCGTTACTCGTTCAACCGGCGGCTCTTCGCCGAAGCGCGTTACGAGGGCACGAGCGACGGCAACGGCTTCACGCGCGATGGCGTTCTGCTCTTGGGGTACGGTCCCACCGAGAACTCCCGGCTTACGATCGAAGACGTCATCTCCCACACGCCGCGGAGCTCGAACACGATGAACGCGCAGGCCACGGTGGCGTACTGATGGAGGGCAACGCAACGCGCCTCAGGATGGCGACGGCAGTCTTCGTTGTCTGCAGCGTCGCACGCCCGGCCGCGGCCTACGGCGAGCCGGCTTCGACACGCGCGATCGACGCGGCCGCCTCAAAAGTCACGTTCCGCGTAAGCCATCTCTGGGCCGGACAGGTAGCGGGCAGCGTCCCCATCGCTGGGGGATCGGTCACGCTCGCACCCGGCTCGCTCGTGCCGGCCGGCGCGACCGCGCAGCTCGACGCCACGCGCATCGCAACCGGCGAGCCCGACCGCGACGCGTCGCTCGCATCGGCAGACTTTTTCGACGTCGCGCGCTTCCCAACGTGGACCTTCGTCAGCACGAGGGTCACGCGCACGGGGCCGGTATCGTTTGCAATGGTGGGAACGCTCACGATTCACGGCGTGACGCAGACCGTCCGCCTCGACGGCACGATCGACGGGGACGCAGCGCACCCGGTCTACCGGGCGCGGGCGACGATCGACCGCCGCGTATTCGGCATGGTCGTGACGCGCCTGGATCCGGCGATCGGCGGGACGGTGGACGTTACGCTCGAAATCTCGCTGCGATAATATGAGCCGCACGCACTGCTTCTTCGAAGATTACGTCGTCGGGGACGTGTTTGAGTACGGATCGATCGCGTTGAGCGAACAGGACATCGTCGAATTTGCCAGGCGCTACGATCCGCAGTACCTTCACGTGGATCCCGAAGCCGCGCGGCGAGGCCCCTTCGGAGGCTTGATCGCGAGCGGCTGGCATACCAACGCGGTCATCATGCGGCTCTTCGTGGACAACTATTTGCCGGGGGCGGCAAGCCTCGCCTCGCCCGGAATAGACGAACTGCGGTGGCTGCGGCCGGTGCGGCCGGGCGACGTGCTGCGCATCCGCGTGCGGGTCGTCGAAGCGCGCGCATCAAAAACCAAGCCCGATAGGGGCTTGGTGAGGAGCAGCATCGAGGCGCTCAATCAGCGCGACGAGATCGTCGCCACGATGCTCGGAACGAACTTCATCGCTCGCCGTCCGTGACGCGGGGTCCGCTAAAGCTGCCTCGGTGAGACGCGGAACCGGCCGGACGTGCAGATCTCCGCGATCTGCTCGGGGCTCAAGCGCTGAAAGGTCTTGTTGCCGAACTCGAATGATTCCCCGGCCCCGGCCGCGTCGTAGCGCGCTTGGGCGCCCGAGTTGAGCTGCGGACGCGGTTTCAAGGTGCGGTTCTTGAACTGAACGCGGTAGGCGAGATCCTTGCCGAACAGGACGATCTCGCCGCGACCGTTGGAATACCCCCCGTAAACGGGTTCCGAGCGCTCCGGCGACTGCAGGTCTTTGGCATCGCCCTGGATGTCCAGGGCGGCGACCGGTAACGGAGCGCTTGGCATATCGCTTATGGAACCGTCCGAGCCGGCGAAGAGTTGCGCTGCGTCGCGCGGCGAGCGGCATCGGCTTGCGTGCGGAGGAGAATTATGAGATAGTCCTCCTAGTTGACGCAACGCGCGATCTTTCGAGCGGTCGACAAAAAGGCGCCGCCTGAAAGACTCAAACGCATCAGTAAATTAGCACCCACACCGTCGAGCACCGGCCCTCACCACCGAGGGTCCGCCCGCGTGCGCCCGAACCAAGCAGATTCCACTCGCCTACGCCGGACTGCGCCGCACCCCGCGGCCGGCTTCCGCTATGGCTCGACCGCAAAGGAGCGTCCTCGATAGCTACTCGCAATCGAAACCGCCGCAAGACCGGTCCGCGTCCCGCAAAGGCGCCGGTCGCGCCGCAGAACCTCAAAGAAGCGCCGCTCGAGGTCTTCGGCAGCATCAAACAAGTTTTTCCGAGCACGACGTTTTCCGTCGAGCTGGATAACGGCCACGTCGTCCTGGCGCATATCGCCGGACGTCTGCGCCGGCACCGCATCAAGATTCTTCCCGGCGATCGCGTAGACATCGAAATTTCGCCCTACGATTTGACGAAAGGCCGTATCGTCTACCGTTACCGCGCCGGAGAAGAGCGCCGGACCTCAGACAGGTCCGAGCGCACAACGTAAAGAGTTAGGAGACTCGATTCATGTACACCGATGAAACCCTTTCGTGCGTAGACTGCCAACGCGCGTTCACCTTCACAACGAGCGAGCAGGAGTTCTTCGCGAGCAAGGGCTTCACGAACAAGCCGAGCCGCTGCCCCGATTGCCGCGCTGCCCGTAAGGCCGCCGACGGCGGACGCTCCGGCGGCGGCGGCTACGGCGGCGGCAACCGTCGCGAGATGTTCAAAGTCACGTGCAGCCAATGCGGCGGCGTCGCGGAGGTTCCGTTCCAGCCGCGCTCCGGCCGGCCGGTTTACTGCCGGGACTGCTTCGCGGCGCAATCCGCTCGGCGGTGACCGCTCCGAGCCGCAACTGGGGTAACGGCGTCGGCCTCGGCATCATTCACGTCGCGGCCCTCGCGGTGTTCCTGCCGGGCATGTTCCGGTGGAGCGCCGTGGCGGCCGCCGCCGTGGTTTTCTACGCAACGAGCGCGCTGGGCATCGCACTCTGCTACCACCGCACGCTGACGCATCGCGGCTTGCGCCTGCGAAAGCCGCTGGAGTACGTTCTTGCCGCGCTCGGCATGCTCGCGATGCAAGGCGACCCGATTCGTTGGGTCGGCACGCATCGCAAGCATCACGCGCACTCGGACCGGCCGGGCGACCCGCACGGGCGCGATCGCGGGTTCCGCTGGGCGCACGTGCGATGGCTGTACGAGCGCAACGAAGCGATGCCGTCGGAGGAAGAACTGCAGCACTACGCGCCCGATCTCTACGCCAGCCGTTACTATCGGGCCCTGCGCCGCTTGCACTGGCCGCTCTACATCGCACTCGCTTTGCTGCTCTTCGCACTGGGCGGCTGGAGCTGGGTGATTTGGGGAATCTTCGTCCGCTTGGTCGTCAGCTACCACGCGACGTGGCTGGTCAACAGTGCGGCTCACTCGATCGGCTACCGCGCCTATCGAACCAACGACCTCTCGACCAACTGCTGGTGGGTAGCGCTCATCTCCTGGGGTGAGGGGTGGCACAACAATCACCACGCGTTCCCGTATTCCGCGCGCCACGGGTTACGCTGGTTTGAGGTCGATCCGACCTGGTGGAGCGTAAGAGTCCTTACGATGCTGCGTCTCGCCGATCGCATCCGAACGCCGTCGAGGAGCGCCCTGGGCCGCGCCGCGTAGATGACGCAGAGCGAAGCGCTGACGCGCGACGGCATGGTCGCGATTCCCGGCGGCATCTTCCTCATGGGATCGGAGCACTTCTATCCGGAGGAGGCGCCCGTTCGCGAGGTTCGCGTCGAGCCGTTTCTCATCGACGTCCACACCGTCACCAACCGCGAGTTCTCGCGCTTCGTTCGCAAGACCGGATACGTTACGGTCGCCGAGCACCCGATCGAAGCCGACGCGTTTCCCGGCGCGGGCGGCACGCCGCCCGGCGCGATGGTCTTCCGAAAGACGAAGGGACCGGTAAACTTGCGCGACTGGCGTCAGTGGTGGGACTACGTGCCCGGCGCGTACTGGCGCGCTCCCGAGGGGCCGGGCAGTTCGATCGACGCTCGGCCGGACCACCCGGTCGTCCACGTCGCCTACGACGACGTTCTGGCCTACGCGCAGTGGGCGGGTAAGCGCCTGCCGACCGAAGCGGAGTGGGAATACGCCGCTCGCGGCGGGCTCGCCGGAAAGCACTTCACATGGGGCGACGAGATGAACCCCGGAGGCAAACCCGCCGCCAACACGTGGCAGGGCGAATTTCCTTGGGAGAACCTCTGCACCGACGGCTACGAGCGTACCGCGCCGGTCGGCCGCTTCGAAGCCAATGGCTACGGCCTCTACGACATGGCCGGAAACGTCTGGGAGTGGACCGCCGATTGGTACCACGCGACCAACGACGCCCCGCGTGCCGCATGCTGCACGGCCGAAAGCCCGCGCGACGAAGTCGAGCGCAGTTACGACCCGGCGTTTCCGGAAATTCGCATCCCACGCAAAGTGCTCAAGGGCGGTTCGTTCCTCTGCGCGCCCAACTACTGCCTGCGCTTCCGTCCTGCGGCCCGTTCGCCGCAGATGATCGACTCTGGGATGTCGCACGTCGGCTTCCGCTGCGTCGCCGACGCATAGGCGGTTCTTAGAGCGCCCTCAGCGCGTGTGTCCGAGCCCCTGCGGGTCTGCCTGCAGCGCGTGCGCGCGGTCTCGCGCGTCCAGATCCGATCTCTGCACCGTCGCGTCGAGATGCTCCAAGTAAATGCGGATTGAAGCAACGCGCTCCGAGCTCGAAACCGACGCAGCGAGATCGCTCAGCGCGGCGCGCATGCGCCGCAGCACTTGCATCGTGCTCCCGCCGTAGAGACGGATCTCGTCGAACGCAAGCGCCAGATACTCCTCCCAGGTCGGCATCGGAAATACCAGCCGTAGATCTCCGGCGGCGTCTTTGACGAATCCCGCGTCCAAGACGCGGTCGCCGAGCCGGTGCAGAAGGTCCTGGATTTGATCGATCGACTGCACCGCCGTCGTCGGATCGTTCACCGCCGGCGATAGGGCCAAGATGGCCGTGTCCACGAGAAGCCGCAGCGAGTACTTCGGATCCTGCTCGAACGTGCGCTCCGCGGCCAGAACGATGGCGTTTCGGAGCGGCTGCTCTGCCATTGGGGCTTTCGTTCCGTAGACTTCGAGCAGCGTCGCGCCCCGGGCGAGCGTGTCGCCGACCGCGCAGTCCATGACGATCGTTCCCCCGGACCCTCTGGCCTGCTCTACAAGATCGGCGATTCGGAACTTTGCGATCGCGCGAGGCACGCCGTCGTACACGAGTCGCTGCGCCGGCGCCTGCTCGCGCAGCGCCGCCGCCCGTTGCCGTAAGGTCGCGATTTCCGCGGCGGCGTCATTACCGAGCTGCGGAAGCATCTGCGCGATGACCGCGCGGCCTTTGTCGCCCACGAACTGAAGAATGTACGTGATCCGCAGCAGAGCGATGCGCTGGACGAGAAGCGTCAGAAATAACATGCTCAGCACGAGAAGACCGGTGGCGAAGCTCATCGAGAGAAACGGCACGTTTCCGCTGTGACCGCGATCCACGAACTCGAGCGTCCCCAGCGCGCACGTGAACGTCGCGATAAATACGCCTAAGGCGTGGAGCCCGAGCGGGTTTCCGCCGAAAAGCATGACGAGGCGTTTCGAATACGCGCTCATCGCCAGCTGCATGATGACGAACATTATCGAGAACACGAGCGCCGTCAGGGTTATGGTGCCCGATGCGATCGCCGAGAGGTACGCCTGAGCGGATCCGACCGATACGACGTGGCCGAACGACGGGAAGTAGGCATACTCGATCCGCGGGAAGCCGACGCCGGCCGCCATACCGGCGAGGAGGTACGGCAACGGTATCAGCCAGAGCGGGCGGCTCCTAATTACCACTATCGCCGTAAATCAGCGCCGTCTTGGTCGTACCCGTCGTCAGCCAGTCTTTGAGCGGCAGTTGAATCGCCTTAAAGAAATCGTCCGCCGCCTTGTTGGCCTTTTTGCCCCTGCCCTCGGGCAGCGGATGGTACGACCATCCGAACTCCGCCACGAGCGGATCGAAGCGATCGGGTACCGGCCGCGCCCAAAGCGCCAGCGTGGCCGTCGCCGTAACGTGCTTGCCGAAGAATAGATTCCCCAACTTTGCCTCGATCTCGAAAACTTTCGCGCCTTTTACGATAGACATTTTCTCTTCCGGATTCAGGTCCAGCTCTTTGAGGTGCGGAAACGCATCCACCAATTTTTCGAGCGGGAGTTCCACGTCGAGTTGCGGCGACTCGAGGATGCAGTTGTTGGAATAGATGCTCTCCATCGTGCCAAGCGCTTCGCCGCGAAGAAGTTCTTCCTTGAACTTCTTCTTCTGTTCCTTTGTGAAGGTCGAGTTGCTGTCGAACCCGGCGGCTTTCGCAAACTCGCTCGCCCGAAGCTTGAACGTCACTTCCCAGCTCTCGTCGGGCCACCCGCCCTGCCGCAGCTGCCGGATGCGAAAGATCATGCGGTTGCGGCGAAGCGTCTCGTCCTGCGTGTCGTAAAACTGCACGATGCGAAGCTGCGAATCTATCGGGTCGAAGGGCTCGTAGCGGACGTCGAGCTTCGCCGCGGTCTCCTCCAACAGCTGGTTGAATTCGAGCAGGGCCCGGCGCGTCGGGAATCGCTCCGGTTTGAGCAAGAGTTTGAACTCGCGGTGGGTGATCGGCGTTGCCATGAGGATACTCCAGTCAGAGGTTAGAGCCGCGCTCGACAGCGAACCCCGGCCGCATGGAAGCGCGCAGGAAAGAGTCGCGGTTCGACGCCTGGGTCGATTTCGCGTCGGTGATTCTAATCTCCGCCGCTACCGTCTTGACGGCGTGGTGCGGCTACGAGTCGGCTCGCTGGGCGGCGGTGGAAACGCGGGCATACAACGAGGCCTTGTCGCAGCGGCTGGCCGGTGCCGTCGCTTCCGGCCGCGCCAACACGCTCCAGACCGTGGACGTGACGATGTTTCTGCAGTACGTCTCGGCCGTCGCCGCCGGGCGCGGCGACCAGGAGTCGTTCATCCTCGCGCGGTTCCGCCCCGAAATGAAACGCGCGATGGAGGCATGGCTTGCCACCAAACCCCGCAGGAACCCCGCGGCGCCCTCCTCCCCGTTTGCGATGCCGCAGTACCGGTTGCATACCCTCGACGAAGCGGCGCGACTGGACGCGTTGGGGGCCGCGAGCTTCCGAGCGGCTACGGACGCCAACGAGATGTCCGACGCGTACGTCCGTCTTACGGTGATTTTTGCCGCCGTTTCTTTTCTAGCCGGCATCAGCACGAGGTTCGTCTTCCCCAACCATCTCGTCATCGTCGTCGCCGGTTTCGCGGCACTGGCGTTCGGCTGTATCCGAACGCTCGAACTGCCGATTCGTTAACGAGCGAGGGTGTTCTACGGCGCCTTCGGACCGGTGCCGGGGTCTAACTCGTTGCGCAGCCCTTCGCCCAACGTGTGCCGGGCCTTTTCGCCGGTCTCCAATGCGGGCGGCTCCCACGGCTCCCACTCTTCCCAGCCGAAGAACTGCGACGCAAGCCTGAAGCCGAAGCCGACGAAGAACGCGATGGCAGTGGACGGGATCGCGGACATGCCTAAGGCCTCGACGCACAACACGTAGGCGATGCCCGTCAGGGCGGCCGCGGTGACGAAAAACTCGCCGCGGACGAGTTGCTTGGGCACGACTTTGCAGGCAACGTCAATGATCCAGCGGCCGGCCGTCGTCGCTATGACGCCTAAGATGACGGCCGGGATATACCCCAGGTGCGCGTCGAGCGCGGCCTGCGCGCCGACGATCGCGTACCACGGCAGCGAGAACGCCGTCATGAACTGAAAGAGTCCGTCTTTGAATCGCTGTTCCGAATTGTAATCTATGAGCAGCGCCACGCCTGCGGCGACGAAACAGGCGATGAGGTACCACGGATTGGAGAGCGGCGACGGGATCTTATTGACGAGGATGTCGCGCACGATGCCGCCGCCGATGCCACCCGCATAGGCCAGGATGATCACGCCGATCACGGTAAAATGCTTGTAGTGATCCGGGCGCCGGGCCAGCAGCGCGCCGTTGAACGCGTTGGTCGTCGCCGCGATGAGGCTGATGACGCCCATCGTCCCGAGCGTCCATATTCCGTACTGATCGAAGATGGCCGGCGTCATGCGGCTTTAGTCCTAGCGTAGTAGAAACGCACCGGCAGACTGAGCAAGAACGTGATGATGAAGTATGCGAATATCGTCGGCACGACGAGCGTTCCTTCGAACTGCGGGCTCGTACCGATCAGGGCGCATATCCCGATGTTGCGCATCAGGGTTGCTATAGAGAGCGTCCGGCGATACTGGCGGTCGGGGCCGCCGAGAAGCCACCCGATCGCGATCGAGAAGACGCCGATCCCGACGATGATGCTGAGACGTCCGAAGCCGAACACCGAAGCGATCGAACTCACGAGGCGCGGGAAAATCGCTATGACGAATGCGAGCGCCGCCACGGCAAAGACGAGATGGCATAGCTTTGCGAGCTTATCCGCCGTCGCGGTAGCCAGGCGCGGACCGATGAGTCTGCCTAAGGCGAGCGGCACGAGTTGGAACCCTACCAGCGTCGTCAGAAACTTGGCGACGGGGATCGGCGGCACGGGGGCTGATGGGACGAAGTACGCGATCAGCGCGATCGTCAGTGGAATCGTGATTACCGAGAGCGCCGCAAAAAGGAACGTGAGGGTCAGTGCAAAGTGGAGGCTTCCGCCGCCGGACCGGCCGGCGGAGTTGACGAGAAACGGCACGCCGGGTGCCATCGCCATCAGCACGATGCCGATGGCGACGTCGGAGGTTACGTGAAAGAATCGCACGAGCAGCAGCGCAAACAGCGGTAGTAGCACGACGTTGGCCAGAAACGCTCGCCCGAGCAGCCCGTACTGGTGCAGCACCTCGAGGAAACGCCGGCGGTCCACCTGGAGGCCGGCACCGAACATGATCGAAACGATCATGAGGACCGCCAGTATTTTTGGAAGCGCCATTTGTTATTCTACCGCCCCGAGTGGCCGGCCATCGCTTTTTCAACCATCGCCTTGACCTCTTCTAGATTGAACGATGCGCCCTTCTGCATCGGCGGGAATTCGATGAACGTCTGCGCCGCTTTCCCGACGACTTCCTGAACGAGGACGAAGCGCCAGAACTGATAGGCAAACCAGTTGTAGAACGCCAGCGACCCGTTTAAACCCGTGCGTTCGAACGGGTCCAGCCGCAGGTTGCAAAGAATCGGCCAATCCACTTTGACGGTGCCGCCGAGCCAGCCGCCGGGCTGGTCGATGAAACGGTACTTGTAATCGTTGACGCGGACCGCCCCAAGCGTACCTTCGGCGAAATAGAAGATCTCGTGCCGATTCGAGGGTCCCTTGCCGGTGAGGACGTTCGTCTGATCGTAGCCGTCGAGATGCACCTTGTAGGTCCGATCCCCGATTTGCTTGCCCGCCTTTAGCTCTTCGACGACGTTGGGATTGCCGGCCAGCGAAACGAACGTCGGAAACCAATCGAGTCCCGAGAAGATGCCGTTTTCAACCTTGCCCGCGGGGATTTTGCCCGGCCAACGCGCGACGCAAGGCGAGCGGAACCCGCCTTCGAGCACGGTGCCTTTGCCGCCGGCGAACGGCGTCTGGCCGCCATCGGGCCAGGTGAAATTCTCCGTCCCGTTGTCGGTTGAAAAGACGACGATCGTGTTATCGTCTAGGCCGTCGTCCTTGAGCTTTTTCAGGACGGCGCCGACGATGTCGTCGAGCTGCGCCATGCCGGCCTCGTGTTCCGACCAGCCGTTCTCCGACGTACGCAATGCTTGGTACTTGTCCGAGAGATGCGTGACCACGTGCATGCGCGTCGGGTTGAGCCACAAGAAGAACGGCTTGCCGGCGGCCTTCGCGCCGTCCACGAACTTCAACGCGTTTGCCAGAATCTCGTCGTCCACGGTCTCCATCCGTTTGGGATAGAGCTCGCCCGCGTCTTCGATCTTCTGCTTGCCGACCTTACCCCAGCGCGGATCCACCATCGAATCGTCCGTATCGGTCGCCCAGGAGTGCACCATGTTGCGAGGGCCGATTTTGTCTTTGAGATTTTGCGGGTAGTTCGGATGCGCTGGATCCTCCATCGCATCGAGATGATAGAGGTAGCCGTAAAACTCGTCGAAGCCGTGCAGCGTCGGAAGATACTCGTTGAGATCCCCTAGGTGGTTCTTGCCGAATTGGCCGGTCGCGTACCCCATCGATTTCAGTGCGGTTGCGATGGTGGGAGCGTCGGCGGGCATGCCCACTTTTGCGCCCGCCTGCCCGACGGTCGTTAAGCCGGTCCTGATCGGCAGTTGGCCAGTGATGAAATTTGCGCGGCCCGCGGTGCAGCTCGCTTCGGCATAGTAGTCGGTAAATCGGATGCCCTCGGATGCCAACCGGTCCAGGTTGGGCGTCCGGCTGGCCATCATGCCTTGGTGGTAACAACCGAGATTGAACCAACCGATGTCGTCGCCCATGATGAATACGATGTTTGGTTTGGTGGCGTCGGCCATGTCCTGGGCCCCTCTGCGCGCTGCGCGCCGGCAAGTTTTAGAACCGAAGCGCGCGGCTCCGGCCAGGCCTGCTTAGTACGACGGCAACGGCTCCGACCCTACGCTAGCCCCGCGAGATACGCGACGTAGATAACGGCAAAAAGCCCGTCGAGGGCTGCCACCGCCGTCATGAGCGGCGTCCGCTTCAGGGGCCCGAAAAATACGAGCGCGACGATGGCAAACTTCTCAACCGCCGCGCCGGCGAGTACCGCCATCCGAATCGGCGGAGCATAGGCGCTGTAGAAAACGAGGGCGCCGACCGTGAAGATCAACACGCCCCAGTGGCGGACGAAGAATAGCAACGCGCCGCCGGCATCGTTCACGCCGAAGACGAATTCCAGAAGCCGGCGAGGAGCCAGCGCCCCGGCAAGTCCGGCGGCCGCCGTCACCGCCCCCGAAACCACAAGTATCCAACCGATCGCTGATGCCAAGACGCCGCCTCCCATGTCCGCGCCGATCGCTCGTTAAGGGCTTAATCCCAGCATAACACGATACCCTGCGGGAGGCTCGAGCAACGAGGCGTAATATATGTTGCTCCTCAAGCGAAGCCGCGAGCGCTTCGGCTCTTTTGATCTTTTTTGACATAACGCAAGAAAGGCTTGTAACACATGCCTGCCAAGAAACCCAACATCCTGATCCTCTGGGGAGACGACATCGGGATCTGGAACATCAGCAAGTTCAGCCACGGCATGATGGGGTACCGAACCCCCAACATCGACCGCGTTGCGAACGAAGGCGCCCTCTTTACCGACTACTACTCGCAGCAGAGCTGCACCGCAGGGCGCGCCTGCTTCATCACCGGACAGAACCCGATTCGCACCGGCCTCACCAAAGTCGGCATGCCCGGAGCCACCGTCGGCCTGCAGCCGGAAGACCCGACCATCGCCGAACTGCTCAAGCCGCTCGGTTACGCCACCGGCCAGTTCGGTAAGAACCATCTCGGCGACCGTAACGAATTTCTCCCGACGGTACACGGCTTCGATGAGTTCTTCGGCAACCTCTACCATCTCAACGCGGAAGAAGAGCCCGAGCTGCCCGACTATCCGAAGGATCCCAGATTCAAGCAAATGTTCGGGCCCCGCGGCGTGCTGCATTGCAAAGCCACCGACAAAGACGACCCGACCGTGGACCCGCGCTTTGGCCGCGTAGGAAAACAGACGATCGTGGACACCGGCCCGCTCACGAAGAAACGCATGGAGACCGTGGACGAGGAGATCACGGCGAAGGCTCTCGATTGGATGGAGGCTCAAGCCAAGGCCGACAAGCCCTTCTTCCTCTGGTACAACACGACTGCCATGCATTTCCGCACCCACGTCGCCGACAAGGATCTCGGTAAGAGCGGCCAGGATCCGTACAGCGACCGAATGGTCGTGCACGACGAGCACATCGGCATGATGCTCGACAAGCTCGATGAGCTGGGCTTGGCCGACAACACGATCGTCATGTACTCCACCGACAACGGGCCGGAGAACGACACGTGGCCCGACGGCGCCAACACGCCGTTCCGCGGTCAGAAAGATTCCAACTGGGAAGGCGGATGGCGCGTACCGTGCTTCATGCGCTGGCCTGGAGTCCTTAAGCCGGGCTCCGTCTACAACGGCATCGTCTCGCACATTGACATGTTCCCGACGCTGCTGGCGGCCGCCGGCAATCCGGACGTGACGCAGCAGCTGCTTGACGGATGCACCGTCGGCGGCAAGAAGTTCAACGTTCACCTGGACGGCTTCAATATGATCCCCTACTTCAGCGGAGACGTGAAGGACAGCCCGAGGGACGCTATCGTGTACTTCAGCGACGACGGCGACGTCATCGCGGTACGCGTCGGTGACTGGAAGTTTAACCTAGCGCTCCAGCGTGCGAATACGATGGCACAGTGGGCCGAGCCCTTCGTGAAGCTTCGTTTGCCGCATATCATGAGCTTGAGGCGCGACCCGTTCGAGCGGGCGGACTTCAACTCGAATACGTACTGGGATTGGCTGGTCGACCACGCTCCCCAGCTATATCTCATGCAGGCGGTGATCGCCGGACAGATCGAGGACTTCAAGAAGTTCCCGCCGCGGCAGACGCCGGCATCGTTCAACCTCGACTCCGTGATGGAGCAAGTCAAGACGCCGCACGGCTAACGTGTCGCGTTTCAAGGCGGCGATGCCGGCAGACCATGCCGGCATCGCCGCACAAGTAAGCACCTTTTACGAACGGCATCCCTACCCGCCCCCGGTGGACGATCTCGACGCATATCGCCGAACCTGGGACGATGCGCGCCGCCGCGCGGACTCACACCTCTTCTGGCCGGCGGAGCCTTATCGCGACGATCGCAGCATCCTCGTCGCCGGCTGCGGAACGATGCAGGCGGCGCACTACGCGGCCCGCTGGCCTCGCGCCCGCGTACTTGGCATAGACGTCAGCGAGCGCAGCATCGCGTTCACGCGAGACCTAAAGCACAAACACGCACTCGACAACCTCGAGGTTCGCCTGCTCGCCGTCGAGCGCGCGGCGGAGCTCGAGCAAACGTTCGACCACGTGGTCTGCACCGGCGTCCTGCATCACCTCGCCGATCCCGATGCGGGGCTGCGTGCGTTGCGCGACGTGCTGGCTCCCGCCGGCGCCCTGCACGTCATGGTGTACGCGCCATACGGTCGCGCCGGGATCTACATGCTGCAGGACTATTGCCGGCGCCTTGGCATCGGCACGACGGACGGAGAGATTCGAGACCTCGCCGCCAGCCTGAAAGCGCTGCCTGCCGACCATCCGATCGCACCGCTTCTTCGCAACTCGCCCGACTTCGCAAGCGTCGCCGGGTTAGCCGACGCGCTGCTCCATCCGTCCGACCGAGCCTACGCCGTGCCGGCGTTTCTGGCGTTTCTGGAGCGTTGCGGTCTCTCGTTTGGGCGTTGGGTGCGCCAGGCGCCGTACCTGCCGTCTTGCGGCGCGCCCGCTTCGACGCCGCACTTCGCAGCGCTGGCGAAGATGCCGGCTGCAGATCAGTACGCCGCGATGGAGCTGTTCCGCGGAACGATGGTGCGTCACGGCGCCGTCGCCTATCACAACGAGAGTCCGGCGCTTGACGCGGCGGCGATGGATTTCGAAAGCGAGGCATGGCTGCGCTACGTACCGGTCCGCGTACCGGGAACGCTAGCCGTGCGCGAGCGCTTGCCCGCAGGCGCGGCTGCCGTGCTGATCAACCGCAATCATACCTACGCCGACCTCTACCTTCCGATCGACGCACCGCGCGAGCGGCTGTTCGACGGCATCGACGGAGCACGCACGATCGCGCAAATTTGTCCCGAACCTGCCGACCGGCGCCTAGCGCGAGACTTCTTCCGTCAACTCTGGCGTTGGGATCACGTCGTATTCGATACCTCGAGTGGGTACCATGGGCCATGACGAAAAACAAAACGCTCAACTCCGTGCACGTTGCCATCCTCGTTGACGACGGGTTCGAACAGATCGAGCTGACCGATACGAAAAAGGCACTCGACGAGGCCGGCGCCGCAACCTCGATCGTCTCGCCCCAGAAGTCGGTGGTCCAAGGCTGGAACCACGACGAAAAAGCCGACACGTTTCGCGTCGACGTGCCCCTCGTCGACGCAAAGCCCGTCGAGTTCGACGCGCTCTTGCTTCCGGGTGGCCTGAGAAATCCGGATACGCTGCGCGTAAATCCGAAAGCGGTGTTGTTCGTCAGCGCCTTCGGGATCGCCAAGCGTCCGATCGCTGCAATTTGCCACGGCCCTTGGATGCTCGTCGAAACCGGACTCGTGCGCGGCCGGACGCTCACGTCGTGGCCCTCACTGCGAACCGATATTCTCAATGCCGGCGGGAAGTGGGTGGACGAAATGGTCGTGCGAGACGGTCTGCTCGTGACGAGCCGCAGACCCAGCGACATCCCGCACTTTAACAAGCAGATGATCGAACTGTTCGCTTCAGCTTCGTCGTCAGCCGATGCTTCGACGTTTGACCGCGACGTCGCTCGGGTACCCTGACGGGCATGAGCACGAAAAACCCGATCCAACATGCCGTCGACGACGTACGCGATGCCACGAAGGAAGCGCTGCATCGCTCGACGGCGGAGGCAGAGCACGCCCGCCGCGAGGCCTTAGGCGACGAGATGACGTGGGGCGAAAAAGCGAAGTCCGGCGCTAACGAACTCAAGAATCGCGCGCAGGCCGAAGTAGACCACGCGAAACGTAAAGCGCGCGACGCCTAAACCGCAGCGCACGCAAAGAAGGGGGCCCGGAAAACTCCGGGCTCCCTTCTTCTTGTCGCGCAGCGCTCGTTACAGTCTCGTTTCACCTGCATAGTCTACGCTCCGTTCGATCTCGCCCTGGTCGCTGCGATACGCTGCGGCGCTCTTGCCGAACGCTTTGCGCACCTCGCCGCGATGCTTGTCGGATTTCGGTCTGACGGCCACCAGAATTCCGCCCTCACGAAGCCCTTTCTCGAGTTCTTTGGCTCGATGCTCGCCGATGCCGACGCCGACAAAGCCGCCGATGATGCCGCCGGCGACGCCGCCGGCGCCGAGGCCCGCTAGGGCCGCTGCGAGCGGGCCGACGACGAGCGGGGTCGCCAGACCGCCGGTGCCGACGATCGCCGCGACGCTTCCCGTCGCCGTCATGCCGGCGACGATTGCACCGAGCACGCCTCCGATCGTGGCGCCCGCCGCGATCCCCTCGCTACCCTTAGCGTTCGTCATCGCCGAAAACGCGCGCTCGCGCGTCTTGTCGTCCATCATGACGCTGATCTCGTCGCGACCGTAGCCAAGGTCGTGCAGCCGAGCAACGGCTACCTCAGCCGGCTCGCGATCGCGATAGAGGGCGGTCTCGTATTGGTCCTCTGCGTACATATTTCTTTTTCAAACTCCTTTACGATTTTGTCTTAGGAACTTTTGCGCCCGACCGGCGAGCCTCGCTCAATCCGATCGCGATCGCCTGTTTGCGGCTCGTTACTTTCTTGCCCGAACGGCCGGAGCGTAACGTGCCCTCCTCCATCTCGTGCAGGCTCTCATGAACTTTTTCGCCTGCCCTTGGCCCGTACTTGCGCTTCGTCGTCTTGCGCGCGGCGGGTTTCTTGGTCGTCTGCGTGCTCATGCCGCAATGCGTACCCAGCCGACCGTGCTGCAAAACACAGCGATTACCGAGCGTCACGAGTGGGAACGTATAGTGTGATGCGCCGCATACGAATAGCGCGGGCGAAGAGGCCGAGCGCCGAGCAGCGTCGCGCGAACGAGCACCTCACCGCCTGGACGATGCAGACGTATCTTCTTTACGTGCTGCTGCCGCTATGGACGATACCCGGCTTCGGCGATTACCTCTGTCACCGGCGGTCGAAGATCGAGCTGACGAGCGGGACTCAGGAATCGCTGACTCACTGCTTTATGATGACCGCCATCGGCGCGCCGGTCGCGCTCGCGCTGTTCTTCGAAACCAACGCATTGACGCTTGCCGTCGCTGCCGGCGCGCTGGCCCTTCACGAGCTCGTGGATATCTGGGATGTCGCGTACGCCGCACCTCGGCGGTACGTAAGCGCCACGGAGCAGCACTTTCACAGCTTCCTGGAATGTCTGCCGTTTGCAACGTTTTCGTTTCTGCTCTGTCTGCGCGCCGATCAAGTTCTCGCCATATTGGGCATCGGTAAGGAAAAGCCCGATTTTCGGCTGCGCCTGAAAAGCGAACCGCCGCCCAGGGGCTACGTGGCCGGCCTGCTCCTGACCGTGACGCTCGCGATCGGCGTTCCTTATGCCGAGGAGCTCCTGCGCTGCCTGCGCGTCAATCCGTCGCCCCTGGCGCGCCCGAAGAGAGACTTGCGGCCGCCGTTATAGCCGGATTGTGGGGATTCCCCTACTATGGCCGCCCCTCCGACCCGGATAGGATGGCGATGAGGGGGAGTTTTCATGTTTTTTAGGCGCAAGCTTCATTTCTTACCGTACGCCGTCACCGGACTAGGTTTAGTCAGCGCAGTCGCCGCTTGCAGCGGCACGTCGGATCGCGCAGGGTCGCTGCCTGCGGAGCAGCCGGCGGCGATGTCGGTTGTTGCGCGGGGAAGCGCTCCGGCTCCGGCGCCGTCCGCCACCGAGTTCTTCACGGGAATCACGGCAAACAGCAACCCTCGCGGCATTGCGGGCGGCCCGAGCGGCATGTGGTTCACGCAGCCCGGCGCCAATGAGATCGGGCGAATTAGCCCGACGGGGAGCGTCAAAGAGTTTGCCGCACCGCCCAATACCGTCAACAACATCATACGGGGCTCGGATGGGAACATGTGGTTTACCGAAGGGGGCGCCGACAACGTCGGGCGCATTACGGCGAAAGGCAAAGTTACAGAGTTTTCCATCGGCAACGAGGCCTACGGGCCCTTCGATATAACCATCGGCAGCGACGGGGCCCTCTGGTTTTCGTACCGGTCGCCCAGCACGAATGCGATCGGCAGGATCACGACGTCGGGCGTTTCGACGCTCTTCACCAACGGGCTCTCGCCGGGCGACGTCGCGGTGCACGACGTCGCGAACGGACCGGATCGCAACGTGTGGTTCACGGAGGAGTTCGGCAACAGAATCGGCCGCATAACGACCGGCGGCACCATTACCGAGTTCTCCAACGGCATCACCCAAAATGCAGGGCTCGTGGATATCACGACCGGACCCGACGGGAATCTCTGGTTTACCGAAAACTCGGCAAATCAAATCGGGCGTATCACGCCGAACGGCGTGGTAACGGAGTTCTCGGCGGGAATCAGCCCTCAAGCAGGCCCGGGATCCATCATCGCCACGAACAGCTACGTCTGGTTTACCGAATCCAACGCCAGCCGAATCGGTCGCGTGAGCATGAACGGGCACATCGCCGAGTTTGCAATACCCGCGGCCCTCGCTTCCGATATCGCCGTAGGCGCACCGCACAACTCGCTCTGGATCACCGACTACACGGGTAACGGAATCGTCCAGGTACGACAGTGAGACCGCGGGCGCGACGGCTCTACGATTCGCGGTCGCTCCGTGAAGAGGCGACGAATGCGGCAAGCTGCGAACGTGACGTAAAACCGAACTTCGCATAGATCGACGTAAGGTACTTCTCTACCGCCTTTTCGGTGATGGAAAGCTCAGCTGCGGCCGCGCGGTTGGGCTTTCCCGACGCGATCAGCAGAGCCAGCTCGCGTTCGCGGGCGGTAAGCACGCCGAGGGACGTCACATCGCCGTTCGGCTCGGCATGCGTCATCGCGTGCAATTCGCGGCGTCGAGCCTCTCCGATTGCGCCGCATCGCAGGTAGATCTCGAGCGACGCTTTCCTGTCGCCGGCGATCTCCAGGCAACGCGCTTCGAGGAGCGGCCAGCCAATGTCGGAGAACTGCCGCGCACCGTCAAGCGCTCGTTCCTTGGCTGCCGGCGCGTTGCCGGACCGATCGGCGGATACCGCGTCGAGCAACGCGAGAAACGCTACGTTCACGCGATCGTCGGCACGCGCAGCAGCCGCCGCGACCAGCGAGCGCAGCTCGCCGGCCCGCTCCGGAAGCAGCGCGGCGATCGCCGCGATGGGCAGCATCATGCCGAACGTCGTCCGCAGCGATTCGAGCACTCGCGCGAGGAGCGTCTGCGCGTCGCGTCCGCGGCCCTTGGCCGCGAGCGCCAGGGCTTGCGCCGCTCCCACGCGCGCGAGCGTCGGGGTGAGCGACTGCGAGCCGGCCCGCTCCGGGAAGCTTGGATCGAAATACCGGTCGAGCATGGCTTCGTCGCCGAGCGCCAGCGCGAGCGGAATCGCAACTTGCATCTGGACGGCTCGGATGAGGAACTTACGCGACGGCTGCGTCGCATCCACGATGCTTCGGGCCGCTCCGAGATTGCCGGCGTACAGCTCGGCTTGCGCCGGCAGCACGGCTTGATCTCCGAAGCGCAGCGTGCGCGCGAACTCGCCGGCGATCTCGTGATGCGCGCGCGCGAGCGCGGTCTCGCCGACGCAAAGCGCCTGAACCGCGAAGTTCGCGTGCGCGATCTGCATCGGCCCCGGGTGGCCCAGCGCCTCGTAGATCGACAGACCCTCGGCAAACGACTCCTTCCAGGGCTCCAGTTCGGCGCTTTGCGCGTGCAGCTCGCTCGCACAAAGGAAGTATTCCGCTTTCGTATCGGAGTTCGGCGGCAGCGCCCGCGCCTCGACGCGCCGTAGCGCATCCCGGGCTTCGTCCAAGCGCGCGTCGCGAGCCAGCGTCATCGCCAGCCGAGTGAGCAGACGCGACGCCAGCGATGCCTCGCCACGCGCCGCGATCGGCAGCGTGTCCTCGATGAGCTCAACCGCGCTATCGCGCCTTCCGCCGTCGAACATATGGCCGGCCATGAGGGCGCGGCTTCGCACCGCTTCGGCGACCTCACCGAGCTCCAGCGCAAGCGCCACCGCGCGTTCGTACTGCGCGAGCCCATCGTCAAGCTCGCCCGCGAAGATGAGGGCTTTCCCCGCGCGAGCGCGGACGCGGGCGACCGCCTTGCGATCGCTCTCGAAGCCGGTTGCCGCTCGATCGTAGAATGCCGCCGCGTCCTCATACGCGAAGACTTCCATCGCGGCGTCGCCTGCCGATTCGTAGTAGGCGGCGGCACGATTGCGGCATGCGGCTTCCCAAAAATGGTGCGCGAGAACTTCCGGTCCGGCCGCGGGGTCTGCAGAGCGCTCCAGATGCTCTGCGATCGTCAGGTGCAGCGGCCGCATGGCCTCGGCAGGCAGTTCTCCGTACACGACGTCGCGCGTGAGCGCGTGGCGAAATTGGTAGCTCTCGCCGGCTTCGCCGGCGGGGTCGATGAGCTGCAGGCCGCAAAGACGCTCGAGCATCGGGCGCAGAGCGGAGACGCCGCCGCCGAAGACCTCGCAGATGCCGCTCGCGCCGAACGAGCGGCCGAAGAGCGATGCTCGCTTGAGCAACGTGCGCTCGTCGTCGGAGCACTCGCGCAAGCGCTCGCGGATGAGCGCATGAAGCGACATCGGCAGCGCGCGCACGGCCGACGAGCCGTCGCCGGAGCGCTGCGCATCCACGGCGCTGCGAAGCAGCTCCTCGGCAAAGAGCGGATTTCCGTCCGACCGCTCCCGAACCGCGCGCAGTACGGGCAACGATAGCTTCACGGCATCGCCGAGCGCGAACGATATCAGCTCGTCGGTGTCGCCTTCGGCAAAGCGCGACAGCGTCACGAGCGAGACGGATTGCTCGCGGAGCAGCTCGCCGAACCATCTGAAAAGCGGATGCGCGGGGACCAGCTCGTTGTCGCGAAAGGTCGCGACGAAGAGCAGGCGCTTCGTCGTCGCCCGCTGTGCGAGGACCAGGAGCGTTTGCACGAGGTCCACGTCGGCCCAGTGCAGATCCTCAATCGTTACGACGGTGAGGCGCTTTTCAGCAGCGCCCTCGAACGCCGCCGCGATCGCGTCCAGCCGCTCGTCTTTCGACGAAGACTCCAACCGGCGAGAGTCGCCGTGCGCGATCTGCCCGAGTATGTCGAGCAGCGGGCCGAGCGGTTTTTGTGCGAAGGCCCGGCATGCACTCGATACAATCAGTGACGAGCGCCGGTTGACGCGGCTCTTAAACTCGCGAACCAGGCGCGATTTTCCGATGCCGGGTTCGCCTCCGACGAGCACCAAGCCGCCGTGGCCCTCTCCGGCCGCCCGGCGCCGCAGCACAAGGTGATCCAGCTCGGCCCCGCGGCCGACGAACGGTTCGCATAGAATCCGTGCCGATATCATGGCTGGCCCGGTCCGTCATTCCAGGCGCGGGCCCGCTAAGTCCTTGAGCGGTGTACTAGTCGCCTAGACGGCGCAGCGAGCTCGTCCCTTAGCACGCGGACCGCGAGCAGTCAGAGACGACCATAACCATGCCGACAGCATGTTCCCGCCGTCGCCGGACTGCCAATAGTACGGGTAGCCCCGCTTCTCGTAGCAGGAGTTGATGCCGTTGGTGTATTCCGCAAGGAACGCAGCGTCGCCCATAACCGCTGCGGTAAGCGCCGTGAGCGGCCACGGGAAAACGCCCGGTGAGCGGTACGGCATCGCAGGCCACTTCGACTTGAACGTGCCCCAAAGATGGGCGCTGCGCTGCTCGGACGGCGCGGCGTAGCCCGTAAACTCAGGCCAAAGCTGCGTCACCGAGCCGGGATAGAACCGCGACCAGGACGAGACCGAGAACCTCCCGTTGATCGTGCTTCGCGCCCAATTGTAGTTGCCGTTCGACGGGTTCCAAAACTGCTCGAGGCCCCGGCCTATTGCGGCCTGGTCGGCGAGGTACTCCGAAGACGCGCGCGCGTCGTTCCATGCATTGGCTTCGAGCCACGCGACCGCGCCCAAGCCGCGCCATACTTCGACGTTGTCTTCGGCCAAGCAGAAGTGGTAACCGGGGACCGCCGCCGTACAGTTATACGCCGGTATACGCCGGCTCGTAGAGCCCGAGCGAAGCCTTCGCAATGCACTCGGCATTGCGTCCTTGCGTTTCGATCCACTTACGCGCCTCGTCGTCTCCGCCACGATACAGGTAGTACATGGCCGCTAGGAAGACCGCCGCCGGCGCATCGGTTGCGTCTGCCCGGCCCGTTGGGCTCATCGTAAATGGCCGTCGAGTAAACGTGAAATTATAGATGGTGCAGCCGGGGATCCTGTGGATAACCCGGCCGGCACACCGGGAGCCGAAGAGGAGGGCTCACCCGACCCGGCGCATGCAAAACGCGCCGATGAAAACGCACGTCTTGATTCTGGCCCTCACCGCCCTTGCGTTGACCGCTTGCGCAGCTCACCCAAAGCAGCCGGTCGCGCAGAGCTCGGCCGCAGCCGCGGCCTCGACCTACCGCGTCCTGCTCGACACGAGTGAAGGGCCGGTCGTCATTGACGTGGACCGCCGTCTGGCGCCCAACGGCGCGCAGCATTTCTACGAGCTGGTTAAGGCGAAATATTTCGACGGCGCCCGCTTCTACCGCGTAGTGCCCGGCTTCGTCGTCCAATGGGGAGCGGCGGCCGACCCCGCCGTTACCAAGAAATGGGACGTAAACATTCCCGACGATCCCGTCAACGCGTCCAACACCCGCGGCACGGTCGCGTTCGCGGCAACCGGCGAGCCCAACACCCGTACGACGCATCTCTTCATCAATCTCGGCAACAACGCGAGACTCGACGCCATGGGATTCTCTCCAATCGGCCGGGTCGCCAGCGGGATGCAGGCCGTCGGGCACATTTATGCCGGTTACGCGCAGCGGCCGGACCAAGACCTGATCGCGGCTCAGGGCAACGCGTACCTTGAGAAACACTTTCCGCGACTCGATTACATTAAAACCGCCCGCGTCGTCAGCGAGTCGCGCTAGCCGCAGCGGCCGGTCGCGCCATCAGATGGGGACGCCGATCTCGGCGATGCGCTGTCGGGCCAACGCTCGCACGCCGTTAATTACGAGGGTCTTGAAGTGCTCCGTCGCCTTGTGAGCCTCGAGAGCTGCCGCGTCTTCGTACCGTTCCCAGAGCACGAAGACGTTCGGCTGCTCGAGGCTGCGTGCCACGTCGAAACCGATCACGCCCTTTTCCTTGCGGGAGGCCTCGCGCAACTCTCGCAGGATCGCCTCGGCTTTTTCGGCGTCGTCGGGCGCGAAGCTGAAGTGTACGGACTGAACGATCATAGCCCCATATAAAACCTGCTTGCTTGTGGAAGGCTGAGGACGGGCGACGTCGCGCGCGGACGCGGGACGGTCGCAACCGAGAGCCGCAAAGTCAAGCGCTACTTCACTGGAGGATGAATGCAAGTCCGCTCAATCGCCGCCTTCCTCGCACTCGTACTCGCTCCGGCCCTCGCCGCAGCCGCACCGAGCCCGCCGCCACCGATTCTCAAGCTCGTGAACGCGGTCATGCAGGGCACGAATTCGAACGACGCGTCGGCGTTCGACGGGATCTTCACCGACGACGCGGTAGTCGTAGATGAGAATCCGCCGTTCGTATGGCGAGGCGCCGGCGCCGGAGTCGCATGGTGGCACGTCGTGCAGGCGGCGACTCAGAAAGCAAAGCTGACGCACGTCAAAGCGACCGACATTCGCCTCGGCGAGTTCAAGCAATCTGCGACCGACGCGTACTTGGTGCAGGCAATGACGGTTAGCGCAACCGCCGGAACCAAGCCGTTTGCAGAGCCCGGAACGATGACGTACACGTTTCACAACGCCGGCGGGACGTGGCTGATATCGACCATGGTGTGGACGACGAAGCCCTAGCGATACGCACGAGCGCTAACCCGCCGTCACGCTAATACAGTCCAGGCCATTCGCAGTATCGGTCGGCGGGTCGCCATTGATGAACTTGATCCTCGCTGCGTTACCTTTTGCAACGAACGACGTTGAGAACTGCTGCCAGACTATATGCGTCAGGCCCTTGCCCTTCTTATTCGTAGCTTTGAGGATCCTCTTACCGTTCATGTAGACGAGCACCGTGCTCGACGTACCGAGGTCGCTACTTGGGGCGTAGACGTTGCCGACCTGGAAGGACAGTTGATACGTCGTGCCGGGCACCGTTGTTACGCTCTGCTGCACGCCGGTGGCAGAGTTGGTCGTGCCGGTAAGATCCAGTAGCTGATGTCCGCACCCGGCCGGGAACGTGAAGCCGCCGTACACGAACGTGTCGCTGACGATCGAGACGTCGCCGCTTGCGCCGACGACCGTCCAGCCCTGGAACCTCTGCCCCTTATTGAAGTCGGTGTACGAGCCGGAAGGTACCTTCGGTTTTTCGAACGATCCGTTCGAGACGAGATTCGCACCGGAGCGGCCCGCGGTTTCCGAGGCAGCGGGATTCGTTGGTCCGGCCGGCATCGAACCGTTAAGCGCCGGGGCGCAGGCCGCCAGAACCATCGCCGCGGCGACTGCACAAATTTCAAAGCGTCTGTTCATAGAGCAATCTCCCGTAACGCGAATTCGCGCGCTGCTTTTGATGCGCGCGGTCGTAACCCGATTTGATCGAGGATTCGCCATCCAAACGCACTTTTCAAGCTGCTTGCCAGCAAGAATCGCTTTTTTAGTTCCAGCTGATGACGATCAGACCGTCTCCGGTGGCGTTCTTCCACCCCGACCAGGTGCGAAATTTGATCGCGCCCGGCTCGACGTACGACGAACCGCCGCCTCCTCCGCCGCCGGATGGCTGGGATTGCGAGGCCACCAGCCGCCGCCGCCGGCACCGCCGATGGCAATCATGCCTCTCTTGCCCGGTTTCCCGTGACTCCACCGATAGATGCCCGAGCCGCCGTAGCCGCGTGCGCCCCCCGTGGACTGGGTGGCGGGAAATAGTTCCCGCTGGAACTGGGGTAACCGCCCTGGCCCTCGCCGCCCGGCGAACCCGAACCCGCGCCTCCGCGCGCGACGACCGTAATGCTCGTCACGGCGCGCGGTACCTCGAACGTCTGCTCTCCGCCGGTGTAGCGAAAGGTTTGACTCCCCGAAGCCGCACTATTCGCACCGATGGCTCCGGGTACGACCGGCCCCGCCATTTGCGGCCCGGCACAAGCGGCCAGAAATGCCGCAGCGACGCAACTGCTAACAGCGTTGCGGCCAAGATCCAAGCCCCTCATGTACGTGCTCCTCCGCGCCGCACGCGCCACGGCGCCCGGCCTCATTTCGGCACAAACGGTCGTCGCTCCGCCGCCTCCGTCGCACGTGCCACTGTCACTGCACGCGTGCGCGAACCGGGAGTTTAAGGTTGTCTCAGGTCTTGGTGACGGTGATCGGGGGGTCAACTCCGTTGTCGAAGACGGCGTGGGTATCATCGGTCTTCTTGGCGACCGCCTTTGCCGGGAGCCCGTCCGCGGTCACGGTGATCGTCGTGCCGTCTACCGCGTATCCCGTGACCTTCAACGGACCGACCTTGCCCTCAGGTCCCGTGATCGTCAGCGAGTCGGCGGTAAAGATATACGTTAAGCCGGTGGCGCTCGTCCACGTGCCGATCAGCCAGTTGTCAGACGCAGTCGCGCGAAGCGCGATCCCCATGGCCAGTGCCATCGTCAGAGCAGCCGTCAGAGTCGAGACGCGAAGGATCTTCATGCAGCCACCCTTCACGCCGAACGTCGACGCACCTTCGTCGAACGTTTCCGATCCGGGGCCGCCCTGCGATGAAAGTTTAAGACCCCATTACCTACCTTATCGAAACTGGCTTTGCTCTGCGTTGTAGCGAGCCGGCGTCTTGCTAGGTTTTCAAGTAGTACGTTCTTCACTTTGAAACTGGAAGGCGGTAGCACAATGCGTCGGTTAGTTTCGCCTATCATAATTCTAGCGGCGTCGTGGGCGCTGGCCGGCTGTGGAGGAGCCGCAGGCTCCTCGGTCGCGCCGCTGACGTCACAGAACGCCCAACAGCGCTCTGCGGACGCCGCAACTCGCTTACGGATCGCGGGTTTAGCGCGGACCAAGATCAAGCACGTTTTCGTGCTCGTTCAGGAGAACCATACCTTCGATCAACTCTTCGGCCTCTTTCCCGGCATGAACGGCCAATACGTTGAAAATCTCGGATCGTATCTCGCTCAAGAAACGGATTGCCAGTACGATCCCGAAACCCTCGGCTGTCAGCGCCCGTTCTTAATCTCGGCAAATCCGAACAGCTCCAACTACGTGGCGGACGCGCCCGATATTGCCGGCGGCTACAACGGCCGCTACGACCAAGAACTTTCGATCGACCGCGGCAAGATGGACGATTTTCTCGTTGACGTTGAAGCCGGGCAACCCGTGCTCGGGCCGACCCCGAGCCCGCAGCAAATAGAGAGGCACAACGAAGCCATCGGCATCGAAGGCGTCTACGACTGCGACACGGTGCCGTATCTGTGGTATTACGCGAAGAACTTCGCGCTTTTCGATCATTACTTCCAGGCTCAGACGGGAGACTCAACCCCGAGCAACATTCAGCTCTTTGCCGGTCAAATCGGGCAAACCGAGGCCGCTGCTGGCGAAGGCACGCTCTCGCAGCCATTGCCGAGCGGCGGATACTCCGACGGCGTACCGATCTCCAACGACGACAATCCCCCGTCGTCGCAGCTGCCGTTCGCGGTAACGTCTTATTCTGGAGATAACAACACGTTCCAAAGCTATGCGACGATGCCGGTGATGCTGAGCCCGCACGAGGACAAAGTAGCGGACAGGAACACCGTCGTCGGTTACATCGGCAAAGACATCGCGATGGAAGCGAAGGCCCGCCGCGCCTCCATTCCGTGGGCTTGGTACGAAGAAGGGCTCTACACCGCGAACGCCGGCTTTTCGTCGCATCACACCGCGCCTCTCTACTTCGACTACATCAACAATGCGAAGTCGGGATTTGCGACCCCCAAGACCCTTCGCGACAACACCGAAAGCAACGGGCTCATCAAGGACATACGATCCGGCAAGTTGCCGTCGTCGGGCGTGTTCTGGGTCAAAGGCGGAAACGCCAACAAGTACGGCTTGACGCCGGCCGACCCGATTTTCACGCAGAATGCGTACGGCAAGCAGTACTACGTCGGCGACGACGATCATCCGGGGAGCGGCAGCTCCGATCATCAGGTAGCCGAAGCCTATCTGGCAAAGGTAATCAACGCCATCGCGCACAGCAAGTACTGGAACGATTCGGTCATCGTCGTTACGTGGGACGACAGTGGCGGCATGTACGACCATCTCGCGCCGCCGGGCTTCGGTCAGACGTGCCCGCAGGATAAGAGCGGGCAGGAACAGGGCTACCCCTGCGGCGACGGCGTGCGCATACCCGCAATCGTGATCTCGCCATTCTCCAAGACGGGCGTCGTCGTTCACGATTTCGCCGACCACGGCTCGGTTTCCAAACTGATCGAAGACATCTTTAACCTGCCGAAGTTCGGCTCGCTGCCGGATGAAGCGCCGGGCGTTTCGGTCGGCTTGGGGCCGGCCGACGGCGATTCGGCAACTTCGAACCTGCTCGATGCGCTCGATCGGAGCAAGCTGGAAGGCAGCGGCGTGAACCCGCCGTCGCTCGCGGAGATTTCTGCTCCAAGCTCCCCGCCCAGCATGAGCTGCTCGACGCTGGGCATCACCCCGATTCCTTCACCGACTTCTCTTCCGGCCGGCTACGAGACGCGGCTGGTATGGCCAGCAGCTCAAAGGCACGCACGGGGTCAAGGTCCTTCAGCGCAGGGATGATGGCGACTGAGATCGCGTAGCATCGCTGCGACGGGCCCGGCGCAGATTGCGCCGGGCCCGCTCACTGCATATCGCCGGCGAGAATATCCAAACGGAACGGCACAAATCCCGATTTCTCGGGCAAATATGCCTCTCCAACCAGGAATCGGCCCTCGATGTGCATCGATCGGAACCCGTCTGCACCCACTGGAACATCGGCCGACACCGACGTGGCGGACAACACGGTGATACCCCACGCATCCCACGCAACAGCCAAACCGTACGGTTCGGCCATCAAGACTCCTTCGATATATCCGTTGCCTGCGGTCGCGTATTTTTCAGGTTCTTGGGCTGGAACGACATACAAGCCGCCCCCGCTAACGACGATTACCGTAGTGGGGCTCGGCCCACGAACCAGGGCGGAGAAAGAAGTTTCGCCACGCGCGAAAATGCCGTACCAGAGACGGTGTCCACCCTTCGTTACACTAACGGCCGTTCCGTCACGGAATCGTTGGCTGGGCAAGCTAAAGTGCAACTCGCCGGCGGTTCCCGGCCGCTCATCGAGTACACGCGCAACGAGACCATTCTCCAACTCTAACACTGTCGAACCCTCACGACGTTACCACTTTTTACGCTACCCAACCCTCACAGCTATCGGCTGGGTAAGGTGCCACGTCAGGTCAAGGCGGTAAGGACGGTCCGTGGTCACATTATCTCTAAATTCGGCCAGCGCTGCGCGCTAGAAGGGCGGCCCGTTGCTTATCGCCATACCCTGGATCTGCCAGCGATCCCGGCGACGATGGCCACCGCGCCTCAAGCGGAAGACGATCTTAACATGGAAATGGGATGAAGCATTCAATGGGTACGGCGCGACGTAGATGCGGCCGGAGCCTAACCCTCCGAAGGAGGAGACGAAGAGCTTGTGTTCGGGCTTTGTGATCGCCAGTTGGACGGGTGTGTCTCCAACGGTAAGCTTGAGTTTAGGTGTTTGGCTTCCTTGTGCGAATACGTAGACGCCGTCGGCGCGGCCGGTCTCTACTACAACGATCGTGCCGTCGCTGGTTACGAGGATGCCTTGCGGTTGTATGACCTGCATTCCGAGCGTCTGCCCCTGGGTTGAGCCAGGTGCAAACTTCTCTATACCGCCGTCGAGGTACGCCGTGCGGTACGTAACGTACAGGTTACCGTCGCTGTCGAGCGCCATGCCGTCGGCCTCATATCCGGGAGTGAAGAGCGTCCGATATGGTTGGGATTGCCCGCGTAAGAACTCAATAACGCGCCCATTGCCGGTGCTGACGAATACGTTACCCTTATGGTCAGCGATCGGATACATCGGTCCGGCAGTTCCGGTTGAGTACGTTGCGGACGCCGTCAGGGATCCTGGAGGATAGACCGTCACCGTGTTGTTTCCATTCGCGACGTAGAGATTACCGTGACGATCGACGTATAAGCCGTGCGCGCTATTGACGGGCGTAACGATGCAACCGATGGGGGCCGGATTGTGCGGCCTTTCCGGGAAGATTAGCACTTCGTCGCCATTCGAAACGTAGATGAGGCGCCGACTCGCCTGCTCCTTGCCGGAGAGCCAACCACACTGCTTCAGTTCATGCGAGGGGACGGCTAGAGCGATTCTTGCTCCTCGCACAATCTGCGTAGCATTGGTTGGTGCGGTCAGAGTGCCGCCGCAGCCCGCGAGCATCGCCGCAGCGACGCAAGCCGTTAGCGCGCGCGCGGCAATCTTTGCTGCTGCTTACTTACCACTTAGGGTCACGCCGTAGGGGTACCTGGGCATAGTGAACGTTCGATCGATTGGGCCGCCTCCTGGATAGCTCCATACATCGACTCGCCGGCGCAGCTCGCCGCCCTGAACGGCGATAAGCGCGCCGTCCGCAAGACAAAAATACCTCTGTCCGATGGCCTGCCACTTGGCAAAACTGATCGTATTGACGATGGTGGCAGTTGAACCCGCGATAGCGACCTGGTAAAGGACGACCGGCGCTTTCCACTGGTTACTCGTCGCAGACTGTATCGCTAGGTACTGCCCATCCCATACCATACTGCCTGCGTATTTCGTGTATGGGATTTTGAGACTGATGTTGGAAAACTCTTCCTTGCCTCTGGCAAGCTCGCCGAGAATCCAGGGGTGCTTGCCGCCGAAGCCCCAACCGTCGACGAATAGGTTACTCTGACTGTCGAAGGCGATGGAATCGTAGAATTCGATGGTAGTATCGGCATACCTATGTGCGCGCCCTGGGCTCTCTTGTAGATGGCAACGTTTCCACCAGGGTAAGTATTTGAAACGGCCAGATTTCCGGTTACCGGATCGACGCTGCAAGCGACGGGACGACCACTTGGAATCATTTAGCGTCTCCTTCGGTTCGGTTGCTCCGTGCGCGAACTCAAAAACGCCACCGATGTTCCCCGACGCCGTTGTCCCCGGCACAAACACGTTGCCGCTCCCGTCCGCGCACATCCCTCCGGCGAATCGCTCTCCTGGGAGGGAGAGGCCGCCGAGCTGCCTTCCTGTTGGATATGAGTAGAACGTTACACCACCAAAAGTGGCAACATAGAGCAAGCCCTCTCGCTTGGCATTCCGCAGCCACGACAGACTGCGATCTGCCTGCGTTGCCATGGCGCGGCTATGCGTCATCGTGTCGGGCGCGCCGATCGGCGGCTACGGTCCTCCACAGCCGGCGAGCAACGCGCCGGCGATGATGCTAGCGAGCGATGCGAAATATCGTGCCAACTCCGCTTCCCCCAAGAGTGGCCGTCCCGTACATGCCGCCCTTGGCCACAACCAAACCCGCCCAGGGATGCGCGCCGTCGGGATTGCTCGTAAAGCTATGCAGAATGCTTACCTTGCCGTTCGGTGTGATTCGGAAGATCGTGCCGCAGCCGTTCGATGAAGCGCAGCCGCCGCTGCCGCCGTCATAAGTCGTGCCGTAGAGCGCACCCCGGAACGCCGTAAGCTGATCGTAAGGGGCAACGCCGTCGGGCGGACCGCTGAAACTGTGCAGCACCTTTTCGTGCCCGGATGGCGTAATCGCGTAAACGGTTCCGTCGCCGCTCGTCCCGCCGTTGACCGTGGTTCCGTAGAACAGTCTCCCTGAGCGCAGCAATGCGCCGCGTGGGTTCTCGCCGTCGCCGGACGCGCCGAAACTGTGCAGCACGCGTTCCGTTCCGGAGAGCGTGAGCGAAAAGACCGTGCCTTCATTATTCGCGCCGCCGCTGTAGGTGGTGCCGTAGAACTTCCCGTTATCATAGGTTAGGCTCGCCATCGGGTTCGCGCCATCGCCGGAAGATGCGCCGAAGCTGTAGAGCACCATGGGGTAGTAACCAGAGCTTGAAGGGTTAACCGCGAAAACCGTGCCGTTTCCATACGTTCCGCCGTCGAAGGTCGTGCCATACAGCATGCCGCCGACGAGCAGCAAGCCATCGTAAGGATTTGCACCGTACGAGCCATAGAACGCATAAACTGTCGACTCGTAGCCGTAAGCGTCTATGCCGTAGACGGTGCCATAGCCGAAGCCCCCGCTCTCGGTCGTGCCGTAGAGCGTTCCGTTAACCATCGTCACCGGACCGTCGGGATTGACGCCGTACGATGCATACGTTCCGAAACTATAGATCACATACACATTACCCGTCGTGCTCGTCTTGTACACGGTTCCGTCGCCCCTCCAGCCGCCACCAGCCGTGGTGCCGTAGAGCGTGCCGTTAGTGCCGGTCAGCCCACCGTTTGGGTAAGCGCCGTCTTGCCCACCGCCGGCAAAGATATGCAGCGTCTCGTAGCCATGACTATCCGCGACAGGCGGCTTGGTGGGCACAGAGGACAGCGCCGGGAGTGCCGCCGTCGAAATGTCGGGCGCACGCGAACAACCGCCGAACGCAACAATCGCCGCTACCGAAGTAATTACAATAGCTACACGCATCGCTTTTGCTACCAATGTATGACGACCAATCCGCCCTTGCTTTTCCAGCCTCGCCAAAGGTGCACGTTTGTCGCGCTGGACTCGACGTATGAGGAGCCACCGCCTCCGCCTCCACCTGCGCCGCTCCCGGCGGTGCTGTATGAAGAGCCGCCGCCACCGCCGCCGCCGCCATAGTAGCCGCCGCCCCCTCCACCACCGCCGGCGTCGAAGCCGCTGTCGCCGTTACCACCGCCGCCGTCTCCTCCGGTACCGATTCCACCGCTGGTGCCATTGTAGCCGCTGCCAACGAAGCACGACCCAGGCGCTCCTCCCTCACCGCCGGTGTATTGCGTTCCGCCACCGCCTCCGTAGCCGCTGCAACCATAACCACCGTCGCCGCCCGAACCACCGGTGGTGCCGCCGCCCTTTCCGCCGTTTCCGCCGGTGTAACCATAGACCGTTCCCCCTTGACCGCCGCCGCCACCGACAACGAGAATCCGATCTTGCATGTGCCCTGCGCCGCTGCGAATGTCGGACGCACCACCGCCCCCGTAACCGGTGCAGCCGCTGCGGCACTGCCCTCCAGCACCATTGCCGCCGCCGTTATAGCCGCCGCTCGATGCCGAGGCGTTGCCGCCGACATAGATGACGAGTTTCTCTCCCGGCTTCACGGGCAACTGAGCGCGTACGCGACCGCCGTAACCTGCGGTGCTCCCGCTGCTGCCTGCGCCGTTTCCGCCATGCGCAAATACGTCGATTTGCATAACATGCGCCGGCACGGTGAACTCTTGCTTCCCCCCAGTGTACTTGAACGTGCGCTGCCCCGAAGTTGCCTTCAGCGCGACCGCACTTCCCACCGGCGGCGACTGCGATCCGCCGCAAGCCGCCAGCAATGCCACGGTCACGCAGCTCGTAAGCGTGTATCGGAACGCGGTAATCGCCATACCTTGTCTCCCGAAGCCTGAGCGCTTCTTCGATAGCAAGGCCTGTTCGGCGCCGCCGGCTCAGTTGCCTCGGGCCAAGCGGCCGCGGCCGCAACGCCGAACCCAGAACGATGAATGATGTTGGACTCGCCCTTCGCCTCGCGCATCCTGCGCTCGCTCAGAATGACGGTTCTCGTCCTCGATGCGCGGCGGAAATATCAAGAGAGCCGCCCGTCGTGGGCGGCTCTCTTGTTACTTGGCTCCGGATGTTGGACTCGAACCAACGACCCGCTGATTAACAGTCAGCTGCTCTACCAACTGAGCTAATCCGGAACGGCTGCCGGCGCTGGCCGGCCGGCGGACCAGGGTTCCACGGGGGCCGCGGTTCCCCCCTCTACGGAATCTTCAGGTCGGCCTGCAGCTCGACGGTGACCGGGACGCCCGAGCGGATGATGATCGGCTCATTCATCTGCTGCGCGTAGACGTATCCGCCGACCGCGCCCGTTGGACGCGTGGAAATCTGCGGAGATCCGCCGCCGCCGATGCGCATCTGCCAGGCGATCGGGCCGGGCGTCTGCGTGCCGTACGGCATCTGCGGCGGAAGCTGCTGCTGCGTGGCCCGTTTCGCCGCGGGGTTATATTGCACGACTGCCTTGTTCACGACGTAGGCGGAGATCGGTTTCTTCGTGCCGTTGCTCAGAGTGATCGTGTCGAGCAGAAAGCCGATGCGCGCGCGATCCACCGTCGAGGGCGGCCGCACGTCGGTGACGTGGCCGTGGATCTCCGCGCCGGCGAGCGCCGGATGCGACGTGTCGACGACGCGCAGTTTGAAGTCCGTGCCCGGCTGCAGCGTTGCCGAGTTGACCGCCTCGTCCAAGACGCACGCGATCTTCGTTCCGGCGTGGATCGTTTGCGACGGCAGGAAGGTCGTCGCGAGCGCAGGCGCCGCGGCTAACGCGATGAGTGCGGCGAAGAGCGCCGCCGGGCGGTTAACCCGCAAAGTTCGGAACACGAAGGTGATCTCCATCGAACGCGGTCGCCTTGCGTAAGGCCTCGACGCGGTCGAGACGCTCCCACGGCAGGTCGAGGTCGGGGCGACCGAAGTGACCGTATGCCGCCGTCTGCTTGTAGATCGGCCGGCGCAGGTTGAGGTGGTGGATGATGGCCGCGGGGCGCAGATCGAAGACTTCCGTCACGGCGCGCGCGATCTGCTCTTCGGAGACGCGCCCGGTACCGAACGTTTCGACCAGCACGCTCACCGGATGCGCGACGCCAATCGCATAGGCGACCTGCACCTCGCAGCGGTCGGCCAAGCCGGCAGCAACGACGTTCTTTGCTACCCACCGCGCGGCATACGCGGCAGAACGGTCGACTTTCGTTGGGTCCTTGCCGGAAAACGCGCCGCCGCCGTGGCGGGCCATGCCGCCATACGTGTCGGCGATGATCTTACGCCCGGTAAGGCCGGCGTCGCCCTTGGGGCCGCCGATGACGAATCGTCCGGTCGGATTGACGTAGACGCGCGTCTGCTCGTCGCACATCGCGGCCGGAAGGACGTGGTCGATCACCCGCTCGGTGATCTCGCGGCGGATCTCCTCGAGCGGAATGTCGGGATCGTGCTGCGTCGAGACGACGACCGCCTCGATGCGCTTGGGCCGGTCGTCTTCGTACTCGATCGTCACCTGCGATTTTCCGTCGGGGCGCAGGTACGGAATGTCGGCGTTCTTACGCACCGCCGCGAGGTGGCGCGTGATGTTGTGCGCGAGCACGATCGGCAGGGGCATCAGTTCGTCGGTCTCGCGGCATGCGTAGCCGAACATCATGCCCTGGTCGCCGGCGCCGATCAGCTCGAAGGCATCGTCGTCACCCGCCCGCGCCTCGAGCGAGCGGTCAACGCCCATTGCGATGTCCGGAGACTGCTCGTCAATGGAGACGCTCACGCCGCAGGTCTCGGCGTCGAAGCCGATCGCCGAACGCGTGTAGCCGACCTCGCGCACGACCTCGCGCGCCAGGCGGGGGATATCTACGTAGGTGTTCGTCGTCACCTCGCCCGCGATGTGAATCTGGCCGGTGATGGCAAACGTTTCGACCGCGACCCGCGAATACGGGTCTTCCTTTATAAGGGCGTCGAGGATCGCGTCGGAGATTTGGTCGGCGAGCTTGTCGGGATGCCCTTCGGTAACCGATTCGCTCGTAAAGAGTCGCTTGTACGCCATTAGGTTCCCTCGCTCCAGGAGGCGATGTATTTCGCCTGCTCGGGTGTGAGCGTGTCAATTTCTACACCCATCGAGGAGAGTTTCAGTTGCGCGACTTCCTCGTCGATCTCGAGCGGAACGTCGTAGACCTTCTTCTCCAGGGCCTCGTGGTGGGTGACGAGGTAGGCCGTGGCCAGCGCCTGGTTTGCGAACGACATATCCATCACCGCCGCCGGGTGACCTTCGGCCGCCGCCAGGTTAACCAAGCGTCCGTCGGCGAGAATGCAGATCTTGCGCCCGTCGTGCAGCTCGTACTGCTTGACGAAGGGACGCGGCTCGCTCGTACCCTTGGCGATGCGCGCGATGGACTCGAGATCGAGCTCGTCGTTGAAGTGGCCCGAGTTGCAGACGATCGCGCCGTCCTTCATGAGCTTGAAGTGCTCTTCCCGGATCACGTGATAGTTGCCGGTGACCGTCACGAAGATGTCGCCGGCCTTGGCGGCCTCGTTCATCGGCATGACCCGGTAGCCGTCCATCACCGCCTCGATCGCCTTGCGCGGGTCGACTTCCGTCACGATGACGTGAGCTCCCATACCGGCCGCACGCGAGGCAATACCCCGTCCGCACCAGCCGTAACCGACGACGACGATCGTGCGCCCGGCCAAAAGGACGTTCGTCGCGCGGACGATGCCGTCGAGGGTGGACTGCCCCGTGCCGTACCGGTTGTCGAACATATGCTTGGTCAGCGCGTTGTTCACGGCGATGACCGGGTAGGGAAGGACGCCGTCGCGCTGCATAGCCCGCAGGCGGATCACTCCCGTCGTCGTCTCCTCGCAGCCGCCGACCATCGTAGCGAGCTGCTCGGGATGCTTGGTGAAGATCGTGGTGACGAGATCGCAGCCGTCGTCCATCGAAATCTGCGGGTGCGTCGCGATCACCGACTCGATGTGCGAGTAGTACGTCGCGTTGTCTTCGCCCTTAATCGCGAACGTGGGGATGCCGTATTCGCAGAGCGCCGCAGCTACGTCGTCCTGCGTCGAGAGCGGGTTGCTCGCGCACAGCGCGATCTCGGCCCCGCCGGCCTGCAGCGCAAGCGCGAGGTTGGCGGTTTCGGTCGTGACGTGCAGGCACGCGCCGATGCGAATGCCCCGCAACGGCTTGTCGATCTCGAAGCGGTCGTGTATCTGCGCGAGGACGGGCATGTAGGCGGCCGACCAGGCGATGCGTGCGCGCCCCGCCTCGGCGAGGCCGCGATCTTTTACGTCTCCCTGAGACTCGCGGGCTGGGTCCAAAACCGGCACTCTTGTGAACTCCTATACGTCAAGAAAGGCTCGCGGCCACTTCGCCGCAGGCTCGTGGTTTCCGCCCGCCAACCCATGGCGTAGTGGAAACGCTCGACTCGTACCTCGAAGGCCTCGCCTCGCACGAACCGCTGCCGGGCGGCGGCAGCGCCGCGACCATCGTCGCAGCCGTCGGCGCCGCGCTCGCTGCGATGGTCGCCCGGATCGGCGCTCGCAACCCAAAGTACGCTGAATCCCACGCCCTGGCAAGTGAAATCGTCCGGCAGGCCGATGAGTTGCGCGCGGCGCTGGCCGAAGCCCGCACCCGCGACGAGGCAGCCTTTGCCGAAGTCGTCGCGGCGCAAAATCGCAGCCGCCGCGATCCGGCGGAAATCCAAGAGCGCCGTCGCGCGCTCGAAGCCGCATTGGCGGAGGCCGCGCAAGAGCCGCTTGCCGCCGCCGCGCTCTCCCTGGACGTCTTACGCCTGACGGTGCGGCTGCTGCAGATCCCGGCACCAGGCTTGGCGAGCGACGTCGGCTGCGCCGCGGAGTTCGCGCGGGCGGCAATCGCCGGCTGCGCGTACAACGTGCGCGTCAACCACCGTTTCATGCACGACGAGCGGCGCGTCACCGAGCAGGCGCAACGCCTGAGCGCCATCGAGTCGGAGGCGGCGGCGGCGTACGACGCGGTCCGCGCGGCGGTTGCGACGCGCCTCGAGCGAGGCTAGACGAAGACCCCGGCCAGCTCGAAGAAGGGGCGCAAATCCTCGGCGTCCACCTCCATGCCGACGCCCTTGGTGTGGTAGCGGATGTCGTGGAAATCCATTCCCGCGGTCATCACGAGGCCGTATTTCTTGGCCGTCTCGCGAAACTCGCGCGTGTCTGCGGCGTCGTGCAGCGGGTAGAAGACTTCGAGTCCTTGCAGGCCGCACGGCACGAGCTCGTCTACGAGCACGCGGTCTTTCAGGCGTCCCGGATGTGCGAGCACGGGGATGCCGCCCGCCTCGGCGATCTTCTCGATGGCGTGCTCGGGCGTCGTGTAGATCTGCGGAACGTAGCCGGGCTTGCCGCCGCCGATCAGATCGCGAAAGGCCGTGTCCACGCTCTCGGTAAGGCCGAGGCGCACGAGCGCCTTTGCCACGTGGGGCCGGCCGATCGCCAGCGCTCCACCCGATTCGCGAAGCACGTCGTCGAGGGTTAGGCTGACGCCGGCCTTCTGGAGTTGCGAGATCATCGTCTCGGCACGAACCCGGCGCTGATCGCGGTTGTAGGCAAGCAGCTCGGTGATCGGCGAATCGGTCAGCGGGACGTTGTAACCGAGCACGTGGACCTCGTTTGCGCGCCACGTTGTGTTGATCTCAATGGACGGGATGACGCGGCTGCCGGGCGGGGGTTCGAACTGACCGTACGCCGCGAGCGTATCGTGGTCGGAGATAGAGAAAATCTCCACGCCGCGCTCGCCCATGAAATCGGCGAGCGCCTGCGGGCTCAGCGTGCCGTCGCTCATCGCCGAATGCGAATGCAGATCAACCTTCAAGGTCCGTAGCCTCCTTATACTGTCGTTACGGCGGCGCTCACGCGATGCCCCGCAGGAAGATGCGTTTGATCTCGGTGGCCTTCCCCGATTGCGTGTCGATCGAGACGACGGCCCCGCAGAGCTGCCTCATCCCGCTCTTTTGCACGCTGAAGCGCTCGGAGAAGCCGGTGAGAAAACGGTCGAGCACCGTTTTCTCGTCCATCCCGATGACGCCGTCGGTCGGGCCGGTCATGCCCAGGTCGCTGATGTAGGCGGTGCCGCCGGGCAGGAGCTGCTCGTCGGCGGTCTGGACGTGCGTGTGCGTCCCGAAAATGCACGAAACCCGTCCGTCGAGGTAGCGCCCGAGGGCGACCTTCTCGGACGTCGCCTCGGCGTGCACGTCTACGACGATCACGGGCGTGAGACGCCTGAGATCCTCGACCAGCGCGTCGGCGCAGCGGAACGGGTCGTCCACGGGCGGCATGAACGTCCTCCCCATGACGTTGAGCACGCCGATCGTCACGCCCGCGGCCGCAAAGGTTCCCGAGCCGCGCCCAGGCACGGCCGGCGGGTAGTTCGCCGGGCGCAGCACGCGATCGCTTCGATCGAGATACGCGCCGAAATCCCGTTTATCGAGCGTGTGGTTCCCGCCGGTGATGAAATCCACGCCGCTCTCGAACATCTCCTCGGCGATCTGCGCGGTCAAGCCGAATCCGCCCGCGGCGTTCTCGCCGTTGGCAATGCAGGCATCGATCTTGTGTTGCTCTCGCAGCAGCGCCAGACAACGCTTGAGCGCCTCGCGGCCCGGGGAGCCGACGACGTCCCCGACGAGCAGCAGGTTGAGGGTCGGGCTGTCTAGCGGCGAGCCGACGCCTTCGCTTTCTTGGATTTCAGGAAGTACACCAGCACGCGTTTCTCTTCTCGAAAGCCGACGAGACTCTTGGAGCGCGCCGGGTCGCGAAGCGCCTCGACGGCGTAGAGCGCCGCTTCGTCTTCGGCCGCCGGGTCGCCGTCGGCGTGGTCGTCGGGCTGCGGGCTGCGGACGAGCGCGTCGCCGTACGTCTGGCGCAAGAAGCCAAGCTGGAGATCGAGTTCTTCCTTTGTAAAGCTCTCGAGGTCGCGGGTGATGTGCACGAACGTCATCGCCCGGTCGCCTTCACACTCGACGCCGATCACCTCGGGCTCGTCCTTGGATAAGGAAAGGAAACCGCCGACGTGTTCTTCGATTCCCGCTGCGAGCGACGACTGCGCCGCGCGATCGAGTCGCCGGCGCACGGCGTAAGTGAGCCGCACCGTGCCGTCGGCCGGGCCGGAGCGAATCGACGCAAGTTCCGGAAAGCGCACCAAAAGCGCGCAGATCAAACTCACGGTATCGGCATTTTCGACGGCTGCTCGGGTGTTCATAACTCGGTTGTTGTTCTTGCGGCTCCAATCCCGCGGGGGCAACGAGAGGCAAGGGGCAGGGTCAGTACGACGCGGCTTCCAGGTCTCCCCGCATCCCAGCCTAGAAAAGAGACCCCGTGACCCTCCGGAAGGTTCCGGGCACGCTGGCCCTTGGCTTGGTCGTCTCCTTAGCCGCGCATGCCGCCCTCTACGGCGGCGAGCACAGCGTCGGCGGCGCCTACCATGCCCTGCTCCTGCAGGCCGCGACCGGGGGTCTGATCGGCCTGGTATTCCTCCTGTGCTCGCTTGCCTGGAACGGCGCGAGGATCGCCTCCGACGGCACCATTCTTGCCGCCCGCCTTAGCCAACGACTGCCCGGACTCGGTTGGCTCGCAGCCTCCGGGTCGCTCTGGTACCTGCTCGCCGAGCGCAGCGAACCGAGCCACGCGGGCGTTGCGCCGCTTGCCGTCGTCATCGCGCTGGCCGCCGCCTCGGCGCTCGTGACGGTCCTGACGCGCGCCGCCGTCCGTGCGGTCGCCGCCGTGATCTTTGCCGTCGTTCGGTACGCTTTCTCGACTCGCACTCCGTCCTGGACCCGCCGGCCGGGCTCCAGACCTATCGCGCGCCGCCCGGCTTACGCCTGGCGCCGCTTCGCCCGTCCTCCTCCGATCGCGATCGCCGCGCGCGCCTAAGCGCCGCGCTCCTCGTTCGCGCTCCCCACTCTCACTGATCGGAGGAGATCCATGGTTCGCATTTCTACGTGGCTTGCCGCGGCATTGCTGGCATTGAGCCTCATCGCACCCGCAATTGCCGCGACGACCGGGTTCGTACGCGGCACGATCACCGTTGACGGCAAACCCGCCGCCGGCGCGACGGTTATCCTGGAAGGCGAAGGCTCGCGATTCCAAACGACCGCAGACGCCAAGGGGGAGTACGTCTTCCCCCAGGTGCCGTTCGGCTCGTATCGCGTCATCGCGCGGGCCAAGGGCGTGCATGAAGAGCAGGTCCTCGTCAACGTCGCCAGCGACCAGGTCGCAACCGTTAACGTCGATCTCTCGACGCAGCTGCGGCAGATCATCCAGACGACCGTCACCGCGCACGCCGGAGCCGAGGCAAATCCGCCGTCGGTATCCCAGATCACGCGAGGCCAGATCCAGTCGTCGCCGGTTAACAACAGCCTCAACCAGCTTCTGGCCACGCTGCCGGGCGTCGTGCAGTTCTCGTACAACGAACCCATCGTCAACGGCTTCCACGGCGTCACCTACAACATCGACGGCGCGCCGCTTCCGCTCGCGACGACCTCGAACTTCGCCGAGATCATCGATCCGAAGGTCATCAACTCGATCGAGCTGCTGACCGGCGCGATTCCCGCCGAGTACGGCGGCGAACGTATGGGCGGCGTCGTCAACATTATAAGCAATCGGCCGACCGACATTCCCCAAGGCACATACGGGACGATCACCGGCGGTTTCGGCAACCAAGTCCCAGGGCATCGGCAGCTTCGACCTCGAGTCGCGGACGGGCTCGAGCGAGTTCTTCCTGAGTGCGAACACGCAGACGACCGGTCGAGGGCTCGACGCGCCGACTTACACGCCGATCAACGATGCGAGCTCGAGCAGCGACCAGTTCTTCCGCTTCATCACGCAGCTCGCGCCGCGCAGCACGCTGGCATTCGACTACTCCAACCAGCTCTCGCAGTTCCAGATCCCCATCAACACCGATCCGAACAACCCGTACGACCCTGTCGTGAGCGTTCCCGGAACGCAAGACACGCAGCTCGAGTACGACCGCTTCTCGAACCTGAACTGGACGCAAATCTCCAAGGACGGAAACGGCGTCTTCCAGGTAATCCCGTGGTGGCGCTCGACGCGCATAGACTATCTAGGCGACCTTCCGCTCGACGTGCTTGCTACCGAACCGGATTTCAGCGTCTGCCCGCCCTCCTGCAGCGACACGGTGAATCTGGTCGGGCTCAATCAGGGTTCCTTCGCGAGCTACGTCGGCGTTCGCGCGTCGGACTTTCGCGCCACCAAGAATCACGCGTGGAAGATCGGCATTGACGTGGATCGCGAGAGCGCCACGGCCTCGCAGGAGTTCGCGTGCTACTACGTCGGCTGCGCGTCGAGCGGCACGGTTGCGACGCCTTACTATCCGGCATTCACCACGCCGCAGGGCCAAGCCGGATCGAATATCGGCATCTACGCCGAGGATCGCTGGCAGATGTCGCCCTACGTCGTGTGGAGCTACGGCCTGCGCTACGACCATTCCACCGGTTACGTCGGCGGCTGGCAGATCAGCCCGCGCATCGGCGTGAATCTTTGGGACGGCGGCAAGAACGTCGCGCACGCGTATTACGGGCGGTTCTACGCCGCGCCGCTGCTCGAAGACGTGCGCCAGGCGTGCGTGCTGTTTTCTGCTCAGCAAGCCTGTTCGACGACGAACCCCGTCTACGACCTCAAACCGGAGAGCGATGCGTACTACGAGCTCGGCTGGGTCCACACGTTCAACCCACACTTCACCGGCTCGCTGAACATCTATCAGAAGAGCGTGGTCAACGTCCTCGATACGACGCAGCTCTTCAACACGCCGATCTTCGCCGTCTACAACAATGCGATCGGCGTCTCGAACGGCGGCGAACTTCGGCTGCAGGAGCAGGAGCCGGGCGGGGATCAGTGGTTTCTCACCGGCACCTATTCTGCGTCGTACGCTGCGTGCGTGTCCGGGTCCGAGTTTCTCTTTCCGCCCAACACGAATCAGCCCGGCGTGCCGTGCTCGGCGCAGCTTTCGCTCGAAGACCACAGCCAGCTCGTAGACGCCACGGCCGCCTACACGCACCGTTTCGGCGGCACGCCGCAGCTCTGGTATGCGACGCTGCAAGCCAACTACGGCAGCGGTTTCCCCGTTGCGTTCCAAGACGCCAACGCAAACCTCAGCGGCACGCTCCCGGCGCATACGACCTTCGATCTCTCGCTTGGGCGGGAGCTCACGCCGGGACGCGCCGGCCAAGATCGGGGGCTCGGCGTAACGCTGCAGGTCCTCAACGTCCTCAACCATCAGTATCCCATCAAGGTCGCCAACGGCTTCAACACGACGCAGATCGCCAACGGCATCACCTACCTGCTGCGCCTCTCGGCGCCGTTCTAACGCGAAGGAAGCTGAGTCATGAGTGTGAACCGTACTAAACGGCGGCGCCGCGAACGCGCTGGAACGTCACCCTCGACGACCCCTTGGGCTCGGTGGACAATAGCCGGAGCGACCCTGCTGCTGCTCGCCGCAGTCGTCGCCATCGCAGTCTTCAACCGCAAGCAGGTGCCGCAAAGCGCGAGCGAGGCGCCCATCTTCGCGACCTTGCGCGTGGGCGATCCCGCCCCGCCGTTCGCGGTCACGGCCCTCGATGGCCGGCATATCGACTCGAGTACGCTGACCGGACCGATTCTGCTCGAAGTCTTCGCGACGTGGTGCCCGCATTGTCAGCACGAGACCGCGACGCTCAACGACCTGCAGCAGCGATTCGGGAAGAACTTGAGCATCGTCGCGGTCTCCGGCAGCGATACCGGCGCGGATCGCTCCTCGCCGGAGACGCTCGACGACGTCCGCGACTTCGCCCAGTACTTCCACGTTGACTATCCCGTCGCGTACGACGGGAGCCTCGCCGTCGCCAAGAAGTACTTGCAGGGCGGCTTCCCGACGATCGTCTTCATCAACCCGGCCAAACGCGTCGCGGCCATCGAATCGGGCGAGATATCCCTCAAGAAGCTCGTCGCCGACGCGCAAAAGGCGGGCGCCCAGCTACCGCGCGCACCCGCCACATAGCCCGTACAGCGTCACGGCGTGATCTCGTAGCCGGAATTTCGGCGGCACGAGCTTGCGAAGATTGTCCAAACACCCTGCCACGTCGAAGACGCGCGCGCACTTCTCGCATTGGAAATGGTGATGGTGCCCTTTGTCGGAGCGCTCGTACCGAGCCGGCTCTCCGGGAATCTCGACCGCTTCGATCTCGCCGGCCTCCAGGAACGTTCCGACCGCCCGATAAACCGTCGCGACCCCCAAGCCATCTATCTTTCTCGATGCGGCCTCAAACAGCTCCGTCACGCTGAGCGGGCGGTCGGTCCGCTCGAGCACCTCCGCTAGAGCATCGCGCTGCCGGGTCTTGCGATTACTTTCTTTCACTTATTCCTCGCAGAAGCAGCTTCCATCTTACTCCGATCGCACTGCCGGCTCAAGTCTTGACTATTTGATAATGATACGCTATTATCATTTAGTAACGGCGTGCTCGACGCCGCGTCGTGCCATTACCCGGAGGAGAGGAAATGAACCGTCAGCGGCGGCACGTGCTGCAGGCTATTGTGTTGGCTATTGCCGCAGCGCTCCCGAGCGTGCCGGCCTTGGCCGCGAGCACCAGTTCCTTCCTCGCCGGGACGGTAACGAGTAAAGGCCTGCCGATCGCGCGCGTTCGAGTAACCGCGTCGGGCAACAATCTCACGCTGAATGCGACGACCGACGCTCGAGGGCACTTCTCGTTCCCACCGCTTCCGGTCGGCACCTACGAGGTCGAAGCGACGTACGGCGACCTACGCGGGATCGCGCGCGTGGACCTCGGAAGCGGCGGCGCCGCGATCGCCATCGAACTGCGAGCCCTTGCCGAGATCCGACACGTTGTCGTGAGCCGCGCGCAAACGGAAGTAATCCACGGAAGCGGCAGCGACGTCGTCCTCAATAGCACCGATTTGACCCAGATGCCGTTCAACAACAGCTTCTCCGAAATGGAGATCCAGATGCCCGGTGCCGTTCGCGGCGCCAACGGCGTCGTACACATCAACGGCGATCACGGGGTCATCAACTACATGCTCGACGGGGTCGCCTTGCCGCAGGAGCTCAACCGCGATATCGGCGGTGAGATAAACCTCAACGATCTTTCCTTCGTAGACCTCATCGAGGGAGCGTACCCCGCACAGTACGGTTTGCGCTTCGGGTCGGTATTCAATATGGCGACGCGCTCCGGGACGGGCCCGGCGGGCTTCGACGGCTATGCGTCGGCGGGCTCCTATACGAACTCCCAGTCGCAGCTCGGGTATCACGCGCCGATCGCGGCCGGAGGCGGTTACGATATTGCGCTCAACGGCTTTCAAACCACGCGAGGGCTCGATCCTCCGAACTTTAACTCGCCCCATAACGATGCAAGTTCCGTGGGGCAGTTCGCCACGGCTACCTTACCCGCAGGCGGGAATAACTTTACGAAGATCACGTTTATTAACGGCTACAACACGTTTCAAATTCCCAACGACGTCGCCAACGGCGAGCCCGCCTCGACGAACGATAACGAGACCCAGAGCGATACGTTCCTGGCGGTTCAGTTTCACCGTGCCATCGGCGATACGGGGATGGTTACCTTCGGCCCCGCATACAAGGCTTCGCAGATCCAAGACTTCGGCGATCCAGCTAACGATTGGATTTATGGAGAGGCCTTAAACGTCGCGCCGCCGCCCTATGGAAACGGGGGAACGTCGACGGATTGCGCGGATGCGCTTAAAACGGGCTCCTTCTCCCCGACCACCTGCGCCTACTCGCTTGCGGATCGACGGAGCGCGCTCGATTACATCATGCAAGGCGATTACGTCCAAACCTTCGGGCAGCACACCGTCGCGGCCGGCGCTTCCTACGACCTCACGCGGGTCCTAAAGTATTACGCGATCGCGCTCCAGCCCGGCAACTTCCTCGCGCCGGTCCAAACGCCCCAAACGCCCAACGCGCCGGCGACGGTCGTTGACGACGCTCCCAATCTGGGAAACACCTACCAGTCGTACGTTCAGGACAGCTGGCGCGTGAACGGCCTCTGGGAAGCCGATTACGGCCTGCGGTACGATTTCTTCACGATCAAGTCGACCGGCTTCTCGCAAGGCTTCGGGGCCTTCAGCCCAAGATTGAAGCTCACGCGCTTCTTCGGCAGGCGCGCAAGTCTCTACGGATACGTCGGGCGCTTCTTCGAGCCGTTCTCGCTTGAGAACGTCAGCCCGTACGCGGCGTACCTGCTCAACCTGCCGTTGCAGCCGACCGTAGCGCAGTTCGACTTAAAACCCGAGCGGGATACGCAGCTCGAGCTTGGGGGCCACATACCGCTGGGTTCGGGGGATCTCGGATTTCGGATTTGGCAGAAGAACGCCAACGACCTCATCGACGACACCCAGGTGGGCGTTACGCTGCTGCATCAGGACATCAACTACGTGCTGGGCAGATTGTCGCAAGAGGCCCTCAACTACGTTGCTCCATTGGCGCGAAACGGGCGAGCATACGTTTCGATTGCCCACGTCGTCTCGGTGAATAAGGGCTGCGAAACGCAGTTGCTCGCGCCATGCTTCGGATCTCCGACGGATTTCACGCCCGCGGATCACGAGCAGAACTGGAGCATCGCCGGCGGCGCGTTGCTCGATAACCGGCGCGGGGGCTGGTTCTCGGCCGACGGCGAGTACGGCAGCGGCTTGTCCTCGGGCATATGTCCGGCCGGCACCCCCGGCAACTGCAAAGCAACGCCCCATACGACCTTCAATGTGGAAGAGGGCGTCGCGATATCGCCGAAAACCGCGCTGACCTTCGGCATTTCGAATCTCCTCAACGACCGCTACTTCGTCACCCTCTTAAACGCCCAAGGAAACCATTACGCGCCGCCGCGCACGTTTAACGTAGGAGTGCGAGTCAGGCCATAACCGACTCTCCGGCGGAGGTTGGCGAGAACCGTCGTGGCGGAGCAATTTGCAAAAGATTCGCAGTTATGCGAGAGTCGCCACCCTTGGACGAGGAGCCTTGCCTACGCGGACCCAAAGGAGGCAGGCGATGTACGACCTTAGCCACGGAAGAATCGTCGTCACCGGCGGCGCGGGCCTTATCGGCAGCGCCCTCCTATGGGCGCTCAACCGTCGAGGGCTTGACGACGTTCTCGTCGTTGACCGGCTGGACCGATCCGAGAAATGGAAGCACCTCGTCCCGCTGCGTTTCGCCGACTACGTTGACGCCGACGAGTTCGAGCGCGCGATCGCCGACGACGGGCTCGGCCCGGTGCGCACGATCTTTCACCTCGGCGCGTGCTCGTCTACCACCGAAACCGACGCCGATTTTCTGATCCGCAACAACTACGAGTACACCAAAACGCTCGCACGCTGGTCGGCGGAGCACGACGTCCGCTTCGTCTACGCATCGTCGGCCGCGACGTACGGCGGGCTTGAAAGCGACCTCTCCGACGAAGCCGATCTCGACTCGCTGCGGCCGCTCAACGCCTACGCCTACTCGAAACAACTTTTCGACCTCTACTCCCGGCGGACGGGACTGGACCAGACGATCTGCGGCCTCAAATACTTCAACGTGTTCGGCCCGAACGAAGACCACAAGGGCGAAATGCGCAGCATCGTGCAGAAGGCGTACGAACAGATTCGCGAGTCCGGCTCGGTGCGGCTCTTCAAGAGCTACCGGCCGGAATATCGCGACGGCGAGCAGCAGCGCGACTTCATCTACGTAAAAGATGCCGTGGATATGACGCTGCACTTGGCGCAGTCGGGCGCGACCGGACTCTACAACGTCGGCTCGGGTGCCGCATCCACGTGGCTCGAGCTCGTTCGCCCGATCTTCCACGCGCTCGAGTTGCCCGAGCGCATCGAGTTCGTCGAGATGCCGCCGCACCTGCGCGACAAGTACCAGTACTACACGTGCGCGACCGTGCAGCGGCTTCGCGCAACCGGATACGACCGCCCCGTGACGCCCCTCGCAGATGCGGTCACCGACTACGTCGTCAACTACCTCGTCCCGCAACGGCCGCTCGATCTCGCCGACGCGCCCGTCGCCGCACCGCTGAAAGCTCCGTCCTAGAAGGGATTCGATGTCGCAACCAACCCGCGCAGAACGTCGTCGCCAGGATCGCGGCGGCGCCGCTCCTCCTCCGCATCGCGATCCGATGCGTCCGGTCTACATCGGCGTCGCCGTCGCGCTCGGCGCGCTGATTCTTGTCTTCCTCGGCTACAACTGGTTTCAGAACCGCGAGGTCGCGCAAGCCAACGCAACGCCGACGCCCGGCCCCAACGCGAGCGCGAAGCCGGTGCAGCTCGCCGACGGCAAGGCCCTGGGTGCAAAAGGCTTCATATTTAAGGGAAAGTATCCGATTACGCCGCAGGGCGGACACGGCCAAGCGGTGGACGGCATCGGCTGCGGCGCGATGGAGTACGCAACGCTGCACGTGCATAGCCACCTCGCCATCTTTTATAACGGCAAGCAGATCCAAGTGCCTCAATACGTGGGCTTTGCGCCGAATCTTGCGGGCGGATGTCTGTACTGGGTGCACACCCACGACGGCAGCGGCATCATCCACATCGAATCGCCGAGCATATCGCCTCCCCAAGGAGGGCCCTACACGCTAGGGATGTTCTTCGACATTTGGGGACAACCCCTGAGCTCGGGCGGCGTTGGGACTTTCGATGGACCGGTCACCGCGTACGTGAACGGAGCGAAGTACGACGGGGATCCGCGGGCGATCGAACTCCATTCGCACCAGCAGATCGTATTGGAAGTCGGGACGCCGGTGGTCCCGCCGCCGAACTACCTCTTCCCGCCGGGAGACTGACGCAGCACCTTCGTCAGCGCGGATTCGAGGCTTTCGTACGAGAGTTCGCCGCTGCCGAGGTACGCTATCTTCTTATTCGCGTCAATGACGGCGAACGTCGGGAACCCGTTCTGCAGGTAGAGGTTTGCTACGTCGAGCAGCGGGTCGTATGCGACCGGATACTGCACGTTGAAGCGACGCGTCCAATTGAGGACGTCAACCTCCGACGAAGTCGAGGTGCCGTCCATGGCGGTGTCGCTTCCCGAGACGCCGACGAAGTCCACCCGCGAGCGGTAGTTGTGGTACAGCCGGTCTACGACGCTCGTCATGCGCTGGCAGTGCGGACACCACGTAGCGAACACCTCGAGAAAGACCGGCTTGCGGGCCTGGGCGAGATCGAAGACGCCCTGCGTCGTCGCGACTTCAAAGGTTGGCGCCTGGTGTCCGAGTTGCGCCTTGCCGATAATCGGCGACTCGGATGCCGTCTGCACGCGGCGGCGATCCGGGCCGACGAAGTATGCGAGCAGCGCGACTGCCGCGATGGCGCCCAGCAGAAGCAGCGTAACGGCGACGAGCGCGCGGCGACTCACGCGCCGCGCAGCTTTCGGTCGACGGCGAGCGCGCCGGGCGCGCCCCAAGCCAGCAGCGCGCTGACGACGGCCAGGCCCGCATCGAACGCGACGTGCGGCCAATCCGCGGGCGCAACGTCGTTGGGCCCGAAGCAGCCGCAATTCGCGGGAATGTGGCGCACGACCGCCGAGGCGATCGCGAGGGCGTAGAGCGCGAACTGACACGCGCAGACGACCGCGGCGATCCTCGTGAAGAGCCCGACGATGAGGTAGGCGCCGAGAAGAATCTCGAGATACGGCAACGCCAAGGCGAGCGGCCCGACGACCGCCGCCGGCAGCAGCCGGAAGCCCGCAATGCTCGCGGCGAGCTCCGCGGGATGTGCGACTTTCAGCGCCCCGGCAATGACGAGCAGCCCGCCTAAAAGCAGGCGGCCGGCGAAAACGGCAACGTCCATCGCGTCCTTTCGTTGCGCTCCGGCGGGCCGAACCCCTGGCGCCCGTCGTACTATGCAGATATGCGCAGCACCGCCCGCCTGCTCGTCGTTCTCGGGCTCGTTTTGCTCGCCGCTTGCGGCGGCAAAGGGAGCGGCGCGCCCGACTTCACGCTGCGCGACGATGCGGGAAACGCCTGGACCCGCTCGCAGCAGGGCAAGGCGATGATACTTCTCTTCGGATTCACGCACTGCATGGACACGTGCCCGGCCACGCTTGCCAAACTCGAGCGGCTCACGCTTGCGCTAGGCGCGCAAGCCGGTGCCGTTGACGTCGTCTTCGTCACGATCGACCCGCAGCGCGACTCCGCACCGGTTCTGCGCCGCTTTCTCTCGAACTTCGCGCAGCCGGGCTCCGCGCGCCTCGTCGGCCTTACGGGATCGAACGCGCAGATCGAGCAGGTCGAACGCGCCTACCACGTGTGGGCGCAGAAAATACCGGGCAAGCGCGGCAGCACGGACTACGACGAAGCCCATACGTCGGTCGTTTTTCTGATCGACGCGCACGGGCGCATGCGCGGCACGCACGACGACGACGAATCGCCCCAGTCGCTCGCCCAAGCGATCCGCGAGATGCTCGAGTGATCGCGATCCTCGCCGCGGCCGCTCTTGCGCTCGCCCCGGTGCACGGCACCGTCATCGAAACGCTCGCAGACCGGACGGCGATCGTCCGCACCGATCCCATACCCCAGATGCGGCCCGCCGAGATACGCCGTTATCGCTTCCTCCCTGCCGCGTCATTCCGCGCCGGCACGACGATCGACGCATTGCTCGATCCATCGGCGAATCCGCCGTTGCTGCGCGGCGCGTTGGCGGCCGGCGAGTTCGCGCCCGGGCTGCCCGATGCCGGGCGCGTCGTTCCCATCGAACTCGGCAACCCGATTCCCGCGGCCCGGCTGGTCGACCAAGAGGGGCGCGTCGTCGAGCTCGACCGCGCGTTTCGCGGTCGCGTCCTGCTCCTGTCGTTCGTCTTCACGCGGTGTCCCGATCGCACGCTGTGCCCGGCGATCAGCGGGAAGTTTGCGTATCTGCAGCAGCGGCTCGACCCGCAACGCTACGCGCTGGCCGAGATCACGCTCGACCCGCCCTACGATTCGCCGGCGGTGCTGCGGCAATACGGGGACGCCTACGGAGCCAAGCGCGAGCAATGGGCGCTTCTCACCGGCATGGGTTCGACGATCCAGCGGCTGCTCGACGCGTTTCGCATTTCCTCGATGCGGGTGAGCACGAGCAACTTCCTACACGACGACAAGCTCTTCATCGTAACGCCCGCGGGCCGCGTCGCCTACGTCGTCGAGACGGCGGATTGGGATCCCCAAGCCGTGATCGCGCAGGCCCAAGCCGTCGCCGGGCTGCCCGGCAATCCGCTCGAACGCTTCAAGCTCGCGCTCGTCGCCAACGTCATCGCCCTCTGCGGCGGCAGCCAATTCGCCGGCGTCGCGCTGCTCGAGCTTACCCTCTTCACGCTCATCACGGTCGTGACGCTGCTGGCGTTGTGGGGCGTTTCGCGCCTGCTCTGGGGGAAACGCTCGGTCTGACGCCCCTTCCGCCCGGGTCAGGATGACACCGGGAGCGGAGCAAGGAAGCCTAGGCGGCGACCATGGCAACCCTGCGCAACCCGCCCGAGGATTCGACGCCGGAACAATCGGCGTTCCTCGAACGCGCCCTCGAGCAGCACGGCAAGGCAACCTTTAACTACGCCTACCGGCTGACGCGCAACGAAGCGGACGCCCGGGACCTCACGCAAGAGGCCTTCATCCGCGTGTACCGCTCGTGGCGGAGCTTCAAGCCAGGGACGTCCTTCCTGTCGTGGATCTACCGAATCGTCACGAATCTCTACCGCGACGAACTTCGGCGGCGTAAAGGACGTTATCAAGAGGAGATACCCGACGACAACGCGCCGCAAGAGTTTGGCGGAGAGCGCCCCCTAGCAGTGCAACCGATCGAGGAGTACGTAGATGGATACTTCAGCGAACCGGTTTCCAGGGCACTGGAGGGCCTCACCGTCGACCAGCGGCAGATCGTGCTGCTTGCAGATATCGAGGAGTGCAGCTATCAGGAAATCGCGAGCATCGTCGGCTGCTCGGTCGGAACCGTCCGGTCGCGTCTGCACCGAGCCCGTGGGCAGTTACGCAAACTCGTCAATCGCTATATGAAATCTTCACCATGAATCAAACGCATCCGACCCCAGAGCAGCTCGTCGACTACTTGCACGGCGAGTTGCCGGACGTGCAAGACGCCGCGATCCACGCACACATAGCCGAGTGCCCGTCGTGCGCGCAGGCGCGCGACGCGGAGCTGCAGCTGACCGAGCTGTTGCGCGGGCACGCTCGCGCGGAAGAACGCGATCTTCCAGCAGGCGTCCTCGCGGGAATCCGCAGCTCGGTCGAGCGCGCGCCGGCGCCCACACTGTGGGAACGGATGCAGGCGGCGTTCCGCCCTGCAGTCCTGGTGCCCGCCGCCGCGACGCTGGCCGTCCTGCTCTACTTCGTGCTGAGCGCACACCATTCGAAAGCAGTCGCATCTCCGATCGACGCCTCCTACTACGTCCAGAGCCATGCCGCCCTGACCGCGACGACCCCCTTCTCCGAGGAATCGGCGATGCCGACGCTGCTCACTTCGAACGACACCGCCTCCGACGAAGAGCCGGCTCGATGAAAACCATTGGCGCGATCGTCCTCTGTCTCTTAATGGGCAGCGTCGCGCCGGCCGGCGCGGACACGGCCGACGCGCTGCTCGCTCGCGCTATGTCGTCCGACTCGGGCGCCTCGTACGCCGGCGTCGTCGAGGTCGTGCGGATCGGCAACCGGGATTCCGAGGCATCGGTCTATCGCATCGAACACCGCGCCCCGGATCTCACGCGCCGTCTCTACACCGCACCGTCCTCACTCGCGGGCGACGCCATCGTCTCCAAAGGCGACGTGAGTTTCTCAATCGACGCCAAGCGGCACCGGATCGTCGAAACGCGCAACGACGCCGTAGACGACCGGCTCGCGTTCAACGATAACTACCTCCTCCTGCGGACGAACTATCGCGCAGTCGAGCGAGGCGTCGAATCCTTCGACGGCAGGCCGGCGATCGACATCGCACTGATCAATCGCTACAGCCACCGGCCGGCCATGCTCGTGCGCATAGACCGGTTCAGCAAGGTCGTGCTCGATCGGGAGGAGTTTTCGCCCGACGGCGCGCTCGTGAGCGAGATCCGCTTCACGGAGATCCATTACACCGCGCCCATTCCGTCGTCGGACTTCGAGCTGCCCAAGGCGTACGCGCTCGTGCAAGGGCCGACGTTCGCAGAGCCCTCGGAGAATGCGAGCCTCGTCGTGCGCCGCGCGGGCTTCCCGGCCCGCGAGCCGAGGGCGTTGCCGGAAGGGTTCTCGCCGGTCGAGGCAAGTCTCATCGACCTGCGCGGCGTCCGCACCGTGCATCTGCTTTACTCCGACGGCATTCGCACCGTCTCGCTCTTCGAGAGCGCCAAGCCCGCCATGCCCGACATGGAGCACCTTAACCCGCAGGCGACGAGCGTCGGGGGTCGCAGCGGGGAGTTCGCCGAGCTGGGGGCGCTGGAGATCCTCACCTGGTCGGACGGGAATCTTTCCTACACGCTGGTCGGCGAACTAGGGCGCGCGGAGCTCGCGCGTATCGCGGCTTCCGTCACGCCCTAGCCGGGCTTTAGAGTTTAATGTTCGCCGTGATGTAGGCTTGGAACGGCGACTTCACCGAGTTGTTCAGACCCGAGACCAGATACGGGCCGAGCGCCGGCTCGTAGGGGTAGAGCAGGAACTTCTGCACGATCGAAGCCGCGTTCTTGCCGTTTACCGTCGAGACGCTTCCCGACGGATTGTACCCGTTGCCGACCGGCGGAATGAGACCGCCGCCCACGACGCCGTAGGAGCAGATATTCGGGTCGGAATAGGTCCATGCGGCGGTCGTCCCTCCCCAACACGTGTTGACGATGTTCGCGAGCGTAGCCGTCAGCGTGATGCGCGGCGAGACGTCGTACGACGCTTGGAGATTGAACATGAACTCGTTGGGCTGCGTGAACGAGCCGAGATTGTCGTAGACGCCGGTGAACGGATCCGGTATCACGAGCGCGGTGGGGCAGAGCGACGCATCGTAGCGATGCGATCCCTGCAGCGGCGCGCATCCGGCGGCGGCCGGGTCGATGCCCGGCGATGGATTCCGGCGCGCCGTACTTTCCGCCGCCTTGGAACTGCAGCGACGGCGTGACGGCCCACTTGTCGTGCCGGTAGTTCAGCAGCAGCGTCGCGACGTACGGCGAGCCGTACGCGTTGGCCGACGAGCCGATCCCTGCCGGGAAGATGTCGTACGTTGCGAAGTTCTGCCCGGGATTGAGCAGCGACTGCCCCGGCGCGTTCCAGTACGGGTTGAGCACCGCACCGGGGGCGCCGCACGCCGACGGCGCGCCGTTGAGATAGCACTGCGCCGCCTTAACGCCCGACGTCGTCGAGCCGCAGAGGGGGATCCCGTACTGCGACTTGCCCACGTACGCGCCGCCCTTCGCGCAGGCCTTCGTATACGCGTTGTAGTTGGAGATGGTGACGTTGATCGGAGAGATGATCGACGTGCCGTTTGAGAGCGTGCCGTACTTGATGTACGAGTTGGTGTAGGCAAACGAGAGCAGCCCGGAAAGCCCGTTGCGGGAGAAGTCGCCCTTTTGGGTTTGGAACTCGAAGCCTTCGCTGCGCTGGCTGCCGACGTTGAGGCCCGAGATGAACCCGGTTTGCTGGTTCAAGAAGAAGTTCTGGACTTGGTTCTGCGTCTGCCGCAAGAACGGCGTGATCTTAAACGACCAGTCCGTCCCCTTGAGGTGCTGCTCGAGCGAGATATCGTAGTTGAGCGACGTCGGAGGCGCGACCGCCAGGCCCGGAGAGTTGCGGCCGTACGGATAGAGGTTCGGGCCGAGCAACGCAAACGGAATGTCGTTTTCCAAGGTGTTGTAAATTTCGTACGCGGCGTTGGGCGCTTCGGTGTACCGGCCGAACGAGGCGCGGATGACCGTGTCGGGGCTCATCGTGTAGGTGCCGCTGAACCGCGGCTGCCACTCGTTGAACGTGAAGCTCTGATACGCCTGGTTCACGAGGTTTGCCGCATGGTAGCCGGCGGGGCAGGGAGCGGTGGGCCCGATCGGCGTCGGAAGACCGGACTTGTCGACGGGCACGCCGGTAAGGTTGTTCACGCACGTGTCGCGGTTATACGCGTTGTACCAGAACTGACGTGCGACGCCTCCGTTTCCGTTGACGTTGCCGTTGAGCCCGTTGAAGGTGAAGCTGTCCAGTCGAACGCCCACGTTGAGGAGGATCTTGTCGTTCGGCCGGAACTCGTCGGTGAGCGACGCCGAGCCGAACTTCGGCTGCACGTTGTTGTACGTGGCGTAGAGGCCGTTCTCGGCCAGCAGGTACGTGCAGGCCGTCTTGCCGGGCACGTGAGGATCCACGCAGGAGCCCGGCAGTGCGGCCGGCCCGCCGCTCGGCGAGGCATTGGGTTCGTAGAGCTGATCCCAACTCACGAACTGCGCCGCGCCGACGCCCGGGTTGCAGCTGACCGGCTGGCCGCCGCTGGCGCCGTAGCAGAAGCCGCCGTACGGATCGGCCGCGTTGACGACCACCGCCGCGGTCGTGCGGTTGGGTCCGCCGAAGGCCGGGAAGTTGTTGTACATCTGGGTGTTGTTGTCGCGAATCGTGCTCGCCGTGACGTACGAGCCTTGAATGCTCACGAGGTTCTGCGCGTTGACCTGATCTTGGAACTGCGCGCTGATGCCGCGCGTGTGCGAGCTGAGCTCGTAGTCCGGCGCGGTGGGGCAGATGTAAAAGAATGCCGTGCACTGCGCGCCGACGAGATCCCACGTGCTGTAGTACGTGTATCCGTAGATGCGGAAGAACGCGGTGGAGCCGAAGTTTTTCGTGTATTGGAGCTTGACGATCTCCTGTTGGTTCTGGGACATGTCCCGCTGGCCATTGGGCACGAACCCGTATGAGGAGCCGGTCGAGAAATTGGACCACGGCCGGTTCTGCGAGCTGAACGGATAGAAGTAGCGCGACGTGCAGCCGGGCCCGAGGGAGGTGAGCTGGCCGGCTGTGAACGTGCCGCCGACCGCGCCCGGGCAGTTCCACGAGAGGCCGTCAACGTACGGCGTCGTCGAGCCGATCGGCAGGTTCGGCGCGAGGCCGAAGTTCGAGATCGGGTTGATCGTGCCCCAGCACTGGGCGCCGGTAAGCCCCGACGAACACTGCGGCGAAGCCACGTCGTTATTCGAGCTGTAGAACGAGTTCGATAAATACGAGCTGTCCCAGAGCAGCTGGACGTCGTCGCGTCCCGCGTCGTTGTGGTGCGGGATGCCGACGTGCACGTTGGCGACGACGTCGCGCGACGCGATCTGGGCGAAGTTCATCCAGTTGAACGGGCCGAGGTAGTAGCCGCCCTGCGCGTAGAGCGGGCTCTGCGCGGTCGCAAGCGGCGCAAGGGGCGCGCCCAGCCACGAATCGTAGCTCGCCCCATTGTTGTTGTCGACGTAGCGGAAGCCTTGATTGTAGCCGGCGACGCCCAGGTAGTACGAGAAGAGCCGGTCGGGCGTCGCGCCGCCGATTTCGACCATGGCGCGGTGATAGTACGTCGGCGTGCCGATTCCGAGCGACGCGTCGCCGAAGCCCGGGTACGTGCCGGTCCGAATGACCTGGTTGACGAAGCCCGACAGGCCCTGGCCCTCGGAGTTCGCGGGATTCGCGCCGGTGTAGACTTGCACTTCGGCGTTGCCCAGCGAAGATGCCGCACCCGACGGGTAGTTGTCGAACGAACGATTCACGGGGACGCCGTCGAACTCGTAGCCGACCTGATCGAAGTCGCCGCCACGGATGTGGACGGTGTCGTAGTAGCCGCTCTGGTTCGGCACGACGTATGCGCCGGGAACGGTCGAGATGGCCGAATAGGCGGAGTTGAGGTTTCCGCCGCCGCCGAGCGCACCCGCCGTGCGCTGCGTCGCGGCGTTGAGGGAGTACACGTCGGCGGTCGTGCCCGATTTCACGAGCGAGCCGGCAGCCGTCGCGTTGACGCGCGCGATCGTCCGCAAGAGCTTGGGAGCGCGTACCGCCACCGTCTGCACGGTGTCGGCAAAGACGACCTGGCCCGCGACGCTCGTCGGCTGATAGCCCTCTTTTTCAACGCTGATCGTGTACGTGTCGGGCGCGAGCGTCAAAAAGCCGAAATGTCCGCTCGCGTCGGTCGTGACGATGGCCGACTGCGAGGGACTACTCGCCGTTACCCTTGCGCCCGCGATGGGAGCCGACGTATCTGCATCGACGACGGTTCCGGTCAGGCCACCCGTCACCCCGGCCAGTGCCCACGTTTCCTGGCAGAGCAAAGCGACGAGTAGGAACGATGCGGTACCGAAGCGGCGTAGCGATCTCCGAATCATGTCGCACCTCCAGCAAAGTTTGCTTGAGTGAGAACGGTTCGCAGCCGCTTATAAGGCTCCTTGAGATTTTCTTACCTACGATCGAAGAATGCTTGCACCCGAGCGCGGACCGGTTCCGGTATCGCCCGCTGGTCGGCAACGCCGAGTGACGGCGCTTGCCCGCCGTTCGCCGCGGCGATCGCTGCGATCGAGCCGGCAAGCGCGCCGACACCGTAACCGCCCTCGAGCACGTACGCGACGGCTCCGCCGCAGTGCTCCCGAGCGACGCCGCGAATCGCCGCCGCGATCGGCGCGGCGGCCTCGACGCCGACGCCGAGGTCGCCTACCGGATCGCCCGCGACGTAGTCGAAGCCGGCGCTCACGACGATCAGTTCGGGTGCAACGGCGCGCGCCGCCGCCGGCAGCAGCATCTGCCAGAGCGCGACGAAGGCTTCGGTCGACACGCCGCTCGCCGGCAGCGGCACGTTGACGACGACGTCGTCGCCAAGGCGGTAGCTGCGCGAGCCGGTGCCCGGGTAGGCGGGCGCGGCGTGGGTGGAGACGTAGGACAGGCCGTCGCCGGCGACTGCCTGCGTCCCGTTGCCGTGGTGGTAATCGAAATCGGCGACGAGCACTCGCCGACCAGCCGCACGTGCGGCGATGGCCGCATTATTGAAGACGCAGAAGCCCATGCCGCGCGCCGGCTCGGCGTGGTGCCCCGGCGGACGCACGAGGGCGAAGACGCCCTCGCCGCAGGCGAGGCTGGTCTCGACGGCGGTCACCGCGCCGCCCGCCGCGCGCACGGCAACGCGGTACGACGTTTCGTCGACGAGCGTGTCGCCGGTGGAGAGCTCGCGCACCCCGCCTGCCGCCGCGGTTTCGCGCTGCACCAGCTCGAGGTAGCCGCGGGTATGCACGCGCAGAATTTCTTCGGCGGTCGCATCTCGGGCGGCGATGCTCTCGGCGAGGACCCCGCCCTCGCGAAGGAGCGCCGCGACCGCCTCTACGCGTTCGGGCCGCTCCGGGTGGCCGGCGGCGCGGAGGTGATCGCCGTAGAGGGGGTCGGTAACGAACTTCAGCCCGAGTGCTTCGACCCGCTGCAGGCCTCGGAGGCCGCTTTGCTCACGTCCGAGTACGCCTTCGTGCCCTTCTTCATCATCGGCAGCAGCCGCTTGTAGGCGGCCACCGCCTTCGAGCACTGATTCGCGGCCGAGTACGTCTTGGCCGCGATGTAGAGCATCTGAGGGTTCGAATCGAAGAAGCTTTTCGCGGCGCGATCGATCGTGTCGAAGATCTGCGCGGCCTCCTTGTAGTTCTTCAGCTCGTAGTCCGCTCCGGCGACGCAGCTGAGCGTATCGGGCGAGCGCTGCAGCTCGAAGCTCTTACCGCAGGCGTCGCGGGCTCCCGAGTAGTCGTGGACCCGCGAATACGCTTGCCCGAGCAGCGCGTAACCTTGTGCGTCGGGCGAGACCTGCGTGTAGTGCTTGAGGTAGGCGATGCTCTGGTCTACCTTCCCCATCGCCATAGACGCCTCGCCCAGCCCCATGAGCGCTCCCGCGTTGTCCGGCTCGAGCGCCAGCGCCGCCTGCCACTGCGTTACGGCCTGGCCGTACTGGTGCACGGACGCCAGGTAGTCGCCGTAGGCGACGAAGCCCGAGGGCACTTTCGGAAACTGCGACGTTATCTGCTGGAAGATCGCTACCGCCTGCGCGTCCTTTTTCTCGGTTGCAAAATAGCCGGCCTTACGAGTCATGATCGCGACCTTCGCACCGTCGGTCGGCGCGGCCACCACGGCATCGTCGTAGGCTTCGGTCGCGCGGGCGTCGTCGTGCTGACGGGCGTAGAGGTCGGCCTTGAAGACGAGCGCCTGCACGTTGCGGGGGTCGATCGCGAGCGCGCGCTGGACCGTCTGGACGGCCATCGGGATGTTGTCCTGCTGCGCGTACGTGGTCGCGATCTGGAACAGCGGCGCGATGTCCTTCGCATTCATGGCAAAAGCCGCTTCGAACTGCGCGCGCGCGTCGTCGTAATGCTGCTCTGCCGCGTAGACGCTTCCGAGGGTCATGAGCGCCGTAGGATCGGTCTTGTTGAACGTCACGGCGCGCTTGGCGACGCGCTCGGCGTCGTTGAAGCGATTCTCTTTAATGTAGACGTCGGCGAGCTGCGCGAGGACGCCGAGATTCGTCGGATCGAGGTTTGCGGCTTGCTCGAGGTCGTACGTCGCGGCCGCCGCGTTGCCGAGCTGCTCTTGGGCGAATCCGTCGTAGTAGAAGACCTGCGCCGACTTGTCTCCCATCTGCATCAGGTGCTGCGTGTACTGCAGCGTGATGTCCGGACGGTTGACCTGCAGATACTCTGCCGCCAGCTGCGTCATCGCCAGCTCGTCGTTCGGGTTGGCCTTGAGCTTTGCGATCAAGCGCGGAATGGCGACGTTAGGCGGCTCGGGGCTGGCCGTCGGCAGCGCCGAAGGCGCGGGCGACGGGCTCGGCGTCGACTTGCTGCCTCCGCCGAAGAGACCCGCTTGCGCGGTGGGCGTCGTCGCGGCGATTCCGGCCGCAAAGGCCAGAGCGACGAGTACGATGAGTGGGAGTCGTTTCAAGTAGCGTTTCCTTTAGCCGTTTCGATGAGTTTCGTCAGTTCGGGTACGATGCGGAACGCGTCGCCTACGACGAGCAGGTCGGAGAACTCGGCGATGGGCGCGGCCGCATCCTTATTGATCGCGACGATCGTTCCGGACGCCCGCATCCCGACTTTGTGCTGAATCGCGCCGGAGATGCCGACCGCAATGTACAGGTTCGGAGTGACCGTCTTACCAGTCTGACCGATCTGCAGGCTGTACGGCACCCACCCGGCATCGGCCGCGGCGCGCGACGCTCCAACGGCTCCGCCGAGCGCTTTGGCCAGAGGCTTCAACATCGTCTCGAACGGTTCCGGGCCGCCAAGCCCCCGCCCGCCGGCTACGACCGCAGGCGCTTCCTCGAGCGCAAGCTCGCCCGCGCCCTCTTCGACGTCGCGCTCGACTTTCGCGGCATAGCTCTTTCCCGCGGGCTTCGCGAGCGGCTCGACTTGCGCGCCCGAGCCGCCCGGCGCGGCCGCGAAAGCGTTCGGGCGGACCGTCGCAACGCCGTAGTCGCCGGGGCGCAACGCACAGACGGTAACGAGCGCGCCGCCGAGTTTCGGCGACGTGCATGCTACGCTCTCGCCTTCAACCTTCACCTCGGTAACGTCGGCGACGAGGCCCGCCGCGAGGCGCACCATCAGCCGTCCGGCGACGTCGCGCCCGGAAAGCGTGTTGGGAATGAGCACCAGCGAGGGGCCGGCCAATCTCGCGGCGGCCTCGAGGTAGTCCACGATGGGGTCGAGCAAGTACGCGTCCACGTCGCCATCCTCGCCGACGTACACGGCGTCGAGCGGGTAGCTCCTCAGCTGCTCGGCGAGCACGCCCGCGCCCGATCCGAGTGCGACCGCATAGGCTTTTCCGCCGAGGGCGTCGGCGATTCGGCGAGCTTCGCTCGCCATCTCAAATGTAACCTTGCGGGTCTGGCCCTGGCGGTGTTCCGCGTAAACGATGACGTTTTTCATGGCTAAACGAGCTTCTTCTCTTTGAGGAAATCGAAGATCGCGGCGGCGCCGGAAGGTCCGTCGGCCGCCTCGACCGTGCGGCCTTTGCCGCGAGCCGGCGGCGGCGCAAAACTCTCGAGCTGCGTCTTCGATCCCGCGCCGCCCACCGGCGCCGCGAGCGAAAGATCGGCCAACGACTTCGTGGCGATCGTCTTTTTCTTCGCGCCCATGATGCCCTTAAGCGAAGCGTAGCGCGGCTCGCCGAAAGTCAGCGCGGTCGTCATCAGCGCCGGCAGCGAAACCGTGACGCTCTGGTAGCCGACGTCGGTCTCACGTTCGACGGTCAGTTTTCCGTCGGCGATCTCGGCCTTGCGTACGTTCGTGACGCAGGGCAGGCCGAGGTGCTCGGCGAGCGCGCCCGGCACCGCGCCGGTGCTGCTGTCGTCGGTAAGGCCGCCCACGACGAGCAGGTCGAACTGCAGGCCGCGCAGCGCCGCCGCCATCGCATAGGCGCTGGCCCAGACGTCGCTGCCTTCCAACCCTGCATCGCTGAGGACCACCGCCTCGTCGGCGCCCATCGCAAGCGCCCGGCGCAGCGACTCCTTGAGCGCGTCGGGGGCCATCGTAAACACCGTGACGGTCGTGCCGTCGCCGGCGCGCTCTTTTAGCTGCAGCGCGGCCTCGAGCGCGTACTCGTCGTAGGGGTTGAGCGCGGTCTCGACGCCGGCTCGCACGAGCCGCTTCGTCTGCGGATCGATGCGCTTCTCGGCGTTGGGGTCTGGAACGAGTTTAATCGTCACCACGATCTTCACGTGGTATAGAGACCTCCGTCGGAAAGCGGGGAGAGAGGAAGAACCGTGTGTTGTTGGTCGCCCGCCGAGGGCAGACCTGCCGCGTCGCGAGGGAGCGCCTGGCGGACCTGCGAACCCGACCGGATGCGTCGAGCGGCCTTACTTCTTCCCTTCATCCTCCTCGCGGCACCCGCAAGGGCATCGGATGGTGCCTTCGTCGCGAAGACGGCCTATGCAACCGAGCAGGCGCCGGCGACGCTGGTCGTGGACGCGACCCGCGCGGACGACGCCATCCTTCAGGTGCGCGAGCGCATACCCGCCGTTCCGGGGCCGTTTACGATCGTCTACCCGAAGTGGATCCCCGGCGAGCACGGACCCACCGGGCCGCTCAACGACCTTGCCGCGCTGCGCGTCTCGGCCGGCGGCAGCACGCTCGACTGGCGGCGCGATTCCTACGACCTCTACGCGTTCCACGTCACCGTCCCCGAAGGCGTGCACGCGATCGACGTCGCGTTCGACGTGCTGATGAACGGGCCGGACGACGTGATGTCCACGCACTCGCTCGCAATCATCAACTGGAACCGCGCGCTTCTTTACCAAGACGGCGTCAACTCGCACGATTACTACGTCAAACCGTCCATCCTGCTGCCGCCCGGCTGGGAGTACGCGACCGCTCTGCGCGGTGCGGTGAGAACGGGCGACCGCGTCGACTTCGCCGTGGCGCCGCTCAACATCGTCGTGGATTCGCCCCTCGATCTCGGGCGCTACGTGACGAAGTGGGAGCTATGGCGCGACGGCTCGGCTTTCGTCGAGTTCGACGTGTTCGCAGATCATCCGCAAGACCTCGAAGCGACCCCGTCGCTGATAAGCGCGTACAAACGCATGCCGGCCGAGGCGTTTGCGATGTACGGCTCGCGCCATTTTGCCGACTACCACGCGCTGCTCACGCTGAGCGACCGCGTCGGCTTCCAAGGCATCGAGCACCATCAGTCCAGCGACGATCGCGCGGCGGAGAGTTTCCTTACCGACCCCGATGAGTCGCTGGCCGCAGGCGACCTGATCACCCACGAGTTCTCGCACTCCTGGAACGGCAAGTATCGCCGCCCGGCGGACCTCACGACGCCGAACTTCCAGATACCGCAGCTCACCGATCTTCTGTGGGTCTACGAGGGGATGAACCAATACCTTGGAGACCTGCTCTCGTTCCGGTCGGGCATTCGCGAACCAAAACTCTTTCCAGAATACCTCGCTTCGGTGTACGCCGACATGGATTACGAGACGGGCCGTGCGACGACGCCGCTCATTGACCTCACCACCGGAGCGCCGTACTTTTACTTGGCGCGCGGCTCGTATCCGGCGATACGCCGCAACGCGGGCGACTTTTACACCGAAGGCGACCTGCTCTGGCTCGACGTGGACACCATCATCCGCGAGCGTTCGCATGGGGCGCGGTCGCTCGACACGTTTCTGCATCGCTTCACGGAACCTGCGGTGACCGGCCCGATCGTTTCGACCTACACGCGCGCGCAAGTCGAGAGCCTGCTCGACGCCGTCGAGCCGTACGACTGGCACGCATTCTTCCAGAAATACGTCTACGAACCCACGCTCCATCCGCCGGCCGACGAGTTGGGGCGCGCGGGCTGGAAGCTCGCGTACACGGCAAGTCCAAACACGTTCATCACCGCCGAGGACTCCGACAGCGAAGGCGTCAACGGCTGGTACGCGTACGGCGCGAATCTTACCAAAGACGGCAAGGTGCGCGACGTCCGCGAGAACTCCGCGGCCTGGAAGGCCGGGCTCGCACCCGACATGGAGATCCTCGCGGTCAACGGCCAGCAGTTCACGCCGAAAGTGTTGGAGTATGCCGTCAAGCGCGCCCAGACGTCGGCGTCGCCGATTTCGCTGATCACGCGCCAGACGGGCTGGTATCAAACGCTCTCGCTCGACTACCACGACGGCATCCGGTACCCGCACCTCGAGCGCGTCCCGGGCACCGCGGACATGCTCGCGGCGATCGCCGCCCCCCGCGCAAAATAGCTACGCCAAGCAAAGGAGAAACGTCCATGTCTCTATCACGAGTGTTCCTCACGGCCTGCGCCGTCGCCGCGCTCTGCGGCACTGCGGTCGCCGCGCCGGCCCCCGTCATCGTTACGGTCCAAACCGCTAAATGGCAGCCCGGTACGGGTGCATTCAAAGGCACGCAGATGGCCACGATCGTCGGCGATCCGAGCAAACCAGGCGCTTACTACGCGTACCTGCTGAAGATGCCCAACGGCATGAGCGTCGCACCGCACTATCACGGCATGGCCGAGAACGTCAACGTGATCAGCGGCACGCTCATGGTCGGATTGGGCGACACGATGAACGTTGCGAAGATGATGGCGCTCCCCGCGGGCGGGATCGCTTCGGTCCCCGCCGGCGTGCACCACTACGCCATGGCGAAGGGCGCGACCGTTATCGAAGTCAGCGGCATCGGCCCGGACACGCTCACGTACGTGCACAAGTAGGAGCCTCCGTACCTGGGGCAGTCTAAGGCTACGGCGTCTCGGCTAGATGCACGGCGAGCACGGGGATCGTAGACTCGCGCAGCAGCGTCTCACACGTGCTGCCGAGCAGCGCTCGCCGAATCCCTTTGCGCCCATGCGTTCCGACTGCGATCATCGCGGCGCCGATTTCCTCGGCATAGGCGAGCACTTGGCGCACGGCGGGCCCGTGCAGCACGCGGCACTCGAGCTCGCGATCCCTGGCGCGCGCTAGTTCGACGGCCACGGCTAGCGCCGTCTCGGCCTCCGAGCTCAGCAAGTCGGGCGCGAGGGTCGGAGCCTTGTCGAGACCCGCCGGAAGCGTCAGGTAATCGGCAACGGCAACCGCGTGTATCGCCGGCGGTTCGCGCAGCAGGTCGGCAAGATTCAGCACGGCCGATAGGGCGTGCCTTGCTCCCAGCGACCCATCAATGGCGACGACGATCTTCACGGTACCTCGCTCCTTCCGGTAAAGGACTCTTTGTTCGTTGCGGCCGCGCGAAACTCCAGCACGGCGGTTACGCCAAAAATGGGCACGAGAGCCGCTCCAACGACGAGCCGCCGCTTCCGACTCGCTCAAGCCGCGCGCCTGCGGCTGCGCGTGCGCTGTCACATTGGCAGACTAGCACCGCCTCGTGAAGGACCTGGCAAGGCATGAGAAGATCGTGAACCGCTTCTTCGCGTGCCCTTCATAATCTGCGGCTACCATTGGATTCGAGGCCCCGTGTTGCGCGTGTGGCCGCACCACGTTCGAGAAGTAACGCTTAGGAGCATCACATGAAGCCGTCAACGCTGCCGACTCTCGCCACTCTAGCCGCGCTTCTGGCAGGTTGCGCGGGCTCGTCCGCGAGCTCGCCCAATCCGGGCGCCGGCGCCTTGCCTCCGCTCGCCTCCGAGTCGCCGGGCAGCGTGCAGCCGGGGCCAATCCAGCACGTCGTCATCATCTTCCAAGAAAATCGCACCGTTGACAATCTTTTTCACGGCCTGCCGGGAGCCGATACGGCGCGCAGCGGCAAGACCGCAAAAGGCAAATCCGTTAAGTTGGCGCCTATTTCGATGACGGCGCCATTCGACGTCAGCCACACGCACACGACGTGGAAGATCGAGTACGCACATGGCCGGTTGAATGGCTTCTATAAAGCGCCGTCCACCTGTTCGTCGCCTCTCCCGACCTCCTGCCCCGGTGCCGACGTTCGCGCGTACAGCTACGTTCCCAGAAGCGAAGTCGCGCCATACTTCAGCATGGCCGAGACCTACACGTTTGCCGATCGTATGTTTCAAACCAATCAGGGACCGAGCTTCCCGGCGCATCAGTACATCATCAGCGGCACGTCGTCGAAACGCAACGGCTCTCCGCTGCTGGCGGCCGAGAACCCGAGTACGGATGCGGGCGGCTGCGACGCTCCTCCCGGGACCTACGTTGACTTGATCGGCCCGTCCGGGAAAGAAGGGTACCCGACGTACCCCTGCTTCAATAGAACCTCGCTCATGGACCTAATCAATGCGCGATCGCTAACCTGGCGCTACTACGAGGCGCAGCTCGGGCCGGGCTTATGGAATGCGCCGGATGCGGTCTTACCCACCTACAGGAGCCCCGAGTTTTCCCAAGACGTCATCGCGCCGCCCGCGACGGTCCTTACCGACATTGCTGCAGGAACGCTGGCGAACGTCACGTGGGTAACGCCCACCGCGCCCGCCTCGGACCACGCCGGCATCACCGACGGCTCGGGCCCGTCGTGGGTTGCTTCCGTCGTCAACGCGATCGGCGAGAGCCAGTTCTGGAACAGTACCGCCATCTTCGTAACCTGGGACGACTGGGGCGGGTGGTACGATCACGTCGCGCCGACCAAGTACAACACCTACGAGCTCGGTTTTCGGGTGCCGCTCATCGTGATCTCTCCCTACGCTAAAGCCGGCTACGTATCGCACGTGCAGCACGAGTTCGGCAGCATCCTGAAGTTCACCGAAGAAGCGTTTGGACTGGGCTCGCTCGGCGCGACCGACGTCCGTGCCGACGATCTCTCCGACTGCTTCGACTTCTCGAGCCCACCGCGGCCCTTTACGGCAATCCCCGCCGCTTTGGGCGCGCGCTACTTCCTGAAGCAGCCCACCTCGTCGCGCATTCCCGACGACGATCGCTAGCCGGCGAGCTACGCGTCGTAGACGCGGCGCAGCTCGTCAATGTCGAGCTTCGACATCGCAAGCATCGCGCGCATCGCGCGCTGCGAACGCTCTTCGTCCTCGCCGCCGAGGACGTCTCGAAGACCCGCCGGCACCAGGTTCCATGCAAAGCCGTAGCGGTCTTGGACCCATCCGCACGGCAGCTCTTCGCCGCCCTCCGAGAGTGCCGCCCATAGTTTGTCCAGCTCCGCCTGCGTCTGACAGCTCACGAAAAGCGCAACCTTCCCTTGCGAGAACTCGTCGCTCGCTGCCGGCGTCGATTGCGACGGGGCGTTGATCGCCAAGAAGGCCTGCCCGTCGAGCTCGAACTCGACCGTCATCACCGAGCCGCTTTGGCCCGGCCCGGCATCGCCGTAGCGGCTCACATCGGTGATACGCGAGTTATCGAAGATCGAAACGTAGAACTTGGCCGCTTCTTCCGCCTGGCTTGCAAACCAGAGGAACGGCGTGATGCTCGGCATTGGTAAAGCTCCTTAATTGTGATAGAATTGCGAGGGTAATAGAATTGCGAGGGTAGATGATGAAGCTGAGGATTTACACGCTCTTCGCCGCCTGCACGGTGCTCGCGTGCGCCGGGTGTTTCGGCGCAACGCCGTCGGCGCCCGCGCTTTCTTCCGCCGGTTCGGCTGGAAACGATGGCATCGCCGCCTTGTCGATCGTTGAGGCCCTTAAGGCTCGCCGGATCGCCGTAAAGACCCAGTCCTGCCTGTCCGGACAGTCCGGATCGGCGACGTTCGGCGCGAAGGGGAAAGCCAAGGGAAAGTTTCGGGGAAAGTTCGTCGCCAAGGGGCAGTGGAGTTTCTCAAACGTCGGCGGATCGACGCTTTGGACGTTTGCCGAGACCTTTAAGATCAAGGGAGCTCATCCTGCTGACGGCACGGTCACGGGGAGCGGCACGGACGGCGTTGCGACGTGCAAGACGTTTGGTCCGGTGAAAAACCTAAAGGACTTGCAGTACCATCTCGGCACGGCGTCGGGGGCTGCAACGACGATTCTCATGAAGAACGGGGCTAAGCTCCTCGAGCAGCTCCACTAGGCCGCCCACCACGCTGCGACGAAGATTCCCGCAGCGTTGAGGAGCGTCAACAGGAGCGTCGCTTTGAAGGTTTACTTGAGATCGGTTCGCTGTACGTTAGCCATATGCATGAGTTTCGTTTTGGCCGCGGGCTGCGCGGAACCGCAAACGCAGACGAACTCATTTGAAACCTCGCTCTCCCCGGCCCGCGGAGTCGACTGGCCGGTGTGGGGATTCGATCCCGCGCGCAGCAGTTTCAATGCGGCAGAAACGACGCTCACCGTCGGCAACGTGCACAACCTTCGGGAACGATGGCAGATACCGCTCGGCGACATCGCGGACAGCGCGCCGATTCTTCTCCAACGCGTGCGCATCGGACGCTCCTATCGCCCGATGCTCTTCGAGACGCTGCGCAACGGCATAACCCTGGGCATTGAAGCAATGAGCGGGCGCATCGTCTGGAGGTTTAGGACGAGCGGCCCGAATTACACGCATTCGGCGCCGGCAGCCGATCCTTCGGGGACCGCGATCTACGTGCCGGCGCTTGACGGCCGAGTGCACAAGCTCGATGCGGCCAGCGGCCGCGACCTTCACGAGCTCGGCTTCCCGCAAGCGATTACGCTCATCCCCGATACCGAGGCGAACGAGTCGCCGCTCAACGTTGCCAACGGCTACCTCTACGCCACCATATCCGGCTACAACGGGGATGCCGAGCCTTATGACGGGCACGTCGTGGCAATCGATTTGAGCACCGGAAAAAAGACGGTCTTCAACTCACTGTGCAGCGACAAGCGCAGACTGCTCGGCGGCGCCGGCTGTGCCCAGCAGCGTTCGGGAATCTGGTCGCGCGGCGGTGCGGTCATCGACCCGTCTACCTCAATGGGCGGACGCGTTTACGCCGCGACTGGTAACGGCGACTTCGATGCCAACCAGGGCGGCTACGACTACGGCGATTCGGTAGTTTCCCTCAGCGCCGATCTTTCGCAGCTGTACGGCAGCTACACGCCGGCCGACTACGATCAGCTTCAGCACAGCGACGCAGACCTGGGAAGCACGTCGCCCGCGATGCTTCCCGATCAAGCATCGAGCCAGACGCCATGGATGCTAGTGCAAGGCGGAAAAGACGCGCTCTTGAAGCTCGTGAACCGCGCCGCACTGCCCGGCGTCGGCAACGAGCTGCAGGTCGTACAGTTGCCGCAAGCGCTTTTCTCCACGCCCGCCATCTGGACAACCAGTTCGGGGCAGGCGTGGGTCTTCTTGGGTTTTCCGAACGTGGTGCAGGCCTATCGCCTCGAGACGAAGGCTGGCCGGAGCCGGCTCGTCGGCGTTTGGAGCTCGAGTCCGGGCGCGACGGGCAAGGAAGGCACGACGCCGGTCGTCGCAGACGGCATCGTCTTCATCGCCTACGACGGCGCGCTCTTTGCGCTCAACGCATTCAACGGCAACGTGCTGTGGAATAGCGCGCGGCACGGCAAGACGATTGGAAACGTGCACTGGTCGAGCCCGATCGTCGTCAACGGCTGGGTTTACTGCTCCGACGAAAGCGCTCATTTAACCGCGTTTGCTCTCCCCTGACGAGGAGGTACGGGATAATGGGGTCGCTCGGTTCCGTACGCCACGCTGCTGCTGCGGGAATAGCCGTCGCAGCACTGGCCGCGTGCGGAGGCAGCGCGCTGCTGCGCGGAGCGCAATCCTCGATGCCGGATTCGACCGCGGCGGCCGTGCAAGGCAGTCCGATCGCGCACGTCGTGGTGATCGTTCAGGAAAACCGGAGCGTTGACGACCTCTTCCACGGTCTGCCGGGAGCCGATACCGCGAACGCAGGCAAGAACTCCATCGGAGGAACCACAAAGCTCAGGCCCATCTCCCTGAGCGCGCCGTACGATCTCTATCACTCGCACAACGCGTTCCAAGTCGAGTACGCCGGAGGAAAGATGAACGGCTTCGATTTGGACGTCTCGGTCTGCTCCTCGCCCAAGCCGCGGCGATGCCCAAAAGCCGGCGTCCGCGCGTACGGCTACGTGCCGCACCGCGAAGTAGCGCCGTATTTCGAACTAGCGGAACGCTACGCATTCGCCGACCGCATGTTTCAGACGAACCAAGGCCCGAGCTTCCCCGCGCACCAGTACCTCATCAGCGGCACATCAACCGAGAGCAACGATTCACCGCTGCGAGCGGCCGAGAATCCCAACAATCTGCTTGCCGGCGGCTGCAACTCGCCGAAGGGCACGTTCGTGCCGTTGATTGACCCCACCGGGCACGAGAGCCATTTGGCGTATCCGTGCTTCGATCGAACCGCGCTCACCGATCTCATTGACGCAACCTCGCATACGTGGCGCTACTATCAGGCGACCCTTGGGCCGGGCCTCTGGAACGCGCCTGCCGCCGTGCTGCACACGTACGAAAGCCCGGAGTTTGCGGTGGACGTGATCGCGCCGCCCTCGCAATTCCTCAGCGATGTCGCGTCGGGCACGCTGGCGGACGTGACGTGGATTACGCCGACGGCGCTAGCCTCGGATCACGCCGGCATCACCGACGGCTCCGGACCATCTTGGGTGGCCAGCGTCGTGAATGCAATCGGCGAAAGCCCCTACTGGAGCAGCACCGCTATCTTTCTGCTCTGGGACGACTGGGGCGGCTGGTACGACCACGTCGCTCCCTCGCAGTATAACGCCTACGAACTCGGCTTCCGCGTGCCGCTGCTCGTCATCTCCCCCTATGCGAAAAGCGGCTACGTGTCGCACGTGCCGCACGAGTTCGGCAGCATCTTAAAGTTCACCGAAGAGACGCTGGCTTTAGGGTCGCTCCGGACGACGGACGTTCGCGCCGACGACCTCTCCGACTGCTTCGATTTTTCTCTGCCGCCGCGAGCGTACGTCCCGGTTGTCTCAGCGCTGGGCCCCAGCTACTTTCTAGCGCCTCCGAAGTCGAACGGTATCCCCGACGACGACCGGTAGCGGTTCGGCTACTGGCGGCCATTTCTAATCCGATGTCTCGATCCGTTCACGCATAAACGTTCGTGGCCATAGTATAAAGGGCGCATGAACGCTCTCGCTCGAGCATATCGGCTTTTCGTCATCGGCACGCTGCTCTTACTCAGCGCTTGCGGCGCGGAACTCTCGCGGGCTCAACCGGCAGACCCCTTGCCCTATTCGTCAGCCACGTCGTCGCACCAGATCAGCTCCGGAGCGCAACGCAGATGTCGGACGCCCGGCATGTTCAAGAGCACGTGGACCGTATATTTCGCGAACATCAACGATAAGGGCGAGATCCCCGGCGTCTACTCGACCGATGGAAGCAACTGGCTCAACTTTATCATCCGCCCTCCGTACCGGCACCTTAAGGCCAGGCGAGGTCACTCCGTCGTTACGGCAATGAGCAACAACGGAGTGCTCGTGGGCTACGCGCTCAATCCTAATAAGCAACCCGGAATATGGGGGCTCGTCAAACAAGGCGGCATATGGACGCTCGTCGAGGATCCCAATGAGGGTGGCGGGGGCAATGCCGTTACCGAGCTCCTGGGCGTGAACGACGAAGACACGGCCGTCGGCTTCTACACGAACGGATCCGGAATAAACATCGCTACGGTGCTGGACGTCACCACTTTGACGTTCCTCAACATCCACCATCCCGGCGCCGGCAACTCGTCAGCGACAGGAGTGAACGATAAGGGCGACATCGTCGGCTCGATGAATGGATCGACCGGGCCGTCCGGCTTTCTTCTGGTGCATGGCGCATTTACGAAGCTGCAATATCCGGGAAGAGAGCCTACCTATCCCACGGCGATCAACATCCACGATGAGATCGTCGGGTACTACTTTGACGCTTCGGGTACGTCTCACGGATTTCTACTGACTGATCCCGTTAAAGACCCGCGATGGCGCTCTTTCGACGAGCCGCATGGGGCCCGCGACACGGTTCTGACCGGCATCAACGACCGCGGCGACCTCGCCGGCTGGTACGTCGATCAGGCAGGCGCGCAGAAACCGTTTATCTGTTTGTAGCGCGAATCCTATTTTATCGTGACGGTCACGGGTTTTGACGCGATGCCGTTTGCGACCACGACGAGCGTGCTCGCACCGGTGTCCATCTTCGAGGGAACGTCGAAGTTGGTCGAGACTGGGAGAGAGCCTGTGGCGACGCCCATCGTGCTGTGATCGTGCGTTCGCGTGTAGAAGACGTTCCCGGTCGAGCTATTCGTGATGCGCACCAATGGATAGTTCGTCGCATTTTGGTTTTCGTCGCCGTACGACGTCGCCTGTCCGAAGCCGTTGAACTGCGTTCCGGTGATCTTATAGGTTTGACCGCGCGTCAGCGTCTTGGAAACCTTCGCGATCTTCGGCAGCCAACTAGATTGCGGCTGTCCGGTTGGCGTGTAGAGCATGACGCTCGAGTAGCTCAGCACCATGATCTGCCCCGTCGGCAGCACGAGCGGCGGCCCCGCATACGAAATTCCATTGACCTGCGTGAGACTCGATCCGTTCCATTCGTAGACGGCGCCGCTCACGCCGAACACCAAAACGTTTCCGCTCGGTTCGAGCGCTGCATAACTGTCGCCGGCGTTGTCGCCGTTGGGGAAGTCCGGCCCAACCGTCCACGTGCCGGACGACGTGCTGTAGGTCGCAGTGTGGCCGGGTCCGGTGGTTGAGTAGGATCCCGTATAGAAAACCGTTCCATCGGGGCGGAGAATCGCGGGTCCGATCTCGCCGGGCGGATAGTAACAGAGGCCCGGGCCGTACATGAGACATCCGTACGGTGACGGCGAGTGCAGGTCCACGATGGTCGAGCCCGCGGTCTTCCACTGGCCCGTAGCGGGATTGTAGATCTCCGAGTTCGGCGCGTTCGCTACGTCGGCGGTGAGAATCGTGCCATTGGGAAGAAGCGTCCACCCCTCCTCGGCGTTCCAGTCTGCCTTGCCTACGTCACCGACGTGCTTCCACGCCAGCGTCTTCGGATTCAGATACGCGTCCCAGTTGTGAAGTTTGTCTCCCACGAGCATATTGCCGTTCGGCAGCACGCTCGATGGCGAATCGCCGATATACAGCCACTTTTTCGGAAAGCCGATCGGCGTCCAGGCGTTCTTTATTGGGTCGTACACCGAACCCTGATTGGTGAGCTGCAAATCGTAGCCGTTCCCCGGTGAGTTGTACTCGCCGCCGGAGATGGCTAGGCGGCCGTCGGCCAGAACGTCGGCCGCGAAATACAGAGGCCCGTAGTTCGCCTGAAGCGATGCAACTTGGCTCCACGTGCCGTCGCTATAATTGCCTTTCGCATCGGGAACGTAACGGTACCAGTTACTCCAGTTCGCCCCGCTCTGTGCGAGAACGGAGCCGTCGGTCAGCAGCCACTCCATCGCCATCCCGACTGGGGGCTGGTGACCGACACGAGTGAAATGCCCGGCGTGGCTCTTTTCCATCGTCACGAGCGACTGCTGCGAGACCCCCGGTACCATCGATCCGCTGTTGGAACAGGCCGCCGTTCCAACGACGATGACCGCGACGACCACTGCCCATAACGACCTAACGTTAGCGCGACACACGCAAAACCTCCAAGCAAGGCGACTCTAAGAAGCCCCTACCATTTTGTGATCGAGCGCCGGCTTCCCGCCGGCGTCAGCGAGAACACCGTTCCCCGACCTGCTGGCTCCGCCGCCGGCTGTCGTCCCGTAGCACGTGCCGTGAACGTCAATGAGGTGCGCTCTCGGGTTTGCGCGATCTCCCTGCCGCGTCCGCGCAAATCGGCGGAGACCGACTCCGCCCATCCGCCAAGCGGCGGCGCGCCGTTCGGCGGCTGCGATCCACCGCAGCCCGCAAGCATTGCGGCAGCTGCGCAGCTGGTCAGTGCGTACCGGCCTAGAGTCTGAACCTTCGTTCAAGCCGGCACAGTGTTATGCCAACGCGATTATGAAAACATCGCGGCTATGTCAGCGCAGGACTTCCAGGGCTTGTCGCTTAGACACTGCAGAACTTCTCCAACCGACACATTAGCGGTGTGTGGGAACGTTTGATAAAAGTGGTCAATGCCGTCGATGTAAGAACCCAGCCTCTTCGAAAAGGTCGGTGCCGACCGTTTCTCCTTTTCAGACGCGTTCCACAATAGCTTGTCCACCGCAGACAAGGCGCTGCCCTTAGTGTTTGGCACAACCTTAACGCTTATCACTATGACCTCGGTGTCATAGTCCGAAAAGGCACGCCACCAGCCGTTGAGCAGCCCGTCTATCGCGCCTTCGACGACTTTCAGTTTTTCAGGACGAGAGAGACTCACCCACCAGTCGCGCTTTCCTATCGGATGCCGGACGGTGCTAGGGCTCGCAGCGATGCTCGGACTAGGAGTCGTGGACGGGCTCGGAGCGGCGGTCGGGACGCTGGTATGCGTCGGACTGACCGAGGGACTCGTCTGTGCCGCGTAGCTTGGAGCTTGGGCCGCCGCCGAGGCGGCGATAATGCCGAGAATCAGCAACACTCGCATGGCTGGGAGCTATTCGGGAAGGCTCTGCGGCCTGCCCTTGGGATGCTCCGCTCGGCAAGGCGTCAGCCGAACTCGCCTCCTCGCTCTTGGCGGTCACGTTCTGGAGAACGGAGTAAGCGAAGGCATTTATATCGGTTGGTCGTTTGTGTAAGCGTTTGGGCGTAACGCTATGATATCATAGACTTCGTGCCAACAATGCCGACGCAGCTTGCGCATGCGATGACGTGGCTTCCGCTTGCGATTACGATGCTGACGTTGTTTGCCATCGGCTACCAGGCGCAACGGCGCGTCCGACGCATCCAAGACGGGACGCTTCCCTCACCGAGGGATCGCTTGGGTCGTGTGTGTCCAGTGGTTTCGGCACGCGCCTGATGCGCGCACCTAAGATTCCGGACGTCTTAGTGACGTGATCTCGGCCCTGAATCGGGAGCCAGGAGTTACTGTGGATCTCTGCCCAAACGGGCTACGAAGGAGATCCGCCCATGCGCAAGAGCCGTTTTACGGAGGCTCAGATAGTCGAGATTCTCAGGGCGTTCGATGCCGGGACGCCGGCTGAGGAGCTCGCCCGCCGCAACGGCATTCACGCCAATACCATCCGGCTGTGGCGTTCAAAGTATGCGGGGATGACGTCGAGCGATCTAGCGCGCTTAAAGCAGCTTGAGGCCGAGAACGCGCAGATGCAGCGGATCATCGCCCGCCAGACCGTGAAGATCGACGCGATCGAGGAGTTGTTACGAAAAAACTCCTGGGGCCTTCCCGGCGAGCCGAAGCCGTGAAGGCGCTGCAAACCCTCGGCATGAGTCAACGCGAAGCTTGCACAAGCGTTCGCGCTCGTCGGCGTAGCTCGCGGGAGCTGCCCAGCGCAAAAGAGCGTGAGGATGCGCGCTGGTCGGTGCGCTTGACCGAACTTGCGCAGAAGCACGCCGAACACGGCTGTCGTCAGCTCTACGGGGACTATGAACGCGAGGCGAAGCCCGAAACCGACGAGTACATGAACTACAAGCGTTTTCGCCGCATTTATCGCTTAGCGGGCCTGCAGATTGGACGGCGTAGCCGGCGCGGCAGAGCGAAGATCGTACGCGGGCGCTGCCTGCGTCGCGCAACCAAACCGTTTGAAGGCTGGACGCTCGATTTCATCCACGATCGACTGCTCCATGGGCGGGCATTCCGCACCCTTTCCATGATGGATGAGTTCAGCCGCACGGGCCTTGCGCTCGAGATGTCGTTCTCGTTCCCGAGCCGATCGGTGGTCGCAGTGCTTGACGACGTCGCGGCGATCTACGGATATCCCAAGTACCTTCGGATAGACAACGGCAGCGAACTGACGTCCAAGATCATGCAGCTGTGGGCCGAGGAGCATTGCGTCGAACTGCTTTTCATCCAGCCGGGCAAGCCGACGCAGAACGCGTTCATTGAATCGTTCAACGCGTGCGTTCGAAGAGAGTTTCTCAACGCTCAATGGTTCCGGACCTTGCCTGAAGCGCAGGCCGAGTCGAACGCCTATATGTATCGGTATCCACATCGTAGCGGCATTTCCGCCGCAGCAGTTCCCGCGCCATCCAACACCCGATTCCGATCGCTTCCGACCGCTCCGTGACAAAATGTGACACGCACCCAGTGACTAGCTGCCCGTGCGTCTCATCTCGCCCCGGAGAGCGTGTCTCGGTCGCCTGAAACCCGGCCCGGACTCGAAAAGCCCCTGCCTGTATAAAGCGCGGCAGCGGCGGCAGTCGCACAAAAGACGAGCAACGCGATCCGTACGTCGCACCTCACGCGTGTACTCAGTATCGCCCGGACGTTCCCCTGGAAAGAACCTCAAATCCTTGACGCAATTGAGGAATACTTACCGAAGTAGTGACACCGTGTGTTCCAAACCTGTTACGCCTCGCGTAGCGTCGTCAGAAAAATCGTTCGTCGCAGTCTCGAGACAGATGACAGCGTGGGTCTTGGCGGCTAGGCCGGAACCTCTTCCTCTTGTTCGTCGTCAACCTCTTCATCGATTGCCCGTATTTGCTCCAGGCCTCTCTTCAGGATCTCGTGCAGTAGATCACGCGCCTCGGTAAAAAGCGGCTTATTTTCCTCGTTGTCACGCGGCACTTGCGACAGAACCGCGACCGCCAGCGAGCCTTTTTGGAGCGCCATTTGCTCATGCTGACTATCTCGCTGCATCCGCACACGCTCTAGCTCCGCTGCCGCCTGTAAGGTTTCGCGGGAAGGAAGACGGTTATAAGCATCGGCCAGCAGCTTCCGCCGAGCTCGACGCTCCCCTGAATCGGACATGCGAACTACCCCCTCTCTGAATAAGGTCTTTTACGAGAATCGACCAACCCGGTATCTACGCTTCAAACGCTCATTGCCATGCCAGGCTTTCCGAGATGCTCCAGACCTTGTATCAGGACTTTGACCAATTTGCCACCGCGAGGATAGGCCCACATTGCAACGCTACCGGGGCGATAGTCCATAATTATGTTGTCACCTTGTATCAATGATGCTTGCCCGGAGTACTTACCCCAACTGCCTCGGAAGGTGACTGTACCGACGACCTCAGCATTCGATCCCGAGACGTCAACTTTGTAAACGAGGGGGCTTTTGTGATTTGCCGTTGGTTGCGTTATTGCGAGGTGGCTGCCGTCCCACTGAAGATGATTATTGCATTCACCTGGGCAAGTTATCTGCTTGCTGAGCGTCAAAGTGGCGAAGTTCGAAGAGCCCTTCGGAAGTTCGGCTAATTCGAAGGGACTGCCAGAGCCATAGCCCTTCCCGCCCACGAATAAGTCCCCACTACTGTCGTATGCCACCGTGCTATAGCATTCAAACCCGGATACCGTATAAGTCGTAGGCGGCCCTTTCGCGCCTGGATAAATGGCGACATTGCCCCCGGGAAAGCAATTGCCGTCGGCGTTGTTAGAAACAGCGAGGTTCCCGTTAGTTGGGTCAACAGAACAGCCTGTTGGAGTGTATCCGCTTTCCTGTAGCGCGCTGATTGGACTTGTTCCCCCGTGTACGAATTCGTAGATAAAGCCCACTGTCGACGGAGTATTGTTCCAAGCTGTAATGAATACATTGCCACTTGAAGCTGTGCAAGCGCCTGATCCAGTCCCGCTGGACGCAAACGTGAGTCTCTGCGCTAGATCGCCGCTCGGGTATTTCACCACATAGGCCAAGTTGGCATCGGTCACTATATATAGCAATTTCTTCTTCGAAGACACCTGAGTTCGCAGTGCGGCCTCCTCGACGCGACTACGCGCTAGCGTTTGGGGAATGACGCTAGATACCCCGGGCTGTTGCGGCGAACTACACCCAACTAATGTCGCTGCACTGCAGCCGAAGGCGAGCGCCCGACGCCATACGTCGAAATTTCTCATTTTTTTTGGCTCTGCCCTCTCCGATGATAGCGCTTGATCCGGTGGCGCGGATTTCGACTCGCCGCCGACTGCCTCCCTTAGCGATTTGATAAGCTGCTAGCCGCAAGGTCGGTTTCTGAATCCCGGGCCGGCCGAGAGGAGCCTGTGGCTACAAAGAAATAGCGTAGCGCGGCAACAGAGAGGTCGCTTGGAGGCCTGCTCCACCAAGCTTCTTAACTTTGGCTAGACGCTACTTGCCGAGCCAGGTGAATGATAAGGGAGGATGTCCGAACTTGATATTATCGTACGGCGACGCGATGTAATAGACGACGAACCCGCTCGGTGGCACCGTTGATGCGATGGTGCCGTTAATCGTAAACGTTAGATTTGCCCCCGTATTAGTGAAGATCACCAAAGATGGGCCGAAATAGTTTACGCTCGTGCCGCCGAGGGAACTCGCGTTCGCCGCGTGTGTATTGCTGGCTGGTGCGAGCGAGACCCCGGAGGCAATAGTCGTGTTCTGATCATTGTAGCCCGGACAGTTGACGATCAATAAGTCGGTCGGGCTTCCGGACACGTTGACCGGAGAAGTGTAGCCGCTCATATCGCACCCCGACACGAGGATAGGGTTGGAAGGGCTCCCGCTTACCAACAACGCGTACTGTTGATTGTTGAGATTTGCAGCTCCGTCATAGTGGGGGCGTAGGCTGGCGCCCATGATCTGGACGTCACCGCAAGAGCCGGTTATGGCTATCCCAGCTCCACCGTTATTGCTATTATTCGAATACATTCCACCTATAATCTTGATATTTTGGCCGCTCGCTATTACAAGCCCGTGCTGACCTGCAGGTGGAGTCGGGTACTCGCTAAAAACGCTACAGTCTATCAAAGAGATGTCGCTAAGCTGGCTGTTAGTGTTGCCAGAGCTTAGCTGCGCATCGATGTTGACGACAGGACTTGCGTCGGGCGAAGATTGAGATTTGGCCAGCGTACAACTGGTCACCTTTATGCCGGCGGTGGTGCCACCGTGCGAGGCCGGAAGCTGTATATTAAGCGCAGAAACCCAAACCTGCATCTCACAGTTTCGTATCTGCGTGTGCACGGAACCTGTTGCCTGCGAGAAATCTATGCCAACGCTCCAATCTGAAATGTGGCAGTCTGCGATAATCGCGTGCTCTGCCGCACCCAGAATCGCTATGCACGTACAACCGGTCGCTCCGCCCTTATTTCTCGACAGTTGCAGCATTGCGCACGGCCCTAACACCCCGCATTCTTGGCCATCGATTATAACGGCAGTCACGCCGTTCGGCCCAGCTGACGACGTAATATTATAGTCGATCGTGCACTGCTCTAGGGTGCAGCTGATAGCGCTAGTAGTAAAAGCGGTGGGACAGTTTGTAAAGGTGCAATTGATTGCTCTCGTGTTCTCCGTGTTTGCCTCAATACAAGTATCGGCAAGGTTGCTGGTTGCCTGCCAGAAAAACGCGAGACTGCGGAAATACGTACCACCCGTAGTGTGCCCACCGCTACAATTAAACAGCACCGATGGGGTGATGCCTCCAGTCGGAGTGACGGTAAAGTGGTAAAAGTCTGGCGGTGGTGGACCGCTTGCATTTCTACCACCGCCGCCCATTCCGATGATATTACTTTGGTTAGGGACGGAAAACCCAGTAGATGAAGCGCTTACTGGGAAGGTGAACTGCTCGATGAATGCCAGCCCGCCTATTGGTGTGGCACTGTTCATCGCGTTGAACATACCGGTTAAAGCAGCATTATTCGCGGTAGCTGTGCCGCCTGGCACCGCACCGTAAAATCCAAAATTGTACGCCGTGATCGCACTGAAATCCGTCGTGAACGTTATCGTGCAGCGCGGTTGACGCTCAGCAAGGATCTCAGCTTCGGCTACCGCTACTTTGTCCAGCGGCGACTTCCAAAGAGACAGAACTTCCGTCGCCATGTCGATACACCTCCGACGTAGTTGTGGGGCTAATCTCGGCGACAATGCCCACGGCTGGCGTCGCTTGCCGTAAGGGATGCGCGAGGCATGTTTGCCTCTCCTGCCCCGGGGAGCTGACGGCTGGGGGCGAGTACGGCTTTCTCGTCTGGGCTGGCGACGCCCAGGACGAAGCCGAGGAAAGTCTTCCCTCTTCACGGTTCCGCCGTACTGACAACCCTGGTCGGAGTGGTGAATAACGTCGGTGGGTAGGCGCCGGCGGATCGCCATTTAAAGGGCGTTAAGAACCAACTCGGTTCGCAGGTGGTCAGCCATATCCCATCCGACGATCCGACGATCGTACCCATCGAGCACCGCGGCGAGGCACAGGCAGCCGGCCCACATCGGAATCTACGTGATGTCGGCGACCCAGAGCTGATCCGGCCGTTCTGCCCGGAAGTTCCGGTCGGCGAGATCGGGCGCCGGTCGCGCATCGCGATCTCGCACCGTGGTCACCGGCCGCTTGCGCTGGCTACCCCGCGATTACCGCGTTCTCGCATCAATCGAGCGATGCGCTTGCCCGAGACTTAAACACCCTCGTCGCGCAGATCAGCGTGGATGTTCGGACGACCGTACCGGCCATGCGACTTGCGAAAGAATGCCTCGATGCGATCGCCGAGCAGCAGATCGCTCTGCCGACGCCGCGACAGGCAGTTAGCTTGAGAAAACGCACTGACGCCGCCGCGAGCTGAGCGTTGCCGAAGGCGACGCGACCTCGCTTGGCCTGGGCTGGGCGGACCACGCCGCAGGCGTTGTGCGCACAGCCACCGGCTTGCGTTACGAAAACCCTTCGACCCGGGCCAACGTCGAGCACCGGAAAAGCACCGTGCGAGCAAAGGCGTAACGCCAGAGTGCAACGCCTGACTATGGGAATGTGACGCCACTGCATACCGATAGCTACGCTGCCGCAACGTCTCCAATCGCGCCCTGCGTTTCGAAAACCCTCAATCGTGCCAACGTCCGGCCACGAGAAATCAGCGCCTCGCGCAAAGACACAACGTCCGAGCGCAGCGCCTAAGCACAGCCGTGAGACGCTACCGCACGCGAGGTGTTACGCCGCGCCCACGCCTCGCGTCATCGCTCGATCGAAGCCGCGGCGGGGCACTGTCACGGAAGCGAAGCGCGTTGTGCACGAGCAGACATCGCCAGCTCACTGCGAATGTTATGCCGTTTGCGGTGCCTCCGATAGTCGCTCGGTCCCATTGAAGCTAACATCAAGAGGAAGTACGGAGCCGGGGTTCATTGACGAGCGCGGCCGGGTCCAGGGTCTGCCCGTAAGGGCCGAGCGAAGCGAGCCCTGGACGCGGGCGCTAAAATCCAAATCGAGCCCGGCTCCGTGCGGCGCCGTTCGCGGTATAATAGAGGCGGCGAGTCACGTCTGACTTTCGCACGCATTATAATGCGGGTAAATCGCTCCGGAGCTTCGGCCCCGGAGCGTTGCTATTTGGGAGAGCACACGATGGATAAGAATGGGCGGCCGAGAGAAGCACGCGGCGCGTTGACGGTGCGCGATGTGCAGCAGATGCTCCCGGGCATCGATCGCGACGCGCCCCGTGATAGAAGCGGCCGCCCAGATCCGGCCATCCGGAAGGGGACGGTCATTCGCTACGACGAGCTCCCCGACGTCCTGACGCCCAAGGAAGCCCAGGCGTTCCTCCGCCTGGGCCGCAACGCGATCTACGCAGCGCTGCAGGACGGAAGAATCCGAAGCATACGCCACGGGCAGAAGTTCCTAATCCCCAAGGCCGGCTTGAGGGAGTTCCTGGACCTCGACGCCGAACACCCGCGCGCTGGAATCCCCGTGAAAGGAACGACCTAACATGGGGTCAGTCAAGCGACTACGAGATAAAGTCTACCGTATCGTCTACGATCTTCCGAGCACGGATGGAAAACGCAAGCAAAAACGCGAGACGCTCTACAACGTCACTAAACAAGAAGCCGAAGCAACTCTTGCCAAGCGCAAGGAACGAACGAAGCAGCCAGGCGCCCTTCGGAACCCCAACATCGCCGTCGCGCAGCTGTTTGGCGAGTTCTTTGAAATCAAACGCAGGACGTTGTCCTCGTCGGCCCTCGAACGATACGAGGGGCTGTACCACAACTACATCGGACCATCGATCGGTAACGTCATAGTGATCGCGCTACGACCAGAGCACCTGACCGACGCTTACGCAAAGTGGTCTGCTAAAGGCGTGAGCGGGAGGCCGCTATCTGGCCGTACCATCCACCACCTGCACGATCTCATCCGGTGCGCTCTGAACTTCGGCGTCCGTAGAGAGTGGGCGATACGGAACGTCGCGGCATCTTTGGAGACCGAAGACCTCCCGAAGGCGCCGAAGCCCGAGCCGGTAGCCTTGGACGAGGGGGAGACGGCCATGCTGCTCGTTGCGGCACGAAATCCGTCAGAGCGTGCCAAGCGATCCGGCGGCCCGAGCGCCGAGCCCTGGTTTTATCCGGCCGTCGCGTTTGCGCTATATACCGGGGCGCGGCGTGGAGAAGTCCTGGGTCTCCGCTGGCCGGACGTAGACTTCAAATCCAACACCGTCACTATCCGCCGGTCACTCACGCGAACGCATCGGCGGGGGCTCTTCTTTAAGGAGCCCAAAAACGGCAAGGCGCGGACGATTACCATGCCACGCACGCTGGCCACGATCTTGAAGCAACACCGAGAGGCGCAAGACGACGAACGGAACATCGTTGGAGCCGGCTACAAGGACGACGATCTCGTCTTTGCCCGACCCGATGGCTCAGTCGTCAACCCTCGGAACTTCGGGACAAGGGTGGTGGAGTTGGCGGCTCGGGCGAAGGTCACGCCGATCACCGCTCACTGCTTGCGCGACACGCACGCATCGCTTCTGGCGAAAAATGGCGTGCCATTGGAAGTCGTGAGTAAACGTCTCGGCCACGCGGATATCCGCCTCACGGCCGAACGCTACTTACACGTCTACAGGGACCGCGATGCAGCAGCGGCCCGGGTGCTCGACACTCTCCCCTCCCACGCGGCATCAGAGCCTGTGACAAATCCGTGACAAAACGGGGGTAGAAAGGCCGCTAGTGCGGCGGAAACGCCTACAGAATAAGGCGAATACTTTTTGGGATGGCCGGGAGTTGAACCCGGACGCTCTTTCGAGCAACGAATTTTAAGTCCGTCGTGTCTGCCGATTCCACCACCATCCCAAGACTGATGGAGGCCGCCGGTTACTGCTGGTAGTGCTCGACGACCTCTCCGCTGCGTAAGTGCGCGACGCTCGGATCTTGACCCGCGTCGCGGCGCGCGCGCCGCTGGCGCAGCAGATCCCAATACTGGTCGAGCCGCACCGAGATTCCATCGAGGCGGTCGCGATCGTCCGGAGTGAGCCCGTGGGCGTCGCCGTGGGCGAGAAGCCGGTGCTCCTCGGCGACGAGCTGTTCGATGATTTCGTGAATCTGGGTGTCGTTCATGGCCGCATTCCCCTTTGCGTTTTCGAACCTGCGCGCGGCGGCGGGCGTTGTCCTGCAACGGCGTCGCGCTCCTGCAACAGCACGCCGAGCAGCAGATCGGCCGTCGTCGCGACCGCCTCGTCTTTGCCGAGAACCTCCATCGCCGTGTCGATCAGCACGATGCCGGCCGGCAGAATATCGGCGCGCTGCGGCTTCATCCCGGTTACCACCCTGCGTTCTTCCAAATTCATGCCGAGCAGTCGCTCGAGCGTCCGCTGCAAGTCGGCCCGCGTCAGCGGCTGCGTCCCCGCCGGCGTCGCGCGCCCGCGCACGATCGCAGCGGCCGTCGTCGCGCTTCCGCCCACGAGCGCCAGCCGTTCGACCGCCGCGCATTTGGCGAGCGGCGCGAGCGCGTCGCGCGCTGCGGCGCGCGCTTGCTCGACGACCTTATCACCCACCGGCGCATCGCCGCCGGCGAGCGCCGGCACGGCTTCGGTAAGACGGACGGCGCCGATCTCGCACGAAACGACGTCCTCGGGCAACGGCCCATCGCCTGCGGCATACTCCGTGCTTCCGCCGCCGACGTCGAGCACGCCGGCCCGCTGACCGCGCAACGCGCCGAGCGCCGTCAGACGCGCCGCGATAGGAAGCCGCCGCTTCTTCTTCTCCGGAGAGCACTCGCAGCGGAACGCCGAGCGCCGCCTGCACCTCGCGCGCAAACTCGTCGCCGTTCGCGGCGCGGCGCAACGCGCTCGTGGCAACGGCGAAGAGGCGCACGTAATGCCCGCGAGCGGTTCGATGAAACTGCGCGATGGCGTCGAGCGTCCGACGTACGGGCTCCTCGCCGAGCCGGCCGTTCTCGCCGAGTCCCTCACCGACGCGCGTGCCGACCGAACGAGCGACGTCCACGCGCGGCACGTCGGGCTCGACGTCGGCAAGCAGCAGCCGCGTGGAGTTCGTCCCGATCGATACGATCGCGTACCGTTTGCTCACGTGCCGGAATCCCGCCTACGCCTGCTGCTTCGCTTCGAAGTAGGCAGCGCGCCGCTTCTTGCGAAGGAAGTGCCGCTCGGCCGCGGGGACGCCGTCGGCCGAATCCCATTCTTCGGTGCTCTTCAGGTAGCTCGTTATCTGCTCGTCGAGTTCGTCGTCGCGAATCTGCGGCGCCAGCGAAACCGCGCAGCGCCGGCCGTCGCGGCGCACCTCGAAGTCCAAGCGTTTGCGGCGAGTGAGCGACCGTTCGTACTGGTCGCGATGGTTCTCGACGTCCAACGCGCTCGCGCTGGCCAGGTCGCCGTCGTCGAGGCGCACCGTTGCGCCGTAAGCGTTGAGATTGATGACGATGCCGCCGAGCGTGTCGCTCACGGCTTGGCGGCGCCGCCCGGCGTCGCGGGTTGGGGGGAGACGAAGATGATCGTCTCGTTGGGCCGCACGAGGCGCAGGCGGTCGTGGATTTCGGGAATCGCGCCCTGGGGATCGCGCAGGCGGACGAGCTCGCGCTGTTGATCCTCGCGGCGGGCCTGCAGCGTCCCGATCTCGGAGCGCAGCGACGACAACTCGTGGGCGGCGGCGACGTTCTCGCCGATCGCTCGGGCGAACTGCACGCCGACGACGGTGGATACGAGCAAGCAGATGGCCAGGGCGGCGATGCGCCCGGCGAAGCGCAAGACCGGTTTCGCGCGCACGCTCATCCGGTTGGCTTCAATCCCTCGGCCCGCCACTCGCCCAGTCGGCGGTACTTCGCATACCGCTGGTCCAGCAGGCTCTCCGGCGACAGCGCCGACAAGCGCGTCACCGCGGCGTCCACGGCCTCGAGCGTGCGGTCCACAACGGCCCCGGCGTCGCGGTGCGCGCCGCCGAGCGGTTCGGGTACGATTTCGTCCACGATGCCGAAGCGGTGGAGATCATCGGCTGTTAACTTCAACCGCGCCGCCGCTTCTTCCGCCTTGCTCGCATCCGACCAAAGGATCGCGGCGCAGCCCTCGGGCGAGGCAACCGAGTAGGTGCTGTGCTCGAGCATGATCACGCGGTCGGCAATCGCGAGCGCCAACGCGCCGCCCGATCCGCCCTCGCCGATGACCGATGCGACGATCGGCACGCGAGCGGCGGTGAACTGCGCGAGGCAGGTCGCGATCGCTTCGGACTGCGCGTGCTCCTCGGAGCTGATTCCGGGGTCGGCGCCTTTGGTGTCTATGAAGGTGACGATCGGCAGGCCCAAGCGCGACGCGAGCTTTGCCAGGCGGCTCGCCTTGCGATACCCTTCCGGAGCCGGCATGCCGAAGTTGCGCCGCAGGTTCTCTTTCGTGTCGCGGCCGCGCTGCTGGCCGATGACGAGCAGCGGACGCGACCGCAAGAGCGCGAAGCCGCCGACGATGGACGGATCGTCGCGGAAGTGGCGATCGCCGTGCAACTCGTCAAAGCGGTCGAAGTGCGAGATATAGTCGAGCGACGTCGGGCGGGCGGGATGGCGCGCCATGTGCACCTTCTCCCACGGCGAGAGCGTGCCGAAGAGCTCTTGCAGGATCTCCCGGTACTTCTTCTCGAGCGCGGCGATCTCGCTCGACATGTCGAGCGGCTGCGCCGCCGACGCCTGCCGCAGCTCGGCGATGCGCCGCTCCAGTTGAACCAGCCCCTTCTCGCGTTCGACGATGACGTTGTTGCTCATCGCACCGCGTACTCGAAGAGGCGGACGATCGTGTCCTTGAGCGCGCGCCGGTCGACGACCATGTCGATCGCGCCCTTGTCGAGCAGAAACTCCGCAGTTTGAAACTGGTCGGGAAGGCGCTGGCGAATGGTCTGCTCGATCACGCGGCGCCCGGCAAAGCCGATCATCGCCTTGGACTCGGCGACGATGACGTCGGCCTGAAACGCAAAGGACGCCGCGACGCCGCCGGTGGTCGGGTCGGTGAGCACGATGAGGAAGAAGTTTCCGTCTTGCATGAAGCGCGTCACCGCGGCCGTCGTCTTGGCCAGCTGCATGAGCGCGAGCATCCCCTCTTCCATGCGGGCGCCGCCGGACGCCGTGAAGAGCACGCACGGAACCTTTCGCCGGCGCGACTCCTCGAGCAGCAGGGTCACGCGCTCGCCCGTAACTTGCCCCATCGTGCCGCCGCGAAAGTGAAAGTCCATCACGCCGATTCCGGCGTCGTAGCCGCCGACCTTTCCGAATCCGCAGACGATGGATTCGGAGAGACCGCTCTTCTCGCGGTCGCCGCTGAGCTTCGCCGGATAGGTCTTTTTGTCGGTCCAGCCGAGCGGGTCGTTGGGCACGACTTCGCGGCCGATCTCGACGAACTCGCCGTCGACGATCGAAGCGATCCGGTCGTAGGCGTGCATGCGAAAATGGTAGCCGCAGCGCGTGCAGACGTAGAGATTCGCGGCGAGATCGCGGCGGTAGAGCACCTCGCCGCACTTCGGGCACTTGCTCCACATCGCGGCGTCGGCGCCCTCGGCTTCCTTACCACGGCGCCCGTCGTTGCCTCTGATGGCGTGGCGCTCCGGTGCCGGCATCAGTTCGGCCGGCCCGACGGCGCGCGCGCGAAGAGCCACGCCGAGTAGAGCTTGCCGAGCTGTTTGAGATAGTTGAGGATCTCGCGTTCGTTGAGCTTCGACACGCCGGCCACGCGATCGGTGAAGACGTAGGGTATCTCGACCGCTTTTCCGTAGCGGCCTTTGGCAATCACTTCCAGTCCGATCTTGAAACCGATCGGATCCAGCACGACGCCTTCGAGTGCGTCGCGCCGCACCAGGAAGTAGCCGCTCGTAACATCTTTAACGCGCGTGAGCGGGCGCGCGAGCCAGCACGCAACGAGCGAGGTGACGATGCGCCGCTTCGGCCAGTTGGCGATGCCGCCGCCGGGGACGTAGCGGCTGCCGACGGCCAATCCGTACGCACCGGAATCGAGGGCGGCGACCATCTTCGGAAGCGCGGCGATATCGTGGCTGAAATCTGCGTCCATCGCTCCGAGCGCTACGGACTCTTTACGCGCGATGCCCCACCCCTCGATGACCGCACTCGACAGGCCGAGCTTACCCGCGCGGTGGAGGCAGCGGACCGGCAGCTCCGACGCCAGCCGGTCCACGATCGCGCCGGTGCCGTCGGGCGAGTTGTCGTCCACGACGATCACCTCGCCGTCGAGCGCGTTTGCCTTGAACGTGGCGTCGAGCGCGCGCAGCAGCTTCTCGATGCCGGCGGCCTCGTTATACGTCGGAATGACGATCGAAAACGGAAGTGACATGCGTAATCGTCGTTTCTACGACGCCAGGGCGCCAATCACCGCCAAAAGCGCCAGCGCGGCGGTGTCCGTCCGCAGGATGCGTGGGCCTAGCCACAGCATCGCGGCGCCTCGCTGCCGAGCGGCCTCCGCTTCGTCGTGGGTGAAGCCGCCCTCGGGGCCGACGACGAGCAGGACGCGCCGCGCGCCGCGGAGCGCGGGCGCAAGCGTCTCGCGCAACGGCACGGCTTCGGCGAGCTCCCACGCAAAGAGCACGGCGTCGTACTCCGAGAAACGCTCCACGAGCTCGTCGAAGTTCAGCGCGTCGAGGATCGCCGGAACGTCTCGCCGGCCGCACTGCTGCGCCGCGGTGCGCGCGAGACGGCGCCAGCGCGCGAGCTTCTCGGCGCCGAGGGTGCGCCCGATGCTGCGTTCGCAAAAAAACGGCAAGAACGATGCGGTGCCGAGCTCGGTGCCTTTTTCGACGACGTACTCCATCCGTTGTCCTTTCGGCACGGCTTGCGCCACGTCAATGCGCGGCGCCGGGTGGTCGCCGGCGTCGCCCGCGATGCGCTCGACGAGCTTCGCGCGGACCACGCGCCCCGCGACGTCAATAGATGCGGCGAAGACCGCGGCGGTCGAGTCGATGACTTCGATGCGGTCGCCTTCCTGTAATCGCAGGACGCGCACGATCTTGCGAGCGTCGCCGCCGCCGATCTCGACGACGCCTCCCGTTTCGCCCGCGCCTTCCACGAAGAACCGGCGCGCCGCGATCAACGGCTCACTCCGGCCGGAACGCGTCCTTCACGCGTTCGAAGAACGAACGCTCGTCGGCGTCATCTCCTCCGGCACGAGCGTACTCCTCGATGAGAATGCGCTGGCGCTTGGTGAGTTTCGTGGGAACCATGACGTGGACCGTCACGTGGTGGTCGCCGCGATGGCCGCCGCGGACGCCCGGCATGCCGTGGCCGCGCAGCTTGAGCGTCGTTCGCGATTGCGTTCCGGGCGGCACCGCTACGCTCAGATCGCCTTCGAGCGAGGGCACCTCCAGCGTCGCGCCCAGCGCCGCTTGCGGAAAACTCACGGGCACGTCAACGTACGTGTCGCGACCCTCGCGCCGGAAGACCGGGTGATGCGCGATCTGCAGGTAGACGTAGAGATCGCCGGGCGGCCCGCCGTTGACGCCGGCCTCGCCGTTGCCGCCGATGCGGATGCGCGATCCGTCGTCCACGCCGCGCGGGACTTCGATCGTAAGCTTTGCCTGCATCTCGCGCCGGCCGCGGCCATCGCAGACCTGGCACGGATGCGTGACCACGTGCCCTTCGCCGTTGCAGCGCGCGCAGATCGTCTGCGTCATCATCTGGCCGAGCGGCGTCTGGCGCACGCTGCGCACCGTTCCGTTCGCGCCGCAGTTTCCGCACGGCACCACCATCGTGCCGGGCTGAGCGCCCGTGCCTTTGCACGCGTCGCACTGTGTGAGACGCTCGAACGCGATCTCGCGCGTAACGCCGGCAAACGCTTCCTCGAGCGTAACCTCGAGATCGTAGCGCAGATCGGAACCGCGTTCGGCTGAAGCCCGCCGCGCGTGCGCCGGGCCGCGCGCACTTCCGAAAAACATGTCGAAGATGTCGCCGAAGCCGCCGGCGAAGCCAAAGTCACCCGACCCTGCAGAGCCGTTGCCGACGACGCCGAAACGATCGTACTGCGCGCGCTTGCCGGCATCGGAGAGCACTTCGTAGGCTTCATTGATCTCTTTGAAGCGATGCTCGGCCTCCGACTTGTCGTCGGCGACGTCGGGATGGTGCTCGCGCGCCAGCGCGCGGTAGGCTCGTTTGATCTCGTCGCTCGATGCGCCGCGCGCGACGCCGAGGACGTCATAGTAATCCCGCGTGGGCATCCTAGCCTTCAGATACGCGTTCGACGTCGGAGAGGCGCCGGCTCAGGCTTTCGGCCGTTCCGGATGCAAGGGCCAACAGGCGCGCGTAGGGCATCCGCCGCGGGCCCAGGATCGAGAGCATGCCCAGCGCGTTGGGTCCGAACCGATACGGCACCGTGACGACCGAAAGATCCGCGAGCTCCTCGTGGCCCAGCTCGTGGCCGATCTTTACGCTGGCCGTTTCCGCACTCATCGCGTCTGCGACGATTTGATAGAGCGTCTTCTGCTCCTCGACGATGCGCAGAATCGAGCGCAGCTTGCGCAGGTCCTGGAACTCCGGCTGGTCGAGCAGGTTCTGCGCGCCGGCAGACGCGAGCGTCGGCTGCTCGCCCGAGCGGGCGCTTTGGCACGCGGCCACGACCGCGAGGCGCAGGTCCTCGGAGACGCCCGACTCGTGCGCGGCGCGCGCGATTTCGATATCGTTGACCTCGCGCAGCGGGCGGTCGGCGAAGCGGGCGTTGAGCGCGTTGGAGAAGCGGGTGAGATCGTCGGGCTGCACCTCGGCGCCCAGCTCGAAGAGGCTCTGCGCGGTCACGCCGAGCGAGGTGACGACGATCGCGACGCCGGTATGCGGCGAGAGCCAGATGAGCTGAATGTGTTTGAAGGTCTGCGCCTGCTGCTGCGGCTTGGTAACGAAGGCCAGGTTGTTCGAAAGGCGTCCCAGGAGGCGCGTGGCGTGGTCGATGATCTCGTCGAGCTCGCGCGTCGCATCGCAAAGCTCGTCGCTGATCCGGCGGCGCTCGGGTTCGCTCAACTCTTCGTGGTGCATCAAGCGGTCCACGTACGTCCGGTAGCCGGCATCCGAGGGGATGCGCCCCGCCGAGGTGTGCGGCTGAACGAGGTAGCCGCTCGCTTCGAGCTCGGCCATCTCGTTGCGGACCGTCGCCGAGCTGATGCCCAGGTTGTACTTCTGCGTCAGCGAGTTCGAACCGACCGGCTCGGCCGTCGCGATGTACTCGTAGACGACGGTCGCCAGGATATAGGCCTTGCGCTTATCGAGGCCGTTGTGCTCTATCACGCCCCCTACTGTAGCACTCTCGGCGCGGGAGTGCCAGCCAGGACCTCCCGCGCGGCCCAGGTAAGTCGTTTCCCGACCAATGCATACGCCCGCAATCGAGGCCCTCTTCCAGGAGGGCCGCCGCTTCCCACCATCGCCCGAGTTCGCCGCGGCGGCCAACGCCAGGCCTGAGATCTACGAAGAAGCCGAGCGCGACTACGTCGAGTTCTGGGCGTCGTGGGCGCGCAAGCTCGAATGGTCCAAGCCGTTCAGCGTCGCCCTCGAGTGGAACGAGCCGTTCGCGCGCTGGTTCGGAGACGGCGAGCTCAACGTCTCGGTCAACTGTCTCGACCGCCACGTGCGAGACGGGCGCGGCGACCGAATCGCGTACTACTTCGAAGGCGAGCCGGGCGACCGCCGCGCGATTACGTACCGCGAGCTGCTGGAGGAGGTCAATCGCTTCGCCAACGGCCTGCGCGCGTTGGGAATTCGCCGCGGCGACCGCGTTGCGATCTACATGCCGATGATTCTCGAGCTTCCGATCGCCATGCTCGCCTGCGCGCGCATCGGCGCCGCGCACTCCGTGATCTTCGGCGGCTTTTCGCCCGAGTCGATCGTCGACCGGGTCAACGACGCGCAGTGCGTTGCGCTGATCACCGCCGATTTCGGCTGGCGGCGCGGAAGCAAAGTTCCGCTCAAGCGCAACTGCGACGTCGCGATGGAGCGAACGCCTTCGATAGCGCACTGCGTGGTCGCGCGCCGGGTAGGCGACGACGTCTTCATGCACGAGGGGCGCGACTACTGGTGGGACGAGATCGTCGCGAACCAGCCGGTTACGTGCGACCCGGAACCGATGAACGCCGAAGACCTGCTCTTCCTTCTCTACACGAGCGGCACGACGGCCAAGCCGAAGGGCATCAAGCACACGACCGGCGGCTATCTCACGCACGTTACGATGTCGCACAAACTCGTCTTCGATTTGAAAGAGGAGCGCGACGTCTACTGGTGCACCGCCGACATCGGCTGGGTGACGGGCCACTCGTACATCGTCTACGGGCCGCTGGCCAACTGCGCGACGAGCGTTCTGTATGAAGGCACGCCGGATTTTCCCGACAAGGATCGCTTCTGGGACGTCGTCGAGCGCTACGGCGTCACCATTCTCTACACCGCGCCGACGGCGATTCGCACCTTCATGAAGTGGGGGCCGGAGTATCCCGAGCGCCACGACCTTTCGTCGCTGCGGCTGCTGGGCACCGTGGGCGAGCCGATCAATCCCGAAGCCTGGATCTGGTACCGCGAGTGGATCGGCGGAAACCGCACGCCGGTGGTTGACACGTGGTGGCAGACCGAAACCGGCGGCATCATGATCTCCGCGCTCCCGGGCGTAACGACGCTGCTTCCCGGCAGCGCCACCAAACCGCTGCCGGGCATCGGCGCCGACGTCGTCAACGACCTCGGCGAACCCGTGCCGTTGGGTGGAGGCGGCTACGTGGTGCTGACCCGGCCATGGCCTGGAATGCTGCGCGGCATCTGGGGAGACGACGAACGATACGTACAGACGTACTGGTCGAAGTTTTCGAACCGTTACTTCGCCGGCGACGGCGGCCACCGCGATGCCGAAGGCAACTACTGGTTCATGGGCCGCGTGGACGACGTGATGAACGTGAGCGGCCACCGCATCTCGACGACGGAGGTCGAGAGCGCGCTCGTGGATCATCCCGCCGTCGCCGAGGCTGCCGTCTGCGGCAAGGTCGACGACGTGACCGGACAAGCCGTCTACGCCTTCGTTTCGCTCAAAGGCGCGCAAGCCGGCTCGCCGGAACTCGCCGACGAGCTGCGCGACCACGTCGGCGCCAAGCTCGGCAAGTTTACGCGCCCCAAGTACGTGACCTTCACGCAGGAGCTTCCCAAGACGCGCAGCGGCAAGATCATGCGGCGCCTCTTGCGCGACATTGCCGAAGGCCGCACGCTCGGCGACACCACGACGCTTGCAGACTCCTCGATCGTCAAGGAACTGCAGGCGCGGGCGCGCGTCGAAGTCACGCAAGAAGAGTAGCTGTTATCGCATGACGTCCGAGCAAGGTAACGACGAAGCGCTCGCCGTTGCGTTCGCCGCGCACGAGCGCTGGGCTTTCGGCGAAGCCTACCGCCGCCATGCCGCGTTGCTCTACTCGGCAGCGTACAACGTGCTGCAGAACGGAGAGGAGGCGCGCGACAGCGTGCACGACGCGATCGCCAGACTGTGGCGCACTCCGCATGCGTACTCGCCGTCTCGCGGCAGCCTGCGGAGCTTCCTCGTCGTCTGCGTGCGCAACGAGGCGGTCTCGCGGCTGCGGCGCGGCAACCGGCGAGCCCGCTTGCAAGAACGCCTCGAGGCCTGGCCGGCCGAACATGACGAGCTTTCGATCCCCGACCCGATCGACCGTGACCGCGTGCGCCGCGCCTTGTCGCAACTGCCCGCCGAGCAGCGGGCGGCCATCGCTCTCGCCTACTACGGCGGGAAGACGCACACGGAGATTGCAGCGCAGCTTCACGAACGGCTCGGCACGATCAAGAGCCGCATCAGTCTCGGCCTGCGCAAGCTCGCCGCCGCGCTGACCCCGCCAAGTCCTCAAGGAGATAGCCGGTGACGAACTCCGATCACCTCGGCGACAACGCGGCGCTCTACGCGCTCGGCGTGCTCGGTGACGACGAGCGGGCCCGCGCCGACGAGCACGTCCGCGATTGCGAGCAATGCGAACGGCTGCTCGGAGACGCCGAAAGCGATGTTGACACGATCGCCGGCGCGCAACCGCTTTCCGCCGCGCCGGAGGGATTGTTCGGGCGCATCGAAGCGACGCTCGGCGGCCAAGCGTCGCAGCGGGCCGGCACGCTGTGGCCTTTCGCGATGGCGGCGGCGCTCCTCGTCGGCCTCTTGCCCTCGGCCTACTTCTGGCAGCAGAATCGCACGATGCACGATGCGATGGTGGCAGACAGCGCCGCGATGGATCGTATTACGGCTAGTCCGCATCGAAGCGCGGCATTCCATGGCCTAGGGCCGGGCGCGGCGAGCGTCACCTACGCACCTGACGGCTCGTGGTACGTCGTCGTCGTTCGCAACGCCTCGCATCCGATGCACGTCGTTTGGATGCACGGCGGCGAGCAGACGGCCCTTGGCAGCGCCATGCCGCATGGCGACGTCGCAACGCTCTACCTGCCCGCGAGCCATCGCATGGATACGCTGGCGATCGTGGAGGGCACGGTCGTCGTTGCCGAAGCCCGGCTCACCTACGACTAAGCGCTCGCCGAAAAACGCTCCCAGCTCGTCGAGGTGGTCTATGCGCGTTGCCGGCGGCAGGCCCGAGAGAATCGTCTCGCCGTAACGCGTCGAAGCCGCGCGCCCGTCCAGCAGCGCCACGAGCCCGCGATCGCTGACGCTGCGGATGAGGCGCCCGAATCCCTGTTTGAGCCGCACCGTTGCGGCCGGCACCATGTAGTGCTCGAAGCCGTCGAGACCGCGCGCCTCGAGCGCGCGCATGCGCGCCATGACGAGCGGATCGTTCGGCGGCGGAAACGGCAGGCGGTCGATGATCACGCACGACAACGCTTCGCCGACGACGTCTATGCCTTCCCAAAACGTCCCGGTCGCAAAGAGCACCGCACCGGGCGTCTGCCGGAACCATTCGAGGAGCTGCGAGCGCGGCAGCTCGCCCTGCAGCCGTAAGGGAAAGGCGAGGCGTTCGCGCAGCAGCGCGTAGAGCTCGCGCAGCCGAGCGTACGACGTGAACAGCACGAAGGCGCGGCCGCGCGTGCGATCCAGACACTCCTCGACGAACGGCGCCGCCCGCCGTGCGAACTCCGGCGACTTCGGATTGAGCGCCGCGGGCGCGATGAAGAGCCGCGCCTGGCGCGCGTAATCGAAAGGCGAGGGCGCGATCAGCTCTTGCGCGTCGTCGATTCCCAGCGTCCGCCGGACGAAGGCGAAGGACCGGTCCGCCGCGAGCGTCGCGCTCGTGAGCACCACGTTCTGCGCGCGCGTGAAGAGGGTCGCTCGCAGAAACTCGGCGACTTCCTGCGGCGCGCAGTTGACGCTGTAGCGGCGGTCCGCGTCGCCGCGCTCGGCCCAAGCAATCGCGTCGCCCGAACCCGTCTCGATGCGATCGATCACGACCTCGTTGGCGAGCACGGCGCGCAGCGCGAGATCCTTGCGGCGCTCGGCCTGCGCATCGGCCGATTCGCTCGCATCGCTCGCGAGCCGCACCTTCAGCCCGGCGCGCCAGTTCGCATGCAGCCAGTTCTCGAGTTTGAAGAGCAGCTCGCGCATGCCTTCCAGCTCCGGCCAAACGGCTTCGTTGGCCGCGAGCGGATAACGCTCGGCCGGCACCTGCGCGAGCGTCGCTTCCAGGCGACGCACCGCAGCCTCGAACTCGAGGTCGAACGATGCCGGGATCTCGTAACTGCGATGCAGTTTGCGCATCATGCGTCCGATCGTCGCGCCGGAGAGCGCGCCCGTGAGCGCGTCGGTTGCCCAGCGCTCGCACTGATGCGCCTCGTCCAGCACCGCAACGTCGTACGGCGGCAGCAACCCGCCGCCGACGGCCAAGTCCAGAAAGAACAGCGCGTGGTTGACGACGACGACGTCGGCGTAGCGCGCCTCGTCGCGCTTGCGAAAGAAAAAGCACTCGCGAAACTGCGGGCAGTGCTCGCCGACGCACTCGTCGGCGTCGGCGTCGAGTCTCTCCCACTCCTCACGCGGCGGCACGAACGGCAGCTCGCCGCGGTCGCCGGTGCTCGTGCGCTGCGCCCACTCCCAGAGCCGCTGCGCCGTACGCGACGGCGCCAGCAGCCGGTCGGCGCGGGCACGGTCGAACTTCTCGCGGCAGAGGTAGTGGCTGCGCCCCTTGAGCAGCGTGACGCGCAGCGGCAGGTCGAGGGCCTCGGCGACGAGCGGAATGTCTTTGCGGACGAGCTGCTCCTGCAGCGCAATGGTGCCCGTCGAGAGCACGACCTTCTTCCCGCTGCGCAGCGCCGGTACGAGGTAAGCCAGCGACTTTCCAACGCCCGTCCCGGCCTCGACGATCGTGTGGACGCTTTCGAGAATGCCGCGCTCGACGAGCTGCGCCATCTGCAGCTGTCCTTCGCGAGGCTCGTAGCCCGGGAGCATTTGCGCGAGCGGCCCGTCCGGGCCAAAGACGTGCTCGAGGTTTGCCCTCACCGCGTGGGAGCGCGCGGTTCGGCCGGGGATTCGTACTCCGCTTCCAACGCCTGGCCGGTCCCGCTGTCGTACGCAACCGGCGCCACGCGGCGCGGCGGGAAATAGATCGCGTACGTCAAGACGAAGCCGCCCAGCAAGCCGGCAACGTGCGCTTGCCATGAGATCGCCGGCACGGTGAACGTGATGATGAGGTTGAGCGCGAGGATGCCGACGTTTGCTCGCACGAGATCCATGCCGGGTTTGCCCAGTTTGAAACCGATCGCAAAGAGCGCGCCGAAGAGCCCGAAGATCGCGCCGCTCGCCCCGACCGTCGGAACCAGCGGGGCGCTGAAGTACACGACGCCCAACCCCGATGCGACGAGCGACACCATGTAGACCAGCAGCATCCGCCACGATCCGAGCGCAAGCTCGATGAAGCGCCCCAGAAACCAGAGCGACACCATGTTCACGCCGATGTGCACCAACCCGCCGTGCAGAAACGCGCCGGTGAAGATCCGCCACCACTGGCCGTCCTGCAGCACGAACGCGGGCACGAGCGCGCCGTCCTGGAGCACTCGCTGGATGCCGTCGCCGCCGAATCCGGTAAGCATGCCCGGTCCGCCGACGGAGATCTCCCAAAGATAGCCGATGACGTTGAGAACGATGAGGAAGCGGGTGATCACGCGATCATCACCATGCGCGCGAGCTCGAGCGAGATGGCGTGATGCGTGCCGCCGACGTCGATCGTTATCGGCCCGCCCAGCGGCGCCTTCTCCAGCACGCGCAAGCGCGCGCCGGGGCGAAGACCGACTTGCCCGAGGTAGCGCAGAATTTCGGGCACCTGTTCGGTTACGCCGGTGACGGTCACGTCGGTGCCGGGATCCACCTGCGCGAGGGGAACGCCGGCGCGCACCGGCTCGGTGAGGTCCTTGGGCGGAATAGGATGGCCGTGCGGACACGTCTGCGGATCGCCTAAGGCCGCGATGAGCCGCTCCTCGACGCGCTCGGTGATCGCGTGCTCGAGGATACAGGCCTCGGCGTAGACTTCGTCCCACGGCATGCCGAGGACGTCGGTGAGCAGGCGTTCCGCCAACCGATTGCGCCGAACGACGCCGACCGCGATCTCGAGCCCTTTGCGCGTCAGGGCGATGTCGCCGCGCACCTCGTGCTCCACGTACCCGTCGCTGGCGAGCTTCTTCAGCATGCCCGACACCGAAGCAGGCGCGACGCCCAGTTCGGTCGCCAAGGCCGACGTACTCACGCCCGGCCCTTCACGCTCGAGGCGATAGATGGCCTTCATATACATCTCGAAGGACTCGGCAAAATGCGAATGCGAGCGGCCCGGCATACGTCCTATCTTCGCGGCCCGGCCGGAAGTTCCGCAACGGCGGCCGTCACCTGCTCGTGCAGGGCCGCCTTGGCGGACGCCGGAGCGAAGGCCGCATCGATCGCGTTGCGCACGTAGCGCTCGAGGGCCGCCGGGCCGGCGGTCTGCTCGACCAGCGCGTACTCGTCGGAGATCGAGGCTCCGAACATCGCGGGGTCGTCGGCATCAATCGTCACGGCGCACCCCGCCCGGTCCAAGTCAACGTAGGGATGCGGGTAGGCGGGCAGGGCCGCGCCGGTCAGACGATTCGACGTCGGGCAAATCTCCAGCGGAATGCGGCGTTCCGCGAGCAGTTCGACCGTGCGCGGATCCAGGAGCGCGCCGATGCCGTGGCCGATGCGCTCCGCGCCCAGCAGTTCGACCGCGTCGCGGACGCTTGCCGGGCCGTCGGCTTCACCGGCATGCGCCACGCAATGCAAGCCGCTGGCGCGCGCGAAGGCGAAGACGTCCGCGAACAGCCGGGCCGGGAAGCGCGCTTCGTCTCCCCCGAGCGAAATGCCGACGATATCGAGATCGCGCATCGCTGTCATCGCGCGCGTGGTTTCAAGCGCGCTTTCGGTACCGAAGTTGCGCGTGAGGTCGGGCAAAAGCTTGAAGGTGGCGCGCGGCTGCGCCCGGCGCAGCTCGGCGACGATTGCCTCCATCGTCGCACGAACGTCCAGGCCGGGATTGAAGAACGTCCATACCGACGGCGAGACGAAGAGCTCGCCGTAGACGACGTTCTGCGCGAGCGCATCTTCGACGAACTCGCGCGCCATGCGCGCGTAGTCTCCCGGATCTGCAAGCGAGCGGCTAACGGCTGCGAAGGTCATCAGAAACTCTTTGAAGTCCCCGAAGCGGTACGGATCGGCGGGATCCACCGGGACGGCGCTTTCTTGCGGATAGCGCAGCGGCACGCCGTGACGAGCGGCCAGCTCGACGAAGGTCGCGCCGCGCAGGCTGCCCTCGAGATGGCAGTGGAGGTGAATCTTCGGCAGACGCTCCGCGAGGAGCCCGCAGGTCATGAGGGCGCTTTCGCCGCAAGCAGGGGCGGAACCGGCGCCGTCGTATCCGAAGGGTCGCATCGCGGGGTGGAGCAGTCCGGTAGCTCGTCGGGCTCATAACCCGAAGGTCGGTGGTTCAAATCCACCCCCCGCAACCATGTGAGGGTCCGCTTGAAACAGCGGGCCCTTTATTTTGCGACCGCGGTAACCTCGGCAGCCGTCACCGCGCCGCCCGCGTTGCCCCACGCGCCGCGCACGTACGTCACGACGGCGGCGACGTCGGTGTCGGAGAGCTGCGATCCCCACGCCGGCATCATGCCGTTGTACGTCTTGCCGGCGACTTGCGTTGGGCCCGACAGCCCGTACTTCACGATGTGAACGAGCTTCTTCGCATCGCCCGTAACGACGGGATTACCCGCGAGCGGCGGAAACGTTCCCGGCACGCCTTGGCCCGCGGCCCCGTGACAGCTCGAACACGTTGACGTGTAGACGTTCGCACCGGCAGCGTTTGCCACCGCGGTCTGCGCGGGCGCGACCGACGCAGCCGCGGATGCTTGGGACGAAGACGAGCTCTTGTTGTTCGAACAAGCCGCAACGCTCAAGAGCGTGAGCCCGACGATGCAGATCTTCTCAATTCGCAGCATGGTGTCGCTCCTCTCGTCTGCAGAGTTGCGCTGATTTCTTGCGCGATATCAGAAGGCCTGCCGAGCGCCGTCGCCGCGCAACTCGAGCCGATCGACGCGCGCCGAAACGGTGGTGGCTAGGGCGTGAGCGACGCGAACTGCCAGTTGAGGATCTCGGGCATGTCCTCGCCGTGCTCCTCGATGTAGCGGCGGTGCTCGACGAGCCGGTCGCGGATGAGCTGCTTGACGTGCCCCGCGCGGTCGTGCAGCTGCGCGAGCCGGTCGATCGCATCGCCCGCCAGATGGAAGCGGTCGAGCCCGTTGCGCACGGCCATGTCGAACGGCGTCGTCGTCGTCCCCTCTTCGCGATAGCCGCGCACGTGCAGGTTGTCGTGGCCGTGGCGCCGGTACGTGAGGCGGTGGATGAGTGCGGGATAGCCGTGGAATGCGAAGATGATGGGCTTGTCGGCCGTGAAGATCGAGTCGAACTCCGCGTCGGGCAGGCCGTGCGGATGTTCGCTCGACGGCTGAAGAATCATGAGGTCTACGACGTTGACGACGCGGATCTTCAGGCCGGGAAGGTGCGCGCGCAGAAAATCCACCGCTGCCAGCGTTTCGAGCGTCGGCACGTCGCCGCAGCAGGCCATCACGACGTCGGGATCGCCGCCTCCGTCGTTGCTCGCCCACTCCCAGATGCCGGCGCCGGCCGTGCAGTGCCGGATCGCCGCGTCCATGTCGAGCCACTGCCATTCCGGCTGCTTTCCTGCGATGATGACGTTGATATAATTGCGGCTGCGCAGGCAGTGATCGGCGACGGAGAGCAGCGTGTTCGCATCGGGCGGCAGGTAGACTCGCGCGACGTCGGCCTTCTTGTTCACGACGTGATCTATGAAGCCCGGATCCTGGTGGCTGAACCCGTTGTGATCCTGACGCCACACGTGCGAGGTAAGCAGATAGTTCAGCGACGCGATCGGCAGGCGCCACCCGATCTCGCGAATGGACTTCAGCCACTTGGCATGCTGGTTGACCATCGAATCCACGATGTGGATGAAAGCTTCGTAACTGTCGAAGAGCCCGTGCCTGCCGGTGAGCAGGTAGCCCTCGAGCCACCCCTGGCAGAGGTGCTCGCTGAGCACCTCCATCACGCGCCCGTCGGGCGAAACGTGGTCGTCCGACGGCAGCACTTCGGCGGTGGACGTGCGATCGGTCACCTCGAAGAGTGCGCCTAAGCGATTTGAAGCCGTCTCGTCGGGGCTCATCACGCGAAAACGCCCTTCGTTCTGCTTCAGCACGTCGCGCAAGAACTCGCCGAGCACGCGCGTCGCCTCACCTTGCACCGAGCCGGGGCGCGGCACGGCTAGCGCGTAGCCGCAGAAATCGGGCATCGCGAGGTCGCGCACGATCGCGCCGCCGTTTGCGTTCGGATTGGCGCTCATGCGCCGGTCGCCGGCCGGCGCGAGCGCCGCGAGTTCGGAGACGAGGCGTCCCGATGCGTCGAAGAGTTCTTCGGGGCGATAGCCGCGCATCCACGATTCGAGCAGCGCCAAGTGCCCGGGCTTCTCGCGCACGTCGGTCAGCGGCACTTGGTGGGCGCGAAACGTCCCCTCGATCTGCACGCCGTCAACGACTTTCGGACCGGTCCATCCCTTTGGCGTGCGCAGAATCAGCATCGGCCAATGCGGGTAGCGCGCGTCGCCCCGCTCGCGCGCGTTGCGCCGGATCGCGAGAATGCGCTCGACGATGTCTTCCATCGTCTGCGCCATGCGGGCGTGCATGTCGGCGGGATCGTCGCCGGCAAGGACGATCGGCTCGTAGCCGTAGCCGCGAAAGAGATCCAGCAGTTCGGGCTCGGGAATCCGCGCGAGCACCGTCGGGCCGGCGATCTTGTAGCCGTTGAGATGGAGCACGGGAAGCACGACGCCGTCGCGCAGCGGGTTGAGAAACTTGTTCGAGTGCCAGCTCGTCGCGAGCGGCCCGGTTTCCGACTCTCCGTCGCCGACGACGCAGCAGACGAGCAGGCTGGGATTGTCGTAGACGGCGCCGTAGGCATGAGCGAGCGCGTAGCCCAGCTCGCCGCCTTCGTGAATCGATCCGGGCGTCTGCGGCCCCGCGTGGCTCGGAATGCCGCCGGGAAACGAGAACTGCTTGAAGAGGCGCCGCATGCCCGGCTCGTCCTGGGTGACGTTGGGATAGAGCTCGCTGTACGTGCCTTCGAGGTAGGCGTTGGCGACGACGCCGGGCCCGCCGTGCCCCGGCCCGGCAACGAACATCGCGTTGAGATCGTACTTCTTGATGACGCGGTTGGCGTGCGCGTAGACGAAGTTGAGCCCCGGCGTCGTCCCCCAGTGTCCGAGCAATCGCGGCTTGACGTGCTCGGGCCGCAGCGGTTCGCGCAGCAACGGGTTCGCCATGAGGTAGATCTGGCCGACCGAGAGGTAGTTCGCCGCGCGCCAGTAGGCATCGATCAGGCGCAGCTCGTCCGACGGCATCGTCGCATCTCCTCGCGGATCCTAGAGGGACCGTACGTTTACGTGCCTCGCTTCGCGCCGCCTGCAGCCAAAACCAGGGTGACGGCGGCTGAGTTCGTAATTAGCACGCGTGAAGCGGTTGCTCGTCGCCTACGACAGTTCGGAGGAAGCCAACGCCGCGCTCGATGTGGCGATTGCCCTGGCGCACGACGAGCGCTCGGCGGTCATCGCGTGCTACGCGGTTGACGTTTCCGCCGAGATCGGCCGCATCGCGGCGGCCTTTCACTACACCCCGGCATCGGCGGCGAAGATGCTGCGCGAAGACGGAAAGGCGGTCCTCGACGAAGCATCCGCCCGCGCGGAGGCGGCGGGCGTGGGTATCGAGACGAAGCTGCTCGACGCTCCGGTCGTCTCCGGCATCACGGAGTACGCGAGCCGGGCGCGCGCCGACATGATCGTCGTCGGCAGCCACGGGCGCAGCGGGCTGCCGCGCTTCCTGCTCGGCAGCGTCGCCGAAGGCCTCATGCGTCACGCCAAGATTCCGGTGCTGGTCGTGCGCTCGCCGTCGCGCGGCGCCAAGCGCCGTTCCTCGGCGCGCAAATCGCCTGCGCCGCGGCGCGGGCGCCCGAGAAGCTAGCCGGCCAGGAGTCCGGCTTCTTTCCCGACGGCCTCGAACGCCGCCAGCGCGCGATCCATCTCTTCCCGCGTCAATGCCGCGCTGATCTGCACGCGAATTCGCGCCGTCCCCTCGGGCACGACCGGATAGCCGAAGCCCGTTACGAAGACGCCTGCTTTGAGCAGCTTGTCGCTCAAGGCGATTGCGAAGGCCGTTTCGCCGACGATGATCGGCACGATCGCGCTCTCGCTCTCGAGCGGCTTGTATCCGATCCGCTCTAACCCGTCCCGAAAGTACTGGGTGTTCTCGCGCAGCCGGCGTACGCGCTCGGGGTGCGCGTCGAGGTACTCGATCGCCGCGAGCGAACTGCAGGCAACCGTTGCCGGCAGGGCGTTGGAGAACAACTGCGGGCGCGAGCGCTGGATCAGCGTGTCCACCAGCGCGGCGCTGCCCGCCACAAACCCGCCGGCCGCACCGCCAAGCGCCTTGCCGAGCGTTCCGGTGATCGCGTCGACCTGACCGGTGAGCCCGTAGTGCTCGATCGTTCCGCGTCCGGTTGCGCCCATCACGCCGGTGCCGTGCGAATCGTCCACGATGCTGATCGCGCCGTATTTCTTGGCCAGGGCAACGATCTCGGGAAGCTTCGCCAAGTCGCCTTCCATCGAGAACACGCCGTCGGTCACGATGGCGATGGGAAAACAGCCTTGCACGCTCTCGAGCTTCTCTTCGAGCTGCGCCATGTCGCTATGCTTGTAGCGCTCCCGCCGCGCTTTCGAGGCCAGACGCACGCCGTCGATGATCGACGCGTGGTTGAGCTCGTCGGAAACGATTGCCGAGCCCTCGCCGCAGATCGTCGGAAAGAGGCCGGTGTTGGCGTTCCAGCACGACACGTACGAGAGCGACGCCTGCGTCCCGAGAAACGCTGCGATGCGCGCTTCGAGCGTGCGATGAATGTCGAACGTGCCGCAGATGAAGCGCACCGAGGCGGTTCCCGCACCGTATTTGTCGAGACCGCGCTTGCCGGCGTCGACGACCTCGGGCAGATCCGCCAGGCCGAGATAGTTGTTGCTCGACAGCACGATGACGTCGCCGGCTTCTTCCATGTGAACTTCCGGCGCCATCGGGGTCGTCAGGTGGCGCAGGTGCTTGTACGTGCCGGCCTTCTTGAGAGCGTCGAGCTCGGTTTGAAGGCTCGCTTCAAACGCCTGATTCATGGTTTGGCGATATCTCCTTTGAAATCGAGAACGATCTTTGCGGCTTCGCCCTTGCTCATCAGGTCGAAGGCGTGGTCGAAGTCCGTATAGGGCAGCACGTGCGTGACGATCGCGCGGGGATCCACGCGCCCGCTCTTCACCAGGGCTTCGGTCTGGTACCACGTTTCGAACATGCGCCGCCCATTGATGCCCAGGACGGTGAGCCCCTTGAAGATGATGCGTTCGGCGAGGTTGAGGTTGACGTTGTCGGCGGGAATGCCGAGCAGAGCGGCCGTCCCGCCGTTGCGCACGATCTGCAGGCCGAGGTCGATCGCCGCGCCGCTTCCCGACATCTCCAGCAGCACGTCCGCGCCGTCGCCGCGCGTGCGGCGCTTGATCTCCTCGACCAGGCCCGGCTGCGTCGCGGAAAACGTGGCATCGGCGCCGAGCTGCTGCGCGAGCTCGAGCTTGCGCGGGTTGACGTCTATGGCGTAGACGGAGGTTGCCCCGGCCGCGCGCGCGACCGGAATCGCCATCAGCCCGATCGAGCCGACGCCGGTTATCACCACGCTCTTCACGCTCACGCCGGCGGCCATCACCGTGTGCACCGCGTTGCCCAGCGGATCGAAGATCGCGGCGCAAACGTCGGGAATGGCCGGGTCGAGCCGCCAGACGTTGTACTCCGGTATGGCAACGTATTCGGCGAACGCGCCGTCGCGATCCACGCCGATGATCTCGACGCGCTCGCAGATGTGCGCCTCTCCCGTACGGCAGAGCAGACAGGTGAGATCCACGATATGCCCCTCGGCCGAGACGCGCTCGCCCACCCGCACGGCGCGCACGGCATCGCCCACCGCGACGACCGTCCCCATGAACTCGTGACCGACGACCAGCGGCGGCTTGACGCGCGTCTGCGCCCACTTGTCCCACGAGTAAATGTGGTGGTCCGTGCCGCAGAGGCCGGCTTTTTCCACGCGAACGAGCACGTCGGTCGGCCCGATCGCCGGGATCGGGACTTCGGCCAACGTAAAACCGGGCTGCGCGCCCGGCTTGACGAGTGCCCGCATCGTAGAAGCCATGAGGGCGTGGTACTTCACCCGAGGCCGGGGAACCCCCCCGCGAGGTGCGCTAGCCGGCGCGCCTGTCGTTGGCGAAGATCGCGATGTCCCGCGGCACGATGAAGACGTCTTCGCCCTTACGCAAATCCAGCTCGCGAAAGCGCTCTTGCGACATCTCGACGTGCACGGCCGCACCCCACCCGGTGACCGCTTCGACCTTCGCGAACGGCCCGGCCGCGTTGACGTGCTTAATCGTCGCGCGGAAGTGCTGCGCTCCGCTGGGCGGTTGGCGAAAGATCTCCAGCGAGTGGGGCCGCACGAAGGCGAGCTGCCCCGTCTCCTGATCGTTGATGTACGGAGTGCCGTCGTCCACGCGCCCGTGGAAGAGGTTGACGTTCCCCAAGAAGTTGTAGACGAACGAACTCGCCGGCCGGTGGTAGACCTCGTCGGGCGTGCCGACTTGCTCGATCCGGCCGCCGTTCATCACCGCGACCTCGTCGGCGACCTCGAGGGCCTCGTCCTGATCGTGCGTCACGAAGACGCTCGTGACGCCGACCTCATCGTGCAGCTGCCGCAGCCAGCGGCGCAGTTCCAAGCGAACCTTCGCGTCGAGCGCGCCGAACGGTTCGTCCAACAGCAGCACGCTCGGCTCGACGGCCAGGGCTCGGGCAAGCGCAACGCGTTGACGCTGACCGCCGGAGAGTTCGGAAGGGTAGCGTCCGGCTTGGTTGCGAAGTTGAATGAGGTCGAGCAGCTCGGCGACGCGCGCGCGAATGCGCTCGGGGGAGGGACGCGTGCCGCGCGGGCGGACGCGCAGACCGAAAGCGATGTTCTCGAAAACGGTCATGTGACGGAAGAGCGCGTAGTGCTGGAAAACGAATCCCACGCGCCGCTCGCGCGCGGTCCGGTTCGCGATGTCCTGGCCGTCGAACTGCACCAGCCCGGCGTCGGCGCTCTCGAGCCCCGCGATGATTCGCAGCAGCGTCGTCTTGCCCGAGCCCGACGGCCCCAGCAGTGCTACGAGCCGCCCGTGCTCGATGTTCAAGTCTACGTTATCGAGCGCGGTAAAGCTGCCGAAGCGCTTCGTAATTCCGCGTACGGTGATGCTCATGCTGTTTGCCCTTTGCGGTGCCCGACTCGCCATTCGACCAAGCTCTTGATCGCGAGCGTCGCCAGCGCGAGCAGCGCCAACAGCGACGCGACGGCGAACGCCGGAACGAACTGGTAATCGTTGTAGAGTACTTCGATTTGAAGCGGCATCGTATTCGTCAAGCCGCGGATGTGGCCCGACACGACCGAGACGGCTCCAAACTCGCCCATCGCGCGGGCGTTGCAAAGAATGACGCCGTAGATCAGCGCCCATTTGACGTTCGGCACGGTCACCCGCATGAACGTCTGCCAGCCGTTGGCGCCGAGGGTGAGTGCGGCCTCTTCCTCGTCGTTACCCTGGGAAGCCATCAGCGGCAACAGCTCGCGCGCGATGAACGGGAACGTTACGAAGATCGTCGCTAACACGATTCCCGGAACGGCAAAAATGACGTGAACGTCGTGCGCCGCCAGCCAGGGCCCGAGCAGACCCTGCGCGCCGAAGAGCAGCACGTAGGTGAGGCCGACGACGACCGGCGAGACGGAGAACGGCAGATCGATCAGCGCCATCAGCAAACTCTTTCCGAAAAACTCGAACTTGCCGAGCGCCCAGGCTGCGGAGACGCCAAAAACGAGATTAGCCGGAACGGCAATTGCGGCCGCCAGGAGCGTCAGCCGGATCGCAGACTGCGTATCGGGGTCGCGAAAACTTGCGAAGAAGGCCACGACGCCTTGGCCGAACGCGACCGCGAAGACGACCGCGAGCGGCGCCACGAGGAACGCGGCCAAGAAGAGCACCGACACGCCGATCAGCGTCCGGCGGACGAGTGGAGACTCCGTTACCGGCGCAGCCGCCGTTATCGTGACGGCGTCAACCATCGAAGCCCAGTGCCGGTCGCAGCGCGGCCGGGTCCGCAGCGTCGTCTCCGTGGGTCCTGCCGCTCCATCTCTGCAGTGCGTTTATGGCGAAGAGCAGCACGAACGAGAGCACGAGCATGACGACTGCGATCGCGGTTGCACCCGAGTAGTCGTACTCCTCGAGTTTGGTCACGATGAGCAGCGGAGCGATTTCCGTTTTCATCGGCATGTTACCGGCTATGAAGATGACCGAGCCGTACTCGCCGACGCCTCGCGCGAACGCCAGCGCGAAGCCGGTAATCGCCGCCGGAAAGAGCGCCGGGAAGAGGACCCGGCTAAACGTCTGCCACCGTCCGGCCCCCAAACTCGCGGCCGCCTCTTCGAGCTCCTTGTCGAGATCCTCCAACACCGGCTGAACCGTCCGAACGACGAACGGCAGCCCGATGAACGTAAGGGCTACGACGATGCCCAGCCGCGTAAAGGCGACGTGAACGCCGAGCGCCGCGAGCGGCTTGCCGAACCACCCGCTCGACGCGTATAGGCTCGTGAGCGCGATGCCCGCGACCGCCGTCGGCAGCGCGAACGGCAGATCCACGAGCGAATCGAGGATTCGCTTGAAGGGAAACGTGTAGCGAACCAGGACCCACGCGACGAGCGTTCCGAGAAAGAAGTTGAGCGCAGCGCCGGCGAGCGACGCACCAAAGCTCAGACCGTACGCGGCCATAGCCTGTGGGGTCGTGACGATCCGCCAGAACTCGTGCCAGCCGATCTTCGAGGTTTCGACGAACGCGGCGCCAAGCGGGATCAACACGATGAGCGACAGGTAGAGTAGCGTAAAACCCAGGGTTAACCCGAAGCCGGGTATGATGCTTCGCCGGCGCATCACTGACCCGGCTGGTAGATTTGGTCGAATACGCCGCCATCGGCAAAGTACGTCTGCTGCGCCTTCGCCCATCCGCCAAACTGCGCTATGGTGGCAAGCTTCATCGCGGGAAACTCGCCGGCGTAGCGCCGCGCCACCGAGGCGAGACGCGGGCGAAAGTAGTTTCGTGCGATGACGTCTTGACCTTGAGGCGAGTAGAGGTATTGGAGATAGGCTTGCGCGACGGTGCGCGTTTGTTTCTTGTCAACGACGGAGTCCACGAGCGCCACGGGCGGCTCGGCGAGAATGCTCCGCGACGGTCTCACGATTGTGAAGCGGCCCCGTCCGAGCTTGTTGACGGCCAGCAGGGCATCGCTTTCCCACCCGACCAAGACGTCGCCGATTCCGCGCTCGACGAACGTCGTCGTCGAGCCGCGCGCGCCCGAGTCGAGCACGGGAACGTTCTTGTAGAGTTTCGTCACGAAGGCTTTGGCGGAGCCGGCGTTCCCGCCGGGCTGCGCGAGCGCGTAGGCCCAGGCGGCCAAGAAGTTCCAACGCGCGCCGCCCGAGGTCTTCGGATTCGGTGCGATCACCGAGATGCCCGGTTTTACGAGATCGTTCCAATCCCGAATGTGCTTCGGGTTGCCCTGCCGGACGAGGAAGACGATCGTGGAGGTGTACGGCGTGCTGTTATACGGCAGGCGCGACTGCCAATTCGCAGGGAGGAGCTTGGCCTTCTCGGCGATGGCATCGATGTCGTAGGCGAGGGCCAACGTCACGACGTCGGCGGCTAGCCCGTCGATCACCGCGCGAGCCTGCTTGCCGGAGCCGCCGTTGGATTGCTGGACGGTCAGGCTCTGGCCCGTCTTCTTCTTCCAGTATGCAGCAAAGACGGCATTATAGTCGTCGTAGAGCTCGCGCGTCGGGTCGAACGAGACGTTGAGCATCGAAACCGGCGCGGGCGTGTCTGCTACGGCGTACGCGCCTGCTCCGAGCGCGAGAATCAGGGCAGCGAGAATCGCTCTGTACTTCATCAGAAATCGTACTCCAGCTGTGCGCGGTTGTACTTGAAGAGCGGCAGCCCGCCGAACTCCGGCGCGCCGAGCGTCGAGCCGCTGGGACAATCCGTCGCGGCCGCGCCGCAGAACGTGTTGGAGAGTGTCCGCACGATATACCGGTAGCGCAGAAGCAAACCGTGATACGGGCCCTTGCCGACCGCACTAAGATGGTACTGTCCGTCTAGCGTCCATACGTTCGTGTTCTCCGGTGCCAGCGCGTTGCCGTAGTTGTACCAGGCGTCGGTGGCCGCGAAGATCCACTTGCGGTTGTTGGTCGTGTACTGGAGACCGACTTTCCACGAGGTGCCCGGCGCGCGCCGGTCGGCCATACCCTGCGTCGTGCTCGTAGTAAAAAGGGCATCGTTCGACGTAGTTGTCGGTGTACGGGCTGGCCCAGCCGCCGTAATAGACGTTCGTCGTGCCGTTGGGATTGGTGAAGCACTGCGCCGCGTTGAGCGGCAGGAAGTAGCCCAGCGTCGCGCCCTTCGCGCTGATCTGGTAGTTGGCATTGTTGCACGTGACGTTCTTGGGCAGGTTCACCGCGTCGGTGCGCCACGGAATCGAGTCGTAGCCGGCCGTGAACAATAACCCCTTGGCCAAGTTCGCGCCGATCTGCGCGCCGATTACCTGGCTGTCGACCTTGCCGATGTACGACTGGCCGGCATTGCCTTCCCAGCCGCCCTGCAGCGCAACGAACGGCGCCAGACCCCTGTTGCCGAACTGGTATTTGCCGTCGAACCACCACATGTTGACCAGGTCGCTGACGCCGTAGTAATAGCCGTCAACCGACAGCCCCGTCCCCGAAGGATTGGCGTAGCCGACCTTGCCGTAGCCGAAGCCATTGGTGTTGATGCCTTGGCCGCCCGGCACGTAGATGTTCGGCGCCATGCCGTTGTTGCCGGCCGGGAAGCTCGTCAGCAGCGTCTGCTGGCTGAACGCCGAGCTCGTGCGGTTCTCGAACGCGAGCATGTCCGCGCCTTCGAACGTCAAACCCGATTTGAACGTGTAGCCGAGATCGCCGCCTTGGAACGCCGCCGGCTTCAAGCGCGAATCCGCCGGAAGCGCCCACGGCGAGTTGAACAACTGATTGCCCAGCGTGCCGTTCCAGCCGTAAGCCTTGTACTTCAGATACGCTTCGTAGAACGTGCTCAGCCTAAAGCCGGGAAGCGTGTCGTCGGGATTGGTGTTCGGAGGCGTCTGCGACACGCACGGCTGGCCCTTGAAGTGATTGGCCGGAACGACGCACGGGCCGTCCATGGGATTGGCGTAGAAGTACGTCCCGCCGAAATCCCAGCCGCTGTTGGCGAAGTTGTAGTCGCCGTGCAGCGCGATGCCGCTGTTCCACGTCGCCTGGTTGACGCCCGCGGTGCTGTACTTGGCACCCGGCGTAAAGTTGAACTGCGCGCCCGGATTATTCGACGCGTTCTGGCGCGTGAAGTAGTACGAGCGCAGGTAGCCGCCTAGCGAAAGCGGGTTGGGCGTCGCTGCCGGCGGAGGCGGCGGCGCGACCGTCGCAACGGGGGCCGGCGGCGGAGGAGGCTCCGTCGGCGGCGGCGTCGGCGGTACGTAGCGCACCACGACGACGTGGTGATCGGGCACCCATTGCACGTACGCGCCCATCCCCTCCGACATCACGCGCACCGGAACGAGCACCACGCCCTGGTAAACGATCGGCGCCACGTCGAGCGGACGCGTCTCGCCGTTGATGATCACCTCGGGCTTGCCGACCGTCACGCTGACGTCGGCGCCGGGTTTGGCGACCGTCGCGGTCTTGGTCGCCGGATCGTAGGACACCGTTGCGCCCATTTGCTCGAACATCGAGCGCAGCGGGATGAAGAGCGTGCCGCCGCGCACGAACGCGGCCAGCACCCGCCCCTGCTTGAGCAGGTCGGGATTGGCATACACGTGGCGATCGTTGTAGAGAATCGGCACCTGCCCCGAGGGCGGCGAGCCGAAATCCGCCGGCGGAGCCGAGCCCGTCTGCGCGACCGGCGCGGGCGGGGTCCCCGCGAGCGCCGGGCCGGCACCGGCCAAGACGCTGCCAAGGAAAAGGACAAACGCAATTCCGAGCTTCATAACTAGCAGGTGTCTCCTTTATGAGAAAGTGACGCCAGTCAACTTCTACCAACCCATAAAGATGACCTAGGTTACTAACAAAGTTATTTAGTTCGGTTTATGCCCCCCTTAGAAGTCGTATTCGAGCATGGCGCGGCCATATTTGAAGAGGGGCGGCCCGCCCAGGACGCTCGTCCCGACCGGCGTGCCCGGGACGCAGTTCGTGGCCGCGGCGCCGCAGTAGGTGTCGGTGTACGTGCGCTCGGCATAGCGGTAACGGAACTGCAGGCCCCGGTACGAGCCGTTCGCCGGAACGGGCATGAAACGGTAGGTAGCGTCCAGGTTCCATTCGGCGGTCTTCTGCGGCGCCAAGGCGTTGCCGTAGTCGTACCACGCGTCGGCAGCGATCACCGTAAGGCGCGCGCCCAGCGACGTGTACGTTGCCGCCAGACGCCACGAGCGCCCCGGCGCGCGCCGATTGGCTTGGCCCTGCGAGATCGAGCTCGTAAAGAGCGGATTCGAGCTGTCGGTGTACGGGCTCGCCCAGCCGCCGTACGCGATCGTCGTCGTGCCGTTGCCGCGGTTGAGGCACTGCGCCGCGTTGAGCGGCAGAAAGTACGGCAGCGTCGCGCCTTTCGCAGCGATCTGATAGCTCGCGTTGTTGCACGTGACGTTTGCCGGCAGCACGATCGTGTCGTAGCGCCAGGGCATCTCGTCGAAGCTTGCCGAGAGCACGATTCGTTTCGTCACGTTCGCGCCGATTTGGAAGCCGAAGAGCGCGCTTGCGATCTTGCCGATGTAGGAGGTGCCGGCGTCGCTCTCCCAACCGGCTTGCACCGCCGCGTATGGCTGCCACTTCGATTGCGCAAACGTGTAGGCGGCGGCAACCCAGTACATGTCCACGATGTCCGAGACGTTCCAGACGTACGCGTTGACCGAATAATTCCCGTTGGGCGAGGCGTAGCCGGCTTTGCCGTAGAGGAAGCCCGGCGTGGTGATCGTGCCGCCCGGATAGTTGATGTTCGGCGCGAGGCCGTAGTTGCCGGCGGGATGGCTCGTCAAGAGCGTGCTGCTGATGAACGCGGAGCTCGTGCGCGGTTGAAACTGAATCATCTCGGCGGCTTCGAGGGTGAGCCCGCCGGGCGGAGCGTACGCAACGTCCGCGCCCTGATAGGAAGCGGGTTTTATCCGCGTGTCTATGGGACCGGCCCACGGCGAGGAAAAGAGCTGGTCGCCGATCTTTGCCGAGAGCGCGGTGCCCTGGTACGCGAGGTACGCTTCGTAGAGCGTGCTCAAGGCGAAGCCGGGGAGCGAGTCGTCGGGATTCGTTCCGGGCGGAATCTGCGCGATGCAGCCCGGCGACGGATAGGCGGCGTTTTGCGCGTGGTTTGCCGCGACCGCGCACGGCCCGTCGAGCGGGTTGGCATAGAGGTACGAGCCCCCGACGTACCAACGGCCGCCGGAGAACCGATAGTCCGCATGCAGGCCGGCCGCGTTGTTCAGGCTAGCCTGGTTGACGCCGTTTGCCGTGTACGGCGCGCCCGGCGCGGCGTTGAAGCGCGCCCCCGGGTTGTTCGACGCATTCTGCCGCGTAAAGTAATACGAGCGAAAGAAGCCGCTCAGCGTCAGCGGCGACGCGGCCGGGGACGGGCTCGGGCTTGGGACCGCCTGCGCCGCGGCGGAGAGCGCGCCGCCGGCCAGCGCCGCCGCCAGCGCAAAAAGGAACGCCGCCGTTCGGATCCTCTTCACTTCCGCCATTCATTGACTGCGGAGGTGGAGAAGACCGCCCGGCGGCGCGCCCCGGCGCGTCGCTAGAAGTCGTATTCCAGCTGTGCGCGGTTGTACTTGAAGAGCGGCAGCCCGCCCAGTTCGGTCGCACCGAACGTCGCGCCCGCGGGACAATCCGTTCCCGACGCGCCGCAGAAGGTGTTCGAGAGCGTTCGCTGCGCGTACCGGTAGCGCAGCAGCAGCCCGTGGTACGGTCCCTTCTTGACCGCGCTGAAGTGATACTGACCGTCGAGATCCCACTCGTTCGTGTTCTCGGGCGCCAGGGCGTTGCCGTAGTTGTACCAGGCATCGCTGGCAAAGAAGGCCCACTTCTTATTCGTAGAGGTGAAGGTGAGCGCAACTTTCCAAGACGAGCCCGGCGCGCGCCGGTCCGTCATGCCCTGCGAGATGCTCGTCGTGAAGATCGGATCGGTCGCATAGTTGTCGGTGTACGGGCTGGCCCAGCCTCCGTAGTAGACGTTCGTCGTGCCGTTGGGATTGGTAAAGCACTGCGCGGCGTTGAGCGGCAGGAAGTAGCCCAGCGTCGCGCCCTTCGCACTGATCTGATAGTTGGAGTTGGCGCACGTGACGTTCTTGGGCAGGTTCACCGTGTCGTTTCGCCATGGAACGTTATCGTATCCGGCCGTAAGCAGAAGGTTCTTCGTGATGTTTGCGCCGAGTTGCGCGCCGATAAGCTGGCTGTCGATCTTGCCGATGTACGACTGGCCGGCATTGCCTTCCCAGCCGCCTTGGAGCGCGACGAACGGCGCCCAGCCGGTCTTGCTGAACTGGTACTTGCCGTCGAACCACCAGATGTTCATCAGATCGCTCACGCCGTAGTAGTAGCCGTCAACCGATAGCCCCGTCCCCGACGGATTGGCATAGCCGACCTTGCCGTAGCCGAAGCCGTTGGTGTTGATGCCTTGGCCGCCCGGCACGTAGATGTTCGATGCGAGGCCGCCGCCGCCGGCCGGGAAGCTCGTCAGCAGCGTCTGCTGGCTGAACGCCGAGCTCGTGCGGTTCTCGAACGCGAGCATGTCCGCGCCTTCGAACGTCAAACCCGATTTGAACGTGTAGCCGAGATCGCCGCCTTGAAACGCCGCGGGTTTGACGCGCGAGTCCGACGGATTCGCCCACGGCGTCGTGAACAGCTGATTGCCCAGCGTGCCGTTCCAACCGTAGGCTTTGTACTTCAGGTACGCCTCGTAGAACGTGCTCAAGGTGAACCCGGGGAGCGTGTCGTCGGGGTTGGTGTTCGGTGGCGCCTGCGAGACGCACGGCTGGCCCTTGAGGTGATTGGCCGGAACGACGCACGAACCGTCGATGGGATTGGCGTAGAAATACGTCCCGCCGAAATCCCAGCCGCTGTTGGCGAAGTTGTAGTCGCCGTGCAGCGCGATGCCGCTGTTCCACGACGCCTGGTTGACGCCGGTAGCGCTGTACTTGGCACCCGGCGTAAAGTTGAACTGCGCGCCCGGATTATTCGACGCGTTCTGGCGCGTGAAGTAGTACGAGCGGAAGTAGCCGCCCAGCGAGAGCGGGTTGGGCGTCGCTGCCGGCGGAGGCGGCGGCGCAACCGTCGCAACGGGGGCCGGCGGCGGAGGAGGCTCCGTCGGCGGCGGCGTCGGCGGTACGTAGCGCACCACGACGACGTGGTGATCGGGCACCCATTGCACGTACGCGCCCATCCCCTCCGACATCACGCGCACCGGAACGAGCACCACGCCCTGGTAAACGATCGGCGCCACGTCGAGCGGACGCGTTTCGCCGTTGATGATCACCTCGGGCTTGCCGACCGTCACGCTGACGTCGGCGCCGGGTTTGGCAACCGTCGCGGTCTTGGTCGCCGGATCGTAGGACACCGTTGCGCCCATTTGCTCGAACATCGAGCGCAACGGGATGAAGAGCGTGCCGCCGCGCACGAACGCGGCCAGCACCCGCCCCTGCTTGAGCAGGTCGGGATTGGAATAGACGTGGCGATCGTTGTAGAGAATCGGCACCTGCCCCGAGGGCGGCGAGCCGAAATTTGCCGGCGGCGGCGAGCCCGTCTGCGCGACCGGCGTGGCCGATGTTTCCGCCAGTGCGAAGGACGTGCCGCTCGAAACCATTGCCGCGATTAGGCCAATGCGGAAGAGTGAACGTAACACGATGAATGCGTTCTCCTTGTGTGAGCTGCGGGAAACCTAAGTGGCCTATGACGAGTCTATCGCCCTTCGATTAAGGTGCTTTTAACGACGCCTTAACCTGTAGGGGTCCTCGCCCGCGGCGCTCGTTAACCGAAGCGCCCGGTGATGTAGTCTTCGGTGCGCTTGTCTTTGGGCTTGGTGAAGATCGTGGCGGTCGTGTCGGTTTCGAGCAGCTCGCCGAGCAGGAAGAACGCGGTGTTGTCGCTGATGCGCGCCGCCTGCTGCATGGAGTGGGTCACGATGACGACGGTGTACTCTTTCTTGAGGTCGCCGATGAGATCTTCGATCTTGCCGGTGGCGATCGGGTCGAGCGCCGAGGCCGGCTCGTCCATCAGAATCACCTCGGGGTCCACGGCGAGGCAGCGCGCGATGCAAAGCCGCTGCTGTTGGCCTCCGGAGAGCGCCAGGGCGGAGCGGTCGAGCCGGTCCTTCACCTCGTCCCAAAGCGCGGCCCGGCGAAGGCTGCGTTCGCATATTTCCGCGAGCGCGCTTCCGTTGCGCAGCCCGTGGAGCTTGGGGCCGTAGACGACGTTTTCGTAAATGGACTTCGGGAAGGGGTTGGGACGCTGAAATACCATCCCGATCCGGTAGCGTATCGTCACCGGATCGATCTCCGGCGCGTAGACGTCTTGCGCGTCGAGCATCACGCGCCCCTCGACGCGTGCGCCCGGCGTCAAATCGTGCATCCGGTTGAGCGCGCGAAGGAACGTGGACTTTCCGCAGCCCGATGGGCCGATGAGCGCCATGACCTCGTTGGCGGGAACGCGCAGCGACGCGTTCTTGATCGCATGAAAGGCGCCGTAGTAAACGTCGAGGTTGCGGACGTTTATCTTTGGATCGGCCGCAACGGCGGCCGAAGTATCGTCTTGAACCAGCATGCGCGCTCCGGGACTTCGCCGCGGATCCCCGTCGTTACCCGCCGCTGTCGCGCTTGATCCGCATGATCGGCAACCGGATCGTGAACGACGTGCCGCGGCCGAGCATGGACTCGGCTGAAATCGAGCCGCCGTGCGCGTCCACGATGCCCTTGACGATTGCGAGTCCGAGGCCGGCCCCGCCGCTGCCCCGCGTCCGCGACCGGTCCACGACGTAGAAACGCTCGAAGATGTGCGGCAGATCGCGGTACGGGATTCCCTCGCCCGTGTCGCGCACGCGCAGCACCGCGTCGCTGTCGCGCGCGTCGATCTCGACGCGAATGCGGCCGCCCTCGGACGTATGGCGAAGCGCGTTGTCGATCAAGTTGACGAACACTTGCGCCAGGCGATCGGGATCGGCCTCGACCCGCACCGGGCGCAGCGCCGCCAACTCCAGCGAGACGCCCTTGTTCGACGCCTGCTGCTCGAACGACGCGACGATCGGGCTCGCAGCTTCCTCGAGGTCCACTTCGCGAAGGGAGAGCTTCAGCGCGCCCGACTCGGCTCGCGCCTGTTCGAGGAGCTGCTGCACCAGCGCGGTCAGACGGTCGACTTGCGCGAGCGCCTGCGGCAGAAAAAGATCGCGGGCTTCTTCTTCCGGAGCTTCGAGCACCGTCTCGAGCATGAGCTTGATGGACGAGAGCGGCGTGCGCAGCTCGTGGGACACGTTGGAGAGAAACTCCTTACGCGCGCGGTCGAGCCGCACGAGCGCGGTTTGGTCGTCGGAGAAGACGACGACGCGGCCGGTGTCGTCGGCGTCGTCGGTCAGCGGATAGATCGAGACGCGATACGTCCGCTGCCCGGGGCCTCCGGTGAGCAGGAGCGGCGCGACGGAGGCCTCGCCGCGAAGCGCGTCTGCCACGCGCCGCTCGACCTCCACGTTCGGAATCGCCTCGATGATGTGGACGTTGATGGCTCGAACCGGATCGAATCCGAACGTCGTGCCTGCGGCGGCGTTGGCAAACTCGACGTGGCGCGTGCGGTCCACGAGGATAACGCCGATCGGCAGGGCCGCAACGAGCTTCGCGAACGCTCCGTCTACGCCGAAGTCCCCGGGAAGAGGTTGGGGCGAGGGGTCGGCTCCGTCGGGCGCCGTTTGCGGCCGCGGCAGCAGGCGCGACGCCGCAAAGCCGCTGGCCAGCCCGACGGCCAAGACGATCGCCGACCACTCGAGCGGCGTCAAGCCTTGAACATATACCCGCGGCTGCGCACCGTGAGAATGTGCCGCGGAGAGCGCGAGTCTTCTTCGATTTTCTCGCGCAGCCATCTGATGTGCACGCTGACGGTCTGCTGCTCGCCTTCGAAATCGTACCCCCAAACCTTGTCGAGCAGCGTCTGCCGCGTCACGACGCGGCCGTGGTTCTCCATCAGCACGCGCAGCAGCCCGAACTCCTTGGGCGCGAGCGCGACTTCCTTGCCCCGCACGGTGAGCTGCTGGCGCGAAGGATCGAGAACGATCTCGCCCAGCGCGACGGTCTCGTCGTGGCCCGCGTGCATCGCGTTCTGCCGCCGCAAGCGCGCCTTCACGCGCGCCAGAAACTCGTGGAGGGCAAACGGTTTGGTGACGTAGTCGTCGGCGCCCAGCTCGAGCGCAAGCACCTTGTCGATCTCCTGATCCTTGGCGGTCAACATGATGATCGGAACGGGGCTGAACTTGCGAATCTCCTTGCACGCCTCGACGCCGTCGAGCACCGGCAGCATGATGTCGAGCACGATCAAGTCGGGCTGCTCCCGCTGCGCCATCGCGATCGCGCTGCGGCCGTCGCCGGCCGTCACGACCGCGTACCCGCTGCGCTCCAAGTTGAACCGCAGCGTCTGCAGGATCGCCGACTCGTCGTCTACGACGAGAATCTTCTTATTGAACTCCGGGCTTTTTACCAGCGGCATCCGCGCCGGCCGGACTTCAGGGATTCCGTTCATACGATTTGACGATTGCGCTGTAGTCGAGCGCACCGTCTCCCTCCGCTGATCGAGTAGTGTAGAGCTGATATGCCAGGCCCGTCGCCGGCATCGGATAGCGCGCGTCGCGGGCGGCATCGAGTGCGGCTGCCAGATCCTTGCGAAGCAGATCCATGGCAAACCCGCCCTCGAACGTTCCCGCCAGCCACGTCTTGGGAAGCCACTGCTCCAAAATGTAATTGGACGCCGTAGCGGTTGCAAGCACCGCGCGCACCGCGTCCAGGTCGGCCCCGGCCCGGCGGGCGAACGCCAAGCCTTCGGCATTGGCGATCATGACGCTCGCGATGATGATTTGATTTACGAGCTTGACGGTTTCACCCATGCCGACCGGCCCGAGGTGGTGCGGCGTCCCCATCGCTTTTAGGAGCGGCTCGGCGCGCGCGAAGGCCTCCGGCGACGCCCCGACCATGATCGCAAGCGTGCCCTCGCGTGCGCGGACGGGCCCCCCGCTCACCGGCGCGTCCACGAAGTCTACGGCGCGTTCGCTTAGGAGCTGCGCGAAGCGCCGCGAGGCCACCGGCGAGATCGTTGACGTGTCTATGACGAGCAGCCCGGCTTTTGCGCCCGAGGCGACGCCGCCCGGTCCGAAGAGCACCTCCTCGACCTGCGGAGCGTCGGGCACGCAAATGACGACCGCGTCGGATACCGCCGCGAGCGCGCCGAGGCCGGTTTCCTCGCGAACGCCGTCGCTCTTCAGGCGCTCCAACGCCGCGCGGCTGCGATGCGCCGCAGCGCGTACCTCGAAACCCGCTTTGCGCAACGCGCGGGCCATCGGCTCGCCCATGGCGCCCAAGCCGACGAATCCGACGCGCGCAATCACGAGCCGCCCTTTGGGCGCCGTACGCCCGCTTTCCCGCCGGACGCAGCGGTTTTGAGGATAAGCCCGCAGGCCCGGCGAAGGGGCGCGCATGACTACCGCTACCGCCTCGATCAAACGCCCGACGTTCGAGGAGATGAATCTCTCGATCGGCAAGCGCACGCGCCTGCACCGGCTGATGTACGAACACGGTCCGGCCAACGGAACGCTGATGATGCTGCCGATCGATCAAGGTCTCGAGCACGGGCCGATCGACTTCTTCGACAATCCCGACGCGATCGACACCGACTGGATCTACCGGCTCGCCGTGGAGGGCAACTTCTCCGGCATCGCGCTTCACGTGGGGCTGGCCGAGAAGTATCAGGCGCGCTACGCCGGCCGCGTTCCGCTCCTGCTCAAGGTCAACGGCAAGACGAACGTTCCGTCGGACGACGAAGCTTTCAGCCCGCTCACGTCATCGGTCGAAGACGCGGTGCGCTTGGGCGCCGATGCGGTCGGCTATACCCTCTACGTCGGCAGCCCGGCGCAAGAAGTCGACATCGCGCAGTGCAACGAGGTGCGCCGCGACTGCGACCGCTACGGCATGCCGCTGGTCGTTTGGGCGTATCCGAGAGGCGCCGCCATCCGAGCAAAAGGCGGAATAGATTCGCTCTACGCCGTGGACTACGCGGCGCGCGTCGCTTGCGAAATGGGTGCCGACGTCATCAAGCTCAACGAGCCCGCCTGGAAAGCCGACGACGCCGCGAAACTTCCCAAGCCCTACAACACGCTCTCGTTCGACGACGTCGAAGGCCTGCGCAAGGTCGTGAAATCCGCGGGCCGCAGCCTCGTCCTCGTTTCGGGCGGCAGCAAGATGGGCGACGACGCGACGGTGCACAAAGCGCACGTTGCGATGGAAGCCGGCTGCGTCGGCCTGATCTTCGGGCGCAACATGTGGCAGCGCAAATGGGACGAAGCGACCTCGATGGCCGCGCGCATCCACGAAGTATTGGGATCGTACGGCCAGGGGCAGTAGGCGTTAGTTCGCGGTTTTTTGGCGGACGCCGGCACGGTAGCCTCGGGGACGCTCGCTTCGGACCTCCTGTCCTCCGCTCGCTCGGCCCGATTTCCGCGAGAACGCAGTAAGGAAGTAATGACCTCCTGTCATGCGCGGAAATCGGGACGCCCCTCGGCTACCATGCCGGCGTCCGCCAAGAACCGCAACTAATCGGGAGAAAAGGAGGCGTCTTGGTGGCGCAACTATGTTAGAGGATGACGAGGCGGCCGAGCAGGACGCTGCGATGAAGAAACCGACGGTCGAGGAGCGGGTCAATGCGGCGCTCGATAAGGTGCGTCCCGGGATTGCCGCCGACGGCGGCGAGGTCTGGCTGATCAAGGTCGAGGGGAGCACCGCGTTCGTGCAGATGCTCGGCGCTTGCGGCGGCTGTCCGGCTTCGATGACGACGCTCAAAGGCGCGATCGAGACGGTCGTAACCGCCGACGTGCCCGAGGTGACGGAGGTCGTCGAGATCTAAAGCGCGGCGGCTTGCGTCGCGCAGTGCGAGCAGTACCATCCCACGGCGCCGAGATGCTCCTGCGGCACCATGTGCTCGCGCGCACCGCGCCGTCCGCAGCCCGCGCACGCGTAGGTCTGGCCGATCGGCACGGGGCCACCCGACGTTTCGCGGCGCTTCGCAAAGTAGAACACGAAGAAGATGATGACGACGGCGACGAACGGCGCCCAGCCGAAGACGGCGTCGAAGGTTCCGCTGGAGATTTGCGGACTCATTACTTCTTGAAATACTCCGCATTAATCTCGGTGTAGTTTTTCCACTTCTCCGGCACGTCCGAATCGGCGAAGATCGCCTCTACCGGACACGCCGAAACGCACGCGCCGCAGTCTATGCAGACCTCCGGATCGATGTACAGCATCTCGTCTTCGTCTTTGCCGTGGATGCAGTCCACCGGACAGACGTCGACGCACGACTTGTCCTTGGTGCCGATGCACGGTTCGGTGATAATGTAGGCCATCGGGCGTCAGGCTTCCCCCGAGAGGTTGGCGCGCCCTTCAGACTGCCGATCTGCCTCGCAGTGCGCGCAGGAGCCATAGCAGCACCACCGCGCCGATGAGGGCGCAGACCATACTGGGCAGGTTGAAACCGGTCACCCCCGTGTGCCCGAACATGGAGTAGATCCAGCCGCCGGCGAACGCGCCGATGACGCCGACGATGACGTCGGCGACGATCCCCCCGGGCGCTGCCCCCGGCACGATCCAGCGGCCGACGAGCCCGACGATCAGGCCGAAGATGATCCAGGCAAGAATTCCCACGCTTTTCCTCCTTCGGAACGCGATGTCCGTACCTACGCTCCATACCCAAGGAAGCCCGCCGAGCAACATCAACAGGGAGACTCCGAGCCCGCGGTGGACCTTAGCGCCATGAAGCGCACACTCTTCGCTCTTGCCGCCGCGCTCGCGATCGCCACCCCGGCCGCGCTCGCCGCGCCGGCCTCGGCCACCGAGATCGCCGTCTCCGGCAACGGCAGCGTCTCCCTTCCGCCAAACGTCGCAACCGTCAACGCGACGGTCGAGACCAACGCTCCCACCGCGGATGCGGCCGTGTCGCAGAACAACGCGATCTACGACCGCGTCGTCGCTTCCGTAACGAAAGCCGGCGTCGCGCGCGCGGACGTCACGCTTGCGTCCTACTACATGAGCTACAATCCCCCGCCGAGCGTCATGCCGCCCAACGGCGGCGGGACGCAGTACGGCTATACCGTGTCGCGGGGCTTTTCCGTCAAGGTGCGCGAGGTCGGCAACGCGGGGCGCGTCAGCGATGCGTGCACGCAGGCCGGCGCTACCTCGATCGACGGCGTTACGTTCGGCGTCGCCGATCCCAGCGCGGCGCGCGCGCAAGCCGTTGCGAAAGCGGTCGCCGACGCTCGTGTCTCGGCGGAGGCTCTCGCTCGCGCTTCGGGTTTGCACGTCGTGGCGATCCGGCGCATCGAGATGCTGGGAGGATCGTCCGGGCCGGTCCCAATGATGCGCGCGGCGGCACCGGGCCAGCCGACGCAGTTCGACCAGTCCAACGTCAACGTGACGGTCTCGATCAACGTCGTCTTTCTCGCTGCGCCGTAAGGAGACGTCACGCGGCGAAACCTCGCCCAATCGGCGCCGGTAGTGTAGGCACATGAACGTCGCTTGCGACAAATGCGGCAACCGGCCGGCTCCGGTCGCCCTCGGAGGACGCTCGCTCTGCACCCCCTGCGCGCAGCGCCGGGCGATGACGAGCGCGCTGCCGTTCGTCGGCGCGGCGCTGGCGGCCGCCGGTCTCATCGCCGGCAGCGCCATTCTTGCCGAAAAGATGCAGGGCGAGAGCGGCGCTTCGCCCCTCGACGAGCTGGGTAAGCGCTTTCGCGGCGGCACGCCGACGCTCGCCGCCTACTCGCGCGATCTCACCGAGCTGGCCCGCGAGGGCAAGCTCGATCCGGTCATCGGCCGCGACGACGAGATCGAACGCGTCGTGTCCATTCTCGCGCGGCGCAGCAAGAACAATCCGTGCCTCGTCGGCGAGCCGGGCGTCGGGAAGACCGCTATCGTCGAAGGGCTCGCGCAGCGCATCGCGTCCGGCGACGCGCCGGCGTCGCTTCGAGGAAAGCGCGTCCTCGCGCTCTCGCTCGGCCCGCTCGTTGCAGGCACGAAGTATCGCGGCGAATTCGAAGGACGCGTCAAGCGCATTCTGGACGAGGTCAAACGCAGCGCGCGCGACGTCGTGCTCTTCATCGACGAGCTGCATACGCTCGTCGGCGCCGGAGCGGCGGAGGGCGCGCCGCTCGACTTGAGCTCGATGATCAAGCCGGAGCTCGCGCGCGGCGATCTGCAGTGCATCGGAGCGACGACGTACGACGAGTACCGAAAATACGTCGAGTCGGACGCCGCGCTCGAACGCCGCTTCCAGCCGGTCATCGTCGAGGAGCCCAGCATCGAGCAAACGCTCGAGATTCTCCGCGGACTGCGCGACCGCTACGCTCGCCACCACAACGTCACGATCGGCGACGAGGCGCTCGAATCGTCCGCGCAGCTCGCGGCGCGCTACATCGCCGACCGTTTCCTCCCCGACAAAGCGATCGACCTTATGGACGAAGCCGCCGCCTCGGTCGCGCTCGCAAATCGCGGCGCCGTGGACCATCCGCCCGTGCGCGCCGAAGACGTCGCGGCCGTCGTCACGCGATGGACCGGCATTCCGCAAGCCGCGCTGACCGAATCGCAGGCGAGCCGCTTGCTGGAGCTCGAGAGCGCGCTCGGCAAACGCGTCATCGGCCAAGATCGGGCGATCGCCGCGGTTGCCGACGCCATCCGGCGCGCGCGAACCGGGCTGCACGATCCGCGCAAACCGTTGGGCACGTTTCTTTTCCGCGGTCCAAGCGGGGTCGGCAAGACCGAACTCGCTAAGACGCTTGCCGAAGCGCTCTTCGGCAGCGAGGCCGCGCTCGTGCGCGTGGACCTCTCGGAGTTCACCGAGCAGCATACCGTGTCGCGCCTTCTCGGCGCTCCGCCCGGCTACGCCGGACACGACGAGCCCGGGCAGCTCACCGAGCCCGTGCGCCGGCGCCCGTACTGCGTCGTCCTCTTCGACGAGCTCGAGAAAGCCCACCCCGACGTCGCCGCGATCCTGCTGCAGATTCTCGACGACGGCCGCGTCACCGACGCGAAGGGCCGCACCATAGACTTCCGGCACGCGCTCATCATTCTAACGACGAATCTCGACGACGACGACCTCGCCATCGCGCTGCGCGCCGAACTGCTCGACCGGATCGACGAGATCGTGCCCTTCCAAGAGCTCGGCCTGCCGCAGATCGAAGCGATCGTCGGCATCGCCGTTGACGCGCTCGCGCTGCGGCTCGGGGCGCGCGACGTGACGCTCCACCTCACCGAAGATGCACGCTCCTATCTCGCGCGCGTCTCCATGGGCGCCGGCAGCGGGGCGAGGTACGTGCAGCGGACGGTCTCGCATTTCGTCTCCACGCCGCTCTCGACCGCGCTGCTGCGCGGCGAACTTCGCGAAGGCTGCGAGGCCCGCGTCAGCCTCGACGGCGACGTCTTGACGGTGCGCGCCGCCTAGCGCGGCGCGTTAGGGCAGCAGCGCCGAACCGGCGCTCGTCGCGGGCGACAGCGCGAGGGCTTGCGGCGAACCGATGCCGTTGGAGATCGTCGTCCACGAGCCGCCCGCGTACGGCGGCGAATATTCCGTGACGGTGTTGTTCCCGTAGTTGGCGACGTACAGATTCCCGGCGGCGTCGAGCGCCAGGGCTACCGGCTGGCTCTGCCCGCCGACGATCGTCACCGGCGCCGAAAGGTACGGCGCGACGTACTCCGTCACCGTGTTCGCGCCCTGATTCGGAACGAAGAGATTTGACGCGCCGCTCAGGCCGATGGTTCCCTGCTCGTTGATGCCGTTCGTGATCGTGGCGATCGGCGCGCTCTGCTCGCTGAAAGGCGGCGAGAACTCCACGACGGAGTTCGGCGTGGCGTTGAGGTTGGCCACGAAGAGGTCGCCGCGGCCGTCGAGCGCGAGCGAATTCGGCGCGTTGAGCCCTTTCGAAACGACCGTAGGCGTCCCCGTGTACGGCGGCGCGTAAATGGTTACGGTGTTGGCGGCGGCGTTTACCACGAAGAGATCGCCGGCGGCGTCGAGCGCGACGCCGACCGGATCGTTGACGCCCGCAGAGATCGTGGCCGCAGGCGCGCCGCCGTACGGCGGCGAGTAGAGCGTCACGGTATTGCTGCCGTTTCCGTTCGCCACGAAGAGGTTTCCGCGCGGATCGAGCGCGAGCGCCTGCGGGTGGTTGATGCCTTGTGCGATCGTCGCCGGCGCTTGTACGTACGGCGGAGCGTAGACGCTTACGCTGCCCGGTTGATTGGCAACGAAGAGGTTCCCCGCCGCGTCGAAGGCCAGCGCCTGCGGATCGCTTACGCCGTTCTGTATCGTTGCGATTGGAGAGCTCTGTCCGTTGACGTAGAGCGTGACGTCGCTCGCGCCGGCGTTCGCGACGCCGAGCACTTGGCGAACGTCCACCCGGGACGTCCCGCTGCAGGCCGCGGCTGCGGCAACGCACGGATTCGACGGCCCGAGGAAGGTAGCCGCGGCGCGCAGCATCGCCGTCGCGCCGGCATTCGAGGGCGCGGGCGCGACGTAGAAAAGGTTCGACGCCGTGCCTTGCGTGATGGCCACCGGCAGCGACCCGCCGGACTGCGTCAGCGTGAACGTGGCGGGGCCTGCGCCGACGATGACGTTCTGGTTTGCGTCGAGCACCTCGACGACGACCGGATGGCGCCCCGCTCCGTAGAGATCGATGCCGCCCTGCGGATTGACGGCGCTCGCGTAGGTCGCGGGCACGACGGCGAGCTGCGCCGGAACCCCGCCGAGCGTGAGGTTGACCGTGTTGCTTGCGGCGGGCGACACGGTGAATGCGACGGCGGCGTTTCCGTTCGACGAGCTCTGCGCGAAGGCGCCGGGCGACGCGTACGCGCCGATCGTTCCCGTGTAGGTCCCGGCGGGAAGGTTGAGCGAGAGCTGACAGGTCGTTCCCCCCAGCGTGGGTGTGCAGCCGCTCGCTCCCGGCCCGACCGCGATGGTCTGGCCGATCGTCGCCGGGCCGTTGACGTTGATCGCCAGCATCTGCGTCCCCGTCGAGCCTTGCGCGGACGTCGTGGTCGGCGCGGGCGGCGCCGGCGTCGGGGTCGTGCCCAACGCGCCGTAGCTTAACGGCACAGCCGTCGGCGGTGCGGTAGCTCTGCCGGCCGGCGTCCCCGGCGCCGCAGCGGTTGGAACGTAGATACGCACGACCGTGCTGCCGGCCGCGCCGAAGCCGCCCGCCGAAGAGCCGCCGAGCGGCACCATCGGTGAGCTCTGGCCGCCGCCCGCGCAGCCCGCTAGGATCGCTGCTGCGGTTACCGCAGCGGCGGCTCGCAGCGAGCGTGCCGGCTCCCGTAGCACTTCCACGTCGTTATCGCAGCAGACGCTCGACGGCCGCGCTCATCGCATTCGGCGAAAGTTCGCCGACGATGATCTTCTGAACGACGCCGCTGCGATCGATGAAGACGTGCACCGGCAAGCCGTTGACGTCGTACTGGTCGCGAAGCGTTCCGTCGTCCACGACGACCGGATAGCCGAGATGGTGGCTGCTGCGAAACTGCGCCGCTTTGCGCGCGTTTTCCAGCACGTCGACGCCGACGACTTGCAAGCCGCGCGCGGCGTATTCGCGCTGCACCTGGTCGATCTCGGGCGCCTCGGCGTTGCACGGCGGACACCAGCTGGCGAAGAAATTGAGGTACACGGCCTTGCCGCGCAGCGAGGAGAGCGAGAGGCTGGGGCCGGGTATGCTCGCTTCCGACCAGCCCGGCGCGGGGCGGCCTGCGCGAGCCTGCACCGGCGCCGACGGCGACCCGGCGTTGCCGGTGCGGGCGCACGCGGTCAGCGCCAGCGCGGCGGCGAACGCCGCCGCTGCGGCCCTCTTAGCCATAGCTCGGATAGCCGATCGCTTGAAGGTCGCGTCGCATCTGTTCGACGAGTTCGCCCACGTCGGGGAAAAGCCGCTGCTCGCGCACGTGGCGCAGGTCCCGCAGGGCGATTTCGCGGCCGTAGATCGTGTACGGAAAATCGCGCAGCCAGGCTTCGACGGTGCGCTCCTCGCCGCCAAACTGGGGATTGGTTCCGATCGAGACGAGCGACGCATAATCGCGACCGTCGTAACGCGCCAGGGCCGAATACACACCGTCCTTCGGGAGCAGCTTCGCCGGAACGCGCACGTTCGCCGTGGGGAAGCCGAGAGCATGCCCGCGCCCCGCGCCGATTTCGACCGGTCCGCGTATCTCGTAGCCCGTTCCTCCGAGGAGGTGGTCGGCCAGCGCCAGGTCTCCCTCGGCGACGAGCGAGCGAATGCGCGTGCTCGAGATTCGTTCGCCCCGCTCGAGCACGTGCGCGAGCGGCGCGAACCTCACGCCGCGCGCCCCGAGGTGCTCGGCCATGAGCGCCGCGTCGCCTTCGCGGCCGTGGCCGAACCGGAAGGTGGATCCGACGACCACGCCCCGCGCTCCCAGGCGGTCGACCAAAAGTTCGAGGAAAGCCTGCGGCGACAGCGTCGCAACGCGCTCGTCGAACGGCGGCACGAAGCACTCGTCGAAGCCGGCGCCCGCGAAGAGGCCGAGACGTTCTTCGGTGGTGCAGAGCAGCGGAGGCTCCGTCCCCGGGCGCAGATAGGCCGCCGGATGGTTTGCAAAGGTGAGAATGCCCGAGCGCCAACCCGGTTTGCGCAGGCGCAGCGTTTGACGCGCGATCTCGCGATGGCCCCGATGAAAGCCGTCGAAAAAGCCGATCGCCAAGACGAGCGGGCGCGTCGAGTCGCGCGCGAGCTCGTGATGGATCTTCATCACACGAAGACCTTGCGCGGGGCGAGCAGCGTTCCGAGCGCTTCGCCGACGCCGACGAGCGTGCGCGAGGCATCGCGCACGAAGACGTGCGTGCCGGTCGCGCCCTGCGGCAGCGGCACGACGCGGCCGGCGCGAAAGTCCGCCGACTCGCGCAAGTCGAGGACGATCGTCGGAAACGGAATGATGTGCTCGGGCGCGATGAGCGCGCGCTCGGGCGCGGCGGCGACCTCTTCGAGCGTCAGCGCCTCGTAGAGCACGAACGGTCCGGACCCTTCGCGAACCAGCGCGCCCATGTGGCCCGGCACGCCGATCGCTTTGCCGAGTTCCTCGCAGAGCGTTCGGACGTAGGTTCCTTCGCTGCACGCCACGCGCAATCGGGCGGTGGCGGGCGGTTCGATCCCGAGCATGGTGAGCCCGTACACGGTGATCGCACGCGCTTTTCGCTCGACCTGCTTGCCTTCGCGCGCGAGCTCGTAGAGGCGCGCTCCTTGATGGTGCGCCGCGGAGTACATCGGCGGCGTCTGCGCGATCTTTCCAACGAACCGCGGGAGAGCCGCCGACAGGCGCTCGGCCCAACCGGCGGGTACCGCCGCACGCTCGACCGTCTCGCCGTGCGCGTCCTGCGTCGTCGTCGAGCGCCCCAGCACCAGCGTGCACACGTACGCTTTGCGTTGGTCGGTGAGAAGCGGAATCAGTCTCGTGGCCTTGCCGACGGCCACCGGCAGCACGCCCGCGGCCTGCGGATCGAGCGTTCCCAGATGCCCGGCCGTCAAGTCCTTGTCCGCGGCGTAGGATGCGTAGATCCGCCGCACGCGCGACACCGCGCGCGCCGAGCTCGGGCCGGCCGCCTTGAAGAGGTTCACGAATCCGATCATTACGTAGATGCCGCGGCGCGCGGCTTAGAGGCCTTGCGCGACCAGCGCCGCTTCGACTGCGGCGAACGCGGCGTCGAGCGGACCGTCGTACGAAAGCCCCGACGCGCGAAAATGGCCGCCGCCCCCGAGCCGCTGCGCCGCGGCCGCTACGTTGACGCGGCCGTTCGAGCGCAGGCTGACGCGAAGCTCGCCGTCGATGGCCTTGAAGAGCGCCGCAACGTCCACGCCGTCTTGGCCGAGCAGCGTGTTGACCATGTCTTCGGTGTCTTCGCCGTCGGCGCCGGTTTGCGCGAGCATCGCGTCGTCCACGTACGAGTAGCAGTAGCGGCCTTCGTGTGCGAAGCGCATGGCGTCTATGACGCAGCCCAGCAGTTTCGTCGCCTCCACGCGCCTGCGCAGGAAGATCTCTTCGGTCACGCGCTCCTTGTCCGCGCCCAAGCGCATCAGCTCCGCCGAGAGCTCGAGCGCCTCGGGCGTCGCGTTGGAGTGCATGAACCCGCCGGTGTCGGTCATGATCGTCGCGAGGATGCAGGTCGCCATCGCAGCGTCGAGCTCCACGCCGAGCCCGCGCAGCAAGTGCATGACGACGCTCCCGGTCGAGCACTCGTGCTCGAGCACGAAGTTCAGCTTGCCGAAGAGCGCGTTGCCGAGGTGATGGTCTACGTCGAGCGCGTTCTCGCGCGCGACCGGCGGCAGAAACTCGCCCGCGCGCCGCGGATCGCCCATATCGCAAAAGACGTAGAGCGTGTCGGCGGGCAGGTCGGCGGGCAGCGCGCGCGAGACGTGTTCGGCGTCGGGCAGAAATCGGAGGTTACGCGGCACCTCGTCCTGCTGGAAGTACGCGACGCGCTTGCCCAGGCGTTTGAGCGCGAGGCCGAGCGCGAGCCCGGCGCCGAGCGTGTCGCCGTCCGGCTTGACGTGGCTGACCATTACGAACGAGCCGCGCAGGCGCAGCTCCGCAACCACGTCCTCGCACGAGGAAAGGCGGCCGGGGGTTTCGATCACTCGCTCTCCTCCGAAGCGGATTGCGCCGCCGCTTCGCGCAGCGTCTTCGCCAGCGCAATGGCGCGCTCGACGGAACGGTCCTCGACGAAGACCAGCTCCGGCGTGTAGCGCAGGTCGATCTTGCGTCCCAGCTCGCCGCGCAGGAACCGCGCCGCGTGCGCGAGCGCGTCGAGCGATTGGCGCGCCTGATGGCGATCGCCGATCACCGAAACGAAGATCTTGCAATGCCGCAAGTCGTCGCTCACCTCGGCGCGCGTCACGGTGACGAAGGCGAGCCGCGGGTCCGCCAGTTCCTGCGAAACGAGCGTTCCGACGATGCGCTGGATCTCGTGGTCTATCTTCGCGATTCGCTGCGCCTTCATGCCTTCACGAGCTCTGCGGCGACTCGCTCGATGGCGTAGGCTTCGATCACGTCGCCTTCCTTGAGATCTTGGAACTTCGCGATTTGAATGCCGCACTCGAAGCCCTCGGCGACTTCGCGAACGTCGTCCTTGAAGCGGCGCAAGCTCTCGACCTCGCCGTCGAAGACCACGGCCGCGTCGCGGATGACGCGCGCCTTGGCGTTGCGCGTGATCTTGCCGCCGGTGACGTAGCATCCCGACGATCGTTCCGACGCGGCTGACCTTGAACACCTGGCGCACCTCGGCGCGGCCCAGGATGACCTCGCGCTCGACCGGTGCGAGCATGCCGCGCATCGCCTTCTTGAGATCGTCTTCGATCTCGTAGATCACCTGGTAGAAGCGCAAGTCCACGCCGTCGTTTTCGGCCAGACGGCGCGCCGTCTCGTCGGGACGTATGTTGAAGCCGATCAGCACGGCGTTCGAGGCGCTTGCGAGATTGACGTCGTTGGGAGAGATCGCGCCGACGCCGCCGTGAATGACGCGAATCTCGACGTCCTCCGTCGAGAGCGCCTCCATGCGCGAGCGCAGCGCTTCGAGCGAGCCTTGCCCGTCGGCCTTGATGATGAGGTTGAGCACCTTGCCGCCCTCGGCGGGCATGGACATGAACGTCTCGAGCGAGACGCGCTGCGATCCGGTTGCGGCCATGCGCACGTCGCGCCTGCGCGTCGCGCGCTTCTCGGCCGTCTCGCGAGCGACGCGCTCGTCGCTGACGACGCTGAGCGTGTCGCCGGCGGCGGGAACGTCGGAGAGGCCCATAACCTCGACCGGAATCGAGGGCCCGGCCTTCTTCACTTGTTTGCCCTTGTCGTCAATGAGCGCGCGCACCTTGCCGAACGTGCCGCCGACGACGACGATGTCGCCGACGCGCAACGTGCCGTTCTGCACGAGCACCGTCGCGACGGCGCCGCGGCCGCGATGCAGCGCGGATTCGATCACGACGCCGCTCGCGCGGCGGGTCTTATTCGCGCGCAGCTCCCGAATGTCGGCTTCGAGCAGCACGGTATCGAGCAGTCCGTCGACCCCGTCGCCGGTCTTGGCCGAAACGGGAACCATCTCGACGTTCCCGCCCCAATCCACGGGCTGCAGCCCTTGCTCGGCGAGCTGCTGCTTGACCCGATCGGGCTGTGCGTCGGGCTTGTCCATCTTGTTGATCGCCACGACGATCGGCACGCCGGCCGCTTTTACGTGGGCGATCGCTTCCTTCGTTTGCGGCATGACGCCGTCGTCGGCCGCGACGACGAGGATCGCGACGTCGGTGACCTTGGCGCCGCGCGCGCGCATCGCCGTAAAGGCTTCGTGACCGGGCGTGTCTATGAACGTGATCTTTCGATCGTTGCGCTCGACGGTGTAGGCGCCGATCTTCTGCGTGATGCCGCCGGCTTCGCCCGCGGCGACGTTCGCCTCGCGAATGCGATCCAAAAGCGAGGTTTTGCCGTGATCCACGTGCCCGAGCACCGTTACGACCGGCGCGCGCGGCGTGAGCATCTCGGGTTTGTCTTCCTCTTGCTCGACCGTCACTTCTTCGCCGGCTTCCTTCACGACCGCGTTGAACCCGAAGCGCTTGGCGACTTGGATGGCGACGTCGCTTGAGATGTTCTGATTTATCGTCGCCATCGTGCCGATCTTGATGAGCTCGGTGATGACGTCTTTGACCGGAACGATCATCGAGGTCGCCAGCTCCTGAACGGTGAGCAAATCGGGGATCTCGATCGTCTCGAGCGTGCGCGCGGGCGCCGCGGCGACGTGGTCGCCCTTCTTCTTGCGCTGGCGCTCTTTCTCGAGCAGCAGTTCTTTTTCGCGGTCCTTTTTCGCCGTCGCCTTGTCTTCGTGCGAGCGGCGGTCGCCGGGGCGCCCCCCTGCCGAGGGCGTCGGCGCGTCGGTTGCGGGCCCGACGCCGGGACGCCCCGCTCCGGGGCGCTGCGGCGGGGTCATCGGACGGAACGGCCCGTTGCCGGCCGGGCGCCGGGTGACCGGAGCGAGCCGCGTCGGCACCGGGCCGCGCTGCGGTACCGCCGTGCCCTTACCGCCCTGGCCGGGCAGGACTTCTCCCGGGCGCGGCGCCACGCCGGGGCGCCCCGGCAGGCCGGTGCGCGGTCCGGGTGAGGCCGAAGCGCCGGTGGTGGGAGCCGGGGCCGGACGCCGAGCAATGGAGGTCTGCCCCGCCGGAACCGGCCGCAGCTGCGGGATCGGCTCGGCCGGGGGCTTGGGCGCGGCCGGAGCGCGACGCGGCGGCGCGGGCTCGGCGACCGTTTCCACGGGGACTTCGGCGGCGGGCTTGGCCGCCGGACGCGCGGTCGCGCCGGTGACGGGTTTGAGCCGGACGACCGGGGGCGGAGGCTCGGCCTTCGGAGCCGCGCCGCACGGCGGGCGCCGCGGCCTTTGCCGGGGCCGGCCGCGCTGCGGCCGGCGCCGAGGGCGCCTTGGCGCTCGGTTTGAGCAGGACGCTGCGAACCAGATCCGCGATCTGATCGGGCACGACGCTGAGCTGGTTCTTTGCCTCGAAAACGCCGCCCAGGCGTTCGTTGAAGAGCGTCGTCAGCTCTTTCGAGGTGAGTCCGAGTTCCTTAGCGAGCTCGAATATCCGTACTTTTCCGGCCAAATTCTCTCTCGAGCGCGGCGCGCCCGAGTCCCATCAGTTGGAGTGCGCGGAGCCCCAACCGACGGCGCGGCTCCGCTAGGTAATCAAAGGTCCGCCCTCATCGGAGGGAGCGGTCGTCGCGATTAGTCATGGTTTCATTTCTTGCACGGGCTCTCTATTAAACCATATTCGGCCGCCGCGGTGCCAAGCCCCGGGTACCGTCGATTCTTTGCCGCCCGCGCGACGCAGGCTGCCGAGCAGAGGTAGGCGCCGCGGCCGGGCTGCTTGCGTCGCGAACCCGGCGAGTCGGGCCGCCAGCCGCCCGGGGTGCGAACGAAGCGCGCGAGCTGCGGCTGCGGAAAGCGCGAACGGCAGCCCACGCACGTGCGAAGCGGTACTATGCTTCCTCGGCTCCGAGCCGCTCGCGACGGAACTCTTCGAGCTTGCGGATGAGCTCGGCGTCGATCTCCTCGGCGCTTTCGGCGGCGCCCTCGAGAGTCGCGCCGTCCGCGGGGATCGGGTCGCCGGCGCCGCGTTCCGAGCGCTCGGCGAGATAACGCTCGCGCGCCTGCGCCGACTCGGTCTCGCTTGCGATGTCGAGGCGCCAGCCGGTCAGCCGCGCGGCGAGCCGCACGTTCTGACCGTCGCGGCCGATCGCCAGCGACAACTGGTAATCCGGAACGATGACGAGCGCGACGCCGTCGTCGTCGAACAATTCGACGCCGATGACTTTAGCCGGAGCGAGCGCGTTCATGATGAACGTCCCCGCGTCGGGATCGTAGCGGATGATATCCACCTTCTCGCCGCGCAGGTTGTCGGTCACGTTGGCGATGCGGCTCGACTTCGGCCCGAGGCACGCTCCGATCGGATCCACTTCCGCGCGATTGGTCTGCACCGCTACTTTCGAACGGCTTCCCGGGTCGCGCGCGATCGCCATGATCTCGACCGTGCCGTCGGCGATCTCCGGAACCTCGAGCTCGAGCAGCCGCTGCACCAGCCCTTCGGCCGCGCGCGACAAGATCACTTGGGGCCCCTTCGGCGACTTCTTCACGTCGAGGACGTACGCGCGAATGAAATCGTTGATGCGGTAGGACTCGCCGGGAACCTGCTCGTCGAGGTACATCACGGCTTCGTCGCGCCCTTCGAGCGTCACGTACATGTTGCGCTGCTCGTACCGCTGCACGGTGCCGGTGACGAGGTCGTTGAGTTTGCGCACGTATTTATTGTAAACGGTGTCTCGCTCGGCCTCGCGAATGCGCTGAACGATCACCTGCTTGGCCGTCTGCGCGGCGATGCGGCCGAAATCTTTGGGCGTAACCTCTTCGTCGAAGAAGTCGCCGACCTCGTACGGCTTGCCCGCCTCCGCGGCCGCAATCTCGAGCTTCGGATCCTCCACCGCTTCGACGACCGTGCGCCGGTGGAAGACGCGATACGCGCCGGTCTGGCGATCTACCGTCACGATCGCGTTCGACTCGCTGCCGAAATGCCGCTTGTACGCGGTCAGCAGCGCCGCCTCCAAAGCCTCGAGCAGCATCTCGAACGGGATGTTGCGCTCTTTGGCGATGAAGTGGAGGACGTCTATCAGCTTGTCTTCAGATGTTGCGTTTTCTATCGTTGCCATTCGATTGCTTCCGTTGACGTTTGTCGCGCTGAAAATCGGCGCGCGGGTCGTATTCGAGGTTTGCCGACTTGATCGCCGCCGTCGGCAGCAGCAGCTCGCCTCGATCGGTCTGCAGAACCGCCAGCTCGCCGCGCAGACCTTGCAGCGTTCCGCGGTGGGTCTTTCCGCCCGCCACCGTGAGGCTCGTTACGATGCGCACGCGCTTGCCGGCGAAGCGCTCGTAATCCGACGGGTGGACGAGCGGGCGCTCGAGGCCCGCGGACTCGACTTCGAGCGAGTAGGCCGCGTCCACTCCGGCGAGCTTGGCGTTGAGCCGGGACGCCACGCGCTCGCACAGCGCGAGGTCGACGCCGCCGGGCCGGTCGATCGTCACGCGCAGCTCGGTGATGCCGCGCGACGCCCGCGCGTTGCGCCGCACGATTTCCAGCCGATCGAACGAGGCGTCGTGAACGATGGCGTCGAGCTCGCGCTCGAACGCGAGCGTTATGCCGTCCTGACTCATGATGGGTCGCTAAACCGTCCCCCGCAAGCAGCGAAGCGCGGGCCCTGCCCACGCTCCTTCATGGCAAGGATACCCAAAAAAGCGACGGCCCGCAACCCTAGAGGGGGCACGGCCCGTCGTCTTGTTATCCTGGTCCGATGCGAATCGGCGCCCGCCGGAAATCGTCCGGCTGCCGCGGGCGCGAAAGCGCCCTTACTCGGCGCGTACCTCGCGGGCTTCGTGGCCCGGTGGATTTTGCGGTTCCAACCGCCCTCCTTCGAGTGGTGACGAAGCGTGCCAGGCACTCCCGGCACGATTGAATTGTATTGCGACTAATGTCGAAATGCAAGAGGGAGTTACGCGCGGCTACGGCGAGGGGGCAGCCGACGGTGCGTACGGTACGAGCAGCCGTCCGTCGCACGCCGACGTGACCATGCCGTCAACGATCGGCGCGATGCCGGCCTCGAAGGGGGAAAGCGGCCCTTGGGCCGGGCCGTGCCCCCCGATGGCGATCTGCGTGCCGTTGGGCGTTCCCGAGTTGGCCTGCACGTTCGACGGAAGGGGCGCGTAGCCGCCGCGCTCGGGCTGCGGGTAGCGGACGAGCCAGCCGGTGCACATCGTCGTGGGACCCTCTTTGTGCGCCGCGGTGACCCACATGCGCACGCGCACCTCTTGGCCCGTGCCGCGGACCTCGTAGAAATACTTCGTCTTCGCCAGGACGTCCGGAGGCGGCGTCGGCTCCAGCCGGCCGTGCAGCGAGATCGTCGGCGTGTACTGCTTGCTCGTCGGGTTGACCGGATTGTTCGGAAGCATCGCGCGCAGCTTCGCGTTGATGTTCGGAGCCGTGCGCGACTTCGGCGCGGGCGTGGCCGGCACGGGCGTCGGCGGTATCTCGATCGGCCGGGACGGAGCGTTCTGGCTCTTGGGGGCGTTCCCGGGCTTGGGACCCGGCGATGCGCCGCTCGTCGCGCCGGGGCTGGGAGCCGAACCCGGCGTCCGCGAAACCGCGGTCGCGCTCGTCGGGCTGGGATTGGGCACGCCGGGACGCGGCGCGGGCGCGGCCGAGGAGACCGCCGCCGGGGCGGGGCGCGCGCTGGGCACGGCGCTGGCGCGGGCGATCGCCGCAGCCGTCGGCGACGGGCGGGGCCCGACCGGCGCGGGCGTCGCGGGCTTCGCGCTCGGCGGCGCGCTGGGAACCGGCGGCTTCGGCGAGGGACGCGCCTTCGGCGCGCTCGTCGGAGCGGGCGAAGGCGCGGCCGTCGGCGGCGGCTTTATTGCGACCGCGATCGGCGCGACGGTCGGCACGCTCACCGGAGCGGCGGGCAACGCGTTGCTCGGCTGCGTTTCGAAGATGTTCTGCGTAGGCTGGGGGTTGGGCTCGAGCGACTGCTGGGGAATCGGGCGGGGATTCGGGGGCGCCGTCGGCGCGGTGACGGCCAGCTCGTGGCGGTTGGTCGGCAAGCGCTGCGTGAGCGGCTGCGCGGCCGGCGCGTGGACGATCGGGGCGATGCGCGGCACGTGCGGCGCCGGCGCGGCGGCACGCGGCGCCGCAGGCTGGTTGGCGACGACGACCGGCGATGCGCGTTGGATCGTCACGACCTCACCGCCTTGGAGGTTTTCGTTGGCTCCCTGCTCCGACGCCGTCACCAGCACCGCAAACAGCAACGCGGCGAGCAGCGCGTGCAAAGCGAGGGATGCAAGAAAACTCCCTGCCAAGCGCTCCGGATAACGGCGGTCCCGCGGATCGCGCTGGAATTTCACAGCGAGGGTTAAGTGCGCTTAAAGCGGCGCAGGAGCCTGCCGCCGCGGGCGTGCATGGCAGAGGACGAATATGGAACAGATCCTTGCGAAGCGCACGAAAATCGTAGCGACCATCGGCCCGGCCTCGCGCGATCCGGCGATTCTGCGCTCGCTGCTCGTGTGCGGCGCCAACGTTCTGCGACTGAACTTCTCGCACGGCACGCCCGAAGAGCACGCCGAGGTCATCTCGTCGACGCGCGAGATATCCGCCGAGCTCGGACTGCACACGGCAATCCTGCAAGATCTTCCCGGTCCGAAGGTGCGCACCGGATCGCTTGCCGAGGGCCTTGCCTCGGTCCAGCTCGAACGCGGGGCGCGATTCGTCATCACGACCGCGGACGTGCCGGGAACGGCCGATCGCGTGAGCACCACGTACCGCGACTTACCCGCCGACGTCGCAATCGGCAGGCGGCTCTACCTGCAGGACGGCACCATCGCGCTGCTCGTCGTCGACAAGAACGCCACCGAGATCGAAACGACCGTCGAGTTCGGCGGCACCTTGCGATCCGCCCAGGGCATCAACTACTCCGACGGTTCGCTCAACATCACGTCGGTGACGGAGCGCGACTTCGAGTTTCTCGCGTTCGGGCTGGAGCACGACGTGGATTACGTCGCAATCTCCTTCGTGCGCTCGGCCGAAGACGTCCGCAAAGTCAAATCGTTCATCGCAGACCGCGGCAAGCGCATTCCCGTCATCGCCAAGATCGAGAAGCACGAGGCCCTAGCCGACCTCGACGACATCGTCGCCGCCGCCGACGGCATCATGGTCGCGCGAGGCGATCTCGGGATCGAGGTGCCGATCGAGACGGTGCCGATGATTCAAAAGCAGATCATCGCGAAGTGCAACCGCGCGAGCAAGCCCGTCATCACCGCGACGCAGATGCTCGAGTCCATGATCGCTTCGCCCCGTCCGACGAGAGCCGAAGCGACCGACGTCGCCAACGCGATCCTCGACGGCACCGACGCGGTGATGCTCTCGGGCGAAACCGCGCGAGGCGCCTACCCGACCGAAGCGGTTCGCACGATGGCCCAGATCGCGCACGAAGTCGAACGTTATTACCCGCACGCGTCGCTGCGCGACCGCCGCCTCGAGAACTTCGAGCCGACGATCGCCTCGTCCATCGCCGAGGCGGCGACGCGCGCCAGCGCCGAGCTGAAGACGCCGTACATCGTTACCGGCACCACGACCGGCAACACCGCGCATCAGATCGCGGCTTTCCGCCCGGAAGCGCGCATCGTTGCGCTCACGCCCGATGCGCGCGTCGCGCGGCGGCTCGCGCTGCTTTGGGGGACGGAGTCGCTGCTCATCGACACCTACGGCTCGTTCGACGTTCTGCTCTACATGACCGAGCGGCAGATGGTCCGCGCCGGCTTAGCGCAGTCAGGCGACCTCATCGCGTTCACGACCGGCATGCCCGTCGGCTCCGGCGGCACCAACGTGCTCAAGATCCATCAGATTCCTTAGCGGCGCGAAGCGCCTAGGAGCGCGCGGGCGTGGCGCAGCGCCGCGTCGTGCGATTCGCCCGACAGCATGCGTGCGATCTCCGTCTCGCGTTCCGCCTCGTCGCCGATCTCGCGCACCGCGATCGTCGTCTCGCCTTTTCGCTCGAGCTTGTCGAGCACGTAGTGCCGATCCGCCCACGTCGCGAGCTGCGCGAGGTGCGTCACGCAGATCACCTGGCCGCTTCGCGCCAGTTCGCCGATGCGCGCGCCGACGGCCGTGGCGGTCGCGCCGCCGATGCCCGCGTCTATTTCGTCGAACACCAACGCTCCCCGCGCGTCGCGCGCCCGCGCCAGCGCGACGACGAGCGCCAACAGAACGCGCGACAGCTCGCCTCCCGACGCTACGCGAGCCAGAGGCCGCGCCGGTTCGCCCGCGTTTGCACCGAAGAGAAACTCGACGCGCTCGGCGCCGGTGACCGCTACGCGGTCGAGCGGCTGGACCGCTGCTTCGAAGCGCGCCGAACCCAAGGCGATGTCGCCGAACTCTTTTTCGACGCGCCGGCGCAGCGCCGCAGCCGCTTTGGTTCGCAGCGCGGTGAGCGCGCCCGCCGCGCGCGCGAGCTCGCGCTCGCTCGCCGCCAGCTCTTCGCCGTAGCCGGCAAGGATGCGGTCGCGATTCTCGTAGTCGTCCACGATTTCGCGAGCCTGCGCGGCGTAGCGCAGCGCGCCGTCTGCATCGCCGTACTTGCGCGACAACCGTTCGAGCAGTTCCAAACGCGCGTTGATGACCTCCAGCTCGCCCGGGTCGTACTCGGCGCGCTCGGCGGATCGGGCGATCTCGGCCGCGAGCTCTCCCGCGTCGGACTGCAGCGCCCCCGCGCGAGCGGCAAAGTCGCCCAGTTCCGCATCTATCTCGCCGACGCTGCCGAGCGCGACCGCGGCGTCGCCGAGCGCCGACACCGCGCTGCCGTCTTCGCCTGCGAGGGCTTCGCGCGCCGCGCCGAGGGCCGTCGCGATGCGCTCGGCGTTGTCGAGATACGCGCGGCGCCGGCGAAGCCGCTCGTGCTCGCCGGGTTCCAGCCGCGCGCCTTCGATTTCAGCGAGCGCGCGGCGAGCGTCCTCGCAGCGTTCGGCGGCTTCGCGTTCGTCGCGCGCCAGCCCCTCGAGCCGCTCCGACGACGCGCGCACTCGCGCGTGCGCGCCGGCTACTTCTTCGCGCAGGCGCAGCGCCGCGTCGCCGGCGTAGCGATCGAGCATCTCGAGGTGATACGCCGGCGCGAGGAGGCGCTGCGCCTCGTGCTGGCCGACGATTTCCGCGACGAGGTCGCCGATCTCGCGCACGTAGGCGGCCGTGGCGGGGCGGCCGTTGACGCGGACGCTCGAACGCCCGGCGTCGCTCACTTCGCGCGCGATCGTGCCGCTCTCGCCGGGATCGAGGCCGAATCCGTCGGCCGAGAGACGTTCGCGCAGCGCGTCGTCGGGATCGAACGTCAGCGTGACGTTGGCTCTGCGCGCGCCGCGCCGCACCGCGTCGGCTCCGGCGCGCGCACCCAACGCGAAGTCGAGCGCGCCCAGGAGCATCGTCTTGCCCGAGCCCGTCTCACCTGTGAAGATCGTCGCACCGTCGGAGAACGCCACGTCCGCACGCGCGATAAGGCCGTACCCCTCGATCTCGAGTCGTCGCAGCATTCCGCAGGCTAACTAACGACGCGGGTCCTTGATGGAAACGCCCCAGAGCATCTTCGCCTCGAGCCGCTCGAGGAAGTGCAGCGGCGCCGTCCGGGCAAAGCGCACGCGCTTGGGATGGCGGCGAACGACGACGCTGGAGGCCGGAGCCACGTCGGCCAGCACGTCGCCGTCGCACTCGAGCTGCGCCTGCGCGATCTCCGTGTCGCAGGTGATCTCGATCCGCGACGTCGTGGGAACGATGAGCGGCCGCGAGAAGAGCGTGTGCGGCAGGAGCGGCACGACGCCGAAGGCGTCCACGTTCGGCGCGATGAGCGAACCCCCGGCCGAGAGGAAGTACGCGGTGGATCCGGTCGGCGTCGCGACGCAGATGCCGTCGGCGGTGATGCGCGTTGCCGCGCCGTCGTCGAAGCGCAAGCCGAACGGGACGATGCGCGAGACCTCGCCTTTGCGCACGACGACGTCGTTGAGCGCAAAGAAGCGCCGGTCGCCGTACTCGGCCTCGAGCGCCGCGCGCTCGTCGGCAAAAAGACCGCGTTCGACGAGCCTCGGCAGATCGGCCAAGCGCGGATCGTCTTCGTCGAGCTCGGTGAGGAACCCGAGACGGCCGGTGTTGATGCCCAGCAGAGGGACGTCGGACTCGACGGCGATGCGCGCCGCGCGCAGCAGCGTGCCGTCGCCGCCGACGGTGACGAGCAGCGCGGAGCGCGCGGCGTCGCTCCCCTCGACGACTTCGAATCCGCTCGCACGAAAATCCGAGGCGATGCGGCTTGCGATGGAACGAGCGTGCTCGCGCGCCGTGTCTACGTAGAGGGCGACGACCTTGCTCTCGATGCGAAGCTGGGCCGTCATGGAGCGGTCCCTTCGTCGAGCACCGTCTCTATTCGTGCGGAATCGAACGCCTCGCCGCGGCGGCGCAATTCGAGGAAGAACTCGCGGTTGCCCGCGGGGCCGAGCAGCGGCGACGCAACCAAACCCGCCGGCACGAGCCCCAGCGACGGCACGAACTCGCGCAGGCCCGCGAGCACCGCGCGGTGCGTCGCGCGGTCGCGTACGACGCCCCCCGACGCCACGAGCTTGCGCCCGGCCTCGAACTGCGGCTTGACCAGAGCGACGATCGAGCCCGCGTCGCGCAGGTACGCGACCGCGCGCGCAAGGATGGTCCGCAGGGAGATGAACGACGCGTCGGCGACGATCAGGTCGAAGCCGTCGGGGAACGCGTCGTCGGGCAAGAGGCGGAAGTTCGTTCGCTCCAGCACGCGCACGCGCGGATCGTTGCGCAGCCGCCAATCGAGCTGTCCGTAGCCGACGTCTACCGCCGTCACCATTGCGGCGCCGCGCTGGAGCAGGCAATCGGTAAAGCCGCCGGTAGAGGCGCCGACGTCCAAGGCTTGCGCCGCGCGTGCGTCCACGTTGAAAAGGTTCAGCGCGTGCTCGAGCTTGTCGCCGCCGCGGCTGACGAAGCGGCGCGGCCGTTCTACGACGATCTCCGCGTCGGCCGCGACGCTCTGACCGACCTTGCTGGCGACGTTTCCGCCGACGCGAACGCGCCCTTCGATGATGAGGCTGCGAGCCTGCGAACGCGTGATGCCGGCTCGCTCCGCCACGGCGGCGTCGAGCCGGTTACGGAGCACTAGAACGGGAGTTCGTCATCGAGGCCCGGCTCGGCCCGGGTTTGCGCGCTTGCGGGTTCGCTGGTCGCCTCGTCGATCTGCTGCTGCGCGCTCTTGAGCAGCCCTTCGCATTCGCGCACGAGCACTTTGCCTTCTTTGAAGAGCTCGGTCGCGCGCTGCAGCTCGACCGTCCCGCCCTCGAGCTCTTTGACGATCTCGTCTATGCGCGCGAGCTTCTGCTCGAACGTCTTCGGTAAGCCGTCGCTCATTCTGGCTGCACCGATTCCACGCGAGCGCCGAACGTCCCGCGCATCAGCCGCGCCGTCACTTCGTCGCCCGGCGCGAGCGCCGCGGCGTCGCGAATCGCCGCTCCGTCCTTCGCGACGATCGCGTAGCCGCGCGCCAGCGGGCGCGTCGGGTCCTCGCGGTCCAGCGCGGCCTCGGCGCGCTCGATGCGGCGGTGCAGACGCTCCTGCAGCCGGTCGCGCGACCGCATCAGCGCGTCGCCGCGCGCCCCCGCCAGCGCCGCGTACCGGTCGAGCGCCCTCGACGGCCACGCCGAGAGGCGCGCCGCGGCTCCAACGACGCCGACGCGCCAAGCTTCTACGCGAGCTGCCGGACTGCGCTGGCCGAGCCGGCGCTCCAGCGAGCGCGTTCGCTCGACGCAGCCCCTCATCAGCGTCCGGGCGCCGCGGTCGAGCGCGGCGCCGGCAAGCTGCACGCGCTGCGTCCTGTCGGCGACCACCGACCGGTATCCGCGCGCGAGACGCTCGCGCAGCGTGCGCGTTCGTTCGTGCGCGCGATGCCACTCGCCGGCCAAATGCACCGCGGCTGCGGTGGGCGTCGGAAGCGAGAGATCCGCTACCTCGTCGGCGAGGTGGCGGTTCTTCAGATGCCCCAGCGCCGCGACCACCGGATGGCGCGAGCGAAGAATCGCGCGCACGACCGGCTCGCGATTGAACGTCAAGCGGTCGTCGCTCGAACCGCCGCCGCGGGTGAGCACGACGACGTCCACGTTCTCGCGCGAAGCGCGGTCGAGCGCATCGGCCACCTCGATCTCGGCCCCTTTGCCTTGCACGCGCGTCGGGAGAAAGACGATCTCGACGTGCGGCGCGTCGGAGCGCATGCGGCCTTCGAAGTCGGCGCGCGCGTCGTCGTCGCTGGTGACCAGCGCGATACGGCGCGGGAATGCGGGAACGTCGCGCTTGCGCGAGAGATCGAAGGCGCCCTCGGCGCGCAGGCGCACGCGCAGCTCCTCGATCTCGGCGGCGAGCTTGCCCTCGCCGACGAGCGAGATGGAGACCGCTCGCAGCTGGTAGGCGCTGCGCACCGACCAGATCTCGATGCTTCCCTCCGCGCGCACCATGAGGCCCTCGCGAATCGCCGGGAAGCGCTGCGCTTCGGTTGCAAACGAGAAGCAGCTTAGAACCGCCTCGCCTTCCTTGAGCTTCATGCTGAGGTGCCCGTCGCGCAAGCGCTTTATTTCGGTGACTTCGCCGACGATCGCGATGCGCTGCAGCTTCGAATGACCGGCGACCATGACTGCGAAGCGCCGCGAGAACTCGCCGACCGAGAGTTCGAGCATGGCTTACCTGCGGTCCGGCGACGCGCTGGGGGCCGTCGTGGGCGGCATCGTCGGCGACACCGGCGTTGCGGCCGCCGGCGGAACGGTAGGCTCCGACAATCCGGCAGCCCGCGGCGGGACCGCCGCATCCGATTCGTAGGCGTCGATCGAATTGCCGCACAGCGACTGCGGCTCGGTGCCCTTCAAGTAGTACTCGGTGCCGCGGCCGCAGCCGGCGACCTTCTCGACCTCGTCGGTCGGAACCGAGAAGTCGTGCGGCGGCGTTCCGGCGAGCGCCGCCTTCATGAAACGCGCCCAGATCCGCGCGGGAATGTTTCCACCGTACGACTCGACCATCGGCGAGTAGTCGTCGTTGCCCAGCCACACGGCGGCGACGAGATCCGGCGTGTAGCCGACGAACCACGCGTCGCGAAAGTTGGACGTCGTCCCGGTTTTGCCGCCGGCCGGGCGGCCGATCAAGGCGTTTGGATAACCCGTGCCGCGCGCGATGACGTCTTCGAGAATTGACGTGACGATATAGGCGGATCCCGCGCCGATGACGTCGGTCGCCGACGGAACGCGATCGTCGAGCACGACGCTGCCCAACGAGTCCTTTACGAAGCGAAACGGCGTCGGGTCGACGTGCAAGCCCTGGTCGGCCAGCGTCGCATAGCCGCTCGCCTGATCGAGAACCGAGACGACCGACGATCCCAGCGCGAGGGAGAGATTCGCGTCGAGCGGCGCGGTGACGCCCATGCGATGCGCGTAATCTATGACCCGATCTATCCCGACGCGTTCGGCGAGCTTGACGGCGACGACGTTGCGCGACATCGTGAGCGCCTCGCGCAGCGTGATCGGTCCGAGGTAGCGGTGATCGTCGTCGAAGGGAACCCACTGCGTTCCGTCGCCCATCGGGTAGCTCACCGGAGAGTCGTCTACGATCGTCGAGGCCGGCATCCCGGAATCGATCGCGGCCGTATACTCGTAGACTTTGAACGACGAGCCCGGCTGCCGGCGCGCCTGCCAGGCGCGGTTGAATTGATTGGCAAGCGAGAAGCCCGCGCCGCCGACCATCGCAAGGATCTCTCCGGTCGAAGGACGCAGAGCCACGAGCGCCGCCTGATGCGCGCCGATGCCCTCGGCAACGGCTTGACCGACGCCCCACGTCACGGCCTCCTGCGCGAGGCTCTGCTTGTGGACGTCGAGCGTCGTGTAGACTTGCAGGCCGCCTTCCTCGACGGCGTTCTCCCCGAAGATGTGCTGCAGCTGCGCGATGGCGTACGTCGTGAAGTACGGAAAGCGGTAGCCCTGCAGGCCCGGCGGGCGCGGCGCGATGAGCCCGACCGCGTCGCGGTAGGCCGCGTCGGCCTGCGCGGGCGTAACGTCGCCGCTTTCGACCATGCGGTCGAGCACGTGCCGCTGGCGGTCGCGCGCCAGCTCCATGTTTGCAAACGGCGAATAGACCGAGGGCGCGGCGACGACGCCGGCCAGCATCGCCGCTTGAGCCAGCGTCAGCGCGTCTACGCTGCGTCCGAAGTACGTGTGCGCCGCGGCGTCGACGCCGTACGCCCCGGCGCCCAGGTAGATGATGTTCAGATAGCGTTCGAGGATCTCGTCTTTGGTGTAGAAGCGCTCGATCTCGATCGCGAGCAGCGCTTCTTGGATCTTTCGCGAGAGCGAGATCTGGTCGTTGAGAAAGAGCCGTCGCGCCAGTTGCTGCGTGATCGTCGAGGCGCCCTGGAACTGCTGGTGGGTGAGGTCGGCGAACGACGCGCGGATGATGCCGCCGACGTCGACGCCGTGGTGGCGGTAGAAGTTATGATCTTCGTTGTCTACGAAAGCCGCGCGCACGATCGGCGGGATGCGCGTGATCGGAACCCACACGCGGTTTTCCTTGTAGACCGATGCGAGCAGGGTGCCGTCGCGAGCGAAGATTCTCGTCGCGCTCGCCGGCTGGTAGTCGGCCATGCGGCTGATGTCCGGAAGGTTCCGCGAGTAGGCCGCCACCATGCCCGCGACGGTTCCCATCGCGAACAGGGCGACAAGCGCGAGCGCGAGCGCTATCCCCCGCCAGATGCGCATCCCGCGCTTACGCCTTGGCATTGGCGACGGCGCTGAGCACGCCATTGACGAAACGCCCCGAATCCTCGGTGGAGAAGCGTTTGGCCAGCGCGACCGCTTCGTTGATCGCGACGGCCGTCGGGATCTCGGGACGGCAGTAGATTTCGAAGGTCGCCATCTCGAGGAGCAGCCGGTCGATGGTCGGCAGCCGTTCCAGCGCCCAGCCTTCCAGCAGCGGGCTCACGATGAGGTCGGCCCGCGCCGCGTAATCGAGCGTGCCGAGCGCGAGCTCGCGCACGAACCTGCGCTGCTCGGCTTCGGCCGAGTCGCCTACGATCTCGTCGATCGCATCGCCCGGCTCGCGATTGCCGATGGCCACGGAGTAGAGCACTTGCAGCGCCTGCTCGCGCGCGGCGCGGCGAAAGGTCATCGCGGCGACCCGGCTTGCGCCGCGGTCAGCCACTTGGGAAGGAACTCGATGTCGTAGCGTCCCGAGCGAAACTCGCGCGTTGCGAGGATCTCCAAGCAGAGATCGATCGTCGTGCTGACGCCTTCGACGAGCGTCTCGCGCAGGGCGCGCTCCATGCGCGCGATCGCAACGTCGCGCGTGCCGCCGAAGGCGACGACCTTGGCGATCATCGAGTCGTAATACGGCGGAATCACGGCGCCCGCGTAGAGGTGCGTGTCCACGCGAATGCCGGGACCGCCGGGAAAGACGAGCTTCGAGACCGTTCCGGCCGCCGGCGCAAAATTGTTGCGGGCATCCTCGGCATTGATGCGGCACTCGATGGCATGCCCGCGAGCCGCGAGATCTCCTTGCGCGTACCCGAGCGGCTCCCCCGCGGCCACGCGGATCTGCTCCTTCACGAGATCGATGTTGTAGACCATCTCGGTCACCGGGTGCTCGACTTGGATGCGCGTGTTCATCTCCATGAAGTAGACGTCTTCGCCCGCAACCAGGAATTCGATCGTGCCGGCGTTCGTATACCCTACGTGCCGGCAGGCGCGCAGCGCCATCTCGTGCAGCGCGGCTCGCACCGGCGCGGCGAGATTGGGAGCGGGCGTCTCCTCGATGAGCTTTTGGTGAGAAGGCTTCTGCACCGAGCAATCCCGCTCGCCCAAATGCACGACGTTTCCGAACTGATCGCCGAGCACTTGAACTTCGACGTGCCGCGGCGAGCGCACGAGACGTTCGATGTAGACGCGCCCGTCCTTGAAGCTCGCTTCCGCCTCGGCCGTCGCGCCGGCGTACGCGCGCTCCAGCTCCGACGGGTCGCCGACGACGCGCATGCCCTTGCCGCCGCCGCCGGCCGTCGCCTTGAGCAGCAACGGGTAGCCGATGGTCTCGGCGGCTGCGCGCGCCGCGTCGAGCGAGGCGAGCACGTCGCTGCCGGGCGTCGTCGCGACGCCGGCCTCGCGCACCACGCGCTTTGCCGTCGCCTTATCGCCCATCATCGCGATCACGCGCGGCTCGGGGCCTATGAACGTCAGCCCGTGGTCGCCGCAAATCTCGGCAAACCGCGCGTTCTCCGCGAGGAAGCCGTAGCCGGGATGCACGGCGTCGCACCCGGTGATCAGCGCCGTGGAGATGATGTTCGGAATGTTCAGGTACGATCGGGCGGCCGGCCCGGGCCCGACGCAAAACGCCTCGTCGGCCTGACGAACGTGCAGCGAGTCGCGATCGGCTTCGGAGAAAATCGCCACGGTCGAAACGCCGAGCTCTTGACAGGCGCGGTTGATGCGCAACGCGATTTCGCCGCGGTTGGCGATCAAGACTTTTCGGAAAATGTTACGTCCCTTACCCTCGCGACACGAGGAAGAGCGGCTGACCGTACTCGACGGGCTCGCCGTCGCCGGTTTCGATCGCTACGATGCGGCCGCCGCCCATGCTGTGGACCGGCGTGCGAATGCCCAGCGCTTCGATGTAGCCCAGCTCGCGATCGTTCTCGATAACGTCGCCCTCGAGCGCAGCCGGCCGCCCGGCGTGAAAGATTCCGACCAAGTCGGCTTTGATCGTGTCGAGGCGCACGGCCGCTCCGTCGGCCGGAGCAAGATCGCCCTGCGCCGCTGCCGCGGCGGGCTGCGGCCGGCGTGAGAGCTCCACTTCTTCCTGCCCTCGCGCGATGCGCACGCGGACGGCGTCGCTTTCGCTCAGGAATCGCGCAAGCGCGCGGACGCGCTCGGCGATGGCGGGGAAGCCCTCGGACATGGCCGTATCGCTTTCGCATCGGGCACGAGCGGACCTTGGGCGGCGCTACTCCAGCCGCACGACGCCGGCAAGCTCCCACGCATCGAGCCCGTCGCGGAGCGCGGCGAAGCCTTCGTCAATCTCCGCCAGCGGCACCAAGACGAACGCGCGCTCGCGCAGATGCGGGTGCGGAACGCGCAAACCCGGCTCGTCGGTTTCCAGGCCGTCGTAGGTGAGGAGGTCGAGATCGATGATCCGCGGCCCCCACCGCTCGCCCGGCACGCGCCCGAGACGGCGCTCCATCGCTCGCAGCGCTGCCAATAACGCGCTCGGCGCGAGCGCCGTCTCCAACCGCGCGACGGCGTTGACGAACCACGGCTGATCGGCTTTTCCCCAAGGCCTCGTGCGATAGAGCGAAGAGCGGGCGGCGACGGTTCCCAACTCGCCGAGAAGGTCGATCGCACGCTCGACGTTACGCGCCGGCTCGCCCAGGTTCGCGCCCAAGCCGACGTACGCGCGATGCGCCTTCACGACGCGCGGTAACGAGGGTTGTCGCGTTGGAGCGTCACCGCCGGGGTAGCACCCCCGAGGATTCCCGGCTTCGCAACGGTAACCCGAGCGCGCGCGACGCGGCGATCCTCGAAGAGCGCGTCGAGGATATCGCCCGCGAGGCGCTCGATCAAGGCGCGCGGCGTCCCTTCGACGATCTCGACGATCCGCGCGTGCAGCGCCGCGTAATCGAGCGTGTCGGCGATCGCGTCGCTCGCCTGCGCGGCGCGCAGATCCACCTCGGCGCTCACGTCGACGTCGAACGGCTGCGGCCGCTCGCGCTCGCTCGCCTGCACGCCGTGCCTGCCGAACGCGCGCACGCCGCGCAGCGTTACCCGGTCCATCCCTGCGGTCTCCAGCCTCGCGCGATCGCATCGGCGACGCACACCGCGTCGCGCGACGCAGCCACGTCGTGAACCCGCACGACGTCGATCCCGGCGGCGGCGGCAAGCGCGGTCGTCGCTACGGTGCCGTACACGCGTTCGCCGGCGCCGCGTCCCGTGAGCGTGCCGATCGTGGATTTGCGCGACGCGCCGAGCAGCGTCGGAAAGCCGAGCGCGACCAGCCGCGGCAGCGCGGCGAGCACGCCGAGATTCTGCTCTGCCGTTTTGCCGAAGCCGATGCCGGGGTCGAGGAGGATGCGCTCGCGCGCGATTCCTCGCGACGACGCGCGCGTCGCGCAGTCGAGCAGATAGCGCAGCACCTCGTCCACCACCGGCCCGTCGTACGCCGTGTCGCGTCTGTTGTGCATAGCGACGACCGGCATGCCGAGCTCGGCGACGACGTCGAGGAGCGCGTCGGATGCGCCCCAGACGGAGTTTACGACGTCGGCGCCGGCGGCGTGCGCGGCGCGCACGACCGCAGGCTTGTACGTGTCCACCGAGATCGGCGCGCGCGGCAGGCGCGCGCGCACCGCTTCGATCGCCGGAACGACGCGAGCGATCTCGACCGCTTCGTCCACGGGCTGGTGCCCCGGCCGCGTGGACTCGCCGCCGACGTCGAGCAGGTCGGCGCCGGCCTCCCACTGCGCGAGCGCGCGCGCCGCAGCGCCGGGCGTGTCCGCGACGCCGTCGCCCGAGAACGAATCGGGCGTCACGTTGACGATACCCATCACGAACGTGCGCTCGCCCCAGCGCAGCCGCGCGCCGCGCACCTCGAGCGCGCCCCTTACGCCGCGGTCGTCGCGTACCACTCGCGCAGCCCTGCGACGACGAAGGTCGAGCCCGTGACGACGACGACGTCGCCGGCACCGGCAGTGCGGCGCGCGACGGTCAAGGCCTCGATCGGATCGTCGATCGTTCGGCCCCAGCCGCCCAGCGCTTCGGCCATCGCGGCCAGACGTGCCGGCGCGATCGGCGCGCGCCCCGTCGCCGCAAACGTCGTGAACGTAAACGTGGACGACGGCAGCGCCGCGAGCGCCTCCAGAATTCGCCGCGCGTCCTTGCTCTCGCCGATCGCGACGACGTAGTGCACGCGCCGTCCCGGGAAGTGCTCGCGCAGCGACGCCGCGAGCAGCGCGGCTTTCTCGGGGTTATGGGCCACGTCGAGGACGACCGCGGGGCTGCGCCCGAAGAGTTCCATTCGCCCGGGAAGCTCGAGCTGCGCGAACCCGCGCTCGATCGCTTCGCGCCCGGGGCGCAAACCGTCGGGCAGAAGCTCGAGAACGGCGATCGCGGTCGCCGCGTTAGCCCGCTGAAAGAGTCCGAGCACGGGCAGGCGCACGTCGTACTCGCCGCGCGCCGTGAGCGCCGACATGCGCTGCCCGCGCCCGTCGCCTTCGCGATCGGCGGCGCGCACGACGTCGCGCACGAGCACGAGCGGCGCTCCGGCTTCCGCCGCGCGGCGTTCGATGACGCGCAGTGCGGCGGCCTCGACCGGCGCCACGACGAGGGGGACGCCCGCTTTCGCAATGCCGGCTTTTTCGAACGCGATCGCCTCGATCGTGGTCCCAAGAACGTCGGTGTGGTCGTAACCGACCGACGTGATGGCGGCAACGGCCGGCGTGATGACGTTCGTCCCGTCCAGCCTGCCGCCCAAGCCGACTTCGATGACGGCGGCTTCGACGCGCTCGTGGGCGAAGTGCGCGAACGCGAGCGCGAGCAGCGTTTCGTAGTACGTCGGGCGGCCGTATTCCGCCGCAACGCGCTCGATCGCCGGCATCATCGCATCCAGCAGTGCCGCGAAGCGCTCGCGCGAGACCGGCACGCCGTCTATGCGCGCGCGTTCGGTCATCGCGTGGAGGTGGGGCTTCGTGTGCAGCCCCGTTCGCTTTCCGGCAGCCTGCAGCGCGGCGGCGATCATCGTCGCGGTCGATCCCTTTCCGCTCGTGCCGCCGACGTGCACCGTCGGATACGCCCGGTGCGGATCGCCCAGCTCGCGCAGAAACGCATACATGCGATCGAGCTTGTACGACGTTCGGGGCGATACGCTCTCGTCGATCGTGCCGAGCAGATAGGCCTCGGCTTGCGCGAAGCTCGCGATCCCGTTCATCCGTCTTCGACGCGGTCGGACAGAAGCTCGAGCGCGTGGGGCAAAACCGGGAGCACGACGTCGAGACACTCGGCGACGGCCTTCGGGCTTCCGGGAAGATTGATGACGAGCGTGCGTCCGCGCACGCCGGCCAGCGCGCGCGAGAGCATCGCCGTCTTGACGCGGAGCCCGCCGGCGGCGCGAATCGCTTCGGCGATTCCGGGCACTTCGTAGTCGAGCACGGCAGCGGTCGCCTGCGGCGTGCGATCGCGCGGACCCAAACCCGTGCCGCCGCTGGTGAGCGCGAGATCGGCCTTGCCGGCGTCGCAGATATCGATCAGCTCGGCTGCAAGCGCGGCGGGATCGTCGGGGAGCACGCATTCGCGCACGACCTCGTAGGCCGCACCCAGGCGTTCGCGCATGACGGGTATGCACTCGTCGGGCCGGGCGCCGGATGCGGCCCGGTCGGAGAGCACGACGAGCGCGACGCGAAAGCTCACGTCTGCCAGTCGCTCTTGCCGCCGCGCTTTTCCAGCAGGCGCACCGACGCGATGACGATGCCTTTGTCGAGCGCCTTCGCCATGTCGTAGATCGTCAGCGCGGCAACGGACGCGGCGACCATCGCCTCCATCTCGACGCCGGTCTGCGCTGCGGTGCGCGCCCGCGCCTCGACGCGCAGCGCTCCGTCGTCGCGCCACTCGAAGTCAACCTCGACGCTGGCCAGCGGAAGCGAGTGAGCCAGCGGAATGAGCGATGCGGTCCGTTTGGCGGCGAGTATGCCCGCGATCTGCGCGGCGACGAATGCGTCGCCTTTAGCCAGCGTTCCGGCGCGCAGCGCTGCGGCGGCCTCGCCGTTCATGGTGACGAGCGCCTCGGCACGGGCGTATCGCGCGGTGACGCTCTTGCCGGAGACGTCCACCATCGAGATGCGGCCGTCGTCGCCGACGTGCGTGAGCTTCACCGGCGCGGCGCGCTCTGAAAGCGCGCCCAGATCAGGCAGAGCAGCGCAAGCACCCAGAGCACCACGAGGTGCGTGACGTGATGCGCGTGCCCGGCGCCCGACTGCGTGAACCAGTTGATCTTGCCCAGGCCGTACAGGATGCCGAGAACGAAAAACGCGGCGGCCAGGACGACGGCGATGACTTTCATGTAATGACTCCTCTGCGTGCCAACGCGAAGCATACCGCCCCAACGACGACGCAATACCAGCCGAACGGCCGCAGATCGTTGGAACGGAAGTAACGAGTGAGAAACGCGACGGAAACGTATGCGGCGACGCCGGCCGCAACCCCGCCGCAGATCGCCTGCAGCAGCACGACGTGCGCGCCGGGCGCGAAGAGCTTGGGCATCTCGAGAAGCGACGCGGCGAAGATCACCGGCGTGGCGAGCAGGAACGAGAAGCGCGCGGCATGCTCGTGGTCGAGATCGCAGAGCAGTCCGGCGACCATCGAGATGCCCGAGCGCGAGATGCCGGGCAGCAGCGCGAGCGACTGCGCCGCACCGATGAACAGACTCGCCGGATAGCTCAACGCCTCGATCGGCTCGTAGGCGCGCGCGTTGCGCGCGCGCTGCCGCTTGCGCAGCCCTTCGCCCGCGAACATCACCAAGCCGTTGATCGCGAGAAAAACCGCCGCCGGCATCGGCGAGCCGAAGAGCCGGCGCACCGGCGCTTCAAACAGAACGCCGAGAATTCCGACCGGGATCGTCGCTACGACCAGAAGCCAGCCGGTGCGCTCGTCGCGATCGGCGCTCAAGCTGCCGCGAACGACGCTGGCGAGCAGCGCGCGCACGATGGCGTACCACTCGGCGCGATAGAAGACGATGAGAGCGAGCGCGGTCCCGAGGTGCAGGACCACGACGAAAGCAAGAAACGACGCGTTCGAGCGGTCGATGTTATGCCATCCCAGAAGCGCCGGTACGAGAATGGTGTGCCCGAGGCTCGAGATCGGGAAGAGTTCGCTGACGCCTTGCAAGAGCGCGAGAACGAGGGCCTGGAAAAACGTCACCGCGCAGCGTTAGCCCGCCGGGCCCTCACGGCCTCCCGGTCACCACGCAACGAACTTGACGCTGAAGGTGTACGTGCTCGCCACGGCCTTGCACGCGACGTATGCGGGCGCGTAGCGGGCGTCGCGAGCCATCCCCAGCGCCACGACGTCGAGCGAGGAGTTTCCGGTGCTCTGCGTCACGCTCGCATCGGACACTTGACCGGCCGGGTCGAGAGCGACCTTGACGAGCGCCGTGCCGTTCGTCGCGGAGGCGCGAACGTCGGGTGCGATCTGCGGCGGCCCCGGCGTCGCAACGACCGCAGGGCTTGCGTCGGGTTGTGGGCACGCCGCGTTGGTCGCGGCCTTCGGCGAGGGCAGTTCCGGCGCCGGCGTCGGAACCTCTTTGCCGGCGCCCGAAATCTGGCCGTGCGCGCCGGGCCCTTTGCGCGCCGAGGGCGGCGCCGACGCGACCGGATTGGGAGCGGGCGTATGCCGGGGGCGCGGCGGAGGAGTCGGGATCTTCGTCATCGCGATCATCGCGTGGCGGCGCTCGAGCGAAACGACCTCAGCCTGCCCCTGCGTGGTCGGCGTGGGCGGGCGCAGCAGCAGCGCGATCACCAGGTGCACGAGGAGCGAGAGCGCGAGCGCAAAGAGAATTAGCCGCCGAGTTAGCTTCATGGCTCATCGCCGCCTCGCGAACTAGTCGGGCTGGAAGTCGGCGCGGAAAAGATAGTCGCCCGTCGTCGGCGAGCAGTTGATGAGTTTGGGCGAGTACGTCGATTGACGCGCCGCCCGAAGCGCCGCTTGATCGATCGCCATGTTGCTCGAGCTCTTGTAGACCTTCGCTTCGATGAGATTCCCCGAGGGGCCGACCGTCACTTCGACTTCGACGGTCACCGCTCCGAGGCCGAGGTCGCGGGCCGAGTCGGGGTAATCGGGCTGCACGGGATTCGTTACCGTCGCCTCGACGTTCGGATTCGCGCACGACGGCTTCGGCGTTCCGGCCGCCGGCGTCGGCCCGTTTTGGTTGCCCTGGCCTTGCGGCACGCCGTTCTCGCTGCCCACTCCCGGCTGCACGCGCGTGTTCTCGGTCGATCCGGCACTCTTGCTATTAGTCGTCTTTACGAGGTTGACTTTGAGCTTCGGCTGCGTCACCTGCTGCTTGGGCGGCGGGGTGGACTGCGGCGGCGGCGTGGGCGTCGGCGGCGGCGTCGGCGTCGGCGGCGGAGGCGTGTGCACGACGACCTTGTGAATCTTCGACTCGGAGACCTGCTCGGTTTTCTGCTCTTCGGCGTGCTTGTTGATGTTCGGGAAAACCGAGCCGACGGCCAAATGCAGCACGAGCGAAATTACGAACGCCCAGCCGATGAAGCTTCGGACGCGTTCGCCCGTCGTAAGGTACCGAGAGTCGCGTTGTGCCATGGACTACTGCGTCTGTCCCTCGGGCGCGCCTTGAATGTGGTTGGCAAGGCCGAAGTCGGTGAGGTCTTCGGATTTCGCCGCGTCCATCACCTGAAGGATGATGCCGTAGGTAGCCTTGGGATTCGCCTTGATGATCACGCTCTTGAAGCGATGATCGGTGGCGTCCTGAAGCTGGGAGAACGCCGCTTTCGCGTCCGCAATCGAAACTTGATTGGAGCCGATTTGGATATGGTCGTTCTCGTCGATCATGACGACGATCTGCGACGGCTGGACCTTGTCCTTGTTGTATGCGTCGGGAAGCTTGGGTTCTTTGGTAACCGAGGCGAGAATGATGAAGATAATGAGCAGAACCAACAGCACGTCCGTGAACGGCGTAATGTTGATCGTGGACATTACCTCATCTTCACCTCCGCCGGTGGAAACGGCCACCTTTTACAAACCTCCCTTTTATATCCGTCGCGGTTGTTTCGGCGCGCGCGCCTATGACGTAACGAAGCCGACGTCTTCGAGGCCGGACTGTTTGGCGGCGTCGAGGATGCGGATGATTATGCCGTAGGGCGCCTTGGCGTCGGCGACGATCGCCACGTGATGGTGCGGCTTCTTCTTGGACGCTTCGTACATCATGCGATAGATGCCGAGTTCGTCGGTCTTCTGGCCGTCGACGAAGATCACGCCCTTGTTGTTGACGTCCACTTCTATGTCGTTCTTGTTCTTGTTCGAAGCCGACGTGTTGGGGTTCTTGTTCGGCAGCTCTTTTTCGAAGCCGGGGGGAGCGACGAGGGCCGCGAGAATCATGAAGATGATGAGCAAGACCAACAGCACGTCCGTAAACGGCGTGATGTTGATTTCCGCCATGACCTCCTGATCTTGCTGCGACGAAAGCAGACTCACGTCCCGCGCCCTACGCTCTTACGTGCTTACTTGCCGCCGGCGGTCGAAGGCTGGTAGACCTCCGTTGGAATCGGCGCGCCGGTATTGTGGAAGTGCAGCATCTCGGCGAGCTGATTGGCCGCTACGATCATCTCCTGGTTGTAGTTCTTGATCCGCGACTTGAAGAAGTTGAAGAATACCACGGCGATGACCGCGATGATGAGACCGGTTGCCGTGGTGATGAGCGCTTCGGAGACGCCCGCCGCAACGACGGCCGGCGTCGAGTTGCCCTTGAGCGCGATGTCTTGGAAGGCTCGGATGATGCCGAGAACGGTTCCGAAGAGACCGACGAAGGGCGCGATGACGGCAATCGTGCCGATGATCGCAAGGTTGCGCTCGAGGGAGTTAAGGTGCTCCATGAGCGCGATCGAGAGCGCGTCGGTGATGTCGGCGCGGTTCTTCTCGCCGCGACGAAGCCCGAACTCGAGGATGCGCGGCAGCATGCCGCGGTTCTTCTTGCAGATTTCGATGGCGCCGTTGAGGTCGTCGGCGGAAACCTTCGACCCGATCTGGCGCAGCAGCCCCTTCGTGTCGCCATGCTGCATCTGGAAGAAGACGAGGCGCTCGATGACGACGGCAAGGCCGACGATCGAGATCAGCAGGAGCAGCCACATGTCCCAGCCGCCCTGCTGCATGAGACCCATAAATCCGGAAAACACGGTGTTCTACGACCCCTCCACTAGATGTTGTGCCGTGGCGACCTTCGCCCCGTGAGGGCGACCCATTGGCCTACCCTCGTAGAAAGTCCTGGTGGGCTTTTAGCCCCCGCCGGACTGCCCGGCCGCTCCGCCGTTGAGATCCTGTTTCACGAACGTTTCTATTTGTAACGCGAGCGCTTCGTTGCCCTCCGCTTTCGCTTGCTGGTCGGCCTTGGCGAGCACGGCGGCGGCCTTCTTCTTCGTGGCGTCGTCGTGACTCGACGCCCACTGGCCGGTCAGCGCGATCCCCTCGGCAAAGTTTGCCTGCGCGTCGTCGGGTTTGACCGCGAGCGCCTTGTCTGCGTACGCCTGCATCTGCTTGTAGTCCGGTTTGGCGCTCCTCGCTACGGTAAACGCAGCACGAACGTTCGCCGTGACCGAGATCTCCGGATCTCCCAGGGCCGCGGCTTGATCGAAGTCCTTCAGCGCGGTCGCCGTATCTTTAGCATCGGCAGCCGCCTGGCCGGATTTGAGCAGGCTCACGCCCATGGCGCGGGCGCCCGCGGTGCTCGTGGGGTCGAGCTGCTTGATCTGCGCGGCGACCTGCTGCGCGCCTTGCACGTCGTTGTTGGCGAGGTACGCTTGGAGCAGCTCGGCGTCAATGTTCACCTTCGCCGAGGTTGGGATCTTCGGATCCGACATCGCCGAGCTCTGGGCGGCTTTGAGCGTCGCGAGCGCGTCGGCGGCCTGATTGCTGTTCAACTGCGCGATGCCCAACGCGAAGCGCGAGTTGGTCGACGGATCGAGCGCGACGGCCTTCTGCGCGTAGCCGAGCGCCTGCGCGGGATTTTCCGAGGCAACCTTGACCGCCGCCGCCGCGAAGCTCTGCCCTGCGATCGGCTGGAACTGCTTGCCGATGGCCGGGACTTTGTCGAAGGCGGCGGCGGCGGCGGTGAAGTCTTCGCTGTCGTACGCCGCGACGCCGAGCATCTGGCGCAGCGAGTCGTCGCCGGGATTCGAGAGGAGCTCCGATTCGGCTTTCGATTTGGCCGCCGCGTACTGATGCGCTCGAATCATCGAGGCGACAGCGGCTGCGGCCGGGCTGAGCGAGCCGCTGCCTCCCGAGCTGCCCCCGCCGGAGCTGGCGACCGACTTGCCGTTGAACTTCAGCGTGAAATCGTAAAACGACGTGATCGGAGTCGTGCCGCGGTGCGCCGGCCGGTACGTCGAGTTCGCAGCGATCTCCATCGCGGCGTCGTTGTCGCCGCCGTTGGAAGAGTGAATGACCTTGATCGCCTTGTGCGTGCCGTCCGCGTTGACCTGAACCTGCACGACGACCGTGCCGCTGCCCGCAATCGACTGGCTCGTCGTCCCCTGCTTGAGGAGCTTTGCGGGCGTGAATTCGTTGGCGTACTGCGCCGGCGCGGGAAGCGCTGCGAGTGCGACGAGCGCCCCCGCCAGCGGGGCGGCGATCCGGAAAAGATGACGCATGAGATACCTCGAGTTGCTTGGCCTGCGGTGAAGTAGGACGCGCGGTGAAAAAGCTGCTACGTCGGCTTGGTACGAGGCCCTTGGGCTTGCGGCCTGCGATGCCGCTCGAGCTCCGCGCGCTCGTGCGCGGTAAGCGGGCGAACGGCGCCCGCCGGCAACCCGTCCAGTCTGAGCGGGCCGAAGCGCGTTCGCGTGAGTTCGAGAACGGGATGGCCGAGCGCGTCGAACATGCGCCGGACCTGGCGGTTGCGGCCCTCGTGTATCGTCACGTCGACGATCGACCGGTCCCCGCGCACGGCGACGACGCGCACCTTCGCGCCGGCCGCCTGGAAATCGCCCAGCGCGATTCCCTCGTTGAGGCTGCGGACGTCGCCGGCGGAGAGCCGCCCGGCGATGGAGGCGCGATAGGTCTTGTCCACGCCGAAGCGTGGATGGAGCAAGCGGTGCGCGAGATCGCCGTCGTCGGTAAGAAGCAGCACGCCGGCGGTCGCATAGTCGAGCCGCCCCACCGGAACGACTCGCGGCTTGCCTGCGACGAGGTCCGCGACGGTGCGCCTCCCCTGCGGATCGTGCATCGTCGTCACGACGCCGGGCGGCTTGTTGAGCAGGAGGTAGGTGAGTTCCGAGGCGGGCGCGACCCGCTCGCCGCCGGCCTCCACGACGTCGCCGGGATTCACCAGCGTGCCCAGCTCCCGCACGACGCGGCCGTTAATGCGGACGCCGCCGGCGGCGATCAGCTCGTCGGCAGCGCGTCGCGATGCGACGCCCGACCGCGCGAGGTACTTGTTGAGGCGAACGCCGTCGCTAGTACTTGCCGTTGCCGGAGTCTTCGTAACCGCGGTTCATCGAGAGCGCCTCCTTGGTGACCGACTGCAGGAACTCTTCGTTCGTGCGCGTCTGCGCCATCTTGTCGAGGATGATCTCCGTGATGTCGCCCGTGTTGAGCACGGCGGTTGCGCGGCGCAGCATCCAGATCTTGCGCATCTCGTCGGGCGAGAGCAGCAGCTCTTCGTGCCGCGTTCCCGAACGCTTGATGTCGATCGCCGGAAAGACGCGAGACTCGGCGAGTTTGCGCGTGAGGTCGATCTCCATGTTGCCGGTGCCCTTGAACTCCTCGAAGATCACGTCGTCCATCTTCGAGCCGGTCTCGATCAGCGCCGTGGCGATGATCGTGAGCGAACCACCCTCTTCGATTTTCCGAGCGGCGCCGAAGAAGCGTTTGGGCTTGTGCAGCGACGCGGTGTCGAGACCGCCGGAGAGCGTTCTCCCTGAGCTTGCGATCGTTTGGTTATAGGCGCGTGCGAGGCGGGTGATCGAATCGAGAAGGATGACGACGTCCTTGCCCAGCTCGACGAGGCGCTTGGCGCGCTCCATCGCAAGCTCCGCAACCGCCGTGTGATTCTCGGGATGCTCGTCGAAGGTTGACGCGACGACCTCGCCGTCGATCGTCCGCTGCATGTCGGTGACCTCTTCGGGCCGCTCGTCCACGAGCAGGGCGATGATGTGCGCGTCGGGGTGGTTGATCGAGATCGAGTTTGCGATGTTCTTGAGCAGCGTCGTCTTACCGGCCTTCGGCGGCGAGACGATCAGCGCGCGCTGGCCTTTACCGATGGGGCAGAACAGGTCGATGACGCGCGTGGAGAGCTGGGTGGAGCGAACTTCGAGCTTGAAGCGCTCCTGCGGGTAAATCGGCGTGCCCTTCTCGAAGGCGCGGCGGCCTTTGATCGCCTCGGGCTCGAGGCCGTTCACGCTGTCTACCCGGATCAGGCCGTAGTACTTCTCGCCTTCCTTGGGACGGCGCACTTGCCCCTCGACCATGTCGCCGCGGCGAAGTTCGAAGCGGCGAATCTGCGACTGACTGACGTAGATGTCGTCGTTGCCGATGTAGTAACCGGCGCGCCGGAGGAAACCGTAGCCCTCGGGCAACACGTCGAGAATGCCGCTGGCCATCTCGATGCCGGAACGCGCGATTTGCGCTTGCACGAGCTGCGCGACGATTTCTTCTTTTTTCACCTTCGCAGGAGCCGGAATCTCGACTTCGAGCTCCCTGGCGATGTCTACGAGCTCGTTCTTCGTCTTCTCGGAGAGCTGAGCGGCGGTGAGCATCGGCGGCACGTCGACCTGCGGAAGCTGATCGTGATACGGCGCGGTATGCTGCGGGAACTGATGGCGGCGTCGCGTGCGTCTGCGGCGGCCTCCGCCCCCTTGCTGCGGGCGCAGGTCGTTGTTGGGGCGGTGTTCCGGGTTGGGGCGATGTTCCGTTTGCAGAGGAGTTTCTCTCTCGTAGAGCCGCGCGCGCCAAGCTTCGACAGTCGAGAGCGAGGCGAGGCTGCCGTCGCGATCAGACCGGAGGCGCGTACGTGGGGGTGTCAAAGGATGTCGCGGCTATCTTCTAAGAGATGCGACGCAACGTCCACACTATAGCACAGCCCTACCGAGCGTTCAAGGAGTGCGCAAGCGAGCCGGACCGCTCACGAAGCGGCTGCCCGCCTCGTAAAACCGCAGGCGCCGCTCCGCCGCCTTCGTCACGCCGATGCGCGGGCTGCGCCGGACGCGCGCCGCGGGCTCGCCGCGCTCGGCCAGCCACAGGCGCGGGTGGGTCAGGACGTCTACCCCGTCGAGGGAGCGATCGATCGCGAACGCGCGACAGAGCCGTCCGGGACCGCGGCACAGGTCGCGGGCGTCGCACGACGCGTGGCGGCTGCGCATCACGGGGACGCCGTCGAGCGGCTCGAGCGCGCGCACGAGCACGCCGGCTCCTTCGCCATCCGCCTCGCTCGAAACGTTAAAGCAGAACGACGTTCCGTATATCTGATAGACGTACGCGCGGTGGGGCGGGCCGAAGAGCGTCGCGTTTCTCGGCGTCTTGCCTCGAAACGCATGGCAGGCGGGATCGCGAGGCAAGTACGCCTCGGTTTCGACGATGCGGCCGGCCACGATCCCCTTGCCGGCATCGTGCACGAGAACGCAGCCCAGCAACGCTTTCGCGAGGGCTTGCGTTTCGATCGGCAAAGCGCCCGGCGAAAGCCGGGTGAACGTCATGCCGCTAGATTCAGCGCCACTTCCGCGCGAGCCCTCGCGCTTAGCTCGTCGGCGTCTCCGGCCTCTACGCCGGCGGCTTCGAGCGAGTTGAGCACGCAGCGCAAGCGCACGTACGGAAGCACCAGCGTCTCGGGAAGCTCGCTTCGCGCGGCGACCTCGGTAACGAAGCGCGCGTCGCCAAGCAAGAAGCGGACGCGCCGGTAGCCGCGTTCGCGCAGTCGTCGCGCGACGACCGTCAACGCCGCATAGGCGACGGCTCGATCGTCAATGGGCGGAGCGACTCGAAAAGGAAGCCTGAGCACGCGCCGGTTCCCCGCCGCGCTCACCCGGACGTAGACGAGACCGTTGCCGCGCGCGTCGGCCGCGTAGCCCAGCAGCGCCTCCGCCGCCGAATCGATCCGTTGAGTCTTCTGCATCGAACGAGCCCCACTGCTATTTTATACCGAACGTATGTTCGTAGTCAAGCAATGCGAGCCGGCCGGATGAGGCTTGCGTAGAGGGCCAGGATGCGGTCGATCTGACCGTCGATCGAGAACCGCTCGGCGGAGCTGCGAGCCGCCGCAGCCGCCCCGGGGTCGCGCTCGCAGGTGACCTCGGCAAAGGCGCGGGCGAAGCCGGCCGGCGTCGCCGCCACGAGGATTCCGGCGCCCCCGAGGACGTCGCGGTTTTGCGGAGCGTCGGCGGCGATTACGACGGCTCCGGCGGCGAGAGCCTCGGCCTGCACGAGCCCCTGCGTCTCGGTCGTGCTGGGCATGACGAACGCGTCGGCGCTGGCGTACAAAGCGGGCAGGTCGGCCCGGGAGACCGCGCCGAGGAAACGCGTCCGACCGGCCACGCCCACGTCTCGCGCGCGCTGCTCGAGCTCCTCGCGCAGCGGGCCGTCACCCGCGATCGCGAGCTTGAGCGTTGGGTCGCCGCCGTGCGCGAGCGCTTCGAAAAGCAGCTCGACGTTCTTCTCGCGCCCGAGCCGGCTGACGCAAAGCAGGAGCCGGTCGCCGGCTCCGGCGCCCAATCGCGCGCGCAGCGCTTCGTCGCGCGAGCCGCTGCCGAAATGCGCGACGTCGATGCCGCTGGGGACCACTTCGATTCTTACCCTCACGCCGAGCTCGCGCAGCCGCATCGCCATCGCCGGCGTCGGCACGACGACGGCATCGGCGAGATTGGCAAACGCGCGCGTGAGCTGCGACGCCGCAAAGCGCGTGGCGTGCGGCTCGAACGGGATATAATGCGCGTAGGCTTCGAGCTGCGTGTGGTACGTATACACCAGCGGCATACCGTAGCGGCGCGCGTAGCGCATGCCCATCCATCCGGTAACGAACGGCGAGTGCACGTGCACGAGCGAGAGATGCTTGATGATGCCGTTGACGTTGCGACGGCTTACCAGCGGCAGCGTGAGGCGGTAGGGCGTGCGAGTGGGCAGCGGCAGCGAGGGCATGCGAAAGACCGCGCCTTCGGCTTCGGTGTAACCCGGCATGCTCGGCGCGAAGCAGTAGACGCGATGGCCCCGCGCCCGCAGACCGTCGGCCAACGTCTCAACCGACGCAACGACGCCGTTGACGACGGGGCGGTAGATCTCGGTAAAAAACCCGATCCGCAGGTCTTCCATCCGCGCTCTCTCTTCGTGCTGCCGGGCGCGCGCGCCCGGCGGCCCGCGCAAGGAAGCCTCGCCGGTTAAGGCAAGGAGGAGGCCCCTCTCTCGATGCGACTTAGAACGTATTCCGGCCATCGAGAGGGTATGCTATAGTTCGCGGGCTACTACATGGGCCTGCCGGTACGGATAGCAAGCAGGCTGTCAGTACGCTAGGCGTTTTCAAGTGCCGTGACCCCGCGGCCGCTATGCGCCGCTTCCCCGAACGCGCGACTTGCCGTTCATCGTCCGCTCCTTGCGTGGTGTCGAGCAGCGACCTTGAACCGAGTCGAGAGAAGAAAGGAACCCCGGGTTGATCGTACGCACGCTGTGCGCCGGCTTTGCAATCCTCGCACTTACCCTCGCGCCGGCGGCCGCGCCGGCCGCAGGCTCCTCATACGTAACCGGCGTCGCCTTCCACCGCGACGGCATCCTGACGTGGGAGGGCGTGGCGCACCAGCCGGTGGCCCCGCAAACCGTGAGCCGTCTCACCCCGGGTCTGCCCGCCGGGCGCGTGAAAGTGATCGCCGCCGGACGCCCCGGCGTCCGCGAAGTGCTCACGCGGTACAGTCAACGCGGCGGCGGCGCGGTGCACGCGAAGGTGATTTGGTCGCAGATCGTGCGGCCGGCGCGTCCGCGAATCGTGGCCGAGGGCATCGGCTCGACGTCGCTTGGGGCCTTTGAAGAGCGCGGCGTCATGCAGATGGCGCTCGTAGCGCGCGAGGCGATCGAGATGATCGCGACGGCGTACACCGCCGATTGCGCGGGATGCGGCGGCACGACTGCTACGGGCAGACGAGCCGGGCACGGCATCGTGGCGGTGGACCCGCGGGTTATCCCGCTGGGAACGCGGCTCTACATTCCCGGTTACGGCGTCGCGATTGCCGGCGACACCGGCGGCGCGATCGTGGGCGATCGCATCGACCTCGGTTTCGACTCGCTTCGCGAAGCGCTGCTCTTCGGACGGCGCAGCATCACCGTGTACCGGCTGAAATAGCGGTAGAATAACGGGGTGCTCGGCCCCCGTCAGCTGCTCGCGCGCGCGGGCCTTCGTCCCAAGCAGCGCTTCGGTCAAAACTTCCTCGTAAACGCGTCGGCCGCGCGGCAGATCGCGCGGCTCAGCCTTGCCGGCGCGCCGGCGGACGCGCGCACGCTCGAAATCGGCGCGGGAACGGGAACGCTGACGCACGCGCTGCTCGAAGAGGGCGCGGACGTCACGGCATTGGAAGTGGACGCGGATCTGGTCGCCGTTCTGCGCTCGCGCGACGACCTCGCGCGCGCGCGCGTGCTGCACGCCGATGCGCTTGCGTTCGATTACGCAGATTGGTCGCAGGGCCTGCCGTGGATCGTCGCCGGGAACTTGCCGTATAACGTCGCGACGCCGATGCTCACGCAGCTCATCGAAATGGACGGCGGACCAAGCTCGCTCACCGTCATGGTGCAGAAAGACGTCGCGCAGCGCTTCGCCGCCAAGCCCGCAACGCCGGCTTACGGAAGCCTCTCCGTCGCCGTGCAATACGCAATGCTCGTCGAACCCGCGCTCACGCTAGCTCCGGGCTCGTTCTATCCCGCACCGAACGTCGAGTCGCAGGTCGTGCGGCTCGTGCGCCGCGAGCGGCCCGCGGTGCGCGTTGCCGACCTTTCCCTTTTTCGGAAGGTCGTGCGCGGCGCGTTCGCGTACCGGCGCAAGACGCTTGCCAACAGCCTTTCGCTCGCGCTGAAGTTCGATCGCGCAAGGATCGAGCGAGCGCTGGCGCACAGCAACCTCTCCCCGGAGCTTCGCGGTGAACGACTCGACCTCAGCGACTTCGCCCGCCTGGCCGACGCGTTGGCCGAAGGATAGCTTTACCGGCGTCTGGACCTGGCTGCTGGCCGGCTTCATCACCCTGCTCGTCGCGATTGCGTTCGTCCTCGGCTTAAGAGGCGGAAACGTTCCGCCGGTAAGCCCGATCGTCGTCGACTTCGGCATCCTCTTCCAAGCGCTGGTCGAAGGCGGCCTCGTGGTGCTCGTGCTCGTCGCGATGCCGCTGCTCTCGAAGTTCACGCTGGAGGAGCTCGGCTTTCGCGCGCTCACCCCCGCCGCGGCCGGCGGATCGCTGATCGGCGCGGTGGGGATGTTCGTCGTCGCCAGCGGCGGCGCGTCGCTCATAGACTACCTCGTGCACAGCCGCCACGAGCAAGACGTCCTGCAGATATTCAAGCAGCTCCACGATCCCGTATCCATCGTCCTGTTCGTGGGGTTTGCCGTCGTCGTCGCGCCGTTCGCCGAGGAGGCGCTGTTCCGCGTGTTCTTCTTCAACATCGGGCTTCGTTACGCGGGCTTCTGGGGCGGTGCGACGCTCAGCGGCATCTTGTTCGGCATCGCTCACGGCGACCTGTACGCGGGCATTCCCCTCGCGTTGGGCGGCGTCGTGCTCTGCGCCGTGTACTATCGCACGCGCAACGCGTTCGCGCCGATGATCTCGCACGCGCTCTTCAACGGCATCACGATCGCGCTGCTCCTCTTCGTACCCAAGGCCGCCGGTCTATAGAACGGCGCGCGCGGCCTCGAGCGCCGCGCCGCCCGCAATCTTCTGCGTCTCGAGATAGTGCAGCCGGTGCGCGAGCGACGGCGGCTTGCTCGTCGTCGCGGGGCGGCGATCGAAACCGCGATCGCGCACGTAGCGCCCGACGAGATGGATCGCAGCGGGATTGGGTTCGTCGTACCAGTCGGGATGGTGCGCGAGCCATAGGCCGACGACCGGCACGCCGCCGCGCGCCATCGTGAGGTGCAGCGGCCCCGCGGGAATGCCGGCGAAAAGGTCCGCGCGCGCCGCCAGCGCTTTGTAGAGACGCGCGAACGGCTCGTCGAGATCGCCGAAGAGCGCGCGAAATCCAGCGACGCTTTCGCCGAGATCTTCGTCCTCCATCGAGATGCAGCGCCAGCTCTCCGGTTCGCCGCGCAGCCCCGCCACGAAATCCCGCGCATCGGTCTCGCCCCAGTTCTTGCGCGCGGCCGTCACCCCGCTGCGCGACAGCACGCACAGCCGCGATCCGGGCGGCGCGAAGACGGCGAGACGCTCGTCGAGCGCCCGCTGCACCGGCGCCGGCGCGGCGAAGTCGATCGCGGAGCGCAGCGGCTTGGAGAGATCGAACGACGCAACACGCGCCCGCGTTACGAGCCGCCGCGCGAGGTTGCGCGCCTTGGTATGAAACGGGTACGCCGTGCGCCCCTCCGTTTCCGGATAATCCGTCCACAACAGCGCATCGGGCGCGAAGGCCGCGACTGCGTCGCGCAGCGGCGAGGGAACGTTCAAGCGCAGGCGGCGGCCGTCGCAGGCTCGCAAGCGCAGCCCGAAATGCGCGATGCCGGCGCTCGACCCGTCTCCCGGCGCGCGCACGCCGCTGAAGAGCGGCCGCACGCGGTCGCAGCCTTCCATCACGCTGACGTAGTCGTCGCCGAAGCGCGTCATCGCGTACGCGTTCGACGGCTCCAGCAGCGGCAGCACGGCGCCGAAGTGAACCCAGTCGCCGAATCCGTGCGGCCAGTAGACGAGCACGCGCGCGTCCCGCAGCGCCGCAAAGCGTCCGCGATCTTCCCGCATTGCCGGCAGAATCAGCGGCTCGCCGTTCATCGGGAAACGGGCACGCCGCCGCAGAGCGCTTGCGGCACGTGCCCCGCGAGGCCCGCGAAGAACGCGCGCGCGTCGGTAACGTACGCGGGGCAGTTCGCGAAGCGGGGATCCGGACGCGGGTCGAGCCGCACCATAGGGTTCGCGGCGGCGACGGCCCACGCGCCCTCGTCGCGTCGCGGGATCAACGCCGCGGTCGCGCCGTCGCGCAGCGCGACGGCGCGCGCGTACGCGCCCCAGTCCACGAGGTACGGCCACCGCCCCGGCCGCAGAATGCCGTCGTTGAAGAGCAGCGCGACGACGAGGGCGCACGGCACGAGCGCGCGCGCGAAGCCGGGGTAGCGCGCGAGACCGAACGCGGCCGCAATCGCCGTGGCCGCCAAGAGCGGCGCAACGTAATGCGAGCCGATCCGGCTGGGCTCGTAGTTCCACGGCTGCATGAAGACGATCTCCGCGAGCAGCGGCACGCCGAGCAGCAGCCATCGTCCCACCGCGATCGGCGCGAATGCGAACGGGGCGAGCAGCAGAACGGTCATCGAGACCTTTCCGCCCGCATCGTGAATCTGCAGCCCGTACGGCGGGAGGTTCGGATGGACGCCGGCGATGCGCTCGACGCCCAAGAATGCGGCGCCCGCAGCGAGCGCGAGCGCTCCCAGCGCGATGCCGATGCGCCGGTCCCACCAGATCGCGCACGCAGTCGCAAACCAGAGCACGAAGAGGATCTCGTCCTCTTTGAGCCCGACGAGCAGCGCGCCCGGCAGCAGCGTCGCCCAGAAGAGCCGGCGGCGCGCCGCGAGGGCGCAGCCGAAAGCGAGGAGCGGGACGAATACGTTCTCGGAAAAATTGTCGTACGCAAGGCCCTGCGCCGTGGGCGTCAGCAGATAGGCGATGCCGAGCAGCGCTGCTGCGCGCGGGCTCGCACCCAGCTCGCGCGCGAGCGCGGCAAGCGGAAGAGCGGCCAGCGCGACGGCCAGCACTTGCACGACGAGCAGGGTCTGCGCGCGCGGGAAGAGGGCGACGACCGGAACGAGCGCGACGAGCGACCACGAACCGTGCACGTGGAGGTGCGGCTTCCACTCGCCGTAGTTCCACGACGATCCGTGGTGCAGGTTCACCAACGTCTGCAAGTACGTGCCCAGATCGGCGCCGTAACGCAGCGCGTAGAGGCGGTTGAAGTCCAAGCCGGCGTATACGAGCACGAAGAGGGCTATGGCGAAATACAGCGGTCTCACGTCGCAGGGGCCGCCGCAGCGTGCTCGCGCCGTACGCGCTCGACGATGGCGCGCAGCCGTTCGGCGAATCGCTCCGGCGAGAACGTCTCCGCGTGCGCGCGCAGTTCCCGCGGGTCGAAGCGCGACTCGTCGAACGCGCGCATCGCCGCAGCCAGCGATTGCGGATCGGGTTCGTCGAAGAAAACGCCCGTCCGGCCTTCGACGATCGTTTCGAGCGCGCCGCCGCCGCGGAAGGCGATCGTCGGACGGCCCGCGGCCGCCGCTTCAAGAGGAACCAGCCCGAAATCTTCCTCGCCGGGGAGAATAGCCGCGCGCGCGGCGCCGGCAAGCGCGGCAAGGCGTTCGTCGGAGACGTATCCGAGCATCGTCGTCGTCGTGCCGCGCGCGAGCGCGCGCAGCGAGCGATCCGCCGGGCCGGTGCCGGCAACCACGAGCGGGACCCCGGCGATGGCCGCGGCTCGGATCGCGAGATCCACGCGCTTGTACGGCAGCAGCCGCGAGGCGACGAGAAAGTACCCTCCGCCCCCGCGCCCGACGCTGAAACGATCGAGATCCACGGGGCAGGGAAGAACGTCGCACTCGCGCCCGTAGTACGTCGCGACGCGCGCGGCGACGTTGTGCGAGTTCGCGACGAAGCGGGTCGGGCGGCGCGCGGCGTCGCGATCCCATCGCACGAGGTTGGCCACGATCGGGCGCGTCAGCATCCGCGCCGCGCGACCCCCGGCGCGCTGGAGCCCGCCGACGTACTCGTCGTACGCGAACGCAAACCGGCTGACCGTGTTGATGTAGCAGACGTGCACGGCCCCCGGCGGAACGCGCACGCCCTTGGCCCACGCGGTCGTCGAGCTGACGATCGTGTCGTACGCCGAGAAGTCGAACGACTCGAAGGCGCGCGGATAGAACGGCGCCAGCGATCGGAACGCGCGATTCGCAAACGGGATGCGCGCGAGGTAGGAGCGCCGGATGCGCCGCTCCGGAAAGAGATCTCCGACGGCGCGCGGGTCGTAGAGTGCGGTGTAGATCGGGGCGTCGGGCCACGCCGCCGCGATGCGCGCGAAGACGCGCTCGGCACCGCCGCGCTGGTTCAAGTAGTCGTGAACGAGCGCGACGTTGCTAATCTTGCAAATTCGTGCCGCGGGGCAGGACCAGCGCGATCGTCGGATTCCCCAAGTACGTGCGCGCGACGCGCTGCACGTCGTCCGGCGTCGTCGCGGCAATGGCCCGCAGCGCGCGGTTGATGAAATCGGGCGAGTCGCTCTCGCGCGCGAAGACGGCGGCCAGCCACGTGCGCGTTTCAAGGGTCGTCGCCTCGTTGGCGAAATCGCCGCTCGCCATCGCTTTAAACTGTTCGATGGACCCTTGCAGCCGGGTTGCGGCGAGCACGTTCACCACGGAGAGCGCCGTTGCGAAGGCGCGGCTTGGATCGCCGATGAGGCCGCCGTTGACGTAGAGCAGCAGGCTCGTGGGCGCGCGGTCGTACGCGTAGAGCGCGCCGACCGAACGCGAAGCGAACGTCGGCGAGACGACGCCCGGCACTTGCGCGATGTCCGAAAGCGTTCGCCGGACGAACGCGGCCAGCACCAGCATCGGGCCGAAGTCCCGGCTGTCCACGCTGGGGGCCGGATACTGCGCGATCAGCCACGGCGAGGAGATGTCGCGGTGCGCCACGATCTCGTGCGTCGTGCCGCTGAGCTGCGCCACGCGCACGTGAACGGGCGACGTGTCGCCGGGCGGCAGCGATGCCGCAAGCGCGCTCAGCGCACCGGTCCCGAGCGCGTCGAGATTACCCGCGGCGCTGACCAGCGCGCCGCCGCGACGGTAGTACGCGCGATAGAACGCGCGAGCGTCGGGCGGAAAGAGCTGCGCGAGGGAAGCCGGCGTTCCGAGCTCGGGCAGCCCTGCGTTGGCTTGCGCCGACGAAGCGGCGTTGAGCATGTCGAGACCGACCTGCAGCGCCACGTGCTGGCTCTGCGCGATGCGGCGCGCGAGCGCGGCGCGAGCGTCGCGGACGGTTGCCGGAGAGAAGTCCGGCGCGGAGATCGCGGTCTGCAGCATGCCGACGACGTCGGAGGCATCCGCGGCGAGCGCCTCGACGTAGAATCGCACGTCGCCAGGGTCCACGGTAAAGTGAATGGATCCACCGTGAGCGGCGACGGCGTCGGCCAGCGGCGCGGCGGGCGTGCCGACGGGAGTCTGCAGGATCGTCTGAGCGACCAGTGCGGCCAATCCGTTCTCGCGCATCGTCTGGCGATCGAGCCCCGCGCGAACGACGAGCGAGACGCCGACGAGCGCGGCCGCGCCGTCAACTTGGCGCACGATCGTCGCACCGCCGGCGCTCTGCAGGCTCGGCGCCTGCACCGCGGCCGCCGCGGGCGAAGCCGCCGGCAGCGCTGCGACCGCAAGGGCCAGCGCGACGCCGAGCGAACGCGCGAAGATCACGGTTGATTCCCTTTCTGCGGCGTGTTTGCAATCAAGTCCACGACGACCGGTTTGCTCAGGTACCGGCGGACCGTCTGCGCGACGTAGTCGGGATCGAGCGAACGCGCGTCGCGCACGTAGGCCCCGTCGGCGATGCCGGGGGCGTACGCCTGATCGCCTTCGACGGTGTACCATCCGAAGTTGTCGGCCTGCTGCTGCGGCGTCTGCGTGTCGGAAGCGACGTGATAGAGAAAGGCTTCGCGGGCCGCGTCGAAGGTGCGCGCGTCGAGCGGCTGCTGCATGGACGAGAGGGCGTCGAGCACGCTCTGCTCTACCTGCTTCTCGCGGCCTCCGCCGATGGTGACGAGCATGATGCCCGGATTGTGGAGCGTGACGAACTGTCCGACGACCAGCGCCTCGCTGCCGGAACGGTCGAGCGCCTTCGTCACGAGGCCGGTGCGCTCTCTAAAAAGATAGTCCGCAACGAAATCCAGCGCGGTGGCGGCCTTCTGATCGGAGATCGGAGGACCGACCCACGCAAGGCCGAGCCCGTCGATCGCACCCGATGCCGTGGCCGGCGCCGGTTGCGCCGCCAGCGCCGAATCGAAGGGAGCGTCCATGCTCGCGCCGCCGGTGCCGTCGGTAACGGCCGAGACGCTCGAGTCGTCAACGTTTCCCGTCAGCGTCAGCACGGCGTTTTCGGAACGAAACGCGCGCTTGGCGAACGCCGCGACCTGCGCGGTCGAGATGCCGGTCAGTTCCGCAATGGTCTTCGGCAAGGGTGGATAGTGCGCCGGGCCGCTCGCGAAGAGCTGCTTGAAAAGCAGATCGTGCAGCGTGGCGTCGGCGTCGTAGCGCTGCTGCACGCCGAGCACCGCGGCGTTGGCCCGCGCCGTCTTCACCGCGCCGTCGTCGATCGCCGGCGCGAAATAGGCGGCACTCATCGCGGCAACGATCCGGCGCGCCGCCGTCGCGGGAACGACGGCGCCGATTCCGACGATGTCTGCGAATACTTGGACGTTCAGTTCGCCGCCGACGCTATGCACGAGCGTGTACAGCGACTTCCCGCTGGCCAGCGGTGCCACGGCCGCCGCCGTTGCGGCCAGATTCGAAACGCCGGGCGTCGCGTCGTCGTATCCGGCGCCGGGCGCCCGGAACCACAGGCCGATTGCTGCCGATGCGACGGTAGGATCCGGAGCGAGCACGTACGAGCCGCCGCGCGGTAGCGCGCCCGTTTCGCGCCCGATCGACGCGCCGGCGGGCGCGGCAAAAACGGACGATGCGGCGAGGAGCATCGCTGCGGCGGCGATACGCGCGACGGTCATGCAGGCTCGGGAGAAATCGTTGGCGGTAAGCGCGACGGTTTCTCGTGGCGCTTCGGTTCTTCCGTTGCCGGGCGTTCGCTGGGCGCTTCGGCGACCGGCGTGCCTTTGGCGCCGGGCGAACGGTCGAAGGGGATGTCGGTGAGAATCGCCTGCACTTCGACGGCTTCCACCGTCTCGTATTCGAGCAGCGACGCCACCATGCGTTCGATCTTCTGCCAGTTATCGTTGAGCAGCCGCTTGCCGTTGTCGTAGCAAGACTCGATGATCTTGCGCACCTCGGCGTCGATCTTGCTCGCGACCTCCTCGGAGTAGTTGCGCTCGTCGCCGAAGTCGCGGCCGAGGAATACCTGATGCGCGCCGCGGCCGTATTGAATCGGTCCGAGTTCGCTCATCCCGTACTGCGTCACCATGCGGCGAGCGATCTCCGTGGCCTTTTCGAAATCGTTGCTGGCGCCGGTCGTCACGTCGCCGAACTTGATTTCCTCGGCGAGCCGCCCGCCCATCATCATCGTGATGTCGGCCAGGAGCTCTTCGCGAGTGCGGCTGTGCCGGTCGTCCTCGGGCAAGGACCAGGTGATGCCGAGCGCCATGCCGCGCGGAATGATCGTGACCTTGTGAACCGGATCGGCTTTCTCGAGAAGGCCGCCGATGATCGCGTGGCCCGACTCGTGGTACGCCGTAACTTCCTTTTCCTTTTGCGACATGACGAGCGACTTGCGCTCGGGCCCGACCATGACGCGATCGATCGCTTCGTCGCAGTCGATCATCTCGATGGCATTTTTATTCTTGCGCGCGGCCAGCAGCGCGGCTTCGTTGAGCAAGTTCTCCAGATCGGCGCCGGAGAATCCCGGCGTGCGCTTGGCGAGCGTCTCGAGCGAGACTTCCTTGCCGAGCGGCTTGTTGCGCGAGTGGACTTCGAGGATCTTCTCGCGGCCGCGGAAATCCGCGCGGCCGACGACGATCTGGCGATCGAAGCGCCCGGGGCGCAGCAGCGCCGGATCGAGCACGTCGGCCCGGTTCGTCGCCGCAATGAGAATCACGCCGGTGTTCTGATCGAAGCCGTCCATCTCGACGAGAAGCTGGTTGAGCGTCTGCTCGCGCTCGTCGTGACCGCCGCCGAGCCCCGCGCCGCGCTGGCGTCCGACCGCGTCGATCTCGTCAATGAAGACGATGCACGGTGCGGACTTCTTCGCCTGATCGAACAGGTCGCGGACTCGCGACGCGCCGACGCCGACGAACATCTCGACGAAATCGGAACCGGAGATCGAGAGGAACGGAACGCCGGCTTCGCCCGCGATCGCGCGAGCCAGCAGCGTCTTGCCCGTGCCCGGAGGCCCGAGGAGCAGCACGCCCTTGGGAATCCGCGCGCCCAGCGATTGGTACTTCTTGGGGTATTTGAGGAAGTCTACGATCTCGGCGAGCTCCTCCTTCGCTTCGTCAACGCCGGCGACGTCGGCAAACGTCACCTTGGGACGATTTTCCGAGAGCATCTTCGCGCGCGAACGACCGAACGAGAGCGCCTGGCTTCCGCCGCTCTGGGCTTGACGTAAAATGAAGAAGAGCAGCAGCACGGTGATCGCAAGCGGACCCAGCGTCATGAGGTTGGAGAACAACCCCGCGTTGGACTGCTGGTCGAAACTGATCGCGCCGCTGCGAACCTTCCGGTAGACCTCGTCGACGAACCCCTGATCGAGATTCGGCACGGCCACGCTGTACTTCGTGCCGTTGGAGAGATCGCCGATCGCGTTGAGACCGGTGGCGTGGAACGACTGGACCTGCCCGGCTTCCAGCTTCTGATAGAAGGCCCCGTAGTCGAGGCGCGTCTCTCCCTCGCTCGGCTGGACGAACCGCTCCACGACGATGAAGACGATTACGACCGCCAAGATGATCAGAATGATGGACCGCAGATGTTTGCTCACTTAACGTTCGACCGTTGTACCCTCTCGAAGCTCGGCCAGGTAGGGGAGATTCCGGTAGAGTTCCTTATAGTCCAAACCGTAACCTATAACGAAGACGTCCGGGACGGCGAGGCCGGCATAGTCAATGGGGACGTCCACCTCCCGGCGCGCCGGCTTGTCGAATAGGACGCAGGCTCGCAGCGATGCGAGCTGCCGCTCCCCCAGCAAGGCGCGCACGAAGGCTAGCGTGTGACCGTTGTCCGCTACGTCATCCAGCACGAGCACGTTGGCTCCGGCGATCGGCCGGCGCACGTCCATCGCCAGCCGCACCTGCCCCCCGCTCCGGCCCAGATTCCCGTAGCGCTCGACGCACAGATAGTCCACCAAAATTTCGCTTGGTCCATCTACCTGCCGAGCGATCGCTCGTGCAAGGTCGGTCGTGAAGCATAGTGCTCCCTTCAACACGCCCAGCAGCACGAGCGGTTTCCCGCGATAGTCCCCGGCGATCTCGGCGGCCAGACGATCCACGGCCCGCGCGATTGCGGCCTGGTCGTACACGGCGGGGCCGACGGTCATAGGCCCGGCCACGGTCAGCCGCGGCCGATCTCCGAGATCTCGCCGCGCTCGATGCGCAGCCACACCCCGGCCTTCATGTGGAAGGTGCCGGTCTGCCCGGCTTCGAGCGCCCGCACGGCCGCCTCGACGTGCTCGAAATCTACGTCGCGGAGGTCGTCGTCGCGCGCCAGCCGCTCGCGAATCGACCGGCGCAGATCGGCCCGCGGCGCCGCATCGCGCTCCTCGGCGACGAGCTGGGCCGCCCGCGCCACCGCGGCGTCGAGCGCCGGGAAGAGCGGACGCAGCGCCTCGAGCGCCTCGCGCACCGCGTTACGGCGCAGCGCGAGGTGCGCGTTCGAGGGGTCCACGGCGTACGGCAGCACCTGGCCGTGGCAGTACGCTCGCAGCGCCTCGGACGGAACGGTCAACAGCGGCCGGACGAGATGAACGCCTTCCGCCAGCGGCCTGCGCGCGCGCATGCCTCCCAGGCCTTCCGGGCCTGCGCCGCGCAGCAGCGCCAGAAGCACCGTCTCGCTCTGATCTTCCGCGTGGTGAGCGGTCGCGACCGCATTGCAGCCGTGGCGCTGCGCGGCCTCGGCAAGCGCGGCGTAACGTGCCGAGCGCAGCGCCTGTTCGTCGCGTCCAGCCGCCTGCACCTCGAAGACGTCCAACGGCAGCTCGCACCGCGCGGCAACGTGCATCGCGACGCACTCGTCCTGCCACGCCGACGCGCGCGTCGCGTGGTTGACGTGCGCGACGCGCACCGAAAGCTCCATGCGCGCCGCAAGCGCGTGAAGCAACGCCGCAAGCGCGACCGAATCCGGCCCGCCGCTGCAGGCGACGAGCACGCGATCGCCGCGCCGAACCGCGCCCGCGCGCTCGATGGCCTGCTCGAGCGCCCGCTCAGGGTGTGCGCCCCTCACGACCGCCGAACGTGGCGCGCAATCTCGCGCTCGACCTCGCGTTTTGCAACGTCGGCGCGTTTGTCCCACAACTTCTTGCCGCGCGCCAAGCCAAGCTGCACCTTCGCGATGCCTCGCGTGAAGTAGAGACGCAGCGGAACGATCGTCAGCCCTTTCTCGGCCACGCGTCCCTGCAGCCTGGCAATCTCTTCCTTGTGCAGCAGCAGCTTGCGCGGCCGGGTCGGCTCGGCATTCGAGAAGCTGCCCTGCTTGTACGGCGGCACGTGCATGCCCAGCAGCCAAGCCTCGCCATCGCGGAAACGCGCGTAGGCTTCGCTCAAACTGGCTCCGCCGGCCCGCACCGACTTCACCTCGGTGCCGGTCAGAACCAATCCGGCCTCGAGCGACTCGAGGATCTCGTACTCGTGGCGCGCGCGGCGATTGTCGATCGCGGGCGCGCTCTTCGCGGCGTTGCGCTCGGGGGAGCGCTCCTGCGTGCGCTGCTGCTTCATCTTTGCCATGGCGTCTTACCGCTGCAACAGCGGATTGCGGCGATCGGCGGCAGCGTCGAGCGAGCCTCGCGACACGAAGCTGCCCTCGGCTTGGGCGAGCACGGTGCCGGCGGCGTCGGCCACTTCCGCGACGACGCCGAGCACGTTGCGCCGCTGCCACGTCACGCGGCCGCGCACCTCGATCGGCGCTTCGAGCGGCACGGGCCGGCGGAAACGCACGCTCACCGCCGCGGTCACGCCGCGGTGGCCGGCGTAGCCTGCCGCGTGCGCCATCGCCTCGTCGAGCAGGGCCATGACGATGCCGCCGTGCGCGATACCGCGCCAGCCCTGAAACGCCGCAGCGAGCGTCGCCCGGGCCAGCACCCCTTCGCCGTCGCGGTCGAAATGCAGGTGCATCCCGATCGGGTTGGCCGGGCCGCACGCGAAGCAGTTGCCGTCGTCGAACGGTACCTCGGCCACGCTAGCGTCCTACCGCCAGGCGGTCGACGAGATACTCGGGCAGCTTCGCGAGGCGCATCTTGCGCTGCACTTCTTCGATCGGATAGTCGTAGCGCACCCATTCGACGAGGCGCCGCTGCGCGTCGTACCGCGCGAACGACGGTTTTGGATTGAGGTCGCGCGGCTGGCCGACGCTGCCGACGTCAATCACGTAGCGCTTCCCTTCTTCCAGCTGCAGATCGCCGCCGTGCTGCATGTGCTTGTGGTGGACGCTTCCGTCGGGATCGCGAGCCCAGTACTGCGCGATGTGCGTGTGCCCGACGAAAACGAGCGGCGCGTCGGTACGGGCGAAGGCTCGCGCCGCCGCCTCTTTGTCGAGGATGTACTCGAAGTAGTGGACCGGCGCGCCGTGCACGAGGAGAAACTCCGGAAAGCGCAGCTCGTACGGCAGCGCGTTGAGCCAGATGCGGCTGGGTTCGTCGAGAACGCTCTGCGTCCAGACGATCGCCGCGCGCGCCGCCTTGTTGAACGCCTCGACGCCGAAGTTCTCGATTGCGGCGAGGTCGTGATTGCCCAAGACGGCATGGCCGCAGCGCTGCTGGAGAATCGCGACGCACTCGTTGGGATTGGGCCCATAGCCCACGTTGTCGCCGAGCGAAACGACGGCATCCCCGGGATCCACAGCCGAGAGCGCCTGGGTGAGGGAATCGAGATTTGCGTGGATGTCGGATAGGATGGCGTAGCGCACGATATCAGACCGGGGATTCGGCAAGCACGGCGCGCAGCGCTGCCGCGAACGCTCGGCGCATGGGCTCGGTGCCGGCGCTCACTCTGATATACGAGTCGAGCGGCGGCGCCCCGGGTTTGCGGATCCAAACGCCGCGCAGGAGCAGCTCGTTCATGATGCGCGTCGCCTCTTGCGCCGTGCCGAAGTCAATGCAGACGAAGTTCGCCTGCGACTCGATGTATCCGCGCCCGAGCTCGCGGGCCAGCCGGTAGTAGTCGTCGCGGGCTCGCGCGGTTTCGTCGGCGACCGTTCGCGCGAACGTCTCGTCGCCCAGCGACGCCAGCGCCCCGATCTGCGCGTTGCGATTGACCCCGTATTGAAGGCGCAGCTTACCGAAGGTCTGCGCGTTGCTCGCCGCCGTCAGCGCGTATCCGATGCGCGCCCCGGCCATTCCGTACGCCTTGGAGAACGTGCGCAGGCGGATCAGCCGGGCCTCGACGACGTGCGCCATGAGTTCGCGCTCGTCCACGAAGTCGGCATACGCTTCGTCCAGCAGCAGCAGCGTGTCGCGCGGCAATGCATCGTAGAACGCCTCGAGTGCTTCGCGCCCGACGAGGCGCCCGCTGGGGTTGTCGGGATTCGCCAGGTAGAGCAGCCGCGGCTTTTCGCGGCGAGCGAGGGCGAGGAGCGCGTCGAGATCCGGCGTGCCGTCGGACGTGTACGGCGCGCGGACCTGCCGGCCGCCGTAACCGACGATGTGGTAGTCGAACGTCGGGTAGGTCCCCAGCGTCGAGACCGCGGCGTCGCCCGGCGCGACGAACGCGCGCACCGCCAAGCCCATCAGATCGTCTATGCCCGACCCGACGACGATCTCGTCCGGGCGGCAGCCGTGTTTCTCGGCCAGCGCGTCGCGCAGGTCGAGCGATTCCGGATCGCCGTACCACGCGAGCCGCTCGAGTTCCGCGCGCATGGCCGCAACGGCCGCCGGCGACGGGCCAAAGGGACTTTCGTTTGCGCCGAGGCGGACGAGCTCGTGCCGGCCCGTGTCGCGCATCAACTGCTCGGGGCCGATAAACGGCGTCGTCGCCGGAATTGCTTCGACGGCGCGCGTCGGGCGGATCAAGAGTGCTGTCAGCCTCCCAGAAAGCGATGGACCGTCACGAGGCGGCCCGCAGGCCACTCGTCGTCGCGCTCGTCCATCACGACGTACCCATCGGCGCGTGCCAGCAGGCTAACCGAGAACGAGCGCAATGGGAGGGGATGCGCCAGCGGGCCGCCGGCATCATCCTCCAGCGCGACCGGAACGTACCAGGTCCAGCCGGAGCGGCTGCGCGCCGGCTGGCTAAGACGCGCGGTCAGCGTAGAAGCGCGGATGCGCGCGCCGCAGAGCGCCGCAACGATCGGCGCGCACACCGCTTCGAGCATCATCAGCGCCGAGACGGGGTTTCCGGGCAGCCCCAAGATCGGTTTGCCGCCGTCGGCCCCCAGCAGCGTCGGCTTGCCCGGACGCAGGCGCAACCCGTGCACGACGACGCCGGGCGTGGCCACGTTGCTCACCGCCCCCGGCAGGCGGTCGCGCTCGCCGACCGACGAACCGCCGGTGACGACGACCGCATCGCACTCGCGCAGCGCCGTCGCAAGCGCCGCTTCGAAGGCGTCGGGCTCGTCGCGCACGGTCGGATAGTGACGCGGCTGCGCGCCCATCGCGCGCAGCGACGCTGCGATCGCATACCGGTTCGAGTCGCGAATCTGTCCGAGCCGGGGATGCACGCCCGGCTCGACGAGTTCGTCGCCGCTGGAGATCACCGCAACGAGCGGCCGGCGGTACACCGAAACCTCGGTCGCCCCGATCGTCGCCAGCAGGCCCATCTGCGGCGCGCCGATGCGGCGCCCCGCATCGAGCAGCGGTTCGCCGCGGCGCATGTCGGCGGCGCGCGGAACGACGTTCTCGCCCGCTGCTACCGGCGCGTTCACGCGCACGAAGGCGCCGTCTACGCGCGCCTCCTCGATCGGGACCACGGCGTCGGTGCCCGCCGGCAGCATCCCCCCGGTTGCGATGCGCGCGGCCGAGCCGGGTGCGACCTCGCCGGCCGGCGCGTCTCCCATACGGACCTCGCCTGCGATTTCGAAGGATGCGGGCGCCGTGCGCGCGAGCAGCGCAAAGCCGTCCATCGCCGAGCGGGCGGCGCCTGGATAATCGTCGTCGGCGACGATCGGTGCTGCGAGAACGCGCCCTTCGGCCTGCTCGAGCGAGACGCTTTGCACCGTAGGCGACGAGACGGTGACGCGCGCGAAATACGCGACGATCGCCTGTCGCGGCGCGAGCAGCGTTTCGGCCGCAAATCCGGTCGGCGGTAGGACTGGATTTACGGGCTGCATAATGCGCGGTTCTCCATGCTCGATATCGCAGTCGTTCGCCGCGATCCCGACCGCGTGCGACGGGCTCTCCGTCGCCGCAGCCTCGACGCGTCGCTCGTAGACGAGCTTCTGCGCTACGACGAAGAGTACCGCTCCGCACTCACCGCCGTCGAACGCGCGAAGGCCGAGAAGAACCGTCTTTCCGCCGAAATCGGCTCGGCCGCCGACAAGGCCGCGGCGGCGCGCACGCTGCGGCCGAAGATCGACGCGGCCGCCGAGGAGATCGAGCGGTGGGAAGCGCGGGCCGTCGCGCTCGCGCCGGCCAACGAAGAATCGCCGCTGCGCGCGACGCTGGCGGGCCTGCCGAACATCCTCGACGACGGCGTTCCCGACGGCGCCGACGAGGCCGCGAACGTCGAGCTGCGGCGTTGGGGCGAGCCGCGTCAATTCGCGTTCGAGCCGTTGGCGCACTGGGAGATCGGCGAACGTCTGGGCATCCTCGACTTCGCCCGCGCTGCCAAACTTTCGGGCAGCCGCTTCGCCGTGCTGAGCGGCGCCGGCGCGCGGCTCTCGCGTGCGCTCGTCGCGTTCTTCCTCGATCGCGCGCAGCGGCGCGGCTACGCCGAAATCGCGCCGCCGCTGCTCGTGTCGCGCAGCACGATGTGGTCCACCGGACAGTTGAGCAAGTTTGCCGACGCCATGTTCAGCGATCCCGAAGCCGGCCTGTTCCTCATCCCTACGGCGGAAGTGCCGCTGACGGCGCTGCGCGGCGGCGAGATCCTCGAGCCGGGCGAGCTGCCGGTGAAGTACGTCGCGGCGACGCCGTGTTTCCGGCGCGAAGCCGGCGCTGCCGGAAGAGATACGCGCGGCCTCATGCGCCAGCACCAATTCGACAAAGTCGAACTCGTCTGGCTCACCGCACCGGAGGATTCCGCCGAAGCGCTCGAGACGCTCGCGCACGACGCCGAATCGCTGCTCCAGGAGCTCGAGCTGCCGTATCGCGTCGTCGCGCTCTGTGCGGGCGACACCGGCTTCAACGCGGCCAAGACCTACGATCTCGAGGTGTGGATCCCCAGCAGCAACGCCTATCGCGAGATCAGCTCTTGTTCGAACTGCACCGACTTCCAGGCGCGACGCGCGTCAATCCGCTTCCGTCGAGATCTGCGCAGCAAGCCGGAGCTCGTGCACACGCTCAACGGCTCGGGTTTGGCGATCGGACGCGCGATGATCGCGATCTTGGAAAACGGCCAGCAAGCCGACGGATCGGTCGTTTTGCCGAAGGCGCTCCACGCGTTTGCGGGCGCGACGCGAATCGCGAGCTACGAAACGTCCTGAATGAGCTCGAGGAGCACTTCCCGGTCGAGGTAACGGATGTGCCCGTGCTCGCGCCGTAGCGCGCTGCGCGATTCCAGCTCGGCGATGGCGCGCGCCGCCACTTCCTTCACCGTTCCCGCCGCCGCTGCGATCTGCGACTGCGTGATCGCCGAAAGCGATGCCGCCGCCTGGGCGAGGCCGCGCTCGGGCATCGCGTAGGGAAGCAGCACGCGGGCGACGCGTCCGAGGATCGGCAGCGAGCCTTGGACGTTGAGCGCGTCGGCGAGCAGCCGAACCCGCTGCGCCATGACGACGCCGAGCGCGTAGGTGAGCTGCGGATGGCGTGAGGCGACCGTCGAGATTGCGTCCCACGGCAGCTTGAGGATGCGCGCCGACTTGGAGAAAACCGTGATGCGCGCCATCTTCAATCCGCGGTCGAAGTACTCGGCGACGCCGAAGAGCCCGTATGCAAAGATCTCGTAGAGAATGCGCTCGCGCTCGCGACCGCCGCCGGCGGCGCGCGCGACGATTCCTTCGGTAACCATGCCGATGTACGGCCAGTCTACGTTCTCGGCGACGAGCGTCTGCCCGCGGCGGCCCGTCTGCCAAAGCGCCGCTGCGGCCAGCTCCTCGCGCACGCCGGCGTCGAGTGCCGCGAACGCCGGGCACCGGCCCAACTGTTGCGCACCCAGATTGCGATCCTGAGGCTCCCCCGTTCGGTGCGTCAAGCGCAGCTGCCAGACGCGGTTGGCGACGCGACGCGCTTCGACGAGGAAGCGGTCGGGCCGGTCCTGCGTCAAGCGCGCCGAGAGCGCTCGCGGTTCGTTCTCCGTGATGAGGGTAAGCGAGGCTCCCGATGGAAGACGGTCGAGGGCTTTCCGGACCAGATCGGTGCGTTCCCAGGCCGGGACGTTTCGCAGGTCTATTTCCGCAGGTTGTGCCACGACGGTCACGTTCTCGCCGGGCCGAGCGCTCTACTCCCTGAGAAGGTCGCTCGAGAGGAGTCAGCATGATACGGTCCCTGGTTCTCCGTTACGTCAGCTACGTTGCGCTCGCAAGCGCGGCGGCGCTCGCGCTGCCGGCCACGGCGTCAGCCCAGCAGGCGCCGTCGGGCCAGCCGCCGGAGATGCACTTTACGACGTCGATAACGCAGGTCTACGGATCGCAGTATCCGATCACCGGGCGGCTCGACCTGCAGTTCTTTCCCGGGGGCCACCTTCGCGGGTACTACCACACGTCGTACTACAAGCTCTACATTGACGTCGTCGGCGGGCGCGACGGCGACTACATCTGGTTCGACATCGGCCCGTCGAGCGTGGACCTTGGCCTCGGCGCGGGCCCGGGCGGCAAACTCCACATCGTGGCTACGATGAACGGCGACGGCTCGTTCCGCGGCCAAGTCTATCCGGAAACCGCATCGCAGATCTCGGGGCTTGCAATGCAGTACCAAGCCGCGAATCCCCAGCCCACCTCGAACGATCAGTACCTCTTCTCGGCAACGCCGAGCGAAGAGAGCGCGCCGACGCCGCAGCCCTAGACCAGAGTTATCGTCCGACGGCCTGCCACGCGCGCTGCGGCGCGGGTGGCAGCGCATTCATGTGTTTGAGGAAGAGCGCGAGCTGCCAGAGCTGCTGGTCGTCGAGCGCCGCACCGAACGAAGGCATCCCCGTCAGCCGGATTCCGTGGTCGATCTTCCAGTACGTGACGCCGTCGGGATCGTCTTCGACGCCGTCTTTGGCCAGCTGCGGCGGGCGCTGATAGAGTCCTTGCGCTATCTTTGACGGCTTGCCCGAGGCGCCGCCGTGGCAGACCGCGCAGTTTTGCCCGTAGAGCTTGATCCCTGCGAAGAGGTTGGCGTCGTCGAGCGCGACGGGGTTGTCGATCTTCGGCGCTTCGCGCTGCAGCGTGGCGTGCAGCGAGACGCGTGCCGCCCAGCGTTCGATCTTCGAGGGCTTCGCGTCGGCGTTTGCCGGCATCAAGCCGGCTTCTATCCCGACGTACGCAAGGAGCGCGATCGCAACGAGCGTCGCGACGACGCCGATTACGATCCCGCGCGCCACGAGCGCTCTTGCACGTCGTCGAACTTGCCGGTCAGGAACTCGTAGACCATGACGAAATCTCCACAAAACGATAGCGCCGGGTGTTCGAGCGTCTTCGGCTGATTCTTCTCGAAAACCCAGTGCGACACGAACGCCGGCAGGTATCCGAGCGCGAGGCCGCCGGCAACGAGCGGCGGACGGCGCAGGAGGATGCCGGTCAATCCCAGCGCGATCCCGCTCAGAAGGCCTGCGCTATGAACGATCTTGGTGCGACGGTCCCGGTGCGCCGCGAGATACTCGGGGTAGAACTCGGCAAACGTCACGCAAGCGCCGCCGCGGAGGCTAAATCGGACTTGAGCACGATGGTCGTCGACTCGCGCCCCTTGTGAATCTGCACGCCGTCCACGAACGCGTGCATGAGGTCTATGCCGCGGCCGCGCTGCTCGCCGCGGCGAACGACGCGGCGCCATCGCCCGAAGTCTTCGACCGTGACGACGAGTTCTTGCGCGCCGTACTCGACCTGCAGGCGGATCAACCCGGGCGCGCTGCCGCGATACGCGTGCTCGACGGCGTTGGCGATCGCCTCGCCTACCGCGACGACGAGGCCGAATCGGCGGTCGGCGTCGAGATCGAGCGCGGCGATCTCGTGCTCGAGAATCGCGCGCGCGATCGGCGCGACGACGGGAACGGCGGAGAACGTGTAACTGGCGACGGGGGTGCTGCGCGAGAGGAGCAGCAACGCGGCGTCGTCGCGCGGCTGCGAGGCGCCGAAGACGCATTTCTGCACCTCGGCGGCGAGATCGGCTTCGCGCGCCTTGCCGCCGCGCTTGCGCGCCATCGCGCGTACGGCCTGAAGCAGGCGCTCTTCCCCGGTGACCGTGCCTCGCCGCGTCGCTATGACGCCGTCGGTGTAGAAGACGGCGTGCGCGCCGGCGGGCAAGGTGAAGGTCCAGTTTGAAAACTCGGCATTCGGCGCACAGCCCAGGGGGATGCCGCCGGTCGGGAGGCGCCGCACGAAGCCGTTGGCAAGCGCGAGAAGCGGAGGCGGATGGCCGGCTGCGGAGTAGAGCAGCGTGCTCGTCGCCGGATCGTAGACGGCGAAAATGGCGGTGACGATGCCGAGCGGCTCGTGCGAGCAGACGATGGCGTTTAGGCGCTCGAGCACCGTGGCGGGCGACGCGTCGGAGGTCGCTTCCACGCGCATGGCCTGGCGCATCTCGCCCATGACCACGGCGGCATCGAGCCCGCGGCCGGCGACGTCACCGACCGAGATCGCGATGCGCCCGTCGAGCAGGGTGAAGGCGTCGAACCAATCGCCGCCCAGGCCTGCGTCGTTGCTTCCGGGCCGGTACGCGCCATGCAAACGCACGCCGGGAACCGCGGGAAGCTGCTGCGAGAGCATCGTGCGCGCTATCCGATCGGCGATGCTGCGCTCGCGGAGCAGCCAGAGGCGCCCGGTAATGACCAGCGTGAGCTGACGCGCGAGAACCCGAATCGCCTTGCGCGCGCGGTCGTCGAATCCGTCGGGCGCGAGCGTCGCGCAGGTCATCGCCCCAAAAACGTGGCGGCCCACCATCAACGGTTCGACGATCGCGTTCTCGCGGCTTGGAGCGGCGGGAGCGCTTCCCGCAACGATGCGCAGCGGCCCGCCCTGCGAGGGATCCACGGCAAGCTCGATCGCGCAGTAGTCTGCGAGATCTCGCACGCACGCCTGCGCAATTTGCTCGAGCGAATCGAACACGCCGGCGGACGGAGAGAGCGAACGGACGCCGTGAACGAGCACGGCAACCATCTGGTCCACGTGCTCGGCGCAGACATCCAGCGAGCGCACCTTTGTTCTTCTCTCCACGTTCAGCCGATCCGGAAGCGCCTGGGGAACGAAGCGGGGGCTTACGTTTCCTCGCCGTTTCGGCTCGCCCGGCGCGGCGCACCTTCTTCGCGCGGGATGGGTGCGACGTGCTCGGGCCGGAATCCGAGCCCGACGAGGCGCCCGGGTATGCGCGGCAAAAACGGTAGGTACCGCAGCAGGAGCGGCAGTTTGTTCAAGAACGGCGCGCGTCCGTCGTCGAGGACCCTGCCTATCACCCGCCTTTGAACGAACAACTGCAGCGCCTGCGTCAACCGGGCCGGCAGTTCGCGGCGGCGCTGGACGGCGTGCAGGTCTGCCGTCGTCACGGTGCCCCGCAAGAGTTTGGCGGCCAGCAGATTTGCCGCCGCGACGGCATCCTGGATTGCGAGGTTGATGCCGACGCCGCCGATCGGCGACATCGCGTGCGCGCAATCGCCGATGCAGAGCAGTCCCGGACGCTCCCAGCGGGTCAGGCGGTTGACGCGCACCGTCAGCAGTTTGGCGTCGTCCCAGTCGCGCACTTCACCGACGCGGTCGGCGAGGAACGGCACGATCGTGGCGATCTGACGGTGAAACTCGTCAATGCCGAGCGCGTGCAGCCGATCGAGCGACCCCTTTGCAATGACGTACGCGCACTGCCAGTACGCGCCGCGATCGATGAGCGCCATGATTCGGCCGCCGCGAATGTAGCCGAACGTCTCGCTCGGATCGCCCGGCCGCCTGCTCAGCCGCAGCCAGAGGACGTCCATCGGCGCGCCGAATTCGACTGCCTCGAAGCCCGCTTTCGCGCGCACCAGCGACTCCCGTCCGTCCGCCGCTATCGTGAGGTCCGCGCGAACCTCGAGCGGTCCGCCCGGCGTGCTCGCGCGTACGCCGGCAACGCGGTCGCCTTCCCAGATCAGGTCCTCGACGCGCGCTTCCATGCGCAAGTCGAATTGCGGAAAACGCTTGGCCGACGCGGCGATGAAGTTGAGGAACTCCCACTGCGGCATGAAGGCCAGGAACTTACAACGCGTCGGAAGGTGCGTGAAGTCGGCCACGGTGATCCGCGTGTCGCCGACGTTGCCGGCGAGGTGCGTCACCTCTTGGTGCGGTTCGCGCAAGAACGCGTCGAGCAGCCCCAGTTCGCTCATTACCTCGAGCGTAGACGGGTGAATGGTGTCGCCGCGAAAATCCCGCAAGAAGTCGGCGTGCTTCTCGAGCACGCAGACGTCCACACCCGCGCGCGCGAGCAGCATGCCGGCCATCATACCCGCGGGGCCTCCGCCCACGATGGCGCACCGGACGCGCAGCGCGTTCACGACGCCGCTATCTTCGATAGAACCGATAGCGGGCGAACTCGGCCTCGCGCTCGTCAACGCGCGCCGCGCACGCCGCGCCGATCTCGTCCAAGAAATTCTCGAGCGATTTCCGAGCGACGCCCGGCGTCAACGCGACGTCGAGCAGCTTGCCGACCATTTGCAGCGGCACGTCGTACTTGCCGTTCAGGTAAATCAGCGACTCGCCAAGACCGTGCGGCTCCAGGCCGATCGTTCCGGCAAACGTCGGAAACGCACCGGGATGGCTGATCGCCTGGAACGTGATGTCGAAGGCTTGTTTCATGGCGGGATCGTCGGACACCGTAAGCTGGATCGGAATCGCAACGTACCCGAAGTCGGGGAGGCGCAGATCGCCCAACCCGATGTGCAGCGCAAAGCCCCGCCAGGGACCTTCCTGCGCCGCCATGGCGCGCAGCAGCTCTCCCAGGGCCGTGTGAGCGGGCTCGGTAGGGACCCGCAGCGTCTGTTGCAGCCGTATTTCCGGCACGTCGTCCTCCTAACGCGCGCTTTCGCCGGAGCGCCGCCCCCGCCCGGCAGGCGCCAGGAGAAAGGCGGGCCTACCTGCAAAGTTAGGTAACCCTAAATGACCGTTCGCCCCCTTATCATCGCCGCCGGGCTCGCGATTCTGTCGCTTTTTTCGGCCTCGCCTTTACGGGCACTGGCCGACGCCGACCAGGCCGCGATACCCAACTCCACGAGCCTCGGCCTGCAGCCGCTCTCCGGGGCGATTCCGCTCGCCACGCCGGCGCCGGGCGAATCTGCGGTTTTCGGGCGGCCCGACGGCGGTTATCAGGCGGTGCCGTCGGTGCGCGGGCGGACGAAGACCTTTCACATCGTCGAACGCGCGGCACCCTGGACGCTCAAACCGGGCCTCACGGTGATGGCGAACACGTATAACGGCGTCGTGCCCGGCCCGGCGCTGGTGGTAAATCAGGGCGACACGCTGGTCATTGACTACACCAACGACGGCCCGGTGCCCGATTCGATCCACATGCACGGCATTCACGACATTCCCGTCTCGATGGACGGCGTCGGCGGCATCTCGCAACCGCTGATCTCTGCGGGCGGCCACTTCGTCTACCGCTTCGTCGCCGACCAACCAGGAACGTTCATCTATCACACGCACGACGCCGAGGCGATTCTCGATTCGGGACTGTACGGCGCGATTATCGTCCAGCCTTCGACGCCGCGGCCGCTCGAGCGCGGCCTCGCGCACGATTTCCTTGAGATGATCTCCGCGTGGCAGATCCAAAGCGGCGCCGAGAATCATTTCACGCTCAACGGCAAGGAGTACCCGGCGACGCACGTGCTCGACGTTCGCGCGGGCGATCGCTTCCGCATCCGCTGGATCAACATCTCGGGCGAAGAATTCCACACCATGCACACGCACGGGCACTACCAGCAGGTCGTCGCGCGCGATGCCGAGCCGGTGGAGTACCGCGACGTCGAAGACACGGTGCTGATAGCGCCCGGGCAGCGCGTAGACGTCGTCGTGCGTGCCGACGCCAAGCCGGGGACGTGGCTCGTGCACTGTCACGTTCTCGATCACATCGAGGACGCCGCCGGCATGCCGGCCGGGCTCGTGACGGCGATCCACTACGCGGGCACGCCGAACACCCTGACCGCGATGTACCGCGCGATGATGCCGGCCGCGCCGCCGGCCAAACGCGCGCTGAGCTTTTGGATGACGGTGCTCCTGGGAGCGATCGCGGGGCTCACGATATTCCTGGGCCTGCCGATCGCGCGCGCGCGGCGCGTGTCGCCGCAGACGATCGCGCTGCTCAACGCGCTGGCGATCGGGATTTTGCTCTACCTCGTGGTCGAGATCGCGCAAAACGCCATCGCGCCGATCACGCAGGGAATCGTGGCCTGGCACGCCGGCACGAGCGCGTTCCCGGCCGCGCTCGCCGGGGTCTTCGTCGTGGGGCTTCTTCTCGGTCTGGTCGGGCTCGGCAGCGTTGCGACGCACTTCACGCGCAAAGCGGCAGCGCACGCGGAGAATCCGCTCGTGCTGGCCGCAATCATCGCCATCGGCATCGGCGCGCACAACTTCGGCGAGGGCTTGGCGATCGGCGCGTCGGCCGCATCGGGAGCGACGGCCGTCGCGCTCGCGCTCATCGTCGGCTTCGGCTTGCACAATGCGACCGAAGGTTTCGGCGTCGCCGCTCCGATGGTCGGGCGCATGGTTCCGACGTGGGGGCAGATTGCGCTTGCCGGATTGATCGCCGGCGGCCCGACCTTCCTGGGCACGATCGTCGGCTACAGTTTCTACTCGCCGACGCTCTCGGTGCTCTTTCTCGCGATTGCGATCGGCGCGCTCGTCTTCGTCATCGGCGAGCTGTGGAGCGTTCTGCGGAAGACGGGGCTTACGTCGCTCGTTACGGCAACGATGTGCGCCGGCTTCCTGATCGCGCTGGCAACCGAACTCTACCTCGACGTCAACGGGGGGTAGTGTCGGACTTCGCCCGCCGGGCCGCGAGCTCGCGGAAGGGCTTGGTCTCGATGCGATAGCGAATCGCGAGCAAACGCGCGATAAAGACGAGGCCGATCGTAAGCCACGCGGCCGCGAACTGCGAGAAGCGCAGCCCCTCGATCAGCGCGAGGAAGAACAAACAGCCGATCAGCGCCAACGTCTGCGAGAGCGTGCCCGGCATGAACATGTCGGGCTCGGTATTGATAAGAATGTCGCGCAGGATGCCGCCGCCCACGGCGTTGACCATGCCGACGACGATTACACCGGGCAGGCTTACGCCGGCGGCCAGCGCGCGATTCATCCCGACGACCGCATACGCACCGAGTCCCGCGGCATCGAACATCACGATCGCGCGCTCGGCTGCCGGCACGCGCGAGATCCATCGCCCGAAGAGCACGACGACCAGCACGCCGCCGGCCACCAGCCACAAGTAGTTCGGATTTCGAAGCAGCACTGGCGGACCGTCCTGCAGGAAGATACCGTCGCGCAGCAGACCGCCCCCGGTCGCCGAGACGAGCGCGATCGTGATGACGCCGAGGATGGCGTACCCGCGACGCGCGCCCAGCAGCGCGCCGCTAATCGCCCAGACGAATGTGGCGGAGTAGTCGAAGAGCGGCGGCAGCAGAAACGCCTTGGCTGTCAGCATGCGCGATAGACGGACGTGCCTTCCTTAAACGTTTCCATCACCTTGATATCTTTGATCTCGTCAACGGGCACCTTGGTCGGGTTCTTGTCGAGCACGACGAGGTCGGCGAGTTTGCCCGGCTCGAGCGATCCCTTCTCCTTTTCTTCGCCGTATTGATAGGCGCTGTCGATGGTCAGGGCGCGCAGCCCCTCGAGCGGCGTCAGCCGCTGATCCGCGCCGATGACCTGCCCCGTACGCGACGTGCGGCTTACGGACGTCCAGAGGATGAACATCGAGTTGAGCGGCGTCACCGCGAAGTCGCTGTGGTTCGAGAAGGAAATGCCGCGCTCGATCGCCGCGCGCGCCGGGCTCAAGAAGTACGCCCGATCTTTGCCCAGATTCTCGACGTGCACGTCGCCCCAGAAGAACGCATGGTTGGTGAAGAACGACGCGAGGATGCCGTACCGCGCGTACTTGTCGAGCTGATCGGGACGGACGAACTGCGAGTGGATGATCGTCGTGCGCCGGTCCGCCGGCGCCCCCGCCGCTTCGTGCGCGTCGAGCATCATGTCGATCGCCGCATCGCCGTTACAGTGCGTCCAGACGACGATGCCGTTGTCGTAGGCGAGTTTGACCAGCTTGTTGAGATCCTCGGGCGCGATGTTCGGCTCGCCGCGCCAGTCCTTCTCGCCTGCGGGGCCCGGCGTCAGCAGCGGTTTGCTCCAGAATGCCGTCTTGCCTTGCGGCGATCCGTCGCTGACGATCTTCACGCCGCCGATGCGAAAACGCTTGTCGTAGGCGCCCTTGAACGGTTCGCCGTTCGTCTTCACGAGCTCGGGAAACTCCAACCAATTAACGAAGCCGACGAAATCTATGAAGAAGCGCCCTTGATCGGCGGCCTTGTGGTAGAGCGCGCGCGTCGCAGGCTCCATCGGCGCGTCCTGCGCCGTCGTGTAGCCGTTGCTCGCGTAGGTTTTCTGTGCGGCGTCGAACGCATCGAGTTCTTCCTGCTCGCTGGGCGCCGGCATATTCATGTAGACCGGCAGGAACGAGTGCTCCATGAGAAGTCCCGCCGCTTCGTCGGTTCCGGGGATGCGCGCGGTCATGCCGCCCGCGGGCGCCGGCGCGTGGACGTCAATCTTGGCCGCCCGAAACGCCGCGGTGTTGAGCAGCGCACCGTGCAGCGAAACGTGCGTCGCTACGACGGGATTGTCGGGAAAATGTGGGTCGAGATCGGCGCGCGTCGCTCCGCGGCCTTCCTCGAGCGTCGTTTCGTCGTAGCCGTAGCCGACGAGCCAGTCGCCGGGTTTCAGTCCAAGCTCATCTTTCTTTTGCTTCAGCGCGGCGACGAGGCCCGGGATGTTCTTCACCGGCCCGACCGGCGGCGCGGAGAGATTCGCCCACTTCGCCATGCGCACGGCATTGATGAAGTGGCTGTGGCCGTCGAGAAAACCCGGGAGCAGCGTTTTGCCTCCCAAGTCAATCGTCTCGGTGCCGGGGCCTTGGGTTTTTAACACGTCTTGCGCGGATCCAACCGCAAGGATGCGCCCGTCTTTAACCGCAAGCGCCTCCGCCGTCGGGGCCGCGTCATTCATGGTGATGACGTCGCCGCCGCTGAAAATGACGTCCGCTGCGCTCACGATGCCTCCAATACGTTAGGGCGATCTCGGTTCCGGGGCCGTCGGTCCATTCTCCGCCGGGAACCAAACTCCAGTAAAGGATGGCGAGCACCGCGCGTCGATTCCGCCAGCATGACCGATAAAGAAATCGAACCCTATCTCGGAAAACCCGTGCGCGTGACTCTAGCCGACAGGCGCGTGCTCGCAGGCGTTCTTCACGCCTCCGACGATCACGGGCACGGCCACCGGCACTACGCGATCAGTTCGGATCCGATCGCCGAGGGCGGCGCGCCCGTATGGGAGCTCGTCCACGGAGGCGATCAGATCGCGACGATCGAGGACGCCTCGGGCGACCCGGCGGCGACTCCCTAGGTTATCGGCTGCGTCCGGCTTGCTAAGCCGACGCCGGCGCGCGCGGGCACGGCCGCGGGCTGGAGAACGCGCAAGCGATCGAGCATTGCCGGCGTCGGGAGCTTCACGCTCCGCACGATGCCGACGAGCTGCAGAAAGCGGATCGTCAGCCAAGTGAAGTCGAACTCGAACCAGCGCAGGCCGTGACGGGCCGAAAACGGGAAGGCGTGATGGTTGTTGTGCCAGCCTTCTCCCCATGCGAGAAGCGCGACCCACCAGTTGTTCGTCGAAAGGTCACCCGTCTTAAAGGTGCGATAACCGGTCAGGTGGCTGGCGCTGTTGACGAACCACGTGATGTGGTACGTGACGACGAGCCGGACGAAGATTCCCCAGATCACCCACGACCATCCGCCGAGGGCGAACAAGAGCACGCCGAGCGCGAGCTGCCAAAGAAGCGACGTCTTGTCGAGGAAACGATAGAACGGGTCGGCCGCCAGGTCGGCTGCCAGCCGGCGCTGTTCGGCAACGTTCGGGCGAGCCGGGTTCGGAAGGAAGAGCCAGCCGACGTGCGCCCACCAAAAACCGCGGTCCATGCCGTGCGGATCGCCGTCGCGATCGGAGCGCGCGTGGTGCCGCCGGTGCGTGGCAACCCACTTTATCGGGCCGCCTTGAAGCCCAAGAACGCCGAGAATGGCGATGGCGTACTCCAGGAGCTTCGGCACGTGCATGCTGCGATGCGTGAGCAAACGATGGAAGCCCAGCGTCACGCCGATGCCGCCGATCACGTACGTGAGAATCGCTGCAAGGGCTACGGCGTTCCATGAAAAGAGCGCCGGAACGAATGCCAGCAAGGCGGCGAGATGGATGATTAAGAGCCCAACGCCGGTAGCAACGTGGCTTTGGCCGCGCGAAGGGGATACGGTGTTCACGATAGGTTCTACTCCCCTTCGGCAGAGATAGTTGCGAAAGCGGCCAAAACACGCGATGCCGGCACGCCTAACGGAATGCTAGCGCGGAATGAGGACCGCGTCAATGACGTGAACGGTATCCGAAGTGTGAACGACTTGTGAAGATTCTCGTTACCGGGGCAACCGGATACATCGGGGGGCGCCTGGTGCCTCGTCTCCTCGAAGCCGGTCATTCCGTTCGCTGCCTGGCTCGGAACTGCGGACGTCTCGAGGGCCGGTTTCCAGGCGCCGAGATCGCCGAAGGCGACGTTTTTGACGAAAAAGCTCTTGCGGCAGCTTGCGAGGGCGTGAACGCCGCCTACTACCTCGTGCACTCGATGGGCGGCGCGCAGCAGTTCGCGCAACGCGATCGCGAGGCGGCGGCACTCTTTGGAAAGGCGGCTCGCGAGAGAGGCGTCGCGCGCATCGTCTACCTGGGCGGCTTGGGTGACGACGGCGCCGGGCTTTCGCGGCACCTGGCCAGTCGTCACGAAGTCGGAGACGTGCTTCGGGCCGGCGGCGTCGAGGTCGTCGAGTTTCGGGCGGCGGTGATCGTCGGCAGCGGCAGCGTCTCATTTGAGATGATGCGCTATCTCACCGAGCGGTTGCCCGTGATGATCGCGCCGCGCTGGGTGACGACGCGCTGCCAGCCGATCGCCATCGCGGACGTCTTACGTTACCTCGTCGCCGCGCTCGCGCTGCCGCGCGCGCAATCGCGCATCTACGAAATCGGCGGCGCTGACGTGGTAACCTACCGCGACATGATGCTGCGCTACGCCCGTCTACGGGGCCTCAAACGCAAGGTCGTCATCGTGCCGTTCTTCACGCCGCGACTCTCTTCATATTGGGTCCACCTCGTCACGCCGATCTCGGCGCGCATCGCCCAACCCCTCATTCTCGGCCTTCATAATGAAGTGATCGTTCACGACGGCGCCGCCGCCCGGGATTTTCCGCAGATCGCCCCGATGGGATTCGACGAAGCGGTTTCGCGCGCGCTGGATCGCTATCGCACCGGCGGCCCGGAGACCACCTGGTTCGATGCGTTCGACGTGCGGCGGCTTCCGGCCACGTTTTCCGGCGCACGCGAAGGTATGCTCATAGACCGGCGCGAGAAAGTCGCCGCCGCGACGCCGGCGCAGGTGGCTTCGGTGTTCATGCAGCTGGGCGGGCAGCGGGGCTGGCTCTACGGCGACTGGCTGTGGAAACTGCGTGGGCTCATGGACCGCGCGGTCGGCGGCATCGGCTTGCGGCGCGGGCGGCGCAGCGCGACCGATCTACGGCTGGGCGACGCGGTGGATTTTTGGCGCGTGGACGCGCTCGAGCCCGGCCGCCTCTTGCGCCTGCGAGCGGAGATGAAGCTTCCGGGCGCGGCGTGGCTCGAGTTCGACGCGCAGGCGTGCGGCGACGGTCGCACGCGCCTCACGCAGACCGCTTTCTTCGAGCCGCGCGGTCTATTCGGGTTTCTCTACTGGTATCTCGTCTCGCCGTTCCACGGGCTCATCTTCGGCCAAATGGCCTCGCGGATCGTGCGCGCTGCGGAGCTTACGTGACGCGGGCCGAGAGCGCGTCCAGAGCCCGGTCCATCGCGGCGATCCGGTCGTCCATTCCGATAACGCCGTAGCGCGCGGCGATCTCGGACATCGGCACGTACGACACGTTCACGATACCGGCTTCTTCCCACACCAGAAATTTCAGCGGCAGTTCCAGCGCCGCCATCGGAAACGCGCCCATCAGGGGCGTTCCGCCCTTCGGGTTTCCGAAGACGATGAGCGACGTCGGCCGCAGCGTTAGGCCGGCGCTCGCCGCGGCTTCGGCTTGATCGATCGTCGCGAAGACGGTATTGCCGGCGGCGGCGATCGCCTGCGTGAGGCGCGTCATCGTCTCCGCATAGGAGTAGCTCGATCGTTTCGTCATCGCCGCACCGCCTCCAATGGAAACGCTCTCGCTCGCACTCATGGCGCAGAATTCAAGCTTCTCAGCGCGCCTTCCCGCCGGCGACGCCGCGCGCAAAGAGGCGTGGCCGCTCGAGAACGAAAGACGTTGCTCATCGTGCTCGATACGCACCCCAGGCGCCGCCCTCGCGCTCGTGCCGTCGTTATCGCCGGCATCCTCTTCTTAGCAGCAGGATGTTCGTCCGCACCGCCCTCGAACCGATTTGCCGCCGCCCCGCACCTCACGTGGCATGCGTGCGGGAAACACTTGGAATGCGCGCGCGTCAGCGTGCCGCTGGACTGGAGCAGCCGTCGCGGATCCAGCATCAGTTTGGCCGTTATCCGGCACGTCGCCGGCCGGCCGGCGCAGCGCATCGGCTCGCTCTTCTTCAATCCCGGCGGCCCCGGCGTTTCCGGCGTCGACACGCTCAAGGAGGCGGGAGCAGATCTCGACGCGCTCGCCGGCGGGCGATTCGACGTCGTCAGTTGGGACCCGCGCGGTACCGGCGCGAGCACGAGCGTGCGCTGCTTTTCCAACGACAACGGCATCGCGACGTTTTGGGATCACCAAGGCGTTCCCACGACCGCGGGTTCTTCCCCGGCATATTTGCACAAGACGACCGAGTTCGCGCAACGTTGCGGCGAGACGAGCGGACCGCTGCTGGCGCATATAGCCACCGCCGACACGGCGCGCGACTTGGACTACCTGCGCGAGCTCCTGGGCGACCGGCAGCTCAGCTACTTGGGCTGGTCGTATGGGAGCTTTCTCGGCGCGACGTACGCCAACATGTTTCCCGAACGCGTGCGGGCGATGGTGCTGGACGGCATCGTGGATCCGGTCGTCTACGTGAGCGGCCGGGAAGCGTCGCTGAACGCCGGCGACGCCGATACCGACGCGGTGTTCGCGACCTTCGAATCGCTTTGCGAGCGCGCGGGCGCGCCCCGCTGCGCGCTCGCCGGCCACGGGCCCGTTGCGCCGCGCGTCGCGGCGTTGCTCGCGCGCTTGAAACGAGCTTCGCTGCCCGCACCATCCGCGCCGGGAGGCGTGCTGACCTACGGCGACACGCTGACGGCATTCTTCTCCGTGCTGCGAAGCCCGGCAGAGTGGCCGCGCTTAGCCCAAGACCTGCGCGCTGCGGAAGCCGGCGATGGTTCGGCTCTCGAGAAGCTCGCCTTGAACTTCCGGTCGCCCTCCGGCTACGCCCTGATCGCACCGGCGCTCGCGATCGGGTGCGCGGACAGCCCGGCGCGCGAGCCTGCGCTGGCGTGGCCGCGCGTCATTCGGCAGCTTACCGGCGTCAGCTTCATCTACGGGCCGCTCGTGGGCTGGTGGCTGTGGGCGCCGTGCGCTTCCTGGCCCGTAACGAGCGCTCACCGTTACACCGGGCCGTGGAACGCCGCAACGAAAACGCCGGTGCTCATCATCGGCACGCGGTTCGATCCGAACACGCCGTTCGTCAACGCAAAGCGACTCGAGCATTTGCTCGGAAACGCGATCCTGCTAACCCTCGACGGGTACGGACACACGAGCCCGGTGGATCCCAGCCAATGCGTCGAACGCGCCGAACGCGACTATCTGGTATCGCTTCGGGCCCCGGCGCGCGGGAAGATCTGCGCGGCGGATCGCGCGCCGTTCGATCCCGGCTTCGGCAAGCCTGCCGAGCAGTAACGCCTCACGTTGCGGTGGCCGACATCTCATTTGTCGCAAGCGCGTAGCGCTCGCGCGCGCGCACTGCCTCCACGTGATCGTACGCTCGCGCGGCCTCGCGAGCGAGCTCCTCGAGCAGCTCGACCTCGTCGGGGTCGAGTTGCGCCCCGTTCGCATGCGCGCCGTACAGGGTAAACGAGACCAGCTCGTGGCGCACCGTCACCGGAACCGCCAAGGCGTAGATCGAGGCGTTCTCCGGATCGAGCTGCGTGCGCAGTTCGTCGAGCCAGACGACCTTTTCGTCGGCGAGAAGCATTCGCGCGAGCAGATGATTCCCGTCGAAGCCCGGCGGGGCAACGGTGGTCTGGCGCGACGTCGCGACGCCTTCGAAGCGCGCTCCCCCTGCGGAACGCCGGTACAGCGCGGCTGCCGCCAGATCGATCGCATCCACCGGCACCTGCACGAGGCCTTCCGATATCGCGGCTTCATCGGTCGCATACGGCAGCGCCGAGGCGGCGCGGCGCAGGTACTGCTCGGCAATCCGCCGTCGCCGGAAGAACACCGCTTCCACGAATCGCTCGACGCTGCGATTAATTCGGTCCAGCAGAAATCCCACGCCGATCGTCGCCAGCAGCTCCAACCCTACCGCCAGGCGTCCGAGGGCGAGCACGCGCGAGAAGAACCAGTCCAACATCGAGATGAGCGCTACGACCGCCACGGACAGCAGCGCGTAGACGAGCGCTCGATTGAGCACGAAGTTGACGTCGAGCACGCGCAGCCGGAAGACGGCATACGCGATGCAGAGCGGCATGATGACGACGCCGAAGCCGATCACCTGTCCGAGGGCGAACGGCACGCCGGGGACGAAGTAGATCGCGTAGGCTACGAACGAAGCGATCGTCCCGATGGCCAGGAATCCCCAGCGCTGCCGGTCGGCCGGCGTCGCCATCGCGACGTTCTTCGCGAGCACCATCCCGGCAAACGCAAAAGCGGTAAGCGGAATGACGGCGCTCGTGACGATATCCCAAGCCGGCAGCGATTCCGTCGCGAAGTAGAAGCGCCACTCGACGACGTACGCGACGTACGACAGGCCAAGAAACAGCCACACGATCGGATCCACGCGGCGTCGCCAGCCGAAGACGTCGCCGTTTGGAAATCGCAGCACGAACGGCAGCAGCGGCAGGACGCTCCAAGGGCCAAAGACCGTGGTGAGAACGAAGGCAAGAACGACGTACGCCGGCGGCGACAACACGTGCGACCAGTACATGAACGCAGGGCCCGTGCCGAAATAGCCCACGGCGAACAAATAGAACGACCAAGACATGATGGACGGCCGTAGGAACACGAGCAGGAACGCGACGATCAGGAAGACCGTCGGCGGCAGGTATGCGAGCACGCCGCCGATCCGCCGCCCGGCGGTGAAGTTCGTACTGGGTACGGCCGTTAAGGTCACGGTGCGCAAGCCGCCGCGGCGGTCGAACGCGAGCGTTTCGCGTTCGCCGGGATATGCCGACCGCACACGCGCCGCCGTTTCGTAGTTGCCGCGCCAAACCAATCGGTCGCCGGCGCGTATCCCCGCGCGATCTGCCGGAGAGCCGGGATCGACTCGCGCCACGATGACGCGCTGCGGAGGAAGCGTGATGCCGAAGGTTCCCTCGCCCCAATTTTCCGCAAAATCCACATGCCCGATCGGCAGGTAGTAAATCGCTGCCACCAGGAGCGTTACCACGACCAACAGCGCTCGCGCAAGCGTTTTACGCATGGACCGCCGACTTCGGCGGCTGAACGAGGCGTTCATCCAATCGCGCTCCGAGCGGCCTGCCGAAGGGATACGCCCGAACGCCCCCGATAAGCACGAGTGAGATGATGAAAGATTCCAGCGCCGCGGTGCCGTGGATCACGCCCGAACGAGCTAAGGAGATGATCGCCGGCGGAAACGCGGTCGTGGTAGACGTTCGAGAGAGGCCCGAACTCATAAAGAGCGGCAAGGTCGCCGGCGCCGTGCACGTTCCTTGCGGCTCGATCCAGGTTTGCGCCGATCCGCAGACGCCCTATTACAACGACGCGTTCGACAAGAGCAAGGCGATGATTCTCTACTGTGCGGCCGGCGAACGGTCAGCGTTCGGCGGCGCGATCCTAAGAGCGATGGGCTACACCGACGTCTATAATCTCGGAGGTTTCGACGACTGGGTGGCCAGCGGCGGACCCGTCGAGACGGTCGGCTAGCCAAACGCGGAAACGTCGCCCGCTCAGAAGCTCGCGCCGCACTCCACGAGGACCGTCGGCGCGGACAAGCCCGCATTGAGCACGTAGGCCGTTAGGTTCACTTTCCTGACGGAGACGCCGACGAGGAAGCCCCGCTGCAAGTCGAGAGGCGTCCGGAACGCTGCAGTGTGCTGTGCGACGGCACCGACGTGCAGCCAATCCGCCGGCGAGTACGTCAACTGCGGCCAGCTATAGTAAAAGCTGCCGTTCTTATTGGTCGTATCGAATACGTACTCGTTTGAAACGGACAGTTGAAGCTTCTTGTACGTCAACGAAGCCTCGAAGCCGGGCGCGACCCCCGTCGTCCGGCCAAAAACTCCCCCGATCATCGGCGTGACGTTCAGCACGAGCGTTTTGCCGGCGCTGAAGTTTCGGCCTATCCAGACCGAGCCCGTATCGAGGTTCTCGTAGTTGTAGCGTGCTTCCAAGTGCAGCCAACCGTGGTCGGCGGACAGAATCGGGTCTAGGTAGCCCGGCTGGTTCGCAACCATGTACGCATCCACGGCGAGGTTGTAGTCCCACGGTTCGGCCGCGACCGGTCTTGCCGGTGCGTCGTTCGCCGTTGCTGAAACCGGCGGCTCGACGCTCGCCAACTGGAGTATGACGGATAGGACCGCAAGGCCCAGCATGTGCACCACCGTTTCCATTCTAACCTATCCGCAGCAGAGGGCGCGATTACGCGCAAGGAACGAGCCGGCGGCATAGTCAAGGGACAGGCCATGTTTATTTCAGTCATTCATCGGGTCAGCGATCCCGATGCATTTGCGGCCATTGCGGCGAGCGCCGTGAACGACATCCCCGCCGACATCAAGCTGCCTTCAACCTCGATGGGTCTCCCTGGAGCGTAGGTCGGGAGAGGGGGCCAAGCAACCCTACATATTCTCACACGAGCGGGCCCGCGTGCTCGACGACCCCGAACGAGAAGGCTGGCTGCCGACCGCGGCGATTGTAGAGTTGCTCGACGTTCCCTCCGGCTCGCGGGTTCTCGATTTTGGCACCGGCACGGGCCGTTACGGGGCTGCATTTGCTCGGGCTCGCCCGGATGTGTGCGTCGTGGCCTACGACGTGCAGCCCGAAATGCTCGACATCGTACGCCGCCGGACCGCGGACTTGCGCCTCGAGAACTTCAGCGCAGCAAGTTGGGACGAGACGCAGGCACGAGCGCCGTACGACCGCATCTTCGCGCTTAACGTGCTTCACGAAATCGACGACGCCACGCTTCGTTCTCTCGCGCCTCTGCTGACGCCGCGAGGCGACGTCCTAATCTTCGACTGGGACGCAACCATCGATCGCCCGACGGGGCCACCGGCCGAACACGCCCACAGCCCCGCCGAAGGATGGAGCCGCGTCGCCGGCAGCGGCCTGCAATGCATCGAGCGTATCCACGACGCGCGCTTTCCCTACCACTTCATCGTGAGAGCGGGGCGCCGGGATCCCTAGAGGGTTCGGCACGTCACAACGAGCAATTCCGGCCCTATTCCCGCTCGCTCCGCGCGCCGATTGGGCGCGGTCTTTTAGGAGGAACCTCATGCGAACTCGGCTCGTTCTACTCGTTGCTGCGCTCGTCGCGCCTTCCTTGGCAGCCTGCTCGTCTCAGACCGCGACGACACCCGGGCAAGCGTCGCCGAGCGCGCGCGTGCAGTCGGTCCGAGCGGACGTACGATTCGGCTTGACTCCGACGCAAATCGCGTCGGCTGACGTGCGACGCGGCAACGGCTACTTCCCTAAATCCAAGCGCAAGGCGACGCTGTTCGTTTCGGACATCGATGCCGACGCCATCCGCCTCTTCCCGGCGAACAAAACGAACCCGACGCAAAAGGGCACCATTACTACCGGCATCAATCTGCCGGTCAACGTCGCGGTGGATTCGCACGGGACGCTCTACGTCGCCAATAACGGGAACAGCACCGTCACCGAGTACCCCTTCGGTAAGACGAGTCCGAGCGTGACGCTGAGCGGGACGCAGATCGTCTATCCCAACGGCATCGCCGTGGACAACAGCGGTACGGTGTACGTGACCAGCGGGGCATCTGTCGGGTCGTGCTACGTCCTGGTGTACCCGAAAGGCGCCTCGACGCCGAGCGAACAGATCAATGGATTCGACCTTCCTGTCGGCCTCGCCATCGACGCCAGCGGCAACCTCTACGTCGGCGACGCCCTTCAGAACGTCGTATGGGAAGTGCCCAAGGGCTCCAGCACGCCGAGTAAGCTCAGCCTGAGCGGTTTGGACGACCCGACCGGCGTCGCGATCGATCCGAGCAATAATCTCTGGGTGGCAAACGATCAGAACAACACGGCGCTCGGTTTCCATCTCGGCAACACGACGCCGTTCGTCACGATCACGAGCGGGCTTTCTGGGCCTTACTCGATCGCATTTGAGAAAAATGCGACGCTCTTCGTGGGCAACAGCCTGCACTATCCGGGCGACGTCGCAGGCTACAAGAACGGCTCGACGACGCCGTTCGAATCCATCAGCGTCGGGAACCCGGCCGGTCTCGCGGTGTACCCCAAACCTAAGGATTAGTGCCGGGACCCAGCATCAACTTCAACGGTCGCCGTTGCGGGTAGCACGGCGACCGTTAGAGTTAGGAGAGGGTGGGATTCGAACCCACGAAACGCTCTCGCGTTCAGCGGTTTTCAAGACCGCCGCCTTCAACCACTCGGCCACCTCTCCGCGTACCGCAAGCGCAGCTTTTATGCGGGTTTTCCGCACGATCGCCTAGGCGGACATCGCCGGCCTACGGCGATTTGGTAACATTTGGTAACGAAGCTTGCGGTCCTTTTCGGCGCCGAAGCAGCGAACGCGACAGACGGTTAACGGCTTCGCGCCCGAGCCCCTGAACTGGATGAGCATAGAATGCGAGGGTCGTGTTCGCGGTGCTGTGTCCCATCAACAGTTGCACTTCTTTGACGGGTCTTCCGTCTGCGAGCGTGAGCGTTGCAAATGCGTGCCGGATATCGTGAAATCGAAAGCCGTGAAGTCCGACGACCTTGGCGATGGCGCTGAACTGCTTGCTGAACGTGTCCGGCGGCCATGGCGCGCCATCTGGGTTGCAGAAGACAAGATCGTTCTCTACGTAGACTGCACCTGCGTGTTGCTTTTGGTCGTCCTGCTCCGCTTTGTACGCCGCGAGCATCGCGATCGCTTCCGGCGATAGCGGAATCACTCGCTTTGACTTCGCCTTCGGCGGCTTGAATCGAATGCCGAGCCGACGTGTTTGCTCGAGAGCCTCCGCGACGTAGACAGAGCCTTCCTTATCCAAGCGTACGTTTCGCCAGCGTAGCGCCAATAATTCTCCCCGTCGCAGCCCCGTGACTGCCGTGAGCGCTACAGGAACGGCCAAGCGTGTTCCTTGCGCCGCCCGTATCAGTCCCCGCATCTGATCGTACGTGATCGGACTCAGATCCCGAGGCTCAACCCGAGGAGCTCGAAGCTGTCCTACCACGTTCTCTTTGAGCTTCTTGCGGCGCACGCCATCGGCGAATGCCGTGTGCAGGACCCGATGAACGTGCAGGCATGTCCGCTGCGAAAGGCCCTTGGCACGAAGCCGCTCGTAGATCAGTTCGATGTGATCGGAGGTAACTCGGCTGAGCTGGATACGGCCAATTACTGGGATCGCATGCAGGCGCAGCAGCGAGGAATAGCGTTCGTGCGTCTTCGCCGCAAGCAGGTGTTTTTGGGACTCGAGCCAGCCCGTGAGGTACCGTTCAGCGTCCTGGCTTACGGGCTCGGGTGAGGTTCCTTCATCCAGGCGCCTGAGCAGTTCGCGCTTGCGAATTACTGCCTCGGCTTTGGACATTTTGCCGATCCGGACGTTGCGCTGCCTGCGCTTCTCCCCCGGAACAGCCGGCGCGTCGTAGAGTAAGTACCACGCCTTGCTCTTGCCGCGCTGGTAGAGATGACCTTCCACGGTAGTCTTTTACGCCTTTCCGTGGTTCAAGGCGGCGGTCGAGTCTCTCTCCTCCAGCGGTAACCCGAAGACCTCCTTGAGGGCGGCCTTGGCGATGCGTATCCGGCGCGGTCCAAACCGCACTGCTGGAAGCAATCCGGCTTGAATGGCTCCATATACGCCGTTTCGAGGTATTCGGACGAGTGCCGAAGCCTCTTGAGCCGTCAAGATGTCGGGTGCGGTTTCCCAGGTCATGGTCGAACTTGCTGCTTGTTTCATTAACTGATCCGCCGATGGTTGTGAAGTGGACGAGCTGCGAGGTCGCCTAAACAAAGAAGGCTCCCGTTAAGGAGCCCATATATCTAGGTTGGCGTTTTCGCCCGCATTAAAATGCGGGCGAAAGTCAGGCGCAGCGTTGCACCAACAATTATGTTGCTGCGAAGTCACGGTGTCAAGCGGTGGTGAGGGGCTTTCCGCGCGAATGTAACTCACCGCGCGAATGTAACTCACCGCGCGAATGTAACTCACCGCGCGAATGTAACTCACCGCGCGACTTCCACGAGACCTCTGGCACCCAAGGGTAATCGTGCTCCCGTCGTCTGGCGACAGACGGGTGGCATCATCGTCGATCAGGCGCACGTCCATTACAACGTGGAAAGCGGCAAGTCGGCGCACCAGCATGCCACGCCTAATCTCCGCGATGCGGGCGAAGGTTGTGCCATAGACTTCGATCATCGCTTCCTCCCGCGGCCTCGATATCGGCGCTGCCGCACGGCGGAGGAACCGCGCGCGAAAGGGACCCACACGCTCGGCCAAAGCGGAGCGAAGCCGCGTTAGCGGTTGCCTTGCGGGCCGGATGCGGCGCACGGTAGCCTTCTCGAGTGGCAGCGCCGCCGGCCGCGGGGAAGCTTCAGCGCTTTTTGCGATCCGTTAGACAATCGTTAGATTCGGATCGTTAAGCGCGCGAACAATGCAAGCAGAATAAGAATAATTCTGCTGGCGCCAACGGGAATCGAATCTGAAAGCGACGATCCTGACTAGTGACGACGAGCGTTGAAAAGTGTTATTTTGTAGTGCCTTTCGATCTGTCACGATCCCGTCGGCTACCCACCAAAACCGGCTTATCCTGCGGAGTCCGTGCCATAGCGGTGCCACGCGCCGGAGAGGCCTTGATTCCAAGCCCGCTACCTTTGTGCCAGCTTGGCTCGCCGCTCGATCCCCCGCGGGATAACTGCGAAGTTGCCGTCACCGATGCCGCCGATCGGCAACGCGTTCTTTCCGTGTCGGTCACATTATCTCACCGGCTCGGCGCCGCGTGCGCCGGGCTTGGCTCGCCGAGCGTACCGATGAAACGACTGCTCGCGCAGGTCCACGCGGTAACGCCGAGCGCCGCACAGGACGAGGAACTTCTAGAATCGTAAAAACTAAGGGCTCGGCGCGATTTGCTTTCGGCAGGGGCTCCCGGAGTCGTGCGCACTGTTGTCAAAAGATATCAAACGATTGGTCTCGGCCCCGCGCTCATAATTCTTGTTACGGTAGGGCGTTTTCTTGCAGAAGAAGTCAACCCTCAGCGGGCTCCTCGTAGTCGTCCTCCTCTTCGTCCCGCGCCTGTAGTTGCGCGAGACCTCTCGTCAGAATCTCGTTAAGCAGGTTCCGCGCCTGAGCAAAGATCGGCTTGTTTTCCTCGTTATCGCGCGGAATCTGAGAGAGCACCGCCACTGCCAGTGATCCCTTCTGCAAAGCCATTTGCTCGCTTTGGCTTAGGCGCTGCGCCTTGGCGCGCTCAAGTTCCGCCGCGGCCACCAAAGTCTCGCGGGAAGGAAGATGATTATACGCTTCAGCCAACAACTTGCGTCGCGCGCGCCGCTCGGCAGACTCAGACACCCTTCATCCTCCATCAAAAGTGAATGCGGAAATGCGCCGGCGCCGCGAACTCTCTACCGGTTCCGGGGTGCCATCGACAGGCACCAGCGGGCGTATTAACCATCGTGCTTTGCAGCAGACTCGACCGGATCCTTGCACTAGCGCCCTGAAGTGGGCGATACGACAATCCCGTCCAGACTGCCTTCGCTAGTTTCGATGACTTTCTTGATCTGTCTCTTTGGATCACCCCCTTCGGGATAAGCCCAAAAAGCGATGTTGTTCGCCCCGCGAAGGGCGGCAATGCCTACGACCTGCTTGCCTTGTATCCAGCTTTGACCAAGGTGCTTGTTCTTCGTGATCAGCAGCGTCGTAGTACCGACAACCTTAGCGTTTTTTCCAGATATCTGCAGTCGGTACAAGACCAGCGGCGCTCCAGTTCCCTTAAACGACGAGATTGTCATATGTTTGCCGTCCCATTGAACTACGGGATTAAAGCCGCCACGATCATTATGGATAGTAACGCCCAGCTTTACGACTGAGAATGAGCCGCTTTCCTCAGTGAATTGCGCCAGCTGGGGCTTGCCTTCTTGAATGTTGTAAATCGACAGGAACAGTATTCCTTTGGCATTGTAGCCGCACAGATGCACGCCGAGCACCGAGCTGTAGTACACCCTTGGCATACCTTGCGCGGAACTGTATATTGCCAAAGAGCCAAGCCCGGGCGCGTAAGGATTAGACGTATCATAGCCATTCGCTACGGCAAGATCTCCGGTGCTTGGATCGACCGAACACCCATAGGCCGCACCGGAATCGCTCAACGCGGCGATTGGCTCAGTCCCTCCGTGAGCATATTCATAGATTGTGCTTGCCTGCGTGGACTGATTAGTAGTCGACGGAATAAATATGTCGCCAGCTGCGTCCACACATAGCCCAGCTCCGCCGTCGAATCCGGTGAGCTGACCCACGCGCTTTCCTTGCGGATACGAATAGACGAAGACTTCTCCGGTGCCACTCGACGTATATAGCAAAGTTCCCAGCGAACTCGAAGGGTCCATGAATGCCGCCGTCGTCTCTTGGTGCCGGATTTGCTGCAGCAATACACCTGGCGTTGTCGTGGATGAGACTGCGCAGCCTGCTAGTACCGCGGAACATGTGCCCAAGATCGCGATGCACCAGCTAAGCGCGACGCTCTTCATAAGGGCCTCCTCTCCTAAGCAACGACAATGCGATCACGCTCAACTCATTCAAGCTACAGGGGAAATAAAAGCCCCGTTCGACCCTCATTCGATATACAACATTTTCGGGGGCTACTTTCCAATCCACGCAAAAGCAGCTAGCGTGTGCGAAAACTGAATCGTATCGTAGGGCGACGCGAGATATACCGAAACAAACGCATTCGGCGGAACGGTTTGCGATATGGAGGAATTTATCGTGAATGTAAGCCCGGTAAGGCTCGAGCTATTCGTAAACACTACTAGCGAAGGGCCGTAATAGTTCGTTCCACCGGTCAGGCTACTCGCCGTCGCGGCGCTGACGGGGCTCACAGTGGGGAGGTGGGTTACTCCGGAGAGAATCGTCGTATTTTGATCGTTGTATCCCTGACAATTGCGGATGAACAAGTAGTTATGAACGTTCGCGGTCGCGGTAATCAGAACAGGCCCAGCGCTCCCATAGCCATTCATTCTGCAGTCATCTAAGGTGACCAAATCCTGCAGATTTGCGGAGACGAGCAGCGCGTACGACTGAGCTCCACCGCCTCCAGCCTGTGGATAGCTGGCGTTGAGATTGACGCCTAGGATTGTAATCCCACCGGGCCCCGCTGGGCCGCCAGAGACGGCTGTCGGTGTGATAGCGATGCCAGCGGAATTTACACCGGGACCAGCGTTCGACGCCGTTCCGCCGATGATGCGGATATTGCTTCCAGATGTAATCTGATAGCAATATAGACTGTTCAGCGGCAGTCCGGTTGCCGTTGAATAAACGGAGCAATTGAGAAACTCGATGTCGTTTATGGCATTATTGCTGCTCTGTCCATTCGTGTCAATGAACACGATCGGCGATGAACTAGTAGAGTCGCCCGATTTCTCAAATGTGCACGACGTGTATTTTTCACCGTTGATCTGATTGTTACTACCAGTCGATGTCGGCTGCATCAAGACACAAGTAATGGATGATTCTGCCTCAACATTCGTTACGTGCGACCCATTCACGCCGTGATTAAAATGGTAGCTAATAGCGTAGGACCAATCCGAAAGATGGAGACTCGCCACGATCGCATGCTCTGTGCTACCTTTAGGGTCCCCGCCACCTAGCGCGATCGCTGTGCAACCCGTCGGGCCCCCACTTGCAACTGAGTCCTGTCGGTATTCACCGGGGCCAACAGCAAAACACTCCGGCCCGAATAGGTATACAGCTACCGCGTTGTTGGGAGCTCCTGTGGTATATTGTATAGTGCACCGCTCAAGGCCGCATGACTCACCAATTCCCTGGATCGCAGTAGGGCAGTCAGTGAAATTGCAATCCAGAGCTCGAACGTTCCACGTTCCTGCGTAGATGCAGATGTCGTTCGATTGTGCGCCAGTCTGTAGCCACCGAAATGATAAGCCGCGGAAGAACGTTCCGCCGCTCGTGTGGGAGCCCGAGCATGTCAGAAACTGCGAGACGTTACCCAATGCCGCTAGCGGTGTAATTTCGAAGTGGTAAAAATTCGTCGTGCCGCTCGCGGCGTTATATCCGCCAGTGCCCGATCCCACCATGTTACATTGGTCGGTGACCTGGTGATAAACCGAAGTACTCGGATCGGGCGCTTTCACCGACCCTCTCAATTGCGGGATGTACGCCAATCCCCCAATCTTCCCGTAGTAGGAATAGGCCGCCGTCATGGCTTGGAACATATCGTCCAACGCGAGATTATCGTCGCCGCTCGCCGAATAGATGTACTGCGCATAGTTGAACGCTGTAATTTGGGTGAGGTCTTCATTGTAGTTGATTGAGCAGCGCGGTTCCCGCTGTTGCAGCGACTCGGCCTCAGCGATACCAACCTTATCAATAGGCGATTGCCAAAGAGACAACATCTGTGTAACATCATGCGTCAGTGTCGTCACTTGCTGATCCTCCAAAGTAGAATGCGGCGAAACCTTTTGAATCCAAACTAAACAATTTTGAATTTGAAAGTTGGACTGAAACGCCTTCGGACCCTGCAATCTAAAAGCGGTCCAAGACGCCCGCTGAGGCAGCCGATCGGGCTTTTCTGGTCAGTTCGACTCGGCCCGGTCCGGCCTGCCTAAGCCTTGCAGTTGGCAAGCTTGTACCAGCCCTCGATATAATCGAATACCGAGAGCGATGCCTCGCGGTGCGTCTTGAACCGATGACGCTAGCAGCTCGCCCTCCATATTGAGGCTGGCAGGGGCCGCCGCGACGTGAGCCAGGTTATTCGTCCAGCGGTTCCCGACCCACGGCATCGAGGCGTCGCTGGCGGCGTCGTGCGTGGACTGCGAGTTGTACGCGCGCCGGAGGCGAGGTCGAGGCCACGTTCGGGAATATCGACGTCAGTCGTCGCGAGCGGCACGTTGAGCGTTCCGACGTTCACCATGGCCTGGCCTATCCCCGGCATAGAGGGCGCCTTATACGTCCACCAGGGCCGAATGCCCGTCGTCTGCGTCGGTAGCGCGGTCGGGCCGGCCCGCCGAGTGCGATTTGCCTCTCGCCCACCCAACTTTTCCAGAGATCAGCGGGCGCAGCTACCCGGTGGCGCGATTAGGGAGCCGATTGGCTTGGGGACAAGTCGCGCGTACCGGTCGGCGTCTTTGTAGTTTGCCGGCGATCGCTCAGGAACCGAGCTGCGGTGAATCTGATGTGGGTGGCGCGGTGACTTTGGTACACTCGCGACGGCAGGCGGGCCTGAGCTCACCCCGGCTCCGAGCGTCACTGCGCTGCTAGCGCCGCGCGACTGGAGGACGGGGAGCAGGCAAAACATCCCAGCGACGATCTGACGCATGATAGACCCCCGCAGCGCGCGGCGCGATGGTTCCCAACGGACTCTTGCTCGGCCGGTCGGAGCTCCTTTGGGTGTAATTCCCCCGCCGCGCTGTCGCACTTCAACTGCCGTCGCGTATCCCCATGGTCATGCGGGTCGTGGCCACATTGCGAGCTTTCCGCCCGATGCCGCATCTTGCATTCGCCTGTGCCGACGCACGGCCGCGAGTCGCCGACCGCGGTTGCGAAACGGCCGCCGGCGCCCGTTTGTGTGCTTCAAAGACCCTGGAGACCAGAAACGCTGGCATGCGCCCTTCGTAGCTATCACTATCCATGTGCGCCCCGCGGGAGGCTTATTCCATGCTTACGCGCTCGAAACGTTAAGCCGCGCTGTTCGGCGACCGACCGCGCAAGGTTGTAGTAGCAGTCGTTCGGCGCTAGGATACGCAGCCGCGAACTGAGCGTTGCCGAAGGCGACGCGACGCGCCCACCCCTGGCTGTGGCCGCGGCGCCGCAGGCGCCGTGGCCACAACCACCGGCTTGCGTTACGAAAATCAAAAACCGAGGTCACCCCCAGCATCGCATCCCAGCAGCGCACCTCTCATCACGATCGTATCCGTACATCGCCAACGCAGAGTACCACCTGCCGCTGTGTTTCGTAGCAGCAGCGAAGCGCTCCAACCCGGGCCAGTCCTGCGACAGCATCCTGTATCCGCGTCTGATGAACTACCGCCAGGCAAAGTCATCGTCACCGTGCCCGATCGACCAGCCCCGTGGGTGCCGAAATGTCTGTCCCGCTTTAAGCTCCAAAAGAACGCCGGCGTGACGGGTGCAGCGGCGCTGACTGGCTCGCGCGTGTCCACCAGACGGCCCATGTGACGATCGATGACGCGGCTGTGAATACGTGCGTGCCACGCCGCGGGCGGCCTCGCGCGTGTGCATCGGAAGGCCCTATGACGCTCCGATCGCACGGCCTTGAATACGCGAGTGTCGCGCCGTTGACGGGCTCGTACACGTGCCCAGACGGCCCATGTAACGCTCGAAGTGTCGCGCCGAGTGCAGCGCCGTGAAGGTCACAGGCGGGGACGGAGAGGGGCATTCGTCGCGCGCAGGTAGGAGCTGGCCGAGATCGACAGGCGGTGAGCGGAGCCGGGGCGCCTACGCCTCTGCAAGCGTGTCGAGGGTCTGCCCGTAGGGTCGAGCATAGCGAGCCCTCGACACGTTTGCTATCATCATGCGTCCACGGCTCCGCTCGCTGCCTGTCGGTCTCACGCGCACCGTAGCAGCGTCTCGCGTCGTTCGACTACGGCGGACGGCAACGCCGGCGCATGCTGCCGCTGAGTGATCGAGGTCTATTCGTAGGCGCGCAACTACGGTATACTTGGTGTGACGAGATTTACCCGACTTTCACACGCATTAATATGCGTGTGAAATGCCCCGGAGCGTTGGCGCTGCGGGGCATTTTTTTTCAAGAGGTACGAGATGAAGAACCACCTACCACTGGCGCAGGCGGGAGACGTGCTCAGCGTACAGGAGGTACAGCGCGTGCTCGGGATCGGGCGCAACGCGACGTACGAACTCATTGCATCAGGCCGCCTACCTGCTGTCCGCGTTACGCCACGTCGCATCCTTGTCACACGGCAGGCACTTGAAGTGTTCCTTGGCCTCACGCCGAAACAGGACGACGAGCCATGAAAGGGTCTATACGACGCGGCCGAGTCGATGGGTCGTGGTACTTGCGGGTGGAGTTGACGCGGGACGCAAAAGGCAAGCGTCAGCAACGCCGAGAGACGGTGCGCGGCACCAAGAGCGAAGCAGAGAAGCGTCTCCGGGACCTGCTTCGTGAAATCGAAACCGGCGGACACGCGGATGGCTCGCGCATCACCTTTGCTACCCTCGCGCAGACCTGGCTCGCCTCGACCGAGCATCGCGTCACGGCGCGAACGTACGCGTTCTACGCTTCGCATGTGCGGCTGTATATCATCCCGGCGTTCGGTTCTCTTCGCGCTGAAGCATTACGACCATCGCACGTTGAAGCCGCGCTGGCGAAGTGGCGGCGTGGCAAGCGCAACGACGGTGAAAAAGGTGTCCTTTCCGCGCGCACGGTGGCGCACGTATTCAATACGCTGCGGACGCTGCTGCGGTGGGGTGTGAGAATGGGGTCGCTTATCCGCAACGTTGCGGACGCGATCGAGCCGCCGCGCTACGAGCGCAAGGAAATGCGCGCCCTCGATACGGCCGCCGTCGTCACGCTGCTCAAGGCGGCAGACGGCAACGATCTTCAGGCGGCGATCGTTGTGGCGACCGGCACGGGATTGCGCCGCGGCGAGCTGCTCGGTTTGCGGTGGTCCGACGTCGACGTGGACGCTCGTCGCCTTACCGTGCGTCGTTCGGTTGAAACGGTGAACGGCGTTACGCGCACGAAGCCGCCAAAGACGGCGCGCAGTGCGCGGACGATTGCCCTACCGCCATTCGTCGTCGACGTCCTGCGCAACGAGCGTGAACGGCAACACGATCCGCCGCTGCTGCAAGGACGCGCGGCGAAGGATGATGGATGGGTGTTCGTGCGAGGCGACGGATCCCGATGGGAGCCCGGCGTCTTCTCCCTCGCCTTTGCTCGCTTCGTGAAGAGCGCGAAGCTGCCACACGTGCGCTTCCACGATCTGCGCCATTCGTTCGGGACGCTTGCGCTCGCCTCAGGTGTCGATCTGCAAACCGTCTCACGCGCCCTGGGCCACGAATCAACGGCGATCACCTCCCGAATCTACGTGCATGCCATCGAAGCGCTTAAAGAAGACGCCGCTGCTCGAATCGACGCACTGCTCGGGCCCGCCGTAACGAGTGCCCTCGCGACGCGGCTAGGGCCGCCAAAGGTCGTCGACTCCGTGCCACAACCGTGCCACGCGACCTCTTTGACAACAAAGAAAGCCCGTAAATACGGGCCCTTTATGGTAGCGCCAACGGGAATCGAA
>CAWBQB010000004.1:0-241626 GCA_963790985.1 Vulcanimicrobiota bacterium
CAACGGGAATCGAACCCGCGAATCGGGGTCCCAGCCGCTCCCGCCGAATGCCGGATAGTCCTTTCCTGTATGGGTTTTTCGAATTTCGAGTCCCGGCTAGTCCCGACGAATCCCGGTGAGTTTCGCAGAATCCGTTAGATCGCCGTTAGACGAGCAGGCGGCATCTTAGGCCGCTTTCGCTGCCCGGGCGGCGAGTCGGCCGGCGCTGATTTATGCCCTGAATCGAGAGCCAGGACGCCCAGGGAGTTCGCGGCCGACTTTCAAACTACCCAACCCTCACAGTTATCGGCTGCGTAAGATGCCACCTCAGGTCATTAGACAGGCGGAGTCCAGAGTCTCCATGCTGGCCGCCGTGACGACGGCTTAACGATCGACTCGACGCGGCAGATCCGGCGCTTTAAAATTCGCTCTAGCCAGCACCGCCGGGGGAGTTGCAGAAGGAGCACCCCGCCGCCTGTTCTAGAGGGCTAGAGCGAAGACAGTTCCATAATCGCAGATATCGCCTGAATGGGGACAACTCGGAGGCGCAATTCCGCCTTTAACCGTTGTGCCGTAGAGCGTTCCGTTGATATTTATCAGGGAAGCTGCTGGATATAGTCCGTCATTCTTATAGTTCTCACCGAAGCTATGCAGCACGCGCTCGTTTCCATTCGTTTTGACGCGGAAGATTGTCCCACAACCGATCCCGCTACCTCTACTGCCGCGACATGCTGTGCCGCCATTATACGTCGTGCCAAATAAAACGCCTCTCACAGCGATCAGACCGGCATACGGCCGAATTCCGTCGGAACCATCGTTGTTGAAACTGTGCAGCACGCGCTCGTCGGTGCCATCTAGACGAAGCCTGAAAACGGCGCCCCAGTCCGCTGAGCCGCCGCCGTACGTCGTGCCGTAGAGCATGCCGTTCATCATAGTCAAGCTGGCAATGGGATTGCGGGCAGCAGGAAGCGAACCGTTGAAACTGTAGAGCGTGGTCTCCTTGCCCGCGGTGCTCATTCCGAAGACCGTACCAGCACCGTTTTGACCGCCTTCCTCCGTCGTGCCGTAGAGTGTACCGTTCACATCGATCAGACCCGCTACCGGATATGCCCCATCTGCACTGCCACCGAAGCTGTGTAGTACGCGCTCATTGCCAGTGGCCACATTTACGCTAAAAACGGTTCCCCCCGAGTAGTTGCTCCCGCCGTACGCGCCGCCTTCAGCGGTGGTGCCGTACAGCCTGCCCCTTATTTCCAGGAGGCCTGCCATTGGATCAGCGCCGTCTGTGCCGCCGCCACGAAACGCGTGAAGTACGCGAAAACTCTTGCCGGTCATTTTGACGCAGAATACGGTCCCAAGGCCATAGGCGCCGCCCGCGGATGCCGTGCCGCAGAGCCGGTCTTTCACATAAATCAAGCCGCCAGCAGGGGCAGCGCCGTCGGTGCCGCCGCTAAAACTGTACAGCACGTTCTCCGCTCCGATGGTGCTGATGCTAAAAACGGTTCCGTAGCCGACATGGCTCCCAGAACCGTAGGATCCACCGTAGGCCGTCGTTCCGTAGAGTACGCCATTGACTTTAATCAGGCTCGCCAAGGGGTAGGCTCCATCATCGCCATAGACGTTGCTGCCGAAGCCGAATAGCACTTTGTATTGCTGAGTTGGTTTGCTAGGTCGCGTTCGTTCGGCCATCGCGCCAGATCGCGCATTGGCTAGCGAAGCAGGAATCGGCGTACTGACGCTCCCTGCACAATTTGTAATCGCCGCCGCACAAAACACAGAAGTGGCGGAACGGAACAAACGCCTCATAAACGTCCAAGTTGAGCCTCTAAAGGCCATGTGCACTAACAGCTTCCGCGGAAATAGCGCGAGCTGAAAACCCAGCGGGCCGTCCCGAACGCGTTCTCCAAAGCGGTTAAAGGGGACGCAGGGCAGCGGCGCGCGCTATCGCCCGGCGATGCTATTCTCTCAGGCGGGTTGTTTTCTGCGCACGCTGTCGAATAAAACCTTTTGCGAATATGCATAGTCAGTCAATCAGCGCATGCAGATATATGTAAAAGTTGAAATTCTTGACGAGTAGATCGTAATGGAGGAAGATGACGTTTTTGCGTAGCTCTCCGTAACGCCGCTCGTACCGATCGCACTGACCGTGCAATTGTAGCTCGTGTCGGAAAATGAGAAGCTATTGGGAAATGTACACAATGCCGTCGTCGAAACGCCCACACAATTGCCGCTCATGACGAGCGGGTGCGGCGTCGCTACTCCGAGAGGGAACGCCTCCGGCGCGTACCCGCCCGACGCCCCGTTTGGTCGAATGCCGCCCGCACTATCAATAAGCTTCTGATTACAAGTAAGTGCGTGAGCAGTAGTCTCGCCGTAATCACACTTGACGAAGTTTAAGGCGCCCGTGCTTCCCAGCAGTATTTCACCGCGCCCCGAGCCCGTGTACGAAACTAGTGAGCCAGTAGAGGGTGAAGGTTCTGGAGTGCTGGTACCTGCCCCGGCGATAATCGCCGCTCCCGCGTAAAGATCGCTCAACACTCCGAGGTTGCCGGTGCCGTCAACAGCAAGGAAGAAAGGACCCTGCTGTTGCGGGGAGGATTGAATCGTAGCGCCGAAAGCCTGATTTTCAACTCCTCCCGGGCATGAGCCCTGGCCGGGCGGCGTTGGAGTGCAATCAGCGGCTGCTCCGTAATGCGTGTATGATGTGCCTGGCGCCATGATGCTCGGCGGATTGACGTCATTACCGTACGCAAAAAAGTGATGCGACGTTCTTCCGGGCGATCCAAAGCACATGAAGGAACACTGGCCAGTATCTAATACGCCTGTCCCAGGAGCCTGCGAGGGGAAAGCATTCGTTGCGGTGTTGTAGATGTTTCCTGACCCCCATGCGCCGCCAATGCCGACGTACGCGGATACGGACGGGAGCGGCGAGGGTGACGCGTACCACGGTAGGTAGCTAGGCGGGTCGGCGGGCGAGGCACCCATTGCGGTGTAGGACGCTACTTGTGGGTCAACTGCAGTGTTGCCGCCCCCGTACGACCGCAGGCTCATGCTCTTATGCGGATCTGGGCCTTGAGCGCTGGAGTTGGACCAAAGCGAAAGCACCGCGGCTACGATCCCGACGAAAATCGTGGGGGGCCTTCTAAGAGGCTGGCAAAAGTTGCGAGGAGCCATAAACTATCGCATGCACATGTACGAGAACGTTGTACTGGTTGCGGAGTAGATAGTGATTTCAGAAGCTGACGTTTTTACGTAGCTATCGGAGACCCCAGTCGTGCCTTGCGCGCTTATTGTGCAATTATACGTCGTATCGGGAAAGAGACTGCCCGGAAACGTGCAGCCTGTTGATGGCGCAGTGACAGAGCAGCTACCCGTTAAGATCTGAGGGTGTGCAGTAGCTACACCTTGAGGGAATGCTTCCGGGGCGTATCCCCCTGTAGGTCCGTTAGGTTGAACTCCTCCATTGCTAACAATGAGCGGCTGATCACACGTGAGCGCTTTCGCATTCGTTTCGCCGTAATCGCATTTGACATAGTTTCCGGTGCCGGCGCTTCCAAGCAGAACGTCACCGGCGCCTGTGCCCGTATATGAGACGAGAGAACCAGGAGTGGGCGATGGGAAGGGGTTACCGGTACCTGCTCCAGCGATAATGGCAGCTCCCGCATAGACATTGTCGAAAACTGCGAAGTTTGCATTGAGGTCAATCGACACTAGTACCGTAGGGGTAGCCCCTGGTGAAGCGTAGCCTTCAATGCTAAAAACTTGATCCTTGATTCCTCCGGGACAAGGGGGAGCGCCAGAAGTTTTGCAGTCATCGGGAGCTCCAATGGTCGTGAATGAGTCGGGGTTGGGGCTCGAAACATCGTTGCCGATGGCAAGCACGTTGGCGGATGCCACTCCCGGCGACCCGTAGCATAGAAACGCGCATGTATTTGTCCCCAGAAGTCCCGTGCCCGCGGTGCCAAACCCATTGGTCGCGGTATTATAGATGTTGCCCGCGCCAAGCGCGCCTCCGATACCAACATAGGCGGAAGTGATGGGAGATGGCCACGGCGACGCCGTGTTGTACCACGTGACATCGCCGGAGCTTGGCGGGTCCACCAGGGGTAGAGAGTTCTGCGCGCTTGCGTGTAGGCACAGCGCCACGATGACCGCGAAGGTCGCGAGCCCGATCGCAAGGCGTTGAATCATAAGAGTTCTGCTCTCGTCACAGGCGGGCGGACGGTTGCAAGGAAGTTCGGCATCCCCTGCCGGAAAAGGCTGGAGAGCCTCCGCTTGGGTAGCACATATGCATCGTGGGCATCTCGGCCCTCCATGGTGTCCCGCTCCAGAGGTGAAGCCCGGCTCGTTGGGAACGTCTGCCCACCGAAGCCGGAATAAGCGTAGCACCGCGTGCCGCCAAGCGCAAGCCACCCGAGCGTTCGCCAGGCGTGGCGCGTATGTTCGGCGACTGCTTGCTAAAAGGTGCGTGCAATACAAATATCTGGTACCGTCACGTACAGTAGTCGGGCGAAGTGTCTCGCCCAGAATCTCGACACGTGTGCAGCGCGCCCTAGTGGAGTTGACCCGGTTCCGTGGACACTTTCGTTCTTACAGCGAAGCAATGCTGTGAAAACAACCGGCTAAAGCGATCTCGGCATCATCTACAACCGACGTCAACGCGCGAGCTTGCTCCCCGAACTGTAGGCTTGGATGCTTCGGCAAGAATCCGTTAGACGACACGCCGGCTGATGCGAAAAACTCTTGTTATATAAGGGTTGTTTTAGCGCCAACGGGAATCGAACCCCTCCTCAGCGGTCCTGGCCGATTCCGAGCATTGACGAAAACGCGTTCCTTATCACGCTTTCGGCGCTTCACCGTTCCAGCCGATTCCGACCAATACCGCGGCGATTCGGCCGATCCGTGACAAAAATGTGACAACCTGACTGTTCGCGTAGTCGGCTACATTAGGGCGTCAACTCGGCGAAGCGGTTGAATGCGGCGGTCTTGAAATGTTTGCAGTCAGTCTCGATAAATTCTCGCAAGTCTCATTTGAGGGCGATTAGGGATCGAACCAACAGTTGCGCATCCCTACAGGGCCTTAGTTCGTGAGAAAATCCGGGAGAAAGACGCGGATTTCTCACGGAGACGTCGAGGCGGTCGGACGTAGGAAGATTCGCCCAGGAACCGCTTGGGCAGCGTAAAGCGCGCAACGCGAGTGCATTGGTAGTACGCGACACTCATCTCACGTGCGCGTCGATCTGCGCCCGGTGCCGGCCTTGGCGCGCAGGCGTCGGGCATGGCGCCAGACCAGAACCTTGAAGACCACGCTGCATCGGAGTAAGACTTCCGCGCCCAGCTAATTTCCAGAACACACGTAGTTGATAGGGAGCGGTGTTCCAGCGAGTATCGAGCTTCCAAAATTATTGTAGGCCTGAATCGTAAAGCCGCTTGCGTCTGCGCGTTAACCGTCAAGCTAAGTTTTGTGGCTGAGGACGAGTCACAGTGCGGTCCCCATCGGCATCGGCTAGGCGTTGTAAGGATGGAAGGAGCCGCCGCCAGCTTGCCGAATTACTGCGGGCTCTCAAAGGTAAAGCAAAATAGGAAGGGCGTGCTAACCCATCCTTATGGGGAGGACTGAGCGATGCTACGAGGGCTAGCGTTCCTGTTCCTAATCACGATGTTTGTCGTGGTGTTAAGCCCTGGGGGCGCAGCCATAGGACGGAAGGGTGCTATTCCGGCCCAACCCGACGGAAGATTCGTAGCCCAGGTGCCCACGCCCACGCCAGGCCCCATTTACTGGTATCACGAGAATGCACCCACGCCCAGTCCATATCCCAGCGCATGGGCCGCGATTAACGGCGCCTTCGCCGCAGGAAACGTCTACAACACCGGCACCGGGGGATCGGGATCGTCAAACGGCCTTGGCGTCCTCAACACGCAGTTGTGCAACTTCCTCTGCTTCGGTACCCCCGGCAGTGCATCGCCTGCCGTGTTCGTGCTTGGGAATGACGTCGACAATATAAACCATACTTCATTGACGATTCTGGGCGCGCCGGACGACTGCACCACTCATTGCCCGGGCGGCGTCCCGAACAGCGTTTATGGCATTACATTTTACGAAAACTCGTCCTACAGCTATTTCGCGGCGGTCGACAGCCTTGGAAACCTTGGGGTCTATCGCGACGTTAGGGCCGGACAGACCGTCGTCGCCGGTCAAGCGAACACGAACGCGTATCCTTCTCCTACCCCTGGCGCGCTTGTTTCGCATACCGGCGCCGGAACAGGCGAGCTGCTTATGGGGGACTCAGCCAACTACGTAAGGTGTGATTATGGCGAGACGACCACAAGCGCGCTGACGTGCAATGCACCCGTGACCGTGACGGGCCCCTTGATGGCCGCCAAATCGCCGACTTCCTCGACCGGACCGGTGCCGCCTTGCTACGACTATACCGGCACAGCCTGCGGAAGCGCCTTCCACATCGTCAAGAATACGACCGATCCCGGGGTGACGACGAACGGCCAATGCAATCCGGCCTCATGGTGCAGTTTGAACAATAATAGTATCGCACTATCGTCTGCCGCGCAGTTCACCAGCAATACCTATACCTGCGTGTTGAGTTCTTCCTCAACTTACCAGCTAAGGTTGGTGGTTAACAGCCAGAGCACAACCGGTTTTACGATTCAAGCGTACAACCCTACCGGCACCATAGCCAACGACACCAATCTCCATATCCAGTATGCGTGTTCGGGGGATTAGGCGTCGACGTAGTTTGCGCCGATCAGCTTTAAGAAAGGCTTAGCCGTGCCGCGAGCGCTAGCGCTTCTATTCCTAATCGCGATCTTCGTCATGGCGTTCAGCCCTCGGACCGCGGCGGGAAGGGGGGACGGTTCTATTCCAACCCGACCGTACGGGAGACTCTTAGCCCAGGTCACCACGCCCACGCCAGGCCCCCTTTACTGGTATTACAATAATGCACCCACGCCCAGTCCATATCCGAGCGCATGGGCCGCAATTAACGGCGCCTTCGCCGCTGGAAACATCTACAACACCGGGACGGCGCCAGGAGGATTTGGTTCCCCACCATCCGGCCTTGGCGTCCTCAAAACGGGAATGTGTAACTACCTCTGCTTCGGTGCACCCGGCCAGCAATCACACCATTCCTCGCATTTGGGTCTGACTATAATGCATATTCGTTCACGCATCAGGGTGCCGCGAGCGACCATCACGTGGCAGGCATCTTGAATCAAATTTACGCCGTTGCGGTATTTGTCGGCGGGTCGCCGGACGAGCTCCACTATATTGCGATCGATAGCAATGGAAGATTCGGCGTCGACAACAACGTTATCGCGGGAGCGACTGTCGTTGCTGGACAAGCGAACACCAATCCGTATCCTTCTCCAACCCCTGGTGGTGGCTCGCTTATTTCGCATACCGGCGCCGGGACCGGAGAGCTGCTTTTAGGAGACTCGGCCAACTACGTAAGATGCGATTACGGCGAGACGACTACGAGCGTGCTGACGTGCAACGGGTTCATGAAGGTTACGGCGCCTTTGATGGCCGCCAAATCCGCAACGTCCTCCACGGGACCAGTACCGCCTGGCTACGCGCAGTATGGCACGTCCACCGCAGGCAGCTTCCACATCGTCAAGAATATGACCGATCCCGGGGTGAAAATTTCTTCCACGGTCAGCTGCGCGCCGAAGACGTGGTGCAGTTTGACAAATAATAGTATCGCACTATCGTCCGCCGCGCAGTTCACCAGCACGAACTATTCCTGCGCGTTGAGTTCAATCACATCCTATAAATTGCTCTTGATGGTTAACGGTCAGACCACAACCGGTTTTACAATTCAAGCGTACAACGGCGATCCTCTTGCGAGCATAAACACCGGCACCCCCCTTGGAATCGAGTACGCATGTTCTGGAGAATAGCGTGGGCGCTAATTTCTCGAACCTGGGGGCCAGACTTGCGCCGTCGCAAATGATAACTGCGCCATGAAGCTTGAGATTGCACTTCCGCCGAGTGCGCGGCAAGTCGCGTACGGCGCGTTGATGGTCCTCACGGTGGCGTGCAGCAGACCGAATGCGGGCATCCCGTCGGCGGCGGCGGTCCCGACGCACACCGAGCTCGGTACTACCGATGGTCTAGGCAACCTCGCGAGGCACAACGCCGATCGCGGGAAGTATCCGCAGGCGCCGCTGATCGATGTAGGCGGCATCCTCTACGGTACGACGAATAATGGCGGCGCGTTTCGCAGCCGTAAAACCTGCCACGGCGGTTGCGGAACCGTCTTCAGCATTACGACCGGCGGCGTCGTCAAGGTGCTGCACAGTTTTGGGAACGCCCAGGACGGGCAGTATCCCGCGCAGGCGGGCCTGGTCGACGTCGGCGGTACGCTCTACGGCACGACAAGTGCGGGTGGCGCTTTTGGCGGCGGAACCGTCTTCTCCATCACGACGGACGGCGTCGAGAACGTCTTGCACAGCTTCGGCGGGCAAGGAGACGGCACCGAGCCTATCGGCGGGTCGTTGCTCGAGGTGAGAGGAACGCTCTACGGCACGACGTGGGGCGGCGGCGCGTATGGTTCACAAACGTGCCCAGCCTTTATCGAAGCTGCTGGTTGCGGAACGGTCTTCAGCATTACGACAAGCGGCACCGAGAAGGTGCTGCACAGCTTTGGAAACGGCGACGACGCGGAGCATCCGTGGGCGGGCCTGGTCCACTTCGGCACCGGCACGACGCTCTATGGGACGACGTTCTTCGGCGGGACTGACCGCACATGCACTGGGGGGAACGGAACCGGTTGCGGCACGGTCTTCAGCATTACGACGAGCGGAACAGAAAAGGTGCTGCACAGCTTTGGGAAAGGTCACGACGGGAAGTATCCCCAGGCACGGTTGCTCCCGGTGCACGGTGCACTCTACGGCACGACCGCGTATGGTGGTGCCGACGGCGCCGGAACCGTCTTTGTCGTTACGACGGACGGCGAAGCGACGATCCTCCACAGCTTCAACAACTTGTACCGGTATGATGGAAACGTCCCCGATGCCGGTCTCATCGACGTCAAGGGAACGCTCTACGGCACGACCTATTTCGGCGGCGGATGCGATGAAGGGACGGTGTACTCCGTCACGACCGCCGGCGCCGAAACGGTACTGCACGGCTTCTGTAACGGCGTTAACGACGGGTCCACGCCCTGGGCGGGCCTGGTCAACGTGCATGGCCTGCTTTACGGCACGACGTGGCTTGGCGGCGGCCGCCCGATACATTGCGGCCACCCCGGACACCCGACGGGTTGCGGAACCGTGTACAGCATCACGACAAGCGGCCAGCTGAAACTGCTATACCGCTTTCACTAAGCAATCACGAACAGTTACGGCGGCGGCCACAAAGGATACGGGGCGGTCTTCGCAGTCCGCCGTCAACCACGACCCTCGACGATCGAGACCGGTAGCCCCGTCACTGCCTCGTAATGCTTTTCGGTTCGCGATCGAGCGGCAGAGTGGTTGAATGCGGCGGTCTTGGTAATTTTTGTAAATCCGCCGGCCCAGCCTTGGCTGTGGTGCCAGCGGCGCGGCGCAGCGTTCTGACCTGTAGGCGCCGATTCGGACAGACGGAGACTGTGAGTTTAGGGCGTAAAGCCCGGTCAGGAGACTCACATGCGAAAGAGCCGGTTTACCGAAGCGCAGATTGTCGCGATTCTCAAGGAGTTAGATTCCGGACGGCCGGTGGCCGATCTCGCTCGGCGTCATGGCGTTCACGCCAACACGATTCGACTCTGGAAAGATCGGTACGGCGGACTTGAAACCAGCGATCTCGTTCGCTTAAAGCAACTCGAGGACGAGAGTCGACGCAAAGACCGCATCATCGCTCGGCTGTCGCTTGAGGTCGACGCCATGAAAGAGCTGGTCGAAAAAAACGGCTGGGGCCCTCGCAGCGCAAAGAAGCGGTGAGGGCGTTGTGATCTCGGCCCTGAATCGGAAGCCAGGAGCTACTGTGGATCTCTGCCCAAACGGCTACGAAGGAGCGACGTGTAAGGCAATTTCAGGCCACCGATAGTTGTGAGGGTGGGTTGATCTCCTGCTCGGCGAACTCCCTGGGAATTAGCTTCCCGAGCGATGAACGCGACCGGATCTCGCCCGTGAGAAAACCGATTCTTCTCACGGATTTTCTCACCGAATAAGACGCGATAAGCCGCGATAAGGATAACTTACCCGGTCTTACCGTGCTCAAATGATGCTTGCGAGGACTTATCGAGGCTAGCTGTAAACATTTCAAGACCGCCGCATTCAACCACTCTGCCACCTCTCCAAGTCCCCGCAAACCCATATGGTTATTGAGGTTTTTGCGTAACTGGCTTTCTCACGAAATCACCTCGCCGCTGTCAGTTTCTCACGTCTTCTCAAGGAAGCGTTTGCTGCCTCTTTCCGACCGCGCATAAGGCCGCGCATCTCCCAGCCGTCAGAGCGCACGATCTGCGCCTCTTGAACTCCTGGCTCCCGATTCAGGGCCGAGATCACACAAAAGGGCAGTCGTGCCCATCTTTTCATTAAGGTGCTCGCAGCTTGCAGTTCTATCCGGCTTATGCCGCACTTTTCCGAGGACGACCACCTTTTGCGCCGTTAGCTCTGGACGCCGCGGCGCGCGCCGGTGTTTTTCTGGAAGCGTTGATCCGTGCGCCAATCGTTCCGACCGTCCTCTCTCCGGCAGCCAGCACAACCAATTGCTCCAAAAGGACACCGTCATCGACGTTCGCCGACCAAAGACCCTCGCTACCGGGAGTGATCGCAAGGTCGGCGAGTACCCCGGGGCGCACGCGTGCGAATCCCGGAATAATCCGGCGAGGCACGGATAGAATCGATCCCGTCGATAGTTCAGCTACAATAGCATCACGCCTCGCATCGTAACGAGCATGACGAATCTTCGTCGCTCCCTTCTCACGGCGACGAGCGGCCGCGACGGCCTTCCCCATGTCGGCTTGGGTGATGAGGATCCTCATCTTCTGTTTCCTGGCTGGTTTCATAGTTGGCTCTCCTTCCAGAGCTCGAGCAGTTCTTCATACGAATCACGTGCGATGCGAAGAACGATCCGCAGCTCATTCTTTGTTACCCGACCGCGAATGGGGTCGGAGTGGGCCGCTGACAACCGAACGCCTCCCGCCGCCAGCTCAACAATGACCTCCCCGCTGCCTATATCTGCATGAACGTGCGGAACCGCACTGCCGGCGTGGTCTCCGGAGATCACCCTAAACCGGACCTGGCCAATCCGCCTACTGCCCACAAAGAATCAGAATAAACCCAGGCCTAGGTTTTGTCAAGAACGCCTTTAACTCACGGCCACTCCAGGCACGATAGCAAATCTGTTAGCAAACGCCGAACTTGCTAACAATTTGCTAACGGAATAGGTCCCGGTACGTAACCGGAGGTCGCGAATAGCTCACGGATTCGTGCTTAATCGACGCTAGCGGTGACTTGTCGCGACGGCTTTAGTGATTTTTCAAGACCGCCGCATTCAACCACTCTGCCACCTCTCCAAGTTCCCGCAAATCCATATGGTTATTGACGTTTTTGCGTAGCCGGTTTTCTCACGAGATCATCTCGTCACTGTTAGTTTCTCACCTTTTTGCCGCCAGCGCCAATGCCAAGCGATTAAGCGCCAACACCTCCATGGCGCAAACTTGGGCTCCAGCGTATTCTACAACGGCGGCACCTATATCGATCATTCGGCGGCAAGGCGGAAAGACTCCACGGAACCGGGCCAGCTCCAAGGTTGTGCCTACTTCTTGCTGACTACGGCGCCGACGGGCTCGGATGGACCAGCAATCGTCTCGACCGGCTCGCCGCCGGCCGGGTATTTCCAAACGCCGACCGTGCCGGAGCCGAAATTCGGACCCACGATGTGACCACCTATAATCCAAAACTGAAAGACTTTGTTGGCTTTGCCCAGCGTCGTCGTTCCCGCCGTCGTCCCGTTTTCGCCAGTGATGGTAAACCGGTAGATCTTCCCGGTCGACTCGTCCCCAACCGCAAGGTGCTTGCCGTCCCATTGAACGGCGCCCGGGCTGATAAGCGACTGATCCAAGGTAACGTCGGTAAGGGTGTTGCTTCCCCGCCGCACCTCGCCGAAGGCAAACAGTTCCTCGGGACTGCTGCCGTCGACGAAAAGGTTGCCGGCCGGGTCGTAACCGCAGAGGACCATCCCGCGGAAGGACGGGTCGGTGTAGCGTTTCTTGGGCTGGGTTTTGCCCCGAGCATAGATCGCGACATCACCGGCTCCTCCGTTGGTAGAGAAGTCGGCGACCGCAACGTTTCCGCTTGTCGGGTCGATGGCACAGCCGCTCGGAATCGAGCCGAAATCCGACAGTGTCGCTTTGGGCGTGGTCGCGCCGTGCGCGTACTCGAGCACCTGCGTCGCTCCGGCATCGACGACGAATACGTTACCGTGGTTATCCACGCACTCGCCGGCGAGCGAGGAAAAGCCGGTAAGGATCTGCGCCAAGACGCCGCCCGGATACGAATACACGAAAACGTCGTGCGACAGGAAGTCGGAGACGTAGAGGAGATCGGCGCGGTGCCGGCCGCTTTGCATGGCTTGCGAAGGCGCGACGAAACTTGTAGTAGGAAGCGATCGTGGCGATCCGCAGCCCGCCACAGTAATGCCCACGGTGCAAGCGGCAAAAACGGCGGCGATTCTAACGATCATATCAATGGCCTCCTTACCAGAGAACATCACTTGGCTTTTCCCCCGTGCCGCATCACCTCGAATGCTCCGCAATCCGTGCGATCCCTTGCACCGGGATTCCCCATACGATCGTTGCCTTCGAGGCGACACCGGATTATCCCGGGGGTCTGCGAGGCCGCCGACAAGCCTGCGCGCCGGTTTGTCAAGGCGTCAAAAAGACGATGCAACTTGAAATCCGAGAAGTATCATCGAAACAGTCCGCCCGGCGCTAGCGGTGTGCCACCTCTCCATGTTTCTGGCTGACCTTAGTTTCTCACATTTTCTCGTGGACGCTTCTGAGCTTCGCTCGAGCGTATCGAACGACCGGCTAGCCGAGCGATGTTGGATTGGAGCGCGCGATTGATGTCCTGGCAGGTGGAGGCACTTATCGGGTATGGGCGTGTGAACTCCTCAAAACGGTTGACCGCATCCATCGTGCGCTCGATGATGGAGCGTGATTCCGCAGCGTCGATGCCATGCTCGCGGCCCAGCTCTACCATGAGTTCCCTAGTGATGTCATCGGCGGCCCTTCCTTTGACTGCCAGGTAGTGCTCGCCGCCGCGACCGCGCGCAAACGTCAAGTCGAAGCTTGGCGCTAGATCCCAGACGCCCTGTGCGTTCATCAAAAATGCATGCTGCTTCGCATGATCATCACGGTTGTTGGCCACCACATTGAAGACCATGCGCGCGAAGAGACGCTGCGCGGCATCGTGGCGTTGGACGACATAACGGCCTAACCTCATCAAGCGGTCGTAATCCAGGCCACCGCTGTCCCAGTCCATTTCCAGCATTGCCGCCGCAGAGAGTACATGGAAACGTCCGTTACCGGCAATGCGATCGAATCGCCGTGTGCCAAAGTATCCGTACGCTCCACCGGGGAAAAGACGCGTCGGCGCAACGCTGAGTCCAGCGTTACGCGCCATGTCGGCGTATGCGGCCTCCAGGGGGCCACTATCTTCGAGATCGTTGCGCGAGCTGCGAAACTTGACCAGCCACGCTTCGGATCCATCAGGGATAGGCCCGGCGCCGTCGGCTATGGCATTCGTGCTCTGATTAAACGCTATCAGCGCTTTGGGGTGCGCGCCGCCCGATGATCCGCCCAAGCGTTCAAGCGCCGGGAGCATGGTGATATCGTGGCCCTCCAGCAACTCAAGCGAACCGAGCGCCATCGAGTAAGGCGAAGCGTCGTTGCCCAACTCGATGAAGGTAACCTGGCCCCGCGCGGTTATTTTACCGATCCGGTTATTCGCGTAGTCAGTAAACCAAACGTTACCGTCGGGGCCCTCGAGAATCGAACACCCCTCTCCCGTGAACGACGTCGTTGCCTTGTAGACCTTCACCGTGCCGGTCTTCGAGTAGGTCGCGATCGAGCCGTCCGCCAAGCATATCCAAAGCGTATCGTTCGGACCCGTGGTGAGGCCGTAGCCCGGATTCGGCAGCTTCTTTTCGCGCGGCGCCGACGGGAGCACGCTGGCCGTTTGAACGCTTCCGCCGCCGTCCGCGTTTGCGCTGATGACGGCATCGGTATAGTGCCCCGAGAACGCGACGCTCGCTTTTGAGGTGGAGGATTTTAAGACGGTTTCGGAGAGCGATGCCTGTTTAGGATCGCTGCTCGTCAAATGAATCGCGTTTGGATACTGCCCCTGGATGACGTGATGTTTTAAATCCTGAACGGCGAACGATAACGGGAAGTTTTGGGGAACGCCGAGCTGGGGCCGAGCGTTTCCCAACGATAACGCGATCTCAGAGTAGGTTGGATCGGAGCCCGGCACCTCGTTTAAATCGACGCGCCCTATGATGCCGTACGACTCCGACTCGGTGAACCAAACGTTCTTATCGCTTCCCACCGCGATATCATAGGGTCGTGGGTACGTGCCCTGCAGCGTCAATTCCGCGATCTGCCCCGCCGTCGTGATGCGTCCAATTTTTCCGACGGGATCCTCAGTAAACCACAGCGCTCCATCGGGCGCCGCCACGATGGCGTTGGGTCCGCTGGACGGCGTTGGGATATCGTACTCTTTGAACGATCCCGACGGCGTAACGCTGCCGACTTTGTTCGCGTTCTGCTCGAGAAACCACAGTCTTCCGTCGGGGCCTTGGCAGATCCCGGATAATCCGGCGTTTGATGTGGGCACGCCGAACTCCCTGACGACGCCGCTCCCGCTCATGCGACCGATCTTGTTCGTTCCCGCGTCCGTGAACCAAAGGTTTCCGTCGTTGCCATAGGTGACCGCTTGAAGTTTGGAGCCCGCTGCCTTCATGCGAAACGCCTTCATTTGGCCGTCCACGGTGATGCGCACGATATCGCTAGTCGAGGCATCGACGAGGAACCAGAGCGCCTTGTCCGGACCATTGGTAATCGAAAATGGGCTGATGCCTAATTTGTCGCTCAGCGAAAACGAGGTCAAGTGACCGTCGGGCGACATTCGCCCAATGGCACCGGGATAGAGCGTCACCCAGAGATTTTGGTCGGGTCCTTCGGCGATCGAGGTCGCGTTGCCATACGTCGCTCCAACATATCGCCTTTGACTGACGACTTGCCGATGAGGGGCAGGTCGCCCGTAAACCAAATATCTCGCTCCGGACCGGCGGTTATGCCGTGCAGGTTGTTCTCGGAAGGCGTGTACAGCTGATCGACGACGTACGATTTGCCGCCGGCATCAACGACGCTCGAAACGATGCGAGCCTGCCCTTGCAGCACATCGCGCGGCGGAACGACGCCGGCATTTTGTGCTCCGCATGCCGCCAAGAAGAACAATAACAGCGCTAAGAAGATGCGGCCGTGCGCAGCGCCGACCGGCGAGTTTGTCATCAACGGCCCCGATTTCGAAGGTTCGTCCCTGCCTACGTTTTTAGCGCATGGGCGAGCAAAACACCTGCTCGCCGCGACGCCACTCCGGCGCACCAGCATTGACCGGGCCGCCGGCCGCACAGAATGCTAGACTTCCGAGGCTAACTCCGCTTTGGCAGGCCCTGGCGGTGAGACACCAAACTGTGCTGTTGAGCTTGTTCGCCTCTCCGCAGAAAAGGAGTACGTCTGTGAATCCGACTGGTTTAGTAAAATACGCGGGTGCTCTGCTTGCACTTGCGCTATGCTCGGCGTGCGCCGGCGGTTGGGGGGCCGCGCCATCACCATCATCTGCTGCGCTCAACGGCTCGTACGTCGGTAGGGCGCTCTTCGTGAACGGACGGCCGGTCACGGCGGCACGCCTGGGCGGCGGCGCGCTGCGTTACGCGCAGATCGTGCCTAACAAGCATTCGAAATCGAAGAAGTTCGAGTACGTCTTCAACGTTTACGGCAGCTACGCCTCGATCTTCGACTATCCGAAGAGCACCAAGCAGATCGGTGAGATCGCCGGCGACGGCGGCCAGGGGTGCACGAACGTCCTCTACGGTTATGGCAAGAAGATCTTCTGGAACGTCGGCGGACAGACCCAGATTACGGAGTACAAGGTCCCCCAGACACCGATCAAGACGCTGTCCTTTCCGTACTCGTTTCCGACGAGCTGCGCCATGAACGCCAGCGGCGATCTCGCGGTCGGCACCTTTTTTGAGTCGGGTTCGGGTGGCGGCGACGTCGTGATCTTCAAGAACGCGACCGGCTCGGGCACCGTGTATAGCACGCCGCTGGTTGCAGAGTACTTCGACGGCTACGACAATAACGGGAATCTCTTCGCCGATGGTTTTACCAACAGCAGTTTCGCTCTGGTCGAACTGCCGAAGGGCGGCAGCTCGTTCGAAACGATCAAAACGAGCAACTCGGTGCAGTTTCCTGGCTCCGTGCAATGGGACGGCACGTACCTCACCGTCTTCGATCAGCTCACGAGCCAGACGTATCAATACGCGGTGAGCGGAACGACGGCGACGTTAAAAGGCACCGTATCGTACACGGGTGCCAGCGACTGCGCGCAGACCTGGATCGTGAAGGGCCTCGTTTACTGCGGGGATGCGGGTAACGGAGATGGTGAGGTATTCAAGTATCCGGCCGGCGGTTCACCTGTTGCGGTGCTAGGAACTGGTTTACCCGAGCCGCTGGGCGTGACAGCCGCAGAAAAATAAGGGCTAACGAGTCCTTCGCCGGCTTACTTCTTACCTTTGCTGACCGCCGAGCCAAACGGATCGTTGAACCCGCCGATCGCTTTCGTCGGCGTGCCGCCGCTGGGGTATTTCCAGAACATGACGTCCTCGTTGCCGAGGTTGGGCCCGATGAAGGTGTCGCCCTGGATGAAGAACTGAAAGACGCCCGCCGCCTCCATCGCCAACGGCTAAGTACTTGTGGTCCCACTGAATGTTGGTGGCTTGGACGATGCTCTGATTGAACGCGATTGGGATGAGCGTTCCGCCGTTCTTGCGAAGCTCGGCCAGCCGGTACGCCCCCGACGAGTCGACTCCATCGGCGTAGAGGTTGCCTCTGTCGTCGTACGTCACGAACAGAACGAACTTCATCTGGCTGTCGGTGTAGAGCGTCGGCGTGCCCGCAGCGTGTGCGTACACGCCGACACTTCCGGCGCCGGCGCTCAAGGTCTGGGGGTTGGCGACGGCAAGGTTCCCCGTCGTCGGATCTACCGAGCGGCCTTCCGGGGCGTTGTTGGGATCGGTCAAGGTAGCGATCGGGATGGTGCCGCCGTGCGCGTACTCGACGATGTCGTTGGTCCGTCAGCCTTCCCGGTGTGACGCAACCCGTTTCTTTTTGCGCCGGACAAGAGTAACAAACACCTTTGGGTGTTGGACATCGCGCCGAAAACGGTCGACGAGTTACCGTATCCCAAGGGCGGCAAGATTCTCTATCAGTTTACAGGATTCTCCGAGCCGATCGGGGTCGGCGTCGTACCGGCAGGCAACTCTTAGGGCCGGCTCGCGGCGGTCTTCATGCTCGCCGCATTCGCGCAGGACCCACATGCGTGGCGACGTTCCGAACGATCGCCAACCGAAACGCTTTTGGCAGGCGTCAGCGTCAACTAAGACCAAGATTGCCGCTTGGGCAAACTGAGGGTTTCGCTAAGGGAATACGCTACGCCGCCGAGCGCGGATTCGTGTGACGACCGAGTAACGCGGATCTCGCGAAGCGCGGTGTGGGCGATGGCCTCCTTAGCCAGTGCGATCGTCGCCGTTCTTGCTCTGATGCCGATCGTCGCCCATCCCGGAATCCCGGCCTATCAACACGACTGGTCTTGGCCACCGGATTCACGCTCGCTGCTGGCCGGTATCACCGGTCACGTGTCCGCGTGGAATTCGCAAGGACTTGGATTTCCGAACGCGCTGGCAAGCGCGAACCTGATCAACCTCATACTTCCGTTGCCGGCCATCTTTTTCGACTCCGGCATCGCCTTGAGGATTGCACTCATCGCGGCCTTTGCTGCAGGCGCTGTGGGGACGACGCTAGCTTCCGCCCGCATCATGGAGGCTCCGCCGTGGGCTGCCTGCGCGGCAGCACTCGTATACAGCACGTCGCCAATCCTATTCGACAATCTCGGCGCGGGGCATATCGGCTTTTGGTATGCATACGCAATGGTGCCGTTCGCGGTTTGGCTCAGCTTTGAATCCGTGCGGACGGGGCCTTCTCTGTCGTACCTGCTCGGGCTATGCCTCCTAGCATCGTTCATTACGATCCAGCCGCAGTTTGCGGCATTCGGGCTATGTGCAACCATCGCAGGTGGGCTCATGGCAAATCCGAGGCGGCTGTGGATACCCGCCAGCGCATTCCTCATCGGCGCCTTGGTTTCGCTGATGCCGGTCTTCATCGCACTCAACGGCGCGCGAGGTCATCTGGACTTGCTCTACCCTCGTCCGCAGATCGGCTGGGAGAGGCTGCTCTCGACGCCTTGGCCCGACGTCATCTGGATAACGAACTACGTCGTGCCATACTACGCCCGCTCCAACGCCGCCGGCGTTCCGTATCTAGAGGTCTTCGGCATTATCGCGCTCCTTTCGATCGCCGCCGTTCGGCCGCTTCGCTATGCGGTTGCGCTCGCATTCTTACCCTTGGTCGGCATCTTCTTCGCGACCGGTGTGCTTGGGCCGGCCCATGCGCTTTGGTGGTCGCTCTATGCGCACTTCTACCCCGCCACCGCTTTTCGCGATGCCTCAAACGGCGCGTCGTTGATCGCACTCGCCTACGCTCTCATCCTTGCCGCATCGTGGCGGCGCGCGTACATCGCAGCGCCGCTCGTCGTGCTGGTTATCGCCGCGTTTGCGCCGTTACTGTTCGGTGGGGCAACGACCATCGTTCGAAACGTGCTGTTGCCGCGAGAGAGCGCGATCCGGGCAGAGGTCGCTGCTCTTCCTCCCGGCCGGATTGCATCGACGCCGCTGGCTGCGCCGGTGATCTACAACGGAACGCCAGGCGGCATTGACGTCGCTGCGATCGCCGACGCCAACCACCCATCGCTCGCCGAGTATCCGACGCTGCCGCCCTTGACGACGATCGCAGCGGCCGACAGGTTCGACCGACCCTGGGTCGCCGACGCGCTTTCACGGATGGGCGTCGTCGCGCTCGTCGAACGCCCAGACTTCTGGAGCGGCGACTCAGTGCGCCAGGGCGTGCAACAGCATATCACACAGGTCGCAGGCGTACGCACGATCCGATCGGATGGGCTGGTCTCGTTCGCGCGCGCCTCCACGGACGAGCCGTTAACGTACAAAAACGTCCTTCCGGCCGGCGTGACCGGTCTCGACTCCCCGGACGGACCGCTTCCGCCGCAAGGGGCGAACGAACCCGCTCTTGTGCAGGAGTTTCAGAGCCTGACTCTTGGAGACGATCCCGCCACCGGTTGGGCATTGCTCACGCGGTGGTATACGCTCGATCGTTCCGAATCGACAATCGGACAAGGGGCAGTCACGGAATCGTCCGCCCCATTGTCCGTGCCGTTAGCGGATGGCGAATGGTGGCTCCTTCACTCGAGTGGCCGGTTGAACGTCGTCAGTGGTGCCGCTCATAAACTGCTCCCCGCTACTGCAACGCCGCGGTGGGACGCCGTGCATAGCGATGGCCGGATCGTCCTTCGCTCGATTGACCGTGAGGCGGTTGTTTATAGGCTCGCGCGGGGTCGGGAAGGGAACATTCCGGTTCGACGATTTTCTCCCGCGACGTGGGGCTATGCGTCGCGGTCTCCCTGGCGTACCGACGTGCAGGCTCGATCGAAAGCGCAAGGTCCATGGCTACTAGTCTTTAGAACGCGCTATTCACCCGGATGGCGCGTCGAAGGAGCGACGGCGGTTTGGCACGGCATGGCCGACGGCTACGCGAACGCTTTCGTCTTGACGGCGCTTCCAAGCCAGTTCACCATCTACTACGAGCCGCAGAAGGCATTTGCCACCGCCTGTGCGCTGGTCTGGCTTGTTCAGCTCGCGCTTGCAGCGCTTTGCATAAAGTTCCGATCGAAGCGGGATACAACTTCGTCACCTCACTGACGCATGTCGTCTGACCGCCGCAGCACGCTGGCGCCGCAAACCTGCTAGGTTCGCATCTGCAGTCTTGCGCATTTCAGCCGAAAACTGCATGGCGATCGATCTCCAGGTAAGCTGCGCCGTGGCCAGCTCGTAGGCTCGATGGGCCAGATCTCTGCGCCGGTCGGTATTCTCGAACAACTCTAGGACGGCGCCGGCAAGAGTTTGCGCGTCGAGGTCAGCGATGAAATGAACGTGGTCCTCCGAAACCGACTCGCGAATCCCTGGCAGGTCGGTGGTAATTACAGCCTTTTTCATGAGCATGTATTCGTAAAGCTTAATGGGGGCGCACACGTTCGTCGCCGGAGTTCGCGGGAAAGGGATAATGGCTAGATCGGCGAGCGCTATAAGCCGGGGCATCTCTACAAAGCGTCGATAGCCGAGAAATACGACGTGCGCCTCGAGCTTCTCGGCCCGGATCGCCTGCCGGAGCGTTTGGGCGGCAGTCCCATCGCCGATGATGACGAACGTCGTTTTCCGACGCCGCGCAACCACGAGTTTGATCGTTTCAGCGAGGGCCGTCGCTCCCGACCAGGACTCGAGCCGCCCGCTGTACACGACCGTTGTGTGATCGCTCGGAATATCGAGCGACGCGCGGTCCGCGGGAGGCGTGTCCCATGCAAAAATGCGGTCGTCGCCGCCGTTGCCGACGATCGTTATCGGAGCCTCCGCTTTCATCGTGTTGCGAATGTAGTCCGCCAGCTCGGCGGTGATCGCCGTAATTCGGTCCGCTTGTCGAGCGATGAATGCTTCTAGCGCATAGAGTATTCGTGCGGTCAAACCCAAGGGCCGCAGTCCGGCCGTTTCGATCGCAAGCGGAGTCCATGCATCGGGGTAATCGAGCAAGACCGGAACGCCGGCGATACGCGCCGAGAGGACCGCTACGAGCCCACAGAGATAGGACGGATGTCCGGCGACAACGACCTCCGGCTTACTCCGGCGAATCAGCCTTAGCGCCTCCACGACCAAGGTTGGGACGGTACAAGCATAAGCCACGGGCGAAAAACCTAGGCGCCACAGGTAGCGGAGAGACGGCGTCAGCTTGAAATGGTAAACTTGGCTATTGGGTGCGCAGCGTTTCGCGGCGGTCGCCGCTGAGCCGGAGTGGTATTCAAGGCGCAGTCGCAGAGCCTCTTCGGCGCGCTCGCCACAGATGAGCACGCGCAGTGGAGGCATCACCGCGAACCCGACCTGCCAGCCCTCGATGTTCGACATCAGATCGAAGAGACGGCGGTCCGATCCCATGTACGGGGGAAAATATTCGGCGAAGACAAGTGCGCGTGGGCGGCGGCGCGCATGGGAAGGGCAACGACGGCCTCGGCGGGTCAGCGATGCGGCAACATTCCGGACAACTCCAAGCGACAAGTCGCGCTCCCACGGTTTGCAGCAACCGGCAGCCCTACCGTAGCACAAGTCTGTCCCGTTAACGCGTTAACGCCCGTAACCAATTGGTTAGACTATGCGCGAGGCTCGCTATTCACCGTCGGCGGGGCGGCCATCGAGAGGCTGGTGAAGGAAGTAGCTCTTGTCGTGGTCCGAGGGGATAGGCGCGAAGGCTCGCGGCGGCTGCGCAAAATTGAAACAGTCCTTTGCCGGCGAGGTCGCGCGCTTATCGCTCGCCGATAGCCTTGGGAGCCCGAAGCGATCCTCGATGAAACGCACGATGCTGCTGGTTTCGTAATGCACGTGCGAAACGTGGCCTTGCTTAGCATAGGGCGAGATGACCAAAAGCGGTATGCGAATACCGAGTCCGTCGTAATCGACCAGTTGCGGCGGAACGTGATCGTACCAGCCGCCCCAGTCGTCCCAAACCACAAAGATCGCCGTCGAATTCCAATACTGGGACTCGCCGATCGCATTGACGAGCGATGCAACCCAGGAGGGCCCAGTATTCGAATCGCAGCTCGCGTGGTCGGAGTTTGCACAGGTCGGCGTGATCCAACTCACCACCGGTAACGTTCCATTCTGCACGTCATTGAAAAACATCGTCTGCGGCGTAATTACATCCTCGCTCCAATCTTTGCCGTAGTAGATCTGCTCGATTGCCTGGTACGCACTCCACTCGCCCCCGTCTCCATTGACAGTGCTCGTATAGTACCGCCACGAGAGGCCCGCGGTGTCGAGCTCGTCGCCCAACGTCTGGTTGGCAAAGCAGGCTGGAATGGCATTTCCGATCGTACGCTGTTGCGTAAGCGTCGGAACCGTATCGCCGGATCCGCCTGGGCAGCCCCAAGCGCCGTATGGAAGGTTGACCGCGGAGCTCGCCTGCGCGGCAATCATGTACTCGTGCGACACGAAGCTTGCATCCAGGTTGGAGGCAAACATCCGATCGGCTAAGACGTACTGTTTGCCCATTATGAAATACGGTTTGGTTTCGCGGTGCGGCACGTAGCTGTACGGCGGGTTCGCATTCGGGCACGGGGGTTCTCCGCTGCTGCCGCAGCCAACCCACTCGAGGTTGAAACCGTTCATCTGGCAGTCGGTGCCGGGAAGGCTTCCCTGGCCGTTACAGCCCGCGAAAAAGCCATAGGAACCGTGGTCGAGATCCCATTTGGTCGCGAGCCCGACGGGCTTAAGCGCGATCTTTTCCCCGGAGCTGTTGTAGCCGTACGAGCGCGTATCTGCGCCGGGAAAGCCCTGAAACAGGTTATCGAAACTGCGGTTCTCTTGAATGATGATTACGACGTGCTCGATCTTGGTCTCGGCGGACCCTAACTGCGAGATTAACGTTCTATCGCCTTGCGGACTTGCTGACGAAAGCGCCTTGGGCGGCGAGAAGCCGCCGCAAGCCGAAAGAACGACCGCTACGGCCGCGCCCGTCAGCGCGCGGCCAGTGTCGAAATTACTCCGCATCGAGGGCTCCTTTTTTTGCGAGCACGACCGAGTTGCCTTAAGCCGTGCCCGACAATGATAGTGCTATTTTACCACCATTGCCCGCAAAATCCCATCGCCGCCACAGAGCCGAGCAGCGCCAACCCGAATCTGCGCGGGCCAACCTATCGAACCTTCTGCCGTATGCCACCCGCTAAATGGCCCGCATCACGACCAACGACGTCGCTTGCAGGCCCTCCCAAACGTAGCGAACAAGGCCTCTGCGATGGTCTCCGCTTGGTCGGCTCGCCTCTCGGCGGTCTTGCGCGCCGACGGGATATTGCGTCAGAGCGTACTGGTTTTTTCCGGATTGATGGCCCTCAACCTGGGCAGCGTCGCTTTCCACGCTCTGGCGAGCCGTTTGCTAGGCGTTGCGCACTACGGTACGCTATACACGCTCATCTCGCTTATCACTCTGATGCTTCTGCCGGCTGCATTGTTGGCGCCGGTGGTCACGCGCTTTGCGGCCGAATTTAGCGTTCGCCACGACGCCCGCCACCTGAAAGGCCTGTGGCTGGATTTGGGGCGCTTCTGTGCGGTCGCGATCGTGCTGTACATCGCGACTAGCTTGCTGGTGGCCATGCCCGCCGCGGCATACCTCGGCGTCCCGACGTGGGGTCTTCCGGCAGTAGGCGTGATCGCTGCGTGCAGTCTCGTCACCGTGATCTTGCGCTCGGTATGCCAAGGTCTGCAGGATTTCCGCGGTTATGCCATTTCGACGACAGCCGAAGGCATAGCAAGAATCGTCACGTTACTCGTCCTGGGGGGAGGCTTGGGGCTCGGACTCTTCGGCGGCGTCCTTGGCTTCTTCGGGGGAACGGCTTGCGGGCTGATAGTAATTGCCTGGCAACTGGTGCGTCGCTTCAAGGGCGTCGTCGCACAACGCATACGTTACGACTGGCGCCGCATTGCTTGGTCAGGTGCCGGCGTTGCAGCGATAACCCTCGCGACGACGTGTCTGGGATCGGTCGACGTCATCGTCGTAAAACGCTTCTTCAGCTCGAGCGACGCAGGGCTATATGCGGCGGCGGCATTGGGTGGGAAGACCGTGCTCTACCTCGTCGCGTTCGTCCCAGCGGTAATGCTGCCGCGCGTGACAGAGCGCTATGCGCGCGGAGAGCGCACCCGCGCCGCATTTTCCGAGAGCCTGAGCTTGCTGCTCGTTCTCGTGGTCTGCGCTCTCATCGCGGTGCGATTCTTTGGACAAAGCCTGCTCCATGCATTGGTAGGCCATGCCTTCGACGCAGCGCTGCCGCTATTAATGCCGTACGCCGGCGCGATGATGCTCCTGGCGATCACGAACCTGTTGGCGTCCTATGGCGTGGCAACACATCGCCTTAGCTTTGCTGCACCGTTGGTAGCCGGAACGCTTGGCACCCTGGCGCTGATAGGCTTGGCGCATCCGTCGTTGTACGCCGTGGCATGCGAATTGCTAGCGGGCAATGCGCTGATCTGCGTGTTGGTTGTAGTGGCTGTCGCATCGCGAAGCGTCAACCTATCGGGGTCCTAGACGGATTTCTCCTATGATTCGTAGCCTTGCACTGTACAGCCCTCTCGACCCATCGGTGGTGGGTGGCATTCGTTCGTGGATTCAGGGGTTCCTAAAACCGTATAGCGACTCGAGGCGCATTACGTTGCGCCTGCTCCATACCGAGACGCGCCCCGCGCGTAGCGCGCGCGCCTCCACGACCGTAGACCGGGACATCGACGTCCGCCGCCTCCCGGGTCTGGCGATGCCGATCTACGGCGGTCGCGTGCCGCCGCCGATGCGCCTTAAGCGCGAACTGCAAGGCGTCGATCTCGTCTACTTCGATAACGGCTACGCTTTGCAGGATGTCGCCGTTCTAGCTGCCACGCGCAGTATCGGCGTTCCTGTGGTGTCCGGCTTTCATTCCGTGATTCGGGGTGGTAACATCTTGCATGACGCAACGTGGGCGCTCATCGGACGACGCGCGCTGCGCTACTTCGATGCGGGGCATGCCTTAAACGTCGAGGACGCAACGTACCTTACGGGATTGGGGATGCGGAACGTTATGACCATCCCATTGGCTGTTGACGCCACGACGTTTTTCTCTAGTCAGCTTCGAAAGACTTTCACCGTTACATTCGTTGGCCGCCTTCATCCGCAGAAAGGGATCGACATACTCGTCAAGCTGATCTCACTTCTGCACCAACGGCTTCCCGATAATGTCGACTTCGCGATTGCAGGCGACGGCCCGCTTCGCGGCAAGCTCGAACCGCTGGAAAGCCTCCAGCGCGTTACCCTGCTGGGCAACCTGAGCCGCAAGGCGACGGCGACGCTGCTTGCCGAGTCCGCCGTCGTGCTCGTCCCGTCGCGACGCGAAACCTTTGGATACGTGGCGGCCGAGGCTATGTGTGCCGGTGCGCTGGTGGTTGCCAGCGACGTCAGCGGCCTTCGAGACGTCGTGAATGGTTACGGAATACTAATCCCGCATCAGAAGCCGCTGGCGATGTGGCTTGATGCCGTCCGGACGGCATATCTTGAATGGGTGGAGGCACCTTTAACCTTTGATATCAAACGCGCTCAGCGCCGTGCGTACGCGACGGAGCGCTTCGGTTTCGAGGCCGTGTCCCGTTCGTTCGACGAACTCTTAGAGCGCGCGGCGCGCGCCTGAGGCCATGCGAATTACATTGGTCGGCGCATTTCCTCCGCAAGCAAAAGGAGAAGCAAACTATCTCGGTAGCTTCGCCACGGCGCTGCGTCGTTGCAATGGCGTCGAACTGTCAATCGTATCGCAATATAGCGAGACACCATTCGTCGATAATTGGAATGGAGTCGAGGTCCGGCGCGAGTTTTTCGATCGCTCCCTGCGCCCGTCGTTTGCGCGCCACGATGAGCTGTTGGATGCCATCATTCGGACGTACCCCGATACCGTCCACGTTCACTACGGTCCCAATCAGGACTACGGCGGACGGCTTGGCGAGCCACTGATCTACGTGCTTAAGTCACTCCGGAATCGGGGAATCAAAGTCGTGTTGACGCTTCACAGCTTGTGGCTCCCGCTGGACGTGCTGCAGTCGTCGCCCGCGCGGCGGCTACCCTCTCTCGTGCGTTCTTTGGTTCCGAAGTATTTTGGTTGGCTGATGCGTAGCCTGCGCACTAATTGCGACGCCTTCGCATGCTTGGTTTCGTCCAGCAATTCGCCAATGACTCGAGAGTTTGCTCGGGCATACGGCCTTAATGGCGTAATCGAGGAAGTGCATCCCTCCGAGCCGCGCTTTTCCGAGATTCCGTGCTCGCCGCCCGTCGTGTTTTCATTCGGTTTCATTCGTCCCGATAAGGGCTTTGAATATCTCATCGACGCCTTTGCGCGCTATCTTTCGAGCGGTGGAACGGCGCGCTTGCTGATTGTCGGGCGCCCGCAAACCGACAGCGACGCATCGTATGCAAAGTACCTGCAGCAAAAGGCGTCGAAGATTCCAGCCGGCTATTGCACGATCGACTTCCGCTTCTGTTCGGATGAGGAGCTTGAGTCGTTCCTCCACGCATCTTCAGTGATCGTATTGCCCTATCTCAGAAATGTCGGCTCGAGCGGCCCGCTCCATCATGCGCTGGGTGTCGGACGCCCCATCATTGCGACGAACATCGGCCACAATCGCGCCCTCGCGGGTATCGTCACTTTGGTCGAGCCCGCAAGCGTCGACGCGCTTTTCGAACCGCTTACGAAGATGCTCGATGACGAGGCGCTCCTCGCGGCGGCGTCGGAGCCGGTACGCGCGGAGGCCACCCGGCGAAGCTGGAGCGTGCTTGCCGATCGATACGCCACCCTCTACTCCCGCATCCAGGGAAAGGGATAAGCGATGAAGGCGTTGGTCACGGGTGCGGCGGGTTTCATAGGCTCGCATCTTACCGATGAGCTCGTACGGCGCGGCTGGGAAGTTTTAGCCGTCGACTCGCTGGCTGCCGGTAATCGCGACAACGTTAATCCAACGGTCGAGTTCGCTCGAGCCGACGTTCGCCACCACAAGCGCCTCGCCGGGCTTCTTAAGGACGTCGACCTGGTGCTGCACCATGCGGGCCTCGCCAGCGTTCCCGACTGTTCCGATAATCCGCTCCTCGCTTTCGACACAAACGTCCAGGGCACGATCGGCCTAGCGGAGTCGGTCCGCGCCGCATCACCGCGAGCGATTTTCGTCTTCGCATCGTCGGCCGCGGTCTACGGACCTCAAGAAAAGCCGACGCTCTGCACGGAGGACGACGCCGCGGCGCCCCTCTCCGTTTACGGCGCCTCAAAATTGGCTGCCGAAGTTGGCCTTCTTGCCTTGCGCGCGTCCTACGGCCTCGACGTTCGAATCGTGCGCTACGCGAACGTCTATGGTCCACGTCAACCACGCTACATCATGTACGACATGTTTCATAAGATCCGCAAGTCGAGTGGCGTGGTCGCCGTCCTCGGTTCGGGAAAGCAGCTGCGCGATTTCATTTTTGTCGACGACGCCGTCACCGTAACGCTAGCGGTGGCTACTCAGAAGGTCGGTGATGAGCCCAAACCGATATATAACGTAGGGACCGGGATATCAACGAGCGTGCTCGATATTGCGTCTTACGTTGCCGGCGCCATGGGTCGCAGCGACGTTACTTTCGAAACGACGCAGTCTTCCTGGATTGGCGATGTGGATTATCTTCTGCTCGATCCAAGCCGAACGCGCCAATACATTTCGGCGGCAGTACCCGTGCAGGAAGGCATTCGCAGATTTATCGCGTGGATCGGTGCTCGACGGGATCCATCTCCTTAGCCGGACGCGTCCGGCTTTCAACCCACCCGTCGAAACCAAAAGCTCCCCGGACGTGTGGTACCGGGCACGAACTGGGGGAACGCGCGCTCGACGCGCTCCGGGTGCTGCGCCGCCATGTATGCGCCTCCCCAGAGCACCTCGAACTCGCGGTTGAACGCCAGAAACGATTGCAGCAGGTACTGCTCGTTCCAAAAGTAGAGCTGATCGACGACCCAGTCGCGCGGGTACTCGAAAGGCAAAAAGATGTCGTGCAAATGCACGTGGACCCCGGGCGCTACTCGCGGCACCAGCTCCAGTATCTCGAACACGACGTCGCTGCCGATTTCGGCGATGTGCGACGAATCGATGAACAGGATGTCGTTCCGTTCGAGCGAGCTTATCCTATCGAACGAAATCTGCTGTGCCGCCTTGCGTTCGACGGTGATGAGGTCGTCGTCTTGCAGATTGGAGTGCGGGTCGAAGCAGGTGATGGCGCCTTTCGCGCCTTCGGCGGCGTTCCGCCGCAGTGCCGCGCGAGCAATCATCGTAGAGCTTCCGCTGCCTATTTCCAATATCTGCCGGGGCCTGCGCAGGCGAACGAACGCGAACAACACTTCGGCGTCCACGGCTTCGAAAAACTCGTTGACATAGCGATAGTTCGGCGCGATCGTCTGCGGCCGGTCGTGGAGCGCTTCATACTCGTGCCGAAAGCGTTCCAGCTCGCCGAGCAACGCGAGTTGCTTATCCTCTTGCAGCTGCAGGCCGACCATAGCCGAGGGGCTGGCCCACAAGCGAGGTCCGAGCGTCCGGGTGTCGGGGATGGGTTGCGAGTAGTGAATCGGGACGACGTGGACTCCAGCGCGTTCGAACGCGCGAAATAGCTTGCGATACACGGCCAGAAGCCACTTGCGCACTGCGCCGCGCTTCGTCAACGTACCGATCGTCGAGATCACTGCTGCCTTCTCAGGCTACGTATCGCGGAGAACTGAGCGATTACCATCGGCTGGCGAGATCTGCGGCATATGCCCGAGGCACTCCTTGAACCACGAGTTCAGATTCGGGAAACAGCGTAAGACCCAGCCGCCCGTGAATCATGCCCGCACACGCACCCATCCTCAAACTATCGACGTTTAGATACAAAAACCCATTTCTTCCGAAGTCGCTTAGATCCGTATAGCAAGACTTGCCGCCGTACGACAGGAAAGCACCCGCTCGAACGCGTTTCATATCCGGTAGCACGTTACTCAGATCGATGCGCAATAAAGATGCGCGCACCACAGGTTCCATAGTCCACGCCAAAGTGATGCGCCCCTTTGGAGCTATACTGTATCGGCCGGTCGCAGCGCTGTACTTACACGAATTTACGCAGTATACGTCCGGGGCCGGGTAAATTGGCCTTCCTTGCGGCTCCCGCAAAAATGCGAGGAAGCCGGCATGAGCTCCGATCTCTATCCGTTCACTCGCCACCGCATCGTATTGGTGCGAACCTGACGGAACGATTATGCCGCTCGGGGCCGGGTCGTCACGTGCGGCGATGCTCGCGGCTTCGCGATACGAGAGTTGGGATAATAGCTTCGCTTCGCCACCGGAGCCAAGGAGCAGATCTGGAACGCTGCGGTCGATTTCCGCCGTCGCGATCACGTCAACCCTCGTTGCGTGCGGTACGTAGACGTCCGCAGCTATAGCAATACGCTGGCGCGTTGGATCGCATTGCCCAACATCGCCTGCATCCATAGGCACCCATGCGACGGAATCGCGATTGCTAATGACGGTGAGATACTCGGCGGTGACCTTGCCGAAGAGGCACGACAAGCCGACGCTTCCGCTCATCTGTCCAAGGCTTCGCGCCGACGTGTCGGCGTGCACCCTAATGTACAGGTACTTCAGGGCGTATCCGTCTTTGCTAGGCGCCAAGAGTGCAGCTAAGCGATGATCGCCGGGATAAGGGGAGCCCAGGCTTCGCAGCCGCATCGTCTGGGCCGGCTCGAGCGACGCCGGCGAAGGCAGCGCCAGTATTCCACCGCCGCCGCTATCGGTCGCCAGCGGACTCGGCAAATCGAGCGCTGCCGCCAGCGTTGCCGCAGATTGTGTGACAAGCACGCCACCGTTGATCTGCATGATGGTCGACGGCGAAGGCGCCGTCGGTCCTTGCGGTTGAGGAGGCGTGACGAGACGATCGGCCGCCACGCGTCCAAGATAGCTTGCCCGGCGCGGGAACGCGACGATTTGTGATGCGTTTGGCGGAACCGAGGACTTTATTCCCGACCATCCAGGCGCGTCCGGCCACAGCCACGTACGTCCAGGCCTCTGCACCGCATAAACGACCGGAGAACCATCTCGCGCAGGGCCCTCCCACGCTACCATGACATTAGTAACCGGGAGGTCGAGGGCTAGCTGCGACCACACGTTGCCGACGATGTACTGGACGCCGGAGTTTGAAATTATCGCTCGCTGGGCGGAGGGATCCGGCGGCATCCAGACCGAGCGCACGAAACGATTTCCGACCTGATCCTGCAAGATATGCGGCGAACTCAGAGCGCCGATAATCGCCGTCTCAGGCGTGTGCCGGCGTATCCACCGCGCAGCCTCCCGCAGGCCGTACGTCGGCTCGCTCACGCCCCAGCGCGAGGAGCTGCATTGGAGCGAAAGGCAGCCGATGGTTGCCGAACTGGGATACGGCCAGAAAACGAGCGCCCATATCAGCTCCACACCGATGAAACCAGCCACTACCACGCGCAGAAGCCGCGTCGCGGATATCCTCTCCGCGATCGGGACGACCGCGGCGGAAGCGAGCAGTGGCAGCGCCGGAATCGTGTAAAACCAGTAATGCTCTAGGTACAACGAGGTCGGCACGACGAGGGCGATTCCGAGTCCCATCGCGCCGAGCAAACCGAACAGCGCGGACCATCGCTTGTCCCGCGCAAGGTACGCAATGGAAAGCAACACGAGGAGCAGGCACACCGGACCGGTGTGAACGATTGTCTGGGCCACGGCATTTAAAGCTCGCGTCGAGGGAGCCACCGAGACGTGAAGCGTTTTATCGAACACTATGCGGGCACCGAAGGCAAATGCAACGCGCCTTATCGTATCGACCCAAAGAAACGGCCAGGTCGCTACGGCGGTTAGCAGGGCGAGCGAACCATACTGAATTGCCACCATGCCGGCGGTTCGTGCGCGTAGGCCAAACGCAAGCAACAGCGCGAAAACGAGAACGAAGGCTTCGACCGCAAGCACGGGGCTCTTGCAGCCGACCGCCAACGCGACGAGAACGGCGCCCGCGATGATACGAGCGCGACTTCCGGCGCGAACTCCGCTTACGGCAAAAAAGATGCCCCAGGTAAAAGCCGCTGCAAATCCGAGCTCCTGATAAAATGAAAGAGCGTATCCCAGCGTCATCGGTTCTACGGCAAAAAGTGCCCCCGCAACGACGCCGGCATAATCGTTCTGCCATAACAGGGCCGCTAGGGTACTAACTCCGGCGGCCGCAATCGCCGTCAGAACGAGCGACCAGAAATAGGCGGCCGCCGTGGGCGAAATCCAACCGCCTAGCAAACCGACGATTGCGGGCATTACGATGGGTTTCCCATCGCTTGGAACGCTAGCCAGGTCTCCTCTCTCCGCGCCCACCATCTCCAGCGAGGACGAGATCGTATCGACGTAGCCCCATCCCAGGTACCCCCAATCGCCGATCACCCCACGCCCGAGCTGGTCGTTGTGCAAGTAAGCAGGAAAGAGTAGAGCGGCCGCGACCGCGACACCCGCAGCTATCGCTCCGGGGCGCCAGCGGATTGCCGTGTTTTGCGGCGACGCCGCACGCGGAGCCGGAATGCTTAGAAATCCCAAGAGACACGCTAACAGCAAAATCGCTCCGGAGACGATTTCCGGCGCGATGGCGACGGGTTTCGATATCGCTAACGTAATCAACCCGACTTGGCCGTGCACCGAATACGTGGCATCCCCCAAAACCCGGAGGGCGCACGGAGCGACATCACATCGGGCAAAGCTCCCGACTTCTAAGTTGCCGGATAGCACCGTTATCGGCCCCGCTCCGGCTGCGCTGATGTCGACGACGCTTCCGAATGAGGCTGGAAAATATCCGCCATCGAATGTAGTCAACGTTCGCTCGCCCCGCAGGGCGGCGCGCGACACGAATAACTCGACGATGATAAGCGCAACGCAGGCGACGATGCGAGCGGATATTGGGATGCGCCTGGTGACAGCGCGGATTCCCGTAAGGGCCGTTTGAACCCGCGCCAGCGATCCTTGCATCAGCCTCGAGTTACTCGACCCGAGTATCGCCTTGCATCTTTAATTCACCAAGCCTTTGTGCGGCTCAAGCGTTTCATATGTTAGCATCACGCAGCGAGCGACCGTTTGGAGATTTCTCAAAGGCCGTGGACCCCCTCCTGGGAACCAACCCGAGGCTTTTAGTCCCAACATCCCGCCGTCAATCGGGACCATCAGAAGCACTGCAGGAACTTCCCGGCCGTGCCCTTGTCGTCCGTTTGTTTCTTGGTGAAGCCGAAAACCATGTCGCGCCCAAGCTGCGTCTGGCATCCCAGGTGCGGAGCTTCGTTCGCTCCAAAACGCGGGCCGAGTTCGACCCACACCGTATTGCCGTCGTCAACGAACAGAACGCCGTAGTTCCCCAGGTTCTTCTGCGGCGCGGGCATGTTGCCGATCGAGTTTAGCGCGCCCTTCGCAAAGTTGAACGCCGCCGCCATGTCCGGCTCGGGAGCCTGCGCGAGCGGGACGGAATCTGCATGAAACGGGCCCCAAGCCTTTACTGCGGGTGCGGTGCCTCCCGCGACGGGTTCTTCATTTTGAACGGGATCGCCGTATTCGTACTTCCAGAGTTCACCGTTATTGCCATTACCGGCACTGATTGCAATCTGATAGGAGGCCGCGAACAGTTTTTCCACCAGCGCAATGTGCAACGGATAACCCAGCGTGTCCAAGGGATGCCGTAATATCTCTACGCCCGCGACGGCGCCGCCCGGAGGCGGCGCTGGAGAAGGCATAACCAACAGTTCGTTGGTCCCAATAGTGGCGGGACCGAAGCCAAATTTCCCATCGGCACCACGATAGAGCCACACGCCCTTGTCCGCAAAGGTTCCCGAGGCATTGATGACGAGCGGCCTCCCCGCCATGGAGTCGGCCAGCGCAACGGCGCCTACGCTAATGCACAGCGCCGCAAATAAGGGAACAGCGAAGGTGCGTTTCATGGGGTAGGCATTTTACGCCCGGTCAAACGGCGCCTTCAGGGTACGATCAGGGAGCGTCGGCCTCGACGTTGATCGAGAGATCTATGTCGTTGGAAACGATCGCCGGGCCGTAGGTCATTCCCCACTGCGTGCGGTCAACGGTGGCCGTGGCGGCGTAGGCGACGATTCCTCGGCCTCGCGGCGACGTTCCCGAAGCGACGACTTGAGCGTCCAGTGCGACCGGATGCGTTTGTCCGTGCATCGTCAAGTCGCCGGTAATGGTGAAGTGCTTCGGATCCGTTCCCGAAATCTTGGTACTGGCAAAGCGTATGTCCGGCGTGGAGGCGACGTCGAAGAAGTGCGGCGAGCGCAAGTCGCTATCGCGCATGTCGTTATGCGTGTCAACCTTCGAAGCGTCGAGTTCGGCGACGACGGCGATGGGAATCTGCGTGCCCTGGCCCATCGTGACCGAAGCGCTGCGGATCGGAATCGTGCCGATAACCGGCACGATTCCAAAATGGCGTGCGGTAAACTGCGCGGTAGAGTGGACGGGGTCGACGGTCCACGTCGTGCCCGCGGCTCCGGCTGCGGGGGCCGCGCCGAGGACGATGCCAAGCAAGCATGCGAATGTACAACGTTTCATTAGCGCTACGGTTCTCTGTGGCGGCGGCAAATTCCCAATGCCGTCTAGCGCCGCCTGACCGGCGGCGGCAGCGTGTATGCGGTGACGTTCCTGTTTTGGTCCGAACAATAGACCCAGCCGTTCACCACGATGGGGCTCTGAAAGTGCACCAGCCCGATCGTCTTTCCTGCGCTGGGATTGGCGCTGCTCCACAGCTCGGCTCCCGTGGTCGCGTTCAGCGCGACGATCGCACCGTCGAACGCTGCGAAGACGATGCCGTTGGCGACTACCGGCGACGTGCCCCGCTTGGTCGTTCCGACGGCCTGCGACCAACCGAAATACAATCCGCTCGCGCCGGACGCATCGGTCTGCAAGCGATACGCATCGATCTCTCGCGGAAAGCCCAAGAAGATCCACGTGCCGTTCGACGCATCGGTCCAGACAGCAGGCGTGGAGTAGAGGCTTCGGTGCAGGCTCAGCACTTGCAGCTCGCTGCCGACGCCCGGAAGCGGCGCGCGGTCGATCAGCCTAACCACGCCGTCCTTCCCACCCTGCACCAGCATCCAGGGCGTCCGGCTCGTGGGCTGTCGCGGCAAGAGCGCCGGCGATGCGCTGCCCAGATCGCGGTCGCGCTGCTGCAACTGCCGATAGTTCGCCGGCGTATAACTGCCCAAGACCGAGGAAAGGTCGGACGCAAGCGCGATCACGGAATCGCCATAGTCGTCGCCGCCGCGGGCGGCATTGAAGTCGCCGTTTCCGGTGGCGGCGTACACGCGTCCGTTCATTGTGGGATCGGGGTCTACCACCGCGCCTCCGTGCGACCAGATTCCCGAGCGCTGCTGCGGGCATCCCGTCGGCCCCAAAAGCACCCGCTGCCGGCTGCAAAGCGAGTTAAAGATCGCGATCGCTCCGGTGCTCAGATTCAGGCTGACGACGTGGCCGTCATAGGGCGGGTGGTCGTTGCCCGAGCCTCCAAGCGTCGCGTAAAGGTAGCCGTTGGCGACGTTGAGCGCCGATTCGTCGAGCTCGGTTTTCGGCATGAGCGAGACCAACGCGGGGAATCCCCCGCTCCGAATCGCCGTGCCGTTGGAAGCGTTGAGCTTGTGAACGTTGCCGTCTATGCCGGGAGCGTAGATCCAGGTTCCCGACGGGTCGGCTGCCGGGGCGGACGTCGTAGACTTACCGCCCGTCGTCGTAAACTTCCAGATGATGCGCCCGGAGCTCGCGTCGATACCGAACGTCGTGCCGTTCTTTGTCGTCGTAAACAGCATCGTCCGGTGTCGCGCCCCGACGCCTACGACGAGAATCGGTGCCGAATCGGCCGGCGCAGTACCCAGCGACGTCTGCCATTGCGATTGCAGTTGATTCACGTTCGTGGCCGTCAGGGTGTGCTCTGCGGAGTTGTCGCCGCTGCGGGCCGGGTCGAAGCCCCAGACCGGCCAATTGACGGCGCCGCTTTGAGCCGAACTGGATGACGCCGCCGGCGGCGCAACCGCCCGGATGGCGTTGACGTCGCCCGAACACGACGCGCACAGCGCGCCTGCTATAAGAGAGAGGCAGGGTACGCAGCACTTCACGCTAGCGGCGCCGCTTCGCTGAGGGGCGCAACGCGTACGCGGTAAGGTTATTGCTCTGGTCGGAGCAATAGACCCAGCCGTTCACCACGATTGGGCTCTGAAAATGAACCAGCCCGATCGTCTGTCCGGCACTGGGGTCGGCGCTGCTCCACAGTTCGTCTCCCGTGGTCGCGTTGAGCGCCACGATCGCACCGTCGAACGCGGCGAAGACGATGCCGTTGGCGACCACCGGCGACGTGCCCCGCTGCGTGTGCCCGATGATTTTCGACCAGCTGAAATGCAGCCGGCTCACGCCCGAGGAATCGGTCGCCAGACGGTAGGCGTCGACCCGTTGCGGGAACCCTAAGAAAATCCACGCGCGGTTGGATGGATCGGTCCAGACCGCCGGCGCAGAGTACAGGCTTCGGCGCAGGTTGAGCATCTGCAGCTCGCCGCCGACGCCGGGAAGCGGCGCGCGGTTTATCAGCCTGATTATGCCGTCTTTGCCGCCCTGCACCAGCATCCACGGCGTCTGGCTCGCCGGCTGCTGCGGCAACATCGCCGGTGCGGTAGTCCCGAGGTCGTAATTCTGCTGGTCTAGTGCCTGATAGTTCGCCGGCGTGTAACTGCCCAAGACCGAGGAAAGATCGGGCGCGAGCGCGATCACGGAGTCGCCGTAATCGTAACCGCCGCTGTTCGCGTTGAAATCGCCGTTTCCGGTGGCGGCGTAAATGCGCCCGCTCATCGTGGGATCGGGATCGACGACCGCGCCCCCGCGCGCCCAAATTCCCGAGCGTTGCTCCGGGCAGCCGGTCGCTCCCAAGAGTTCGCGGTACTGGCTGCACAGTGAGTTGAAGATCGTCGCCGCACCGCTGTACAGGTTCACGCCGACGACGTGACCGTCATACGGCGGTTGGTCGTCGCCGGCTCCGCCGAGCGTTGCGTAAAGGTAGCCGTTGGCGACGTTGAGCGACGACTGGTCGAGCTCGGTTCTCGGCATGAGCGAGACGAGCGGAGAATCGGCGCCCCGGCCGCGGGCCAGCTGCCCAGCGAAGTTTGCCATCGCGATTGGAGCTGGTTTACGTTTGCGGCCGTCAGCGTGTGCTCGGCAGAGTTGTAGTTGCTTCGGGCGGGATCGAATCCCCAGACCGGCCAGTTCACGGCGCCGCTTTGCGTCGCCCTCGAGACGGTTGCCGCCGGTGCGGCAGTGCGCGCGGTGCTGACGCTGCTGCCCGAACAAGCGGCGCACGCGGCGCTCGCAATAAGACTAAGGGACAGATATGTCAGGCGCACGATGATGGTTGCGGCAGCAAAGCGGTTTGGGAGTTCAGCTTCGCGGCAGCTCGAGCCAGCCGTTGCGGGATTGAATCTGCCAGCTCTGCGCTTCGCCGGTCCGGCTGCGATACGTGCCGCTGCCGCCCGCGCAGCCGCCGCCCGCTCCGAACGCTTGTGCGCAAAAGTCCACGATCACGTATTTACCGTCGTACTTCATGCGTTGGGACGTGCATACGGTCGCCCATTTCGGATAGCTCGATTGCCCCCAGTCCGAGGCAAGCACCACGGCCCATCCGACGATAGCTTGGTTCGCGATCTGCGCCTTGTACAGAATGCAATCGTTCAAGCCGAAGATCATCGGATCGTGGCTAGGCACCGATACGTGAAGTACTCGATCTTGAAAGCGAGCCCGATCGGCTTTCGATAGTTCAAACGGGACGCGCTGGGCGCACGCGGCAACGATCGCAGCGGAAGACAGCCAAACGACGACCCGACGAAGCTCCCTCATCGAAAACATTTGTACCGGCGGCACTTTTGCAACCGGTCGACGGGCTCCTAGCGGGCGCGGCACGGCCTCCCGTGGAACGTACGAGCCTGACCTTTTTCGCTAGTTTAGGAGGCTCGATGCTCGTTTACGCTCGGCGCGGTCTTTTATTGGCCGTCGCCGCCGCCCTCGTCGCCTGCTCCGGAAACGGAGCCGGGAGCACGTCGCCCGCGCTCTCGACGGGCGCAGCAGTCACTACGGGCGACACCGCAGCCGCCATCGACTCGGCGCCCGAAGTCGCGGGCGGCCGCGAAGTCACTCAAAAGCTCTCCTTCCGCCCGAACGCAAACTCGCCGTCCATCCTGATCAATTTCGTCTCGGACGGCCCGGCCCAAGGCGGCGTCCCCTGCATCAACTGCGTCAACGGTGCGTCGAGCAACGACAACATCGGTTTGACTGGACCGTCCAGCTACGTTCCCAGCGGCGCGACGTGGCAGTACACGCTGTCGTTCACCGACATCACGTATAAAGGGAAGTGTAAACTTGCCTGGGCCATCACGGCCGGCAAAAAGACCATCGACAGCTTCTCGGCCACGCTGACGCTGACCAGCGCCGGCGGATACGTCCTGTACGCGCTCAATCGCAGCCGGCCCAAATATTCGGGCGCGGCTACTCTGACGGGGAAGGTTACCTGCGGAGCCAACGCGCAGATGCTGCAGGCGCCGCTCGAGTTCCAGTAAGGCGTGCTGCCTAGGTTACGCGGGCCCGCACTACTTGCGGGCCTTTTTCTCACGCCGGTTCCGCTGCTCGCTGCATGCGGCGGTGGACCGGCCGGCGTAGGCTCGCGATACACCCCGCAAGCCGTTGCCTTCGCCGCGGTCCCCGCACGCTCCAAGATCTCGATAACCGGCCCGGGCAACGACGCTGCGCTCGACCATCTCGTCGTTGCATTCATGGTTGCTCAACACGTGCCCAACGCACAGTTGGCGGTCTCCGTTAAAGGAGTGACGACGTTCTCGCATGGGTACACCTACCGCGGCCTTGCGGCCTCGATCGCGACCCCGGCCACCATCATGCGCCTGGCGAGCAACACGAAGGCGTGGGTGGACGGCGCGCTCTACGATCTGATTACGAGCAAGAGAGTAGATCCGAGCGCCAAGGTCTTTGCGTACTTGGGGATTACCAAGCCGCTTCCCAAAGGGGCCAAAGTAGACAAGCGCGTCTACGACATCACGATCGAGGACATGATTCTCCATAAGTCGGGCTGGGACGATTCGAAGCCGCCGAACTACGATCCGACCTTCGCCATGCGCTCGATCGCCTTAGCCCTAAAGTTGAAAAAAGCCGTCCATCAGGTTGACTACGTGCGATACCAGCTCTCGCAGCCGCTGCAGGAACCACCCGGAAAAGTTTACGCGTACTGCAATTTCTGCTATACCGTGCTCGGCATGGTCATTGCGAAGGCCTCCGGACTGCGCTTCCAAGACTACATCGCCAAAGACGTTGCCGGCCCGATGGGTCTTACGAACGTGCTGGTTTCGCCGACCGTCGGGAAGCGGCTGCCCCACGAGGTCGCAAAATATTACTCCGCGCACGCGGGCTTGTCGGCCGTCTACGTCACGTCGAACAAGCGGTATCCGTACCCCTACGGCGGCGACGGCATGGTGCTCGAAGTTGCCGGCGGCGCGTCGGCGCTCGCTACGAGCGCGGAGTCCATGCTCGTATTCATGAACGAGTATTTGATATGGGGAGTGGGTACGCCCGAGCCGGGTGCCGATTGGGCGAGGGAAGGTTCGATGCCGGGAACCAACACGTGGGCCGAGCAGCTGCCGAACGGCAGCAACTACGCCTTCCTCGTCAATACGCGCCAATACGTGTATGGAAGCGATCCGACCGCCTTCGAAGCGCTGCAGGCCGAACTGGAGAAGCGGATCGATCCCGGCTTAACGCAATCCCAGATCCGGCATTTTCCCGGCAGATAAGAGAAGCGCGCTTCGATAGCACCGAAGCGCGCTCCATGCGTTGCAAAGCAGCTTCCCGGAGGCTACCGTTCGAGCACCTGCAGATTGTTGTTGTTGTCGTCGTTAAAGTAGAGCTTGGTGTTGCGCGCGTTGGTGCCGGTTGCGACCATTCCAAAAAGCGAGCCGGCGGCGCCGGTGTCCACGTTGAGAACGTCGAGCACGTGGCCCCCGGGATTCAGCTCGATCATCAGGTTCTGGCCGTCGGGATCCAACGTGTTGCCGATGACGAGGTTGCCGTTAAAGAGCAACGCCGAGCTAATCGGGCCGTTGAGCGGAGGCCCAGAGAAAACGACGTGGGTTCGCGGCCCGCAGGGGCCTCCGAATCGCGTTCCCTTGGCCATGACCTTCAGACAACCCGCGTGACCGCTGGAGACGTTGTAGATCGCGGTGACTGAGTTGTTATCGCCGTCAACGACGTACAACGTGTCGCGGTCCGCCTGGTACTGAAGGCCGGAAGGACCAAGAATGCTGCCGGGCGCGCCGCCGTTGACCGGAAAGCCCGTCGCGATTACTTCGGTGCTCATCGACGGAAGGTTGATGCGCACGATGGATCCGTCCCCGGCGTTGCTTTCGTAAACGGCCGCGTGGCCTTTGCCGTGGCCGTCGCTATGGCGCATGTCGGGTTGCGCGTATATCTGGCCGAACGGATGGTTGAAGGGGCTGCCGGAGAGATTGGTCGTCAGCGTCCCGCTCGAGGAGAAGACCGGGTTGTCGTTGGAGGAGAACGCCGCTGCAAAAATAGTGTCGTTTGACGTCAGCGTCAGCGCATTACAGCCGACGAGCGTCGTCGGGTCCGCGGCAACGAGAGTCGGCGTCGACCCGGGGACGGGGTGGAGCGCGACGATCGTATAGCCCGTGCCCTGGGTGTTCGTGTCGTCGTTGAAATTGCAAACCGCCAGGTCGCCCTTCTTGAACGCGCCCGACGTTGACTTGGCCACGTCGAGGCCATAGGGATTGAGCTGACCGTATACGGGATCTATCGTCGATCCGATGACCACTTGCTTGCGAAGCTGATGCAAAATCCCGCCGCCTCCCCATGCCGGGGACGCGGTCCGTGTCTGGCCTTGCGTTTGCATCGGAGTCGTTGCCGCGGGCATCGTCGAGGTCGTGCCCTGGCTGCCGCCGCAGCCGGTCGCGGCAAGCCCAACGATCGCCGCGGCGATCAGAAATTTTTCACGCGTGCGTAAACTCATAAACGAACACCTCTTGTGGAACCTGGGGATAAGCTCCCCAATCCCTGAGTTTTGCGTCAAAAACGTGAAGAAAGTCTAAAAGCAACCGAAGGACGCGATCTGCCAGACGGCCTCTAGCCTCCCGGTCTCCTCACGCGTTGGTGAAGCGCTTGCGATATTCCGTCGGCGCGACGCCGAAGCGGCGCTCGAACGCGCGGCGAAACGTGTCGTCGTTCGAATAGCCGATGTCCTCGGCCACTTTGGCGACGGAGTCGCCCGCGTTTACGAGCAGCCAGCGCGCCTCGTCCAGACGCAGCTCCTCGACGAAGTCCGCCGGCGTGATTCCGAACGTCGTTTTGAACTTTCTGGTGAGATGGCGGGGGCTGAGGTCGGCGCGTTCCGCGATAGACTCGACGGTTAGATCATCGTTGAGGTGACCTCGAATCCAGGCGGCGATGTCGCCAAAGCTGCTCTTTGCCCGGGTCTGCAGCAGCAGGGGCGCAGAGTACTGCAGTTGGCCGCCGGATCGCTTGAGGTACACCACCATCAGGCGCGCCGCTTCCAGCGCGACCTCGCTGCCGAAATCCTCCTCGATGAAGCTTAAGCACAAATCGATGCCCGCGGTGACCCCGGCGGACGTGTAGTACTTGCCGTCCTTGATGAAGATGGCGTCCGCATGTATCTTTATGCCCGGCCAGCGCTCCTGCACGTCGTGCGCGAAGCGCCAATGCGTCGTCGCGGCGCGACCTTCGAGCAGCCCCGCTTCTGCGAAGGCGTAGATACCCGTGCATACCGAGGCAACGCGCCGGGCGCGCGAGGCGTTCTCCCGCAGCCATCGAGCCACCACGGTTCGTACCTTGGTATCGAGCCGAAGCGCGTGCCCTCCCGGCACGATGATCGTGTCGAGCAGGCCGTCGCGCGACAGGGTCGTGTCGGAGTAGAAGCAGATTCCCGACTCGGTGACGATCTTGCCCCGCTTCACGTTGAGGAGGACGACCTCGTATGAGGCGCTCTTGCCGCCGATGAGGGCGCTTGCCGTGCCGAACGTGTCCGCCGGGCCGGCGACGTCGAGGGCTTGAACCCCGTCGTAGCCGAGGATCCCGATCCGCCGCGTTTTCATCCAGCCGAGTGTACGCTTCGGGAGATGTGTCCGCAATGGCCTGGAACCGACCATTTAGGACATTCTGCGCGGGAATCTTCGCACGGGCTATCCAAAAAACGCGAATGCGCGACTTTCGGCGGCAGGTATTCGTCCTTGCGCTCGCTCTCGATCTCGCACTCGCTGCCTGTAACTCGGGCACGACGCCGCCATCGGTCGCGCCGCCTAACGCGAGCGTCTCCAATGCCGCTGCGGACATCGGCCCCAGGGCCTGCGCGCAGCGCGTGAACGATACCGTCGCGAAGCTTGAGCAATGCATCCAGCGAGCCGAACTATGGCGCCGGTTGTCCCATTTCCAAAAAATCGCCGACGAGAATCCGGATGCGAAGGGGCACCCCAACCGGGACACCGGCACGCCCGGCTACGCGGCGTCGGTCGCGTACGTCGCAGACATGGTGAAGCGGGCCGGCTACGCCGTCACGATCCAGCAGTACGGCTACGCGACGACCAGCGTAGCCGGCACGCCGGAGTTCGCCGCACGGGGCCATAATTACGCGTTCGAGCGCGACTGGTACGTCGCGCGGCGGTCCGCGCCCGGCGAACTCACGGCGCCGATCGAACCGCCAAGTGGTTCAGCGACGGGCTGCGACGAGAGCGACTTCGCCGGGTTCACGCGTGGGCACGTCGCGCTGCTGCAGCGCGGCGGCTGCGATTTCGATACCCAGGTGGACGACGCGCGGGCCGCCGGCGCCGCTGCCGTCGCCATCTATAACGCCCCGGATGAGGGCGGGGCCTACGAAGCCAGGCTCGTAGATCCGGCCGGCGTCCCCGTCATCGGCGTCATCGCGTACGACGTCGGAGCGGCTCTGCTTCGCGACTTCCGCTCCGGCCGTTCGCCGGCCGTGCACGTCGCCGTGCGCACGCAGCAGCACAAAGGCACCGACTACAACGTCATTGCCGAGTCGCCGTTCGGCGATCCGCGGCACACCGTCGTCATCGAGGGGCATCTCGACTCGATCTTCGGCGCGGGGATGCTGGACAACGCCTCCGGCTCCACGACGATCCTCGAAGTCGCCCTCAATCTGGCCAAGACGCCGACGAAGAATCGGCTGCGCTTTATCTGGTTCGGAGGCGAAGAGCTCGGCTTGCTCGGCTCTCGGTACTATACCCAACACTTAACCAAGCCGGAGCTGCGCCGAATCGCGTTCGACGTTGACGCCGACGTCACCGCAACTCCGAACTTCGACATCCTTATCGCGGACCCAAAGTACGCTACGAAAGTTAAGCGATTCCCCAAGAACGTCGTTCCCGAGTCGAGGATCGGCAACGACTACTTCGCCGACTTCTTTAAGGCGGGCGGCGTCGTGTCGCAGCCGGCCCGCTTCGGCAACGACGGCACCGACTCGTTCGCATTCAGTCTCGTCGGCGTTCCGAACAGCGGCGTGCTCACGCAGCAGGACTGCTGCAAGCACGATTGGGAGACGCGGTTGTGGGGCGGGTTCCTCGGCAACTACGAGGGGCAGGTTCCCGGTCACAACGGCGGCTGCGTCGACCGTCCGTTCCGCTGGTGCGACAACCTCTCGAACAACGACCCGTTCGTGCTGGAGCTTGCTTCCAAAGCCGTCGCCTACGCGACGTTCGAGCTCGCAAACCGCCACTTTCGAAGATAGACAGCAGCCGCCGCGCACAACGGAGTCCGGCGCCCGCTTTCGCTGTTGCCGTGGCTCGTCGTCGCGTTCTGCTCGTCTTCTTCTACAACGAGTTCGAACACGGCGGGCAACTCGCTCGCGGTGAACCTAACGCGCATCCTCCGATACCGGGCGATGCTCGCCAGAGAGGCATCGCCGGAAATGTAGCATATTCTTCTCGAAAGATTCTCGTTCAACGGTTAAACTACCGATCGGAGCTCTTTCATTACGCACACCTTGGAGGGTTTAAAAACCGATGAGTGCACCTGGTAAGGATATAACGCGCAAGGAGGCGCTTGCGCACGTGCTGGTGCTCCCCGCACTGGCCGGCGCGTTTGCCCTCGGGGCGACGGCCATCGCTCGCGCCGACAGCCGAGTCGACCTAAAGTACCAATCCACGCCGAAGGGTACCCAAAAATGCTCCGGGTGCGTGCTTTTCACTCCGGGGAAGACCGCTACCGACAACGGGACGTGCAAGGTCATTACCGGGGCGATCAGCCCAAATGGCTGGTGCACGGCATACGCGCCTCGTTCGAAATAGGGAGCGTTACTTGACGCCGGCCACCTGCTGCTCCGTAAGCGCGCCGGCGTCGTTTCCCCACGCAGAGCGCACGTAGGTGAGGACGGCCGCGATATCGGCGGAAGTAAGCTGGCCCTGCCATGAGGGCATGAGGTGCCGGCCCTGCTTCACCGTCGCTATGATGCCGTTGGGATTCGCCGCCATCACGTCCTTATTGCCGGCCAGCGCGGGAATCGTGTAGGTGCCGCGACCGTCGGCCTGGTGGCACCGCGCGCAACGCAGCGTGAATATCGATGCGCCGACCGTTGCGAGCACGGCCGGTCCGGCTGCGGCGACCTGCTGCTCGGTCACGCCGGATGCGTTGTTGCCCCACGCGGACCGAACGTACGTGGCCACGCCGGCGATATCGGCGTTCGAAAGCTGGCCCTTCCAAGTCGGCATCTTGCCGTCGTAGGTCTTCCCGTTCACGGTGAGCGGGCCGCTGCGGCCGTTGACGATGACGGCGACCATCTTCGTCGGATCGCTCGCTTTGACGTCGGGATTGCCCGCTAGCGGCGGGACGAGGCTCGTTCCCTGACCGCGTGCCTGGTGGCAGGCGGCGCATTTCGCTGCGAATATCTGCGCGCCGCTGAGTCCACTGGGCGCGCCGGCAAAGGATACCTGCTCGGCCGTAACGATCGGGGCGTCATTCCCCCAAGCCGAGCGTATGTAGCTCAAGACCGCCGCGATCTCGGCGTTGGTGAGCGTGCCTCGCCACGCGGGCATCACGCCGCCGTACGTCCGGCCGTTAGCCTGCATCGGGCCGCTTCGCCCGTTGAGAACCGTCGCGATCAAACCCGCGGTGTCCGCCCCGGTAACGGCGGGGTTGCCGGCAAGCGGCGGAAACGGCCCTCCGCCGACGCCCGTCGCTTGATGGCATCCCGCACAATAGGTAGCAAAGACTGCCTTCCCATCCGAGGTTGGGGCACCGGCGGCGCCTGCCGCACCGCCGCGCTGCGCATGCACTGCCGAAGCTACGGCAAACGCACAGGCCATCATCAGTGCGAACCTAACCGGACGTTTCACGCGGACCCCCCTCCTACGGCGCGATCCTTTCCCTGATACCTGCGCACGGATATGTGACGCAATCGTGCCTCTTGCCTTCCTAGCCTCACGATGCGGGCAGGCACGAAGTCGTAAGCGCCAAGCCAAACAGGCAACCGGCGGCTCCACTGCGGTTTCCTCGGCGTTTCGGGATTAAGGTTCGCGCCGAAGGGTAATTGTCGGTAGGTGGCCGTTTCACGTACGCTCTGGAGTTTCGAGTCGGAAGACGCGCTCGAGGCGCTTCGCGCAAAACCGGAGTACCTCCGCGAGCTGCGAACCTACGCCGGCGTATCGCTTGACGAGCATGCGGCCGCCGTTATTTACGTGGAACTCGTTGGTAACGTCGCTCGGCACGCCCCGGGCCCGATCAAGGTGCGCGTGACCTGCGAGGGCGGCGACCTCGTCCTGAGCGTTGCCGATACCGGCCCGGGCTTCCGTTACCGGGAGCGTCCGGCACCCGACCCTAGTAGCGAGAGCGGCAGGGGCCTCTTCATCGTCGCTCAGTATGCCCGCGCCGTCGAGGTCGTCGCCGGCAGAGGCGAATCGCGCGTCGTCGCGGTGCTGCGGCCGATGCTCTCGCAGGTGACGGGATGATCGTTCGTTTGCGGCAAGCGGAGTGGGACCTGACAACGTGCGAGCGTTTAGCGGAACTCCTCGCTCCCGCATTCGATCAACCCGACGTCGTCGTAGATATGACGGACGTCGAGTACATAGACTCCACGTGCCTGCAAAAGCTCGTGGACATGCATCGCGAACGCGTGGATGTGCGATCCTTCGCTCCGGCGCGGCTCGCGATCCCGTCGCCCAACGTGCGAAAGCTCCTATCGGTCGTAAAGCTCGACCAGCTTTGGCCAATCTTCGAGACGCTCCCCGAGGCCTGCGACGCTCCCGGAGTCCTCACCTGAAGAGGAGCTTCCCCTTTTTCGCACCGGTGCTCGCTGGGCTCGGATTGGCGGCCTGCTCCGCCTCGCCGCCGCCGAGCGACGACGAGGTGCTCAAGCACGTGCTCGCGATCGACTCGTGCTACGCGCAGCTCTACGTCACGCAGCCCACCGCCCAGCTCCAACAGGCAAACACGCCGCTTGCCCCCGGCCAGACCCCGGCGCCGGCGCCGACGTTCGACAATCACGCGTTGCGCCTCTGCTTCGTCGCAGCCTCCGTGTCCGAACGGGTCAATCCGGAAATCAAGAAGCATCCCGCCATCCTTGCGCTGGGACGCACCTGCGAGAAGTTCGACGATACGGGCAGCGACGAGGCGATCGCGGCGTACCAGAAGTGCATCATAAACGGGATGCCGGCCGCCTTGAGAGCGCGGCCTTAGCAGCCGCATCGCGTTTCCGTCGGCCTAGCGGATCTGCAGCGGAAGCGTTTTTTGGACGGCAACGCCGCCGGTATTTCTCGCTATCACTTGCGCGTCGAAACGATGGTTCATGAAGAACGGAAGGTGCGGAACGACGTAGCTGCCCTCGAAATGTCCGACGTCGGTTTTCGGCATGCTGATGCCGAAGCCGGCGACCCGAACTTCGACGCTTGCCACGTTTGACGACGTGAGCACGATCCAGGAGAGCGTGTCGCCCGCGCGCGGTGCGGACGGGCTCATCTTCACCCAGAGGATTTGCGGCGGCGCATCGGGCGGCAGCATCAGAATCGTCGGCGTTGCGACCGGCGACGGCGACGGCGAGGGGGTGACTCCGAGGAGCGGCGTGGTCGAGGGCGACGGCGACGCCTGCACGGCCGCCGACGGCTGGGGGCTCGGCGGCAAGGGGGTCGCTCCCAGAGCCGCCACGCACGCCCCGGCGAATACCCACGGCAGTCCCGGTCGAAGCCCAAACCGCCTACGAGGACGCATGCGGGAGAGTTCGCGGCGGGCGGCAAGTTCCTGCCGAGCAAGATCCGGATGGCGGCCTCAGCCGCCGCGCGCTATGCTTCTTCCATGACCACCATCGAACGCATCCGCGAGCTGTGCCGCTACATCGAGGAGCACGCGGACGAAACGTTGAGGCTCGACGACCTGGCGCAGCGCGCGCTTATGAGCAAGTTTCATTTTGCCCGACGCTTCAAAGCCGTCGTAGGCGTCACCCCGAAGCAGTATGCGGCCAACGCTCGTTTGAAGCGCTTCAAACGAGAGCTCAAGCGGGACGCGGCAGTTGACGGCGCGCTCTACGGCGCGGGCTACGGATCGCCGAGCCGCGTGTACGAGCGTGCGGCGAGAAATCTCGGCATGACGCCCGCGCAGTACCGCGCGTCTGGAAAGGGCGTTGCTATTTCCTACACCACGCTGCGAACGCCCCTGGGTCCAATGCTGATCGGCGCGACCGACCGGGGCATCTGCTTCGCGCAGTTCGGCGACTCGGAAGAGCGCCTGCTCGCCGACTTGCGTTTCGAGTATCGGAACGCGGAGATTACCGAGATGCGCGAACCTCGCCATCCTCAGCTCGCGGCGTGGGCCGCTGCAATCGCGCGCCATCTCGAGGGCGTGGGCCCGGCGCCCGCGCTCCCGCTCGACATCCGCGCGACCGCCTTCCAGATGCGCGTCTGGACGTATCTGCAATCCATCCCGAGCGGCGAGGTGCGTTCGTACGGCGAGGTGGCCGACGCGATCGGCGATCCGCACGCCGCGCGAGCGGTCGGAAACGCGTGCGCGCAAAATCGCGTCGCGGTTGCCGTTCCCTGCCATCGCGTCATTCGCGAGTCGGGCGACCTCGGCGGCTACCGCTGGGGCTTAGAGCGTAAACGTACGCTGCTCGACCTCGAGCGGCGTCAGCACTTGCGCGTGAGGTGATACCCGTCGCCGCTGAGATGCTTGCCGTCCGCGGAAAGCGTCATCGTGTGGTTGCCGTAATACGTAAGCGTCGCGGTGTTGCCTTTGAGCGCCCAGTTACCGGAGACGCCGTCGCTGTCGGTGACTTCCCCGGTCATCGTCATCGTTAAGGTGAGCCCCGGTTTGTCGTCGGACGCCCACGTGCCGAAGAGGTTCGTCGGGCTGCAGCCCGTCGGTACGGGCGTAGGCGGCGGCATCGGCGCAAGCGGCGTCACCGGTTTGCCGGAAAAGTTGTGCGCGACGTCCAAGCAAAGCGCGTCGGCGTTGTACGGATTGTCCGGCGTCTGCACGGCGCACGTAAACGTCACAACGAAGCCCTTTCCGAGCGCGTAGCACCGCACGGTGGCGGCGGAGGTCGCCGAACCCGTGTTGCCGTTCTGTCCGAAAGCTACCCACTCGCCGCTGCCGGGCGTGGATTCCGTGGCGCCGGTCAAATACGCGTTGAGGGCCGTCTTCGCTTTCGCGCTGCATTCGCCGAGCGAGCCCCCGTCGTAGACGTAGCGTATGCCGGTGGAAATTTCGACTGCAGCCGGCGCCGGAGCGCCGCTCCAGAGCATCGTGACGGCGAGTGCGGCGGCGAGCAGCGAGAGGCGGCGAAACGCGTGCGGTGCCACCTTCATCTCAGCGCCCCGCCTGCGGAACGATCGCCGCGGTCTTGGCCGCGTCGAACGCGGCCTCCAGCTTCGTGCACAGCACGCTCGCGGGATCGGGGTTGTACGGAAGTTCGACCGCGCACGTGAACGTCACGAGGTAGCCCGTTCCAACGGGATAACAGTGGACGGCTGCCGCGGCGGCCGGGCCGACGTTGACGCCCGGCGGCCCGTAGGCCTCCCATTCGCCGGAGTCGTCGCCGACTTGCGCCGCGCCTCCGAGCACGACCTTGAGCGCGGCGACCGCCCTGCTGTTGCAGACGCTGCGCGGCTCGTTATCTACGACTTTGCGGGAGCCGTCCGCCATGTCGAGCGCGGCTCGAGCGGCGACGGGCGTCAGCCCGAAGACCAGCAGCGCGAAACCGGCAATCAGTGCGATACGTGAGCGAAAGGACGAAATCACGGCGACCCTCCTGCGCACAGGCGTTAGACGGCCAACGAGCGCTCTCCCCTCGCCCGCAAGCAGGCGGCTTCCGGCACGCCCGCTAAGGCTGGAGTTTTAGCTCTGCATAGACTTGAGTTTCACGCTATTTAAAGGAGTATCAATGAAGAACGCCTTCCTCGTTGCCGCCGCGGCTCTGCTCGTGCTGGCGACGCCGTCGTTCGCTCGCGCACAGGTCGAGAGCACGCCGATTCCAGCGCAAACGAAGCCCAACTTCTCCTCGATGGAGTTTCTCATCGGAACGTGGACCTGCCGCACGAAGAGCTCGCGCCGGCCGGCCGCCTACGTCACGACGTCAACGTACGCAATGGATCCGACCGGATATTGGATCGTTGAGACTTCGACGACGGCCAAGGCCGCGTGGGTCCCGGCGCCGCTGAAGACGGTGGACCACATCACCTACGACGCGGACGCAAAGCGCTGGGTGGACGTGCTCGCCGGCGATCAAGGCGCCTACGGTCTTTCGTTCTCCAAAGGCTGGAGCGGTAACGACATGGTCTGGCACGACGTCGCGTTTGCGCCTGGCCCCGACATCGCGAGCCAGACCGACACGACCAACACGAAGGTCAGCGCGACCAAGATGACCACCAGCTCGGCGTTCACCGAGACGAAGACCGGGCGCAAGGTCACCGTCATGGGCGCCTGCACCAAGAGCTAGCCGCGCTTAGTCGTTGTCGGGAGCGACGTACGACGGGCGTTCGTTGAGGAAGCGCGATGCCGGATAGCGCGCCGGAACCGCAACGAACGCTCGCGGCGCCTGGGTGAAGTCGAAGACGTCCGAGAGGCTGGCCGCGCGCGTATCGGTGAATCCGGCCGACGCCGGCCCGATCGGCGGCAAGCCGAAGACCTCTTCGACGAACTTCAAGACGCTGCCGAACTCGTACTGCGTGTGCGACACGTAGCCGGCCTTCGCGCCGGGTGCGATCCGCGCGTAAGGCGAGATTACGATGCAGGGCACACGAATGCCGAGCCCGCGAAAGTCCCGATGGGGCGGCGGCGCGTTGTCGTACCAGCCGCCCCAGTCGTCCCAGAGAACGACGATCGCGGTAGAGTTCCAGTAGGGGCTCTCGCCGATCGCGTTCACGATCGACGCGACCCACGACGGGCCGGAGTCGCCGCCGCTGCCGGTATGATCGGAGTCCTGCCAGTCCGGCACCACCCACGAGACGTCCGCGAGCGCACCTGCGGCCACGTCGCGCAGAATTCGCGTCTGCGGCGAGACGACGTTCTTCCAGCCGGGTCCGTAGCGCACGTCGTGCACCGAGTCGAACTCCGACCACACTTCGCCCCCAATCTTGTCGAGCGGCGGCGCGTAGTATTTCCACGAGACGTTCGCGGCGTCGAGCCGGTCCGCAATCGTGGGGAAGTCGCGAAAGCACGGGAACGGCCCGTTGAAACGCACGACGCGGTTGACGGTGAGCGTCAGCGATCGGGTGTGCGGCGGCGCGTCGCATCCCCACGGCAGCCCGTTTGGAGCGTCCACTTCCGCGAGCGAAGGCCGCACCAGCGTGTTCGCCGCGATCAGCGTGAGGTGCGACGTGAAACTAGGCCCGAACTCCATCGGGAACATGTGGTCGGCGAGCACGAACTCGCGCGCCATCGCCCAGTAGGGCGCCGATTCCGCGCGGGGAACGTAGGCGTACGCGTAGTCGCGCGGGCCGCCGTAGAATCGCTCGATGCGAAAACCGTTCATCTTGCCGCCGTTGTACGAGCCGATCGCATCGCGCCAGTTGTTCTCGATGTTTCCGGGATCTTCCAGACGCGTCGGATGCAGCGCGAGTTTCGTGCGGCCGGCGTAGCCGAAGCGCGGCGCGTCGGCACCCGGAAAACCGCTGAAAAGATCGTCGAAGCTGCGATTTTCCTGCACGACGATCACCACGTGCTTCACGTACGGCTGCGGCGCGCCTTGCCCGGGAAGGGCGCCGCCGGTCGCGGTTTGACTTCCACATCCGGCAGCGGCTGCGAGCGACGCCGCAACCGCTAGCCTTGCAAAGCGATGCGACTTCATCGCCATAGTTTTCAACGACGCAGGCGCGGCGCCCTCGCCCACGGTATATGCGCGATAACGTCCCTTCCTTACTTGTTGCAACGTTCTCGGGAGACTTAGCATGAAACAAACGCTCGCAGTGGCCGCCGCATTGGCGGTCGTGTTACTCTCCGGCTGCGCGGCCACCGGCACGTCCGGTGCGACGCCGCAGACCGGCGCACCGGCCGCGCAAGCCGCAGCGCCCGCCGCAGCCGCCGCAGGTATCGATCCCGCGGAAACCGCCGCCGCAGCGTACTGCAAGCAGACGCACGGGCAGGTCGAAGAACGTCAGGCGGTTTACGGCTCGAACGGCTCGCAGCTGCTGTTCCTCGCGCAGGTTAAGCATTTCTGCCAATACACGAGCAAGAAAGACGGCTCGCGGATCCACATCTTGCTGAACACGCTCTACACGACGAAGCCGACGCTGGCGGCGCTCGCCTACATCCTCAAGCCCGCAATGGGATCGCAGTGCCAGGGCAACCCCGCGTCCTGCTACTGCTCGCTGTTGGGCGGATCGGATCAGTTCGGCGGCACGACGGGCGCGGGCGGCGGTTGGTACAAGAAGAACGCCACAGACGAAACGCTCGAGGCGTGCATCTTTCCCGACATGTCGTCGATCGATTCGTGGGGCTTGGCCTATCACACCGCCGGAATCATTCGCGGCATCAACCTCGTAAAAGTGATGCGCTACAAGTATCCTACCTAGCGCGTTGCGGGCCTCGCCGCGCGCGGCCCTGCCACGAAGAACGGAATCGCGGCCAGCTGCAGGACGGTTGAGAAAATGACGAGCGCGAGCACCGAGCGGTCGAGGAGAACGCCGCTGATCGCGCTCCCCGCGAACCACGCCACGCCGACGATGAGCCCGTAGAGGCCGAAGATCGTCGCGCGCCGGTAGCGCGAGATGACGGTTGCAACGAGCGCGAGCAGCAGCGCGTCCTGCACGGCCGTGCCCAGGCCCCACAGGGCCGCGCCGGCCTTCGCGATCGCACCGGTTCCGAGAAACGCCATCGGCGTCGCCGCCGCGGCGATCGCGAGCGCCACGCCGACGACCGGCCTGCCGATGCGATCGAAGAGCCGTCCCAAAATCGGTGACGCAACGGCGCCGACCGCCATCGCGACGGCAAACCAGATCGAGATCGCCGCAACGCCGACGACGTGGTCGCGCGAAAGGCGAAATGCCACGAGCGCGAAGTCCGCATAACCGGCGGCAACCAGCGCTCCGCCGATCGCATAGCGCCGGAACGCCGCCTCGTCGACGAGCGCGGGCTCCTTGGCTTCACCCGCGGGCTGCTTTTGCGGCACGAGGCCGCGGCCGGCCAGGTGCGCGGCGGAAAGACATGCCAGCGTGAGAAGCGCCGGAATAATGAGAATGCCGAAGCCCGCGCTGTAGCCGCCGCGAACGATCGCGTAGGCGACGATCAGCGGACCGGCGGTCGCGCCGATTTGATCGAGCGCTTCGTTCAAGCCGAAGGCGTGGCCGCCGCCGATTTCGCGCCCGGCTTCGGATATCACCGCGGAAATCACCGGCTTGCGGATGCCGCGTCCCACTCGTTCGCCGATCACGAGACCGGCAGCGGCCGGCCAGCTCCCGGCCAGCGCGAGCGCGGGCACGCAGAGCATGTTGATCGCGTAGCCGACCCAAGCTTCGAGCCAGTATCGCCCGGTGCGGTCGGCGATCCGCCCGGAGAACCATCGAATCGCGTACCCGGCAAGCTCGCCGCCGCCGGCGACGAAGCCGATTGCAGCGCCGCTCGCCCCGAGGTGGCCGAGAAACGCGCCGTTGACGCCGCGCGCGCCTTCGTACGTCATGTCGGCAAATAAATTGACGACGCCCATGACCAGCACGAAGCGCAGCGCGCGCTTCGCCTGCGCGCTAGCCACGAACGCCGGGAGCGGGCAATGGCAACCGGGGCATCCCGGTACGTATATGGGCCCGCGCAGCGGTTCCTCCCAGCGGCCCCGATGGCCGCAGGAAGAAGTTGCGAAGCGCCCTTCACGAGCTTTTCTCGCGCGTGCCGTATCGTTGCGCCATGTTGCAGAGGATCGTCGTTCCGCTCGATGGATCGGCCTGTGCGGAGCACGCTTTCGCGTACGCTCTGCGCGTCGCAAAAGCCGAGGGCGCCGAGCTGGCCGTCTGCTCCGCCGTCGATCCCGTTTCCATCCTCGGGCGCAGCGTCGAGAACCCGCTCGCGCAAGCCGCCGTCGCCTCGGCAGCCAGCCAGGCGCAGCGCTACATAGACGATGCGGTCGGGAAAGCCCGCAAAGCGGGCGTCCGCGCCGACGGCTACGTCGCGCTCGGCGAGCCCGCGTTATCGCTCGTCGCGTTCGCGGCCGAGCGCGGCGCCGACGCGATCGTCATGGGAACGCACGGGCATTCCGGCTTCAAGCGCTTCGCAATGGGCAGCGTTGCGGAGAACGTGCTTCGATCTGCTCCCTGCCCCGTCGTCGTCGTCCGCGAGAAGGCGCCCGCCGAAAGCGACGGTGGCGCGCCCCGCGTCGCCGACGAGCGCGAACCCGTCCACGTCATGCGCTTGATCGAAGTGGACCCCGAGGACTTCGAGCGGCTCTACGGCGAGATCGCAACCTTCATGCAGGGGCCGGGCTCGGAGCTGCAGGGTATCGTCGAGGCACAGGTGCTGGGCAGCGAAGACTCCCGGCATATCGTGATCCTCACCGAATTTGCGTCGCACGCCGATTGGATCGCGGCGCAGTGGGACGCCCGAGTGAGCGAGTTGATCGAAGAGATCGTCGTCAACTCAGAGACGCTCGAGTTCAACCTCTATCACGGGGATCGCTTCAGCGCGAAATCGCCGCGGCGCTAAAGAGCGCCTTTCAGCGGATGCGCTTGGAGAGACGCAAGCCCCGCCCGCCCTCGAGGAACTCGATCCGGTCGAGGACGGCGTGCATGATGAAAAGACCGTAGCCGCGCAGGGCGCCGTGCGGGGGCGGCACGACGGTAGCCGGCGGCTCGAAGCCCCGGCCTTCGTGACGAATCTCGGCGACGAGCGACGCCTCTTGGAGCCAGCAAGCCACGGCGAGGCTGGGCCCTCCGCCGTGCTCGACGCAGTTCGCCAGCGCCTCACCCAGTGCAATTTCGAAGCTCGCGAGGTCCTCGCCGCGCAGCCAAGACCCGGCAAACTCTACGACGCGTTTGCGGGCACGCCGCGCTCCCTCTGCCGAGCATGGAAACGAGGCGCGCAAGCGCGATGTGTGAGCCACCAGCATGAATCTTTTCCACGGCGAGCGGCCGCTAATCGCCGCGGACCGATTCTCGCCGGGACGAGCGCTACTCGCCGGGCGCGGCGGCGCGCATCGGCGGCCCGGTCATGCCCGAAGCCTTGCGTATCGCCTCGACGTCGGTGACGAGCGCCGAGCCCAAGTCGTCTTTCGGCGGACAATCGAGATCGGGCGAGACCCAGCCCTGCCACGTGACGCGCGTCGTCGTTCCAAACGAAGCGCTCTTCATGCACGGCACGCTCACGGCCTTGCCCTTGCGAGCCGCGGAAAGATCGGCGAAGAAGCGCGCGGTCGTCGCAGCGTCAACGTTGAATTTCTTTGCACTCGGACGGCCGGCTACGGTCATGGTTGCGCTGCCGTCGGATGCAACCGAGATCGTGTAGCCGAGCGTATTGGTCGAACCCGAAACGGCGATCACGGCGTTATCCAGCGACGCGGCGGCGGCCGCACCGGTAAACGCGAGCCCTCCAACTAGTGCGGCTCGCAGCACCATTTTAAAAACCAGAAGCGCGCGCGGGCGTTCCCCAACCTGTCGGTCCATCGTAGCCTTCCCTTCCTTGGCATAAGTATTGAATGGAGCAGCTTCCGTTGCTGCCCTCGGTGACGTCGCGGTACGCCGGGCTGCCGCCGTGGCGCCAAATCCAAGCCGGTGCGTTCGCACGCGCGACGCTCGGACCCAGCGCAAATAGTGCGGCCACGATCGCCGAGCCCGCGGCGGTGCCGCCGGCCGCAAGCCATCCGCCGCCGGCGGCATCGTAGACGGCGACGCCGGTCTGCGGATCGGCCACGGCGGCCACGTCGGCCGTCGCGCGCATCGCGCAGTCTTTGTCGTGCTGCCACTGCGGCTTCGGCACGCGCGCGCTGCAGCCGCTGCCGGTATAACGCCACGCTTGCTCGCCCCATGGCCGCCCGGATCCGGCGGGCGCGGTCAGCGAGGTTCCGCCGACGCAGACGACGCCCGCAAAGCTGCAAGGCTGGCGCGCGCCGTAGCCGTCGTCTCCGGCTGCGGCGGTAATCACGCGACCCGGACGATCGTACGCAGGCTCGGAAGCGCGGACTTCGGGGCCGGCAAAGCCGGTGGAAATAGCTGCCGCGCCGGCCGCCGCCGCGGCGTCGACGGCCGCCGCCAGATCGGCGTCGGCGTCGCTGCGGGCAAGCACCAGCACGATCTTGCAGTTCGGGCAGGTCGCCGACACCATGTCGAGTTGGAGCGCCGCTTCGAGCGGCCAGCTCGTTGCCGACCGAGCGAGCCCTGGCAGCGGGCTGCTGCGCCCGCTCTCGTTGACGACCTTGAAGCATCCGGCGAGCGTCGTGCAGGCCGGCAAACCCATGCTCTTTCGATAGACGCTCACGTCGCTCGCGGCGCCCGGATAGCCGTACGCGGCGACGACGGCGACGGTGAGCCCGCGGCCTCCGTCTTTGGCTGCGGCGGTCAAGCCGTAGGCGGACTGCACGTCGGAGGCGCAGTACGGCGCGGCGCGGCTGCAGGCGGTGCTGCGTCCGAATGCGCGGCTCAGGGCCGCTCCGTGATAGCCGCCGGACACCGCGCCGCCGGCGTCGGTGCGAAACATTGCCGCGGGTAAGATCGGGCCCGGAGCGGGCGAGGGCGCGGCCGGTGAAGTCGAAGCCGCCGTGCTCGGTGCTTCGGTCTGACTCGATGCGTCCGGCGCGTCGTCGCCGGAATCGGAGACGGGCGCCCGGTCGGTTGTGTTGTCGGTCGAGGTGCCGGAACCCTGAGCGGCCGGTGCGGCCGGCTGTTGCCCCGGCGTATCCGGAAGCATGGTCTGCCCGAGCGAGCTCGAGCAACCGGCCAGTGCCAGTGCCAGCGCCGCGGCGAAGAGTCTAGGCATGCGTTCCCTGCATCGTGCCTCTAGAATGCACCAACACCCTTAGGAGTTCCCCAGCCCGTCGGGCCGTCGAAACCGACGCGAGCCGTGCAGATGTACTTTACCAGCGAGGCGCAGGTGACGCCGAGCTTGGCGCTGAGGTTGTTCCCCAAGGCGACATCGTAGACGTTGCCGGCATGGTGCTTCCAGAGCCCCGCGGGGCCGCCTTGCGTCGCCGCATTGCCCGCCAGCGCGTAGACCGCGGCGATGATCGGCGTGGACGCGCTCGTTCCGCCGAACAGGTAGAAGCAGTTCGGCGGCGTGCAGCCTTCTTCCGAATTGTAGACGATGACCGGCGTACGCAGGGATGCGGTAGCCGAAACGTCGGCCTCCGACCGCATCGTGCACTGCGTGTCGGTCTGCCACGACGGCTTGGAGATCTTCTTGCTGCACCCGCTTCCGGTCGCCCCGCACGGCGAACCTCCGGATCCGCAGACGTCGTAGTTCCAGTCGTTCCAGACGGTCTCGGTCCAACCGCGCGCGTTGCGAGCGCGCGCGAGATGCGTTCCGCCGACGCAGACGACGTACGTGAAGTCGCACGGCTGTTCCGGGCCGCCGTGGTAACGGCCGCCGCCGCCGTTGTCGCCGGCTGCCGCCGCGATCACGACGCCGGGTTGATGAAAGTCGGCATTATCGGGGCCGCTCTCGGGGCCGCCCCATGACGCGCCGACGTACTTCGCACCCAGCCGTCCGGCGGTTTTAACGCTTGCGTACAGGTTGCTCGTATCGTTGTTGTTGGCCTGAACGAGAATGATCTTGCAGTTCGGGCAAATCGCCGAAACCATGTCCAAATCCAGCGATTCTTCGCCCTTCCAATCGTCGGTCTTCGGCGGCTCCGGCGGCAGGGGCGACGGATTGCCCGCCTGGTTGACGATGCGCAGGCACTTCGTTCCCGTCGTGCATGCCGACAGGCCCATCGTCTTGCGATATTCCGCGAGGTCGCCGGCAGCGTGATGGTAGCCGTACGCGTCCACGACCGCGACGACCTTATCCTTGCCCGCGGTCAGCGATGGAAGTCCGTATGCGTCTTGGAGATCGACCGGGCAGTAACCCTGGCCGAACGGGCATGTCTCCACGGCCCCGCCGACGCCCGTTTCCGTTTTGTTCGCCATGACGTCGGTGCGCTCCATCGCAAAACATTCCGCTTGTCCCTGCGCCGGCACGCCGCAGAGGCTGCGCACGGGATCGAGCGAGAGAAACGGCACGTCGCCGCTTCCCGGCCCGACGATCTCGTCGGGAGCCACGGGCACGCCTTGCAAGTACGTTGCCGAGCTCTGCGAAACTAGTGAGGGCGCCATCGTGCCGCTCGAACATGCCGCGAGCGCGACGATGGCGATTGCCGTAAGGGCTCGAACGAGAACGCTGTTCAACGGAAGGACCTCCAAAAAAGATGCTGGGCCGCTACAGGGAAAACGCCGCCGGGGCTGCTTCGGTTCCCAAATGCCGCGTCCCCACCCCGCTGCACCGCGATTTGTTGATAATTGGCAACGGCGAGCGCATTCTCGCTAGCGATTTCGTCGCGCCGAAACGGGAGTCGAAGAGGCCGTCCGATTCGCTGCTCAAAGAGGCGGCATCGCAAGTGCGCGCGTACTTCGCGCGGCGCCTGCGGCGCTTCGATCTGCCGCTCGAGCTTATCGGAACCCCGTTTCAAGTCGACGCGTGGCGCGCCGTCGCCGACTTGGCGTTCGGCGAGTTCGTCTCGTACGCCGACGTCGCGCGCGCGATCGGTCGGCCTCTCGCCCACCGCGGCGTTGCCGCGGCAATGGGCAAGGCGCCGCTCGATCTCTTCGTGCCGGCACATCGCGTGATCGGCGCCGACGGCCGCGTCAAAGGCGCGTCGCCGGGCTCGATGCGTCTCCGCCTAGCCGCCTTCGAGCGGCGTTACGCTCCGGCGCCTCGCGCGTACTCCGCATTCGCGATCGTCTCTTCGAGGAAGCGCGCTTGATACGCGACGACGTCGTCAACGAGCGGGAACTGCGGGTGGCGGCGCGTTGCGCCGAGACGGTAGCGCTCGCCGGAGCGCTCGAGAATGCCAAGTTCGGTCATGTAGTGCAGCGCGGCGCGCGTCATGCGGCGCGAATCGCGGCGCAGTTCGGGATCCACGAAGAGCTGCGGCGGTAACGCGGCGAGCCGTGCCGTGACGGCTTCGACTGCTTGCGATTCGGTAAAGCCGGCAGCCGCGTCCGCAGGGTCGCGCGCGTCGAGCCAAGCTCCGAGGAGCTGACTCGTTACGACCGGGCGCACGGCCGCGAGCGTCTTCGTCATGCGCGCCATGCGCGTTTCGCCGCTGCCTTCGCCCAACGCGACGACGTGGTAGAGCATCGAGAGGCGTTTCGACACGAACGGATCGTAGCTCACGCCGGCGACGTAGATCTTTGCAAGCGGGGCGAGGCGCTCGACCGCGCCGCGCATCGAGCCGATCCGTCCGTCTACCGAGTAGCGCCCCTCGGGCGTTAAGTAGAACGTGCCGCCGCGGCGCACGACGTTTTCCATCACGAGGAGATCGCGTTCTACGTCGTTGCGCGTCGCGTCGAGTATCTCGCGGCGGTAAGGCTCGCGCAAGGCAGAAAGCTTGGCGACGCGCCGCCCTGCCTCGAAGTGCTCGCGCCGCCAGAGATCGGAGGTCGTGGTACCGGGCGGGAACCCGGCTGCGACGCTCGCGTCGAAGACTTCGCCGAGCGGCAGCGGTCCGTGGCGCCGCTGCGCCGCCCACGCGAGCGATGCGACGTCGCGCGAGCTCAACTGGTTCTCCAGCGGGAGCATCCCGAGCGCGATGAAGAGCGGCCCGGCGTTGACGCGGCGCAGGAGAAAGCGCAGCCACGGCAGCCGCGACGCCAAGAAGCCCGGCTCGTACATTCGGCGCGAGCTCGCGGTGAAGATCGGATGCCGCCACGTGCCGGTCTTGACCGTCGTCGTCGTGATGATCGACATGGATTCCAGATCGTGCTGGTGATTGGCGACGACGAGCGTCGCGCCGCGGCGCCGCGGGACGTTGCCGAAATCGCGCACGCGATAGGCGGTGTGGTCCCATAGAAAATTGCTGGCGTTCGCCGCAACGCGCAACGGCCAGCCCCACAGCGAGGAGAGCGGACGGTGCCCGACGCGCAGAACGGTGAGCGCCGCCAGCGCGAAGCTGAATCCGCTCAGCCCGAAGACCGCCTGATAGCCCGCGCGCGTTCCGTGAAACAGCCCGATGAGCCAGCCCCCGACGAGCGGTGCGATAACGTTGGGAACCGTCGTCGCGATGCCCCAGAGGCCCAGATCGCGAGCGACGTCGCGCAGCTTTGGTATCGAATCCATCGCCAGCGCCCATCCGCTGGAGATGATGCCGCCGAAGCCGATGCCGAAGATCAGCGCGAACGGAAGCATCCAGCGCAGCTCCGGCGCGAGCGCGAATCCGATCGTCGCAATCGCCATCATCGCGCCGGCGATTGCCGTCACGATTTTGCGCGGATAGCGATCGGACAGCAGGCCGAGGTAGATGCTCGACGACACCGCTCCGACGATCGTCGAGAATCCGTAAAGCGCGGTGCCGGCCGACGGGTTCCCGACGTTTTGCACGTCGCGGAAAAAGTAGAGCACGAACGTTTGGAGCATGATGAGGCCGAAAAAGACCAGCGCGCGCGCGACGAAGACGACCAGGAAGTCGTGCCAGTCGCGCACGTGGGCGTGTTCCTCGGCGTCGTAGACGCCCTCGCCGACGCCCAGCAGCGAGAGTCCGCCGAGCCCCATGAGCGCGGCTCCGGCAAGAAACGAATACCGCGGGTCGGGCATCGCGCCGGCGATGGCAAAACCGAGCACCGTGCCCGCGAGGGTGACGGCGCCGCGCACGCCCGAGACCGCGCCCCAGCTCTTGCGCGGCACGGTTTCGGGAAGCAGCGCCTGATAGGCGCTCAGCGCGACGTTCGCGGCGGCGGTCGCCACGATCAACAGGAGCGCGAACCACCACAGGGTGTTCGCGTACGCAAGCGCGACGAGCGCCGCGACGTCCACGACGATGCCGCCTGCCACGAACGTGCGTCGCGAGCCGCCGCGACGGCGCAGCACGTCCGACGTCCATCCCGCGACCGGCGGCACGAGCATCGTCGCGAGCGCCGCGACGCTGGCAAGCACCGAGAGCACGAGCACGTGGTTTGCCGGCGCCAAACGCAGCGTCGCCGCCGGCACGGCAATCGTCATCAGGGCGACGTCTTGAAACGCGAGGGGCGCCCACACCGCGTTGAGCATAACCCAGGAACCGATCTCGCGCAGGCGAGTCGTGTCGTTACCCACCGACGGCGTGGTTACTCTTTGACCGCGTCTATCAGCACGATCCCGCGTCCCCCGAAATCGCGCAACTGGTCGAGCGCGGCAATCGCGGCGCCGATCGGCGTGTCGGGATCCGTCGCCTCGGTAAGCGTAAAGCCGGTCTGCCGCTTCGCTTGCGCGTCGAGCGGGTCGCGCAGCGTTCGCGGCAGGAGCTTAAACTTGCCGATGACGCCGAGCATCGGGCCGGCGCGCTCGCCGAGCATCTGCGGGTCGACCGCCAAGACGACGATGCCGTGGCGCTTCCCGTTTCCAGTCTCTTGAAATGCGACGAAATCAACGCCGAGGTCGCGCGTGTGCGTGCGCACCGCTTCGACGCCGTTTCCGCTGATCGCAACCGTGTAGCCGTCGGGCGGATGCGCGGCGAGATCGTCGAGCCACGCCTCCAACGCGGGCATGAGCGCCTGCGTCCCGGCGACGACGTCGTGCCCGTCGTATTTGCCCTGACCCTGCGAGAACACCGTGCTGTCTATGAACCCCGGCCGCTGGGAAATCGTCGTGTGCCACTCGTGCGACGAGAGCACGGCGGCCCCGTCGAACATCGGAAAGTTCAAGGGGTTGCTAGCAGCCGGAGAGGGGCCACCTCCCGCCGCTCCGTGGTGGGAGCCGGAGCACGCCGCCAACAGAAACGCTGCGGCGAGTGCGGCCAGGCACGAGCGTTTCATCTCAGGAAGCCGATTCGAGGAGAAGCCCGGCGGCCCTCGTAAGCCATCGAGCCTGTGAGCAAAGCACTCTCGTACGGATCCTACCTCAAGATCGACGAACTCCTGGGATTGCAGCAGCCGCTCTCCAGGCCGGAGCGGCACGACGAGATGCTCTTCATCGTCATCCATCAGGTCTACGAGCTCTGGTTCAAGCAGCTCCTTCACGAGCTCGACGCGACGATGGCCGCGATAGACGCCGACGACATGCTGCGCGTCGCCAAGCATTTCCGCCGCATCCATACGATTCAACGTCTGCTGGAGCAGCAGATCGACGTCCTCGAAACCATGACGCCGCAAGAGTTCAACCAGTTCCGCGATAACCTCAACCCCGCCAGCGGCTTTCAGTCGGTTCAGTTCCGCGAGCTCGAGTTCGCCTGCGGGGTCCGAAGGACGGAGCTGCTGCGGCTCATCGAGCTGGGCGACGCGCAGCGCGCGCGCATGGAGCGGCGCGCGAACGAGCCGTCGCTCTACGATCGCGCCAAAGGGCTGCTTCGCCGGCGCGGTTTCGCAGTGGACTCGACCGAGGAGCTGATCGAGAGCTTTCGCCGCATCTACACCGAGGAATCGGCCTACTACGATTTGTACCTTTTGCTGGAAGACATGATCGAGTTCGACGAACGCTTCTTGCTCTGGCGCGGACGGCACGTCCGTATGGTGGAGCGGATGATCGGCCAGAAACACGGCACGGGCGGCTCTCCGGGGGCGCGCTACCTCGAAAGCACGCTTGGCTTCCGCTTCTTCCCCGAGCTTTGGGACGTCCGGACGCGTTTGGGCGGGGAGACGTACGGATGAACGCAGCGCTGCGCGAAGAGTTTCCCATCCTCGCCGGTTCGACGTACCTCGTCAGCCATTCGATGGGCGCGGCGCCGTTGCGCGCCAAAGCCGCCCTTGACGAGTACTGGGCGCAATGGGCGCAGGAGGGGCCCGAGGCGTGGGAGCGCTGGCTGCCGCGCATCGCCGAGATCGCCGACGGCATCGGGGCGATCGTCGGCGCGCGGCCCGGCACGATCTTCCTGGGACCGAACGTTTCGGTGCTGCAGGCGGCGCTGGCCACGTGCATAGATTTCCGCGGCGAGCGCAACGAGGTCGTCTACGAAGCGCTGCAGTTCCCGTCGCTCACCTACGTCTGGCGCGAGTGGGAACGCTTCGGCGCGGTCACGCGCATCGTCGGCTCCGACGACGGGCGCACGATCCCGACCGAGCGCATCGTTGCGGCGATCACTCCCAAGACGGCCATCGCCGTTCTCTCGCACGCCTACTACGTCTCCGGCGCGATCGCCGACGTGCGGACGATTCAAGCGCACTGCCGCGAGGTCGGCGCGCTGCTCTGCGTGGACGCATACCAAACCACAGGCGTCTACCCGTACGACGTCACCGAGTGGGATCTCGACATCGTGACGGGGGGTTCGCACAAGTGGCTCTGCGGCGGCCCCGGCTGCGGCTGGATCTACGTGAAGCCCGCGCTGCTCGACTCCTTGCGGCCGGCGGTCACCGGATGGATGGCGCACGAGCGTCCGTTCGCCTTCGAGCCCGCGCCGATCGTCCACGCCGCATCCATGTATCGCTTCGGCCACGGCACGCCGACGATCCCCGGATACGCCGCGGCGCAGCCGGGCCACGAGATCGTCGCGGCGGTCGGCGTGAAGGCGATCCGCGAGCATAACGTGCGCCTCACCGACAAGATCGCCGGCATGGCGCTCGAACGCGGCCTTCGAGTGAACACGCCGCTCGAGGCACGCCATCGCACCGGCTGGATCGGGGTGGATTTCGAAGGCTCCGAGGAGGCCTGCCGCAGGCTGATCGCTCGGCGCGTCTTCGTCGATTACCGCCCGGGCTGCGGCATTCGCATCAGCCCTCACTTCTACACGCAAGACGACGAGGTCGAGGCGTTCTTCGCCGCCCTCGGCGAGGTCCGCGAGAAGGCACCGTCAGGCTAAGGCGGCGATGGACGCGTCCTCCATGATCGTCGACCACACCCGAATTGGCGCCGCGTTCCGGCGCCTTTCGCTTCCCGTTGCCGTGCAGATGCTCGGCGATCAGCTCATCGGCACCGCCGACACGATCGCAATCGGTGCGATGGGCACCGTCGCGCTCGCCGGAGCGACGGCCGCCAACACGGTCTTCCTCGCCGTCGCCTTTTCGATCTTCGGCTTCATGAGCGGCACGTCCATCGTCGCCGCGCAGCGCATCGGCGCCCACGACGTTGATGGATTTGCCGGCACGGTGCGCGCGGGGCTGATCGTGCCGCTGTTCGCCGGCACGGCCTTCTTCGTCGCGAGCATCTTCGGCGCGCACGCCGCCGTCGGCGCGATGGTCGGCGCGCTTCCCAGCGCTCACGCAAGCGCGACGTACCTCATCCTTCGCTGCGCATCGCTCTTGCCGATCGCCTTTTCGGGAACGTTCATCGTCGGCTTGGGGGCCGCGGGAAACCGGCAGATCGGCGTCTTGGTGCTCGTCGTCATCAACCTCGTGCACATTCCTCTTCTGCTCATGCTCGGGCTGGGCTGGTGGACGCACCATCCGTTCGGCATCGTCGGCGCCGGCGTCTCCTCGCTGCTCTCCGAGACGATGGGCGCGATCTACGCCATCGCCTACGTCGCGCGGCGGCCGCGCTATCGCGTCTTCGCCCAGCGCACCTTCTCGCGCGCGCTGGCCATTCGGTGCGCGCGCCTTGGGCTGCCCGAGGCCGTCTTTCTCATCGGCGTCATGGCGCCCGACATCTTCATCGTCACGATGCTCGCGCCGCTGGGTGCGATCTACGTTGCCGCTTTCCGGGCGCTCAACGTCGTTTCCGACCTGACCTTCGTCGTGCCCGTTCCGCTGCAGCAAGCCGCACAGATCGTCATCGGCCAGCGGCTGGGGGCGCGCGACCCCGAGGGCGCGCGCGCGTTTTTCGAGCGTGCGCGCCGCGTCGCGTTCGTCGTGACGACCGTCACCGGTGCGATCGCCGCGAGCCTGGCCTGGCCGCTCGCCTTCGTCTTCACGCTCAACGCCGCCGTTGCGTCGCTCGCGGCGCTGCCGCTCGCGCTGCACATGGTGACGCTCCCGCTCAAGGGCTGGGCGATGGTCTCGCTCTCGCCGATCCGCGCCTCGGGCGACACGCGTTTTTCAATGACCGTCGGCATCGTCTGCAGCGCGCTGGTCATTCCGTTTGCGTGGATCGGCATCGAGCATCTCCACCTCGGCCTGTACAGCGTCGCGCTCGGCTGGATCGCCGCCTGGACGGTGCGCGCCGCGCTCACCCAGTGGCGGCTGCGCGACGGTGCCTGGATGCGGCGCGCGCCGCTAGCCGCCTGAAGGGCGGGTTTTGGGCGGGGGTTGCCTAACGGCATCCGCATGGCGTTCACCGAGGGCTTCATCTCGGAGTTGGTTGGGCGGCAAGCCACCATCAACGAGTTGCCGATCGGAAAGGTTGCCGACTTTCTCGTCGGCAAACCCGATGCCGTATTTCCGCAGGTGGACGGCTTGGTCATCAAGACGTCGCAAGGCCTGCGCTTCGCGCCAATCGAGACGGTCGCCGACGTAGACCGAAACGGCACCGTCGCGTTGACGATGGCGCCGAAAGAACCGGCGCCGCCGCAGCAAGAGGAACTCTACCTCGTCGCCGACCTCCTCGACAAGCAGATCGTTGACGTGGACGGCCGTAAGGTCGTGCGCATCAACGACATCGAAGTCGCCAACGCCGGCGGGCACCTGCGCGTCGTCGCAGCCGACGTCGGCATCGCGGGGCTCCTTCGCCGCCTCGGCCTGCGGTCGATCGCCAAGCGCTGGTTACCGCAGTTGGGCAGCGTGCCGCGATCCATGATCGCGTGGGATTCGGTCGCGCCGATCCGCGAAGTCAACCCGTCGCAAGTGCGGCTCTCGGTCAAGGAGAGCCGGCTCGCGCGCCTGCACCCGTCGGAACTGGCCGAAATCATCGGCGACCTCTCGACGCGCGAAGCCGCGGCGGTCGTCGGGCAGCTCGACGACGAAACTGCCGCCGACGCGTTCGAGCACCTCGACACCGAAACGCGCAAGAGCCTGATCGAAGACATCGGCACCGAGCGCGCCGCCGACATCATCGAGGAGATGGACGCCGACGACGCCGCCGATCTGCTCGCCGAGCTTCCCGAAGAGCGCCAGTCGCAGCTGCTTGCCGAGATGAGCGCCTACACTGCGGGCGAGCTGCGCGCGCTGGTGCAGTATCCCGAGGACACCGCCGGCGGGATGATGACGACCGACTACGTTTGGATCTACCCGCATCGCACGACCGAAGCCACGATTCGCAAGATCCGCGAGATCGCGCCGGCGTCGGAGTTCATCTACTATCTGTACGTCGTGGACAAAGACGACCATCTTCTTGGAGCGCTCTCCTTGCGCGCGCTCCTGCTCGCGCTCCCGACGGCGTTCATCGACCGCATCATGGAGACCGACCTCGTCACCGTCGCGCCCGACACGCCGGCGGTGGACGTCGCGTCCTCGATCGCGAAATACGACCTCCTCGCGATTCCGGTCGTTGACGAAGCGGGCACGATGCTCGGCATCGTGACCGTTGACGACGCGATCGACGCGATCATGCCCGACGAAGTCGCGAAAAAGCTGCCGCGCTTTCGCGCCCGCCACCACTCGCGCCGCGCCGCGACGTGACGCCGGAGGAGATCGTCGCGTACGCCGAGGGTCTCGCGCGCGTTGCCGCTTCGGGGGGCGGCCCCAAAGCGCTCGCCGCGCACCTCGCGCGGGCGACCGGCGGAAGCGTTCTGCTCGAAGACGCGCGCTGGCGCCATCTCGCGAGCGCCGGATCTGCGCTAACCCCGGCGAGCGCGCGCGCCGTCGTCGAGACTGGCGCGCCGGGGCGCGCGGTGCGCGTCGCAGCCGGAAACGCGCATCTCGGGTATCTCTCGCTCTTTGCCGACGCGGCCGGCGACGAGGCCGATTTGCTCTTGCGCTTGACCGCCGCAGCGGTCGGCGTCGAGCTCGCGCGCGACGCTTCCGGCCGGCGCGAACGCGGTGAGAGCTTCTGGGACGCCCTGCTCGCGCGCAAGTTTCACGATGCGACGGCCGCGCGCGAGGAGGCCGCGGCGCGCGGCATCGAGCTCGCGCCGTCCTATCTCGCCGTCGCGCTCGAAGCCGAGGGCGCCGAGCCGGGAGCTCGCACCGACGGCACGGAGCTGCGCGCGATCGCAACCGATCTCTTCCGTTCCGGCGAGTGCGAGCTGGGCCTGGCGGAACGAGGGCTCGCGCTCTTGATCTTCGTGCCGGCACCGCGCGCCGTGGACGCGAGCAACGCAAAAACCGCGGCGACGCTGCTGCCCAAGAGCCTCGCGCGGCGCAAGACAAACCTGCGCGTCTCCGGCGGCGTCGGCACGGTTGCAGCGCTGATGGAACTCGCGCAGGGCGCCGCGGCCGCCGAAGCCGCGCTTGCGATCGGGCGCCGCGTTTACGGCGGCGGTCGCGTTGCCGTCTACGACGAGCTGGGCGCCTACCCCATGCTCTTCGAGGGCGCCGAGGTCGAACGGATGCGGGCCTTCGCCGGAGAAGCGCTCGCGCCGCTGCGCCGCTACGACGAGAAGCACCAGACCGAACTGGAGCGAACGCTGAAGCTCTACTTCCTGCACGGGCAGAACGTCAAGACGGCGTCCGAAGCGCTCAACGTACACCGTCATACCGTCTTCTACCGCCTGCGGCAGATCGGAGAGATCGCCTCGCGTTCTCTCGACAGCCCGCACGACCAACTCACCCTCCGACTGGCGATTGCAATAGATGAACTCCACCACTCGTCCTGACCCAGCCCGCCCTGCGTCGAAGCGCGACGTCCTCAAACTGGCGCGCGAAGCCAACGTGCGGTTCGTGCGGCTCGTCTTCGCCGACATTTTCGGCGTCAGCAAGAACGTGTCCATTCCCGCCGAGGAGCTCGACGCCGCGCTCGACGGGCGCGTGACGTTCGACGGAGGCTCGATCGACGGCTTCGTTCGCGGGGAAGAGCTCGACATGCAGCTGCGCCCCGATCCGTCAACGTTTGCGGTCTATCCGTGGCGCGCGGCGGGCGAGGCGCGCGAAGCGCGCCTGATCTGCGACATCGCGATGCCCGACGGTTCGCCCTTCGAAGGCTGTCCGCGCACGACGCTGCGCCGCGCGATCGAGAGCGCGACGCCGCTGCGCGGCGCGCGCATCGGGCTCGAGATCGAGTTTTACCTGTTCGAGCGCTCGAGCGGCGACGTCGCTTCCACCGCGACGCGAGACGTCGGGTCGTACTTCGATTTCTCGGCCAACGACCGCGGCGAGGAGGCGCGCAACGCGATCGTGGCGGCGCTCCAGGCGATGGGCGTGCCGATCGCGTCGGCGCACCACGAGCACGGCGCGGGACAGCACGAGATCGACGTAGCGCACGACGATCCGCTGGCGGCTGCCGATCACGCGCTGACGCTGCGAACGATCGCCAAGCACGTCGCCGCCGACTTCGATCTGGACGCGACGTTCATGCCCAAGCCGCTCGAGGAACGGGCCGGCAGCGGCCTGCACGTGGATTTCAGCCTTGCCGGCGAGAGCGACGACGATATCGCCCTCTACGTCGTGGGCGGCCTGCTCGCGCACGCCCCCGCGTCCACCGCGATCTGCAACCCGACGGTGAACTCGTACAAGCGTCTCGTCGCCGCGTGGGACGCGCCGATCTACGCCGTCTGGTCGGAACGCAGCGCCAACGCTCTCGTGCGCGTGCCGCCGGGCCAGAAACCGGCCCGCGTCGAGATGCGCAGTCCCGATCCGGCGTGCAACCCGTACCTCGCGCTGGCCGTCCTCATCGGCGCCGCCGCCGACGGCGCCGCGCGCGAAACGCTCCCCGGACCGCCGCTCGTCGGTTCGACCTACGAGTTGACCGAGCTGGACCGCCGCGAACGCGGGATCGGCACGCTGCCGAAGTCGCTGCGCCAGGCGATCTCCGAGCTCGACGCCGATCCCGTCGTGCGCGCGGCCCTCGGCGACCACCTCTACCACGCGTTCCGCGACGCGAAGCTCGAAGAATACGAGCGCTACCGCCGCGCGGTGCACCCCTGGGAACGCGAACAGTACCTGCGTTTGTATTAACTTCGAAATGACTGCGCACGCTTCTCGATCCAGCCCGAAAGACGGCGTCACGCGAACGGCTCGCTGCTCGTGCGCGAGCGTCGAGATCGAAGCCTTCGGCGCCCCCATTACGAGCGTCGTATGCTATTGCGACTCCTGCCAAGAAGGCTCCCGGCAGATTGAGGCATTGACCGGCGACGCGCCTATTCTTAGTCCGGACGGCGGAACCGCATACGTACTTTTTCGTAAAGACCGCATAACGTACTCAAAGGGCGCCGAACTTCTAAGAGACTATAAGGTCGAGGAGCCCTCGACTACGAGCCGCGTCGTTGCTTCCTGCTGCGGTTCGGCCATGGTGATGCGATTCGACGATGCGAAACACTGGGTGCCCGTGTACCGAGGCCGATTTCAGGGCGACGTGCCTCCCGTGCAATGGCGGATATGCACGAAATTCAAGCCCGAGAATGCCGCGGTTCCGACGGACGTTCCAAGTTCCGCGACGTACCCAGCCGGGTTTATGTGGAAACTGCTGACGTCAAAGCTCTCGATGCTGTTCGGCAAATAAGCGCGCGTTCACGCCCCGCAAGAGGAGCCACAGACAAAGCGACAACTCCGCTATGAAGCCGGGCAACAGGACGAGCGTCGGAATTTTCGCCGCGAACTCTGGTGCGATAAGATCGACAAAGCTGTTCGCCACGTAGATAACGCCGGCGATCGGCAACAACACGCCGATGAACTTCGGCAAATATTCCGAGCGATAGATCAGATATCCCAAGAGCACACAGTGCAGGCCGAAGAATACAAAGCAGATGTCGACGCCGTAGCCGTGCAGGTTGAGAAGGAGCGCGGCGAAGGCTTGCAGTTGACTCGGCGAAATTGCGGCGGCGTAGCCGGGGTTGCCGAACAGGACCAGCACCGCCAGACGGCCGAGCCCGAGAATCGCACCGAGAAACGCATTGGCCAGCCTGAAAAACGCCGCCAGCAATGCGAGGTTGCGATCCACCGGCGCCAGCAGCACGTAGAAGATCAGCGCCAACGGCACGTCGCACAGGAACATAATAAGCTCACCGGCCGACACGAGACGCAGCCGCGGCTCGGCAAGCGCGATCGCGTGGGCGGTCGCCGCGGCGTCGCCGGACACGGCGACGTGAGGATAGCCGAAAAGCGTCCATCCCAATCCGAAGACGACGAGATACAGGATGCCGCCGGCTCGCGCGTAGAGCTGCGGCCACGAAGCTGCCGTGCGATCTGGGGTCATGAATAACATTACGGCGATGCCGCCGCCGTTGTTTCAGCCGTCGCGACAAACGGAACCGCAAAAAGGCTGCGCGAATCGTGAGGCATGCCGCGGCGCGCATTCTATCTCCGCGTACATCGCGGGCGCGTCGGCCCTCGGCGAGCTACCGATTGGGCCGAGGCTGCGAGCCGGCCGCGCGCTTGAGCGCGCGCCAGGCGAACTCGACGTCTTCGCGCCGCGTTCGCAGGTTGCCGATCGCCAGCCGCAGCGCGTAACGGCCGTCAACCTTGGTGTGCGAGATGAAGATCTCGCCGGTCGCATTCGCGGCCGCCATCAGCGCTTCGTTGCGCGCGTCGAGCGCGGGTTCGTCGAGACCCGCCGGCGCGTAGCGGAAGCAGACCACCGAAAGCGGGTGCGGCGCGAGCACCTCCCAATCCGCATCGTCGCGCACCCACGCGGCAAACTGCTGCGCGAGCTCGATGTGGCCGCGCAGACGCTCGCGGATGCCTTCGGCCCCGAAGTGGCGCAGCACGAACCAGAGTTTGAGCGCGCGGAAACGCCGGCCGAGCTGCAGCCCGTAGTCCATGTAGTTGACCGCATCCGACTCCGGCGCGGTGAGATATTCGGGGACTAGGCTGAACGCGCGGCGTACCGTCGACTCGTCTTTGAGGAAGAGCACCGAGAGATCCATCGGAACGAACATCCACTTGTGCGGGTTGACGACGAGCGAATCGGCACGCTCGACGCCCGCCAGAAGCCAGCGAAACTCGGGCACGATCGCGGCGGTTCCGGCGTAGGCCGCGTCTACGTGCAGCCAGACGCCGGCCTCCGTGGCGACCTCGGCAATCTCCGCGACCGGATCTACCGACGTCGTCGAGGTCGCTCCGACCGTCGCGACGACGGCGAGCGGGCACATCCCCGCCGCGCGATCCTGCGCGATGCTCGCGCGCAGCGCGGCTGGATCCATGCGGAACGCGCCGTCGCGCGCGACGCGCACGACGTTGCGCCGCCCGACGCCGAGCGCAATCGCTGCTTTCTCAACGTGCGAATTCGTGTCGTCGGTAATGTAGACGCGCAGCGCAGGGAGGTCGCGTCCGGTCATGCCTCGCTCCCGGATCTCGAGATCGAGCGCCTCGCGCGCCGCGGCGAGCGCGGTGAATCCGGCGATAGATGCCGTGTCGTAGATGATGCCGGTCCACGTCGCCGGCAGGCCGAGGAGCCGGCCGAGCCAGCGCATCGTCACCTCCTCGAGCTCCGTGGCAGCCGGCGACGTGCGCCAGAGCATTGCCTTGACGTCGAGCGTCGCGGCGAGAGCCTCGGCGTAGATCGCGGCCGGCGCCGCGCTCGTCGCGAAGTACGCAAAGAAGCGCGGATGATTCCAGTTCGTGTTCGCTTCGACGACGATCCGCTCGAAATCGGCGAAGATTTCCTCGAAGGCCTCTCCGCGCTCCGGCGCCTCCGCAGGCAGGGAGGCCGCCACCTCGCCGGGCCGGACGGCAGGCATGACGCGGTAGCGCTCGGGGTGCGCGAAGTACCGTTCGATCCACGCGCTTACCAGCGCGAAGTCGCCGCGCGACGGCTGGGTTGGGTCGGCCATGGTGGGGTGATAGCGCATCGAAGGTAGAAGGCCCTGGCATGAAATACCGGACCTACCCCAACAGCGACGTGAGCGTGAGCGAAGTCGGCTTCGGCCTGTGGACGACCGCCACCGGCTGGTGGGGCACGAAGAGCGACGAGGAAGCCGTTGCGATGCTCCACGCGGCCCACGACCTCGGGATCACGCTCTACGACGCGGCCGACGCCTACGGCAACGGCCGCAGCGAAGACCAGCTCGCCGCGGCGTTCTCGGATCGTCGCGATCGCGTCGTCTACGCGACGAAGTTCGGATACGATTTCTACAACAACGAAGGGCGGCGCGGGCAGTTCGAACTGCCGCAGGATTTCTCGCCTGCGTTCGTGCGAAAAGCCTTGGAAGAGTCGCTGCGGCGTCTGCGCACCGAGTACGTGGACATCTATCAAATGCACAACGCGCGCATGGCGCAGATTGACGACGACGCGCTGTGGGAGCTGCTCGAATCGCTCAAGCGCGAGGGAAAGATCCGCATGTACGGCGTCGCGTTGGGCCCGGCCATCGGCTGGCTTTACGAAGGCGTCGAAGCGGTGCGCAAGCGCAACGTCGCCACGCTGCAGATCATCTGGAACGCGCTCGAGCAATATCCCGGCAACGAGCAGGTGCGGGCTGCGATCGAGAGCGGAGCCGACACGGGCTATATGATCCGCGTCCCGCATTCCAGCGGGATGCTCGAGGGGCACTACACGCTGGAAACGACCTTCCCGAAGAGCGACCACCGCAGCCACCGGCCACGCGAGTGGCTGGTCAACGGCCTGCAAAAGATCGAGACGCTGCGCTTCCTCGAACGGCCCGATCGCACGCTGGGCCAGGCCGCGATACAGTGGCTGCTCGCCGAGCCGCGCGTCATGACGGTTCTTCCGAACATTTACGATCTCGACCAGCTTGCAGAGTTCGCCGGCGCTCCCGACACGCCGGCGCTCAGCGATCGGGAACTCGCCGACGTAGACGCGCTCTTTGCGGCGAACTTCGGCGTCGAGGAGCCTCCGATGGCATTCAAGGGAACGATGTCGCTGGTGACGCCGTGAAGCACGTCCACGTCGCCACGGCGCACGCGCCCAAGCCGATCGGGCCGTACAGCCAGGCGGTGCAGACCGGCGCGGATCTCTACTGCAGCGGGCAAATTCCGCTCGATCCGCACACCGGCGAGATCGTCGCCGGCGACGTCGCGGCACAAGCGCAGCGCGTGCTCGAAAATCTCGGCGCCGTGCTCTGCGCGGCCGGCTACGAGTTCGCCAGCGTCGTCAAGACCACGATCTACTTGGTAGACATGGACGACTTCGCCGCCGTCAATGCGGTTTACGACAAGTACTTCGGCACGACGAAGCCGGCCCGCTCGACCGTGGCGGTCAAGGCGTTGCCGCGCGGCGCGCGCGTCGAGATCGACTGCATCGCGCGCGATTGACGGCACGGGTGGATTCGTGAACCGCAGCCTGGCCGTCGCACTTTTGGCGCTCGGGTTTGCGTTGGCCGCGCCGTCGCTCGCCCGCGCCGGCCAGCAGCCTGCCGGTCAGGCGACCGCTCCCGACCAAACGCCGACCGCTCGCTTTACCGCCTTCTTCGCCGACGTCCTCGCAGGCCGCGTCCCCTCGACGAGCCTCACGCCGGAGATGAAGGCCGGCTTGACGTCGGAGCTGCTGTCGCAGTTAAGCGCCTTCTATGCGACGTTCGGCACGTTTCAAAAATTGGAGTTCGTCGATCAGGACATCGTGCAAGGGTACCAGCGCTACCACTACGTTGCCACGTTCGACAAAGGCACGCAGGGCGTGATGTTCGTCACCGACGCGAGCGGCGCGATCGCAGGGTTCTTTAAGGACCAGAGCCCGTAAGCGCTACTGCGGGACGGTTGAGGGACCGCTCGCGAGCCTAGCCGATTCTTCCTTAGCGATCGCGGCAACGTCGGGATCGAGCGATGCTTCGGCAGCCTTGAGTTCGGCCATCGCCAGCGCCTTCTGACCTTGCGCCGCGTACGCGCGCGCCAGGAGGTAGCGCACGCGGCCGTCCCACGGCGCCGCCGCGACGCCCTTGAGAAGGGCCGATTGCGCGAGCGCGTACAGGCCGTTGTGCTCGTAGTCGATGCCGAGGTTCACGTACGACTCGGGCACGAACGGATTGACGGCGATCGCCTGCACGTAGTACGACACCGCTTTCTTCCAGTCGCCGCGTAAATCGGCGATGTAGCCGAAGTTGACGAGCGTCTCGGGACGTTCGGGTTCGAGGCGATGGGCTTTCGTGAAGGCGTCGAGCGCGTCGCTGACCTCACCGGCCTGGAGATCCGCTACGCCGAGGTTGTCGAGACAAGCGTAGTTGTAGGGATCGATGTTCAGGCAGTCGTGCAGGTAATTCGTCGCCGTCGCGTGGTCGCGCAGATCGAGGTAGGCCATTCCGGCGCCGTTGAGCGCGGGGATCAGCTTCGGATCGCTGTCGAGCGCGCGCCGGAAGTAGAGCAGCGCTTCGTGCGGGCGATGGAGCGTCTGGAAGACCTCTCCGAGCTCTTCCTGCACGTCCGAATCGTTCGGCTGCGCGTCCGCGGCGCGCTGCATCTGCGCCTGATAACTCGGCAAATCTCCCTTGCGCAAGTGCAGCAGCACCAGGTCGCGGATCGAGTCGGTTCCCGGAAGCGCGCTCTCGAATTGCGAGATTGCGTCGTCTACGCGGTTTTCGGTCGCGTAGACGACGCCTAGCCGGTTGTGCGTTACCTTGTCGTGCGGATCGCGCGCGAGAAGCTGCAGGTAGACCGCTTCGGCGCGATCGAACCGCCCTTGCCGGTAGTACAGATCGCCGAGGAAGCGTGCGGCGTCCGTTCCGTTAGGGTGCGAAGCGACGAATTCCGCGAGCCACGTGACGGCCGCGTTCATGTCTCCGGTCGCGATGAGCTCGCGCGCGTACCCGACCGCCGCCTGCTGATCGGCCGTCTGGTGAGCGTCGTAGGGGATGATCACCGCCGATTGAGCGCCCGCTACGCCTGGCGAAACGAGCACGAACGCCAGCATCAGGGCGAGCCGCATGGGGCGGGAGAGTAAGCGTGGGGACATCGCGTCGTACCTCAACAGCTAGTATAGCGCACCGCCGGGGGACGGCGTGACTAGCGAACGACCGGCAGAATGTGGCTGGGCGTCAGGGGGTAGAACGCCATCGCGACGAGGACCACCGAGCAGATCGCAGCGGCCGCCCAAGCCAGCGGCACGAACGCCCGCGAGCCGGCCGCGTCTCGATATTCTTCCCGCCCGTACATCGCGCGAACGACCTTCGCGTATGCGTAGAGCGAGACGGCGGTGCCGGCGATGAGGAGCCCCGCCAGCCAGACGTAGCCCGTGGAGACGCTCGTGGCGAGGATGAGGATCTTTCCGAGGAAGCCGGCGGTCGGCGGAAGCCCCGCCAAAGCGAGCAGGAAGACGGTCATCGCGGCGGCCAGCCACGGGTGGCGCCGCGCCAGTCCCTGATAGCTGTGCAGTTGGGCGCCGTCTTCACCTTCTCTGGAAACCGCCGCGATGACGGCGAAGGCGCCCAGGTTCATGAAGGCATACGCGGCGAGGTAGTAGATCGCGTAGCGCAGACCGAGCGACGTGCTGCCGGCCAGCGCTGCGAGGATGTAGCCGACCTGCGCGATGCCGGAGTATCCGAGCAGCCGCTTGAGATCGTGCTGCGCGAGCATGCCGACGTTGCCGGCGATCATCGAGATGCCGGCGACGATCCAAACCGGCAGCAGCAGCTGCTCGCCGATGCCCGGCGGAAGCGCCGCGTAGATGAAGCGGGCGAAAACGGCCAGCGTCGCGGCTTTCGTTGCAACGCTCATGAACGCGGTGACGGGCAGCGGCGCGCCTTCGAAGACGTCGGGCGTCCAGGTGTGAAACGGCACGAGGCTCAGCTTGAAGACGAGCCCGATCAAGAACATGCCCGCGCCCATCCAGAAGAGCGGGCTCGCGCTAAGCGCCGGATTGACGAGCGCGGCAAGCGCGACGCTGCCGGTCGCGCCGAAGAAGAGCGCCATGCCGAACAGCAAGAACCCGGTTGCCGTCGAGCTCAAAATGAGATACTTCAGCGCCGCTTCGCGCGCCGTCTTGCGCTGCGCGGCCGCGCAGAGCGCGTAGAGGCCTAGAGAGAGCAGCTCGAGGCCGAGGAAGATCGTCATGAGGTTTGCGGCACCCGCCATGAGCATCGCGCCGCACGCGCTCCAGAGCATGATCGCCGTTGCGCCGGCGACGCTTTCGCGCGGCCCGATCGTGGCGTAGAGAATCACCGATCCCGCTACGGCGATCAGAACGATCTCTTCGAAGACCGTCGTGAAGCCGCCGGTCGTGAACCCGCCCCCGAACGCCGCGTAATCGTGACCGAACTGCGCCGCCGCCAGCACGCTCGCGACGACGGTGCCGATCAGCGCGATGACGATCGAAACGTACGGCCGCTCGCGCAGGCCGGAGAAAAAATCAGCGACGAGCACGACGAGCGCCGTCGCGGCAAGCACCTCCATCGGCAGAATCGCCGACCAGTCCACGCTCGTAAACGGCAGGTTCATGGCGCGTCGCTCGTTTGGGTCGTGACGGCCGCGGTCTGCGTCTGGAGAAGCGGCGCGGGGTAGACGCCGGCCAGCACGAGCGCCGCCAGCAACGGCGCGACGGCCAGCGCTTCCACCCAGTTGAGGTCGGGACGCTCGGGGACGTCGTCGGGCTGCGGGCCGTTCATGAGATCTTGATAGAGGCGCAGCATGTACGCCGATGCCAACACGATCGCGACCAGCGCGACGATCGCCGGCCACACGTACCCGGCCTGATAGACGCCGATAAGAATGATCAGCTCGCCGGCAAACCCTGCCAGCCCCGGAAGGCCGAGCGCGGCCAGGACCGCGATGCAGAGCGCGCCGGCGAGACGCGGGTTGCGCCCGCCCAATCCGCCCAAGCGCGCGAGCGAACGCGTCCCCTCGCGCTCTTCGACGAAGCCGAGCGCGAGGAAGAGCGCGGCCGAGAAAAGACCGTGCGCGACGATGTAGACGAGCGCCCCTTGCAGCGCGAACGCGCTGCCCGACGCGATCGCGATGACGATCAGCCCGAGGTGCGAGAGCGAGGAGTACGCGACGACGCGCTTCGCATCGTTCTGCACCAGCGCGACGACCGCGCCGTAAAGCAGCGAGATCGCGCCGAGCGCGATGAGGATGCCGGCGTTGGCGTGCAGCTCTTCGGGGAGAATCGCCGCCGCGACGGCAATCAGGCCGTAGAGACCGGCTTTCGACTGAACTGCCGCAACGACCGCGACCATCGGCGCGGGCAGGCCGCTATAGGTCGGCGGCATCCACGTATGCAGCGGCCAGGCCGGCGTCTTCACGAGAAACGCGAAGGCAAAGCCGGCAAAGATCCATGCAGCCCAGCCGCCGGCCAAATGCGCGTCGGCACGCCCGATCACGTCGGTCGAGCCGTAGATCACGCCGAAGGCCGCGGTGGCGAGCAGCAGCGTCAGTCCGCCCGCAAAGTTGTAGATGAAATAGCGCCACGCGGTCGCCGGATGCTCGCCCCACCCGACGAGCACGAAGAAGACCGGAAGCAGCATCAGATCCCAGAAGAGGGCGAAGACGAGCAGGTCTCGCGCGAGGAAGAGACCGAGCATCGTCCCTTCGAGCAGCAGCATGAGCGCGATGAAGTCGCGGGCGCGCGGGATGCGCGTGGACGCGATGGCGCAGGCGGTCGCAAGCGCGAGCAGGAGCGCGAGCCAGAACGAGATCGGCGTCGCGCCGAAGTGAAAGGCCGATTCGAACGGGCGCGCGAGCCATCGGAAGCTCCACTCCGCGTGACCGGCAGCGAGCACGGTGACGAACGTCGCCGCGGCAACCAGGGTGCCGACGGCGCGCGAAACGTTGCGATCCTCGCGCGGCAGCGCGAAGAGCAGCGCGCCGGCCGCGAGCGGCAAGAGGATGGTCACGAGCACGATCGGCACTAGCGAGCCCCTCCGGCCAGCGCGTAGTAGAGCATGAAGCAGGCCGCCCCAGCGACGAGAATCAGCGCGTAGGCGCGCACGAGCCCGGTCTGAAAGGAGCGCACGAGCGTGCCGAGCCACCGCGCCGAGTGCGCGAGCTCGCGCACGGCGCCGTCGATCGCGCGCGGATCGAGCAGCCAGCCGAAGAACGCGCCGAGCAGTTGGGAGGGGCGCACGAAGAGCAGATCGATCGCCGCGTCAACGTAGAACGCGTTGGTCAGCAGGGCCGGCATCGCCGCCGACTCGCGCCGCAAGCGCTCCGGCGCATCGGCGAGTGCCGCGCGCGTGGCGTAGCGCATCCACGCGACCGCGAGCCCGAGTGCGACGACGGCGAGCGTGAGGATGGACGTCGCGCCTTCGGAAAGCACGGGCGCGGGCAGCGGCTGCGCGGAGAAAAGCGGCGCGAAGAAGCGCGCGAGCGGCGAGCCGTCGCCGCCGTAGAGCAGCAGCCCGCCGATGGCGGCGCTGGGAAGGATGAGGATCGCGACGGGCGCTTCCATGATCCACGCCGGACCGTGGTGCCCCTCCGAGCTCGCCGCGTCGCCGCGGTACTCGCCGAGAAACGCTACGAAGAAGAGCCGGAACATGTAGTATGCGGTGATGCCGGCCGTGAGGATGCCGATTGCGTAGAGCCACGGGTGCCCGTGCTCGAGCGCGCCGTAGATCACGAGATCCTTTGAGAAAAATCCGCTAAAGGGCGGTATGCCGCTGATCGTGAGAACGCCGACGAGCATCGCCCAGAATGCCAGCGGCGTCTTCTTCCGCAGCCCGCCCATCTTTCGCACGTCCTGCTCGTCGTGCAGAGCGTGGATCACGAGCCCCGCGCCCAGGAAGAGCATCGCCTTGAAGCATGCGTGCGTGAGGAAGTGCGCGACGCCCCCGACGTACGCACCCACGCCCACGCCCATGATCATGTAGCCGATTTGCGACATCGTCGAATAGGCCAGGATGCGCTTGATGTCCCATTGCGCGCAGCCGAGGATCGCCCCGATCAGCGCGGTCGCGCCGCCGATCGCGCCGACGAGCAGCTGGGCCGACGCGCTGTGGCTCCAGAGCGGCGCGCAGCGCGCGACGAGATAGACGCCGGCGGTCACCATCGTTGCGGCGTGGATCAAGGCGGAGACCGGCGTGGGGCCTTCCATCGCGTCGGGCAGCCAGGTGTGCAGCGGCACCTGGGCCGATTTTGCGGCCGCGGCGATGAACAGGGCGACGCAGATCGCAAAGAGCGGCCCCGAGCCGAACGTTGCGGCCGCGGCGAACGCATCGGCGAAGCCGATCGAGTGGACGTGCGCCACGATCATGAAGATCGCGAACATCATCCCGACGTCGCCGACGACGTTGATGACGAATGCCTTGCGCGCCGCTGCGACGGCCGTCGGGCGCTCGAACCAGAAGCCGATCAGGAAGTACGAGGCGAGGCCGACGAGGCCCCAGCCCACGAGCAGCCCCACGAAGTTGTCGGACAGCACGAGCGTCAGCATGGCGAAGACGAAGAAGCTCATGTAGGCGAAGAAGCGCGCGTACGCGCGGTCTCCGTCCATGTAGCCCATCGCGTAGAAGACGATGAGGAATCCGACGCCGGTGATGACGAGCGTCCATAGCAGCGAGAGCGGGTCGAGCTGCAGCCCGAACGCGAAGCCCGGCATCCACGAGAAGAGCGGTTGGCTCTGCGTCCCCGCCGGCCACGACAAGAGCGTCAGCGCGAACGAGGCCGCCACGATTCCCGAAACGAGCCAGCCCGAGAGCCGGCGCAGCTGCGGGCCGAAGGTCCAGCAGAGAATCGCGCCGAGCAGCGGCAGCAGCCACAGCGCGACCAGCAGCGGGTGGCTAACCATGCAGCGCCCTCGCCTCGTCTACGTCCACGTGCTTTTCATCGCGGAAGGTCGTCACGACGATGGCCAAGCCGATCGCCGCCTCGGCGGCGGCGACGGTGATCACCAGGAACGCGAAGATCTGACCGGCGTTCTGCAGCCAGAGGCGCGAGAAGGCGATGAAGAGCAGGTTGGCCGCGTTGAAGATCAGCTCGATGCTCATCAGCATGACCAGAGGATTGCGCCGCACGATGACGCCGACGACGCCGATGAAGAACATCACCGAGGCGAGCGCGACGTAGTTAAGAATCGGGACGGCCACTAGTCCTCGCCTCCGCGCAGGATGGCTTCGCGCATCGCGCGGTCCGCGCGCGCCTGCTGCTTGGGCGGCGCGACGCGCTGCATCTGCTCGCCGCCGAGCGTGATTACGCCGATGACCGCAACCATGAGGATCAACGCCGTGACCTCGAAGGGCAGCAGCTGGACGGTAAAGAGCGCCTTGCCGAAATCCGCAACGCTTCCGAAGGCGCCGGCGGTGCCGGCCGGCGCGGTCGCGGGTACCGCGGCGCGCGGCAGGCTCGAGACCGCGTAGACGAGCGCGCCGAGCGCGGCCGCCACGACGAGCGCCGCCGGAATGCCGATCTTCGGCATCCGGTTGGGCCCGACGCTGAACGGCCCGACGCCGCTGCTGAGCAGCGCGATGACGAACACGAAAAGGATGAGAATCGCGCCGGAGTAGACGATGATCTGAATCACGGCCAAGAACTCGGCCGAGAGCGTCAGGTAGAAGACGGCAAGCGTCGCGAAGTTCAGCAGCAGCGCGACGACGCTGTACACGGGCTTCTGTGCTGAGATCGTCCACACGGCGCTGGCGATGAGGACGGCGGCGAGCACCCAGAACGCGATCATCGCTCGTCCTTGGCGCTCTCGTCGGCGATGAGCGCCAAACCCTTACGCTGCGTCTTGAGGATGCGGCCGCGCCACGTCGCATCGTACCCGCGCGCGACGTCGGTTGTAGATTTGATCTCGGCTACGCGGCCTAGGTCGCCGGGGATTCCGCCCGGGCGCTCGTCCGGCGGCGTGCCCACGCCTTCGCCGGGCGGCACCAGCAACCGGTCCTTTGCGTAGATGAAGGAGCCGCGACGGAAATCGGCCATCTCGAAACGCGGCGTCAGTACGATCGCGTCGGTCGGGCACGCCTCTTCGCACATGCCGCAGAAGATGCAGCGCAGCTCGTCGATCTCGTAGCGCGCCGCGTAACGCTCGCCGGGCGAGCGGCGGTCGCCGGGCGCGTTCTCCGCGCCGATCACGGTGATCGCGTTGGCCGGGCACGCGCTCGAGCAAAGCTCGCAGCCGATGCAGCGCTCCTTGCCGTCGTCGTAGCGGCGCAGCTCGTGCAGGCCGTGGAAACGCGGCGCGTGCTGCTTCTTCACCGAGGGATACTGAATCGTCGGACGCTTGCGGAACATGAAGCCGAAGGTGATCGAGAGCCCTTTGAGGATCGCGCCGACGTTATAGAGCCGCTTGTGCGTGGACATCAGTCGTACCTCACCCGGCGAACGCCACGACGATCGCCGTCACGACGAGGTTGAGCGTTGCAACCGGCAAGAGAACCTTCCAGCCGAAAGCCATCAGGCGGTCGTAGCGCAGGCGCGGCAGCGTTGCCCGCAGCCACATGTAGAAGAACATAAAGCAGGCGACCTTCGCAACGAACCACACGATGCCGGGAACCGCCGTCAATCCGAAGAGCGGGTTCCAGCCGCCGAAAAAGAGCAGCGTCGCGATGCACGAGACGGTGAGCATGTTCACGTACTCGGCGATGAAGAACAGGCCGAAACGCAGGCCGGAGTACTCGGTGTGGAAGCCGGCGACCAGCTCGGTCTCGGCTTCGACGAGATCGAACGGCGCGCGATTGGTCTCGGCGACGGCGGTGATCACGTAGATCGCGCAGCCGAGGAACTGCGGCACGACGAACCACCAGCGCGCCTGCGCGTTGACGATGCCGTCGAGCGAGGTGGTGCCCGCCAGCAGCAGCACGCCGATCAGCGAGAGCGACATCGCGAGCTCGTAGCTGATCATCTGCGCCGTCGAGCGGACGCTGCCGAGCAGCGGGTACTTCGACCCCGAGGCCCACCCGCCCAAGCAGATGCCGTAGACGCCCAGCGAGGCGATCGCGAGAATCAGCAAGATGCCGGCATTGACGTCGCCGATCGCCCAGACCGCGCCCGACGCCGACGCGCCGAACGGTATTACCGCGTAGACCGAAAACGCGGTCATCAGCGAGATGAACGGCGCCAGCTTGTAGAGCAGCGGATCGGCGGTGTTCGGAGTCAGGTCTTCTTTAAGGATGAGCTTAGCAGCGTCGGCGGCGGGCTGCAGCAGCCCCCAGGGACCGACGCGGTTGGGGCCCGGCCGCAGCTGCATCCAGCCGAGCACCTTGCGCTCGACGAGCATCGCGTACGCAAACGAGGTGACGACCACGAGCAGCAAGATCGCCGATTTGATGAGAACCGCAAGCCACCACGGCATCGGCTACGCCCTCAATCCGGCGAGCAGCGGGTCGTGCTGCCAGGTGCCGCCGCCGGAGAGAATTTTCGGCGGCGCCGTGCCGGCCGAGCTTGCCGCGGCATCCGGCTCGTAGCGCGCATCCCCGAAGGAAACGTCCTGCGGTGTTTTGGCTACGTGCTCGATGACCGTGCGATCGAGTTCGTCGAGCGGCGGCAACGCGACTTCCAGTTGTTCGGCCAGCCCCAGCAGCATCTCCAGATCCGAGAGCACGCCGTCGGGTGCGACGAGCGACGCGTTAACCGGAAGCAGGTCGCCCGCAAGGTTGAGCGTCGTTCCGCTCTTCTCGAACGCGCCTTTGGCGGGCAGCACGAGCGTCGCGCGACTCGCCGTCTCGGTGAGGAAGAGCTCGCTGACAACGACGAACGGCGTTGCCTCGAGGGCCCGCACGGCCGCCGCCGGGTCGGGCGCGTTGCGTGCCGGATTCGCGCCGAAAATCGAGAGCACCGCGAGCCGTCCCGCGCGCGCTTCGTCGAACATGCCGTACGTGTCGCGCCCGGCATCCACGCGCGCGTAACCCGGGCCGCTCCCGGGAAGCATGCCCATCGCCTCCGCTCCGCGCGCGTTCCCCTGCTCGCCGGCGACGTACGCCGCGAGCTCGGAAACGCCGGAAAATGCTTTCGCGTAGCTCGCGCCTTCCGCGAGGTTCGCGCCGTCCCAGATCAACGCGACCCGTGCGGCGTCGCCGGCAGCGGCACGCGCCGCCTCCGCATCGCGTGCGTGCACGATCGCCGCGCCGTTGCGCAACGCGGCCTTTCGGATACGCAGCCAGAGCACCGGCGCGCTCTCTTCGGGCGATTCGCCCACGATGACGATCGCCTGCGCGCGTTCGATCGCGGAAAGGGCCGCGCCGTGCGCGCCCGCAGTCGCTTGGCGTTGACGCCCCGCGCGCCAATCGAGGTTCGCGACGCCGAGCGCGCGGAAGAGGTGCTGCAGCACGAAGGCTTCTTCGTTCGTCAGACGGCCGCCGCCGATCGCGCCGATGCTCGCCGGTCCGTGCGCGGCGAGCGCCGAGCGTATCGCCTTCGCCCACAGGATGAACGCGTCGTCCCAGCCGATCTGCATGAAGCTTCCGTCGCGCCGGTAGAGCGGCTGCGTAAGCCGGTCGGGCGAGTGGTAGAAGCCGACGTTATATCGCCCGCGATCGCACAGCCAGCCGTCGGAGATCTCGTCGTCCTCGACGAGCATCGTCCGAAGCAGCGCGCCGTAACGGACGTCCGCGTACTGCTGGCAGCCGACGGCGCATTGCGTGCAGCTCGTCTGCGTGCGATTGAGGTCCCAGGGCCGCGACTTGAAGCGATAGGTCTTCGAGGTGAGCGCGCCCACCGGGCAGAGCTCGGTCACGTTGCCGGTAAAGTTGTGCCGGTACGGACGGCCGGTCGCCGTCGCGATGATGTCGTGCGCGCCGCGGTCTTTGACGACGAGCTGGCGTTCGTCGGCGATGATGTCGTCGAAACGCACGCAGCGCTGGCAGACGACGCAGCGCTCTTCGTCGAGGACGATGGTCGGCCCGAGATCCACCGCCTTGGGCTTGCGAAGCTTCGGATCGGCGACGTCGGACGTGCCGCGCGCGTAGGCCATCGCGTAGTCCTGCAGATCGCACTCGCCGCCTTTGTCGCAGATCGGGCAATCCAGCGGATGATTGACCAGGAAGAGCTCGAGGATCCCGGCGCGAGCCGCGTCTACGCGATCGCCCTGCGTGCGCACGGCCATGCCGTCGGCGACGGGCGTGTTGCAGGCGATCTGCAGCTTCGGCACGCCCTCGATCTCGACCATGCAGATGCGGCAGAGCCCGGCCGGGCCGAGCTTGGTGTGGTAGCAGTAGACGGGAATCTGCTGCTGCACCAGCTTTGCCGCCTCGACGATCAGCGTGCCCTTGGGGACGGTGACCGGCACGCCGTCGATCGTAAGCGTCACGAGCTCCTTGCTCGCGGCCAGCAGCGGCGCGCTCATACCGGTGCGGTCTCCCGCACGATCGCCGACTTGAACCGTTCGGGAAAGCGGTTCAGCACCGACTTCAAGAACGGCTCGATCGAATCGCCCAGCGCGCAGAGATTGAGTCCCGTTATCGTGCCCGAGACGCGCGCCAGCATCTCGTAGTCGCCCGGAACGCCGCGATGGTCCACGAGCCGCGCGAGCACGCGCTCGAGCCAGCTTCCGCCCTCGCGGCACGGCGTGCACTGCCCGCACGACTCGTGCGCGAAGAAGCGGACGAGGTTATGCGCGGCCTTCACGAAATCGGTCGTGTCGTCGAACACCACGAACGCACCCGACCCGAGCATCGACCCGGCTTTCGCCATGCTTTCGTAGTCGTACGGCCAATCCAGGTGCTCCTCGAAGATGCAGGCCGACGATCCGCCGCCCGGCTGAACCGCCATGAGCGTGCGCCCCTCGCGCAGGCCGCCCGCTATCTCGATGATCTCGCGCACGGTCGTGCCGAGCGGAATCTCGTAGTTCCCCGGGTTGCGAACGTGGCCCGAGACGGAGACGATCTTATACCCTTTGCTGCGCTCGGTTCCGACCGCGGAGAACCACTCCGGGCCGTTCTTGAGGATCGGAACGAGATAGGCGAGCGTCTCGACGTTGTTGACGACCGTCGGCATGCCGTAGAGCCCTTCGATCGCCGGAAACGGCGGCTTGAGGCGCGGCTCGCCGCGCTTGCCTTCGAGCGAGTTGAGCAGCCCGGTCTCCTCGCCGCAGATGTACGCGCCGGCGCCGCGGTGCACGGTCACCTCGAGGTCGTAGCCGCTGCCGAAGATGTTCTTTCCGACGTAGCCGGCCTTTGTCGCTTCTTCCAACGCCGCGCCGAATATCTCGTACCCGCGCTTGAACTCTCCCCGGATGTAGATGAACGCATGGTGCGAGGCGATTCCGTACGCGCCGATGAGCATTCCCTCGAGCACGAGGTGCGGAACCTCTTCGATGAGCATGTGATCCTTGAACGTTCCCGGTTCGGCTTCGTCGCTGTTGCAGACGAGATAGCGCACGTTCTTGTCTGCCGGCAGAAACGACCACTTGCGCCCCGTCGGGAAACCGGCGCCGCCGCGACCGCGCAAGCCCGACTTCTCCGCGACGTCGAGCACGTCCACCGGCCGCATTTCGCGCACGACGCGCTCCCACTGCACGTAGCCGCCGCGGCTGCGGTAGGCGTCGATGCCGCGTTGGTCCACCTCGCCGATGCCGGCGGTAAGCACCTTAGTGACCGGCACGTTCGCCGTCTTTCGCCATCGTTTCGACGAGCGCGCGCGAGTCTACCACGGCGCGTTCTTCCGTCTCTCTGAAAAAGTACACGTCGCCCTTGACGAGGTTGTCGAGCATGATGACGCCGCTCTTGTCGCCGATGCCGCCCGCGTTGTTCGGGCTCGGAACGTCGTTTGCGCCGGGCGACTTGCGCCCCATCGCAACCTGAGCGTCCTGCGCGATCGCCCACGTGGGCCCGGGGCGATCCGTCTGCGCCATCGGGCGAACCGGATAGGTGCCGGCGCGCAGCGATTCGAGCAGCTCGTCGATCTTCTCACGCGTCAGCGAGTAGACGAACTCGAGATTCACCTGCATGCACGTCGGCTTGTCGCAGGAAGCCAGACACTCGACCTCTTCGTACGAGAACGTGCCGTCGGCGGTCGTCTGCAGGTTGCCGATGCCGAGCTTTTCGCGAAAGTAGGCGAGGATGTCGTCGGCGCCGTTGATCGCGCACGCGAGGCCGCGGCAGACTTGAAGCACGTACTTCCCGACCGGCCGCCGGTAGAGCAGGGTGTAGAACGAGACCGTTCCTTCGACCTCGGCCACCGTGACGCCGAGCATCTCCGCGGCGGCTTCCATCGCGTCTTGGCTGACGAAGCCTTCGTGCTGTTGGAAAAGGTGCATGATGGGCAAGAGCGCGGAGCGCTTGTGCTCGTACTGCGCGACGAGGCTCTCGCAGTCGAGGCGCAGCCGCTCGCGAAGCGCCGGGAAGTTCTGCTGCCGGTCGGTCACCGGTCGACTTCTCCGAAGACCGGATCGAGCGAGCCGATCATCACGACGAGATCGGCGATGAGGTTGCCCGGCGCCAGACCTTTGAGCGCCTGAAGGTTGTACATGCTCGGCGGCCGCGTCCGGATGCGGTACGGACGATTCTCGCCGTTGCTCACGACGTAGTAGCCGAGCTCGCCGCGCGGCGACTCGATCGCCTGGTAGACGTCGCCGGGAGGTACGCGAAAACCCTCGCTGACGAGCTTGAAGTGGTGGATCAGCGCTTCCATCGAGAGCGCGATCGTCTCCTTAGGCGGCAGCGAGATCTTCGGATCGTCGATCATGACCGGCCCCGGAACGTCGAGACGCCGGCGCGCCTGCTCGACGAGCCGCATGGACTGATCCATCTCGTCGAGGCGCACGAGGAAGCGCGCGTAGGCGTCGCCGTCGGTGCGCGTCGGGACGTCGAAATCGAACGTGTCGTAGCCGGTGTACGGAAAGGCCTTGCGCACGTCGTACGCGATGCCGCTCGCGCGCAAGCTCGGCCCCGTCACGCCCCACTGAACGGCTTCTTCAGGCGCGAGGATGCCGACGTCGATCGTGCGGTCCTGCAGGATCGGGTTGGCCTGAAGCAATCCGCGCAGCTCGCGCATGCGTCCGGGGAACTTCTCGATGAGCGCGTCGAGCCGCGCGATGAAGCCGGCGGGCAAATCGCCGTTGAGCCCGCCGACGCGCAGGTAGTTGGGGTGCATGCGCGCGCCGCCGGCCGCTTCCTGGAGATCCAGGATGTTCTCGCGCAGATCGAAGCAATAGAAAAATACCGAGATCGCGCCGAGGTCGATGCCGTGCGTGCCCAGCCACACGCAGTGCGAGGCGATCCGCGTGAGCTCCATCGTCAGCACGCGTATCGTCTGCGCGCGTTCGGGTATGCGATCGCTGATGCCCAGGAGCTTTTCGACCGCCAGCGCGTAGCAGAGCGCGTTGGAAGAAGGCGCGAGATAGTCCATCCGCTCGATCACCGTCTGCGCTTGCGACCAGAAGAGGCCTTCGGCGGTTTTTTCGATGCCGGTATGCAGGTAACCGATCTCGGGGTCGGCCTTCACGACGGTCTCGCCGTCGATCTCGAGCATGACTTGCAGCACGCCGTGCGTTGACGGATGCTGCGGCCCCATCGAGAGCACCATCGTGTTGCCGCTGCGGCTGACGACCTCGGGCACCGCGGCTGCGCCGGGCAGAGTCATTGGCGTGCTCGCCTCACCTGCTCTTGCAGCGCTTCGAGCGTGCGGCCCGCGGGCGGCGTGCCCGCGACGACGTTGCTCTTGTTGGCAAAGGGCGGGCGTGGCGAACGTTCCGCCGCGAGCCCGCGCATCGGGTAATCCTTGCGCAGCGGGTGGCCTTCCCAGTCGTTGGGCATCTGAATGCGCCGCAAATCCGCGTGACCGTCGAAGACGATGCCGAAAAGGTCGAAGACCTCGCGCTCCGCCCAATCCGCCGATTTCCAGAGATCCATCACGCTAGGAAGATGCTCGCCGTCGTTGATGCCGCAGAGCACGCGCAGACGCGCGCGCGCCGCGACGTTCAAGAGATGGTAGACGACGTCGAAGCGCGGCTCGCGCCCGAGGTAATCCACGGCGCCGAGATCGAGCAGCATCGCGTATCCCTCGGCCTTGAGGGCTTCGAGCCGCGCGCGCAGCTCCGCCGCGGCGACGCGCTCGACGACGGCGTCGTCGAGCTTCGGCCGCAAGCTCGTGGGATCGATCGCGGTTCCGGCGATCGGCGGATTTTGAGTGCTAGGCAAAGATGCCGCCGCGGCCGCCTTGGCGGATCTGCTGCTGAATCAGGTTGACGGCGTAGAGCAGACCGTCGGGCGTCGGCGGACAGCCCGGAACGTAGACGTCCACCGGCACGATCGTGTCGACGCCCTGGATCACGGCGTAGTTGTCGAAGATGCCGCCCGAACTCGCGCAGGCGCCCATCGAGATGACCCACTTCGGATCGGCCATTTGATCGTAGAGGCGCTTGACGACCGGCCCCATCTTCTGCGCGACGCGGCCGGAGACGATCATGAGGTCGGCTTGCCGCGGCGAACTGCGAAAGACTTCCGAGCCCAAGCGCGCGATGTCGTACTCGGCGGAGGTCACCGTCATCATCTCGATCGCGCAGCAGGCCAGCCCCATCGTGAGCGGCCAGACCGACGAGCTCTGCGCCCAGCGAGCGACGTCGTCCACCCGGGCAAGCATGAAGTGGCCGGGGCTTACCGCCATACGAAACCGCCCTTCCGCCACACGTACGCGTACCCGATCGCGAGCACGACGATGAAGACGACCATCTCGAGCAGGCCGAAGACGCGCAGTGCGTGCATCTGCACCGCCCACGGATAGAACGAGGCCGCCTCGACGTCGAAGATGACGAAGAGCATGGCGATGAGGTAGAAACGGACCGGAAAGCGCCCTGCGACCGGGGACGTCGGCTCGACGCCGCACTCGTACGCCTCGCTCTTGTGCGCGTTGGGCTTGCGGCGGGCAAGCAGGCCGGGCAGGACCGAAAACAGCAGCGCCGCCGCGAAGGCGACACAGAGGTAGATGGCGACCGGTCCGTACGGGTTCATGGCTTGTGAAAGTTTTCACAAGCGCCCTCGCATACCTGTTGCAGGGAGGACGCGCCCCGGTAGCCGTACAGATGCGCCATGCGGTACGCCGTCCTCGGAATGCTCATGCTCTTCGCGCTCGGCGACGGATGCTCGCCGCAGGCCGGCGTCGTCGGCGTGCAAGACTACGGCAACGTCGTCGGCCGCGTCCTCGATGCGGCGACCAACCGGCCAATTCCCAACGCCCTCGTCTCCATCGGCTCGCTCTATACGACCAACGCGGACGTCAGGGGCGCGTTCACCATTCGCGCGGTCGTCGGCGATCAAACGGTTACGGCCCGTGCCCCAGGCTACGATACGGCGACGGCCGACACGACCATCACGAAGGACGGGACGGTCTCGATCGGCTACATCCGCCTCGTCCCGCTGACCGCTCCGGCGGGGCAGCCGACCCTGCAGCCCCCGCCGACGCCCACGCCGCGACCCTCTCCGAGCCCGAGCGCCGCCGCGGCAACGACCGCGGCACCGGCCGCGAGCCCCGCCGCAAGCCTGACCCCGGCCGCAAGCGCGTCGCCTTAGGGCGCCGGCGTCAGCTCAGGCGCAGATTGGCCAGATCCAAGTCGTACTCGATCGAGCGATAGATCTCATCGGGCACCTTGCCTTCGCGCCGCAACTCGAGAATTTCTTGACGCTCGGCCGCCAGCGCCTCCTTCAGCAGCCGCCGTTCGATGCGGTTCTCGCTCGCCTCGACCGGAACGTCTTTCTCGACCCGCCCGCGCAGCAGGTCGATGCGCTGCTCGTACTCACCCAAAATCCGCCCGGCAATTTCACGTTCCGCCGCGCCTTTCTGCTCGGAAGCCGCCTCCTGCAGACGCGCGATGCCCGCCTGCAGCGCGCGGATGCGCAGCCGCGTTTCGCGACGGCGGCCGCCGCTCGTCTCCGTAACGCCCAGCCATTCGATGAGCGGCCCGAGCGTCGCGCCTTGAAAGACGAGCGTGACGAAGATCACGCAGACGCTGAAGAATATCGTGAGGCTGCGCTGCGGAAACGGATCGTTGCCGAGCGTGTACGGCAGCGCGAGCGCGATCGCCAGCGAGATGATGCCGCGCATGCCGGACCACGCGAGCACCGCAACCTGCTGCCACTGTGGAAATGGATCGTGTTCGCGCCGTCGCTTGCTCAGGACGTACGGCGCGTAGGTGGCGGCGTAGATCCACGCGACGCGCACGAGAATCACCGCCGCGCTGACGAGCAAGCCGTCCAGCGCGTAGTCGCGGACGCGCGGCTCGAGCGCCTCGAAGATGCCGGGCAGCTGCAGACCGATGAGCAAGAATGCGAATGCGTTGAGGATGAAGGTGAGTAGGCGCCAGACCGACGAGCCGAGCACGCGCGTCTCCGCGTCGATGAAGCCGTTCGAACGCCGGTTGAGCAGCAGCCCGGCCGAGACGGCGGCGAGAACGCCGGAGACGTGCAGCGCTTCGGCGGGAAGGTACGATGCAAACGGCGCGATGAGAAAGACGACGCTCGCGATCGTCGCGTCGCTGAACCCCCGCCGGACGATGTAGCGCAGCACCGCTTCCAGAAGCAGCGCCGCCGCGATCCCGACGAGTATGCCGCCGGCGGCGACCAGGACGAACGAGATGCCGGCCCGCGCCAGCGAGAAGGTTCCCGAAACCGCAGCGGCCAGCGCGAAACGATAGAGCACCAGTGCGGTCGCGTCGTTCACGAGGCACTCGCCGCCGACGATCGCCGCGATCCGTCGCGGAATCGCCAAGCGCTCGAAGATCGCCTCGGAGGCGACGGCGTCCGGGGGCGAGACGATCGCGCCGAGCGTAAAGGCGATCGGCCAACTGAATTCGGGCACCGCCGCGTGCACGACGACCGCCACGACCACCATCGTTACGATCACCAAGCCGATCGCGTGCAGCGAGATCGGCCGCGCGTTGCGACGCAGCTCGGCCCAATCGGTCTGCCAGGCCGCGCTGTAGAGCAGCGGCGGCACGACGAGGAGCATGATGAAGTCCGGCTCGACGTGCGGCCGCGGCAGGTGCCGGGTGAAGGCCAAACCGATGCCGCCGATGACGAACGCGATCGGATAAGGCACGCGCAGGCGCTTGGCCAGCACGGCCAGCACGACGATCGCGCAGAGGAACGTTACCAGAACGGAGGCCTCGCCCATCGGGCGCGCATTTCGACTTCGAGCGGCCCGCCGCCCCGTGACGCCGAACCCCTGCGCGCATCATGATCTTCAACGTCTTGGCCGTCGCCGCCGGCGCGGTCACGATTGCCGCGGCCCTCGGCGACGTTTTCCAATCGGTGGTCGTGCCCCGCGCGACGGGGCGCCGGTTCCGCATCAGTTTCTACATCTGGCGCTGGATGTGGCGCGCGTGGCCGGGGCTCGCGTGGCGGCTCTACCCCGAGAACTCCGACCGGCGCGAGGACTTCCTCGCGACCTTCGCACCGCTGGGGCTCGTGTCGCTGCTCGGCCTGTGGATCGGGCTCTTGATCTTCGGTTTCGGGTTCGTGCTATGGGGCTTCCGCGGCGGGATCGCGCCGGCGCATGCCTCGTTCGGCACGCTGCTCTACTACGCCGGGACGACGCTGCTCACCATCGGCTTCGGAGACGTCGCCGGCCGCACCGCGATGCCGCGGCTCGTGTCGGTGCTCGCGGCGCTGGCGGGGCTCTCGTTCCTCTCGATCACGACCGCCTATCTGTTCGCGATCTTCGGTTCGTTTCAGACGCGCGAAACGTTCGTCGTCACCGTCGGTGCGCGCGCCGGCTCGCCGCCGAGCGGCGCGAACCTGCTGGCGATCGCGGGATACTCGAGAACCCGCGACGACTTGCCGGCGCTGATGATCGAGGCGCAGCGATGGGCGGCCCAAGTCATGGAGAGCCACCTCGCGTATCCCGTGCTCGCCTTCTTTCGTTCGAGCCACGACGATCAGTCGTGGGTCGGCACGCTCGGCACGCTGCTCGACGCGGCCACGCTCATGATGACGACGATCGAAAGCGTCCCCGACGGCCAGGCCCGCATCTTCTACAACGTCGGCCGCCACGCCACCGCCGACCTGTCGCGGTACTTTCGCGTGGACAACGTTGACGAACGCGTCGGGATCGAGCGCGTCGAGTTCGAGCACGCCTGCGATCGCCTCGCCGCCGCCGGCTACGCGCTGAGCGATCGCGACGAAGCCTGGAAACGCTTCTCGTCGCTGCGCTCGAGCTACGCATCGTACCTCGACGTCCTGGCGCACTTCTTCGAGATTCCGCCGCTTGCGTGGATCGGCGACCGTTCCGCAATCGTGGCGACGACGCACGACGCGTCGTAAGCGCGTGTCAGAAGCCGTGCCGCGCGTCGGTGCGGTGAAGAAAACGCTTCGCGTCGTCGATCGGCAGCGCGAAGCCGATGCTCCGCTCTTCGTCGAAGCGCGACTCGGCGACGCCGACCACCTCGCCGGTGTCGGCGATGAAGACGGGCGATCCGCTCTCGCCCGGTACGATGGAGAGGGTCACTTCCAGCGCGTCGTTTCGGATTGACGAAAGCCGCCCGGTATCCAGCGACGTCGCGAGGCCGAGATCGTCGTCGTCGAAATCGTCGGGAACCGGATAGCCGAGCAGGCCGACCTCGCGGCCGACCGCGCGATCGAGACCGCGCGACGAACCGAGCGCGATTGCGGGCAGGTTCGGGCGCGTCGTTCGCACGAGCGCGAGATCGAGATCCGCGTTCTGCGCCACGACGTTGGCCGGCGTCTTTGCACGATTGCCGATCGTCGCGTGCAGATTCCAAGCGCCGTCGATCGCGTGCTGGACGGTGAGAATGTCGCTTCCCCACGCGCCCGAAGCGACGACGAAGCCCGTCGCATACGCGTCGTCGTAGCGGTCCTTCTTGTTCTCCGGCGGAACGCGCATCGAGAGCAGCACGACCGAGGGCCGAAGGCGCTGCACGGTCGCAACGACCGCATCGTCGGCGTTGCGCACGCAGGCCGTCAGCCCGGCAAACGCGAGCGCGAGCACGCAGCGCACTGCGGCGCGGATCACGTGACGCGCTCGATCAATGCGGCGCGCAGCTCGGGGAAGCCCGCCCCGGTTCGCGCGCTCACGTGCAACGCGCCCTCGAGCACAGGGGGCGCGCCGACGACGTCGCACTTGTTGAACGCCAGGATCGCCGGCGTCGCATCGAGGCCGAGTTCGTGGAGAATCGTTTCGACGGCCCGGCGCTGCCGCGGCCAATCCGGATTGCTTGCGTCGAGAACGTGCACCAGGAGGTCCGCCTCGCGCAGCTCCTCCAACGTAGCGCGAAACGCGTTGACGAGATCCTTGGGCAGGTCGGTGATGAAACCGACGGTATCCGCCAACCGCACGTACGCGCCCGGCCCTAGGTAAGCGCGGCGTATCGTCGGGTCGAGCGTGGCGAAAGGCCGGTCGGCGACGTACGCGTCGGTGCGAGCCAGCGCGTTGAGCAGCGAGGACTTGCCGACGTTCGTGTATCCGACCAACGCGATCAGCGGCTCGCGGTGCGGCCCGGCGCGGCGCACCCCTCGCTGACGGCGAACCGCTTCCAACTGACGGTTAAGCACCGAGATGCGCTCGCCGATGCGCCGCCGGTCCACTTCCAGCTTCGTTTCGCCGGGTCCGCGCGTGCCGATGCCGCCTCCAAGCCGCGAGAGATCGGCGCTCGCACCGATGAGATTCGATTGACGGTAGCGCAGCTGCGCGAGCTCGACTTGCAGCTTTCCCTCGCGGCTGCGCGCGTGGCGCGAGAAGACGTCGAGGATGAGCATCGTGCGATCCACGATCGGCAGCGGCACGACGCGTTCGAGGTTCTTACGCTGGCGAGGCCGCAGGTCGTTGAGCACGAGCAGCAGGTCGGCGCCCACCTCTTTCGCGCGATCCGCGATCTCGGCCGCCTTGCCGCTGCCGACGAGCGTCGCCGGATCCACGGCGTCGCGACGCTGCACGATGCGCTCGATTACCTGCGCGCCCGCCGCTTCGGCGAGCGCTTCGAACTCCGCCAGCTCCGGTTCGATCGGGCGCGCGGCCTCCTGCGTGTCCACCGCAACGACGATGGCGCGCTGCGTCATAGCGTTGCCAGCGGCGTCAGCCGGTCGACCAGCCAGCGAATCGCCTCGTTATAGCGCGGTCCGGGCCGCTCGAACGTATCTGGATTCACGGTATAGACGTGATGGAGCCGCACCGCCGGCAGGCTGCGCCACGGCTCGCGGTCGAGCACCGCCTGCAGATTCGTCGCCGGATCGGTGACGAGCATGTCGGGACGATCGCGCAAGAGCGCCTCGGCCGAATACTGCCCGTACGCCGCATGCAGGTCGGCGGCGGCGTTCGCACCGCCCGCCAGCGCGATAAGCGTGGCGACGTACGACGTCGAGCCCGCCGTCCAGATCGGCGCGCTTCCCAGTACGACGAAGACGCTGGGCCGGCGCAGAAAGCGCCGCGTTTGCCGGTGCGCTTCGGCGGTCTCGCGCCTGAGCCGCGCGATCACCGCGGCGGCTTGCGCGCGCCGTCCGGTCAGCGCACCCAGGGCGTCGAGGTTCGTGAAGATCTCGTCGAACGTGTCGTCGGGAAGGAGGACGATGCGAATTCCGGCGCCGCGCAACGATTCGAGGAGCCGGCCCTGCGACGGAATGCCGACGACGAGCGTCGGGTGGAGCGCGACGATCGTCTCGACGCCGATGCTCGAGGCGTCGGCGACGCGCGGCAGCGACGCAGCCGCCGGCACGTCGGTAAAGGCGGAGACGCCGACGAGCTCCGGCACGGCGCCGAGCGCGTCGAGGTCGTCGGCAAACGACGGCATCAGCGTCACGATCCTCTGCGCCGCAGACCCCGGCGTGCGGGCGGCGGGCGACCGGTGCGCGGCGCAGCCGCTCAGGAGCGCTGCCGCCAGCACCACGTACCATGCACGTCGCATCGTCCTGCCCTACGGAGCCGGACCTCCGGCGACCTCTTGGAAGGAGGCTTCGCCGTTTTGAGCAATTCACGACGTCACGTTTGCGCGGGAAGCCGGTGTGATGCCGGCACGGTCGCGCCACTGTATGCGGGGAGCCGCCCGACGTCACTATCCCTCGTGGATGGGAAGGCCCGGGCACCGGCAACGATCCGTAAGTCAGGATACCGTCGCAAACGCGCGTTACACGATCCGCCTCGCGCCAAGGAAGGATTGCCATGTTTGCGACTATCGCCGCCGTCGTTGCGGCCGCTGCCTCGCCCTCGCCCTCGCCCTCTCCCTCCGCCGTCCCGCAAATCGCGCACGTCGTGACGAGCGATCGCGGACCCGAATCGGCCGCGCGCACCGCGCGCACGACCTACGTGGTCACCGCCGCCCAAATCGCGCAGAACGGCGACCGCACCGTCGCCGACGCCATCCAAGACGTCCCCGGCGTCAACATCGTTCGCTACGGCGCGTTCGGCGCCGCCGCTACCGCGGGGATTCGCGGAAGCTCGGCGCAGCAAGTGCTCGTGCTCGTCGACGGGCTGCCGCTCGCGGGCGCGCAGATCGACGACGTAAATCTCGAACAGATCTCGACCGGGGGCATCGACCGCATCGAGGTCGTCGAGGGCGGCGGCTCGACGCTCTACGGTTCGGGTTCGATGGGCGGGGTGATCAACATCATCACCGCGTCCCAGCCGGCGCAGAGCGGCGGCACGCTGTCGACCGGCTCGTTCGCACAGCAGACCTATCAATTTCAAAGCCCGTACGCCTGGTTCTCGCGAACGTATGCGACCAACGACTACTCGGTGCTCGGCGCGCCGAATCGCCAGAACGCGCAGGCCGGTCTCACGACGGCGGGCGTGCGCTACGCCCACGCCGCCGGCATCTTTACTCTCGGTTTGAGCGCGGACATCGGCAGCGCGCTCGTCGGTTCGCCCGGTCAGCTCGGCTACTTTTCGCCGACCAGCGAGCAGAGCAACGTCGATCGCAACCTGCGCTTGAGCCTCGAACACCGCGGAGCACGCTCGACTGCGACGCTCGCGCTGGGAGCCTCCTCGCAGGATCTCTCGTACACGTGCGACACGCCGGTAGATGCCAACTGCCCTAACTCCGCGTATCCGACCCCGCCGCCGAGCGAACCGTCCAATCCGCCATACGCGCAAATGCTGTACGACCGGCATTGGATGGCGAGCCTGCGCAACGTAGTCGGCGACGAGAGCATGCGTCTGGTCTACGGCGTGGATCTCATGCGCGGCATCGCGCGCATCGATCAGGGCACCGGCGGCGGATCGCCGTCCGCCGCCGCCGACGCGCCGCTGTTCGACGCGTACGCGCAGACGGCAGCCTACGTGCAGTCGCAGTGGTTCTCGCACGACGGCGGGCAGATCTACGCCGGACTGCGCGCAGAGCGCGACGGCGGCGTGGGCGGCGCGTACTCGCCCTCGCTGGGCGGCATCCTCCCGTTGGGCCGCGTGCTGCAACTGCGCCTCAATGCCGCGACGGCGTTTCGGGCGCCGACCGTCGAGGAACTCTACTATCCGGGCTTTTCGAATCCGAACCTCGCGCCCGAACGAACGCGCGTCGGAGACGCGACGATTGCGGCGCCGGGTCTCTGGGGCGGCGCGAGCATCGGCTGGTTCACGACGAGCGGATCCAACTTCATCGTTTCGCCTCCGCCGTATTATATTCCGGAAAACGTCGGCAAGGCTTCGATCCAAGGGCTTACGTTCGCGCTCCAAACGCCCGCCGCGCACGGGTATGCGGCAAGCCTCGACGTCACGAACCTCTATCGCGCGCAAGATCTCGAGACCGGAACGCGCCTGCCCGGCCGCGGCGCGGTCTTCGCGGTGACGCTCGGGCTGCGCTACCGCGCGCCGCCCAAGAGCCGTTTCGACGGATTCGCGGTCGGCGTGCGGTCGCAAGGAGCGCAGGAGCCCAACGACCCGTACCTCGCACCGGCGTACTCCGCCTACCAGCCCGCCGCATTCACCAACGTGGACGGCTATGCGGGCTATCGCATCGCGCCGCATCTCGTGCTGGCGCTGCGCGGCTACAATCTCGGTAACGATCGCTACGCCGTCTACGCAGGCTATCCGATGCCGGGTCGCTCGTTCGCCGTCGAACTGCGCACGAAGCAATGAAAGGCGTCGCGCTGCGCGCGGCCTCGCTGGCGCTGCTCGCGCCGGCCGCCGCCGCCGCGAGTCTCGTCGTCGGCGCGACGCCGCTATCGCTGCCCGAAGTGGCGGGCGCGCTGGCACATCCCCACGTGACCGGCGTCCTCCACACGATCGTGTGGGATCTGCGCCTGCCGCGCGTGTGCATTGCGGCAACCGTCGGCGCGTCGCTCGCGCTTTGCGGCGCGATGCTGCAGGGCATGCTGCGAAACCCGCTCGTAGATCCGTACCTTACCGGCGTCAGCGCGGCGGCGGCCGCGGCGATCGCCATCGCGATTCTGGCGGGCGCTGCGGCGCCTGCGACGCCGGCGATCGGCTTCGTCGCGGGCCTGGGCGCGGCGGTGCTCGTCGCGGCGCTCGCGCGGCGCGGCACCGGCATCGACGCGAACCGGCTGATCCTCGCCGGCGTCTCGCTCTCCACGCTCTTCGCTGCAATCGTCACGCTCGCGATCGTCCGCGCGCAGTCGAGCGACTACGCCGGGACGATCGTCGCGTGGCTGGCCGGCTCGATGGCGGGGCGCGGGTGGCACGAGCTGGCGGTGACGGCTCCGTACGTTGCCGTCGGATTGGTCCTCGCGCTCTTGGCGGTTGCGCCTCTCAACGCACTGCGCGTCGGAGAGCTGCGCGCCCGCAGCGTCGGCGTGGACGTCGACCGCGCGCAATGGCTCATGCTTGCGGCATCCTCGCTGCTGGCCGCAAGCAGCGTCGTGCTTGCGGGGCTCGTGGGCTTCGTCGGGCTCATCGTTCCGCATATCGCGCGGCGCATCGTCGGCTCCGACGCGCGAGCGCTGCTGCCGGCGTGCGCCGCAATCGGCGCCGCCCTGTGCATGCTCGCCGACGCCGTCTGCCGCCGCATCGTCGCACCGGCGGAACTCCCCATCGGCGTGCTGCTCGCCTTCATCGGCGTGCCGGCGTTTCTGTACCTCTACCTGCGGCCGTCGGCATTAGGAATAGACACCAAATGATCGAGCTGCGCGGCCTCGAGCTGACGATCGGCGGCCGCATTCTCCTGCGAGAGATCGAAGGACGGGTGAGCGCCGGCGAGTTCGTCGCGGTGCTGGGCTCCAACGGCGTCGGCAAGACGACGCTGCTGCGCGCGATCGCCGGGCTGCACGCGCCGAGCGCCGGCTGCGTGCTGCTCGACGGCGCGCGCAGCGACCGAATGGGACCGCTCGAGCGCGCGCGGCGCGTCGCGCTGGTTACGGGCGACGAGATCCTGCTCGACGCCTTACGCGTCGGCGACGTCGTCTCGATCGGGCGTTTCCCGCACCACCGCTGGTGGGAGTGGCACCACCGGCGCGACGACGACGACGCGATACGCGGCGCGCTTGCCGCGGTGCGCATCGAAGGCTTTGCGGAGCGCCTCTTCTCGACGCTCTCCGCCGGCGAGCGGCAACGCGTCTGGATCGCGCTGGGTCTGGCGCAGGAGACGCCCATCCTGTTGCTCGACGAGCCGACGAGCCACCTCGACATACGCTCCGCGCACGACATTCTCGGGCTCCTGCGCGCGCTCGCGCGCGCCGGAAAGAGCGTCGTCTGCGCGCTGCACGACGTCAACGAAGCCGCGGCCTACGCCGACCGCATCGCGCTCCTGTACGACGGGCGGCTGCTGGCGCTCTGCGCGCCCGACGAGCTCCTGGGCGGAACGCTGCTCGAGCGCGCGTACGGAATTGCGATGGAGCGCGTGCGGCTGCCCGACGGGCGGCTGCGCGTCTTCGCCCGGGACCGCGACGCTACGGGGGAGCGCTCTTTCGAAGAGGACGCACGTCGGAGCCGAGCACCCATCGCGTAGCGCCGCGGTTCGGCCCGGCGACGATCAGCACCCCGACGGCATCGTCGGGCTGGTGGAACAGCGGCGACGTAACGTAGTCGGCTACGCACGAGACGACGTCGGCGTGCGTTCCCGGACCGACGAGCAGCGCGTGCGGCAGCAGCGCCTGCGCTTCGTCGAACGTCGCCGCATGGTAGTCGCGCAGACGCACGCGGGAATCCCAAATGAGCACCGACGGATCGTCGGTCGTGCTGTACAGGACGACGTGCTGGCCGCGGTGCACCTTGCAGTCCGCCCACGCAAGCGAACCGCCGGCCGCCCAGCAGAGCGCGAGCGCCAGCAGCGTCCTACGCATGCGAGGCGCCGCCGTCCACCACGCGGATTGCGAGGATCGCGAGGTCGTCGCGCAGCCGGTTGCCGGCGCGCGCGCGGACCTGCGCGACGAGCTGATCGGCAAGCTGCTGCGCGTGGGGGCTCGCGCGCTCGATCAGCTCCATCGCGCCGCGCTCGAGGAGCTGCGTGCCGGCGCGGTCGCGCGCTTCGGTGAGCCCGTCGGTCGCCAGCACGAGCGTGTCGCCGCGCGCCAGGTCCATTTCTTCGTTTGCGAACGGATCGTCCATCACGCCGAGAATCGGGCCGGTCACGGCGAGTTGACGCACGCCCCCGTTGGAGCGAACGAACGCGGAATCGTGTCCGGCGCTGGCGTAGGTGAGGTGAAACGTTCGCGTGTCGATCACGCCGACGAACATCGAAACGAAGAGGTACGGATTGCCGACTGCCTTGGCGAAGGCGACGTTGAACTCTCGTAAGATCGCCGCGGGATCGTCGTGGCGCAGCGCGATGGCACGAATCATGAACTTGATGAAGGCGGTGAGCACCGCCGCATCCACGCCCTTCCCGCTGACGTCCGCGATGAGCACGAGGGCCCGGCTGCCGGAGAGGCGATAGACGTCGAAGACGTCGCCGCCGACCGCCAAGTGATTCGTCGCCGAGAGGTAGGCGTTGCCCACCTCGCATCCCGGCAGCGGTATGGACTCGCTGCGGAAGGCCCGCTGGAGGATCTCGGTCGTCGTGCGCTCCTCTTCGAGCTCGCGGTCGAGCCGCGAGCGATAGACGTTCATCAGGATCGCAAGCGCGCCGAACAGAATCACCCAGAGCGCGCGGACGTAGGAGGCGCGGTCGAGCTGCATCTGCGTGCTGCGCACCAGCGTGTCGTCGGTAGAGGCCAACGCCTGTCGAATCGCCGCGGCCGTGCGCGTTTCGTAGTCGGAGAAGAGTTTGTTGCGCTTGTCGAGCTCGTTCAAGCGCTTGTCGGGGTGGCGTAAGAGCTTTGCGGCAACGTCGGAACGCCACTGGTCCTGCAGGCGCGCGTAGGTGCCGAGCAGCTGCGCGACGCCGTCGAGACGCTGGTCGCTCAGCGCGCGCCGGATCGCGTCTTCGGTGGCGTCGAAGCCCGTCGCGGATTGGCGGTACTGGCCGGTGTAAAACGGATCGCGCGTCAGGGAGTAGCCTCGAAGCGAATTCTCCTCGTCGATCTGCAGGCGAAGCAGCTCTTCCAGCTCGATCTGTGCCTGCTGGATCTGCGACTGCCTTGCGAAGGTGTTCGCGATTTGCGAGCGCGTCTCGAACGCGCCTTGCACGGCAAAAGCAAGCGTTAAGACGAGAAACGCCGTCAGCAGGAGCGTTCCGCTGGCGCGTGCCAGCCGCGCGTTGTTCACGAAGGCCCCGCGCGGGCGCGGTCAGAAGAACGGCGAGCAGTGCAGGTGCGAGTCGACCCCACCATTTTCAAGTCGTACGACGTTCGCGGCGTTTATCCGTCCGAGCTCGACGACGACATCGCCTACGCCATCGGGCGCTGCTTCGTGGACCTCGTGGGCTCCGAGCGCTCGTCCAACGCCCCTAGGATCACCGTTGCGGTCGGGCGCGACATGCGGCCCTCGGGCAAACGGCTCTGCGATGCGTTCGCTCGCGGGGCGGCCGAAGGCGGCGCCGACGTGGTCGAGATCGGCATGGTCTCCACGGACGCGCTCTACTTCGCGGTCGGCAAGTTCGCATACGACGGCGGCGTCATGATCACGGCCTCGCACAACCCCGCGCAGTACAACGGCATGAAGTTCACGCGAGCGCAGGCCGAAGCGATCTCGCTCGACACGGGCTTATCCACGATCCGGGAGCGGCTGGTTTCGGGCCGGCTGCCGCCGGTCGCGCCCGTCGCGGGAACGATCTCGCAGCGAGACGTGCTCGACGACTTTGCCAAACACTGCCTGTCGTTCGTCGAGCTGCCGAAGATCAAACCGTTTCGCGTCGCGGTGGACGCGGGCAACGGCATGGCTGGCGAGACGATTCCGCACGTCTTCAAGTCCTTGCCCTGCGAGGTCGTTCCGCTCTATTTCGAGCTCGACGGAAGCTTTCCGAACCACCCCGCAAGCCCGATCGAAGCCGAGAACATGATCGACCTGCAGGCCGCCGTTCGCAAGCACTCCTGCGACCTCGGCGTCGCATTCGACGGGGACGCGGACCGCATGTTCATCGTGGACGAGAAAGCGCAGCTCATCGACGGAAGCACCGTGACGGCGCTCGTTGCGCTCAACACGCTCAAGCGCTATCCCGGCGCGAAGATTCTCTACAACCTCATCTGCAGCCGCAGCGTTCCCGAGCTGATCGCGAAGGCGGGCGGCGTCCCGGTGCGCTCGAAGGTCGGCCATTCGATCATCAAGGCGGTGATGCGCGAGCAAGACATCGTCTTCGGCGGCGAGCACAGCGGGCATTTTTACTTTCGCGACAACTGGTATGCCGATTCAGGCATGATCGCGCTGCTGCAGTGCTTGGAGCTCTTCAGCGAAGCCGGCAAGCCGGTCAGCGAGACGATCGCGCCGATCGACACCCGTTTCCGATCGGGCGAGATCAACAGCACGGTCGGCGACGTCGCTGCAAAACTGCAGGAAATCGAAGCACGTTACCAAGACGCACAGATCGACCATCTCGACGGCGTGACGATCTCGTATCCCGACTGGTGGATGAACGTGCGGCCCTCCAACACCGAGCCGCTGCTGCGGCTCAACGTCGAGGGCGACACGAAAGAGCTTATGGAGCGGCACCGCGACGAAGCCCTGGCTCTCATCCGCAGCTAGGAGGGGCGGCGCGCAGCGGCCCGTCGAAAGCCCCTCGTAATGTCGGGAACGCTCCTAGGACCCGCCTTCATCGCAATCGGCGACGGAACTTCAACGTACGGACGCTTAGCAGTGGAGGACGGACGGATCGCCGGAGTCCTGGCCGCCGACGGCCCATCCGACTTTCCCCTCCCGTCGGGCAGCACGATCGCACCCGGACTCATCGACGTGCACACCAACGGGGCGGGCGAATACTTGTTCAACCGCGACCAAGGCAACGCCGTGCCGGTGGCGGGCGCGGCCTACGCGCGCGTCGGCGCAACCGGATACGTCGCCAGCGTCATGACGGCGCCGTGGGAGTCCATGCTCCACGCGGCCTCGGAGATCGTCGAAGCGGCCAACCAGCACGAAGAGGACCTCCCGCAAGGCGCGCGATGCCTCGGCATCCACTTCGAGGGGCCGTTTCTCAATCCAAAGTTTCGGCGGATCCACCGCAACGAATGGCTGCTCCCGGCAGACGCCGGCCGCGCGAGAGAGATGATCGACGCCTGCAAGGGCGCGTGCCTCCTCGTCACGATGGCACCCGAAGTCGACGGGGCGAGCGACGCGTTGCGCGTCTTCGTCGAGAACGGCGTCGTCTGCTCGGCCGGACACACCGGCGCGCGCTATCGTGAAGGCATGCTCGCGATCGGACTCGGCTTTAGATCGCTGACCCACGCGTTTAACGGAATGCCGCCGCTCGATCACCGCGACCCCTCCATTCTCGCGGCCTTCATCCAAGACCGGCGCACGCTCGTGCAGCTCATCTGCGACGGGATTCACGTCTCGCCGGTGATGGTGGACATCCTCCACCGGACGCTGGGCGACCGCGTCGTCCTGGCCACCGACAACATGCCCCCGGCCGATCCCGGCTACCACATCGAAGGGGGCGTCATGCGCGCCCAAGACGGCACGATTGCCGGCAGCGCCCTGCGCATGGATGAGGCGGTGCGCAAGTACATGTCGTACGCGCAGATACCGTTCGCGCAGGCGATCGTCGCGGCGACGTACGCGCCGGCGCGTTTGATCGGCCATCAGGCTGAGATGGGGCGGATCGCGCGCGGCACGCGCGCCGATCTCTCCTTCTGGGACGGCGACTACGAGGTCGTCGCGACGATGGTCGGCGGCCGCTTCGTCTACAGCCGCGTCGAGATCGCGGCGTAGGTTTCGCTACTCGCTGTCTACCGGCTGGCCGGAGGGCCGCTCCCGTTCGAAGTAGCGGATCGAATACTGCGACGGAATCGTCGTGAACGTACGCGGCTGCTGTGTGAAGTCGAAGCTGTCCACGATGCTCGCGGCTCGCATGTCGGTGGTGTTGAGCCGTCCCAAGCCCCATACGTCTTCGACGAACTTTAGGATGCTCCCGAACTCGTACTGCGTGTGCGAGACGTACCCGGGCCCCGACGTGCCTTGGCGCGCGTACGGCGAAACGACCATCATAGGCACGCGAAATCCGAGGCCGCCGTAGTTGTCGCGGAACGGCGGCGGCACGTGATCGTAAAAACCGCCCCAATCGTCCCAGACGATGACGATCGCCGTCGAGGGCCAGTACGCGCTCTGGCCGATCGCGTTGACGACGCTCGCGACCCAGGAAGGTCCCTTATCGTTACCGGGGCCGGGGTGATCCGAGTTCGTGTTGTCGGGGATCACCCACGAGACGGATGGCAGCGTGCCGGCGGAGATGTCGCTGAAAATCTTCGTCTCCGGCGACACGACGTTGGTTCCCCACTCGCTGCCGTGGCGAACCGCCGAGATCGCATCGAACGCGTTCCATATCGCGCCCGAACCCGAAACCGCCGGCGTGTAGTACTTCCACGAAACCGATTTAGCATCGAGCAGATCGCGCAGCGTCGCGTAGCCGACGCACGGAAACGGGCCTTTATGGTAGAGATATTCGAGTTTCACCGGTGCGGGCGACGTGCCGCCGCTCTTCACTAGCGACGTAACGGTTCCCGACGGCGCGTCGCATCCCCACGGCGTGTGGGACGGAAAGTCTACGAGACTTTCGCGGAGGTTGATCGCGGTGCCGCCCGCGATCAAGTCCTGGTGCGCGGTGAAACTGCCGCTGCCTTGCGTTTGGAACATGTGGTCGGACAAGACGTACTGCCCCGCGATGTCCCAGTAGGGCGCGATCTGGGTCGGCTCCACGTACTGGTAGGGACGTTTACCGGCTTGCCCCGGGCACCGTATGCTGCCACCCTCGAGATTGAAGCCGTCCATCTTGCCGTTGTCGTACGATTTAAGGTAGCCGCTGCGCGAGTGACCGAAATCGCACGGGAAGTCCAGCGTGGACGCCTTGAGCTTGACGGTCTTGCCGTTGGACATCTTGCCCGTCGTCGTGCCGTCGGCGCCCGGAAACGTTGCGAAGAGATCGTCGAACGAGCGGTTCTCTTGAACGATGATGACGACGTGCTGCACGTACGCCGACGTTCCGCCGCTTCTGCGAGCAAGCGCTTGCTGTTGCGGAAGCGCCGCGTTCGCGGTCGCGCCGGTAGAAGCGCCCGAACAAGCGGCTAAACCGAAAACGACGAGCCACGCGCACGATGCGCGAACGATCGTCATGTGATGCTTTTCTCCATTACGCAAGGGTCCCGAGCAGGAAGCGCCGAGGGGTCAACCTGCCTTCGCGGCGTCGGGAGCGGCTCCTGTATCCGACGCGCCGCGGAACGCGGAGCGCAGCATCACCACGGCTGCGTAAATGACCACGATCACCACCAGCCATCGGACGGCGCCTATGTTCATTTTGAAGAAGCGATTGAAAATAAAGGCCGCGACGAGCACCCCGGGGATGCCGCCCAGCGTAAGGCCGAGCGTGGCGCGCATCGAGAACGCGCCCGTTTTGATGAAGCGCAGGCTTGCTACCGGCATAAGAAACGCGCAGGAACCCATCATGATCGGAAACGCGGCCGCCGGGTTCATCCCGAGCAGGCTTACCAGAATCATGCACGGCGCGTAGAGCCCGATGCCGATCGTCATCAGTGCGCCGAGGCAGAAGTTCACGCCGATGCCGATCCACAGGCGTGCGCCCGTCAAACTCAAGGCGTCGCCTGTGAGGCCGAGCTGGCTTCCGCGCAGGTTGGTCATGATGAAGAGCACCGCGGCCGCCACGAGCGCCGCGCCCATGCCGATTTGCACCCAGCGGCGCGGCAGACGCGCGACGAATCCCGCGCCGAGCCAAGCGCCGGCGACGGATGCAAGGATAAGCGAGATCAAGGTAAGGGGCGCAACGGCGATGATCCCGATGTAGATCGCCGCTTCGACGACCGTCGGCAGCGCGTGCCCCACGTTGAGCGTTCCCGGTATGCGCTCGTCGGGTACGAAGCGCAGCAGTTTGAATCCCGACGTCGTGGTCGCGAACGAGCCGATCCCCAGCGTGTCGAAAAAGTTCGTCACGAAGCCGATTGCGGAGGCGACGAAGTTCGGCATGGCCGGGCGATGCAGCGGCAGCGCGCGCACCAGCGCGACGATCAGCGCGGCGGCGACGACGGCGAGACCGATGAAGAGAATGGTGTGAACGGTCATCCTGCCGCGGATTAGCGGCCGGGCGTCCGTTCCCTACCGCACGGCGGCGGCGTTGAAGTACGCGGCCTTCGGATGGTGCACGACGAGGGCGGCGGTGGATTGCTCCGGCACGATTTGGAAGCCGTCGGTCAACTCGACGCCGAGACGCGCGCTCGCATCGAGCAGACGAAAGACGATCTCGTGCTGCCGGAGATCGGGGCAGGCGCCGTATCCCCACGAATAGCGCTTCCCGCGATCCTCGGGCAGGTCGAGCTCGCGGCGAATCCGGCGATGCGCGTATTCCGCCAGCGCCTCGGCCGACTGCACGGAGAAGCCGTGCAGAAAATACGACTCGCCGTAATCGCCCGCGGCATGCAGCGCTTCCGTGCGTCGCGTCGCGGCGCTCCCAACCGTGACGATCTGCAGCGCAACGACGTCTGCGGCGGCGCCCGATTCGGGCTCGCGGAAGTAGTCGGCCAGGCTCAAATGCTCGCCGCCTGCCTGACGCGGAAATCGCATGCGCGCGACCTCGCGCGCCGTATCGAGCGGGTCGTAGAGAATCAGCTCGTCACCGGCACCCGCCGCGGGAAAGTAACCGTACGCTACGCGCGGTTCCAAGAGCTCGCCGCTCGCGGCCTCGGCCTGATAGCGCTGCAAGCGCGGCTCGAACTCTTGGCCGACGAGGCGTTCGAACGCATCGCCCTTCGCGTTGGCCGCACCCCACGAGAGCCGGTAGAGGCTGCGCAGGTCGAAGCACGGCCACAGCTCGCGCACGTCGATTGGATTGCGCTCGTCTCCGAGCGTGCGCGCGCCCCAGAACGGCGGCGACGGCACGGCGACGCGCTCGGCCTTGACCGCCGACACGGCGCGCGCAGGCGCTGCGACGGGCGCGGCGCGGCGGCGCTCGCGCTGTTCGAACGCCTCGCGCTGCGCGCGCTCGAGCAGATCGCGTCGCCGCCCTGCGTCGCCCGTCAGCGCGTCCATGAGCTCGAGCCCTTCGAAGGCGTCTTTGGCGTAGAAGAGTCCCGGTTCGAAGAAGCGCGTGTCGTCGTCGAGCAACGCGATGCGCCGGCCGAAATCGCGGTTGATCGCGGCTCCGCCGACGATGACGGGGAACTGCAAGCCGCGTGCGTCCTGTTCGGCGAGGCAAACCGGCATCTGTTTGCTCGTCGACACCAGGAGCGCCGAGAGGCCGATCGCGTCGGCCTTTACTTCCACCGCCTTGTCCAGAATCGAGTTGACCGGAACTTGTTTGCCGAGATCGTGCACGGTGTAACCATTGTTGGCGAGAATCGTGTGGACGAGGTTCTTCCCGATGTCGTGCACGTCGCCGAAGACCGTGGCGAGCACGACGGTGCCCTTCGTCACACCCTCGCTGCGCTCGAGGAACTGCTCGACGTGCGCGACGGCCTTCTTCATCACTTCGGCCGACTGCAGGACGAACGGCAGAATCAGCTCGCCGCGGCCGAAACGGTCGCCGACGTCTTTCATCGCGGGCAAGAGAATCTCGTTGAGAACCTGCACGGGCGTGCGGTCGCGCAGTGCTTCGTCGATCTTCTGCTCGATGCCGTCCTTACGGCGGTGGAGGATCGCCTGATGAATGCGCTCCTCCACCGGCGCGTCGTCGGCGGTCTCTTCCGCGACGGACTCCTTGCGACCGCCGCCCTCGCGATCGAAGCGCTCGATCAACCGGGCCAGCGCGTCGGGCCTGCGGTTGAAGACGAGGTCGTCGCAGAGTTCGCGCACTTCGCCATCGAGCTCGAAGTACGGGGTGATGTCCTTCGGATGCACGAGCGCGCAATCCAGGCCCGCCCCGACGCAATGGTGCAGAAAGACGGAGTTGAGCGCGGCGCGCGCGTCGGGACGCAAGCCGAACGACACGTTGGAAACGCCCAGCGACGTCAGCGTGCCGGGCAGCTCCCGCTTGATCGAACGGATGCCTTCGATCGTCTCCACCGCCGATGTGAGGAACTCCGCGCCGCCGGTCGCCAGCGTGAACGTCAGATCGTCGAAGATCAGCGCCGAAGGCGCGAGGCCGTACTCGCCGACGGCGATGTCGTGGATCCGCCGCGCGACCTCCAGCTTTTGCGCCGCGGTCTTGGCCATCCCGCGCTCGTCAATGGTCAGTGCAACGATGGCGGCGCCGTGCTCGAGTGCAAGCGGCAGAACCGTGTCGAGCTTCGCCCGCCCGGCTTCCAGGTTGACGGAGTTGACGATCGCGCGGCCGGGATAGTTCTCCAGCGCGGTTTGGAGCACGTCGGGTTCCGTCGAGTCTATCATCAAGGGGGCCTCGACCGACTGTGCGAGTTTGCGAACGAGATCGCGCATCTGCGCCGCCTCATCCGCGCGCTCGGTCAGCGCGCAGCAGACGTCCAGAACGTGGGCCCCGCCCTCGATTTGCTCGCGCGCGACGAGGACGATGTCGTCGTAGCGGTCCTCGAGCAGCAGCCGCTTGATCTTTCGCGATCCCTGCGCGTTGATGCGTTCGCCGACGATGAGCGGGCGCGGCTCCTGCTCGAGCGCGACGGCGGTCATCGCCGATGCAGCCTCCGGCGTCTCCGGCGCCGCCGGACGCGCCTTTCGCGGCACCGATGCGAGCGCGTCGCGCAGCGCCGCTATGTGTTCGGGCGTCGAGCCGCAGCAGCCGCCCACGGCGTTAACGCCAAAGTCGCGCACGAACGCCGCGAGCTCGCGCGCCAGCTCCTGCGGGCCCTCCGGGTAGATCGTTTCGCCTTGCGGGCCCATCAGCGGAAGCCCGGCGTTCGGAATCACGCTCACGAAGCAGCGCGAGTTCTCGCAGAGGTAGCGAATCGAGTCGCGCATCTGCGCGGGGCCGGTGGAGCAGTTGAGCCCGATGACGTCGATCGGCAGCGCGTCGAGCGTCGCGCGTATCGCGCGGATGTCGGTGCCCAGCAGCATGCGCCCTTCGGTGATGAGCGTCGGCTGGGCTTGAATCGGCACGCGGCGCATGCCGCGCGCGAACTCGCGAACGATGCCGGCGATGGCCGCTTTGAGCTCGAGCAGGTCCTGCATCGTCTCGAGCAGGAGCAGATCGGCGCCGCCATCGACGAGCGCGCGCGCCTGCTCGCCGTAGACGTCGCGCAAGCGTTCGAACGTCACGTTCGAGAGCGCCGGGTCCGACGAAGATATCAGCATGCCGGTCGGCCCCATCGAGCCCGCGACGAAGCGCGGCCTCTCCGGCGTCGAGAAGGCGTCGCAGGCTTCGCGCGCGAGCTCCGCGGCGCGGGTGTTGATCTCGAGCGTGCGTTCGCCTAGGCCGAACTCCTCGAGCTTTATGCGCGAGCCGGTGAACGAATCGGTTTCGACGACGTCGGCTCCCGCGGCGAGGTACGACTCGTGAATCCCGCGGACGATCTCGGGCTTCGTGAGCACGAGCGTCTCGTTGCAGCCGAGGTGGCGCGCGCCGCCGAAATCCTCGGCGGACAGGTCGAACGCCATGAGCTGCGTGCCCATAGCGCCGTCGAAGAGCAGCACCCGCTCGCCGAGCAGGCGCAGGTACTCCGACGTTCCGCGCACCGAGTGCGTTTTCAGGCGAGAGCGGGCTCGACGACCGTCGCTTCCTGATCCGCGAAGACGGGATTGCTCAGGTAGCGTTCGCCGGTGTCGCAGCCGAACGTCACGATCGTCTTGCCCGCAAACTCCGCGCGCGCGGCGAGCTGCAGCGCCGCCCAGACGTTCGCGCCGGCGGAGATTCCGACGAGCATCCCTTCTTCTCGCGCCAAGCGGCGTGCCGTCGCGATCGCGTCTGCGTCGGTCACCCGAATCACTTCGTCGTAGATCTTCGTATTGAGGATCTGCGGCACGAACCCGGCACCGGTGCCCTGGATCTTATGCGGCCCGGGCTTTCCGCCGGAGAGCACCGGCGACGCGTCGGGCTCGACCGCAACGATCTTCACGCCGGGCTTGCGCGATTTGAGAACCTCGCCGACCCCCGTAATCGTTCCGCCGGTCCCGATTGCGCAGACGACGGCGTCCACCGCGCCGTCGGTATCGCGCCAGATCTCCTCGGCCGTCGTGCGGCGATGGATCTCCGGATTCGCGGGATTCTCAAACTGACGCGGCACGAAGTACTTGTCCGGAGCAAGGGCGAGTATCTCGTTCGCGCGAGCGACCGCTCCGGGCATACCCTGCGCGCCGGGCGTGAGCACGACTTGCGCACCGTACGCCTTGAGCAGGTTGCGCCGCTCGATCGTCATCGTGTCGGGCATGACGAGGATCAGCGGATATCCTTTGGCCGCGGCGACGAAAGCGAGGCCGATGCCGGTGTTTCCGCTGGTCGCCTCGAGGATCGTCATGCCGGGACGCAGCCGCCCGTCGCGCTCTCCCGCCTCGATCATCGCGACGCCGATGCGGTCTTTCACGGAGCCGGCGGGATTGAACGATTCCATCTTGACGAGAACCGTGGCCGGCACTCCCCGGTTGATCCGCGGGATCTTCACCAGCGGCGTGTTGCCGAACGTGTCGGCGAAATTGTCGTAGATGCGTGCCATAGTACCGTGCTTAACCCCCTCCGCTCGGCATGCGTTTCGCCGGGCCGGGAAGGAAGCATGCCCGCTTGGGGGCGAGTACCAACCACCATGATGCTCGCCCTCACGCTGGCAGCGGCTGCCGCCTACCCGGCCGCGGCAAAACCGCCCACCGTAGCCCAAGCGCTCGCTGCCATCGCCGCCTACGCGCCGGCCGCCATGCGATATCAAGGAACCCCCGGGCTCGCCGTCGCGATCACCGATCGCGGCAAGACGCTGCGCATCCTCGCGCTCGGCTACGCAAACCGCGATACCGGCGCGCTCGTAACGCCGCAGACGCGCTTCGCGATCGGATCCATCACGAAGTCCATGACGGCGCTGTCGCTCCTGCAGCTGTACGATGCGGGAAAGATCGATCTCGCCGCCCCCGTGCAGCAGTACCTTCCATGGTTTGCCATCGACTCGGGCGGCGCGCCGATCCTCGTCCATCAACTGCTCTCGCACACCGCCGGGATCCCCGACGATTATGCCGCCGAAGCCGGATACGGCTACGACGTTGCGGCACTGCGGGCGGCCCGCACGATCTTCACCCCCGGAACGTCGTGGTCGTACTCCAACGACGGCTACGCCACCGCCGGCGCGATTCTCTCACAGGTTGACGGACGCACGTGGGCGCAGTCCGTGCAGGCGCGCATCCTCGACCCGATCGGCATGAGCGGCACGTCGCCGGTCTTCACGCCCGGCGTCATGGCGCGCTCGGCCGTCGGTTATCAGTTCCTCGACAACGACCGCCCGCCGCCGCTTCATCCCGCGCTCGCCGCATCGCCGCCGATGGATTTCGTGGATCCCGCCGGTTCGGTGCTTTCGACGCCGGAGGACATGGCGCGATACATGCGTTTCTACCTCAACGGCGGCAAGACGGCGAACGGCACGCAGCTCGTGACGCCCGCGACCTTCGCCGCGATGACGAAAGCCGACACGCTGGCGAACGGCAAACCCGCCGGGTCGCCCGGCGTCGAGCTCGCCGAGGCGCCGGCCTTCTACAAACAGTACGGCTACGGGCTCTCGATTTTCGACGACGGCGGCGACCACGTGATCGGCCATACGGGCGGCATCTCCGGCTACACCGCGTGCATGCAGATGAATCTTACGCGCGGGTTCGGCGCGATCGCCTTCGCAAATCTCGTGGAAGCGCCGCTGCATCCGTGTGCCATCGTGCTCTACGCGATGCGCGTGATGCGCGCGCAGAGTCTGGGCCAGGCGCTTCCGCCCCCGCCGCCGGCGCCCGATCCGGCGCACGTGGACGATGCGAGCGCTTACGCCGGGACCTACGCGTCTGCAAGCGGTTCGCCCCTGCAGGTCGTCGCTCGCGGCGACCGTCTGCAGCTGCTCGACGCCGGAAGAAGGATCGCGCTCTATCCGCGCGGAGCCGGCCTCTTTTGGGCCGACGATCCGAACTACGCGCTCTTCATGCTCGTCTTCGGCCGCGACAAGGGCGGCAAGGTCGTCGAGATGACCTACGGCTCGCGGTGGTATCCAAACGAACGCTACGAAGGCCTCCGCAGTTTCTCGCACCCGCCGCAGTGGGACGCGCTCGTGGGCCGGTACGAAAACACGTTCTTCGGCCAGCCTGCCGTCACGCGCGTCGTAATCGTCAAGGATGCGCTCACGCTCGACGGCACCGACGCGCTCAAGCCGCTGCCCGACGGCGCGTTCGCGCTCGGCAACTCGGTCGTGCGCTTCGGCGACTATGCCGGCGCGTCGCCGCAGCGGCTGAGCATCGACGGCGCCAGCCTCTACCGCGTCGAGCTGCCCTGACGGGCGGCGGCGCTACTTGTTCTTGAAGCGGGCGACGCGCTTTTCGTTGTAGGCCGCGAGCCCCTCTTTGGCGTCTTCGCTCTTGAAGAGCAGCGACTGCAGCTCGCGTTCGAGTGCTAGCGCGTCCTGCAGCGGAAGCTCCGCGCCGGTCTGCACGCTTCGCTTGATGTGGCCCACGGCCATCGGCGCCTTGTTCGGCGTGCAGAACTGCTTGGCGTAATCGGTAATCTGCTCGCGAAACTCTTGCGCGGTTCCTTCGAAGAGGTCGTTGATCATGCCCCACTCGAGGGCTTGCTCGTAGCTCACGGTGCGGCCGGTGATCATGAGCTCCATCGCTCGCGTCTTTCCGACGAGGCGCGCGAGACGCTGCGTGCCGCCGGTGCCCGGCAACACGCCGAGGGCCACTTCCGGCAGCCCGATCTTGCCGGCATCCTTGCGCGCGATCCGCAGGTCGGCCGCCATCGCGATCTCCAGCCCGCCGCCGACGCAGTGGCCGTTGAGCGCGGCGATCACGAGCTTGGGCGTCTGCTCGAGGCGCGAGAGCGTCTCGTTGGCGTGCAGGCAGAACATGTACTTGAACTCGGGAGTCACTTGGTTGAGCATGCCGATGTTCGCACCTGCCGAGAAGAACTTTTCGCCTTTGCCGGTGAGCACGATGACCTCGACGTCCGAGTCGAAGCGCGCGTCGAGAATCGCTTCGTCGAGCTGGCGCATCATCTCGTGCGTGTACGTGTTGGCCGGCGGGTCGTCCATCTCGACGAACGCCACGTGCCCGTCTTTCCAGTAGTTGATGACGCGTTTGCCGTCGAGGGCGCGCTGCTCGCGTCCGAACGGCGTCTGCTGCGCCGCTCCGTCGAGGGTGGTGCTCATGCCAGGCTTCCTTTCGGTGCGATCCAGTTGGGGTTCTTGAAAATTCGTTCAGGACGGTGTCGTCGGCTGCCGACGGCAGCACCGTCGGCGCGTACGCTTCCCACTCGGCCTGGGTCAGCTTGCGGCCGTCCACGGAGTAACGTTCGCCGGCGTAGTCGCCGATCTTGCGATTGAAGCGCATGTCGGGAACGTAGAACTTCGTCTCGCTGGGGTTCACCTCGTTGACGCGCGCGACCGTCGTTGCGACTTCGTCGTAGAACTGGCTTCTCGCGCGTTCGTTGAGGTGCTCTTTGTCTACTTGGGCGCCGGCTTTGTCCTCGTCCACGCGGCCTTTGATCCCCCACGTATAGGCCCACTGCGCCGATCCCGAGTGATCGGTGCCGAACAGGTCGAGCGAGCCGGAGATCCATTTGTTGTAGTACTTCTGCTGGATCTCGACCGGAATGATGCCGGCTTTCGCGACGCGGCGCAGCCCGGTGATGCCGGTGCCCATGTGAAAGGCTTCTTCGCGGAGCATCGGCCCCATGGACGACGCCAAGGGTGCGAAGCTCGAGTGCGAGAGCATCGTGAGCTGAAACTTTCCGTCGCGGTCCATGAAGTTCGTGTACGCGAAGAAGTCGAGCCAGTGCGTGACGTCGTCGTTGAACGCGTTGAGCAACCGGTTCTTCTTGCCGAAGGCGCGGCGCTCGAGCATCTTCTGCGCCTCGATTTTGCCTTCGCTGCCGAAATGCTCGACCATGAGGTGGCACATCTGGTATCCGTGGCGCGTCTCTTCGACCATGATGCGCACGAGCGACGCCAAATCGTATTCGCTCGGCGCGTTGTTTACGAGAAACCGCTGTTGCTCGTTGGAGGCGAACTCGGTGTCGCCTTGATAGACGACCATGTTGAGAACGGCGTCGCGCATGCGCTGGTCGGGTATCTCGCGCACCCGCTCCCACCGCCGCTCGCCTTTGAAGTCGCCGAAGTAGATCTCCGGCGTCGGCAACTGGCCGTACTTTGCCTCGAACTGGTACCCGGGCATGAAGCGCTCGATGAGATCGCGGTCGAGCCCGATGTCGCGGGTCCATTCGTCGAGCATGACGATCCAATCGTCGAACGTGGCTATTCGGCTCATCGCGTGCCTTCCAACATGATGTGACGGAATGTGACGGAATTATCGATCGGAGAGAATACCGTCATACTAGGACGCTGGAGGGGAGGTGTCAAGATGACCCAGCTGCTGCCCGCGGCCGACCGCCGGGTCGTCACGAGGCCGAACTCCTTCATCTTCACCCTCTACGGCGACATGGTCCATCGCGCGGGGCACGGCTCGCTCTGGATCGGCGCGATCATCCGCCTGATGGCGTCCTTCGGCATCTCCGAGGCGGCGGTGCGCCAGGCGGTCTCGCGCATGTCCCGCCAAGGCTGGCTGCGAGCGCAGCGGCGCGCCAATCGCGCCTTCTACTCCGTGACACCCCGCGGCACGCGGCGCATCGAGGAACTCAGCCCGAGGATCTATGGCCCGGTCATCGAGTGGGACGGCCGCTGGCGCCTTCTCTCCTACGCGATCGGCGAGGCGCGCCGCAAGAAGCGCGAGCAGCTGCGCAAAGAGCTGGGGGTGCTCGGGTGGGCGCAGCTCTCGCCTACCACCTGGATATCCCCCGCCGATGCGCTCGCCGCCGCGCGCCAAGCGGCAGAGGCGACGAGGACGCTCGACGCCGTCCATCTGTTCGTCGGGGAGTATGCCGGCCCGCTCGGCGACCGCGAGCTGCTCGAGCGCTGCTGGGACGTCGCCGCGATCGCCGCCGAATACCGCGCGTTCGTCGAGCGGTACGCGCCCCGGTTAACGCTGGAGCGCGAGGCAAACGCGCTCGGCGACGAAGCGGCGCTCGTCGAGCGCCTCTGGCTCGTGCACGACTACCGGAAGTTCGCCTATCTCGACCCTGGGCTTCCCAGCGAACTGCTGCCGGCGCACTGGCCCGGCACCTCGGCCGCGGCGCTGTTCCGCGAGTACTACGCGGCGCTCGAGAAAAAATCGCAACGCTACTTTAATCTCTGCGCCGCCTTCCCGAACGGGGCTCGCGGCACGGGCGTCGAAGCGACCCGCCCATGCCCAAGCGCGTATTGATATTTTTCGCCCTGGCTTCGCTTGCCGTTGCGGCCTGCAGCAGCAACGGCAGCACCACGCCGCAGCCGTCGGGCTCGCCGGGCTCGCCCGCCCCCAATCCCTCGATTACGACGGCACACCTGACGGTGACCATTCTCGGCTCGCCCGCGCCGCGGATTCCCGTCGAGGAGTCCACGCCGGCCAACAAGCTCAGCCCCAGACCGGGCACGCCGTTCGATATAAGGAACACCGGGAAAAAGGGCAAGGTCTATTTCACCGGCCTCAAGCCGGCCAAGACCTATTGCTGGGTTGCGGTCATCGCGCCGGGCCAGCAGTACGCGCAGTGCGCCGACTGGCAGCTCTGGCAGACCAGCACGATCGCGCTGGGCACGTAGCCCGGCGGGCGGGATCCTAGGCGATCTCGTCGTCGTGCAGGTGGAGGTGGCAGCCGTCTTCGGCCTCGGCGAGCGCGTCGCGCGCTTCGGCCAGCACGGCCTTGGAGAGCGGGCGGCTCGGCGGCTCGACCGACCCCTCCTCGGCTAGAAAATCAGCCTCGCTCCAGTCCTCCCACGTCTCGAGGGGCTCGCCGTCGAGCGTCGCGGGAAACCGGACGCAGAATCCCTGGTCCACGTGCAGCCCGACGACCGTGACTTCCGTCCCGCGCGGAAAGTACGTGCCGTCTTTCCAGAGCGTGCCGTACGTCGTGCAGTATTGCTGACCGATTTTCAGCGGTTCGACCACGCGGGTTAGACTCCGAACGGATCCAACGGCTTCTCGCCGATGTAGGTGAGCACGCTCTTGGTTTCGCTGTAGAGACGCATCGTCTCCATGCCGAGCTCCCGGCCGTATCCAGACTGCTTGTAGCCGCCGAACGGCACGCCCGGAAAGATCGCGTAGGGCGTGTTGATGGCGACGGTGCCGCTGCGTATCGCGCGGGCGACGCGGTTGGCCTGGCCGATGTTCGACGACCAGACGCTGGCGGCCAAACCGAAGTCGCTTTCGTTTGCAAGCGCGATCGCCTCGGCCTCGGTGTCGAAGCGCGCGAAGACCGCGACGGGGCCGAAGATCTCTTCGCGCGCGATGCGATGGAAGCTCTGCGCTTCGAATGCGGTCGGACTCCAAAACATTCCGTCGTCGAAAGCCTCGGTCAGCGACGGCGGCACCGCGCCGAAGAGCGCCTTCGCGCCTTCCTGCGCGCCGATCTCGCAGTAGGCTTTGATCTTGTCGTACTGCTCGCGCATGGTGATGGCGCCGATCTGCGTTTTCGGATCCTCGGGATCGCCGATCCGCAGCCGCTGCGCCTTCTCCGCAAACGCGGCGACGAAGCGGTCGTAGGATCCCGACTGCACGAGGATGCGCGAGCGGGCGTCGCAGGTCTGGCCGGCGTTGTAGTAGATGCCATAGAGCGCTCCGGCGACGGCTGCGTCGATGTCGGCATCGTCGAAGACTACCGACGGCGATTTGCCTCCTAGCTCGAGCGTCACGCGCTTGAGCGTGCGCGCCGCGTTTGCGGCGACGGCCTTGCCCGTCGCCGTGGAACCGGTGAACGCGATCTTGTCGATGCCGGGATGTTCGACGATCCATTCGCCCAGCTCGCGCGTCGAACCGGTGACGACGTTGAGCACGCCTTCGGGAACGCCGGCTTCGAGCGCCAGCTTACCTAATTCGATCGCCGTCAATGGCGTGGCGGGAGCGGGCTTGAGGACGATCGTGCATCCGGCGGCCAGTGCCGGCGCGACCTTCCACGACGCGAGCAAGAGCGGAAAGTTCCAGGGGACGATGGCGCCGACGACGCCGACGGGTTCGCGCACCGTGTTCGCGAGGTAGGTGGGCAACGGAGGCGGCAGCGTCTCGCCGTAGTTCTTCGTCGCGGCGCCGGCAAAGAATTCGAAGCAATCGACGATCGCGCTAAGCTCGCCCTTGGCCGTGCCGATGGTTTTGCCGTTGTCGCGAACTTCGCAAAGCGCCAGTTCGCCGGCGCGTTCGCCGATGAGCTGCGCGAGTTTGTAAACGATCTTCGCGCGGCGCGAGGCGGCCATGGACGGCCACTTGCTCGCATCGAACGCACGGCGCGCCGCGGCGACCGCGGCATCAACGTCTTCGCGCGTCGCCTCCGCAACGCCGGCGGTCTTCACGCCCGTCGCCGGGTTGACGTCGTCGTACGTGCGCCCGTCGGACGCATCGCGCCAGCTGCCGCCGACGAGCAGCTGCGTCTTGGGTACGGTGGAGGTCGTCGTCATGGCGCTGGGCTTCTACTCCACGCGTTCGAATACCGTTGCGATGCCCTGGCCGGCGCCGACGCACATCGTCGCGAGGGCATACCGCCCGCCCCGCCGGCGCAGCTCGTGCAGCAGCGTCGTCGCGATTCGCGCGCCGCTCGCACCGAGCGGATGGCCGAGCGCGATGGAGCCGCCGTTGACGTTCGTCTTCGCAGGGTCGAACCCGAGATCGCGCGCGCATGCGATCGCCTGCGAAGCGAAGGCTTCGTTTATCTCCACGAGATCGAGACGCCCGACGCTCAGCGCCGCGCGTTCGAGCGCCTTGCCTACCGCGGGAATTGGCCCGAGCCCCATGACTTCGGGCGAAACGCCGGCGCTCGCCGACGCGAGGTAGCGCGCCATCGGCCGCAGGCCCAAGCGGCGCGCGACGCTCGCTTCGCAGAGCAGCAAGGCGGCCGCGCCGTCGTTGATGCCCGACGAATTCCCGGCGGTCACCGTGCCGCCCGGCTTGAACGCCGGTGCAAGCTTTGCAAGCGTATCGAGCGTCGTCTGCGGACGCGGATGCTCGTCGCGCAGTATCGGATCCGCTGCGGGCAACCGTCCCGGCACCGGCGCGATCTCGCCGGCGAACGCGTCGCGATCCATTGCCGCCTTGCATCGCATCTGCGATTCCAGCGCGAAGCGATCTTGCTCGTCGCGCCCGATCCCGTAGCGCTCCGCGACGTTCTCGGCGGTCTCGCCCAGCGACACCGTCCACTGCGACGGCATTTTCGGATTGGTCATGCGCCAACCCAGCACCGTGTCGTACAGCTCCTGGCGCCGCCCGAACGACGCATCGCTCTTGGTTAGAACGTAGGGCGCTCGCGTCATCGATTCGACGCCGCCGGCGATCATGACGTCCCCCTCGCCGAAGGCGATCGCCTGCGCGGCAGAGTTGATCGCCTGCAAGCTCGAGCCGCAGAGCCGGTTGAGCGTGACGCCGGGCGTTTCGACCGGCAGCCCCGCTAGGAGCGCGGCCATGCGCGCGACGTTGCGATTGTCCTCGCCGCTCTGGTTGGCCGCGCCGAAGTACACGTCGTCGATCGCGTCGCGCGCGATTCCCGTGCGTTCGACGACGGCGCGAATCGCGATCGCCGCAAGATCGTCGGGGCGCGCGTGCGCGAGCGCACCGCCGTAGCGGCCGATCGGCGTGCGCACCGCGTCAACGACCCAAACCTCGCGGCTCATCGCTGCTCCTCGGCCGGCTCGGCCGCCTCCGGCTCGGCCGCCTCTTCGAGATCGAATACCCACAGCGATCGGTGCGGCGCGAACGCCTCGCCCTCGGCCTGTGCGACGCGCTTGAGTATCCGCGTGATGCGCGCGCCGCCGATCTCGCGCCCCCACGCAAACGGTCCGATCGGGTAGTTGGCGCCCAGGCGCATCGCCGTATCCACGTCGTCGGGCGACGCGACGCCTTCCTGCGCCACGATGGCCGCCTCGTTGACGATCGAACCGACGGTGCGGCCGAGAAAGAGTCCCGCCACGTTCTCCACCAAGACCACGCTCTTGCCGAGCGCGCCGAAGAACTCTTGCGCGAGCTCCAGCGCGTCGTCGGAGAGAACCTCCGAGTCCACGATCTCTACGCTGCGCTGCGCGGTGAGCGAACCAAGGATGCCGTAGCCGACCATGCGCTCGGGATGACGCATGGCCTGCGCGCACGCGTCGACGTCCGTCGCGTAGGCATCCACGAAGAACACGGTCTGCGGATCGAGCAGCGTGTCGAGCTGCGCCAGGATCTCGCCGCGGTCCGTCGAGCCGTCGCCGACGTCAACGACGATCGTCGTGGCCGCGGCCAGCTCGTCGAGCAGCTCGTCGTTTTCGATGCGCTGCACGTGCACGTAGTGCTGCGCGATGGCCTCGGCGATCTCGTCGGCGACGCCGCCGAACCCGACGATCGCCACGCGCTCGTCCTCGACCGGCGCGTCGAACGCTTCGGGCGCCGCCGGCTCGAAGCGCTCGGCGCTTCCGTTTTGGTAGGTGTAGAAGCCCGCACCCGTCTTTCGCCCGATAAGACCGCGCGCCACCATCGAGCGCTGCAGGGCGGCCGGCGCCAAGCGTTCCGCCTCGGTGCGCGCGTAGACCGACTCGCTCGTCGCGAGGTTGACGTCGAGCCCGATGAGATCCATCAGCTCGAACGGGCCCATCCGAAAACCCGCGCCGCGCGCCAGCGCGTCGAGCTCGGCGGCCGGCGCGACGCCGCTCTCGAGCGCGTGCAGCGCTTGCAGGTAGTACGGGCGCGCAACGCGGTTGACGATGAATCCGGGCGTGTCCTCCGCGAGCACGGCCGTCTTGCCGAGACGCTCGACGAACGCAAAGGCTCGATCGATCGCATCGTCGCTGCACTGCGAGCAGGGCACGACCTCGACGAGCTGCATGCGAGTGACGGGATTAAAGAAATGCAGCCCGAGGACGCGATCCGGGTTCGCGGCGACGTCTGCCAAATCGCCGACGGAGAGCGACGAGGTGTTGGTCGCGAGCAGTGCGCCGGGCGCCAAGGACGCCGAGAGTTTCGCGAAGACGTCGCGCTTGAGATCGAACCGCTCCGAGACGGCCTCGATTGCGATTGCGGCGTCGCAGGGCTGCGGGATCTCGGCGATCCATTCGATGCGATCGAGGACGGAAGCGTCTGCCGCTCGCTCGGCCTCGCGACGAAGGCTTGCGATTCCCCGCTCCCGCGCGGAGGCGTCGGGCTCGACGATGCGGACGGCGTAGCCCGCGCGGGCGGCGACGAGTGCGATCGCGGATCCCATCGTTCCGCCGCCTACGACCAACAGAGAATCTTCCATCGGCATTTTCCTTCGCGACAGGAACTGCAAACGCTTCGTGGGTAGGTTCCGCTTCTATGAAGAAGCCGGCGTGGCGGCTGCGTTCGTCCAGTTACGTCATCGATTCACCCCACATGCGCCTGCGCGCCGACGAGCTCGAACTGCCCGACGGCACCATCGTGCCGAACTACTACGTGCGCGAATCGCTGGGGTTTGCGCTCGTTCTGGCGATCACGAACGACGATCGCGCGGTCCTCGTGCGCCAGTATCGCTACGGGGCCGATTCCATCCATCTGGAGATCCCGGCGGGGATGCTCCACGCGGGCGAGACGCCCCGCGAATGCGCGTTGCGCGAGCTCGGCGAGGAGACCGGCCACGAAGCGGCGCGCTGCGATCTCGTCGCGGAATACCTGCCCGAGCCGGTGCGTTCCCCGGCTCGGGCATACGTCTACGTGGCGTTCGACGCGCGCAAGACTCTCGAACCGCGCCTCGATCCGACCGAGCATCTCGAAGTGGAGCTCGTGCCGCTGCGAGAGCTCCGCACGCTGCTGGCCGACGGCACGATCGACGCCGGGGCATCCGTCGTCGCCGGCTACCGCGCACTCGACTACCTGCAGCGCCTCTAGGCGCTCGCGCGACGAAACCTCCGGGCGCGCGCGGGGTAGGTAGAGGGTACTACGCGCTCCAACGAGGCCCAACATGCATCCGACGCTCGCGCTCTTTCTCAAGCTTACCGCCGCCGTGACGGTCGTCATCGTCGTGGCGTTCATCGTTTACAATCTCATGAAGATTGCGGTCCTGGCCGCGATCGTCGCCGCCGTCCTCGTCGGCGCCTTCCTCCTCTACAATCTGCTGCGCCGCGGCTCGAAGCTCCCGACGCTGCGCTAGAGCCACTCCCGCAGGGCCGCGGTAACGAGCGCCGGCTCTTCCATCATCGGCAGGTGCCCGCTCTCGCCGCAAACGGCGAGGGCACCGCTCGGAAAGCGCTCCGCGGTCGCCCGCGCGTCGCCGAGCGAGAGCAGTTCGTCGCAGGCGCCTGCCACGACCAGCACCGGCACCTCGAGCTCCTCCGCGATGTCGTCGGCGGCGGCGCGCAGCGCCATGCCTCGCAGGGTCCCGGCGGCGCCGCGCGCGTCGTTTTGCCTCGCGATCTCGTACGCACGTTCGACCACGCCGCGACGGCCCGTGCGCGTCTGCGGTGCGAGCAGCCGCGGCAAGTACGCCTCGATGACGGGCTCGATGCTGCCTTCCCGATCGATCCTGTCGGCGAGCGCGCGGCGCGCCGCAGCCTGCTCCGGCGTGTCGCCCGCGAGGCGGCTGGAAATCAATGCCAGGCGCTCCAAACGCTCGGTAAACATGCGCGCGAACGCCAGCGCGACGTAGCCGCCCATCGAATGACCGACCAGCGTCGCGCGCTCGATGCCGAGCGCGTCGAGCAACGCGGCAACGTCGCCGGCGTGCGTCTCCATGAGGTACGGACCTTGCGGAATCTCCGACGCTCCGGCGCCGCGAAGATCGGCGCGCACCACGAAATGCGTCGTCGCCAGCGCGTCGGCTTGCGCGTCCCAAATGGCGCGAGCGAACGGAAATCCGTGGATGAAAACTACCGCGTCGCCTTGTCGCAAACCGCTTACGCTCGCGTCGATGCGCGCGCCGTCGTTGGCCAAAACTTGCATTGAACCTCGTAATACTGTATAAGGTAGGCAACAACCCCTGGTCGGTTGCCGACCAGAGAAAGGATGACTCGTACCAACGATGGCAGTTCGAAAGAAAGCCGCTCGCAAAGCGGCCGTGAAGAAAGCGGTCGCAGTAGCGTTGGTTCGTCGAGCAGTCCGCAAGGCGGTTCGTAAGAAGGTCCGGCGGAAAGTAGCCCGCAAGGCCGTTCGTCGCGCGGTAGCTCGCAAGGTAGTTCGTAAGAAAGTCCGACGCAAGGTCGCCCGCAAGGCGGTCCGCCGGAAAGTGGCCCGTAAGGCCGTTCGCCGGAAAGTGGCCCGCAAGGCGGTTCGTAAGAAAGCGGCCCGCAAGGTAGTTCGCAAGAAGGTAAGGCGGAAGAAGGCAGCAGCCTAGAATCCGCCTTCTTCTTTTCTGCCGGATAACGCCGGCGGAACTCTGAGCGAGTCGCGAATTTCGCGGCTCGCTTTCTTTATATCGTGCGCACCACCGGGCGGAAAAACCAGATCGCGAGAAAGAGCACCGCGCAGAAGGCGCCGGCAATCGCGAACGTTGGGCGCAGCCCGATGACCGACGCCACCGCACCGTCCACGAGCGACCCTAACGGCACGATGCCGATGACGATCATCGTGTAGATGGCCAGCGTGCGGCCGCGCACCTCGTCGGGCGAGAGCATCTGAATCAGCGTGTTCGTCGCGCCCATCGAGGCGAGCGTTCCGACGCCCGCGATGAAGAGCGCCGGCAGCGCGAGCCCGAGCGTCGGCACGAACGCGAGCGCGAAAACGCCGGCCGACATGAGAAGCGCCGACTGCAGCCAGAGCTGCGAGCGCCGCTCGCGCTGCGCGAAATACGCGGTGACGAGCGCGCCGCCGAAACCGCCGACGCCGATCGCCGAAACCGCCCAGCCCAGGCCGTGCGCGCCGGCGTGCAGCACGTTGACGGCAAACGCCGGAATGAGTTGGCCGTATGGCCGCGTCACGATCGCGCTGGCGAACTGCGCGAAGACGATCCAGCGCAGCGCGGGATGGCGCACGATGAAGACGATGCCGCCCCGCATCGCCGAAAACGTCGATTCTTGCCTCCGCTGCGAGGGCGGCGACGGCTGCATCATCATCACCGCCACGACGACCGCAAGCGTCGCCGCGGCGTTGAAGTAGAAGGCGCCGCTGACGCCGGACCAGACGATCAGCAGCGCCGCGAGCGGCGGGCCGATCACGGCGGGGCCGTTGAACGCCACCGAGTTCAGGCCGACGGCGTTGCCGACGTACTGCCGGTCGACCAGGTACGGGACCCAGCTCTGCCGCGTCGGCGAGTCGAAGGCATTGGCCGCCGAGTTGAGCCCCGAGAGCAGCACCAGCCCGACCAGCTCGAGGCGGTGCGTTGACGCAAGCAGAGCGAGCAGCAGGGCCGCCAGCGCCATCGTGCCGTTGGTGACGAAGAGGACGCGCCGGCGGGGGAGGCGGTCGGCCACGACGCCGGCCAGCGGCGAGAGCAACAGCACGGGAACGGCCCGCGCCGCGCCGAGGATGCCCAGATCCAAGGCAGCCTGGTGCTGCGAGCCTGCCATCCGCGCCACGAAGAACCCCATCGCGGTAAACTGCATCCACGTGCCGAGGTTGGAGACCAAGAGCCCGATCCAGAGCAGGCGGAAATCCCGGTAGCGCAGCGCCGCGAGAATCGAAGGGCGGCGGATCGTTCCTTCCGTCAAGCGCCGCGTGCCCGCGCCGCGGCGGCGACGAGCGCGGCGCACTGCTCGGCGTCGAAGCGCGAGGCGTCCACACAGAGATCGTGGTTGTGCGGATCGCCGAACGTCTGCCCGTAGCGCTCGCGCAGATACTCCGCTCGCGCCCGGTCGACGCGATCGACCTCCGGCTCGACGCTCTTGCGGTCGGCGCGCGTCGCCTCCATCGCGCGCTCGATTCGCCAGCGCCGCGGGGCGTGCATGAAGACGCGCAGCACGCCGGGGCCCGGGCCGAGAATCGCGCCGGCGCCGCGCCCGACGATGACGGCGTTGCCTTTGGCCGCGTACTCGCGAACCGCGTCTTCGACCGCGCGGAGCAGCTCCTCGTCGAACGGCGCGCGCGTCGAGGACTCCGCCAGCTCGGGCGTCGCAAGCTCGAGGCCGCTGAGCAGCCGCTCGCCCAGCGTCGGCGACGTATCCTCGCTCGCGTCCACGACCTCGGGACTGACGCGCAAGCGTTTGGCAACCACGACGGGCAGCTGTCGGTCGACGAACTCGTAACCGAGGATCTCGGCGACCCGCCGCGCGACGGCGACGGCCCCCGACCCGTACTCGTTCGAGATCGTTACTACCACGGAACCACAGTACGCAGTGCCGAACGTTGGGCTCCTGCCTATCATAGAAACGCGCGATTTGCGCAAGGTCTTTCGCACACCAAAACGGGCGCCGGGGGCGCTCGGCGCCTTGCGTACGCTCTTTTCGCGCGAGTACGAGGAACGCGTCGCGGTTGCCGGCGTGACGATGAGCCTGGAGCCGGGCGAACTCGTCGGCTACATCGGCCCCAACGGTGCGGGCAAGTCCACGACCATCAAGATGCTTACCGGCATCCTCGTGCCGACCTCGGGACAGGTGCGCGTCGCCGGGCTCGTGCCCTCGAAGCAGCGCAAAGAGAACGCGCGCAACATCGGCGTCGTCTTCGGCCAGCGCAGCCAGCTCTATTGGGACCTCCCGCTCGTGGAGTCGTTCGAGCTTCTGCGCGCGATCTACGGCGTGCCCGACGACGCCTACCGGCGCAACCTCGGCGAGTTCGTGGACCTGCTGGAGATGAGCGACTTCATGCGCACGCCGGTGCGCCAGCTCTCGCTCGGCCAACGAATGCGGGGCGATTTCGCCGCAGCGCTCCTGCACTCACCGAAGGTCGTCTACCTCGACGAGCCGACGATCGGGCTCGACGTCGTCGCGAAAGAGGCGATTCGCGGCTTCATCGCGCGGATCAACGCCGAGCGCGGAGCGACGATCATCCTCACCACCCACGACCTCGCCGACGTCGAGCGCCTCTGCCGTCGTATCGTGCTCATTGACGACGGCAAGATCATCTACGACGGCGACGTCGATCGGATCAAGAGCGAGTACGGACGCTTCCGCACGCTGACCGTCTGTTTCAGCACGCCGGTAGAGCGGCCGCACCTGGACGGCGCCGAACTGGCCGGAACCGACGGCGCGAGCGCCAGCTTCCGATTCGACCGCAATCTGCAGCGCGCCGACCTCCTCGTTCGGCAAGCGAGCGAACGATACAGCGTCGAAGACGTCAGCCTCGAGGAGCCGGACCTCGAATCGATCATCCGGCGGATCTACGTCGAGGGCTACGATGGCCGATCGGAGGAGCGCATCTCATGATTCTTTCCAGCGGCACGCACAAGCCGAAGATCCACTCGAGCGCCTACGTTGCGCCGACGGCCACGATCAGCGGCGCGGTGACGATCGGCGAAGGCTGCGCCGTGCTCCACGGCGCCGTCATCACGTCGGAAGGCGCGCCCGTGGCGATCGGCGCGAAGAGCGTGATCATGGAGCACGCCGTGCTCAAAGCCAGCGGCGGGAGCGCGACGTCGTTTGCGCTCTCGGTGGGCGAACGCTGCATCGTGGGGCCGCACGCATACGTCGTCGGCGCGAAGATCGGCAACGGCTGTTTCGTGGCCTCCGGCGCGAAGATTTTCAACGGCGCGGTTCTCGAGGACGGCAGCGGCGTCGCGCTCGGCGCCATCGTCCACGTGAAGGCGCGGCTGGCCAAGGGGGCGACGGTTCCGATGCTCCACATCGCGCTCGGGGATCCTGCGGCGATCTATCCGCCGGACCAAGCCGGAGAGCTGCGCGAGCGGATCGACTTCTTCGCCGAGGTCTTCAACCTCGACGCTTCCGACGACGTTCGCGCGCGCGCAGCCGAAACGTATGCAAAGTTCTTGCGGAAGGTGCACGCCCAGGACGCGGCGCTCGACGCGCACCGCAACGTGCGTCCCCCGCAGCGCCGCTCCGGCGAGGAGCCGCCGCAGACGCAGGCGACGGAGGTGGACAAAGTCGTCGACGTGATGATGCTCGAGCTCGAAGAGATGGAGCACCGGCGCCAGCAGGCGATCAAACGGCAGCGTGGCGGCTAATTTCCGGCCGTACGTAGAGTTCGCGAAGAAGGCCTTCTCGCGCGAGGCGACCTACCGGATCGAGGTCCTCACCGAGATCGGCTCGCTCGTCCTGCGCGTCTACATTCTGCGCTCGCTTTGGACGGCGCTCTACGCCCAGAACTCCGGGCCGCCCGGGTTGCCGCTGCACAGCATGATCACCTATGCGACCATAGCGATGCTCATGTCGCTGATACTCGAAGTCGACGGCACGCGCCTCATTCGCGAGAAGCTGCGCGAAGGGACGATCGCCACCGACCTCATGAAGCCGATCAGCGTGCCGCTCTACTTCTTCAGCGACGGCGCCGGACAGACGATGCTCCACGCCATCCTCGTGATTCCGTCGCTGCTCTGCGCGCTGCTGCTCGTGCGCATCGACGTGCCGCCGCCGGCGACGATCGCGGCGTTCTTGCTGGCCTTTCTCGTCGGCTACGGCGTGAACTTTCTGTTGAATTTCCTCGATGAACTGCGTCGCGTTTTGGACGCTCGAAACGTTCGCCGCGCAGCTCATCGTCCGCTGGGTTTCGGATCTGCTCAGCGGCCAGATCATTCCGCTGGCGCTCTTCCCCGGCGTCCTCGGCCGCATCGTCTTCGCGCTGCCGTTCGCGGCAATCTACTCGACGCCGCTGCTCATCTACGTCGGCGTTATTCCGCCCGCGCAGTGGGCTGCCAGCATCGCGGCACAGCTCGCGTGGCTCGTTCTTTTTGCGGCGCTCGCGTCAATCGTTTGGCGCGCCGCCGCAAACCGCGTCGTCATCCAAGGCGGATAAGACCCGGAGTCGCTGTCACCCCGAGCGGAGTCGAAGATATCAGGGTGAGTCGACCAGGAACTCTGCAAACGGCGTCGGCCTCAAGCGTCCGGCTCCATGTATGCGCAAACGGCGACCATTCCGGCAACGCAAATTGCGGTGACGATCAACCAGGGCCAAGAAAGTGCAAGCCAGCCAGAGTGGATAAGGCCCGCTCGTGATACCGCCAGCGCAAGAAGGCCGCCGATTCCAAGAGCTAAGAGAAGCAGGTTCAACGCCGCTTTTCTCTTGCGCACGAGAGCCCTAAGGAACGAGAACCTCATCCACGTAGCACCAGCGCCAGTTCTCTCCGGGCTGGAACGAGCGAATCACCGGATGGTGCGTCGAATGGAAATGACGCGTCGCGTGCTTGTTCTTCGACGAGTCGCAGCAGCCGACGTGGCCGCAGCTCAGGCAGAGGCGCAGATGCACCCACGTGTCGCCGCTGCGCAGGCACTCCTCGCAGCCCTGCGGCGTTTTCGGCGCGGGGTCGCCGGCCTCCGCGATATGCTCGCAGCTCTCGTTCATCGCTCCGCCTCGGGCAGATCCCAGAGCACGAGCTCGCCGAACCCGCTCACTGCCAGCTGCGAGACGTCGTAGAGGCGCACGGCGTCGCCGGCGCGCAGCGCCTCGCCATTCACTTCGACCGTGCCGTCGGCGACGAAGAGAAATCCGTACCGCTTGGGTGCGAAGTCGGCGACGACGCGAGCCCCCTCGATGCGCGCAACGCGAAGCGTGGCGGCTTGCGTGATGCGGATCGGCGCCTCGACCGATTCCTCGCCGCTGACGACCGTCAGCCAGCGGTTCTTGCGTTCGTCGCTCTCAAACGACATCTGCCCGTACGAGGGCGGAGTGCCCGTCTTCCCGGGGAGCACCCACATCTGCACGAGGTGCAGCGGCTGGTCGGCGCTGTTGTTGAACTCGCTGTGGCTGACCCCGGTTCCCGCGCTCATGAACTGGATGCCGCCGGGCCCGACGACGCCGTGATTGCCCATGCTGTCGCGGTGCGCGAGCTCTCCCGCAAGCACGTAGGTGAAGATCTCCATGTCGCGGTGCGGATGGGTCGGGAAGCCGGTGCCGCCGGCGATCGTGTCGTCGTTGAAGACGCGCAGCGCCCCCCAGTTGACGTTCTCCGGATCCATGTAGTCGGCGAAGCTGAAGGAGTAATAGGTGTCGAGCCAACCGTGGTCGGCGTGGGCGCGTTCGCCGGCTCGTTGGACGGCAAAGAACGGCGATCGTACTAGGGCGCTGGTCATACGCTCCTCGACCGCCTTAGGTGGGCGCCAGGTTGCGCAGGCGGCCCAGCAGCAGATGGTAGTAGAGCATTCCGCGAGCCGGGCCGAGGCGCGCCAGCAGCTCTTGCTCGTCCACGGGAGCGCCGCCGGCGAGGAGGGCGATGCTCCGGGCTACGCCCGAATCGCGCAGCGGGAAGGTGTCGAGCCGCCCCAAACCGCGTAACAGCACGACCGAGGCGCTCCACGGGCCGATGCCGCGAATCGCGCAGAGCCGTTCGGCCGCAACCGGCGTCGGCAACGCTTCCAGGTCGGCTTCGCCGATCGCGCCGCCGGCGAACGCGTCCGCCGCCGACCGGACGTGCGCGAGCTTGTTGCGCGAAAGGCCGGCACCGCGAAGGACCTCGTCGCCGGCCTCGAGCCAGCGCTGCGCCTCGGGAAACGCGATGGCGCGAATGCCGCCGGCCGTTACCGGCTCGCCAAGCGATTCGACCGCGCGCCGCATGATGGCGCCGGCCGCGTGGATCGAAATCTGTTGAAAGACGATCGCATGGGCGCACGCCTCCCAGAGCGACGGGTAGCGCGGCGGCTTTACGCCGCGCAGCGCCGCCGCGATCGGCGCCAGCCAGGCGACGTCGCCGCTGCGCGCATACCACTCGCGAAGGTCGGCCTGCGTTCCCAGCATGCGAGCGACGGCGGGCAGCCAGCGAGCGGCACGGCGGCCGGTCGCGCGAACTTCGATCGCGCGCCGGTCGTGCGCGCGAATCGCCAAGAGCGCCGTTCCTTCGGCGTCGCGCAGCGCGCGGTAGTACGTTCCATCCGGCGCGACGACGTCAACGACGTTGCTCGCGAAACGCCGCAAGGCGTCGACCGTTAGGTCGAGACGAAACGGCGCGCGAACGGGGAGCAGCGCCGGGGCGCCGAATCGCGCGTTCAATGGTCCGAGCCTACATGCAGTACTGGCGAATCAACTTCCTCACGCTGTTGGAGTATCGCGCGAACTTCGCGATGTGGTTCGTCTTCACGATCGTCTACCACGGCGTCGCGCTGGGCGCCCTGTACGTGACGATGCGGCAGTTTCCGTCGATGAACGGCTGGACCTTTCGGGAGATGTTCTTCCTCTACGCGCTTTGGATGAGCGGGCACGAGCTGCACAACACGCTCTTCTTCGCCGTGGTCAGCGTGCCCGAATACGTCCGCGAGGGGCGGTTCGACCGCTTTCTGGTGCGCCCGCTCGACGCGCTCTTTCAAGTCCTCACCGTGCCGCAGCAGATCGTACCCGACGGCTTGGTCCTCGCGATCGCGACGCTCGCGGCCGCGACCGTTGCCGCCGGCGTTCGCGTGGACTGGATCTTCATCGTGTTCGTGCCGCTCATCGTGATCGGCGGCGCGCTGATCGATCTGGGGATCTCGCTGGTCGTCGCGACCTGCTCGTTCTGGTTCGTTCGCGTGGACACGCTGCGTTGGGTCGTCATGTCGCTGGAACAGGATTTCACCCGCTATCCGATCAGCATCTATTCGCGCGGCGTGCGCCTCGTGCTCGCGTTCGTGCTGCCGTTTGCGTTCATGAACTACTTCCCCGCGACGTACTTCCTTCAAAAGGCTGACACCGGGTTCCATCTCGCTCCGGCCGTCGGTTTGCTGACGCCGGCGATCGGGGCGCTCTGGCTGGGCGTGTCCTACGCGTTTTGGCTCGTCGGCCTGCGCCACTATCAGGGAACGGGTTCTTAGGAGGGTCCCGGCGTGACGGCGCAGCCGTAGGCTTCGCCGCCGCGCAGCATCGCGAGCTTCGCCTCGCGGCGCAGGCGTTTGAACCTGGCTTCGTGCGATCTCGCCAGCGAAAAGGTCGGCGGGTGCCAACAGGCGAGCAGCGCCACCGGGAGGCGGCCGCGCGTGTACTTGGCTGCGGTTCCGCGCCGGTGCGACGCCAGGCGCCGCGAAAGGTCCACCGTCGCGCCGGTGTAGAGCGATCCGTCCGCACAGCGCAGCACGTAGACGGTGGGTCGGGCGGAGTGAGCCGGCATTTCGTGCAAATCGGAGCGCATGCGCTTTACTTCCTTCCTCGCCGCGGTCGCGCTGCTGGGCGCGCTCGGCGGCGACTGGCCCCTCCCCGTCCCCAGCGCCTATGCGCCGATCGTGCAAATGGTCGGCGCCGTCCAGGCCGATCGCCTGCAGCGAGCCGACGAAACGCTCGTCGCGTTCGGCACGCGTAACGACTTCTCCGAAACGACCTCCACCGCAACGCACGGCGTCTTCGCCGCGCGCGACTGGATCGCCGGGCAGTTCCGAGAGATTGCGGCAGCGGCGGGCGGGCGAATGAGCGTCGCGCTCGACACCTATCTCCAGCCCAAGACGGCGAAGACGCCGCGCGCGGTCACCGAATCCTCCGTCATTGCGACGCTGCGCGGCACGGCGCCCGGGCGCATCTACGTGATGTCGAGCCACTTCGACGATTGCGACGGTCGCTGCACCGACGGGCTGGGAACGGCTCCGGGGGCCGACGACAACGCGTCGAGCGTCGCCGCCGTCATCGAAGCGGCGCGCGTGATGGCGGGCACGACGTTCCGTGGCACGATCGTTTTTGCGTGCTTCGACGGCGAAGAGCTCGGCCTGTGGGGATCCGATCACTACGCTCGCGAGCTGGCGGCGCGCCACGCGCCGGTTCTCGCCGTCCTCAACGACGACATCGTCGGCAACTCCGTCGGCGGCGACGGGCTATCGGAACCCGGCGTAATCCGCGCGTTCAGCGAAGGGCTGCCCGAAAGCGCGAACCTCGCGCGCGTCAACCTGGTCGGGTCGGAAAACGATTCGCCGTCGCGCGAGCTCTCGCGCTTCGTCGCCGAAATCGTGCCCGTCTACGTGCCCGGCTTTACCGTCCGCCAGATCTTTCGCTCCGACCGCTTCATGCGCGGCGGCGATCAAGAGTCGTTCCAGGCCGCAGGCTACTCGGCGGCGATCCGTTTCGTGGAACCGCACGAGAACTTCGCGCATCAGCATCAGGACGTACGGGTCGAGAACGGCGTGCAGTACGGCGACCTTCCGCAGTACGTCGACGCGCAATACCTGCGCCGCGCGACGCAGGCCAACGTCGGCGCGCTCGCAACGCTCGCGCTCGGTCCGGCGCCGCCCGGCGGCGTGCAGATGGTGCTGCATCGGCTCGGCTACGACTCGACCCTGCGATGGAAGCCGGCTACGGATGCGGTCTCCTACGAGATCGTCTGGCGCGCGACCGACGCGCCGCAATGGGAGCACGCGCGCGACGTCGGCAACGTTATCGAAGCGACCGTGCCGCTTTCCAAGGACGATTTCGTGATGGGCGTGCGCAGCGTGGATGAAAACGGGCTGCGCAGCCCCGCGGTTTACCCGGCGGCCAGCCGGGAGTAGCTCGAAAGCGCTTCGACCTGCCGCCCCGCCGGCGGCCAGATCGCGGCCAGGATCGCCTTGTAGCGCGAGCGCGAGGCAATCGGCGCGAACCACGGCAGGCTGCGCAGCATGAGCAAGGACGGCTCGCGCTGCCGGAGCGCTCGCTCGAGGTGGTCGAGCGCTTCCTCCAATCGGCCCAAGCCGACCGCAACGGTTGCGAGATTAAATCCGACGACGTACTCGGTGCGCGAGAACTCCTGCAGCACGCGGTAGAGCGTCTCGGCCCGCTCGAAGTCGCCGCAGTCCGCGTAGGCGCGCGCGACCAGGGGCAAGCGCAGCGCGATGTCTTCCGCGCGGTCTTGCGGCAAGAGGAGCAAGTCGGCCAAAGCTTCGGCCGGACGGCCGCAGAGGATGAGCGCTTGAGCCCGATGCCGCCGGCCCAGCGCAAAATCCGGACCGCTCGCGATGAGATGCGAGAAAACGGCGATGGCGCTCGCATAGGCGCCTCCGTGCATCAAAGAGCGCGCGAGACAGAGCTGCAGCGCCGGCGACGACGGCTCGATTTGCAGCGCTCGCTGCATCAAGCGCAGCGATGCGTCCACGTTGCCCTTGCATGCATAGAACGAGGCTGCGTTGACGTACACCGACGTCGCTTTGGGATTGAGGCGGATCGCGATGTCGATCTCACGTTCGGCCTCGTTCCAGTTCCAATCGGACAGCAGCAAGATGAGGGCGAGCGTCGCGCGCGCCTCGGCCGACGAAGGCTCGAGTTCGAGCGCCCTCACGATCGCCTGCTTTGCCTTCGGGAACGCGTAGCTTCCCGGCGCGTAGCAATACTCGGCCATGAGCGCGTAGGATCGCGCGAGGCCGATCAAGGCCGGAACGTACGCCTCGTCGATCCGCAGCGCCGTCTCGAACTGCTCGACCGCAGCCGTCAGCGTCGCCGCCGTTCGCTTTTCGAGCTGATAGCATCCCAGACAGTAATGCTGCAGCGCCTCCGGCCCGCTGTGAAACAGGCGTTCGGCGGCGTCGTCGTTTCCCGCGGCTTCATTCTCGACGGTTCCCGGCGCGACCACGCTGACGGGAGCGACGAAACGGTAACCTTTTCCGCGAACCGTTACGACGTACGCGCGGTCCTTCGCGCGCTCGTCGAGGAGCTGCCGCAAGAGGTAGAGATGCTGCGAAAGGTTGCCGTCGCTGACCGCCGCATCCGGCCAAACGCGCGCGGCGATGGACTCTTTGTCGATGACGTTGCCGTTAGCATGGATCAGCAACAGGAGCAGCTGCACGAGACGTTCGGACAACGGCACGGTCTGGCTTCCATGATAGAGGAGGCCCCGCGACGGATCGAACCGGAACGAGCCGAACGCGTAGATCGGAGCGAGTCGAGCCTGAAACTGCGCCGGCCGCGGATTCTCCGTCATCCCTACTAGAATGTTCGAGCGGCCCGGTTTGTGACTCCCGCGGCGAGGGTACGCTGACGGCGATCGTCCGTGGTTCCATCGGTTGCAGCTTGCGTGCCCTGCGGACGAACGTGGCTTCGATCAGCTCATCAACCTCGAGCCGGGGCCGGCCGGTAATCGCGACGCCCGCGAACGCGAGCGTCTCGCGAATCGGCTCTACTAGGCGCGGCGCGTAGTGGACGAACGCCGCATCGGCGCGCAGCAGATCGCGCAGCGACGCATCTACGCGCTCCGCGTCGGAGAGCACGCCGGCGATGCGATCGAAAACCGCCGCGATCAGAACGTGCACGCCGCGCGTTTGGCTTTCGCCGTCTCCGAGAATCTGCGGGACGACGACGCAGAGGCGCGCGTAGATCGCACCGGCGAGCCGCGGGTCCATACCACCGCATCCGGCGTACGCGTCTGCAAGGAAGAGGCCGCTTGCCGCCAGGCGGTCCTGCGTCGGCATAATGCGTTCGACGGCTCGCGCGCGCCAGAATCGCGACGCCTCGACGTCGCCCGACGCCAGCGCCGTCGTCTGCAGCACCGCGGCGCACCGCGCAGCCAAAGCTTCATAGGCGAACGCCTCGCTTCGCGCGTACACTGCCGAAGCCAACGCCTCCGCCTCGCGAAAACGTCCCTCCACGGCGAGATGCCGCGCGTGCTCCGATTCCAGCGCGCAGCACTCCCACGACTCCGCTTCGAGCATGCACGTTTCGGCGGGAGGGCGCCAGGGCAGGCCCCGGGCCAGCCGCACTTGCGCGAGCATGACGAGAGCGCGGCAGCGTTCGCGATGCGGCAAAGCGGCCTCGAGCGCGCTGCGCGCGTAGAGATCGGCCGCCTCGAGATTGCCTGCCGATAGCGCGACCGCCGCGCGCACCCACGCGCTTGCGCCCGGCGACACTTCGCCGAGCTGATCCAGCGCCGCCGCGTCGCGGCCGAGCCGAACGTATGCCTCGGCCTTGCATTCCGCCGCCGCGGCTCGCTCCGCCCGCGTCTCCGCCAGCCGGCCGAGGTTTGCGGCGACGGCGCACATTTCGAACGCGGCGCCTCGTTCGCGCGCGTGCGAGAACGCGGCGCGTTCGCGCTCGTAACGCCATGCGACGACGGGCCGCCTCCCGCGTGGTTGGGGCACCGCGCCAAGGAGGTACCGCGTTTCGACGATGTTACGAACGTGGCGAGCGATCGCGGCGACCGCCTTGGCGCGCCGTCGCTGGAAGTGGCGTCGCGAAACCCCGCTTCTTGCGGCAACCTGGGCGTTGCTTGCCACCACGTTGAAATCTACGTCGAAGACCGCTCGCTGCAGTTCCTTCGCGTCTTCGTCCTCTCCGTCGAGCGCCGTTTGGACGATCCGCGCGAGCGCATCCACCGGATTCGCGGTGTGCAGCTCGCGGCAGAGGTCGCCCATCAGCGGCACGGCCGCAAGCGCTTCGGCCTTCGTCGCGCGGTGCAGCAGCATGAGGATCTGCCGCTCCATCCCTCGCTGCAGCGCGCATTCGTCCGGAGCGGAGACCGCGAAGGACCTCATCATAGAATAAGAATAGACCCCCGGCGCGACTCTTGCTTGAATGAACTCAAAATACCGGCGCGCGCTTTTCCTCCGCGCGTTGATGTTTCTTGAATCATTGAACTACGTTGATGCGAAAGTGCCGCGCTTGCGCGCTTTCTCAACGACCATCAAAAGGTCGGCTTCGCAAGGCTCCGTAAGGCCGGTTGTTGCGTACTTTGCGACGCACAACTCGTGAGCTATCACAAGAGGTACATGCGCATACGATGAAACAGCAACGAACGTTTCGTTCTGCGATCGTGGCCGTACTGCTTTCGGCGGGCTTCCTGTTCCAGGAAACGTGGGCACTGGCAGGCGTCACCGGAAACATGGCGGGCATCATCAAAGACCAGAACGGTGCACCAATTGCCGGCGTGCAAGTGCAGGCAGTCGCACCGTCGGAAACTCGAACCGCGACGACGGACGCGGGAGGACACTTCGTAATCCTCTCGCTCTCCCCAGATACCTATACGGTCAATCTCACCAAAGTGGGCTATCAGCCGATCGCCTATCCGGGCAACACGGTTTTCGCAGACCAGACCGATCAGGTCGCGCTTGCGATGACCAAGGCGCTCCAGACGATCGCGCGGGTCACCTCGTCTGCCGGCTCTTCACTGGTGAAGTCCGGCGTCGGGAGCGACTTGTACAGCGTTAACGCGACGCAGGCGGCTGCCGCACAGGCACTCGGCGGCGGCGGTAACCTGAACAACACCTATTCCGCTATGGCGTCGGTCCCCGGCGTTCAGACGTCGCAAGGCGGCGTCGGTTGGGATTTCAACGCCGCCTACGTTCGCGGCCAGAACGGCTATTACACCGGGTACGAGTACGACGGTATTCCGGTGAACCGCGCGTTCGACAACTACAACTCCTCGACCGAGTCGAGCCTCGGCTTGCAAGAGCTGCAGGTCTACACCGGCGGCGGCCCCTCCAGCGTAGCCAGCTCGGGCACCGCAGGCTTCATTAACCAGGTCATCAAGACGGGCACATTCCCCGGGTTCGCAACCGCGAATCTCGGCATCGGCTCGCCGAGCTACTACCATCAAGCGCAGGTCGAATTCGGCGGCTCGACCCCGGATCGCACCTTCAGCTACTACGTCGGCTTGAGCGGCTACAACCAGGCCTACCGCTTCATCGACAACTCCAACGGCGCCGGCTACGGCACGCCCGGCGGCATCTTCTCCGGTAATCCCGGGGGCTTCGGCATCGGCTACGGCTTCGCGAGCAATCAGATCCTCGGCGTGGGCCCGACGTGCGTGTTCTTCACGTGCCAAGGCGTCAAGCCGATGTGCCCGCTCGTCAGCGCGGGCATGTCGAACTTCCACTACCCGACCCAGGGCTGCTGGCAGTACTACAACGGCCTGGCCGGATCGGCGCAGCAGATTGCCGACCGCGAGAGCGTGATCAACCTGCACATGGGCATCCCGAAGCGCAACGGGCTTCGCGACGACATACAGGTGCTCTGGAGCGGCTCGGCTTTGACGAACTACTTCTATCAGAGCCCCAGCGACATGGGGCCGGGCAACGACCAGTTCATCTATTCGTTCTACGGCACGAACTATCACGCGCCGATCTGCGGTCCCGAGACGCTCGGTCCGGGTCTGACGGTCAACGGATGCACGAGCCCCACGGGGCCGGCGGGTCAAATCGCAGCGCTGCTGCAGGCGTCGCCGTACTTCGGCGGTCCCTACAACTGTAACGCGAAGAGCTACTTCATCGGCTGCGGCCCGACGTACTTCGCGTACTCCGACGGCATCGCGTACAACGTGCCGTTCGGCACGCCGATCGCGACGAGCCCGACCTCCATCAAGGCGCCGGGCGTCTACATGGTGCCGAACACGCCGGCTCATGCGTTCAACGGGCCGATTCCGCTGAGCGATAACAGCCTCAACACCAACCGCAACGATACCGGCATCACGAAGCTGCAGTACACGTACGCGCTGAGCCAGTCGGCCTATCTGCGCGCCTACGGCTACACCTTCTACTCGGATTGGCTCCAGAGCGATCCGGCGGCCGGCGCCGGCGCTCAATTGATACCGACGCCGATTACGGCACAATACCAGCTCATCACGCACACCTCGGGCGGCGCCCTCGACTTCCAGGATCAGATCAACGCACAGAACCTGCTAAGCCTGGACGGCAACTACACGACGGCGAGCGTCATCCGCTTCAACAACTCAAGCGCCTTAGGTTCCGTATCGCCGATCGGCTACATGGCCAAGGTGGGGGCAGCAAACTCGGATAACGGCTACACGTGCTACGCAATCCGGACGACGGGCGCGGCGCAGATCCTGCCTCACCGGCAGCTACTACGACACGCTCCTCAAGGGCGTAACCTCGTCGGGCGTCAAGTACAACTGCGCGGTCAAGGCCGTAGCGCAGTGCACGGTTCACCCGACGTGGCGCAGCAGCCGCTGCGGGCGGTCCGACCGGCTTCGCGCCGCCGGGTTCGCCGGCTGCCAATGCGGGTGCGACCTGGGACAGCCTGTGGCAAGGCAATGCCAACGGCTCGTACAACAGCGTCAGACCGAAGTTCCTCAACGCGTCGATCGCCGATCAGTGGCGCCCCAGCGACAAGTTCCTGATCAACGCCGCGGTGCGGTACGACAACTACACGTACGGCCTGCCTGACTCGGCGGGGATCCAGAACGCGTTCTACGCCAACCTGACGTCGAACTACACCTGCGTGCAGGCGTCGACCAACCAGGTGCTGACGGCGCCGCTGCCTGCGGGCGTTCCACCCCCGGCAAACGCGCAGTACGTGCAAGGCGACTGCAACGCGGCCGCAGCGGCGCTGCACCCGACCGGTCCGAAGACCGGCTGGGTTCATCCCAACGGCACCGTGCAGGACGGCGTTCGTGCGCCGAACTTCACGGCGGCATCGCCGAGTTCGTACACACTCAACTACTGGCAGCCGCGTTTCTCGGCTACGTTCACCCAGTCGCCCGACGTCGTATGGCGCGCGTCGGCCGGCCGGTACACGCAGCCGCCGATCTCGGCATCGGTCCAATACCTCAGCCTGGCCGGCGACGACCGGTCGGTATGGAACAACACGATGAACCTCGGGTTCTACTCGCCGTTCCATCCGCTGCCGGGCATCTCGTCGGATCAGTACGACCTCTCGTACGAACAGCATTTCCGTGGGACGGACATGAGCTTCAAGCTCACGCCGTTCTACACGTGGGTATCCGGCTGGCAGCAGCAGACGTTCATCGGCTCCGGTTTCGTCACGCAAGTGCCGGTCGGCGTCAACCGTAACTACGGCGTCGAGATGCAGTTCAACAAGGGCGACTTCAGCCGTAACGGGCTCTCCGGTCAGTTCGCGTTCACCTACACCAACTCGAAGGTGCAGTTCACGAACTACGGGCTGAGCGGCGGCGGCGTCGTTCCCAATACCACGACCGCACTCAACCAGGCGATCGCGCAGTACAACCAACTGACCAAGTCGGGCGGCGGAAGCCCCTGCTACCAAGCCGGCACGCCGGTAGCGTGTTCCACGCCCAATGGGAAGATCGCCAGCGGGTTCGATACGATCCTCAACCCCTACTACAACCGGCCCGCGCAGGGACTGCTCGATCCGAGCGGTTGGTACAATCCGTACACGACCGCGATCGCGCCCAACCTCAACGGCGCGGTAACCTCGTACATCTCGCCGGAAGTCGCGTCGCTGATTCTGAACTGGCGCCACGACAAGCTGGCGATCACGCCGAGCTTTAGCTGGCAGACCGGCGGCTACTACGGCAGCCCGTTGGATACCGAGGGCCTCGATCCGCGTACCTGCACGAGCAACTCGGCGACCACCGGGATCACGAAGGTGTCGCCGAAGACCAACCCGCTCCAGTGCAACTACCTTACGGTAACGGCACCGGGCTTGGGCGCCTTCAGCTACCTCTACGTCCCCGATCCGCAGACCGGCACGTTCCCGTTCGGCTCGTTCCAAAACCCGAGCTCCATCATCGGCAACCTCCAGGTCACCTACGACGTGAGTTCCAAGATCCGGCTCTCGGTGCTGGGCGCGAACCTCTTTCACGTCTGCTACGGCGGCACGACCGAACCGTGGACGACCGCCAATCCGCCGAGCAACGTCACCTGCGGATACACGCCGGCGGGCGGCTCGCTCAACAGCACGCTCTACCCGTCCAACTTCTACAACGGTACGGGGATCGGCGACTTCGCCGCCAACAAGGCGCGGACGCCGTTCACGCAGAGCTACGAGCCGACGCCCCTCAACAACGGGGCGATCGGGAGCTCGATCCTGCCCATCAACGTCTACTTCACCGCGCAGATCAAGATCTAACGATCTTCTCTCGCTCGAGTAGAAAGCCAAGCGGGGCCCTCCGGGGCCCCGCTTTTCGTGTCACCCTGAGCGGAGTCGAAGGGAGATGTCCATCGCAGCGAGCGTTTCGTCCACGTCGGCCGGCGCGTGCGCCGTCGAGAGGAACATGACCTCGTTCTGGGACGGCGCGAGCAGCACGCCGCGTTCGAGCATGGCGCGATAGTGGGCCGAATATGCCGCCTTGTCGGCCGCGAGCCGGTCGTCGAAGTTGCGGCACGGCCTGCCTGGGCGGAATGCGAAATCCACGACCGACGCATCCTGCACCACCGCGTACGGCAGGCCGCGGCGTTCGAAGATTTCGCGCAATCCCGCGGCGAGACGTCGCGCGAGCGCGTCCACCTGCTCGTAGTACTCCGGATGCGTCTCGAGCAGATCCAGCACGCGGTGCGCCATCGCAACGCAGAACGGGTTGCCGCCGTGGGTGCCGCCGGTAAATGCGTCCCCCACGGGCGCAAGCGATGCCATGACGTCGCGCCGCCCGCCGAACGCGGCGATCGGCGTGCCGCCGCCCATGATCTTGCCGAGCGCGGTGAGATCGGGCGTCACGCCCGTCCGTGCCTGCGCCCCGCGGAGTCCGAAGCGAAGCCACGTGATGACCTCGTCGAAGATCAGCAGTGCGCCGCAACGCATAGCACGTTCGCGCAGGCCCTCGAGAAAACCGGGGACGGGCAGCACCAGGCCCATGTTGCCGGCGATGGGCTCGACGACGATCGCGGCGACCTCGTGCTCGATGCCGCGCAGCCGTTCGTCCACCGAATCGAGATCGTTGTAACGCGCCACGACCACGTCGCGCGCCACACCGTCCGGAATGCCGCTCGGAGCGCCCGATGCCGTTGAGGCCGAGGCTCCCGCATCCAAGAGCACGAGATCGAAATGGCCGTGATAGTTGCCGGCAAACTTCAGGATCTTCGCGCGGCGCGTGAAGGCGCGGGCGACGCGGATCGCGCTCATCATCGCTTCGGTGCCCGACGTTACGAAGCGCAGGCGCTGCATCGAAGGCAGGTAGGTGCGGATGCGCTCGGCAAGCCGGATTTCTTCGGGGTGGGTCGCTCCCCAGACGAAGCCGCCGGCGGCCAGCTCGTCGAGACCTTCGACGAGCGCCGGATGCGTGTGGCCGAAGAGCAGCGGACCGTATGCCATGACGTAGTCAATGTAGCGCCGGCCGGCTTCGTCGTAGGCGTACGCTCCTCGCGCCGAGCTTTGGACGAACATCGGGGCTCCGGCACCCCATCCCGAGCGCACGGGGGAGTCGCAGCCGCCGGCGAGCACCTCGCTCGCGCGCGCGACCGTTCCGGAAGGTTCTGCCGGGCCCTCCCGCGATTGACGCACCTGCATACATTTCGCGCTTCGCAGGTTCAACGGAGAAGCCATGCCGCACGTCGAGATGGAAATCGGGCCGCAGACGAACATCAAATCGCTCGTCGCCGAGCTTCCTATTGCCGACGAGGTCCTGCGCGCCTTCGGCCTGGGCTGCGGCGGCTGCGGCGTCAGCGCGTACGAAACGATCGAGCAGGGAGCTCGAGCCCACTCGCTTCGCATCGAGCCGATCCTCGCCGCGCTCAAACAGGCGCGCCTCTCGGGGTTCGTGCCGTTGATCCCCAACGAGGACCGGCGGCCGGTCCGGCGCGCTCCCGATGCGGCGCGAGGACGCGCCAAGATCGCGCACACCGTCGCGGTGATGTCGGGCAAGGGCGGAGTCGGAAAATCGCTCGTCACCGCGCTGGTCGCCATCGGGCTGCGCCGCAAACACTACCGGGTCGGCATCCTCGACGCGGACATCACGGGGCCATCCATTCCCAAACTCTTCGGCCTGCACGAACCGCTGACGATCGAAGCCGATCCGATCAACACGACGGCGCAGGGACAGCCGCAGCCGCTCTTGAGCCCCGCAATTTCGCGCAGCGCAATCGAAGTCGTCAGCACGAACCTTCTCACCGACCGCGAGGACACCGCGATGATCTGGCGCGGGCCGATCGTGGCCGGCGTCATCCGTCAGTTCTACGAGCAGGTGCTCTGGAGCGACCTCGACTTCTTGCTCGTCGACCTCCCGCCCGGAACCTCCGACGCGCCCCTGACCGTCCTGCAGTCGCTCTCGATCGACGGCGTTCTGCTCGTCACGATGCCGCAGGCGCTGGCCACCATGATCGTGCGCAAAGCTGCAAACCTCGTCCGCCAACTCAAGAAACCGGTGCTCGGCGTCGTCGAGAACATGTCGTACTTCGTCGCGCCCGACACGGGCGCGCGATACGACGTATTCGGGCCGTCGGGAGCGCAGAGCGTTGCCGATCTCGCCGAGGCGCCTTTGATCGCGCGAATTCCGATCGATCCGCGCAAAGCGCAGCTCGCCGACGAGGGAAAGCTCGAGGAGATCGACGACCCGATCTGCGATCTTCTCGCCGACGGGCTGATCGCCGCGATCGAGGCGCATCCCAAGCCGAAAGAAACGATCTCCATCATCTAGCCATGCGCGCGCGTACCTTTCTGATCGGCCTCGGAAGCGGTCTGGCAATTGGTTACGCGCTCGCGCGAGCCGTCGAAGCGGCGCGGCCGCGCGACGATGCATCCGCCGCGGACGGCGGCGCCTCCGCATACGCGCGCACGCGACGCGCGCTCGAAGTCGCCGGAACGGTGCGTTCGATTGCAAGCGTCGTCGCGTTCGCCTACGGTCCGTTGGCGGCATCTCTCGACCGGATGACCGAGCCCGCGCCGCGCTGGCTTCGCCCGGCGCTCTTCGTCGCTCCGGTTTCGCTTGCGACCGCTCTGATCGACCTGCCTACGGCGTACGTCGAAGACTACCAGCTCGAGCGGCGCTTCGGCCTGAGCGAGCAGAAGCGCGTCGACTGGCTCGCGGACTACGCGAAAGGTGCGCTGCTCTCGACCGCGCTGACGACGCTCGTAACGACGCTCTTCGGCATCGCCGTGCGTCACGCTCCGCGCCGTTGGCCGCTCTTCGCAAGCCTCGGAACGTTCCCGCTCTTCGTCATCGGCAACGTCGTCGTGCCCCTGTACGTGCTCCCGCTCTTCAACACGTTCGAGCCCGTCACGGGATCGCTCGAAGAACGCCTGCGTAAACTCGCCGCGCGATTCGGCGTCGGCGATGCCGAGATCTTACGGATGGACATGAGCCGCCAAACGCGCAAGGCCAATGCCTTCGTCACCGGCATCGGCCGCACGCACCGGATCGTGCTCGGCGACACGCTCATCGAAGCCTTCCCGGAAAACGAAACGGAGTTCGTCGTCGCCCACGAACTCGGGCACTACGTGAACAAGGACACCTGGCGCACGATCGGGCTCGGCGAGGCGCTGGCGATCGCGCTCTTCCTCTCGGCGCAGGCCGCGACGCCCCGCTCCGATCGTGAAGAACTGCGCTACCGGCCGCTGCTCCTGTTGCGGCTTTACGCCGCGATGGCCGTCGCCACGCAGGTGCTTCGTCCGCTGCTCCTGGCGTTCTCGCGCTCGCGCGAATGGGCCGCCGACCGCTTCGCGCTCGACGCGACGGCCGACGCGCAAGCCGGCGCCGCCGCGTTCCGGCGGCTTCGCGATCGCAACCTTGCCGACGAGGATCCGCCCGGGTGGTACGAGCTCTTCTTCTCGTCGCATCCCTCGCTGCGCGCGCGCATTGCCGCGCTCGAGAGCGCGAACTAAGAGAGCACCGCCGAGGGCCGCGTGCGCAGCCACGCGGCGAGATCGGTCTTGGGCGTGACGTAGCGGCCGCTCCGCAGCTCTTCGCGCAGCTCCCCGAACAGGCCGTATCCTTCGGCGAACGCGTCGTGCTTGTGAATGGACTCTTCGTTCACGTGGCTGGCAAACACGAACGTTTCGTCGCCGAGATCGCCGTACACGTCGAGCGCGCGCGCCAGGATGCCGCGCACGACGTCTTCCACGAACTTCGGGTTGTGGTGCGCGCGGTTGACGACGAAGAACTCGTCGGGACGCTTGAGCAGGTCGTAGGTCTCGCTCGACATGGCGTTTTCGACGATCTCCACGAGATCTTCGGCGCGCACCGCTTCGGCATGCGCGTCGTCCACGCCGAGCATAACCGTGCCGCGCCCGCGCTGGTTGTGCGTAGCGACGGGGAGCGCGTCGAGCGCGCGCTTGGCTTCGGCTTCGCTGAACCCCACGTCCACGAGTTCGTGCATCGAGTGCTCGCGCACCATCGCCTGCGCGCACGGGCACGCCGTCATCCCCTCGGCTTCGACGCCGACCACGCGACGCGTGCCGGCCGCGTCGGCGTGCGCGATGCCGACCAGGGTGTACGTCTCTTCCCCGCGCTTGCCGCTCACCGGCGTCCAACGCTCCAGTCCGAACGCGGCGCGCAGCCGCACGTCGGCGCGTATCGCCCGCTGGCTCCCGACGATCTCGCGCGCGACCGCTTCGGCCAGCCGCTCGATGCGCGCGGGCGCCTCGCGCCGCGCCAGCACGTCGAGCGTCGCCTCTTCGAGAATCTCCGCGAACCGCGACATGTGCACCCCGGCTCGATCGGGGGCGAGGTCGGCAACCATCGTAAACTCGCAGTTGTAAACGCGCGCGTCGCCGTCAACCTCCAAATGGACGATGCGCCGCACGCTCGAAACGCCGGCGCGGTTGAGCGAGAGCCGGATCTCGGGCGCCTCCGACTGACGATCGGTGTCGAAGTGCAGGCTGCGTTCGCGCCGGCGCACGCTGCCGCCGGCCGGCGGCGACGCCAGATGGGGCGCGATCTCGGCCAACGGAGCGACGTTATACGGTCGCCGCTCGAGATGCGGTTGGACGATCTCCCGGTCGACGATCAGCAGGTCGATGTCTATCGGGCGCGGCGCGAGCTTCGGCGTGCCGCGCGCCCGGCCTACGGCAAGCTCGACGGCGCCGGCAAAGCGCCGGAACGCCTCGGCATCGAGCTGCGTGCGCAGCAGCGCGGCGACGTTTAAGTAGGCGGGCCCCTGCGCTCCATGCGCGGCGTCCGACTCGTAGAACGACGAGACGGCGAGGATCTGGGCGCGCGCGCGCAAACGCTGGAGCGCGGCCAGGATGTTCCCTTGCCGATCCCCGAGATTCGAGCCGATGCCGATGTAGAGCTCGTGCACGACGCCGCCGATGCTTCCTCCGCCTGCCGGGATTCCGTACGCGAGAGGCGTACCGTAGCGGGAGGATGCAACGCGACGCGATTTATCCCTACGTGCTCGACCCCAAGCTCACGACGCAAGTGTGGGGCGGCGACGAGCTGGTGCGGGTGTACGGCAAGCACGGCGATCCCGGCGCCCGCTACGGCGAATCCTGGGAATGTTGGGACACCGACAGCGTAACCAACGGCGAACTCGCGGGTTCGACCGTGGCCGATCTGCGCGCGAAACTCGGGGCGCGGCTCTTGGGCGACATCGATCCCTCGCGCATCTTTCCGGTGCTCACGAAGATAATCACCGCCCACGACTGGCTCTCCGTTCAGGTCCATCCCGACGACGCGTACGCCCGGCGCGTCGAGCACCAGCCGTTCGGAAAGACGGAATGCTGGTACGTGCTCGATGCGCAACCCAACGCCCAGATCGTCTACGGGTGGACGCGCGACACGTCGCGCGCCGAGTACGAACGGCGCGTGGCCGACGGAACGCTCGGCGAGATCCTGCGGAAAATCGATCTGAAAGCGGGCGACACCGTCTACATCCCGCACGGCGTCGTGCATGCGATCGGCCCGGGCATCACCGTCTTCGAGACGCAGCAAGCGTCCGACTTGACCTATCGCATGTTCGACTACAACCGCCTCGGCCTGGATGGAAAACCGCGCGAGCTCAACGTAAGCAAGGCCGCCGACGTGCTGAACTACGGCGCCGGCACCACGGGCACGCTGACGCAAATTCCCTACGCCTTCGAAGGACTGCAGCGGACCGCGCTCATCGCCGACGAGCACTTCGTCGTCGAGCGCGTCGTCGCGGGCTCCGAAAGCGCATCGCTCGCAACCAACGGCCGGCCGCTTATCCTCATGTCGCTCGCCGGTTCGCTCGAAGTCTCGGTCGCCGGCGACGTGGTCGAGCTCGCGCCGTATCAAACCGTCCTGGTGCCGGCCGCCTCGCAGTGGTGCGCGGTGCGCTCGGTCGAGGGCGACGGAACGCCGTTCATGTTCGTGACGCCGCCCGAGCACCGGCTGGCGCTCGCGGCTCGCCTGCTCGCTGCGGGCATCGCCCAGGAACGCATAGACGCCTTCATGGCGCAGTTCTAAGCGGCGATGAATCCGCTTCGCGGCGCCGGGCGTTCTTTAGGTGTATGAACACGCAAACCGCCACATTTGCCGCCGGCTGCTTCTGGGGGGTCGAAGCTGCGTTTCGCCAGGTTCCCGGCGTCCTCGACGTGGTCTCGGGCTACACCGGCGGCCGCATCGAGAGCCCGACCTACCGGCAGGTCTGCGGCCACGCGACCGGACACGCGGAAGCAGTCGAGGTGACGTTCGACCCGCAGCAGGTCGGCTACGATCGCCTCTTGGACGTCTTCTGGCAGATCCACGATCCGACCCAGCTCAACCGCCAGGGTCCGGACGTCGGCGATCAGTATCGTTCGGCGATCTTCACGCACTCGCCGGAACAGGAGCGCGCCGCGATCGCGTCCCGCGACCGCGAACGGAGCAATCACAGCCGTCCGATCGTTACCGAGATCCTTCCAGCCCCGCGTTTCTGGCCGGCCGAAGAATACCATCAGCGGTATTTCGAAAAGAACGGAGGCGCCGCGTGCCACATCGCGCCGCCGGTAGGCCGATGACGCGCGCGCAGTTCGCTGCGACGGCGGCAGCCGGGCTCGTCTTCGCCGCGTTTGCTAAGCGCGGCTTCGGCGCCGAGCAGGCGTACGAGGTCACCCACACCGACGAACAGTGGCTCGCGATTCTCGGGCAGCCGCGCTACGACATCCTGCGCCGCGGCGGCACCGAGCCGGCGTTCTCGAGCGCGCTCCTCAAGGAGACGCGGCCCGGCACGTATCGCTGCGCCGGCTGCGAACTCGCTCTCTTCTCCTCGAAGACCAAGTACGACAGCGGAGAGGGCTGGCCGTCGTTCTGGGACGTGCTTGCGAACGCGACGCGCAGACAAAGCGATTTCTCGCTCGTCGACGAGCGCACGGAAGTGCACTGCCGCCGCTGCGGCGGGCACCTCGGCCACGTCTTCGACGACGGACCGGTGCCGACGCACCTGCGCTACTGCATAGACGGGCTCGCGCTGCGGTTCGCGCCGCAGTAACGGGTGCGCATCCTCGTAACCAACGACGACGGCATCGACTCGCCGGGCATCCGCGCGCTGGCCGAACTGCTCTCGCGCGAACACGCCGTCGTGGTGGTCGCGCCGTCGGCCAACCGCAGCGGCGTCTCGCATGCGATCACGGCGAGCGAAGCGATCACCGTGGAGCGCCGGCGCGATGCCGGCGTACCCTCGTACGCATGCTCGGGAACGCCCGCGGACTGCGTCTTTCTCGGCGTCACCGAGCTTTCCGTACAGCCGGAGCTGGTGGTGAGCGGGATCAATCACGGCCCCAACTTGGCCGACGACGTAAACTACTCGGGGACGGTCGCGGGCGCGGTCGAAGCCTCGCTGCTCGGCATCCCCGCGCTCGCCGTGTCGCTGGCCGCCGATCACGAGGAACCGTTCGGGAAGCGCCACTGGACGAGCGCTGCCGCGATCGCGCAGCGCTGCATTGCGAATGCGTTCGAGCATCTGAGCGAGGCGCGCTGGTACTGGAACCTCAACGTTCCGAACCGGCCTTTGGCCGACATTCGCGGCGTCGCGATCACCCGGCTCGGCCGTAAGAACATCTGCGGGCGCATGGTCGGCGAAGAGCGCCACGGCGCGACGCGCTACTATCGGGCGTGGGAGTCGCCGTTCGAAACGGATCGCGAGACGCTGGGCACGGACATCGGTGCGGTTCACGCCGGGTACGCGAGCCTCACGCCGCTCGTGCTCGACCGCACGGCGGAAGCCGGGCTGCTCGCGCTCTCGGACTTCTAGCCGTTGTGGGCGCGAGCGGGAAGGCTGCGCCCGACTAACGCCGCGACCGGCGCGAGGCGGCGCATGAGCTCGTCGAACTGATCGGGATCGAGCGACTGCGCGCCGTCGGAGAGAGCGTTGCGCGGATCGGGATGCACCTCGACGAGCAAGCCGTGCGCGCCTGCGACCACGCTCGCCAGCGCGAGCGCGGGCACGAGCCGCGCGATCCCGACGGCATGCGACGGATCCACGACGACCGGCAGGTGCGTCAACTGCTCGAGCAGCGGCACGACGCCGATGTCGAGCAGGTTGCGAGTTGCCACGTCGAAGGAGCGCACGCCGCGCTCGCACAGCACGACGTTCTCGTTGCCTTCGAGCAGCACGTATTCGGCGGCGAGCAGCCACTCTTGCACGGTTGCGGATAACCCTCGTTTGAGCAGGACGGGCTTGCGCGCCGCGCCGGCCTCGCGCAGAAGCGCAAAGTTCTGCATGTTGCGCGCCCCGATCTGCAGCATGTCGGCGTGCTCCGCAACGATCTCGACGTCGCGCGGATCCATCACTTCGGTGACGACCGCGAGGCCGTAGCGGTCGCCGCACTCGCGCAGCATCCTGAGTGCGTCTTTTCCGAGGCCTTGGAAAGAGTACGGCGAGGTTCGCGGTTTGTAGGCGCCGCCTCGCAGAACGTTGGCGCCCGAACGCGCGACGGCGCGCGCCGCCGCGTCGAGCTGCTGGGCCGATTCCACGCCGCAGGGTCCGGCGCAAATTGCGATCTCGTCGCCGCCGAACGTCGCACCGCCCGCAAGCCGAACCACCGTCCGCGAGCCTCGCGCGTCGCGCCGAACTAGGCGATACGACTGCGGGACGTTCACCCCACGCTCCATCACCGCGCCTTCGACGAGCGACCCGCGCTTCATGCCGCATTCCGATTAAGCAGGCGGTGACCGCGGCGCTGCATGAATACCGGCACGGTGAAGCTCTTCGTCGAGGGCGGCGACGGCGCGCTCACGGGCGAGATCGCCGTCCCGTGCTCGAAGTATCACGCGCACCGCGCGCTCGTCTTGGCCTCGCTCGCGGAGGGAACGAGCCGCATCGCCGGGATCTCCGACGCTCGGCACGTGCAGTATACGATGGACGTGCTGCGCGCGCTCGGGACGACGATCGAACGCGACGGCGAAGCGCTCGTCGTCCGCGGGGGACCGTATCGCGTCCGCAGGAAGGCCGTCTCGGCAGGCAGTTCCGGAACCACGCTCTACTTCATGATCGGGCTCGCGTCACTAGCCGACGCACCCGTCACGCTGACGGCCCAGAAGTACTTCCGGCGACGGCCGGTCGGACCGCTGCTCGACGCGCTCGCTCGTCTGGGCCTGCGCTTCGACTCCGCGGACGGATGCCCGCCGATCGTCGTCGAGCCGGTGCGCCCGCGAGGCGGCGCCGTTTCGATCCCCGGCACGCTCTCGCAATGGATCTCCGGGCTGCTCCTCATCGCCCCATTCGCGCGCGAGCGCACGATCGTCGAGGTCGAAGGCGCGCTCAACGAGCGTTCGTACGTGGCCTTGACGGTCGCAATGATGCGCGCCTTCGGCCTTCACGTGAAGGTGAGCGAGGGGTGGCGGCGTTTCGAGGTGGAGCCCGGGCAACGTGCGCGCGCGGCGAACGTCGAGCTTCCGCCCGACATAGGATCGGCGGCGTTCGGTCTCGCCGCAACGGCGCTGCATCCGTCCGACGTGCTCTTCCGCGGTTTGCCGTTGAAGCCGGGCGAACCGCCCGACCATCCCGAAGGAGCGTTCGTGGAGATCCTAGGCGAGATGGGCCTTCCGATGACGTACGACGAGACCGCCGGAGCAGTGCGCGTGCGGCACGACGGCGTCGAGCTGCGCGGCTTGCGCATCGACTGCCGCGACATCCCGGACATGCTGCCGATCCTTTCGACGCTCGGAACGTTCGCGCGCGGCGAAACCGTGCTCGAGAACGTCGGCCACGTCCGTTTGAAGGAGTCGGATCGGGTCGCCGCAATGCTGCAGCTCAACGAAATGGGCGCAGACCTGGAAGCCGGCGACGATCGTCTGGTCGTTCGCGGCATCTCGAAGCTCCACGGCGCGCAGCTGTCGTCGTTCAACGATCACCGCATTCTCATGTCGCTTGCGGTCGCCGCGACCCGCGCGCAGGGACGCAGTTCGCTGACCTATCCCCACGCGTACCGCATCTCGTACCCGCACTTTCTGCAAGACCTTCGCGGCATCGGCGCGCGCATGTGGATCTCCGATGCCGCCGGCGATGCATCGCGGCCCGCGTCGCCGGCGCGCGGCATGCTCGAACCCGATCGCGCCGCGGCCTACACCCTCGACGAGCTGCTCGAGCGGCGCGCGCGCGAAGCTCCGCTCGAGCTCGCGGTCGTCGAGGCGAGCGAGAGCGGCGACGCGACGCTGACCTGGCAAGAGCTGCGCGAGCGCGTCGATCGAGCCGCGACGCTCCTGTTGCGCCTGGGCGTCCGCCCCGGCGAGCGCGTCGCCTACCAGCTCCCCAACTCTGCGGAGTTCGTCGTCTTGTCGCTGGCGGTGCTGCGCGCCGGCGCGATCTGCTGCCCGCTGATGCCGATCTTTCGCGAACGCGAGATCGCCTTCTGCCTGCGCCGTTCGCGAGCGCGCGTGCTCTTCGTGCCCGAAGAGGCGCGCGGGCGTTTGCACGCCGCCGAGGTCGCGTCGCTGCTCACCGAAGCCTCCGTTCTCGACGGCGAGCTGCCGATACAACTCGAGTACGTCGTCGTCTGCCCCGGGGATCGCGAGCGCCACGCGCTGCCGGTGCCCGACAACCCGAGCGGCGCGGTGCTGTGGCTGCGCCTGCAAGAGGCGCTGGAAGAAACGGTCGTGGACGAGCGGACGCTCGACGCGCGGCGCAGCGCTCCCGATGCGGTCGCGCAGCTTCTTTTCACGTCCGGAACGTCGGGCGAGCCGAAAGCCGTGCTCCACCGCAACGACGTGCTCATGCGCGCGGCCGCTATGGAAGTGCAGCACTTGCGCTTGGGATCGGAAGACCGCATCTTCGTCCCGTCGCCGCTCGCCCACCAAACCGGCTTCCTCTACGGCATGTGGCTGGCAATCGTCATGGGCGTTCCGCAGATCGTGCAGCCCGTCTGGGATGCCGCGCGAGGGCTTCGCGCACTATGCGATTGGGACGGCACGTTCGTGCAAGCCGCGACGCCGTTCTTGGCCGACATGGTCGAGGCGGTCGACGCGGGAACGCCGCCGCCCACCGCGTTGCGCATCTTCGTCGCCACCGGCGCGGCGGTTCCGCGCAGCCTCGCCGAACGCGCGACGAGCGTGCTCGGCGCGGCCGTCTGCGGCGCGTGGGGAACGACCGAATCCTGCCTGGGCTCGCTCTCCGCACCGGGCGATTCGCCGGCGAGCGTGTGGGGCACCGACGGGCGCGCGCTGCGCGGCATCGAGCTGCGCGTCGTAGACGACAACGGCCGCGCGCAGGCGCCGGGCGTCGAAGGCAATTTCGAGGTGCGCTCGCCGACGATGTTCGCGGGCTACGCCGACCACACCGATTGGACCGCGGCGGCTTTCACCGCCGACGGTTGGTTTCGCACCGGCGATCTCGCGACGATCGACGACGCCGGATACGTGCGCATCACCGGACGCGTTCGCGACGTCATCAATCGCGGCGGAGAGAAAGTTCCGGTCGGGGAGGTCGAGCAGCTCCTGAGCGACCATCCCGCAATCGCCGGCGCCGCGATCGTTGCGATGCCCGACGCGCGCCTGGGCGAGCGGGCCTGCGCGTTCGTCGTCTTGCGTCCGGGCGGGTCGTTCGACTTCGACCGCATGCGCCATTACCTCGACGCCTGTCAGGTCGCCAAGCACTACTGGCCCGAACGGCTCGAAGTGGTCGCCGAGCTTCCGCGCACGCCCTCGGGCAAGGTGCAGAAATACGTCCTGCGCGAGCGCGCGAAAAGCTTGCGGCCGTATCCGCGCGCGAAGGAAGGCAGCTCGTGACCTTCGACGCGCTCAAGACGCTGCAGATTCACGGCGGCAAATGAGATACAAAAAGCCGTCATCGCGCGGGCGTTGTTGAGCGGCGCATGAGCGACGGCGGCAGCGGGCGCTTCGCCGGCAAGACGGCGCTCGTCACGGGGAGCTCGCGCGGAATCGGAAAGGCCGTTGCGCTCACGCTCGCGCGCGGCGGGGCGAGCGTCGCCGTCAACTACAACCGCAACGCCGGCCTCGCATCGGAAACGGTGAGCGAGATCGAGGCTCTCGGAGCGCGGGCGATCGCCGTCGCGGCAAACGTGGAGGAACCCGAGGAGATCGATCGCCTCTTCGATCGCGTCGAGCGGGAGTTCGGGCGGCTGGATCTTTTCGTCTCCAACGCGGCCGCAAGCTCCTTTAAGAAGATCGAAGACCTGAAGGTGCACCATCTCGACCGGTCCTACGCGCTCAACGTGCGCGCCTTCGTGCTCGGCGCGCAGCGAGCGGTCGCGCTCATGCGCGAGGGCGGCCGCATCGTCGCCCTTTCGAGCTACGGCAGCATTCGCGCGTATCCAACCTATGCCAACCTCGGCTCGAACAAAGCCGCGATCGAAGCCTGGGTGCGCTATATGGCCGTGGAGTTCGCGTCACGGGGCGTCAACGTCAACGCCGTCAACGGCGGGCTGATCGACACCGAATCGTGCGCGTACTTCTACGAGCGCGTTCCGGGCATGGCGCCGATCGAATCGGTGCTCTCGAAGCTTCCAAAGGGGCGCATGGGCAGCGCGCAGGAGGTCGCCGACGTCGTCGCCTTTCTGCTCGCACCCGAATCTTCGTACGTCACCGGCCAGACGATCTGCGTCGACGGCGGGCTCAGCGTGATCGCGCCGCCGTTTTACGCCGACACGTCGCCGCCGTTGTCGCTCGAACCGTAGCCGGAACGAGCCGAATCGCGATGCTCGCGCGCGCGCTGCAAGCCGGGCGGATCGGCACGCTTCGCCTTCCCAACCGCATCGTGATGGGGTCCATGCACCTCGGCATCGAGCACGACGGACCGGCGCTCGCGGCTTTCTACGCCGAACGCGCGCGCGGCGGCGCCGGGCTGATCGTCACGGGGGGGTCGGCGGTGAGCCGCGCCGGTGCGGGCGGGCGCCACTACAGCTTTATCAACGACCCGGATGGCGCGGCGCCGCTGCGGATGGCCGCCCAAGCGGTGCACGACGCCGGCGGCCGCATCGCGCTGCAGCTCTTCCACGCCGGGCGATACGCGTTCTATGCCTCGTTCCGCATTCGGCCGGTCGCGCCGTCGGCGGTTCCGTCGCGTTTCTCGCCCGATCCGCCGCACGCGCTCGGCGACGCCGAGATACGCGAGACGATCGACGACTTCGCGCGCGGCGCGCTTCGGGCGCGCGAGCTCGGCTACGACGCGGTCGAGGTGATGGGATCGGAGGGGTACCTGCTCAACGAGTTTCTTTCGCCGCTGACCAATCGGCGCGACGACGCCTGGGGCGGCGATTTCGAGCGGCGCAGCGCGATGCCGCGCGCGGTGCTGCGCGCGATCCGCGAACGCGCCGGCACGGATTTCCCCGTGATCTTCCGCATGTCGGGCGCCGATCTCATGGAGGGCTCGTCGGGCCCCGACGAAACGCTGACCTTCGCGCGCGCGCTCGCCGGTGACGGCGTCGACGCGATCAACGTCGGCATAGGCTGGCACGAGTCGCAGATCCCGACGATACAGCAGCTCGTGCCCGCGGGCGCCTGGGTGCCGTTTGCCGCTGCGATCAAGCGGGTCGCCGGCGATACGCCGGTGATCGCCAGCAACCGGATCGCTTCGCTCGAAGCGGCCGATGCCGTGCTCGCGTCGGGAAGCGCGGATTTCGTTGCGATGGCGCGCCCGTTTCTCGCCGATTCCTACATCGTGGAGAAGAGCGCGCGCGGCCGCGCGGATTTGGTTAACACCTGCATCGCCTGTAACCAAGCCTGCCTCGACCGTTCCCTGCTCGACGCGCCGATATCGTGCATGACCAATCCGCGCGCGGCGCGCGAGCTCGAATTCCCGGAAGGAACGCGGGCGGCGCGTTCGCACCGATTCGCCGTCGTCGGGGGCGGCCCGGCGGGCATGGAGAGCGCCCGCGCGCTGGCCGCGCTCGGTCACGACGTCGAGCTTTTCGAGGCGGAGGCGCAGCTCGGCGGCCAGTTCCAGATGGCGCGCCGCGTTCCCGGAAAGCACGATTTCGGCGAGACGATTCGCTACTACGCCAACGAGCTCGCGCGATTGGGCGTCGCCGTCCGCTTGAACTCCCGCATCGAGGACGGCGCGCTTTTGCGCGGCTTCGACGCGATCGTGCTGGCGACGGGCGTGGTGCCGCGGCGCGCGGATATTCCGGGCGCCGATCTGCCCAACGTGATCTCCTATGCCGATGCACTCGCGCGCGACGCGGTGCGCGGCGAACGGGTCGCAATCGTCGGCGCGGGCGGCATCGGCGTGGACGTCGCGCATTACTTGAGCCACGGTGAGGCGAACGTGGACGATCGCACGCGCTTCTACTACGAGTACGGCTTAGCCGTGCCGCCCGGCGACGCACCGGCGATCGCCGGGCGCAAGGGGGTCGCGCTTCTGCGCCGCGGCGCGACGATCGGCCAGGGCATCGGCAGGACGACGCGCTGGGCCGTCCTGCGCGCGCTGCGCGGCGCGGGCGTGCGAACCGTCGCGAACGTGCGGTACGAAGCGATCACGCCCGAGGGCATCCGCATTCGCGACGCCGCGGGCGAAACGCACGCAATCGAAGCCGATACGGTGGTCATCGCCGCCGGGCAAGAGCGCAACGACGCGCTGCTTCCGGCGATCCGCGCGTTGGGAATTCCGTATCGCGTCGTCGGGGGCGCGAAGGAGGCCGCGGAGCTGGACGCGGTGCGCGCCTTCGAGGAAGGGCTGCGGGCGGCATGGGAACTCTCGCGCGCGCTCGACGAAGGGGGCTAAGACGCCCTACTTCGCCGCTTTGAGCAGCGCCTGAAGCTGCGTCACGTGCGCGGCGAACGCGTCGCGCCCGCGCGACGTGAGCCGGTAGCGCGTCAGCGGGCGCCGGTTGACGAAGCTCTTCTCCTCGTCCACATATCCGGCATCGACGAGCTTCGCCAGGTGCGCGCCGAGGTTTCCATTGCTCGCGTCGAGCGCGCGCGCCAGCTCCGAAAAGGCGATCCAATCGTAGTTGAGCAATTCGGCCACCACGCCGAGGCGGATCTTCGAGAGCAGCAGCTCGTCCATGCAGGCGCGTTAGTCGCGCGCCAGCAGTTCGCTTATGCCGAAGCCGCCGTAGCCGGCGAGCATCCCCGCCGCGAGCACGTATGCGGAAATGCCTGCGGGTGCGAAGTTCGCCGCGACCAGCGAGGCGACGACGAGGACGCCGGCAAACTGCGCGCGGCGATTGCCGTGCATGCCGATGTACAGCAGAACGATCGCTTCGGCAACGCTCCAAATCGCCGCCGATGCGATGCCGGGGAACAACCGAAATGCGGCGACGTTGACGACGAACGCGAGCCCGAGCGTCAGCCACAACACGTTGAAAAACTCGCGCTGAACCAACGAGCTGCGATGCAGCACGCGGCGCATCGCGCGTCCGCGCAGAATGGAGAGAATCGCGCAGACGGCAAGGACGGCCGGTACCGACCAGATCGCAGCAGCCGGCGCGCGGCCGGCGTCGATCAGCGCGAACGCCAGCGTGACGAAGGCCGCCCCGGCGCCCCAGATCACGAAGTACTCGCCGCCGGCGCAGAGCCGCTGATGCGACTCCGCAAGGATCCGGTCGACCATCTCGATATGGTCCCGCGCTTCGGGAGCGCCGATGGGCTGCGTCACGTTCATGCCTCCCCCGCCGCGAGCATGAGAACCGCTGCCGCCAAAGCGAGGACCCACGTGAGCGCCTCGCCCCAGGGCTGGCCCTGCAGCGCGCGCCAGATCAGCGCGACGGCGATTCCGTACAGGCTCCAAGTAAGGAAGAGCTTCCCGAGGCAGCGCTCCCGATGCGCGGCGATTCCGTTCATGCGACCCTCCGGTTCTAGATAATCTATTTTGCAGACTACTCTGCAAAACCGTACCACCTGGGCGGGAATCCGTCAAGGTGCCGGGACGTTGACGCGGGCCGCGCCGCCTGCTATCGTACCGAAGTCATGTACGCGATCATTGAATCCGGCGGCAAGCAATATAAGGTTTCCGAGGGCGACGTCATCCGCTGCGATCTGGTCGCGACCGAGGCCGGTTCGGACGTCACGTTCGACCGGGTCATCCTGGCCGGCAGCGGCGAGGACGTGAAGGTCGGCACCCCGATCCTGAGCGGCGCCTCCGTCGCGGGCACCGTCCTACGCCAGGCCAAGGACAAGAAGATCCTCGTCTTCCGCTACAAGCCGAAGAAGCGCGTTCGTAAGCTCAACGGCCACCGGCAACCGTACGCGGAAGTGAAGATCACGAAGATCACGCTTCCCTAGTTGCTGGACGTCACGTTCTATCGGGACGACCTCGACCGCCTCAGCGGTCTGTTTGCCAGCGGCCACGCGGATTTTGCCGAACACGGCCAAGACATCGTCTGCGCCGCGGTTTCCGCAATTCTCCTGACCGCGCGCCTTGGGCTCGAGCGCTGCGCCCAGATTCCGATCGAGGCGGCGCAGACCCCGGGCGAGCTGCGCCTGCACTGGGGAGCCGGGTACCGGGATCTCGAGAGCGTGCGCGCGATCGCGGCGACTGCGGAGTTGGCCACCGAGGAAATCGCGCGCCGTTTCCCCGATCACATCAGCGTCCGCCGCGAGCGCGAGCCGCGAACGGCGTTCTAAACCGCGTCCAGCGGGTAAGACTTCACCCGGGCCGAAGGAGGCCGCATCATGTCTGAGAGTTTCCGCACGACGCCACCCGAACCGCCCTGGTCATCCAGCCCGACCAACACCGGCAACGGTCATCGCGGCTACGACGATCGTTCCGCGCACGACGAAGGCGACACCGGCGAAGCCGGTAAGGTCCTGCTCATCGGCGTTCTCGGCGGCCTGCTTTCGGCCGCGGGATACATGATCTACCGCCGCCTTCCCGACGAGCAAAAGGATCGGCTCCACGGCCAAGTGCGTTCGGCCGTCCAGGGCAAGATCAACGAAATCCGCCAAAACTTCAATATCTAGCGGCTCCTTTTAGCTAGTCGAGTTTTGGCTGTTCCGGGGAAGCGGCAGCATCGGGAAGCGCTGAGAACTCCGGGATCGGCGGAGCCGGCGGTGCGGGCGGCGGCGAGGGTGCCGGACCGGCAGTGTCGGCGGCGCGCTCCATCTCGGCAACGAACGCCTGCGACGTGCTCTGCACCTCGCGCATGAACCGGCCTGCCTGCCGCATGAGCGAGGGCAGCCGATCGGGGCCGAAGAGCAGCAGCGCGAGGACGGAAACGACGAGGACGTCGGGTACCGAGAACATGTCGAGGTAGAGGTTCCCGCCGCGAGTTTGGACTTCCGCCGCCCCGGCGGAAGGGCTTACCTGCGTAGCTGTGCAAGCATCAGGGCCCGCCGTGAAGATCATCTATACCCGCGGCAACCGCACCGAAACGCTGGCTTCGCTATCGACGTTGCGGAAGATCCTGAACCGGTTCGTTGCGCACCGCGTCTTCTATGAAGTGTCGAGCCGCAGCAAACGCGGTCACGAGTTCTTTTCTACAAAGAACGTCTTCGTCGTCGGACTGATCGAAGTGACCAACTTCGAGCACCTCAAGATTCTCGTGTTCGACGCGCACAACCAGTCGCACTCGATCGAAATCCTCAACCCGCAGACGATGCGCATCTACGACGAGGCGCCCGGGCGCGGATTCGCCGTCTCGTTCATCAGCACGGGCGAGCACGGCGTCGAGACGCGCTGCTACATCCGCGACGAGGGTGAGGACGGCGAAACGATCCACGAGCAGACGGCGCTGGAGAAGATCACGCTCCCGCAGCTCTTCGAATACCTCGAAGAGATCACCGCGGTCGAGGCCGCCGCCAAAAACTCGCCCCGCTAGCGAGCTTCTCGAGACGCTGCGCCTGGCGCAGCGCGCGAACTCCCTCTGCGATCCGGCCCGCGCGCTTGTACGCGATGCCGAGGTTTAAATAGGCCACGGCGTACTGCGGGTCGCGCGCGATCGCGCGCTCGTATTGCGCGATGGCTGCGTCGAGCTCGCCGCTTTCGAGGAGCAGATTCCCGAGGTTGGTCAGCGCCGGCGGATAGCCCGGCAGCGCGGCGATCGCCGCGGCGAAATCGTCGCTCGCGGGCTGCGTTTGCTGCAAGCCGATCCGCGCGACGCCGCGCTTGTTCAGGAGAAAGGCGCGCGCCGCCGGCTCGCCCTCGACGGCAAGGTGCGCCGTGAGCGCCGCCTCCGCGCCGGCGTAATCGCGCGTCTCCAGCAAGCTCAGCGCGGAAGCAAATCGCTGTTGGCCCCGAAGCATTGCTGCGATATGTTCACGATCGACGTCGTCACGCTCTTTCCGGAGGTCTTCGCGCCGTTCGTCGGCCTCTCGATCGTGGGGCGCGCGGTCGAAGCCGGAATCGTGCGCGTCCACTACCGCCACCTCCTCGACGAGCTGCGCGGCGGGGAGCGCGCCGACGACGCTCCGTTCGGAGGCGGGCCAGGGATGGTGCTGCGGATCGAGCCGATCGCGCGCACCCTCGATCGCATCGCCTCCGAGGCGGCCGAAGGGGAGCGCCGGGCGATCGTCGTCCCGAGCCCCAGCGGCGCCCCCTTCACGCATGGCGACGCCGAACGCTGGGCCCGGCTCGACCGCCTGGTGCTGGTCTGCGGGCACTACGAGGGCGTGGACGACCGCCTCGGCGCGCTCTACGAGATCGAGGAGCGCTCGCTGGGCGATTTCGTCCTCACCGGCGGCGAGTTGCCGGCGCTCGCCTTCCTTGATGCGACGGTGCGCTTGCTCGCGGGGACGCTGGCGCCGGCATCGCTGGTGGACGAATCGTTCACCGGCGGCCTCCTGGATTATCCCAGCTACACGCGCCCCCCGAGCTTCCGCGGGGTGGACGTCCCGGCGGTTCTCCTCTCCGGCGACCACGCGAAGATCGCGCAGTGGCGCCGCGAACAGTCCCGGCAGCGCACCGCCGCCCGGCGGCGGGACCTGTTGCACCCCGAGGAAGGCCCGTGATAGGATACCTTGGTTGTGCCGGGCTCCGCGCCCGGCTATTCGTTGCGCCCCCCTTGTTAGAGTAAGAAGAGTGCCATGAACGTCATCGATCTCCTCAACCGCGACCAGCTCAAGGAAAGCGTCCCGCAGTTTCGCCCCGGCGACACGGTCAAGGTCTATTCGAAGGTGGTCGAAGGCGGCAAGGAGCGCACGCAGATGTTCGAAGGCGTCGTGATCGTCCGCAAAGGCGGCGGAACGGCCGAAGCCGTCACGGTGCGCCGCGTGGCTCACGGCGTGGGCGTCGAGAAAACGTTCCTCTTGCACAGCCCCCGGGTCGAGCGCATCGAAGTCGGCAAGCGCGGCGTCGTCGCGCGCAGCCGGCTCTACTACTTGAGCGAGAAGGTCGGCAAGGCCGCGCGAATCAAGGAAAAAAAGGCCAAAGCAACCTAATTCGCCTCTCTGACACCGCTGCAGCTGGTAGGGCTCCTCTGCGTCTTCGCAATCGCACGTCTGACGCTCTCAGCCAAACCATTCTCCGGAGCGCCTGCACCGGTGAGAGCCGCGCGCGAGTACCTCGACGCGCTGATTGCAGCGACCCTCGTAGCGCTCTTCCTCGTCACCTTCGTCATTCGCACGTTCTACATACCGTCGGTCTCCATGGTGCCGACGCTGCAGGTCCGCGACGTGCTCTTGGTCGACGAGATCGCGTACCGTCTGCATCCGCCCGCGCCCGGCGACGTCGCCGTCTTCACGCCGCCGGTGGATTCGTCGGGCGAGGAGTACGTCAAACGCGTCATCGGCATACCGGGCGACACGATCGCCATCCGCAACGGCGTCGTCTATCGCAACGATACGGCGCTGCGCGAACCGTACGAGAATCAGCCGCCGCGCTACTCGCTGGACGTCCGCGCCTACCAGATCTACGTGGACGGACGCCCGCTCGATCCGCGCGCGGCAAACGTGCCGGCGAAGACGCTTTGGCAGGCGCCAAACCGCATTCCGAAGGGCTTTTACTTCGTTCTCGGCGACAACCGGAACTACTCGGACGACTCGCACGTGTGGGGCTTCGCGCAAACCGGCGGCGTCTTCGCAGCGGGGCCGCTGGCGGGACGCAACGTGCGCGCGAGGTTCGCCGGGCGAGCCTTTCTCATTTGGTGGCCGCTCGACCGGCTCGCCGTCCTGGAAAGGTAGCATGACCCCAACCGAACTGCTCGCGATCGTCGCGGTGATCGCCGCCGCGCGCGTCGTGCTCTCGCTGCGACCGGTCGTCGCGGGATCGTCCGGCCGCAGCACCGCCATCGCGCGGGAGTTCCTCGATCCCTTCATCATCGCCGGCGTGGCCGCGTGGTTCCTCATCACGTTCGTCGCGCGCACGTACTACATTCCCTCGGGTTCGATGCTGCCGACGCTGCAGATCCACGACGTCTTGCTCGTAGATAAGTTCGAGTACCGCTTCCGCCATCCCAACGAAGGCGACATCGTCGTCTTTCCGCCGCCGGTCCCGACGCCCGACGATTTCATCAAGCGCGTCGTGGGGCGCCCCGGCGACACGCTCTCGGTGAGCGGCGGGACGGTATTCATCAACGGCGTCGCGCTCAAGGAGCCGTACGTGGCCGAGAAACCGCTGTACAACCTTCAGGTGCGCGATTACGGCATCTTCGTGAACTACGGCGCCGCCTGGCAGCGCCTCGACCCCAGCGGCGCCAACGTGCCTCCGGCCTCGCAGTGGACCGCACCCAATCGCATTCCGCCGCATTGCTACCTCATGTTCGGAGACAACCGCAACGATTCGGAGGACTCGCACATCTGGGGCTTCGCTCAGGACGGCGGAACCTTCGCAAGCGGCGCCCGGCGCGGCGAGCGCGCCGGTTTCACGGGCCGCGCCTTTCTTATCTTCTGGCCGCCCTCCCAAGCGAAGATTCTGTAGCGTCGCACGCGAAGTACCTCGTCCGTGGTCCGCTTCTTGCGATGGCGATCGGCCGCGAACCTGGCCCTGCAGCTCGCGGTGCTCGCCGCGCTCATCGCCGCCTTCTTCGTTCGGCTCCCGCAAGTCTCGGGTCTCTCGATGGAACCGCACATCCGGTCCGGCGAGTACGTCCTCATCAACACCTTCGCCTATCGCTTCGGCGCCCCGCGGCGCGGTGAGATCGTGGCCTTTCGCCGCGACGCCGATGCGCGCGGCGTCTTCATCAAGCGCGTGATCGGTCTGCCCGGAGAGCGCGTCCGCATCGACCGCGGGCAGGTGTACCTCAACGGCGTCCGGCTCGACGAGCCCTACGTCGAACATCCCGACGCGCGCAGCTTCCCAGAGATCACCGTCGCTCCGTCGAGCCTCTACGTGCTCGGCGACAATCGTGCCGACAGCGAGGACTCGCGCGTTTTCGGCGCGGTCCCCGAGGATCGGCTGATCGGCCGCGCCGTCGCCGGCATCTGGCCGCCGCGCATGCTGGGCGGCCTATGACGCGCGAGCCCGACGGGGGAATGGTACGCAATGAGTTGGAGCGCGCCGTCCAATGGTACCCGGGACACATGCCCAAGGCGCTGCGGCGAATTCGCGACTACCTTCGCGCGATCGACGTCGTCGTCGAGGTGGTTGACGCGCGCGTGCCGCACAGCGGCCGCAGCCCCGTCCTCGACGCCCTGGCTTCCAAGCACGCGCGGATCGTGACCTTCACGCGCGACGATCTGGCCGACCCCGCCACGACGAAACGCTGGCTTGCGCGGCTCGCCGCGGGCGGTGCGCAGGCGATCGCGGTAGACGCTCGCGTGCAGCGCAGCGTCGCGCGCATCGCGAGCACGATCGATCGCACGCGCAGCGGCGGGCCGGGCAAGGGCGTGGCGCGCGCGATGATCGTCGGGCTGCCCAACTCCGGCAAGTCCACGATCGTCAACGCGCTGGTCGGACGCGCCGCCGCGCGCACGGAGGACCGCGCGGGCGTGACGCGACAGTTACAGTGGTTTCGTCTCTCCCCAAGCGTCGAGCTCATGGACACGCCGGGAGTCCTCCCGCCGAAAATCCCGAGCGCCGGAGCCCAATGGAAACTCGCCATCTGCGGCGCCGTGCCGCAGGACCGTTACGAACCCGAAGAGGTCGTCGAAGCATTTCACCGCTGGCTCGTCGCCCACAGCCGGGATGCCGGCATCCCCGACTTGCGCGCCTTTGCCGCCGCGCGCGGCTTCGTGCGCCGCGGCGGCGAGGCGGATTACCACAACGCCGCGCGCTCCTACGTCAGCGCGTTCAATGCCGGCGTTTTCGGACGCATCTCGCTCGAGGATCCGGATGACGCCGAGGCAGCGTAAGGCCAAGAACGCCTACGAGCGCGAGCGGCGGCGGCTGCATCGCCTGCACGCGTTCGAGTACGCGGCGCGCGCTCGTGGATTCACGTTCGTCGCGGGCATCGACGAGGTCGGGCGCGGGCCGCTGGCCGGCCCGGTCGTCGCCGCCTGCGTCGTCGCGGCGCAGCCGCTCTTCATCAAAGGGCTCAACGACTCCAAGCAGGTGCGCCGCGAGATGCGCGTCGAGATCGCCGCGGAAGTCAAGCACCTCGCAGCCGCTTGGGCGGTGGGCAGCGCGAGCGTCGAAGAAATCGACCGGCTGAACATCTACTGGGCGAGCGTGCTCGCCATGGAGCGCGCCATCGCCGCGCTCTCGATGCCGCCGGAGTACCTCATCACCGATGCGGTCCGCATCCGTTCGTTCGCCGGGCCGCAAGAGCCCATCGTGCACGGCGACGCGCGCTGCGCCGTCGTCGCCGCCGCGTCCATCGTCGCGAAGGTGCACCGCGACGCGCTCATGGTCGAGCTCGATAAGGAAGACTCCCGCTACGGCTATGCGCTGCACAAAGGTTACTCGACGGCCCTGCACCTCGAAGCCCTGCGCGAGCACGGTCCGAGCGTGCACCATCGCGCGAGCTGGCGGCGCATCCGCGACATGCAGCTCGAGCTGGCGTTGGACGCGCCGTATGCCTTCGAATAACGGCGCCAAAGGGCGCGACGGCGAGGAGCGCGCGACGGGTTTTCTGGCGGCGCAGGGGTACCGCATCCTGGCTCGCAACGTCCGCGTCGGTGGGGGCGAGATCGACGCGGTCTGCTTGGACGGAAAGACGTTGGTGATCGTCGAGGTCAAGCGACGCGACTCCGCCCGCTTCGGGGGCGCGCTGCGCGCCGTGGATGCCCGTAAGCGCGCCACGCTGCGACGCCTCGCCGCCGAGTACGCGCAAGTCGTCGCACCCTCGGCGAGAATCCGCTTCGACGTCGTCACGCTCGACGGCCCGCACGTGCAGCTGCACCGGAACGCCTTCTAATGTCCACGACGCCTCCGGCCAAGAGTGCGAATCCGGAGCTGCGCCGCACCGTAACGCCGTGGGGCTCCTTCTCCTGGGGCTACTCCGACGTCGGCGCCGATATCTTCGTGGGACTGGGTCTCGTGCTGGCCGTGGCGGCCGGCGCATCGAACGTCGCGTTTCTCTTCGCCGGCGTAGTCTACGTCTGCATCGGCTTAGCGTACACGGAACTCGCGGCAACCTATCCCGTCGCCGGCGGCGGCCAGTATTTCGTCATGCGCGGGCTCGGCGACATCTTCGGCTTCATCGCCGGATGGGCGGTGCTGCTCGACTTCACGATCGACGTCACGCTTTTCGCCTGGACGTCCGTGGACTACACCAGCCAGCTGCTGCCGGTGCTCGTCAACTCGGTCCATCCCTGGATCCACTTCGCCGTCGTGCTCGCGCTCGTCGCCGGGCTCTGCTTCCTCAACGTCATCGGCGTGCGCGAGAGCACCGCGTTCAACGGCGCGGTCTCGGCGCTCGACGTCTTGAGCGAAACGTGCATCCTCTGTTTCGGCTTCCTCTTCGCCTTCCGGCCGCATCTGCTGATCCACAACATGCAGATGCACTGGCCGTCGCCGTATCAACTGATGCTCGGCACGTCGCTGGCGATCATCTCGTTCGTGGGCCTCGAATCCATCTCGCAGGCCGCACAGGAGACGCAGCGCCCCGCCTCGATCATCCCGCGAACGTCGGTCGCGCTGATCCTGACGATCTTGATCTTTGCGCTGGCGTACTCGAACCTCGCGCTCGGCTTAGCCCCCTGGCACCCGATCGTCGACGCGGCCGGACATCCGCAGCAGTTCTGGCAGATCTTCCCGCACAACCCCGACAACCAAGGGAAGGCGGTCGCGCTGCTGGCCGCGCAGGTTCCCTACTACGGGGCGCTGGCCGCATTCTACGTCCCGGTGCTCGGCGCCGTGCTGCTCTTGATCTCCTCGAACTCCGGCGTGTTCGGAAGCTCGCGCATCGCCTACGCGATGAGCAGCACCAACCTGCTGCCCTCGATCTTCAAACGCGTCAACGCCAAGTTCCGAACGCCCGCCGTATCCATCATCTTTTTCGGCTCGATCGCGCTGCTCGAGCTGATCTTTGCCGCGGCACCGGGGCTCCTGCCGTATTTCGCCCATCCGTACGCGCGCTTCTTCCACGGTGAGAACGGGCTCGACTTCCTCGCCGACCTCTACGCGTTCGGCGCGGCGACGAGCTACTCGTTCGTCTTCCTTGGCTTGATCGGCTTGCGCCTGGGCGATCCGCTCAGCCCGAGAAAGTTCAAGATACCGCTGAACATTCCGATGAAGTTCCGCGGCGAGCGCGTCGAGTTTCCGGTCATTGCCGTCATCGGCTTCATCGGCATCTTCTCGATCCTGCTCTTCACGCTGCGAACCCATCCGCTCGGGCGCATCTTCGGCCCGAGCTGGCTCGTGCTCGGCCTCGTGCTCTACCTCATCTACCGCCGTCATCGCAAACTCCCGCTCTTCGGCTCGCAGCCCCGCGACTGGCGCAAGCAGCAGGTGCAGATTCTACGCAACGCCGGCGAGCTGGAGCTCATGGACGAGTACGTCGCCAACGTAAAGGCCAGCGACGAACGCCGCGCGCGGGAAGGGGCGTAGCGTGCTGGCCTTTCGCGCAGTGCTCGCGGTCGCGACGATGGTCGCCGGCGCGGTCATCCTCGTGCGAATGCTCGCCTTAATCGCAAGCGGTTTCGCAATCCTTCCCGGCCTAGTGCTCGGTGCGGCGATGATCGCGCTGGGCGCGCATCGCATCTCCCTCATCCTGCGCGCGAGGCGCACGTGATCGCGTTCGCCGAGACGGTGCACGTCAACGCGGTAGGCGCGGTCGTGGCGCTCCTGCTCGCAGCCGCGGTCGGCGCGACGCTCTGGTGGATGCTTCATCCACCCGATTCCTACTTGCAGAAGATGGCGGCCGAGGCGGAGAGCTCGCTGGAGCGCATGGTCGGCAGCCTGGTCGTCGCGTTTTCTCCCGAGATCGATTCCGCGCACATGATGGCGCTGGCCGCAAAGCTCGCGCGCGGCGAGCGATCGGAACTCTTGGCGCTCTACGTCATCGAGGTGCCGTACACGCTTCCTCCGGATGCCGAAATGGCACTCGAGGAGCGCGCGGCGCTCGACGCGCTCGGCGCGGCCGAGACCATAGCGAATAAGAACAACGTCACGATCCGGACCGAGACCGTCAAGGCGCGCTCGACGAAGGAAGCGGTCCTCGACGTCGCTCGGCGCGAGAAGGCGAATCTCATCATCCTCGGGTCCTTCCGCGAAGGGAAGTACAGCGGCGCACCGCTCGGCCGCACGATCGAGGACATCGCGGCCGACGCAAAATGCGATGTGCTCATCGGCGTCGAAGGCAAGCATGGGACGCTCCTGATGGACGAGAGCGCCCAAGCCGTTTCGCAGACGACCTAACCCGAAAGAGGAACTACGGTGAACTTCATCCGTTCGGTATCGTTTTCGTTCGCGTTTATTGCCGCAGTCGCGCCGGCATCGTTCGGCGCCGTTCGCGCCGAGGGCGGCGCGCCCGCGATTGCCGCGTTCGACCAAGCCTTCGCCTCCATCAACGACTACACGTGCCAGCTCCACGTGCACGAGGCGAAGGGCACGCAGACGCAGGATCGCGTCTACCAATACGCGTTCATGAAGCCGCACTACGTGAAGACGCTCATCCTGTCCGGCGACGGCAAGGGCTCGGGCGGCGTCTGGGTCGGCACGAATCAGGTGAGCGGCCACCAGGGCGGCTTCCTTTCGGGCTTTCACCTAAAGGTGGATCTCCACGACCCGCGCGCCGTGTCGCTGCGCGGCGTCACGATCCCCGACGGCTTGCTGCAGCGCATCGTTGACGGCTACGGCACGATCCCGGGCAAACTCACGCAGATCGACGGCGGTAAGGTCGCCGGCGTTCCGACCGACCGGCTCGAGCTCAAAGTGAGCGACGCCGCGTCCAACAACGGCGTCTCCGACCAGATCCTCTATCTCTCGAAAGAGACGCACTGGCCGATCCGGCAGATACTCTTCTCCGGCTCGCAGATCGTCCTCGACGAAACCGTCACCGATCTGAAGACCAACGTCGGCCTAACGCAGTCCGACTTCCCGTTCTAGTCAGGAGCTGCGTCGGGCTGAGCGAAGTCGAAGCACTTTTCGACTTCGCTCAGCGCGGCTCGGTATCTACCGCTACGGACTGAGCGCGATACCGCCGACGTGCCCCGGGATGTTGAACGTCGTTTCCGGCTTCTTAGCGCCCGGCGCGTACACCGCAACGGATTCGTTCGTTCCGACGTAGAGGTACCCGTTCGCGTCTATTGCGAGCGCGGATATGCCGGTGCCGTACACCTTGATAACCCGCGACGGCTTGGTGGCGTTCGGCGCAAATATGGCGATGGATTTCGTGCCGCCGACGTAGAGATTCCCCGACCCGTCCACGGCGATGGCGCCGCCGTTGATCCCGTGCAGCCCTACGTTGGTAAAGGTCTGCGAGCCGGGCGGCAGGCGGTAAACGGCCCCGGCACTTTCAAATATGCCTTCGCCCACGAGCAGCGCGCCGGTCGAGTCGAACGCGAGGCCGCTTATGCCGGCGAGGCCGCTGTGCGGGATCGTCAGCGTTTCGGCGGGGCTCATCTGACCCTTCGGATAGATCTCGAGAAAGAACGATCCGTTCGCATTGTCCGTGCCCGTCACGTAGACGTTCCCCTTGGCGTCAACCGCGACGTTGCCGCAGTTCACGATGCCGTCGGTGATCGTCCTAAACGGCGACATCGCGCCGGGCTCGTACTCGGGAAGGCTGGTTTGGTAGTACGCATCGGGAACGTTGACGGCATACAGCACGCCGTGCGCGTCTACCCAGATTCCGCCCGGGCGCGGCACGCCGTTCTCGATCGTCTGGAGGAGCTGCGGATTGCTCCCGGCCGAGTAGACGACGACGGAGCCACCATCGATCGTCGAGACGTAGAGCTGCTGGCCGGAACGCGCGGGGGTGCCTGCGGTTCGCGTCTGCGCCGCGGTGCCGATCGAGCTCACCGGCGGCGGCGACCCGGCGCTTCCACTGCAGCCGGTACCGAGAAGGAATAGGGCAACGCTGCCCACTCGAGCAGCGAGAAGTCGCGAGCGTACAAAATTCATGAATTCGTCTCCACGAGCACTCCGGCTGCCGCACGAGAAGCGGCGTCTCTCAGTCATCACAAATCATCCTTAAAAAAGTATGAAGCCCTTCGAGGGGCCGGGTGAAACATCGGCGGGGGCCCGGTCGTATCGGGGGCATGAATCTCTCACGCTTTGCCGCCGCCGGCGCCGCGGCCGTTATTTTCGCGAGCGCCCCCGCCTGGGCGCAAACCCAAGGCGATCATCGCGTCACGCGGCTTATCGCACAGTCCGGCAAGGCGCTGGGCGTAGCTTCGCTGCGGTCCTACCGCACGATCCGCTTCGAGGGCGCCGTTTCCGCGGCCGGCTTGAAAGGCACGGCCGTGCAGTACGTTGATCTCGTCAACGGGCACTTCGCCGAATCGTCGAATCTGCCGCCGGTCGTGCAGCTCGACGGCTACAACGGCAGCGTCACGTGGGACGGCGACGGTTCGGGGTTGGTCTGGAACGACGGCGGCGACAGCGACCGCTCCTCGGAGATCAATCAGGCGTACCTTGCGAGCTACGCACTCTGGCAGCCGCACGCGAGCGGCGCCGCCGTTACGTGGCTCGGCGCGAAGAGCGCGAACGGCAACACGTACGACGCGCTGAGCATCACGCCGGCCGGATCGCAGGTCCCCTTCGAGCTCTGGTTCAGCACCGCGACGCATCTGCCCGCGCGCGCGCTCTTCCAGAACGGCTTTACCTCGAGCACGACGACCTACTCCGCCTACCGTAACGTGCACGGACTCAACGTCGCGTATCAAATCCACGTCGAGTCGAGCGACGGAAACAACTCCGACGTAACGATCCGCCAAGTCGCATTCGACGCGCCCGGCGCGCAAGCCAAACTGGCGCGGCCCGGCACGCATCCGACCGACTTCTCCATCCAGAACGGCAAGACGTCTACGACCGTGCCGATGACGCTGGGCGAGAACCACGTGTACCTCGACGTCACGCTCAACGGTAAGGGCCCTTACCGCTTCATTTTCGACACCGGCGGCTCGAACGTCGTCGACGGCAAGGTCGCCCAAGAGATCGGCGCCTTCGGCGTCGGGTCGGCGCAGGGCAACGGCGTCGGCTCGCAGACCGAGTCACTGAGCTTTGCCAAGATTTCGACGCTGCAAGTCGGCGACGCGGTGTTGAAGGATCAGCTCTTCGCCGTCGCGCCGACGCGCCAAGGCTTCGGCATGTCGGCGGGCCGGCAAGTCGACGGACTGATCGGCTGGGAAGTGCTGGCGCGCTACGTCACGACGTTCGACTACGCCAACAACCAGGTAACGCTCACGCTGCCCGGCAGCGCGCAAACGCCTGCCGGCGCGCACGTCGTGCCCTTCGTTCTCTACGGCACGCAGCCGCAGATCGCGTGCACCATCGACGGCATTCCGGCGGAGTGCACGATCGACACCGGCGCTCGCGACACGATCAGCTTCATGACGCCCTTCGTCACGGCGCACCCGCAAGTCATGCCGTCAACGCTGACCGCGGTCGGCGTCGACGGCTTCGGCTTCGGCGGCCCCGCGCTCGGCAAGCTCGGGCGCCTGCAAAGCGTCGGAATCGACGACCTGCAGTTGCAGAACCTCGTCGCCGACTACTCGACGCAGACGCAGGGGGCGCTCGCGGCGCCGTTCGTCGCGGCGAACATCGGCGGCAACCTGCTGCGGCGCTTCAACGTTACCTTCGACTACGCCGCCGAGACGATGGCGCTCGTGCCGAATGCGGCCTTCGCCGGCCCCGACGTCTACGAACGCTCGGGCCTCTTCCTGATCAACCGCGGCGGCGCAATAACGGTCGTGGACGCTCGCGCCGGAACCCCCGCGGCACAAGCCGGGATCGTCAAAGGCGACGTCATCGCCTCCGTTGACGGCGCCGCAACCAGCGGAATGACGCTCGGCGAGATCCGCGACAAGTTCGCCCAACCCGCCGGCACCGTCGTCAAACTCGACGTCGTCGCCAAGGACGGCGTGAAGCGCACCATCTCTCTTACACTCCAGGATTACGTCTAGCGGAGCCTAATCGCGAGCCTCAGCGATGCCGCGACTCCTCATTTTGGAATCGCACTAAAGGTTAGATTTAGTGTGCCATCCGGGTTCTCCGTTACCGAAAGATGTACGTCTCCCCTATCGAGCACCATCTGAGTCGCGACGGTGCGGCCACAGCTCACACCCTTCGGCTCGGTGTGATTGATCGCGCGCGAAAATTCATACATGGTGCGAGAACTCGCGTCGCTCTGCACGAAATGCAGATAGTACGGTTGGCACAAGGCCGCGCCTTCCGAATAAATGGACAATACATGACCGTCCGGATAGGTAATTTGAGCGCACAGATCATTGTCGCCGCAATGGTCATATGATACGGCGACCGCCCCGTTGGTCAAATGCATCGTCTGACTCGGCGATACATCGGCCCTAGCCGATGTAATCGCAAACGCGAACAGTACCGAAAGCGCAAGCATTTGTTTTGTCATTGCGAAACCTTCCTGGAAACCACATAGGGCACGTGCACGCTCCCCTACGCGCGCGAGAGATAGCGCTTCCTAAGCTCGTCCAACACGACGGCGAGCAGGATGACGGCGCCGAGCAGCACCTTCTGCAGGTACGAGTCCACGTTGAGCAGGTTCATCGCGTTGTAGAGCACCCCGATGAGCAGCGCGCCGAAGAACGTGCCGACGACGCTGCCTCGCCCGCCCATCAGGCTCGTCCCGCCGACGACGACGGCCGCGATCGACTCGAGCAGTTCGTCGCCCGTTCCCGTCTGCGGCGAGCCCGAAGAGAAAAGCGCCATGTAGAGAAAGCCGACGATCGCCGCGCAGGCGCCGCTGATCATGTAGACGGCGGTTTTTACGCGGGCGACGTTGATGCCGGCCAGGCGCGCGGCCTCTTCGTTCCCGCCAATGGCGAAGACGTAGCGTCCGAAGCGCGTCCGGTTCAACACGAGCGACGCGATCCCGACGACGGCGAGCATCCACACGACCGGAACCGGAATGCTCGGCAAGTGCAGCGCGTTGGTGACCGGCCCAAGGAACGAGCCGATGCCGGTGTGTTGAAAATCCGGACTCGCGAGTGCGACCGGCCGGCCGTGCGCGAAGATGAACGAGGCGCCCAGCGCCATCTCCAGCATCGCAAGCGTCGTGATGAAGGGCGGCAGGCCGAGCCGGACCACCGGCAGCGCGTTGACCCACCCGGCTGCCGCGCCGACCGCGATCGCAACGATCAGCGTTGCGGCGATGAGCGGGAAGCCGTGCAGGTGGACCGAGTTGGCAAAGATCGCGGCTATGACGCCGGTGAGCGCCACGAGCGACCCCACCGAGAGATCGATGCCCGCAGTGATGATGACGAACGTCTGACCGACGCCGAGCACGCAGTTGTACGTGATCTGGCGCAGCACGCGGACGATGTTGCTCGGTTCGAGGAATGAGCCGTGCGAGGCGACGTCCACCACGGCGATGAGCGCCGCGAGGAACGCCAGCGCGCCGCCGATGCGAAGCCAGTAGGTCCGATCGCGCGCGATCACGCGGCGGCTCCCGTCGCGACGGCGATGACGCCGGCCGGCGTGGCATTCGCGCGCGTGAATTCTGCAGCGATGCGCCCGTCGCGGACGACGAGGATTCGGTGCGACATGCCGAGCACTTCGGGCAGATCGCTCGAGATCATGACGATCGCCGCGCCCCGCGCGGCGAGATCCACCATGATTTTGTAGATTTCGGCCTTCGCACCGACGTCTATGCCGCGCGTCGGTTCGTCGAAGAGCAGGACGCGCGCATCCCCCAGCAGCCACTTAGCCAGCACGACCTTCTGCTGCGTTCCGCCGGAGAGGTTTCGCGCGAGCTGCTCGGTGCCGGGCGTGCGAATGTGCAGTTCTTCGATCATGCGCACCGTCGCGGCCCGTTCCCGCGCGAGATCCACGAGCTGGTCGCGATCGACGAACTCGGGCAAGTGCGCGAGCGTCACGTTTTCGCGGACGTTCATCCCGAGGACGAGCCCCTGGGATTTACGGTCTTCGGTGATGAAGGCGACGCCCGCACCGATCGCCTCGCCGATCCGCCCGCGGTGCAGCACAGCCCCATCCACGAGCACGTCGCCCTTCGTATATCCGTCGGCTCCCGCGATCGCGCGCACGATTTCGGTGCGCCCCGCGCCGATGAGCCCGGCTAGGCCGACGATCTCGCCCGCGCGCACCGAGAAGCTCACGTCGTGCAGCGCGGGCGAGCCGATCCAGCCCGCGCACTTCCAAGAGGACGCGCGCGTCTGCAGCCGGCTCGGGTAATTCGGGAAAGCGCGCGTCGAGTTGACGCCCGACCATGGCGCGCAGGATATCCTCGTGGGGAAAATCGCGCGCATCGCGCGTCTCGACGACGCGTCCGTCGCGCAGCACGGTGATGCGGTCGGCGATGCGCGCGAGCTCGTCCATGCGATGCGAGATGTAGATGATGCCGGCGCCCGAGTCGCGCAGACGGTGAATGATGCCGAAGAGCCGGTCGATCTCGCGCTCGGAGAGCGCCGCGGTCGGCTCGTCCATGACGATGATCCGCGCCTTGCGCGCCAGCACCTTGGCGATTTCGACGAGCTGCTGATGCCCGACGGAGAGCGTCGAGACCGCGACGCCGAGCGGCAGGTCGAGACCGAGCTCGTCGAACGCGTGCGAGGCTCGTTCGCGCAGCGCCCGCGCGTCGATGAGCCCGGCGCGCGTCGGCTCGGCGCCGAGCGAGACGTTGGCTTCGGCCGTCAGCTGCGGAACGAGCGTGAACTCCTGGTAGATCATGCCGATCCCCAGGTGCTGCGCCTCCTGGGGCGACTCGATGCGCACCGGCGAGCCGTCGATGAGGATCTCGCCTTCGTCGGCGTGCAGCGCGCCGGCAAGAATTTTCATCAGCGTGGACTTCCCGGCGCCGTTTTCCCCGACCAGGACCAGCACTTGGCCGGCTTCGAGGGTCAGCGATACGTCGGAGAGTGCGCGGACGCCGGGAAAGCTCTTCCCGATCCCGCGCATCTCGAGTATGGGCGCCAAGTTACGGCGACTTCGTCGCTTGTCCGGATTTCGCGTCGGCTTGCGTGTACGTGCCGACGCCGATTTTCACCATCGCGGGCGGTTTCTTGCCCGCCGCGTACTGGGAGACGACGTCCACCGTCGTCGCGCCGATCTTTGCCGGATACTGGATGGCGTCGCCGTACATGTCGCCGGCGGCGATCGCGGCGCGCGCCTCGGGCGTCGCATCGTAGCCGACGATCGCGATCTTGCCGGTGAGGCCCGCTGCTTTGACCGCCGCGAGCGCGCCGAGCGCGGAGTCGTCGTTGATGCCGAAGATGCCCTTGAGATCGCGATGCGCCTGCAGCACGTCGCCGGTGTCGCTGTTCGCCTTAGCTCTCGTGCCGCCCGAGTCCACGTCGGCAACGATCGTGACGCCGGGGCAGAGCGCCGCGATCGCTTGTTTGAAACCCTTGACGCGATCCTGAACGCTCGTGACCTCCGGTTCGTCGATGATGGCGATGCTGCCGCTCTTGCCGACGGCGCGGCAGATCAGCGTCCCCGCTTCGTAGCCGCCCTGCACGTTGTCGCTGGCAACGTGCGATACGACGGTACCCTGGCCGCTCGTGCTTGCGATGTCCGCGGTGAATACCGGAATGTTGGCCGCGTTCGCCTCGGCAATCGCGCTGCCGATCGCTTGCGAATCGTACGGCGTCAGGACGATCGCGTCGACGTGCTTGGAGATGAAATCTTCTACTTGGCTCTGTTGCTTTGCGTTGTCGCGCCCGGCGTCGACGACGACGAGATTGTAGCCGTATTTCGACGCCTCGGCCCGCATGCCCGATTCCATGTCCTGGTAGAACTGCGCCTCGCGGTTCTGAATCGAGACGCCGATGCTCTTGCCCGCCGGCGGGGGCGACATGCCCGCCGAGCTCGTAGCGCTCGACTGGCTGGTTCCATGCGAGCACGCGGCAATCGCGCCGCATGCGACGACGGCAAAAACGCTTCGAACGAACGCCTTCTCCAAGGTCCTTTTTCTCCTTATTCGGCCCGTAGCTTCGTGGTTATTCTGTCCACAGCCTGTGACGTTAGTCTTGTGCAATCTGTGGAGAACCCTCGTGGGAATCGCCCTCGCGCCAGCGATCCGGCAGCGGTGCGCGGGCAAAGGAGCGCGGCGAAACGCCTTGCGGATTGATCTCCAGCCAGCGCGCCGCGCGCATCGCCAGGTATTCGAAATCGTGGTACTGGGCTTGCCCGCGCGTCCGCCGCATGATCGCAATGGCCGGCGAAACGACCTTCCAGCAGTGGACGATCAGACGCGCGAAGAGGTCCATAAACGTCGCTTCGGAGACGAGGCCGCGCTTGACGAGCGTCCCCATCTCGTTGAGCCAGTTGCACACGATCATCTCCGGATGCGTGGCCGGATCCACGAACCCGATCCGCTCGAGTTCGCGACGATACCGCAGATCCTCCAACCGCTCTCCGAGCCGCGTCTGGACGTACGACAGCGCCGCTTGCAGTTCGGGCGCATGAAAGTCGCGCTCGAGCGACAGCAGCGCCTGGAGCTGATTGCCGGCCCGAATGTGACGCAGTTGAACGAGCGCGGCGATAACGCTCGCGCCGATCACGATGAGGGTGCCGACCTGCGCCCACGCGCCGAGCAAATCCGCGCTCACGCGTTGCGTCATTCTTGGCGGCGTCGCGCGACCCCTAGACGCCGGACCTGGGGCGCGCAGAGGAAATCGCGTTATGCTCTCCATCGCCTTCTCGGCCGCGATGCTCGGCATCGACGGCTACGTCGTGCGCGTCGAAGCCGACAGCGCGGCGGGAACCCCGGCGTTCGTCATCATCGGGCTTCCCGATCGCGCGTTGGGCGAGGCGCGCGAGCGGGTGCGCGCGGCGATCCTTAACGCCGGATTCGCATATCCCGCGGGAAAGCTGCTCGTCAATCTCTCTCCCGCCGACGTGCGAAAGGCCGGCCCGGCTTTCGACCTGGCGATCGCGCTCGCGCTCGTTGCCATAGACGATCAGATCGAGCGGCGCGCGCTCGGAGAGTTCATCGCGCTCGGCGAACTCGCGCTGGACGGCAAACTCCAGCCGGTCAGCGGCATCTTACCGATGGTTTTGGGCGCGCGTAAGGCAGGCTTCGGCAAGCTCCTCGTGCCCGCGCGCAACGCCGACGAGGCGGCGCTCGTCGAGGGCGTCGAGCTGTACCCGGTGGATTCGCTGCAATCCGCGGTCGCGGTCATCTGCGGCAACGGCGCGAAATGGCGGCGACGCGAGGCCGCGCCGGCACCGCGGGCCGAAGCGGAGTTGTCGCACGGCGACATGGCCGACGTGCGCGGCCAGCTCGCCGCAAAACGCGCGCTCGAAATCGCCGCTTCCGGGGGCCACAACCTTCTGCTCGTCGGGCCGCCCGGCTGCGGCAAGACGATGCTCGCGCGGCGCCTTCCTTCGATTCTGCCGCCGATGTCGGCCGACGAAGCGCTCGACGTCACGAAGATCTACAGCATTGCCGGGCTGCTCGTCGGCCGCGCCGGCATCGTGCAGACGCGCCCGTTTCGCTTTCCGCATCACACGATCAGCCAGACCGCGCTCGTCGGCGGCGGTTCGCTCGCGAAGCCCGGCGAGATCTCGCTCGCCCATCACGGCGTGCTCTTTCTCGACGAGCTGCCGGAATTCTCGCGCAGCGCGATCGAAGTCATGCGCCAGCCGCTGGAAGAGGGGACGGTGACGATCGCGCGCGCAGCCGGCACGTTTACCTATCCGGCGCAATTCCAGCTCGTCGCTTCGATGAATCCTTGCCCGTGCGGATATCGCGGCACGCGCAGCGCCGAATGCCGCTGCGACGACGCGACCGTGGCCAAGTACGTCGGGAAGCTCTCGGGACCGCTGCTCGACCGCATAGACCTCCAGATCGAGATCGCGCGCGTGCCCTTCGACGACATGGTGCGCTACGACGGCGGCGAACGCTCCGCGCAAATCCGCTCGCGCGTCGTCGCGGCGCGCGAGCGCCAGCGCGACCGCTTCTCCGGCACGTCGCTGCTGGCCAACGCCGAAATCCCGGCAAATGCAACGCGCCGTTTCTGCTCGCTCGACGAACCCGCGATGCGGCTGCTCGCGCAAGCCGCGGCGAAGCGGCAGTTCTCGGCTCGCGCGCTGGATCGAATCGCGCGCGTCGCGCGGACGATCGCCGATCTAGGCGGCGCCGAGGGCATCGGCGCCGAGCACGTCGCCGAAGCTATCCAGTACCGCAGCTTGGAGCGTCTGGGAGCGGTAGCTTAGCCCCTGTCACCCTGAGCGGAGTCTTGTCACCCTGAGCGGAGTCGATGACAAGTTTTGCGTTCTCTCGCAAATCGGGTCGAGCGAGCGGAGGACAGGAAGTCCGGAACGAGCGTCCACGCAGCAGCAGGGCGCAGGCATCCTTCGACTTCGCTCAGGATGACAAGATGCGGCTCTCCGCTGGTGACAATACTCGTTCAGGGTGACACTGGCGCGAGTTGCGGGATTGCGTCGCCGTCGAGGAAGACGCCCAACTCGCTCGGCGAGAATTGCAGGCCGGCCCAGAAGGCGCCGAAGTCGCCGTAACGCGCGCTGGCTTCGTCGAATCGCATCTCGTAGACGAGTTTTTTGAAGATGAGCGGATCGTCGGCGTAGAGGTCCACGCCCCACTCGAAGTCGTCGAAACCGATCGAGCCGGAGATCACTTGCGTGACGCGGCTGTGGTAGGAGCGCCCGACGACGCCGTGCTGGCTCATCATCTTCGCGCGCGCTTCGAAGCCGAGGATGTACCAGTTCTGCACTTCGCCGCGGCGCTTGCTCATCGGGTAGAAGCATTGGTAGCGCCGCGCGGGGATCTTCGCCCAAAGGCGCGGCCCGACGTACGGGCTTTCGGCTTGCTTGCGCATGAGCTCGTCGAACGCGGAGATCCATTCGGGCGATTGCGGCGCCAGGCCGCGCTGGCTCAGCTCGGCGTGAATCTTGCCGGTCGCGTCGTACAAGCCGAGCTCGAGCACCGACACGTACGATCCCTCCGGCTGCAGGAACTCGCGCAGCTCGAGCTTGTCCACGAGCGTCTGCGCGTACGCCAGGCCTTCGAAGGTGCGCGCGTAGTGCGTCAGCATGAGGTCGCCCTTGTGCCCGACGATCTGGGTGAGGCCGACGTCGCCGTCGTCGCTTGCTTTGAGATGGTCTACGAGATCGGCCGCGTGTCCGGCGTACTTATTGCGCCGCTTTTCGGGTAGCGCATCCCAGCCGCGACGGTCGAGCCCGAAGATGCGATGGAGAATCCACCATCCTTCGAGCGATTCGGGAACGTTGGGGTCGCGCATCTCGGTTCCGCCCTTTCGCGCTAGCCGCGCGCCAATACTTTGACGCGCTTCATTTCCGCCACGACCTCGGCCTCCAGGCGTTCCGGATGCTCGCGGTACTTCGCCCAGAGCGGCGGCGTGTGCGCGATGTCGTTGAGGACCCGCGTGTAGACGGCGTTGACGGGCGTCGGCACGTGGCATTCGAGCCCGGCGGCGGCGACCGCGCCGTTGAGCACGTCTACCTCCGTGTGCGGCTTGGCGTGGCGCAGATCGATCAGCAGGGACGGCGGCTTCGTGCCGCGCGCCCGCGCGATGCTGCGAGCGAGCAGGCCGCGCGCGATCGAGCTGTGCAGGCCCGCGACGCGGAAGAGCGCGCGAACGGGGTAGCGCGGCAAGTCGAGGGGCACGATGCCGAGCGCCTGCATCACCGCGCGCACTTCGCGAATCATGCGAATCTCCAGCGTGAAGATCTTGTCGAAGTGCACGAACCGGTTCGGCAGCACGTTGAGGATCGCGCAGCTGGCGTTGGCCACGACGTTGAGCGCGAGCTTGCTCCACTTGAGCGAGCGCCAGTCGTCGAAGACCTTGACCGTGAGACCCGTGCCGGCAAAGGTTGCGGCGAGCCAGTTGTAGGCGTTGGCGCCCATCGGCGCGAGCGCCAAACCGCCGTCCTTAGCGGGGCTCGCGTTGCCGTCGCGGTCGCGGTCGACCGGCGTCGTGAGCGCCGCCGCGATGACGTTGTCGGCGCCGAAGGCCGCGGCGAGCTTCTCTTCGTTGCCTACGCCGTTTTGCGGCGAGACGAAGACGCACTTCTCGGGGAACTCGATCGCTTTACGCAGCGTCTCGATCGCGCCGTCGGTGTCGTAGGCCTTCGTCGCAATCAGCGCGACGTCGGCGTCGTACGGGCGCACGTCGGCCAGCGCACGCGGCGCGTATTCGACCTCGACGCCGATACCGCGCAGCAAATCGCCCATGTAGGTTCCGACCGCGCCGCGGCCGACCACGTACACCTTCACGCGCGCAGACCCGTCGAGCCGAAGCCGCCGTCGCCGCGCCCCGACTCGGGCAGCTCGTCAACGACGTCGAAGGCCGCCTGCGCGACCGGTGCGACGACCATCTGCGCGATGCGGTCGCCGCGGCGTATGACGACGGGCTCGCTGCCGAGATTGGCGAGCACGACGCGCACTTCACCTCGGTAGTCGGCGTCGATGGTTCCGGGCGCGTTGAGACACGTCACGCCGTCGCGAATCGCCAGGCCGCTGCGCGGGCGCACCTGCGCTTCGTATCCAGGCGGAAGCGCGATGGAAAATCCTGTCGGCACGAGCGCGCGCGCGCCCGGCAGCAGCGTGAGCTGCTCGCGCACGGCCGCGCAAAGATCGGCGCCGGCGGCGTGCTCGCTCATGTAACCGGGAAGCGGCAGCCCCTCGCCCTGGGGAAGGCGCTTGAGAGCGACGCGAACCGAACCCATCAGAGCTGGGCCAGCTCCTCGCGGAAGCTCTCGATGTCTCGGAACGAGCGGTAGACACTTGCGAACCGAATGTAGGCGACCGGATCGAGCTGGCGCAGCGCCTCCATGAGCTTCTCGCCGACGATCGTCGAGGGCACTTCGCTCTCGCCGCGCGCGAAAAGCTCGCGCTCGACGTCGGCGGCAACTGCCTCCATGCGGCTCTCGGAGATCGGCCGTTTCTCGCACGCCTTTCGCAAACCGGTCAGAATCTTTTCGCGGCTGTACTGCTCGCGACGCCCGTCTTTCTTGACGACGAAGAGGCGCGGGACTTCCATCCGCTCGTACGTCGTGAAGCGGTTCTTGCAACGCTGATCGAGGCACTCACGCCGGCGGCGCACGACGGTTTCGTCGTCGCGCGAGTCGACGACGCGAGTTTCACTCTTGCGGCAACTCGGGCAAGTCAGCGGTAGCTCTCTCTCCCACGGCATATCTTGTGGGTGCTCGTATTATACGTCACTACCGGTAGTTAACGCAAAAAAGAGCCTCAACGTGCCGTGCACGTTGAGGCTGCGTGCCATAGGGCGGCCTGCCGTCAGGCGGCGCCGATTTTGAACATCTTCGTGCCGCAGACGGGGCACTTGCCCTCGGTCGCGGGCCGGCCGTTCTTCATGGTGATCGCAACGGCATCTTTGATCTCTCGTTTTGCTTTGCACTTAACGCAATACGCTTCTGCTGCCAACTCGGGTACCTCCGCGGCGAGCCTATTCCGTCGTGGGGAGCCGAATCCCCCCGCTGCCTAGCGCCGTTTGGTCCCCGCGTGATAGAGCGCGGTGCGCGATCCCACCTACGAGGGCCGGGAGCGGATCGAAGCGGCTCGCGGCGGACGGGCCTTCGACGGGGTGGCCGAGGGCCTGTGGTGCTGCGGAAGCCTCGAGGGGCTCGCCCGCCCCTGCGTCGCAATCGTCGGCACGCGCGCGGCGACCCCCTATGGCCGAGGCCTGGCCCACCGCTTCGCCGCCGAGCTGTCCCGCGCGGGGTGCTGCATCCTCTCCGGCCTGGCCCTGGGGGTGGACGCTGCGGCCCACGAGGGGGCCCTGAGCGCCGGCGGGGCGACCGTCGGGGTCCTGGGCAGCGGGCACCGGCGCTTCTTCCCTGCGCGCAACCAGGGCCTCGCAGAGCGCATCCTCGCCGGGGGCGGCGCGGTGCTCTCCCCGTACCCGCCCGAGCAGCGGGCCGCGCCGGGACAGTTCCTCCAGCGTAACGGCGTGGTCGCCGCCCTCGCCGACGCGGTGGTCGTGATCGAGGCCCCGGCACGCAGCGGCGCCCTGAACACCGCCGGCTGGGCCGCCGGACACGTCCCGGTCCTCGCGGTTCCCGGCGACGTGGACCGCGCGCACGTGGCCGGGTGCCTCGCGCTGATCCGCGACGGCGCGACGCTCGCGCGCAACGCCGGCGACGTGCTCGAAGCCCTCGGCCTCGCGCGCACGCCCGCACCGGCGATGCGCGCTGCCGGCGAAGAGCGCGATCCAACGCCGGCCGCGCTGCTGCGCGCGCTCGACGACGGCGCGTTGGCGTTCGATGCGCTCGTCGCGCGCAGCGGCGTCGAGCCGCCGGCGGCGCTTGCGGCGCTCGCTTTGCTCGAACTCGACGGCGCGGTGGAATCGCGCGGAGGCACGAGCTACGCGCGGGTCGCGGCTGCACCGCGCGGCGAAGAGCCTGCGTAATGAATCCCAGCACCTCGCCGGAGGCGCCCGGGGCGCTCGACGACGCCCTGCGCGCCTTCGCACGACAACTTACCGACGCCGCCGCGGCGCTCTTTCCCGAGGCGCCGCCCCCGGCGGTCGCGTTCGAAGCGCCGCGGCGCCCCGAGTTCGGCGACTTCGCCACCAACGCGGCCTTCGCGCTCGCCAAGCCGGCCCGCCGCGCGCCGCAAGAGATCGCGACGGCGCTCGTGGCTGAGATCGCGCGCCGCGCGCCCGAGCTCGCGCAGACGTTTGCCGGCATCGAGCCGCTCGCGGGGTTCATCAACCTGCGGCTTGCGCCCGCAGTATGGCATGCGGCGCTCTCGCAGATCCGCAACGAGGGCGACGCCTTCGGCGGCCGGCCGAGCAACGGCATCCGCATCTCGCTCGAGTTCGGCAGCGCCAATCCGACCGGGCCGCTCGTCGTGGTGCAAGGGCGCTCGATGTCGATCGGCGCGACCCTCGCCAACGCCATGCGTTTGCGCGGCTACGACGTCTTCGTGGAATGGATCATCAACGACGCGGGCGGTCAGCTCGACTCGCTCGGCCGCTCCGTCTACGCGCGTTATCGCCAAATTTTCGACCCCGCCTATCCGTTTCCGGAAGACGGCTATCCGGGCGAATACCTCGTGCCGATCGCGCGAGAGATCGAGCGCCGCGACGGCGAGCGCTGGATCTCCGCGGACGAAGCGGCGTGGCTGCCGTACTTCTCGCAAGCCGGACGCGACGAGCTGGTCGCCCAGCAACGGCGCACCGCCGAGCGTTTCGGCGTCGTCTACGACAAGTGGCAGAGCGAACGCGAGCTGCACGAAACCGGCAAGGTGCGCGAGGGCGTCGAGCATCTGCGCGATCTGGGCCTCACCTACGAGAGCGAGGGCGCGCTCTTCTTTCGGGCCGCGCAGTTCGGCGACGACAAGGACCGCGTGATGCTGCGCGGCGACGGACGCCCGACGTATTTTTGCATGGACGTTGCGTACCACTATCAGAAGCTCAAAGCCAGCGACCGGGTCGTCGACATCCTCGGGCCCGATCATCACGGGTACATCGAGCGTCTGCGCGGTTTGGCCGCCGCGCTCGGCTACCCCGGGCGGCTCGAAGTGCTCATCGCGCAGCAAGTCGCGCTCATGCGCGGCGGCGAGCAGATTGGAATGAGCAAGCGCTCGGGCGACATCGTCGCGCTCGACGAAATCCTCGACGAGGTCGGCGTTGACGCGGCGCGCTTCTTCTTCATCATGCTCGCGACGGAATCGCCCCTCACCTTCGACCTGAAGCTCGCGGTCGAGAAAGAGAGCGAGAACCCGGTCTACTACGTGCAGTACGGCCACGCCCGGATCGCGTCGGTGCTGCGCCGCGCGCTCGCCGAAGACGTCGAAGCCGCGCGCAGCGTGCCGCTGGGCTCGCTCGTGCATCCTGCCGAGATCGCGCTCGTGCGGCGGCTTTCGGAGTTCCCCCGCGTCGTCGCGGGGATCGTCGAGCATCTCGCGCCGCACCGCCTCGCGCGCTACGCGCGCGACGTAGCGTCGGAGTTTCACCAATTCTACACCGAGTGCAAGATTCTCGCCGACGAGCGCGAGGTTCGGCTCGCGCGGCTCGCGCTGTGCATGGCGTCGAAGAGCGTGCTCGCGCACGCGCTCGCGCTGGCCGGCGTGAGCGCGCCGGATTCGATGTAGCCAGGCCTCCGCCGTGCCTGGATTGGCGGCCGCGCTCTGGCTGCTCGGCCTCTTTGCCGCCGCGCCCGTCCTGCGCACGAGCGCCCGCTACGCCTTCGTAGACCGATTGCGCGACGCGCTCGTTCTCGGCATCGCGATCCCGTTCGCGCTCGGGCTGGTGCACGCGCTCTACCCCGTTGCCTGCTGGCTCGCGCTGGCCGCGTGCGCCGGCGTTGCCTACTATCGCGCGCAAACGGCGGCGCGCGAGGAACGCTCGAACGAAACGGCACGTCCGCCGTACCTGCTCGTCGCGGTGCTCGCCGCGATCGCCTGGCCGCCGCTCATGCGCCCGCTGCTCGACGGCGACTCGCTCTCGTATCACCTGCCGAACGCCGCGGCATGGGTGCAGGCGCACTCGCTGTGGACGCAGAGCACGCGCTACTGGTGGTACCCGCCGGCGTCGGAGCTGTTCGCGAGCGCGCTGTACGCCGTGGCCGGCCCGTACGCGCTGCCTTGGAGCGGCGTCGGCGCCATCGCGCTGCTCGGGTTTCGCATCGTCGCCTGGGCTCGCGACGAGTTCGGCGCGCCGCCGGCGCTCGCCGACGCGCTGGCTGCGGCGACGGTCACCGTCCTTCCGATCGCAATCCAAGCCGGAACGCTGCAGAACGACGTCTGGCTCGCGGCGTTCTGGATGGAATCGCTCTGGGCGATCGGGCGCGAGAACGGCGCGGCGATTCGCTCGATAGCGGTAACCGCGCTGCTGAAGCCGCAAGGCTGGATTCTCGCGGCGATCGCGCTGGCGACGAGCCGCGCGCGCTTGCAACTCTGGCTTGCCGCAGCGGGCGCTATTGCGCTTTGGGGGCTGCACGACGCGCTCGCCTGGGGCCATGCGATCGTGCCGCCGCGCAGCACGTCGCTGGGCGCGGCGGGATCGAGCATCGCAGCGCACGGCGCGCCCGCGCTCGCACTGCTCGTGCAGGTGACGCTGCGCGCTTCACCCTTCGCGCTCGTCGCACTGCTCGCCGCGCTGTTCGGTCCGCTGTCGAAGGCGCACCGGCGGCTGGGCTTGGCGGCATGCGCCGCAGCGATCGTCTTCATCGCGCTGCCATTCGGCTACGCTACGGACGTCGCGCAGCTCGCCACGGGTGCGTCGCTGCGCTTCGCCGCTCCGGCAATCGCCGCGGGCGCGCTGCTGCTCCTGCCGCTTGCGATGCGGGTGCCGTTGACCTCGACGCTGCTGCTCGGGCTCTGCGCGCTCTACGGCGCCGGCCTCGTGATCGCACTTTTCTACAACGATTTGCCGGCGCTGCTGGCACTGCTCGTCGCGCTGCTCGCCGTCGCGGTCGTCGCGTACGTGAGCCGGACGCGCCGCGCTTGGCCCGCCGCTGCCGGCATCGCCGCAGTGTCCGTCGCCGCCTATCTGCTCGCCGCAAGCCATCCGGTGGACTTCTACGCCGACGCGCTGCGCGTGCGCGGACGTCCGACCGGCGTCTACGCATGGCTGGGCAGGGCGCAGCCGCCGGCGATCGGCGGGTGGGGGCTTTCGATCGGAACGGTCAACGTGCTCGCGCCGCGCGCGCGCACGCTCGAGCTGCCCGACGAAAACGCGTGCGCCATCGCCAGGCAGCAGAACCTTCTGCTCGTCGCCGTCGCCGAAGACGGCCGGCCGGACGCGTTCAACGCCGCACGATTGACCGCCGCGCGGCGCTGCGGCCGCGTACGTTACGACGACGGCATCGCCGTCGTCACCGCACCGCTATGGTGAGTCGGGCGGCTGGTCCGAGCCGGGGTGCGCGAGGAAGAACGACGGCGGGTAGGGCGCGGGAATCGGCTTGAAGGGACGCGGGCTCTGCTTGAAGTCGAAGCTGTCCACGAGGCTATGCGCGCGTTCGTCGGTATAGCCGCGCGAAGCCGGCCCCAGCGACGGCAGTTGGAAGGTCTCCTCGATGAACTTGAGCACGCTGCCGAACTCGTATTGCGTATGCGAGACGTATCCGGCCTTGGCGTACGGCGAGATGATGATGCACGGAACGCGGATGCCCAGGCCGACGAAGTCGAGCTGCGGAGGCGCGACGTTGTCGTACCATCCGCCCCAGTCGTCCCAGATCACGACGATCGCGGTCGTGTTCCAATCGGGGCTCTCGCCGATCGCATTCACGACGCCCGCAACCCACGAGGGGCCTTTGTCGCTCTGCGAGCCGGCGTGATCGGAATCGGGCTCGTTCGGAATCACCCACGATACCTGCGCGAGTTTTCCGTCTGCGGCGTCGCGTAACACCGTCGTCTGCGGCGAGATGACGTTACGCTTCCAGTCGGGCCCGTATCGCACGTTGCGGATTGCCGCAAACGGCGACCACAGCCGTCCGCCGAAATACTTGACCGCCGGCGCGTAGTATTTCCAGCTCACCCCGGCGGCGTCCAGGGTGTCTGCCATCGTGTCGTACTCGGTAAAGCAAGGAAAGGGGCCGCCGGGGCTCACCACGCGCTGCGGGTTCAGCGTGTAGGTCTGCGTGCCGCTCGGCGCGTCGCAACCCCAGGGCTGACCGGTCGGGCCATCTACTTCGGCCTGGCCGGCCGAAAGGTTGGTCGTGCTCGCGATGAGGTCGATGTGCGCCGTGAACGTCGGGCCGAACATCGTCGGAAACATACGATCGGCCAGCGCATATTCGCGCGCCATCGTCCAGTACGGAGCGACCTGCTTGCGCTGGAGATACGCGTACGTATAGGTCCCCGCCGGATCGCCGTTGGTGAAAACGCTTCGATCGAAGCCGTTCATGCGGCCGCCGTTCCAGTCGGCCATTGCGTTGCTCCAGTTGTGATAGACGTCGGGTCCCTTAAAGGTGATCGCCTTCAGGCGTACCTTCGCGCCGGTGTGCGTATAGCCGTACAGCGCCGTATCGGCGCCTTGGAAGCCTGCAAAGATGTCGTTGAAGGTGCGGTTCTCTTGCACGATGACGACGACGTGCTTGAGGTATTTGCTCTCCGGTCCGTGCTGGGGCGGCCCTTGCGTCGGCGGGGGCAGCATCGGAACCGTAGGCGACCCGCCGCCTCCGCCGGAGCACGCGACGCAGGCTACGGCGAGAAACGATACGGCGAGCAGCGCGGCGCGTGTCGCCGCGATCAGCCCTTGCCCAGCCTCGGGACGAGCCACGGCGTAACGAAGTAGCGCCAGAGAATCTTGATGAGCGCCGCGGCCGGAATCCCGAGGATCAGCCCGGGTATGCCGAAGAGCTCGCCGCCGGCGAATACCGCGAACATCGCACCGATCGGCGAGACGCCGACGGATTGCCCCATGATCTTGGGCACGAGGATGTTGTCGCTGACGCGCGCCATGCCGAACATGATCACCTGCACCCAGAGGACCATCCAGATGCCCTGCGGCGCGCACATCGGAATCGCAACGATTTCGGCGATGAGCATGCCGATGATCGGCACGGCATAGGCGACCGCCGATATGATGCCGAGAATTAGCGAGAACTTAAAGCCGATGACGGCGCTCAGGATCGCAATGACGGCGCCGGTGATTGCGCTCACGATGACCTGCCCGGAAATGTAGTTACCGAAGAGGTCGCTCACTTCGGCCGACAGGCTGCGCGCCGTGTCCCGCCGGCTCACCGGGAACATCGCGGCGAAGCCTTCGGCCAGCTGCGTGTCGTTGAGCAGAAAAAAGAACGAGAGAATGAGCGCCGAGAACGCGATGAAGAATGCCGTCGCGGTGTTGACCGCGATCGCGCCGAGCGAAGCGACGACGCCGGCGACGAAGTTCGAGAGCTGCGCGCCGCCGATCTTGCCGATGTTGACGCCGTTGGTCGGGATGTTGAGCGAGGGGAAGTGCTGGTCGATCGAGTTCTCGATGGCCAGCAGCCAGTTCTGCGCGGTGTCGGCGTAGCCGGGCACGTTGTTGGCGAGCAGCTGCACCTGATCGACGGTGAGCGGGACGACGATCACGAGGAAGACCCCGATGATCAGCAGCAGCCCGAGGAAGACGATCGAGATCGCGAGCGGCTTGGGCATGCGCCGCTCCAAGCGCAAGACGATCGGGCGCAGGCCGAACGCGAGGAAGGCCGCGATCACGAAGATCGAGATCGTGCGCGGGATGTGGGCGGCGAAGATCAGCGCGACCACCACGACGGCGAGCGCCCCGGCGATCCAGCCGATCCGGCGCCAGCGGTCGCCGTTTACAGTGTTTTGCACAACAGGCGCCTTTCGGTGCGATAGCCGCCGCGCTCGTACAGCCGGCGAGCCGCTTCGTTCTCCTCGGTAACCATCAGCGCCATATACGGCAGACCCCTGCTTCGAGCCTCATCTTCGGCGGCGGCGAGCAGGGCCGCGCCGATGCCCTCGCGCCGGCGATGCGGCTCGATCGCCATGTACGCGACGAAGCCTTGGGGCAGCGCCGTCACCTCGTCGGGCAACGCGTCGAGCAGCAGCAAGAAACCCGCTCGCACGCCGTCCGCTTCCGCGATGAGCGTCAGGTGCGATTGATTCTCGACGAGGTCGAGCAGCCGGTCGAAGGCGCCCCGAACCATGCGTTCCGGCGCGTGGCGCATCGTCCCGACGCTCGCCATCGCCGTGCGCCGCCCGAGCGACTCGACGAACTCGCGATCCTCATCCGCCGCCGCGCCGAGGGCGCGCGCGAATCGGACGCGTGCGCTCACGATCGGCGCGAGCCCGGATCGGTCAGCGGCTCGCCCGCTCGGCACTGCGGGCACTCGCTTTCGTCGTACGATTCCAGCGGCAGCTCCAGCAGCGCTTCGAAGCGGACGGCCGCTTCGACTGAGCCTGTCCTGAGCGAAGTCGAAGGACTCAGCGTGACAGCTCTGTCACCCCGCATCACCACGACGCCGACCCCGGCGACCTGCGCGCCTGCAGCGCGCACGACGTCGAGCACTTCGCGCACGGAAAGCCCCGTCGTTACGACGTCTTCGACGACGAGCGCGCGATCGGACGGAGCGAGCGCGAATCCGCGGCGCAACACGGGCACGCCGCGCTCCTTTTCGACGAAGATCGCCTTCGTCCCGAGCGCGCGCGCGACTTCGTAGCCGAGCAGGATGCCGCCGACCGCCGCGCTGACGACGACCGTCGGCTTTGCTGCGCGAAAGCGCTCGGCGAGCTCGCGCGCGACCGGTTCGAGCAGCGCGGGGTCTTCGAGCAGGCGGAACTTCTGGACGAAACGGTCGCTGTGCCGCCCCGAGCTGAGGCGAAAGTGCCCGTCGAGGAGGGCGCCCCGCGCCGCCAGAGCGGCGCGCAGATCCAGTCCGCCGGGAATCACGCGCGGACGGTCATCTCGTCGAGAATCGCCTTCGCGGCTGCGAGCGGATCGGGCGCCTCGACGATCGGACGACCGACGACGAGGTAGTCGGCGCCGGCGGCAACGGCCTGCGCCGGCGTCGTCACGCGTTTCTGATCGCCGTGCGCCGCGCCCGTCGGCCGGATGCCCGGGGTGAGCGTGAGGAAGTCGTCGCCGAAGAATCGTTTGAGATCGGCTACTTCGTGCGCGCTGCAGACGACGCCGGAGCACCCGGCATCGCGCGCGAGCGCGCCCAACCGAATCGCATTCTCGCCCGGCCCGCCCTGCAGGCCCAGCTCGTTGAGATCCTCCGGCGCAATGCTCGTGAGCAGCGTCACCGCGAAAACGTGCGGCGGCGTCATTCCGAGCGCGCCGGCGCGTTCGTTAGCCGACTCGACCGCCGCGCGCATCATGTCGAGCCCGCCCAGCGCGTGCACGTTGAGCAAGTGCACGTTCGGGCGCACGAGCTGCGCGACCGCCGCCGCGACGGTGCGCGGAATGTCGTGCAGCTTGGCGTCTATGAAGACGCGCACGTCGCGCGCTTCGCAGTAGGAGAGAATCCGCTGCGGATAGCCGCAGAGCGCCTCCAACCCGACCTTTAAGATCACGTCGAGCTCGTAGAGCTGGTCGACGAGCCGTTCGGCTTCGTCGGCACCGGGAACGTCGAGGGCAACGATCAGTCGTGACGCCATCAGATTTAGCCTTGGTCTCCTTCGTACTCTTGTGCCGTGGTGAGCCCCGCGTTCGCCTTACCGACGATTTCCCCAATCCCGGCGAGACTGCGACGCGCGAGGTAGTCGCGCAGCCCCTCGGCGATGCGTTCGGGGACGCGTGGATCGGTGAAGTTCGCCGTGCCGATCGAGATCGCCGTCGCGCCGGCGAGGAAAAACTCCAGCGCGTCGCTTACGGTTTCGATGCCGCCCTGGCCGACGATCGGAATCTTCACCGCGCGCGCGACCTCGTAGACCGCGAGCAGCGCGATGGGACGTATTGCCGGGCCCGACAATCCTCCGGTGACGTTCCCCAAGCGAGGGCGCCAGCTCTCGACGTCGATCGCCATCCCGCGCACCGTGTTGACCACGGCTAGCGCGTCGGCGCCCGCCGCCTCGGCCTCGCGCGCGACCTGGGCGATGCTCGTGACGTTCGGCGAGAGCTTGACGATGAGCGTCTTATCGGTCGTAGAGCGCGCCGCGCGCACGACCCGTGCGGTGAGCTGGGGGTCGCAGCCGAAGGTCTCGCCCTCGCTCGCGACGTTCGGGCAGGAGACGTTGAGCTCGATCGCCGCGATCTCGTCGCGCGCCGCCAGGCGTTCGCACACGTACGGGTAGTCGTCGATCGAAAACCCCGCGACGCTTCCGACGATCTTGCACGGCCGCCCGGCGTACTTGTGAAGATCGTGCTCGAGATACCAGTCGATGCCGGGATTCTGCAGCCCGATCGCGTTGAGCATGCCGCCCGGCGTGTGGACGAGCCGCGGCGTCGGATTGCCAAGGCGCGGCAGCCGCGTGACGCTCTTGAGCACGATCGCGCCGATCTTCGAGAGATCGGCGAAGGGCGCGTACTCCTCGCCGGAGCCGTAACAGCCGCTGCCCATGAGCGTCGGATAGGCGAGTTCGAGCTTGCCTATCTTTACGGCCAGGCTCGGCATGCTCTGCGCTCCTTCCGTTACCATCTTAGCTCGTGAGCCCAAAACACGGGGCCTTCCTTGCAGACGCGCGCGTTGACGACATCGCTGCCGCCGCGCGCGGCGGGCGGAAAGCTCGGCGCCTGCGCGCTGCTCGCGACGAGCGGAACGACGCATCCCCAGCAGCCGCCGACGCCGCAGCCGAACGTCTCTTCGAGCGAAAGCTGCGCCGGCACGCCCAGCTCGCCGGCGATGCGCCCGACGGCGCGCAGCATCGGCGAAGGCCCGCACGCGTAGATCGCTTCGGGCACGCTCGCGGCGCGCAGCGCATCGGTGACGAATCCGTGATGGCCCGCAGTTCCGTCATCGGTCGTTAAGACGAGCTCGCAGCCGGCATCGGCGAAGCGCTGCGCCTCGACGAGCAACGCCGCCGTTCGCGCTCCGTAGAAGAGGCGCACGCGGGCGCCCGAGCGCACGAGCGCGCGCGCGCAGAGCAGCACCGACGCGATGCCGACGCCGCCCGCGACGATCGCGACGTCGCGCGCGTCTCCCGAGCAATCGAATCCGTTTCCGAGCGGACCGGCAACGTCGAGGCGCTCGCCTGCCCTCAGTTCCGCAAGCTCGCGCGTACGCTTGCCCGTTACGAAGAAGAGCAGGCTTGCGTGCTTGCCTTGCGTTTCGTAGACGGCAAGGGCGGTTGCAGCCGATTCGCCGCCGGGCGGTATCGCCATTACGTACTGGCCGGGACGCGTTGCGTTCGCGAGATCGGGTGCGTCGAGCGTCACGCAAAACACGCCCGGAGCGAGCTCTCGGCGCTCGACGATCGACGTCGCGTGAACGCGGGCGGGCTGTTTAGGCGTCACCATGCTCCCGATAGTTTTCTGCAAATTCTTAGAAAAATCTCTGCAAATCCTCGCACACCCTTGCTAGTCGCGGCGTTATGCTGTATAGAGGAGCAGTAAATACGGGAAAGGAGGGTCCGCGGATGGCAGGTCTTATCGTCTTCAAATCGCTAGCCGACGCACTCAGAGCGGGCTATCAGGTTTACGATAGAACTGCAGACGGATATCTCGTCAGGACTCGCACAGCCGCCGGCTGGGCCATGGCTTTGGTCTCCTGCAAGTAGTTTCGTCCTTATTCTAACGATGTGATGCCGCCGGCCTTATGGCCGGCGGCATCACTGGTTTCTCGGGGACTGCCGGGCACTAGCCGCGGTAGTCGGGCGGCGAGGCGGGCTTTTCGATCTCGGGCGTCGGACCCGGGCGCCAGCCGCCGTAGGTGGGTGCCTGCGGCATCGCCGGCCCCTGCGCGCTCCCGGCGGTGACGGTCGGGCCGGCCGAGGCCGCCGGACCGGGGAAGCTCTGTTGGGAGGGCGGCGGCCCGAAGGTGGCCCCCGAGAGCACCGCGCCGACGATCTGCGCGATGCCGACGAACATCGGGATCAGCCCGCCGAGCAGCCAGGGTCCGTAGACCACGTGGCCGTCGCCGCGATAGCCGATGAAGCCGAGGCCGACGAGCAGCGCGAAGCCGATGAACGCGACCTGGATGCCCCGCCGCAGCTGCTGCTGGGCGTAGAAGTCCGTCCCGTTGTAGGCGTAGGGGCCCACCGGGGCGCCGGGCTGTACCGCGCCGGGCGTCCATCCGTATTTCATGGCGCGGCGCATGTCGCGCGAGTTGGGCGGCGGCACGAAGCCGCGCCGCAGCATCTCCATCCGCTCGTGGTGCGCGAGCACCCGCGAGACGATCCACCCGGCGATCGGCAGGCCGAAGATGCAGACCACTGCCATGAGGGCTACGAGGTTGTCAGAATCCATTACTGTACCGATGCTCCGTTGGTAAAGATGCGAATCGATCCGTCCGAGGTCGCGAGCTTCATCGTGCTCGACCCGGCTCCCAGACGTATCGTGCGTTGCGAGGAATCCTCGGATCCGGCAGCGTTGCCGTCTACGAGGATGCGGCCGTCGCCGGTCGAGGCCGCAATGGTGAGATCGGCGTCGCGAGCGAGCCGAAGTTCGATCGAACCGTCGTTGCTCGACAGCTCGTACGTGCCGCCGGGGGCAAACGTTCCCGACGCGTGGACCGAGCCGTCGTCGGTGTGCATCGTGGCTAGCGGCTGCGAGCCGCCCACGCTGATGCCCTGGGCTTCGATGCGGCCGTCGCGGGTTTCCAGCGTCAGCTTATCGGAATGCACGTTGTTCACGCGCAGCGATCCGTCGTCGCTGGCGGCATCTACGGTGCCTTGCAGGTCGGCGAGTTTCACCGAGCCGTCTTGCGAGCGTACGCTCACGCCGCCGGTTATGCCGGCAACCTCGGCGCCGGCACAGCCGGCGATATCGAGGCGCGAGCCGCTCGGCACGTCCACTTCGATTTTCTGCGTGCTGTAACCGAAGATGGCCACGGAGAGCGATCCCGTGCGGGGACGCTCGATCAGAACGCCGTCGCCGGTGCGCGTCACGCTCAGCTGCGGATATTTGGTTGACGAGAACACCGCGCCGCGGAACTCCGTGAGATCGCGCACGTGGACGAGGCCGTCGCCGGAGACGCCGACGAGCACGCGCGACTGCCGGTCGTCAATGACGACGTGCGGGGTCGAGCCGGCGCCGATCGGCGAGGTGGCTGCGGCGGTGAAATCTATGCCGTGCATGCCCGCGCCGAACGCCGGTTCGCTTCCGCGCAGCGAGTAGAGCGCCATGCCGACGATCAAGACTTCGGCGGCGACGAGCATTCCGACGATGGAGGCGCGCGACATCTTTAGAGCCTCGGGCCCCATCCGTCGAAGGTGGGGCGCAGCGACTGCGCGGAGTTCCACCTATCCGCCGGCAGCGTCGGCTGCGTTTCGTCCGTGCGGGCGGCGTCGGGAAGGGTCTTCTTAGGGATGGTGGTCATGTTGGGTCGGGTCCTCCGTTTCTGCCCTAGTTACGGCGCCCAGGGGCAGTTGTTTCGCAGCGAATCGCCTTACCGGCGTGCGCGGAAGCGAAACAATCCGGGCGTCCGGCGCGTACGACGGGCGTGTCGGCACTCTTGGCGGAGGCACCGCCCATCCGGGTGACGGCGGGGCCCACAGACGGAGAACTGGTGGCGACGACGCTTCGGGGGAACCCGGAGGCGTTTGCGACGCTCGTGGAGCGGTACGACCGGGCGGTCTACCACTTGGCGTACCGGACGCTGCGAGACGTCGAGGAGGCGCGCGACGCCACGCAGGAGGCCTTCTTCAAAGCCTTTCGCAGTCTGCGGACCTTCAAGCCCGGAGCGAAGTTCTCGACCTGGATCTTCGCGATCGCCTACCATGCGTGCTGCGACCGGCTGAACCGGAAAAAGCACTACGCGAGCGACGAGATGCCCGATTTTGCCGACGCCGCGCCGGGGCCGGAACAGCAGGCGGTGGCCCTCGACCAGGCAAGCCGGCTGCGCGATGCCATCGACTCGCTGCCGGAGAAGTACCGGACGGTGGTCACGCTCTTCCATCTGCAAGGCCGGCAGTACGAGGAGATCGCTAGCGTCCTCGGCTTGCCGCTGGGCACGGTGAAGACGCATTTGTTTCGGGCAAAAGAACAGCTACGCAGGCTTCTAGACGGAATGGGGGTAACGGAATCATGAAGATGTACGACGAGGACGCACTGGACCGGGCCCTGTTCGCGCTTCCGCTCGAGGAACCGCCGGACGGCCTGCGCACGTCGATCTTGCTCGCAACCGCCTATCGTCCGGCACCCGCCTTTTCGGTTCTCGAACTCGGCGTGCTCGGCGCGCTGGGCGCCGTGGCCTCGTGGCTGATCGTCCTGCTCGTGCTCGGCGGAGGAACGCTCTTCGTCAGCACGCTCGAAACGATGGCGTCGTTCGCCGAGCGGGCGTTCTCGAATCCGGCAACGCTCGCGTGGGTCGCAGCGGGCGCCGCGACCGCCCTCTGGCTGAGTCTTTTCAGCGGATTTGCCCCGGTAGCGGCCCTGCCGTACAGGTCCGGGCGGAGGAACAGCCGATAATCTCCCCTGCATGGAGAACCGCGTAGCGCCGGAGCGGCGCCCCTATCGAATCCTCGTCGTCGAGGACGACGCGGCGATCAGCCGCGTTCTGCAGCTCGAGCTCGAGCACGAACGCTACGAAGTCGAGGTCGCGCGAGACGGCCTGGCCGGTCTCGAAAAGGCGCTCAAAGAGCCCGACCTCGTGATCCTCGATCTCATGCTGCCGCGTCTAGACGGCATCGAAGTCTGTAAGCGCATCCGCGCGAAGAGCCGCGTTCCGATCATCATGCTCACCGCGCGCGACCGGATTCCCGATCGCGTCGAGGGCCTCGACGTCGGCGCCGACGACTACGTCGTCAAGCCGTTTGCGACCGAGGAACTCCTCGCTCGCGTCCGCGCCCGCCTTCGCGAGCGCGCGCCGCACGGCAACGTGATCGAGTACCGCGACGTCGTCATGGATCGCGACCGCCACGAAGTCCATCGCTCCGGCAAGCCGATCGCGCTGACGGCCAAGGAGTACTCGCTCCTCGAGTACCTGCTGCTGCACCGCAACAAGGTGCACACGCGCGACGAGCTTTTCAACGGCGTCTGGGGGAGCGACTTCCTCGGCGATTCCAACCTCATCGACGTCTACATACGCTACCTGCGCGGCAAGATCGACGATGGGTTTGACGACAAGCTCATCACGACCGTTCGGGGCGTCGGTTACACGATCAAAGACTAGCGGCGCCGCATGTCCCTGAAGTGGCGGATCGCCCTAGGCTATTCGACGCTGCTGATCGTTGCGATAGCGGCGATGAGCGGCATCATCGTCTGGCGATTTCAGCAGATTCTCTACGATCAGGCCGAGGCGAGCGTGAACGCGACGATGCGCTCGGTCGTGCAGTTCGCGCAGCAAGCTGGAACGCCGTTCTCGATGGAAGACTCGTCGCTGGGAACGCTTCAGTTTCTCTTCAACAGCAGCAACCTCGCGACGTGGAGCACCGAGAACAGCTTCGTGCAGGTTGACTCGCGCGACGGCTATCCGCTTGCGAAGACGACGAACCTAGGCGCCGCAACGATTCCGCCCAACCCCTCGCTCTCGCCCGCGCACGACCGCGCGTTTCGGACCGAGACGATCGGCGACCGCTCGTTCCTCGTCGAAGACCGCTTCCTGCGCACCGGCCGCGGAGCGGCCATCGTTCACGTTGCCCAGCCGCTGGACACGCTGCAGCGCACGTTCACCCGCGCGAGGGAGGCGATCGCGGTCGTGGTCGCCGGCGCGGCGCTGGCGGTCATCTTCTTCTCGATCGTGCTGGCCGCGCAGGCTACGACGCCGATCAACCAGTTGTCGCTCGAGATGCGCGAGATCGGTTCCGACCGCCTAAGAGTAGCGGGCGGCGCAAGCCGCAGCTTGCGCTGGGCGCGCCGAGGCGACGAGATCGGCCGGCTCGCGAAGAGCTTCGACGATCTGCTCGGGCGGCTGGCTGAGGCGTTCGCGCGCGAGCGCCAGTTTATCTCCGACGCGTCGCACGAGCTGAAAACGCCGCTCACCTCGATCAACGCAAACGCGCAGATGCTGCTGCGCTGGGGCGACCAGGACCCGACGATCCGCCGCGAAAGCCTCGAAACGATCGCCCGCGAGAGCTCGGATCTCGCCGGCATGGTCAACGGCATGCTCACGCTGGCCAAGGCCGACCGCGGCGACGAGATTCCCAAGGAGCCGCTGTCGCTCGCTCAGATTGCGAGCGAGGTGACGCAGAACGCCGCGCCGCGCGCGGCCGAGAAGGGACTCGAGCTTCACTTCACCCACGTGGGGACGCCGATCGTCGTCGGCGACCCGAACCTGCTGCGCCAGATGGTCGGCAACCTCGTGGACAACGCGATCAAGTTCAGCGAGCGCGGCCGCATCGAGGTGCGGGTCGGCGAGCGGGACGGGTCGGCCTGGGTCGAGGTCGCCGACACGGGGCCCGGCATCGCCGCCCCCGAGCTGGTTCACATCTTCGACCGCTTCTACCGCGCCGATAAGGCGCGCTCGCGCGAGGTCCCCGGCACCGGCCTCGGCCTGGCCATCGTGCGCTCGATCGCCCGCGTTCACGACGGGGAGGCTTCGGCCGCAAACGGTCCCGGCGGCGGGGCGGTTTTCCGCGTGAATTTACCGCGCGTCAACCTCCCGTTCACCGATCTCTCATGATGGGCGTGGCCCCCAGTGGCTACAATGAAATCGTGCAAGGAGGTTACCGGCGAGGGGCGCTAGTGGGGCTCCTCGCCTTGCTGTCTTGTCCGGTCCTCGCGGCGACGGCGCGCGCCGACGAGCAGTTCGACGTCGGCCCGAACCCCGTCCTCAACGTCCACGTCAACCGCGGCAAGGTCACGATCCAGACCTGGGACCGCCCGCAGGTGCTCATCTCTTCGAACGGCGCCGTCAACGTGCGCCACCTCAGCGCCGCGCAAGTCGACCCCGGCATCCCCAAGACGCTCCAGAACCCCTCGCACACGATCCAGACCGAGCACGGTCGGGTCACGCTTCCGGCCGAGTCGTTCGTCCTGCCGCCGCTTCCCGGCACGCAGCACGATGCCGTGGTCGCGTCGGCAAACGCGAACATGACGATCACCATCCCGCGCGGCACCGCGATGATTCTCGCGCACCAGCGTGCCGGCAGCTTGAGCATTAACGGCTACCACGGAATCTTCGTGGCGCACGTGCGCTCGGCCGACGTCTCGCTCGACGGCGTCAGCGGGACGGGCTACGTCGAATCGCTGCGCGGCCGCGTTGCCGCAACCAACTCGACGTTCGACCGGCTGCGCGTGCGCACCGCAACCGGCAACATGCTCTTCCAAGGCTGCACGTCGCATCAAATCCAGGCAACGAGCGCCTACGGATCCATCGTCTACGACAACGGCGATTTCGCACCCGGCTTGGCGCGCTTCGAATCGGAGCACGGCGACGTCGCGCTCGGCGTGCGCGGCAACGCGCAGATCGGCGCGCACAGCGGCTCGGGGCACGTCGTCTCCAACTTCGACGATCAGGCCCAAGTCCACGGCGACCCGACGACGCAGCAGGCGACGGTCGGCGGCGGCGGCCCGGTCGTGACCGCGAACTCCGCCCACGGGTCGGTCTTTCTCTACAGCGGCACGATGTACGATCATCCGCACGTGCAGCAGCAGCTCAACGGCAACGCGCGCCTTCCGGTGCAAAGCTTCGCGCCCGCGCAAGCCTCGCCGTACGCCGCGCCGGCGCACGCGGCGCCCGCGCACGCAAATCCCTATCGCGAATCGCCGTATCGCGCGTCGCCGTATCGCGCGCCGCCGTATCACGCGTCGCCGTATCGCGCGCCGCCCTATCGTGTTTCGCCGTATCACGCGCCGCCGCAGCATCCGCCGAAACAGCCCCCGTACTAGGGCTACAGCAAGAACTTCCGCAGCATCGCCATGTCCAGCTTGAACGCGTGCTGCTTGAGCACCGCCTCTTCGTGGTACCCGCAGGCTTCGAAGAACGCCTGCGCGGCGCTTTGGTGCGGCACGGTCGCCGTCATTTTGTGGCAGTTGTAGTAGTTCGCAGCGTCGGCGGCGGCGGCGAGCAACCCGCGCCCGATGCCTTCGCGGCGGCGCTGCGGCACGACGACCGCGCGTTCGACGTGCGCGAGCGAGGCCGCGATCCGAATCGTCGCCGCGCCGACGAGCGTCGTGCCGTCGCGCGCCGCGAGCACGTGCGCCTGTTCGTGCCAGACGACGGCGAAGCCGTAGAACGCATGTAGCGCTTCGCGCTCGTTTTGCCGGTAGAACGCCGCGACGGCCTCGGGGGCCGCTCGGGCGATCTCAACCGGCAACCGCCGCTACCTCGGTGTCCAAGTCCACGGTGTAGCCGTCGTACGCGGCGATCGCGCGCAGGCCCAGCTCGTCTTCGACCTCTTGTGCCAGCCGCGGCGGATCGGCCTCGAGCATCTTCGTGCCGAAGTGCTGGAAGATCGCAACCTTCGGGCGCACCTCCGCCACGATGCGGCACGCGTCGGGCCAGGTCAGGTGATCCACGTTCATTTCGTCTTGGAAGCGCAGCACGTTGATGACGAGCACGTCGGGGCGATGGCGCGCGTAATCGGCCGCGAGCGTCTCGACGTAGCGGCCGCACGGCAGATACGAGACCCGCAGGCCGTCGTAGGAAAAGTGCATGCCGTAGGTCTGCACGGAGTGGACGTGCGCCATTGACGTGCGCATCTCGACGCCGCCGATATGGTAGGGCCCGGCGCCGGCCTTCAGGTGCTCGATGCGCTCGACGTACGAGTGCAGGTACGGCAGCACGACGGGTTGCGCGTCGAACGCGTCGGCCGGCGCGAGAATCGCTCCGCGCTTACGGAATCCGCCCGAGGTCATCGCCTCGGCCAGCACGTTGACGTCGCTGGAATGATCGAGGTGTTTGTGCGAGAGCACGATCGCGTCGAGCTCGCGCGGATTGCAGGGCGGCACGTGCGCGAGCGCGCGGACGAGCGCTCCCGGGCCGGGATCCACGTGGATCTGCGTCTCCCCGAAGCGCATCCACATCCCGCCGGAGGCTCGCAACTGGCGCGCGACGACGAAGCGCGCGCCGCCGCTGCCCAGAAAAAGAATGGACGAGGCCATGACGGTCCCTTTGGACCGCCGGATGCCCAGCCCTTCGCTAGGCCAGGAGCGGGAGCTGCGGAAACGTGCCGGCGAGCACCGGCGCGGACGGGCGGCCGAGCCAGCGTTCGAGCACCGTCGCATACACGCTGCGGAAGTCCACCGTGTAGCGGATGTTGCCCATGTTCGTGGCCGCTAGATCGGGCATCCGGCCGTAGAGACCGCCTTTGACGCCGCCGCCGATCGCGAAGAGCGGCGACGCCTCGCCGTGGTCGGTGCCGCGGCTGCCGTTCTCCTCGATGCGCCGTCCGAATTCGCTGAAGGTTATCGTGAGCACGCGCTCGTCGTTGCCGTGCGCGGCGAGATCGTCGTAAAAAGCCGCGATCGCGTTGGAGAACTGCGTGAGGAGCTGGTTCTGCGTCTGCACCTGGCTGACGTGCGTGTCGAACGAGCCGTGCTCGACGTAGATCACCTTCGTTCCGAGGTTGCTCCCCACGATCTGCGCCGCGAGCGCGAGGCTGCGCCCAAGTTCGCTCGGCGGGTACGTCGCTTTCGTTTCGTAGCCGGCGACGAGTTTGGGCAGCTCTTGGGAGCTGCGCTGCGCGTCGCCCTCGACCTGCATGACGTGCGCCAGGTAGGGCGATTGAAACGGCAGGTGCCAATCGCGCGCCTCGCGCGAGAACGCCTGGCTCGCGGCGGCGTTGCGGTCGGCGGCCATCGCGTAGCCGCCCAGGCTCGGAATCGCCGGAATGTCGGTGCGCTCGGAGACGAGCACTTCGGGGAGCACGCGCGAGACCGCAACGCCTTTGAACAGGTTCTGCGACGGCAGGCCGGCGCCGTCGAAGTAGCGTCCGAGCCAGCCGGTGTGCTCGTAGCGATCCGGCGCAGCCGTCTGCCAGATCTCGGTCGAGCGAAAGTGCGAGTGATCGGGATTCGGGTAGCCGACGCCCTGAACGATCGCGACCATCCCGCGATCGTACATCGCCTTGAACGACTTCATGCCCGGGTTCAAGCCGACGTTTGCGTCGATCGCGATGACGTCGGACTGCGCGATCGCCAGCGACGGGCGCAGCTGGTAGTAACGCGAGTCGCCGTGCGGCACGACGCAGTTGAGGCCGTCGTTTCCGCCATAGAGGTTGATCAGCACGAGACAGCGGTCTTCGCTTCCCGGCAGCCCGGGAAGCGGCGTCTGCGCGAGCGCGCGCGCGAAGACGTGCTCGGTGTTTGCCACGACCGCAAGCCCCGATGCCGTCCCGAGCAAAAAGTTAGCGCGCTTCATCAGTTTAACTGGTACGCGGGCGTGGCCATCGCCAAATAGACGGCCCCCGACACGCGTTCTCCGTAGTTTTCCGCCGACAGCGTGGCGAGCGCCGCGCTTCCGGCGCCGTTGAGATACCGCTCGACCTCGACCAGCGACGCCGGCGCCAGATCGCCTTGCAGCAGCGTCTCGCTCAACTGCGACGCGGCGCCGGCAGGGTTTACCGGCACGCCGCCGAGCCACGTCGAGGATGCGAGCGTCTGCGAGCCGAGGAGACGCACGAGGAAGTTCTGCCGCGCGATCATCGTGCCGCTCGTCAGCCAGTTGCTGCCGCCCGGCCAGCCGGCGACGTTGGGCGGAAAGTAGAGCCGTTGCCCCATCTGCGCGAGCGCGGGCAGCGCGCTCTCGTCGATCGCCGGGAGGCCCAACGCGGCGTACGTCCCCACGACGAACTCGACCGGGCTCTTGACGAGCGCGCGGTACGCCCGCTCGCCGTAGAACACATCGCTGCGCAAGATCGCGCCGAGCACCGGCGCGAGCTCGAAGTCGTGCGCGCGCAGCAGCGCCGCCACGCCGTCGACGAGCGCCGGCTCGGGGTTGTTGTAGACGAAAAAGTTCAGCAGGCTCGTCGCGAAGAATCGCGCGCACTGCGGCTGCGCGAAGATGATGCTGACGATGTCGTTGCCGTTGAAATTGCCGGTTTGGCCGAGGAAGGTCTTGCGCCCGTAATCGTGGCGCTGCGGGTCGAACGTGGCGGTCGCCGTCGGGCGGTTCACGCGCCAGCCCGTCCACGCGCGCGCCGATTCGCGCACGTCCTGCTCGGTGTAGTGGTCCACGCCGAGCGTGAAGATCTCCATGAGCTCGCGCGCGTAGTTCTCGTTGGGCGCCCCGACGACGCTTCCGGCGCCGTTTAGGTAGATGAGCATCGAGGGGTTGACGGACACCTCGCGAGTGAGCTCGCGCAGATTTCCCGACGCCCACCGGCGGAAGAGCGCGTTTTGATCGTACGTGATCTGCGGAAAGCGCGGCGTCGCGCGCGAGGTGAAGTGCCCGTGAAAGTACAGGGTCATCTTCTCCTGCAGCGGCGCCGGACTCGCCAGCATGCGGTTGAGCCACCAGAGCTGCAGCTCGGCAAGCGACGCTCGTTCGGACTGCATCTGCGCCATGCGCCCCGACATGCCGATGAGGTTGTCGAGCGGCGAGGGCGGCGCGATCGAATCGGGTGACGGAAACTCGAGCAGCGATGCCGCCGCGTCGTGCGCGTCCATCGCGGCGTAGCGCCGCACCTGCGCGGGCGTGCCGCCGAAGCCGGCTCGGCGCAGCAAATGCGCGGCCGCGCGCGTGCCCAACACCCCGCGGTGCGCCTGCAGCGCCGTTGCGTCGTCGAGGCGGCCCTGCGGGCGCAGTATGCCGCCGAAATCGACTTGAGCCTGTGCCGCCATTACCCACTATCCTACGCCCCCGCCGAGGCGTCGCCTAGCCTTTTGGCAAGGTCTAACCGGGCTCTAAGCGCGCGGCGCCGAATGGCGGCGCGATGGCGGTGCTTGAAACGCGGCTCGACCGGCAATCGTCGAGCTTTACTGCAAATGCGGCCCGAATGGAGGGGCTGGTCGAGGAGTTGCGCGAGCGGCTGGTCGCCGTCCGCGGCGGCGGCGGCCCGGAGGCGGTCGCAAAACACCGCAAACGCAACAAGCTCACCGCCCGGCAACGCGTCGACCGGCTCGTGGATCCCGGCTCGGCCTTCTTGGAGTTTTCCGCACTCGCTGCGAACGGCATGTATAACGACGACTCGCCGGCGGCAGGGATCCTCACCGGCATCGGGATCGTCGAGGGGCTGCCCTGCGTAATCGTCGCCAACGATGCGACGGTCAAGGGGGGCACGTACTACCCGATGACCGTCAAGAAACATCTGCGCGCGCAAGAGATCGCCGAACAGAACCACCTGCCGTGCATCTATCTCGTTGACTCAGGGGGCGCGTTCTTACCGCTGCAAGCCGACGTATTCCCCGACCGCGATCACTTCGGGCGCATCTTCTACAATCAGGCGCGCATGTCGGGCAAACGCATCGCACAGATCGCCGCGGTGATGGGCTCGTGCACCGCGGGCGGCGCGTACGTGCCCGCGATGAGCGACGAAACGGTGATCGTGAAGGGTAACGGAACGATCTTTCTCGGCGGACCGCCGCTGGTGAAGGCCGCGACCGGCGAGGTGGTTACCGCCGAAGAGCTCGGCGGCGCCGACGTGCACACGCGCGTCTCGGGCGTTGCCGACCACTTCGCCAACGACGACGAGCACGCGCTGGCGATCGTGCGCGAGATCGTGCGTAACCTGCACATCGAGCTGCCGCGCCAGTGGGATTGCATCGAGCCCGAACCGCCGAAGTACGATCCGCGCGACATCTACGGCGTCATCCCCGCCGACAGCCGCACCGGCTACGACGTGCGCGAGGTCGTCGCGCGCCTGGTGGACGGCTCGGAGTTCCACGAGTTCAAGTCGCGCTACGGCACGACGCTGCTCTGCGGCTTCGCGCGCATCGAGGGCCATCCCATCGGCATCCTCGCCAACAACGGCATTCTCTTCAGCGAAAGCGCGCTCAAAGGCGCGCACTTCATCGAGCTGTGCGCGCAGCGCGGCACGCCGCTGCTCTTTTTGCAGAACATCACCGGCTTCATGGTCGGCAAAGAGTACGAAAACGGCGGCATCGCCAAAGACGGCGCCAAGCTCGTGACCGCCGTCGCGTGCGCCGAGGTGCCGAAGTTCACCGTCGTGATCGGCGGAAGCTTCGGTGCGGGAAACTACGGCATGTGCGGCCGCGCCTACGCGCCGCGCCAGCTCTGGATGTGGCCGAACGCGCGCATCAGCGTGATGGGCGGCCCGCAAGCCGCAAGCGTGCTCTCGACGGTGAAAGGCGAGATGTCGCCCGAGGACAAGGCCGCGTTCGAGGCGCCGATTCTGGAGAAGTACGAACGCGAGGGCAATCCCTATTACTCGACCGCGCGCCTGTGGGACGACGGCATCATAGATCCGCTCGACACGCGCCGCGTCATCGCGATCGGACTCGACGCTGCGGCGCACGCGCCGCAGCCGCGCACGCACTTCGGCGTCTTCCGAATGTAGCTATCCTTTCGAGGCGCGTAGGGCGATCACGGCGGCGTCATCGTGCCCGCGGGTTTTCCCGAACACGCCCTGCGCGATGGCGCGAGCGGCGTCCGAGCCGGGAGCATCGTAGGCCGCGCGGCAAGCGTCGACGAGCTCACGCTCGCCACAAAGAATATTGCGATCGTGCTCGGTGACCCCGTCCGTGTACATAACGATGAGTGCATCGGGCGGAAGCGCAATGACGTAGTCGGCCGCGCGGTGTTTGCGGACGACGCCCAAGGGCAAATCTCCGACCGCATGCCCTAAGAATCCGTGTGCGGCCGAGGTCATCATTAACGGCGCGGGGTGGCCGGCGTTCGCGAAGGTGAGCGTTTGCAATCCGCGGTTCAGAATTGCAACGATTGCCGTAACGATGACGCCATCCCCTTGCGCATATGCAGCGTTATTTGCAACGGACAAGATCGTCGATGGATCCGCGCTATCCTTCGTGGCCGCGAACACGGCCTGGCGCATCGCGTGCATCGTTTCGGCAACGGGCTCGCCGTGCCCGGCGACGTCGCCGATCGTCACGGCAACCGAGTTGCCGGAAACCGCAAACACGTCGCACCAGTCTCCGCCGTACCGCGCGCCGCCGGCAGGTGAATTTAAGACGTCAGCGTCCCACTCGGGTACGTTCCTAGCAGCGCGCACCGCCCGGCGTACGAATGGAGCGGCCGATAGCAGCATCGTTCGAGCCTTCCTAAGCGGCGAAACGCGGATCGGTGAAACAGCCGCTCCGTATCGCGTGGCGAAGGCCCGACGCCAGCTGCGATTCGGAGGACTCTTTGGAGAGCACGCACGTCGCGCCCGCCAGGTGACACGCGCGGGCCCAGGAGAGATCGACGACGGCGGTATAAACGGCCATGACGCAGTCGGGTAAGACGAATCGAATCTGGCGCAAGAGTTCGAACTGGTCGACTTCGAGGCGGTCGACATCGGCGATCAAAACGTCCGGCGTCAGCTTTCGAAGCTCGGCTACCCCTAGATTGGTGAGGATCGCAAGGCCCTGCTCTCCGGCACTTTTGAGCGCGGCACCCAGGAGCGGGACGTCGTTGGGGTCGATGCCGGACAAACAGCATGCGCGGGCCATTCTATAACGCTTTCAGCGGGCTTAGAGCAGTTCGACGCGTCGGCGCAGAATCAACGCTTCCCAGCGTAGCATCGCGACGAGAAAGAAACCATCCTGAAAAAGCGCGATAGCGGCGACGCGGGCCTAGCCAAGACCGACGCGCTGCTCGTTGCCGGCCTTCTGCCTGACTCGGATCCCGCATATCCGATAATCACGGCGATTCTACGCGTCGTTCCGGCGTCGCGTTGGGCGTTCGCGCGGGTGAAAGTAGACGGCGAATTGGGCTTGCTCCTCGATTCCCAAGGACGAGGCGGCGATCTCTCCCCGCTCCGCCGCGAGTTCCAACGTCAGCGCGAGCGCGTTAAACGCGGCGCCCGCGTCGCCGCGACGATCGGTCCCCTCGGCGCCTACGACAGCGGCATCACCCTGCTGTTTGCCGATGCCCGCGCCGACTTCGGCATCCTCACGCTGCTGCGGACGAGCGAGCTCGGCCCGTTTACCTCCAGCGAAGTAAGCATGCTGGCATTATCGCTCGACGCGACGTCGGAACGCCTCTCCGCGCTGCGGCTTAGCTCGCGCGAGAACGAGGTATCCGCTGCTCCCAGTGCCGGCGACCGCACCGATGACGACGCGTCCGCAGCCGAGGCGTCGGGAGAATCGTTCTACGTGCTAAACGCCGATTTGCAGATCGTCCTCGCATGGACGGCTGAGGATCAGCGGCGGATCGCGCTCACCGGCTTGCATACCAGGCTAGCGGATCGACTCCCCGCGGTACTCGAAGAAACCGTCCGGGAACTGGTCGCGGGCTGGCAGGCAGACGTCGATACCCAGCACGCCGGCATCGCCCATCCAGTCCCGTTCTTGGTGGTGCGCACGCAGCCGATGTCGGGCCCCGCCGGCCTCTTCATCGGCGTCCGGATCAACCGCTTTCATCCGCCGCATTCCCTTACGGGCCCGGCGGCTCGCTTTCATATCTCCCCTCGCGAGCTACAGGTGCTCGCCCTGCTTCTCGATGGTGCGAAGCTTGAGGAAATCGGCGAAAAACTGCATATTACGTCCTCGACGATTCAGGATCATATCAAGAACATGGTCGACAAAACCAACAGCCGGAACCGAACCGAACTGATCGCGCGCGTGCTGGGCTGGGAAAGCACGCTGGAGGCTCCGCCGGGTTAGAACATTGCGGGAGTTAGCGGTCCCCGGCGAGCAGGTGCTGATCGACGACGACCAGCGAGTACGTCCCGTCCGTACGCCGATCGAGCACCCACACGGCATCGAATCTATCGTCGGCCCATTCCGGCGGATGCGGCACAAAACCCGCGGCGATTACCGGAAGGTGCCTGTGTTCCCACGCCACGAGTACGATGCGATCGCATGCCTTAAGCGCGGCGATCAACGCCGGCTCGCCGCCAACCGAGAACGCACTATTCGCCTCGAGGCCAAGCTTCGAGGCCAACGGTCCGATCGTTTGCTGCGGCCGTAGACTCCTCGCTTCGCGTTTGGGAATCGCAGGATCGTCGGACGGCGCGGACGCAAAGATGGCCGTTGGCGTCGCAATAGCTGGGTGCGCGGGATGGCAGAAAAATGGAACCAAGGCGCCCGCTCGCTGCCAGCCCCTCGCGATCAGCGAGTGCTTACTTCGATTGCCCTCCTCGTCGATCCCAAACGGGGGCGGCTCGTTCTGCTTCTCGGCGTGGCGGATGAGCATAAGTTTTCGCGGGCTCGGCATGGCAAAGCGTTCTTTTCCGCGTTTCCACCGATATCTTGTTACGCACCGGCATGATACGGTGAAGCTATGACCATTACAGCGACCACCGGCATCAAGCCAGCTACTACGGTGAGGAATGGCGGCGTAACGGCCGGCATGAAGGCCCTCGTCTATCTCGGAGACGGCCAGAAGGCCCTGCAAGACCAGCCCAGGCCGACGATTACGGCGCCTACCGACGCGATCGTGCGGATGCTAAAGACGACGATTTGCGGCACGGACTTACACATTCTCAAGGGCGACGTGCCGACTGCGCAGCCAGGCCGCATCCTCGGCCACGAGGGGGTCGGCGTCGTCGACGAGACCGGCGCTTCGGTCAGCGCTTTCAAAAAGGGAGATCGCGTGTTGATCTCCTGCATCACGTCGTGCGGCGCGTGCGTCTATTGCAGGCGGCTGATGTTCTCGCACTGCAGCAACGGCGGTTGGATTCTCGGCAATGCGATCGACGGCACGCAAGCCGAGTACGTGCGTATTCCCTATGCAGATACGAGCCTCTACCCCATCCTGGACGACGAGAACGAGGAACCGCTGGTCATGTTCAGCGACATCCTGCCGACCGGCTTTGAATGCGGCGTCCTCAACGGGCAGATCGCGCCGGGGAGCAGCGTCGGAATCGTCGGCTCGGGCCCGATAGGCCTCGCGGCCCTGCTCACCGCCCAGTTCTACTCGCCGGCGCAGATCATCATGATCGACCTCGACGAAAAACGGCTGCGGATGGCCACGCGCTTCGGCGCTACGAGCGTCATAAATAGCGCTACGAGCGACGCCCGAGCGGCGCTCTTGGATCTGACGGAACAGCGTGGCGTAGACACGGCCATCGAGGCTGTCGGCATTCCGGCGACGTTTCAGCTGTGCGAGCAGATCGTCGCGGCCGGCGGCCACATCGCAAACATCGGCGTTCACGGCAAGCCCGTCGACCTTCACCTCGAACGGTTGTGGGACCGCAATATCACGATCACGACGCGCCTGGTAGATACGTCGAGCACGCCGACGCTCTTAAGAATGATGCGCGCGCACAAAATACATGCGGAGCGGCTCATAACGCACCATTTCAAGCTCGACGCCGTTGCGGAAGCCTACGAAACGTTCGCGAACGCAGCGAATACCGGTGCGCTCAAAGTTATCCTGGATTGCGTGCGCTAGGCCAGGGAGCGCGACGCGAGTCGCGCTCCCTTCTTGACTTCTAGACGCGAGCGGTTTCGCGCTGGGCAACCACCGGCTGGCGACGGGGAACCTCACGGCCTTCTTCCAGATCGAGAAGATCCGACCAGGTCGTAACGTCGGTCCGGGTAGGAGCGATCTTGCCGAGCTGTTCCTGGAAATGCTTGAGCGAATCGCCCGTCGGAACCGACCAAAGCCATTTTTTATTGAAGGCGTCGATCGACTGCGAGTCCTTCTTGGCGACGAACGGTTTCACGTACGCCTCGATCTCGCCGTCATCCTTAGCGCTCTTTACGAGGTTGAGGAACTCTTTGGGGTCCATGCCGAGAAACTCGAAGACGCCTTGGTCCATCGGTGACTCGTAATTGTACTCGCCGATTTGACCGTGGGCGAGCGCTTTCGCCTTGTCGGTCGTTCGCGCGAGCTGCACGAGGCCCAGCATCTTCTCTCTGACGCTGCGCGGCGCGGTTTTCGTTAAATCCATCATAAGTGCTCAACTTTCATTTTGAGTTCTGTTTTCCTAATTAGCGCAACACGATGCGGACGCTCGAAGTTACTTCAGCGTTTGAGCCGAAACGGGCAGGTGCTTCCAATCGTTTGTCGGTTCGCTGAATTCCGGGTATAGTGCAGATATGACAGAGCAACGTCTGCCGTATCCCGACGACGAGAGCGAAACGATCTCGCCCGACGTGGCCGAGGCGAAGGAGCGGCCGCTGCGCCCCTCCGAGGCGGTTAAGCGCGAAGAGGAGCGCTACGGCGAGAGCAGCTTGAACGAGAACCGCGGCGACCAGTGGGACGAGCACCACGGCGAGGTAGACGACATCGTCTGAGCGCCGGCGGCGGCGTCGCCGGGGTGCCCCAGGGCAGGACGGGGGATTGGCTCGGCGGAAGCGACCAGACCTGTGAAAACCCTATTCCTGAGCCCACCTTCCTTCGATGGATTTGACGGCGGTGCCGGCGCGCGCTACCAAGCGAAGCGCGAGGTGACGTCGTTTTGGTATCCGACGTGGCTGGCGCAGCCGGCCGCCCTCGTACCGGACAGCACGCTCGTAGACGCAGCCCCGCACGGGCAGACGATCGACGACGTGCTTGCGATCGCCAAGGGCCACGATATGGTGGTCATGCACACGAGCACGCCGTCGCTGCCAAACGACGTAGAGTGCGCTCGGCGGCTTAAAGCGCAGAATCCGGCCCTCAAAGTCGGCTTCATCGGCGCGCACGTCGCCGTGCTGCCCGACCAAACGATGCGCGACAACCCGCTCATCGACTTCGTCTGCCGCAACGAGTTCGACTACACGTGCAAGGAACTGGCCGAAGGGCGCCCCTGGAACGAGATCCTCGGGCTGACCTATCGCGACGGCAACGGCGAGATCAAACGCAACGAAGAGCGCCCGCAGATCGCCGATTGGGACGCGGTTCCGAGCGTTCTGCCGACCTACGCCAAGTTTCTCGACGTCACGAAGTACTACAACGGCTACCTGCTGCACCCGTACGTCTCGTGGTACACCGGGCGCGGCTGCACGGCAAAATGCACGTTCTGCCTCTGGCCGCAGACGATCGGCGGGCACGTCTTCCGTCATAAGAGCGCCGAAGCGGTCGGCCGCGATCTCGACGAAGCCAAAGGCATCTTCGGTTCGACGGTCGCCGAGTACATGTTCGACGACGACACGCTCACGAACGAAAAAGAGTACGCGATCGCGCTGAGCAAGCACATGAAACGCTTGAACCTCAGCTGGGCGTGTAACGCGCGCGCGCACGTGGACTACGATACGCTCAAGACGCTGCGCGACAACAACCTGCGCGTGCTGCTCGTCGGCTTCGAATCGGGCAACCAAGAGATTCTCTACCGCATCAAAAAGGGCCTCAAGCTCGAGATGGCGCGCGAGTTCATGAAGAACTGCCACAAACTCGGCATTAAGGTCCACGGCACGTTCATCATCGGCCTGCCGGTAGACACGCCGGAGACCGTGCGCGAAACGATCGAGTTCGCAAAGGAACTCGATCCGCACACCATCCAGGTCTCGATCGCCTCGCCCTACCCGGGCACCGAACTCTACGACCAAGCGATGAAGAACGGCTGGTTCGCGCGCGACGACTTGGTCTCCGGAGGAGGCATCCAGACGTCCACGCTGCGCTACGACACGCTCTCCACGGCCGAAATCGAGGACTCGGTGGAGCGCATGTATCGCGAGTTCTACTTCCGCCCGAAGAAGATCGCCAAGATCGTAGCCGAGATGGTCACGAGCCGTCAGATGATGGTTCGCCGGCTGCGCGAGGGCGGCGAGTTCTTCGGCTACCTGCGCGCGCGGCGCGAACAGGCCGGCGAGCGCCGGCTCGAGGCAGCTACCTCCTAAGCCGAAGCGGAGCCGGGTTCTCCTATCCGCGCGGCCGAGGCGAGCGTCTCCTCGAGCATGTTGGCCTGAAAATCGATCATGTCGGCGACGTGCGGGAACCGCGCATCCAGGCGCTGTGCGGTAAGGCGATAGCGCTCGTCTCGTACGCTTAGCGTGCCGCGCGCGCGCATCGTTGCCAGCGCGCGTTCGACCGCCGCTCGAGGATCGGCGTGCAGCTCCGGATCCACGAAGACGTTAGAAGGCAGGGCCGCGAGCCGCTCGCGCGTCGCGCACAGCGCATCATCGAACGCAAACGTCTCGGGACCGTTGCGCAAAAACTCCGCCAGCACCGCCGCGGTCGTAACCGGCCGCGCCGCGGCCAACTCCGTGCCGACGTCTGCGATACCCGAATACTTGACCACGCGATAGAGCATCGAGAGGCGCCGCCCGTGATAGGGATCGTAGGCGATCGCGCACAGCCAAAGATCGGCATGAGGCGCGAGCGCTTCGACGATGCCCCCGCGCATCGGGCGCAAGCGCCCGTCGTGAGTGAAGTCGCCCTCGGGCGTGATGTAGAACGTCGCGCCGGCGCGCACGTACTCGACGATGTCGGCGATGTCGCGCTGCGTCACCGCGCGCAGATTCTCGAGCACCTCGCGCCGGTAGGGCTGTTTGAGCTGCGAGATTCTCACCCAAGCCTGCGCCGGCATGAAATGCTGCAGCTTCCAGAGATCGCCGAGCGCGAGACCGCTCAAGCCGAGCGACTCGAGCATTTCGGCCGGCAGGATCTCTTCGAGCGCGATGTCGCCGTGCGCGGCGCGCAGCTCCTCGGCTAGGCTGATGAGCGGCCGCGAGAAGAGATGGTTCTCAATCGGAAAGATGCCGTAGCGAGCCCACAGCCAGCTCAAGTTGACGCCTCGCGTAAAGCGCGCGGTCCACGGCAGGCGCGCCGCGATGAAGCCCGTCTCGAAGGTGCGGCGCGAGTTGCACATGAGCAGCGGCTTCCAGGGATGCAGGAAGAACGTGCGTCCGATCACCGTTTCGCCTTCGTCCATGTGCTGGTGATTGGTGATCAGCACGGTCGCGCCGCGATCGGCCGGCAGATGCCCCCACTGGCGTATGCGGATCTTGAACCGCAGATAGAACTGGCGCGTGCCGCAGGTAATCGCAAGCAGCGTCCGACTCGGCTTCATCGGTGCGAATTTTCTCCGAACGCGCATAAAGGCCCGCTTTTGCGCCTTCGCGAAGCGCCTCGCGTGAAGCTCACGCGTATGCTGGCTGCGGCCTTTGACGTTGCGGCCATCGCCGCCATCGGCTATACGGCCGTCGCAATCGTCTGCGCCGCGCGCTTCCGGCAACCCGCGCCCGAACCGGAAATCGCCGGCGACCTCCCGGCGGTTACGTTGCTCGTGCCGCTGCACGGCGACGAACCCGCGCTCGAAGAGAACCTGCGCGCCTTCGCGCTGCAGGACTATCCGGTCTGTCAGCTCGTCCTTGGCGTGGCGAACGCGGGCGACGCCGCGTTGGCGATCGCGCGGCGCGTGGCCGCCGACCTTCCCGATCGCAACATCGAGATCAACGTCGGCGAACTGCCCGCGCGCAACCCGAAGATCGCCAACGTGCTCTCGATGATGCGCCTCGCGCGCAACGGCGTGCTGATTCTAGCAGACAGCGACACGCGGGTGGATCCGGGGTACGTCCGCGCCGTCACGGCGCCCCTGCGCGAGCCGGGCGTCGGCGTCGTGAGCTGTCTTTTTGCCGGCGTTCCCGACGGCTCGTTTTCGTCGGCGCTGGGCGCGATGTTCATGAACGAGCAGTTCATCCCGTCGGTGCTCGTCAATCGCCTCTTCGGCCCGCCAAAGCACTGCTTGGGCCCGACGAATGCGGTGCGCTCGGAAGTCCTCGCCGCGATCGGCGGCTTCGAGGCGCTCGCGCCGCATCTCGCCGACGACTTCATGCTCGGCCATCGCATCGCAGCGCGCGGCCTGCGCGTCGTCTTCCCGCAGTACGTCGTTCGAACGATGGTGTCGGATGCGAGCCTGGAAGATCTGTGGAACCACGAGCTGCGCTGGCACCGGACGATTCGGGGCGTGCAGCCGGCCGGCTACGCCGGCATGTTCCTTACCTATCCGGTTCCGCTCGCGTTAGCGGCGTTCTTGCTGGCGCCCAGTCCAAAACGCTTTGCGGCAATTTGCCGGGCGGCGTTTGCGCGCATCGTCTTGCAGCGCGTGTCCGCGCGCGCGCTCGGCGTCGCGCCCGCACCGGCATGGCGCGTGCCGGCACGCGACCTCTTCGGGATCGCCATCTGGCTTTGCGGCCTCGCTGGACGCGACGTGCGCTGGCGCGGCGCGCAGCTGCACATCGAATCGGGCGACATGCTCGGCGAACGGCCGGACTAGTTCGGCGGAAGCTTCCCCGCGTACATCTTAAAGTACGCCGGCGTCTCGACCCATTTGCCCGAGAAGTTCAACACCGCCGCGGCCTTGGGTTTGGTCGGGCAGCAGGCTGCGGCGTTGGCTGCATAGTACGGGCCGCTCAAGTGCACGGAATCGCCGTTGTCCCCGTGTTCGATGGTCGCGTTGAGATCGCAGAGATTGTTTGCCGAGACTGCGGGAACGACGCTGCCGGCCGGGCCGCTCGCAAAGACGCTTATCGTGGCCATGCCGCAGTCGGCGGACATCTCGTGCGAGCGCACGACGAGCTGCTGCACGCCGGGCTGCATGAAGCTGCCCGAACCGACGATGCGGACGTCTTGCGCCGGAAACCACAACTTTGCGCCGTTGGCCTGCGCGACGTTCGAAAGGGGCCCGCCGTTGCGCGGCGACCGGTAGCGCAGCCGGTACGCGCCGCGGCTGTCGGCATAGATGGAGAGGTAGTACTGGTAAAAACTGCGGCCGTTCGCCGAGCCGAGCAGCTTCTTGCTCACCACCGCCTGCCATCGGGCGAAGTTGCCGTCGCCGGTGAGGTAGACCGTCTGATTCTGCACGATCGTGCCCGGCGGCGCCGGCATGTATGCTTCCGTCGCGGCCGACGGCGCGCTCGCGGCGGCAGACGGCAGAAACGCGGCTAGGGCGGCGGCACAAAGGAGCGTTGCGCGAAGTTTCGGCATGTCCGCTTTTTCGACGCTCCCCTGTGCAGGCACTCTAGCAAGAGACGCGCCGGTCGCTCCGCGGAACTCTCCAGGATGAGAGTGTGAGCAACGGAGCCGGCCAGCGCGCCCCCGGTCATGACTATCTTGAAACGCTCGGGCACCGCCCGGCGTGACGTGCCTTGGTTAGGCGACCACCTTGATGACGAACGTCATGTCGGCGTGCCCTTGGCCGCACATTAGCGCGCAGTGGATCGTGTACGTTCCGACCTTCGTCGGCGTGAACTTGACCGTCTTGGCGGCGCCCGGCGCGATCATCACGTTGGCGATGCCCAGCTCGCTCGAAGCGAAACCGTGGGCGCCCTCGCTCGAGGTCAGGGCGAGCGTTACGGGCTGATTAACGTGGACGGTGATTTCCGCCGGCGCGAACTTCCAGTTCGAGGCCGTTACGGTGATGGGTGCGGGTGCGTCGGCGGCGACGGCGATGCCGCTGCCGATGAAGCTAATAGCGCAAGAAAAAATTCCGGCGAGCAAAACGCGAGAGAGTCTCATGATGTCCTTTCGTAGATGCGGCTTTGTCAACTTCACGCATCCTACGACGTCGGCGAGAAGAATGTAGGAAAAACTAGGTCAAATCCCCGCGTACCACTCGTACCCCTGGTCCTCCCAGTAGCCGCCGCGGCCGCCGGCGATGCCGGCGAAACTGCCTGCGACTTCGATGGCAGCGACCCACTTCGCACTTTTGTAGCCGAGCTGCGTGGGAACGCGCAGGCGCACGGGCGCGCCGTGGTCGGCGTCGAGCGGCGCGTCGTTGAGCCGCAGGGCAAGCAGCGCCTGCGGATGGCGTGCCTGGTGGAGGTCCAGGCTTTCGTAGTACACGTTGCCCGCGCCGTCGTCGTCCATGCAGTGAAAGACGACGTAGCGCGCGTCCGCTCGGGGCGAGACCGCGTCGAGCACCGCGCCGAGCGGCACGCCGCTCCACTTGCCGATCGCGCTCCAGCCCTCGACGCAGTCGTGGCGCGTGATCTGCGTGCGCTGCGGCATGCGCTGCAGCTGCGCGAGCGACATCGCTGCCGGGCGATCGACCGCGCCCATGACGACGAGTTGGTACCCGGCGAAGTTCCCGGCCAGCAGCTGCTGGTAATGCGCGTTCGACGGCGTCGCAAATCCGTTCACGCGGAACTGCCGGTCCACGTCGCCGTCGCGGTATTCGCGGGCCATACCTCGCGTGCCGATCAGCGCGTGGTTGAGACCTTCGGCCGAAGCCAGCATCGTACGAACGGCGCCGTTGCCGTTGAGCGCGGTCCCGATCGGTCCGCAGCCGGCGAGCGCGGAGAGCGACGAGGCCACAAAAAGCCGGCGCTTCATCGCGCGTTCGATTCCGCGGTAGCGTCGGGGCGATACCAGCCGGTGATCATCGAGCGCATCTGGTTGACGATGCCCTGCGTCGCCACCTGGAAGGTGTGCACGCCGAAGAAGCCCACGAGCGCGATCATGCCGGCAAAGTGCCAGAGCCGCGCGAACTGGCGTCCGCCGAGCAGCACCGTCAGGGGATTGGCGATCGCGTCGATGCCCGGCGAAAGCGCGAGCCCGGTGAGCACGACGAGCGGCGCGATGACGAAGCCGACGCTCGTGTACGCCGCCTTCTGCAGCGGATTGTAGATGCCGTGCGGCGGCGGGTCCTTACGAAGCTTCAGATAGTAGGCCTGCATCGGCCAGAGCTTCGGCAGGTCGCTCGGGCGCAGAAGCATCTGCCCGAGGCTGCCTTTGACCGCGGTCGAGATCAGCCAGGCCAGCCAGCAGATAGCCGCGACCCACGCGAAAAACAGGTGCCAGCGCCGGCCGCTCGCGAGGTCTTGGTAGCCCGGAATCGTCGCCCAGGCCGGGAACGCGTGCTCGCCCATCGAGCCCATGCCGTCCTGCGTCCAGCCCAGCCACCCGGTCGTGCGGAAGGTGCGTCCGAAGATCGTCGTCGTGCCGACGCCCTGCGCCGGCGAGCCGATCGCGAGCACCCGCCGCGCCGGATCGCTCTTGTCGGACGCGTCGAGGTTGGGCGAGGCGTTGAAGATCTGCAGCCCGCTGCCGATCAGCACGAAGAAGGCGACGACCCACACCCAGTGGCTCGCTCGCGTGAGCAGCGCGTAGCGGTAGATCGCGGGGCCTCCGGCTTGCGGCATCTCATGAGTATAACGCCTGCGAGGCCCGGTTGGATGACGCCGCGAACCCCGAGCGCGAGATGGCCGAGAGCATTCGCCTTTCCTACGCCGACGGGATCGCCCGCGTGACGCTGGCGCGTCCGGAGGTGCGCAATGCCTTCAACGCCGACGTGATCGCGCAGGTGCACGCGGCGTTCGAACGCCTCACCGCCGCCGACGACGTGCGCGCCATCGTGCTTGGGGGCGATGGGAGCGTCTTCTGCGGAGGCGCCGACGTCGGCTGGATGCGCGCTTCGCTCGATCTCAGCTTCGAAGCGAACGCGATCGATGCCGAGCGAATGAGCGACATGTTTCGCTCCATCGACCGCTGCAGCAAGCCGGTGATCGCGCGCATCCAGGGCGCGGCGCTCGGCGGCGGCGCAGGATTGGCCGCCGTATGCGACATCGTCGTCGCGACCGAGGAGACGATCTTCGGCTTCACCGAGGTGAAGCTCGGCATCATTCCCGCGGTGATCTCGCCCTTCGTGCTCGCCAAGATCGGCGCGTCGCACGCGCGCGCGCTGTTTCTCACCGGCGAGCGCTTCGACGCCGCGCAAGCGCGGCGGATCGGTCTCGTTCACGACGTCGTCAAGAGCGACGAGCTCGATGCGGCGGTGGAACGCCGGCTTGCGGAGATTCGTTCCGCCGCGCCGACGGCGGTTGCGGCCGCCAAGAGGCTCATGCGCCGCGTGCTCGAGGCAACGTACGACGAAACGCGCGCGATCACGACTCAGGCCATTGCCGACCAGCGCATCAGCGACGAGGGGCAAGAAGGGTTGCGCGCCTTCCTCGAACGCCGCAAGCCGAAGTTCGCGGAGTGATTAAGCGGCTGCTCATCGCCAACCGCGGCGAAATCGCGGTGCGCGTGGCGCGGGCTGCGCGCGAGATGGGCATCGCGCCGCTCGGCATCTACTCGGAAGCCGACGCCGATGCGTACCACCTGGAATTCATGGACGACGCGCGCTGCGTCGGACCGGCCGAAGCCGCGCACTCCTATCTCAACGCCGAAGCCATTCTCGCCGCTGCCGTCGCGATGAAAGCCGACGCCGTGCATCCGGGGTACGGCTTTCTCTCCGAGCGCGCGCCGTTTGCGCGCGCCGCGCGCGAGGCGGGGCTGATCTTCGTCGGGCCGAGCCCCGAAGCGATGGCGGCGATGGGGAGCAAGATCGAAGCCAAGCGCCGCGTGCGCGCCTTCGACGTGCCCGTCGTCCCGGGCTACGACGGCGACGACCAGACGCGCGACGCACTGCGCGCGCAGGCGCAGACGGTGGGCTTTCCGCTGCTCATCAAAGCCAGTGCCGGCGGCGGCGGGCGCGGCATGCGCGTCGTAGAGGCTCCGGCCGGATTCGACGAGGCGCTCGACGCAGCCAAACGCGAGGCGCTCGCGGCGTTCGGCGACGATGCGGTTCTGCTCGAGCGCTACCTTCGCGACCCGCGCCATATCGAGTTTCAAGTGCTGGCCGACGCACACGGGACGACGATCCATCTCGGCGAGCGCGAGTGCTCGATCCAGCGCCGCCACCAGAAGATCGTCGAGGAAGCGCCCTCAGTCGCGCTCACGCCGGAGCTGCGCGCTGAGATGGGCGCCGCGGCGGTGCGCGCCGCCGAATCGGTCGGCTACGTCAACGCGGGAACGTGCGAGTTCATGCTCGATGGCGACGGCTCGTTCTACTTCCTCGAGATGAACGCGCGCCTGCAGGTCGAGCATCCGGTGACCGAGCTGGTGTACGGCCTCGATCTCGTCCAGTGGCAGCTGCGCATTGCGTCGGGAGAACGCCTGACCGTCGCACAGCACGACGTGCGCCCGCGCGGCTGGGCGATCGAAGCACGCCTCTACGCCGAAGATCCGGCCAATGCGATGCTGCCCTCTACGGGAACGATCGAAGGGTGGTTTCCGCCGGAAGGCCCCGGCATCCGCGTGGACGCGGGCGTAACCGCCGGCAGCGAGGTGAGCCTGTACTACGATCCGATGCTCGCCAAGCTCATCGTCTACGGCGCCGACCGCGCTGCGGCAATCGCGCGGCTCGAACGCGCGCTTGAAGACTTCCACGTTGCGGGCGTGCGCACGAACGTCCCGCTGCTGCTCTGGATCGCGCGCGACGAGGCGTTTCGTCGCGGCGAGACGACGACGAGCTTTCTCGCTCAGCGACTCGACGAGTCCGTCTTCGCTCGCAGCGCTCCGCCCGCACATGCCGCGATGCTGTGTGCGGCCGCGCTGCTGACCGGCGGCGACGCGCCGTGGCGCATCGGCGGCGTCGGCCTGCCGCTCTCGCTCGCCCACGACGGCGGCACAATCTCGCTCGCCGCCGACGCCGGCACGGACGGCACGAGCTGGCGCATAAGCGGAGACATCTCCGGCGAACTGCGCGCGCAACGTCGCGGCGAGCAGCTACATGCATCGTTCGACGGCGAGCCCATCGTGGGCAGCGTCTCGGAAGACTGCTGCGAGTTCGACGTCCGGCTCGACGGAGGGACGTGGCAGTTCACCTTCCCGCTCCCGCCCTCAACCGACACGGCAGCCGGAATCCACGGTGCAATCGCCGGCGCGCACGTGACCGCGCCGATGCCCGGCAAGATCGTGAAGGTCGCCGTGAGCGAGGGCGACGCGGTCGAGGAGCACGCGCTGCTCGTCGTGCTCGAAGCGATGAAGATGGAGCACCGCATCGAAGCCCCGGCCGCCGCCGGCGTGAAAGCCGTTCTCGTGAAAGAGGGGCAAATCGTCGCCGCCGGCACCCCGCTGGTGGAGCTCTCGTAAGCACCCCGTATTGATTTGGCCATAAATTATGGCTATAATATGGATCTCATGGATGTGAGCATCGCCGAGGCCAAGAACCGGCTACCCGAGTTGATTCGCGCCGTTGAAAAGGGCACGAGCGTCGTCATCACGCGCCACGGTAAGCCGGTCGCCCAACTTACGCCTCCGCCGCCAGAGCGCCGCCAGGTACGATTCGACACGATGAAAGACCGAATCAAGCTGTATCCCGGGTGGGACGACCCCGTGGACCTCGATCGCTTTCTCGAAGGCGATCTGTGAACGGCGTACTGCTCGATACAAACGTCATTCTGTTCGCCTCGCTCCGGTCGCAAACGTTATCTCCCGAGGTACGTCGCTGCATCGAATCCGGTCCGCTCTTTGTGAGCACCATCTCCTATTGGGAGGTCGTGCTCAAGAGCATGAAGCGAAGCCTCGATGTCGGCGATCCGAGAAGTTGGTGGAGTACCGCACTTGACGATCTAGCCGCGATCCCAATGCCGCTGACACCGGACCACATCGCCGAAATATATAACCTTCCGCCCCTTCACGGCGACCCGTTCGATCGAGCCTTAATCGCACAGGCAACCTCTGCTCAGCTTGCCTTGGCGACGACCGACGTGCAGGTCGCGCGATACTCGTCCGAGCGGCTCCGCATCGTTTCGTAATGCTTCCCAAACACGTCACGCTTTTCGAAATGGGCGCGCGCGACGGGCTGCAGAACGAGGGCGCGGTCATTTCGACCGACGACAAAGTCCGATACATAGATCTGCTCTCTGAAACGGGCCTGCAGTGGATCGAAGCAACGTCGTTCGTCAGCCCTAAAGCAATCCCGCAGCTCGCCGACGCCGCCGAGGTCTTCTCGCGCATCCGCAAGGCGCCGGGCGTGCGCTACCCGGTGCTGGTGCCGAACGTCAAGGGTTACGAGCGCGCTCGTGCCGCGGGCGCCGACGCGATCGCCGTCTTCACGGCCGCGTCGGAGAGCTTCACCAAACGCAACATCAACATGACGATCGAGGAATCGCTCGCGACGTTCCGCGACGTGGTGCGCGCGGCGAAGGCCGACGGACTCTGGGTGCGCGGCTACGTATCGACGGCCTTCGGCTCGCCCTTCGGCGACGAGGTCACGCCGCAGAGCGTAGTAGACGTTAGCCTGAAACTCATGGAGATGGGCTGCGACGAGCTTTCGATCGGCGACACGATCGGCGTCGGCGTTCCCAGCCAAGTCGCAGCGCTCGTTCCGATGCTGGCCGCGAGAATTCCGCTCGACATGATCGCGATGCACTTCCACGACACGCGCGGCACGGCGCTCGCAAACGTGTACGCGGCGCTGCAGCTCGGCGTAACGAAGTTCGACGCATCCTCCGGCGGTTTGGGCGGCTGCCCGTACGCGCCTGGTGCGACCGGCAACGTCGGCACCGAAGACGTGCTCTACATGCTGCACCAAATGGGAATCGAAACCGGCGTGGATCTCGCGAAGGTCCGCACGGCGTCGCGCTTCATCGCCGGCGTCGTGGATCACGCACTGACGAGCAAGGCCTACCAGGCCATGGAAGCCGCGGTGTCACCCTGAAGCCCGTCTTGACTCGGCTACTTCTTACGCTCCTCCTCTGCGGATGCGGCGCGTCGCAAGGCTCCGTACCGGCGGCGTTCGGCGCAAATGCCCAGGTGCTTCAAGACCTCTCACCCCGTCGCGGGCAGTTTCCGCCGACGCCAAGGGGCATCCATCTGAACCTCGTCTTCAACTATCTCGTCAAGAACCTGCACCGCGAAGTAGGGCTCGTGGACGTCGTCTGGGGCGCGCGCTCGCCGGATCCAAAGGCAGTCTACAACCAGTGGTATACCCCGTTCGAGCGCGACGGGCCGTACGGCGCGCACCACGGCTTAGCGTGGTGGAAGCTGCATCACCCCGATTGGATCGAGTACCGCTGCGATCGCACGACGGTGGCATTTGAGTTCGGCGAGCGCCGCAACGTGCCGTTCGACATCGCCAACCCGGCAGTGCTCGACTACCAGCGCGGTCAAGGCGTCGACCTCGCGCTGGCCGCCGGCTACGACGGCATCGACTTCGACAACCTGCAGCTCGGCAATTCCTGGCACCGCTGCGGCCACTTCACGTCGTCCGGCGCGTGGGTGAAGCAGTACAGCGGCGCCTACACCGACCCACGGTACACCAGCGACGTCCTCGCTTGGGCGGCCGGCACGTACGCCTACATCCACAAGCGCTCGCCGACCGCCACGATGGCGATCAACTTTTCGTACGACGGCAACTTCACGACGGCGCAAAATCACGCGCTCGCCGTGCAGACCGACGAAGTGCTCGACGAAGCCGGCTTCACGAACTGGGGCACGAAAGGCCATAACGTCACGACGCCGGCACAGTGGAAGAACGTCGTCGGGCTCATTGGAGCCGTCCAAGCCAACAAGGGCTGCTACATGGAGAACGGCGAGGAGCCCGCGCTCTCGAAGGACATCGCGCAGGCCGAGCGCCTCTGGGTCGTTGCGAACTACCTGCTGACCCGCGACGACTGCACGTACGTCTGGATGAGCGGCTTCACCGCGTCGGGCGGCCAAGACTACGGGCGGATCATTCTGTTCCCCGAGTACTCGCTGCACGTCGGCACGCCGTCGGGCCCGGCCGAACGCGCGGGAGCCGCTTGGGAGCGCAGCTACGGCGGCGGCCTCGCGCTGGTGAATCCCTCGAATCGCAGCGTCAGGATTCCGCTGCGGGGCACGTACGTTGACGAAAACGGCAAGCGCTACTCGGGATCGATCGCACTGGCCAAAACGAGTGGGCAGATTCTGCTGACGAAGTGAGACGGGCGCGAGCCCGATTACTCGGTATAGGCCTCGATCTGTCCGGCTCTCACCGCGCGCTTGAGCGCGGCGTGATCGCGTTCGGCTTGGTTCGCGTACGCAACGGAGAAGTCGCCGATCGCCTCGTCGAACTCCCGGCTCTTCCCCAAGTAGCCTGCGATCGCGGGCGCGTCGCCGGAGCGCGCGTGGGCGCGCGCAAGCGTCCACGCGCATCCCTTAGCAAATACCGTGAAGAGCATCTCGTCGAACGTCTCTACCAGCGGTTTGATTTTAACGTCGCGAAGCTGACGAACGTAGAACTCGGCATTCGGGCCGGTCGTCCAACCCAAGAAGAGGTCGGAAGCCGCCTGCATCAGTCGCTGGCCGGCGACGATGCGTTGCCCGTTGTGAGGAAAGGAACTCCCGCCGGCGTAGGGCGCCAGCACTGACGGATTGGCTTGTTTGAGTTGAAGGAACAACGGCTCGTTCGACCGCGACATGAGCAGCGCGATCCAGCACCGCGTTCCGACGCTGCCGACGCCGACGACTTTGAGCGCGGCGTCCACGAACTGGAAACGGTCGAGCAGGGCCCGACGCTCTTCGGTCAGCGTCTCGCCGTACTTTCTCAAGATCTCTTCGGCCTGCTCGCGAAACTCTGGGAGCCGCGCCACCTCGGGATGATAGATGAGGGGCGGCGCGTCCTTGATGGTTACCTCGCCGCCGACGACTTCGGTGACCTTCGGATAGATGAGGTCGGAGCCGCGCTTGGCGGCGATCTTCTCGAGTCGCTTGCGCATCTGATTGCGTCGCTTCGGATCGGGAACCTGATTGACGAACTCGTCGACGTCGATGCGCGTGTACCAGAGATCGAGCGGATTCATCTCGGCAAAGTTGCGCATCGCCTTTCGATAGGCGCGAGCGCAGCGCATCGCCGCGTCGCGCCCGGCGTCGTCGGGCAGACCGTTCGAGCGCATGGCGAGGACGAACGACGTCGCGAGCCGCTTGAGGTCCCACTCCCACGGCCCCGGGATCGTTTCGTCGAAATCGTTGATGTCGAAGACGATGTTGCGTTCCGGCGTTGCAAAGCCGCCGAAATTCGCCAGGTGGGCGTCGCCGCAGAGCTGTACGCGTATGCCGGTCGACGGGGTGCCGGCAAGATCCGCGGCCATCACGCCCGCGCTTCCGCGATAGAACGTGAACGGCGACGGGAGCATACGTCCGTAGCGGATCGGCACGAGCTCGGGTAGACGGTTGGCGTCCGCGGCCTGCAGAATCTCGATCGGATCGCGGCGCGAACTCGTGGCTTTCCAGCGGCGCTGCGCCTTGTGGGGGACTTGAGACGCGCTCAGGATGACACGCGCTTTGCTACGGGGATCACGAAACGCGTTGCGGTGTGCGACTCCGTGTATGCGCTGATCTTGTTGTCCACCAAGCCGGCGGCAATGCCGGCGGCGCGGACGTCGTGCTCGTTGGGATCCGCGCCGCGCCCCTTGGGATGAAAGACCCAGATCGCGCCGCTCGATTTCAGGTACGCCGCGGCGCGCTCGATCCGCACCAGATCGCGGCTTTCGTCTATGCGCACGAAGATGAGATCGTACTGCGTGCGCAGCGCCTGCGAGGCCGCCTTCGCCAGGCGTGCGTTAAGCCCGACGTAAAACGACTCTTCGTGGCGCCCGACGAGCGCCACGTGCGCCTGGGTGACGACCCCGAGCTTTTCGAAGAGCGTCCGCCCGGAGTAGTCGCGCTCGATCCGGCCGCTCATAGAAAGCGTAGATTCTTTGGTTTCGGCCCGATTTCCGTGTACGCCATCGGGCGGTCCCACCAGTCGTGGCGGCGCGCAGCCAGCATGCGCTCGCTCGGTGGCACCGGAACGCGCAGTTCGAGCGCCCGCGCGTACGCATCCACGTAGCGGTCGATCATCCGTTCGACGCTGAACTCGCGCTCGACGTGCATGCGGCACGCGCGCCGGTCGAGCGACGCAAGCTGCGGCACTTTCGCCACCGCATCGTCAACCGTGTCGCACAAGAAGCCCGTCACGCCGTCCACGACGATCTCCGGCATCGAGCCCATCCGCGCGGCGAGCACCGGCGTGCCGCAGGCCATGGCCTCGATCGTCGTAAGGCCGAAGCGCTCCGGGCGCGTCGTCATGTGCACGAGCGCGAGCGCGTTGCCGAGCAGCTCGTCGCGCGCCTCGCGTTCGACCGCGCCGAGGAACTGCACGCGGTCGCCGTCAACGTGCGGCGCGATCTGCTCGCGAAAGTACGTCTCGTCCTGCGGAATCGCGGCCATCTTCAGCCGCACGCCCGCGCGCTTGGCGATCTCGATGGCGAGATGCGTGCCTTTCTCGGGATGGAAGCGCCCGAGAAAACAGAGATACTCGCCCGGCCGCTCGCGGAACGTGAACTCGTTGGGATCGATCCCGTTGTACGTCGTGCCGAGATATTCCAAGCCCGGATCGCGATCGGCGTCGGAGATCGAGCAGTAGAAACTGCGCTGCGCGGCTGCGTAGTAGGCCGCGAGGATCTGCGGCGACGAAAAACCGTGCACGGTCGTGACCAGCGGCGGGGCGTCCGAGCCGAGCGCGTACGTAAGCGGCTTCCAGTCGAAGTGGTTGTTGATCAGATCGAACTCGTCCGCGCGGCGAAAGAGCTCGCCGATGTGCAGCGCGGTGAAGACCTCGCCGTTGAGCGACGGGTCCTCGTTGAGCCCGACGGGCACGACCGAGGCGAGCTTGCCGTCGAACCGCGAGTTTCCCGTGGCGAAGAGCGTGACGTCGAGGCCGCGCCGGCGCATGCCGTCGGCGACGTTGAACGCGATCTGCTCCCAGGGCCCGTAGCCGGGCGGCGGCGCGGGCCACGCGATGGCGCCCAGCACCGCCAGACGCAGGCCTTTGAGGTCCACGTTAGCGGTCGTCGTCGACGACGTGCGCGTTACGTTCCGCGACGGCGAGATTGAAACGCGTTTGCCGGATCATCCGCCCCATCGAAAGCTCCGAGAACGACGGAATCGGCGCCGCGCGCGTGTAGTCGAACATGTCGGCCAGATCGTCGTCGGTCGCGTCGCGCTGCCCCATGTTCCCGAGCGCCCAGTTCTTCTCGATGAAGGTCGTGATCGCGGTTGACTCGCGGCGCGTGTGCGAGACGTACGGCGCCGCGTGCGGGTTGGCCGGATCGTAGCCGGAGCGCGCCCACGGCGAGATCGCGAGAATCGGGATGCGGAATCCCCAGCTCGTGCCGTCGGGGCCCGGCGGCGGCGCGACGCGGTCGTACCAGCCTCCCGAATCGTCCCAGGTCAGGACGATCGCGCCGTCTTTGTAGTAATTGCAGGCCGGATCGGCGGCGCGCTGGCTCTGCACGACCGCCTGATAGATCGAGCCGACCCAGCCGGGGCCGCCCGCGCTCAGGTTGCCGGCGTGATCGGAGCTCAGCCAGTTCGGCATCACGAACGAGACCGATGGCAGCTTGCAGTTCTGGATATCGGCAAGAATCGTCCCCGACGGCGTGACGACGTTGCGCTCCCAGTCGGGTCCGTAGCGGATCTTGCGAAACGCGTCGTAGATGTTGACCGCGGGGTCGCTCGCGTCGTTATACGCGCCGGTGTAGTACTTCCAGCTCACGTGGGCGGCGTCGAGCAAATCGGCGATCGTGAGCTGATCGAAGCACGGGAAGATGCCGGGCGTTTCCATCGCTTCGCCCGCACCGAAGACGGGAACCGTCGTGCCAGGCTTCGCGTCGCAGCCCCAAATCGCATCGTTCGGATTTCCGGCGATGCGGCTCTGAGCGGTCGCGAGCGTGTAGTGGCTCGGGAACGTCGGCACCAAACGCGTCGCGAAGTTCTCGTCGGCGAGCGCGTAGCGATCCGCAAGCAGGTGATAGATCGTGGTCTCGTAGTCGGGAAGGTACGCGTACTCGAAGCCCGGCGCCGGCGTCGGCGTGCCGAGCGCCGTACGTATCTTGTCGTTGGCGAAGCCGTCCATCTGCCCGTGCGCCCACTCGCGCAGCAGCGCGGGATGGTTGTGAACCGGATCGGCCGGGTACTCGAACGGCACGGCTTTGAGTTTGACCGGTTTGCCGTCTACCGTCGTCGTCTGCGACGTGTTCGCGCCGGGATACGGGCCGCCGCGCGCGAGGATCGACGACGCGAAGAGATTGTCGAAGCTCCGGTTCTCCTGCACGATGACGATCAGGTGCCGGATCGGGCTTCCCGCAACCGGCTCGCCCGTCGGCGCGGCCGCCGCGACGTGTCTGGTCGCGCTAAAGATGAGTTGCGCCGGCCGCGGCCAGCGCTACGGCGAGAAGAATCGCTCGGTATCGCATGCGCCCATGATAGCGCATCGGCGCTACTGAATCACGCCGTTTTTGAAGACGAGCTGCGGATCGCGCAGCGCCCGAACGTCTTGCCCGGCATCGCCCCGGAGGACGAGCAAATCGGCCGGTTCGCCGAGCGCGAGGACGCCCTTATGCAGCCCGATGAGCTCGGCGGCGACGGCGGTGGCCGCGTGCAGCGCCTGCTGCGGCGTCATGCCGATCAGCGACCACATCAGCTCGACCTCTTCGGCGTAATTCTCGTGGTAGTTGTACGGGGTGCCCGCGTCGGAGCCGCCGGCAATCTTGACGCCCTGCTCGAACGCGCGCCGAATGTTGGCGAGCATCGCTTCGCTCAATCCGCGGGCTTTGTCGATCACGTACTTCGGCTGTTGGCCGTCTTCGAGGTGCGCGAGGATGCAGGTCGGCGCACTCAAGGTCGGCACGAGGTAGGTGCCGCGATCTTTAAAGAGCTCGATCGCTTCGTTGTCGAGCAGCGTGCCGTGCTCGATCGAATCTATCCCGGCGTGCAGCGCGTTCTTGATGCCCTGCGTGCCGATCGCGTGCGCGGCGACGCGTAAGCCGTGGCGGTGCGCTTCCTCGATGGCGCCGGAGAGCTCGTCGGGCGTGAGCTGCGCGTTGCCGGGCACCGCGCCTTTCGTGAGCACCCCGCCGGTCGCGATGAGCTTGATGCAGTCGGCTCCGGCGAGCATCTGCTCGCGCACGGCCTTGCGCGCGGCCCACGGCGAATCGATCGCGCGGCCGATCGGCCAGCCGTGCCCGCCGGTCATGCACAACACGGCGCCGGCGACGCGCATGCGCGGCCCGCAAATGAGCCCTTCTTCGATCGCATCGCGGACGTCGGGTGCGATACGGTGCGACGAGCCGACGTCGCGGATCGTCGTGACGCCCGCTTTGATCGATTTGCGCGCGTTGGCCACGGCGCGCAGCAGCCGTTGACTCGGCGTCGTCGTTTGCACCATGCCCATCATGTCGGGTTCGCCGCTGGCCTCGACGTGCGCGTGCGCGTTGACCAGCCCCGGCGTGACGCACGCCGCCTCGACGTCGCACGCACCGCTCGCCGCCCGAATCTCGGCTACGCGCCCGTCGTCAATAACGATGTCCACGTTGGATTTCGGCGGCTCCAGGGTGCCGTCGTAGAAAATTCCCGCACGCACGATCATGCCGCCATTATTCGCAACCGCGCCGTGTGGGTCCCGTTTAGTGGAACTTGAAGCCCGTGAGGCCGGCGACGCCGTTGACGACCATCTGGACGGCGATCGCCGCGACGATGATCCCGACGATCCGCCCGACCGCGTCCACGCCGGTGCGGCCTAAGAGGCGCGTGAGCTTCTCGGCGCCGCGCATGGAAAGGTACGTGATGCCGATGGCGATCAGCGCGACGACGACGAAGATGCCGCCGTTGAGGAGCTGGTGGTCTTCCGACGGCTTGACCAGCGCGACGCTCGCGGTCAGCACGCCCGGGCCGGTGATGATTGGAATTCCCAGCGGAAAGACCGACGGATCGCTCATCGTGCCGCCGCCCGCCTTCGCGCTGTCGGCGGCTTGCGTGTCGGTCTTCTCGGCGAAGACCATGTCGAAGCCGACTTTGAGCAGCAGCAAGCCGCCCGCGATCTTAAACGCGCCGAGCTGGACGCCCAGCGTGTGGAGCAGCGCCTCTCCGACGAACGCGAACGCGATGAGCGCGATGCCCGCTACGAGGCTCGCGCGCGCCGCGATCTGCGCCTGCTGCTGCGCCGTGCGTCCATCGGTGAGCGTCGCGAACGCCGCCGCCGCTTCGACGGGATTGAGCATCGCGATCAGCGTGACGAAAACGTAGAAGATCTCGTCGAGCTGCCCGCTCGAGCCCCAGCTCAGCATGCCGACCAGCTCAGCTTCGCATGCGCGGCCTTCGCGCGCTCGATCGCAGCGTCATCCACGGGCCCTTCGACGAGCATCGTGAAGTGCCCCATCTTCCGCCGTGCAACCGCATGGCGCTTGCCGTAGACGTGCAGCACGATCGCCGGGTCGCTCAACAGCTCGGGAATTCCCGCGAGATGATCGCCCGTGCCGTCGCCCAGGATGTTCATCATGACGGCCCTGGCAAGAAGGCGCGGCGGCGAGAGCGGCAGATCGCAGATGGCGCGCACGTGCTGTTCGTACTGCGAGCACGGCGTGACGTCGATCGTGTAGTGGCCGCTGTTGTGCGGGCGGGGCGCGATCTCGTTGACGAGCAGCTCCCCGTCGGTGGAAAGAAAGAACTCGACGCAGTAGGTGCCGACGACGTGCAGGCCGCGCCCGACGACCGCCGCCATCTCCTGCGCGCGCTCCGCGATTTCGGGTGCGACCCTCGCCGGCGCGATCGTCGTCGCAAGCACGCCGCGGTCGTGCTCGTTCTCCGCGACGGGATAGGCGACGATCTTGCCGTGCGCGTTGCGGGTCGAGATGACGCTCAGCTCGCATCGCAGCGGCACGAAGCGCTCGAAGATCAGCTCCGCGCCCTTGGCTTCGGCGAGCGCGGCTTGCGCTTGTTTGAGGTCTTCGACCCGCCACTGCCCTTTGCCGTCGTAACCGCCGCGCACGGTTTTGAGGATCGCGGGGAATCCGACGCTCTTGGCTGCCTTTGCGAGGTCGCCGGCGCTCGCGACGCACGCGAACTCCGTCGTTGCCAGCCCCGCGTCGCGCGCGAACTGCTTCTCGCGCTGGCGGTCTTGCGTGATTTCGAGCACGCCGCTAGCCGGCGCAACTCGATGCTTCAACGATTCGAGGCGGCGCACCGAGCCGATGTTGATGTTTTCGAACTCATACGTGATCACGTCGCTGCGCCGGCCGAGCTCTTCGATCGCTTCGAGATCGTCGTACTCGGCGACGATCTGCTCGTCGGCGACTTGACCGCAGGGCGAATGCTCCTGCGGATCGAGCGTGATGACCGAGTAGCCCATGCGCTTGGCGTCGAGCGCGAACATGCGGCCGAGCTGGCCGCCGCCGATCACGCCGATGGTCTCGACGCGTTTCAATCCAGCGTGCTTGACGCCGCGCCGGCGTGCATGCGCGCGACGTATGCAGCGAGCCGCTGCGCGACGCCGGCGTCGTGCAGGGCGACGATGCGCGCGGCCAAGAGCGCCGCGTTGACCGCGCCGTCGATCGCCATCGTGGCAACCGGAACGCCCGGCGGCATCTGTGCGATCGAAAGGAGCGAATCGAGCCCGCCCAGCTTCTTTGTATGCACCGGCACGCCGATGACCGGCACGAGCGTCTTGGATGCGGTCATGCCGGGCAAATGCGCGGCGCCGCCCGCCCCCGCGATGATCGCGGCCAACCCGCGGCTCGCGGCCGATGCGGCGTACTCGAACATCTCGTCGGGCATGCGATGCGCGGAGACGACGCGCACTTCGCAGGGAATCTGCAGTTCGTCGAGCGTGTCGCGCGCGGGCTTCATCGTCTCCCAGTCGGAGCGGCTGCCCATGATGATCCCGACGATCGGCTCGTTGCCTTCCTGCGCCACGCCACTGTTTTCGCCTCTAGCGCTCGCTTGTCCCGTTGTCACCCGGAGCTGTCATCCTGAGCCGCAACGCTGTCACCCTGAGCGGCAACGCTGTCACCCTGAGCCGGCAACGCTGTCACCCTGAGCGGAGTCGAAGGGTGACTCGCCAAAGGACGATGCATGCCCCGCTTTCTTCTCGGCGTGAACTACTGGCCGCGCCGCAGCGCGATGTACATGTGGGAGCGCTTCGACATCAGCGAGATCGGCGAGGACATGGCGGCGATCAAAGCGCTCGGCCTCGACGTGGTGCGCTTCTTCCTTCGCTGGGAGTCGTTCCAACCCGAAGCCGGCAAAATGGACTCGACCGCGCTGCGCCGCTTCGACGCGATCATGGACTGCGTCGCGGACTCGGGCCTCAAAGCCATGCCGACGCTGTTCTGCGGGCACATGAGCGGCGTCAACTGGCTGCCCGGCTGGTCGCTCGATCGCGACACCCCCAGCGGACGATTTCGGACGATCGTCAACGACACCGTCGCGGATCGCGGCATCGGCGACTTCTACGCCGATCCCACGCTGCTGCGCGCGCAGGTGCTCTTCGCGCAGCGAGTCGGCGAGCGCGCGCGCGACCATCCGGCGCTCTACGCTTGGGACCTCGGCAACGAGTTCTCCAACCTGCGCCTGCCCGCAACCGCGCAAGACGCCGCCGAATGGAGCCGGCGCCTGAGCGAAACGCTGCTGGAAGTCTCCGGTGCAGGCGCGAGCGGCGGCATGCACGGCGAGGACCTCGACAAAGACCGCCGCCTGCGCCCGTCGAGCATCGCAAAGCCGTGGCCGTTTGCGATGATGCACGGCTATCCGGTGTACAGCGCGTTCGCGCGCGGCCGCCTCGACACCAACGTCGTGCCGTTTCTCTGCCAGCTCCAGCAGTCGTTCAGCGGCAAGCGCGTGCTCTTCGCCGAGTTGGGCAATCCGCAGTGCCCGCCGGGCAGCGCGAGCGTCGCCGGCTTCGCTTGCCTCAACGAAGACGAGATGGCGGCGTACGCGCGCGGCGCGATCGACCGCCTCCACGACCGCGGCGCGCTCGGCGCGTTCTGGTGGTGCTGGGCCGACTACGACCCCGCGCTCGCAAAGTTGCCGCCGTTCGATCTCGCGCCGCACGAACTGCGATTCGGCATCGTGCGCGCCGACGGCAGCCTCAAGCCCGTCGCGCAGATGCTCTCCAACATAGCGCGCGAGGGCCGCGACGCGCTCGACTCGGCGCCCGCGCCGATCGCCGGCGAAGCCGAGCACTACGCCGGGCTCCCGGCGAGCATCGAAAGCGAGTACCGCGCGTATTGTGAGACGCATGCCTGACGGGCGGACGATCGTCGTCACCGGCGCCAGTTCGGGCATTGGCCGCGCGCTAGCGATCCTCGCGGCGCGTGCGGGCTTCGGCGTGGTGGCGGTCGCGCGGCGCGCCGAGCGGCTCGAAAAGCTCGTTGACGAGATCCGCGCAGCCGGCGGAAAGGCCGTTGCGCTCGCGGGCGACGTCACCGCGCGCGACATGCCGGCGCGCGTCGTCACGACGGCGATGCAGACGTTCGGGAGGCTCGACGTCGTCGTGAACAACGCCGGACGCGGCGCATACGGCGAACTGCTGCAGCAGAGCGACGAGGCGATCGAAGCGCAGTGGCAGCTCAACGTCGCCGCGCCCCTGCGCATCGCGCGCGCCGCGCTGCCGCAGCTGGAGATCACCCGCGGGCAGCTCGTCTTCCTCGGCTCGGGCATCGTCCGCGTCCCGCTCCCGCGCTACGGTGCCTACGCGGTCGCAAAAGCCGGCATCCGCGCCGCGGCCGCGCAGCTACGGCGCGAACTGAAATCGCGCGGCATAGCGGTTACGTATGTGGACCCTGGGCTGGTCGCGACCGAGTTCCATATCGCGATGGGCGTCGAGCGCGCGAAGCAAGTGCCCGCGGCTTCGCCCGAGCGCGTCGCGCGCGCGATCCTGCGCGGCATCGCGCGCCGCAGCGCGGTCGTCAACGCCGTGCCGTGGCAGACGGCCGGCTCGATCCTCGGCGAATGGGCCGCCACGCTGGCGGATCCAACCGTCATCTCGCGCCTCACGCCAAAACCAACGCAGCACGCTACACGCTTCGACTCCGCTCAGCGTGACAAAGTCACGGCTGAGCCCCCTGTTGTCATGCTGAGTCCCTCGACTTCGCTCGGGATAAACTCCGTCGAAGCACGAAGGGCGAACGAGAGCACAACCTTCGAATCTGCCCTCGAACCCGTAGCCCGCCGCATGGAACGCGTCAAACTCTCGCCGCAGTTCCTGCGCGACGCCCTCGTGCCTGGCACGAAGCTCGAGCTCAACGAGCTCGCGATGCGCTGGGCAGGAATGCCGAACAAGAACGAGCGCGCAGCGCTCCACGAGGCGCTCGAAGCGTTGACCGCCGCCGGCTATCTGGAGCGCGCCGAGGGCGAGACCTGGGCGGTCGTCCGCGCGGCCGATTAGAGCGGCAGGCTAGTTCCATGCCCGCTACGCGCGCCGAGCGGGTAACCCGCCGCCGCTCGACAAAAGACCGTCATATCACGATTTAGCCGCCCCTGCGCAGGCTACGAATGATTCCGGCAGTCCTCGACCCGGCGACGGTTGCGAAGGGACGGTCATGCGGAGAATCTCGCCGTAGAAAGGATGTTCTCCATGCGCATTATCCCCGTTGCGGTATTCGTCGTGCTGGCCTCCGCCGGCGTCGCGCTTTTCGGACTCCATGGCGCCAACGCGGCGAGCGTTTCGCCGGCGACCAACTGGACGATTCACATAGACGCGCTCAAGCACTTTCCCGGCCATCCCGATCAGGTCGCGCATCATTGGTGCCGCTCGATCGGCAACGGGATGCTTGAGTGCCAGATTTACGCGAGCGACGATCCTAGCGCTCCGCTCGTGGCGATCGAAATGGTCGTGCCCACGGCGGTTTGGAAAACCTTTTCCCCCAGCGAACAGGCGCTCTGGCACTATCATCGCGTCGAAATTCCAAAGGTTAGCGCGAAGATGCCCGACGTGAGCCCAGCCGAAGCGAAAAAAATGGTCGCATCCATGTTGGAGACCTACGGCAAGGTCTACGTTCTTTGGAATCCCACGGATAACAAGTATCCGGTTGGCCAGCCGATGGTCTACAAACTCCCGTAACGGCTTCGTCGAGCGCCCGGCACCATCGCGGCGCCGGGCACCGCTGGACGTTTGACATATAACGGGTAACGGCGCCAAGACGGGGCGCACGAGGTTGAGATTGCCGATTACCACTAAACGAAAAGGGGAAGCCAGCATGGCTAGGAAGATTCCGCCGACTCATCCGGGAGAGATCCTGCGCGAAGAGTTCATGAAGCCGTTCGACTTGAGCGCACACGCTCTCGCAACCGATCTGGCGCTGCCGGCCACGCGGATCGGCGAGATCGTTAACGGGCGGCGCGGCATTTCACCCGAAACGGCGATCGCGCTGGCCGAGTATTTTGGGACCTCGGTGGAGTTCTGGCTCGGCATTCAGATGCAGTACGACCGCGAGACGGCTGAGGACACAATCGGCTCGGACGTGCGTAAGCGCGTGCGGAAAAGAGAGCTCGTCGCCGGCTAACGGTACCCTGGCTCCGACGGCCGCCGGCTAAATCCAGCCGCGCCGAACGTCGCGCATCCGCCACGTAGCGTGCCGCGGATGGAAACGGTCCGGATAGAACTGCGACGCTGCCCACGCCCTCCAAGTCGTCGTGTTGCGGATGGGTCGGATCTCGCAGCGCGAGCAGCAGTTCTCGATAGCCTGGCGGACCGCCGGAGTCTTCCGGCGGGCACGGCTCGGCGCCGTCGACGCAAATCGGATACTGTTTGCGATACTCCGCCGCTTCCTCACCCTCGATCTCAATGACGTGCTCCCACCAGTCTCCGAAGTCGTAGACGTACTCGAGACGCGCAGGAAGCGTTGGGAAAAGCCGCGCGAGCGTGTAGCGGCGCGCGTCGTAGACCTTCCGCCCGCCGTCCTCGTCGCGGTTGGGGATGCCGTACTCCTTGCTCGCGATCGTGAACCTGTACAAGTGACACTCGCGCCAGCCCATGGCAGCCTGCACGTACCGGTGCAGCATCGCGAGCTTCGTATCGGGGCGCACGAGCATCGTGCGCCAAACGATCGGCATGACGCCGGTGAGCCTGATCGTCACGCGCCAGACGATGCTAGGCTTTAGCAATCTAGATACTGTTCTATCCCCCGCCCGCTAGGCGATTGCGGCGCAGCTGCTTGATGCCGATCGCGACGAAGAAGAGCAGCGTTGCGAGCAGCACGATCGTCGCGCCGCTCGACGCGCGAACGTAGTACGAGAGATAGAGTCCGCCGAGGGTGCTGACCGCGCCGAAGAGCGCCGAGAGCGCCATCATCGGTGAGAATCGCGACGTAAGCTGGTACGCCGCGGCCGCGGGCGTGACGAGCAACGCCGCGACGAGCACGATACCCACCGCCTGCAACGCGACGACGATCGTCAGGGCCAGCATTACGAGCAGCGCGTACTCGTAGGCCGGCGCCGCGATGCCGCTCGCCTGCGCGACGACCGGATCGAACGTCGTATAGAGCAGCCCGCGGAAGAGCACGACGACCGCAACCGCGACGACGATGCTCAGCGCGAGGATCAGCCAGAGATCCTGCGGCTGCACCGCGAGAATGTCGCCGAAGAGAAAGCTCTGCAGGTCCACCGCGTAACTGCGCTGTTGGCTCATGAGAAAGACGCCGAGCGCAAACATTCCCGTGAAGAGCACGCCGATCGTCGTGTCGAGCGAGATGCGCCCGCGCCGGTGGACGAACCCGATGCCGACCGCGGTGATCACCGCGACGATGCCGGCACCCAGGTAGAAGTTCGCGCCGCGCAGATAGGCGATGACGATGCCGGCAAACGAGGCGTGCGCGATGCCGTCGCCGATGAACGAGAGCTTGCGCAGTATCACGTACGTGCCCATCGTCGAGCAGAGCAGCCCGACCGCCAGCGCCGCGACGAACGCTCGCTGCATAAACGCATAGTGAAACGGCTCGACTAGGGCGTGCACTTAGGTGTCACCCTGAGCGGAGTCGAAGGGCGAAGGGCAACTCACAACCGTAACTCCGGGTGCTCCGCGTGCGCGTCGTGCGGCTCGTGATCGAGCCTGAGGTGGCCGTGGGTGTGCGAGTGCTCGCGGATGGCGGCGTACGTGCCGGAATCGACCACTTCAAGCGGCGTCCCAAGCGCGAGCACGCGCCGGTCTATGACGAGCAGCCGGTCGAACCACTCGTCCACGCGCTCGAGATCGTGCGTCGCCATGAGCACGGTCAGCCCGCCTGCTACGAGCTCGCGCACCACGAGGCGCAGTTCTTCTTCAGTCGCCGCGTCGACGCCGGTCGTCGGCTCGTCGAGCAGCAACAGCTTCGGCTCCTGCGCGATGGCGCGCGCGACGAACGCGCGCTGCTGCTGGCCGCCCGAGAGACGCGCGATGTGCCGGTGCGCGAGGTTTTTCATGTGGACCGCGTCAAGCGCGCGTCCGACCACCTCGCGGTCCTGCGGGCCGAAACGCTCCCAGAAACGCAGGCGCGAAAAACGCCCCATGGCAACGACGTCCCAAACGGTCGCCGGAAACGACCAATCCACCGCTTCGACTTGCGGCACGTAGGCGATCGTCCCCGCGGGCAGCTTGCGCGGCGCGGAGCCAAGCACGGTCAGCTCGCCGCTGTACGGCAGTAAGAGCCCGGCGATCGTCTTGAGCAGCGTGGACTTCCCCGAGCCGTTCGGCCCGACGATCCCCAGCGCTTCGCCGTAATGCACGGTAAGCGTCGCGCCGACGAGCGCGTCGAAATCATCGTACCGCACCACGAGATCCCTCGCCATGACCGCATTGTCACCCTGAGCGGTCACTCCGTCACCCTGAGCGGAGTCGAAGGGCATCACTTCAGCGTCTTCACGATGACGTCGGTATCGTAGTTCAGCATCGCGATGTAGTTGGCGACGCGCGGGTCGGTGCCGACGGAGTCGTCGTAGAGATCCTCCACGACCTTGATGCCGGCGCCTTGCGCGATCGCGGAGAGAATCTTCGGGCTGTACTCGGGCTCGCTGAAGACGCCGCGCACGCCATGTTGCTTGGCGAGGTCGATGAGCTGCGCGATCTGCTGGGGGTTGGGCTCCTGGCCCGGGTTGCGCTCGACGAAGCCCAGCGTCGTGATGCCGAAACGATCGTTGTAGTACTGCCAGGCGTTGTGAAAGACGATCATGTAGCGATGCGACGGCGGCACGGTGTTTATCTTCGCCTGAATGTCTTTCGTCAGCTCGTCGAGACGCGCGTCGTAGCTTGCGGCATTACTGCGGAAGGCGTCGGCGTGCGCCGGATCCACCGCGACGAGCGCGTCGCGGATCTCGGCGACGTAGTGCTTTGCATACACCGGGTCCATCCAAAGGTGCGGGTTCATGTCCTTCACGGGCAGCCCGTCGGCGCCGACGACGATGCGCAGATCTTTCGAACCGGCGTCGCGCAGAAGCCGGTCGAGCCAGGTCTCCAGCCCGGCGCCGTTCTCGACGAGCACCTGCGCGTCGGCGACGGCCGCGACGTCTTGCGGCGCCGGTGCGAACGTTTCGGGCGAGCCGCCGATCGGCACGATATTCTTTACGGTGACGTACTCGCCGCCGACGCCCTGCACGAATGAGTTGAGCGTCGAGATCGTCGTCGCAACGCGAATCTTGTCACCCTGAGCGGAGTCGAAGGGTGCCTTGTGCGCACATGCCGCCAACGAGAACGCGAGGAGAAGGGTGCCGACGAATTTCAGCGGCACGCGCGGCACCGCCCGAAGAACTCCATCGCGTGGCCGTCGAGCTCGAATCCGTGCGCGACGCGCAGCGACTCGGCGAACTGCTCCATCGCCGCGCAGTCAACGTCTTCGACCCGCCCGCAGCCGCGGCAGATCGCGTGGTGGTGGTGCCGGTCGGGCTCGCAGAGCATGTAGGTCGCCTCACCCTCGGCGTCGGCCCGCGCCGTGACGCCGCCCTTGGAGCGCAGCCGGTCGAGCGTCCGATAGACCGTCGAGAGCGAGACTCGCGCCCCGGCGTGCTCCAGCGCGGCATGGATCTCCGCCGCGGAGAGAAAGCGCGGCTCTCGTTGAAGGATGCCCGCTATCTGCTCGCGCGGGCGCGTTGCGTAATCGGCCCTGGTTCCCATGGTCGTGCTATTTGAGAACTATTCGCAAAATCCTATGGCGTGGGGCTGGGCGAAGGCGATGGGCACGCCGCCACGACGGCCTTCTCTTTCGCACCGACTTGGTCGCGCCAGTAGGCTGACGTCTGCGGCCACGGCGGGAGCGTCAGCCCGACGGCATCCGCACGGCTCTGGACCTTCGGGATCACGTCGTTGAACGCCGGCGCGACCGTGCCGCCTTGGCTATTGATGACGTTGGCCATCGCGAGCCAGGCGTCGGCGAGCATGACGGTCGGAGCGGCGCTTGCGGCCTGCGGGCAGGGCGGCTTGAGGCGCTGCGCGAGGTCGGCTTCCATAGTGAGGGCCCAGGCAGCGGTCGCGGCAATCTGGGCAAAGAGGGGCGCTCGCTGGGCGTCGTTCGAGCAGATGCTGTCGAGAATTTCGCGCTCCTCGTTGAGCACCGAAATCACTTCCGCGATCGCTCCGAGACGCTGGAGGAGCGCCGTCGTCCCACGCCCGGGGGAGTTCCGGTCGTAGTCGCGGACGCGCGCCGAGGCGTCGTCAATCGTCTGGCTGTTGCACCGGTTTGCGGCAACCAGAATGGGCGCGGCATTGGCGGCCCGCGCACCGAGGAGCGCGGCGACTAAGGTCAGGGCCAGTACAATCGCGCTCGTAGGCTTGCTCATCTGCTTTGACAGGTGCCCAGCCCGGCGCGTACAATCCTCCAGGTCGCACCGTCACCCTGAGCGGAGTCGAAGGGCCGTGGGGATGTAGCTCAGCTGGTAGAGCACTTGCTTCGCATGTAAGGGGTCCGGGGTTCGAGTCCCCGCATCTCCACCAATCTTTTCGCCGATTTCATAAGGCTTTTTGGAATCGGCATTTGATTTTTCGGAACTGTATCCGATTTTTTGACGACCATTTGACGACCAATCTCGACGGTCTCGAAAACGCGATCCTTCGGGCGAGAACTTTTGGGTCGTGACAAGCATGCCGCGTTTTACGCCATCGAGCAGCAATGGTGACAGGAAGTACCGATTGGCATTCTACCGGTGGAGATGCTGCCGTTACCGACGTAGATTCGCTAACATCAGAAATCGCCGGTCCGCAACGCCGCTACCGTGCCGCTCCGCCGACGCCGCTGGTGATCGCGTGGGCGTATTTTCGCACCAGGTTAGTGCCCGCGATCTGATCGAAAATCCACAACCAGCCGCCGGTGATGCCGCATTGCGTATGCCAGTTCTTCATCGCCGACTTTGCCTCCGCCGGCGTCAGATCGGGCGGTGCCGAGGGTTGGTCCGATATGCCGGGGTAAACCGGCACGCTGCCGAAATTCCACCCCGACCCCGACCCCGAGCAGGGACTGTTGCCTTGCCCCCCAGCAAAGGTCTGCAAGTGAATGCCGTCCACCGTGCCGGCGCGCTTTTTGTTGATTTGCGACACCACCGACGTCCAGTAACCGGAATTGGTATAGGGATTCATGGTGACCTTGTAGCCAAGCTTCCCCAGCATCACGGCGAATTTGATCGTTGAAGACGAATCATAGCTGTTCTCGTCATCGAAATCGATCGCGTCGAGCGGTAGCGCCGTCTTCAGCGCGGCGAAATCCTTGTAGAGAATGCTGTCTGGTCCGGTTCCCTGCGAATCGACCAGCGCTTTGATATTCTCCCAGTCGCCGTAGTTGGACGACCCGATGCTAAGGGTGACGCGCTTGACCTTGCCCCGCTTGATCTTATTTAGATCGGCGGGGAAATCGGGGTATGTTTCATTCCCGATATAGTCGCCCGCCGATGTCAGCGGAAATTCGCCATTCAGGTTCAAATCGCCCGTGCTGCCGACCTCGACGCTCCAGACGATCAGTTCATTGAACCCTGAATTTTTGAGTTCCTCGATATTTTTCGGGATGTGCTTGTAAACCGGCCCTCCCCCCAGAATGCCGACATAGCCTGTCTGTGCAGTGGCCGTCACCGCGCTGGTCTGCGCGGCGCCGCTCGTAAACGAGCCCGACGGCGCTAGTTGTGACTGGGCCCCGCCGCCGCACCCTGCGAGTATTGCCACGGCCACGCAAATGACAAGCGCGTAGCGCCCAAAGTCTGAAGTTCTCATGTGCTGTGCTCCTTAAGCATGAACGCATCGACGGTCAGCTGGGCATCCCCGTCGCACTCAGTTTTATCTTCGATAAGGCGCCTCGTGGAGCCCTACACGCCTGGATTCGATGTGTGGTCCCTCGTGCAGCTCGGCAAATTAGTAGGCGAGGTTCTGTGCAAGCAGCGGCCCGGCGCCGGCCTGAGTCATCCGATCGACGTAAGCCATGGGGATCTTGTAGTGACTCGCAATTGGGCCGAGTGGGGTCCCTTCGATCATGGCGTATGAGCGGCGCATCGAAGCCCAACATCCTAAGGCCGCGGAAAAGACGCGCAGACGCAGGCGGACGGCCTCAATACGCCAGGTTAGCCGACGCGACGTTCGTTCCGGCGCGCTGCAAGGCGACCGACCGGATGCGCTCGCGCGGATGCACGAGAAGCGATGCGGTCTCGCCCGTGCTCGTCAAAACGCCGAGATCGACGGCGCCCGTAGCCGTTTCTGCGATCGCGTGTAACGAGCCGCCCGGCCGATCGGCGATGATGTATATCCACGACCCGTCTCGCGCGTAGAGAATCTTTGCTGCAACGGGGTCCGCGGACTGCGGGCTCATCGAGACGTGGTTAAAATGGCTGTGGACCATCGTTACGAGCGCGACGTCTTCGGCCGCCAGCCGTTGGCGCAATAGAAGCGTCTGCAACCCGAGGCCGAGAAACGCTATCACGAACGCCGCCGCAATTGCAAAGCGAAGAATGCCGGCGCTTAGTTTGCGCGCGCCGAGTTGCGGGCGGGTGGACTCGCGCAGTCTTCGCTCTAGCGCCGGCGACGGCGTCGCCAGCGGCAATGCTGCGGCGAGCGAGGCCGCAACGGCTTGCGCTTGGGCAACTCGCTCCGCGCACTCGGCGCAAAGCCCGATATGACGTTCGACGGCGCGCGCCGCATCGTCGTCGAGTATCCCAAGCGGATAGAGTTCCGCCTCTTCGCCGAGATGTTCGGTCACGAGCGGTTCCCCTCGGCACTTGCCAGGTCCGTTTGTAATTTGCGCATGGCCATCGAGATGCGGCTTTTGATGGTGCCGAGCGGAACGTCGAGCTCCTGCGCGATCTCGACGTGGGTCTTGTTTCCATAGTACGCGAGTGCGAGCGCCGTTCGCTGTTCCTCGGGAAGCCTCCCGAGGGCGGCCTGCAGCCGTTTGGTCTCGACCGGGTCGACCACCGGCGGATCGACCGCCGGCACCGGAGCGAGACGGGCGGCCTTGAGCTCGCGCGCATCTCGACGGCCTTCACTTCGAAGCATCGCAAGCGATTCGTTGCGTACGCAGGTAACCAAGTACGCCTTTAGCATATCCCGGCTCCCGGAAAAGCGATTGGGGGCGCGCCATACGCGCAAGAGCGCGTCGTGCACGCAATCTTCAGCGCGAACGCCATCGGAAATGACGTGGCGAGCAACGCTGAAGAATAGACGCGACCACAGCGCATACACCTGCTCGAGGCCCGAGGGCTTGCGCGCGGCAAAGGCCTCGACGAGCTCGTCCATCTAACGGCTGACATACGGCCCTGTGGGTTTCACGACCTTGGTATGCCGCCGAGGCCACTTTCGGATGACCCGACTCATCCAAGGATCGCGGCGGCGGCATATGCACCCACATGCACAAGATCTTCACCACCCTTCGAATCGCCCTGCTGGCCCTCGCCATGACCGCCGGCGCTAATGCCGCCGCTCCACCGCTGCTTCCGGCCGTCGCGACGGTCCACATCAAGGATTTCAAGTATCATCCGCCGGCCCTGACCATCCACGCGGGCGACCGCGTCACCTTCGTCAACGACGACGACGAAGCGCACACGGTGACGGCAACCGACAAATCGTTTGACTCTGAAGGTCTCGACACCGCCGGCACGTGGCAGCACGTGTTCGCAAAGCCGGGGACCTACCACTATTTTTGCGAGCTGCATCCATACATGAAGGCGACCATCATCGTACTGCCTGCGTCGAAGTAAAGGAGCAAACAACATGAAACGCGACGACTTTCTCAAACACGTTGCCTGGACCGGGACCGGCATCGCGTGGACCTTGTCGAGCAGCGGCCTCTTCAATGCTCAAAAGGCGCTGGCCGCAGACGATGCCATTTCGTTCGTTCAAATCAGCGACAGCCACATCGGCTTCGCGCGGCCCGAAAACACGGACGTCGCGGGGACGCTTCAAAAGACCGTCGCTGCGATCAACGCCATGCCGGTGCAGCCGGCGTTCGTCGTCCACACCGGCGACGTAACCCATCTTTCCAAGCCCGCACAATTCGATGCGGCGAAGCAAATCCTCGGTACGCTCAAGGCTCCGCTCGTCGTCTTGCCTGGAGAACACGACGTCATCGGTACGCCCGACGCATTCTTCCAAGCATTTCGCCGCAGCGACGCCCCAAAGGGGTGGTTCTCGTGGGATCAAGGCGGCGCGCACTTCTTGTCGCTCGTCAACGTCTTCAACTTCGAAATCGACGGGAAGCTCGGCGCCGAGCAGATCGATTTCGTCGAGAAGGACCTTGCGGCGCAGAAGAGCTCGACCCCAATCGTCGTCTTCGCTCACGTTCCGCTCTACGCGCTTTTCCCGCCGTGGGGCTGGACGACGGAGGACGGCTCCCGGGTCCTCGCGGCGCTGCGCCGCTTCAATGCGGTAACCGTACTGAACGGGCACATCCATCAGATCGTCCAGCACACCGACGGCAACATTCGGTTCGCGACCGCCGCTTCCACTGCGTATCCGCAGCCCGCACCGGGCACGGCCGACAAGCCCGGTCCCCTAAAGGTGCCCGACAGCAAGTTGCTCAGCGTGCTGGGCTACCGCAGCGTCGAGATCGCGCGCAATAGCGCGACGATCGCCGACCACTCGCTGCAAACGTAGCGTCGTGCCGTTTGCCGCACTCGCAGGGCAGTAAAGTGCTTTGACGCGACGAATGAGGGGGTCCGGGAGGACTTATGCAACTGCCTCATTCTCGTTACCGGCACGCTTCGTGGATCGCCGCAAGCTTACTGTTCGTAGGATGCAGCGGGAGCGTCGGCGGCGTCGCGCCGCAGCCGTCCGTTTCGCCGGCGCCGCCGAGTGGAGCGGCTCGCGGCACGCTTGGCGTGGCCATGATCGGGCACGACCCGCAAGAAAGCCGAATCCGAATCTTTCCGCCGCACAGCGACCAGTTCAGCCGAGAGCGCGTGACGGGCGGCTTGAAATTCCAGCCAAACTCGCTCGCGTTCGACCGCCGAGGGCATCTGTACGTTGGGTACAACGACTCCTCGGCAGGCGGGCGCTACGAAGTCGACGACATAGACGCCAAGAGTTGGACCCTCACACGCACGATAAAATTTCCACAATGGCCCAACAGCTCCGTCGCGACCGACGACCACGACAACCTGTACGTCAACACCAAAGCCTTTATCGGCGGCGATATCGAGATTTTTCGAAATAACGCGGAGACCAAGCCGTATATCCGGATCAAGGACCATCACAGCCCCCTAACGATGCTCGTCGGCCGCGACGCGCTCTGGGTTGGCTACGAGGGAGCGTTTGCCAATGCGTTGGCGAGGTATCGCCTTCGTTCCACCGACCGGACGTGGTTCCAGACCATCGGCCGCAACATTCCCGTCGCGCTCTCGGTGAATACCGATGGGTCGTTGGTCGCTGCGATGGTGCGGCTGAAATCGGGGCGCGCCGTGGACGTGATCGACGTCGCTGTCGGGGAAACTCGCGCGCACCCTCGTGTCGGGCAACTTAACCGCGATGACGACCGACCAGTCGGGGCATGTCTACGTCGCGCAAGCCTCGGGCGGCGCCGGGACGTCGGCCAAAGTATACGCCTGCAATTACCACGGCTGCACCAACTCTTTCGAGACGAAGTCCTCTCGAGTGATAGCGCTCGCCGTGAGCCCGCTCGACGGCATGCTCTACGTCGCGAACAGCGGCAAGACGAACGTTGACGTGTACGATCCACGAACCGCTGCGCTCGTGATGACGATCTGGCTTACGCAGTTCGAACTCAGGGCTCTCGCCATCGAGCCGTAGACGCAAGGACGGCCGGCGGGGAGCGCCGTAGATTGGCCTTATGCGCTGGTTGATCTGTCTGCCCGCCGTCTTGGCACTTGTCGCGTGCGCCGAACAACATGGCGTTGCCACGGCCGGAGGTGCGCCGCTGACCCCTGCGGTTTCTTCGGCAGCGAGTCACTTTCGGCTCGTCTACAGCTTTAAAGGGCCTCCCGACGGCGCGGATCCCGCAGCGGGGCCGCTCACCGTTCTAGACGGCAAGCTCTACGGCACGACGCGGCGCGGCGGCAACAGCGGCCAAGGCACGGTCGTCGAGATCAACCTTGCCGGCAGCGACCGCGTCCTCCATAGCTTCTCCCGGCAGGCCGGGGACGGCAGCGAGCCGCTGGCCGGAATGGTGGAGGTAAACGGCGCCCTCTACGGCACGACGGCATACGGCGGGAAAAGCAAGTACAATCTCGGCACCGTTTTCGAAATCAAGAACGATGGCACCGAACGCGTCATCTACGAATTCGACGGCTATAACGGCGCCGAACCTCACGCGGGCCTTACCGCAGATGCGGGGGTTCTCTACGGCACGAGCTTTGAATACGGCGAGCTCTACTATGGAACGCTCTACGCGCTTTCGACCGAGGGTAAGTTTAAGTTGCTGCACAGCTGGGGGCGCGTCGACCGCGACGGCGCTCGCCCCGTCGCAGCGCCAACCTTCTTTCGCGGCCACATCTACGGCACGACCCTCTACGGCCCGAAAGAAGGCGCAGGCCCCGGTATCGTTTACGAAATCAACGTCACCGGTAAGGCGTACCGCAAGGTCCACATCTTCGGCGAGAACGGCGACGGATACAATCCCTACTGCCGGCTCGTAGCGTTCGACGGCGCGCTCTACGGCACGACCGAACGCGGGGGAAAGTTCGGCAAAGGCACGATTTTCAAATTGACGAGCGACGGCAAGGAAACGGTCTTACATAACTTTGAAGGCGCCGACGGAACCGCTCCGCGTGCGGGGCTGGCCGTTTTCAACGGTATGTTATTCGGCGAGACTCCCGAGGGCGGCGCGTCCGGCAACGGCGTGGTCTTTGAGATCAGCCCCAACGGCAAATACGGCATCCTGCACAATTTCAACGGCAAAGACGGAAGTAACGGCGTGTCGGAACTGCTGCCTTGGAACGGTAAACTCTACGGCACGACCTTCGCGGGCGGCGCGAGTAACAACGGAACGGTTTTTGAGATAACGCCCTAAATGCTCGAGCGTAGGATGCGCCCGCTTCTCGTCTGCCTCGTCGCGCTCGCCGCGTTTTTCGCCGCCGGCCGGGGGGCGCAAGCGTCGCCGCAGTTTCACGCCGCTCCGTGCCCAAAGACCCCGGAACCGATGAAAGCCCTCCGGCACGCGCGCTGCGGCTATTTGATCGTGCCGGAAAATCGCTCGAAGCCCGGCGGCCGCACGATCCGGCTCGCCGTGGCGATCGTGCCGGCGGCCTCGAAGCCGGCGAAACCCGATCCGATCGTCTTCATGGCCGGCGGCCCCGGCGAGGCGGCGATTCTCGACGCGCCGTTCCTCGTAGACGCCGGCGTCAATAGCGATCGCGACGTCATCATCATGAATCAGCGTGGAACGCTGTACGACGACCCCGACCTCAACTGCCCCGAGCTGGACCGATTCAACGCCGCGCAGGTAAGCATGGTCTACGATGCGCCCTCGACCGGCCGGGCGCAGGCCGTAGCGGCGGCGGCGTGCCGTAGCCGGCTCGTTCGCCAAGGCATCGATCTCAGCGCGTACAACACGACCGAGAACGAAGCGGACTTCGTGGCCCTCCGGCAAGCGCTCGACATCCGCCAATGGAACGTGTACGGATACTCGTACGGAACCGATCTCGCGCTGTCGCTGATGCGCGATCACCCCGAGGGCATCCGCACCGTCACACTCGACTCCGTCGTGCCTCCGGATATCGTCAGCCTTCCTTGGACGTGGAGCAGCTTCCACGAGGGCATTACCACGATCGTCGCCGACTGCCGGGCGCAACCGGCGTGCGCTCGCAACTATCCCAACCTCATGGCGAAGCTCGAGAAGATCGTGCAGCGCCTGGAGGCGCACCCGATCGTCCGCCAAGTCGTGCCGCCGCAGGGCGGAAGCGCCGTAAAAGTCGTGTTGGACGGCGGCGCCGTCGTCGACTCGATCGTCGGAAACCGGCCGAAGCCCGGAGATATGCCGCGCGCGATTACCGAGCTCGCCAACGGCAACCCGCAGCTCTTCCTCCAAGCCCGTGCAGCCGGAGCGCGCGTCGCCGCCGTCCCGGAACAGGCGCTCGGCATGACGCACAGCTTCGTCTGCCGCGAGTGGGAACCGTACGGATCGCCCGCGGCGATCCTGCGAGCCGGGCGGCAGATGTTTCCGACATGGCCGTCCACGGTCTTGATCAACGCGCCGCAACTGCCGTTCGAGCAGGAACTGTGCAAAGAATGGAACGTTCCCGCGGGACCCGCGTCCCAACGAGTTCGCGTGCGCAGCAACATCCCCACGTTAGTCGTATCCGGCGCGGCCGACGCGAAGACCGGCGCGCAGTGGGGCCGGTACGCCGCGAGCACGTTGACGCACTCCACCTACGTGAAAATCCGGGCGCGGACGCACTGGGTGATCGCGCAGTCGCCCTGTGCGCAGAAAAGTCTTCCGGTCGTTCTTACAAACACCCCTCTCCCCGACGACGTCGTGCGTCGCGACGGCGCCAGGAATCGACTTTAAATGAAACTGATGCTCTGGCCGGCTTTCGTGGTTTGCGTCTTGCTCGCGCTACCCGCGAGCGCATCCGTACCTACGAGCGCACCCTCGGGAACGCCGGTTTTCGTTCCCGGTCCGTGCCCCGCGCCGCCGCAGCCGATCGCCGAGTTGAAAAAAGCGCGCTGCGGCCAGCTCGTCGTTCCAGAAAACCGGCACCGTGCCGACGCGCCGAAGATCCGGCTTTCCGTGGCGATCGTCGCGGCGGCATCGCCGCAAAAGAAGAGCGACCCGATTATCTGGCTTGCGGGCGGCCCCGGTGACGACGCGATCACGGAGATTCCGATGGCCATGGCCGGAAAGCTGAACGCCAATCGCGACGTGATCTTCATGTCGCAGCGCGGCACCTATACCGCTCAACCGCGGCTGGCGTGCCCGTCGGTCGACCGCTGGCCGGCCGACACGTTGAACATGCCCTACGATGCCGCCGCGACGGGGAAAGCGTACTCGGCAGCGACGCTCGAGTGCCGGAAAGAACTCGCGTCGAAGACGTCCGACCTCGGCGCGTACAACACGTTGGAGAGCGCCGCCGACCTCGACGATCTGCGCGTCGCGCTGCATATCGCGAAATGGAACGTCTACGGCATATCGTACGGAACCGATCTCGCGCTCACGTACCTGCGCGAGCATCCCGGCGGAATTCGATCGGTTGTCATCGACGGCGTCTTTCCGCCGTCGCTCGCCGGCGGAGGCGCGGCCTGGACCAGCGCCGGCGAGGGCATCAATGCCGTTTTCAAAGCGTGCCAGCAGCAAGCGCCGTGCCGTAAACGCTATGGCGACATCGGCGCGACGTTCCGGCGGCTCGTCAACCAATACGAAGCATCGCCGAAGACCGTCGCGGTCGAGGTCCCCGGCCATTCCGGCAAAGTGAGCGTCAAGATCAGCGGCGGCATGCTGCTGCAATGGACGATCTCGCCGGGAACGCATCTGGCGGCGAAGGTTCCCGCAGCGATCTATGCGCTCGCCCACGGCGATCCGGCGCCGATCGCATCAACCTGGGCGGCGCCGAAACTCGACGCCGGAAGTATCGGCGTTCTGAGCAGCGGCCTTTTCTACGGCGTCTCGTGCGGCGAATGGGTGCCGTACGAAACGGCGGCCAGCGTCGTTGCTTCCGGGCGACGCGCGTTTCCGACGTTTCCAGCCTCCGTCCTGCGAAACGCGCCCAACTTGCCCTTCATGCGCGAGAACTGCAGCGCTTGGAACGTGCCGGCGGTCTCTTCGTTGGTTCGAGCGGCAACGCGAAAGCCGCTTGCCCGTACTCGTCATCAACTCTCAGTACGACGGCCAAACGGCCGCATCGTTCGGTTCGTACGTCGCGAAGAAGCTTCCTAACTCGGTCGTCGTAACGATCCCCAACATCGCGCACGTCGCCTTCGGCAGCCCCTCGGCACCCGCGAACGCATGCGCGTATGCCATCACGCAGTCGTTCTTCGAGGTGCTGCTCAAGGCCGACACGTCGTGCGTTCGCAAAGTGCCTCCGACGAAGTTCGTGCTCTGATGGGCGCCCGGTCGTCGCTCGTCATGCTGACCTAAAGCCCGCGTGTGCCGAGCGGCGCCTCATGGCGCCGCGAAGCTCCAGCCCGCCGATTAGTCCTCGGCTGCCGAAGCATATGTCACGGCTAGAAAATCGGAAGTTGCCTGGCGATGTCATTCATCGGCAGGAGCGATTCTCGATGTCGGGCAACGAACGCCACTCCGTTTTCCTGAAGGATTGTCGAAATCCAGCCAACTTCGTTCGATGGAATTGCTCCGAAGGCCAGCACTGGCTGCGCTCGGCCGATCTCCGCCCGATACCGAACTCCATAATCAAACAGTTGCCCCATGCCATAGCGCATGCGGTCCACGGCGGCGCTTTGCACGGTTAAACTCTTTGCCTCAACTAGCAGTCTTATCGAGTCAAACGTTGCGAGCAGATCGACATTATTGTTGAACAAGCACTCACCATCGCGCGCCTCGACCATCGCTTTAACCAGCTTGAGCGTGTCTTGATGATCGCCGCGGGCACGCTCTTGAAGTGCCGCCGCTTCGAACACGTCTACAGCGTTGCCTGTGGGCCGATAACCGGTGCCGTCAGGGACTATGGTCAGCGGACGAAAGGCGTCCGGGGCGGTTCCACAACCTGGCCCGGCACAACTAAGCCACTGATGACTTCGTCAACGGTCGGCGCCGATGCCACGGCGGCGCCCGTTAGACCTGCCGCATCGAGGATTCTGTGGAAGTCCAAGTCGTCCACGTAACGGACGGAACGCCCCTGAAAGGCATTGCGGCTCGTGAATGTGGACTCGTACATGCCGATCCTGCCGGTCGGCGTACGGTACGGGCGTCGCGAATCGGATGGGTTTGCGAACGCCAACGAACCGGTGCGACGGGTCACCGGGATCAGTCCACCATTCCCCGAGCTCTCCACATCCGAAATACGCGCTCGCCTCGCCAGCTTTCGCGTCCCGGAAGGGCGATAGTACGACGAAATTCTCGCCGCCAAGGATTTGATCGAAGTACTGCTGAGGATAATGGTACACGACGAACTCCGGTATCTTTATACTTCGGGTCGTCTCGCCAGGCGCGCTGCA
>CAWBQB010000005.1:0-599031 GCA_963790985.1 Vulcanimicrobiota bacterium
TTTATGGGCTTTTTCGCGCGGTGCGTGGATCGGCGGCGCGGGCAGGGGGAGGGCGTTTCGGGGCGCTTCCTCTATGCCCCCAATGCTGCGGTACCGCGGTTTTTCTTATACTTGCTTTATGTGTGGTTAGCCGCGCGAGCTGCAGCGGCTCTCGTAGCGCGCTCGAGAAGACCGGGGGCGTAGAGTCGCTCGCACACGACGGGAAATTCTTCAGTAGGCCCGTGCCACTCCAACTCTTTGACATCGGTAAAGAGTTTTGCATCGGTTCGGAGGGTTGCGAGTACTTTAAACGACAGCGCGAGATTTTGTTGTTCGCCGAGCGCTTCCGGCGGAAACAGCTCGATCGCGCCATAACGCGTGAGGAGAGAAGCCGCGCCCTTCGCCCCGATCCCCTTGATGCCGGGATAACCGTCGGCAGCATCGCCGACGAGCGCAAGATAGTCGGGTATCAGTTCGGGCGCCACGCCAAACTTTGCTTTGACGCCGTCGGCGTTGCGGACGACCTTGTTCCGTCGGTCTATCTGCACGATGCGATCTCCGCACACGCATTGCGCGAGATCTTTGTCCGGCGTCCAAATGCAGATCGTCTCGACCCGAGAATCCTGCGAGGCGACTGCAGCCGCCGAGGCCAGAGCGTCGTCGGCTTCCAGCTCCACCATCGCCCAAACCGGAATCCCCATGGCTCGCAGCGCGTCTTCGAGGGGCTCGAACTGCGCGCGAAGCGCCGGCTCGATTCCCTCTCCCGTTTTGTAGCCGCTGTACAGTTCGTTGCGGAACGACTCGATGACGTGATCGGTGGCGACGCCCAAGTGCGTGGCACCCTCGCCGATCATTTGCAGCACGGTGTTGAGCACGCCGACTACCGCCCCAAACGGTCGCTCCTTACCGTCGGTAGCGCGACGCAGCCCATAGAAGTGGCGGAAGATCTCGTAGGTGCCGTCAACCAGGTGAACGATCACGTGGACTGCTTACACCGCGAGCGGAGAACGCCTGGCTGGGCCTTCTCATCTTTTTCGAAGGCCCTTTTAATCGTTACCAACGAGAGCTCCGGCCTCAGGAGTGCTAAAAATAAGGCATGAAACTCCACAACGTCTTACTCGCCTGCGCTTTGGGCGCGGGATCCTTACTCGGCGCGGCGGCGCCGGCATCGGCGGCTCACGTCGCCGTTGGAACCGTGCGACCGGCAACGGCGGGGCGGGTGTACCCGGGCCGCAACTACGGCACCGGATATCGGAGCTACGGCTATCGTTACGGCTACGGCAACCCCTATCGCTACGGTTACGGCAACCCCTATCGCTACGGTTACGGCTATCCCGGCTACGCCTACGGGTATCCCGGTTACGGCGTCGGCGTCGGGATCGGCATCGGCGTGGGTTACGCCAGCGTCGGCTACGGTTACGGCGGCGGCTACGGGTACCCGGCCGGCGGTTACTACGGCGGCGGTTACTACGGTGGCGGAGGATACGGCTACGCGCCCTATCCGGCCGTCTACGCTCGCCGCGCATATTGGGTACGCCGCCCGTACTACCGCCCGTATCGCCGCGTGTATCGGGGCCGGCGCATTCGCTAATCGTTCTTGGTTCGCGCCTCCAACTCGCGGGACGGGCTGGGGGCGCGCGCGTGCCAGGCACATTTCAGCACGGCTTAGCGCACGCTCAGCGTAAACGACGCGCTGTAGATCTTCGCGCCGGCGCCGCGGACGTGCACGTCCAACCTGTAGCGTCCGGCGGGGAGGTTGGGCAGCGAAATCTCCATCTCGGGGCCGGCGCGCGTCGGTTTTGCGTTTGACGGCGCCATCGAGCTGACCGCCGTTCCCAACGGATTGATAGTCGCCTCGTACACTACGCCGGTGTGCGCGTTGGTGAACTCGGCGAGCCCGCTCGAACCGCCGTAGGGGAGAAGGCCGGCGGCAAGTTTGCCGCCTTTGCGGACGGTGAGCGTCACCAGCGGCACGACCTTCATGTTCACGCTGGTTTGATTGAGCGTGATCGCGTACGGCCCGGCGTTGCTGGTCTGCGTGGTTGGCGCCGCGGCGGCCGCGAGGGCGGGCGCAAACGCCGCGAGCGCGGCGAGAAAGAGCGCGTTCTTGGCGGCGGCGTGCATCAATTCTCCCTCGTGACGGCCGGCTCGTTCCGGCTGCAATTCGCGCGCCGACGGCGGAGACCCACCCGGCGCCGCCGGGACGTTTAAAATCGGCCAAAAGAGGAAAGCACTACTCATGCCTATAGAGGGGGGTAGCAAACCCCCGGCCTCTGCTTTGGACGACCCGTGAACGAGACGGTGCTGAGTCAACTTGCGGAGGGCACGTCGCTGGGCGCGGAATTTCGCGCGCTCGGCGACGCGATGCCGCAACTGGTTTGGACCGCCGCTCCCGACGGCGCGCTCGAGTACTTGAACCGGCGATGGATCGAGTACACGGGCGTCACACTCGCGCTGCTTCAAGAGCGGGGGCCCGAGGTCGGCGTCGTGCACCCCGACGACCTCGCGGAAACATGGGCGCGGTGGAAGGCCGCGTTGGCGACCGCGACGCCATACGAGATGGAGTACCGGCTGCGGTGCGCGGGCGACGACAGCTATCGCTGGTTCCTCAGCCGCGCCATGCCGATCTGCAACGGCGACGGATCGGTGCTTCGCTGGATCGGCACGGCGACCGACATTGACGAACAGCGGCGAGCGCGCGACGGTCTCGCGTTCATCGTCGAGGCCAGCAACATTTTTTCGTCCGCACCCGACGTCGAAACCATCTGCCGCGTTCTTGCCGACATTACGATCGGGCACTTCGCCGATTGGTGCTTCGTCGTGCTGTCGCACGAAGGCAACATCAGCTCGGCGGCAATGGCTCACAAAGACCGCGAGCTGGTGCGCTATCTCGAGCAGTTTCGAGGCCGGTATCCGACTCGTCCGAGCGACCCGATCGCGCGCGTGATTGCGGAGAACGCGCCGCTGCTCATAGACCGGGTCTTCCCCGAGCAGCTCGCCGAAGCGGCGCGCGACGCGCAGCACCTCGAACTCCTCAAGCTCCTGCGAATGCACTCGGTGATGCTCGTGCCGCTGGCCACGCCTGCCGGCAACGTGCACGGCGCGATCGCACTGGTTTCGGCCGAATCCGGCCGGACGTTCAACAACGTGGACATTGACGTCGCGCGATCGGTCTGCGAGCGGGCCGCCATTGCGATCGAAAACGCGCAGACGCTGGCGTCGGAGCGCCTTACGTCGCAGCGGCTGCGCTTCACCGGACGCGCCAACGAGCTGCTGCTCGAAACGGCCGACTTTTGGCAGGCGATGCGGCAGATCGCCGACATCATCGCGAGCGAAGTCGCCGACGGATGCACCGTCATGCGCGTCGCCGGGAACACGGCGCGCGTCGAAATCGCTGCGGCACGCGAACCAGCCGCCAACGCAGCCGTTAAACGCCTCGAAGGAAAGCGTCCGCTGCGGCCCGATGCGGAACGCGCCTTCGTCGCGCGGTTGGAGTCGTCGCGCAGGTCGCACGGCCCGCTTCTGCCCAACGACGCGTGGCCGCATCTGCACAAAGAGTTTGCAGCGCTCAATCCCGAGTCCGCGATGGTATTTCCCTTACGCTCGGGCGAGACCGTACACGGCGCGCTGATCGCGAGTTATTCGCAGCATCCGTATTCGCAAGAGCTGGATCTGCCGCTGCTCGGGGAGGTCGCCGCGCGCGCCTCGATCGTCGCGGGCAAGGCCGAGATCCTCGAGCGCGAGCGGCGCATTGCGACGACGCTGCAGCAGGCTTCGCTGCCGTCGCTGATTCCCACGCTAGCGGGCATTCATCTCGATGCCGTCTACTCGCCGGCGAGCGACGAGGCCGAAGTCGGCGGCGACTGGTACGACGCGATCGAACTGGACGACGGCTCCGTCGTCGTCAGCGTCGGCGACGTCACCGGCCGCGGCATTCAAGCGGCGGCGATCATGAGCAAAGTTCGCCACGCCATGGGAATGGCGCCGCGTCACGAGCCCGACCCCAGAAAGATTCTCGATTCGGCCGAGTGGTTTCTGCGAAAGCGCTACCCCGACGCGATCGTCACCGCGTTCGTCGCGGTCGTCAGCGCGGATCGCAAGACGATGCGCTTTGCAAACGCCGGACATCCCTTCCCAATCTTGCGCCGCGCGTCGGGCGAGCTGCTGGAGCTCGTGGCGATGGGATTGCCGCTTGGCTTACGACATCTGGCGTCGGGCGAGGAGAGCCGCCGCGTCGAGCTGCGCGAAGGCGATCTTCTCACGCTCTTTACCGACGGGCTGACCGAGTGGAACCACGATTGGGAGGACGGCCAGCGCCGCTTGGAAGAGATTCTAAGAACGCGCGCGATCGTGGCTTCGACCGCGTCGGCGCATCTCATCGAAAAGTCGTGCTTGCCGGACAAGCCACGCGACGACGTCGCGATCTTGACCGTCTCGGTGGGCGTGGCGCCGAGTTGGTCGTTCGCAGTGGAGGATCCGCGCGCGGCGGCCGACGCGCGCCAGACGTTCGTAGATTACCTCCGCTCGCGCTTGGACGACGAGCACCGGATCTTACGCGGCGAGCTGATCTTCGGCGAGCTGCTCGGAAACGTCGTGCGCTACGCTCCCGGCCCCGTGGAGATCAATCTCTATTGCGACGCAGACGGCGGGAGCCGGCTCCACGTCATCGACTCCGGCCCCCTGTTCGAGCTTTCGAATAGATTGCCGAGCGATTCGTTCAGCGAATTGGGGCGCGGCTTGTTCATCGTGCAGCACATCGGCAAGCATCTCACCGTCGAGCGCGTTCCAAACGGCGGAAATCACACGAGCATAGATTTCTAAGCGCCGGGTCACCAGAGCGAGATCTGATCCAACGTCACTTCGATCGCGTTGTAGTTCGGATTTGGAGTCACCGGCTCAAACGAGATAGCGCCGGTGGCTGCGTGCTCGACCTTCGTGGGATAGCCGCCGTCAATGGGGAGCTTCGCGTACGCGATGCTGCCGTAGAGCGTTATCGAGTCGAACTGTGACTTCCTGACGACGAAGATCGCCGAATATGGAACCTGCTGGCCGGGGCTTAGCGTGAAGCCGCCGGTGTACGCCGTCGATGCGAATCGCGTGAGCTCGACGATGCGGCAGACGAGTTCGCGCGACGCAACGCGCGCGTCGCGCTGATAGAACGTCGTGCCGGTGACGGACCGGTCGAGCACGGGCGCGCCGCTCGTCGCGTAACGCAGGCCTTCCGCGGAAAATCCGACCGCGATAATCGAGGCTTGGGCGTGCCCGTTATTGAGCACCGACCCTTTGAAGCCGACTTGGAGCAGGCCGTTGTGTTCGCCCATGCGCTGCAGCGTCCCGGAGAGAAGCAGCGACGGCGGTTCGGCGGCCGGCTTAATGCGCTGCTCGTAGGCGAAAACGTACAGCGCCCACATTCCCGCCGCCAGAATCGCGACGATTTCCACGACGTCGCGCACCGCCGCGAATGGGGAGTGGCTGTTCCGGCGTCCGAGCATCCGGCATCCTTCGGTCCGCAGGGCGGCCTCCCCTCACGCGCTTGGCCGGAGGCGAAGCGGGGAATCGTATGGTGAATGGAAGGCGCGGACGTCCCCGATGGCCTCGTTGCCGCCCGCGAAGCGGGCTTGCGTTATCTCGACGACCGCCGGCCCGGAACTGCAGCGCGTCAAATCGCTCGCCGTGCCGCCCGCGTACACCAACGTCTGGATCTCGCCGATTGCAAACGGGCATCTGCAGGCCACCGGCCGCGACGCCCGCGGACGCAAACAGTACCGCTACCACAAACGTTTTCGCGAGGTGCGCGACGAGGCCAAGTACCATCGTCTTCTCGCCTTCGGCCGCGCGCTTCCCTCAATCCGCAAAGCGGTCGCGAAGGATCTTGCGAGCGCCGGCCTTCCGGCGCGCAAGGTGCTGGCCGCGGTCGTTTCGCTTTTGGATGCGACCGGCATTCGCGTCGGCAACGAAGAGTACGCTGCCGCCAACGGTTCCTTCGGTTTGACGACGCTGCGCACGCACCACGTGCGCTTCCAAGGGTCTCGCGTCCGCTTGCAGTTTCGCGGCAAAACCGGAAAAGAGCACCGCATTCTGCTCGACGACGCACGGTTGGCCCGCATCATGAAGCACTGCCGCGACCTTCCCGGCGAGGAGCTGTTCACGTACGTAAACGAGAGCGGCGCCGTCACGAGCGTCGGCTTCGGAAGACGTCAACCGGTATATCAGGGAGATTGCCGGCGACGATTTTTCCGCGAAGGACTTCCGCACGTGGATCGGGACCGTCGAATGCATCGGCGCGCTGGCCGAGCCCGCGAGCGACGCCTCGGAGGCGAAAAGCAACGTCACCGCGGCGCTCGAACGCGTCGCGGCACGCCTCGGAAACACGCCCGCCATCAGCCGTAAGGCGTACGTGCATCCGGCGGTGTTGGAGACGTACGCGAGCGCGCTTCGGCTGCCGCGAGCGCCGCGCGGCGCGAAGCGTTCGCGGTACGGCTTATCGCCGGGCGAGCGCTTTGCGCTAGGACTCGTCGAGCGTTGGGAGCAATCGCCCGGCTAACGTGAGAGCCTGAATCGTGCGAGTGATTTTGATTCCGGGATGGAACGAGGGCGCGGACGGCATGACGGTGTTCGCCCGCGGCCGCGGCGGTCGCCCGGGGCTGGAAGCCGCCGGATTCGATTGCACGATCTTCGACGGCGGAACCGGCTCGCTGCGAAGCCGCATCGACCAGTTCGCGCAATTTCTTTCGGGTCTGCGTGCCAAGGGACCCGACGAGGACGTGGCGCTCTTCGGGTATAGCGCCGGCGGCATCGTCGCGCGCGGCCTTCTGCGCGCGTATCCCGAGTCGCGCATCGCCGCGATCTTTCAGCTCGCAGCGCCGAATGCCGGCATCGTCACCGACGATCCGCGGAGTTTCCTTCGCCGCATTCACTTCGAGAACGACGTTCTCGAAGACCTCGACATCGAATCGCCGTTCATGCGTTGGCTCAACGGAACGAGCGGGCACTGGGAGGGCGGCCCGACGGACCGCACCAAGCAGTGGACGCTGAACGGGAAGCCGTGGACGATTCCGGATGACGTTCCGCTTTTCAACTTGTTAGGCAGCGTTCCGCGGTATCGAAACCATAGCGACGGCATCGTTCGCGTCGAGTCGGGGTCGCTCAACGACCATCTGCCATGCGACGTCATCATCGCCAAAAACGCAAACCACTTGAATCTCGGGGGGACGTGGAACCCGCTGACGCTGCTGCTGCGCGCGTGGCGACGCGACGACCTCTTGTGGCCGCGAGCGGTGGCCGCGGCGACGCAGCTGTTTCGCGAAACCTGACGAGGGCTATTCAGCGTCCAGCGATGCTATGTGTACACAGCGCGCGTTTGTGGAATGATAGTATGGCGATGACCCCCGAGACGACATCAACACGCCCGGAATGGGAGTTCCACTCGGCCGACGCAAGCGAGGGGCTGAAGGCACGCCACGCCTTCCTCGCTTTTCTATTTTCGTCGTGTACGCAGGCCTCCGACTACTATGGAGCCCAGCTCATCTACGGCGAATTGGTTTCGAACGTCATTCGACACGCCCCGGGGCCGATTTCCATCGAAGTCCGATCGGAGGCGGACGGACGCTTGACCCTCGAGATCCTCGATTCGGGCCGAGGCTTTACCCTCCAGCCGTCGCTGCCGCACACCTCGAGCGAACTGGGGAGAGGGCTGTATATCGTGTCGCAGCTGGGCTCGCGCTTGAGCGTGACTCGCTTGGATCATGGCACGAAAGTGCGCGTCGAGTTGCCGGTTCGCGCGGAAAGTCCGCGCTGACCGCGGGTTAACCGCCGGGTTGCGCGTAGTACAGCGCCGCAGGCCGGCCATCCATCGTCGTCGCTTGCTCTAAGCTCGTGACGAACGAGAAAATTTTCCCAAGACTAAGGATGTCGAATACCCTTCGAACGCCGTGATTGCCCGCGACGATCGTCTCTCGCTTGCAGCCTATGGAGGAGCGCTTTCCATTCAACCGCATCAGCTCCGCGATAAACGTGGAGTCAATGTAGGTTACGTCCGTGAGGTCCAAAACCACGTCCTGCACCGTACTCAGCCGGTCCAAGTCCGTCCTGAGCCGATCCCGGCAAGACAGATCGTATTCACCCGCAAACATCATGACGACTCTTTCCGCGGCACCGCCTCGTCGCGGTTGCGCGGATGCCGGGACGGCGTTTGCTAGATGTAGATGCGTCATGCGTTAAACGTACGCTTTCTACGTTTGCGAAACAAGATGTGTTTACGCCACGGCATCTACGCTGGAAAATAGGGCAGCCGGGAACCGGGATACGACCTGGTGTCGCTAGTTGCTTCGCGCGGCGAAAGCTCGCACCGCCGCCATGATCGGCACCTGCACCACGTCCAACGGTTGGTCCCGCAACAAGAACATCGGCGCCTGGTCGTCGAGGTGCGGATTCGACCCGTGAAACCAAGCGCGCGCCATATCGCGGTTCGACAGCGTGGACATCATGAGCGCGAGCTGCAGCGCAAAGCGTAAGACGTGGGGGCGTTGAGGTTCACGATCTCCAGACGCCCACTGCTGCACCGCGCGTGTCTCTTTGACGCCGCCGAGACCGGCGACGGTCGTGGCGCCGAGCAGGTCCACCAGCTGCTGGATGACCTCTGCCAGCGGCAAGGCCATGGCCTGATTATGCGCCTCGCCGGCACTCAGGACGTCTGCTAGATGGCTCTCCGGACGCTCCACGGCACCCTCCCCCCACGCGATAACACACCCTATATACCATATCTCATAACACCTGACAAGCCGTAATGAACCACAGGTTAAAAGCGCATGTGAGCCGCCGGGGCCCGGCCAAAAAGTAGGCAGGCGCTATCTTGGCCGCGCAGCCAGCGAGGCGGCGAAGCCAGTCTCGCGCCGAGTCCACGAACCGCCGCCTTAGGCGCGAATCGTCGGCCTCGAATGCTTCACTCGACGCATGTCAATCGCCGCGCACCGTAGGGCGCGAGATCGAGCGTTTACGATCTTCAAGCATGCGATGCGCGGTGCAAGCCGCCGCGACGCAAGCTGTCGTCAACGGGTGCAACGCATGCGTCGCGCAGTTGTGGTGGGCCTGGTAGGGATCGAACCTACGCAATAACCGGTTATGAGCCGGCCGCTCTACCGCTGAGCTACAGGCCCGCAGTGCGAGTCTGTATTCTCCTTCACGCGTTCGTCGCCTACAGGCCCTCCGAGGACCCATTCGCCGGGTTACGGCGAAGGTTGGGTATTCGTGGTTGACGTTGTATCGCTCTTCTGTTGCGCGCCCGAGCCCGGTTGGGTGATGGTCGTCGTGCTGTTCGTCGTCGACGTCGTGGTCCACGGATGCCAGTAGAACATGATGACGAGGACCGCGGCAACGACGATCGCTACGCCGATAACCCACGCGACGGGGCCAGCGGCACCGTCCCTCACAACAACATTCGGTTGATCTTGCATAAACTTTACCTCCGCAGGCTTTCTGCCCGCCCTGCGCGACAACGAAACGCCTTTTCGATCTTTAACGGAACGAGAGTTTGACTGCTTCTTCCTCGGGGAAGGGTAGTGCACGGCGGTTGCGCATCCGCAACGAGCAGTCCGCAAAGTGGCCAAGGGCGCGCAGAAAGCCGCGGCGCGCGCGCACGACGTCGGTCAGACAGTTGCAGGCGTCGGTGAGGCGATTAAACAAGCTGCGGACGTCGTTGACGCCGTCGCCCAGCGGGCTCAGGGGCGCAAACGCTAGGCTGTCGCGCGGCTAATCGCGAGCGAGTTCGAAGCGCAGAACCCCTTCCTCGACCGGTGGTGCTTCGGTGAATCCAAGCTTGCGCTCCGACAGATACGTTAGAAAGAAACGCGCCGAATCGTCGTCGTCGAGCGGCGTGGCCAGTTCGATCCGCATGCGCCGCCTCTACGCGGCGCGCTCTAGGACGCTCCTGCGCGGGCGCGGAACTGGCGGACGATGGCGACGACGGACGAAAGGCGATTCGGCGCGTTTTTGGCGGAATTCACGCCCGAGGTCGCAGCGCTCGGACGCGACGCGGTTGCGTGGCTGCGGACGCGCTTGCCCTCGGCCGACGTCATGATCTACGACAACTACAACTTCCTCGTTGCCGGCTTTTCGCCCAACGAACGCCCGTCCGACGCGGTGCTCTCGGTCGCCATGAGCAAGCGCGGCGTCGCGCTGTGCTTCCTGCAAGGAGCCGGTTTGCCGGATCCGCACGGGCTGCTGCGCGGATCGGGCAACGTCGTGCGAAACGTGCGCCTGGCTTCGGTCGGAGATTTCAAGCGACCGGAAATCGAGATGCTGATTACGCTCGCCCTGGAGCGCGCGCGCGTTCCGTTCGACGCCGCGCGCACGGGGAGGTTCTACGTGAAGTCGGTTTCCGAAAAGAAACGCCCGCGCCGCTAGCCGGCCCTGCGCGATGCGGTGAAGGCCCGCGCGCCGGAATAATGTGCGGCCTGGCCGAGCTGCTCTTCGATCGACATCAGCCGGTTGTACTTCGCGATGCGATCGCTGCGCGAGAGCGAGCCGGTCTTGATCTGACCGGCGGCCGTGGCGACCGCGAGGTCGGCGATCGTCGTGTCTTCGGTCTCGCCGGAACGGTGCGAGATGACCGTGCCGTATCCGGCCTTCTTCGCCAGCTCGATGCAGTCGAGCGTCTCGGTGAGCGTTCCGATCTGGTTGACCTTGATGAGAATCGCGTTGGCCGCGCCTTCGGCGATGCCGCGCTCCAAGAACGTTACGTTCGTCACGAAAAGATCGTCGCCGACGAGCTGCACGCGATGTCCGAGCGCCGCGGTGAGTTTTTGCCAGCCGTCCCAGTCGCTCTCTGCAAGGCCGTCTTCGATCGAGACGATCGGGTAACGGTCGCACAGCTCGGTGTACAGTGCGACCATCTCGCCGGCGTCCACGGCGCGATCTTTTGAAAGCGGGTAGTATTTGCCGTCTTGGCAGAACTCGCTCGACGCGGGATCGAGCGCGATCGCGACGTCCGTTCCGGCGCGATAGCCGGCGCGTTCGATCGCGGCGACGATAAGGTCGAGCGCTTGTGCCGGCGTCTCGAGCGGCGGCGCGTAGCCGCCTTCGTCGCCGACGAGCGTCGGCAAGCCGCGTTCGTGCAGCAGGCGCCCCAGTGCGTGAAAGACCTCGGCGCCGTAACGCACCGCCTCGGCTTCGCTGCTCGCGCCGACCGGGACGATCATGCACTCCTGAAACTGCAGCGCGCCTTCGGCGTGCTTGCCGCCGTTGACGACGTTCATCATCGGCACGGGAAGCAGTGCCGCCGACGGCCCGCCGAGGTAGCGGAAGAGCGGCAGCGAGAGGCTCGCAGCCGCCGCGCGCGCGACGGCGAGCGACACGCCCAAGATCGCGTTCGCGCCGAAATTGGATTTGTTGGGCGTCCCGTCGAGCTCGACCAGCTTCTCGTCAATCTCGCGCTGCGCGGTCGCATCGAGCCCTTCGATCGCCGGTCCGATCACGTCGTTAACCGTGCGCACGGCGCCGCGAACGCCTTTGCCGTTGTAGCGCAGCTCGTCGCCGTCGCGCAGTTCGACGGCTTCGTGCGCGCCCGTAGACGCGCCCGACGGCACCATCGCCTCTTCGACCGCACCGAAGCTGGTCGCGACCGTCACCGCGATCGTCGGATTTCCGCGCGAATCGAGAACCTCGCGCGCGTGGATTCCCTCGATGAGCGGATTACCGCTGCCGCGCAGCGATTCGAGCGTCATGCTACTCCTTGATCCAGCGCTCCATGTCGTGGCGCCGCGAGACGAACTCTTTGTCGACGAAGAAGATCTTCAGCTCGCGCTCGGCGCTCTCGTGGCTGTCGCTGCCGTGCACGAGATTGCGTCCGATCGCCTGAGCGAAATCGGCGCGAATCGAACCCGGCGTGGCCGCGAGCGGATCGGTCGCGCCCATCAGCTGCCGGCACCCGTCAATGACGCGCTCCCCTTCGACGGCCATCGCCACGAGCGGCCCGCTCGTGATGAAGCCGACGAGGTCGTCGAAGAACGCTTTGCCGCGGTGCTCGCCGTAGTGCTCCCGCGCACGCTCGCCGTCGAGCTGCATGAGCTTCATCGCCGAAATCACGTAGCCGCGCCGCTCGATGCGCGCGACGATCTCGCCGACGAGACCGCGCGAGACGGCGTCGGGCTTGCAGAGAATGAGCGTCCGTTCGATAGCCATAGGAGCGCGCAATACCGGGCGGCGGCCCCGCTCCCCTCTTGGGGCCCTTCGTCTCCGCTCAGGGTGACACGAGCGGAGTCGAAGGACGACAGGGGAACCGACGCTCCCATGACGCACCACGCCGGGCCGTACGAAGGGGTCGCTCGCGAGCTTTGGGGCTCGCCGTTCGCGCCGATCGAGTACGCGCTGGAAACCGAGAGCACGAACGCCGACGCGGCGGCTCTGCTCGGGGACGAACGATTCGGCGGCCTGTCGATCGTCGCCGAATATCAGCGGCGAGGCGCCGGCCGCAAAGGGCGCGCGTGGCAGGCGCTGCCGGGGACGGCCCTGCTCTTCACCACGATCCTCCCCCGAAGCATCCAGGCGGCGCACTTGTGGGTGGTGCCGTTCTGGGCGGCGCTCGCCGTGCGCTCGGCCCTGCGCGAGTGCGGCGTCGTCACGACGCTGCAGTGGCCGAACGATCTGCTTCTGGGAGAGCGCAAGCTCGCCGGCATCCTCTGCCAATCGCGCGTGGCGGGGCCGGCGGCGCGCGTGGCCTGCGGCGTGGGAATCAACGTCCGGCGCTTGGCGGGAGCCGAAGACGGCATCGAGCCGAAGCCGGCCTTCTGCGACGACGCCGCTCCCGTCGAGCGGCCGGCGCTGCTGCGCGCGGTTCTGCGCGCGTACGAAACGTCGCTCGACCTGCTCGACGCCCCCGCGCAGATGGCCGAGCAATGGGAGCGCGCGGCGCTCATGCCCGGGCGGCGCTACCGCATCCGGCGCGACGGAGAGGACGAGGCCTTCGAGGCGGTGGCGCTGGGACTCGACCGCAGCGGCGGGCTGCGCGTCGCGCGCGCGGACGGCGTGGAGGAAACGCTCGCATTAGGCGACGCGCGAGTTCTTCGCTAGTCTACGAACGTTCGTTGCGGGTGCGGCCGAGGCGCCGGTCGCAGATTTCGCAGAAGTGCGGCATCTTGTTGTCGGTTTCGAATATCGAGTTCGAGTAATACATCGCGCAGCGCGCGTTGTAGCAGTGCTTGAGCCCGAACGCGTGACCGAGCTCGTGCGTCGCTTCCTTGAGCGTTCGCTGAAAGAGCAGGTTCGCGTCGGGCGGTTCGCCGTAGAATTCCGAGCGCAGCCGGTGCGTCGAAACGACCGCTACGTTCTGCGCTTCGTCGGCGTCGCCGAACACGAAACGGTGCGACGTCTTATAGAGGTCGAAATCCGTGATCGCCAGGACGACGCCGCCCTCGGGGTACGCGCGATGGACTTTCGCCATCAAGGTCGAGACGAAGAGCTGGCCGCGCGTCGCGTTGAGCGACCCGCGTGGAACGACCAGCGAGCGCTCGTGGCCCGCCGTCGCGAGGAATCGTTCTTCGAGACAGGCGCCGAGACGATCCAGAAATGCGGATTCGACGGTGTTGATCGGCACGATGCGAATCCGCGAATCCATCTCGCTCGGACCGTTCGCCGCGAGCGGGCGTAAAACTTGCCGCCGCCGGCATCTCGAATGACAAGCACGGGGTTCGTCGAAGGCGTCTACGGTGATCGTCGGACTGGGAATGGATGTGGCGGAGGTCGCGCGCTATCGCTTCGGCGAGCGCGAGCTCGCGTGGTTTGCGCGAAAGATCTACACCGAGCGCGAGATGGCCTACGCGATGCGCAAGCGCAACTGGGCCGAACGGCTCGCCGGCTTCTACGCCGCCAAAGAGGCGACGCGCAAGGCCTTCGGGCACGCGATCCCGTGGCGCTGCGTCGAGGTCGGGCACGAACGCAGCGGCAAGCCGACGATCGAGCTGCACGACCGAGCCGAAGGGCTGCTGCGCGCGCGCGGCGTCAACACGGTCCATCTGACGATCACCCACACCGCGAGCACGGCCGCCGCCGTCGTGATCCTCGAACGGTGAGCGCAGGCGGCGCGTGATCTACGTTCTGACCCCCGAGCAGATGCGCGCCGCCGATGCCGCGACGATCGCCGCGAGCGGCGAGGACGCGCTCATGCACAACGCGGGCGTCCGCATCGCCGAGCGCGTGCGCGCGATGGCGCCGCCGGGGTCGCGCATCGTCGCCTTCGCGGGGCCTGGGAACAACGGCGGGGATGCCTTCGCAGCGCTTGCCGAACTTGCAACGGACTACGACTGCACGGTCGCTGCGGACGCCGCCGCGCGCCCCTCGCAGGGTCGCCTGGCGGCGCAGGCCCGCGCGGCGGCGGCCGGCGTGCGCGTCCGCGAGCTGCCGGCCGGCGAGCGCGAGGCGCGCGAGGCGCTTGCCCGCGCCGTCGGCGTGGATGGCCTCTTCGGAACGGGTGCGCGGCTGCCGCTGCCTCCCGCATACCGCCACCTGGCGCGCGCGCTCGACGGGCGCGAGGGCCCGGTGCTCGCGATCGATATCCCCAGCGGAATCGATGCGCTCACCGGCGCGGTCGGCGACGATGCGGTGCGCGCGACGGTAACGGTGACGCTCGCCGCGGTCAAACCCGGCCTTCTGCTCGAGCCGGCTCGCGAGCGCGTGGGCGAGCTGTGGTGCGCGCAGATCGGCATCACCGACGCGACGCTTGCCGCACAGCCGCGCACGTTCGCGGCGCTCGACGACGAGGCGTTCCTGCGCCTGCTCCCGCGGCGCGCTCCCGAATCCGACAAACGCTCGGCGGGGGCGCCGCTCGTCATCGCGGGCTCGGCGCAGTTCCCCGGAGCGGCGGTGCTCTGCTCGCGCGCCGCGGCGCGAGCCGGCGCGGGCTACGTCACCGTCGCGACCTCGGCAGCGGCTGCCGCCGCGCTGCGCGCGCACCTCGTCGAGCAGGTCGTCGTCGCGCTCGACGACGCCGCGAGCCCCGATGCGGTCGCCGCCGAGCTGCTCGATCTCTCCACGCACAACGGCGCGGTCGCGCTCGGGCCAGGCCTTGGGCTCGACGAACGCACCGGCGCGATCGTCGAACGCTTCCTCGCCGCAAACCGCCTGCCGCTCGTCGTGGACGCAAGCGGACTCTTCCACTTGAGCAAGCGCCTCGAACTACTACGCGGCAAACCCTGCGTCGTCACGCCGCACGCGGGCGAGTTCGCGCGCCTCTCGGGGGGCGGAACGATCGCGCCGGGCACGCGCGTCGAACGGATACGCGAGTTCGTGGACCGCACCGGGATCGTGACGCTGCTCAAAGGCGCCGACACGCTGATCTACGACGGGAAGACCGTCCACATCAACACCACCGGAACCAACGCGCTTGCGACCGCCGGATCGGGCGACGTCCTCACCGGCATCATCGCGACGCTGCTCGCGCAGGGGCTCTCCCCGGTAGACGCCGCGCGCGCCGGCGCGTACTGGCACGGCCTCGCCGGAAGACTCGCGCAAGAACGGCGCAGGGTCGGCGTGGTCGCGGGAGACGTCATCGACGCGCTCGCCGGACGCGCTGCCGCCCTTCGACTCCGCTCAGGGTGACACGGATACTTCGCTCAGGGTGACGCGGATAGTACGGTCAGGGTGATACGAGTTTGCGCAATGCGTTCTCGTCAATGACGGAAACGCCCAACTTCTCGGCCTTCGCGAGCTTGCTCCCCGGTTCGTCGCCCGCGACGACGTAGTCGGTCTTCTTACTCACCGAGCCGGTCACTTTACCGCCCGCGGCCGCAATGAGCTGCGTTGCCTCCTCGCGCGTGAGCGACGGCAGCGTGCCGGTGAGCACGAGCGTCTTGCCCGCGAGCGCCCCGGCCGGCGCGCGCTCGCGCAGCGGCGCGGTCACGTCAACGCCCGCGTCGCGCAGCCGCGCGATCATCTTGCGATTCGCCGCCTGCTTGAAGAACAGCGCGACGCTGGAGGAAACTTCGGGGCCGATCCCCTCGCTCTGCTGCAGCTCGTCTTCCGACGCTTCCGCGATCGCGTCGATCGTGCCGAAATCACCGGCGAGGATCTGCGCGGTCTGCGAGCCGACGAAGCGAATCCCCAAGCCATAGAGCAGCCGCGCGAGGCCGCGCCGCTTCGAGCCCTCGATGCTCGCGAGCAGGTTCTCCCGGCTCTTGGGGCCGGTGCGCGGCACCTGCGCGAGCGCTGCTTCGTCGAATGCATAAACGTCGGCGATGTCGCGCACGAGTCCAAGCTCGGTGAGCTGCTGCGCCATGACGTCGCCGAGGCCCTCGATATCCATCGCGCCGCGCGACGCAAAATGACGCACGCGTTCGTACACCTGCGCCGGGCAGGCGGCATTCGTGCAGCGCGACATCGCTTCGCCCGGCGGATGGTCCACGTCCGAACCGCAGACGGGGCAGACGGCCGGCATTTTGAAGCGCCGCTCCTTGCCGGTGCGCTCGGCGATCACGGGCCCCACGACGCGCGGAATCACGTCCCCGGCGCGCGTGACGAGCACCGTGTCGCCGATGCGGATGTCGTTGCTTTCGATGTAGGCGACGTTGTGCAGCGTCGCGCTCTTCACCGTGACGCCGCCGATCTGCACGGGGCGCAGCACGGCGCCCGGATTGAGCGTGCCCGTCCGCCCGACGGTCACGACGATGTCGAGCAGTTTCGTCCGCGCCTCGCGCGGCTTGAACTTAAAGGCGATCGCCCAGCGCGGATCTCGCGCGACGACGCCGAGGCGCTCCTGTAGTGCGAGGTCGTCAACCTTCACCACGACGCCGTCGATCTCGTAGTCGAGCTCGTCGCGCTTCGCCTCCCACGCCGCGCAGTACTCGAGCACGCCGTCCACGCTCTCGAATCGCTCGACATTTGGATTGACCGGGAAGCCCAGCGCGCGCAGGTACGCCAGCGCCTCCCATTGCGTGCGCAAGCCCGCCGCGTCTTCGACGATCTGATAAGCGAAGAACGACAGCCGCCGCCGTGCGGTGAGCGCCGGGTCGAGCTGGCGCACGCCGCCCGACGCGGCGTTACGCGGGTTGGCGAAGACCGGCGCGCCCTCGCGCTCGCGCGCGGCGTTGAGCCGGTCGAAGTCGCTCTTGCGCAGGTAGACCTCGCCGCGCGTCTCGACCAACCCGGGAAGCGGCGCGGCCTCCGGTACGCGCAGCCGCAGCGGAATGGTCTTGATCGTGCGCAGATTGGGGCTGACGTCTTCGCCGATGCGGCCGTCGCCGCGCGTTCCCCCGCGCACGAAGGAGCCGTCGCGATAGTCGAGCGCGATCGCCAGGCCGTCGATCTTCAACTCGCAGACGTAGGCAACCGGGCCGCCCGCGAGCTTGCGCGCGCGCTCGTCGAAGGCGCGTACTTCGTCGGGCGTGACGGCGTTTGCCAGGCTGAGCATCGGCCGCGCGTGTTCGTACGGGGCGAAACGCTCGGACGCGGCCGCGCCGATGCGCTGGGTCGGCGAATCGGGCGTGCGCAGCTCCGGGCGTTGCGTTTCCAGAGCGACCAGCTCGCGCAGCAGCGCGTCGAACTCGGCGTCGGTGATCGCCGGGTCGTCGAGCACGTAGTAGCGGTAGTTCGCTTCTTCCAACTGCGCCCGCAGCTCGTCGGCTCGCGCCGCGGGGTTCACGACGCCGCTTCTACCGGCACCCGGCCGCTCTGCGCGAGATCGCTCAGCACCAACATGTTCTCCCGCTCGAGCCGGTCCATCTCGGCGTCGTCGGGCAGGTGATGTCCGACCGCGCGCTGGTCGCGCAGCACCGGAACGAGATAGGCTCCGGTGAACGAGCGCTCGTTTTGCGCGACCTCCTCCGGCGTGCCGGTCGCGACGATCGTGCCGCCGCGGTCGCCGCCCTCGGGGCCTAGGTCTATGAGGTAGTCTGCGGTCTTGATGACGTCGAGGTTGTGCTCGATGGCGAGCACGCTGTTGCCAAGTTTCACCAATCGCTGCAGCACGTCGAGGAGTTTGTGGATGTCGGCGAAGTGCAGTCCGGTGGTCGGCTCGTCCAGCACGTAGAACGTGCGCCCGGTCGAACGCCGCGAAAGCTCCGTTGCGAGCTTCACGCGCTGCGCTTCGCCGCCGGAGAGCGTCGTCGCGGGCTGGCCCATCTTGATGTAGCCCAGGCCGACGTCGCAGATCGTCCGCAGCTTGTTGTGGATGCGCGGTATGGCGGCAAAGAACTCGTTGGCCTCGTCCACGCGCATCTCGAGCACGTCGGCAATCGTCTTGCCCTTGTACTTCACCTCGAGGGTCTGCGCGTTGTACCGGCGCCCTTTGCAGACTTCGCACGGCACGTAGACGTCCGGGAGAAAGTGCATCTCGATCTTGATGATCCCGTCGCCCTGGCACGACTCGCACCGCCCGCCCTTGACGTTGAAGGAGAAGCGCCCCGGGGTGTAGCCGCGCATTCGCGCGTCGGGAACCAGCGAGAAGAGCTCGCGGATGTGGTCGAACGTGCCGGTGTACGTCGCGGGATTGCTGCGCGGCGTGCGGCCGATCGGCGACTGGTCGATGACGACGAGCTTGTCGAGCTGGATCGCGCCTTTCACCGTTCCGTACGTGCCGCCGGGCGGCTGATGGTGGAGGTGCTGGTTGAGCGCCCGGACGAGCACCTCGTTGACGAGCGTGGACTTTCCGCTGCCGCTCACGCCGGTGACCGCGGTGAAGACGCCGATGGGAAAGCGCACGTCTATGCCGCGCAAGTTGTTCGCTTTGGCGTTGCGCACGTCGAGCCACCCGCGCGGCTCGCGGCGGCGGCGCGGGATCGGAATGAACTTGCGTCCGGAGAGGTACGCACCCGTCTCCGATCTCGGGTTGGCGATGACGTCGGCGAGCGTGCCCGCGGTGAGTATCTCGCCGCCTTCGGCGCCCGCGCCGGGCCCGATGTCCACGACGACGTCGGCGGTCCGCATCGTGTCCTCGTCGTGCTCGATCACGATGAGCGTGTTCCCGAGGTCGCGCAGCGTTCGAAGCGTCGCCAGCAGCCGGTCGTTGTCGCGCTGGTGCAAGACCGATGGACGGCTCGTCGAGGATGTAGAGCACGCCGACGAGCGCGCTACCGATCTGCGTCGCAAGGCGAATCCGTTGGGACTCCCCGCCCGCAAGCGTCGTCGCGGAGCGCGAAAGCGTGAGATAGTTCAGGCCGACGTTGGTAAGAAAGCCCAGGCGCGCGCGAATCTCTTTGACGATTTGATGCGCGATCTGCTCCTGGCGCGCGGTCAGCGTCAGGTCCGCGAAGAATGTTTCGAGTCGTTCGATCGACATGCGCGTGAGCGCGTCCACGTTGCGGCCGCCGACGGTCACCGCAAGCGCCTCGGGCTTGAGGCGGGCGCCCTTGCAGGCGGGGCAGACCGAGGCCGACATGAACTTCTCGATCTCTTCCTTCACGTACTCGCTCGACGTTTCGGCGTAGCGGCGCTGCAGGTTGTTCACGACGCCCTCGAACGTCGCGCGATACTCCCACGTCTTCCCGCCGCGCGACGTGTACGCGAACGCCTGCTCGCGATCGGTACCGTAGAGGATGACGTCGAGCACGTCGTCGGAGAGCTGCTCGATCGGCGTCGTCATCTTCACGCGAAGGCTGCGCAGCACGCGCTCGAGCTGCTGATTGTAGTACGGATTCATCGACGGATAGCGTCCGCCGCCCAAGTTGCGGCTCCACGGCACGATCGCGCCGTCGGCGATGGACTTGCTCCGGTCGGGGATCACCATCCACGGATCGATCTCGATCTTTTCGCCCAGCCCGCTGCAGGCCGGGCACGCACCGTACGGCGAGTTGAACGAGAACAGCCGCGGCGCGAGCTCTTCGAACGAGAGGCCGCAGTAGACGCATGCGAACGCCTCGCTGAACGTCAGCTCGCGCTTCGCGCCGCCCGATCCGGCGGCCGGCTCGGCGATCACCGTCGCGATGCCGCTGGAAAGCCGAAGGGTCGTCTCGATCGAATCCGCGAGACGCTTGCGCACCTCCGGTTTCATCACGAGCCGGTCGACGATCGCCTCGATCGTGTGCTTGCGCTTCTTGTCGAGAACGATCTTCTCGCGCAGCTCCTTCGTCTCGCCGTCCACGCGCACGCGCGTGAAGCCTTCCTTTGCGACCTCCTCGAAGAGCTTCGCGTACTCGCCCTTTCGCCCGCGCACCAGCGGGGCGAGCAGCGAGATGCGCGTTCCCTCGGGCAACTCCATGATCGAGTCCACGATCTGCTCGCTCGACTGCGAGCTGATCTCGCGTCCGCACTGGTAGCAATGCGGCGTTCCGACGCGGGCGTAGAGCAAGCGGAGGTAGTCGTAGACTTCGGTAACCGTGCCGACCGTCGAGCGCGGGTTGCGCGAGGTTGACTTCTGGTCGATCGAGATCGCCGGCGAGAGCCCCTCGATGTAGTCCACGTCGGGCTTCTCCATCTGCCCGAGAAACTGCCGCGCGTACGACGAGAGCGACTCGACGTAGCGCCGCTGCCCTTCGGCGTAGATGGTGTCGAACGCAAGCGAGGATTTTCCGGAGCCCGAGAGCCCGGTTACGACGATGAGGCGGTTACGCGGCAGCGCGAGGTCTACGTTCTTGAGGTTATGCTCGCGCGCGCCTTTGATGACGATGGAATCGAGGGCCACGGTGAACTACGAGACACCGGCGGGCGCGAGAAGTATGCGCCCGACCTCGGCGATGGTGCTGCAGGTCGCGTCGGGGGGCGCCGCGCCGGGCGGCAGCCGCTCGTCCCGTACGTTGAGCCAGACCGTGTAGAGGCCTGCCTTGAGCGCCCCCCGGATGTCGCGGTCGTAGCGGTCGCCCACCATCGCCCCGTGAGACGGGGAGCCGCCGAGGGTGCGGCAGGCGTGCGCGAAGAGGAGCGGGTCGGGTTTGACCATGCCTACTTCGTCGGCGAGAAAGATCGCGTCGAAGTACTCCCCGATGCGCAGAAGGTCGATCTTCTCGCGATGCGTTTCCGAAAACCCGTTGGTCACCAGGCCGAGCTTCTTGCCGCTCTCGCGCAGCGCGCGCAAGAGTTCGGCCGCGCCCGGAAAGAGCGCGTAGTATTTCGTCCGGTAGGCGTGGTAGCGTTGCGCGCTGCGTTCGGCGAGTTCGGGATCGCCGCCGGCGCCGACGCTGTCGAGCGCGCTCTGCCAGAGGCTCGCGCGCAGCCCCGAGAGCTTGCGCTTCAGATCGTCGGCGGAAAGGCGCGACCAGAACCCCTCGGCCTGCGCCGTGTAGGCGGCTTTGAGCGCGAGCGCATCCACGCCGTGCTCGGCGGCCACCTCGCGCGCGACTTCTTCGGTCGCGCTCGTATACGCGAAGGTGTCGTCGTGCAGCGTATCGTCCAAGTCGAAGAGCACGAGGTCGATGCGGCGCACGCTGGAGCGCTCTTCCTACTGAGCCGGCATGAGGCGCAGGCCGGCGACCTTGCCCTGGGCGTCCAAGCCGAACGCGAAGTCTATCTTACTGCCGTCGGCAAACGTCAGCAGGTAGATCGCGTAGGTGAATCCGCCTTGCGACATGCCTTGCTTCTGCACGAACGAGACCGGCGCCCCGAGCGCTCCGATCATCGTCTTGGCCTGCGCGAGCTGCGAATCGGTGAGCGCGCCGTTGGTCGCCGTAGCGAGCTGGGAGCGGTCGACCTTGCCGGTCTGCAGCTGCTCGAACCAGCTTTTCGCGCGGGCCATCAGCTCCGGGTTGGGCGTCGGCGTCGGCGCCGCGCCCGAGTAGCCCGGCTGGGGCGGGGGCGTCGGCGCGGCCGGCGCCGGCACCGCGGCCAGCGCGCCGGTGAAGGCCGCGCCGCAGAGCAGCATTTTTAACGTACGAAGCATGCGAGATTCTTTCATTGCAGCGTTCCTAGCGAATGTGCGAGATGCGATCCTGCAAGAACGCCCAGCCGTCGGATGAGATTTTCACCGATCCGGAAAACGGCGTGGCAAACTCGTAGATGACGACGAAAAGGATGCCGATGAGGCCCATGAGGATCGCCGTCATCGTAAGCTGGGCGGGGCGGTTCTCGACGCCGAAAATCACGCAGAACGCGAGCATCGAGAGGCCGCCGGCGACCAGCGCGAACCAGAGCACGAACGGCACGGCCGGCGCCGCGCGAATCAATCGCTCGCGCCGCGCGTCGAAAAGGCGCCCCACGTCGGCAATCGCGGCTTGCTGTGCGTTGCTCTGGCGCAGCGTCGCGGGCTCGAAGGTGTTGATGCGATACGACATGTCTTCGATCATCGGCCCGGCGTACTCCGGCACGTCCTCGTTCCTGTCCATCGCCGGCCATTCTTGCGTGATGAGCGCGCGCGCGTAGCTGCGAAGGTCGCTTCGGACCGCGTCGCGCGTCGGCGGCGTAAAGCCGTCCATCACGTGGTAGAGGTCGGAGCCGCCGTCAACTTCGGCGATCACGTTCGTGACGGTCGAATCGTACTTCTGCCAGACGACGACCACGACGAAGCCGAGCACGACGGCGTAGAGCACGCCGACCGCGGAAAAGAGGTAGCCGGCGACGTCGTTGTGCCGGCGCAAGATTTCGGTGCGAAAGCGGCGCTGCAGGAACGCGTGCAGCCCGACCGAGCACGCGATGACGGCAGCGAGGATCAGCAGCTCGTCGACGAGCTCGGGGAGGCTCAAGACCGTGCGCGTCATCGTGTCGAACATCGTTACCCTCCGACGATCTCCGCCAGCGCCTTGTCGAAGATCTTCGGCGCCTTGCCGCCGAAGAGGATGCCCTCGTTGCCGCCGATCTGCCGGCGCAGCTCGATCAGCTCGTCGCGCAGCGCCGCGGCCTTTTCGAATTCGAGGTTCGCCGCCGCCTCGCGCATCTTGCGCTCGAGGTCGGCGGCCATCTTGAGCGCGATGTCGCGCGGCGGCAGCTCCATCGCGAACTTCGCCGCCTGCTGCTCGGTGGCGATCATGCTGAGGATGTCGTGGATCTCCTTACGCACCGTCTTGGGTTCGATGCCGTGCTCCAGGTTGTACGCCACCTGGGTCTCGCGGCGGCGGCGCGTCTCGCCGATGGCGCGCGCCATCGACTCGGTGACGACGTCCGCATACATGATGACCTTCCCTTCGACGTTGCGCGAGGCGCGTCCGATCGTCTGAATGAGCGAGGTTCCGCTGCGCAGGTAGCCTTCCTTGTCGGCGTCGAGAATGCCGACGAGCGAGACCTCCGGAAGATCGAGCCCTTCGCGCAGGAGATTGATGCCGACCAGCACGTCGAAGACGCCGGCTCGCAGGTCGCGCAGTATGGCGACGCGCTCGAGCGTGTCCACTTCGCTATGCAGGTACCGCACGCGCAGGCCGTTTTCGAGCAGGTAGTCGGTGAGGTCCTCCGCCATCTTCTTCGTGAGCGTCGTCACGAGCACGCGCTCCTTGCGCGCCGCTCGCTGCACGATCTCTTCCATGAGATCGTCCACTTGGTTGCGGGTAGGACGCACCTCGACCTCGGGGTCCACCAGGCCGGTCGGCCGTATGATCATCTCGACGACCTGTGCGCTGCGCCCGGTCTCGTACGTTCCCGGCGTCGCCGAGACGTAGACCGCCTGCCTGACGTGATCGTCGAACTCGGCGTAGGTCAGCGGACGGTTGTCCAAGGCGCTGGGCAAACGGAAGCCGTGCTCGACCAGGACCTCCTTGCGCGAGCGATCGCCGGCGTACATGCCGCGCACCTGCGGCAGCGTCACGTGCGATTCGTCCACGAAGAGCAGCCAGTCTTTGGGAAAGAAGTCTATGAGGCACCACGGCGTCGAACCCGGCTCGCGCCCGGTCAGGTGCCGCGAGTAGTTCTCGATGCCGTTGCAGTAGCCGACCTCGCGCAGCATGTCGAGATCGTAACGCGTGCGCATTTCGAGGCGCTGGGCTTCGAGCAGCTTGCCGTTGCGCTTGAAGTAGGCTAGGCGCTCGTCCAGCTCGGCCTCGATCGAGACGACCGCGCGCCGCAGCTTTTCCTCGGGCGTGATGAAATGCTTGGCGGGAAAGATCAGCAGCTCGTTCTTGCTCTCGAGGTATTCGCCGGTCAGCAGGTTGACGACGTCGATCGACTCGATCTCGTCGCCGAAAAACGCGATGCGATGCACCAGCTCCTCGTCCACGCCGACGTACTCCAGCGTGTCGCCGCGCACGCGGAACGTGCCGCGGACCAGGTTGACGTCGTTTCGCCGGTACTGCATGTCCACGAGCTTGCGCAGCATCGCGTCGCGGTTGCATCTCCTCGCCGACGCGCACGCGCGCCGACATCTCCATGTAATCCGACGGCGAACCCAAACCGAAGATGCAGGAGACCGACGCGACGATGAGCGTGTCGGGGCGCGTGAGCAGCGACTGCGTCGCCGAGTGGCGCAGGCGCTCGATCTCGTCGTTGACCGAGCTGTCCTTCTCGATGTACGTGTCGGTGGACGGCACGTACGCCTCGGGCTGATAGTAGTCGAAGTACGAGACGAAGTACTCCACGGCGTTGTTCGGAAAGAAGTCGCGAAACTCGGCGCATAGCTGGGCGGCGAGCGTCTTGTTGTGGCAAAGCACGAGCGTGGGCTTGCGCACCAGCTCGATCGTGCGGGCCATGGCCATCGTCTTGCCGCTGCCGGTGACGCCCAGCAGCGTCTGCGCGCGGTCGCCGCGGACGATGCCGCGAGCGAGCGCCTCCGTGGCCGCGGGCTGATCGCCGGCCAGCGCAAAAGGAGAGACCAGGGTAAACTCTTGAGCCACTGCCTACCTCCAAACAACCTTCGAGGGCCTACCGATTCACTGGGCGAACGTTCTTGGCGTCGTGCTGCACCTCGCCTGGGGAGAACGGCCATGAGCCAACACCCGCTCCTCTTCTGCGGAAACTCCAATCCGCAGCTGGCCGAAGAGATCGCCAAGCGCCTGCGGCTCCACGTCGGCAAGGCGCTGGTTTCGGAGTTCCGTAACGAAGAGACGCGGGTCGAAATCGGCGAGAACGTCCGCGGCTCCGAGGTCTTCGTCGTCCAGTCCGTCTGTAAGGCGCCCAACGGCAAGGGCGTCAACGACGCGGTGATGGAGCTGCTCTTGATGATCGACGCGCTGCGCCGGGCCTCGGCCGCGCGGATCACCGCGGTGATCCCCTACTACGGTTACGCCAAACAAGATAAGAAGACCAAAGGGCGCGAGCCGATCTCCGCCAAGGTCATCGCCAACCTGCTCAAGATCACCGGCTCGAAGCGCATCGTCACGATGGACCTTCACGCCGCGCAGATCCAGGGCTTCTTCGACATCCCGGTGGACAACCTCATGGCCGAACCGGTGCTCTGCAACTACCTAAAGAAGGAAGGCCTCTGCGACGACAAGATCGTCGTCGTATCGCCCGACGCCGGAGGCGTGCACCGCGCCGAGCGCTTCGCCAAGCGCCTGGGCAGCTCGCTGGCCATCGTCTTCAAGCGTCGCCCCGAGCCCGACGTCGCGGAGGTGACCGACATCGTCGGCGACGTCACCGGCAAGGTCGCCGTGATCGTGGACGACATGATCTCGACCGGCGGAACGCTCGCCAAGGCGGCCGAGGCGATCAAAGCGCGCGGTGCGACGAAAGTCTTCACCGTCGCCTCCCACGGGATATTTGCGGGCGATGCCGTAAAAGTGCTCGAGCAGTCGGAGATAGAGCGGGTGCTGTTCACCAACACCATTCCGTTCGCCGACGGCGGAACGCATCCGAAGTTCGTGCAGCTCTCGATCGCGCAGGTCTTCGCCGATGCGATTAGCCGAATCACGACGAACCGTTCGGTTTCCGAGCTCTTTGCCGGAGAAGAAGCCGGCAACGGGCTCGTCGGCGCGCCGGCCGAGGCCGTCGCCGTCGTTTAGAGAGCAGTCAGGAAAGGAACCAGTGGCTACCAACGAGTTAAAACTTCCCGTCGAAACGCGTTCGAAGCTCGGCACGACCGGCGCGCACGCGCTGCGCGCCGCCGGCAAGATTCCGGCGGTGCTCTACGGGCACGGGACCCTGCCCGAGCACGTCGCCGTCGACGCGCGCGCGTTCGAAGAGCTGCTGCACCACGCGGGCCGCAACTCGATCATCACGCTGACCGAAGGTGCGTCGAAGCGTCAGACCGCGCTCGTGCGCGCCGTACAGCGCCACCCCGTCTCGCGTCGCGTCGTGCACGCCGATCTCCAACGCGTCTCCGCCGACGAGACGATCAGCGCGAAGCTCCCGATCGTGACGGTCGGCGTCGCCGAGGGCGTTCGCCATGCCGGTGCGGTCATGGACGTGGTGCTGCACGAGCTCGAAGTCGAAGGTGCCGCCAGCCGCATTCCGGAGAGCATCGAGGTTGACGTGACCGAACTCGGCGTTCACGGCCACGTCACCGCAGCCGAAATCGCGCTGCCGTCGGGCTTCAAGCTGCTGACGCCGCCGGAAACGGTGCTCATCACCATCGAACCCTCGCGCACCGCGCAGGAGCTGGAAGAAGCCGCAACCGCTCCGGCGGAAGCCGCCGAACCGGCGGTCATCGGCGCCGAGGCTCCGCCGCCCGCGAAGGAAAGTTAGCGCCTGGCCGAGCGGCGACCGCCGCGGCTCGTCGTCGGCCTGGGGAACCCGGGCCCCGAGTACGCGCGCACGCGGCACAACGTCGGATTCATGGTCGTGGACGAGGTGGCTCGCCGCCACGGAATCTCCGCGTGGAAGAAAAAGGACAGCGCGCAGCAGGCCCTCGACTCGCGCTCCGGCGTCGTGTTCGTCAAGCCGCTCTCGTTCATGAACCTCAGCGGCGCGCCCGTGCGTCTGATCTCGGCGTGGTATCGCACGCCCGCAAGCGAGGTGCTCGTCATCAGCGACGACATGGATCTCCCGTATGGGCGGCTGCGCATGAGGCCCTTCGGGGGCCACGGCGGCCATAACGGGCTGCGCTCCATCGTCGCGACGATGGGCGACGAGTTCCCGCGGCTGCGCGTCGGGGTGGGCCGCCCGGAGTACGACAGCGTGGACCACGTTCTCGGACCGTTCAGCGAAGAAGAGCGCGACCGGCTCCCGGGGATCGTCGCGGCTGCGGCCGACGGCGTTGACGCGTGGCTTGAGGAAGGCACCGACGCGGCGATGCGCCTGGTCAACCGTTACGGGCAGGAGCTGGGGACGTGATTGATCGCGGCGATGCGCGCGCCGGTTCCGGGGTGCGCGTAAAGGAACAGCGCCGCACCGAGTTCGGGGCAGACTTCCTCCATGAGCTGATCGCTGGAGCGCACGAGCGCCCGCACCGCGGCGGCCGGATTGCCGGTTAGCGCGACCGCGTAGGAATCCGCACCGAAATCGTACGAGCGCAGCGCGGCGTTGCTCACCGGGACCGCGACGAGGTAGACGAGTGCGAGCAGCGCGCCGACGATCGCCAACCGTGAAAGCGGGTCGTCGTCGCGCCTGAACTTGATACGATCGGCGATGACGACGGCGAGCGCGGAGAAGATGATGACGATGCCGCCTTCGATGAGGGCGATCGAGATCAGGTCGTGGTGGACGATGTGGCCGAGCTCGTACGCTACTTCGTACGCGATCTCGGGCGGCGTCGCGCCGGCGACGAGCGTATCGGTGAGCAGGATGCGGTGCGCGTGGCCGAGCCCGAGGACGACGGCGTTTCCGCTAGGGGAGTTGTGGACCACCTCGACCATCACCGGCACGTCGGAGAGGTGCGCGCGAGCGAGCACGACGCCAAGCTGCACCGAAAGCGCTCCGACGACCGGGCGCACGGCCGGAGTCGCGGTTTGCAGGTACTGGCCCGCGTACGACCAGCCGACGCTCAACGCAAGAATCGCTGCGATCGTGTAGACGTACCACTGGTGCGTGCGTTCGGCCAGCCCAAGCACGATCGCGGCGATGAGCCCCGCTACGAGCATGCCGAGCAGCGTGTGGCCCAGCCACGAGAGCGCCCACGATCGCGTCAGCTCGATCGAGAGCCCGAGCGTCCGGTCCACCCGATAGAGGTAAAAGGCCGGCAGAAAGGCGGCCAGCCGCGCGATCAGCGCGAGCGCGGCGCCGAACAGGAAACGCACGGCGGTTTCGTTGCTGAAGCGGCGTCGCAGCCGGTCGCGCAATGCGGCCGCACCGCCGGAGCTCCATAGGTAGAAGAGCGCGACCGCTTCGAGTATCTGCACGAGCACGAAGCCGGGCAGCGTCCAGTGCGCGCGGCGAAGCGCGGCCTGCTGGCGCGAGGCGTCGGCAAGCATGGTCGCCGGCTCCGCGAGGAGCGTGTTCTGCGCGATCGCGTCTACGCGCCGGTCGAGAGCGTTAGGGCGTTCGACTGCGGCAACCGCCGCGCCGCACGCGAGGAAGGCCAGGATCACCGACAGCATCGCCGCTCGCACGGAAACTATTTCTTGGGCAGCGGCCGGGCCGGATTGCCGGCGACGCGCTCGCCCGGGAGAACGTCCCTAGTGACGACCGAGCCCGCTCCGGTCAAGGCGCCGTCGCCGACCGAGACCGGCGCGACGAGCGAGGTGTTCGAACCGATCGAGACGTCGCTGCCGATCGTCGTCGGGTTCTTCCGCTCCCCGTCGAAGTTGCACGTAATCGTGCCCGCGCCGACGTTCGTGCGCTCGCCGACCGTCGCGTCCCCAACGTACGACAGATGGCTCACCTTCACGCGGCGCGCGAGCCGCGACTTCTTGATCTCGACGAAGTTGCCGACGTGGACGTCGTCGGCGAGCAGCGTCTGCCCGCGCAGGTGGGCGAACGGGCCGATCGAGACGCCGTTGCCGACGGTCGAGTCGAGGATGACGCTCTCGCGCACCGTCACGCGCTCGCCGAGCTTCGCGTTGGAAAGGCGCGCGTTGGGGCCGATCACGCAGCGGCTGCCGATCGCCGAGAGGCGCGAGATCGACGTGTTCGGATAGATGACCGTATCGGCGCCGATCTCGAGCTCGGGTTCCAGATACGTCGTGTCGGGGTCCACGATCGTCACGCCGTCGCGCATGTGCCGCGCGCACAGCCGCGCGTTGAGTTCCTTGCGCGCGAGCGCCAGCTCGACGCGATCGTTGATGCCGAGCGCGTGCAGATGGTCGGTCGCGCGGACGGGCAGAACGCCCTTGCCGGCGTTCGCGAAGTACGCGACCGTGTCGGTAAGGTAATACTCGCGCTGCGCGTTGTCGTCGCGCAGGTGCCCGACCGCGTCGCGAAGCGCTATTTCGTCGAAAGCGTAGATGCCCGCGTTCATCTCGTCGATCGCAAGCTCGCCGGGCGTGGCGTCGCGCGCCTCGACGATCCGCTCGACCTGCGCGCCGCTGCGCACGATCCGCCCGAAGTTCGAAGGCAGCGGCATGCTGACCGTTACCAGCGCCATCGCCGCGCCGTTGTGGCCCGCGGCCTGCAGCGAACCGATCGTTCCGGCAAAGAGCTCCTGCGTCACGAGCGGCATGTCGCCGCAGGCGACGACGATTTTGCCCCCGGCGCGCGGCTCGAGGGCCTCGAGGGCGACCTTCACCGCGTGCCCGGTGCCCAGCCGTTCCGCCTGCAGCACGCCGGCAACGCCGAAGGCGTGTATCTCCGCCGCCAGCTCCTCGTTAACCACGACGACGATCTCGCTCACGCCCGCTTCGCGCAGCGCGCGCAGCACGTACCACAGCATCGGGCGGCCGCAGATCTCGTGCAGCACTTTGGAGCGCGCGCTCTTCATGCGCGTTCCCTGCCCGGCTGCCAAAACGATCGCGCGAATCATCGGTTACTCGACGCTATCGAGCATCGACTGCCACTCTTCCTTCTCGCGATTGCTCGGAGGCCCGACCACCGCGAGCGCGTCGCGCAGGCGCTCGCGCACCATGTCGCGGCCGAGCAGCTCCATCGAGTCGTACAGCGGAATCGAGGTCGGGCTGCCGCTGACGGCGACGTAGAACGGGCGCGCGACCTCGCGGGGCTTCTTGCGCAGCGCCGCCGCGACGCGCTCGATCGCGCTTTCGACCGCGAAGGCGTTCCAGGCCGGCAGGCGCTCGAAGGCGGCGAGCGCCAGCGAGAGCGCCTGGCGCGTCTCCAACTCGTCGAGCTTGGCGCCGCGAAAGTCTTGCGCGTCGAGTTTCAAGCGGCCCGAAAAAAGGAAGGCCAGAAGCGGCCCCAAGTCGCTCAAGCGCTCGACGCGCGGCGCGGCGAGCTCCGCCATGCGCGTCAAGCGCTGCGGCGAGGTCGCCCACGCCCGCACGCGCTCGACGAACGTCTCGGGGTCGAGCCGCTCGCGGAGGTACCGGCCGTTGATCCAGTCGAGTTTGCGGACGTCGAAGACCGGGCCGCCGACCGGCACGTGCGCGGGATCGAAGCGCCGCACGATCTGGGTCAGATCCATGAGCTCGTCTTCGCCCTCGTGCGCCGCGTTGGCGAGCAGCGCCAGAAAGTTCACGAGCGCCTCGGGCAAGTATCCCATCGCCTGGAAGAAGAGCATTCCCGTGGGATTCTTGCGTTTGCTCAGCTTGCTCTTGTCGGGATTGCGCAGCAACGGCAGATGCATCAGCGTCGGCGGCTTCCAGCCGAAGTACTCGTAGAGCAGCAGATGCTTGGGCGCGCTCGAAACCCACTCTTCGCCGCGAAAGACGTGGGTGATCTCCATCAGGTGGTCGTCTACGACGTTGGCGAGATGGTAGGTCGGCAAGCCGTCCGACTTCATCAGCACCTGCATGTCTACGCTCTTCCATTCGAACTCGATCGGACCGCGCCGCATGTCCTCGACCACGCAGACGCCCTCGTCGGGAACGCGCAGCCGGACGACGTAGGGCTCGCCGGCCGCTTCGCGGGCGGCGACTTCCTCCGGCGAATAACGCAGACAGTGTCCGTCGTAACGCGGCGGCTGCGAGGCGGCGCGCTGCGCGACGCGCATCTCCTCGAGACGAACCGTCGTGCAGAAGCACTTGAACGCCCGCCCGCTCGCGAGCAGCTTGTCTGCATACTCGCGATAGATGCTCGAGCGCTCGCTCTGGCGGTACGGGCCGTGCGGCCCGCCGACGTCCGGGCCCTCGTCCCAGGAGAGACCGCACCAGTGCAGCGCCTCGAGGATCGCGCGCTCGCTCTCCGCCGTGCTGCGCGCGCGGTCGGTGTCTTCGATTCGCAACACGAACTCGCCGCCGTGCTTGCGCGCGAAGCAGTAGTTTACGAGCGCGACGTATGCCGTGCCCACGTGCGGATCGCCGGTCGGCGAGGGCGCGACGCGCGTTCTAACGGTCGGCATCTAACGAAGGGCCTAGCCGACCGGAGATCGTCGGTTACCGCACTCGCGCCGGACGAAGTCTACGATATCTTGCAGCGGTGCGCCCGGCGTGAAGATCGCCCGAACGCCGAGTTCTTTGAGGCGCTGCGCGTCCTCGGGCGGAATCGTTCCGCCGCCGAAAAAGACCACGTCGCCGGCGTCTTGCTCGCGCAGCTGCTCGACCACGAGCGGAAAGAGCGTCATGTGGGCGCCCGACAGGATGGAGAGGCCGATCCCGTCGGCGTCTTCCTGGATGGCGGTCTGCACGATCTGCTCGGGTGTTTGGAAGAGGCCGGTGTAGATGACCTCCATGCCCGCATCGCGCAGCGCGCGAGCGATCACTTTGGCACCGCGATCGTGACCGTCGAGGCCGGCCTTAGCGATGACGATACGCAGCGGTCGTTCGTTCATCGTTCCTCTCGTTCTGATCCCGGCTCAGGCGAAGCGCCTCCTCGAGTATCCGCTTCACCTCCGAGAGCGTGCGGCGGGCTCGGTAGAGTTCGATATCGGTTTGCCAACGCATACTTTCTCCAAAAACTACAGGACGGCGCGCTCGGTGTAGCGCCCGTAAACGTGCGCCATGGCCTCGACGATCTCGCCCTCGGTGCAGTAGACGTTGACGCAATCGATCAGGTGCGCCATGAGGTTGTCGTGCGGATCGCGGCAGGCCTTCTCGAGGCGCTCGAGCGTCCGCGCGACGGCGGCGTCGTCGCGGCGCCCGCGCATGTCGGCGACGGCGCCGGCCTGTTTGCGCTCCATCTCTTCGGTGATCTTCAGCAAATCCATCGGAACGCTTTCGTTTTCCTTCACAAAGGCGTTGACGCCGACGATGATGCGATCGCGCGTCTCGATCGAGCGCTGGTAGCGGTAGCTGGCCTCGGCGATCTCGCGTTGGAAGAACCCCGCCTCGATCGCCTCGATCACGCCGCCGTACTCGGCGATCTGCGCGAAGTAGGATTCGGCTTGCCGTTCCATCTCGTCGGTGAGCGCTTCGACGAAGTACGAACCTCCGAGCGGATCCACGACGTTGGTGACGTTCGTCTCGTACGCGAGCACCTGCTGGGTGCGCAGCGCGATCTCGACGGATTTCTCGGTGGGAAGGGCGAGGACTTCGTCCATCGAGTTGGTGTGCAAGGACTGCGTGCCGCCGAGAACGGCGGCCATCGCCTCGAAGGCGACGCGCACGATGTTGTTCTCGGGCTGCTGCGCGGTCGCGCTGCATCCGGCGGTTTGCGTGTGGAAGCGCAGCTGCCACGAGCGCGGGTTCTTCGCCCCGTACTTCTCGCGCATGTGGCGGGCGTATATCCGGCGCGCCGCGCGGAACTTCGCGATCTCTTCGAAGAAGTCCAGATGCGAGTTGAAGAAGAACGACAGGCGCGGCGCGAACGTGTCCACGTCCATCCCCGCGGCCATGCAGGCCTCGACGTACGCGAAGCCGTCGGCGAGCGTGAACGCTAGTTCCTGCGCCGCGGTGGATCCGGCCTCGCGAATGTGGTAGCCCGAGATCGAGATCGTGTTCCACTTCGGCATCTCGCGCGTGCAGAAGTCGATCATGTCCACAATGATGCGCATGTGGGGCCGCGGAGGGAATATCCACTCCTTCTGCGCGATGTACTCCTTGAGGATGTCGGCCTGAATCGTTCCGCCGAGCTTCGCCCGCGGTATGCCCTTCTTCTCCGCCGCTGCGACGTATTGCGCGAGCGCGATGCAGGCGGGGCCGTTGATCGTCATCGAGGTCGTGATCTCGCCCATGTCTATGCCGTCGAAGAGCACCTCCATGTCGGCAAGCGAATCGATCGCAACGCCGCATTTGCCGACCTCGCCGCGCGACTGCGGCGCGTCGGAGTCGTACCCCATGAGCGTCGGCATGTCGAAGGCCACGGAGAGCCCGTGCTGTCCGTGCTCGAGCAGAAAGTGGTAGCGTTCGTTGGTTTGCTTTGCCGTGCCGAAGCCGGCGAACTGGCGCATCGTCCACAAGCGGTCGCGATAGCCGTTGGCGTGGATGCCGCGCGTGTACGGGTATTCGCCCGGCCACGCGAGGTCGCGCGCGAGGTCGAGCCCGGCGACGTCGTTGGGGTCGTAGACCGTCTTGAGCGGAACGTCTGAAATCGTGCGGTCGACCGCACCGGAACCCGGCCCGCGCCGAGCGCGCCCGTTCGCGGAGGCTTCTTCCCAACGCCGGCGCTGCTCTTCGTAGGCCGGCGTGGTCTGCGCCCCAAGCCCGCTGGGCCGCTCGATCATCTTCGCCATAGCGGCCGAACCATTCGACGCCCGCACCCGATTCTCCCTAAAGCAGGCGTTCCTCTAGAGTGACGAGAGGATGCGGTCCGCCGCTGCGTACGGGTCGAGATCGTCGGGCTCTTGGCTGCGGAGCGCGCGTTCGAGGCGCTCTCCCAAACGCCCCAGCGCGAGCTGGCGCACTTGGTGGACGAAGGCGTCGCGCCGCCGCCGGACGATTTCGCCGGTTTCGTTGAGGTACGCCATGTGGCGCTCGATCGCGTTCCAGAGTTCGTCAATGCCGGCACCGGAGAGCGCTTGCGTCACGACGAGCTCGGGCACCCAGCCGTGCCATTCCAGCATCTCCATCGTCGAGCGGATCTCGCGCTGCAGCAGTCCCGCCATCGGATGATCGGCTTTGTTGACGACGAAAACGTCGGCGATCTCCATGATGCCGGCCTTGAGCACTTGAATCGAGTCGCCGCTGCCCGGCTGCAACGCCACGAGCGTCGTCTGCGCGAGCTCGGCGATGGCGATCTCGCTCTGACCGACGCCGACCGTCTCGATGATGACGACGTCGAAACCGAAGGCATCCATGAGCAGCACCGCGTCGGCGGTCGCACCGGCCAAGCCGCCGAGATGTCCGCGGCTGGCCATCGAGCGGATGAAGACGTTGGGATCGGTGAAGTGCTCGATGAGCCGGATGCGATCGCCGAGCAGCGCGCCGTGCGAGAACGGCGAGCTCGGATCCACCGATACGACGCCGACGCGCTTGCCCAGCGAGCGCGCCTTTGCAACCAATCCCGCGCAAAGCGTGGACTTGCCGACGCCGGGCGGTCCGGTAAGGCCGACGGTCATCGCGCGCCCGGTCTTGCCGTACAGCGCGCTAACCAGCGCACCCCCACGGCCGTCTTCGGCGTAGGAGATGGCCCGCGCAAGCGCCCGCGGCTTGCGCAGTTCGAACTCGCGCAGCAGTTCCTCGATAGCCGGTTCGGTCAAAGCACCGTCTTCATTGGTCCCTCGCCTGCGAGGGGCCTCCGGCGCGGCGGAGCGAAGCCCTTTTGCCCATAGTGCACCTGCTCGTTGCGGCGCTGCTGGCGCTCTCGGCCGCGCAGACCGCGAGGATCGACGCAATCGTCGCGACGACGATGCGCGCCGGCCACGTCGCGGGCGTTTCGCTCGGCATCGCGCGGCGCGGCACGCTCCTCTATCTGCGCGGCTACGGCCTGCGCGCGCTCGCGCCCGACGTGCCCGCCGACGGATACACGATCTACTACGCGGGATCCGTCACGAAGCAGTTCACGGCGGCGCTCGCGCTGCAGGAGGCGCAGGCGGGACGCCTCGCGCTCGACGCTCCGCTGGCGCGCTATCTGCCCGATCCCGGTGCGTACGGCAGCGTCACCATCGCGCAGCTGCTCGGCCAAACCAGCGGCATTCCGTCGTACACCGATCGGCCCGATGCCGGCCTGCTCCGCCTCGCCGCCGCCAATCCGTCGCCCGACGCGCTCTGGCGGCTCGTCGCCGACGTTCCGCCGGCGCTGCCGCCGGGTGCTGCGTGGGAGTACAGCAATACCAACTACCTGCTCCTCGGCATGGTGCTCGAGCGCGTTGCGGCGCGAAGTTACCCCGCGCTGCTGCAGCACGGCATCATCGCACCGCTCGGCCTGCGCTCGACCTCCTACGGCACGCCGGCGACGGCGCGCAACGTCGCTCGCGGCTACCGTTGGCGCGACGGGTTCGTGGAGATTCCGATGACGCGCGGCACGCTCGACGTCGCGTTCAGTGCGGGAGCGCTGTCGTCGAACGTGCCCGACCTGCTCGCGTGGCTCGAGGCGCTGCGCGCCGGCCGCGTCGTCGCGCCGCCGGACGCAGCGGCGATGACGACGTCGGTGCGCCTGCGCGACGGCATACCCGCTCGCTACGGCTTTGGGTTCTTCACCGGAGACTGGTACGGCTACCGCGTGGCTTTTCACGGAGGCCTCATAGACGGCTTCTCGAGTGAGGACGCGCTCGTGCTCGACGACGGCTTAGAAGTTGCGGTGATGAGCAACGCCGATCGCTTCGATCTTCAGCCGCTGGCCCGCAGCCTCGTCGCGATCGCAGATCCGCCGCTCGACCGCAACCTCTATGCCGCGCCGCAGCGCCCGGCCGAAAACGAAAATCCCGCCATCACCGCCGAGGTCGACGCGATCGCGGCCACGCCGGCGTTCGCCGCACTCGGGCCGCTGCAGCTCGTCGAGTTCGTCGAGCGCAACGTCGAAGGCGCGATAACCTACGACCGGTATCGGCTGACGTTCGCATCGGGCCAGTGGCGGCTGACCGTCGGCTACGTCGCCGGGGGCCGCATCGAGTCGCTCTCGCTCGTTCCGGACGCCGCGTGAACCGGCTCGTCTTCGGCGTTGCGCTCGCCGCGCTCATCTGTCTCACGGCCGCGCCGCGGGCGAGCGCCGAGACGCTGGTCGTCCCGCTAACCGGCGAACGCGTCCGCGAGATTTCGACCGCGCAGCTCTTTCACACGCTGATGCACGATTTTTTCCTCGAAGACGACGCGACGACGTACGTGCAGACCGGCGACATACCGGCGATGTGGCTGCGCGACTCGTCGGCGCAGACGATTCCCTACATTCGCTACCAGGCGGCGTACCCGGTGCTGCGGGCGCGCTTCGCGGGCGTGATCGAGCGCAATGCGCGTAACGTGCTGGCCGACCCGTACGCGAACGCGCTCCAAGCCGACTATCACGTCTGGGAACGCAAGTGGGAGGTGGACTCGCTGGCGTGGCCGGTCGTTCTCGCCTCGGTCTACTGGCGCTCGACCGGCGACGCAACCATCTTCACGCCCGACCTGCACGCCGCGCTGCGCCTCATCGTCGCGACCTACCTCTGCGAGCAGAACCATCGCCGCTGCAGCCGGTACCGCTATCCCTACCACACGTGGGCGCGCGACGCATACAACTCGAACACCGGCATGATCTGGAGCGCCTTCCGTCCGTCGGACGACCCCGTCGAGTACCACTTCAACATCCCGCAGAACGCCTTCGCCGTCGTAGCCCTGCGCGACGTCGAAGAGCTCGCGCTCTCCGGCTACCGCGACGGGGACCTGGCCGCAAGCGCGCGCACGCTTGCGGCACGCGTCTACACGGGCGTGCAGCGCTACGGCCGCATCTTCGACGCCCGCAAACGCACCTGGCTGTACGCCTACGAAACCGACGGCCTCGGGCACGACAACGTCATGGACGACGCCAACATCCCGAATCTCACGACGCTCCCGTACGTGGACTGGTGCTCGGCCTACGATCCGACCTATGTCGCAACGCGCAACGTCGTCCTCAGCATGGATAACCCGTTTTACTTCTCGGGCCGCTACGCGCAGGGGCTGGGCAGCCCGCATACGCCCTACGGCTACGTGTGGCCGCTCGGCATCATCGGACGCGCGCTGACCGCCACGTCGTCCATCGAGGTGGCGACCGCAATTACCACGCTGGCCGAAACGGACGGCGAGAGCGGCCTCATTCACGAGAGCTTCTATCCCGACGGCTACTGGCGCTTCACGCGCATGGAGTTCGGCTGGGCCAACGCGGTCGGCGCCGAGCTCTTGTTCCGCAGCCTTGCAGGCGCACCGGCCACGCAGTTTGCGTGGAACGGGCCGATCGTGCCCTTCGAGCGGCGCTCGACGACGCCGACGCTGGTGCCCACGTTCACGCAGTTGGAGAACATGGGAGAGATCGTCGCCACCCTCGGCCGCCTCTTGCACGCCACGGCGGCGCGATGAGCAACCAATCCGCGGCGATGCGGGGAGCGGCGTTCCCGGTCGCCAAGGGTTGGTTATGGATCAAGGCTACTACCGCTATCCGTCGATAGCAGGCGAGCGCATCGTCTTCGTGTGCGAAGACGACATCTGGAGCGTCTCCGCCGACGGCGGAGACGCCGTACGTTTGACGGCGACCTTCGGCGCGTGCTCGTTTCCGAGGCTCTCTCCCGACGGCGCGACGATCGCGTTCGTCTCTACCGACGACGGCAACCCCGAACTCTTTGCGATGAACGCGCGCGGCGGAGAGCCGCGCCGGCTCACGTTCCTCGGCGCTACCGCGGCATTCACGACCGGCTGGAGCGCGGACTCGCGCGAGATCTATTTCGTCGCCAATCCGGTCACGTGGTACGAGAGCGAGACGCGCCCGTTTGCGGTCGCCGCCGCCGGCGGCGCGCCGCGCGAGTTGGCGCTCGGCCACGCGCGCTCGCTTTCGTTCGACCCGCAAGGGCGTCTCGCAATAGGCCGAAACGCCGGCGATCCCGCCCGCTGGAAGCGCTACCGCGGCGGCACGTCGGGCGAGATCTGGATCGACGCGGGAGGGAACGGCGAGTTCGCGCGCCTGCCGCTGCCCGACGGCAACCCGTGCTGGCCGATGTGGATCGGCGAGCGCATCTTCTTCTTGGCCGATCACGAAGGTATCGGCAACATCTACTCGTGCGCGCTCGACGGCAGCGACGTGACGCGCCACACGCACGAAAGCGAGTACTACGTCCGTTTTCCCGCAACCGACGGCAAGCGCATCGTCTACGCCGCGGGCGGCGAGATTGCGGTCTACGACGTAGCGAGCGACACGACGCGGCGCGTCGCGATCGCGACGCCGTCGACGGCGCCGCAGACCGCCCGCCGCTTCGAGCATGCGTCGGAGTCGCTGGGCGACTTCACGCCGCACCCCGACGGTGCCGAGATCGTCTTCGACTCGCGCGGGCAGGTGTTTGCGATGCCGCTCTTCGAGGGGGCGGTCACGCGATACGGCGCCGGCAGCCGCGCGCGGACGCGTCTCGCGCGCTGGCTGCACGACGGCAAGGAACTCGTCTGCGTGACCGACGCCAACGGATACGAGCAGATCGCTCGCTACCGCATGGACGCCCCGCACGAGCCGGTGCTCGTCACAACCGGCGATATCGGGCGCGTCACCGACATGGTCGCGTCGCCCACGGGCGACGTCGTCGCCTTCGCCAACCATCGCCACGAGCTGTGCGCGCTGGACCTGGAGGACGGCAAGGTGCGCGTCCTCGACACGTCGCCCGCGCAGCGCATCGAGGATCTCGCTTTCTCTCCCGACGGTCGCTTCATCGCTTACGTCTGGTGGCCGGCGAACGGCACCTCGATCGTGCGCATCGTCAAAGTCCGGTCGGGAAAAGTGCACGACGTGACGTCGCCGCTGCGCACCGACAGCTCACCGGCCTGGGATCCGGAGGGGAAGTACCTCTACTTCATCTCGACGCGCGACTTCAATCCGGTCTACGACGCCCTGCAGTTCGACTTGAGCTTTCCTCAAGCGAGCCGCCCGTTCGTCGTCACCCTGCGCGCCGACGTGCCGTCGCCGTTCGTGCCGCGTCCCAAGCCCGTCCATCAAGATCACGAACGCGAGCGCGAGCGCGAGCGCGATGCAAGCAAGAAAGAGAAGCTCCCCGACGTCGAGATCGAGTTCGACGGCATCGCGGGGCGCGTGCTCGGCTTCCCGGTGGACGAAGGCCAGTACGAGCAGATCGTCGCGGCCCGCGAGCGCGTGCTCTTCACGCGATTTCCCGTCAAAGGCATCAAACCGACGCGCCGCGAGGATCTGGACCGCGACACGCACGGCACGCTGCTCGCCTACGATTTCGACCAGCAGCGCCTGGCGACGATGGCGGCGGAGTGCGACGAGATCTGCATGGGCAGCGACGGCCGCACGCTGGTCTACCGCGCCGGCGACCGGCTGCGCATCGTTGACGCCCTCGGCGACCTCCCCGAAGACGGCGACGAACCGAAGCCGGCGCCCGAAGCGGGACGGCGCAGCGGCTGGATCGATCTCGACCGCGCCAGCGTGGAGATCGTGCCGCGAGACGAATGGGCGCAGATGTACCGCGAAGCGTGGCGTTTGCAGAGCGAGCACTTCTGGGTCGAGGACATGAGCGACATAGATTGGGACCGCGTCCACGACCGGTATGCCGCACTGCTGCCGCGCGTGAGGACCCGCGGCGATCTCTCCGACCTCATCTGGGAAATGCAGGGCGAGCTCGGCACGTCGCACGCCTACGAATGGGGCGGCGATTACCGCGAGCCTCCACAGTATCAGCGCGGTTTTCTCGGCGCCGATCTGAGCTGGGACGAGCGCCGCGGCGGCTATCGCGTCGACCGCATCTACCGCGGCGACTCGTGGAATCGCGAGAGCGACTCGCCGCTCGCGGAACCCGGGCTCGACGTGCGCGAGGGCGATTGCGTCGTTGCAATTGCCGGAAAACGCCTCTCCGCGGAGGTTTCGCCCGACCGCCTGCTCGTAAACGCATCGGGGAAGCACGTTTCGGTGACGCTGCGTACGCGCAAGGACGACGAGCGCACCGTCCTCGTCAAAGCGCTGGCCAGCGAAGCCCAGCTGCGCTACCGCGCGTGGGTGGACGAGAACCGGCGCATCGTTCGCGAGCGTACCGGCGGGCGCGTCGGCTACCTGCACGTTCCCGATATGGGGCCGTGGGGGTTCTCCGAGTTTCACCGCGGGTACCTCAGCGAGTTCGATCGCGAAGGCCTCATCGTAGACGTGCGCTACAATCGCGGCGGCCACGTTTCGCCGCTGCTGCTCGAGAAGCTCGCGCGCAAGCGCGTCGGCTACGACACGCCGCGCTACGGCGTGCCGGCGCCCTATCCGCCGGAATCGGTGGCCGGGCCGATGGTCGCGTTGACGAACCAATTCGCGGGGTCCGACGGCGACATCTTCAGCCACTGCTTCAAGCTCTACGGGCTCGGGCCGCTCGTCGGAAAACGCACGTGGGGCGGCGTCATCGGCATCAATCCGTACCATTATCTCGTAGACGGCACGCTCACGACGCAACCGGAATTCTCGTTCTGGTTCGTGGACGTCGGCTGGCGCGTGGAGAACTACGGCACCGATCCCGACCACGACGTGGACGTTGCGCCGCAGGATTACCGCGACGGAAGGGATCCGCAGCTCGATCTCGCCCTGGAGCTGATGGGACGCGCGCTCGAAGGCCATAAGCCTGCGGTTCCGGATCTTTCGACGCGACCGTCGCTGCCGTTGCCGACCTTGGGGTGAGCCGGGCGCTCGCCGCGCGGCAACGGCTGACGGGGCTCGTATATGGGCTGGCCGCGTTCGCCGTGCCCGCGGCGTGCTACGTCGCGAGCGCGTCGCGCGAACCCGGGTCGTGGGACACCGCCGAGCTCCAAGGCGTCCCATACATCCTGGGCATCGCGCACCCGACCGGGTTTCCGCTCTACGTGCTGCTCGGATACGTGTGGTCGCACGCTTTTGCCATCGGCACGATCGCCTGGCGAATGAACGTCGCCGCGGGCCTCGCGATGGCGGTCGTCGCCGCGACCGGTTACGCCGTCGCGCTGCGTTTGGGTGCCAGCCGTCCGGTCGCGCTGCTCGCAGCGCTGTGGTTCGCCTGTTCCCAGAACGTCTGGGAGCACGGCGCGCGCGCCGAAGCGCAAACGCTCGCGGTCGCGTGCTCGACGCTCGCCATCTATGCGTTCGTGCGTTGGATGCAAGGCGGCGCGAATGCGTGGTTCGCAGCGGCGTTCGCGCTCTGCGGGCTCGGCATGGCGGCACACCCCAACGCCCTGTGGGTGCTGCCGGCACTGCTCGCAGGCGCCGCCATCGCTCCGAAGCGACCCCGATTTCGCCTGCTCTGCGCTTCGCTCGCGCTTACCGCCGGCGCGCTGCTGCTCTATGCGTACCTTCCGCTGCGCTCGGCGTACGTCGTCGCGCACGGCTTGGATCCGGCAATCGCACTGCCGGGCGCCGGAGGCGGCATCTTCTGGAACTATAACGATCCGAGCACCCTCAACGGCCTGATGGTCGAGCTCACCGGCAGCGCCTTCCAGACGCCGGGATACTTTCTCGCTTCGTTCAATCCGCTTCACGCACAGGATGCGCTGCGGGCGTTCGTCGCCGGCATAGAGTCTCAGTTCGGTGCGTTCGCGCTCGTGTTGATCTTCGTGGGCGCCGTGGCCGCGTGGCGCAGGGACTGGCGCACGACGCTCGTGCTCGCGATCGCCTGCACCGCCGGCCTGTTCTTCTCGGTCGTGTACCCGAACGAAAGCGACGTAGGCCGCTACCGGCTCCTCGTTTCCTGGATCGCCGTTCCCTTGCTCGGCGCGCTCACGCCGCAGCCTCCGCGAAACGCCGGCGCGACGCTCGCGCACGTCGCGCTCGCGCTCGTGCTCGCCGCCGGCGCGGTGTCGGCGTTCGAGCATCAGCGCGGCTACTTCGCGCGCGCGCCAGGCGAGGGCGGGCGCTGGGTGATCGACGCCGTGCGGCCGCACGTTCCGCCGGGAAGCGTCATCGTCGCCGGATGGCTCGACGCGACCTCACTCGCCTACGGGGCCTACGTAGATCGCTCGCTTGAAGGACGCATCGTCGTTTCCGACGACCAGATGCGCATGGGATTCTACCGCTTATGGGCGCGGCGGCATCGCGTCTTTCTGCTCGCGGACCCGCGTGAAACCGGCCCGATGGAGGGCACGCGGCGGTACGGTTCGCTCGACGCCTATCACGAGCTGTTGGAAGTAGAACCATGAAGACGATCCGGCTCGACCGGACGGCGCTCGCCGCCGCACTCGTGACGCTCGTCGTTCACCTCGTCGCCAATCCGCATTACGGATTCTTCCGCGACGAGCTCTACTTCATCATCTGCGGTTTCCATCCGGCGTGGGGATACGTAGACCAGCCGCCGATCGCGCCGCTGCTCGCCGCGGGATCGCAGCTGTTCGGGCACTCGCTCTTCCTGCTTCGCGCCGTTCCGGCGCTCTTCGCGGCGGGCGGAGCGTACGTCACCTGCCTCCTCGCCGTCGAACTCGGCGGCGGCGTCTTCGCCGAGATTCTCGCAACCCTCGCGTTTCTCGCCGCCGGCGTTCTCGAAAGTTTCGGCATGAAGGTCGGGCCGGACATGGTGGGGCTGTGGCTCTGGCCGCTCGCGGCGCTCTACGTGCTGCGGATCGTCAAAGGCGCCGGCCCGCGGCTGTGGCTTGCGGCGGGCGCAGCCTTCGGCTTCGCGCTGGAGAGCAAGTACAGCGTGCTCTTCTTCGCGGTCGCGATCGTCGCCGGTCTAGCGCTCGCGCCGCAGCGCCGCGTGCTCGCAACGAAGTGGTTCGCCGCGGGCGTAGCGCTCGCGACCGCGATCGCCCTGCCGAACTTTTTGTGGCAGGCGCTGCACGGATTTCCGATGTGGGAGCTGCTGCGCAACGGCCAGCACGGAAAGAACCTCGTAGCCGGCCCGGCGCTCTTCCTGCTGCAGCAGCTGCTGTTGACGAACCTGTTTGCATCGCCGATCTGGATCGTCGGGCTCGTCTGGCTGTTCTGCAATCGCACCGCGCGTTTCTTAGGGTACGCCTACGCGATCCTCATCGCGATGATGATCGCCCTGCACGCCAAGCACTACTATCCCGCGAACGTTTATCCGATCCTCATGGCGGCGGGCGGCACGGCGATCGAAGGCTGGACCGCCCGCGCCCGGCTGCTGCGACCCGTGCTGGTCGTCGCGACGCTTGCCGCCGCGCTCTTCTTCGTGCCGTTCTCGCTGCCGGTGCTCTCGGAGAACGGCATGATGGAGTATCAGTCGTGGGTGGGTAGCGTGCTGCACATCGGCCGGGCAACGATGGCGACGGAGCGCGGCCGCAAATCGGCGCTGCCCGAGGATTGGGCCGACATGCACGGCTGGCCCGAGCTCGCTCAAACCGTCGCTCGGATTTACGATTCGCTGCCCGCTGGCGAACGCGCGCAAGCCGCAGTCGTGGCGAGCAACTACGGCGAGGCGGCGGCGATCGATTTCTTCGGGCAGCGCTACGGCCTGCCGCCCGCGCTCTCGGGGCATAACAACTACTGGCTCTGGGGTACGCACGGCTACAGCGGCAACGTCGTCATCGACGTGAACGGCGATTGCGGCGTCCACGATTTTCCGGGGCTCTTCCGCAGCACGCGCCTCGCGGCGCGTTTCAACCAGCCCTGGGCGATCTCGTACGAACGCGATATTCCGATCTCGCTCTGCCGCGGCATTCGTACGCCCCTCTCGGTGCTCTGGCCGAAGCTGCGCGATTACATCTAACTGGGACGCGAACCCGTCTACGTCGCGGGCGTTCTCCTGCGTTTCGACTCCGCGACGGCGTCTTGGATCCGCTTTTGGCGGGTCTGCGGTTTGACCGCTTCGTCAATGCGCCGGAGAATGAAGAGCTGCCGGCCGCGAGGCAAGGACTTGAAATCGTCCGTCGCTGCCTGCGCCCGCAGAGCGTCGAGAAGATCCTTCGGATACGTTACGGCGGCACGGTCTACGACCGAAATTTGCATGCGCACCCGGTCGCCCGTCTTGGTCCCCGTCTCTTTGCGGACTTTGGCCTTGATGCGCATGTAGTGCCGTCCGCCGCCGACGGGAAACAGGCTCACCTGAAAAGGCGCCGAGCCGTTCACACGAGCCACGACGAGAACCGGGCCCTTGGTGCCCAGAGCCCTTGTGATCTTCGCCGGCACCGCAAGGGCGCAGTAGTCCATACCTTCGGCCCAGTTCTCGAGCGTGGCTTCGAAGGACAGCTCCTTGCCTGCGCCGGGTGTATCTTTCATACGCTAGACGCGCAGCGCTTCGAGCAGCTTGGGATACACGAGATCGATCCGGGCGAGCGGATTCTCGGGGTCGATGATGTCGTGGTTGGTCGGCAGGCCTCGCAGCTCGACGTACTCCACTCCTTGGCCGCCGCGACGGTCGGCCCACTCCTCGGACACGTCTCTGGCGACCTCGTTATTCACCGCCGGGTCGGTGCGGTTGACCATCGTGACGATGCGCCTCGCGAGCGGGCTCTCGCGCCGCGCGGCTGCGTGGACGTCGTCGCCGATGCGCAGCGTCTGCGCGAGCGCGCGCGTCGAGAAGCGCGGATAGGCCGTCGCCGGGAGCTGGCGGTTGCGAACGCGCGGATCCCACCACAGAAAGAAATTCGGCAGCACGCGCAGCAGCTTCGACGCGAGGCGGCTCACGGGATAGGGCAACTGCAGGAGCGAGAAGTCCGGCGCGACCGGCACGGCCAGCGCGATGTCGCGAAATTGCGCGAAGTATGCGGCGAGACAGCCGCCCATGGAGATCCCCAGCACCGCAACGTCGCTGCCGAGACCCGACGCGATGTCAAGGGCTTCGCTCGCGCTCGTAATCAGCATTTCGGCGGTCAACGAAGCTAGGTTTTTCGTGAGCCGGTCGCGATCGCCGTGCAACGGCATGCGCGGAACGAACACGTTCGCACCGCGTTCGTAAACCATCGGAGCGAGCTGCGCGTATTGCGCCGGATTGTTCGTATATCCGTGGAGCAGCACGACGGCCAGCGGCCGCCGCTCGCCGTGCGAGAAAATCGCCGTCCGAGCCGGAGGCGCGACGTCGCCGCCGTCGCGGGCCATGAATGCGCGCGCCCGTTCCATCGCCTGCTCGTAGGACGATGCGGGGTCGCTAACGGTTTCCATGTCCACCGCGAGCCGCCAGATCGTGCCACGCGCACTGAACGAGGTGATCGTTGACCATGCCGACGGCCTGCATGAAAGCGTAGCAGATCGTCGGGCCGACGAACCGAAAGCCGCGTTTGCGCAGATCCCGGCTCAGGAGCTCCGAACGTTGCGTCGTCGCCGGGAACGTCGCCGGCGCGCCGCCACCGGTTGACGATCGGCTCGCCGTCCACGAATTGCCAAACCCATGCATCGAACGATCCGAACTCCTCGCGCAGCGCGAGCAGCGCGCGCGCGTTGCCGACCGCCGATTCGACCTTCGCGCGATTGCGCACGATGCCGGAATCGGCGAGCAGCCGTTCGACCCTTGCAGGCGTGATGCGCGCCACGAACGCCGGGTCGAACTCCCCGAACAGCTTGCGGTACCGCTCCCGTTTGCGCAGCACCGTTTCCCAGCTCAGGCCGGCCTGAGCGCCTTCGAGGGTGATGAACTCGAAGAGCGTGCGGTCGTCGTGCACCGGCACGCCCCACTCCCGGTCGTGGTAGGCGACGAGCGGCTCGCTCTTCGCCCACGGACAACGCTGCATCGTTACGGGTCGATTGCGCGCAAGAGCTGCGGGTGCACGCGGTCGGCGAGCTTCCACGGACGGCTCGGCGTCACGATGTCGTGCGAGAGCGGCAAACCGGTGAGCACCGACAACTCGACGGATTCGGGGCGATGGCTCCGCCAGCGTTTGTACAGCCGGCGAATCGCGTAGTTGTTGACTGCGACCTCGCGCGCGTTTGCCACGATCGTGACGTGCTCGGCGGACGGGTGACGGGCCTGCGCTTCGTCGAGCAGCGAACGCGCGATGAAGTACGAGTGCGCGATCGCGTGCGTTGCGTAGCGCGGATAGCCGGGCGCGTGGACGTGCCGGTCGCGTAAGATCGGGTTCCACCAGTGGAAGCGGTTGGGCACGCGCAGCAGCCGCTCGGCAACGCTTCCCATCAGCCGGTTGGGGATGCACGATATCCCGAAAAACGGCGAGATCGGAACGCAGCGATCGACGTCGTAGTGCTGTGCGATCCACGCTGCGAGCAGTCCGCCCAGCGAAAATCCGGCGACCGTCACGCGCTCGCCGAGCTCTCGCCCGACCTCGACGTACTCGCCGACGGCGTCGTAGAGGTCGTCGGCGCGCAGGCGCTCGAGCGCCGTCGAAAGGCGGTCGGCGTGGCCGTGTTTGGGCAGACGAGGCGCGACGACGTTGTAGCCGCGCTCGTAGAGGTCGCGCGCAACGCGCTCGAACTGCGCGGGGCTCGCGCTCATGCCGTGAATCAGCACGACGGAACGCTTGCGGCGCGCACCGTGCACGTAGGCGATCGTCCGCCCCCGTGGAGCGACGCCGGCATGGTCCCGGGCGATGAGGCGCTCGAGCCGATGGAAAGAGGTAGGCAAGGAAAAGTCCTTAAAACGTAAGGCGTGCATCTCCTTTCGGATCGCGCGCGTGAGCTCATCGCCGACGAAGAGCGCTACGGCGCTCGGAACTACTCGCCCCTCGATCTCGTCGTCGAGCGGGCCGAAGGCGTGTGGCTCTGGGACGTCGGCGGCAAGCGCTACCTCGACTGCGTAAGCGCCTACTCTGCGGTCAATCAAGGCCACTGTCATCCGCGCATCTACGCCGCGCTCGTCGAGCAGGCCAAGCGCGTCACGCTGACCTCGCGCGCGATGCGCAACGACCGCATGCCCGGCTTTCTCGAGAAGTTGACGCGCCTGTGCGGTTTCGAGAAGGCGTTGCCGATGAACACCGGCGTCGAAGCGGTCGAAACGGCGATCAAACTCGCGCGGCGCTGGGGCTACGCGACCAAGCGAATTCCTTCGGACCGCGCCGAGATCATCGTCTTTTCGAATAACTTTCACGGCCGCACGATGGCGGCGATCAGCGCGAGCACCACGCCGCAGTATCGCGAGAACTTCGGCCCGCTCGTGCCGGGATTCGTCGCCATTCCGTACGGCGACGCCGACGCGCTCGAGCGCGCGATCACGCCGAACACCTGCGCCGTCCTGATCGAGCCGATCCAAGGCGAGGGCGGGGTGAACGTGCCGCCCGAGGGCTACCTGAAGCGAGCCTGGGCGCTCTGCCGCGAGCACGACGTGCTCTTCATGGCCGACGAGGTGCAGACCGGATTCGGCCGGACCGGCGATCTCTTCGCCTGCGACTACGACGGGATCCACCCCGACGTGCTGGTCGTCGGCAAGGCGCTCGGCGGCGGCTTCTACCCGGTCTCCGCGATGCTGGCCGACGACGCCCTCATGCGCCATTTCCAGCCCGGCGACCACGGCAGCACCTTTGGAGGCAATCCGCTCGCCTCGGCCGTCGCCGAGGCCGCGATCGAGGTGACCGTCTCCGAGAAACTCGCCTCGCGCGCCCGGTACGCGGGCGCGAAGATGATGCAGGGCTTACGAGCGATCGCCTCCCCGCTCGTCCGCGAAATTCGAGGCCGGGGGCTTCTCATCGGGATCGAGACGACAGTCCCCGCGCACCACCTCTCGGAGGCCCTTCTGGAGCGCGGCGTCGCGGCTAAGGACTGCCGCGAGCACGTTCTGCGCATCGCCCCGCCGCTGGTCATAGACGACGAGGCGATCGGCTTCGCCCTCGAGCGCTTCGCCGAGGCCTCGCGGGCGGTCGCAGGCGGCGCTTGACACTCCCCCGGTTGCGCGTGATATTGTGGGCGAGCCGAAGCAGCGGTTCGCACCGCTCACCGGATGCCCGCGGGCGATCCGGTAATCCCGTTAAGGAACCCTCGGCGGGTTCCGCAGTGGGGCTGCTCCGGCAGCGCCATTTTTATTTGGAGATGAGCTCATAGCAAGACCCCTGCGCATAAACGATCAGATTCGCATCCGTTCGGTACGGGTGATAGACGAAAACGGCAACCAACTCGGAATACTCGCGACCGACGATGCCCTCGCGCGTGCCCGGGGAGCCGGACTGGATCTCATCGAGGTATCGCCGACGGCGCAGCCGCCCGTCTGCAAGATAGCCGACTACGGGCGCCTGAAGTACGAGCAGTCGAAGAAAGACAAGGATGCCCGCAAGAAGCAGCGCCACTTCGAACTGAAGGAAGTAAAGCTGCGACCAAAGATCGAGACGCACGACTACGAGACGAAAGCGCGGATGGCCGAACGGCTGCTGGTCGACGGCAGCAAGATCAAAGTGACGATCATGTTCCGCGGGCGAGAGATTACCTACACGTCGTTCGGGCGCCGGCTGCTCGACCGAATGGCCGAGGACATGGCGCCGCTCGCGACGGTCGAACGCGAGCCGCGGCTCGAGGGAAAGAACATGTTCATGATTCTGGCGCCGCGCATGACGCCGACCGGTCCACCCAAGTTTTCGAGTCAGCGCGAGAAAGAACCGGCGCCGATCGAACAAGAGAGTCCAGCGAAGGAGCAAACCAGTGCCTAAGATTCGAACCCACCGAGGAACCGCAAAACGCGTGAAGGTCAGCTCCACCGGCAAGGTGATGCACCGTCACGTGTTTGACGGCTGCGGCCACATCCTGAGCAAGAAGTCACGTAAGCGCAAGCGCAACTTCCGGAAAGATCAGCCCACGTTCAAGGGCGATCTCAAGCGTCTCGCGCCGACGATTCCATATCTCGTTTAAGGAGAGGCGCGAAGAATGGCACGTATCAAACGAGGCGTCCACGGTCTCAAGCATCGCCGCAAGGTAATGAAGCTCGTCAAGGGCTTTCGTGCTTCGCGACGCCGCAACTACCGGGTCGCAAACGAAGCGCTCCTCAAGTCGCTCGCCTATGCATTTCGCGACCGGCGCGTCCGTAAGCGCGACTTCCGCTCGCTCTGGATCAGCCGCATCAACGCGGCCGTCCGGCGGGAAGGGCTCTCCTACTCGGTCTTCATGCACGGCCTGAAGAAATCGGGCGTGACCCTCAACCGCAAGGCCCTGGCCGACCTCGCCATCTCCGACCAGAAGGCCTTCGGCGCGCTCGCCAACATGGCCAAGGCGGCCGCCCAGAAGTAGGCGCGAGGCAGAATAGGCCCGGCGGTATAATCACCGCATAATGCGTCGGTGGGCTCGTCACGTAGCGATCGCTCAAGTCGTCTTCTTGACCTGGGCCGTATTCCCGGCGCGAGCGGAGAGCGTCGTCGCCCTCAACCCCGCGCTCTCGGCTAAGATCGACGCCCTCGCAAGCGCCCAAGTCCACGGCGGGCGCACCGTCGGGCTGGAGGTCGGGGTCGTCGAAGACGGGCGGCTCGTCTACGCCCGCGGCTTCGGCTTTGCCAACTTGAGCCCGCACGCGGCCATGATGCCCGACACCGAATTCTACGTCGGCGGCCTGACGATGCAGTTTACGGCGGCGGCGGTCCTGATGCTCGCGCAGGACGGCAAGCTTCACCTCGACGACCGCGTCTCGCGCTTCGTGCCGGAGTTCCGGCTTGCGGCCAACGTCACCATCGGACAGCTCCTGACGCAGACGTCGGGGCTGCCGCAGGCTGCGCGCGCGCCGGGCATCTCGCCCGACTTCACGCGGCCCGTCAAGCTCTCCGATATTTTCAGCGCGCTCGACCGGCGCGCGGCGACGCCGGCTCCCAGCGGCGTCTACGAAAACAATCCGCTCAACTATCTCGTCGCGGGACTGATCGTCGAGCGCGCCGGCGGCGTGCCGCTTTCGGACTATCTCCAGCAGCACATCTTCATCCCGTTGGTGATGAACCACTCGTTCCTCGCAGGCGACAGCGGCATCGCGCCGACGCATGCCGTCGGCTACACGCGCAACGGGCGCGGCTTCCGCGTCGCGCGCGCCTGGGATCCGTCGTGGCTCGGCGGAGACGCCGGCCTGGTTTCGACGGTCTACGATCTTGCGAAGTGGGACGTCGAGATGCCGATTCTCCTTCGCGTAGACGCGATGCGAACGATGCTGACGCCGAGTGCGAAGAACGGGCCGACGAACTACGGCATGGGCTGGGTGATCGACCGGCGCGGCGGAAAAGACTTCGTGTGGTCCAACGGCGAGATCTCCGGCTACCGCGCGATGAGCGCGCTGCTGCCGGAGCAGCACGTCGGCGTGATCGTGCTCTCGAACGCCGATTCGCTGCACGGCGGCCCGGTGACGACTCCCGAGGAGCTCGGCGCGGAGATACTCGACGTCCTCGTGCCGCCGACGATCGCGCGTCTCGACAACGCCACCGTGGCCCGGGCGAAGGAGTGGTTGGAACGTTTGGCTTCGCGCCGCATCGACCGCGCGGAGATCACGCCGGCGTTCAGCGCGTATCTCACCGACGACGTCGTCGCCAAGGAGAACGTCGCGGCCTTAGGGCCGCTGCAGTCGATCGTGCCGGTCTCCAGCGAGACCGAAGCCGACGGCGACACGCGCTACGTATTTCTCGTGCGTTTCCCACGCGCGCGGTATCGCTACACGTTCGAAGTCGCGCCCGACGGAAAGATCGACGGGCTCCAGCTTACCGCGTAGGCGCGCCGGTTAGTCTTCGCCGTCGGCGAGGCGCCGGCCAGTGGCCTCGATGACCTTGCCCAGCATCGTGACGGCCTCGGCGCGCGTCGCGTTGCTGAACATGTAGCGCAGTCGCTCGTCAGCGTCTTCGACGATAAGCACCGATCGTCGCCCGGATCGAATAGAAGCTATAAGCGTATTTAAGTACGCTTCGTCTTCAGGTGCCAGTACCGACTGCTCCGCTCCGTCACGACCGGGTTCAAGCAATCGCTTGAGAACGGCGTCGATGTCGCTCGGTATCTCCACGACGAACCTCCAAAACCCATTCCGCCACGTCGCTAGCAACGGCGACGACGGACGGCTCTTAAGACTACTTATTGTAGAGCGGAACTTCCTATGGAGTTTTCATCGAGTTTTCATTGATTTTGCAGCCAATACAAGGCAAGCAGGGTCTTCGCATCGGCAGTGCCTTGACCGACCAGGCGCCATGCAGCCTGTAGCGTGAAGCAGCCCACCTCGATGCGCTCGTCGTCGTCAAACGCAGGTTCTCCCGCGACGAGCTCGTCGGCATGAAAGAGATGCATGAGCTCCGAGCAGAAGCCGGGCGTCGTCCAAAACGAACAGATCGGCCGGATGCTTCCCGCGCGGTAGCCGGTTTCCTCGAGTAGTTCTCGCCGCGCGCCCGCGAGCGGATCCTCGCCACGTTCCGCGGTGCCCGCGGGAATTTCCCAGAGCGGCGCACCGGCCGGATGGCGGTACTGGCGCACCAGCACGATTTCGCGCGGCGCCGGCGTCGCCACGATCGCCATCGAGGCGGCGTGCTCGACTACCTCGACCCGGTGCTCGCTGCCGTCGGCGTAGCGCAGGTCGTCTACGCGCAGGCGGACGACGCGCCCGTCGAAGAGGCGCTCCGAGCGCAGCAGCCGGGGAAGCTCTTCCATCCGGCACGCTTGGCGGAACGTCGAGTCTACGCCTCGTATGAACGACGCAAGCCTCATGCCGCAGCCGCGTTCAACCGTTTCCCTCGAGCTCCGATGGCTCGCGTTCTTCCTCGCGATCTTCGCGGCGCTGACGTACGCGCTCTTGCGGTGGCTCGTCCCGCACCATTTCAACGACCGGATCGCCGTGATGCTCGCCGCGATTCTCGCCGGGTTCGTGATGATCGCTACCCGCGCGCGCTTTGCGGCGCGGCCGCGCAAGGGATAGGCCGGCATGGCGACGCCCGTGGGAAGCCGGGCCGAGCGCCTGGCCCGCGTGCGCGCGCTGCGGGCCGTCAAGGGGCGGCGCGAGCAGCGCCGCTTCGCCTTCGAAGGCGCCACCCTGCTGGGCGAGGCGCGAGCAAGCGGCTTTCCGATCGAGGAGATCTACGCGACCCCGGCCGCCTATGAGGCGACCCCTTTGCTGCGCGAGCTGGAGGGCGAGGGCATCCCGGCCTATCTGGTCGAGCCGTCGAGCGCCGCGACCCTCTCCGACGTCACGACGCCCAGCGGCATCGTCGCGCTGGCCCCAATGCGGCTGCTCGGCCCCGGAGAGCTCTTCGGACGCGGCTCGCCGCTGCTGGTCCTCGCGGACGTCGGCGACCCCGCCAACGCCGGGACCCTCCTGCGGTCGGCCGACGCCTTCGGCTGCGCCGGCGTGCTCTTCGGAAGCCTCGGCGTAGACCCGTATCACCCCAAGGTCGTCCGCGGCTCGATGGGGGCCATCTTCCGCCTGGCGATCGGCGTCGCCGACCCTTCCGCGGCCGCCGAAGCCGCGGCCGCCCACGGGGTCAGCCTGCTCGGCCTGACGGCCGAAGGCACCTCGCTGAGGGACGAACGCTGGCGGGCGCCCTACGGGCTCGTGGTGGGCCACGAACGCCGCGGTTTGGGCCCGTGGGGCGCCCTTTGCGAGCGCTTTCTCGCCATCCCGATGGCCGGCCAGGCCGAAAGCTTGAGCGCCGCCGTCGCCGGCTCGATCGCGCTGTACGAGGCGAGCCTGGCGGCGCATTCCGGCTAAGCCGGCGGGCGTTCGGCGGCCCATCGCCGCATCCGGAAATTGCTTGTCAAGAGAGTACCGGACAGGCAAAAAGTCAAGACTACCGCTGTTAAATTTAGCGTGGTATACTCACCGCATTCCGCGATGTGGGCCGCCCAGGAGCCGACGGCTCAGAAGGAGACGCAAACGCCATGGCAACGTCCAATCTCTTCTGGAGGCTATTCGCGCAAACAGGTTCGATCGACGCCTACCTCGCGTATCGAAGACTGCACGCGTCGCCGACACCCACGTAAGATTTGGTCCCTTGCGGCACCGGCCCAAAGAAGTCGGAGCCGATTCCCCGAAGCGCCCGGTAGCGTGGAAATGACCGGGCGTTTTACTTTGGACGAGCGATGAGCGAACTTACCGGCGCACTTGCGGACGTGCAGCAGCGGTTTGCCGCCGCGGCCGACGCCGCGCGCGGCGAGCAGGAGCTCGAAGAAGTGCGCGTCGCGTACCTCGGGAGAAGCGGCGAGGTTACCAAGGTGCGCCGCACGATCGGCACGCTGCCGGCCGGCGAGCGCCCCGCCGCGGGCAAGGAAATCAACGACGCCGTCGCCGCGATGGAAGGCCGCCTCGACCAGGCGCGCGGGCGGCTCGAATCGCTCGCGTTCGAAGCCGAGCTTGCGTCGTCCATAGACGTCACCTTTCCCGCCCTGCCCGCGCGCAGGGGCTCGCTGCACCCGGTGCGGCGCATCGTCGAGGAGAGCGCCGCCTACTTCGTCCGGCACGGCTTCGCGGTCGTCGTCGGCGCCGAAGCCGAACCCGACTACTACAACTTCGACGCGCTGAACATTCCCGGCGACCATCCCGCCCGCGAGAGCTTCGATTCGTTCTGGCTGACCGACACGATGCTGCTTCGACCGCACACCTCGCCGATGCAGATCCGCACGATGCAGGCGCACCGGCCGCCGATCGCAATCGTCGCGCCGGGAACGTGTTATCGGCGCGACGCCGTGGACGCGCGACACCTCTTTCAGTTTCACCAAGTGGAAGGGCTGCTCGTCGCCGAGGGCATTCACTTCGGGCATCTCAAAGGGATGCTCGACGGCCTCTGCCGCGAGCTCTTCGGCCCGAATCAGCGCGTCCGTTTTCGACCGTCGTACTTTCCGTTCACGGAGCCGAGCGCCGAGGTGGACACGACGTGCCCGCGATGCAAGGGCGACGCCGGGGCCGCCGGCTGCGGCATGTGCGGCGGCTCCGGCTGGATCGAGCTCGGCGGATCGGGAATGGTCCATCCCAACGTGCTTTCAGAGGTGGGATACGACCCGAGCGTCTACTCGGGCTGGGCCTTCGGTTTCGGCGTGGAGCGGCTTGGCCTGGCGCGCTACGAAGTGGACGACATTCGCCGCTTCGTGGACAGCGATCCCGATTTTCTCGAACAGCTGAGTTGACGACGCCGGCATGCGCGTTCCCATAAGCTGGCTGCGCGAGTACGTCGCGCTGCCCCCCGACGCCGAGGCGATCGCAGATCGCCTTGCCATGCTCGGCTTCCCGGTCGAAGAGATCGCAAAGCGGCCCGCGATTACCGGCGTCGTCGCGGGCCGCATCGTCGAGCTTGAGAAGCATCCGAACGCCGACCGCCTGCAGGTGGCGCAGGTTGACGTCGGCGGCGAACGGCCGCTGACGATCGCGACGGCCGCGACGAACGTCGCCGCCGGGCAAACGATCGCGGTAGCGACGATCGGCGCGCGGTTGCCTGGCTTAACGATCGCCCCGCGCACGATGCGCGGCGTCGCATCCGAGGGCATGATGATTTCGGCCGAAGAGCTCGCGCTCGAGCCCGAGTGGTTCGAGGACGGAATCCTTCAGCTCGAGCCGGATATCGTGCCGGGGACGAACGTCGTCGACGCGTTCGGTCTTAACGACGCCGTGCTCGACGTCGAGATCACGAGCAATCGTCCCGATGCGATGTCGCTGCTCGGCCTCGCGCGCGAACTCGCGGCGTCGTACGGCGTTCCTTTTGCGCTGCCGTCGCTCGTCAATCCCGGCGAGGCGCGCGAGCCGGAGGGCAGCCGGCCGGAGGTGGTGCTGGAATCGCCGGACTGCCGTCACTTCGTCGCGCAGCGCTTCGACGCGCTCCGCGTCGCGCCGGCGCCGGCATGGATGCGCGTGCGCCTCGCATTGGCCGGACAGCGGCCGATCAACAATCTCGTCGACGTGTCGAACTACGTCATGCTCGAGACCGGCCAGCCCCTGCACTTCTACGATGCGGCGGAGATTCACGGAGGGCGGCTCGTCGTGCGCGACGCCCGCGAAGGCGAACGGATCGTCACCCTCGACGGCGTCGAGCGCACGCTCTCGCCGCTCGCGCTCGTCATCGCCGACGCGGATCGCCCGCTCTGCCTGGCCGGCCTGATGGGCAGCACCGCGAGCGAAGTCAACGCGCAAACGACGGCGATCGTGCTCGAGGCGGCCAACTTCACCGGCGCGCGCGTGCGCCGCGCGAGCAACGCGCTGGCGCTTCGTTCCGAAGCTTCGTCGCGCCACGAGAAATCGTTGGCGCCGGCTCTCGCGGAGATCGGCGCCGCGCGCGCGGCGCAGCTCCTTGCGGCGATGGGCGGCACGGCCTATCTCCCGCACGTTTTCGGTGCGGCGATCGCGACGGCCGCACCGATCCCGCTGGCGGTGCTTGAAGTCGAGCGGCTTCTCGGCACGCCGATCCCAGCGGCGCGCGTCGAGCACCACCTCGCGGCGCTCGGCTGCACGGTTACGCCGCTGAGCGACGGCGCGTTCTCCGTCACGCCGCCGCCGTGGCGGCGCGATCTCGCGCTTCCCGCAGATCTCATCGAAGAGGTCGCGCGTGTCGAAGGCTACGAGCGCATTCCGTCGGTCGTGCCGCCGGTGCCCGCGCACGGCGTTTCGAGCGCGGCCTTCGATCTCGAGAGCCGCGCCGCGCACGCGCTGGCAGCGCTGGGCTACCGCGAGGCGGTAACGCTCGCGCTGCACGGAGCGCACGTCTTCGAACGCCTGCGCCGCGCCGGCCTCCAGCCTAGCGACGCACCGCTCGAGGTGCGCAATCCGCTTTCCGAGGAGCAGCGCTACCTGCGCGACTCGCTGCTGCCCGGGCTGCTCGCCTACCTGGCGCACGCGGGCGAGCCGTCGCGCGTCTTCGAAGCAGGCCACGTCTTCTTCTCGGACGCGGGCGCCGTTGCGGAACGCGCGCTGGTCGCCTTCGCCTTCTCCGCCGAACCGCTCGACGAGCCCGCGTGGCGCGACACCCACTTCCTTCGGTTGAAAGGCGACGCCGAGGCTCTTCTGCGCGCGCTCACCGGACGCAAGCCCGAGGCGTCGCCTGGAACGCAGTCCGGACTGCACCCCGGCAAGACCGCGGTGCTCAGCATTGACGAGCGGGTGGTAGGAACGATCGGCGCCGTGGATCCGCGCCTGTGCAAGGCGTACGACCTCGCGTTACGCGCGTACGTCTGCGCGCTCGAGCTCGAGGCGCTGCCGGCGCACGCATCGCCGATCTATCGCGCGCCCTCGAAGTATCCGTCAACCTATCGCGACGTTGCGCTCGTGCTCGATGCCTCCGTGCGCGCGCGCGACGTCGAACGCGCCGTGTCGCGCGTGCTGGGCCCGGCCTGCACCGGCGTCGCCGTCTTCGATGAGTATCGCGGGCCGCAGGTCGGCGACGGACGAAAGAGCCTCGCCGTGCGAATGACCCTGCAGCGCTTCGACGCGACGATTACCGACGAGGAGGCCGATGCGGCGGTCGCGCGCGTGCTCGACGCCGTGCGCGAAGAGTTCGGGGCGACGATTCGAACGTGATCGCCGGCGTCGCGTGGCCGGACGTCATCATCTTCGTCGTGCTCGGCATCGCAACTTTCAAAGGCTACTCGCGCGGATTCATCTCCGAGCTCGGCGGCGCGGTCGCCGTAACGGCCGCGCTGGTTACGCCGTGGTTCTACAACGGCAGCCTGGATCCGCAGATCGAGGCGGTTACGAAGCTCGGCCCGGGTTCGGCGCACGTCGTGGGCATGTTCGGCACCGGCCTCGTGACGTACGTCGTGATCCTGATCGTCGCGAGACTGCTCGGAACGATCGCGAAACTTCCGGTGCTCGGATTGGGGAACTCGCTGGGCGGCGCGCTCGTCGGCTTTGCCAAAGGCGCGATTTTGCTCTGGCTCGTGCTCTTCATCGCACTCTTCTTTCCGCTGTCGCCCGACATCCGCGACGGGCTGCACCAATCGCAGCTCGCGCCTTACCTCACGACGTACGACGCGCCGCTCGACGAAGCGATCCTCTCAACCATTCCGTGGTTCGCTCGTCCGTTCGTGCTCCCGTATTTCAGGCGACACCACTTGTAGCGCCGGCGACGCGTCCGATCGCGTCGAGCGCGCCGGCAATCTCCTCATCCGTAACGTCGCCCATGGTGCCGAAGCGCACGATCTTACCCGCAAGCTCCCCCTGGCCGCCGGCGAGAACGATCCCGTGCTCTTCGCGCAAGCGTCGAAGCAGCGTCTTCGCGTCAACGCCCGCTGGCGGGTAGGCGGCTACGACGGTGACCGAACGCGCATCCGGCCGCGCGACGTGCGTGAAGCCGAGCCGCTCGAGCGCGTCGCCGACGAATGCGGCGCGGCGCGCGTGGCGCCGGCAGGTCGCGGCTACGCCTTCGGCATGGTAGCGCTCGAGTGCGACGTCGAGCGCGTAGACGATCGAGATCGGCGGCGTCCACGGCGTCTCGCCCAGACGCGCCGACTCGCGCGCGCTTCGCAGATCGAAGTAGAAACGCGGCGACGTGGCGCGCGCCGTACGTTCCCAGGCGCGCTCGCTCAGCGCCGCCATGGCGACGCCGGGCGGCGCGGCGAAAGCTTTCTGCGACGCGGTGACGACCGCGTCGTACCCCCACTCGTCCATGCGAAACTCCGACGCGCCCAATCCGCTCACCGAATCTACGAGCGAGACGGCACCGTGAGCGCGCAGGATCGGCGCGAGCGCGGCCATGTCGTTCTGGACGCCGGTAGACGTCTCGTTGTGCGTCAGCAGCACGCCGTCGATCTCGCGTCCCGTGTCGCTTTCCAAGCGCGCCCGGAGCGCCTGCGGATCGAGTGCCGCACCCAGCGGCGTCTCGAGCGTCTCGACCGCGCAGCCGTAGCTGCGCGCGATCTCGCCGAAGCGCGTTCCGAAGACGCCGACGGGACACGAGAGCAGGCGGTCGCCGGGCGAAAAGAGATTCGCGACGCTCGTTTCCATCGCACCCGTTCCCGAGCTGCCGAGCAGCAGCACGTCGCCGCTCGTGCCGAAGACCGGGCGAAGCGCGCCGTGGACGCGTTCGAGCAGCGCGGCGAACTCGGGGCCGCGGTGGTTGATCATCGGGCGCGCGAGCGCGTCGAGCACCGGCTGGGCAACGCTGACGGGACCGGGGAGGAAGAGGAGCTGCCTGCGCATCCAATACTGACTTCTATGGACGTCGCGAGCATCCGCCTCACGGAACGCTCTTCGTGCGCCGGATGTGCCGCCAAACTCGGCGCAGCCGAGCTGCGCAGCGTCATGACGCGCGTCTCGCCGGCAACCGACGAGCGCGTTCTCGTCGGCTACGGCAGCGGGGACGATGCCGGCGTCTACCTCCTGCGCGAGGACCTCGCGCTCGTGCAGACGGTTGATTTCTTCACGCCGATCGTGGACGACCCGTTCGACTTCGGGCGCATCGCCGCGACGAACGCGCTTTCCGACGTCTACGCGATGGGCGGGCGTCCGCTCACCGCGCTCAACATAGCAGCGTTCCCGGAAGACCTCGACCTCGCAATTCTCGCGCGCATTCTCGAAGGCGGAGCCGTCGTCGCGCGCGCCGCCGGCGTCGCGATCCTCGGCGGCCATACGATCAAAGACGACGAACCGAAGTACGGCATGGCGATTACCGGCGTCGTAGATCCCAAACGCGTCGTTACGAACGCCGGAGCGCGGCCCGGCGACGCGCTCGTGCTCACCAAGGCGCTGGGCACCGGCATTCTCACGACGGCGCTCAAACGCGGCGCGATCGAGAGCGCCGATCTCGCCGAAGCGATAGCAGCGATGACGACGCTCAACGAGGGCGCGGCGGCGGCGATGCTCGCGGCGGGGGCGCACGCCGCCACGGATATCACGGGCTTCGGCCTGCTCGGCCACGCCGACAACGTCGCGCGAGCATCGGACGTCCGGCTGGTCTTCCAAGCGGCGCGGGTGCCGTTCATGGCGCGGGTGCTCGACCTCGCCGCAGCCGGCTACGTTCCCGGCGGCTCGCGGAACAACGCTGCCACGCATGCCGGCTTCACCACGTTCGCGCCGTCGGTGCCCGAAGCGGTGCGCGTCGCGCTCTCCGACGCCCAGACCTCGGGCGGTCTGCTGATCGCGGTCGCGCCGGAGTCACTCGATCGTCTACGCTCGGAACTGCGCTCGCGCGGTTCGCTCGACGCCGCGATCGGCGAGGTATGCGAGGGCAGTGGAATAGAGGTGCGCTTGTAACCCGGTCTCATTCGCGCCGGAATCGTACGGCGCGGCTCGAAAGGAACGGTCATATGGGGAATCCCGGTTTCATGGTTCAGATAGAATCCCGGCCGGAGCTTCCGCTTTATCGCCTCTACGTGCTCAGGGCCGCGTATCTCCTGATCGGTTTGTGGCAGGGCGCAATAACATGGTCGGCGATCCTGCATCACGCGCGCCCGTGGGATTTCTGGCATGGCGTCGGGATGAGCTTCCTTGGCGCGCTTACGCTGCTCTGTCTCCTCGGCGTGCGGTATCCGGTGAGGATGATGCCGCTGCTGATCTTCGAATTCACGTGGAAGCTCATCTGGGTGCTCGCAGCGTGGCTTCCTCCGTACCTGGGCCACGCGATGAATCCCGACATCGCCGATTCGTTCTTCGGCATCTTCCTGGGCGTCGTGATCGTGCCGCTCATGCTTCCGTGGGGATACCTCTGGAAGACGTACGTGACCGCGCCGGGCGACCGATGGCGGTAGCTATTTCCCGCGCGGGTTTATTATTCTTTTCACTAGTAGTACTTAGCGCATGCACCGCCCATGCCGTTCCTAGTACCACGCTGCGCACAGGGCCGGGATTCTTATTAGGCTTTTGGCAAGGAATTATAGCGCCCGTTACGTTTGTCGTCCATTTCTTTAACTCGAGCGTGGACGTTTATGCGGTGCCGAATAACGGGTGGCCCTATAATCTTGGATTCATATTGGGCTTGCTATTCCTTTGGGGCGGTGGTTCGCGCGCTGCTTCTTCAAAAAAAAGATAACGAAGAGCGCGCCCTATCGTTTGAGCGGGCGGCGCTTGCGCTCCGGCGAGCGCTTGACGACGCCGTTGCGGCGCATCGGCACGACGTTGCTCGCTTTCGCTGCGCTCGAGCCGAGCGGAACCGGCGAGATGAGCCGCTTGCCCAGTGCTTGGTGCAGCACTTCCGAGAGCTCGTCCACCGGCACGAAGGTCATGGTGTCGCGCACTTCCTTCGGGATGTCGTCGAGATCCATCTCGTTACGCCGCGGCATCAAGATCTTGCTGATGCCGGCGCGCTTGGCGCCGAGCACCTTTTCTTTCAAGCCGCCGATCGGCAGCACTTGGCCGGTGAGCGTGATCTCGCCGGTCATCGCAAGGTTCGGATCTACTTTCAGCCCGCTGAGCATCGAGGCGATGGATGTCGCCAACGCGATGCCCGCCGACGGGCCGTCCTTCGGCGTCGCGCCGGCCGGCACGTGAACGTGCAGGTCGTGCTTGGCGAAGTAGTCGCTCGGAAGCCCGAGCTCGCCCGAACGCGAGCGCAGGAACGAGACCGCGGCTTGCGCGCTCTCCTTCATCACGTCGCCGAGCTGGCCGGTCAGCACGAGTTTGCCCGTGCCCGGCATCGCCTGCGTCTCGATGAAGAGGATGTCGCCGCCGACGGGCGTGTATGCCATGCCGGTGGCAACGCCGACGGACGCGACGCGCTTGCGGACTTCGTTGAAGAAGCGCGGCTTGCGAAGATACTCGACCAGGTTCTCCGGCGTGACGCGTGCCTTGTAACGCGGGCTCTCGGCGATCTTTCGCGCGACCTTGCGGAAGACGGTGCCGATCTCGCGCTCGAGGTTGCGGACGCCCGCTTCGCGCGTGTAGTCGTTGATGATGGCGCGGATCGCCTGATCCGACAGCTGCGCCTGCGAGTCGCGTAGGCCGTTGTTGGTGCGCTGCTTCTTTATGAGGTAGCGTTTGGCGATCTGCAGCTTCTCCAGCTCGGTGTAGCCGGAGAGCGTGATGATTTCCATGCGGTCGCGCAGCGGCGGCGAGATCGTGTCGAGCGAGTTGGCCGTGCAGATGAAGAGCACTTGCGACAGGTCGAACGGCAGATCGAGGTAGTGGTCGCGGAAGTTCACGTTCTGCTCCGGATCGAGCACTTCGAGCAGCGCCGACTGCGGGTCGCCGCGAAAATCGGCGCCCACCTTGTCGATCTCGTCTATCATCATCACCGGGTTCTTCGTTCCGGCGTCGCGGATCGCGCGCACGATCGAACCCGGCATCGCGCCGATGTACGTGCGGCGATGTCCGCGTATCTCCGCTTCGTCGTGCACGCCGCCGACCGAGAGGCGCACGAACTTGCGCCCCATCGCGCGAGCGATCGACTGGCCGAGCGAGGTCTTCCCGACGCCGGGCGGCCCGACGAAGCAGAGGATCGGCCCGGTAAGGCGTTTCTTGAGCTTGCCGACGGCGAGATACTCGATGATCCGCTCTTTGATCTTCTCGAGATCGTAGTGGTCTTCGTCGAGGATCGTGCGCGCGGCCTTGATGTCGATGTGGTCGGCGGTCTCGGCCTTCCACGGCAGCGTGACGAGCCAGTCGAGGTAGGTGCGGATCACGCTGTACTCGGGGCTGGCCTGCGGCACTTTCGAGAGACGGTCGAGTTCGCGGTCGGCCGCCTTGCGAACGTCCTCGGGCATCTCCGCGGCTTCGATCTTCGTGCGCAGCTCGTTGGTCTCGGCCTGCTGCGGGTCTACTTCGCCGAGCTCTTCCTGAATGGCGCGCAGCTGCTGGCGCAAGTAGAATTCGCGCTGGTTCTTTTCCATCTCGCGCGCGATGTCGTTCTGAATCTTGTGCCCGAGCTCGACGACTTCGAGCTCCCGCGTGAGCAACATCGTGAGCTTGCGCATCCGCTTGGCGGTGTCGCGCTCTTCGAGCAGCGCTTGGCGGTCGGCGGTCTCCAGGCGCATCGTGGAAGCGACGAAGTAGGTGAGCACCACCGGATCGGTGATGTTTGCGACCTCCATCTCCATCTCGCGCGGCGCCTGCGGCAGGTAGGAGAGAAGCTTCTGAAAGAGCCCCGCGAGGTTGCGCTGCATCGCGACGAGCTCTTCGCTTTCGACGGTGACGTCGGGAAGCTCGGTGTATGCGGCAACCAAGTACGGCGAAACTTGCGTGAACTGATCGACTTTGAACACTTGCTGCCCGGCCACGATGCAACGCAGCGTGCCGTCGGGCACCTTGAGCATCTTCTGGATGACGCCGATCGTCCCGATGCGCTGTACGTCGTCGGGTCCGGGATCTTCGATCTCGCGATCGCGCAGAACGGTCAGGCCGATGGGCTTGCCTTCGCGCAGCGCCTCTTCGACCAGCTGAATGCCCGACTTCTTGACCACGGCGAGCGGGATCACGGTGTGGGGGAAGAGCACCGCTTCCTGAAGCGGTAGGATGCCGATCGAGTTTGCGGCTACCACAGGTTGATTTGTTTTCTGGGCCATGTTCTCTAGGAGTGCGTCCTCTTTACCAGGATGTGGAGCTCGGTGCGCGCCGTCGGCAAGTAGGCCGTCAGCGCGATCGGCGCGACGACGATCAGCAAGCCGTCTTCGTAGCTGGCCCCAACGCCTTCGTACTCGACGGGGACCGGCAGCGGGATGCGCTTGACGAACTCGCCCCGCGCGATCTCCTTCTGCACGAAGGACCCGCGGCGCAGCCGAGCGGCCTCGAGCCGGCGCCCGGTGATGACGAGGTACTGATCGTCAACGCCGATGCGCAGCGTCTCCGTGTCGGCGCCGGCGACTTCCACCATGACGACGACTCGGCGGCGCTCCTCGTCTACGAAGACGTCGGCGTTCGGCTCGAAGGTGGCCGGCCGGGTACGCAGGACGAACTCCATCGAACCGTAAGAACCCGCTACTCTAGCACTCGGATGCGATGGCTGCTAAAAAGCCATGCTCGGGTCGGGCAGGGGGCGCGTCGCCGGCCAGATCACGCACGGGACGAGCTGAATCCGCAGGGGTCCGTAGCCGTCGGCGGGGATCCGGACCTGGAAATACTGCGGGTATTTGGTCGGGACGCCGTAGAGGGTCTGCGGCGGGAATTCATTCTTCTTGGGGCCGGCAAGGTGCGTGGCGGCCAGCACTTGGTTGATCGCCGTCGCGTCGGCCGGCGACATGTAGTGCGCGGTCCGCTCGCCCAACCAGGTCGAGCCGTCGTGCGTTGTGTAGAGGAACCCGATGATTTCTCCGGGCGTCATCGTCGCGGTGGAGACCACTTGGTCTATGCGGACGATCTGCGCCGCGCGCGAAACGGGCGACTTGAGCACCTGCGGCACGGCGCGCGGCGAGTCGAGGCAGACGCCGCTCTCCAAGGGCGGCTGTGCGGAGACGACCTGCGCCGTCTGGGGAGGCGGCCCTTCCGGAGGAGGCGCCTGCGCCACGACCGTCGACAAAAGGGCCAGGGAGAACGTCGTTATCGCAAACATGCTCGTCATCTTCGCACTCAGGAGCCCCACACCATTCGCGCGCGGCCGCGCGATGCGCCCCGCGGAGGAACTGCACTAAGGTGGAGGCGAGAGCCGCATCTTCGACGTTCGGCGATCCTGGTAATCCGCCGATTCTCTTCCTCCACGGCATCCGGCTGGGACGAGAGATCTGGAACCCGCACGCCGTCAAGCTCCGGCAGCGCTACCACGTCATCACCCTCGATCTTCCCGGGCACGGAGCGCTCGCCGGCGTGCCGTTCACCGAGGAGAACGTCTCGACGCTGCTCGCCGACGTCATCGCGACGATCGCGGGGCGGCCGCCGCTGATCGTCGGCTATTCCCTAGGCGGCTTCGTCGCGATGCGCCACGCCGCGCGCCATCCGGAACAGACCGCCGGCTTGCTGCTGGCCGACTGCACCTTCGACTTCGAAGGCTGGCGATGGTGGCCGTACGGTGCGTGGGTGAACGTCGCGCAGCATCTTCCCGAAGCCTGGCTCGACGCGCTGCAGCGCGTCGGGCTTTACGCCTCCATCCCGCACAACTGGATTGACGTCGTGCAGCGCATTCCGTTCAATCGCGACGTGCTCTACCGCACGAGCGAGATCGTGCGCTCCTCGCAAAACGCGCTCGACGAACTGGCGACGTACCGCAAACCCGTGGCCTTCGTGAACGGGGAGTTCGACTTTCTCTTCCGCCTCGACGAAAAGCGGTTTCTCCACCGCCTGCCGCAGGCGCGCCTGCAGATCATGCGCGGCATGGATCATGCCGGGCCGCTGCGCCGGATCGCCGAGTTCACGTCGATCGTCGAGACGTTTGCGGACCGGGTCTTCGAACCGTCACCGACGCCGCACTCGTGACGCTTCGCACGCCGCCCCTCCTGCGCCGTCTCGGCACGCGCGACGCCGCGCTCATCGTCATGGGCGGCATCGTCGGCTCGGGGATCTTCATGAACCCGTCGGTCGTGGCGCGGTTCGTGCACGCCGCGCCGCTCGTCATGCTCGTCTGGGTCGCCGGCGGCGCCGTCGCGCTGCTCGGAGGAGGCATCTTCGCGGAACTGGCCGCGCGCCGCCCGAGCGACGGCGGACTCTATGCGTACATGCGCGACGCTTTTCATCCGGCGCTCGCGTTCGCGTATGGCTGGACGCTCCTGCTCGTCTCTCAGAGCGGCGGGATGGCGGCGGCCGCGGTCACCTTTGCGGCGTATTTCGAACCGCTGACCGGCCTGCACGCATCGAGAGCGATACTCGCCGCCGTCGCGGTTGCGATCTTCACCGGCGTCAACGCACTGGGCGTGCGCACCGGCGCGACCGCGCAGAACCTGTTCATGCTCGTGAAAATTCTCGCGATCGGCGGCTTCGTCGCCGTCGGCCTCTTCGCGTCGCACGCCGCGGCGCTTCCGAACCTGGCGCCGCCCGAGGGCGGCGCGCTCACAGCGCTCGGCCTGGCGTTCGTGCCGGTGCTCTTCGCCTACAGCGGCTGGCAGACGTCGAGTTTCATGACGGCCGAGTTGAAAGACCCCGCGAGGTCGCTGCCGCGGGGCATGATCCTCGGGGTCGTCGCCGTAGTCGTGCTGTACCTCGCGGTTAACGCGGTCTGCCTACGCGTGCTCGGCGTGCAAGGGCTCGCGGCCACGACCACGCCGGCATCCGACATCGCCAGGATCGCCTTCGGACAAGCCGGTTTGCGGGTCATGGCGATCGTCGTCGCGCTCTCGACGCTCGGCTTTCTGAGCAATCAGATCCTCACGTCGCCCCGCGTCTACTTTCAGATGGCTTTCGACGGCACGTTCTTCAAGCAGCTCGCCTGGGTGAGCCCGCGCACGCGCGCGCCGGTCGTGGCGATCGTCCTGCAGGGCGGGATCGCCATCGCCATCGCGCTGATCGGCAGGTACGATCAGATCCTCAACTACGTCACCTGCATAGACTACATCTTCTTCGGACTGGCGGCGATCGCGCTCATCGTCTTTCGCAATCGCGACGCCCGCGATCCCGCGGCTGCGCGGCCGGCAATCCGCATGCCCGGCCATCCGTACACGACGCTGCTCTTCTTGGTGGTCGCGTGGGGCGTCGTCGGCGACGTCGTCGTCAAATCTCCATCGGACACGCTGATCGGCCTGGGCATCCTGCTGTCGGGCATCCCGATCTATTACTGGTTCGCTCGCCGTACGCGCGCAGGCGCGGCCACGCAGGCGTGAGGCCGGCGCTGCGCGTCGCGTTCGTCGCGGTGCTGGGGTTGCTGGAGATCGCCGGCGCCGCGGCCTCCATCGCCGCCTACGACCAGCCGATCGGAACGTACGGCTTTCTCACCGAGAAGAACGGGATGCGCGTGACGTCGGTGCAGCCGCATTCGGCCGCGGCGCAGGCGGGCATCGCACCGGGTGACTCGATCGCGTACGCGACGCTTTCCCTGCGCGGCCGCAAGTTCGTCACGCTCGACGAAGACGTCCCCGTCGATGCGCCGACCACGTTCGACGTGACGCGCGGCAGCGCGACGCGACCCGTGACGCTGCACGCCCAACCGCTGGTAGACGTCGCGCGCGCCGTGCGGCTGATCTATGCGGTGGCCGGGCTCGCACTCGGACTCGCCGGCCTCGCACTGCTCCTGCTGCGGCCGGGCAAACTGACGTGGGGATTCGCATTCGCCGCACCGCCGCTGCTCATCCCGATCGCCACGGTGTATTGGGCGCAGCAGGACCACACCGCGGCCGGCACGCTCTGGGACGCGGCGATCGCGCTGCTCTATGCGGCCCAAGTCACGGGCGTGCTCGTCTTTGCAAGCCGCTTTCCCGACGACGATCCTCGGGGCGCCGGCCGCGTCATCTCCCGGCTCGCGCTGCCGCTCGGCGTCGCGCTCGCGGCGCTGTACCTCGTGGTCGTCGCATACGTTCGCTTCTCGACGACGCCGCCGGCCGGTTGGATCGCGGTCGCAGATTACGCGCTCGTCGTTCCGGGCGTTGCGGCGCTGATCGCGCTGGTTTCGACGTACGTGACGACGCCGGGCGGGGCGCGCACGCGCCTGGTCCCGGTGATCGCCGCCTTCGTTTTTCTCATCGTCACGGGCGTGCTGCATCAGATCGGCACCGAGCTGACGACCGACGCCGGCGTGCTGCTCGCGCTGAGCATCGCGTTCGCCGCATCTCCGGCGCTCGTCGCCGCTGCGGTTGCGTACGGCGTGATTCGCCATCGCGTGATGGACGTGAGCTTCATCATCAGCCGCACGCTGGTGTACTCGACGCTGACCGCGGGTGCGGCCTTCGTTTTCGTGATCATCGAGTACGTCTTCGGCAAGGTTCTCGAAAGCCGGCGGTTTGCTTCGCTGCTCGAGATCGCCGCAGCGATCGGATTGGGCCTCTCGCTCAACGTCGTGCACGGCCGTCTCGACAAGTTCGTGGATCGCGTGCTCTTCCGGCGGCGCCACATGGCAGAGCGGCGCATCGCCGATGCGGCGCGCGCGTTACCCTACGCGGCGACGGCCGATGCCGTGGACGCGGCGCTCGTCGAAGAGCCGGTGGGCGCACTCGAGCTCGCTTCCGCCGCGCTCTTTCGCCGCAGCGGCTCGTCGTATCGCCGCGTGCGCTCGCACGGTTGGAATGAGAGCGAAGCGAGCGAACTCGACGGCGACGACCGGCTCGTTTTGCGCCTTCACGCCGGCATGGAGGCGCTCGATCCCGGCGAGATCGCGTGGCAGCGGTCCGATCTGCCCGAGGGCGAGCGCGGAGTGCTCTATGCGGTGCCGGTCGTCGTCGAGCGCAGCCTCGAAGCGATCGCATTGTACGGCGGGCACCTCGGCAACGAGGCGCTCGATCCCGACGAGTTGCGGTCGTTGCGCCATCTGGGCGGAGCCGCCGCCGTGGGATACGAGCACATCGTTGCGGCGGAGCTGCGTTCGCGCTTGGAGAGCGTCGAAGCGGAGAACGCCGCGCTGCGCAGCGTCGAGCGCAAGCTCACCGAGCTGCTGGAGAAGCGAACCTCATAACGACGCTGGGCAGCACGCCGGCCGCGCCGGCGCGCAGGACGCAGTTCACGCGATCGCTGATCGCGGTCTCTTCCGGATTTATCTCCGCGACGAATGCTCGGCGATTGTAGTGCGTCGCGAGCGCGGCGGCCGGATAGACGACCGCGCTCGTCCCGACGACGAGGATGACGTCGGCGCGCGCCGCAGCCTCCTGCGCGCGCCGCCACGCCTCCGGCGGCAGCGGCTCGCCGAACCAGACGATGTCCGGACGGAATCGCCCGCCGCACGCGTGTTCGATCTCGTCCAGCGGTAGGCCGGACGCGCCGATCGGCCGGCGCGTGCCGCAGCGGCCGCAGCGCGCTTCGCGCAGCGTTCCGTGCAGTTCGGCCACGTTGCTCGAACCCGCCCTCAAGTGCAGGGAGTCAACGTTCTGCGTCGCGAGCGTGAAGTCGCCGATCGCGCGTTCGAGCTGCGCGAGCGCAACGTGCCCGGCGTTCGGCTCGGCCCGCGCGTGCGCGGCGCGGCGTTCGTTGTACCAGGTCCACACGAGCTGGGGATCGCGCGCGAAGCCTTCGGGCGAGGCGAGCTCTTCGACGCGGTGCGTTCGCCACAAGCCGCCGACGCCGCGAAACGTCGGCAGACCGCTCTCCGCGGAGATGCCCGAGCCCGTGAGGACGAAGACCGACCGCGCGCCGCGCAGGGCCGTTACGAGGCGCCCTTCGACTCCGCTCAGGGTGACGATTTCACTTTGGCGAGGAAGGTGTAGAAGCGCCCTTTGACCGTCGCGGTTCCCGAGATTTCTCCGTCGCCGGCGAGCGTGCCGCGCACGGTGAAGCCGCCGGGTGCTTGAACGATGAGCGTGATCTCGCCTTTGCTCACGTTGCCGCTGACGCCGACGATGCGGCCGTAGAGCGGATCGGGGCGGACCGACTCGGCGGTGTAGGTGCCGCTGATGATGCCGTGGTTGAACTTCAGCTTCATCGTGCCAGCGTAGGGGACGCCTTGCGTGCCGAACGTCGGCTGATAGGCGGCGACGTAGGTCGCCTGCCACACGGGGCCGTGCTCCAGCACCGCCGCCGTCGATTGCATCGTCGTCGCCGCGAGCAACCCCGCGAGCAGCACGACCCGTGCTTTCATCGGTAGCCTCCTTGGTTTACACCGCCATGAGCTGCTGCCACTGCTCGCGGCCGATCCGCAGAGCGTCCTCGTCGAGCTGCGCCAGCGGCGTTTTGGTCAGGTGCTCGCGCTCGCAGAGATCCGCCGCATCCGTGTCCACGTAGAGCAGCCCCGTCACGTACTCCCCTCGCCGGCGGCACTCGTGAATCGTCCGGAGCGCCGCGATGTCGTCGGTGGGATCGTACTCGACTTCGAGTTTGCGAAGCAGCACGTGCGAGCCGTCGTCGAGCTCGACGTCGTGCGTCGAGCCGGGTTCGTACTCGATCGTGATTTCCCGGCCGCCCGCGATGTAGTCGGCGGTGTGGAGGACGACGTCGTGCTCCTTTACGTAGGCGTAGCTCTTCGTCGAGCCCTCGTGGTCGTTGAACGTGACGCAAGGGCTGATGACGTCGAGGATCGCCGTTCCGCGATGCGAGAAGGCGGCTTGAAGCAGTGGGACGAGCTGCTTGCCGTCGCCGGAGAACGAACGCGCCACGAAGGTGGCGCCCAGCTCGATCGCCAGGCCGCAGATGTCGATCGTGGCATACTCGTTGACCTTGCCGCCCTTCTGCGTCGAGCCCATGTCGGCGGTCGCGGAGAACTGCCCCTTGGTCAAGCCGTAACAGCCGTTGTTCTCGACGATGTACGTGCAGTCGAGATTCCGGCGGATCATGTGGCAGTACTGCCCGAGCCCGATGCTCGCGGTATCGCCGTCGCCGCTGATGCCGAGCACGAGGAGCTCGCGGTTGGCCAGCTTCGCGCCCGTCGCAGCCGACGGCATGCGCCCGTGCAGGCCGTTGAAGCCGTGGGCCTGTTCGACGAAGTACGCCGGCGTCTTGGACGAGCAGCCGATGCCGCTCATCTTCGCCAGACGATGCGGCTCTACGCCGTACTCGAAGAGCGCCTTGATCAGATGATTCGTAATCGAGTTGTGGCCGCATCCGGCGCACAGCGTCGTCGGCAGGCCTTTGTAGACGTCGCGGGCGAGCCCGATGATGTTGAGATTCGCAGTCATATCGTTGTCATCCTGAGCGAAGTTATTCCGCGACGACGGCCGGCTGGCGCTGGGCGTCGAGCAGCGGATCGATGATGGCGTGGGCGTCGATCGGCACGCCGTTGTAGTGGCGGATGGATTCCAAGCGGTCGAGCAAGTAGGTCGGCAGCTCCGTGCGCAGGATGCCGAAGAGCTGGCCGTCGCGATTCTGCTCGACGACGTAGACGCGCTCGTGGCGCTTCACGAAGGTCGCGACCTCCGGTGAGAGCGGCAGGGCGCGCACGCGCATGTAGTCCACGTCGATTCCCGATTCGCGCAGTTGGTCGCGCGCCTCGACGACCGCGTGGTGCGTCGTGCCGTATGCCAGGATCGCAACCTTGCGTCCGCGCGACTCGATGACGGGCTGCGGAACCGACCGGCGCGCGGTATCGTGCTTGCGCGTGAGGCGATCGAGATTGCGCTGCCAAACGTCGGGAAGCTCGGAGTAGCGCGCTTCTTCGTCGTGACCGGTGCCGCGCGTGAAGAATCCCGCGTTGGGATGCTTCGTGCCCGGCAGCGTGCGGTACGCGATGCCGTCTTTGTCCACGTCGCGATACCGTCCCCAGGATTTCATCGTGTTGAGATCGTCGGCGCCCAGCACTTTGCCGCGGTCGAAGGGTTTCTCGGGATACGGCAGCGGCGGCGTCAGCCACGAATTCATGCCGAGATCGAGGTCGCTGAGCACGAATACCGGCGTTTGGAAGCGATCCGCGAGATCGAATGCTTCCATCGCCAACTCGTACGCCTCGCGCACGGTCGCCGGCAGCAGGACGATGTGTTTCGTGTCGCCGTGCGAGAGCGTGTAGGCAAAGGCGACGTCGCCCTGCATCGTGCGCGTCGGCAAGCCGGTCGACGGCCCGGCGCGCTGCACGTCGAAGATGACGCCCGGGATCTCGGCAAAATAGCCGTACCCCGCGTACTCCGCCATGAGCGAGAGCCCCGGACCCGAGGTAGACGTCATCGCGCGCGCCCCGGCCCAGCCCGCGCCGAAGACCATCCCCGCGGCTGCGAGTTCGTCCTCGGCTTGCACGATCGCGACGTTGCGCTCGTTCGTGCCTTCGACGGCGCGATAACGATCGCAGAGCTGGATGAAGTACTCGCACAGCGAGGACGAGGGCGTGATCGGATACCATGCGGCGACCGTGCATCCGCCCATGACGCATCCGAACGCCGCTGCGCGATTGCCCTCCATGAAGAGCAGGCCGTCCGTCTTTCCCTTCATCGGCTCGAGGCGGTACGGATCGTTCTTGGTCAGATGTTCCTTCGCGTAGTCCAATCCGACGCGGACCGCTTTCATGTTCTGCTCGACCGCGGCGGCCTTCGTGCGGAACTGCGCCTTGAGCCCGTCCTCGATCGTCTCGGCCGGAATGTCGAGCAGCTGCCCGAGCACGCCGACGTAGATCATGTTCGTCAGGTACTTTCGCAGGTCGCCCTTGTCGCCGAAGTGCTCCTTCGCAAGCGCGCCGAACGGCACGGCGTAGTAGGCGAGGTCGTCGCGCAGGGTCGCGCCGGCGAGCGGATACGTCGCCTCGTGCACGACGATCCCGCCGGGCTTGACCGACGCGACGTCCTGCTGCCAGGTTGCGGCGTTGAGCGCGACGAGCACGTCAACGTCGCGCGAACGGCATTGGTAGCCGCGTGCGGTGACCCGAACGTCGAACCAGGTGGGCAGCCCTTCGATGTTCGACGGGAAGACGTTCTTCGGCGCTACGGGTATACCGAGGCGCACGATCGCGTTGGTCAGCACGAGATTCGAGGATTGGCTGCCGGAGCCGTTGATCGTGGCGACCCGAATGGTGAAATCGTTGATTGCGCGCGTGGGCATACCCGATTGCTATTCGCCGCGGGGCCGCCCGGTCCGCCAGGCCCTCGCGGCGCGACAAAAGAAGCACGCCGCATATGCTCGCGCTCGCGCACGTCATCCTCCACGTCGGTTTCTGCCGGGCGATATCCCGAACGCCGGCGGGCACGGCGATCGCGATGCGCGTGCACCTGGCCGACAAAACAGGCCGGACGCAGGTAGATAAGGTCTACCGGATCGAGCGCGGCGACGATCCGCAGGCGATCGTCGAGTTCGACAGCGCCTTTGGAATCTACCGGCTCGACCTAGCGGTTCCCAAGTACGGCTGCTCGGCGACCGACTACCTGTTCTTCATCACCGGGCACGACCGCAGCGTCACCGAGAACCTGAGCGACGCGCCGCCGCCTCCGCCCCCGATGCCCGTCCTGCTCTCCGGCGAGGCGCCGCAATCGTTCCTATACGTCCAGCCCACGTTCGTGCTCTTCGACAAGAGCGCCGTCGCCTGCGACAAGCCCATCGCGGAACCGCTTCCGGCGCGCATCGCGGTCGAGAACGACCAAGACGGCTACTACGCGTCGTTCTTCTCCGATCCCGCAACCGCGCAGACGCCGCAGATGCTGGCGCTGCGCCTGCGCACGCCGACGCACCAGTACCATTACGTTCGCATCCCGATTCCGTTCCCCGTACCGTGGGGAGGCTGGCCGATCAGCATACAGTTCAACGTCACCGAGGATATGGTGGACTCGATTGCCGGCGACCCGACCGGCACGCTGCTCTGCCCCAAACTCTGGCGCACCTCCGCGGGATAAGAAAAAGGCCCGGCGCACGCGCCGGGCCTCGATGTTCGTCCGGTGAGGACTACATCATGTCGTAGCCGCCCATGCCGCCGCCGCCGGGCATACCGGCCGGCTCTTTCTTCGGCTCGGGCTTGTCGGCAACGAGCGTCTCGGTCGTGAGGATCAGCGCGCCGATGGATGCAGCGTTCTGCAGGGCCGCGCGCGTCACTTTCAACGGCTCGACGATGCCGGCCGTGAACATGTCGACGACTTCGCCGCTCATCGCGTCGAAGCCGAACGGCGCGTTCTTGGAGCGCACGGCGTTGACTTGGACCGAACCCTCGAATCCGGCGTTGTTGGCGATCTGCCGCGCCGGCTCTTCGAGCGCCTTGCGCACGATGGCGATGCCGATCTTCTCGTCGGCCCACGTCGGAGCGTGTCCGTTCGACTTCGGCGGCTCGTACCGGTCGATCGCCTTGATCGCATGCACGAGCGAAGCGCCGCCGCCGGGGATCATGCCTTCTTGGACGGCCGCGCGCGTCGCGCTAAGCGCGTCTTCGATGCGGTGCTTCTTCTCTTTGAGCTCCGTCTCGGTTGCGGCACCGACTTGGATAACCGCAACGCCGCCGGAGAGCTTCGCGAGGCGCTCCTGGAGCTTCTCGCGATCGAAGTCGGAATCGGTCTCCTCGATCTGCTTCTTGATCATCTCGATGCGGCCTTTGATCGCATCGGCCTTACCGCCGCCGTCTACGATCGTCGTCTCTTCCTTGGTAACCGTCACGCGCTTGGCCTGGCCGAGCTGATCCGGCGTTACCTTGTCGAGCTTGAGGCCGAGCTCTTCGGAGATGACCGTCGCGCCCGTGAGCGTGGCGATGTCCTTGAGCATCTCCTTGCGGCGGTCGCCGAACCCAGGCGCCTTCACCGCGACGGACGTGAACGTCCCGCGCAGCTTGTTGACGACGAGCGTCGCGAGCGCTTCGCCCTCGACGTCTTCGGAGATGATGAGCAGCGGCTTCTGGACCTGAACGACCTTCTCGAGCAGCGGCAGGATGTCGGCGATCGCCGAGATCTTGCGCTCGGTCACGAGAATGAACGGGTTGTCGAGCACCGCTTCCATTCGCTCGGAGTCGGTAACCATGTACGGCGAGATGTAGCCCTTGTCGAACTGCATGCCGTCCTTGGTTTCGACTTCGGTCTTCAGCGTCCGCGACTCTTCGACCGTGATCACGCCGTCTTTGCCGACCTTCTCCATCGCGTCGGCGATGAACTCGCCGATTTCCGGATCGTTGGCCGAAATCGAAGCGACCTGCGCGATCTTCTCTTTGGTGTCGACGTCCTTCTTGAACGACTCCATCTCCTTGACCGCGATCTCGACGGCCTTTTCGATGCCGTGCTTGATGAGCAGCGGGTTGCTGCCGGCGGTTACGTTGCGCAGGCCTTCGCGGATGATCGCTTGCGCGAGCACCGTCGCGGTGGTCGTGCCGTCGCCGGCGATGTCGTTGGTCTTGGATGCGACTTCCTTGACGAGCTGCGCCCCCATGTTCTCGAACACGTCGGGCAGCTCGATCTCCTTGGCAATCGTCACGCCGTCGTTGGTGATCGTCGGCGATCCGAACTTCTTGTCGAGCACGACGTTGCGACCCTTGGGGCCGAGCGTTACTTTCACGGCATCGGCGAGGATGTTCGCACCGCGCTCCAGCGCGCGACGCGCGCTTTCGTCAAATACGAGTTGCTTTGCAGCCATTTAAACGTTTGAACTCCTTAGACGCCGGCCGGCACTTTGGTGACGATGGCGAGAATGTCTTTTTCGGGGATGATGAGGAACTCGGTGCCTTCGATCTTGACTTCGCTGCCCGAGTATTTGCGGTAGAGGACTCGGTCGCCGACCTTGACGTTCATCTCCAGCTTTTGACCTTTTTCGGTCACGCGGCCGTCGCCGACCGCGCGGATGACGCCCTCCTGGGGCTTTTCCTTAGCGGTGTCCGGCAGGAAGACCCCACCGGTCGTCTTGTCGTCTTGCTCTACGTGTTCGACGACCACGTTGTCGAACAGGGGCTTGAGATTCACGAAAAAACCTCCAACAGTTTTCTAGTCAGGCGCAGTAATAGGGGGGCATTAGCACTCTCGGCGCGAGAGCGCTAGCCGTGCCATATTAGCAGACCTTGCCGGAGAGTGCAAGGGGCTTCACGCCCTGCTTGCTTTGCCTAGAGTATCAAGTGCGAGGGGTGCCAGAAAAGGAAGTATGCCTGGAGCACGGCGACCCCCGCGAAGAAAAGGACGACCCACGGCGGCTTGGCCCAGCAGCGCCACCGGCGCACGCCCATCGCGTAGGCTGCCAGATAGAGCGCGACGGCGCCGAGGGAGAGCGCCAAAACCGCGTAACGCCCGAAGAGCAGCGCGAGGAACGCCGCCTTGCAGAACGTGAAGGCGTAGCCCTCGATTTCCTCGCCGCGCTGCGCGTCAGCCGAGTTCTTCACGACGTACCATCCCTTTCTGGGCCCTGGCGCGGACCTTGGGGAAGAGCCGGGTCGCGCAGAACGGCATGCGCACGGGGTCGCTCCCGGCCCCCGCCACGTGCACGCAGCACTGCTCGAGCCGCTCGGTGATCAGCGTATCGGCGTCCATGAAGTGCTTGACCGTCACGCGCTTGACCCGCTCGCCGACGAATCGCGCGGTCGCGCCCTTCCCGAAGGCGAGCCGAACCAGCTCGGCGATCCCACCGAGATCGCAGGCGTCGCAGAGCGTGCGCAAGTGGCGCACCAGCTCCGGACGCGAGAGCGTCATCGTCTCCGACATCACGCTCGTGAGGGCGCCGCGAACCTCCTCGAGTGCTTCACCGAAAGCGATTTGATTGCCGAATACGCTCAAGCTTCCGCGCAGCGCCTCCTCGCCCAGCGCCGACGCCAGCCCGGCATATCCGCCGCGCGCGCCGCGTAAGAAGTAGCCGATCGAGCAGCAATCCGGATGGCTGCAGGGCAGCGCGATGAGGTCGTGCGCGCGCACGCCGTAGGCCGACTGCTCGGCGATTCGGGCTAGGACGCCGGTCGTCGTCACGCGGTCCATCGGATCCACGACCGGCGCACGCCCCAATGCGAAGAGCGGCTGGTACATTACGCCGCCGACGTACGGCGTGGAGAAGGCGGTGTCGAGCACCTCGCCGATCTGATCGGCGTTCTCTCGAACGACGGTCATCACGAGCGTCGTGAAGATTCGCGCGGCGCTCAAGCGTTCCACCGCACGAGTCTTGACGTCGCGCAGATCCACGCCGCGCAGCGTCTCCTGCGTCGCGGCGCGCTGGCCGTCGTACTGCAGATAGATCTCCACGCGGTCGCGCAATCCGCTTAAGAACGCGAGCAGCCCGTCGTCGTTAGCGATGCGTATGCCGTTGGTGTTGACCAGAATGCGCGTGATCGGCAACGCGGCCAGCCGTTCGATCATCTCGCGCAGCGCCGGATGGACGGTCGGTTCGCCGCCCGAGATCATCACGACGTCCAAGCGGCCGGCTTCGCGTTCGATCGCCGTTTGGACCGCATGCAAGACGTCGCCTACGGGCAGGTAGTGCGAGAGCGCGGGGCTGGAACTCGTGAAACAGGCCGGGCACTGCAGATTGCACTGCGACGTGACGTCGAGCAGGTAGATGCAGGAATGCTGCAAGTGCGTCGGACCCAGACCGTATTCGTAGCCGGACGGAATCGGATAGACCGCCTGCGTGTCGGGATTGACGATCTTCGTCGGCACGCGCCACTGCTGCAGGTACCGCCAAAGCTCGGCGTCCTCTTCGTAGAGCGACCACACCTCGCCGTGGCCCCGACGGCACCAGCGCCGCAGGTAGATCCGTCCGTCGCGCTCGACCAAATGGCCGTCGCATATATCGGTCGGATACTCCGGATCGAAGTCCTCGTTCTCGGCAAAGCAGCGCGGGCATACCGCGCGCACGCTGCGTTGCACCGTGTAATCGTAGACCGCAAGAGGCATCGTCAGTGCATCGAGCCGAGGCCGCCGACAATCGAGTTGCACAGCGCGGTCGAACCGAGCAGGCCTGCGGCGAGCCCCGTCACGACTCCGGCTCCGAATCCGGCACACGCCCGCGTTTTCGCGAACGCCCAGACGCCCAGACCGGCGCCGAGTGCATACGTCGCCGCAAACGCGTAGCCCGATCCGTCAGACAGCCTGCTGAAGATCCACATGAAGAGCAGCACCGCAACGGGCATCGCGACGATGCCGCCCAGCATCAGCCCAAGCAGGATGCCGCCGATGAACGAGCCCGCATTGGGCGTTTTGGAAGCCACGTTCGCTACGTAGCGTGGGCTTCGAAGGTGCGCGCCGGCGGTTGCACCAGCCGGCTCAGCTTCCAGACGAAGAAGAGCGCTCCGGCGACGCATCCGATCTGCGCGAGCGTCAAGCCGAATCCGGCGACCGGTGCGTCGCGAAAGAACTCGACGACGAACCGATCGGCGCAGAACAGCAGGCCGCCGATATAGAACAGGCCGTTTTCCGGCAGCACGCGGCGCCGCTCGAGGGTAAGCAGCGTGGCGAAGCAAAGCGCCGCGCCGAGCGACAGGTAGAGCTGCGCCGGATGCCGCAGTTCGCCCCGCTCGTGCACGGCCCACGCGACGTTGGCGGCTTTCCCGTAACAGCAGCCACCGATGAAACAGCCGACTCGCCCGATGGCTTCGCCGGCGGGAAGTGCCAGCGCGAAGAGATCGCCCGTCGGCCGCACGATGCCGAGCTGGCGTTTTGCCCAGACGACCGCGAGCCAGCCGCCCGCCAAACCGCCCTCGATGGATTTTCCGAACGCGCCGGTCGCAAGAAATTGCATCGCGTTCGCACCGGCAAGTCCGCCGATCAATCCGGCGGTCATGAGCAGCGCGCTCGACTCCGGCGACATGCCGCGCCGTTGCGCCGCGTACCAGAACACCCCCGCAGCGGCGGCGTAGGCGAGCACGTAGACCGGCGCCGCGATGATCCAGCGCAGATGCGCGTCGAGCGCGTCCATCACGCTGCAGGTTCGGCCAGGCTCGCCGAGAGCCTGGGCGAATGCCCCGGCCATGCCCTCAACCGCCCCCATCTCCTGGGGCCGCGTCGCCGGCCAAGCCCTGATCGCAGGCCCGATCGCCGCCGCCATATTCGACTTCTACGTCTGGCTGACGATCGTCGTACCCGCCGGCTCCAGCATGATCTCTTTCTGGCAGTTCGCCGCCTCGGCGCTCGTCGGCAAAGGCGCCTTCGCCGATCCCTCGTTCGCGGTGCTCGGCGTCGCGGTCCACGCAATCGTCGGCATCGGCTGGGCCGGCGCATACGCGTACGTGGCGGCGCGGCAGCCGTCCCTCAACGTCCGCTGGTACGCCTCGGGTCCCGTGTACGGCATCGTCGTAGAGGTCGTCATGCAGCTCATCCTGCTCGCCGGCAACTCATTCCGCCCGCCGCCGACGCCCAACGCGTTCTTCAACGACGTTATCGCATGCGCGGTCTTCTTCGGGCTGCCGCTCGCGTTCGTCGTGAAGACGCTCGACGCGAGGCGCGCGGTGTGATCGGCTCGCTGCACGTCTCGACGAACGCGCTGCGCCACAACGCGCGCGTCTTGCGCGATCTCGCCGGCCCCGCGCAAGCGGCATTCGTCGTCAAGGGCAACGCGTACGGCCACGGCCTCGTCGAGACGGCACGCGCGATAGAGGCGCTCGCCGCGCGGCTGTGCGTCTACACGCTCGAAGAAGGGCTCGCGCTGCGAGCGGCCGGCATCGCCGCCCCGGTGCTCGTCCTCGGGCCGGTGCCGCTCGATGCGCTCGACGACGCGCTCGCCGCCGATCTCGAGCTGACGCTTTGGGATGCGGCCTCGTTCGCGCAGCGGCTCTGCGCGTGCGCGCGCGGACGCGAGATTCAAGCCCGCGTGCACGTGAAGGTCAACACCGATCTCAATCGCTTGGGCCTGGAAACGCGCGGGCTTCCGGCGGCGATCGAATCGCTGCTGGCGATGCCCGACCTGCGCGTAGCCGGCATTTTCTCGCACCTCGCCGCGGCCGAAGAGATGGACTCGCCCTACACGATGCACCAGCTCCGAGCGTTCGAAGGCGCGCTCGCGCGGGTGAGGCCGCTGCTAACGGAGCGCGGCGCGGCCCCGCTCGCGCACATCGCCGCGTCGGCCGCGGCGATGCTCTGGCCGCAGACCCGGCTGGACATGGTGCGTTTCGGTATCGCGCTTTACGGGCTCTGGCCGTCACCGCAGACGCGCGAAGCGCTCGGCGCGAACGCGCCCGATCTCCGCCCTGCGCTCGCATACCGCTCGCAAATCGTCGCCGTGCGAACGGTCGCCGCGGGCGCCTCGATCGGCTACGGCAGAAGCTTTCACGCGCCGCGCGAGATGCCCGTCGGCGTCGTGGCAGCCGGTTACGCCGACGGCGTGCCGCGCGCGCTCTCCAATCGCGGCGCCTTTCTCGTGAACGGCGCCGTCTGCCCGATCGTCGGGCGAGTTGCGATGAACATGACGCAAATCGATCTCACGCGAGCGCCCGGGGCGCGCCCCGGCGCGACGGTGACGCTGCTCGGGCGCGACGGCGACGCCGAGGTGCGCGCCGACGACTGGGCGTCGTGGTGCGATACGATCAACTACGAGATCGTGACGCGCCTGCCCGCCGAGCTGCGGCGCGAATACCCGGACGAGAAAGAGCGCTAGGGCTTCGAGCCGTTCGCTCCGCGCTTTTCGATCGGCACGTACGGCCCCGACGGCGGCCCGTCGTACGTCGCCTGCGGACGGATGAGGCGATTGTCGGCCAGCTGCTCGAGAATGTGGCCCGTCCATCCCGCAATGCGCCCGCAGGCGAAAAGACAGGTGAACTCGTCGCCGGGGATGCCGAGATCGGCGAGCACCGGTGCGGTGTAGAAGTCCACGTTCGCGTAGATCGTGTTTCCGGGCTTGCGCTCTTGCAGCACCTTCCGGCTCGCCTCTTCGACGGCGTGCGCCGTCTCGTAGAGGCGCCCGCTTCCAGCGTTGGCCGAGAGTTCTTTGGCCATCGCCTCGAGATGGCGCGCGCGCGGATCGCGCACGCGGTACTCGCGATGCCCCATGCCCATGATGCGCTGTCCGCTCTCGAGAATGCCGCGCACGTAGGCTTCGGCGTTCTCCGGCGACTTTACGTCGACGAGCGTGCGATGGGCGGCGCTCGCCGCGCCTCCGTGGAGGTCGCCTTGCAGCGTCGCGAGGGCTGCCGTGACCGACGCGTAGATGTCGGCGCGTGTCGACGCGACGACGCGCGCGGCAAAGGTGGATGCGTTGAACGAATGGTCGGCGAGCAGCACGAAGTACGTGTCGAGCGCGTCCTCTTCGATCGCTTGCGGCGTCTTGCCGCTGCGCATGTACAGGAAGTTGCCGGCGGTCGAAAGTTCGGGATTCGGCGCGATCGGCTCGAGCCCGCGGCGGATGCGATCCCACGCGGCGACGATCGTGGGCATCTTCGCGATGAGCTCGATCGCCGTGTGGACGTCGGAGATGTGCTCTCCGTGCGCGTTCACGGGCGAAAACAGCCCCAGACCGCTGACGATGGTACGCAGGACGTCCATCGGCCACGCCGTTTTCGGCACGTTCTCCATCGCGTTGACGAGCGGCTCGGGCAGCGAGCGGCGCGCGCCCAACTCGCGCTTGATCGCGTCGAGCTGATGGCGGTTGGGAAGATGGCCGTAGAGCAGCAGATGGACGATCTCTTCGAAACTCGCGTTGGGTGCGAGATCGTCGATGTCGTATCCGCGATAGGTGAGGCGCCCGATCGCGCCTTCGACATTACTTAGCTGGGTGGACCCGACGACGACGCCTTCGAGGCCACGATCGACAACGGTTGGCAAGGAAATCCTCCGATAGACGGCGCGGGCGCTGCCCGCAAGCTCGCCCGACGCGCGGGCCGTCTCTCTTTCGACGGGGGGAAAGATTCGACTCCTTTCAGGCCACCGCGTCTCGGAGTTCGGAGCGAGCGAGCGCGTACCCGACTAGGCGCTCGATCAGCGCTTCGAAGCGGATGCCGGCCGCCGCGCAGGCGTCGGGGAGCAAGCTCACGGGCGTAAGCCCGGGAAGCGAGTTGACCTCGAGGATGTAGGGCCGGTTGTCCCGGCTTACGATAAAGTCGCTGCGAGAATAGTCGCGCAGACCGAGCAGCCGGTGCGCCGAGAGCCCGAGCATCTGCAGGCGGGCCGCGAGGTCGTCGTCAATCGGGGCCGGGACGACGTGCGTGCTTCCGCCCGGTTCGTACTTCGCATCGTAGCTGTAGAAGCCGTCGCGGTTTGCGACGATCTCGACGATCGGCAGCGCCTCTTCGCCGAGCACCGCGCACGTGAACTCGCGTCCTTCGACGTACTCTTCGGCAAGGATCTGCGCGTACGATTTCGACGCTTCCAGCATCGCGGCCGTCCACTCTTCGTGCGTGCGCACGATCGAGATGCCGGCCGACGATCCCTCGAACCGCGGCTTGACGACGAGCGGCAGATCCAACGAACCGGGCAAGAGCGGCAGCGTGCCGCCGGTGAGGTCGAAGAGATCCCACACCGGCGTCGGCAGCCCTTCGGCTGCGAGCAGCTTCTTCGTCAGGTGTTTGTCCATCGAGAGCGCGGCCGCTTCCAAGCCGCTGCCGGTATAGGGAATCGAGAGGTACTCGAGCAGCGCCTGCACGTGACCGTCTTCGCCGCCGGGGCCGTGCAGCGCGATGAAAACGGCGTCCGGGCGCAGCTCGCGCAGCGCGTCCACGAAGCGATCGTCGTAGTCGAGCGAACGCGCGTCGTACCCGAGCGAAAGCAGCGCGCGCAGCACTTCCGACCCCGATTGGATCGAAATCTCTCGCTCCGCGCTGTCGCCGCCCATGACGACGGCGACGCTGCTTCGGGTGGCTACGTTACGTTGCATCGATGAACACTCCGACCAAGTGGACTTCCAGCTGCAGCTCCACCCCGCAGCGATCGTGGACGGCGCGGCGGACTCGCGCGAGCAGCGTCGCTACGTCTTTTGCCGTCGCTCCGCCGACGTTGTTGATGAAGTTGGCGTGCAGCTGTGAGACTTCCGCGCCGCCCTCGCGCCATCCCTTAGCCCCCGTCGCCTCGATGAGCCGGGCGGCTTTGTCCCCGTCGGGGTTTCTGAAGCACGAACCGGCGTTGGGCAGGGCGATCGGCTGCGTCCGCTTGCGCCGCACGAGCCGGGTCTGCATCCGGTCGCGCACGTCGTGCGCGCTCGTCCCGGCAAACCCGAGGGTCACGCGGGAAACGACGACGTCGCGCTCCAGCGTCGAGCGGCGATAGAAGTAGCGAACGTCCACGCAATGGGGCTCGGGGCGGCTGGGCGAGAGCACCCAGACCCGTCGCACGAAGTCGCCGATCTCGCGGTCGGTGCCGGCATTCATTCGCAGCGAGCCGCCGACCGTGCCCGGGATGCCGGCCAGCGAATCTACGCCGGCGGCGCCGGCCGATGCGGCCTTGGCCGTAACCAGCGCCATAGATGCCGAAGCGCCCGCCTCGACGACCACGTCGCCCGCTTCCTTGCGCACGGCGACGTCGGCAAACGCGCCGGCGAGCCGAATGACGACGCCGCGCACGCCGCCGTCGCCGACGAGCACGTTGCTTCCGCCGCCGACGATCCACCACGGCACCTGGTGCTGCAGGCAGAAGCGCATGAGCCGTGCGAGCTCGTCCTCGGCGTGCGCCGTCGCCAGCGCGTCGGCGGGGCCGCCGATCTTCCACGAGGTGTAGGGCGCAAGCGGCTCGTCGAAGCGAACCCGTTCGCCGAAGATCTCGCGGAGTTGGTCGCGCTGCGATGGATCCAGCAGCGAGTGCAAGGCCCGCGCGGTCGTCACGCTCACGCGCGAGCCGATGCGGCGCGACGGGATGGTTCGACGCTCAGGCGCCGCGCCATCGCCGCCGCTACGTCGGTGATGTTGCCGGCGCCGAGCATGAGCACGATCGCGCCGCGCGGCGCTTCGTCGAGAAGCCGATCCTGCAGGTCCTCGACGCGCGGCACGTACGTCACGTGCGTGCCCGCCGCCGCAAGCGTCTCTCCGATCGACCGTTCGCTCACGCCGGGGATCGCGGGTTCCGAGGCGGCGTAGACCGGCGCGAGGTAGACGCTGTCGGCGCCGCGCAGCGCATCGGCGAAGTCGCGCGCGAGATACGCCGTGCGCGTGTACCGATGCGGTTGAAATGCGACGACGACGGGGCCCGCGTGACAATGCCTAGCCGCCGCGATGGTGGCGCGGACGGCGGTCGGATGGTGCGCGTAGTCGTCCACGAGCGTGAGCCGCGGCGAAGCTACGAGGACGTCGAAGCGGCGGCGCACGCGGGCGGAACGCCTCCAACGCCGCGGCGATGCGCGCGAACGGCACGCCGAGCTCGATGCCGACGCCCACGGCGGCCAGCGCGTTCTGCACGTTCATCGCACCCGGCACCGGCAACCGCACCATTCCCAGCACGCGCTCGCCCGCGAGAACGTCGAAATGCGAGCCGAACGCCGCAAAGCGCAGGTTGGCCGCGCGCAGGCCGGCGCGCGGATCGAACCCGAACGTGACCGTGCGCGCGCGAAGGTCGTGCGACTCCAGCGACGCGGCCAGCGGATTGTCGATTCCGATGAAGGCCAGCCCGTCGTCGGGCAGCTTGGCGAGAAACTCGCCGAAAGCGCGCACGAGCCCGGGCAGCTCGTCGTCGCTCGTAAGGTGGTCGTTCTCGACGTTGGTGACGATCGCCGCCGCCGGCTGCAGCAGCGCGAACGATCCGTCCGACTCGTCGGCTTCGGTGACGAACCACGGCGAGGTGCCGTCGTGCGCGTTGCTCCCGAGCGTTCCGTCAATGCCGCCGAGCACCAGTCCGGCATCTATGCCGCCGAAGCGCAGGACGGCGTGCGTCATCGCCGTCGTCGTCGTCTTTCCGTGCGTGCCGCAGACGGCGATGCCGCGCCGGCCTTCAAGAAGGCGCGCGAGCATCTCGCCGCGGTGGAGGATGGGGATTGCCAGCCGTGCCGCCGCAACGTACTCGGGATTGCGCCGGTCGATCGCCGAGCTCACGACGACCGTATGCGCGCCGGCGACGTTTCTTGGATCGTGGCCGATCGTCACGCGCACGCCTTCGGCGCGAAGCTGCTCGAGCAGCGGCGTCGAGGCGAGATCGGAACCCGACACCGCCTCGCCGCGCGCGAGCAGAACGCGCGCGATCGCGCTCATGCCGATGCCGCCGACACCGATCAGGTGGTAGGTCTTCACGGCCGGCTCTTTCTCGGTACGAGCGCGTCTATCCGTGCGAGAATTTCTTCGAGCGCGTCGCCGCGCTGCAGCCGGCGCGCGCCGTCGGTCAGTTCGGCCAGCCGCTGCGGGCTCGCCGTCTGCGCCAGGAGCGCGGAGAAACCGCCTGCCTCGATCTCGCGGTCGGTCGTCACGGCCGCCGCGCCCGCCGATTCGAAGCTCGCGGCGTTGAGCGCCTGATGTCCCTCGGCAGCGTACGGGTACGGGACGAGAATCGCGGGCTTGCCCAAGGCCGCCAGCTCGCCCAGCGTGGACGCGCCGGCCCGCGCGACGAGCAGATCCGCGGCGGCGTATGCATCCGCCATGTCGTCGAGATACGGCACGGCTCGCACCGGCGTGGATCCGGACGCCGCCGCCAACGCGGCACCGATGCGATCGTACTCGCCTTCACCCGTCACCATCAGCAGCTGCCACCCGTCCGGAATTCCGTCGCCGGCGAGGGCGGCGAGCAATCCGTCGTTGATCGTGCGCGCGCCCTGGCTGCCGCCCATCGCGACGAGCGTTCGGCGAGCGGGATCGAGGCCAAGCCGCGCGACGGCCGCGTCGCGCGGCGGCAAGCTGCGCAACGACGCGCGTATCGGGATACCGGTCTGCCGGTACTTTGCCATGCGCGATTGCGCGCCGGCGAGACCGCCCCAGATCTCGTCAACGATCGGCGCGAGCAGACGGTTCGTCAAACCCGGCGCGGCGTTGGGCTCGAGCAGAACGATCGGCGCCCGCGATAGGCGCAGCATGCGGCGAATCCGCGCCGCGAGCGCGAGCGGAAAGCAGACGTACCCGCCGGTCGCAACGACGAGATCGGGACGCGCCGCTGCGAGCAGCTTGAGGCTCTGCAGCGTGCCTTTGATATTGACCGCGACGGTCGCGAGGGTGTCGAGCGACACACGCCTTCGAAGCTGGCGGCTCGCGATCGTGTGCAGCTCGTACCCCGCCTTCGGGACGATGCTGGCCTCGAGACGGTCGGCGGTGCCGACGAAGGCGATCCGCGCGTTTCGCAGGCGCAGCGCGTCGGCGATGGCGATCGCCGGATAGAGGTGCCCGCCCGTGCCTCCGCCCGCGAAGACGACCGTCACGCCCGCACGTTGACGCGGCGGTGGCGCCCCACGTTGGCGATCAGCGCGACGGCGAGGAGATTGACCACGAGCGAGCTTCCGCCAAACGAGATGAAGGGCAGCGGAACGCCGGTGACCGGCCACGACGACGAAACGACGCCGATGTTCACGAACGCCTGGATCGTAATCATCGCGGCGCAGCCGATGGCGAGGAAGAAACCGAAGCGGTCGGGCGCCGCGAGCGCGATGCGGATCGCGCGATACGCGAGCGTGAGGAAGAGCGCGACGACTGCAAGCGTCCCGATCAGGCCGAGCTCTTCGCCGAGCACCGAGAAGATGAAGTCGGTGTACTGTTCGGGCAGGTAGAAGAACTTCGCGCGCGAGGCACCCAAACCGACGCCGAAGATGCCGCCGCTCCCCAGCGCGAGCAGCGACTGCACGATGTGAAAGCCGGTGTTGAGCGGGTCCTTCCACGGATCCACGAAGGCGAAAACGCGCGCGCGGCGGTACGGGCTTGCGAGCACGGTCAGCGCGGCAAAGGGAAGCGTCGCGAGCGTGACCGCGGCGAGGTGCAGCAGCCGCGCGCCGGCGACGAAAAAGAGCGCGAACGCGGTGAAGACCAACAGGCTGGCCGTTCCCATGTCGGGTTCTTTGAGCACGAGCACCGCCATGATCGCAACCGGGATGCAGAGCGGAAAGAGGCCGCTCGACAGCGACGTGATGCGTTCGCCGCGCGCCGCGAGCATGGCCGAGAGATAGACGACCAGCGCGAGCTTGGCAAACTCCGAGGGCTGCAGGCTCAAGCCCGACGCCCCGATCCAGCGCCGGCCGCCGTTCACGCCGAGACCGACGTGCGGAACGAAGACGAGCAGCAGCCCGGCGATCGCCGCGACGAGCAGATATGGCGCGAGCCGCTTGAGGCGCTCGTAATCCAAGCGATAGACGGCGTACGCGCCGGCCAAGCCGATCGCGAGCCAAATCAGTTGACGCTTCAGGTAGTACGCGATGTCGCCGTGCTCCGCATAGGCAGTCGCGCTCGACGCCGAAAAGACCATGACCAGGCCGATGCCGACCAGCGCGGCGACGGCGGTGAAGAGCACGGTGTCGAGCGGCGCCGCGACGTACGAGCGCACCGGTGCGCGCTCCGCCGCGTCGCGCCTTGCCCGCAATGCCGCGCCGTTACGCACCTGCGGGCTCCCGCAAACCGGCAACGGCCGCCGCAAAGCGCTCGCCGCGATCTTCGGCCGACGCGAACATGTCGAACGACGCGCATCCCGGCGAGAGCAGCACGACGTCGCCGGGCGCCGCGATCTCCCGGGCGCGAGCAACGGCCTCTTCCATCGTGGCGGCGGACGTGACGGCCACGCCGCGTGCGGCGGCGGCGATCTCTGCGGCCGCCTCGCCGATGCCGACGAGCGCCTTCACGCGTCCGCGCATCTCGGCCCCCAGATCGTCGAACGAACTGCCCTTCGCGCGGCCGCCGGCGATGAGCACGATCGGGCGATCGTAGGCGCGCAGCGCCGCAATCGTCGAGCCGGGGTTGGTCGCCTTGGAGTCGTCAACGTAGACGACGCCGTCGATCTCTGCCACGCGCTGAAGGCGGTGCGCCATCGGCTCGAACGTCCGGATCGCGTCGCGCAGCTCGTTGGGCCGGCAGCCGATTGCCAATGCCGCAAGCAGCGCCGCCATCGCGTTGCTCACGTTATGATTTCCCGCCAGCGGAATCTCGTCGCGCGCGACGATCGGCAGCGGTCGCGGATCGCCGGCCGGCGGCGCGTACGTGAGCACGCCGTCGCGCAGGTACATCGCCGCCCGGTCGCTGCGTTCCAGCCCAAACCAGAGCTGGCGCGCCTGCACGCGGGCGTCGCCGCGCTGCCAATGCAGCGCCGCCACGCGCTCGTCGTCCAAGTTCCCCACGAACCAATCCGTCAACGACTGATTGGCGCAGATGCGATACTTTGCCTCGGCGTACTCGTCCATCGAGTGGTAGCGGTCGAGATGATCCGGTTCGATGTTGAGCAGGACCGCGACGCGCGGACGAAACGAACGGATCGTTTCGAGCTGAAACGACGAGACCTCCGCGACGACCCACGCTTCGGGGCCCGCGCCGCGCACTTCTTTGATCAGGGGATTGCCGATGTTTCCGCCGACGCGCACGTCCAGCCCGCAGCCCCGCAGCAGGTGTCCGATCAGCGCCGTCGTCGTGGACTTTCCTTTGGTGCCGGTGACCGCGATGACGGGCGCCTTGCAGAGGCGATAGGCGAGTTCGATCTCGCCGAGCACGGGCACGTTCGCTGCGTGGATCGCGCGCACGACCGGCGAGGTCGGCGGCACGCCCGGCGAGAGCACCGCCCAGTCGAGCTGCGCGAGAAGCGCTCCGGCGGCGGACGCTTCGACGAAACGCGCCCCGAACGACTCGGCCGTCGCCACGGCCGCGCTCAGTTCGGCGGCGGGTTTTTCGTCGGTCGCGTAGAGAGTGACGCCAAGCTCGGCGAGCACCTCGATGCTCGCCAGACCGCTGCGCCCCAAACCGACGACCAGCACGCGTTTGCCGGCGTCGAACGCGAAGATGTCGCTCATCGCACGATGGCCCATCCTAGCAGCGAACAGAGCAGCGACGCAACCCAAAAGCGCGCGGTTACCTTGCCTTCGGGCCATCCGAGCATTTCGAAGTGATGGTGCAGCGGGCTCATTCGCAGAATCCGCTTGCCGCCCGTCGCCTTGAAATAGGAGACTTGGAGGATGACCGAGAGCGCTTCGGCGACGAAGACGCCGCCGATAAGCACGAGCAGCAGCATCTCGCCGGTGAGGATCGCTGCGCCCGCGAGCAGCGCGCCGAGTGCGAGCGAACCGGTATCGCCCATGAAGATTCGAGCCGGGTGCCGGTTGAAGAGCAAGAATCCCGCGCACGCGCCGATCCCGACCGCCGCCGCAACCGCAACGGGCTCGATGCGCATCCCCGCGGCGACGAGCCCGAACACCGCCAGCGGCGGAATCATCGTCCCGCTCGCCAGCCCGTCGAGACCGTCGGTGAGGTTGACGGCGTGGATCGTGCCGGTGATCGCCAGGATGCCCAGCACCAGCCAGAGCCAATGCGGGGCGATCAGCCAGAACGATCCGGCGTGGAAGATCGCGTCGCGTGGGAACGTTTCGTACGAACCGTCGATCGTCCGTAAGAAGACGACGGCGATCAGTGCGGTAGCCAGCAGTTTCGTGCGCGCGGGTAAGCCGCGGTTGGAGGCGCGCCGGATCGCCAGGTAGTCGTCGACGGCGCCGATGCCCGCGCACGCGACGGCGAGGAAGACGAGCTGGGCGAACAGGGGTGTTCGAACGACCGCTAGAGCTCCACCCAACGCGACGGCGAAGACGATCCCGCCCATCGTCGGCGTTCCGCTCTTGCTCTGATGCGTGCTCGGCGCGTCTTCGTAGGCGTGCTGCCGCACGTCCAAGCGCTTGGAGAGCGCCAGCAGCGCGGCGGTCGCAACGGCTGCAACGGCAAATCCGAAGAGCGCCCACAGCGCGAGCCCGAGGTACGAGCCGCTCACGGCGCCAAGCCCTCGAGGAGCGGATTGGCGCCGTCGCCGCGCCACTTGAGCACGACGACCGGCGTCTGCTCGTCGCCGTTGCCGTGCGGATTGTCGAGCAACGCCGCTTCGACGACGCTCGCGCGCGCGCCGTTCGAGCATCCGAGCACTTTCGTCTTCTCGAGGTCGTTGGCGTCGACCACCGCGCACGCAACGCCGGTGCGCTCGGCGAAGGCGCGCGCGAACCCATTCGGATCGCGCGGCGCAAAGACGATCGCGCGCTCGTACGGCGGCATGGTTCCGGTATACCCGTCGAACGCGGCGACGGTCTCGCCCATGACTTCGTAGAACGCGCCGCGCCGGCCGACGACGCGCCCGGCAAGATGGGCTGCGGTCGCGTAGAGCACTTTCCATAGCCCGGCCGCGTCGATGACGAGCTGCATGGATTCGGGCTGATTGACGGTCGCCAACGGGCCGGCGCGACGCGAGAGCGCGTACGCCAGCCAAGACGGGCGCACGTGTTCGGCCGCAACGAACTCGCCTTGCGCGATTGCAACGGCGCTCTCCGAAACGGCGACGACGTCGCCCGGGCGCGCGATGCCGCGCACGGCGCCGGCGACCAGCGCGACGAGGTCGTCGCCCGGGCGCACGAGCCGCGTGCGAACGGGGATCGCGGCGAGCCCCGGCGGCACTTCGGGGCGCGTGACGACGAGGCTCCGCGTCGCGAGACTCATCCGCGCAGCTCCTCGACGATCTCCTCGAGCCGGTACTTGCGCGAGCCCTTGAGCAGCACGACGTCGTCGGCTCGCGCGTGCTCGCGCAGCCAGCTTGCCGCCTGCGCGTTCGTCGCGACCGGCACGATCCGTTCCGCCGCCAAACCGCCGCTGCGCGCGCCGCGCGCGAATGCCGAGGCGTACTCGCCGCAGACGAGCAGAACGTCTACTCGTGCGGCCGCGTGCTCGCCGACGCGCTCGTGCAGCGCCTGCGATTCGTCGCCCAGCTCCGCCATGCTCGCGAGCACGGCGATCCTGCGCGCCGCCGACTCGCGCGCAAACGTGTCGAGCGCGGCGATCGTCGCGCTCGCATTGGCATTGTACGCATCGAAGATCACGCGCAGACCGCCGGCCAGCTCGATCGCGTCGTAGCGGCCTTGCGGCAGCCGCAGATCGGGAATCTTCGCCAGGAGCGCCTCCAACGGGATGCCGAGCTCGAGCGCGCCGGCGAGCGCGGCGGCGAGGTTCGCGCGATTGTGTTCGCCCGGAAACGGTACGGCGACCTCGCGTTCGGCGATGCGGTCGCCGTCGGCGTCGAACAACGCGCTCTCTCCGGCAAAAGCCGTCAGCCGCACGTTCTCGCCGGCGTCGAATGGCGGGAGCGCTGCGCCCGACGCGAACCAGTGCGGACGCTCTGCCAGCGTCGCGGCCCGGCGGCGCGACACGTCGTCGAACGCGTTGAGAACCGCGCGCGCGCCGAGCGCGAAGAGCCCCCACTTCGTCTCCTCCAAGCGCTCGCGCGAGCCGACGATCTCGAGATGCGCGTCGCCCACGTTGGTAAGAATGCCGACTTCCGGCCGCGCGATCTCGACGAGCGCCGCGACGTCGCCGAAGTGGCGCGCTCCCATCTCCACGACGATGACGTCGTGCGCCTCGTTGCTCGCGCGCAGCAGCAGCCGGCTCGTGCCGATCTCGTTGTTCTCGTTTGCCGGGGCGACCAGCACCCGGTCGCCGTACGCCGCGGCGAGCAGCTGCGACAGGAACGCTTTCGTCGTCGTCTTTCCCGCACTTCCGGTAATCGCGACGACGCGTCCGCGAAACTGCGCGCGCGCGGCCCCCGCCAGTGCCATGTAGGCCGCGAGCGTCTCGCCTACGAGCATCGCCGCAACGCCCGCGACGCGCGCCTCGGGCCGGTCGATGACGAGCATCGCCGCGCCGCATCGCACCGCTTCGGCGGTGAAGTCGTGTCCGTCGAAGCGTTCGCCGCGCAAGGCTACGTACGTGTCGCCGGGTTCGATCGTCCGCGTGTCGGTGCTCGCCCGCAGCGACGCCGGCGCCAGGTGCGCGTCGAGCAGCGTCGCGCCGGCCGCGCGCACTGCGAGTTCCAGCGGGAGGTTCACCGCGGCACCGGCCGCGCCGCCAGCGCCTCGCGCGCGACCGCGGCATCGTCGAAGGGCAGCACCCGAGTGCCCACGATCTGATACTCTTCGTGGCCTTTGCCGGCGACCAGCACGACGTCGCCCGGACGCGCCTGCGCGATTGCAAGCTCGATCGCGCGCCGGCGGTCCAACTCGACCACGTGCTCGCGCGCGCCAACGCCGGCGAGGATCGCGTCCACGATCGCCTGCGGCTCTTCCGAACGCGGGTTGTCGCTCGTGAGATAGAGGCGATCCGCCAGCCGCGCGGCCACGGCGCCCATCTCCGCGCGCTTCCCGCGGTCGCGGTCGCCGCCGCAGCCGAAAACGACGACGAGCGCGCCCGCGGTCGTCTCGCGCAACGCGCGCAGAGCGCTCTGGATCGCGTCGGGCGTGTGCGCGTAATCCACCACGACCTCGACGTCGCCGCCTCCGACGCGCTCCATTCGCCCGGGAATGCGCTCGAGTGCGGCTAAGGCGCGCGCCGACACGTCGTCGTCGACGCCCAAGCGCCGCGCCGCTCCGATCGCCGCGAGCGCATTCCAAATATTGAAACGCCCCGGCATCGGCAGCGCATACCGCCGGCCGTCCACGGCAAAGCGGCTCCCGTGCGGCTCGAGAGCGATATCCGCCGGAACGAGCGTCGCGTCACGCGCGGACCCGTAGGTCGTGACGTCGCGCCCTTCACCGGCTACCTCCGCAGCCCAGCGCGCGCCGTGCTCGTCGTCGGCGTTGAGAACGCTCGCCGGCGCGAGGCGGAAGAGACGCCGCTTCGCCGCCGCGTAGTCGTCTGCGGTCTGATGAAAGTCCAAATGATCGCGCGTGACGTTCGTGAGAACCGCCACGCGGAAGCGCACGTCCTCGACGCGCTCGAGCGCCAGCGCGTGCGAGCTCACCTCCATCGCGACGGCGCGCGCTCCTTCGTCGCGCATCCGCCCGAGCAGCGCGTGCAGTTCCGGCGGCAGCGGCGTCGTGTTTTCCAATCGCCACGTCTGCGAGCCGTACGCGGCGCCGACCGTGCCGATCGTGCCGCAGGAGATCGCGGCCTCGTTGAGGATCGCGGCGATCATGCGCGTCACGGTCGTTTTGCCGTTCGTCCCCGTGACCCCGATGACGTCGAGCGCGTGCGACGGATCGCGGTAAAAGCCGGCGGCCAGTGCGGAGAGGGCGCGCCGCGTATCGGCGACGCGCACGACGGTCACGTCCGGCGTCGCCGTCGCCGCGTACGATTGGTCGACGACGACGGCCCGCGCGCCGGCGGCGATCGCGTCGGGCACGTAGCGATGTCCGTCCGCGGCGCTCCCGGCCACGGCGACGAAGAGCGCGCCGGGCCGCGCGGCGCGCGAGTCGGCGACGATCGCGGTGATGGTTCGATCGAGATCGCCGTGGGCCGCCGCAGCCGGCAGACGGCGCAGGAGCGTCGCCAGCGCGACGCCCCGGTCAGCGTTCATTGCGCGCGACGTCGCCGGCGCGCGGCAGCACCCCCGCGTGCAGCATGGCAGCCCGCGCGATCGCGGCGAACGCGGGAGCCGCGACGACGCTCCCGTAGTACGAACCGATCGGCCGTTCGACTTTCACGTAGATGACGTAGCGCGGGCGCTCGTAGGGAACCATGCCGATGAAGGACGCGGCGTAATAACCCGAGCGGTAGGCGCCGTCCACGACCATTGACGCGGTTCCGGTTTTTCCCGCCGTCGCGTAGCCGGCGACTTGCGCCGTCGGATCGCCCGTGCCGTGGAGCACGACGGCGCGCAGAAACGTGCGCAGCTCGGCGGCGGTCGTCTGCGAGAAGATGCGGCGCGGCGGCGAGGCGGCGTACCGCCGCACGAGGTTGCCTTGCTGGTCGTAGACGGCGCGCACGACGCGCGGCTGGACGAGCAGCCCTCCGTTGGCGATCGCGCAATAGTAGCGAGCCATGGCCAACGGCGTCACCGAGACGCCCTGTCCGAACGACATCGTCGCCAGCGACGAGCCGCTCCATTCCTGCGGCGGCGGGACGATGCCGGGGTTTTCGCCGGGCAAGCCGACGCCCGTCGGCGAGCCGAAGCCCGCTTTGCGCTCCATGTCGTAGAACGTCTTGGCGCCGATCGAAATTCCGACTTCCGCCGCGCCGACGTTGTGCGAAAACTCGATGATTTGCTCGAGCGTTTCGCTGCTTCCGGTCCCCGCCATGAAGCCGTCTTCGGCATTGTGAATCGTTCTGCCGCCCACCGTGATGGCGTCGTGCGCCGGAAAGCGCGACGCGAGCGTCACTTTATGCGACTCGAGCGCGGCCGCCGCGGTGACGAGCTTGTACGTCGAGCCCGGCTCGTAGGCGTCCATGACCGCGCGGTCGTGCCGCGCCGAGTCGGCGTACCGCCAGAAACGGTTGGGGTCGAAGTTCGGAAGATTGGCCATCGCGAGGATCTCACCCGACCGCGGGTCCATGACGATCGCCGAACCGTCCAACGCGTGGTACGCCGTTACCTGGTTGGCGAGAGCTCGCTCGGCGACGAATTCCAGATACGGATCGATCGTCAACTCGAGGTTCAGCCCCGGTTGGGCGGGCGTGACGACGCGCTCGCTGCCGAACGGAATCGGGCGGCCGAACTCGTCGGCTTCAAGCGTCACGCGGCCCGAGCGCCCGCGGAGCACGCCGTCGTAGGCGTACTCGATGCCGTCGAGGCCGTTTTCATCGGTTCCGACGAAGCCGAGCACGGTGGAGAGGAGCCGCCCCACCGTGTCGACGCGCAGTCCCGTGTCTTCTTGTTTTAAGTCGACGCCGGCCACGCCGAGATCTTGCACTCGTTCGGCGACGTTGTGCGGCACTTTGCGCGCGATCCAGACGAACCAAAGATGCTTGTCGTGCAACGCCGCAACGACCGACGGATCGAGCTTGCCGAAGATCGCCGCGAGCTTCGCCGTGGTTGCGTCCGCGTCGACGATCTCGCGCGGCACCGCGTAGACGCTCTGCGACGGGAGCGAGCGCACGAGCACGTTTCCCTCTCGATCGAGGATGCTGCCGCGCCGCGCAAATACTTCCACCGTGTCGGAGCGCTGCGCGAGCGCCTTACCTGCGTAGAGCGCGCCGTTGACCGCCTGCACGTCGTAGAGCCGCCATGCGAGAAAGAGCGCGATGCTCAGGCAGGCGTAAAAGAACAACCGGGCGCGCATCGGCCCGACGCGCGCGAAGGTTCGTTGATGCATTCCTCGCCGGTGCCGCTACTGCTGGTGCGTCACCGCCGGAGCGAAGAAACCGGCCAGCGACGATAGAACGGGGAAGCGGCTTTGCGCGCGCGCGACCTGCGGCGCCGCGATGCGCACCACTGCGATGTGCTGCGGTTCCCGCATGCCCAGCCGCGCAGCCAGGGCGGCAAGCCGGTCGTCCGAGCGCAGCGCGGCGATGCGATCGTCGAGGCGGATCGTCGCCTCCTGCAGCGCTTCGCGCTGCACGCGCGCTTTGGCTACCGCGTAGCTGAGGCCGGTCAAACTCGAGGTCAGCACGACGTAGCTCATGAGCAGGAGCATGATGCCTCCGAGCGCGATCGAAGCGCGGGCCACGCCGGTGTAGCGGGCCCGCGACTTGCGCACGATGCGGCGCTGCGTCGCCGCGCGGACGGTGCGCGGGTTCGCGATGCGGGCGCGTTCGAAGGCGCGGCGTTCGACCATCAGCTGGCCTTGCGCTGGGCGGCGCGCAGCTTCGCGCTGCGGGCCCGGCGGTTCTCGGCAAGCTCGCGCTCGTCGGCGACCACGGGACGTTTCGTGAGGACGTCGAGACGTTCGTCGGCGCGGAAGCTCTGCTTCACGATTCGGTCCTCGAGGGAATGGAAGCTGATGGCGACGATCCGGCCCGCCGCGCGAAGACGCCCGACCGCACCGTGCAGACCGTCGCGAAGCGCGCCGAGCTCGTCGTTCACCGCGATGCGCAGCGCCTGGAACACGCGGGTCGCGGGATGGATCGCCTCCCGCCGGCCGGGCCGCTGCACGACGCCCGAAACGAAGCGCGCGAACTCCAAGGTCGTGCTCGGCAAGGTTCCGCTGGCGCGTCGCGCTACGATTGCGCGCGCGATGCGGCGAGCCGAGCGTTCCTCCCCGAAGCGGAAGAAAATGTCGGCCAGCTCGCTCTCGCTGGCGGTGGCCAGGATGTCGTAGGCGCTGCGCCCCGCGAAGGGATTCATGCGCATGTCGAGCGGCGCGTCGTGCCCGAACGAGAAGCCGCGCTGCGGATCGTCAAGTTGCATGGACGAGACCCCCAAGTCGAAGAGCACGCCGTCGACCAGCCCGATGCCGCAGCGATCGAGGTTCTCGGCGAGGTCGCGAAAGTTGGCATGTATGAAGGTAAAGCGCGGATCGGCTATCAGCCCAGCCCGGGCTGTCGCCCCGGGATCGGCATCCAGCGCGACGAGGCGCCCGGTCACGAGCCGCTCCAGGATCGAGCGGGAATGCCCGCCCGCCCCAAACGTGGCATCGACGTAGATTCCGTCCGGCCGTACGTCCAGATACTCCAAGGCCGGACCTGGGAGCACGGAAACGTGATTCATAGCAGCGCCACATCGCCTGCGTCCTAGAGCCCGAGGTCGGCCATAAAGCCGGCCACCTCGCCCTCCGGCGGCGTTTGAAATGCGTACCGGTCCTTCGCCCAGATCTCCAGTCGCGTCAGCACGCCGACCGAAACCACGAAGCGCTCGATTCCGGCGTAGGCGCGCAGCAGCCCCGGGATGACGACGCGCCCCTGGGCATCGCAACCGACTTCTTCGGTGTGCGAGAAGAGGTAGCGGACGAAGCGCCGGTAGCGTTCGTCCTTAACCGGCACCGCTTCGAGGCGCCCGCAAAACTCGATCCAGGTCGCGCTCGGATAGAGCGCGAGACATGGATCGGGGTGACAGATCGTTAGGACGAATTGCGGGCCGAGGCGCTCGCGGAAGCGCGCGGGTACGATGAGCCGCCCTTTGCTGTCAAGGGCGTGCTGCTCCGAACCGGCAAAGCGCGGGAGTTCCGCGTGCAAAATAACCTCCGGGAAGCACCACTAAACACTACTTCGCTCCACTATACGCCTCAGGCAACCCTAAGGCAAGGCTGCACAACAGCGAACGTGCGTTCGTAATTGCAACGCAAACTTACGCCTGCGGCGCGCGCAACGTCAATGCAGCGCCACGCCTTTCGTTTCCGGAGCCCAGCGAAGCGCGACGAGAAGGCCGATCGCCGACAGCGCGCAGGCCAGCGCAACGACCGGCGTGATGCCGAATCGCGCGAGCATCCACGGCAGGGCGAACGTGCCGAAGAACGCGCCGACGCGGCTGACGGCGGCTGCGAACCCCGTCGCGCCCGCGCGGATCGGCGTCGGAAAGAGCTCGGCGGGGTAGGTAAGCTCCAAACCCGCGGCGGCGCCGATGCCCACTGCGTAGGTAAGGAAACACGGTACGACGATGTGCGGATTGCCGGTTAGCAGAAGCGCGAACGAGGCCGCGCCGAGCCCAAAACCCGCGATGCAGAGCGGGCGGCGCCCCCAACTTTCGACCAGGGGCATCGAGATCGCGGAGCCCGCCAGGAACGCCGCCGTAATCGCCACGCTGCCCGCCGGCGACGCCGAGCCGCTCAGCCCGAGTGCGGTCAATACGGCCGGCGCGAACGTGTAGATCGCAAACAGCGGCACGACCTGAAGCAGCCACATCGCCGAGACGAAGGCGAGCGCGCCGCGATACCGCGGCGCAAACATCGTCGCAAACGACATCTCCTCGAGCGCGCCGGCGCTCTTGGAGGCGAGCCACAGCGGCGATTCGGGGGCGCTGGCGCGCAGCAGTAATCCGAGGGCGGCGAAGACGGCGGGGCTGGCCAGGATCCATTTCCAGCTCTGGTCGCCGGCGTGCAGAAGCGCGTAACCGGCGACGTATGCCACGGCCGCGCCGAGAAACCACGCCACCTGCATGCTATTGGTCGCCGCACCGCGCACGGCGGCCGGCACGTGCTCGGCGATCAGGGCGCCCGCGATCGGGTAATCGGCGCCGATCGCCAGACCCAAGGCGAAGCGCAGGGCGACGAGCTCCCAGACGTTGGCCGCGAATATCTGCGCGACCGACGCCGCGACGAAGACGCTCAAGTCGGCGATCATCAGCGTGCGCCGTCCGAAGCGGTCGGTCAGATGCCCGAAGACCGGCGCTCCCACCATGATGCCCAGAAGCGTGGCCGCGCCGATGAGGCCCGTCATGGCGGCGTTCAGCGAAAAATGCGGCCCAAGCGTAACGAGCGCCAGCCCGATGCTGCTCAGGATATAGCCGTCGCAGAAGAGCCCGGCGTTTGCGTAGACGAGCAAACGCCGTCGGTTCACGCTAGGGCGCAGCGTTGGAGATTTCGTAGTCTACGTGAGCGCGCAGCGTGTCGAGCGTCATCGAGCCGCTGCCGATCACCCACGCGTGAAATTGCCGGATGTCGAAAGCCGTGCCGAGACGCTTGCGCGCCCGCTCGCGAAGCTCGAGCATCGTCAACTCGCCCGTCTTGTATGCCAACGCCTGGCCCGGGATATCGGTCGAGTAACGCAGCGATTCGCTCGCGATCTGCTGTTCGCTCAGCGTCAAGTTCTCGCGCATGTACGCCATCGCGCGCTCGCGGCTCCAGCCCATCGCATTCATCCCGGTGTCCACGACGAGCCGCGTCGAAACCATGAGGTCCTGCATGATCCGCCCCGCGCGATCGTAGGGGGTCGTGTAGACGCCCATGTCCGCGCAGAGCTGCGAAGCGTACTCGCCCCATCCTTCAACGAAGCCCACTTCGCTGAAATCGTACCGGCGAAGGTCCGGCAACGCCGTATTCTCCTGCTGCAGCGATATTTGGAAGTGATGCCCCGGAATGAGCTCGTGACAGATCAGCGCGCCGGCGCCGAGCGTGGACGTGCGCTCTGGGTGCCACGCGTTGTAGTAGTAGAGGCCCTTGGGCCGCGACGGTTTGGGCTGATCGTAGTAGCCGAACGTCTGCCCCTCGGCAAGCGCCTTGTCGAGCGGCGCGACGCCGTACGGCGCCGCCGGCGTCTTCGAAAAGAAACGCGGCACCGCAGCCCGGGCGCGCTCCACGTACGCGTCGAGCCGCTCGCCGAACCCTTCGGTGGTCTTGGCGAAAAACTGCGGGTCGGTGGCGAGATACTGCTTGAATGCGCCCAGCGTGCCGGCGAAGCCGACCTCGCTGCGAATGGCGTCGAGCTGCGCGTTGAGGCGCGCTACTTCCTCGAGACCCATCGCGTGCAGCTTTTCGGGCGCGACGGTCAACGTCGTGTTGGCGAAGATAAGGTGCTGGTAGTATTCCCGGCCGCCGGGATACTGAGCGAGCCCGACGCCGCTGGGCGCCCCCCGGCGATACGGCCCCTCGAGGTACGCAGCGACGCTAACGTAGGCAGGCACGAGTTCCGACGCAACGACCGACGCGGCGTCGCGTTTGAGCGCTTCGCGGTCCGCCGCCGAAAGCGCGCCCAGTCGCGCATCCCCCGGTACGAGCGCGCCGCTCTGCGCGGGATCGGCGTACGCGCGGAACACGGCCGCCGACGGGCGGCTCTCGACGTCCGGCAGCACGATGCCGCGCTCGTGCTGACCCTGGAGAAACGCGAGCAGCGAACGCACGAGGGCGGCGTATTGGTGCAGAAGGTCCACGTAGCGTCGAGCGTCGGCGCCTTGCGTAAACTGAAAACTCGTCAGCAGCGCCGAGATCGAGCTGAGATGCTCTCCACCGGCGTAGGGCGTGGCCTGCTGCGCGAGCCAGAAGTACGTTCGCGTCGCGACGCCGTTGGTCGCGAGAAAGCTCAGGGTTTCGTAGGTGAGCCAGCGGTCGTGGTCGAGCCGTCCGGCCTCGATTCCCCGCAAGCCGTCGAGTACGCCTTGCGCTGCGCTCGCATCGCGATCCGCTACTTGGAGCGTCACCGGACGAATCGTTTCGACCGGAAGACCGAGCTGCGCGCGCACGTTGTAGTCGGTCTGCACCTCGTACTGCCAATATCGTTCGGCGAGGTCGTCCAACGCTTTGGCGTTGCGGTCGTTAGGCGCGGGCATGGCGGCCGGCAACAGCAGCGTTACGAGCACGATCGTCACCCATCGCTTCACGACGCTCGAGCCGGCCCGCCGCTAGAACCGGCTTCGGCGAGCTTGCGCGACGCCGAGCCCAATCCAAACGCCCACGGCGCCGACGCACGCCGAGAGCAGCGTGCTTTCGACCGCCATTTCGATGAGGCCGCCCAGCGTCCAGCCGGGGACGTATCCAGGCCCGATAAGAGAAGCGGCGTACCAGCCCGCGGTAGCCTCGACGATCGCGGCAATCGCCACCGGGACCATGCCGGCCCACGAGCGCGCCTTGCGCCCCGCGAGCACGCCCATGAAGAACAGCAAGACCAGTGCCAACAGCACGAATGAGTTGTAAGAGACGCCCACGGCCTTGGCGATGAGAGCCGCGAGCGCATCGTACGCCACGAGCACGATCGAGAAAAGCAGCGCGAGGCGAATCACTGCGGCGCTACCGCAAAGCGATCGCGCCCACGACGGCGCCGCCCAGGATCATCCACACCGGATTGAGCTTCGTGCGATAGATGACCAAGAACGTCACGATGCCGACCGCTGCCGTCAGCCAGCCCGTAATGGATCCCTTTCCGAACGTGATCAAGCCGGCGACGGCCAAACCGATGGCGACCGGCGCGAGTCCTTTCTGAATCGAGTCCCGCCACGGCCAGTTCGCCAGACGCTTCCACAACCGGCCGACGCCGAACGTCAGCAGGCCGGTGGGAAGAAAGAACGCGAACGCGCAGACCACGGCGCCGACGAACCCGCTTACGAGCTGCCCGACCTCGGCGACCATCATCATGTTGGGCCCCGGAGACATCTGCCCGGTGCTGTAAACATGGACGAGCTGATCGCTCGTCAGCCAGTGGTGGACGTCCACGACCAGCACCTTCATCTCGGGATACGCGGCCATGCCGCCGCCGATCGTAAGCAGCGAGAGGTACGCGAAGACGCGCGCTAGTGCAGGGACCTGATCCACTTCTCATCCTCCTCATGGGGCTTCTCCGGCGGCGCCGTTCGCGGACGGAACGCAAAGATCGCGACGCCGCCGACCACGAGCAGCGTCAACGGCACGCCGAGCTTAAAGTAATTGATGCCGAGGATCGCCGCGAGCACGAAGAACGCGTCGTAGAACCCTTTCAGCGATTTCTTCCCAATCTGAAACCACGTCGCAGCGAGCAGCCCCGTCGCCGCTGCGGCGACGCCCCGCAGCGCCGCGCTCGCCAGCGGCCGCGCGTGCGAATTGCTGTAGAGCACGCCGGCCAGCGTCATGAACGCGAACGCGGGCAAGCACATGCCGAGCATCGCGCCGGTCGAGCCGAGCGGGCCACCCAAGCGGTCGCCGGCGAGGATTGCGAGGTTCGTGGCGTTGAGGCCGGGGAGCGTGTTGCTGATGGACATCAACTCGAGGAACTCCACGTCGTCGAACCATTTCTTCTTGCGCACGAGCGTGTCGCGCAGATAGGCGACGACCCCGCCGCCGAAGCTCGTCGCGCCGATCTTCAGGAACTCGAGGAAGATCTCGGCCTGCGAGGGTTTTTTATTCATGCGCCTGCGGGGGGTTGCCCCGCATCTGGTAGACGAGCCCCGTCTTGGTCGTGCCGAGATAGAGCCACCCCTGCGCGATGAGCTGCAGCTTGATGAAGAGCTCTTCGACGCGCTGTTTGACGATCTCGTGAACGTCCTCGCGCTTGTCGAAGCGCGTTTGGTAGGCAAATTCGCCGCACATCACCTTATGGTCGCCAAGCGAGCGCCACAGCGAGATGTTGCACTTTGCGGCGATGCCTTTGCCGAACTCGAGCATGCCGAGATCCATCAGCACTTCTTCGACGAGCGTCGAATTGACGAGCTCGACCTTTCCTTCTTGCGAGCCGATGATGCCCGCAACGGCGGGGAGCGCGCGCGCGATCGCCTGCAGGTTCGTACGGTCGCCTTCGTGCACCGAGCTCAGCGGAAAGATGCAGTTGTGCGAAAAGAGCATCCGGTAGCCGCCGACTTGCTCTTTGAGCGGCAGGGCTTCCGATTTGAACTTGACGCGATAGGGCCCGGCGATCTTCGGACGCACGTCCACCGAGGCGGTCAGCGCCATGTCGGGATTGCGAAACTTGAAGACGACCTCCGGATCCTCGATCGGAAAGCCGTCCTGGTACGCGGTCCGGCGCCGCAAGATGAAGGAGTTGTTGTAGAGCCGGAAGTCGGCCGTGTCCAGGAACATGACCTCGCGGATGCGCGGGCGCGCCTTGGACAGGTCGAACTGCGTGTACCGCACGCCTTTGACTTTCCCGGCGGCTTCCTTCACCAGGTCGCTGAACGACGTGAAGCCGCGGATCGTGAAGAAGAAGTCCGGCTTGAGGATCAGCTTCGCGTCGAAAAACTGGACGCGGTCGTGGGGATTGCCGTCGGCGTAGGTGAGGACGGAGTCGGCGTGCGGCGCGGCCTTCGGGCTCGCCTTGCTCTTGGGTGCCTTTTTGCTCTTCGGGTCTTTCTTGCTCTTGGGGGCTTTCTTGCTCTTGGGATTCATGCCGGGTCTTATCGCGTGCCGGCGCGCGCTCCCTTTGACCCGAGGCGAGCCCCAAGCGGGCGAGCCAGGCTCAGCCGCGCTGAAGGCTTCGCCGGTACGATGGTCGTCGTACGTCCGTGCGGGCCTGCCTGCCAGGCGTAACTTCAGGACGGGAAGAAAGGCGACGCTACGAAAATGCGGCGACTGCTCGGAGCCTTTGGCCTGTTGAGCCTCCTCTACGGATGTAGCGGTGCGGGCTATATTCCCTATGCCCCGCACGCCCTGAACCCGTCGGCCATCAACGCCCTCGTGGGCGACGCGTCGCAGGCCAACGGCGTGCCGCCGGGCTTGCTGCGAGCGGTCCTCATGGCGGAATCCTCGGGTGACCCGTCGGCGATCAGCGTTGCCGGCGCGCAGGGGCTCATGCAGCTCATGCCCGGGACCTCGGCCAGCTGTGGAATCGCCAATCCTTTCGATCCCACCCAGAACATCCAGTGCGGAGCCGGGTACTTAGGCTCGCTGCTCCACCGTTACCACAACAACGTCACCCTTGCCGTGGCGGCGTACAACGCCGGACCGGGGGCGGTCGACCATTACGGCGGCGTGCCTCCCTACCCCGAGACGCGAGCGTACGTCGTGCGCGTGCTCAACGCGTACCATAGCTACTGATTCCCCGGGGCTGATCGCATGGCGACGCTGACGCTTCCCCGCGTTCGCACCAAACCGATCCGGATTCCGATCTTGGACGGCTACATGCTGCGCGAGATGTTCGGCCCGTTCATGTTCGCATTCGGCGCGTTCTTGCTCTTCTGGGCGCTGAACATCTTCTTTCTCGCGGCCGACTACATCATCAACCAGCACGCCCCGTTTTTCCTCGTGCTGCGCTTCGTCATCTTCCGCGTGCCGCAGGCGATTCCGATGGCGTTTCCGTTCGCGTGCCTGTTCGCAGCGCTGCTGGCGATGGGACGCGTCATGGGCGACAACGAGGTAACGGCGCTGCGCACCGCGGGCATATCCGTCATGCGCATCGCGGTCGCGCCGTTGGCGTTCGGCTTCGTGATGTTCCTGATCGCCTACGCCATGAACGAGTGGGTCGCTCCGGCTTCCGTCGAGCTCTCCACGCGCACGTTCTATCAAATCATCTACCACACCGACGCGTTGCCCGTCGAACCGCAGTTCTTTCGCAAGGATCCCGATACGGGCAACACCTTTTACGTGACCGAGGTCGCGCCGGACAACAAGACGATGATGGACGTCCAGATATTCAAACCGGCTAAGTACGGGCCGTGGAACGAGACCTTGCAGGCCAAGACGGCGAGCGTCTCGGGCAGCTCGCTCGTCCTGCACGACGTCATCGACACGCGCTACAACAACGACGGCTTTCTGACCAATCAGCAGCACGTCGAAACCGTCACCATCGGCCTGCCTCTGGGAGAGACCGCGTCGCAGTTCGTCAGCCAGGTCAACAACGACCCATGGACGATGAGCAGCAAGTCGTTGCGCACGCAGGTCAGCGCCCTGCAGGCCCAGGGCATCGGCGGCACCGCGATGGGGAATCTGCAGATCAACCTCGCGAACAAGCTTGCGTGGCCCTTCGCGTGCTTCATCGGCGTCGTCGTTGCGCTGCCGCTGGCGATGCGTTTCGGCAAACGGGGGCGCACGCTCGGGATCGCGCTGGCGATCATCGCATTCTTCGTCTACTATCTCATGACGTCCGCCGCTTCGGCGTTCGGACGCAATGGAGCCATCAACCCGTTCCTCGCCGCTTGGCTGCCGAACATCGTGATGGGATCCGCCGGGAGCCTTCTGCTTTGGCTGGAAGAGCGCTGACGCGGTGCCATTCGGCAACAGAATACACCGCGGCGTAGTCGCCGTCGCGACGCTGGCCGCATTTCTGTTCGGCGCGCTCGGATCGCCGGCGCACGCGTCCGCGCAAGACCCCGCGCAGCTCGCCCTCCTGCTTTTCAACACGCAGAGCTGCGCGCAGCATTACCACGACAACGGCTCGGAGACGGTCGCGCAAGCCACGCCGGCACCGCCCCCGACGCAGGCGCCGACGCCCGGAATTCCGCTCGTGCCGCCGGGAACCAACAACGGCACGTTCACGCTCAATCCGACGCCGCGGCCGCACGGAACGCCGCCGGTCACCGCGCCGCCGGTCCCCGGAGCGACGCCGAGCCCGACCTATTCGACCGAGCCGATCTTCCTCGTTCGCGGCGGCGACACGCCGCCGCCGATCCCGCCTGCCGGCCAGGCAACGCCGACGCCGTCGCCCGAACCGACCGGCGCACCGACCCTCGCGCCGGGCTACGTCGCGGTGATCGCCGACAAATGGAGCGGGGCCCGCGCCCGCGGCCAGCCCAGCGACGCCGAAGGCAACGTGCACATCTACTTCGGCGACGAAGAGATCGTGGGAGAGAAAGCGCACTTCGACGGGCAGCGGACGATCACGATCAGCGGCCACCCGTTCTTGATCAATCACGAGCACGACTCGGTGCTCACCGGCGATCTGATCGTGTTCGACACGGTCCAGGAGACCGCGAAACTGGTCAACGGCAAGGGCGCCAGCGATGAGGGCGTGCAGCGCGGCCTCGTACACTTCTCTGCCGACGACCTCCACACCGATCCCGACGGCACCGCACACGGCAGCAACCCGTACGTAACGACCTGCGAGAACCCGCGCGGCGGGTATCACATCACCGGCAAAGACCTGGAGGTCGTGCCGGGCGACAAGATCGTCATACACAAGGCGGTGCTCTGGCTGGGAGCCGCCGCGGTCTTCTATCTGCCGCTGCTGATCATTCCGCTGCGCACGCTCGAAAACCAGCGCGCGCACGCGCACTGGTTCCCGGAAGTCGGCTACAACTCGTACGAAGGCGCATGGATCAAGATTCAGATCCCGTTCGGTAAGGACCAGTATTATTACGGCTACTACATCGTCAACTACTACACGAAGGAAGGGCTCGGCCTCGGCTACGTCGGGTTCTACACGAGCAAGCGCGGCCGCCGCAGCGTCAGCGTCAACCTCTACACGATCAACAACCGGCTGGCGGGCGGAACGCAGACGAACCTTGCGCTGCAGGAGCAGGAGAACTTCTCACCGCACCTGCGCGGAAACTTCCAGTTCGACTATCAGTCGAACTACGGGCCGCTGGTCAGCATTCCGCCCAACGAGACGATCAGCGCCGCGATCGTCCACCAGACGCAGCAAACGTCGCAGAACTACAGCTTCAGTCACACCTACGTCGGGGGGCAGTCGAGCAGCTCCAGCTTCACCTTCACCGACACGCGTCAGTTCAACGAGAACCTCAACCAGACCACGAGCTACAACATCAGCCAGTCGAGCGCGACGTTCGGCGGATTTAGCTCCTTCAGCAATCAGTCCGAGTTCGACTATTTGCTCCAGTACACGACCACGGGGGCCGACTATCAAGGCGAATTCGACAAGACCTACTCGCAGCAGGCAACGGGCATCAACAAGATTCCCGAATTCGAAGTGCGGCCCAGCAACTTCTTCCCGCACTTCATCTTTCCGCTCTCCGCGCAGCTGACCGCCGGCGAGTACAGCCAACCCGCCGGCGAAGGCGGGCCGCAGAGCCTCGCAACGTGGCGCGGCGATGCGAACGTCGTCGCGGGCCCGATCGAGGCGAAGGTGTTCAACAGCGACTTCCAGGGAACGGTCACCGTCGACCAATACGCCTACGGCACGGGCGATCTCAAGGCGGCGATCGAGCAGGAACTCGGCCTCACCACTCCCATCGGCTCGCACATCGTCAACACGCTTTCGTACAACGAAGCCAACTACAACGGTCCGGCGCTGGTTCCGTTTCAGTACCTCGATCAGCAGCCGACGGAGAACACGAAGAACGCGCAAGACATGATTCGTTTCTTCAACGACGACGTCTACGCGCTGTCGGTGGGCTGGTCTACGAACTTCGACGGCCTCGCGCAGCCGGTGAGCTACCAGTTGACGGCAAAGCCGTCGCCGCGATCGGTGGTTCTGCTCAGCGGCTCGTTCGTACCGGGCCCCGGCTTGGGCTTCGAGACGAGTAACCTCCAGCTTTCGACGCCGTTCGGCAGGGACGCGACGCTTCAGTTCGTCACGAACGTCAACTGGAAAGGCGCGGGCTTCTTTACCAACAAGATCGTCTACTACACGCGAACGATCGGGAACTGCTACCAGCTCATGGTGCTCTACAACGAATCGCAGCAGGCGGTCAACGTCGGGCTCAACCTGCTCGCGTTCCCCTCACAAACCGCAGTCTTCAACATCGCGCAGCCGCAGCAAGTCGTCCCAACGACGTTCAACTTCTGAAAAATTGTCACCCTGAGCGGAGTCGAAGGGCGTTACGTATCGGCCGACCGAGTGATCGATTAGCGAATCAAGGCACGTCGCAAGGGGGGTGGCCGCAGGCGCACGTCTCGCCTTCGAGACTGCTCTCGGTTGCGTTACTGCAGAACCCCGAGCAGTATGCCTCGCCGCCCTCCGCCGGCCCGGTCACCGAACAGTTGCAAGGGTCGTACGTGCATTCGACGGGAGATTCGTGCATGAAAGGCCTTTCGCGTTACGGGCAAGGCTTCGGTGAGACCGGATTGTTCGAGATCTCGACGCTGATGATGTCGGCCGTGGGATCGGAAGGCGTATACAGGCCGTAATACGTGTTGTCGAACGGTTCGGTCACGCAGAGTTTCGGCGAGATGAACTGCGGGTCGATCGGGCCGCCCGCGCCCATCGAGTCGAGGAAATACCACGGTCCTCCGCTGCTGGCTTGCGCCGTGAAGGCGTTGAAGGTCCAGATGTTGCTCGGGCTTGCCGACGGCGAGGGAGAGGGCGACGCGATGCCTTTGAGGATCGACCGCTGGAAGACGAGCGAGAACTCCGTGCCGCTGCCGTTGCTGTTCGGATTGAAGGTGAACTGCTGGGGCGTCGTGCCGAGGCGCAGCCACGAGGGCGGGATGTGGGGATTCTGGTTGTCGACGAATTGCACGGGTTCGGCGTAGGAGGTTCCCGCTCCGGTTCCGAGGGCGATCAAGGCGAAGGAGTACCCGGCCCAGTTGGTTTGCAGCGTGTCGGTAGACGGGGTGACGCCGCTGCCGGTCGTGTTGAAAACGACCATGTACTGGTAGTTCTGGAAGTTGAAAGGCGCCGCTACGTCAAAGTGTATCGCCATGTATCCCGGAGGTGCTCCGCCGGCTCCCAGTCCCGGAGGGTTCGGCGTTACCTGACGACCGCACGCCGCAACGATGAACGCCGTTACGACTACTAAACCGAAACTCAATCTGCGAATCATGGTCTCCTCGACGCGGTTACGCGATGCCGGCATCGCCGCACTCGCGGCCGTAGCTTTGGCCGCAGCGTTTCCAAAGCTCGGTGCGGCATGGCTCGTTCCGTTCGGAACTGCAGCACTTTTCTGGACTTGGCAGGGTGCCTCCTGGAAACGCGCGGCGTTCCTCGGCTGGATCTTCGGGATGATCTTCTTCACGCTCGATTTTGCATGGATCGGGCATACGGTCGGACGCTATATCGGAGCGTTCGGTCCCTTTATCGCGCTGGGTCCGGCGCTTCTCGAAGCGCCCTTCGTCGCGCTGGCCGGCGCGCTTGCGTCGCTTTCCTACGCGCGCACGCGCGCAGACCTCGCGCCGCTCGGCGCCGCGGCGGCGTTCACCCTGTGCGAATGGCTCCGCTCGATCGGCATATTTGCCGCGCCTTTCGATCAGCTCGGCTACACGCAAGCCGATTCTCCGCTGCGCGCCATCGCGGCGTACGCCGGCACGTACGGCGTCACGTTTGCGCTTTGCGCGATCGGTGCGTATCTCGCCGATGCGCTGCGCCGGCGAACCGCGGTACCGCTCGCCGCGGCAACGGGCGCGCTGATCGCGCTAACGCTGCTCGCGTGGATCGCGTGGCCGGCTCGGAGTCTTCCGGCTCCGACGATTCCGGTCGCAGCCGTCCAAGGCAACATCGCGCAGTCGTTCAAGTGGAACTCGCTCGGGCTGGCCGTCAGCCGTTACACGGCGATGACGCGCGCCGCCGGCTTGGGGCGCCCGAAGCTCGTCGTGTGGCCCGAAACGGTCATCACGACCGACCTCGACCTCGAACCGGTGCTGCTTCGCCGCTTCGCGCAGCTCTCGCGCGAGGTCGGTGCGACCATCGTCGCCGGAAGTCTCGACGTCAATCCGCACGCGCTGTACAATGCGCTCTATCTCTTCTCGCCGAACGGCGACTACTTCGTCTACGATAAGCGCCAGCTCGTCCCGTTTGCCGAATGGTTCCCCGGGCGCAAGTTTCTTTCGTGGCTGCCCTACGTCGGCGCGCTCAACGGCGGCATCACGCCGGGAAGAATCGACGGCGTCTACCGCACGGACGCGCTGCGCATCGCTCCCTTGATCTGCTGGGAGTCCGCCTTTGCGGATCTCGCCTACGCGCAAGTGCGCAACGGGGCGCAGCTCCTGGTAGTCAGCACCGACGACGCGTGGTTCGGCGAAACGTCGGGCCCGTATATGCACGCCCAAATCGCACAGCTGCGCGCGATCGAAACGGGCGCGTACGTCGTGCGGGCCGCGGCGACCGGCATCAGCGGCATCATCGCGCCCGACGGACGATGGCAGGCGCGCAGCCGGCTGCAGCGGCAAACGGTCGTCGCGGGGAAGGTCGGGCCGCGCGCGCCGACGTTCTTCTCGCGCATCGGGCCGACGACGGTGGCCTACCTCTTCGCGCTCCTCTACGCAGCGCTGCTCGCGGTGCCCAAAGCGCGCCGCAACTCCGGAAAGGCGCCCGATGCGTAAGAGAAGGCTCAACTGGAAGCGGCTCGCGATCGCGGCCGGAATCGTCCTCGGGCTCTGGGTCGTCGTCGAAGTCATCCTAGCCGGGCGAGGCACGCCGCCGCTGCCCCCCGATCAAGCGCCGATCGACCTGCGGGGCGGCCACGTGCTGAACAATCACATCGCGACGAAGTCGTGGAGCTTCGACTACGATCGCGCGCGCCTCTCCTCCGACGGGCTGAGCGGGAGCGTTGACGGAGTGCGCAACGGCATCGTGTTCCGAAAAGGCAAGCCGTACGTTCGCGTCTCCGCGGAGCACGTGCAGCTCAACGTCCAGACGCTGGATTTCACGGCGATCGGAAAAGTGCACATCGAGCGCATCGGCGATCCCCAGCATCGCGCCTTCGACACCGATCTCGTCACGTGGACGAACGACGCGAAGCTGATGCGCATGCCGCACCCGAGCTACATTCACTCCGGCGGTCAAACGCTGCGCATCGACGGAATCACCGTGAACTTCGACACCAACACGGTTCACCTGGGGAAGGTCGGCGGCAACGTAGACGTCAGCCGCTGAGGGCCGCGGAGCTAGGGTTTTTCTTCGCCTAGCTTTTTCTTGGCCTCGGCGATGAGCTTCTTGACTTTCTGGCCGCCCTTGTGCCCGATCGCCTCGTAGAAATCGGAGCCGTACTTTTCCTTGACGACCTTGCCGCCTTTCTTGCCCACCGACTTATAGAACTCGACGCCGTGGCGGTCGCGTGTCGCCTTCCCGCCCTTGCGGCCAATGTCTTCGTAGAACGTCGTACCGTAGCGCTCGCGCACGGTGTCGCCGCCCTTCTTGCCCGCCTCGCGCACGGACATCTCGCGCTTGGCCGCATCGTCATTTTTTTCTGCCATGTGTCTTTTGGACTACGGCAATGCTCGCTACGAGGCCGGCGTCTTGCGCTTCGGACGCTGTCCGCCCTTTTGCCCGATGACTTCGTAGAACGACGGGCCGTACTTGCTCTTCGTCGCCTCGCCGCCCTTACGGCCGATCTCTTCGTAAAACTCCGAGCCGTACTTTGCTTTGACGCGCTCGCCGCCGCGGCGACCCGCTTCGCGAACGCTCATGCCGCCCGTGTGCCCCGAATCTTGTGCCATGTGGAACGATCCTCTCTAGTCTAGTTGACGAGTACCAAATGTTCTTTCCCATACAAGCGCTCGGTAAACTAAGGATTTGCTGAGAATTGGCCTTTTCGGGCCGACTCTAGTCAAAGCTTCATGTCTGTCGCCCTAAGGATGCGGGCGTCGGAGCGCCTCGTATACGGCGCTGGTGCGCTCTCGCAACTGGCGGAAATCACCATCGTTTTCGATGACGAAATCCGCGCGCCCGGCGGCCTCCCGCGGATCCATCTGGGCCGCCATACGGGCTCGCGCGCGCGCTTCGCCGGATCCGTCGCGCGCGACGAGCCGCGCGATTCGACGCTCCAGGGGCGCAACGACGATGACGGAATTATCTACCAAACGATCGTAGCCGGTCTCGAACAGCAGCGGCACGACGTGGACGACGAGCTGCCCCGGCGCCGCGCCGGCTTCGCGCTCGAGCGCGAGGCGGCGGATGTGCGGGTGGAGCACCTCGTTGAGCCGCCGGCGCTCCTGCGGGTCGGCGAAGACGATCTCCGCGAGCGCCGCCCGGTCGAGGACGCCCTCGCGCACGACCTGCGGCCAGGCGCGGCCGACCTCCGCGAGGCCGGCGCTCCCTGGGGCGACCGCCTCGCGAGCGAGGGCGTCGGTGTCGACGATGAAGGCGCCCAGGCCGGCGAGGATCGCGGCGACCTCGCTTTTCCCCGCGCCGATGCCGCCGGTCAGGCCTACGCGCACGCCGGCCTTCCAGGACCGGTCACGGCCGTTACTCGGCCGCGTCCGGCTCCTGAGGCGGCGCAGCCGCCGCGACCGCGGGGGCCTCGCCGATCTCTTCCTCGACGGCGTACTGCTCGATCTCCTCGATCGGCACGTCGGCGACGTGCTGGATCGACGCCGTGATGCGGCGCGTCGCGTGATTGATCGTCAGGAGCGTAACCTCTACTTCCTGACCCGCGGCGAACTGCGCGGAGGCATCGAACTCGCCCTTGGGCACCATCGCGAGGATACCCGGGATGACTTCGACGAGCAGGTAGTTCGGCGTGACCTTAACGACTTGTGCGGTGAGCTTGTTCGTTTCGTAGAGCCGGTCCGCGTACTGATCCCACGGATCGGGAAGCGCGTGCTTGAGCGACAGGCTCACCTTCTTGGCCTCGGCGTCGAACTTCATGATCTCGACCTGCACGACGTCGCCGATCTTCACGACCTCCGACGGATGCTTGATACGCGCGTAAGAAAGTTCGCTGTTGTGAATCAGGCCGTCGATGCCGCCGAGGTCCACGAATGCCCCGAAGTCCGCCAAGCGAACCACGACGCCCTCGCGAATCTGGCCGACCTCGAGCGTGTCGAGCAGCTCTTGCTTCTTCGCTTGCAGTTCCTCTTCGAGGACGAGACGCTGCGAGAGAACGACGCGGTGGCGTTTGTGGTCGAGGTCGATGACCTTTAAGCGCAGGTGCTGCCCGACGAGCTCGTCGAGGTTTCCGACGGGCTGCCTGCGGATTTGCGATGCGGGCACGAAACCGCGCATGCCGAGATCCACGAGCACGCCGCCCTTGACGACTTGCGTGACCGTGGCTTCGATGACTTCGTCGCCGTCGTGCGCGGCAATCACTTTTTCCCACGTCTTGAGCGCCCGGGCGCGCCGCTCGGAAAGGAAGAGCGTTCCGTCCATCTCGTCGATGCGATGCACCATCACCTCGACGGTGTCGCCGACCTTGAGCAGTTTGGGATCGATGGCGAGCGACAACTCGCGGAAGGGAAGTATTCCTTCGGACTTGCCGCCGACGTCCACGAGCACTTCGTCTTTATCTTTCTGGACGATCGTGCCGGTGAGCACTTGGCCCTCGTCGAGGACCTTCAGCGATTCTTCGTAGAGGCGCTGCTCGAGCGCGAGTTGATCTTCCTCGATCTGAGGCGGGGCGATTTGCGTTGTAGAGATGTTTCTGTTCCTACCTTTTATATTTTATATTTTTTTTATATTTTCTAGCGTTGGCATCGCCGGCACCACCACGTTCCGCGCGCTGCCAGCACGGTTCGAACGATACGGCCGCTTCCGCAGCGCGGACACCGCTGCCCGCCCTTACCGTAGACGGAGAGGCTGTTCTGGAATCCGCCTCGCAGTCCGTCGGCATCGACGTAGTCGTCTACGGTCGTTCCGCGCAGGTCGGTCGCGCGTCGCAACACGTCCACGATGGCGAGACGTAAACGGCTCATCGCCGGTTTCGTCAAGGCCGCGGCTGCCCGGCTCGGACGGATCCGAGCCTCCCAGAGCGCCTCGCACGCATAGATGTTCCCTATGCCCGCGATTCGCCGCTGGTCGAGGAGCAGCACCTTAATCGGCGTCGTCCGCCCCGCCAGCATACCGATAAAGGCTTCCTGTGTAAAGTCTGTGGAGAGCGGCTCGACCCCGAGGTCCCGGTCCCACTCGTCGCCGGCCTCCACCAGCCGCATTCGGCCGAAGGTTCGCACGTCGGCGAAGCTCAGGCGCGCGCCGTCGCCGAAATGCAGCACCACGTGCGTGGCCGGATAGTCGGGCGCGCCCCGCCGTCCAACGACGAGGCGGCCGGTCATTCGCAGGCTCGTCACGAGCGAGCGGCCGGAGCCCAGTTCGATGACCGCGTACTTGCCGCGCCTGCGAATGCCGGCGATCCGCTCGCCGCGCAGCGCTCGTTCGAAGCCGACTCCTGCCGGCGCGATCGCGATACGAGGCAAGCGCACCTCCGCGCGCGCGATCTTCTTGCCCACGATGCTGCGCGCGAGACCGCGCACGATCGTTTCGACCTCGGGAAGCTCCGGCACGCGTTTACGACGCCGGCACGCCGCGCAGATCGAGCTTGACGCCGGGCGCGATGCCGTCGCTCGCCGCTTCGCCGGCGCGCAGTTCGATGACGTACTTTGCGCTGCCCGACTCGCGCGGAATCGCGTCGTCGGGAAGCGATGCGGGCACGACGGGGACCGCGGCGTAGACGCGGCGCACGGTGCCGTCGCCGGCGATGAAGATCATGTCGAGCGGCACGAGCGTATCCTTCATCCAGAAATCCACCGGCCCGTCGCCGCCGAAGACGAACAGCATCCCGGTATGCGGCGCGAGGCGGTCGCGCCCCATCAGCCCGCGCTCGCGCTGCGCTTCGGTGAGCGCGACCTCGAGACGCAAGTCGGCGCGCGGAGCCCGCACGATCGTGGCCGGCAACGCTGCCGCCAACGCTGCGAGGAGCACCGCGCCGAGGTTAGGCACGACCGGCGGCTCCGTCCTCGAGCGGCTCGACGCCGTACCAGTTTCGTCCCGACTTCAACGTGACTTCCAACGGCACGCTCAGAGCGAGCGCGTTCTCCATATGTTCGCGCACGAGCTTTGCGACGTCGTGCAAGTGGGCTTTTCGCACCTCGAAGATGAGCTCGTCGTGAATCTGCAGCAGCATCGCGGCGTCGTATCCCGGCTCCTCGAGCGCGCGATCGATGCGGACCATCGCCAGCTTCATGAGGTCCGCCGCGCTGCCTTGAAGCGGCGCGTTGGTGGCTTCGCGTTCGGCTGCGGCGCGCAGCATGTAGTTTCCCGAAATGAGGCCCGGCATGTAGCGGCGACGCCCCAGAATCGTGGAAACGTAGCCGTCGCGGCGCGCTTGGTCGAGCGTCCGATCGATGTACGCGCGCACGGAGGGGAAGCGGGCGAAGTAGGCCGTCGTGATCTCCTTCGCCTCGGCGCGGCCGATCTCGAGACGCTGCGCGAGGCCGAAATCCGACATTCCGTAAAAGAGCCCGAAGTTCACGCTCTTGGCCATGCGGCGCTGGTTCGGGTCGACCGGCCGGCCCGCCGGCACGTCGAAGATCTGGCGCGCGGTGAAGTCGTGGATGTCCAGCCCTTCCTCGAACGCGCTGCGCATCGCCTCGTCGCCCGAGAGATGCGCCATCAAACGCAGTTCGATCTGACTGTAGTCGGCCGCGAGAAGCGCGTACTCGTCGCTCTTGGCGACGAATGCGCGGCGAATGCGCCGTCCGAGTTCGCCGCGTACCGGCACGTTCTGCAGGTTTGGGTTGGTAGACGAGAGGCGTCCGGTCGCCGTCGCCGTCTGATTGAATTCCGTGCGCAGGCGTCCGTCGCGCGGATCCACGAGACGCGGGATCACGTCCACGTAGGTGTTCTTCAGTTTCGTCACCTCGCGCCATTCGAGCACGAGCGCGCAGATCGGATACTCGCGAGCGAGCGCCGCGAGCACTTCGACGCCCGTAGCCCAGCCGGTCTTCGTCTTCTTTCCGCCGGGAATTTCCAGCTTGCCGAACAGCACGCGTCCCAGCTGCAGAGGCGAGCCGATGTTGAATTCTTCGCCCGCGAGATCGTGCACGAGCTTGGTGAGGCGGCCGATGGCCGCGTCCACCTCCCGGCCGATCGTCTCCAGCTCGCGCGTGTCGATCGACACGCCGGCGTCCTCCATCTTCGCAAGCACCGGCGCGAGGGGCAGCTCGACGTCTTCGTACAAGCCCAGTTGGCCGCGCCGCTCGAGCTCGGAACGAGCGTACGCGACGAGACGGTAGACCGCGTCGGCCCGTGCCGGCGCATCCGCAGGAAGCTCGGCGCCGAGAAACGCCAGCGAGGCGTCTTCGACGTCGGCGAAGCCGCGTGCCGGATCGAGCAGATGCGCGGCAATCATCGCGTCGTCGTCGAAATGCGCCCAGGCGACGTGCGCGCTGCGCAGAACGCGCAGGAGCCGCTTCGCATCGTAGGCAGCGACGCGCGCCGGACCGGTGAAGAGCTCCACGAACGCCGCGCGTACGGGTTCCTGCGCGAGCGCGTCGCGCGCGAAACCGAGGCCTTCGCCTTCGGCACCGCTGACGCCGAAGGCGCTGCCCGCCTGGACGACGGCAACCTGACGGGCGTCGCGCAGCCCGCGAAGCTCGCCGGCGAGGCGCTCGAACTCGGGCGAATCCACCGCCTGCGCGTAGTCCCGGTACGTGCCGGTCAGCTTCGTCTCGCTTTCGAAGAGCGGCAGATCGGCGGGCGGCCGCAGCTTCGCCAGCAGCGTCTTGAATTCGAGCTCGCTATAAAGGGGATAAAGCCGCGCGTCGGAGGGCGGCGCGTAGCGGCTGCTCTCCCAATCTACCTGCAGCGGAAGGTCGCGCCGCACGACCGAGACCTCGCGGCAGAGGCGCGCCTGCTCTCCGTACTGCTCGACCAGCTTCTCGAGTTTCGGGTTGCCCGCCAGCCTGGGATCGGCGACCAGCGCGTCGAGCGAGCCCGCTGCCTGCAGGAGCTTCGTTGCGGTTTTCTCTCCGACGCCCGGAATGCCGGGGAGATTGTCCGACGGATCGCCCTTGAGGCCTCGATAGTCTGGCAGCTGCGAGGGCTCCAAGCCGAATCGCTCGCGCACGGCCGCGGGATCGTAACGCCCGAGATCGGTGATGCCGCGCCGCGTCGTCAGCACCGTCGTTCGTTCGTCGACGATCTGCAGCAAATCGAGGTCGCCGGTGACGACGACGGTTTGCTCGCCGGCCTCTTCGGCTTGTCGCGCGAGCGTCGCGATCACGTCGTCGGCCTCCTGGCCTTCCAACTCGACGATCGGAATGCCGTAAACGTCCAGCACGCGGCGCACGAGCGCGAACTGGCTTCGCAGCTCGTCGGGCATGGCGCGCCGCTGCGCCTTGTACTGCGCGAACAGCGCGACGCGATCGGCCGGCATCCCTTTGTCGAAGGCCGCAACGACGTGCGCCGGCTTTTCGTCGGCGACGAGCTTGTTGAGCATCATCGTAAAGCCGTAGACGGCGTTGATCGGCATCCCTTTGCTCGTCGTCAACGCGGGAAGCGCGAAAAAGGCCCGATAGACCAATCCGTACGTGTCCAGCAGCATCAGCGACATCGCGACTAACGCACCACGAGGGTCGACGAGCCCGCGCTGACGCTGCCGTCGTCGGAAATATCCAGCACGGAGATCGTGTAGCGGCCGCCGCTCTGCGGGAGCAGGACGGCGATCTTCGCGGCGTCGGCACGCGCGACGCTCCACGAAACGGCGTTCGTTTCGGCCTGCACGAGCAGCGCTTCCGGCGGCTGCGTGCGGCGCACGAACCCCAGGACCTGCGCGTGATCGCCCGTGGAGTCCACCCACGGATGCCACGTGACCGACTGCGGTGCGCTGCTCTGCGTGCTCGTCACGCCGATTGCCAGCAGCGACGGCGCCGACGTAAAGACGGCGCTGCCCGACGGGGTGGCGCGGCTGATGCGCACGACGACGGTTCCCTGCGCGCCGGAGGCTCCGTCGAGCGAAACCGTCGCCGCCTCCCCCGGCGCAAACTGCGCCTGGCCGAGCACGACGGAGGAAAAGTACGGCCGCCCCGCCGCCGAGAGCGCCAGCGGCGCCGTGCTCCACGCGATCGAGCCGTCGTGCACGAAGGCGGCCCCCACGCGCACGTCGCCCGCCGCGTTGGCCGCGCGCAGGCGCGCGACGGCGCGCCCGCCCGAGATCTTCACGAGCGTCGCCTGAACGCCGAGCTCGCTCTCGAGCGTCACGAGCGCTTCGCCTTGCGAACCCGCCGTGTCGGCTTCCACGACGACGTCGTCGCCGGGTCTATACCGCCCCTTGTCGAGCGAGACGTGCACGTCGGGGCTGCGGCCGTCCGTCGTCGCCGTCGCGGCTTGCGCGTCAACGAGCACCTGCGCCGCATCGGTTGCGCGGCCGCCGCGATCGACGCTGGCCACGATGAGGCTCGTGCCGAGTTCCGGCGTCGCGAAACTTCCGCGCGCGTGACCGTCGGCGTCGAGCGCGAGCTGTTGGCGCGCGACCGAAGCGCCGTGCGCGAGTTCGACGGTGACGGTAGCCCCCGCCAAAGGCTTGCCGTCGAGCTCGTTGGCGTAAACGTCGAAACCGACCGGCGTGCCGAGGCTTTGCTCGTCGCGGTCTAGCACGATCCGCACCGTGCAGGCGGCCGTTGGAACCACGATGCGCGTGTCCGCCGTCGCACCGGCGGACTCGGCGTGCACGCCGTACGTCGAGCCGAGATCGTCGTTGGGATGCGGAATCTCCAGGCTGGCGTTCCCGCTGCCGTCGGTGCGCACGGTCGCGTCGAGCCACGGCGCGGTGGCCCACGGCGCATCGTCGGTCGAATCGCCGAGGTAGACGTGCGGCGAGCGAACGACGGTGACGCGCACGTCCACGCCGCCGCGCGACGAGTGGACGAAGAGCGGCACGTCCTCTCGATAATCGCACGACGGGTTGCACGAAGCGCCCACGTCGAGCGAGACGCCTCCGGCGTTGGCGTCCACGTGGACGGTCGCACCGCCCACGCCGCCTCCGGCCTGCGCGAGCAGCGCGTAGTCGCCCGACGCCGCGCCGTCGGGGACCGCGAACGACGTCGCGAACGCGCCGGCCGCATCGAGCGTGGTCTGGCGCTGCGCGACCGTCCGCGCTCCCGACCGAAGCGTAACGACGACGACGCCGCTTGCGGCGCGCAGGACGCCGCGAGCGCGCGAGCGAGCGAAACCGACGACGCGCACGGTGCCTCCGGCATGCACGACCGCCGAATCGGTGCGGACGCCGACGATCGTCGCGGGAAACGGCGGCTGCGGAAGCAGGCTCAGGAACGCGTAGCTGCCGCCCCACTGCGCCAGCGCGAAAACCGGATGCGGCTGACGGTTCCAACGCACGATCCCATCGTTATCGGTCAGCATCGTCGAGAAAGAACTGTTGACGACGAACTGCACGCGCATGCGCGCCAGCGGCAAGCCTGTTCCCAGATCGGTGCCGTAGAGAAGAAGTCCGCCCGGCGTTGCCTTCGATACCAGCCCGACGCGCGAGCGGTTGATCCACACCTGCTCGCCGACGTCGCCGCGCCGCGCCTCCACGACGAAGAAGCCTTCACGCGAACCGAGCGGCACGTTCACCACGTTCGATTGAAACTGGTAGCCGCCCGGCGGCGTGAACGTAAACGAAACGACCGGGCGCCGCCCCGCCGTGGAAACGGCGCGCGGACGCGAGTTCGATCCGGCGGTCAGCACGTCTGCCGGATCTACTTGGTAGACGCGCAACGCGACCGGCGCGCTCGAATAGGTATCCAGGCGAACCGTCGTCGGCTTCCACGGCGCGCTCGAATCGGCTGCGAAGAGCGCGAAGTACGCATCGAGACGATGGAGATCGACGATAGGCCGTTCGGCTCCGACGGGCGCGACGCAAAGGGCGCACGCGAGGAGCGCGACGGCGAGAGAACGGACGGCCACCATGCGCCCCGAAGCTTCGGCAGGTCGAAGTGCGAAGCCCGCGTAAAGCGCAGTAACGATGGACGAACAAGCGGCCGGAGAGAGGCCTACCTCGACGCGCTGCCGCTTCTGCGGCTTCGAAGAGTCGGCCGGCGACGCGCAATCGGTGCGCGAGAAAGCTCACCTGCAAGTGGTCGTCGCATGCGGCTCGTGCGGTCATCCGTTTGCCGTCCTCGCGCGCAACTAGCCGATGAGGATGACGTCGTTCGTATCGGCGGCCGCAATCGCCATGCTCGCCGCCTCCGTTCTGCCGGCGGCCGCCGCCACGACACCGAAGCCGAGCGCCTCGCCGCCGCACGTGCAAGGCCCCCCGGTTCTGCACTATCCCGCCGTGCCTCTGCACTCCGAAGTCGTCGTCGAGGTCAACGACAAGGGTCAGGTCGTGCGCGTAAAGTCTACCAAGGCGAGCAAGATGCAATCCTTTAACCTGCAGACGTACGGCAACGCGCTGCAGATGTGGATACGGCGCCCGGACGGAAGCGCTCAGACGGGGCTCTACCGCATCACCTACGACTACGATCCGAAGACGCGCAAGGTCACGCGCAACGTCGCGATGATCTCCGCCGGCGGCAGTTGGGCGAAAGAGGAAGGCGCTGCGAACGTCATGATGGATCTCGTGAAGAAGCAGGCCGAGGAAGCGCGCAAGAAACAGGCGGAGCAGACCAAACAGCTCCCGTCGCTCAACGAGATTCGCGGCTCGGCCGCACCGCATACGCCGAAACCCACTCCCGCGGCAACGCTGCCGCCGTAACGGCAACGGCCCGGTTTAGCGCATGCGATTCGTCACGTACCGTTCGGCGGACGGACGGACCCTTCCGGGCGTTCTCGAAGGCGACGCGATTCGCACGATCGCGACCCCGACGCTGCGCGAGTACGTCGCGCTGGCGCCGCACGAGCGCATCGCCTGGCATACGCCCGACGAGCTGGTCCCGCTCGCGGCGGTCGCGCTCGAAGCACCCATCCGCCCGGCGCGCAACGTCTTCTGCGTCGGTCGCAACTACATCGAACACGCGAAGGAAGGCGCGCGCCAAGCCGGGCGCGAGCTTCGCCTCCCCGACGTTCCGACGTTCTTCACAAAAGCCGAAACCGCGATTGCGGGCCCCGGCGCGACGCTCCACCTCGACGCGAACGTCTCGCGTGAATACGATTACGAAGCCGAGCTCGCCGTCGTGATCGGCGCGCGCTGCAAGGACGTTCCGGAGAGCGAGGCGCTGCACGTCGTCTTCGGCTACACCGCGCTCGACGACGTGACCGCGCGCGACCTGCAGCGCGCTCACGGCCAGTGGTTCAAGGGCAAGAGCCTCGACGACGCCTGCCCCATCGGCCCCTGGATCGTAACGCCCGAGGAGATCGGCGACCCGCAGGCGCTCGAGCTCCGCCTGCGCGTTAACGGCGTCGAGAAGCAGCACGGCAATACGGCGAAGATGATCTTCTCGATCCCGCGCATCATCGCCGAGCTCTCGAAAGGGATGACGCTGCTGCCGGGCGACGTCATCGCAACGGGCACGCCCGAGGGTGTCGGATTCGCGCGCACGCCGCCCGAGTTTCTCGCCGACGGCGACGTCGTCGAGGTCGAGATCGAACGGATCGGCACGCTGCGCAACGTCGTGAGAATCGCCTAGCCGCAAAAACAGGGCGCCGTCGCGTCTAAGCCGTATGCCCGGCCTTATGATCCTTGCCGTTCCTCGCGAGGCCGCGTTGAAGGAGCGCCGTGTGGCGCTCGTGCCCGAAACCGTCTCCCGATTCGTAAAGTCGAACGTCGCCGTTTGCGTCGAGCGAGGCGCGGGCGATGCGGCCGCATTCCCCGACGACCTCTACGCGCAAGCCGGAGCCACGTTCGCCGACGACGCGCGCGCGCTGGCCGCAGGTGCGGACGCCGTCGTTTCGGTCGGGCGTCCGAGCGACGAGGTGCTCGCGGCGCTGCGTCCCGGCAGCGTCGTCGTGGGGTTCCTCAACCCGCTGGGCGATCCGGCATACACCCAGCGCCTTGCCGCTGCCGGGGTGACGGCGCTGGCAATGGAAATGATACCGCGCATAACCCGAGCGCAATCCATGGACGCGCTGTCGTCGCAAAGCAACATCGCCGGGTATAAGGCCGTGCTGCTCGCCGCAGCGACGCTGCCGAAATTCTTCCCGATGCTCACGACCGCAGCCGGCACGATTCGGCCGGCAAAACTCCTCGTGCTCGGTGCCGGCGTCGCCGGCCTGCAGGCGATCGCGACGGCGCGCCGGCTCGGCGCCGTCGTCAGCGGTTACGACGTGCGCGCGGTCGTCCGCGAGCAGGTGCAGTCGCTCGGCGCGAGCTTCCTCGAGTTCGATCTCGGCGCCGACGCGCAGACGGCCGGCGGGTATGCCAAGGAGCTCACGGAGGAGCAGCAAGAGCGCCAGCGCGCCTGGATGGTCGAACAAATCGGCGCCAACGACGTCGTCATCACCACCGCGCTCGTCCCCGGCCGCAAGGCGCCGACGCTGATTACGCAAGCCGCCGTCGCGGCGATGAAGCCCGGCAGCGTGATCGTGGATATCGCCGCGGAGGCGGGCGGCAACTGCGCCCTCACCGTCGCCGACGAGATCGTCACCTCGCCCAACGGCGTCACGATCGTCGGCACCACGAACCTGCCCAGCACGATGCCGGCGGATGCCAGCCGGCTCTACTCGCGCAACGTGCACGCACTCCTTTCGCCCTGGATAAAAGACGCGACGCTCGCCATAGACATGGACGACGACATCGCCAAGGGTGCCGTCGTGACCAGCGGCGGTAACGTGCTCATCGGAGGAAGCCAACCGTGACCGACCTCGCCCACCTCGTCGCGCCGCTGACCGTGCTCCTGCTCGCGGTCTTCGTCGGCTTCGAAGTGATCTCGAAGGTGCCGACGACGCTGCACACGCCGCTCATGTCCGCGACGAACGCGATCCACGGCATCGTGCTCGCCGGCGCCATCGTGATCGTTGCGGCGCTCTTCGGCGTCGAGCGCGGCCCGCTGCTGAGCGTGCTGGCCGTTGCGGCGGTGACGCTGGGCGCCATCAACGTCTTCGGCGGGTTTGCCGTCACCGAGCGCATGCTTCAAATGTTCCGGCGCAAGGAGGATCGCAAGTGAACGTTGCGATCGATTTCGCCGATCTCGTCGCCATCGCGCTCTTCATCTACGGCCTCCACGAGTTGAACTCGCCCGCGACGGCGCGTCGCGGAAACCGCTTTGCCATGCTCGGCATGGCCATCGCGCTCGCCGGCATCGTCCTGCAAACGCAGGGCGTCGGCTGGCCGGCGGTTGCGCTGGGCGTGACGATCGGCGCGCTCATCGGCATCTACGCCGCCCTCAAAGTAAAGATGACGGCGATGCCGCAGATGGTGGCGCTCTACAACGGCGCGGGCGGCGGCGCCGCCGCGCTCATCTCCACCGTGCAGTACCCGATCGCGATGCAAGCGGGCAGCATGGACGCCGTCGTAGCCGTCTCGCTCGTGCTCTCGGCGATCATCGGTGCGATCAGCTTCTCCGGATCGATCGTCGCATTCTTGAAACTTCAAGAGCTCATGACCGGCCGGCCCGTAACCTACCCGGGCCAGCAGATCGTCAACGGCCTCGTTCTGCTCGCGATCGCAAGCCTGGGCGTGTGGTTCGTCGCGACGCTCGGCGGGCTGCCGCCGTGGGGATTCCCCGCACTCTTGGCGGCCGCGCTCGTGCTCGGCGTGCTCTTCGTCTTACCCATCGGCGGCGCCGACATGCCGGTCGTGATCTCGCTGCTCAACTCGTTCACCGGCGTCGCCGTCGCGATCACCGGCTTCGAGATCGGCTCGACGCTGCTCATCATCTGCGGCGCGCTGGTCGGCGCGAGCGGCACGATCCTGACCGTCGCGATGAGCCGCGCGATGAACCGCCCGCTCACCAACGTGCTCTTCGGCGCGTTCGGTTCTGCCGGCGGCTCGGAGCCCGCGGGCGGCGCGCAAGGCGGCGTCCAGCAGGTCCGCAGCTCCGGTGCGGACGACGTCGGCGTGATGCTCGCGTATGCGAACAAGGTTATCTTCGTGCCCGGCTACGGCATGGCCGTCGCGCAAGCGCAGCATAGCGTCAAGGCGCTCGCCGATCAGCTCGAAAAGCGCGGCGTGAAAGTGCTCTACGCGATCCATCCCGTCGCCGGACGCATGCCCGGGCATATGAACGTGCTGCTCGCCGAAGCCAACGTTCCATACAACCAGCTGCTCGACATGGACGACGCCAACCTCGAGTTTCCGACCGCCGACGTCGCGCTGGTCATCGGAGCCAACGACGTGACCAACCCGGCCGCGCGCAGCGTGGCGAGCTCGCCCATCTACGGCATGCCTATCCTCGACGTGGATAAGGCGGCCAACGTCGTCGTCCTCAAGCGCTCGATGCGATCGGGTTTCGCCGGCATCGAGAACCCGCTTTACGAGCTGCCGAACTGCTCGATGCTGTTCGGCGATGCCAAGGCATCGGTGGACGCGCTGACGGCGGCGGTCAAGGCGCTCTAACCGACGAGGGTCCCCTACCAGAGCGAGCGAACGCCCAGCGTTATTGTCTCTCGACGCTGACAAAAGGAGACCCACCATGGCTCTCTCCAGGCGACTCGCAGCGGAAGTCTTCGGAACGTTTTGGCTCGTGCTCGGCGGATGCGGAAGCGCCGTCCTCGCAGCGGCCTTTCCACATCTCGGCATCGGATTCGCGGGCGTCGCGCTCGCATTCGGCCTCACGCTTCTCACGATGGCCTTCGCGATCGGCGGCATCTCGGGCTGTCACATCAATCCGGCCGTAACGATCGGCCTCTGGGCGGCGCGCCGCTTCCCGGCTCGCGACGTGCTTCCGTACATCGTGGCCCAAGTGATCGGCGGCATCATCGCCGGCGGCGTGCTCTACGTGATCGCGAGCGGCCAGGCCGGCTTCACGACGGCCGCAGGGTTTGCGAGCAACGGCTACGGCGAGCACTCGCCGGGCCAGTTCTCGCTGTTGGCATGCGCGGTGTGCGAGGTCGTTATGACGCTCGTTTTCATCTTCATCATCGCCGCGTGCACCGATAAGCGCGCGATCGCCGGCTTCGCGCCCATTCCGATCGGGCTCGCGCTCACGCTCATCCACTTGATCAGCATCCCGGTAACGAACACGTCGGTAAATCCCGCTCGCTCGACCGGCGTCGCCATCTACGCCGGAGGTTGGGCGATCGCGCAACTCTGGCTCTTTTGGGTAGCGCCGATCGTCGGCGGAGCGATCGGCGGCAAGTTCTACGACGTCCTCTTCGGGCAACCCGAAGCGCAGCCCGTGGCGGAGGTCGCGACCGTTCCCTAAGCCTTCTTCTTCTTGCGCTCGGTGAGCTCGACGACGACGATGTACAGCACCGGCACGATCGCGAGGTTCATCACCGTCGAGACGAGCATCCCGCCGAGAACCGCGGTGCCGAGCGAGATGCGCGACTGCGCGCCGTCGCCGTGCGCGAAGGCGAGCGGGACGATGCCGAGGATGAAGGCGATCGAGGTCATGAGAATCGGCCGCAGCCGGGTCGCGGCCGCATGCGAAACCGCATCGATCGCCTCGCGTCCCTGCTCGCGAAGCTGGTTGGCGAACTCGACGATCAAGATGGCGTTTTTCGCCGCGAGGCCAATGAGCATCACGTAGCCGACCTGCGCGTAGATGTCGGACGAAGTGATCGGAATCGGAACGGGATGGCCGGCCAGAACCGAGTGGATGATCTGGCTGGCCAGCTCGCTGAGCCGGCGCAGGTAGATCGCGCCGATCGCCCCGAGCAGCGCGAGCGGCACCGCGAGCATGATGACGAATGGCGTCGAGAGGCTCTCGTACTGCGCGACGAGCACGAGGAAGACGAAGAGCAGCCCCATCGCAAAGACCGCAATCGTCTGCGGCCCGCTTTGCACTTGCTGGCGCGCGATTCCGCTCCACTCGTAACCCATTCCCTTGGGCAGATTCCCGACGACGTGGCGCTGGATGGCGTCGAGGGCCTGCCCCGAGCTCGCACCGGAGCCGGGAGATCCGTCGATCTCGAACGCGTTGTACTCGTTGAATCGCATGATCGAGACGTTGTTGGTCTCGAGTTTGGTATCGAGGAACTGGCTGACCGGCATCATGTTGCCGGCGCCGTTGGCCACGTAGATGCGGCTGAGGTCCGAGGGCGACGTGCGCTGCCCGCTCTTGGCCTGCACGACGACCTGGTACGAGCGCGTGCCGTAATCGAAGAAATTCACGAACGTCGATCCGGTCGTGGCGTTCATCGTGTCGAAGAACGCCGACGGCGTGACGCCGAACGCCAATGCTTTGGAACGATCGAACTTCGTGACGAGATACGTTCCCGTGAAGATCGTCGGAAGACGCACGCCGGTCAGCGTCGGATCTTGCTTGGCCTGCGCGACGATCGTGTTGCCGGCCTTGTTGAGGGCCGGTAACCCGAGATTGTTGATGTCTTCGATTTCGATCGCAAAGCCGCCGGTCGAGCCCAACCCCGGAATCGCGGGAGGACTGGCCGGCAACGCCGTCACGCCGCCGATCTTGCGGAACTGCTGGTAGAGACCGTACTGGAGCGCGAGCGCGGCGTTCTGCACGCCGTGACGTTCCGAGAGAGGTTTGAGCTGCAGGAACATCGTCGCCTGATTCGAGCTGTTGTTCGCAAAGCCGAACCCGATGCCCGAGGTCACCGCCTCGGTTTGCGGCATCTTGAGCATGATGGCTTCGAGCTTCTTTACCGCAGCCTGCGTTTGATCCATGGACGATTGGATCGGCAGCGTCACCAAGATGTAGAGCAGACTCTGGTCTTCGTCGGGCAGAAAGCCTTGCGGCGTGATCTTGAACATGACGCCGAGCAGCACGATTCCACCCAAGAAGATCGCGATCATGATCTTCTGATGGTGGATCAGCACGGGAACGCGCCCTTCGTACCACGACGTCAGCGCGCCGAGCCGGTTGTTGAACCAGAGCAGGAAGCGGTTTTTGGTCGGCTCGGCGCCGTGCACGAGCTCGTACGTGAGCACCGGGGCGAGCGTCATCGCGGTGAAGAGCGAGATGCCGATCGAGGCGGCCATCGTGAGCGCGAACTGCTGGAAGAGCAGGCCGGTCGTGCCCGGGAGAAACGCGACCGGGATGAAGACCGACATGAGCACGAGCGACGTAGCGACCACGGCGCCGCCGATCTCCCGCATCGCGCGCGCCGTCGCCTCGAACGGGCTCGTCTTGTCGTCCACGATATGGCGGACGATGTTCTCCAGCACGACGATCGCGTCGTCGACGACCAGACCGGTCGCGAGCGTCAGCCCGAAGAGCGTCAGCGTGTTGATCGAGAAATTGAGCATCTTCATGGCTGCAAACGTGCCGATCAACGAGACGGGAATGGTGATCGACGGGATGAGCGTGCTGTGCCAGTTCTGCAGGAAGATGAAGATGACGAGCACGACGAGCAGGATCGCGATGAGCAGCGTGACGACGACTTCCTTGATGGAGGCGCGCACGAAGTCCGACGTGTCGAAGGCGATCTTGTAGGAGATGCCCGTCGGCATCGTCTTGGCGATCTCCGCCATCGTCGCGCGCACGTTCTTCGAAATCTGGAGCGAGTTCGCCGTGGCCTCGCCTTCGATCGCAAGCACGACGGAGGTCTGCTTGTCGTAGCGGGCCGAGGTCACGTAGTTCTGCGCGCCCAGCTCGACCTGCGCGACGTCGCCCAGCCGCAGGAAGCCGCCGTTGGGCTGCGCCTGAACCACGATCTGCTTGAACTCCTCGGGCGTCTGCAGCCGGCCGTTTATCTGGATGGGGATCTGGAAGGGCTGCGAGCCGGTGGTGGGAGGCTGCCCGATCGAGCCGGGCGCCACGTCGGCGTTGTTCTGCTTGATGACGTTGAGAATCGTGTCGAGCGAAACGTTGTTGGCCTGAAGCTTGTGCGGATCTACCCAGATGCGCATTCCGTACGTGCGGTCTCCGAGGACTTCGACTTGGCCGACGCCCGGGATGCGCTTGAGGTTCTCGATGACGTTGAGGTCCGCGTAGTTACTGACCGCGACGTCGGAGACCGAGGCGCTCGTCGAGAGCATCGCCACCGCGATCGTGATGTTGCCCGAGCTCTTCTCCACGCTGACGCCCTGGTTCTGAACGGCCGAGGGCAACTGTGCGAGCGTGAGATCTACGCCGTGCTGGACGTTCGTCTGGTCCGTCGTCGGGTCGGTGCCCAGCGCGAACGTGCACGTGATGACGCTCGTGCCGTTGGCGCTCGAGTACGACTGCATGTACTGCAAACCGTCGGCGCCGTTGATGTTGATCTCGAGCGGCGTCGTCACCGATCGCATGACCATCTCCGCGCTCGCACCCGGATACTGCGACGTCACCGTCACGGTCGGAGGCGAGATCTGCGGATACTGCGAGATGGGCAGCGTCGGAATCGTGATGAGCCCTGCGAGGAGCACGACGAAGCTGAGCACGCCGGCAAACAGGGGTCGCCGCAGGAAAAATTCGATCACCGGGCGGCTCTCAGCACGATAGCGCTCATTCGACATCGTGCGTTCGCACGCGAGCCGCCGGAATTCCTGGCGATTACAACGCCGGCCTCCACCCGTAGGCGTTCCAGGTCGGCAGGAAGGCGTTGGGCGCAAAGCCGCGCAGGCTCCGGCGATATGCGTAGACGTAATCGGCGTTGAAGAGGTACAGAATCGGAACCTCCCGCGCGACGATTTGACCGATGCGGCGGTAGAGCCGCTTGCGCGCCGTCCTATCGGTCGCCGCAAGTGCCGCCGCCTCGAGGCGCTCGACCTGCGGATCGCACCAGCGCATGTAGTTCGACGGCGCGCCGCACGCAAGAACGGCCGAGTCGTCGGGATCGGCGCCCATCGTCCAGGGAACGTACGCGAGGTCGAAGAGGCCTTCGGCGAGCACGCCCGTACGCGGCAAGAAGAGCTGCGCGTTGCTCACCGACTTGATGGTGACCTCGATGCCGCGCTCGCGCAGCGCCGCCTGGACCGCGGTCGCGACCCGCACGCCGGTCGCGGTCTCCGGAAACTGCACGTAGAGCAGCCGCAACGGCGTCGTGCCGCGGCGGCGCCCGCCGTCCGCGCCGCGGCGCCATCCAGCGGCGTCGAGCAACCGGTCCGCCTGCGCGGGATCGTACCCCGGTTCCCGCACCGTTGGATCGAACGCCCACGAAAACTGCGGCTGAATCACGTTGGTCACCGGATAGATGCCCAGCGTGATCTTGCGCGAGATGGCGGCGCGGTCGACCGACATCGCGAGCGCGCGGCGCACGCGCGCATCGTCCAGCGGAGGACGTGAGGTGTTGAATGCGAGGCCGGCGACGACCGCCGTCGGCACCTTCACGAACGCGACGCGCGGGCTGCCCCGGAGTACCGCGAGCTGAGCCGGCGCGACGAGGTTCCAGTCGAGCTGCCCCGACTGAAGAAGGAGCAGATTGGTCGTCGGGTCCCCGACGATGCGCACGTCGAGCGCTGCCGCCGGCTTTCCTCGCCAGTAGATGGGGTTGGGCGCGTAGCGCAGCCCTTCGCCGCGCCGCCACGAAACGAAGCGGTACGGCCCGTCGCCCACCGACGGCGCGCCGTTGAAGGCCGCCTCCGCGAGCGGCTCTTCGGAGCGTAAGACGTGTTCGGGCAAGACGAACTGCGGCGAGAACCCGTAGGAGAAGTACGTCATCACCGCCGGCGCCCACGCGTGCTTGAGCTGGAAGACGACCGTTTCGGTATCGCGCGCGTAGGCGCGCTCGATGAGGTCGTACCCTTCGTGGGAACGGACGGGGTTGCGCGAATCGAGGATCGCTTTGAGCGTGAAGAGCACGTCCGCCGCGGTCACCGGCCGGCCGTCGCTCCAGCGCACGCCGCGGCGCAGCCGGTAGACGATCGTACGACCGTCGCTCGAAAGGCCGCCGTTCCGCCTAGACGGGATGCTCTGGAGGAGCGCCGGAATCGGGCGGCCGTGCTCGTCGAGGTCAATAAATGGCTCGAAAACCAACCGAGCGATTTGCTGCTCTACGGAGGCTGCGTCCGGGTTGCTGAACAGCGGATTGAGGGTGCGGGGATCGGCGGTGAGATCGAAGCGGACCACGGCGCTGCCGGCCGGCGGCTCGCCCGCGCGGCTGCAGCCGGCGCCGGCCAGGCACGCGAGCAGCATCGCAGCGCGCACATAGAGGGTTGCGCCGAACGGATGCGCGGTGCTATTGTGAGAGCGCCGAATAACTTTCGGCAATTTACCCTCCTATGTCGAATATGATGCTGATAACCGAAGAACTCGACGAGCTCGACCTGCAAATCCTCGATGCCCTGCAGCGCAACGCGCGCTCGACCTTTACCGATCTCGGAACGATCGTCGGCCTGCGTGCCCCGGCCGTCCACGATCGGGTAAAGCGTCTCGAGCAGCGCGGGTACATCCGCGGGTATTCGGCGCAGTTGGACCCTAAGCGTCTTGGCCTTCACCTGACCGCGTTCGTCAGCTGCTACACGTCGCCCGACTGCGCCTACGACGACTTCACGCGCACTCTGAGCGAGATGCCCGAGATCTGCGAAGTCCATTCGGTCGCGGGAGAGGAGTCGTTCGTCTGCAAGGTCGTGACGCGTTCCACCGAGCACCTCGACGAGCTGCTCGCGCGGCTCAAGGGCACGCCGGGAATGGCGCGGACGCGGACGACGATCGTCCTGAGCGTGCCGTTCGAGCGCGGCGGCGTAACGGTGCGATCCCAATGACGCTTTCCACCTCGCGCCCGCATCCGCTCGGCGCGCACCGCGTCCTCGAGCCGGCCGGCGCCATGCCGCAGGACGCCTGGCGAATCGACAACACGCCGGTGGCCGCGCCGAACGAGCTGCTCTGCGAGGTTGACGTGCTCAACATCGACTCGGCGTCGTTCAAACAGATACGCGACGCGTGCGACGGCGACCCGGAGCGCATCGCCGAACACGTGATGCAGACGGTCGCGCGGCGCGGAAAGCAGCACAATCCGGTAACCGGGAGCGGCGGGATGTTCGTGGGCCGCGTTCTGGAGATCGGAGAAGCGCTGCGCGAGAAGATCGACCTGCGCGAAGGCGAGCGCATCGCGTCGCTGGTGTCGTTGACGCTGACGCCGCTGCATATCGAATCGGTGACGCGCGTGGACGCCGTAACCGGACAAGTCTTCGTGCGAGCAAAAGCCATCCTCTTCGAGAGCGCCCTCTGGGCGCGGTTGCCGGCCGACGTAGACGAAGGCGTCGCGCTGGCAGTGCTCGACGTTGCTGGGGCGCCCGCTCAGGTTCGGCGCCTCTGCTCCTCCGGCGACACGGTGCTCGTCGTCGGCGCCGACGGAAAAAGCGGCCTGCTTTCGTGCGCGCAGGCTAAGCTTCGCGTCGGCCAAACCGGCCGCGTGATCGGCATCGTGCCCGATGCCGACACGCCGTCGGTGCGCGTGCTGCGCGACGCGGGGCTCGTGGACGACCTCATCGTCTGCGACGCACGCGACGCGTTGCGCGCGAGCGAAGCCGTCGCCGCGATTGCGCCCTCGCTCGCCGACGTGACCGTCAATTGCGTCAACGTCCCCGGCACGGAGCTGGCTTCCATTCTTTCCACGCGGGATGGCGGGACGGTCTACTTTTTCTCCATGGCCACGTCGTTTACGGCGGCGGCCCTCGGCGCGGAAGGCGTCGGCCGCGACGTGACGATGATCATCGGCAACGGTTACACGAAAGGCCACGCCGACACCGCTCTGGCGACCCTTCGCGACCACCCGCGCATTCACGCTCACTTCAGCGCAACGTTCTCAAGGAAGACGCAATGACCGACACCCTCGCTCCCATCGCCCATCTCAAGCCGCCCGCACGGCCGGACCAGTTCGCCTACAAGAACCTCAAGCAGGGCGAGTTCTGGCGCCACATTCCGGCGTACGCCGACGTTGACGAGGCGACGTTCCTCGACCACCTATGGCAGCAGCGCAAGTCGGTGAAGACGGCCGAGGAACTGCTGGAGACGATCCGCGACGTCTGCTCGCCCGAGTTTTACCGCGATGCCGAGGCCGGCTTCCGCCGCGCGCCGATGGCCGTGCGCGTTTCGCCGTACGCCATCTCGCTGATGGACTGGAACGACCCGATCGACGACGCGATCCGCCGCCAGTTCATACCGCTGGCGTCGACGGCGCTGCCGGACCATCCGCGCCTGACGCTCGACTCGCTGCACGAGCAGGAAGATTCACCCGTTCCCGGCCTGGTGCACCGCTACGTGGACAAGGCGCTCTTCCTGCCGCTCAACGTCTGCCCGGTCTACTGCCGCTTCTGCACGCGCAGCTATGCCATCGGGCCCGATACGGAGAACGTAAATAAGGTCGCCCTTGCCAAGACGCCCAAGCAGTGGCAGGATGCGTTTGCGTATATCGCCGAGCGCCCCGAGCTCGAAGACATCGTCATCTCCGGAGGCGACGCCTATCAGCTCCCTCCGAAGAACATCGAATACATCGGCAACGCCCTCCTCGACATCCCGCACGTGCGCCGCATGCGCTTCGCAACGAAAGGCCCGGCGGTCATGCCGATGAAGCTGATCACGCACACCGAGTGGCTCGACTCGCTGACCGCGATCGTCGACCGCGGACGCAGGATCGGTAAGGAAGTCGTGCTGCACACGCACTTCAACGCTCCCGAAGAGATCACGTGGATCACCGAGAAGGCGATGCGCCTGCTCTTCGAACGCGGTATCTTTACGCGCAACCAGTCGGTGCTCATCCGCGGCGTCAACGACACGCGCGAACGCATGCAGCTGCTGATCAAGCGCCTAGGCCACGTCAACGTCCATCCCTATTACGTGTACATGCACGACATGGTCAAGGGCGTCGAAGAGCTTCGGACGACGATCGCCACGGCGACCGATACCGAGAAGTTCGTCCGCGGAAGCACGGCCGGGTTCAACACGCCGACGTTCGTCTGCGACGCGCCGGGCGGCGGCGGAAAGCGCGACGTTCACTCGTACGAGCACTACGACCGCGAGAACGGCATCGCCGTCTACGCCGCGCCGAGCGTCAAGCCGGGCAAGGCGTTTCTCTACTTCGACCCCGTCGACCGGCTTTCGCCCGCCGCCCAGGCGCGCTGGGCCTCGCGCGAGATCCAAGACGAGATGATCGGCGAGGCCGTGCGGCGCGCCGGCGTCGGCGACGAGCAGCTCGTGCTGGCATGATGGACGATCGGCGCCTTCGGCTCGATTTCGTCATCGCGCTCTGCGCGCTGCTCATCAGCTCGGTCGCTGCGGGTGCGTCGGTCTACCAAACGCACGTGATCGCGCGGCAGTTCAGCGCGGCCGTCTGGCCGTACGTGAGCTTCGACGCGACCAACTCGCCGGCCGAGATGGAAATAGACGTTCGCAACGACGGCCTCGGGCCGGCCATCGTTCGCTCCGTAAGCATCACGTTGGACGGTAAGCCCCAGCCCTCGCTCGAAGCCCTCTTTGCAGCGCTCCGTCGCGAGCAGGGCGTACCCGCCGAGCTGCGCGCCGCCGTGCGCGCCGGCGAAGCGCTTTCGCTGACGACCAGCACGCCGGAGCGCGGGACGGTGATCGCTGCAAATAACGCGCATACCATGATTCGATTGAAGGGCAGCCTATTGGTGCAGCGCTTCGGGCTGGATCTCAAGCGGCTCGACGTCTCGCTCTGCTACTGCTCGCTTACGGGAACCTGCTGGACGACGAGTCTGCAGGGGCGCGCTTCCGAGCCGCGCGCCGCCGCGTGTTCGTAGCGAGCCCGAACCCTCAACGAAGGCGGCACGTCGCATCGTAGCTCGCATGTTCGTTGCGGCGCTCGTCGCGGGGCTTGCCGGCCTTGCGTTCGGCATCTCCGTCGCGATTCAAACCATCGTTGAAAACGGGCTGGTCGCCAGCGGCCTCGCACTGGGGCCGCTGGCGATCGGCCTGCTGGGCTTTCCCGCGGGCATCGTCCTCTTCGGGCTGCCGCTGTTCGCCGTCGTCTCGCTCACGCCGGTCAAACGCGAACCGCGGCGCGCCGCGCTTCGCCTCCTGACGGGAGCGATCGCCGGCCTGATCCTGACGCTGCTCGTCGGCATGCTTCCGCTGCGCGAGTGGTACAGCTTCATGGACTATCGCGGCCCGGGACCGCTGCCCGCGATCGTCCTGGGAATCGCTCTCGTGACGCTCGGCGCCTACGTCGCGGCGCGCACGGCGCCGCAACGGCGCCCGCGCAACGGCTAGTTCAGACTGGTCGCCGCCGGCACCGGGCGGCCTTCGTCCAAGTCGAGCAGGTCGAACCAGGTAACGATCTCCGGCCGGCCCGGTGCGACGTCGTCGCGAAGCTTCTTGAAGTACTCGTCGGAGTGCGAGCCGGGATCGGGATGCCAATGCATCCGCGCGCGGTTGAACGCCTCGACGTCCTCGGCGCTCTTGCCTTTGAGGAGGTCGCGCTGCACCCATGCGCCGATCGCTTCATCGGTGTCGAGCTCTTTCACTTTGCGCGCGAACTCTTCGCCGTTGATGCCGAGAAACTCGAAAAGCGGCTTGTCGTGCGGACAATCGAAGTCGTAGTCGCCCAGCGTTCCTTCGTTGTGCGCCTTAGCTTTGTCGATCACGCGCTTGAGCGAAACCAAGCCGGCGTGCTTTTCCTTGGGACTGCGGGGTTTTGTAACGGTTAGATCCATGGAGCGCATAATACCCCGAGGCCTCGGAGGGTTTCAGTTGTCGTCGTCGGGGCTTGCGTCGTCGGCGGGGAGCGACTCGAAGTACTGCGCGGAGTACTTGCGCCGCGATCGGCTGGAACGCGCCCGGCCGCGCGTGGAAGTTAAAGCAGTCCGACAAGTCGTTTGCGCGAACGTCGGTCGTGCCGAGCGATCCGAGCGCGAACGTTTCCTCGATCGTTTTCAAGATGCTGCCGAACTCGTAGTGGGTTTGAGAGACGTAGGCGCGTTTGGCGTACGGCGAAATGACGATCATCGGCACGCGGAAGCCCAGCTCGTACGAGTTGTAAAGGTTCGGCGTCACGTGCTCGTACCATCCGCCCCAGTCGTCCCAGATTACGATGACGGCCGTGTCCTTCCAGTACCGGCTCTTGCCGATTGCGTTCACGACCGAGGCGACCCACGATGGGCCGCTGCCGTTGTTGGTGCCCGAATGGTCGGACGACGCTGCGCGCGGCGTGACGAAGGCAACCGATGCGAGCTTGCCGGCCGCGATGTCCTTCAAAACCCTCCCCGAAGGCCAGCGCACGTTGTCGTAACTCTTGCTTTGCCAGATGGAGCGCACCGCATCGGCGGCATGCCACGCTCCGGACCCTCCGAAGGCTTGATAGTAGTTCCAACTGACGCCGCTGCCGTTCATTAAATTCATGATCGAGCTGCGATCGAAGCACGGAAACACCGCGTTCCCCTCGTGGCCGGTCGCATCGATCGTCAAGACCGTCGCACGGTGCAGCGAGCTGCACCCGCCTTGGCGCCCCACGTGCTGCGGATCGCTGGCGTTCTCCGCAGCCTTGAGGCCCGAATTCGCGTCGATCGCGGACGTGCCGCTGACGATGTACTGGTGCGCGGGGAAACTCGGCCCTTGATTCGTTTGGAACATGCTGTTCGCAAACGTATAGCGGCTCGCCATATCCCAGTACGGCTCGACCTCTCTCTTCGGAACGTAGGCGTACGCCGCCACCTGGCGCGGCGGGCAGCGGTTCGGCCGGTAGCAGTTCTCGTTGACCGCGCTGAAGCCGTCCATTTTGCCGTTGTCGTACTCGTTGACCCAGGCCCGGTGTCGATGCGAGAGGTCGTACGGGGCGCTCAGCGACTCCGGCCGTAACGCGACCGTCTGGCCTTGGCGATTCTTCCCCGACTGCACGGTATCGGCTCCGGGAAAACCGTTGAAAAGATTGTCCACCGTGCGGTTTTCCTGCACGATGACGACGATGTGCTTGATGAGGCCGTGCCCGAATAGCGCTCGAGCCGATTCCGTGGCGACGCTCGGAAGTACGGCGTTCGATATTCCGGGTGCCCGCCCGGCCGCAGGAGAGCAGCCGGCGGTCGCGGCCACCGACGCGACGAGAATCGCGGCGGCAAGCGTTCGCATCTTTACGAACTCCTTACGACGAGTCACGATTAGTTGCCCGTTTTTCGCGTAAGCGTCCGTCTCCTTTCCTGCCCTGCGTTACGCCTCAAACGACCGGGCGCTCACCCGCACCGGCCGCTCACGTGCTCTTCGGTTCGACTTTCACGCTCGTCATCGCATCGCCGCGCTTGATCGCGTCGAGCGCTTCGAAGCCCTCGGTCATCTGCCCGAAGACCGTGTACTGCCCGTCCAGAAAGCGCGCGTCGTCGAGGCAAATATAGAACTGCGAACCAGCCGAATCGGGCTGCGACGAGCGCGCCATCGCAACCGTTCCGCGCAGGTGCGGGCGCGGATTGAACTCCGCGTTGAGACGGTAGCCGGGCCCTCCGGTTCCGTCGCCCTTCGGGTCGCCGCCCTGCACGACGAAGCCGGGCTCGACCCGATGGAACTTCAGGCCGTCGTAAAACCCCGCTTCGGCGAGCTTCACGAACGCCGCGCAATGCAGCGGGGCGTCGTCCGGAAAGAGCGTGAAAACGATGTCGCCGTGCGCGGTGACTACGCGCACCTGCGAGCGCTTGGCGCGCTCCGCGAAGTCGCCGAGCTCGTCGTGTTGCGGTGGAACGTTCGTCATAGGGCGTGCCTTTGTGCATCCGGCGCGCAAAGGCCTCGTCCCGGCACGGTCATGCGCGAGCTTCCACGCGCAGCACGACCGGACCGGCCGGGCGCAGCGTTACGAGCGGCGCCGCGCGGACGCGCCGGCCCGGTTCGAGCGTAAAGCGAAAGCGTCGCAGCAGCGTTTCCAGGACGATCGCGATTTCTGCAAGAGCGAAGTCCTCGCCGATGCAGCGCCGCGCACCCGCGCCGAACGGCAGGTACGCATACGGCGGCGGCTCGCCGCGCTTCCAGCGATCGGGATCGAAGCGATCCGGATCCGGGAAGTTCTCCGCTCGCCGGTGCAGCATCAGCGGCGCCATGAAGACGGTCGTCTTCGCCGGGATCGAGGTGCCGTCGCAGAGGGTCACGTCGTGCAGCGTCTCGCGCCCGAGAATCCACGCGGGCGGGTACAAGCGGAGCACTTCCTTGACCACCCGCTCGAGGTGCTCGCGATCGCCGGCGCGCGCCGCCGTCCCGGCGCGTTCGTCCACGTCCGCGTTCTGCGCGAGCAGATAGAGCGCCCACGTCAACGCGTTGGCCGTGGTCTCGTGGCCGGCTAGAAAGAGCGTCATGATCTCGTCGCGGATTTGGCGGTCGTCGGGGATCGCCAGCAGCATCGAGAGTGCGTCGGTGCGGACGGCGTCGTCGCCGCGGCGGCGCGCGATGAGCCGGTAGATGATCTCGTCGAGCGCGGCATGCGCGCGGTCGAGGCGGCGCGTGCTCGGCAGCGGAAGGCGCTGGCGCAGCGAGCCCAGCGGCGTGAGCATGTATGGAAACTCCTCCATCATGAGGCGCATCGCGCCGGCCACGGATGCCGCCGAATCGCTTTCGTCGCTGCCGAAGAGCGTCTCGGTCGCGATGCGCAGCGTGAGCTCCGTCATCGCCGCGTGAACGTCGATCGCCGTTCCCTGTTCGATACCCTCCGCGAACGCCAGAGCGTCGCGCCGCATTGCGGCGGCGTACTCCGCGATCCGCTCGCGATGGAAAGCAGGCTGAACGATCCGGCGCATCTGACGGTGCAGCGGGTCTTCGCTCGTGAGCAGCCCGTCGCCGAGCAGCAGGCGCAGCACGCGCGTTCCCAGCGACTTCGAGAATGCGCGCTGCTGCGTCACCAGGACGTCTTTGATCGCCTCGGGTTCGTTGAGAAAGACGTACGAGCGCCACGGGAGACTGAAGGCGAGAACGTTGCCGTAGATCGCCGTCATCTCGGTCAGAAAGGACGGGAATTTCTGGAAAGGAGTCGGCAGCAGACGGCGCAGCGTGGTCCAGCGGCTCGGCCCCGGAATCGTCGCGTTCATCGCGACACGTACGCGGCCACTCGGCCGAAGCGGCACGCGATGCGATACTCGCCGCGAGCAACCGCCGCGGTTAGCGCCGGCCCGATTTGCGCCTGAGCGCCCGTGCTGGGAAAGTCCGAAGCGTAGACGACGTACCGCACGCCGCCGACGCGATCGATCGTCGCGCGCGGGCGCTGCGCCGCGACGGCGGAGAACCACTCGTCGTACGTGGCCATCGAAGCGTCTTTGGGAACGCAGCCGATCGCGCGGCGCGCGCCGGCCAGATCGTGGTAGTACGGGTGGAGGTAGTGCAGCGGGTGCATCGGGTCGAACGCGACGAGAAAGACCGCGCAGATAGCGCCCGCGGCCGTCGTCCAGTTACGCGCGATCCGCTCGCCCGACGCGCGCGCGAGCGTCGCGACGCCGCCTGCGGCGGCAACCAGCAGCCACGGTATCCATAGCGCTGCGTAGTGATCTCCCATTCGCCAAACGTAGCCGGAGTTCGCGAGCAGCACGATCGCGCCGCCGGGGATCGCGAGCATGGCCCAGCGCGAGCGCAACGGCAGGAACGCAAGCGGGACGAGCGCCTCGAGCACGTAGGTGAGCCGCCCGAACGTAAAGATCGCCGGAACGAACTCGCGCGGATGCGTAAAGGGCGCGGCCAGCAACGCGAACGGGCCGTCGGCAAACGGATAAACGTAGAAGTGACTGGGCTTCCATCCGCCCAAACGCGGCGTGATGACGCCGTAGTAGAGCCCGAGCGCCGCCGCCGACGCGAGCGCCAGCGCTGCGCCGGCAACGGCGAGAGCGCCCGGCGCGGCCGGGCGTCCGTCGAGCAACCCCACGCCCCCGGCGGCCGGTCTGCGCGCGACGACCACGAGCGCGATGCCGAAGACGCACAGTGTCAGGGCGGCATCCTCGCGCAGACCGATCGCGACGGCCGCGCAGACTCCAAACCAAACCCACCGTCCGCGGTCTGCTGCGAGAACGAGCGCGAGCACGAGCGGCGAGAAGAGCCCGAGCTCGTGGAACTCGTCGAACCCCAGCGCCAGCAGCGGCGGATAGAGCAACGCTAGGTAGCCGAGCCTATTCCCCAGCTTCTCGCCGGCGTACGGGCGCGCCAGCGCGGCGAGGAGCGGCGCGCACGCGACCGTCGCCGCAGCCTGCACGATTTGCAGCGGCAGCGCGCTTCGGGTCGCGGCGACCATCGGCCAGAGCAGCACGAGCGACGGAGACCAGTGGTAGCGAAAGTGCGATCCGCCTTCGACGCCGTTGCGCATGCCGTGCAGCGCGTCGGCAACGATCTGAGCAAACGTGCCCGTGTCGGAACCGTAGGTCCAAAGCTTGGCGCGAACGCACGCCAGCGCCGCGAGCACCGCGAACTCGACCGCCGCCCACCCCCAAAGCCTCACCGGCAGGCGCCGCGCGGCCGAGCGACCAACCGCGAAGGACGATGAAACGCATCTGCGTCTTCTGCGGCTCCCAAGTCGGAAACGACGCATCGTACGTGGCCACCACGCGCGTCGCGGCCGAAGCGATCGTGCGCGCCGGATACGGCATCGTTTACGGCGGCGGCAGCATCGGGCTGATGGGCATCCTCGCCGACGAGGCGCTCGTCTGCGGAGGCGAAGTCATCGGCGTGATTCCCGACGCGTTGGCTCGTGCCGAGGTCGCCCACGAAGGTCTCACGCAGCTTCACGTCGTCGAGACGATGCACGAGCGCAAGGCGCTGATGAACGACCTCAGCGACGCATTCGTCGCGCTCCCCGGCGGCTTCGGCACGATGGACGAATTTTGCGAGATGCTGACCTGGCGACAGCTTCGCATTCACGACAAGCCGATCGGGCTGCTCAACCACGGCGGCTACTACGACGCACTTCTCGCGCTCTTCGACTCGATGCTTCTCGAAGGCTTCATCGGCCCGCAGACGCGCCGGCTCTTCGCCGACGCCGGCAACGTGGACGAATTGCTGCGCAAAATGTTCGACGTGCGAAGCCTGGCCTAAAAGCCGGCCTATTCCGCCAACGCGGTCGCCACGATGCGCTCTTGCTCGACGGCGTGCTGGCCCGCGTATCCTTCGCTCGGGCTCGCGCGGTAGCCGCGTCCGATGTACTCGATGTCGAATCCGTCGCGCTTCCCTTCGAGCAGCCGCCGGCGAACGAACGCCCGGGCACCCATGTTCTTCGGCTCCTCTTGCACCCAGAGGATCTTTTTCAGACGCGGGTAGCTCGCGATGAGCCGATTGATGTCGCCGACCGGCAGCGGCGCGAGCAGTTCGATCCGTGCGATCGCCGTGCGTTTCAACAGCGGATAGGCGGCGTGCGTAACGAGATCGTGGTAGATCTTACCGCTGCAGAGAACGAGCCGGTCGATCTTTTCGCGGTCGTTGGGGCGCGGATCGTCGATCACGGGCGCGAACGCTCCGTCGGCCATGTCGTCGAGCGAGCCCGACGCGCTGTCCGCGCGAAGCAGCGATTTCGGCGTCATGACGACCAAGGGCACGGCGATCGGCGAACGCGCCTGCAGGCGCAACAGGTGGAAGTAGTTGCTCGCCATCGACGGGTAGGCGACGCGCAAGTTACCTTCGGCGACGAGTTGGAGAAAGCGCTCGAGGCGCGCGCTCGAATGTTCGGGGCCGCCGCCTTCGTAGCCGTGCGGCAACAGGAGCGTCAGGCGCGTCGTCTGCCCCCATTTCGCCTGCCCTGCGGCGACGAACTGATCCACGATGATCTGCGCGCCGTTGAAGAAGTCGCCGTATTGCGCTTCCCATAGGACCAGCGCCTCGGGCTCTTGCGCGGCGTAGCCGTACTCGAAGCCCATGCACGCGTACTCGGAGAGCGGGCTGTTGCGGATCTCGAACGACGCCTGCTTTTCGCCGAGGTGCTGCAGCGGAATCCAAGCGTCCCGCCGGTCGCCCGCGGAGCCTGCTACGAGCGGAGCCGAAGGGTGAAGGACGGCGTGACGGTGGCTGAACGTGCCGCGCTCGGTGTCCTGGCCGGTAAGCCGGACCGGCGTGCCGGCGGTAAGCAGCGAAGCGAAGGCGAGCGATTCGGCCGTGCCCCAATCGACGGTACCCTTCTCGGCGATCGCCGCCATGCGCCGGTCGTACTGCGAACGCAGCTTCTTGTTGAGCGTGAAGCCGGGCGGCGCGGCGCTCAGCGCTTGCGTCCACTCGACGAGCGCCGCGCGGCCCGCCGGCGGCACCTTCGTGCCGTCGAACGTGTTGTTTCCCGACATCTTGCGCCCGTGGATGTGCGTCGCGAGCGCGCCCTTGACCGCACGGCGCGCTTCGGCGAGGCGCTCGGCCGTCTCGTCCACCATCGCGCGCGATTGCTCGGCGGTGATGATGCCCTGGTTGATCAACTTGTTGGCGAAAAGCTCGCGCACCGTCGGGTGGTTCTTGATGCGCTCGGCCATCTGCGGCTGGGTGTAGGCCGGCTCGTCCTGCTCGTTGTGGCCGAATCTTCGGTAGCCGATGAGATCTACGAGCGCGTCGCTGCCGAACGCGCGCCGGAAGTCCACGGCGAGATGCACGGCTGCGATGCACGCGTCCACGTCGTCGGCGTTGACGTGCACGATCGGGACGTCGAAGCCTTTGGCCAAGTCCGACGCGTAGCGGGTCGAGCGCGCGTCCGACGGATCGGTCGTGAAGCCGATCTGATTGTTGGCGATGAGGTGAATGGTCCCGCCGGTATCGTACCCGGGAAGCGACTGCATGTTGAAGACTTCCGAGACGATGCCTTGCCCGGTAAACGCCGCGTCGCCGTGGATCAGGATCGGCGCGGCGCGCTTGCGGTCGTACGCCGGCACGCCGTGCGTGTGATCGGTCTGCAGCGCGCGCGCGACGCCTTCGACCACCGGATCGACCGCCTCGAGGTGGCTGGGGTTATGCGCGAGCGTGACGCCGATCTCTTTGCCTTTCGACGTCGTGAAGACGCCGGTCGCACCCTGATGGTACTTCACGTCGCCCATGACGTCGTCGTCGCCGAGGTTCCCGCGGTACTGCGCGGCCTCGAACTCGGTCATCGCCTCTTCGTAGGGCGTGTTGACGACGTGCGCGATGACGTTGAGCCGTCCGCGGTGCGCCATGCCGAGCACCGCGTTCTCGACGCCGTCGTCGGCGAGCATGTCGAGCATCTCTTCGAGCATCGGCACCATGACGTCGAGCCCTTCGCCCGAGAACGTCTTTTGCCCCAAGAACGTCTTGCGAACGTACCGGTCGAACCCCTCGACGCGGGTCAGACGACGGAGGAAAGCGATCTGCCGCTCCGGCGAGTGCTTGATCTTGTTGCGCCCCGACTCGATGTAGTCGCGAAGCCACGCGCGCTCCTTGGCGTTGGAGATGTGCTCGATCTCATAGGCGATCGTCGAGCTGTACGTGTCTTTGAGGTGCGGGAGCACCTCGGCGAGCGTGCGGCCCGGCACTTTCACGTTGAGGACGCTCGCGGGTATCGCACTCTGCAGCGCCGGCGTGAGGCCGTAGCTCTGCGGATCGAGCGATGCGTCCCCTACGGGATCCGCACCGAGCGGATCGAGGTTGGCCGCGAGATGGCCGTGGCGCCGGTAAGCGGCGACGATCGCCATGCCCGATGCGACCGCGCGCAGCATCTCGTCGGACGGACGCGCCGTCGCGGCGGGAGCCGGCGCGAACGCCAGCTGCGGCGCGATTGCGGCCTGCAGCCCGAGCGATGCAAAGATCTCCTCGTAGAACGCGTCTTTGCCTTGCAGCAGGTCGTCGAGGCGGCGCAGGTACTCGCCGGACTGCGCGCCCTGAATCACGCGGTGGTCGTAGGTGCTCGTGACCTGCATGATCTTCGAAACGCCCAACAGCCGCAGCGACTGCTCGTTGGCGGTGGAGAAGCCCGGCGGATAGCCGATCGCGCCCGTAGCGAGTATCGCGCCCTGCCCCGCCATGAGGCGCGGCACCGACGCGACCGTTCCGATGCCACCGGGATTGGTCAGCGTAAACGACGCGCCAACAAGCTCGTCGGCGACGAGCTTGTTCTCGCGCGCTTTGGCGACGAGCTCCTCGTACTTCGCACGAAACGCCGCAAAGTCGAGCGCGTCGGCGCCGGCGATGACCGGCACGACGAGAAAACGCGTACCGTCCTTGCGCTCGCTGTCGACGGCGAGGCCGAGATGAATGCCCGGTTCGAGCCGTGCCGGTGCGCCGCGCTCGTCGCGCCGGAACGAGTACGTGATGTAGGGCAGCTCGTGCGCCGCGCGCACGAGCGCGTACGCGACGAGATGCGTGAACGACACCTTCTCGTTGCGGCCCGCCGCCTTGATCGCGCCGTTGAGCTCTTTGCGGCGCGCGTCGAGAACGTCCACGGGAACGCTGCGAAAACTCGTGGCGGTCGGAATCGAGAGGCTCTGCTCCATGTACCCGGCCAATGCCGCCGCCGGACCGCGCAGCGGCGTCAGCACCGCACCGGCGGGAATCGCCGGCGGGGGCGCCGCGGCCGGGCCGGGCCGTCGTTTCGCGCTCTGCGCCTGCGCGAGCACGTCGGCGCGCAGGATGAGGCCGCCGGGGCCCGAGCCGCGGACGAGCGCGAGGTCCACGTCGAGCTTGGCGGCGATCCGGCGGGCCGGCCGGTCGGCGAGCGTCTCGCCCGCCCGCGGCGGAGCGGCTTTCGGCGGCGCCGGCGCCGCATCCGGGGCGCTCGCCCGCGCGGCGCCGTTGCCGGCGGACGGAGAGGCGGCGGCGCCGGTCTGCGAGGTGTCTATCTGCGCCAGCGGCGCGCCGACCGCGACGGTGTCGCCTTCGCGGGCCAGGATCTCCGTCAGCCGGCCCGAGACGGGAGCCGGAACCTCGACGTCTACTTTGTCGGTGGTAACCTCGACGAGGGCGTCGCCTTCGGCGACGAAGTCGCCCGCTTTCTTGCGCCACTCGACGATGGAGCCTTGCGTTACCGACTCCCCCATCTCGGGAAGCGGCACGCTCACGACGGTCTGCTGGTCCAAAACGGGTTTCATTTTATCTTTTCCGGCGGCCGGGGCCTACGACTACCCGCGAGCGCCCGGTATTTGCAGCACCGGCGGCGGCATCAGAAGCGAGCGAGCAGGTGCGCGCCGTTGCCCGAGCGCTGCGAGGGGCCTTCACCGAGGAGCGCTACGACGACTGGTCAATAGGTGATTGCAATGGCAGAAGATCCCGCAATCTTCTCCGAGCGAATCGAGTACGATACGCCCGACGGCGCGCTCCCGGCCTTCGCGGCTTGGCCCACGCACTCGATAGCGCAGACTCCGTCGGTCGTCGTCGTCATGCACCTATGGGGCGTGGACGCGTCGATTCGCGACGCCGTTCTCCGGTTCGCGCATTCCGGATTTGCCGCAATCGCTCCGGATCTCTACGGGAGATTCGACGCACCCGACGGCGACGGCTCGAACGACTCCGCCACGTTTCGAGCCTACGCCCAGCGCCTCGAACGCGCGCAGTATCTGCGCGACCTTGCCGCTGCCGCACGATTGCTCTCGATAAAGTTTCCGCGCACCAAGACGGCACTCGTAGGATTCTGCTTGGGCGGGCGCATCGCGCTGCGCGCCGCGGTGGACGTCGGCGACGTTTTTGCCGCGGTCTGCCCGTTCTACGGCGCTCTGACCGAGGTGGACCCAGCGGATATTCGCATACCTCTTTGCGGCAGCTACGGGGAGCTCGATGCGGGCATTCCCGCCGAAACCGTTAGGGACTTTGCCGCGCGCCTGCACGTGCCCAACGACGTGCGCGTCTACGAACGTGCCGGACACGCGTTCTGCGACGGCCGGCGCGCGTCGTACGTGGAAACGGCGGCCGAGGACGCCTGGACGCGCACGGTCGAGTTCCTGCGCGCGCATCTCGGACAGCCGACGCCGTGACCGTTCTCGCAGGCATCGCGCTCCTTCTCTTCGGCGCGGCGCTCGGCGCGGCGTTTACATGGCTCGCCGCGCGCGCCGAGAACGCCGCGCTGCGGGCGACGCTCGATCACGCGCAGCACGCGCAGGCCAGCGCGATCGAGGCGCTCCTGGAGCGGGCCAAGAACGAACTGCGCGAGGCGACCGCGCTGCGCGCGAGCGAACGCGTCGGCGAGCTCGTCTCGCCGGTTACGCAGAAACTCGGCGAGTTCGACCGGTTGATCGCCGACCTCGAGGCGAAGCGGCAGCGCGAAGCGGGCAGCCTGCGCGAGCAGATCGACCAACTTTTGGGTCGCGCGGACAAGCTCGAGAGCGCGACGGCTAATCTCTCGACGCAGACCTCGACGCTCGTCACCGCGCTGCGCAATCCCGCTTCGCGCGGGAAATGGGGCGAGATGCAGTTGCGCAACGTCGTCGAGAAGGCGGGCATGCTTGCCTACTGCGACTTCTCCGAGCAGCAGACGGTCGCGCTGGAAGAGGCGCGCGTTCGCCCCGACATGACGATCAATCTCCCGGGCGACCGTTGCGTCTTCGTGGATGCCAAAGCGCCCGTGGACTCGCTGCAGGCCGCGCTCGAGGCGGCCGACGACGAAGCCCGGCGCGCGCTGGTCAAAGCGCACGCGCGCGCCGTGCGCGATCACGTGGACGCGCTCTCGCGGCGCGGCTATCAGACCGCGAAGGGCTCGGCCGACTACGTCGTGATGTTCGTGCCGGGCGAGGCGTTTCTCAGCTCGGCCTGCAGCGAAGATCCGGGGCTCATCGAGTACGCGCTCGACAAGGGCGTCCTCGTGACCGGGCCGCTCAACCTCATCAGCTTGCTGCGCACGTTTGCGATGGGATGGCAGGCCCTGCGGCAAGAGGAGAACGCCAAGCGTATCGCCGCGATCGGGCGCGTGCTCTACGAGCGGGCGCTGAAATTCTCCGAGCACCTCACGGACGTGCGCAAGCACCTCGAGCGATCGGTCAACGCGTTCAACGGCGCGGTCGGCTCGTACGAGTCGAAGCTGCTGCCGCAGGGCCGCAAGCTAAAAGACGAAGCGTGGTTAGGCGGCGAGGAGATGTCGGAGATTCCGCCGATCGACGTCGTTCCGCGCGACGTCACGGCGATCGATACGTCGGAACGCCCGACGCGCCTGCCGCGCTCGCAGCAGCTCTTCGCAAACGACGACGCGGTCTAGCCGCGCGCCGCTACGGCGGACCCCAGGTATGGCCGTCGGCGTACTCGACCGCGCGGACGTGGTACGTTACGTAGCGCGCCGAGAGGAGCGGAAAAGCGGCGACGCCCGAACTGACCGTCTTGCAGTTGTCGCCGTATCCGCGATGACCCACGCCGCCCTGCCAGTCGGAGAGCGACGACCAGCCGTTGATGTCCACGCCGGTAGAGAAGGTGCCGCGCCGATCGAGCTGCATGTCGGCGAGATTGTCGCCGGAGCGCCCGGATATCGCGAACTCGAAGACGACGCGCGTCGCGGCGACGGCGGCTTCGTTCTTGAACGAGACGCAGACGACGGCGGCTTTTCCGTCGCGTTTGACGGCGGCCCATCCGCCGGTGACCGCGATCTGACCCTGCGTTTGGCCGCCCAGCGTCGGCGACGCGAAGTCGAGCTGGCGGTAGGGATTGGGCGTCGGACGGGGCGACGGCGAGGGTGAGGGCGTGGCCCCGACGGCGACGAGCGCGAGCAGCGCGACGGCGGCCCGCGCCGTCACGGCGTCGTTCCCCCCGCGTGGTCGGCGTGCCACGCTCGCAGCGCGTTGAGCGTGTTCTGCACGTGCTGCGACGGATCCATGCTGGTGTATACGTACAGGATCGTTCCGTCGGGCGCGATGACGTACGAGGTGCGGTTCGCGTACTGCGGATGCTGCGGGAGAACGGCGTCGTACGCCTTCATCACGGTCTGGTTCGTGTCGGCCGCGACCGCAAACTTGCTGCGGCACTCGCTGACGGAGAACTTCTGCAGCGTGTCGAGCTGATCGTGCGAAACGCCGATCACCGTCGCGCCGAGCGCGGCGTACTGATCGATTGCGTCGGCGAAATCGTGCGCCTCGATCGTGCAGCCCGTCGTGAAGGCGGCGGGATAGAAGTAGAGGACGACCGGACCTTTTTTCAGCGCGTCCGCCAGGTTGAACGTGAAGACGTTGCCGCCCAGCGTCGCCTGCAGCGTGAACGCCGGCGCTTTGGTTCCGGTCGGCAGCGCCGCGGACGCGGGAAGCGCCCAGGCCGCCAGCGCCAGCGCCCCGCCGGCAAGAAAACGTCGTGCGTTCATGTCGCCTCCTACAAGTTGAACGTGTAGCCGATCAACGGACCGTAGAGCAGAAGCCTTTGCGTGTGGCGGTCGGGCGAGAAGTCGTTGTAGTTCAGGCTGCGGTAGGTGAAGAGCAGCGTCTGCCCGTGGTTGAAGCCGTAACCGAGGCCCGAATACCCCTCCCACGTCTGATTGGCGACCTGGTTGATGGACGTTCCGACGTCCACGTAATACGGAACGTACCAGTGCCCGTCGCCGAGGAACGCCTTGCCGCGAAGCCCGAAGACCGTGTCGCTCGTGTACTCGGAGCTCGTAATCGTTCCCGACGGCGCAAGATACCCTTTCTTGCCGACCGTCGCGTTGTACGAAAACCTAACGGTTACTGGAAACGACCGGATGCCCCAGAACGCGCTCAAGTCCGCGTCGTGCCCGCGCGCGACGGTATACCCGGCCGCGACTTCCCAAATGGACGTCGCGAGGTGCGCGTCGGTTCCTAGGTAGACCGGGATCTGCACGTTGCCGTGCGGGCCCGTGAAGCTCGTTGAGGCCGATGCGCTCGCGGAGGCGTTGAGATAGATGTAGTCGCCGAAGACGTCGAAGCTGCCCTTACGCGCATCGAAAGCGAACATCGCGGTCGAGTTGATGCTCGACAGGTAGCTGTTCGGCCCCACCGCAACGCTCGGCTGCACCGCGCCGCCCCGGCGATGCGGGATCGTCGGGATCGAGAACTGGAAGTCTCCCTTCACCGTCGGCAGCCACACGTACGGCGCGAGCATGACGTGCAGGTTTCCGTCATACTGTCTGTCCATCAGGGTAGGCGAGGCTGCGGGAGCCGGCGCGGCTTCCTGAGCGCGCGCGGCGGGCGCTACGGCGGCGATTGCCAGCGTCATCGTTGCAATCGACAAAAGTCGTCTCGTTGAATTCATGCGTTTTTCTTCGCCGCGGCCGCTATAACCCCATTTGCCGGGCCAGTATGAGCCGCTGCACTTCGTTGGTGCCTTCGCCGATCTCGTTGATCTTCTGATCGCGGTACATTCGCGATATCGGGTACTCGTCCATGAACCCGTAGCCGCCGTGAATCTGCAGCGCTTCGTTGACCGCGCGATGCGAGACTTCGCCGGCAAAGAGTTTGGCGAAGCTGGCCGCCTGCACGTAGTCGCGCCCTTGATCTTTCTCCCACGCCGCGCGCAGCATCATGAGCTTCGCATGCTCGATCTCGGTGAGCATGTCCACGAGTTTGAACGAGATCGCCTGAAACTTGCTGATCGGCTGACCGAACGCATGGCGCTCCTTCGAATATGCGAGCGCCTCGTCGTACGCTCCCATAGCCAAGCCGATCGACAGGGCGGCCACGGAGATTCTCCCCCCGTCGAGGATCTGGAGAAACTGCCGGTACCCTTCACCGCGCGCGCCCAGCAGGTTCTCCTCGGGCACGGCGGCGTCGGCAAATGCGAGCTCGCGCGTATCCGACGCGCGCCAGCCCATCTTGCGGTACTTGCGGCTGCGCGTGAAGCCCGGCGTATCCTGCGGGACGATCACGTTGGAGATCTCGCGCGACCCGTCGGCGCGCGTACCCGTTACCGCCGTGATCGTGGTGCCGCCGCTGATCTCGGTGCCCGAGTTGGTGATGAACGCCTTCGTCCCGTTCACGATCCATTTGCCGTCGCGCAGCTCGGCCTTCGTTTGAACGTTGCCTGCATCGCTCCCGGCCTGCGGCTCGGTCAGGCCGAAACCCCAGAGCATCTCGCCGCGCGCGAGCGGGACGAGATACTTCTGCTTCTGCGCCTCGGTTCCGAAGAGGTAGAAGGGCGTGGCGCCGAGGGAAACGTGCGCGGCCATCGTGATCGCCGTCGAGGCGTCGGCACGCGCGATCTCCATGATCGCGAGCGCGTAGCTCACGGTGTCCGCGCCGGCTCCGCCGTACTCCTCGGGAAAGGGCAGACCCATGAAGCCCAGGCCGCCCATTTTCTTCACGAGGTCGTAGGGGAAGCGTTCTTCCCGATCCATCTCCTCGGCGCGCGGCCTCACCTCGTTTTGAGCGAACTCGCGAGCCAGGCCCTGGATCGCTTTCTGCTCGTCGGTCAAATCGAAGTTCATGGCGGAGGTATAGGCCTTACCCTGCGTAAAAGTCCTCTCGGAAGTCATGATTTCCCTGCGCGGCGTTTCGCTCGTCTACCCTAACGGCGTGCGCGCCCTCGACAACGTTAACCTAGACATCGCCAAGGGCGAGTTCGTCTTTCTCGTCGGCCATTCCGGAACCGGAAAGTCTAGTCTCCTGCGGCTGCTCTATCGCGAAGCGAAGGCCACGGCGGGGGAGATCGTAGTGGACGGCATCCGCGTCGACCGGCTTCGCCGCAACCGCATACCCGCGCTGCGCCGGCACCTCGGCGTCGTTTTCCAAGATTTCAAACTGCTCATCGACAAGACCGTCTGGGAGAACGTCGCCTTTGCGATGCAAGTCACGGGCGCGCACACGAAGGACGTGATGCGCCAGGTGCCGCGGGTGCTCGATCTCGTCGGCCTCTCGCACAAGAGCCGAATGTATCCCAACGAGCTCTCCGGCGGAGAACAGCAGCGCACCGCGATCGCGCGCGCGCTCGTCAACAATCCGAAGCTGCTGCTGTGCGACGAACCGACCGGAAACCTCGATCCCGCCAACACGACGGAGATTACGGCGCTGCTGCTGCGCATCAATCTCAAGGGAACGACCGTCATAGTAGCAACCCACAACCAAGCCGTGGTCGACCGTATGCGCAGGCGCGTCGTGCGCTTGGAAGACGGCCGCATCGCGGGTGACGAAGAGCGAGGCTACTACTATCTTGGACTCGGGGAAAGTCAAGTTCTTTCTGGGTGAGGTGCTGCGCAACTTCTCGCGCAACGCCGGCATGCAGGCGACGGCGATCGGCACGGTCGCGATCACGATCGTTCTGCTCGGCCTCTTCCTTTTCGTGCGTTCGGCGCTGGCCGGAGTCGGCGCGCGCATGCTCGATCAAATCGAAATCTCCGCCTACCTGCGCGCCGACGCAAACCAAGGTCAGATAACCGCCATCTCGCGCGCGCTCGGGGACGACCCGCGCATCGCGTCGACGGTCTTCGTTCCAAAGAAAGAGGGCCTCGCGGAACTGCGCGAGCAGACCAAGGGCGTCATCGACACCGCGCTGCTGACCGAGAACCCGCTGCCCGACAAGTTCCGCATCAAAGTCCGCGTGCCCGAAGAGGTCCCCGCGGTCGCGCAAACCATTCGCGCGATGCCGGGCATCCAGAACGTCGTCTACGGCGCGAAGATCGTCGCGCGGCTCCTCGCCCTGGGCGCGGTGCTCCGCCGCATCGGCATCGCAGTGATTGCCGTCTTCTTCGTCGTTGCGGGCATCATCATCGCCAACACCATCCGTCTGACCGTCTTCGCGCGGCGGCGCGAGATCGCGATCATGCAGCTCGTCGGCGCGACGAACACGTACATCCGGCTGCCCTTCATCTGTGAGGGCTTGCTGGACGGCGTCGTCGGCGCGGTCTTGGCGATCGGCTTGCTGGCGGTCGCGCACGCGGCACTCTGGCCGCGTCTGCTCGAGGCGCTGCCGTGGGCGCAGTTGGGGGCTTCGCCGATCTCCGCGCCCGTGCTCGCCGCCGAATTGCTCGGCGTCGGCGCGGCAATCGGCGTGGTCGCATCGTGGATCTCCGTCGGACGCCATCTACGAACGTGAACCGGATGCCGCGCGCCCGCGCCGCCGCACTCGCGATCGCGCTCGCCCTCTTTCCGGCGTACGCCGGCGCCGGCGGCTCGAGCATAGAGAGCCGGATCCAAGCGGAGCGCGCCAAAGCCGAGCAGATTCGATCGCGCCTGCACGAAAAGCGCACCGAGCTGCACGTCGTCACGCTGCACTACGACGACCTGCAGGCGCAGCTTGGAGAGACGAACGCGGCGATCGGCACCGTCACCGGCCGCATCGGCACGCTGCAGGAGAACGAGAACGCCACCCAGCGCCGGATCGACTGGAACTCGGTCCAGCTCGACGCCGCGCGACGCTCGCTGCGCCTGCACGACACCCTGCTCAAGCGGCGTCTCGTTGACGTCTACGAAAACGGCGATTTGAGCTACGTCAACGCGTTGGTCTCCGCGCACTCGTTCAGCGAGTTCGTCGAACGCTGGGAAGACCTGCGTCTGCTCATCGCCGCGAACGAGCGGGCGGTGCGCGCGCGAAAGGCGGCCGAGACGCGCGTCGCGACGATCGAAGCCGATCTCGAGCGCACGAGAATGGCGCTCGCGCAAGAGGAGCAGGCGCAGGAAGAAGCGCGCAGCCAGCTCGACTCGCTTGCCGCCGAACGGCGCAATCTCGTCTCGCTTGCCGCCGAGCGGCGCCACGACGTCGCGTCGCAGGTCGCCGAGATCGAAGATCTTTCGGCTGCCGAGGAAGCGCAGCTCGAAGGCCTTATCCAGGAGCGCCAGCGCGAGCTTGCCGCGCAGCGAAAAGCCGCGGGCATCGCGGGCGGCGTCGAGAGCGAGGGTGGCCCCGGTTCGTTTTCGTGGCCCGTCACCGGGACGATCACCTCGCCGTTCGGCTGGCGCTCGAATCCGTTCGGCGGCTCTCCCGAATTCCATCAGGGGCTGGACATCGCGGCGCCGTCGGGCACGACGGTGACGGCGGCCGCCGGCGGAACGGTGATCATGGCCCAGTGGTACGGAGGGTACGGCAACTACATCCTCATCGACCACGGCGGCCACTACTCGACCGGCTACGGCCACCTATCGGCGATCTACGTATCGAGCGGGCAGTCGGTATCGCGGGGACAGGCAATCGGGGCGGTTGGTTCGACCGGGCAGTCTACCGGGCCCCACCTGCATTTTGAAGTGCGAATTGATGGGAAACCCGTTGACCCGGCGCCCCGCCTCCATTAAGACTTAGCGGGTACGCTAGGGAAAAAGCAACTCGTAGCCGGTCTAGCCGGGTACTGTAGAGGATAGATGAACCTTTCGACTCGCCTTCTCTTGACGGTTCTGCTCGTCGCAGCGCTCGGCGCCGCCGGCGCGATGCTGCTCGGCTACCGCCCGGGAATCGTCGCCGGCCGCTCCGCGTTCGACGTTGCGACCACCGGCGATCTGCAGGATCTGTTCGCGACGCGCGGTGCGGGCGATTCGCAGCTGGCCGATCTCGCGCTTCGCAAGCTCGAGAACAGCTATTACAAGCCGATCGAGCCGCAAACGCCGATCGCCGCGGAGTCCGAGGCGCTGCGCACCTATCTCAACGATAAGAAGGTTCGCGACGCGCAGCTCCCGGGCGAAACCGCGAGCGGCGACCCCGGACAGGACGGCAAACGCGCCGCAGACGTTCTGGCGTACGCTCAAGCGCACTACGCTTCCGGTCTCGGCTCGAGCGGGCGCGACGACCTTGCCGATGTGGCGCTGCGCGCGATCATGACTTCCGTGCACGATCCATACACCGTCTACCTCTCGCCGCGCGAGATCCAGGGCTTGGACGAGTCGCTTTCGGGCGGCAACTTCGGCGGCATCGGCGTCTACATCTACCAACTCAAAGACGGGCGCATCGTCGTGCAGCCGATCGAGGCCCTGCCGGCCGCGCGCGCCGGCATGAAGCCCGGCGAAGTCGTCGACAGCGTGGACGGCGAGTCCGTCCGCGGCATGACGATCGATCGCGTCGAGCAGTTGATCCGCGGCGAAGCCGGCACGACCGTACGGCTGACGGCGCACCCGTACGACGCGCCCACGCGCGTGCGTTCGTTCCAGATCGTGCGCGAGATCATTCACGTGCCGACCGTTCGCGCCAAGATCGAGCACGGCATCGACTACATTCGGCTGTCGGACTTCGGCACGACTTCCGGCGACGAGATGCGCAAGGCGCTGCTCGCCGGAAAAGCCGCGGGTGCGCGCGGCTACATTCTCGACCTCCGCGACAACGGGGGCGGCCTGCTCGATGCCGCGGTCGCGATATCCAGTCTGTTCGTCGCGCAAGGCACGATCGTCTCGACGATCAGGCGCGACGGCCAACGCACCAGCGAGTCGGCACTCGGCGATGCGATCGGCGGACTGACGCCGCTCGTCGTCCTCGTGAACAAGTACACCGCCAGCGCATCGGAGATCACCTCGGGCGCGCTGCAGGATTACGGCCTGGCCACGCTCGTCGGCACGCGCACGTTCGGCAAGGGCGTCGTGCAGAGCATCTTCCCCTTGCCCGACCAAGGGGCGCTCAAGATCACGACCGCTCGCTATCTCACGCCGGCCGGCCGCGACATCCAGCATCACGGGATCGAGCCCGACATCGTCGTCGAGCAGGATCCCAACCCATCGCTCATAGACACGCCGGCCGACAAGCAGCTTGCCGCGGCCAAGGCACGTTTGCACGCCCTCTTACGTTAAATTGGACATCATGAAACGGCTCTTTTCGCTCATCCCCGTCGCCGCGCTGGCCGCCGCGCTCGTCGCGCTGCCCGCCGCCTCGACGCCCAGCTCGACCGCCTTGCCGTCGCAAGAAGCGAGCGAGATCTCGACCAGCTACGAGTATCTGACGCAAAATTTCTATAAGAAGGTCGACCAGCAGGCGGTGCTCGACTCGATCCGGGCCGAGCTTCTCTCGGCGATGCGCACCGCGGGCGTCAAGAACGCCTCGCTTCCGGTCATGCACGCGAGCGACGCCATCGCCACCAACGTCCGCGAAATCGATCGGGAGATCGAAGACGCCGCCGGCGAATCGAAGGCGAAGTTCAACGCGCACGATCTCGGATACGTCGCGCTCGACGGCATGATGCGATCGGTCAAGGACCGTTACACCGTCTTTCTCACGCCGAAGGAGTTCGCCGGGCTCAACCAGGGCCTCGACGGGGGCGACTTCGGCGGAACCGGCATCGTCATTCAAACCGACGACGTCACGAAATACGTCGCGGTGGAAAACGTCGTGCCCGACGGCCCCGCCGACAAGGCCGGAATCGAACAGGACGACCTCATCATCGCAATCGACGGCGTCTCGACCAAGGGCCTAACCCTCCCGCAAGCCAGCGGCAAGCTGCGCGGTAAAGAGGGCACGAAAGTCACGCTGACGATTCAGCGCGACAAAGCCGTCCTGCCCGCACCCATCACGATCACCCGCGCGAAGATTCACCAGCTCAGCGTGTACGAAAAGCTCCTGCCCAACAAGATCGGCTACGTCGCAGTCACGGTATTCGGCCGCGACACGGGCGACGAGCTCGATGCCGCGCTCAAGCGCTTGCAGGAGGAGGGAATGCGCGCCCTCGTTCTCGATCTTCGCGACAACGGCGGCGGGTATCTCGATGCCGCCGTGTCGGTCAGCTCGAAGTTCATTCCGAGCGGACCGATCGTATCGGTGGAGTCTCGCGCTTCGAACATCACGACGCTCGATGCCGACGACACCGCAATCGATCCGATTCCGCTCGTCGTCCTCGTAAACGGTTACACTGCGTCGGCGTCGGAGATCACGTCGGGAGCGATCCAGGACAGCAGCGTCGGAACGATCATGGGCACGAAGACGTTCGGCAAAGGCGTCGTTCAGACGATCTATCCGCTGCCGGACGGCAGCGCGGTCAAAGTGACGACGGCGCGCTACCTGACGCCGCGCAACCGCGACATCAACCATCTCGGAATCACGCCGGACGTCGTCGTCGTTGAAAACAAACACCCGCAGTTCGGCAAACCGGCCAAAGACGATCAGCTGACCAAGGCGATCGAGTACCTAAACGACAAGCTCGCGCATTCGAATCAAGAAAACGGCGTATAGCGGGCGCTAGCCCTACTTCGCCGGCGACTTCTTGCGCGCCACGCGCGTCGTCTTCGGCTTGGCCGGAGGCGGCGCTTCGGGTGTCTCCGCCTTCTTGCGCGCCACGCGGCGCTTCGGCGCTTCCGCCGCCGCGGGCTCCGCCTTCGGCGCGGGCGCCTTGCGGGCGCGCCGAGGCTTGGCTTCGGCCGCCGGCAGCGCGATCGCGCTGGCAACTCCGTCCAAATCCCCGCCGGCCGCGGCAGCGCGACGCCGGCGAACCGGCTTCGTGCGCTTCGGCTCTTCCGCCGGAGCGGTGAGGCTCGGAGGCGGCGGCGCTACGGCCGGCGGGCGCGAACGCCCGATCGGCGCGATGGCCCGAGAAGGCTGGGGCGGTGCCGTTTCACCCGCCGGGTGCGCCGCGCCGTCGGAGCCTACTTCGAAAACCTGCCGGTCCGGCATGAGCGAAGAACCGGTCGAGCCGCCTCTTCCGCCTCGGCCGCGGCGGCGACGCCTGCGCCTGCGCTGACCGTCGCCCGTAGCGGCCGCTGCCGGAATCTCGGCGGCAACCTGCGGGGGCGCGGCTGGAGCGGGCGCAGCTTGAACGGGCGCGGCCTGTCCGGGAGCGACTCTGCCCTCCTCGCCGCGGCCTCCACGCCCGCGCCGGCGGCGCCGGCGCCGGCGGCGCCCCTCATCGCCCGGAGCCTGGACGGCGCCTTCGGCGATGATGATGGCATCCGGCTGCGCTTCGCCCTTGCGCTCCGCGCGCAGGGCCTTATCTTGCTCCTCTTCCTCTTCGGTGACCGGCGAGATGCCGATCGGCGGGCGCGACGCTGATTGCCGCGCGGCGTCTTCGGCCAGTTCGCGGAGCTGCCGCGTCTGTTCCGCAGCCGTCGGCGCGACCTTTCGGCCGGTCCGCCGCCGCCGCGGCTTTGCGCCCGCGGTGACGAGCTCGGCCATCACGTAATCGTTTGCGTCGTCAACGTCGAGGATGCGAATCCGAACGAAGTTGCCGGCGTTGTTCGCAGCGTTTTCGACCTCGACGAGCCTCCCGTCCACGACGGCCGCTGCCGAGGTTGCATTTGGCAGGCGCCCGGAGAGCAGCTCGACCTCGTGCTCGTCGCCGACGCGTACCGCATGCTCTTTCGTGCGGTCCGTGCGCGCCGACGATTCGATCCGCGCGTTCTCGGGGTGGATCATCGGGTCTACTCGGACGCGTATCGGATGGGCGATCTCGCGGCCAAGGTGCTCGCACTCGTCGTCGTACCAAAACTCCATCTGCGCCGCGACCGTCGGCGCGACGTGCACGACGACGTCGCCGGAGAATCCGTCGCCGGCCTGCGACGCGATGCGCCGGAACGTCTCGATCGCGACCGACTGCGAAGACATGACGCTTCCCATCCCCGCGCAGGTCGGGCAGGCGCCGCGCAGCTGCGCTCCGAGGTCCTTGCCGATCCGCTTACGCGTGAACTCGAGCAAGCCGAGATTCGAGAACGACTGAATCGTAGCTCGCGTGCGATCGCGCCGCAGATGGTCCTCCATCGTCTTGATGACTTTCGCTCGCGAAGCCTCCGACGACATGTCGATGAAATCCACGACGATGATGCCGCCGATGTCGCGCAAACGCACTTGGCGCGCGATCTCTTCGGCCGCTTCGATGTTCGTCTTGACGATCGTGTCTTCGAGATTTCGCCCGCCGGTGAACTTGCCCGAGTTGACGTCGATGACCGTGAGCGCTTCGGTTGACTCGATGACGATCGACGCACCCGAAGGGAGCGTGATCTTCGGCTTCATGAGCTTTTGCAGCTCTTCGTCGATTTTGTAGTCCGCAAAGAGCGAACGTCCCGAGTTGTAGTATTCGATGCGGCCGATGTATTGCGGGCCGAGCAGCTGCAGGAAGTCGCGAACTTTGCGGTACTCTTCTTCGTCGTCGATCAGCACGCGCTCGACGTCGGCGGTGATGAAGTCGCGAGCCGCCTTGTAAATGAGATTCATGTCTTTGTGGAGCAGCGAAGGCGATTCGGCGCGACGATACGTCTCCAGAATGCCGTGCCACATGCGGATGAGCACGCCCAGATCGGCGATGAGCTCGGCCTCGCTCACGCCGGCCGCAGCCGTCCGGACGACCGTCGCCATGCCCTCGGGGCGAATGCGCTTCATCACGCTCTTGAGGCGGTTGCGCTCGTCGGCGGACTCGATTTTTCGCGAGACGCCGGAGTACTTGCCGGTCGGCATTAGGATGAGGTAGCGGCCGGGCAGCGAGATGTTCGTGGATATTCTCGCCCCCTTGAGACCCCGCGGCTCCTTGACGATCTGCACCAGGACGTCGTCCCCGCGCTTGACCTTCTCGCCGATCGTGAAGCCGCTGTGGCCCTGCGTGATCTCGACGTCGCCGATGTTGAGCGGCTGCTTGTTGATGTCGTCGACGTAGAGAAAGGCGTTGCGGCCGAGGCCGATGTCTGCGAACGCCGCCCCCATCCCTGGGAGCACGTTCTGCACTTTTCCTTTGTAGATCGAGCCGATGACCTTCTCTTCGCGCTCGATGTAGAGTTCGGCGAGTTCGCCGTCCTCGAGTATGGCGACCCGATTTTCCCACGGGTCGCTCGAGATCAATATCTCGCTCGACAAATTGTCCTCGAATTGTACCGGAGCTTGGCTCTCGCCGCGCTTCCCGCTGCCGGGGCGCTTGGCGGGCGGCGCCGCGCGCCGCCGGGGACCAGCCCTCGAAAAAAGTTTTGAAAAATTCCTGTGCCCGGTAGCCCTTCGTCGCGTCGACGGAGCCTGCCGATGTGGCTGCTTACGTTGTTCCCGCCCCCTCGGAGGCGGACCTGCCGCTGTGCGCTTACTCGCTATCGGGAGGGCGCAGGTCGGGCGGCTGAAGCTCGAAATCGCGCCGGCTCATCGGCGCCGGGATCTGGACGAACTTTCGCGGGGCCTGCCCGAAGTCGAAGCAATCGCGAGCGGGCGAGTTCGCGCGCGCGTCGCTTGCCGAGAGGCTCGCCAGCCCAAAGCGGTCTTCGATGAAGCGCAGCAGGCTGCCGTTCTCGTAGTGCACGTGCGAGACGTAGCCCTTCTTGGCATAGGCGGAGATCACCAAGAGCGGAACGCGAAAGCCCAGGCCGTCGTAGTCGACGAGCTTCGGCCCGACGTGATCGTACCAGCCGCCGTAGTCGTCCCACATGATGAAGATCGCCGTCGAGTCCCAATACTTCGACTTTCCGATCGCGTTGACCAGCGACGTCACCCACGCTGGCCCGCTCTTCGAACCGCAGCCGGCATGATCGGAGTTTTCGCACGTCGGCGTTATCCAGCTGACGGTGCGCAGCTTTCCTTGACTGACGTCGGTGAAGAAGCGCGTCTGCGGGGCTTTGACGTCCTTCGTCCAGTCCGGACCGAAGCGGATGTGCTTGATCGCCTGATACGCGCTCCAGAATCCGCCGTCGCCGGCGATGGCCGAGGTGTAGAACGCCCAAGGGAGGTGGGCTCCGTCGAGCTCGTCCCCAAGCGTGTTGTTGTCGAAGCAGGGCGCAATCAGACCGCCCATCTCGCGCTGCAGCGTGACCGTGCCGACGACGTCTTGGCGACCGCCGTCGCAGCCCCACGGGCCTCCCTCGGGAATGTTCACCGACGAGCTGGCCTGGGCGGCGATGAGATACTGATGCGAAACGAAACTGCTGCCGTCGAAGTTCGACTCGAACATGCGGTCGGCCAAAACGTACTGCTTGCCCATGTCGAAGTACGGCTTGGTTTCGCTCTGCGGGACGTAACTGTACGCCGGATACCGATCGGGGCATTTCGGCTCGCCCGGCCCACCGCAGCCGGCGGACTCCTTGTCGAAGCCGTCCATCTTGCAGTCGGTGCCGGGAAACGAGCCCTGGCCGTCGCACGCGTCGAGAAACGACGACGAGCTGTGCTCCATATCCCAGGTCGTATTCAAACCGACCGGCTGGAGGTTGACTTTGCGCCCGGAACTGTCGTAGCCGTACGGCTGCGTGTCGGCTCCCGGAAAGCCTTGAAAGAGGTTGTCGAAGGTGCGGTTTTCCTGCACGATGATGACGACGTGCTTTATCTTGCTCGCGGCGACGTCGCGGCTTACGAAGGGCATCGCGCGTTGCGCGTCCGCCGCCGGCAACGTAACCGGGCCGCCCGGCGCGCCGGCCGTACAGCCGGAAAGCGCAAGCGCCGCGCTCGCTAGAACGAGCTTCAGCCGTCCCTTCATCATCTCGCCCCTATCTACCACGGCGGCCGGCGGAATCCCGGCGGCCTACGCGTTGCCCAAGACGTCGCGATCCCTCTGCGAGTACACGTTGAGCAGAATGCCCAGCGCAGCGAAGTCGGTGAGCATTGCAGAGCCGCCGTACGACATGAACGGCAACGGGATGCCGGTAATCGGCATCACCCCGACGGTCATCCCCACGTTGACCAAGACGTGGAAGAAGAGCATGCCGACCAAGCCGCCGGTCAGTAGGAAGCCGAAGCGATCGCGCGCGGCCAACATCGTGCGTATGCCCGCATAGAGCACGGTGGCGTAGAGAACCAGCAGCCCCACGGCGCCGGCAAAGCCCCACTCCTCGGCGAGGACGGTGAAGATAAAATCGCGCGAGTGCTCGGGCACGAAGTTCAGCTGCGTCTGCGTCCCGTGATACAGCCCGCGGCCGAGCCACTCGCCGTTTCCTACGGCGATCTTCGACTGGTTGAGATTGTAGCCCGAGCCCTGCGGATCGGCTTTCGGGTTGAGAAAGACGAATATCCGCGCTCGTTGGAATGGTTTGAGGACCGCATTCGTGCCGATCGCGCCCGCCGCGACCACGAACACGCCAAGCATATAGATGCCGAAATCGCCGAGCTTGGGCAACGCGAAGAAAAGCTCGACGGTGAGAATCGCCAACAGGACGAGCGACGTGCCGAGGTCGGGCTGCTTGAGGATCAGCAGTGCGGGTATCGCGACGGTGAGCAGCGGCTTCCAGAGATCTTGGAGGTTCTCGTACGTACCGCGACACAGCACCGCGGCGAGCGAGATCGCCACGACGAGCTTTGCCGGCTCCGAGGGCTGAAACGTTCCCAGCGGTCCGAGCGAAATCCAGCGCTGCGCGCCGAGCGCGCTGTGCCCGCCGCGCAGGATGAAGAGCAAGAGCAGCAAGTTGACGACGTAGAGGCCCGGCGCCCAGCGCTGCCACGAACGGTAGTCGACGAGCGACACGCCCGCCATGATCGGCACGCCCAGCAGCAGGTAAAGCATCTGCTTCTTGTACTCGCCCGCCGCGTCGGGCGAGTGCAGTCCGGCCGAGCGGATGCAGACGATCCCCAGGCATGCGACGAGGACGCCGGCCGCGGCGAGCGCCCAGTTTACGTTACGGAGGTACCGCCTCGCGCCGCTTGGGAGTAGAGGCAATCAGTGAACGGCGGCCGGTGCTGGGGACGCCGGCGCGCGCTGCGACTTCTTCGAGCGACGGCGGCGTTTGCGCGCGGGCGGAGCGCTTACGGCGGGCGCCTCCGCGAGTGGGTTCGCCGGCGGCCGGCGCTTCGGCGGCGGGCTCGATAAGTTCGGGCGTTCCGTTCGGACGATTGACCGAGATGATCGGAATGTTGGCCAGCATCGCGAGCGCGCGATCCTGGCGTTCGAAGGTCACGTCGATCTTTTCGCGATCGACTTCGACGTAGCGCGAGATCACGTCAACGAGGTCGCGCTTCATCGAGTCGATCATTTCGGGTGCAAGCTCGAGATGATCGGTCATCAGGACGAGGCGCAGGCGCTCTTTGGCCGTTGCGCTCGAGCCTTGCTGCCCGAACAGCCGCTTGAGGAATTCGATCACGAGCGCTTTCCTCCAAAGAGCGTGCCGATGCGCTCGATCAGCGAGCTCTTTGCAGCCGGCGGCATCGGGGCCGGAACGTCCTCGCCGGCGACGCGCGCGGCGATCGCGTGGTATGCGGCTCCCGTTTGCGTCTCCTTGTTCAGCGCGAGCGGCTCGCCTTTGTTCGTCGTAACGATGATCGCGGGCTCGTCGGCGATAACGCCGAGCAGCGGCAGGCGCAGGATCGCGTTGACGTCGTCGACCGAGAGCATCTTGCCTTTCTTCACGAGTTGCGGACGGAGGCGATTGATGACGAGCTGCGGGCGGAAGCGGTTTCCGAGCAATCCGACGACGCGGTCGACGTCCCGCACGGCCGAAACCTCCGGCGTGCAGACGACGATCGCCTCGTCGGCGCCCGCGACGGCATTTTTGAACCCCATCTCGATGCCCGCCGGGCAGTCGATGAGGACGTAGTCGAAACGCTCGCGCAGGCTTGCGATCAGCGCCTGCATCTTCGGCGTCTCCACCTCGTCCTTCTCGCGCGACTGTGCTGCGGCGAGCAGGAAGAGGTTGTCGCCGTGCTTGCCTGGGACGAGCGCTTCGTCGAGCGTGACGCGTTCCTCGAGCACGTCGAGCAGATGGTGCTTGATGCGGCTCTCCAAACCGAGCAGGATGTCGAGGTTGCGCAGCCCCACGTCGGCGTCGACCAGCACGACGCGCGCGCCGCGACTGGCGAGCGCCGTGCCGAGGTTTGCCGTCGTCGTCGTCTTTCCGACGCCGCCCTTGCCCGACGTGAGCACGATCGCGCGCCCGAGCTTGGCGGCCGCGGCGCCGGGCTCGGCTTGCGGCGAATCGGATTGCAGCTGATGCACGCTCTTACCCCACTTTCAACGCGCCGAGGAGGCGCCCGAAAAGGCTCTGGTTTTCGAAGTTGGTGAATGGAACGATCTCGCCCTCGAGGCGCCGTGCGATCTTGTCGTAGATCGCGCACAGCCTGTTCGCCTCGTCCAGGACGATCGGCTCGCCTCGATTGGTCGTGTCTATGATCTCCTCGTCGTCGGGAACGACGCCGAGCAGTTCGATCGAGAGCACTTCGCATACGTCGTCGACCGAGAGCATGTCGCCGGTGCGCACCATCTCCGGGCGCAGCCGGTTGACGATCAGCCTAATCGGCTTTCCGGCCTGTGCGATCTTGCCGACGACGCGGTCGGCGTCGCGAATCGCGCTGACCTCCGGCGTCGTCACGACGATCGCCTCGGCGGCACCGGCTACCGCGTTGCGAAAGCCCGTTTCGATTCCGGCCGGGCAATCCACCAGCACGTAGTCGGCCTGTTCGGCGGCGAGCTCCACGATCGCCGTAAACTGCTCGGCGGTAACGGCATCCTTTTCGCGCGTCTGCGCCGCCGGCAAGATCGAGAGCGATTCGAAACGCTTGTCCTTGATGAGCGCCTGACGGAGCTGGCAGCGGCCCTCGGCTACCTCGACGAGATCGAAGACGATCCGCTTTTCGAGGCCGAGCACGAGATCGAGGTTGCGCAAACCGATGTCGGCATCGATCAAGATCACGCGCTTTCCGCGCTTGGCGAGCGTCGCGCCGAGGTTGGCCGTCGTCGTCGTCTTTCCGACGCCGCCCTTCCCCGACGTCACGACGATGCGGCGCGCGCTCATGGAAGCGCTCCGGAGCCGTGCAGCTCGGCGAGACGGTCGAGCGGAAGGATCGCGATCCTCCCGTCGCGGGCGACCGCGACCTCCGGCGTCGCGCCGGCTTTGCGCTTGCCGTCGCCCTCGGTTGCGATGAACGTGGCGATGCGCAGCTGCGTTGCCGCGAGATCTATTGCGTAGATGCGAGCGCCTTCGTCGCCGCGCGCTCCGGCGTGCGCGATGCCCGCGAGCCGGCCGAAGACGAGGATGTCGCCGGTCGCCACCAGCTCGGCACCGGGATTGACGTCGCCGACGACGACGATGTTGCCGTTGTGATGCAGCGCTTGGCCGCCGCGCAGCGTCGCGGCCTGATAGAGCGTCCCCGGCGGAGCTTCCACAACGTGGAGCTGCCGGGGCGGCTCCGGCGTCTCGAAGCGAGGGCGCGGGACGCTTGCTTCGCCCCGACTCCGGCGCTGCGCGATGTCGCCTCGCGCTCCGGCAAAGTCCGCGACGAGCGACGTCGCCGCCTCGGAGAGCCGCAGCTCGGCGCGCTCGCGCCGGGCCCGGCGGCGTTCGAGGTCGGCCGAGCGGGGGGCTTCGAAGGCCAGGCCCTGCGCCTGCGCCAGCGCTTCGAGACCGTCGGCGCGCCCCGAGAGCGCGCGCAGCTCGATGCCCGCCGAGGCGAGCAGGTCGCGCAGGCGCCCGAGGTCCTGCGCACAGGGAAGCGCCTCTCCAAAACCGGCCACGGCGGAGGCGCCGCGATAGAAGCTCGGCTGCTCGGCGAGGCGGGCTTCCAACTCTACCAAGGCCTCGGCCAGCTCGCGCCCGGCGAGCGTCACCTCGAGGCCGTCGCGCCTTCCTCGCAGGAGTGTCACGCCGCGCTCTGCGCGAAGGGCCGCTCGCATCCCCCTCGCCATCCACACTTCATTCGCAATTTCTTGACCTTTTCCACATATAATACACAGTTGGCCCACGTAACTTCGATAGGGTACCGGAGGTAGAGGAAGATAACCCGCATGTCGCGCCGCATCATTCCGCTCTTTGCGATCGTCTCACTTCTCTGTGCCGGCATACCGGCACCCGTTTCCGCAATGTCCACCCAGGCCGAAATCGCGTTGGGTCAGGAGGAAGACCAGCAGATCGTCGCCGGCAGCGTGATCGAGACCGATCCGCTCCTCAACGCCTACGTTCAAGGCATCGCCGGAAACCTTTGGAATCAGGTAGCGCGCAAAGACGTCCCGTACTCGGTCAAAGTCATCAAGGACAGCCAGATCAACTCGTTTGCGACGATGGGCGGCTTCGTCTACGTAAACGAGGGCTTGGTAGACTTCGTCCAGTCCGACGACGAGCTGGCCAGCGTCATCGGCCACGAAACGGGACACATCGAGCGCCGTCACGTCATCACGACCAACTCGAAGGCGGAGATCCTCAATATCCTCTTCGGCCTCGCATCCATGTTCTCGCCGATCATTTACGAGTTCGGCGGCTTGGCCGAGGCCGGGCTGATGGCGAAGGTTTCGCGCGAGGACGAGCTGCAAGCCGATCGCTACGGCCTGCAGCTGATGTCGCGAGCCGGATACGATCCCGAATCGATGGTTACCATGATGGCACACCTCGCGGTGCTGCAGAACGAGCACAGCGACGCCGTCAGCAAGTACCTCCAAGATCACCCGGATCCGCAAAATCGCGTCGCTCACTTGATGGGCTACCCCGAGCTCGATCCCAAGACGGTGACGCAAACCCAAGAGCTCGTGCAAGCCTCGAGCGACGAAGAGCGCGCGCGCTACGAGTTTGCAGACCTGCGCCTCGGCCAACTTCTCAAGGCCGACCCGAACAACTCCGAAGCCCTTCTCGAGCTTGGCCAGTCGCAGCTCGCGCTGGGCCTGCCGAGCAAGAGCCAACAGACCCTAGCCGAAGCCGCGCAGCTCGGATCGCCGGCGACGCGCGCGACCGCCGATCAGCGTCTCGCCGCATTGCGCCAGCTCGAAGTGCAGCGCGTCACGCTCACCAAGCCGAACCTGCCGAAGCTGCAAAGCGCCGTGCAGGCGGCGCAGGCGGCGCAGCTGCAGGACGCGACGGAAATCGGCGCGCGCGCCACGGAAGGCAAGGATCAGCTCAAGGCGGTGGAGAGCCGCATCGAGACGCTGCAGTACGAGATGCCGGACCTCAGCCGCGTCAACGTCCGCCACGGTTCGCGCGTAGAAGCCGTCGTCAAGAACATCACATCCATGGCCCGCTCGCTGGACAGCACGCTGCAGGACACGGGCAGCGACGCAGGCCCGCTCGGCGGCGTCGGCACGCTCGAGAAAGGCAAAGAGTCGGGGCTGCTCAAGGAAGGCGCCGACATCTACACCGAGATGCTCGCGCCCTTCGGCACGACGCCCATCCCGGCCGAATCGCTCGCAATTTTGCCTTCGTATCCGCAGATGATGGACGAGCTCTCGCTCGGCGACGCCGAGCTGCTTCGGTCGGTCGACGCGGCGCGCGCATCGCTGACGGTGCTCGATCAGTCGCTCGGCGATCTCGACGACTTCCTCAAAGAGCTCGATCACGCGCAGCTCAGCTTCAACGGCGATCTGAGCCAAAGCGAGTACGACACGCTCGCAGCGATGATGCAGAAAACCGTCGGCGAGTTCAGCGCCGCGGCCACGAGCGGGTCGCAGGCGGCACAGCTCTACAACCTCGCGCGCTCGCGTCAGCTCTCCGTGCGCATCACGCTGCTCGGTCTGGGAACCTCGCCGCAGCTCTATTCGACGCTCCGGTACGCGCTGCAGCAGCGCTTCGGAAGCGCCGGCGTCGACTACCGCACGATGTTGCGCGACCGCCTTACTCCCGGCGACGTCGCGACGGCCACGATCGTGGCGGCCGACATCAAGAGCACCCCCGAATCGGTGATCGCCGAAGCGAAGAGCGCCGGCGAGACGATCGTAGACGTCGCCAACGCGCACAAGATGCACGCGTGGCCGCTCGAAATCTTCCTGGGACTCGTCTACCTCGACTACACCGACGATCCGGTCAAGGAGCTGCGCAGAGCCGACGGCAGCTTAGCCGTCGATCTAAGCCAGCTGGGTTTGTAGCGCTCGTGACGGCCGTAGGCGACGCGCGCAACCTCTTTTCCCTCGTTCGCAAGGGGATAGACTCGCGCGCCCTTGCGGCGCACGTGCGCAAGCCGTTCCGGTTTCTGCTTTGCGGCGATCCGGCGCTCGTCGTCGCGATGCGTTCGCTCATGCTCTCCGGTCACGCCGACGGCGTGCCGCTCGACGCCGCAGCGTGTTTGGAAACGATTCGGCCGGATTCGCCGATGGTGACCAACCCGAGCGAAGTGCGCGCCGTCATCTTCCTCGGATACCGCGGCGATGCCGCCGGCGCCACGCTGGAGTCGCTGCGCGGGCTGCGCGCTCCGATTCTCGCGATAACCGTCGATCCGGCCGCACAGCCGAGCGGACCAGCAACGCCGCCCGCACCGGGTGCGTGGGCGGAATACGTGGTCGCCGCGATCGAGCGCGACGCGTTGCGCGAACGCGTCTTCCCGCATCTGGTCGAGTGCGCCGGCGGCGTCGAGATCGCCGTCGGGAGGCGTTTGCCGGTGCTGCGCGACAGCGTCGCCGCCAAGCTGACGCGCGATGCCGCGAACAACGCGCTCAAGGTCGCTATCGCGAGCGCCGTCGTAGACCACATTCCCGTCGTCGGCGTCGTGCTGGGCGCCTTCGCATCCGCGGGCGACATGGTCGCGATTACCGGCATCCAGGTAATGCTGATGCTGCACATCGAGGCGGCGTACGGGCACGACCCCGACGTGCACCGAACGTGGCAGCTCTTGCCGGTCATCGGCGGGGGATTCGGCTGGCGCACGCTGGCTCGAGAGCTGGTTGGTTTCGTGCCCGTCGCCGGAATCGCGATCAAGGGCGCCATCGCCTACGCGGGAACGATCGTCGTCGGAGAGGGCGTTACGTTTTTTCACGAGCACGGCAGGCATATGAGCAAGGGCCAAGCCGCGCAGGTCTACGACCGCACGAAACGCGAGGCGTTGCGCTTCGCGCGCGACATCGCCGCAAAGTTCCGCCGCTAGCGCGGCGGGCACTACAGCCGCTCGAGCAGCGACTCGTCGTCGAGGCCGCGCAGATCTTGCGGCACGCGTTCGCGTGCCGGAGCGGCGAGGCGCGCGGCGAGCGCCGCGCGGCGGCCGGCGTCCAGCGCCCCGCGGCGCTCGAGAAATCGCTTGACGACCGCGCGCTCCACGCCCGAGAGGTACGCGGTCGGCGCGTAAGCCGACTCGGCCCCGGCGGGCCGGCCGGCCGCGATGCGCGCCAGCCCCAGCTCGACATCGTAGCCTTCGTGCCGGATCCGCACGTCGAAGTAATACGTTGCGAGCAGAATCGCCTGGAACGGCGCGATCGCGGCGCGGAGCAGCGCGTGCGGCACGACGACTGCCACGGCCGCGGCCGCACCCCACGCCAGGTGGCCGACCACCAGCGTGATCGCGTTGAGGGAAGCCGCGCCCGCGAGGAACGTCACGCAGACCGCGATCGACACGAGCATCGCCCGCTGCAATTCGGCGCGCGTAAAGATGCGTCTGAAACTCTCGCGCAGCGCCGACGGCGCCGTGCGCCGCTCGACGACCACGCCGAACGATGCGAAGGCCAGCGTCACGACGAGCAGCGCGAAGGTCAGCACCATCACCGTGGAGACGACGAGCCCGGCGAGCGGCGCTATCGCTGCCAGCGACCGCGCGGTCGAACCCGCGGCGCCGACGAACAGCAACGCGAGGAGCGTCTGCGCGACGTCCCACGCCAGGAACAGGAGCACGCCGAGCGCGACGACCGCCGCGATCTGACGCCACGCCAGCAACACGGAACCGTAACAGGCCGCAAAGCTCGCCGGCGCGTCTTCGTAGAGCCTCGCGACGCCGGCAGCGACCGCCGTAAAGACGACCGTAGCCGCCGCATACGCCAGCAGCCCTTCGAGTGCTTCGACGCCGAAGAGCGACGGCGAGATGGCGACGTTCGGTAGCGCCGCAGCGTTGACCGGCGTGCGCTCGAGAACCCGCACCAATACGTCGAGCTGCGGCTGGGCGATGCGATCGAGCGCGTACTGAACGATGCTGAGCGGGAACGTGACCACAAGCGCTACGAGGGCGAACGGCAGGAAGTTTCGCACGTAAAGGGTTGCCGTTCGCGTGAAGATTTCGCCGAGGTAGAGCGGTCGGAGCTCCATCGCGCGCGTCTTGCGTCAAGGCGTTCGCAAACCCTTCGCGGAAACGTGACGCGCATGATCGCCGGTACGCTCGCCGCGCTGCGCCGTTATCCGGTCAAGAGCTTGCGCGCGCAACCGCTGGAGTCCGCGGAAATCACGACCGCGGGCGTTGCGGGCGACCGCGAGGCGGCGATGGTCGTGAGCGACGGCCACGAGCGCACCGGCAAGACCTATCGCGGCAAAGAAAACGAGCGCTTGCATCTTACCGGCGATCCCGAAGCGGCGCGCGTCCTGGCGGCCGAGCGCGGCGTCGCCGTGGAAACCCGCCGCGGAGGCCGTTACTTCGACGCCGCGCCGATATCGCTCGTCCTGGACCGCTGGATCGACGAGCTCGCAGCGCTGCTCGGCTACGCCCTCGAGTGGGAGCGCTTCCGTCCGAACCTCTTCGTGCGCGCCGCAGGTGCGTTCGCCCCACCGGAGAGCGAGTTGTCCGGCGCCGAGCTTCGGCTCGGCGGCACGCGCCTGCGCGTGCGCTGCGCCATCGAGCGCTGCGTCGCGATCACCTATCACCCCGAAGGCGAACCGGGCGACCTCAACGTCCTGCGCGTTTTGGCGCAGCAGCGCGCGAATCGCATGGGAGTTTACTGCGACGTCGTGGAGCCGGGGATCGTTCGCGTGGGCGAAGAGCTCGAACTTCTCTAACGGTTTGTCACAAACCTAAAGGAGGCGCCGTTACAACGACGCCTCCGCCCACACCCGGCATCGGTAGCATAGCGCCGCATGGTGAAGCGCACGCTAGTCAATCCTGATTAGACCGTTCGTCAGTGCCGCGCGGTACGGGCGCGCGCACGTCGCCGTCGAGCGTGCGGCGCCCCTCCAAAGCCTTCGCGATCGTCACCTCGTCCGCGTAATCCAGATCGCCTCCGATGGGCAGGCCGTATGCCAGCCGCGTAACGGCGGGCCCGAGCGGCGAAAGGAGCCGCGCCAAGTAGAGCGCGGTCGCTTCGCCTTCGGCGTTGGGATTGGTGGCCAAGATGATCTCCTCCGGCCGGTCGCGCCCGATGCGCTCGACCAGCTCCTTCACGTGCAAGTGTGCGGGCCCGATCCCGTCCATCGGAGAGATCAGCCCGCCCAGAACGTGGTAGCGGCCTTTGAATGCGCCGGTGCGCTCGATCGCGTAGACGTCCTTTGCCTCGGCGACGACGCAGATCGTCGTGGCGTCGCGCCGGTCGTCGCTGCAGAACTCGCACGGATCGTTCTCGCACAACGAATAGCAGATCGAACAGAATCGCACGTTGTCTTTGACGGCGAGTATCGCCTCGGCCAGGCTTTGCGCCTCGTTACGCGGGCGGTTGAGCAGATGAAAGACGAGCCGGGCCGCCGTCTTTGGGCCGATCGTCGGAAGCTTGCTGAGCTCGTTGATCAGCGCGGCGACGGGGCTCGCGACCGATCCGGTAGACGGCACGTCACGTCAATCCGGGGATGCGCATCCCGCCGGTGACCGACGCCATGCGTTTCTGCGAAGCCTCGCCGGCTTTGCCCAGCGCGTCGTTGACGGCTACGACGACGAGATCTTCGAGCGTCTCGACGTCGTCGGGATCGACGGCTTCCTTGCCGATCTTCACGCGCTTCACCCGCTGATCGCACGTAACCTCGACGGTCACCGCGCCCCCGGCCGCGCTTCCGCTGACGACGGTGTTCGCGAGCTCCTCCTGCGCCTTGCTCATCTCGGCTTGCATCTTCTTGACCTGCGCCATTAACTGCGCTTGATTCATCGGTACCAACCTCTGCTTATCGTATGCGTTCGTTCGCGTAATCGAAGAGTGCTTCGGGATCGTCCTCTGCCGTCGCGGCTCGGGCCCGCGCCGCGTTGCCGTCCACGCGAAGGACGATCTTCAGCGGCACGCCCAGAACGTCGGCGATCGCGGCTTCGACCAGCGGGGTGTGGTCGCGCAGCGCGTCGGCGCTCCACGTGTTGGGCAGTTTGAGCACGATCGCGTTGCTTTCGAGCGCGTCGATCGCCACGCGCGAGAGGGGCGCGCGCAACGACTCGCGCTCGCCTTCGATTTTGCTGCGGATGCTCTGCCACGCCGCGCGGACCTTCTGAAGGGACATGGACGACGGCGGGGGCGCCGGCGAAGCTGGAGGCGCTTGCCGCTGCGGCGCTTTTGGTTCGCGCTCGACGGCGGGGGCCTGACGCGGTGCGGGTCCCTTCTCTTCCAGCGCCGCGACGCGGGCCGAGAGCGCGTCGAGCGACGGATCCTCGGCGGTCAAGATGAAACGCAGCAGGGCGGTCTCGAGCTCGAGGCGGGCGTTGCCGCCGCTGCGCGCGAGCGCGAGCGCCTCTGACAGCGTGCGCAGCGCGCGCACGAGCGTGGCCTGCGCCGCGCCTTTGGCCAGCCCGGCGGCGCGCTCCGCATCCTCCGGCGCGAGATCGCGCGCGAGCAGGCTGGGGTCGACGCGGGCGACCAGCAGGTTGCGAAACGCCGAGATGAGCAGGCGGACGAGCCCCGAGAGATCGGTGCCTGCGTCGCTCGCCTCTTCGACGACCGCGAGCGCCGCCGCCGCGTCCCGGGCCAGCGCCGCCTCGACGACTGCCTGCGCGAAGTCGCGGCCCGTCGAGCCGAATGCAAGGTCGAGGGTCCGGACGGTAACCGTTGCGTCGCCGGCGTAGGCGGCGAGCTGTTCGAGCATCGTCAACGCGTCGCGGAGGCCTCCGTCCGCGCGGTACGCGATCGCGGCGAGCGCGCCGTCGTCGATCGCGATGCCCTCGCCCCGCGCGATCTCCTTCATCCTTTCGATCATGACGGGAATGGCTATGCGGCGAAAGCCGTATCGCTGGCAGCGCGAAAGCACCGTAACCGGCAGCTTCTCGGGCTCGGTCGTGGCGAGGATGAAGACGGCGTGGGGGGGCGGTTCCTCGAGCGTTTTGAGGAACGCGTTCGCGCCCTCTTTCGTGAGCATGTGCGCCTCGTCGATGATGTAGACTTTCATCCGCATCGTCGCGGGCGCAAACTTCACCGCTTCCCGCAGGGCCCGGATCTCGTCGATGCCCCGATTGCTCGCCGCATCGATTTCGAGCACGTCGAGCGCGGTCCCGGCGAGCATCGCCGTGCAGTTTGCGCAGGTGTTGTCCGGGAGGGCGGTGGGGCCGCGCTCGCAGTTGATGCAGCGCGCCAGGATCTTGGCCGCCGAGGTCTTGCCGGAACCCCGCGGCCCCGAAAAGAGGTAGGCGTGGGCGAGTTTTCCGCTCTCGATCGCCGCGGTCAGCGTGCGAACGACGGCGTCCTGGCCGACTAGTTCGGCGAACGTCGAGGGGCGCCAGGTGCGGTAGAGGGACACGGCGCTCACCTTTAGCGGGCCGTTTCGCGGCGCCTGCAGGCGGGTATCTAGTGAAACGAATCCGCCCAGAGAGCGGTCGTATAATTTGCTTTCCAGCCAGGGTGTCGGCTATTCTGGGATCGGAAAAGGAAGAGGCCGTGGATCTGCGCGCAGCGCTTCAAGAAAAGTTTGGGTTCAAAGACTTCTACCCAGGCCAAGAAGACGTCGTTTTACGAGTCTTACACCGCCAGGATACGCTGGCAATTCTGGCCACGGGCGCCGGGAAGAGCCTGACCTACCAGCTCCCGGCCCTGCTGCTCGACGGCACGACCGTCGTGGTGAGCCCGCTTATCGCGTTGATGAAGGACCAGCTCGACATGCTGCGCGAGCGCGGCATCACCAACGTGATCGCGCTCAACTCGACCCTCTCGGAAGATCAGGATCACCGGGCCCGCGAGCGCATCGCGTCGGGCGGGGTTCGCATCGTCTACACGACGCCGGAGAAACTCGAGGACGCCTCCTTCCTGCACCTGCTCCAGTCGATCGACGTGCCGCTCTTCGTCGTGGACGAAGCGCATTGCATCAGCCAGTGGGGGCACGACTTCCGCCCCGCTTACCTCGCGCTCGGCGGGGTCATTGCGAAGCTCGGGCACCCGACCGTCCTCGCGCTGACGGCAACCGCAACGCCCGCGGTCCGGGAAGACATCCTCCATCAGCTGGGCATCGACCTCGTCAAGCCGATCGTGCGCGGGTTCGATCGTCCCAACCTCATCTACGAAGCGCGTAAAGCTCACAAGGAAGCCGACAAGCTCAAGATCCTCAACGCGCTCTTCACCGGTGACGGCGCGCTCGAAGGCACGGGCATCATCTACACGGCAACGATTAAGAACGCGCTCGAAGTGCAGAGTCACCTCGCCCGCGAGCTCGGCATCCCGGCGGCGGTGTACCATTCCAAGCTCCACAAAGAAGACCGCACCTCGGTCCACAACCTCTTTATGGACGAAGCGATTCGCGCCGTCGTCGCCACCAACGCGTTCGGCCTGGGCATCGACAAGCCGAACATCCGGTTCGTCGTGCACTTCGATCTGCCGGGCTCGCTGGAAGCCTACACGCAAGAAGCGGGGCGTGCGGGACGCGACGGGCTGCCGTCGCGCTGCATCCTCGTCTACCGCATGAGCGACACGCGCGTGCAGAACTACTTCCTCACCGGGAAGTATCCCGACGTCGAAGAGGTGCAGCGCGTCTTCGGAACGATCGAAGTATTCTCCGATCAGACCGCCGGCGTTTCGATGATCGACCTGCGCAAGATCCTGCAGCTGCCGCTTACCAAGCTCAAAGTCATCCTCGCCTTGCTGAAGAAGTCGGGGTACGTCGAGCTCGTCGGGAAGTCGGCCTACGGCCTCACCGAAGCCGTGCGCAAGCACCGCGACCTCATGCTCAATCTCGCCAACTACGAAACGAAGAAGTCCTACGATCAGAGCAAGCTCTCGATGATGCTGCAGTACGCCGAAACGACGTCCTGCCGGCGCCGCTTCATCCTCAACTACTTCGGCGAGGAGTTCAGCCGCGTCAACTGCGGCACGTGCGACAACTGCCTGCGCGCGCAGCGGAGCGGCGTAGACGAACGCAGCGCCACGGGCGGATTCAAGATTGCCGACGTCGTCCACCATCCGAAGTTCGGCGCCGGCACCGTCGAACGGGCCGAGCGCGACCTCGTGACGGTGCTCTTCCCCAACGTGGGATACAAGACGCTGCTGGCGACGGCCGTCAGTCGCGCCGAAGCGCAAATTGCGTAGGGCCTTACTCTTCATCGCCACCTTCGCGGCGCTCGCAACCGCCGCGCCCGCCCAAAGCCCCCCGCCTTCGCCGCCGCCCCAGCCCGCTCCGAGCGCTTCAACGACGCCGTCGGCGTCGCCCTCGCCGCTGCAGTCCGCCGGCCCGAGCCCGACCCAGCCGCCGATCACCGTTCAGCCGGCGGCCGCGTCGGTTCCCGTCGGCGCGCCCGTCTCGCTCGCGGTAGGTTCGGCGATCTCGCCGCTGGCAGCCGCCGTGCACGATCCCACCCTGGCCGGCGTTACCGTGGACCAAGCCGCACAACGGGTGATCCTCAGCGGCAAGGCGCCGGGCGCGACGGTCGTCACCATCACCGACGCGCGCGGTTTGAGCCGCGACGTGCCGGTGCGCGTCGCCTACTACGCCGGCGCGATCGCACCCCAGCTCGACCTGCCGATCACCGGCGATCCCGCATCCGACACGTTCGTGCGCGAACAGGTCGCGCGCGCGGTGCAACGGGCCGCGCAGGCGCGCCCGGGTGCGCAAATCGTCGTCTCGACCGACGACGTCCCGTTTCACGGAACGCTCGGTCAGGATCGCATCGCCGCGTTCGACGTGCCGGTGCTGATCCAAGGCACCGGACTGTTCGAAGTCGACGGCTCGACGCACGTGAACGTCGCGAACGTCGCGGTGCCGCGCATCTCGCCCGCATCGCTCATGGTCAGCGACTATCCCGAACGCCTGACAGAAGACGGGACGCTCTTCACCGCCGATTTGCGTTACGAGCAGCCCTCGCGCTTTCTCTACTTTCACTACAACCCGCCCGGCCAGCCCGACCGCCGCATCGTGCTGCGCGCCGAGAACCTGTCGCGCGAGCCGTCGACCGTGCAGTTCATCAGTGGGCGCGGAGGGCCGTCCGGCAACGAGATGGAGGTCGGACACGAAGCCACGAAACGCTTTCTGGTCAACGTCGTGCAGAATCAAGGGCGTCTCTTGACCATCGGCGGCAACACCTCGATAGACATTTTGAGCCAGGAGCTTCCGGCCGGGACCATCGTGTGCAACGTCCTGCAGCTGCGGGTGCTCTCCGGCGGCAACGTCCACCTCACGCTCGTCGCCCAGGACGCGGCCGCAACCGGCAGCGCCGTAACCGGATCGGAGCTGCTCGAATCCACGCACAAACACGCGCGCGGGATCTACCCGATTGCCGAGTTCCACTTCGCGACGCAATGGAAGGTGAACGAGGATTACTTGGAGCTGCCGATCGGACAGCTGCCGTTACCCAACGACCTGCAAGGGCAGGCGCTGTCGGGAGACTACGGCGTGCTGCAATCGTTCGTCGTAAACATGGAGAACCCGTTGGCGACGCCGCAAGCCGTAGCCATCTACGAAAACCCGCGCGGCGGGCGTTCGACCGCAACCTACCTCATCGACGGCGTGCTCGTGCAATCGCATCAAGTTCCGGCGTACTCGCGCTACAAAGTGCGCCAGTACGTGGTGCCCGCGCACGGTTTCGTACGCGTGACGATCGTGACGATGCCCGAGGCGGGCTCGAGCCTGCCGTTGCGGTTGGTCTTCGCACCCGACGACGGCAGCGTCTCGCCGGGCGCGCCCGGCTCGCCGATCTACTAAGCGCTGCCGCCGAGCGCGGCCGCGTACACGCGCGCCGTGTCGCCCGCGCTCGTCTCCCACGAGAATCGCTCGACCGAGCGCGCACGCGCCGCCGCCGCCCGTTCGTCGCGTTCGCCTCGCAGCGCCGCATCGAGTGCCGCCGCCCACGCAGGCGCGTCGCTCGCTTCTACGACCGTTGCATCGCCGCCCGAGACTTCCGGCAGCGACGTGCGATCCGAGACGACGCACGGCACGCCGGCGCACAGCGCCTGGGCCGCTGCGTAGCCGAACCCTTCGTAGAGCGACGGCACCGCCGCGACGGCGCAGGTGCGGTAGAGCGAGAGGAGCCGCTCGCGCTCGACGTAGCCGCACAGCTCGAATCGATCGGCTACTCCCATTTCGGCAGCCAGTGCCGCGCACTCGCGCGCGTACGGCGTCTGCGGACCGACGGCCACGAGACGCGCGCCGTCGAGCGTCGCGAGCGCGCGAACGAGGACCTCGAGGTTCTTCCTGCGCTCCACGGTGCCGACTGCAAGAATCGTACGGCCGTCGCCGCGCTCGCGGTTCAGCTCGCCGAACTCCGAGGATACGCCCGGATGTATCGCATGGACGGTATCGGGATCGACGTCGCGCAGGAGCCGGAGCAGCGCGTCGCGCGAGAACGCCGAATCGGTAACGACGCGCCTCGCCGTCCGGTAACGCGCCAGCGAGAAGCGGCCGAAGTAGTAGCGCGCGTACGCCGGAGCGTGGTCCTGTGCCTCGAACCACGCGACGTCGTGAACGGTCGCCACGACGGGCAGCGACGCGTGAAACGGCACGGTGCCCGCCGCGCAGTGCAGCAGGTCGGCGCCGCTGGCACGGGCGCGCCGGGGAAGCAGCACTTGGTCCCAGACGACCCGCCGGTCGAATCGCCACGGATCGAGACGCGGTTCGCAAAGCTCGACCGCGTCGATGCCGCGCCGCCGCAGCGCGCCGCTTAGTCCCCGAACGTACTCGCCTATGCCCGTCGCCGTGCCCACGGTCAGCTGCGCGTCGAGAGCCACCCTCATCTCAGCGCGCGTTCCAGCGCGCGCACCATCAGCGCGTTAGGATCGATCTCGCGCGCGCGTTCGAGATATGCGAGCGCGCTTTGGCGGTCGCCGCCCTGCTGCGCCATCACGCCGAGCCCGGCGATCGCATCCGCACTGGCCGGATCGATGTCCACGCCGCGCTGGAAGAGCGCGATCGCCCGCGCCCGCTCGCCCAGCAGATCCGCTTGATTGGCAGCCGCGATCGCGTAGCGTTCGGAGAGCGGCGCGAGCGCGACCGCGGCCTCGAAATCTCGCATCGCACGGTGCAGCCACGCGTTCTGCGCGGGGCTGCCCGAGATTTCGCGCCAGGCCTGCCGGTTGGCGAGCAGTCCCATCTGCCAGTGCGTCAGCGCGACGACGTCGGGATGCGTGGACAGCAGCCCGAGCCGCACTTGCAGCAGCGCCATGAGCGTGTAGGCCGCCGCAGGGCTTCGCACCGCCAGCGCCTGCGCCGCATTCTGCACCGCGTCGGCATCCGGCGCGGCGAGAAAATACTCGAGCGCGAGTTGCGGGCGCCCGCGCGCGAGCGCGACGCGCGCCAGAAGCTCGTCGCGAACGGGCGAAGCCGGCAGACGCAAGGCGTAGTGCTCCGCCGCGGCCGCATCCCCCGAACGCAGCGCGTACTCGGCCAGCGTCGCTTCCACGTACGGCGCGGGCGCGATGCGATCCAGCGCGCGGTACACCGCGATGCCGAAGCGCTCCGGGACGACGTGAGGGAACGTATGAGGCGCTGCGGCACGCGCGTACGCCGCATCGGATGCGAGCTGCACCGTGCCCAGCGCCGCGAGCAACGCAACGATCGTCGCCGCGATCGCCGCTTTCAAGAACGCGAAGCGGCGCCCGCTGCAGGCCGCTCGGCCTGCTGCGGCGTTAGAATTTGACGGTAAGGTTTACGTCCTCGCGCGTCTGCGAATAGCCGTTGAGCGGAAGCAGCGCGTCTTGGTAACGGTTTTGTGAGGCCGAGATGGACAGCGTCGAGGAGAACGGCATCTGGAACGTCAGTTTCCCGCCGTAGAAAGCGTTGGCACCGTCGAGGTTGAGCAACCCCGGCATCCCGTAACCGCCATAGAAACGCTGCGCGCCATAGTTGACGTCGAGCGTGACGCCGCGTACCACGGGCACGGCAAGACCGGCGCCGATCGAGTAGCGGTCGAGGTCGGCATAGTTCGGCACGACGCCCGGAGCGTCGCCGCCCGGCAGCACCCAGGACGAGGCCGGGTCGAACGTCGCCGAGGAGAGACCGCCGGCGCCGCTGCCGGCAAGGTGCTCGTAGCTGCTCGAAAGGTTGAAGCTCAGGTTGCGCCGGCCCGCGCGCACGTCGAAGTGCGCGCCCGCGTCGTACGAGTTGTCGCTCGGCGAGAGCTGCGAGCCGGAGGCGGCCGCAGTGCCGGAATGTCCTTCGAATTGCACGCGGCCCAACTGCAGCGGCGAGGGCGCGCTATCGCCGGATGCGGGGCCGAAAGCCAGCGTTCCCGGATCCGGCGAAACGTTGGCCGCGGGCGTTACCGGCTGATATGCCGCGGTCAGGAGCGAGTCCGACGGCACGAAGTTTGCGACCGCGCCGTCGCGCGAATCGGCCCCCGGCGAGAATCGCACGGACTCGCGCGCAAAACCGGCCGCAGCGGCCGCATCGAGGTACGACGCGTCGTCGGAGACTAGCGGCCGGGAGTCGGAACCTTGACCGTCCGCGGCCGCCGCCGGGCCGGGAGCGAACCCGACGTCCGCTCGGCGAACCTGCAGGGCGAGATCGCGCAGCGGCGATTCGCTCGACCGATCGCCTCGCTCGGCAAAGAACGACGCGTTGGAATCCGTGGTCTCCCCGAAGAGCCGCAACATGATCTGCGGCCCGAGATCCGGGCCGCTCGCCGTCGGTAATTCGGCCGCTCCGGCAACGCCAAGCCGCAGCGCTACCGCTAACGCCGTAAGGGTGACGACGCCGATGCCTCGACGCACCTCTCCTCCGCTCTGCGACGACTCGTGCCCGCCAGCCGGGGCGCTCCTGGCGAAAAAGGCTCCTGCGCGGGGCTTCTTAGCTTGGAGATTCGACCGTCGCTTCCCTTGCGAGGAAGCGCCGGGCGATCAAGATGGCGGCGTAATCGTCCACCGGCCGCGGGGGGACCTGGAGCCCGACCGGGACGAGGCGGCGCCATCCTTTGGGCGGATGCTCCGCGAAGTACAGGACGCGCGCCCCGCGGGTGGTCTCGTACTCGTCCACGAGGTGGATCGGCAGCCCGAGGCTCTGCAGTTCCGCGCGCATCCGGCGGGCGTTCGTCCCACCCCCTAACGCGATCGCACCGGCCGCGTGGCCGGCGAGCAGAGCCCGTAAGCACTCCGCCAACCGCTCGACGGGCTCGATCCCGGCGACGACGAGCGCGCCGGAGCTTTCGAGCAGCGCGTACCCGGCCTTGCTGCGTCCCGGGTCGATGCCGAGGACCGCGCCGGGAGATGTCATTGCTGCTGAGTGAGGACGATGACGATCGGAATCGCGCCGAGGTGCGGGTAGAAGTCCTCGGCGGCGAACGCCGTCAAGACGTAGGTCCCCGGCCGCGAGAGCCGCTGCTGCATCTGCCGCACGTCGGGAATGAGCTGCACCGGCTGCACGACGTCGGAGAGGAAGGGCGGCATGTGCAGGCGGCGCGCCGTGATCGAGACGTAGTTCTGGAGCTGGCCGAGCGCGATGTTGATGCTCGCGTCGCTCTTGCCTGGAATGACGAGCTGCGAGATAACCTGGCCCTTTTGGAAGTAGCGAATGTCGGGCGTCACGTTAATCGCGAAGTGGATCTGGTCGTTCTCGAAGAGATTCTGATCGGAGGTCACGGTCAGCATCGCATCGGCCTGCGAGAGCTTCGCGGCCGTCGTGAGATCGTTTGCCAGGCCCGCAAGCTTCTTGTCGGCGTCCGGCGGAATGGCGTACGGCTTGAGCCCCAGACGAGGGTACGTGGCATTGACGTACTTGACGGCGAAGAAGTAGTAGTCGCGTATCGTTGCGATGCGCTGCGCGGCCGACGCCGACTGCGAGATGATGCGGTAGAACGGCACCATCAGCGTGTCCACCGGGAAGACCAGCTTGCCGCTGTTCACTTTGGCTTCGAGGTCGCGCTGGCGCGTTTGCAGCTCGGAGATTTGCTGGTTGATCGAGTTCATCTTGAAGAACGCGGTCTTGACTTGCTCCGATCCGAGAATCGCGCCCAGCGTCACGACCAAAGCGATGAGCACGCCCGTAGCGATCGCCACGATCGTCGACGTATAGCGCGGACGGATGCCGAACAGGCTCAAGCGCTTGCGCCCGACTTGGTGCCCGACCCGGTCGCCGACGTATGCGACCGCGCCGCCCAGCACCATCACGAGTGCGACGTTGCCGACGCCGCGCACGAACTCGACGAAGTTCATACGGCCGCCGCGCGACGCAGCCGGACGAGGCCGATCGCCGTGAAGATGAGGTTGGGCATCCACGCCCACAGCCACGCGGTGGCGAGGAAGGCTTCCGCGGCGAACGCGCAGATCGTCATGACCACGTAGTAGACGAAGACGATCGCCAAGGAGAGGCCGAAGCCCAGGCTGGCGCTTCCGCTCGAGCGGATCGAGCGCAAGCCGAACGGGATGGCCGTGAGGATGAAGACGAAGCACGCGAACGGCCTGGCGAGCTTCTCCTGGTAGGTCGTGACGTACTTGCGCAGCTCGACCTCCGTCAGCTGGCCGGTCCGCACGACGTCGGCGATCTGGGCGCGGCTCATGTTTTCGGGGTCGTCGTTACTCATCCGTTTCACGAGATCCGTTGGATTCTCGCCGATTTCGACCTGCTGTTGCGCGGTGCGCGGCTCGGCCAGCGTCGTCCCATCCGGATTGAAGCGATAGACGCTCGAGTTCTCGAGCGTCCACGTGTTGGCGGTGAACTCGGCCCGGTCTGCAAAGACTATTTGCCGCGGCTGGTTGTGGTTGTCGTATTGAATGAGCGTGACGTGCAGCAAGGCTCGCGAGTTCGGCTCGTACGCGGTGGCGATGGTGACCTGGCGGCCCCCGCCGGGGAGCGCCGCCGAGACGGTGAGGTCCCGATTGAAGGCGCTCGTGTGGTTGATCACCGCGTTTTCGATCTCCGTAAGCTGGTCGTTGGCGTACGGCACGACGCCCTCTTGCAGAAAGAGCGTGACGAACGACATCAAGATGCCGACGGCGAGCAGCGGAGCGACGATACGCGCGAACGTAACGCCGGCAGCCTTGAGCGCGTTGATCTCGCTCTCGCCCGAGAGCCGCTGGATCGCAAGCAGCGTTCCCAGCAACAGCGCCATCGGTATGACCAGCACGATGTCCGCAGGCAGCGACCACAGAAAAACGAGCAGCGCCGCCCAGAGCGGCGCGTGCTCGTTGCTGACGAGCCGGCCGATGTTGAGGATCTCCGTCGCCGCGAATATGAGGGTGAATGCGGCCAGCCCGAAGCCGAAAGGCCCCGCGAGCTCTTCGAGCATGTAGCGGTCGAGTATCGTGAACCTCATCGCGGCGGCCGCTAGAGCCGAAAGCCTTCCCCGAGGTAGAATTGCCGGGCGATCGGCGAGTCGAGCACCTCCTGTGCCGTGCCGGAGACTTCGATCCGCCCGTTGTTCATGATATACGCGCGATCTACGATGGCGAGCGTTTCGCGAACTTGGTGGTCGGTGATGAGCACGCCCAAGCCGCGATCGCGCAGCTGCCGGATCATCGCCTGAATGTCTGCAACCGCGATGGGGTCGATGCCGGTGAAGGGCTCGTCGAGCAGCAGGAAGGCGGGTTGGATCGCCAGCGCTCGTGCGATCTCCACGCGCCGGCGCTCGCCGCCGGAGAGGCTGTCGCCGCGGGCGTCGATGAACGCCCGCAGGCCGAACTCTTCCAACAACGCGGGCAGCCTGCGCTCGCGCTCTTCGTGCGGCACGCCGTTCTGCTCCCAGATCAGGCGGATGTTGTCGCCGACGGAGAGCTTGCGAAAAATCGAGTTCTCCTGTGCGAGGTAGCCGATGCCGTTGCGCGCTCGCGAATACATCGGCGCGCCGGTCAGATCGGTCTCTCGATCCCCGTTGGCGAGCAGGACGGTTCCGCCGTCGGGTTTGATCAAGCCGACGACCATGTAGAACGTCGTCGTCTTGCCGGCGCCGTTGGGGCCGAGCAAACCGACGACCTCGCCGGTCTCGACCTGTGCCGTGACGCCGTTGACGACGGTGCGCTCGCCGTATCGCTTAACCAGCCCGCGCAGTTTTATCGAAGGTGTTTCGGTCATTGCATCCGCATGGCAGTGAGTGAAAGGTCGGAATCGAAGCTCGTTCCGGTGGCCCGAAAGCCCTTCGGGTCGGTGACGACGACGTGGCCGTTTCCGTGCAGCGTTCCGGTCGCGCGCCTATAGACGAGTTGCTCGCACTGCAGCGTCATGCCCGCCGACGTGTGAGCGTGCACGCCGTCGATGAGCGTCACGGTGTTTGCGGCCTCGTCCACGAGGGCTTCGGGCGCGTCGGCAGCGATCGTCGCGCCGCGCGCATCGTGAAAGGTTACGCGCGCGTTCTTGAAGACGGCGCGCGCGCTGCCTTGCGGGCCTCGGCTCTCGTACGAGCTTGCCAGCAAATCGTAGTCTACGCGGTTGTGGACTTGCTGAATAAGCTCGACTGGCCGGTTTGCGGTCCCTTTGCCGGTTATGTCGAGGACCAGGGGGCTGCGCGAAGGCCGCGCCGCGGCCGCTGAGGGCGACGGAGCGGTCTTTGGAGGCTGCGGGTTGCAGGCCCCCAGCGCGAATAGGAGCAGTGCCGCCGGAATGCGGGCGGAGCGCACCTACGCCTCTCCGGCCGGTTCGCTCGCGCCGCCGCCGGCCGCCGCCAGGGCCAGACCCATCGTCGGAATCCACATGCCGAATATCACCACGCTCACGGTATCGATCAGGCCTTGCACGGCAACGCCGACCAGTCCCGCCGCGACCCCCAGCGCGAGCGCGGCCGCGGGCTCGGGAGCCGCTGCGACGCGCCGGCGCAGTTCCGCTACGAAGCGCCAGAGCGTCCAGATCACCGCGGCGACACCGACGAGTCCGAATTCGGCAAAGAACGTCAGATAGAGGCTGTGCGCGTGAAAGGCCGTCGGGTCGGCGTCGGGAGCGCGCACGACCGCGTAGAGACGCGAGAAGTTGAACGGCCCCACGCCCGTGAGCGGGAAGCGGTCCACGATCTGACCCGCCGCCTGCCAGATGGACAAGCGCGTGTAGTCTTCGCTCGGGTCGTGGTGCGCGTTGAAGAGCAGCAGCACGGCGAGGACGCCGGCGGCGACGACCGCGGCCGCCGCCCGCCCGCCGTAACGCCCGCGCGCGGCGATGAGGAACGCGGCGGCGGCGGCGAAGCCCATCCAGCCGGCGCGGGAGTAGGTCAGCGCGAGCGCCGCCAAACCGACGGCCAGCGCCGCCCAAGCCGTGGCGCGCAACGCACCGCGCGAGCCGCGCGCGAGGACGTAGGCAACCGGCAAGAAGATGATGAGGTAGCCGGCCAGCTCTCCGGGAAGCACGAACGAACCGGTCGCGCGCCCGTGCTGCAGCGCGTACTGCGCGGCGGGCCACCGCGTGGCCACCATCGCGATCGCCGCGAGCGAAGCGATCCCGCCGGTGAGCAGGTACGACCAATAGATCGCCGGCGCCGCGTTCTCGTCGCCGTAGAAGCGCAGCAGCGAGCACTGCCAGACGATGCCCATGCCGGCAACGAAGGTGAAGAGCAAACCCGCGCGGGGATCGAACCCGAAGAGCCCGGCAGCGAGACCGGCACCGAAGATCGCGAGCAACGGCAGCAGCAGCGGCTGCGAGCCGCGCAGCCGGTACCGCCGCAGCATGGCGATCGCATAGACCGCCAGGAGCATGCAGCCGCCGAGCACGACGAGCGCGGCGGAGCGCGGCACGACGGAGATGCCGGGAAACGCGACGCCGGTCAGCGCGATGAAGCTCGGAAAAAGCGGCGAGATCGCGTAGATGGCGGCGAGCGCCGCGGGCATGTAACGGCGCACTACGCGCCTCCCCGCAAAAGCGTCGCGGCGCGCTGCGCGACGCGGCGCGCCGCGCCCGGCGCTCCCATGCGTTCGCGCCCCCGCTCCCCCATCGCGCGCCTGCGAGCCGGATCGGCGAGGATCGCAGCGACGCCTGCGACCGCGTCGTCGAGATTGCTGGGCACGACGGCCAGCGCTTCGCCGAGCAGCGCGCGCTGGCGCCGGCGGTACCAGCCCGATTTGCGCCCGGGCTCGAACGCCACGACCGGAACGCCGGCCGCTGCGGCGGCTTCGTTTGCGGTGCCCGCCTGCCCGAGCACCAGTTCGACGCGCGAGAGGAGCGGGCCAAGTGCGCCGCACCAGCCGCGGACGACCTCGCGCCCGCCGGCGGCGAGCGCGAACGGAACCGCGGCGTCGCCCGTCTCGCGCACGTCCCATCCGTCGTGCCGCGCGTCGTCCGCGAAGCGCCGCATCTCCAGCCCCGGTGCGACGGAGAGAGCGGCGCCGAGCGCGGGCAGTCGCGCCGCTACTTCGCGCGTCACGCCGAGCAAGAGGCGCGCGTCCTCGTACGCGCTCTCGCGGCTTCCCGGAAGCAGCGCGAGAGCGGGAGAAAATCCGGCGAGGGCGCGCGCCGCGGCGGGATCGTCCGGCGCAGCGAAGATGTCCACGATGACGTTTGCGCCGGGTTCCACGTCTAGACCGCGCGCGCGCAACGCGTCGGCCGTCGGCTCGTCGCGGACGAACCGGGCGCGGGCGCGGCGAAGCAGATGCCGCTCGAGGCGGCCGTAGGGAGCGACGGCGACGCTCTTTGCGGTACCGACGAAGATCGTTGGCGCGCGCGCCGCCAGCGTCATCGCCAGCCCGTAGGCGTCTCCGACGGCCAGCGCGAGATCGTACGTTCCGCGAGCGTCCCGCAGAAACCGGTACTGCGCGCGCGTCAATCCGATCAACCCCGACCGCAGGTCGGCAGATAGATTGCGCACGTTTCCCATCGCGATCAAACCGCCGCTCGGCATCGCGCGCCGCGGCCCCACGTCGCGCATCCTCTCCGATGGCGGGCTCGCGACGAGCGCGAGATGATCCAACTCGACGCCGGGCAGCATGCGGTGCAGTTCGAACGCGACGCGCTCGGCGATTGCGGCCTCGCCGTGACCGTTTGTGACGAACAGCACGCGCGTCACCGGTCTAACAGCGGCACGAGCGCGAAGGCGTCGAGCCTGAAGCGGCGGCGGTTCTCGTCGAAGGCGAGTTCGCTGCGCGAAACGAAGCGCCCGTACGGCCCGGCGTGCACGATCGGGACGTCGCCGACGTAGCGCGGCGCCTCCAGCGTATCGTGGCTGTGACCGCCGAGAAGCAGGTCGATGCGCGGAATCCGCCGCGCGAGCTTGACGTCGAGGGATAGGCCGAGATGCGAAAGGACGACGAGCGCGTCGCCTTCTTCGACCGAGGCTGCGTAGGGCTCGATCGCATCCCACGGATCGAGGAAGCGCCAACCGAAGATGCGCTCCCACCAACTGCCCACCGGGTATTGCATGACGAGCAGACCCAGCACGTGAACGCGTGCCGGCGGTCCGGAGTCCCCGGCGACGTCGAAGCGCAATGCGGGTGCGAACGGCAGCGGACGCCCTTTCGTGTCCACGAGGTTCGTGCAGACGAGCGGGTGGCGCATCCGCGCGGCACGCGCGCGCAACAGCCCGAAGAGGTAGTGGAACTCGCGATTGCCGATCGCCTGCGCGTCGTACCCCGCGGCGTCCATCTCCGCGACGATGGGCTCGTCGGCAACGTATCGGCTCTGGCTTCCCCGCAGCGAATCGCCGCAGTCGAAGAGCAGCCCGGGGCGCTCCTCGCGCAGCGCCCGCAGGCGCGGCACGATCCCGCGGCGGTCGTGCAGATCCGACGTGTGATAGATTCGAATCACTTCGCCGGAACCCCGGAGCCGCGCGCGAGTTCTACCGCGAACTGGGCGCAGCGCGCCAGCGCATCCTCCGGCCCGAGCGCACGGCGCAGTTCGACGAACTCCGCGTACTGCTTCGACGGATCGCGCAGCAGCGCGTCGAGCTCGCCGGCCAGCCGTTCCGGCGTCGCCGCGTCCTGAAGCAGCTCCGTAACGACCTCGCGTCCGAGCACGAGATTCGGCAGCGTGATGAACCGGTGCTTGACCATCCGGCGGCCGTACCGCACGAGCATCGGCGGGATGACGTACAACGCAACGACCGGCATGCCGCACAGCGCGGCCTCGAGCACGGCCGTGCCGGAGGCCACCCACGCGGCGTCCGCCTGCGCCGCTTCGCGCACGCCGCGGACGATCCGCACGTTGGTCAGTCCTTCGCGTGCGATCGCGCGCGCGATGCGCCGCTCCGCGCGCTCGTCGGCCGCACCGATGAGGCCCCGCAGACGCGGACGCCGCAGCTGGAGCAGCCGGAAGGCGGCGGCCAGAACCGGCAGATGCCGCCGCAGCTCGCCGCTGCGGCTGCCCGGGAGCAGCGCCACCGTTCCGCCGTCGTCCGGCGGCGCGACGCGCGGCGGACGCATCGTATATTGTCCCGCGAGCGGATGTCCGAAGTATGCGATGCGACAGCCAATGCTCCGGTAGAACTCGTACTGATGCGCGAACGCCGTCAGCGGCAACGTCGCGGCGCTGACGCGCCGCGCCTTCTCGGCGTCGTCAAGCCACGTGCCGGGCGGAAACAAATCCAAGATGGGACCGGCGTACCCAAGCCGCCGCAGCTGGCGCGCCAAACGCAGGTTGAAGACGCCGAAATCGACGAGCACGACGAGGTCGGGCTTGGCGCGCGCGAGGTGCGCCGCCGTGCGCAGCATCGTTGCGAGCAGCTTTGGGATGCGCGGGATCGCCGCGACCGGGCCCATGCTGTCCCAACCCGCGTGGTCGCGCCAGAGCGCGAAACCCCGAGCACGCATCGCACTGCCGCCGATGCCTTCGAAGGAGGCCTGCGGATCGATCGCCGCGATCGCCCCGGCCAACAGCAGCGCGCTCGATTCTCCCGAACGCTCGCCCGTAGAAAAGAAGTACTTCACCGCGGTTCCGCCAGCAAGAGCGCCGTGCGACCCCCGCCTATTTCAGTACGCCGCGCTCTGACGGGGCCTCTAAAAACGCGACGATCTCGCGGCCGGGCCCGGTCGAAACCTCGGCTTTCATCGCTTCGATCGCTTGCGAGACGTTGAGCTTCGGATTGTAGAGAAGCTTGTAGAAGCGCTTGATCTCCTCGCGATCCTCGGCGGAGAACGACGCGCGGCGCAATCCGACGCTGTTGAGGCCGTACGGCCGGCACGGATTGCCTTCGACCAAGAAAAACGGCGGCACGTCCTTCGTCAGCTTCGTCATGCCGCCCACCATCGCGTGGCGTCCCACGCGCGTGAACTGGTGGATGCCGGTCTGGCCGCCGATCGTGACGTAGTCTGCAACCTGCACGTGACCGGCCAGCTGCGCGAGGTTGCTCATCGTCACGCCGTTTCCGAGAATGCAGTTGTGCGCGACGTGCACGTAGGCGAGCAGGAGGCAGTCGTCGCCGACGGCGGTGACGGCGTCGGCCCCCGTCGCGCGCTGCACGCTGACGTACTCGCGCAGCGTCGTGCGGTTCCCGATCTTCGTGAACGCGCGCTCGCCGGCGTATTTGCGGTCCTGCGAGGCGGCGCCGATCGTCGCGAACGGGTAGATGTAGCACTCGTCGCCGATCTCGGTCCAGCCGTTGACGACGACGTGCGCCTGCAGAACGGTTCGCGCGCCGATCGAAACGTGCTCGCCGACGACGCAGTACGGGCCGACCTCGGTCTGCCTGCCGATCTCGGCGCTCGGGTGGACGATCGCCGTGGGATGGATCACGCGTGCAGAACGCTCGAGTCGTAGCCGAATAACTTCGGATCCGACGAAATGGAGAACATGATCTCGGCCGAGCAGGCGAACTGCCCTTCGACCGTCGCCTCTCCGAGTACCCAGCCGATGTTGCGCTTGTGCCGCAGCATCCGCACTTCCATGTCGAGGCGGTCGCCGGGCACGACCGGGCGGCGAAACTTCGCTTTGTCGATGCCGGCCAAGTACGGCGTCTTGCGCGAGAACTCGCCCGGTTCGAGGATCATCGCGCCGCCGAGCTGTGCCAGCGCTTCGATCATGTACACGCCCGGCAGGACCGGATTGCCGGGAAAGTGTCCGGCAAACACCTGCTCGTTGTACGTGATGTTCTTATAACCGCGCACGCGCACCATCGGCTCGAACTCCAAGATGCGGTCCACGAGCAGCATCGGATAGCGGTGCGGCAAGACTTCGAAGATTTGGCGGATGTCGAGTTCGGCCAACTTCCCTCTCCTATACGGCGGCGGCGTGCAGCCTGGCGCGCAGCGCGCGCGTCGCCGACGCGTGCAGCTCGTGACCGCTCTTGATCGCCACGATCTCGCATTGAGGCCAGGCCCCAAGCAAGGCGAGGTCTCCGATCAAGTCGAGCACTTTGTGGCGAACCGCTTCGTCGGGCCACCGCAGCGGCTGCAGCGGACCGTCGGGACCGAAGACGAGCGCGTTCTCCAACGTCGCGCCCAGCGCGAGGCCGCGGCTTCGCAGCGCTTCAACTTCGTGCAGGTAACCGAAGGTGCGCGCCGCGGCGATGTCGTCGCGATAGCGCTGCGGATCGATCGCGCCGCAGAAGTACTGCGTGCCGACCGGCGCCGGAAAATCGGCGACGAAACGCACCGCAAACGCATCGCTCGGCAACGCTGCGACGATGCGGTCGCCGGCTCTCACGAAAAGCGGCTCCTCGAGGCGCAGAACGGCCCGCGGGCTGGGCTGGCTTTCGATGCCGCACGCGAGGATGTCTCGCACGAATTCCGCCGCGCTGCCGTCGCGGGCCGGAATCTCGGGACCGTCCACGCATATCTCCGCGTTGCTGACGCCCAGCGCGAAGAGCGCCGAGAGCAAGTGCTCGGTCGTCGAAACGCTCGACCCGTCGCGGCCGAGCACCGTCGCGCGCGACGTATCCACGACGTACTCCACGGTTGCCGGCACGCGCGTCGTTCCGAGCACGAACGTGAGGCCCTCGCCGGGCTGCGCCGGGCGCAGCTCGACGGATGCGCGCGCTCCGGTATGGAGGCCGACCCCTTCGAAGCGAAGGCGCTCCCGAAGCGTCGCCTGCATCATCGGGCGTTACGGCGCCCGTTGCGAATGCGCGCGCTCCAAAGCTTCGACACGATCCAACAGCTTTGGCAGCTTGCGAATCATGACCTCTCGGCGCAGTTCGTCGCGGTGGTCCTGCGCGGGATTGCCCGAGATCGTCACGCCGTCGGGCACGTCGTTCCAGATTCCGGACTGCCCGGCGATGGTCACGCGAGAGCCGACCGTGACGTGGCCTTTAAAGCCCACCTGGCCCGCCACTTTGACGTAGTCGCCGATGATCGTGGAGCCCGCCAAGCCCGTGAGAGCCGCGATCACGCAGTGCTTGCCGATGCGGCAGTTGTGACCGATCTGCACGAGGTTATCGATTTTCGTCCCGGCGCCGACGATCGTGCTTCCCGTCTGGGCCCGATCGATGCACGCATTGGCGCCGATTTCGACGTCGTCTTCGAGCACGACGTTGCCGACTTGAGGAATCCGTTGGGTGCGCCCCTCCACGAAGGCCCAGCCGAATCCGTCGCTGCCGACGACGCAGCCGGCGTGCAGGACGACGCGGTCGCCGACGCGGCAGCCGGACATCAGCCGTGCCTGCGGGTGAATCCAGACCTCCGCACCAATCGAGGCGCCCTCGCCCACGTAGGCTCCGGCGTCTACGACGCTCCCCGCGCCGATGGCGGCAAGCTTGCCGACGTACGCGTTCGCGCCGACGTATACGTCGGCGGCGAGCGTTGCGCCGGCTTCGATTACGGCGCTTGCGTGCCGGAACGGGCCTCGCGGCCTCGGCGGCGAGAACGCCGCGAGCAGAATCGCGAGCGCGCGCCGGGCGTTTTCCACGACGAGCATCGGCTTGGAGCCGGCTTCGCATGCGATCGACGCGTCGACCAGAACGGCGGCCGCGGGGCCGGCCAGCGCCGCCGACAGGTAGCGCTCGTCGGTTGCAAAGGTCAGCGCGTCGGGCGTTGCATCGTCGACGCTGCTGATGCGGGCGATGCGCACGCTGCCGTCTCCGACGATGCGTCCTTCGACGCTCGCGGCCAACTCCGCCAGCGTGCTCGGCATGTCCGACCTCCTAGTTGCCCGGCGTGGGCGTGGCCTTCTCCGTAATGTCGAGCGCCTTTTCGACGTCGCTGGTGATGTCGACGCCGCCATACCCGACGCCCTCGCGCGTCAAGACGAGCTTGAGCCGGCGCTGGTCGGCGATCTTCGCGGCCGCATCCCGAATCTGCTTGGAAAGCTGGTCGGTCACCTTTGCGTACTTCTGCTGCAGCGCGAGCGCGTCGAGCTGCTTGTGAGAATCGCTCTCCCGCCGCGCGCTGATCGAACGCTCCTCGGCCGTCAGCCGATCCTGGTAGCCCTGATACACCGGCCAGTTGGTGACGATGCGCTGCACGTCGACCAGCCCAATTTGGCTGGACGGCGCACAGGCCGACAGCGCCGCTACGGCCGCGCAGGCGATGATGGTTCGTTTATGCTTGTTCACTCGTGTTGGCTTTCGACGTCTTTAATCACTTGGTTTGTCATATCGTAGCCGCCCGCTGCGGCCCGGACGTTATCGAAGACGATGCTGAATCCCTCATCCTTGGCCAGGCGCGATGCATCGCGCTCGACCTGCGTCACGATTTGCTGATAGAGACTGGTTCGACGGGCCTGGAGCGAGCCGAGCTCCTTCGCCGCGGCGCCCGTCGCGCCCACGTCGGCTCCGTGCAAGGCGGCGAACTGCCGGTCGAGATCGCTCTTCGTATCGTCGTACTCCTGGAGCGTCTTGGCGGCGTCGGCTTGAAACTGCGCGACGAAGCGCTGGTGGATCTTCCCTAGCTGCGCCTGCACGTTGGGCGAGAGGGAGGCCGGGAGCGGCGCCGGGCCTAGGCTGCGCAGCTGCGCCCCGACTTCGTTCCGGTGCTCGTCGAGCTTGGCTTTCGTCTGCGATTGGATCGCGCCGACCTGCGAACGGATCGCGCCGCCGGTTTCGGCGTCGAGCTGGGCCCGGTAGGCGCGCATCGTCGCCGCATCGGCCGCACGCTGGGCGCCGAGCTCCTGCGCCTCTTTCTCGTCGATCGCCGCAAGCTGCGCTTGAGCCTGTTTGCGCGCGGCAACGTCCATCGCCAGATTCGAGAGGCGCATCTTGATCGCGAGGCGCGACGCGGCGTCCTGCTGCGTAAGCTTTAAGGAAAGGTCGGTCTCGTTCTGCTGCAGCTGTTCGGCCTTGGCTCGGTACTTCTGGTTGGCTTGCGTCTGCAGTTGTCCGGCGATGGCCGACGTCGCGGCGTTGTTTTGCGCGAGCACGCTCTGCTGGTACGACATGAAGTCTTGGTTGGCGGCCTGCGCGGCTTGGGCGGCCTGCGCGGACGCCGCGCCGTTCATCTGTGAGGCCGCGAGCGCGCCGCTGCCCTTGACGCCTGCGGCCGCCAAGGCGGCGGCGATGGCCTGCTGTTCGCGCCGAACGTAATCCTGCTGCTTCTGCGCGAGAATCTTGTTGGCCCGAATCTGCGCGTCGCGCAGCTCGCGGTTGAGCTCGGCCGTCTGCTGGGCGATCTGCGATGCCGTTCGCGGGACCTGCGGTGCCGCGGCCGCCAAGTTGATCGCAGCGATCGCGTCGTCGAGCTGCGAGAGTTGCGGGTAGAGCGGGTGATGCTTGACGACGTCGTCGAGCCGGACGAACCCGGTGCCGCGCACTGCGGACGAGTGCACGTTGGGGCCGCAGCCGGCGACGGCTGCGGCGCAGCCGAGAGTCAGCGCCATGGCGAAGCGTCGCGCGTTCGCACGGCTACTTACCGAGCGCATTTTGGACATCCGTCGTGATGTCCGTGCCCCCGTAGATGACGTCCGCGCGGTCGAGCACGAGTACGAGGTTCTTCTTGCGAGCGACGTCTTGCGTGGCCGTCTTGGTTGCATCCACGAGCGGCTTGAGCAGCTGGTCTTGCTTGTCGGAAATCGTCTTGTTGTACTCTTGCAGGATCTGCTGCTTGTCGCTCGGGGTCTTCGCCTGCGCCATCTTCGCCGCGTAGAGCTGGCGCTGAACCGAGACGTACTGGCTCATCTGGTTGTTGGCCGTCTGCACTTTCGGCAGGCCGTCCAGCGCGCTTTGGTCTACGAATCCGATCTCCGCGGGCGGCGGGCTCGCCGCCGGAGGATTGATCGCCTGCTGGCTGGCGAAGAGCACCTCGACGTCCTTGGTGATGTCTTGGCCGCCGTAGATGACGACCCGCTTGTCGACGACGACGGAAAGGTTGCGCGTCGCGCTGACCGCCGCGATCGCGAGCTGCGCCCGCTGAAAGATCGGCCCGACGATCTCCCGCTGCTTGTCGGAGAGAAGCTGTTGGAATTGCAGCGCGACCCGCTGCCGGTCGGCGTCGGTGCGCGCGCGTTTGACCTGCGCGTTGTACTGCCCGTCGAGCTGCGCCTTGTACGCGGCCAGCTGCCGGTTCGCCGAAACGAAGACCGGGAGATTGGCCACGTCGGCCTGATCGATGAAACCGACGTCGGTGAGATCCGCCGCGATGGCTCCCGGTGCCATCCAAACGGCAAGCAGGAACGCGGCGGCGATACAAATCGCTGACCGGATGTTCATAGTCGTCCTTTTAGAAACTCTGTCCGATTCCAAAGCTCGTGTGCGTGCCGTTGACGCCCTTGGCAAAGTCGATGCGCACGGTGCGCAAGCCCAACTGCGGTACGTCGAACCGGAAGCCGAAGCCTGCGTCGCCGTAGAGCGCCCAATCCGACGGGTAGCCGGTGATGCGATTGGTATACGGATTGAGCAGCGGGTACGCACCCCGAATCCGGTAGTCCAGCTCGTCCACGAAGAGCGCCACGGTTATGCGGCGGTCGACCGCGAGCGGCTGGCGCAGCTCGATCTGCCCCAGATACGCGTTGGTCGCGTAGAAGACTTGGTTGTAGCCGCGCATCTGCTGGTCGGAAAACGAGAAGAGCGCGCTGGGCGGAAGGACGCCGTTGGAAAAGTAGCCGGCGCCGTGCACGCCGATCGTCGCGCTGCGCAGCACGGGAATGAACTTCGCGATGTCGAGCGTGCTCTGCGTGTACGAGAAGTTCGAGCCGATGGCCGGCGCGGAGATCGTCGCCGAGAGAAGCGCCCGGATGCCGTCGCGCGGGTTGAACGGGTCGTCGAGCGTGATCGTCTGCAGGTTGAGCGCCGTGGTGATCAGGTTGTACGGCAGGCCCGTGTTCACGTTGGCGATCGACGTCGCCTGGATGCCGAACGAACCGCCGCCCGGATTGGACTGCGAGTTGATCGGGCCCGGCGTCGGTCCGACGAAGATGTTCGGCTGATTGCCTTGGAAGTAGTACGGCGACGGAACGGTCGTGTCGTACTTGATTCTCTGTCCGCTCAACGCGAGCGAAAGGATCGTGTAGTCGCTCAGGCGCCGCCCGACGTTGCCGGTCGCGCCGATCGCGCTCGAACTGTTCGTCGCGTAGGTGTTGCCGATTTGCTGCGCGTTCGAACCAGGGTAGAGCGTGACCGGAATCGGCACTTGCTGGTTGCTGGCGATGCCGCTTCCCGTTCCGGAGATCGCATAGATCGGATAGTAGTAGGTAGAGCGGTTGGCAAACAGCGAGCCGCCGGCGGTGTACTTCTGCCCTTGCGGCGTGTTGCTCAAATAGGGCACGGAGACCGTGAGCTGTGCGAGCGCGGTGCGCGCCCCGGCCTCGAACTGGATGCCGCCGGAGTTGCCCGTGCCGTGCAGGTTGTTGTCGGAAAGGCCGAGGGTTGCGTACAGGCCCTGTCCCGTCAAGCCGCCGGAGTAACCGAAGCCGACCGAGGCGGACGCCGTCCGCTGCTCGGTAACGTGCCAGACGACCGTCACGTCCTGCGGCTTCTTCGGGTCTGGTCCGGGTTTGATGTCCGGCTCGACCTTGGCGAAGAAGTTCAGCGCCTGGAGCCGCTCGTAGTCGCGCTTGATCGCGTCGGTGTTGAGCACCATGCCGGGCCGCTCGCGAAGCTCGCGGCGAACCACCGAGTCCTTCGTGCGCGAGTTGCCCGTGATTTCGACGACCGCGATGCGCGCGACGTAAATGTCGTACTTCACGTCGGCGGTGCCGGCTTTGAGGTCGATCGACGACGGCACGATGCCGCCCTCGAAGTTGCCCAGCTCGAGATGGAATCGGCCTTCGTAGAGCTTCTGCAGCGCCTTGTAGTCGGCGTCGCGGACCGCGTCGGAATAGACGCTGCCCGTCTTGAGCGTCAGCGCCGGGATGATGAACGGCGGCGGAAGGAGCGGGTCGCCGCCGATGATGATCTGCTTGACGATCAGGCCCTCCTGGATCGTCAGCGCGAGCACCCCGGTCTTCGGATCGAGGTTGATGTCCTTAACGTGGGTCGGAACCTGGCCGCCGTAGCCGATGCGCTCGTAGTAATTGTTGATCTTCAGAACGTCTTGCCGGAACGTGTTCGTGTTGAAAACTTGACCGACGGAGAGGTCCATGAGCGCCGACAGCGTGTCGCTCGGCACCTTCGTGTTTCCGGCGAAGACGATCTTCGTGATGACCGGGTTCTCGACGACGCGGTACGTAATGGCGATTCCTCCGGGACGCTCCCGAACCAGCGGCGGCGCGATGTCGGCAAAGTAGCCAAGCGCGTTGATGCGCGCGAGGTCGTCTTGGACTACCTTCGGATTGTACGGCTGCCCCGGACGCGCTTCGACCACCGCCATGATCGTCTGGGTGGGCACGCGCAGATTACCGGTCACGTCTACCGAGACGATCTTGGGCCCGGTTGCGGACTGGGCCGGCGCAAGGCTCAGCCCCACCGCTGCCAGCAGGGGCAGAAGCGTCACCACGAGCCGTTTCGACGCACCGATGCGCCGCCAAAGGTCAAAGGTCATGTGAAGAAGCCGTCCTCGATAAACCAAGGGCTGCTGACGAAGTCAGCATGGGCCGAAGCGCGCAGGCGCGTCTCGCGCGACCCGCGTCGCCTGTTCCGCCCGAGCGCTGCGGGGTCCTTGCACGCCATCCGAACCTGAGCGTTCGTCTAATCAAATCGTCATTACCAGAAATAGTGCTGTGCAATCAGGCTGAACCCGCTGTTACCGACGAGCGGCTGGCCGATCAGATAGCCCGCACCGAACCCAACGGGTGACGTGGGCGATTCGACGAGCTTCGTGGGCCCGGTTTGATAGAAGAAATTCAGTGTTGCCGTTGTGTCCGTCCCCGCCTGCACCTGAAGTCCGAACGATTGAATTTGAGGAAGCCCGAAGGTCACGGCGTAGACCGCGCTAACGGCCTTGCCAAGCAGCCGCGTCGCGCTGAACCCAACATTGCCATAGTACCCGAGGGTGAGGTTGACGCTCGATAGGCCAAGTCCTTGCCCGATCGTGCTCTCCACCGGTGCGAGCAGGCCGGCGGTAAACTGCGCGTTGAGTATATTGAAGGCTTCCTGGCCCACGCTGATCGTGCTGTTGCGGCTCACGGAAACGTCGGGAATCGGCGATAGAGCGCCCAGCGGCGTGATTCCGTTCGGCTGCTGTCGCTGGAGCATCGACTGCTGGCTGAAGCCGATCCCGCTTACGAAGCCGCCAAAGGGCGCGATGAGCCCGAGGATCTCGCCTTGACTATAGCCGGCCGGAACCGAGGAGAGCCCGATCCGCAGCCCGGCGATGGGGCCATCCACGGCGATCGTGATCTCGGCCGATCCGTAGGGATTGCGGGCTCGGTCGGGGTCGGGATTCACGACGTTGGCAACGCCGACGGCGTGGAGGTCCGGCTGGACGCCGTCGGCCGAGTTGAACGTTACCTTTCCCTCGCGGACGCGAAAGGCGCGGTCGAAGTAGGTGAGCGTCCCTCCGGTTGATGCAATGCCGCCATCCAGTGTCGGGGCGGCAAGCGTTCCGCCGACCCTCACCGAGCCGCTCGCGCCGATGTCGAGACCCGCGCCGTAGCCGCTGCCTCGAATGCGCACGTTCTTCCCCGCCACCGCCTCGAGGTCGAAAGCGAGGGGCAGCGGCGGCCCCGACGACCCGCCGGACTGCGCAGCTTTCAAAAACGTCGCAAAGGGCAAGGTCGCGTTGCTTAACGTTGCGCTCCCCGCAAGCGTGGCGATCGCTCCCGGCTTCTTCGTCAGCGAGAGCTTCGCATCCACGGTCCCGCTTCCGTAGGCCGGGAGGTCGAGCTGCGCGTTGCGGGCGGTCGCTTCGACGATAAGGGCGGAGCCGTGTTCGCTCAAGCCTTGGCCGAAGTCTATGCGCCCGGAGCCTTGCACCGTGCCCGCACCGAGCTGCGCCGAGGCGCGCGCGACCGACGCGGAGGTGCGATTGAACGCAAGCGCCGCGACCATGTTCGAGATCGGGACGCGCTCGAGGTCGCTGACGTACGATCCGTTTGCAAGCGACACGTGCCCCAGAACGACCGGATCGCGAATCGTGCCGGAGAGACCGAGATGCCCGTTGATGACGCCGCCGAGTTTCGTGTTGCCGCCCAAGGCCGCGTCGAAGATCGCCGGATCCAGGTCGACGAGATCGAGATCGAAGCTCAACGGGGCGTTGGCCGCAGCCAGGCGCAGCGGCGACAACTGCAGCGGCAGCGATCCCGCAAGCGTTGCCTCGCCGTGCGAGAAGGTCGCCCCGGCGTCGGAGAGCACCAGCGAGCGGCCGTGCAGCCGCACCTCGCCGAACAGCGCGGCGATCGGAATGCCGTACGCCTGCACGTCGGTGCCGTCGAAGCCCGCGACGAAGACCGGTGCTCGATACGTTCCGCGAATGCTCGCGGTCGATTCGAACGATCCGCTCACCGGGACCTTCACGTGCGCGATGCGATAGGCCAGTCCGGCGACGTCGTCGGTTGCCGCGTGCACGCGAACGTCGAGCGCGGCATCGGGCGTCAATCCCATCGAGCCGGCCGCCGAAGCGGCGAGTTCGGGCGTCGCAAGCTCCGCGCGATCGATCACGAGGCGCTCGCCCGCCGCATGCAGTGCCACGTCGGCGCGGTCGAGCGTCAGCGGGCCAAGGGTCCCGCCGCTGACGCGCGCGTCCGCTTTGAGGTTCATCTGCGGAAATCGCCCGCGCACGCTGGCTTCGCCCGATGCCCGCCCCGTGATGGGAAGGTCGCGTATGCCGAGCGCCGGCATCCAGAGCGAGAGATCGAGATCCTTCACGTCGGCGTCCAGATCGAAGCGCGAGTCTGCCAACGTAGTCTGCCACGCATCGCGCCGCGCTAGCGCGATCGAGCCGCGCGCGTGCAGCAGCCCCTCCGCGCCGCCGACCGCGAGACTTCCTTCGACCGTGCCGCGCTGGCTCGTCCACAGCGCGCGCGTGTCGCCGATTGGAAGGTTGCGATAACGAAAGCCCCGGACGTCGATGTCGCCGTTGGACGCAATACGGTCGTCGCGCGAGATCGCCGCCAGGCGCAAGCTGCCGCTGCCGTCGAGCGTGTCGCCCGTGTCGAAGAAATTATTGAAATCCGACAGGTCGGCGTGAGGCGCGTCGAGTTCGATCGACGTGTCGTGCGGCCGTGCCACTGCGTTGAATCGCGCTCGCGTCGTGCCGACGAGCACCGCAGCGTCGCGGACGGAGACGCCCCGCGCGTCGGCCGCGATCGTTCCGCTCGCGTCCACGAACGGCAGGCCGTTGATCTCGCCGGCCGGCACGCCCACGCGGCCGCTTACCGCCGGCGAGGTCGTGCTCCCGCCGACGTGCAGGCGTGCGTCGAACGTTCCGTCGGTCATGTAGTTGGGGAGACCGAAGGAGTGCAGGGCGCTCGCGATGCGCGATGCCGGGACGTACGCAGCCAGCGCGAACTGCGGCGAGCGCGACGCCAGCCCTCCGATGCTGCCGTCAACGCGCGCGTACGTGTCGCCGAGCGCTCCGAGAACGCGCTGCAGCGAGACGGAGTCCCCGGATAAGCGAACGTCGCCGCCACCCGAGAGCGCAAAGCCCGCGGCGCGGCCGTTGCCGACCGTCACGCCGCCGGCGAACGTCGGAAACGGGCTCCCGGCCGCGAGATCGCCGGTCGCCCACAGCGCTCCGGAGGAAAGCGGCAGCCCGATGCCGCCGAGCTCGCGGGCGTCGAGGCGGTCGGCCAGGATCGAGAGGCGATCCGTCCCGGCCCGCGGGCGTGCGGCCAGCGAGTACGTTCCCGCAGCGACGACGTCGCCGTCGGCTGCGCGCGCGTGCGCCGAGTAAAGACGCAGGCGGTCGCCTTCGATCGCCAGGGTCATGCTCGCGCGAGAAAGCGGCACGCCGTGCAGCGACGCGCCGTGCATCTGCAGATTCGAGGCGCTCACTACGATGCGCTGCGGTTCCACCGCGACGCCCACCGCGCCGGCGAGCGCGCCATGCCCGGGAATCCCCTTGCCGAGAAATGGCTGCAGGCCTTCGAACGTTCCGCGATACCGGCCGTACGCGACGAAACGCTGCGTCGAAAACGAGCCGCTTCCGTCGAACGCGCCCCACGGCCCCGACGCGCGGAGCCGGTTGATCGCCGCTTCGTTCAGCGTGCCGCCGAATGCGGCATCGATATCGTCGAAGGCGATGCCCGCGACGCTCGTGCCGACGGCCGAGGCGCTGCCCGCAACCACGACGTGCGTACCCGACCCTCCGCCCGCGATCGCCATCCCGACCGATCGCCCGTTAATCGGCGGAATCTCCGGCAAAGACAAACCTGGAAACGCGCGCGTCGCCGGCGCGCGCATGCGCAGGCCGCTCGCGATCATCCAGAACGCGCTCGTGCTATGCGGCCGGTCCAGCACGTAGCCGCCGTCGAAATCGCCGCGCTCGGTGTGAAACCAGAACGGTTGGACCGCAGCCATCCCGTTGGGATCCAGATCGAAGAGCGCAGCGAGCCGCGACGTGCCTCGCTCCGACGCGAGGCTCCCGGCGACGTGGAAGAGCAGGTCGTTTCCCGTAACCGACGCGTCGAGCGCGAGGGGCTCGGGCCCGAGCATCTCGTCGAGGTAGGGCAGGCGGCTCGCCGGCCCGGCGACGTGCACGGCGAACTTGGAGTGCAGCTGCCGTCCGATTTCCATCGTGCCGCGCACGCCGACGGCCACGCCGCCGTACGATACGCGCAGCGGCGCGAGGGCGACGACGTTGGCGTGGTAGATCACGGCGGCGTTGAGGCCGTCGAAGGGAAGCGTGCGATATCGCGCCTTCGGCGCGGTCGCGCTGGCCAAGATCAACGGATCGTCGATCGGACCCTCAACCAGCACGCCGAGGCTTGTGGCGCCGGCCATAGGCTGGTCCTTCGTAAACGTAAAGGCGCTGCGCAGCGCGGCGAGATCGCCCGCGCCCGAGATGCCCAATCGCAGCTGCGGGCGTCCGGTCACGTCGCCGCTGAAATCGTAGACTCCGCCGTCGATTCGCATCGGCATGCCGGCCAGCTGCGCGCGGACCCCGCGCACGAAAAACGCGTTGTCGATCACTTCGAGCCGGCCCCGAATCTCGTCGACCGGCTTGGCCAGCGACTCCAGGGCGATGCGCGCACCCACCACGTCGAGCTTGAGGCTCACGTGGTAGCTGGGCGCGACGTCGGGCATGACGCCCAGCGCGTAGATGCGGGCGTCGAAGTTGCGCGCCGCCCCCTTGAGGACGCGCACCGCCGGCGTATCCGCGAAGTAGTTCGCCAGCGCGCGCAACGGGAAGAACGGCGCGCGCGCGCGGTGCATCGCGTACCCTTCGATCGCGTCGACCCTGCCGACGATCGAGAACGGCGCCGGGCGCCGGGCCGCAAAGGCGCCGTCCACGCGATAGTGCGTGAGCGCGGCCGTGTCTACGAGTCCGTCGGCGGCGACGTCGCGTATCAGCACGTCCTTCGCGCTGACGTCGTACGCCGACGGCTCGCGAAGTTCGATCTGCACGCCTCGCGCGCGCAGCGCGAAGCGTAACGGAACGGGATTGACGTGCTCCGGGAGCGGCGGGCCTTGCGCGCCGCGCGGCAGGTTGAGATTGAAGCTTCCGTCGCGGAACCGGGTGAGCGTTACTTTGGCGCCGGTGACGTCTACGCGGAGCAAGCCGAAGCGGTGCGTGCTTCCGGGCAACAGGTCGCGCAGCGAATACCGTATCGCGATCTCGTCGGCGGTGAGGACCGGTTCGCCGGCGCGCTCGACGCGCACGCCCCACAGTGCGGCGGCGCCCGAGCCGACCCGAAGGTTTGCGATCCTCAGCGAGTAACCGCTCGCGAGCGACGCACCGCGCTCGACGGCAAAGTGCAGCAACTCGTGGCGCCTCGCGACGACGAGCCCGACAGCGACGATCGCGGCCAGCAGGCCGAGTGCCAAGCGATTGCCCACAAGTGGAGCCCTCGGGCTTCTATACCCCCTTTCATCCGGAGGACCCCGCCGATTTTAGGAGCTTCTAAGGCCGGGGGACGCTAGAGGTCGAGATTCTTGACGCTGCGCGCGTATTCGAAGATGTACTGCTTGCGTGGTTCGACCTTGTCGCCCATCAAGTCGGTGAAAATCTGCTCCGCCTCTACGGCGTCCTCGACGGTGATCTGCTTGAGGCGGCGGTGGCCGACCTCCATCGTCGTCTCGGCCAGTTGCTCGGCGTCCATCTCGCCCAAGCCCTTGTACTGCTGAATCGTAAACTCTTTGCCGTCCTCGCCGACGATCGATCGCAGGTCCGCCTCGCTGAACGCCCACCACTGCTTCTTTCCCTTGCGGATGCCGTACAGCGGCGGCTGAGCGATGTACACGTGCCCTTCCTCGACCAGCGGACGCATCTGCCGGTAGAAGAACGTCAGCAGGAGCGTGCGGATGTGCGAACCGTCCACGTCGGCGTCGGTCATGATGATGATCTTATGGTAGCGCAGCTTCTGCACGTTGAACTCGTCGCCGAAGCCGGTGCCGAGCGCCGTGATCATGGTTCGGATCTCTTCGTTGGCCAGCACCTTGTCGAGGCGCGCCTTCTCCACGTTGAGAATCTTGCCGCGCAGCGGCAGGATCGCTTGCGTGTTCGGATCGCGTCCGCCCTTGGCCGTTCCACCGGCCGAGTCGCCTTCGACGAGGAACAGCTCGCATTCACTGGGATTGCCGTTCTTGCAGTCCACGAGCTTGCCGGGCAGCCCCGATCCTTCGAGCGCGTTCTTGCGCCGCGAGAGATCGCGCGCCTTCTTGGCCGCGTCGCGCGCCCGTTGCGCCTGCATGCACTTGTCGACGATCGCGCGCGCGTACTTGGGATTCTCCTCCAAGAAGAAATCGAGCCGCTCGGAGACCAGCCCCGAAACGATGCTGCGAACCTTCGCGTTGCCGAGCTTGGTCTTCGTCTGCCCTTCGAACTGAGGATCCTGCAGCTTGACCGAGACGACCGCCGTGAGGCCTTCGCAGATGTCGTCGGTCGAAAGCGAGTTCTCCGATTCCTTGAGCATGCCGCGCTTTCGCGCGTAGCCGTTGATCGTCGTCGTAAGGGCCTGGCGGAAGCCCTTGCAGATGCATGCCGCCTTCGATCGTCCCGATGTTGTTCGCATAGGAGAAGAGCTGATCGGCGTACGTGTCGGTGTACTGCATCGCAACCTCGACGTCGACGCCGTCGCGTTCGGCGTGCGTCGAAACGATCGGGTGCAGCGGGTCTTTCTTCTCGTTGAGCCATTCGACGAACGAGACGATTCCGCCGTCGAACTTGTAACCGCGCTCGCGCGGCGTCTCGCCGCGCTCGTCGCGCAGGATAATGGCGAGACCGCGATTGAGGAAGGCCAGCTCGCGCAGCCGTTTCTGCAGGATGTCCCAGTGGAACTCGGTCGTTTCGAAGACTTCGGGATCGGGCTTGAACCACTGCAGCGTCCCGGTTCCCTCCGTCTTTTCGATCTTCTTCAGTTTCTGCACCGTGACGCCGTGCTCGAACTTCATCTGCCACAGCCAACCGTCGCGCTTGACCTGCGTGACCATCCACGCCGAGAGCGCGTTGACCACCGAGATGCCGACGCCGTGGAGGCCGCCCGACACCTTGTAGCCGCCCTTGCCGAACTTCGCGCCGGCGTGGAGGATCGTCATGACCACCTCGACCGCCGGAACGCGCTCTTCGGCATGGAGGTCGATCGGTATGCCGCGGCCGTCGTCCTCGACCGAGCACGAGCCGTCGGCGAGCAGAACGACGCGAACGTTGTTCGCGTAGCCCGCCAGCGCTTCGTCCACGGCGTTGTCGACCGCCTCGTAGACGAGTTGGTGCAGGCCGCGCTCGGCGGTGTTCCCGATGTACATGCCGGGGCGCTTGCGCACGGCGTCGAGCCCGCGTAGAACCTCGATCTGTTCCCCTGTATAGTTCGTCGACATCGCGTTCTTTGTGAGTCAGTTCCTTTCGTAGAGCAGATCGTGCAGCTCGTCGCCTAAAACGTTGCGCACGGTCGCCGGCACGATCTCCTCCGGCGGCAGTTTGCTGCGCAGCACGACGTACGAGCTCGCGAGCGCCCGCTCGCGGCCATCGCGAGAGAGGCGCTTGGCCGCTCGTGCCCGCACGAGCGCTTCCCACCAGCGCGCGAGAAGCTGCGCGCGGACTCGCTCGTACTCTTCTTCTTTCAACCCGCGCACGAGCGCGGCCGTTCCGGCATAACCCAGCCACGGCGCTTCGAAAAGCAGGCGCGCCGCCGCCTCACCGCGTTGCTGCGCGCTTGCCGAAGCGCAGGTCACGCAGAGCCCGTCGGCGGCGGACGTCACGAGCGCTCCGCACGTCCGGCATTCCTTCCACCCCGCGCGACGCTTGGCCCGCTGACGGCGTTCCACGTCGTCGCGAAAGCGTGCCAGCGCCTCGTCTGCCGAAGCGGCCTCGGGGCGTTCCGCCGCGCTGCGCGGGCGCTGCGTCGCGCGACGCGCACCGAGCGGCGCCGGCCGCGCCGGCAGCCTTCCCACGCGGAAGCGCAGCCGCTCGACCCCCGCGCGCGGCAGGCGGGCCGCGACCGCGCGCAAGACGTGGTCGGCGAGTAAACTCAATTGGTGGCTCCACGAGGCCGAACGGACCGTTACGAGCAGCGTTCCGGCGGCGATGCGCGCCGGATGCGAATTGGCGGCGACGTCGGGGCCGACGATCTCCGGCCAGCTCGCCTCGAGCAGGTGGATCGGTTCTTGCGCGCCGCCGCGGGCCGGGCGCCACGACGAGAGCGCGTGCGAAAGCTTGAGCATCACGCGGCCGCGCTCACGCGCCCGCCGTTGACGCGCAAGAGGCGAGCGCTCGGCGGGAGCCCGCCCGGCAGATGCGTCGCCGTGACGAACGCCTGCTCGAAATCGCCGATCCCGGAGAGAAACGCCGCCGCTCTCGCGTCGTCGAGCTCCGAGAGCACGTCGTCGAGCAGCAGCAGCGGCGCTTCGTTCGAACGCTCGCGCATGACGCTGTATTCGGCCACTTTCAGCGCGAGCACCGCAGTGCGCTGCTGCCCCTGCGATCCGTACGCCGCGAGCGGCACGCCGTCGAGCGACAAGCCCACGTCGTCGCGATGCGGCCCCGCAACCGAAGTCTTGCGCGCGTGCTCCGACTCGCGCACCTCGCGCAGCCGCGTTTCGATCGCCGCGGCCACCGCATCGGCTGCCGGGACCTCGAATGCTACGTTCGGCTCGTAGCGCACTTCGAGGCGTTCGCCGCGCGCGAAGCGTTCGTGCGCGCGGGACGCTTCTTTCGCCAGCGTGCGCAGGAGCGCGTCGCGCGCCAGCACGATCTCCGTTCCGGCCTCGACGAGCGTCCGGTCGTAGATGTCCAGCAACTCGGCGTCGGGTGCGATCGCGCCGCGCAGCACGGCGTTCTTCTGTGCCAAGGCTTTGCGGTAGCGCGCAAGCTCGTGGTAATAGCGCGGATCCATCTGCGCCAACGCACCGTTGAGAAAGGCCCGCCGCAAGCTCGGCGTGCCCGCGGCCAACTGGAGATCGGTCGGCACGAACGTCACGACACGCACGTTGCCTAAATAGCGAGCGTAGCGCACGGCATGGCCGTTGACGGTGTAGGTCTTTCGCGTCCCGCGCGCGCTCTTGACGATCGTGCAGGCCAGCTCGACCTCGCCCGCTCGGACCGTCGCCGTGCCGCGCACGACGGCCAGCTCGCTCCCGGTACGCACGACGTCGGCGTCGCGCGACGTGCGGAACGACTTGCCGGTGCCAAGCATCGCGATGCCCTCGAGCAGGTTGCTTTTTCCTTGCGCGTTCGCTCCCACCAAGACGTTGAGCCCGCCGCCGGGTTCGAGATCGAGCTCGCCGTAGTTTCGAAAGTTCGAGAGCGCTACCCGCCGCAGTAACACATCATTGGCGCAGCGGCATGAGCACGTACAGCTGCTGACCGGTCTCCAGCGGTTCGAGCGGTCGAATCGCCGCCGGCGACAGCGGCCCGAGGAACTCGATCGCCGTCTTCTCGCTCTTGATGTGGTTGAGGATTTCAATCAGGTACCGCGCGTTGAATGCGATCGTGAGATCTTCGCCCGTCTGCTCTACCTCGAGTTCTTCGTACGCGTTGCCCGAGACGTCGGAGCTCGCCGTTACGATCAGCGTCTGATTGGCGATCGCCAACTTCACCATGCTCGCGCGGTCCCCGGCGACGAGCTCGGCGCGCCGCAGGCTCGCGATCAGCTGGGCGGTGCTGACCACGACCGAGCGATCGAACTTCGCCGGAATCACCTGCTGGTAGTTCGGATATTGACCGTCCACGAGGCGTACCGTGATCGAAACGTCGCCCGCGTTCATCTGCAGCTGATTGCTCTGCGCGCCCAGCGCGCTGACGCCGATCTTCTCGCCGCCGCCGAGATTACGCGCGACCTCAGCCAGCGCGCGCGAAGGCACGATAAATTTCTCGTTCTGCGACATTCCCTCGTCGAGCGTCGTCGCGAACTTCGCCAGGCGATAGCCGTCGGTGGCCACCATGGTCAGCGCCGTGCCTTCGACCTCGAGCAGCGTCCCCATGAGCACGGCGCCGCGCGCCTCTTCGCCCGAGGCTGCGAAGATCGTGGCGTCGATTCCGTCGCGGAAACGCTTACCGGCTATGGAAAATTGCGAGCCGCGCACCGCCGCCGGGAGGGGCGGGTACTCGTCGGCCGGCAGCGCGTGAAAATCGTAGTTGCTTCGCCCGCACTTCACGCCCGCTCGCGTCGGCGTGCCCGTCAGCTCGAGCGTTCCGGGGGCGAGGTTCCCGAGGTAGCTCGCGAAGAGCTTTGCCGGAATCGTGACGGAACCGCCCTCGCCGATCTGTGCCGGAAAGGCGTGCTCCAGGGTAAGCTCGAGATCGGTCGCGCGAACGGCGATCTTTTCACCCTCGGCCTGCAGCAGGACGTTGGAAAGGATCGGCACGGTGGTGTGGAGGTTGACCACCTTGCTGGCGGCTCCGACGGCCGCGGCGATGTCTTTCGTGTTACAGGTGAACTTCATCGTTCCACGGTTGGGCGTGCGGCCACGTTTTCCTAGGAGAGTATAACAAGAGCCGCAGTAGCAGTAGGGCGGTGTAATCTGCGGACAACTCGGTATTCACCAGGCACGGCGCGGGCTGGAGCGTCGGATAACCGTGTGGACGGATTTGCGGATGTATGCACCGTTTCCACCGAAAGGAGGCCGCGCGGCGTTATCCCCGCGAGCGAGCCGCCCCTGTGCGCAAAGGCTGTCGAGAACGGGGAAGGTTTCCGAAACGTTAAGGATTCTGGCACATGCCCATAAGCTGGCGAATCTTGTTCCGATAGGCCTCGTCGCGCTGCATCTGGTCTTTGATCTTGTCGCGCGCGTACATAACCGTCGTATGGTCCTTCTTGCCGAACTCGCGGGCGATCTGCGGCAGCGAGTAGTTCGTCAGTTCCGTCGCGATGTACATCGCGATCTGGCGCGGCGCCGCGAGGCGTTGGTCGCGCCGCCCGTTGTCCATCTCTTTGACCGTGAGGCCGTGCGCGCCCGATACCGTGTCTTTGATCTTGGCGATCGTGATCCGCGCGAGCGGCGCCTGGGCGATCGCGCTCTTAAGCACGTCGGCGGCCAGATCGGTCGTGATCGGCGCTTTGGTGAGCGACGCGTAGGCAATCACTCGAATGAGCGCGCCTTCGAGCTCGCGGATGTTCGACGGAATGACTTTCGCGATGAACGACGTCACCTCGTCGGGCACGGGGATATTCTCGCTGGCCGCCTTCTTGCGCAGGATCGCTTCGCGCGTCTCCAGGTCGGGTGCCTGGATGTCGGTGAGCAGGCCCCACTCGAAACGCGAGCGCAGACGCGCCTCGAGCGTCTGAATCTCTTTCGGCGGGCGGTCCGACGAGATGATGAGCTGCCGTCCGGATTCGTGCAGCGCGTTGAAGGTGTGGAAGAACTCCTCTTGCGTCGTCTCTTTGCCGGCGAGGAACTGGATGTCGTCGATGAGCAGCACGTCCACCTGGCGATACCGGTTGCGGAACTCGGGCGTGCGGTTGTTCTGCAGAGCGATGATGAACTCGTTGGTGAACTTCTCGCACGTCGCGTAGACGACGTTGGCGGCCAGGTTGTCTTGGATGACGCGATGGCCGATCGCGTGCATGAGGTGCGTCTTTCCCAAACCGACGCCGCCGTAAAGAAAGAGCGGATTGTAAGCGTGCGCGGGAGCGCCGGCGACGGCTTGCGCGGCCGCGTGCGCGAACCGGTTTGAGGTGCCGACGACGAATTCTTCGAAGGTATAACGCGCGTTGAGATTGGCGGCGCGAAAGTCCTCCAGCGGGCGCGGAGCGAAAACGGACCCGCCGCGCGCGCTATCCCCCGCTTCGGCGACGGAGAGACGCAGTTCGACCGGCGTGCCGAACAGCTCGCTCAGCACGCCGATCATCTGTCCGCGGAGCTTGCTTCCTACCCAGTCTTGCGCAAACTTGCTGTGCACGGCCAGATGGAGTTCGGTGCCGTGGAACGAGATGAAGCGGATCGGTTTGATCCACATCTCGAAAACGGGCTTGGAGAAGGTGCGTTCCAACGTATCGAGGGCTGATTGCCAGAGCTCGTTCGAGATCTCGGAGTTCGCCGCAAGCGACATGTCTGCGTCCTTCTTTATGAAAGGAATCCAAATTGCTCCACCCCGTGAGGGCGCACCATCTTGGCTTAATGAAGCGACGCTCCTGCGGAATCTATACACGACTTTATACACTTATCCACAGCTCGCCGCCCACGGTGTTTCCAGGATTTTTCGGCGTTATGAACGGGCTCCGAGGCGGGGCCGGCCGGAGCCGAAACGTGGGGGAAAATAAGGCTCGGAGGCCGCTCCGGCCCCTCGTAAACGGCACCTTCTCCACAACCTTGTCCACAGGTGTGGAAAGCGGAGGCGGCCGGGCGGCCCCCCGGCGGGCTTTCCGGTTGCATTTTCGGGCGGGTTTGCCTACAATAGCCCGGCTATGTTCGACTTCGATCTCCAGCTCTTCGCCTCGAAGAAGGGCGCCGGCTCGACCCGCAACGGCCGGGACTCCAACTCCCAGCGCCTCGGGGTCAAGCGCTTCGGCGGCGAGGCCGTCATCGCCGGGAACATCCTCGTGCGCCAGCGCGGGACCAAGTTCTACCCGGGCGAGAACGTCGGAATCGGCCGCGATCACACCCTCTTCGCGCTGGCCGACGGAACGGTCGAGTTCGGTACCAGCCGTAATCGCAAGCACGTCTCGGTCGTCCCCGCCGCGTAACGCGCGGTCCGGACCGCCAAACCTGGGCCTTTAGGCCCTTTTTTCATTTGCGCCGAAGGTAGGGGCAGTGCAGTTCATCGACGAGGCGGAGATCGCCGTAGCGGCCGGCAACGGCGGCGACGGCATCGTCGCATGGCGGCGCGAGAAGTACGTGCCCAAGGGCGGCCCCGCAGGCGGAGACGGCGGACACGGGGGCAGCGTCTACCTCGAGGCGACGCCCGAGCTGACGACCCTCGTGGAGTTCCGCTTCCGGCGCAGCTTCGCAGCGCCGTCGGGCAAGCACGGAGGTTCTTCGAACAAATCGGGGCGCAGCGGGGAAGAGCTTACCGTAGCGGTGCCGGTGGGAACGATCGTTTTTCGCCGCGCCGAAGACGGCGCGGAGCGTTTTCTCGCCGATCTCGCGCAACCCGGCGCGCGCGTGCTGGCCGCTAAAGGCGGGCGTGGCGGGCTCGGCAACCAGCACTTCGCGACGAGCGTTCGTCAAGCGCCGCGCTTTGCCGAGCGCGGCGAACCCGGCGAGCAATGCCACCTGCGTCTCGAGCTGCGCCTGCTGGCCGACTGCGGCATCATCGGCGTGCCGAATGCCGGCAAATCCACGCTGCTTTCCGTCGTTTCCGCGGCTCGCCCTAAAATCGCCGACTATCCGTTTACGACGATCGAACCGCAGCTGGGCGTCGTGCGCGTCTCCGAGGACGAATCGTTCGTCATGGTGGACGTTCCCGGTTTGGTCGAAGGCGCGCACGAGGGCACGGGTCTGGGAGATCAATTTCTCCGGCACGTCGAGCGCACGCGCGCGCTCGTACATCTGCTCGACGGCGCGAAGCCGCTCGACGAAATACTTTCGGACAAAACGACGATCGAGCACGAGCTGCACGCGTGGAATCCGCGTTTGATGGAAAAGCCGACGCTGCTCGTGCTCAACAAGATCGATCTGCCGGAAGCGCGCGCCGCGCTCGCGGAGCTGCAGCAGCGCTTTCCCGAAGCGCGCGGGATCAGCGCGGCGACGCGCGAGGGCGTTCGCGAGCTGGTGTTCGCGGTGTGGCACACGATCGCAAACGCGCCGATGCCCGACGTCTATTCGGTGCCGCCGGCTCACATCGAGCTGGTCGCGGCCGACGCATTTGCCATCGAGCGCCTCCCCGACGGCGCGTTCGTCATCTCGGGAGACCGCGTCGAACGCCTCGCGGCGATGACGAACTTCGATTCCGACGAAGGGCTAGCGCGATTCGAGCGCGTGCTCAACAAGATGGGCGTGGAGAAACGGCTGCGCGAGCTCGGCGCGGCCGAGGGCGACACCGTGCGCGTCGGTCCCTACGAGTTCACGTACTCGTGAGACTCGGGGTCTTCGGCGGGACGTTCGATCCCATTCACAACGCGCATCTCTTCGTCGCCGAGTCGGCGCGTCTGCTCGAGGGGCTGGATCGCGTGCTCTTCGTGCCTACGGGCAACCAGCACTATCGCGACAAGCCGCAGGCGAGCGCGGAGGATCGCTGCGCGATGATCCTCGGCGCGATCGAGAGCAACGCAAACTTCGAGCTCGATGCGACGGATCTGCGCGACGAGGCGACCGGGTACACCGCCGATCTGCTTCCGCTGCTGCGCGAAAAGCACCGCGGAGCGCAGCTGACGTTCATCATCGGCGCGGATTCCCTCGTCAGCGCGAACTGGGTGCGTCTCGACGACGTGCTGGAGAATCTCGAGCGTTTCGTCATCGCGCCGCGCGCGGGCGTGAGCGACGACGCGCTGGCGCGCGTGATTGCGGCGGTGCCGGCGCGCCTGCGCGAGCGGATCAAGACGCTCAACCTGCCCGAGATCCCCGAATCGGCGAGCCTGATGCGCGCGTTGATCGCGCAGGGACGCAGCATCCGCTACCTCGTCCCCGAGCCCGTCTGGCGCTACGTCGCCGTCAACGGCCTCTACGGTTTGGACGGGCGTGCGTAGGCCGGGCGCCGCCCTGGCGCTGCTCGCGGCGGTGTGGACCGGCGGATGTGCGGCCACGCAGACGCCCGACGACCGCGCGCTCTGCGACGCCTACGCTGCGGGCCGCTCGCACGTCGAAGTGGTGGCCGACGGCACGGTCACGCGCGTGCTCGGGATGCAGGCCGGGCGAGTGAGCCCGCACGAGGGCTTTTTGATGCGGCTCGCCTCCGGGTGCGCCGTCGTCGTCCGCGTCGAAGCCAACACGGACTTCACGGGACCGATTCCGATTGCCGCGGGCCAGCACGTCGTCGTCAAAGGCGAGTACGAGTACTACCAGCTCGGCGGGGTGATTCACTGGACGCACCGCGATCCGCGCGGGCGCCACGAAGGCGGCTACATCGAGGCCGGAGGGCGCCAGTACTTCTAGCCCCTTGCCGGGACGCCGGGCCGCGAGAGATTTTGCGGGCGTACTCTTGCGTTCGGCCAAAGGCCTGTGCTATAGTCGCCAGCACTATGTTCGTTACCACCCAGGCGTATTATTATTACGGCCGCTACGATCGGAGCCGGCAAGGTACGCCATTGCTATAACGAACGCGTTCGTCAAAATGCAAAAGCCGCCTCGCCGACGCGAGGCGGCTTTTTTTATTTCTAGGAGAGGGCCAATGAGTGCAATAAGCGTGTCGCCGGTAACCTTCGAAGAGTTCGAACGGGCCGTCGAGAGAAACATCGACCGCCATCCGATCGTGCGGGCTAATGCCTATACGCGCTGGTTCGCCCGCGGCGAGGCGTCGCTCGACGAGCTTCGCGATTTCACGGTGCAGTTCTCGGTGTTCAGCCACCTCTTCATCGAGGCGCAGTTGCGCAAGTGCATCAACGCGCCCGATCTGCAGAGCTACCGGGCGGGCAAGGAGATCCTGCTCAACGAGCTCGGCGTCGTCTTTGCGCCGTCGGGCAGCATCGAGGGCGGCACGTTCCGCTTTTCGGCGGGGCATTTCGAATGGCTCGCACACTTCGCGCAGGCGCTTGGCCTGCAGTGGCGCGAGATCGGCAAGCGCGGTCACGGCCGGGATTCGACGCTGGCTTTCTGCGACGCGCTGACGCACTGGTACAGCTCCGAGGACGAATCCACGGCCGCCGGCGCGTCGTACGCGATCGAGCATTGGGCGGCGGCGGGTTTTTGGAAGGAATTGATCGCGGGCCTGCGTGCGGTGAAGAACGACCGCATGCCCGGCCTCCCGCTGGGATTCTGGACGTGGCACGACGCGCTGGAAGAGACGCACGCCGCGCACACCGATCACGAGATGCACGACGCCTTTGCAAAGCCGGGCTTCTCACCGCAACGTTTTCTCGAGGCGGGCGAGGCGATGCTCGGCGCCGTCGCCGGGTTTTGGAACGGGCTGGAAGAAGCTCGCCTCGACGTGCTGCCGTCTCTACGCAATGGTGCCGCGTAACGCGTGGCCGCGCCCCTCGACCGCATCGTTCTCGCGAGCGCATCGCCGCGCCGTCTGGCGCTGCTTCGCTCGCTCGGCCTGGCGGTGGAGGTGGCGCCCAGCGGCTACCACGAGCCTGACGCTCCCGGCGTGACGCCGGCGGATCTTGCGAGCCGCCACGCCCGCGAGAAGCTGCGCGCCGCCCTCAAGCGCAGCCCGCCGGGCGGCGAGCGGCACCCGGTGCTCGCCGCCGATACCGTCGTGGACCTCGAGGGACGGGCGCTCGGCAAGCCGGTTGACGCCGAAGAGGCGGCGGGCATGCTCGGGTGCCTCTCCGGCCGCGAGCACCTGGTGCATACGGCGTTCGCGCTCGCCCTGCCGGGCGTCGAGGCGTGGGTAGAGGAGCGAGCGACGACGCGCGTGCGCTTCTACCCGCTCGAACCGGCCGAGATCGCAGAGTACGTTGCGACCGGCGAACCGTTCGACAAGGCGGGCGGGTACGGGATCCAGGGACGAGCGGCGTCCTTGGTCGAGGCGATCGACGGCGATTTCTACACGGTCATGGGTCTGCCGCTTGCTCGCGTCGTTCGGGCGCTGAGGCGGTCGGGATTCGCGCTCCCGGAGCCGAACTAGCGCCGGACAACCTCACCATTCCGGCTTCCGCCGCGGGGTCACCATCTTTACGTACCGAGACGAACGCAAGCTCTTTGCGCTGATAAGCATTATCATTCTGGCGGCGCTGCTGGCGCTCGTCCAGATCGGCGCGCAGCGCACCGGCTCGACCAGCCCGATCGGTTCGACCGTCGGCGCGATCTTTGCGTTGCCGCAGACCGCGCTCGCGATGACCGTCGGCGGCGGGCGTGCGCTCGTGAGCTCGATCGCGGCGCTTCCGCAGCTCGCACGCGATAACGCGCGCCTGCGCGAAGCCAACCGGCGATTGATCGAAGAGAACGCGCGGCTTCACGAGCTCGCCTCCGCGTACGCGGCCGAGGCCGCGGTGCGCCCCGTCGTAACGCTCTACGACGGCATCGAGGCACGCGTCATCGGATTCCCACCGGAGAACGAGTCGCGCGCCGTGACGATCGACCGCGGATCGCGGGCGGGCGTTCGTCGCGACGATGGGGTGCTCGCTGCGGGCGGCGTCGTCGGCCGCGTTGCATCGGTCGGCCCGTTCTCGAGCACGGTCGTGCTCGAGACCGATTACACCAGCCGCATCCCGGCGGTCGTGCGGCGCGGGCGCTGGTGGGGAATCGCGCGCGGCAACCTGACGAGCATCGCCGTCGAGTACATTCCGCAGGACGCACCGCTGCGCGTCGGCGACGTCGTCGTGACCGGCGAAGGGCGTTCGTTCCATTCCGGCGCGCCGATGGGAACGGTGACGGCGATCGAGCGCGGCAACGCGACGCTCTATCAAACGGCCCTGCTCAAACCTTCCGTAGATCTCGGCGCACTCGATCGCGTTGTCGTCGTCTCGCACTAAGCCCCACGTCGCGCCGTTCGTCGGACCGCCGTGGCACGTTGCGGCCGCCTGGCTTGCGGCCGCGCTGCTCGCGCAGACGACGATCGTCCATTTTTTCGCAATCCGCAGCGTCGTCCCGAGCCTCGTGCTCGTCGTCGTCGTGTGGTATGCGATTCGCGTCAACGCCGGGCGCGCCGCGCTCTACGGCGTGGTCGCCGGCCTCTGTGAAGATGCGCTCTCGCTGCAGACGGGCGCCGCATGGACGATCGCGACGAGTGCGAGCGCGCTCCTGGCCAGCGCGCTCTCGCAAGGATTCTTCGACGATTCGATTCCGTTCGCAACCGCGATCGTCGTCGCGGCGACGCTCGCGCGCGCCCTGGTCTTTTGGGTCGTGATGGCGCTGGGCGGTTATCCGCCGGGACTGGGGACGATGCATTTTCACGAAGCGCTCGCCGCAGCCGGACTCAACGCCGTCGTGATGACCGTCGCGATGGTCGCCGCGCGCCGGTTCGGCAAGACTCCCCAGTGAGCGTCCAGCGAGCCGCCCCGCCGCGACGCCCTTGGCGCATGGTTGCGTTCGCCGCCTTCGTCGGCCTCGCGCTCGCCGGAATGATCGCGCGCCTTGTTGACGTGCAGATCGTCAACGGCGAGCGTTACCGCGCGGCCGCGCAGGCGAATCAGGTTCGCCTCATTCCGGTGGCCGCGCCGCGCGGGATGATCTACGATCGCCACGGCGCCGTGCTCGCGCGCAGCCGGCCGTCGTTCGTCGTCGCGCTCATTCCGTCGGAAGTAACCGACGCGAAATCGGAGCTCGCGCGGCTTGCAGCGGTGCTGGGGACCAGCGAAGCTCCGCTATGGTATCGGCTGCTCCACCACCGCGGGATCGTCTATTCGGACTTCGCGACGGTGGTCGCGAGCGAACCCTACGGACCGATCGTCCTGGCCTCCGACCTGCCGGTCGCCACCGTCGCGCGCCTCTCCGAAGTGCTCTCGGATCTGCCCGGCGTGGATCTCGAAGTGCGGCCGATTCGAGACTATCCGCACGGTGAGTCCGCGTCGCACGTCGTCGGCTACGTCGGCGCGATCACGCAGGCCGAGTACGAGAGTCTCAAACACGCCGGCTATTCGCCCAACGACGTCGTCGGAAAAGACGGTCTGGAATACGCGTACGACCGGTTTCTCCGCGGAACGCCGGGCGGTCAGCGCGTCGTGGTGGACGCAACCGGCGCGGTGGTTGCGAACACGCGCGTCGGGTGGAAACCGCCCGTTCCGGGCGACGCGCTCGTCACGACGATCGACTGGCGCCTGCAGCGGATCGCCGAGGAGGCGCTGGCAAGCGGTATTCGCTCGCGCGGCCGCACGCTCTCCGGCGCCGTCGTCGCCGAGGATCCGTGGACCGGCGGGATCCTCGCGCTCGTCAGCTATCCGAACTACGATCCGAACGATTTCGCGGCGGACCGCTTCAAGCGCATCGCGTACGACCTCACCGCGGCGAGCGAGCCGCTCTTCAACCGCGCGATCGCAGCGGCGACGCCGACCGGTTCCACGTTCAAGATGGTTACCGGTTCGGCGGCGCTCACCGAGGGCGTCGTTCGCGTGGATCAGGTGATAGACGACACGGGCGGCTGGAACTGCGGCGGCTACTACGCACGCGACATCGCCGCCGGCGGGCTCGGCGATACGACGTTCGTGCCGGCGCTGGCCGCGTCGAGCGACGGATACTTCTACCGGCTTGCGTGGTGGCTGGGCAACGAGCGCCTGCGCCGCTACGCGCTTGCATTTGGGCTGGACGCCAAGAGCGGCATAGACCTTCCCGGTGAGAACGAAGGCAACTGGCCGACCAACGCGTGGGAAATGCGCGCGTTCGGCGTTCCGATGGAGCCGGGCGACGCGTGCTTCCTGGGCATCGGCCAAGGAGCGATGCAAGCGACGCCCCTGCAGATGGCCAACGTGGCGTCGGCGGTGATCAACGGCGGGACGCTCTACAAACCGCGCGTCGTCGCGGAGATCCGCAACGCCTCCGGAGGCACCGTCGAACGCCTTCCGCCGCAGGTGATTCGGCAGGTCCCCGTGACGCAGGAGGCGCTGGCGGCCGTGCGCGCGGGCATGGCCCGCGTCACCGGCCCCGGCGGCACGGCCTACGGCTTGGCGATCGACGGGCTGCCGTACTCCGGAAAGACCGGCACGGTAGAAACCGCGGGCGGGAACGGCCCAAACACGACGTGGTTCGTCGCATGGGCGCCGACGAAGAGTCCGAAGCTCGCCATCGCCGTCTTCGTGGACCGCAGCGGCGGCTACGGTGCGACGGTGGCGGCGCCGATCGCCCGGCGCATACTCGTCGAGTACTTCAACAAGAAGCCCTGACGCGGCGATTCCAGGGCCGGCCTCGCGCTCGGGCGAAACGAACGGCATGCTTGCAGCAGAAAAAGATCGCATCGCCGCGGCGGTTTCGCGGCTCGGTTCGGAAAACGCATTTGAAGTATTAGCGCGCGCGCGCCAACTCGAGGCATCCGGCCGGCGCGTCGTCCACATGGAGATCGGCGAACCGGATTTCGATACGCCCGAACACATAAAAAAGGCGGCGGTCGAAGCGCTCTACGACAACCACACGCACTACACGCCGTCGAGCGGGCTGCCCGCATTGCGCGAGACGATCGCGCGCTACGCAAGCCGTTTTCGCCATATGTCGCCGGAGTGGAACGCGGACAACGTCGTCGTCGCTCCCGGCGCCAAGCCGGTGATCTGGAACACGCTGAGCGCGCTGCTCGATCCGGGCGACGAGTTCGTCTATTTCGATCCGGCCTACCCGGCGTACGCGTCGGCCGCCAGCTATCTCCAGGCAGTCGTGCACGCGATCCCGCTGCAAGAGTCGCGCAACTGGCGGATGGATCTCGACGAGCTCGCGCGCCGCGTCAACGACAAGACGAAAGTCGTCGTCATCAACTCGCCGCACAATCCGACCGGCGGCGTTCTCACGAAGGGCGATCTCGAGTTCATCGCGGAGCTGGCGCAGAAGCACGACTTCCTCGTGCTCGCCGACGAGATCTACAGCCGCAACTTCTACCTCGAGAGCGAGTACCTCTCGATCGCGTCGCTGCCGGGCATGCGCGAGCGAACGATCGTGGTGGACGGATTTTCCAAGGCGTACGCGATGACGGGCTGGCGGCTCGGCTACGCGATCGTGCCCGAGCACCTCGCGCGCACGGTCACGCTCTTCAACAACAACACGTTCAGCTGCGTCGCGACGTTCGTGCAGATGGCGGGCATCGCCGCGCTGACCGGGCCCGACGAGCCGGTGCGCCGCATGAACGAAATCTTTCGCGAGCGCCGCGACCGGTTGATCGCCGGGCTCAACGAGATTGCGGGCATTTCGTGCCTGCTGCCCGAGGGCGCGTTCTACGCCTTCCCCAACGTGAGCTCGATCACGCACGACGACCGCGCGCTTGCGAAGTTTCTGCTGGAGGAAGGCGGGGTCGCTTGCGGCGGCGGCTCGTCGTTCGGTGCGGCCGGCAAAGGCTATCTGCGCTTCTCCTACGCGGCCTCGCTCGACGACATCGACTGGGCGCTGGAATCCATCGCGAAGACGCTGCCGAAGTTCAAGTAAGCAGCATAGCGCGCTTGACGTCGGCGAGCACGCCGGCGGCGATCTCTCTGGCGCGCGCGGTGCCCTCGGCGATGACGCGCCGCACGAGCGGCGGATCGCCCGCATACGCTGCGTAGCGCTCGCGCACTGGCCGCAGATACGCGTTGAGCTGCTCGGCGAAGTCGCCCTTGTCTTGGACGCAGCCGAGCGCGCCCGAACGGCACTCGACGGCGATGCCGTCGAGTTTGAGCGGATTGACGAAGCGCCAAAGCGCAAATACCGGGCAGATTTCGGGGCGTCCCGGATCCCCGCGGCGCAGCTTCTGCGGATCGGTTATCATCGCGCGCACTTTGCGCGTCGTCGTTTCCTCGTCGTCGCTGATGAGAATGGTATTTCCGTACGACTTGCTCATCTTTCGGCCGTCGGTCCCCGGGACTTCGGGAAACTCCGAGAGCGTCGGCTGCGGCTCGACCAGAACCTCGTCACCGTTGCCGTAGAGGTAGTTGAAGCGCCGGACGATCTCGCGACCCAGCTCGAGATGCGCGACCTGATCGCGTCCGACCGGGACGTACTCCCCGCGAAAGATCGCGATGTCGCATAGCTGCAGCAAGGGGTAGCCGAGAAACCCGTACGTCGCGATCTTCTGGCCGAGCGCCTCGATCTGTCCCTTATAGGTCGGCACGCGTTCGAGCCACGAGACCGGCGTGATCATCGAAAGGAGCGCGTAAAGCTCGCCGATCTCCGGCACGCCGGACTGCAAGAAAATCGTGGAGGCGTTCGGGTCGACGCCGGCTGCCAGCCACACGGCGACCATTGCTTCGCGCGCCTCGCGAATCTTCGCCGGGTCGTCGAACTCCGTCGTATACGCGTGCAGGTCGGCGATCTCGAAAAACGCGTCGGCGGTCTCGGAATAGTTCGCCCACTGCGTGAGGACGCCGACGAGGTGGCCGAGGTGGAGCTCGCCGGTCGGGCGCATGCCGGACATCACCCTGGGGCGGGCCGCGGTCGGAATCGTCATTCGCGCGTCAATGTTACAACGGCGGCTCAATGCCTTGCGAGCTGGGCGCGAACGTACGCGCGCGCCGCGCGGACCGCCTGCGGCAACGGCGTTCCGCCGGCCAGCTCGCAGGCCAGCGCCATCGCCAGCGTGCAGCCGATGCCGTGCATCGCGCCGGCAATTCGCGGCTCGCTGAGGATCTCGATGCCTGCGGCCGTTGCCAGCGCGTCTGCCGGCTCGCCGGCGAGGTGGCCGCCCTTGAGGAGCACCGCCAGCGCGCCGCGCGCGCGAAGCGCCGAAGCCGCCTCGCCGATTCGATCGCGCTCGATCGCGGGCAAACCGAGAAGCAGCGCCGCCTCGGCGAGGTTCGGCGTGAGCACGACGGTGGGCAGCGTGGCAAGCTCGTCGCGCAGCGCCGCGCGCGCTGCGGGATCGGCCAGTTCGCCGCCGCGCGTTGCTGCGAAGACCGGGTCTACGACCGCCGGCAACGCGCTTCGTTCGCGCAGCGCGGCGCCGACGGCGCGCACGGCCTCGGGCGTGGGCAGCGCGCCGACGCGGACGGCGCCCGCGGCGTCCCACGGCAGCGCCGCAAGCTGCGCCTCGAGCGTGGCGGCGGCGACGGGTTGGAGCGCGGTCACGCCGCGCGCATCTTGGGCGCTCACCGCGGCGACGGCCGTGAAGACGCGCGCGCCAAGCTCGGTGCCGACGACGAGATCGCGCCCGGTGCCCGCGACGTTCCACGGGTGCGTCGTGCCGATGGAGAGGACGATGGGCTTCACGGCGCGTTCCAGCGCTCGACGAGATCGCACGCGGCCCGACGGGGTTCGCGCGCGCCGGCGACAGCCGAAAGGACCGCCGCCATAGCGACGCCGCTGCGGCGAACCTCGGCAACGCGCTGCGCGGTGATGCCGCCGATCGCAACGACGGGCAACGCCGTGTGCCGCGCGATCTCGCGCAAGCCCGCGATGCCGATCGGGGTTCCCGCATCGGCCTTGGACGCCGTCGCGTAGACCGCGCCGACGCCGAGGTAATCCGCATCCCGGGCGGCGGCGGCGCGCGTCTCTTCTACCGTGCCGCAAGAAAGGCCGAGTATGCAGTCCGGAAGCGCCGCACGCAGCGGCGCGACGTCGGTGTAGCCGTCGTCGCCGGGGCCGAGATGGACGCCGTCGCACGTAAACGCTGCGGCCGCGCGCCAATCGTCGTTGACGACGAGCAGCGCATCGCGTTCGCGCGTGACGTCGCGCAGCGCGCGAAGGCGCGCGGCGTCGAGGCCGTTCTTGGCGCGGTACTGCACGACGCGGACGCCGGCGTCGAGGACCGCCCGCGCGAGCGCGAGCAGCCCGGGGTCGTCGTCGAGCACCACGTAGATGCCGTGCAGCAGCGCCGCGCGCCGGGCGCGCGTCAGCCGCGCGGGCGCATCCGCTGCCATAGTACGACGTTGGCGACGAGATAAGCGACGAACACGATGCCGATGACGATCGCGAGCACGGCGTTATGCCGCGCCAGCGCCATCGGAACCAGCAGCGCGAAGCAGAGCACGGCCGCCATCGCGAGCGTAACGATCCTCGAGAACGGGACGAACACTACGGCTCCGGGCCGAGCAAGAGATCGCCGAGGCGCGCGAGTTCCTCGTCGCCGGAGAAGCGCAGCTCGATCCGGCCGCCGCGCTGCGCGCGAACGATGGCGACGTGCGTGCCGAAACGCTCGCGCAGGCGCGTTTCGAAGGCTCGCTCGTCGGCCGAGAGCGGCCGCGCTTTCGTTGCGCCCGGCTTCCGCGTGGTGACCGCCCCTGCCAGACGCTCGAGCGCGCGGACGGTCATCCCTTCGCTGACGGCGCGCTGGGCGAGTGCGGTGCGGTCGGCTTCGGGCGCCGCGAGCAGCGCGCGAGCGTGCCCGGCCGAGAGCCGGCCGTGCGCGAGCATCGCTTTGATTTCGTCGGGGAGGGCGAGCAGCCGCAGCGTGTTGGCGATCGCGGGCCGGCTCTTGCCCAGGCGGCGCGCGACGTCCTCCTGCGTGAGATCGTACTCCTCGATCAGATGCGCGAAGCCCGCGGCTTCTTCGAGCGGATTGAGATTCTCGCGCTGCAGGTTCTCGATGATCGCGAACTCGAGCGTCTGCCGATCGTCGCTGGAGCGGACGATAGCGGGGATCGTCGGACGCATGAGCGCCGCGCAGGCGCGCCAGCGCCGCTCGCCGGCAACCAGCTCGTAGCCGTCGTTTCGGCGGCGCACGATGATCGGCACGAGCACGCCGTACTCGGCGATCGACGCGCTCAGCTCGTCCAGCGATTCCGAAGCGAATGTTTTGCGCGGCTGAAACGGGTTGGGCGTGATCTCCGCTAGAGGAAGCTCGCGCACGACTTCCTGCGAACCGGCTACGGGGACGCCGGCGTCGCCGAGCAGCGACGCGAGCCCCCTGCCGAGGCCCCGCTTCGGCGCGCTCATACCACCGCTTCCGTTGCCGCGAGCATCTCGCGCGCCACCGCGAGGTACGCGTGCGCGCCGCGACTCTTTGGATCGAAGAGAATGACCGGCTTACCGTACGACGGCGCTTCTGAGAGACGCACGTTGCGCGGAATGTGCGTCTTGAAGATCTCTTGCGGGAAATAGCGCTCCAGCTCGCCGATGACTTCCAACGCGAGACGCGTGCGGCCGTCAAACATCGTGACGAGCACGCCGCTGACGTGCAGCGATGGATTGAGCGCGTCGCGCACGCGCCAGATCACGCTGGTGAGCTGCGCGAGCCCTTCGAGGGCGTAAAACTCGGCTTGTACCGGGATGATGCACTCGCCGGCTGCGGTGAGCGCGTTGATCGTCAGCAATCCGAGCGATGGCGGCGAGTCGATGAAGATGAAATCGAAGTTCGAGGCGATCGGCGCGAGAGCCTGACGCAAGCGCGTTTCGCGCGAGAGCGCCGCGACGAGCTCGACGTCGGCGCCCGCGAGGTTGATCGTCGCCGGCGCGAGGAAGAGCAGGTCGATCTCGGTTTGCACGATGACCTTCTCGAGCGGAATCTCTTGCAGCAGCGCGTGGTAGACGTCGTGCGTGAGGCGCGCCTTGTCGATGCCGAAACCGGTCGTCGCGTTGCCTTGCGGGTCGCTGTCCACGACGAGAACGCGCTTGCCGAGCACCGCGAGTGCGGCGCCGAGGTTGACGGCCGTCGTGCTCTTGCCGACACCGCCTTTCTGGTTGACGAGCGCGATGATGCGACCCAGGGTCTTTCTCCGAAATTCCTATGCGCTCGCCGTGCGGGCACGCTCGAGATACTGCTCGAGGATTCGTAGCAGCAAGGTCCGCTCGTTACGTTCGGGTTCGTCGGTGACCTGCTCGAAAAGCCAGCGCAGCGCGGCTCCGACGCGCTCGTCGCCGGCATATCCCGGCGGCACGTCGCCACGCCGCACCATCGCCGCGACGACGTCGCTGCCGCCGACGGCGAGCTCGCGGATCGAGAAGGCCGGTTTGCGCGCAAGTTCCGCCTGGACGCGGGCTTCGAAGGCTTCGTTGCTGCCGTCGCGCTTGGGCAAGCCGCTGCCGGCGATGTCCGCGTGCCGCAGAGCGAACAGACGTTCGACGCTGTCGGGGCCGATTCGGCGGATGAAACGCCGAACGCCCGCGTCCGTGAGCTTGGGATCGTTCGAGTACATGTGCTGACGTACCAGGTGCTCGGTCGCTTCGGCGACCTCGTTGGAGAAGCGAAATCGCTCGAGGAGCGCGCGCGCCATCTCCGCGCCGACGATCTCGTGGCCGTAGAAATGCGGCCCGTCCTTCGTGCGCGGCTTGCCGACGTCGTGGAGTAACGCAGCCAAGCGCAGGACGAGATCTCCGGGAGAGGTGGCGTCGAGCGTGGCCAGCCCGTGCTGCCAGACGTCGTAGGCATGCCACTCGTTCTGCTCGACGCCGACGCCCTCGAGGAGCTCTGGCCAAAAGTGGGCCAGGACGCCGGTTTCGCGCAGGAGCTCGAGGCCGATCGAGGGCTTGCGAGCCCGCACGAAGAGCTTTGCGAGCTCCTCGTTGATGCGCTCGGCCGAGACCGTCGCCACGAGCGGCGCGGCGGCGGCCATCGCCTCGCGCACGCTAGGCGTGGTGACGTACTCGAAGCGGGCCGCGAACTGAGCCGCGCGGAGCATCCGCAGGGGGTCCTCGCGGAAGGCGGCCGGCGTAACGATGTCAATGCGGTGGGCCCGAATGTCGGCCTCGCCGCCGAAGGGGTCGACGATCCGGCCCGTGGGGATCGCGCGGGCGAGCATGTTCATGCGAAAATCGCGGCGCCCCAGGTCCTCTTCCAACGTAATCCCCGGGCCGCTCTCGACCTCGAAGTCGCGATGGCCGGCGCCGACGGACCGTTCGCGCCGGGGCAGGGCGACGTCAACGGTCTGGCCGTCCGCGGTGAGCTTGATCACGGAGAAGGAGGCGCCGACGACGTCAATCCGCCCCAGCGGGTGCAGCCGGGCGACGAGCTCCTCGAGCGCGAGGCCGGTGACGACGTAGTCCAGGTCCTTCGCCCCGACGTTGATCCCCTCGATCTCACCGCGCAACTCATCGCGGACGCGGCCGCCGACCGCGTAGAGGCTATCCGGCGGCAGAACGGCAGCGAGGCGATCGTCGAAGGGGTGGCTTTCCATTGGCGAAGCCATCGTATCGCACGAGGGCGCCGCCTGCCAAAGTTTCACGGGAAACAATCCGCCGATGTCACCCTGAGCGAAGTCAGGGTGAACTCGCCGATAGAGACGCCTCACTGCACAAGGTGGGAGCCGCCCTCGCCGTTTCACGGGAAACATCTCACGGCGCTCTCCCGGCCTGGAACCGGATAGCTAGGTGAAGCGCCCTCTTGCGAAACAGCCAGCAATGCATAGCATTGGAGAGATGAGCGATCAAGGCCCGGCCGGCCAAAGCGGCGCGGGACAACCCGAGCCCCCGATCGTCCCAACCAGCTTTGTTCTTGAGGTTGTGGAGCGGGCTAACGATCGGCTTCTCGACAGAATCGACGCCTTGGACTCATTTTTCGGCGTTTTGATGACGGCCGTGCTTGCGGTTGCCCTGCTTGCTCTCGACCGGTTTCGCCTAACGGGGAACTACCCGGATGTAGGCTGGGGACGGGCCACGATCGTGCTGCTCTTTCTCGCCTTCGGCTGCGCCATTGCCGGATGGCTGCGCGGCAACGACGTCTTGCTCCGGAAGCTTTTCCGATACGGAGTCGAGGAGGAGCACGACGCGCCGATCCCTCGCAGGTTTATCTGGGGGGTGGGGACCAAAGGCGAGCGGGCGCTCACCGACACGATTAAGGCGATCGAGGCAAGTTTCAGCAGCAATCTGCCGATACGGACCTACAAGAGGCATCTGGCGGCCCTGGCGCTGACGCTGTTGGCCTGTGGGACCATCACCGCCGGCGTGGCAAAAGTGGTATACTTGACGCATCATGGCACCACAAGTGAGTCAAGCGCTAAGAGACCTTGCGAGTGCGATCGAGTTGGAAGGCGGCATCCCCGTTGGTCAATCCGATAGCCCTGACTTTTACATTTATGGGCACCAGAGCGGCGAACCGATCCTGACCGAGCGGTAGTTCAAGCGTTCCCGCGATTCCAAGGCTCTCCTGAGGGAGGGCTTTTTTTGTCCTCTCGGCGCCTCACATGCAGAGCGGGCGCTTCTCGGGGACGCCGATGCGCCTCGGGAAGCGAATGGGAGTCGCAGACTCTTTGCGCAGGATGACGATCCGGCGGTCCCCGCCCAATTCGTGCTCCGACTCGAACCTGGCGCCGAGCATGAGCGAGGCGTCCTCGAGGGCGACGCGCTCGCGCTCTTCGAAGCGACCCCGCTGAACGATCGCCGTCCCGCCTTCGGCGATGAAAGGCAGCAACAGCTCCGCGACCGTCGGGGCCGATGCGACGGCGCGCGCGGTGCCGCTGGCGAAGCGCTCCCGCAGGTGCACCATGTGGCCCGCGCGCTCGGCGCGTTCGGCGAGCACCTCACCGGCGAGCCCGAGTCGCTCGAGCGTTTCTTCGAGAAAACGCGCCTTCTTCGCCGTCGCCTCGACCATCGTGACGCGCGCGCCGGTCGCGATCGCTAGCGGTATCGCAGGGAAGCCGGCGCCGGAACCGAGGTCGACGTACGGTTCGCGCAAGTACGGCGCGACGGTCAGGCTGTCGAGCAGATGGCTTACTAGCTCTTCAGGCGATTTTGCGCCCGTTAGGTTCGCACGGCGATTCCCCTCGAGGACCAGCTCGCCGAAGCGCGCCAGCGGTGCGGCCACGCGGGCTTCGACGCCGGCCGCTTCGAGAAGCCCCTCGAGCTCGCTCACACGGCGGCGGCTTCGCGCCGGGCCTTGTGGACGAAGAGCGCGAGAATCGCGACGTCGGAGGGCGTGATGCCGGGGAGTCGCCCGGCAACGCCGAGCGTGCGCGGGCGCCGTTGCGGTAAATTTCTCCCGCGCCTCGCGCGACAGCGCCGCAATCGCGGCGTAGTCGAAGTCGCGCGGGATCGGCGTCTGCTCGTTGCGCGAAGCCTTTTCGATCGCTAGCTCCTGGCGGCGCACGTAGCCGGCGCACTTGAGCTCGATTGCGACGCGTTCGCCGATCTCCGGTTCCAGCGGCGGGTCGAAAGAGGTCGCGACGTCGTCGAAGCCGAGATTTGGCCGGCGCAGCGCGTTGGCGAGCGTCGCGCCGGCCTCGAAGCGTTCCCCGGCGATCGCATTTGCAATGCGCGTGCCTTCGGCTCGAGCGATTCCGACGCGCAGCGCGTTTCGGCGCCGTTCGAAGGCATCCCAATCGGCGTCGCCGATCAATCCGAGCGCGCGGCCGAGCGGCGTTAGCCGCGCGTCGGCGTTATCGTGGCGCAGCAGCACGCGGTGTTCCGCGCGCGACGTCAGCATGCGATACGGTTCGTCCACGCCTTTCGTCACGAGATCGTCGATCATCACGCCGGCGTACGCTTCGCTGCGGGCTAAACGCAGCGGCTCAGCCCCGATTGCGGCGCGCGCGGCGTTGATGCCGGCGATCAATCCTTGCGCCGCCGCCTCTTCGTAACCGGAGGTTCCGTTGAGCTGTCCGCAATGATAGAGGCCGGCGACGCGCCGCGTTTCGAGCGTATCGTCGAGCTGCGTGGGCGGCACCGCGTCGTACTCGACCGCGTAGCCGGCGCGCAGCATCGTGCACGATTCCAATCCCGGCAGCGAGCGCAGCATCTGCAGTTGAATTTCGGCGGGCAGCGACGTCGAAAAACCACCGACGTAGAGCGTTGGTTCGTCCCACCCTTCCGGCTCGATGAAGACTTGATGCGTGGGGTTGTGCGCGAATTTCACGACCTTGTCTTCGATCGACGGGCAGTATCGCGGGCCAACGCCGTTGATGAGGTCGAGGCCGTAGAGCGGCGAGAGATGCAGGTTCTCGCGCACGAGTTCGTGCGTGCGCGCGTTGGTCTCCGTAACGTAGCACGGCAGCTGCGGGCCGTAAAAACGCACGTCGCTTGCGTAGGAAAAGAGCAGCGGCCGCGCGCTGGGCGGCTGGAGGAGCATCGCCCGGTAGTCGACGCTCGTTTTCGCGACGCGCGGGGGCGTGCCGGTCTTGAGGCGCTGGGTTGGAAATCCGGCGCGGCGCAGGGCGTCGGCAAGCCCCGCCGCCGGCGCTTCGCCGAAGCGCCCTTCGCTCTTGACGACATCGCCGCGAAAGGTCTTTCCGCCCAGAAACGTGCCGGTGGCCAGCACGACGTGCCGCGCGTGGTAACGCTCCCCGCCGGCGCAAACCACGCCACGGACTGCGCCGCCGGAGAGGATGAGGTCCTCGACGAGGCCGCAAGCGATCTCGAGCTTGGGCTCCCGCCGCAGCAGCGCGAGCGCCGCTTGCGCGTATGAGGGCTTGTCCATCTGCTGGCGCAGCGCGCGGACCGCCGGGCCCTTGCTTTCGTTGAGAAATCGCGCGTGCAGGCTGCACCGGTCGGCGATGCGGCCCATCGCACCGCCCAGCGCGTCGATCTCGCGCACCAGTTGGCCTTTCGCGCTGCCGCCGACGGACGGATTGCACGGCAGCGTGCAAATTTTCTCCGGGTCGCCGGTTACGAGCAGCGTCGGCACGCCCAAACGTGCCGACGCCAGCGCGGCTTCGACGCCGGCATGACCGCCGCCAACGACGATTACGCCGGCGTCGTCACCGCGCACGGGATGACGTCAGGTCGTCGCCGTCGCCGGCGGCTGCGCGTGCGAGCGCAGGCGAAGCGAAAGCGCGATCATCATGAGCCCGAAGACGATCGCGTAGGCGCCGATGATCCAGATGAGCGCGAGCGCGCCGGCAAGCGGACGCCATAGCAGCAGGCAGCCGAAGACGATCGACGCGATGCCGCCGAGGATCAGCCAGAACTCGTTGGCTATTGCCTTGCGCAGCTGTATCGCGGCGACGATCTCGAAGATGCCGGTGAGAAACGCCCACGCGGCGATCACGTAATAGAGCGCGAACAGCGTGTAGCGGATGTCGTAGAAGGTGATCGCCGCAACGCCGAGGCCGATGAAGCCTTCGAACACAAACGGCCACCAGCGCTCGTGGGTTTCGGCCGCGCGCACCGCCGTGACGATCGCGAAGATGCCGTCCACGAAGGCGTACGCACCGAAGAGAATGCCGATCGCGACGATCGTCGCAACCGGCCAAACGAACGCGAGGATGCCGAAGATCACCGCCGCGATGCCGCGGATGAGGAGCGCCCACCAGTTACGGGCGATTACGTGAAGCATCGTACCTTCCTTTCCGGTGCTTATTGCAGCACTTCGCCGTTCTGCAAGTAGACGCGCTGCACCGCGCAACGTTTCGGCTTCGAACCGTCCCATGGCTGTCCGGTCAGCGCGTTGTTGAGATTGTGATTGATCTGCGCGCCGCGCGCGAACGAACCCTTATCGATGAGGACGTACTTTTGCTTGCCGTAGTTTACGAGAAAGTCCACCTCGGTCGCCGGCGAGTCGTGCGTGTTGTAGTAAACGACGTTAATTCCGTTGGTGAGATTGCTTCCGTTCGAGTTGACCACGCAGCTGACGATGGTCACGCCGAACGCCGCCACGTTCTTTGCGGGAGCGGCGGCGGGTGCGACCACGGCGCAGAGCGCCGCGACAGCCAGGAGCCTACGTTTCATGCGATTTGTCCCCTCATTTTCCGATGCAGAACCGGGAAAAAATCCCGTCGAGGACCTCTTCGGCGGCAACCCGCTCGCTTACATGCCCCAACGCTGAAAACGCGCGATGGACCTCCGACGCGGTGAAATCGAGCGGTTCGCGCGCGTCGAGTGCGCCGCAGGCCGCCTGAAGCGCTTCGAGCGCGTCGCCGGCCGCTTCGAACTCCGCGAGCGACGCGAGATGGGGACGGGCGACGTCGAGCTCCTCGCCGCGCCATCCCACACGAGCGATCTCCTCGCGCAGTCGCGCGATCGTCCGCCGGTCGTGGACGCTTCCCACGACTGCGCCAGGCTCCCGAAGCTCGCGCGCACCGCGGTCTCCGAGGTCGGCCTTATTGAGAAAGAGGACGCGTTCGCGCTCGCGCGTGGATGCGACGAGCGCGGCGGCGTCGGGGCTTAGCGGCTGCGAACCGTCGATGACGACGATTGCGATGCGCGCCGCGTCCAGCGCCCGCCGCGTCCGTTCGATGCCGGCGGTCTCGAGGCGATCGGCGTGGCTGCGGATGCCGGCGGTGTCTATGAGCCGCACCGGCACGCCGTCGATCGCGAGCGATTCCTCGACCGTATCCCGGGTCGTTCCTGGAATCTCCGAAACGATCGCGCGTTCCACGCCGAGCAGCGCGTTGAGCAGCGAGGATTTCCCGGCATTGGGCGGTCCGACGATCGCAACGGCCAAACCCTCGCGCAGCAGCCGTCCGTGCTCGCCGGAGCGCAGCAAGGCGGCGAGCCGCTCGATCACCGGGCCGAGTGCGCCGCGCACGATCGAGCGGTCTGGCTCGGGCACCTCCTCGGGGAAATCTATCGAGCCCGAAAGCTCCTCGATCACGGGAGCCAGCGCCCCGCGCAGGGCCGCGACCTCCGCCGCCAGACCGCCGCCGAGGTTCGCCAGCGCCGCGCGTGCGGCGGCGCGCGTTTCGGCATCGATGAGGTCGGCCACGGCTGCGGCGGCGTTGAGATCCATCTTGCCGTTGAGGTAGGCCCGGCGGGTGAACTCGCCCGGCCGCGCGAGCCGGGCGCCGCAGGCCAGGCACGCGCGCACGGCCTCGCGCGCGATCACGGGCGAGCCGTGAATCTGCAGCTCCAGCAACTCTTCGCCGGTGTAGCTGTCGGGCGCGGCAAACCGGATGGCAACCACGCGGTCGAGGATCTCGCTGCGCTCGTCGACCAGGTGCGCGTACGTGGCGACGCGCGGCCGCAGAGGCTTTCGGGTTCTTACCAGCCGCGCCGCGAGGCCGGGAACGGCGGGCCCGCTGACGCGCACCACGGCGATCGCGCCCTTTCCGGGCGGCGTCGCGAGCGCAACAATCGTCTCTGTGGGGTCCCCGGCGGCTAGGCCGCTGGGGGGCGCGCAGCCCGAAGGGCGGAGCGCCGATTCAAACTCTTTGGGGTCCCCGTTGAGCATTTGCTCTTTGGGGTCCCCGGCGGCTAGGCCGCTGGGGGGCGCGCAGCCCGAAGGGCGGAGCGCCGATTCAAACTCTTTGGGGTCCCCGTTGAGCATTTGCTCAACGGGGGAAGATGACGACGCAGCGCTCGGGCTCTTCGCCCTCGGACTCCGTGCGAACCAGCTCCGAATCGGCGATCGCGAGATGCACGATCTTTCGCTCCGAGGGCAGCATCGGCTCGAGTTTCTGCGCCGCACCCTCGCGCACCACGCGTTCGAGGGTGGCCAGCGCAAGGCTCTTGAGCTGATCCGCCCGGTGCGCGCGATAGCCTTCCGCGTCGATCGTGTAGTAGCGCCGGTTGTTGCGAACGCCGGCGTTGTACATGTTGTTGAAAATCAGGTTGAGGGCTTCGAGCGTGTTGCCGTGACGGCCGATCAGCATGCCGAGGTGCGGCCCGCTGACCTCAAGATACTCGCCCTCGGAGCGCGAGATGTAGGCGATGTCCACCGGCCCGACGCCCATTCGTCGCAGCAGTTCCACGAGCAGTTCGTGCGCCGGCTTGGCATCTTCGGGAAGCTCCTGGCGATCGTGCCGGGCGAGGGGCGTCCCGCGCCGCGGCTCGCGATGGCGCCGGTTGCCTCCGCCGCCGCCCCCGTTGCGGCGGCCGCCGCCCGAGCCGCCGGGAATTGGCCGGTCGCGCAGGTTCGCGGGTTGTTCTTCGAACTCGAAATCGTCTTCGTAAAGCATCGTTAGCCTTTTTTATTCTTTTTCTTCGAGCGGCTCCGTCCCGAGCGCGGCGGAGTCGACGCGACGCCGTTGCCGCTGGGAGAAGCCTTTGCGGGTAAGGATTTTGCGTCGCCGTCGCCGGGCACGGCGTCGGTGATCACGTGCTCGCTGTCGATGAGTGCGAGCGGCTGATGGTAGCGCCGCAGCATGTAGAACTGCTGCCCCATCGTGAACACGTTGTAGGAAAACCAGTAGAGCACCATCGCGGACGGCCAGTGGTAGCGCCATCCGAGATAGCCGAGCATGAGCGGCGATATCACCGCCATCATGCGCTGCGTCTGCGCTTGCTGCGGATCGGTCGCGGGCATGCTGACGTAGCGCACGCTCAGGTACATCGAAAACGCGTAGAGCAGAATGAGGATGAGGTCGGGGTGCGCGAGGCTCTCGGCGATGACCGGAACGCCGAAGATCTTGGGTGCCGACACCGCGTGCGAGATCGCGCTGCCGATGTAGAGCCAACTCTGATTCTCGAAGAGCGCCTTGTGGTTCATCACCACGTAGTAGACGCTGATGATGACGGGATACTGGACCAGCATCGGCCAGCAGCCCGCAAGCGGATTCACCTTGTTGGCGCGATAGAGCTCCATCGTCTCCTGCTGGAGCTTCTGGCGGTCGTCTTTGTAGCGCGCCTGAAGTTTTTTCAGCTGGGGCCCGATCTTCTGCATCTGCAGGAAGGCCTTGAACTGCGCGGTGTTGAGCGGCCAAAAGACCAGCCGGATGAGCGCCGCGAGGATGACGAGGCTCCACCCCAGGTTGTTGATGGGTTTGTCGATCGTCAGGACCATCCACGAGAGGAAGTTGACGATCGGGTCGAGCCACGAGGCAGCCAGGAGCAAGTGCAAGGCTTACCTCAATCCGCGGCGTTCGGGGACGAAATCGACGCCGCCGGGGTGCCACGGGTGGCAGCGGGCCAAGCGAGCGAGCGCAAGCCAGATGCCGGTCAGCGGCCCGTGCTCGCGTATCGCGACGAGCGCGTACTGCGAGCAGCTGGGGTAGAAGCGGCAGGCCGGCGGCAGCAGCGGTGAGATCGCGAGCTGGTAGACGCGGATCAGGGCAACGAGCAGGTAGCGCATGGGTTCTCCTACACGCGCCCGAGCGCCGAGGTTACCTCGGCTTCCAGCTCGGCGAAGGGTGCGGCGGCGGCGTTGGGCCGGGCGACGACCAACAAACGCATCGGGAAACGAGACGCCAGGGCCTCGTTGATGACGGCCGCCAGACGGCGGCGCAGCTTGTTGCGGACCACGGCCTTTCCAATCGCTTTGCTGACGGTGATGCCGACCAGCGACGAAACGTCGCCGGCTACGGCCTCACTTCGGTAGATGACGAGACTCTTGGTTGAGATACGCCGGCCCTGCCGGCGCGTGCGGGCGAAGTCCGCTTGGCGGCAGAGGCTCGCGAAACGGCGCATCAGACGGTGAGACGATGGCGCCCCTTCTTCCGACGACGCGCCAGGACCTTACGTCCCTGCTTGGTGGTCATCCGCTCCAAGAAGCCGTGCACGCGCTTGCGGCGGCGATTGTGCGGCTGGTACGTACGCTTCATAGCGTCCCTTCAGACGATCGAGTAATGTCCCCACACCCTGCGGCAGACAGCCCCTGATTATATCCAGCACGCTGGGGGAGCGCAAGCGGCTTCGCCGCTTCGGGGGCCCGTCCCGCCCCCCGGGCGGCTTCCCGGGAGTTCCAGCCCGGCCCGCCGTAACTTGGTGAAGTTTTGAGCGCATCGACAACCCAACCGCTTGCTCGCCGGCGCGTCGTCGTCACCGGTCTGGGCGCCGTGACGCCGGTCGGCAACACCCGGGACGAGTTCTGGAGGCGCCTCATCGCCGGTGAGTCGGGCATCGCTCCCATCACCGCATTCGACGCGAGCCTGTTCGATACGCGTATCGCCGGGGAGGTCAAGGATTTCAACCCCGAGCAACTGATCGGTCGCAAGGAAGCTCGGCGAATGGACCGATTCACGCAGTTCGCCTTCGTTGCAGCGCGCGAAGCCATCGCCGACGCGAACCTTCCCGACGACGATGAGTTCAAGGAACGCGTCGGCGGCGTCGTCGGCACGGGCATCGGCGGGATCATCACGTTCTGGCTGAACTCCGACAAGGCCAACGAGAACGGCACGTGGTCGAAAGTCACGCCGTTCTTCATTCCCATGCTCATGGCCAACGCGGCGCCGGCGCACATCTCGCTGGCCTACGGCTATCGCGGCCCGTTCTTTGCAGCGGCCAGCGCGTGCGCGAGCGCCAACGACGCAATCTGCACCGCGTACAACTACGTTGCAAGCGGGGAGACGATTGCGATGATCGCCGGCGGCAGCGAAGCGACGGTTTCGCCGCTGGCGATCGGCGGCTTCTGTTCCATGCGCGCGATGTCGACGCGCAACGACGATCCTACGCGAGCCAGCCGCCCATTCGATCGCGAACGCGACGGCTTCGTCCTGGGAGAAGGCGCGGGCATTCTCGTGCTCGAGGAGTACGAGCACGCCGTCGCGCGCGGCGCGCGGATCTACTGCGAGGTGCTCGGCTACGGCCAGTCGGCCGATGCCTACGACATCGTCGCGCCCGATCCCGACGGCAACGGGATCCGCCTGGCGTTCGCGCGCGCTTTTGCCAGCGCCGGCATCGGACCCGACGACGTGGATTACATCAACGCGCACGGCACTTCGACGCCGATGGGCGATCCCGCGGAATCCAAAGCGATCGAGCGCGCCTTCGGCGAGCGCGCGCACAAGATCGGCGTGAGCTCGACGAAATCCATGCACGGGCACGCGCTCGGTGCCGCGGGCGGCATCGAGGGCGTCGCCACCGCGCTTGCGGTCTTCAACGACGTCATGCCGCCGACGACCAACTACGAGTACGCCGACCCGGAGTGCACGCTCGACTACGTTCCCAACGTCGCGCGCCGCGCGCCGATACGCATCGCGCTGTCGAACTCGTTCGGTTTCGGCGGCCACAACAGCGTCATCGTCTTCGGCAAGGTTCGGTCCGAGACGTAAGATGAGCGGCGAAGCGTACCGGCGGCGCCTGCGCGCCTTGCTTCGTCTCGCGGACGTTCGTCGAGCCGGCGAGTTGGACGCCATCGAGACGGCGTTCGTGCATCAGAGCTACGCGCGCGAGCGCGGCGGCGAGTCCAACGAGCGGATGGAGTTCCTCGGCGACTCCGTCTTGGGATGCATCGTAGCGAGCTGGCTCTTCGAGCGTTTCGCCGACGAGCCCGAAGGATTGCTGACGCTGCGCAGAGCGGCAATCGTCAACGACGGCGCGCTCGCCGAGAGCGCCCGCCGGCTGGGCTTCTCGTCGCTCGCGCGGTTGGGCGCCGGCATGCAGACCGCTGGGGGCGCGGAGAACACGTCGGTGTTGGCCGACGCGTTCGAGGCCTTCGTCGCCGCGCTCTACCTGCGTTTCGGCATGGAGAAAGCGCGACACTTCGTCGTGACCCAGCACGTCGAGCAGCTCGATCACTCGACGCAGGCGCTGCTCGACGCAAAGACGCGCCTGCAGCACTACGCGCAAGAGCACCTCGCCGCGACGCCCGTCTATCGCGAGAGCAGTCGCGGCACGCCGCAGCAGCCGGCATTCGCGTCGCGCGTCAGCGTGAAGGGCAAGACGTTGGGGAAGGGTTCGGGCCCCTCGAAGAAGGCGGCGCAGCAAGCCGCCGCTGCCGCGGCGCTGCTTACGATCGGAATTGCCGCGGATCGCGATGCGGGGAGCGTCGCCAGCTAGATGAAGCTGCGCCGAATACGGTCCTTCGGTTTCAAGACCTTCGCCGAGCCGACGGTGCTCGAGTTCGGCGACGGCGTGACGGCCGTCGTCGGGCCGAACGGCTCGGGCAAATCGAATCTCGTCGACGCGTTCCGCTGGGTTCTGGGCGAAACGTCCACGCGCAGCCTGCGGTCGGCGCGCCTCGAAGACGTCATCTTTGCCGGCAACGAGGTGCGCAAGCCGCTCGGCTTGGCCGAAGTCTCGGTGCTTTTCGACAACGCGGACCGCACGCTGCCGATCGAGTTTGCGGAAGTCGAGATAACGCGGCGCGCCTATCGCGTGGGCGAGAGCGAGTACTTCATCAATCGCGAACAGGTGCGCCTGCGCGACATTCTCGACTTGCTGATGGGTACGGGGCTGGGGCCGGGCTCCTACGCGATCGTCTCGCAGGGACAGATCGACGCGATCCTCACGAGCAAGCCGACCGAACGGCGCGCGCTTTTCGAAGAGACTGCCGGCATCGGGAAGTTCCTCTCGCGCAAGCACGAGTCGCTTCGGCGGCTCGAACAGACCGAGCAGAACGCCATCCGCATCAGCGATTTGATCGCCGAGCTCGAGCGGAGAATTCCCGAACTGGAAACGCAAGTGCGGCGCGCGAAACGCTTTCGGCGGACCAGCACGCGCGTCCGCGATCTCGAAATTCTCTCGTACCTGCGCGCCGGCGCGTCGCGTCGAACCGAGCGAGCCGCACTTCGCGCGGAGCTGGAGAAGAACGAAGAACTTCTTGGCGGTGCGGCTGCGAAGACCGCGTCGCTTGGCGCGACCCTCGCCGCCCTGCGCACCGACGTCTACCGCAGCGAACTGCAGCTCGAGGAGCTTCGTTCGCAGGCGCAAGGCAGTCGCGGCGAGCTCGCGGCGATCGAAGCGCAGTACGCGGCGGCGCTCGCGCGGCGCGAGGCGCTGGAACGGCAGTCCACGCAGACGTCCCAAGACGTCGAGCGGGTCGGCCAGGAACGGACCTCGCTCCAGGCGACGACGGCATCGCTCGAAGAGCGCCTCGGGCCGCTCTCGCAGGAGATAGATGCGGCTCGAGAGCGCGAGCTTGCGGCGCAAGCCGCGCTCGCGCAGGCGCGCGCACGGCTCGATGCAGTCTTCACGCAGCTGCGAGCGGTGGAATCCACCGCCGTCGAGGTTGCCGCGCACCGAGCCGAGCGCCGCGCGCAGGCTGCAAGCCTCCGCGGCGAAGCGGAGCGGCTCGAGCGCGAGGAGCGCGGAGCGCGCGAACGCGCGGAGCGCGCGGAGATCGAAGCCGGCGGTGCGTCGCACCGGCATACCGAGCGCAGCCGGCAGCTCGAGCTGGGAGACGAAGCGCTGCTCGAAGCGCGGGGCCGCGCCGAGGACGCCGAGCGCGAAGCCGTCGCCGCGCAGGAAGAGCTCGCTGCGGCGCAGGCGCTCCATCGCGACCAGTCGGGCGAGGTCAAAGCGGCCGAATCCCGTCTGCACACGATCGAAGAGCTCGAGAACTCGCTGGAAGGCCACGTTCCCGGGACGCGCGCGGTCGTTGACGCGTGGCAGCGCGGAGAGCTGCGCGGCATCGAGGGGATCGTCTCGAACCTCATCACCACGGAAGAACGCTACGCGCGCGCGATGGACGTCGCGTTTGGCGCGCGGCTCTCCAACGTCGTCACCGCGACGTCGGAGGATGCCGAGCGCTGCGTCGAGTTTCTCAATCGTAAGGAAGCCGGCCGCGCGACCTTTCTCCCGCTCGACACGCTCGCCGACCGCGAGGGACGCCAGATTGCCCGCGAGATCGCGAGCGTCCCGGGCGTGCTCGGCTACGCCCACACGCTGGTGCGAACGGCGCCTCGCTTCGCCGGCGTGGTGAACTTCCTCGTCGGCAGCGTGCTCGTCGTAGACCGCCTCGAGACGGGCATCGAACTGGTCCGCGGGCGCGGGCTGCGCGACACGATCGTCACGCTCGGCGGCGAGCAGATCACCGGCGGCGGCGCGATCACGGGCGGGCGCTTTCATCGCGAACGCTCGATCCTGTCGCGGCGTTTTCAAGCGCAGAGCCTGCGCGACGCGCTCGTCGAGATGCGCGCGAAGCTCGAGGAAGCCGAGCGGGCGCTGCGCGCCGCGCACGTTCGCGCGGAGACGGGGATCGGCGCGCGCGACGCGACGCGAGATCGTCTCGCGCGCGCGCAATCGCAGCTCGTCGGTCTCCGAGCCGAAGCCACCGCTCTTTCGGGCGACGTCGAGCGCACGCGCGCCGAGCTCGCGGCGGCACGCGCGGCACTTGCCGAGCTGCAGGAGCGCTCGCGGCGCTCGCGCGAGCAGCAGCACGAGTACGAGCGCGACGAGCCGGGCGCCGAGCGGAGCGACGAAGATCGCGTGCGGCTCGAGCGCGAGCTGGCCGACGTGCGCGCGCAGATCGCGGCGGCCGAAGCCGTGCAGGTTTCGGCAACGGCTGCCGCATCCGACCTGCGCGAACGCGCGGCGGCGCTGACCGCCGAACGCGATGCGGCCAGAGCGCGGCTGGGCATGCTCGATCAAGATAGCGAGCGCGCAGGATCGGCGCGCGAAGGGATGCTCTCGGAGGTTGCGGCGCTCGTCGAAGAGACGCGTCGCGCGCACGCTCGCGTCGAAGGGCTGCGGCGCGGCGTCGCCGAGGTGGACGCTCGCCTCGAAGCGGCCCGCCGCGAGCGCGAAAATCTGGTCGGCCGCCAGAATCAAGTGGAGTCGGATCTGCGCGGCGCCGAGCAGGAAGAGCGCGACGCGGCCGCCGGCGGCGAGCAGCACCGAACGCGTTTGGCGCAAATCGAGGCGGAGCTCGGCATGCTCGTCTCGCAGTTCGCGCAGAATCCGGCGACCGAAGACGAATGCCGCGACGTCGAAACGCGCTACGAGCGGGAGCCCGACGCGGTCGTGGACGAGCTGCCGCGCTTGCGCGAAGATCTCTCGCGGCTGCAAGCCAACGTCAACCTCAACGCGGAAGTCGAGCGCGACGAGCTGGCCGAACGCGAGCGCTTCCTGCGCGCGCAGCTCGACGACCTCGCTAAAGCGCGCGAAACGCTTCTCGAGTCCATTGCCGAGATCGAGCTCGAGACGCAAGTGCTCTTTAACGAAACGTTCGCAAAGGTGTCCGAGGCGTTTGCCCGCATGTTCGAAGAGCTCTTCCCGGGCGGGCAGGCGAAGATGTGGCAGACGCAGCCGGAAAATCTTTCGGAGACGGGAATCGAAATCGCCGTCACTCCGCCGGGAAAGAAGCAGATGCCGCTCGCGGCACTCTCCGGCGGCGAGCGCGCGATGACCGCAGCCGCCCTGATCTTCGCGCTGATCGTGACGAAACCGGCGCCGTTCTACCTGCTCGACGAAGTGGACGCCGCACTCGACGACGCAAACGTCGAGCGTTTCTCCCAGCTCGTTCGCGGTTTTGCCGAGCGCTCGCAGATGCTCTTGGTCACGCACAACAAGAAGACGATGGAGATGGCCGACCGCATCTACGGCGTCACCGCAAGCGAAGCGGGCGTAAGCGCGATCGTCTCCGCCGAGCTCGTACGCGACGCGGAGAGCGTTCTTGCCTAGTGCGGCGCTCTTCTCGCTCTCGAACAAGGAGGGGGCGGCGGAGCTCGCGCGCGCGCTCGTGCGGCATGGCGTCGAGATCTACGCGACCGGCGGAACGCGGGCGTTTCTCGAAGAGCGCGGCGTCGCCGCGCGCGACGTCGGCGACGTAACCGGTTTCCCTCCGCTCTTCGGCGGACGCGTAAAGACGCTGCATCCGAAGGTCTTCGGGGCGATCCTCTACGAGCGCGCCGATCTCGATCATCGCGAGGAGGCGCAACGCCACGCGATTCCGGAGATCGCGGTCGTCGCGGTGAACCTCTATCCGTTCGAAGAGACCGTCGCTCGCGAGGGCACGACGCTCGACGAAGCGATCGAGCAGATCGACGTCGGCGGCGTTGCGCTCCTGCGCGCGGCGGCAAAGAACTTCGCGCACGTCGCGGTGCTCACGCACCCGTCGCAATACGGCGAGTTCTGCGCCGCGTTCGAATCGGGCACGATCTCGACCGAGCTGCGCCGCCGGCTTGCCATCGCCGCCTTCGAGCGCACCGCCGAGTACGACGTCGCGATCTCGCACTACCTCGCAGCGGCGGGCGAGGTGCTCCCGAGCGATCTGCCCGGCGCGCTCGCTCTCACGCTGCCGCTGGCGAAGCGGCTGCGCTACGGTACCAATCCGCAGGAGCGCGCCGCCTTCTATCTCGATCGCATGGACCGGCTGCCCGAGCAGCTGCACGGCAAGGCGCTCTCGTACAACAATCTGCTCGACCTCGACGCGACGCTGCGCCTGCTCTCGCGCGCGCCGCTGGGCGCGGAGTTCGGCAGCGAGCGCGGGCGCTTCGTGCGCGCGGCGGTCGTCAAGCACGCGATTCCATGCGGCGTCGCGCAGCGCTCGGGGGTCGGCTTGGCCGTGCGCGAGGCGCTCGACGCCGATCCCGTCTCCGCCTACGGCGGCATCGTCGCGACCGACGCGCGGATCGATCGCGATGCGGCCTCCGCGCTCGCCGAATTCTTTCTGGAAATAGTTGCCGCGCCGGGTTTCGACGAGGACGCGCTGGAAATTCTGCGGCGGCGAAAGAATCTGCGCATCATGCAGTTCGTTCCGCCGCTTCCCGACGAGCTCGCGCGGGAACTGCGCCTGCGCAGCGCCCTCGGCGGCGTGCTCGCCGAAGACGACGACCCGGCGGCACCGGCCGAACAGTGGCGCGTCGTCAGCCGGCGGCGTCCGACGCCGCAGGAGTGGCACGATCTCGCGTTTGCGTGGGACGTCGTGCGCCACGTGAAGAGCAACGGCATCGTGATCGTCGAGGGGGGCACGACGCGCGGCATTGGAGCCGGCCAGACCAACCGGGTGAGCGCGGTGCAGATCGCGGCGCAGCGCGCCGGCGATCGCGCCCGCGGCGCCGCCTGCGCGAGCGATGGATTCTTCCCGTTCGCCGACGGCTTGGAAGCCGCCGTCGAGGGCGGATGCACGGCGATCATCGCGCCCGGCGGCTCGGTTCGCGACCCCGAAGTGATCGAAGCCGCCGATCGCCACGGCATCGCGCTCGTCTTCTCCAGCTATCGTTACTTCCTTCACTAGAGAAAAACAAAACATGCCGAAATTTTTGCACGCGTCGATCTTCGTCGACGACATGAACGAGTCGATCGCGTTCTACACCGAGAAACTGGGTCTCAAGCTTCTCGACGGGCCGCACCATTATCCGGGCAACGCCGACATGGCGTTCGTCGGCACGGACTGGAACGCGTACGTCGAGCTGGTCTACGATCTCGAAGAGCACCCGCCGCACGAGCTCGGCAACCGCTACGAACACCTGGCCTTCGAAGTCGAGGACGATCTGCGCGAGTTCGTCGACCGGCTCAAAGCCAAGGGCGTTACGGTTCTCAAGGACGTCTACAAGTCTCCCAGCGGCACGCGCGCGATCGCGTTCGTGCAAGATCCAAACGGCATCCCGATCGAACTGCTGGAACCGCGCAAAACCGCCAAGCTGTCGTAGCGCTTCACCTATAGACGAACGGGTCCGCCGGCGGCGCGATGCGCTCGACGTTTCGTACGGCAAGCGCGAAGGTCGCGCCGTCGCGGCGTATCGCTCCCTCGGCGCGCAGCCACGTGCCCTGGGAGAACGGCAGCGTACGTTCGAGGCGCACGACGACCGGCGCCGCGTCGGCGCGGCAGCAGAGGATCGCGTAACGCACGAGCGCGGCGCGGCCATTCTCGCGCGTCAGCGTGCCGGTGAACGTCAGGTGCTCTCCCGCGAACAGGTTCTCGAGCGTGGTCTCCGTGGCGTAATACTGCGGCGGCGGAGCGCCGGCGATCGCGCCGGCGAGCATCAGGCATGGTGCGGGGCGCAGCGACGCCGATCGCGCGCTGCGGTGCGTTGCGGCCCAGCCCAGCGCCGCGACCGCGCAGCATCCTAGGAACGGTGCGAAAGCCGGGTTGACGAGCGCGTCGCCGCGGCGCCACGCAACGACGCCGAGCGCCGCCGCGAGGAGCGCGTACGCGCAGGCGTCGTGCTGCGATCGCCCGTGCACGCAGGCGGTGCGAAGCGCGCGCAGATCTACGATGCCGGCGATCGAGAGATATGCCGCTGCGGCAAGGGGCGCGCCGGCGCGAAGCACGCCGGCGAAGGCGACCGCGCCCAGCCCGCAAGGCGCCGCGAAGCCGAGCGCCGCGCCCGCGAGGAGGGCCGCCGGCGGTGCGAGGCGGGAAGGGTCGAGGCGTCCGAAGAGCACCGCTGCCGCGCCCGCGAGCAGTGCCGCCGGAAGCATCGCCGCGAGGCCCGCGAGCAGCATCGCCGGCTCGGGCTCGGACGCGCGGCGCCGGCGCAGCAGGCGTTCGACGAGCAATGCCGCCGCGAAGCGAGCTGCCGCTACCCACGCGCCGAAGAGCAGCCAGGTCGCGGCCGCAGCCGGCAGGGAGAGCGCTGACGGGCCGGCCGTGCAGCCGCAGCCGAGGTAGGCGATCGCGCGCCGCGATCGCAGGAGCTGCGTCAAAACCAGGCCCGCGGCCGCAAAAGGCGTCGCCTCGAAGAGTGCGCTCGCCGCCGTGGCGAGCGCTTCGCGCAGCGTTTGCGGGGTTACCAGCGTCGCAAGCGCCAGCGCGGCGGCGCCGTAGAGTGCCGTGCGCACGCGCGACCATCACGTGCGCCTTCGCAATGGCTAGCCTACGCGGTGGGCGAACACTCTGGCCCCGTATGCCGGAGAAGCTTGGTGCCCCGCGCGGGACGCAAGATTTCGTCCCTCCCGAATCGGGGCGCTGGAGCGCGCTGGAGGCGCGCATTCGCGCCCTGGCGGCTCGCTTCGGCTACGGGGAGATTCGCACGCCGGCCTTCGAGCCCACGGAGCTCTTCGTCCGAGGCGTCGGCGAGACGACCGACATCGTCGAAAAAGAAATGTACGCGTTCAAAGATCGCGGCGGCCGGGGCATCACGTTGCGCCCCGAATGGACCGCTCCCGTCGTGCGCGCTGCGCTCGAGCACGGGCTCTTCGCGCAGGGACAGCTTCGCCTGTACTATATCGGGCCGATCTTTCGCTACGAACGTCCCCAGCGAGGCCGGTACCGCCAATCGCATCAGTTCGGCGTCGAGTGCTTCGGCTTTGCCGGCCCCGAGGCCGACCTCGAAGTGATCTCGCTCGCATGGGAGCTCGTGCGCTCGCACGGGATCGCCGACGCAACGCTCAACCTCAACACGATCGGCGACGAGAACTGCCGTCCGCGCTATCGGGAGGCGCTGCTCGCGCACTTCAGCCCGCACCTCGCGGCGATGGGCGAGGACGCGCAGCGGCGCGCCGAGCGCAACCCGCTGCGTCTGCTCGACAGCAAGGATCCCGCCGACGCGCCGTACGTGCAGAGCGCGCCGCTCTTCGAGACGTTTTTGTGCGAACCGTGCCGAGAGCACTTCGAAGCGCTCAAGTCTTATTTGGATCTTGCGAAGATTCCGTACGTCGTCAATCCGCGTATCGTGCGCGGGCTCGATTACTACTGCCGCACCGTCTTCGAGATATCGTCGAGCCTGCTGGGAGCGCAGAGCGCCGTCTGCGGCGGCGGCCGCTACGACGGCTTGGTGCGCGCCCTCGGCGGCCCCGACGTGCCGGCGGTCGGGTTTGCGCTGGGACTGGAGCGTTTCCTCATGATGCTCGAAGCGCAGGGAAACCCAGCGGAACCGCGGCGGTGCGGCGTGCAGGCGGTCGCGCTGGGAACGCAGGCGCGCACGCTGCTCGTGCCGGTCGTCGCGGAGCTGCGACGCACGCTGGACCTGCCCGTCTACATGGATTACGAGGACCGCAAGCTGCTCGCGCACCTGAAGCTCGCCGATCGTAACCGGGCGCGTTACGCGCTCATCGCCGGGAGCGAGGAGCTGGTCGCGGGCGAGTTCGTCCTGCGGGATCTCGAGGATCGCACCGACCGCCGCGTGCCCGTAACGCCCACGAGAGTCCTTATCGAGCTCCTCGTAGAAGCGGGATCCTGATGGAAGAACGGTACGCGGAGGAGACGCAGACGCTGCGCGAACTGCTCGCGCTCATGCACGAGCACGACCTCGACACCTTGAAGGTCAAGCTCGGCGATGCGGTTTACGAGCTCTCGCGCCGTCAACCCGAGCCTGCAGCCGGCGTGGCCGGGGCGGTGCCGGCGGCGCCCGTGCACGCCGGCGCGGAACCCGCGGCGGATGCAAACGTCACGAAAGTCGTCGCGCCGCTCACCGGCGTCTTCTATCGCTCCCCCTCGCCCGATGCACCGGCCTACGTCGAACGCGGAGACCGCGTCGAGTCGGGCGACGTCCTCTGCGTGCTCGAAGCGATGAAGCTCTTCAACGAAATACAGAGCGACTATGCGGGGACGATCCTGCGCATCGTTCCGGAGAACGGCGAGCTGGTGTCGCAGGGAGACGAGCTCTTCTGGATCGGACCGTGATCGGGAGGCGCGATTTCGCCGAGCTTATCGCCGAGCGCCGGGGCTTGCTCGACGCGCCGCACTATCGCGCGCAGGTCGAAGCGATCGCCGACGCGTTCGTCACGGCGTTGCGGGCCGGCAAGAAAGTGCTATGGTGCGGCAACGGCGGCAGCGCGGCCGAGGCGCAGCACATGGCCGCCGAGCTGTCGGGACGCTTCCTGCGCGAACGCCCGGGCCTCTACAGCGAAGCGCTCTCCGTCAACTCTTCGACGCTGACGTGCGTGGGCAACGACTACGGATTCGATTTCGTCTTCTCGCGCCAGGTCGAAGCGTTCGCGCGGCCGGGCGACGTCGTCGTCGGCATGACGACGAGCGGCACCTCGCGCAACGTCGTCCTCGCGCTCGAGGCGGCGAAGCGGCGCGGCGCGGTGACCGTGGCCTTTACCGGCAACGGCGGCGGAACGGTCGCCGAGATCGCCGATCTCGTGCTGCTCGGCCCCGACGGTTACGCGGCGATCGTGCAAGAAGTGCACCAAGTGATGGCCCATATCGTCTGCGATCTCGCCGAGCAGCAGCTCATCTTCGACGGCGGCATTCCGTGACGCCGGCGCTCATGGCGCCCGACGCGCGGACCCTCTTCGATCGCGCGAGCGGACGCAGCATCCTGGTCATCGGCGACCTCATGATCGACGAATGGATCTGGGGCACGGTGGCGCGCATCTCGCCGGAGGCGCCGGTACCGGTCGTCGCGGTCAGCGATCACTCCTTCACGCTGGGCGGAGCCGGGAACGTCGCCAACAACCTGCACGCGCTCCACGCCAACGTCGTCTTCGCGGGCACCGTCGGCGACGACGATTTCGCGCGTCAAGTGCGCGAGCTGCTGCGCGGCGAGAACGTGGACGATTCGGGTGTCTTCACGATCTACGACCGCCCGACGACGCGCAAGACGCGCGTAGTGGCGCACAATCAGCAGGTCGTGCGCGCCGACTGGGAGTCGACGGCCCCGCTCGCGCACGCCGATCGCGACGCGCTCGTGGGTTTCGTGCGCGAGCGCGCGCCGCACTGCGACGCGGTCATCCTCAGCGACTACGCCAAGGGCCTGCTCTGCCGCGAGATCGTCGAAGCGGCGCAAGCGTGCCCGCTCGTCCTCGCCGATCCGAAGCCGCAGAACATCGGAATCTTCACGGGCGTGACGTGCGTCGCTCCCAATGCCGCCGAAGCGGCCACGATCACGGGCGTACCCATTACCGACGACGCGAGCCTCGAGCGCGCAGGCGTGCGCCTCCTCGACGTGCTCGCCTGCCGCTACGCGCTGATCACGCGCGGAGAGCACGGCATGGCGCTCTTCGGCCGCGAGGGCGAGCGCTTGGCGATTCCGTCGGTGGCTCGCACCGTCTACGACGTCAGCGGCGCCGGAGATACCGTCATCGCCGTGCTCGCGCTCGCTCTCTCCGCGCAGGCGCCGATCGAGCAGGCGATGCAGCTTGCGAACTTCGCCGCGGGCGCGGTCGTAGAGAAGCTCGGCACGGCGACGGCGTCGGCCGAGGAGATACTCTCGCTCGTGGACCAGGCGACGCAGGCGCAATGAACTCCGAAAGCCTCTTCGGCCGGTCGCTCGACGTCGCCGAAGCCGTCGCGTGGCGCGATGGTCTGCGGGCCGAGCACCGTACGGTCGTCTTCACCAACGGCTGCTTCGACGTGATCCACGCCGGGCACGTCGAATACCTCGCATGGGCGCGCGCGCAGGGCGATGCGCTCGTCGTCGGGCTCAACGACGACGAATCGGTGCGCCGCCTCAAAGGCGAGGCTAGGCCCATCGTGCCGTTTGCGCACCGGGCGCGCGTGCTGCTGGGGCTGCGCAGCGTTGACGTCGTCGTGGGCTTCGCGGAGCGGACGCCCGAGCTTCTGCTCGACCGCATCCGCCCAGACGTGCACGTCAAGAGCGATCAGTACCGCGAGGAAGAGCTTCCCGAACGCTCCGTCGTGCTGCGTCACGGCGGGCGCATCGCGCTCGCGCCGCACGTCGCAGGCGCCAGCACGACGGATACGATCGCGCGAATCCTCAATGCGTATCGCGGTCACGGCTAACGGCCCGGGCGAAGTCGCCGGCTGGCTGCGCCCGCTCCTGCGAGCTCTCTACGAACGCCGTCCCGATCTCGCCGCATACGTCTTTCTCGTGCCGGACGACTACGCCAGCGGATTCGAGGCGCGGATCGTGCGCGAAGCGTTCCCGCTCGCGCACGTCTTCGAGCCGAAGCGCTACGTGAGGTTCGCGTTGGGCGGCCGGCTCGACGACGCGCCGGAGCGCGTAGACCTCGTGCAGTACATCGGCGGCGACCTGCTCCACGCCGCGCGGCTGCACGCGCGCCTGGGAGGGCGCGCCGCCACGTACAAGTTCTCTCGGCGCTCCTACCGCGCGCTGTTCGACCGCGCGTATGCCGTTGACGAACGCAACGTGCGCGAGCTCGAGGGTTGGGGCACGCCTGCGGACCGGATCGAGCGCGTGGGGAATCTTGCGGTGGACGGAGCCCTGCTCGAAGCGAGCCAGCCGCCGCAGCCCGGAACCCCGCACGACGGCATTCTCGTGATGCCGGGTTCCCGCGCGTACGAAGTCGCCAACCTCGTTCCGTTCTACTTTTCGGTGGCGCTGCGCGTGCTGCGCGAGCGGCCGGAGGTGCCGATCGCCTTCGGCATCTCGCCGTTTACCTCGCGCGAGGCCGTGCGCGCGGCGATCGAGCACGGAGGGCATCCGCGCCTCTTCGCTCAGCGAGGGCTTCTGGTCACGCAAGACGGGCGCGACTACCTGACGACGCCCGGCGGGGGCGTGCGCGTTCCCGTCCTGACCAACGCGCTGTCCGCGGCGAAGCACGCGCGCCTCGTCCTCACGATTCCGGGAACGAAGACGATCGAGCTGGCGGTGCTCGGCAAGCCGACGATCACGATTACGCCGCTCAACGCTCCGGAGATCGTTGCGATCAACGGACCGCTGACGTATCTCAATCGCATTCCGCTGATCGGCAATCCGATCAAGCGCGCCGTCGCGGTCGGCGTCTCGCACCGCTACGTGTACCACACGCAGCCGAACATGGACGCCGGCGCCGCGCTCGTTCGCGAGCTGCACGGAACCGTGACGCCCGGGCGCGTGGCCCGCGTCGCGTTGGACTGCTTCGACGACCGCGCGTGGCTCGCATCGAGCTCGCAGCTCCTTGCCGCACTTTACCGGGAGCACGCCGGTGCGTCGGAGCGCATGGCCGAGTCGCTGCTCGCGCTGACCGCCTAAGCATCGTGGATTGTTCGATCGTCATCGCCACGAAGGACCGCGAGCGTTATTTGGACCGGACGCTGGCGTCGCTCGCCGGCCAAACGGGCGCGCCTTCCTACGAGGTCGTCGTCGCCGACAACGGCTCGAGCGACGGTACGCGCGCCGTCGCGCAGCGCTACGCCGCCGGCTCGCTCCCGGTGCGCTACGTCTACGAACCGCTGCCCAATCGCGGGATGGCGCGCAACCGCGGCGTCGAGGCGGCCCGCGGCGAGTACCTGCTCTTCTGCGACGACGACGTGCAGGCGCCGCCGGGATGGGTGGCGGCGCACGCCGCGGCGCATCTCGACGGGGGCGATCGCATCGTCAACGGCCCGATCCTCAACGTGCCTTCGTACGAGACTCGTCCCCAGCCCGCGGCGGCAAACTACTCGCGCGCGTTTCTCTGCACGTGCAACGCGTCGCTGCGCAAGAGCGCGTTCCAGCGGGTGGGCGGATTCGACGAGGGCTTCGATCTCTACGGCTGGGAAGACACGGAGCTGGGCGTCCGCCTGCGCGAGTCGGGCCTGCGCTGGCGGTTCGCGTGGGACGCATACATTTGGCACATCAAGCCGCCGGCGGAACAAACGCTCGCCGTGGAAAGCGGCAAGGCGCTGGAAAAAGCGCGCATGGCGGGACGCTTTCTATCCAAGCATCCTTCGAGGCGCGCGCGCCTGGCAACGGGCGGGCACGCGCTCAATCTCCTGCGCGCGCGCTACCTCTTGCCCGAGCCGTTGCTGGCGGCGTGCGCCGGGATTGCGACGAGCCGGCGCGTTCCGGCGTGGATGCGCGCCCTCGCGCGCGCGCAGTTTCTCGACGCATTGTACGCCCGCGAACTGGCTCGCACCTTAGACGGGCGAGATGTCCGCTGAGCGCGCGCTGCTCTACTGTGCGGGAGGAGGCATCGGCGATTCGCTGGTCGCCTCGATCGTCGCGCGGGCACTGCGCCGGCGGTACGCGAGCGTCGATGCGCTCACGCTCGCTTCCCATCGCCCGCTCCTCCAGCGCGTTCCCGATATCGACGAGACGCTCGTCGACGAAGGCGGCGACGAGGGCAAGCTCGCGCGCGCGATCGAGCGTCGCGCGTACGCGGCCTGCGTCGTGACCTGGGCGACGGCGCGGACGGCGCGCGTACCGCAGCTTGCCGCGATCGGCGTGCGCGTTGGCCAGGCGCGACGCTTCTACTCCTTTCGCTTTACGCGCCGCGTCGTCGTCCGCAGCGAGCTCGGCGACGTCACGTCCCACTGGTCGGATATTCTGCTCGACTTCGCGCGCGCGCTCGAGTGCGACACGCAAGACCGCGTCTATCGCGTCGTCCCGACCCCCGAAGACGAAGCCGTCGCGGCCACGCTGCGCCCCGAAGCCCGCGAGTTTTTCATTCTCAATCCGTGTAACGCGGTGGCCTCCAAGCGCGGGATCTGGCCGATCGAAGGGTGGGCGGCGCTGGCGCGCGACCTGCACGAACGCTTCGGAGCACTCGTGCTGGTGAGCGGTGCAACGGCCGACGCGCCGGTCGCCGAGGAGATCGCGATTGCGGCGGGCGGCGGCGCGGTTTCGATCGCCGGGCGCACCGGCATCGGCGCCTTTGCCGCGCTCGCGCGCCGGGCGCGCGCGTTCGTCGGCATCACCACCGGCTCGATGCACGTTTCCGCGGCGGCCGGCTGCCCGACCGTCGGCATCTTTCCATTTCAATCCGACTTCCCCGACCGCTGGGCGCCGCTAGGCGCGCGCAGCGCCGTGGTGCGCGCGTCGTACCGATGCCACGCCGGCGACACGAAGGAAAACTGCCGCGACTACGCCTGCATCGCCCACCTCGATCGTCCGCGCATCCTCGCGGCGGTAACCGAGCTGGTGGCGTGATGCGCGCGACGATCCAACTCTGCACGTACAACCGCGCGGCGCTGCTCGAACGCGTCCTCGATGCGTGTTTCGAACAGAGCGTCCCGGACGAAACGTACGAAGTCGTGCTCGTGGACGACGGTTCGGCCGACGAGACGCCCGCCGCAATCGCCCGCGCGCGCGAGCGCGCCGCCTGCGCGTTCGTCGTCGTAAGCCAGGCCAATGCGGGGCTGGCAAGCGCGCGCAACGCCGGCATCGCGCGCGCGTCGGGCGAGCGCATCATCTTCATAGACGACGACGTGCTGCCGCTTCCGAACTTCGTCGAGGAGCACTTGCGATCGCACGCCAGCCACCCGCACTCCATCGTGCGGGGCGGCGCGATCAACGTAGACGACCTCGATCACCTGCCGCCGCCGATTTGGAGCGTTAAAGATTATAGCGGCAACTATTTTTGGACGACGAACGTCTCGGCGCCGCTCGCGGCGATCCGCAAGGCGGGCGCGTTCAACGCCGCCTTCTCCGAGTACGGGTGGGAGGACATAGACCTCGGCTTGCGCTTGCGGGCGTCCGGAGTCCGCGCCGTCTTCAATCCAAAGGCGCTCGTCTACCATTTCAAGCCGCGGCCGCGCGGCGAAGCGGTGGAAGCGATGGTACGCCAAGCCCGCGCGCAGGCGCGCACCGCCGTGCAGCTCGTTCGCCTGCATCCGAACTGGCGCGCCTATCTCGCGACGGGCATCAATCCGGTGCAGCGCGGGTTCCACGCGCTGACGCGGCGGTTGGGCGCCGGCCCGCGCTTCGACCGGCGCCTGCGCGAGGTCGAGCGCGACCGCACGCTGACGCCGGGCGAGCTGCGCGCGGCCCGCGCGCTGGCCGCCGAGGCGTACTTCGACGAGGTCGAGCGAGCGCTGCGCGCGTGAGAATTTTGCTTTCCCGGACCGATCGCATCGGCGATCTCGTGCTCTCGACGCCGGCGATCGCCACGGTTCGCTCGTCGTTTCCGCACGCTCACCTGTCAATGGTGGCCGGCGAGTACAATCGCGAGGTCGTGGAGCGCAACCGCGACATTGACGAGCTGCTCGTCCTGCCGGCAGGGGCGCATCCGGCTGCGTTCGGCGCGGGCCTGCGCGGTTACGACGTCGCGATCGCGCTGGCGCCGCGAGCCGTCGACCTTCGTATCGTGGGCGCTACGCGCGCGCCGCTGCGCATCGGCTACACGTACGAGCGCCGGTGGCTGGCCCGGCTCACCGCGCCCCTCTACGTCAATCGCGTGATGATCTCCGAGGCCGACCCGGAGTTGTGCGATCGCGATCCGTCGCGCGTGGTGCGCCACGAGGTCGTCCAGCTTCTCGACCTCGTCTCGCTGGCCGGCGCGCACAAACGCGTTCTCGCGCTCCGGCTCGACGTTACCGACGAAGATCGAGCGGTCGCGCGCGCGCTCCCCAGCGCGCCGATCGTCCTCCATCTCGGCCGGCGCTGGTTCACCGGAGGCAGCACGCTGGGAGGGACGCTCGCGACGGTCGAGGCGCTCTCCGCGCTCGCGCCGGTCGTCATCACCTGCGCGCGCGAGTGCGAGCCGGAAGCGCCGGTTTTCGAGCGCAGCGGCGTCGTCGCCCGCGTTCTTCGCGGGCTGCCCTTCCACGAGTGGGCGGCGGTGCTCGAGCGCGCCCGCGTCGTCGTCACGGTGGACACCGGCGCGACGCACGTTGCCAGCGCCGTGCGCAGGCCGACGCTCGTCGCCTTCGAGCACCGGTACTTCCGGCTGAACTCGCAGGAATGGTCGCCGTACGGCGTGCCGCACGTCGTCGTGCGCAAGCCGGCTCGTGCCGACGACGAATCGCTGGCGCGCTTCCAGCACGAGATCGTCTCCGGCGTAGCGAGGCTGCTCGATGCCGCCTGAGATTTCCGTCGTCATCCCGACGTACGACCGCCTCGACACGCTGGAGCGGGTGCTGCCGACGCTCTTGGCTCAAGACTTGGACGCATCGCGGTACGAACTGCTCGTCTGCGATTCCAACTCGACCGACGGCACGGCCGAGTATCTCGCGGGCGTTCGCCAAAACGCACCCCAACGTGCGCCATATCCGCGGCGCCTTCAGCGGGCGCGCCGCGGCGCGCAACGCGGGCATCGCGGCTGCTCGAGGCGAGATCGTGCTCTTCAACGACGCCGACATCATGGCGTCGCCCGATCTGCTCTCGACGCATCTGCGCCGTCATCGGGAGCGCGAAGGCATCGCCGTCGTCGGGCTCGAGGTCCAAGCGGCGGACTTCGACGAGTACGCATACAAGCGCGATCGCCCCGAGGCCCGCGGGCATCTGCATCCGCCATCGCGAAAAAAACTCTCATGGCTCTACTTCTTGACGGGCAACGCGTCGGTGCGGCGCGAGGATCTGCTGCGCGCCGGATGCTTCGACGAGGATTTCACGGGATACGGCCACGAGGATTTGGAGCTTGGATACCGGCTGCGCCGGATCGGGATCGAAATCTGCTACGAGCCGCGCGCGGTGAACTATCACTGCCAGGCGGTGCCGTACGAAGGGCAAAAGGAGAAGATGCGGCTGGCCGGGCGTTCGACGGCGCGATTCTATCGCAAGCACCCCGATCTGGAGGTGCGGCTCAAGCTGGGCATGACGCCGCTCTCGCTGAGCCTGCACTCGGCGCTCACGAAGCTGCCGCTGGTCCTGGGGTACCTCGACCGCAACTCGGAACGGTCGAAGCTCGCGCGCGAGCTCTTGCTGCAATATCATTACGTCTCTGGAATAAAGGAAGCGCTCGATGAGCGATAGAGTCTCTTGCGGCGCGCTGCGCGCCGGCAACGAAGGAGCCGAGGTCGAGTTAAACGGCTGGGTGAACCGCCGCCGCGACCACGGCGGCTTGATCTTCGTTGACCTGCGCGACCACGAAGGCGTGACGCAGATCGTCTTCGACCCGCAGCACGAGAGCTTCGCGCCGGCGGAACGCTTGCGCCACGAAGACGTGCTGCACGTTCGCGGCAAGGTTCGCCGGCGTCCGGCCGGCACCGAGAACGCGCGGTTGAGCACGGGCGACGTCGAGGTCGCCGTCTCCGCGCTCGAGATCCTCAACCGTTCGCAGGTCCCGCCCTTTCAAGTCACCTCGGAGGAGGCGGTCGACGAAAACTTGCGCCTGGAGTATCGCTACCTCGACCTGCGACGGCCGCGCATGCAGGAGAACCTCCGCCTGCGCCACCGCATCGTCAAGGCGCTGCGCGACTTCTTCGATGCGCGCGACTTCGTCGAGATCGAGACGCCGATGCTCATCAAGTCCACGCCCGAAGGCGCGCGAGACTACCTCGTGCCCAGCCGTCTCTATCCGGGATCGTTTTACGCGTTGCCGCAGTCGCCGCAGATGCTCAAGCAGATTCTCATGGTCTCCGGCTTCGGACGGTACATGCAGATCGCGCGCTGCATGCGCGACGAGGATCAGCGCGCCGATCGCCAGCCCGAGTTCACGCAGCTCGACGTCGAGATGTCGTTCTGCAGCCAAGACGACGTGCTCGAGACGATGGAGTCGGCGATGCGCTACGTCTGGTCACACGTGCTTGGGTCGGAGCTGGCGCCTTTTCCGCGGCTGACGCACCAAGAGGCAATCGCGAAGTACGGTCTCGACAAGCCCGACATGCGCTTCGACCTGCACCTCGCCGACGTCACGCCCGTCTTCGACGGCAGCGAGTTCGCCGTGTTCCGCTCGGTCGCGAGCGGCGGGGGCGCGATCGTCGCGCTGCGCTACCCCGGGGGAGCGGCGTTGTCGCGCCGCGATTTCGACGCGCTCACCGAAACCGCCAAGCAGTTCGGCGCGCAGGGAATGGTCTGGATCGCGCTTGCGGCCGACGGTCTCAAATCGCCCGTCGCGAAGTTCCTTCGCGATGCCGACGTCGAGGGCGTTCGCGCCGCGCTGTCGGCGGAGACCGGCGACGCGGTGCTGCTCTTCGCAGGTGCGAGCGAGTTGGCGTACGCGGTCGCCGGCAAGATGCGCAACGAGGTCGGCGAGCGCTGCGGCCTGCGCGATCCGAAGACGTACGCGTTCGCTTGGGTGACGGGCTTTCCGTATCTCGAAGTGGACGAAGAGACCGGCAAGCCGGTTCCCTCGCATCACCCGTTCACCGCACCCGCGCCGGGCGATTGGGAGCTCATCGACACCGCACCGGCGAAGATGCGCGCCCAACATTACGACTTGGTGCTCAACGGCTACGAGCTGGGTTCGGGGTCGATCCGGATTCACAAGCCCGAGCAGCAGCGCAAGATCTTCGAGATGCTCGGTTTGAGCTCCGAGCAGGTGGAGGACCGCTTCGGGTTCTTCGTGCGCGCGCTCGACTACGGCGCGCCGCCCCACGGCGGGATGGCCTTGGGGATCGACCGCATCGTCATGCTGGCGTGCGGCGAGGAGAACATCCGCGAGGTCATCGCGTTTCCAAAGAATCAGGTCGCGCGGGATCTCATGATGGACGCTCCCGGCGAGGTCCCCGAGCAGCTCCTGGCCGACCTGCACCTGCGCCGCGCAGAATCTCGTTCGCGCGCGTAAAGATCGCATCGAACATCGGGACGGTCAGCGTCCCGGTGTTCGTGTTCTGGCGGCTAGGATGGTACGAAGCGATCAGCGTGACCGTACGCGCTCCGGCGGCGGCCCGGGTCTCGGCGCCGTGCGCGAAGACCGGGCGCGCGGGATCGAGCGCGAATCCGCGCTCGCGCAGGACGCGCACGCTCGCCGCAAATCCAATCGAGCCGAGCGCGACGATCGCGCGCAGCCTGGGGAGCGCGTGGAATTCCTCTAAGAGGTAGGGAAAGCAGTTGCGCAGCTGCAGCGGCGTCGGCTTGTTCTTCGGGGGCGCGCAGCGCAGCGCAGCGGTGATCGCGCAGCCGGTCAAGCGCAGGCCGTCGTCGCGGCCGGTCGCCTGCGGCGCCGATGCGAAGCCCGCGCGGTAGAGCGCCGGGTAAAGAAAATCGCCCGACGCGTCACCGGTGAAAGGTCTCCCGGTGCGGTTGCTGCCGTGCGCGCCCGGAGCGAGGCCGACGAGCAGCACGCGCGCGTCCGGATCGCCGAACGCGGGAACCGGCTTGCCCCAGTAGGCGCAGTCGCGGTGGGCGCGCTTCTTCTCCCGCGCAACCTGCGCGGCGTACGCGCGCAGCTCCGGGCAGCGCCGGCAGCGCACGACGGCCTCCTGGATTCGCGCGAATTCGCTCAACTACAGCACGTCCGCATACTCGACGCCGGCCGGCGCGACGACGTACGCCACGCCGTCGTTGCGTTGCCAAATGCGCTCTACGGCGGCTCGCGGGTAGACGACGCGCACGTTCGGCGCCGCCGGGTCGTTGATCGCGCAATCGCCGTCGCGCGTAAAGCCGGTAAGAACGACCAGATGCCCGTCGGAGCGCGGCAGGGGTGCGCCGGGAAGTTCGCCCTCGCTCCAGGAGTAGGAGATGGCGATGGGCAGGTTGCGCTCGATCAAACGCGCCGCGTGATCGAGATTGCGCAAATGCGCGACGGCGCCGCGCAGGCCGAGCCTCCCGCTGTGCGCGACGTTGAACGCCCAATTCCCCGTCCCTCCGTACGCGTCGTCGAAGACCGCGCGCGCCGTATCGGCGACGGGTTCGTCGATCCCATGGTAGGCGTGGATCATCGAAAGGCTCGCGGGGCTGCACCATCCGGCGGCGCCGTCCACGTACTGGGAGCGCGCCGGCACGCCGAGGATCAGCGCTTCGCGCGCGTACGGCAGGCTTGGCGTCGCGAGCACCGGCGTCGAGAAGGCCACGAGATCGAAGCGAACGCCCGGCGCGCGGACCTCGATGCCGTCGAAGGGGCGCTGCGCGCGAACGACGTCAACCTCGACGCACGCGTCCTCGCGGCGCGGGCTCAAGGACGTCGCGCCGTCCGGCTCCCACCGCGAGTGTTCGAGCCACTCGCCGTCCGGCTCGCCGTGGCGCAGCAGGCGAAAGGAGAGCAGTCCGCGCGGCGCGTGCGCGTTCCAGCTGAGCACGCCGCCGGTCGCCGGCGCGAAGCGCAGCCGCGCCGACTCGTCCGCGCCGAGCGCCTGGGCGAACGCGCGACGGCTCAAATCTTCCACTGCCATGCGTTCCAGGTGTCGCCGATGAACGCCGCCGGGACGTAGTTCCGCACGTCGGCGTTTATCGCGGTGTAACTCGTGCGCCAGGTGAAGAAAACCGCCGGCACGACCTCGCGAATGCGCTCCTCCTCGCGTTGGTAGAGCGCCTTGCGCGCCGCTCGATCGAACGTGCTTGCGGCCAGCGCGCTCGTGCGGTTGACGATCGGGTCGTTCAGCCACGACGTGTTTGCGCCTTTGGGCGGGATGAACGCGCCGTTCCAATCGCCGCTGTTGTCGGGATCGGGTCCGTTCGTCTCTATGGACCATTCGAGGTCGTACTTGCCGCTGTAGAGCGGGCCGTCCATCGCGAAAAGGTAGCTGCCGGGATAGTTCCGGACGGCGACGTCGATGCCGACGCCGGCAAGCATGGATTGGATGAGCACTTGCGATTCGGAGTTTTCCTGATGGCCCGTCGTCGCGTAGATCGAGAGGTGCATGGCGAGGGGGCCTTTGCGCAGCACGCCGTCGGGGCCGGCTTTCCAACCGGCGAGCGCGAGCAGCCGTTTCGCGTCCACGGGGTCGTAGCGGTACGGCGGCAGCGACGGCGCGGCCCACGATTGCGGGAAGACGTCGGAGACGGCGAGCGAGTCGAGGCCGTGAAAGACCGTATCGTTGATGCGCTTCCAATCCACCGCCTCGGCGATTGCCCGGCGCACGCGCACGTCGGCGAGCTGCGGTCTGCTCGTGTTGATGCCCAGATGGCGCCAGCTCGCGATCGTGCGCTTTACGACGACGATCCCGTCGATCGCGGAGAGACGGGCGACCGCGTCCGGCTTCACGCTCGGATAGACGTCGATCTCGTGCGCGGACAGCTCGTTGAAAAGCGTGTTGACGTCGGGCACTACCTTCCACACGACCTCACGCAGTTTGGGCGCGCCGCGGAAGTAGCGCGGGTTCGGCACGAAGGTAAGCGACGTTCCGTGGTCCCAGCGCGCGAGCGAGTACGGCCCGCTCGAGAGCGGCCGCCGGTTGAACGCGGCGCCGTTGAGATCGGGAAGCTTGGCGAGGAGATGCGCGGGCATCGGCGGATATCCCGCGCCGCCCATCGCGAGGATGCCGAGAACCGCAACGTTCGGCCGGCGCAAGCGGATGTCGATCGTATACGGATCGGGCGCCGATGCCGACGCGATGTCGTCCCAGCCGTAGCGCGTCTTGACGTCGTTGCGCGTATCGGTCACCGCACGGTAGGTGAAGAGCCAGTCGGCTGCGGTCAACGGGGCGCCGTCGGCCCACACCACGCCCTTTCGCAGGTGCACGACGATTCGTTTGCCGTCGCGGGAGATGCCGCCGTTACTCGGGCTGGGCACCGTCGTCGCGAGGTCGGGGACGTAGTTGCCTTGGGCGTCGTAACGCAGGATGAAGGAGAAGAGCAGGCCGGAGATCGCGTCGGCGGCCGCGGTGTGCGCGTACATGAGATTGAGGCTGTCGGGCTCTTCGTCGGCGCCCAGGCGCAAGACGCCGCGAACCGTCCAGGCGTTGCCGCCGCCCGGCGCCGGAGCGGGACGCCGCGCGCAGCTCGTCCCGGCGAGCGCGAGCGCGAGCACCGCGGCGACGACGCGAGCGGCGCTCACGTTGCCGATGCGGCGCGCAGCGGGGGCCGTTTGACCAGTTGCGGCGCGATCTCGTCGTAGAATCGTTGCGCGCCGAAGCGCACGACGTCGTCGGCCGGGAGGCCCGTCTCCTCGCGCGCGCGGGCAATTTCGGCGCGCGCGCGCTTCTCGCTCAGCGCCCGCGTGTTGAGCGCGACGCCCGCTACCGGCGCCGGCTTGATCGTCCCCAGCAGCATCTCGTGTACCGCGATCAGCTCGCGATACGACAGCGTCGGCGTGTCGTAGGACTCGATCGCGGATCGGCTGGGGTCGCAGACGAGGACCAGCGCGTCGGGCGCGCAGCCGGTCATGAGCGCGAGCGTTACCGGTGCGTACGCGGGATGGTTGATCGCGCCTTGCCCCTCGACGACGATGAGGTCGGCGCCTTCGCGCGCCGCGTACGAGACGAGCCGTTCGGCCGCGCCGGGCGCGAAGTCGGCGATGACGCGATCCACGGAAATTCCCCAGCCCGCGATCATGATGCCGGTTTGGCCGGTCGGTACGAAACGCGCGTTGCACCCGGAGGCGTTGGCTGCGCGGACGAGTTCGAGCGCGACGGTCATTTTTCCGACCGCGCAGTCGTTGCCGACGGCGAGCACGATCGGCGCGCGCACGCCGTAGACGTCGCCGGAGAAAATCGGCACCTCGGGCGGTTCGCGCACGTCCCAAATCGCCGTTCCGGCACGTCGAGCCGCGGCGCGGAACTCCGCGTCGTCGCCGAGGACGTCGTGCAGGCCGCTGACGATCTCGACCTTTGCCGCGATCGCCTCGAGCACCGCGGCGCGCCATTCCGGCGGCAAGCCGCCGCCTTTGGGCGCGGTGCCGATGAGCAGGGACGTGGGGTGCAGCGCGAGCGCCTCCGCGACGGTTGCGACGATCGGCGCGTCGCTCTCGAGGTGCGCGAGCACGTCGCGCACGCGTTTGCCGGCGAGCGACGGGTCGACCACGGCCACGACGTCGTCGGTTCCGTAGCGGATGACGCCGTGCGCCGTCTTTGCATCGCTTTCGAATCGTTCGGGCGCGAGGATCGCGTAGCGGCGCTTCACGCGATCGCGCGCTCGCATACGCCCAGTCCCGGCGCCTCGGGGAGAACGAGCTTGCCCCGCTCGTACGTCACGCCGGAAAACGGATCGCCGGCGGTCAGGAACGGGCCGTCTACGTCGGCCCAGTCCACGAGCGGAGAAACGTGCGCGGCGGCCGTCGCGGCAATCGCGCTCTCGACCATGCAGCCGAGCATGATCTTCATCCCCATCGCGCGAGCCGTATGGATGGCCGCGAGCGCTCCGCGAATGCCGCCCGTCTTGCAGAGTTTCAGGTTGACGCCGGCGACGCAGCCGTACAGCTTCGGGAGATCGCTCGCAACCAAGGCGTCTTCGTCGGCGAGGATCGGAATCGAGGTCCCCGCGGAAACGGCGCGCAGACGCTCTGGATGCCCGGCCTCGACCGGCTGCTCGCAAAGCTCGATCTCGTAGCGCTCCAGCTCGCGCAAGACGCGAATCGCGGTTTCTACGTCCCAGCCTTCGTTGGCGTCTATGCGAATCGTTCCGCCGTAGCGCGCGCGAATCGCCGCAATGGTCTCGACGTCTTCGGCGGGCGTGGCGCCGCCGAGCTTCACCTTCAGCACCGGATGGTCGCCGATCTCGGCCAGCTTGCGCAGCGTCGTCTCCGGATCGGCGATGCCGATGGTAAACGAGGTTACCGGCGTGCGCGACGGATCGAGACCGAGCAGCGCGTAGAGCGGTTTCCCTAGGTCCTTCCCGATGAGATCGTGCAGCGCGAGATCGAATCCGGCGCGCGCCGCCGCCGGCATCGCGGCGTGGAGCAAGCTTTCGAGGCGATACGGATCCGGCGCGTTCGGAGGGTTGGCCGCAAAGTATGCGGCAACGCTCTCCACCGACTCGCCGTAGCGTTCGACCGGGGTCGCTTCCCCGATGCCTTCGAGATCGCCGCAGCGCACGCGAACGAGCGCCGTGCGTGCGACCGTTTCCTCGCCGCGCGCGATCTTAAAGGGATGAACGAGCGGAAGTTCGAGCGGGGTGACTTCGACCGAGAGCGCCATGACGAGCGCATTCAACCGGGCGCGAAGCGTTCCTCGCCCGCGGCCGCGCACCTCTTGACGGGCGGTGTTACGGTAGAGAGGCTCGACTGCGTATAGCGCGCAGCGCACATAAGGTACCGAACCGACTAGTTACCCTAGGGAGCATCAGCTCCGGATACGACGGCTTGGCTTGGGCGACACGCCTGCTGGGCCGGCGCCCGGGCCGCACCCACCTGCAGAACGCAGGTTCGTAACCGAGTGCGGAAGACGCTATCGCGCGGTTGAGTGTAGTTCGCGCTGCGAGAGCGCGACGCGCCACGCGCGCATCGCCTCTCGCATCGCCGAAACGCCGGCGGTGCCGCTGCGTTCGTCGAGGGCGACGTGACCGCGGAAACCTTCGAATGCCTCGAGCGTCTTCGCGATGGAACGCGCCGAGAGCGAGCCGGCGCACGCCCACAGCAACACCGAGTTGGGGGCGAGCAGGCGCGGGTCGCTCTCTGCGCTCAGCAGCTCGGGATCGGGGCCGAACCGCAGCCAGGCCGAGTCCGCCTCTTTTGCGACGCGCTTGCAATCCTGTGCGCCCGCCGCGAACGTGCGAGGGGCGTTGCGTATCGCGAGCGTCACGTTCGCGGCCTTTGCCAGCGCGGTAGCCTCGTTGAGGGCGGCGAGCAGTTCGCTCCAGGAGCGCTCCGTCTCCGACGCCAGCGGCGCGGCAACCAGCGGCGCGCCCAGCAGCGTGGCCGCACGAAGGACCTCGGCCATAGCCTCCGGCGCGGCCGAAAAGAACGCCGAATCGGCCAACGCCGCGATCGAGATGCCGCGGTCGGTCGTCATCTTCTTGAGCTGCGCGAGGTAGTCGTCGTCGCTTCGAGGAAAATGCCGCACGTCTAATACGACGCCGTCGCAAGCAAAATCGCGCGCGCACAGGTCGACGAATTCGAGTTGCGTCAGATCGCCGCACTCGATCGCGCGGTGAAAGGCACCGCTCGCGCAGGCCAGCTTCATCGGCGTCGGAGGTTCGACCGGCTATCGCACTTCACCCTCGCCGCTGGAAATGCACGGTAACCATGAAAATCGCCGTTGGCGCCGATCACGCAGGTTTCGAATACAAAGATCGCATCGCGCAGCTGCTGCGCGACCGGGGGCACGACGTGCTCGATTTCGGCACGCACGACGCCACGCCGGTAGACTATCCGCAGTATGGCTACGCGGTCGGCGAGGCCGTCGCAACCGGCCAGGCCGAGTGCGGCATCGTCGTCTGCGGCTCGAGCCTCGGCATCGCCATGGCCGCCAACAAAGTGCCGGGCATTCGCTGCGCGCCGGTCGCGGAGCCGTACTCCGCCGAGCTCGCGCGCCGGCACAACGACGCAAACGTCCTCGCGCTCTCCGAGCGCCTCACGGGCTGGGAGATGATCGAGCGGGTGCTCGACGTCTACCTCGAGACGCCGTTCGACGGCGGGCGGCACGCATATCGCGTCGAGCAGCTCTTCGAGTTCGGCGACGCGCAGCGCGGGCGAACCCTCAAAGCGGTCGAGCGCGGCGCCGTAACCGACGCTCAGACGCCCAAAGATCTCGTCGCTACGCCATAGGAATGGGAAACGGCACAGTGGATATTCTCGCGCGAACGCACGTCGAAACGGAAGACCCCGAGCTCTTCGCGGCGATCGCCGGCGAAGAACGGCGTCAAAAGGAGAACCTCGAGCTCATCGCGTCGGAGAACTACGCGAGCAAGGCCGTGCGCGAAGCGATGGGCTGCGTCATGACGAACAAATACGCCGAGGGTTATCCGGGAAAGCGCTACTACGGCGGATGCGAGTGGGTCGACGTCGCCGAGCGCCTCGCGATCGATCGCGTAAAGCAGCTCTTCGGAGCCGAGCACGCCAACGTGCAGCCCCACTCCGGCGCTCAAGCGAATATGGCGGTCTTCATGGCCGTGCTGCAGCCCGGCGACACCGTGCTCGGCATGTCGCTCGCGCACGGCGGCCATCTGACGCACGGCACGAAGGTGAGTTTTTCGGGCAAGCTCTACAACGCGGTCGCCTACGGCGTGCGCCAAGACACCGAGCTCATCGACTTCGACCAAGTGCGCGCGATGGCGCGCGAGCACAAACCCAAGCTTATCGTCGCCGGCGCCAGCGCCTATCCGCGCACGATGCCGTACGAGCCGTTTCGCGAGATCGCCGACGAGGTCGGCGCGACGCTCCTGGTGGATTTCGCGCATATCGCCGGGCTCGTCGCCGCCGGCCTGCACCCGTCGCCGGTGGGCGTTGCCGATTTCGTTTCGTCTACGACGCACAAGACGCTGCGCGGACCGCGCGGCGGATTCGTTCTGTGCGGGCCGGCGTGGGCGCAGGCCCTCGACAAGAGCGTCTTTCCCGGCATTCAAGGCGGGCCGCTCATGCACGCCATCGCGGCCAAAGCCGTGGGATTCGGCGAGGCCTTGCGTCCGGAGTTCGCGAGCTACCAGCGGCAAGTAGTAGAGAACGCTCGCGCGATGGCCGAGGAGTTCGTCCGTGCCGGCCTTCGTTTGGTCGCCGGCGGAACCGACACGCACCTCATGCTCGTTGACGTCTCGGTAAAGGGCCTCACCGGTAAAGCGGTCGAGGCCTACCTCGACGAGATCGGGATCACCGTCAACAAGAACGCGATTCCGTTCGACTTGCAGAAACCGATGGTCGCAAGCGGCATCCGTATCGGCACGCCCGCCATCACCTCGCGCGGTCTCGGCGAGGCGGAGTGCCGCGAAGTGGCGCAGATCATGTGCGACGCGTTGGGTGACATCGAGGCTCGCGCGCACGTGGATCGCCTGCGGGCGCGAGTGCGCGAGTTGACCTCCCGGTACGACGTTCCGTAACGCGATGCGGCCTGGCTGGGACGAGTACTTTATGCAGATCGCGCATACGGTGAGCACGCGGGCGACGTGCCCGCGAGCGTCGGTCGGGTGCGTTTTGGCGCGCGATCGCCGCATTTTGACCACCGGCTACAACGGCGCGCCGCACGGCGTCGCGCATTGCAGCGAGGTCGGCTGCACCGTCGTCGGCGAGCACTGCCTGCGCGCGACGCACGCCGAGGCCAACGCGGTGGTTCAGGGTGCCCTTCACGGCGTCGGCCTGCAGGGAGCGATCGCCTACTGCACGCACCAGCCGTGCGTCAACTGCTCGAAGCTTCTCATCAGCGCCGGCGTGGCGAAGATCGTTTTCGACCAAGCCTATCCGGACGCCGTTGCCGCCGCGCTGCTCGCCGAGGCCGGCGTCGCGCTCGTGCAGTACGCCGGGCTCGAGAACGCAAGAGCGTGAACGCGCACGTCGCCGGCGCGACCGCCGTCTACGGGGCGGCGTTTGCGATCTCGGCCGTCGTAAGCGCGCTGACGACGCCGCTCATCGTGCGCCTCGCGAACCGCCTTGGAATCGTGGACGCGCCCGGCGACGAGCGCCGGATGCACGACCACCCGAAGCCTCGCGTCGGCGGCATAGCGGTCTTCTTCGGCTTCGCGTTCGCGCTCTTCGCGGTGCTCGGCGTTTCGCTGGCTTCGACGGTCGGCTTGCTGCCCGCCAGCGATCAGTTCGACGCCGTTCATCGGTTGGTGGGGCTGCTCTTCGGAAGCCTGCTCATCGTCGGCGTCGGCGTCTGGGACGACGTGATGCAGATGCGCCCCAGAAACAAGCTCGTCGCACAGATCGTGGTCGCCTCGGTCTCGATGCTTTACGGCTTCGTCATCCCGGGCATCAACAATCCGTTCGATCATAATCCCGGAACGAACTGGATCGACTTTCCGCTCTGGGCCGGCATACCGCTGACGCTGCTCTGGTACGTCGGCATGATGAACGCGATCAACTTTCTCGACGGGCTGGACGGCTTGCTTGCCGGGGTGGCGGCGATCTCCAGCATCTTCCTTTTCGTTATCGCCGTGCTGCACGCCAACCCGGTCGTCGCGCTGGTCGTCATCGCGCTGGCCGGGGCCGCGCTCGGCTTCCTCCCGTACAACTTCAACCCGGCTCGCATCATCCTCGGCGACGCCGGCTCGCTTTTCATCGGTTACGTCTTCGCCACCGTCTCGATCATCGGCGCGAGCAAGACGGCAATCGCGATCAGCATCGTCGTCCCTCTGCTCGTGCTCGCGCTTCCCGTCTTGGACACGGCGGTTGCCATCGTGCGCCGCGCCCGCAGCGGCAAGAGCATCACCGAGGCCGACCGCGGACACTTTCACCATCAGCTGATCTTCCGGTTCGGGCTCAACGTGCGCCAGGCGGTGCTGCTGCTCTACGCCGTTTGCTTCGTGCTGGGAGCCGTCGCGCTGGCCTTCTCCGGCGAGTTCACGCACGTCTTTCGCCACGCAAGTTGAACCCGCGATGACGTCCGATTTGAAGGTCATGACGGTCTTTGGGACGCGTCCCGACACGATTAAGATGGCGCCGGTCGTGCGCGCGCTCGCGTCGCGCGACGGCGTAGACGATCTCGTCTGCGTGACCGCGCAGCACCGCAAGATGCTCGACGATCTGCTCGCGCTCTTCGAGATCGCGCCCGACTACGACCTCAACGTCATGACCGAAGATCAGTCGCTGACCGAGATCACGACGCGCGTGCTCTCCGGGATGGAGCGCGTCTTGGCCGAGGCGCGTCCCGACGTCGTGCTCGTCCACGGCGACACGACGACGAGCACGGCTGCCGCGCTCGCCGCATTTTACGCCGGCATTGCGGTCGGCCACGTCGAGGCCGGGCTGCGCACGAGCAATCGGTGGATGCCCTACCCCGAGGAGATGAACCGGCGGCTTACGGCGACGATCGCGTCGTACCATTTCGCTCCGACGAAGCTCGCGAGCGAGAACCTGTTGCGCGAAAACGTCGACCCCGCCGGCACGATCGTCACGGGGAACACGGTGATCGACGCTTTCGTCGAAACCGCGCACCGCGCCGATCTGCCGCGTCCGCCGCACTGGGACGAGGTCGATCCCGGCAGGCCGGCGATCGTCGTGACGGCGCACCGCCGCGAGAACCACGCGCATATGCGCGAGATCTGCGCCGCGCTTGCCGAGATTGCGGAGATGCCCATGCGGCCGCAGCTCTATTGGCCGGTGCATCCCTCGCCGCGCGTCGCGCCGATCGCCCGCGAGATGCTCGACGGGCTTCCCGGGGTCGTTCTGGTCGAGCCGGTCAACTATGCGGAGATGGTGGCTGCGGTGCGGGACTGCACGTTCGTCCTTACCGACTCGGGCGGGCTTCAGGAGGAGGCGCCCTGTCTGGGCAAGCCGGTGCTCGTCATGCGCGACGAGACGGAGCGCCCCGAAGGTTTGGCCGCGGGGACGCTCGAGCTCGTCGGGCACGATCGCGCACGAATCGTCGAAGCCGCCAAACGCTTGCTTACCGACGAGGCCGCGTACGGGAAGATGGCGCACGCGACCAACCCCTACGGCGACGGGCATGCGTCGGAGCGGATCGTCGCCTGGCTGCTCGCGCGCCTGCGCTCCGGCCCGTATCCCGAGCCGTTCCGCTCGTGAAAGCGCTCTTGCCGCTGGTCGCGGCCGGCGGAACCTTCGCGGCGGCGGCGGTCGTGGGGCTCGCGCTGGGCGCCTTGCTCGCGCAGCGGCGCGGTGAGCCGCTCCTCGCGCCGGCGGGACTTCTGGTCGGGGCCGCGATCGGCGCTTACGGAGCCCTGCGGCTGCTGGCTCGGGCGATGCGGTGACCGCCGATCTGCAGACCTACCAGGCCCTCAAGCGCGTCGTCACGTTCGTCTCGCTGCTGACCGCGGGGGTCGCGGCCCTGGCGCTCCTGCCGTTCTCCCGTTACGCGGCGCTGGGCCTGAGCGTCGGGACCCTGTGCGGGGTGGTCAACATGCACGGGATCATGCGGGGAAGCGAGCGCCTGGTGCGAACTCGCAGCGCAGTGCTTTTTGCGTTAAGTAGTTTACTGCGGCTGGCGGGCTTTAGTATAGTAGCCGCGGCACTGGCGGTTCGCGGACCCTGGTGGTCGCTCGGGCCGTTCCTCGCTGGTTTCTTTCTCCCGCTCGCGACGTACGCGTTAGGCGCCGCGCGAGCATTTCAACGGAAGCCGTAACGAAAAACAACGACGCGTGCACGAACAAATCGGCGAACACATCCTCTGGCACCTGCCCCTCTTGGGGGCAGTTCATGCCGATACGATCGTGACCACGTGGCTGGTCATGATCGTCGCGTTGCTCTTTTTAGGCTGGATCGGCGCCAGCTACCGTTCGCCGTACGTTACGAAGCGCCAAGTCGTCATCGAGGCGGTCTTCAACTACATCGCGGATCTCGTAACCAGCGTGCTCGGCTCGGGCGGCGAGCCGTTCGTCCCCTTCTTCGTCGCGCTCTTCATCTTCATATTCTTGCTCAACCAGTTCGGCGTGCTTCCGTTCAAGGCGTTCGGGCTGCCCTTCGGCGGGTCGCCGACGGCCGATCTCAACACCGTCGTCCCGCTGGCGCTGGTCGTCTTCTGCCTGATTCAAATCGTCGCGTTCCGAAAGAAGGGCATCGGCTACTTAGGCCACGTCTTCAAGCCGTTCGTTGCGCTCGCGCCGATCAACGTGCTCGACGAGATCCTGCGCCCCGTGACGCTCGCCGCGCGCCTGTTCTTCAATATCTTCGTCGGCGAGCTGCTCTTCGTCATCGTGACCTCGATCATTCTCGCGCAGATCAGTATCGGATTCTTCAACCTCTCGCTCGGCGTCGCCGTGGTTCCGATACTCATTCAATTCTTTAACTTTTTCGTCGGAACCATCCAGGCTTTCGTCTTTACCCTCCTGGCAATCGTCTATCTCTCGCTGGCGCTTGCCGAAGATCATTAGAAAGGAACGTCCTTGCATCCAGAAGCTTTAATCGCCGCCGCGGCGCTCATCTGTTTCGGAATCATCATCTCGGGCGTCGCCTTCGGATCGGCCGTCGGCGACGGCGCGGTCGCCTCGAAGGCGGTCGAGGCCATCTCCCGGCAGCCCGAGGCTCGCCCGAACATCTTCCTGTTCATGTTCTTGGGCGTCGGCGTCCTCGAAGCCGTTCCGTTCATCGCGATCGCACTCTCGTTCTACATCCTCCTGGTGGTCGCGAAGGTGCCCCAGGTCGTCTCCGCGCTGGTCAAGTAAGGCGCATGTCGTTTCTCTCGATCGACGGGACGCTCGTCGTGCAGCTGGTCAACTTCGCGATTTTCTTCGCGGTGTTGAGCGTGGTCTTTTTGCGACCGGTTGCATCGGCAATCGCCAAGCGGCGGGAGTACATCGACAGCCTCGTCTCCGACTACGAGCGCTACCAGACCCAGGCGCAAAGCCTGCGCGACGAGGCCGAAGCGATTCGCGCGAGCGCGCGCCGCGACGCCGAGCATCGCATCTCGGCCGCGCGCGCGGCGGCGTCCAACGAAGCGGCCGAACTCGCGACCGGATACTCGCAGCGGGCGCAGGGCATCGTCGAAGAGGCGCACGCGGCCGTAGCGGCAGAGCTCGATACCGCGCGCGCGGGCGAAGCCCAAGCCGTGCGGCGCATCGCCGATCTCGTCCTCGAGCGCATCCTTCCGGAGGCCGCCCGGTGAGCGGATCGCAGCTTTACCTGGAGATCGCGATCTGGAGCCAGGCCATCTCGTCGGTGGTCTTCATCGCGGTGCTGATCTTCATGTGGTTCAAGTGGCTGCTGCCCGTCTTTCTCGCCGCGCAGGACCGCAGCAACCGGCAGATCGCCGAAGCAGAACGCCATCGCGACGAGATGCGCGACGCGCTCGAGGCGTTGCGCGGGGAGATCGAAAGCGCCGGGCACGACGCGCAGCTCATCGTGCAGCGCGCGGGCGACCGAGGCGAGCACGAGCGCAAGGCGATCCTCGGCGAAGCGACCGATGCCGGCGAGCGCGCGCTGCTCAACGCCGGGAAGGAACTCGAACGCGCGCGCTCTGCGGCGCGCCATCGCATGCGCGACGAGCTCGTGGGCCGCGCGCTGGAAGTCGCCCGCGAAGACGCCGCGCGACGCGTCGGCGGCGACCTGGATGCGCGCCTGGTCGAGGGCGTCGTAGGATCGCTGGAGGCCGCGAGTGGTTAACCGTACGCTCGCGCGCCGCTACGCGATCGCAATACTGTCGCTCGCCCAAGACCGGGGCGTCGTGGACCGCGTCGGCACCGATCTGTCGGCGATCGCGCGCGCCATCGGCGAAGCCGGGCCGGCCCACGACTTCTTCGTCGCGCCGGTCGTGGACCGCCCCGACAAGGAGCGCGTGCTCGCGCAGGCCTTCCAACAAGCGGTAGACGAAGTTTCGCTGAACGCCCTTCTGCTGCTCGTGCGCAAACGCCGCGAGATGCTGCTCTCGGCGATCGTCGCCGAGTATCTCGACCTGCAGCGCGGCACGCGCGGCGTCGAGAGCCTAACGGTCGCGTCCGCGCGCGCGCTCGGCCCCGAAGAACTGCGCTCGCTCGTTGCCGGTCTGGAACGCGTGTACGGCAGGAAGTTCGAAGTTACGGCGGTCGTCGATCCCGCGCTCATCGGCGGCGTCCGCATTCTGATGGGAGACCGCCGCATAGACGCAAGCGTCGCCGGCCGCCTGGACGCGCTCTCGCGAGATCTATTTTCAACCGACCAGTACGCTACGATCGCACCATGAAGAAAGTGACGAATGATAAACGCTGACGAAATCGCCGGTATTCTCAAACAGCAAATCGAGGGCTTCAACAGCAAGATCCAACAAGACGAGGTCGGCACGGTCATCGAGGTCGGCGCCAATCTCGCGCGCGTCTACGGGCTGCGCGGCGTGCGCTCCTCGGAGCTGGTCGAGTTTGCAAACGGCCTGCAGGGCGTCGCGCTCAACCTCGAAGAGGATAACGTCGGCGTCGTCATCATGGGGCCCGACGTCGAGATCAAAGAAGGCGACACCGTGCGCCGAACCGGGCGCATCGCGTCCGTGCCCGTCGGCGAGGCGCTGCTCGGCCGCGTCGTCAACCCGCTGGGCCAGCCCATCGACGGCAAGGGCGACATCGAGGCGACGCGCTTTCGCACGATCGAAAACATCGCGCCGACCGTCGTCGCGCGCCAGCCCGTCAAGCAGCCGCTGCAAACCGGCATCCGCGCGATCGACGCGCTGATTCCGATCGGCAAGGGCCAGCGCGAGCTGATCATCGGCGACCGTTCCACCGGCAAGACCGCGATCGCCATCGACACGATCATCAATCAAAAGGGCTGCGACGTGTTCTGCGTTTACGTCGCGATCGGGCAGAAGAACTCGACCGTTGCGGCGCTCGCGCAGATTCTCGAGCAGAAGGGCGCGATGGCGTACACGACCATCGTGGCGGTCAGCCCGGCCGAGGCGGCCGCCCTTCGCTGGCTCGCGCCGTTTGCGGGATGCGCGATGGCCGAAGAGCTCATGTATGCGGGCAAAGACGTCCTCATCATCTACGACGATCTCACCAAGCACGCGCAGTCGTACCGCGAGATGTCGCTGCTGCTCCGCCGGCCGCCGGGTCGCGAAGCGTACCCCGGCGACGTCTTCTACCTGCACTCGCGGCTGCTCGAACGCGCGGCGAAGCTTTCCGACGCGCTGGGCGGCGGCTCGATGACCGCGCTGCCCGTCATCGAGACGCAGGCCGGCGACTTCTCCGCGTACATTCCCACCAACGTCATCTCGATTACGGACGGCCAGATCTACCTGACGCCGCAGTTGTTCTTCCAGGGCATTCGTCCCGCGGTCGACATCGGTCTCTCCGTCTCGCGCGTCGGCGGCTCGGCACAGACCAAAGCGATGAAATCGGTCGCCGGTCAGCTCAAGCTCGAGCTCGCGCAGTACCGCGACCTCGCGGCCTTCGCCAAGCTCTCGAGCGATCTCGACAAGGCGACGCAAAACCAGCTCACGCGCGGCGAGAAGCTGACCGAGCTGCTCAAGCAGCCTCAATACCGGCCGCAGCCGATGGAGGACCAGGTTGCGATCATCTACGCCGCCACGAACGGTTTCGTCGGCGACGTCCCCACGCCGAAACTGCAAAGCTGGGCGGCGGGCTTCATAGACTTCCTCCACGCGACGCATCCGGAGATTCCCAAGGCGATCGCGCAGAGCGGTCAGCTCTCCGACGAGACGAAGAAGCAGCTCGACGCCGCGCTCGCGGAATTCAACAAGACCGCGTAGCGATCGCATGCCTTCCGTACGAGACCTTCGCGACCGGATTCGGTCGCTGAAGAACACGCAGCAGATCACCAAGGCGATGAAGCAGGTCGCTGCGGCGAAGATTCGTCGCGCCGAAGCCGCCCGCAAGCGCGCGCGGCCCTATGCCGACGCGCTCGCCGAGATGCTCGCCGATCTCATCCGCGCAGTCTCGACGGTGGACCATCCGTTCATGCGGCCCGGGCGCGAAGGCGCGCCGGCCGGCGTCGTGCTGATCAGTGCCGACAAAGGCCTCGCGGGCGCGTTCAACTCCAACGTCGTCCACGCCGCCGAGCTTTTCGCGCGCCGTCAAGGCGCCGTCGCATACTACACCGTCGGCACCAAGGCGCGAAACGCCGTGCGGCGCCAGGGCATGGCCGATCGCCCGTCGTGGCCCCTGGGCAGCGCTTCGAAACTCGACGTCGCTCGCGAGGTCGCCGCCGCGGCGACCGGCGATTTCGAGAGCGGCAAGATATCCGAGATCGTGCTGGTCTCGCAAAAGCTCGTCTCCATGATGTCGCAGCGTCCGCAGACGCGTAAGCTGGTCCCGATTCTCGCCGAAGACGTGGCGGGGCCCGCCGAAAGCGAGTCGCGCCGGCTTCCAGGCGCGCAGCCGCGAGGCGCCGTCGAGTTCGCACCGTCGCCCGAGTTCGTCCTCTCGCGCCTGCTTCCGAAGTACCTCGAGTTCACGATCTACTCGGCGATGCTCGAAACCGACGCGGCGTTCTTCGCCGCGCAGCTCGTTGCGATGACCAACGCCACCGACAACGCGTCGAAGCTGATCGACGAGCTCACCATCGCAATGAACAACGCCCGCCAAGCGGCGATCACCAAAGAGTTGCTCGAAATCGTCGCCGGCGCCGAAGCGCTCGGCGTCGAATGAAAGGATAGTTCGAAGAGATGTCTGCCACCGGAAAAGTCGTGCAAGTGCTGGGCAACGTCGTTGACGTCGAATTCACGCCCGAGACGCTGCCGCACATCAACGACGCGCTCACCGTCGGCGTCAACGAAGATTCGCACGCGACCGGCAACGGATCGGCGCAATCTCGGAGGCACGGCGATGGCGGCGCGGACGCTGACGCTGGAAGTCCAAGACGAGCTGGGCGACAATCAAGTGCGCTGCTTGGCGCTCGGCTCGACCGACGGCTTGGTGCGAGGGGCGGCGGTTACCAGCACGGGCGGACCGATTATGGTGCCGGTCGGCGAAGGCACGCTCGGGCGGATCTTCAACGTGCTCGGCGAGACGATCGACAGCGACGCGCCCGTGAAGGCGGCGGCGTTCTGGCCGATTCACCGTCCCGCGCCCGAGCTGAAGTACCAGGAGCCGACGGCGCGAGTCTTCGAGACGGGCATCAAAGTCGTCGACTTGATGGCTCCCTATACGCGCGGCGGCAAGGTCGGCCTCTTCGGCGGTGCCGGCGTCGGCAAGACGGTGCTCATTCAGGAGCTGATTCGAAACATCGCGTACGTGCACAAGGGCTTCTCCGTGTTCACCGGCGTCGGCGAGCGGACGCGCGAGGGCAACGACCTGTGGCTGGAGATGAAAGAGTCGGGCGTGCTCGAGCAGACGACGCTCGTCTTCGGGCAGATGGACGAACCGCCGGGCGTGCGTTTTCGCGTCGCCCAGACCGGCGTGACGATGGCCGAGTACTTCCGCGACGAGCTCGGCGCCGACGTGCTCCTGTTCATCGACAACATCTTCCGGTACATGCAGGCGGGTTCCGAAGTTTCCGCGCTCATGGGGCGCATGCCGTCGGCCGTCGGGTATCAGCCGACGCTCGGCACCGACATGGGCGTGCTCGAAGAACGCATCACCTCGACGCGAAAGGGCTCGATCACGTCGGTGCAGGCCGTCTACGTTCCGGCCGACGACTACACCGACCCGGCGGTCGCGACGACCTTCGCGCACCTCGACGCCACGACCGCACTCTCGCGTCCGATCTCGGAGCTCGGCATCTATCCGGCCGTGGACCCGCTCGCCTCGACCTCGCGCATTCTCGACCCGCAGATCATCGGCGAGGAGCACTACGAAGTGGCGCGCGGCGTGCAGGAGGTGCTCCAACGCTACAAAGATCTCCAAGACATCATCGCGATTCTCGGCGTCGAGGAGCTCTCCGAAGACGACAAGGTCGCCGTCGCGCGGGCGCGGCGCATCCAACGCTTCTTCTCCCAGCCGTTCTTCGTAGCCGAGCAGTTCACGGGGCGCTCGGGCAAGTACGTGAAGCTGCCCGAGACGATCGCATCGTTCAAGGAGATCCTCGACGGCAAGGTGGACGACTTGCCGGAAGGCGCGTTCTTCTACGCGGGCACGATCGACGAAGTCAAAGAGAACGCCGAGAGGATGGCTCGTGCCTAGCACGCTTCCGTTCCGGCTGGTGACGCCCGCGGAGGTGGTCTTCGAGGGCGAAGCCGAGCTCGTCATCGCGGTGACGACCGAAGGCGAAGAGGGCATCCTGCCGCATCACGCGCCGTTTCTGGCCGCGTTGAAGGCCGGCGTCCTGCGGGCCAACGTCGTCGAGGGCGACGCGACCTCGCGGCTGGAGCTTGCGACGAGCGAGGGCTTCATGCAGGCACTTCCCGACCGCGTCACCGTGCTCGTGGACGAGGCGGTGCGTTTCGACGAGGTCGCCGTCGGCCAGGTGCGCGAGGAACTGGCGAGCGCGACGGAACGTCAAAAAGGCGCGCAGCCGGGGAGCGCGCTCTTTACGCGCGAGCAGGCCGCGATCGATTTTGCCAACGCAAAGCTGCGCCTGACGGGGAACAGGTAGGCCACCTAGCGGGCTACGCGAAGGGTAGAGCCCAAGAGTATGCTCGATCGTCTTGAAACCACGCTCCGCGTACGAGGCGGCGCACGTCTGGAGGGCTCGGTCGCTACGCACGGCGCGAAGAACGCCGCGCTGCCGATCATGGCGGCGGCATTGCTCGCAAAGGGCACGGTGACGCTCCACCGGATGCCCCGCATCACCGACGTTTCCGTGATGTGGTCGCTGCTCGAGGCGCTGGGCGCGCGCCTGCGCTACGAGGGCGATAACACCGTGACGATCGACGCGAGCAACGTAGCGTCGTACCGCGCGCCCTACGCGCTGGTTCGCAAGCTCGCCGCGTCCTTCGACGTCGTCGGCCCGCTGCTGGGGCGTTTCGGCCGGGCCGAAGTGCCGCTGCCGGGCGGCTGCGTGCTCGGCACGCGCGCGACCGACATGCACGAGCAGGCGTTCGTTGCGCTCGGATGCGACGTGCGCAACGCGCACGGCTACCTCATAGCCGAGTCGCGACGCGGGCGCTTGAGCGGTGCGACGATCGAGTTTCGGATGCCCAGCGTCGGCGCGACGAAGAACGCGATGCTCGCCGCCGCGCTGGCGCAGGGAACGACGACGCTGAAAAACGTCGCGATGGAGCCGGAGGTCGTGGATCTCGCGAATTTCCTCGTCGCGATGGGCGCCCGCATCGCGGGCCAGGGCACCGACGCCATCGTCGTCGAGGGCGTGGAGGAGCTGCACGGCGCCGAGTACGAGATCATTCCCGACCGCATCGTCACCGGCACCCTGCTGGTCGCCGGCGCGATCACTCGCGGCGACGTCACCGTGAAGCGCTGCCGGCCCGACCACCTCGGCGCGCTCGTGGACAAACTCGTCGAATGCGGCGTCGTCACGACGATCGGCGACGACTGGATTCGCGTGAACGCCGACGGAATCACCGGCGGAACCGATATCCTTACCGCTCCGTATCCGGGGTTTCCGACCGATCTCCAGCCGCAAATCGTCGGCTTCCTGTGCACGTGTCCCGGCACGAGCGTCGTGGAAGAGTCCATTTTCAACGCGCGCTTTTCGTACGTGAACGAGCTCGCCCGGATGGGCGCCGACGTAAAGGTTACGATGGAAAGCAACGCGGCGGTGATCAAAGGCCCCAAGCAGCTCTCCGGCGCACCGGTCGAAGCGCCGGACATTCGCGCCGGCGCGGGGCTCGTCGTCGCCGGGTTGGCTGCCGCGGGCGAAACGGAGATCATCGGCCTCGAGTACATCGACCGGGGATACGAGCGCCTGGAAGAGCTCCTTTCGGAGCTGGGCGGGCAAGTGCAGCGAAGCAGCGGCGTTACGCCGTTGGTCGAGCCGACGGGATTTTTCGAAACGAGCGAGTACCCGCGCATTTCGGCGACGGGCTAGCCGTGCCGGTACGTTAGGAGTCACATTTTGGAAATTGGGATCGACCTCGGCACGGCCAACGTGCTCGTTTTCGTCAAGGGCAAAGGCATCGTTCTGCGCGAGCCTTCGGTCGTGGCAAAGGACATGAACACCGGCCGAGTGCTGGCGGTTGGGGAAGAGGCGCGGCAGATGCTCGGCAAGACGCCGGCGCACATTCATGCAATTCGTCCGCTTCGCGACGGCGTGATCGCCGATTTCGAAGTGACCGAGGCGATGCTTTCGTACTTCATCAAGAAAGTGATGCGCGACCGCTCGTGGTGGTCCACGATCTTCAAACCCAAGCCGCACGTCACGATCTGCGTCCCGGCGGAGATCACGAGCGTCGAAGAGCGCGCCGTGAAGGACGCAGCCAAGCTGGCCGGCGCTCGCGACGTCGGCATCGTCGAAGAACCGATGGCCGCCGCAATCGGGGCGGGCCTGCCGATCGACGGTCCGTCGGGCAGCATGGTGGTCGACATCGGCGGCGGCACCACCGACGTCGCGGTCATCTCGCTGGGCGGCATCGTCGTCTCGCAATCGCTGCGCGTCGCGGGGAACAAGATGGACGAGGCGATCGTCCGCTACATCCGGCGCGTCTACAATCTCATGATCGGCGAGCGGACGGCCGAGGAGATCAAGATCAAGATCGGATCGGCGTACAAGCTCGAACAGGAGCTCGCGATGGAGATTCGCGGGCGCGACCTCATCAACGGGCTTCCCAAGACGGTGAAGATTACGAGCGAAGAGATACGCGAAGCGCTCTCCGAGCCGGTCGGCGCGATCGTCGAAGCGGTCAAGGCCGTATTGGAGAAGACGCCGCCCGAACTGGCCGCCGACATCATCGACCGCGGCATCATCCTCACCGGTGGCGGCGCGCTGCTGCGCGGCCTCGAGAAGCTCCTCTCGGAAGTAACCGGCGTTCCGGCGATAATCGCCGACGATCCGCTCTCGTGCGTTGCGATCGGCACCGGCGCGAGGGTGCGCCTGTAAGGCGCGTTTGATTCCTCGCACGATCGACGCAAGCGCGGCCTCCCTCGACGACGTCGCCGAAGAGGTCGCGCGCGTCCTTTTTTCCGGCGGAACGGTGATCTTGCCGAACGATACGAGCTATTTGATCGGCTGCGATCCGTATGCGTCCGAAGCGATCGACCGCATCTACGCCGCGAAAGGCAGGCCGGATAATCGCCCGCTTACGATGCACGTTGCAAACGCGCAAGAGTTCCTGGAGTACGCTCCGGACAATCCGCTCGCCGCGTACGCGGCCAAACGCCTTCTTCCCTCACCCGTGATCCTGCTGATCCGCAAGCCCGCCTTCATCAGCGACGAGCTCGCGGCAGGCTTGCAGACGCTTGCGTTCCGCGTCCCCGACGACCCCTTCGCGCGGGCGCTGCTCGATCGGTGCGGACCGGTTGCCGGCACGACGGCGAATCCGCGCGGCGGTCCGCGTTACCTCGGCGGCGACGACCGCTCGATGCTTCCCCCAGCCGATCTGATCGTCGCGCACGGACCGACCCGCTACGATAGCGAATCTTCCATCGTCGATCTCTCCGGCGTCCACGCCCGCCTGCTGCGGGAAGGCGTCGTATCCGAACGGCGCTTGGCGGAGCTGCTCGGGCCGATCGAACGTCCCACGGTAAAGGTACGCACGCCCTACGCCTCCGCTCAGGATAAACGCTGAAAAAATGATCCGTCTCCTCGCCGCGCTGCTGGCGTCCGCATCGCTCCTCGGCTACGCCGCTGCGGCACCCGCGCCCGCGCCCACCGCCGCGCCGGCGCGCGCGGCCTCGCCGTCGCCGCGCCCGGCCGCGTCGTCGCCCAACGCGCCGGGCGACGCCATGGCCACGTCGTTCGACCTCGGCGTCTGGACGGTGCACGCGAGCTCGCTCGACGCGAACTTCAAGAACGGCGATTTCAGCACGCCCGCGAAGGTCGTCATGACGCGGACCGGCGGCGACGTCACCGCCGACCGCGCCAACGGCAACTACAAGAAGCAAGTGCTCTTCCTCGTCGGCCACGTCGTCATGCACGACTCGCAGGGCGGTGCGAGCTCGATGGAGGGAGGCCCCGCTCCGCACGCGCCGAGTCCTTCAACGCTCACCGCCGACAAAGCGCAGATCGACGGACAGGCCAAGCTGTACAAGGCGATCGGAAACGTGCACTACGTGCAAGCCGACACCGTCGTGGACGCCGACACGGGAACGCTTAACGACGAGACGCACGACTTGCTGCTCGAAGGCACCGTGCATGTCGTGCAGGGCACGCGGAGCATGCGCGCGCAGCGCGTGATCTATAACACCCAAACCGGCAAGGCGCACGCGCAGGGCAACGTCACGATGCAGTTCCCGAGCGAGCTGCACCGAACGCTGGCGACGCCCAGACCGCTGAAGATTCCCAAGAACGCGCTCACCGAACCGGTGCCGACCGCATCGCCTTGACCGGCCTGACGTTCGAGTTCGCTCGAGACGACATGCCGCTGGCCGCGCGAATGCGGCCCCGCACGCTGGACGAGTACGTTGGCCAGAGCGAGCTGCTGGGGCCGGGGCGCGCGCTGCGCGGCGCGCTCGAACGCGACGCGGTTCCGTCCATGGTTCTTTGGGGGCCGCCCGGCACGGGGAAGACGACGCTGGCCGAGATCGTCGCGCGATCCACCGGTGCGTATTTCGAGCGCATGTCCGCGGTGAGCGCGGGCGTCGCGGAGCTGCGGCGCGCCGTGAGCGAGGCGAAGACCCGTAGGCGCGGGGGACGGCGCACGGTGCTCTTCATTGACGAGATCCATCGCTTCAACAAGGCGCAGCAAGACGCGATTCTGCCCTACGTAGAGGACGGCACGGTGACGTTCATCGGCGCCACCACCGAAAACCCGTCGTTCGAAGTCAACTCCGCGTTGCTCTCTCGCGCCCGAGTGTTCGTGCTGCAGCCGCTCTCCGACGTCGAGATCGCAACGATCGTGGACCGCGCGCTCGCCGACGAGGAGCGGGGACTGCGCGTTGCCGGGCTGCACCTCGACGAGGAGGCGCGGCGCGTGCTCGTTGGGTTTGCCAACGGCGACGCGCGAGCGGCGCTCAACGCGCTCGAGTTCGCGGCAGCCGCAGCGGAGCACGAAGGAACGCAGGAGATCGGCGCGCAGCTCGTGCGCGAGGCGATGCAGCGGCGCGCGTCGCGCTACGACAAAGGGGGCGACCTTCACTACGACACGATCAGCGCTTTCATAAAGTCCGTGCGCGCGAGCGATGCGGACGCGGCGATCTACTGGCTCGCGCGCATGATCGACGGCGGCGAGGACCCGCTCTTCATCGCGCGGCGCCTCGTCATCCTGGCGTCGGAAGACGTCGGGCTGGCCGATTCGAACGGCTTGGCGATCGCGGTGGCGGCGCAGCAAGCCGCGCACTTCGTCGGCATGCCGGAAGGTTTCTACGCGCTCGCGCATGCGACGCTCTATCTCGCCACGGCGCCGAAAAGCAACAGCGTGGGCCGCGCCTTTTCAGCCGCGATGGCCGACGTCGCGCAGACGCGCAACGATGCCGTGCCGCTGCACTTGCGAAACGCGCCGACGCGCCTGATGAAAGATCTCGGATACGGCCAAGGCTATCATTACGCGCACGACGACTACGGCGTTTCGCAGGTAAACCTGCCGGAGAATTTGAGCGGCCGCCGCTACTACGAGCCCGGCGACCGCGGGGCCGAAGAAAAAAGGCGGTCCGAGTGATACTCGGACCGCCAGTTTCCCGTTGCTACTTCTCGGAGTGTGCGTTGGAGCTTCGCACACCCGCATAATAGAACTTCACTCTTAGAGCGCCCTGTGAATTCGATGCGAATTTATCTCGACTATGCGGCGGCGTCGCCGCTGCGCGACGAAGTCGCCGAACGTGCCCGCATTGTGAATGTTGATGCGGGTTTCAATCCCAGTTCGCCGCACGCCGAAGGACGCCGGGCGCGGGCGCTGCTCGACGCGGCGCGCGACCGGGTCGCCGCGTGCATCGGAGCCGTGCGGTCGGAAGTGACGTTCGCCGGGAGCGGGACGGAAGCGGACAATTTGGCCTTGCTCGGCGTCATGCGGGCGATCGGGCCGCCCGGGCACGTCGTCGCCTCGGCGACCGAGCACCACGCCATCGTACGCGCGCTCGATCGCTTGCGCGACGAGGGTTTTACCGCGAGCGTCGTGCCCGTGGAAGCAGACGGGCGCGTCCATCCCGAGCGGTTCGCGCGGGCGCTCACGCCGCAGACCAAGCTCGCCTCGGTGATGTACGCCAACAACGAGATCGGCACGGTGCAGCCCGTGGCGGAGCTCGCGCGCATCGCGCGCGAGCGGGGCGTCCTCTTTCACACCGACGCGATCGCCGCGGCTAGCTGGCTGCCGCTCGACGTCGCCGAGCTCGGCGTGGATCTGCTCTCCCTCTCCGCCCATAAGTTCGGCGGTCCGGCGGGCGTCGGCATCCTCTTCGCTCGCTCCGGCGTCCCGATCGTGCCGATTCACTACGGCGGGGCCCAGGAGGCCGGGCGCCGCCCGGGCAGCGAGAACGTGGCCGGCAACGTTGCGGCGGCGTTCGCACTCGAGCTGGCGGTGGGCGAGCGACGGGGACGAAGCGAGCATGCGGCGGCCCTGCGTGACCGTTTGGAGGCGGGCATCATCGCCGCGATCCCAGGGGTTCGAGTGAACGGCGCCGGGGCGCCGCGTCTTCCCAACATGCTCAACGTCAGCTTCGACGCGGTGGAGTCGGAGGCGCTGCTCATCGCGCTCGACCTCGAAGGCATCGCGGCCTCGGCGGGTAGCGCTTGCACATCCGGGGCGCTCGAGCCCAGCCACGTTCTCTTGGCACTCGGTCTGCCCAAGCGCTGGCGCACCGGTGCGATTCGCTTTTCCCTAGGCACCGCGACCGGCGCGAGCGAGATCGATCGGGTCTTGGCGATCTTGCCGCGGCTCGTTGCAAGCCTGCGCCGGCCTGCCCCGGCGCTATGAGGGGGAATGGGTAGGCTCGAAACGAACGGCGCGCGCCTGGAGGCAGAAGCGTGAACGGTACGGAGTACGGCGGCATCATTCTCGACGTGTTCGTCGGGGTCGGTGCTCTCTTGGCGGGCATCGGCATCTTCATCGGCATGCTCGCGCTGGCGAAAACGCTCGCTCGGCTGCGGGTCACCCTCGACGAGGTGGACCGGCAGCTGGACAACATCAGCGCGCCGGTGACGAGCACCCTGGCGCACGTCGACGGCGTAGCGAAGTCGCTGGGCGACACCGCCGGGACGATCTCGCGCACCGCCGATCTAACTCGCAGCGCCGTCGTGCCGACGATCGTCAACATCGGCGCGGCCCTGGGCGGGGTCTCGGCTGGTTTGCGTCGCCTCTTTACGGGAAAAGACTCCAACGGTTAGGGGGTAGTTTTACATGGACAAGCGCGATGGCGGTGGAGGCGGCTTCGTAGCCGGCCTGCTCGTCGGTGCAATAGTGGGCGGCGTTGCCGCGGTGATGCTCGGGCAAGAAGAGACGCGCGACCGGCTCGCCGGCAAGGCGCGCGAGGCCGGAAACCTCGCCATGGACGCCACCGGCGATCTTAGAGAGCGCGTGAGCGACGTGACGTCGCAGTGGCAATCGAGCGTGTCGGAACTGTACGAGCGCGGACGCCAAGTCGTAGACGGCGCGCGCGCCAATATCGACGCCGCGGTGAGCGAAGGCAAAACCACGGCCGAGCAAACGCGCGACGAGCTGCAGCGGCAGGCCGAAGGGTAGACGCGTTTTGGATATCAAGGTAAACGTGCGCGAGGCGCCGGGCGAATGTTACGTCGTAGACCTCAACGGCGAGATCGACGTCTACACGTCGCCGAAGGTGAAGGACGCGATCGGCGAGCTGATCGATCGCGGCGTCTACAACCTCGTCATCAACCTCGAGAAGGTGCGCTACATCGATTCCACCGGCTTGGGCGTTCTGATCGGATGCCTCAAACGCGTGCGCGAGCACGGCGGTTCGGTAAATCTCGTCTGCACGAATCCGCAGATTCGCAAAATTTTCGACATCACCGGATTGGTGAAGATTTTCGGCATCTTCGAGGCCGAGGATACGGCGATGAAAGCGCTGGTATGAATCAGACGGTCGCGGAAGCGGTGCCGGAGCTCGTCGAGCTTCGCATTCCCGCTCGGCCCGAGTGGGTCGCCCTCGCTCGCCTGGCAGCGGCGACCGTCGCGAACCGCATGCAGTTTTCTCTGGAAGACATCGAAGACGTAAAGCTGGCCGTCGCAGAAGCCTGCACCGCGGTGATCCAGCACGAAGGGCACGGCGAGTTCATCGTGCTGGCGTGCTCGGCGCTCTCCGACTCGTTACGCGTTCGCGTGTACGACGCCGGCCGTCACGGCATGCCCGCCGAGGGTCGCGGAATGAACTTCGACGAAGCGCGCATCGCCGGCTTGGGCGTGTTCCTCATACGGACGCTCATGGACGAAGTGCGTTACGACGTCCATCCGCAGCTCGGCACCGATCTGCTGATGGTCAAAAGATTACCGGACCCGCCGACGTAAGACGCGTGGACGATCGCCCCGAAGCACGCCCGGATCGCGAGCGGACCCGAGCGCTGTTCCAGCACTTTATTCGCGCGGGACGCGCGGCCGAGCAAGGCGGCGCGCCCGATCCGCAGTACGAAAGCCTGCGCGAGGAGCTCGTCGTCGCGCATCTCAATCTGGTGCGATTCCTTGCGGTCCGCTTCGCGAACCGCGGCGAGCCGCTCGACGATCTCGTCCAAGTCGGGACGGTCGGATTGCTCAAGGCGATCGACCGCTTCGATCTCGAGCGCGGCGTCGAGTTCACGACCTACGCGACGCCGACGATCGTCGGCGAGATCAAGCGGTATTTTCGCGACAAAGGCTGGGCCGTCAAGGTGCCGCGCCGTCTGCAGGAGCTCAATCTCGCGGTCAACCGGCTCGGCGACAAGCTCGCCATCGAGCTGGGGCGCAGCCCTACCGTGGCCGAGCTGGCCGAACGCCTGGGCGCCGGCGAAGACGAGATCCTGGAAGCGCAGGAGCTGGGCCAGGCCTACAACCTGCTCTCGCTCGACAGCGAGGTTGCGGGCGAAACCGAGAAAAAGTCGCAGACGATCGCCGATACCGTCGGCGTCGCCGACGCGGGCCTCGCGCTGCTGGAAGACCGGGCGAATCTGGAGCGGGCCTTTCACGTGCTCACCGGCCGCGAGCGGGTGATCGTGTACCTGCGCTTCTACGAGTCGGTCTCGCAGACCGAGATTGCCCGGCGCCTCAACGTATCGCAGATGCACGTCTCGCGGCTGCAGGCAAAGGCGCTCGACAAACTCCGCTCGGTCCTGGCCGACTAGGAGCGCGGGCCGGGCTGGGGAAGCCACGACCTGACTATGAAGAGCCAGGAACTGCGCCAGGCGTGGATCGACTTTTTCGTTGCCAAGGGGCATAAGCTGCTCCCGCCGGCGAGCCTCGTTCCGCACGAGATGTCCACGACGCTCTTTACGATCGCCGGCATGGAGCAGTTCGTTCCGGTCTTTCTCGGCGAGCAGCCTGCGCCCGCGCCGCGGGTCGTCACCGTGCAGCGCTGCCTTCGCGTCGCCGGCGCGAAGAGCGACATCGAGAGCGTCGGCCGGACGGGCCGACACGGGACGTTCCTGGAGATGCTCGGCAACTTCAGCTTCGGCGACTATTACAAACGCGAAGCGATCGCGTGGGCCTGGGAGTTCGTCACCACGGTGCTGCGGCTCGACCCCGCCCGCCTCTACGTCACCGTGCACGACGGCGACGACGAAGCCGCGCGCATCTGGATCGAGGAGGTCGGCCTGGAGCCGTCGCGCATCACCAGCTTCGACGAGGACAACTTCTGGACGATGGGCGCGACCGGCCCGTGCGGGCCGTGCACCGAGATCTTCTACGACGTCGGCGCCGAGTACGCGAGCGGTCCGGACGACACCGGGCCCAACCTGGGCAATCGCTACGTCGAGATCTGGAACGTCGTCTTTCAACAGTACAACCGTACGGCGGACGGCAAGCTCTCGGATCTGCCGCGCAAATCGATCGACACCGGCGCGGGGCTCGAGCGGATGCTCGCCGTGTGCAACGGCGTCGCCTCGATGTACGACACCGATCTTTTCACCGATCTCGTGGCGGCGCAGCCGCCGATCGGGCGCACCTCCCTTTCGCCCGGCGAGCAGCGAGCGCGGCAGAACATCATCGCCGACCACTTGCGCTCGGCCACCTTCCTCGTCAACGACGGCGTGTATCCGTCGAACACCGACCGCGGCTTCGTGCTGCGCTTCCTGATACGCCGCGCGATCCGCAACGGGCGGCTCCTCGGCTATCCCGACGGATTTCTCTCGACGCTCGTCGGCGCGGTCGTCGCGTCGCTCGAGTCGGGCTATCCGGAGCTCGCGGCGAGCCGGCCGCGGATTGAGGCCGCGCTGCGGCAAGAAGAGGAGACGTTCGACCGCACGCTGGAGCGCGGCATGGCGATGCTCGACCGGGTGATCGACGACGCGATCGCCAACCGCGGACGAACGATCGGCGGCGAGGACGCGTTTCTGCTGCACGACACGTACGGTTTCCCCGTCGAGCTCACGCGCGAGATTGCCGGCGAGCGCGGCGCCGTCGTGGATGCCGTTGCGTTCGATCGTTTGATGCAGGAGCAACGCGAGCGCGCGCGCCGCGACGCCGCGGCGAAGCGCGACGTCGTGGAACTGGCCGACCTTCCCGCGATGCGCAGCGAGTTTACCGGGTACGACGAAGGCCTCGAGAGCGACGGCGAGATCGTCGCGCTGCTCAAAGACGGCAGGAGCGTGCAGTCGCTGAGCGCGGGTGAAAGCGGAACGGTCGTGCTCGATCGCACGTCGTTCTACGCCGAGCGCGGCGGACAGATCGGCGACCGAGGGGTCGTAGCCGGCGCCGGCGCGCGTTTCGACGTCGCCGACGCGCAGTACATGGGCGACGCGATCGCCCATCACGGCACGGTACTCGAAGGACGCATCGCCGTGGGAGAGCGCGTTCGCGCGTCGGTTCACGACTGGTGGCGACGCGAGATACGGCGGCATCACACGTCGGCGCACCTCCTGCAGCGCGCGCTCAAGGACGTTCTCGGCGACGACGTAAGCCAAGCGGGTTCGTGGGTCGGCGTCGACCGGATGCGCTTCGATTTCCGCTGGCCCGGCGGCGCGCTGAGCCCCGAGCAGAAGCGCTCGGTCGCGCAGCGCGTCAACGTGATGATCCGCGACGACGCGCATCTCGTCACGCGCGAGCTGCCGCTCGAGGAGGCGAAGAAGACCGGCGCGATCTGGATGGCCGGAGAGAAGTACGGCGAGCTCATCCGCGTCGTGCAGGCGGGTCCGTCGATCGAGTTTTGCGGCGGGACGCACTCGCATTCGACCGGCGAGCTGGGCATGTTCCTCATCCTCTCGGAGTTCTCGGTCGGCAGCGGCGTGCGCCGCATCGAGTCTTGCGTCTCGGAAGCCGCCGAAGCGCACGTCGCCAAGCAAAGCGATCTCGTCGCATCGCTCTCGTCGTCACTGGCCGCGTCGCCCGAGGAGCTTGCGGAGCGCGTCGAGCGGATGCAGCGCGACGTCAAGGATCTGCAAACCGCGCTCGGTCAGCTCAAAGCGCGCTTGGCTTCGGCCGACGCGCAAGCTTACGTCGAACGCGCCGAACGCAGAGGCGACCGCGCCTTCGTCGGAGCGGTCGTCCACGAGGCCAACGGCGACGCGCTGCGTCACTTGAGCGGTGCGATTCGAAGCCGCCTGAGCAGCGGCGTCGTGGCGCTGGCCGGAGTGGACAACGGCAGCGTCAGCCTTTTGGTGACCGCGAGCGACGACATGGTGAAAGCGGGCGTGAACGCGGGCAATCTCGTCAAACTCGCCGCGCCGCTGGTTGCGGGCAAGGGCGGCGGGCAGCCCGGCCAGGCGCAGGGGGGCGGTTCGAATCCGGCGGGCGCGCAAGCGGCGGTGCAGGCGATTCGCGACGCCGTCTTCTCGTGACGTTGCGCTTGGCGGTTGCGGCGTTATCGCTGCTCGCGCTGCTCGGTGCGGGCGGGGAACCGCTCGATTCGCAGTACGTGCTGCAGCGCTACGCGCTGGCGGTGGCACGCGTTCCCGTTCCGAAAACGGTCGTCTTTTCGTATACGGTCTCGCAGGTGGGCCCGTCGAGCATCGAGCAGTTCCATCGCGTGTACCGCAGCGGGAGCGAGGTGCGCGACGAGATCCTCGCGGTTGACGGCATCGTGCTGCACGCCAAGATCGTCAGCTTCGTGCGGCGCCAGGACCGCTACGCGGTTACGCGTTTTGCGCCGCATCCGGACGCATACGAGCTGCTCTTTCTGGGAACCGCGAAAGACGGGCGCCATCTCGACTACGTCTACGAAGCGACGCGGCTTAGCCCCGCGGCGGGCTCGGCCATCGACCGCCTCACGATAGACGGAGCGAACTTCTTGCCGCGCGTCGTGCATTTCCACACCAGCGGAACCGACGCGTCGGGCAGCGGGCAGATCGAGTTCGCGGCTTTCGGTAAGTATTGGATGCCGGTTGCGGCGACGGCGCTGGCGCGCGTGAAAGGCAAGCCGGCGCGCGAGCGGATCGTCTGGAGCGACTACCGCTTCCCCGAAAGCCTCCCGCCCTCGACGTTCCAGCCGCCGAAGCCGCTTCCGATCGCGACCCTGCCGCCGGGGTGACCCGCCGCATAAAGGGCGCGTATCTTGCCGGGCTTGCCGCGGTCGCCGTAACGGCGCTCGCGTCGCATCTGCGCGCAACGCCGTACGACAACTTCGTCCTGCTGGCCCAAGCGTTCTTGCACGGGCGCGTCTGGATCGATTGGCCCGGTGCGTACATCGACGCTCTCCAGTACGCGGACGGGCGCTACTACGTCATCGAGGCGCCGCTGCCGGCGCTGCTCTTGCTGCCGTTCGTCGCGATCTTCGGCGCGCACGCGAATCAGACGCTCCTGGGAATCGTCCTGACGGGCGTCGCAGTCGGCGCGGCGTGGGAGCTCGGCGAGCGCTTCGGCCTGCGCGCGTCGAGCAACGCGTGGATCTGCGCCTTCTTCCTGGCAGGCACGGATCTCTTGTGGTGCGCGACGTTCGGCGACGTATGGTTCCTCGCGCACGTCTCCTCGGTCTGCTTCACGATGCTCGCGCTGGTCGAGCTTGCCGGAAAGCGGCGCGGCTGGCTGGTCGCGCTGTTCGCGTGCGCTGCCGTGGAGTCGCGCTTCTCGATGTTGGCCGCGCTGCCGGTCTATGCGTACCTGCTGTTCGCTCCGCCCGAGCGAGCGCGAAAATCCGACGCGATCTCGTTCGGTGCGGTGCTTGCCGGCGTTGCCGCGCTTTGGATTCTCTACAACCGCGCGCGCTGGGGAACCTGGTACGACGTCGGCTACACCACCTGGTACCACCAAGATCAGGCCGGGATGCCGACGGGCTCGCCGTTTCGCCTCGCGTATCTCCCCTATCAGCTCTGGTCGTTCTTCGTGCAGGCGCCCACGCAGCTTGGAACCTTTCCGGGCTTGCGCCCGGAGTACTCCGGCGTCGCACTCACGTGGACGTCGCCGGCGCTCGTGCTGGCATTCCTCGCGCGTTCGCCGGCACGCTGGGTCGTCGCGCTGTGGGCCGCGGCGCTGCTGACGGCCGTACCGAACTTTCTCTACTACGTCAACGGCTTCGCGCAGTTCGGCATGCGCCACGCGCTCGACTTCGAGCCCTTCCTCGTTGCGCTCATGATGATCGCCGTGCGCGACAGGTTTGCGGGCTGGGGCTGCGCTCTCGTCGCGTACTCCGTCGCCGCAGGTATCTGGGGCGACTGGTACTGGCTGACCTACGTCCGTCCGTGAGACGACGGTGCGGCCGCGAGCGCATCGTACGCGTCGCGCAGGCCGCTCGCATCGCGCACGGGCGCGGCGCACGTGGTTCCGACGCAGAGATATGCCGCGGGATGCGGATCGGCCGGGAGATCGAGGTCGTGCGCTTCAGCGGGCGCTACGGTGCGAATCGCGCATGCCGCCGGAAGGCGCAGAGCGGCTTCGCGAAAGGCGTCGGTCTGCGCCGCGTGGCCGACGACGTGCAGGCGTAGTTCCGGCGCGAGGTAGCGCTGCAGCGCGCGGGCGTAGCTTGCGGCAAAGGCCCCCGCGCCTTCAAACGTCGCCGCGTAGATCTGGAGCACTCCGACCGCGTCGGCGCGATAGGCAGGTTCGTTGGTAAGCGCGGCTAAGCGCAGCAGCGCTTCTGCGAGGAGTCCGTTATCAACGATCGGGCGATCGGCCAAGGCGAGGCGGCCGAGCGCGTCGCCGGAAGGCAACCGGTCGTAGAACCCGCCGCCCTCGGCTGCGAAGCGCGAGACGATCCGATCGGCGAGCGCGCGTGCGCGCTCTAGAAAGCGCCCTTCGCCGGAGATCTCGTGCGCGTCCAGCATCGCGCCGAGGTACGCCACTTGATCTGCGAGCAGGCCCCGGACGGCCGGCGCGGCGCCGGGCTCGAGCACGTGGTAGACGAGGCCGTCGGGATCGAGCAGCCCGGCGTGGACGTTGTCGAGCGTGCGCAGCGCTTCGGCGAGCATCGCGTCGTCGTCGAGCGCGCGCGCCGCTAGGCACTGCGCGCCGGCAAGCGCGCACGTCCAGTTCGTATACGAGGTTCGATCCACGTACGGCGCTTCGCGCTTGGCGCGTTCCTCGCCGGAGAGTTCGTAGTACGCCTCGTCGGCGTCTTGGCTCCCGGCAAAGAATCCGCTGCGCGGATCGTAGAGAACGGTGCGCACGTAGCGGAGCGCCGACGCGAGCGTTGCGTGAAACTCCGGAGCCGGCGCCAGGATCGCCAGCCCCGCGAGCACGCGGAGCAGCCCCGCGTGATCCTCGGCCATCTTTTCGAAATGCGGCACGCTCCAGTCGCGCGTCGTCGAGTAGCGGAAGAATCCGCCTTCGACGTGATCGTAGGTGCCGCCGCGCGCCATCGCCAGGATCGTGCGCGCGGCCATCTCGAACGCGCGCTGCTCGCGCGTCAGGCGCCAGCGCGCCAGCAGGAACTCGAGCAGTTCGGGCTGCGGGAATTTCGGCTCGTCGCCGAAGCCGCCGTAACGGTCGTCGAACTCGCGGCTGCGGGCCTGGAAGAACCTCTCGACCGCCGCGTCGCCGAGCTCCTGTGGCGCCGGCGTCCCCGCAGCGAGGTCGCGGGCGGCGGCGGCGCGCTGCGGGATCTCGTCTTTGTGCGCGGCGTAGAAATCGGCGACTTCGTCGAGCGCGCGCTGCATCTGCGCGGGTGGAAGATAGGTCGCGCCCGTCAGCGTGGTGCCGTCGGGCGCGAGGAAGGCCGTCGTTGGCCAGCCGCCCATGTTGTAGCGCGCGTTGACGTCGGGGCGGCGATCGTTGTCAACCCGTACCGGGACGAATCGGCGGCCGATCGTCTCGATGACGGCGGCGTCGGAGTACGACGTTTCGTCCATGACGTGGCACCAGTGGCACCACACGGCAGAGATCGAGAGGAGAATCGGTTTGTCCTCGGCGGCGGCGCGCGCGAACGCGTCCGCGCCCCACGGCATCCAGGCGATCTCGGCGGCACGATTGGGCCGCGGCGAGAAGCGAAAATCACTCATCGGAATCGGATGCACCCCGTAGGAACGACGCGGCGTAGAACACGGCGATGAGCGCATACAGCGCCAGGCCGGCGATGCCTGCCGTCTCGGCGTGCAGCGCGAGCGTGGCGCCGAAGTACGCGGCGAAGGCGAGGCTCGCAATCGCGTACCGCCGGTGTTCCGGGGCGCTCATCCCGTACACGTCGACGTCGTAGAATCCGCCGTGCGCTCTGCCGCGCAGGGCGGCCCCGCCCGCGACGGCCAGCGCCAGCAGCAGGCCGGCCAAACTCCAGATCATGCGCCTCTAAGGGTAGCCTAGCGATGCGTCGAAAGCCAGCCGCATGCCGTCGCAGCGTGCATCGGAGCGGCCGGGGTCGCTCGAACGCTATCACAAGAAGCGAGATTTCGAGCGGACGCCCGAACCGAGCGGCCGCACGGGAAAGCCCCGCGCGGCGAGCGGCGGGAAGCTGCGCTTCGTCGTGCAGATGCATCGCGCCACGCGCCTGCACTACGATTTCCGCCTCGAGGCGGACGGCGTCATGGCGTCGTGGGCCGTTCCGAAGGGCCCGACGCTCGTGGCGGGCGACCGGCGGCTTGCGATGCACGTCGAGGACCATCCGATCGAGTACAACGAGTTCGAAGGGAACATTCCCAAAGGGGAATACGGCGGCGGCAACGTCATCATTTGGGATCGCGGGACGTATGCGCTGGCCGAGGGCGACGATCCGGCGACGGAGATCGCAGCCGGCAAGATCAAGTTCGTGCTAGCGGGCAAGAAACTCCGCGGCGAGTTCACGCTCGTGAAGATCAAGGCGCGAGAGGACGAGCACGGCGATCCGTGGCTGCTGATCAAGGACCGGGACGAGCACGTCGACCCGAAGTACGATCCGGCCGACCATCCCGAATCGGTCGTAAGCGGCAAGACGCTCGACGACGTCGCCGAGGACCCTCGCGCGAAGACCTGGCACTCCAAACCGAAGGCGCGTCACGCCGCGACTCCTGCGCGCAAACCCGTCAAACGCGATCCCATGCCTCATCCCAAATCGCTCATGCTCGCAACCCTTATCGGCGAGGCGTTCGACGATCCGGATTGGCTTTTCGAGATAAAATGGGACGGCTACCGTGCGCTCTGCACCGTGGACGATAAAGGGCGCCTCACGCTCGTCTCCCGCAACGGCCTCGATCTGCTCGCGCGCTTTCCCGCTTTGGAAGAACTCGCGACCGCGTTCTCGAGCGTGCCCGTGATGGTGGACGGCGAGATCGTCAGCCTCGATAAGAAGGGCCGGTCGGATTTCCAGCGGCTTCAGGATTTCAAGAACACGCCGGTCGGCCTCACGTACGCGGCGTTCGACCTGCTCTACGCCGACGGCCGCGATCTTCGGCGCGAACCGCTCGAGACGCGCAAGGCGCTGCTCGAACGGCTGATCGCCGACGAGACGCTGGTCCTGTATTCCAAACACGTCGTGGGAAAAGGGAAGGCGCTCTTCGAGCGCGCGCGCGAGACGCAGCTCGAAGGCATCGTCGGCAAGAAGCGCGCCTCGACGTATCAGGAGCGCCGCAGCCGGGATTGGGTGAAGATAAAGACCGGCTACGAGCAAGAGTTCGTCGTCGGCGGCTGGACCGAGCCGAAGGGCAGCCGAACCGGCTTCGGCGCGCTGCTGCTGGGCGTCTACGAGAAGAAGTCGCTGCGCTTCGTCGGTTCGGTCGGCACCGGCTTCGGTGTGAAATTGCTGACCTCGCTGCACGCGGCGCTGCGGAAGATCGAACGTAAGACCTCGCCGTTCTCGGGCGACGTGGCCGCACGCGACGTCGCGCACTGGGTCAAGCCGGAGATCGTCGTAGAGGTGCGCTTTTCCGAATGGACGCGCGACGGCTACCTACGTCAGCCGGCCTTCCTCGGCCTGCGCCCGGATAAGCCGCCCGGCGAGGTCGTTGCCGAGATTCCGAGCCGCTGATGGCCGAACAGCGCGTAAGCGCACGCGTCGGATCGCGTACGCTCTCGCTCTCGAATCTCGACAAGGTGCTCTGGCCGCGCGACGGGTACACGAAGGGCGATCTCATCGCGTACTACGAGGGCGTCGCGCCTGCGGCGATTCCGCATCTCAAAGGGCGGCCTCTCACGCTGCAGCGCTATCCCAACGGCATAGACGCGGCCGATTTCTTCGAAAAGCAGATTCCCAAAGGCATGCCCGACTGGGTGGACCGCGTGACGATCGAGACGCCCGGCGGCACGCGCCCCGAGGTCACCTTCGTCGTCTGCAACGACGCGCCGAGCCTCGTCTATCTCGCGAATCTCGCCGCGATCGTTCTGCACATCTGGACGTCGCGCGAGGATGCGCTCGACGAGCCGGATTTCATCGTCTTCGATCTCGATCCGGGCGAGACGTGCACGCTCAAGACGCTGGCGACCGTCGCGCTGCACGTTCGCGACCTGCTGGCGGAGATCGGCTTGAAGCCGCTCGTCAAGACGACCGGCGGGTACGGACTGCACGTCATCGTGCCGCTCGCCGCCGGCTACTCGTACGAGACGGCGAAGATCTTCGCGGAAGTGCTCGCGCGCCGCGCCGCGGACAGCCTCGGCGAGCTCGTCACGCTGGCGCGCATGGTTGCAAAGCGATCGCAGAGCGCCGTCTACATAGACTACGTGCAGGTCGGCCAAGGCAAGACGATCGTGGCCCCGTACTCGGTGCGCGCGCGCGACGGCGCGCCGGTTTCGACCCCGCTGCACTGGAGCGAAGTGGAATCCTTCGATCGCAGGCGTGGCACCATCTTGCCGGCCGACGCATTTGCCGCGTACACGATCCGCTCCACGCCCAAGCGCTTGGCGGCCGAGGGCGACCTCTGGGGAAGCAAGCAGTGGAAAAAGCAGCGCCTCGAGGCCGCGATTGCCAAGGCACAGCGGCTCTGGGCCTAGCGCATGCGAACTGCCGGCAGGAAGCCCCCCCCCCCCTCTGGTCTAACTCGTTGTGGTCCGCTTTTAGAGAAGAGGGAGCTCTTATGACTGAGTCAGCCAAACGACGTGCCCTGCGCAAGCTCGAGGCGAAGTTTTACAGCAGCCTCCCAACGCGCGACGTCCTACAGGCAGCGACTCAACTGGAGCAAGCCAGGATCGAACGTGCTACGCGCGACGGGCAGCTATCCTTGCAGCGCGGATCCCTCTGCGTCGCCGTCCTCTCCCAGCTCCCTCGCGATAAAGACGAGCTGAAACCGCTCTTCCAGAAGGCCAACGACTTTCTCGCGGAGATCCTTGACATCGAGCGAACGCGGATGCAAGAGGCGCTCAGCGAGGAGCAAGAGCTCCAGGAGGACGAAGGGGAAACGGATCTCGGCGACGCTGACTTTGAAGCGCTACTTTCATGATCGAGGTCCTCTCGCTCTGGAGGTCGCCGCTCGATAAAGTTGCGCTAACTGAGGCTCAGGCACTCTGCGATCGCGGGCCCCGTTGCTCGATTGGCTACGGCGCTGACTTCAGCGCGATGACGATTTACAACTACGGGTACTACATATCTCTAGGTGTACTCCCAGACGTGGCCCTGATAAGTATGCTCGCTGCGATGAGTCCGAGCTCGCGGGGCGCCTCCGGCGCCCTCGCCTTCATTCCGCAGCAGAGCTTCCCGGTCCATTCCAGCGCGGCCGGATACAGCGTACCCGATCAGTCCAACATTCTTGGCTCCGGCGGCGGCGGCGCTTCCTGGTCGAGCGGCGGAACGCCCTTCTTTCACTTCACAATCACGCCGCTCTCAGGAAGCGCCTCCACCTTCCTAACGTGCAACAATGCGAGCTATACGACCGGCGGCGTCTATTTCCGTAGCCTCGCATTTCAGTGGGGGGCCGGTTCGACCCAAGCTGACACGTGCATCTACGCGAGCATGGCAAATGTGCGTGCAATCCGATGCACGTTTACCGACTGCCCGAGCGCATTCATAGCTCACGGCGCCGCGTGTGGGTTGGAACAGTGCACGATCAACTATACGGTGCCCGGCGTAACAGGGCCTAACGGCACCAAAGCGGTCGTCCTCAGTGGGCAGCAGTGCGCCGTCCTAGGGCCGGGAGTCTTTTCCCAAGTCTCGCAGGGCGGCTCCGCTGGCGGTGCCACCGGCTGCACGTGCATCTCGGTTGAAGGCGCCGAGCACGCGATCATCGCCGACATGCAAATTTATGAATGGACGGTTGGAGTCGACTTTTCGCAGTTGGCCGGGGCGCTGTACACGAACATTACTAACTGCGAGATTGAGTGTTGGCAAAACGCAATTAGGATCGGGCTACCCGGCTCGGGTGGCGCGAGTGGAGGGATCAAGGTCACTAGCTGCCAGTTGGCTAAGGCAAGCGACTCGACTGACGCCGACGGCATCGTCAAAATCGACGCGACTGGCGGAACGCTCTATGACGTTACGTTGCTCGACTGCACGGTCTTTAACATGGCCCCTGCGCCCGCTGGACAACACGGCCTTATCATTACGGGCGGCACAAATATTAAGGTCATTGGCGGGACGTACTCGAACAACGGGGCGAGCGGCGGCGCGGGCATCGCAATCACCGGCGGAGCAACGGAAGTGCAGATCATCGGGGCGAACCTGCAACCGAACTATCCCGGCGCGCTCAACGCAAATTCGCAGACGTATGCGCTCCTTGTCACGGGCACTCCGATCGCCGGCGATGTGCTTGTCTCATCCTGCGACATGACGAACTACGCGGGCTCGCCTGTTCACGTCGTCGGCACGCCGAGCAACCTGCTTATTACAAACTGCCCCGGATACAATGATGCAGGCACTTCGCTGCACGCGCTTCCCGTATCTCTCACGACGGGCGTCAGCGCATCGACCTCCACGATTCCCTATTACGGCCCGTCGGTAATCATGTATTCCAATCCGGCACCCGTTACGCTCCACATCTTTGGGCAGTCGATTTCGTCTGCGTCGGGCATTGTTTTTCTCCCGAGTCCCTATGACTTGTTTTCCTTCAGCTCGGTCCCAATCAGCTTTACCTGGATCGGGAAGTAATACAACGTGAGGGCGCATATGAAGAAACAGGGTTTTTACGTTATCTGCCTAGCGGGTGCTCTTTACTTGGCAGGATGCGGCACGCTGCAGCGCGCCTTTTTGGAGACTCCCTCCGGTGCCATGTCTACTGCCGCCAAACAGCGAGCCGCGCCGGGCTCGTGGATGGCGCCAACGCATTCGACGCAAAGCCTCCTTTACGTTACTGACAGTACCGCGAACGTCTTCATCTACACTTATCCAGGAGGCCAGTTGGTCGGAACACTGACAGGCTTCATTATGCCCCAAGGCGAGTGTACTGACGCGAGCGGAGATGTGTTCATCGTCGCATACTCGAACCAATCCTTTAGCGCGAGCACAATTTACGAGTATGCCCACGGGGGCACCAGTCCGATCGCCACGTTGAGCGATCCCGGCCGGGGCGTTGGGTGTTCCTTCGACGCGACTACTGGAAACGTCGCCATCGCGAACATCAGCGACGATTCCAACCCCTACGGGCTTCATGGTGACGTGGCCGTGTATCCCGGAGGGCAGAGCGTCCCAACAATGCTGTACAGCGATGAATTTAACTTTCTGTTATGCGGATATGATAGTGCGGGGAACCTTTATCTCTCCGCTGAGGATGCTCAGTACGGTAACCAAGCCCGGCTCGTTGGGCTTCGGAGCGGCAGCTCGGACTTCGAGGCGATGACCGTAAGCGCCAAAATATATATGCGGAGCGACTTCCCTGCGTCCGTGCAGTGGGACGGAAGGCACATTACTGTGACGTCCGCCTCTAGCCAATCGGAGGGTGGGCCCACGTCCGTCTACCGCCTGCGGATCTCAGGAACCAACGCAAAAGTCGTTGGCACGACCATATTGAGAAGTAAAACGAACCACTACGGTGGTCAGCTCTGGATTCAGCAGAAGACGATCGCTGGCATAGTCTACCGCAAGGGCATCGCTCGAGCGGCGAGCTGGCGATATCCCTCGGGCGGTGGGCACGCCACGAGCGTCAAGCTTGGTTCAGGGCTTTTCTTCGGCGTTACGGTATCGCCCGGCACATCGCAGGCAGCGGAGCGCCAACGTGGCTGATATCTTGTCGCTATGGCAGTCGCCTCTCGACAAAGTCGCCACGCGCCAGGCTCAAGCAGTCTCGGAGCGGCAGCCGCGTTGCTCCGTCGGCTATGGCGAAGACTTCAGCGCGATGACGATCTACAACTTCGGTTATTACATTCAGAATTACGGGCCGACCGCAGATACTGCGCTCCCTAAGATGCTATCGGACATGGCTCCGGGCCCGCACGCATTCGGCGGCATCGGATTTATTCCGCAGGAGAACTTCCCCGTCGATACATCATCGGGCGCATTCAACGTGCCAGACCAGTGCAACATGATGGGGTCAGGTGGCGGCGGTTCCGACGCGACGGTTTTCTTCCACTTCTCGATTCATGGAACCGGATCGAAGTTCCTGAGCTGTACCGGCCCCTACACCACCGGCGGCACATACTTCCACAGCTTAGCGTTTGAGTGGACGGGGCCGACCAGTCCCACGGATACGTGCATTTACGCGGACACGGGAAACTGCAGCGCTATACGCTGCACGTTTACTAATTGCCCGCTTGCCTTTTCAGGCCAAGGGCCCGCTTGCGGGCTCGAACAATGCACGATCGTCTACAGGAATGGCCCCAACGGCGCGACAGCCGTGGTCATGGCGGGGTCGCAGTGCGCCGTTCATGGCCCGGGCGAGTTCGAGCAGCATCCTGTGAACGTAGGCGGCCCAAGCGGATGCACTTGCATTTCGATCCAGGGCGGCGCCGATCACGCCGTCATCGCCAACATGCATCTATCGGACTGGGCTATCGGCGTTGACTTTTCGCAGAGTGGCGGCTCCGCGTTTGCGCAAGTTCGGAATTGTGAAATACAGAGCGTCCAGAGCGCGCTTAATATCGTCGTCAACGGCGGCGGAGGGTCAATCACAGGGCTTAAAGTGACAAGTTGCACGCTCGCTAAGACGAACTACTCCACGATGTGGGACTCAACGCACTCCTCCGTGATTACCATCGACCCCAATGGTAACCCCGCTGCGTCGCTCAGCGACATCACGCTGCTTGACTGCACAGTGTGGAATATGGATAGCGCGCCGCCGGCGGGCCAGTACGGTCTCAAGATTGCCGGAGGCACTAACATCAAAGTGATCGGCGGGACCTACTCGAACAACGGCGGGGCGGGCATCGGCATCACTGCAGCCTGTGGCGACGTGCAAGTGATCGGCGCGAACCTGCAGCCCAGCTATACCAACGGCGTGTTTAGCCAACCGTTCGCGCTGCTAGTTAGCACGACCCCAAACGGTACCGTGTTAGTCTCGGGCTGCGACATGCGAGGCTACACTTTATCGCCCGTCTCGACAAGTGGAGTTACGGGCAATCTCTTTATCAACGACTGCCTAGGCTACAACGACCAGCATACGGCACTGAACGGCGGAGCCGTCCCTTATGCGAGCTTGAATGCCGCGACCTGCTCGACGCCCTATTTCGGCCCGTCGATCGTCACGTTTTCGAATGCGACGCCCGTCACTTTGCACGTCTTTGGTCAGACGCTGCACCTAAGTTTTGGCGTCGTATTCTTACCGAGCCCTTATGACAGCTTCTACTTCACGACCCCGAGTGGAACGCCAACGGGCTTTTCTTGGTTCGGCAAGTGAACGCAAACGGCCGTGATGAAGCATTGATATGAACGACATTCTTTCGCTCTGGAGGTCGCCGCTGGACAAAGTCGCCGTCGCCGGCGCCCACGCACTGCGCGACCGTCAGCCGCGCTGCTCGATCGTGTACCAAGAAGATCTCAGTGCGATTACGATCTATAACTACGGTAAGTACATATACTACGCCTCGGGGCACGATCCTAACGTTGCCTTGACCAGCATGTTTTACGATATGAACCCAAGCAGCCAAGGCGCCACAGGTGCGCTGGCGTTCATTCCGCAGGAAAGTTTTGCAGTGCAGGCCCAAGCATTTACGGTGCCTGATCAGTCGAACATCGTCGGGTCCGGCGGCGGGGGGACGCCAGGTTCCGGCGGAGGGTCGGCATTCTTCCATTTCGTGGTTACTCCCGCCGGCGGATCAACGCTGTTCGACTGCAGCAGTACCGCCGGCCATACGAGCGGTGGCATCGTCTTCCGCAGCCTTGCGTTTCAGTGGGGATCCACCACGAACCCCACCGACACGTGCATCCATGCGAATATGTGGAATGTGCGAGCAGTTCGGTGTACCTTCACCGACTGCCCGCGCGCTTTCAACGCGCAAGCCCTATCAAGCAGTCTCGAGCAGTGCACGATCAGTTACACGGCGGGACCCGATGGCACTAACGCAGTGGTACTGGCTGACGCGGAGTGCGCAGTGCTCGGCCCGGGAGTGTTTTCGCAGACGTCGCGAGCGAGCGGCGGCCCGAAGAACTGCACGTGCATTTCCATCGAAGGCGTGGAGCATGCCGTCGTCGCCGGCATGCAGATATACGAGTGGGCGACCGGCGTGGACTTCTCACAGGGCGGCACGGGGACGACGCTCTCAACGCAGATTACGAACTGCGAGATCGAGTGTTGGAAGCACGCACTTAACATAGCGTTACCGAACGCCGGCAGCACGGCTGCTGGGATAAAAGTGACGAGCAGCGTTCTTGCCAAGGCGAGCGACTCGAGCGACGGCACCCCGATCGTTACGATCGACGCGAACGGGGGAAATCTCTACGACGTCACTCTGCTCGATTGCACGGTGTTCAATATGGCGCACGCCCCGATGGGCCAGCATGGGGTCAGCATCGCCAGCGGCACGGGCATTAAGATCATCGGCGGAACATACTCTAACAATGGCCCCGGCGGTGGTGCGGGAATCGCGATCACGGGCGTGGGTCCCGTAAGCGACGTGCAAATCATCGGCGCAAACTTACAGCCGACCTACATCGGCGCACCGAACGGCAATACGCAAACGTACGCGCTGCTGATCGCCGGGAGCGTTAGCGGCGTGCTCGTCTCGGGTTGCGATATGACCGGGTACGGGAGCGCGCCTCCCGTATCCATCAGCGGCACGCCAAGCTACCTGCTCATCACGGACTGCCGAGGGTACAACGACGTTAATACGCCCTTGGGAGCGAGCCCATCGCAACTCACAGCCGGCGTCAGCGCTTCAACGTCTTCCAGCCCGTACTACGGGCCGTCAGTGTTCGCTTATTCGAGCGCGACACCCGTGACCCTGACTGTTTTCGGCCAATCAATGACGGCAAGTGTCGGCATCATCTTCCTGCCAAACCCCTATGACAGCATCTCGTTCATTAGTCCACCGACGAGCTTTTCTTGGACCGGTAAGTAGGCTGCTGCTACGGGCTGGTAGGCACTGCGGGGCCATGGATTCCCCCTGGTTTCGGCTACTATGGCTCGCCCAAGGCTTGTCCGGCCTGAAATCTCCGCGGGGCCCGGCCAGCCTGGGGTGGCGGAGCGGCCCGGGGCTTTAGTAGAATAGGCGGACTATGGCTCATGCAATCTGGTCGGGGGCTATCAACTTCGGGCTCGTGACGATCCCCGTGAAGCTCTTTACGGCGGTCAAGACCGACGAACTCTCCTTCAACATGCTCCATGCGAAGGACGAAGGGCGCATCAAGTACGAGCGCGTCTGCTCGGTGGACGGCAAGCCAGTCCCGTGGGACGAGATCGTCAAAGGGTACGAGTTCGAGAAGGGGCAGTACGTAGTGCTGACCGACGAGGACTTCGCGCGCGTCAACCCCGAGGCGACGCAGTCGGTGGACATCTTAGAGTTCGTCGAACTCGACAAGATCAACCCGATGTACTTCGACAAACCGTACTACCTCGAGCCCACCAAGCAGGGGCGCCACGCCTACGCGCTGCTGCGCGAGGCGCTCGCGGGGAGCAACCGCGTCGCGATCGCGCGCGTCGTGGTGCGGACGAAGGAGTACATCGCTGCCGTCAAACCGATCGGCGAAGCGCTCGTGCTCGAACTCATGCACTGGGCCAGCGAGATCGTCGACGCCGGCACGCTTGAAATCCCCGGACGCGAGGAGCTGCCCAAAAAGGAAATGGATATGGCTCGCATGCTCATCGAGACGATGTGCGTGGATAGTTTCGAGCCGGAGAAGTTTACGAACGCATACCGCGATCAGCTCATGACGATGATCGAAGCGCGCGCCGCCGGTAAGGAACTTCCCAAAGCGAAGAAAGCGCCGGCGCGAGCGAAGGTATTCAACCTCATGGACGTGCTGGCCCAGAGCCTGGAAGAGAGCAAGAAGCGCCGCAGCGGCGACGGAGAAAAGCCGGCCGCGAAGCGGCGGAAGAAAACCGCCGCCTAGGCGCCGTCAGCCGTCGGCGATCTTGGCGGCTTCGACCTCCGCGGCCAGGCCGAGCGCCGCGTCGTTGCGTGCTTCGTAGCGCTCGCCGCCCGCGCTGCGCAACCCCATCAATAGCGCGACGGCCGCGAGCGCGAGCGACTCGATGCCGGCGAAGCGCGCGCCGTAGACCGAGAGCAGCCCGGTAGAAACCGGCGGCGCGAGGATTCCGGAGAGCGAATCGAGCGAGGAGCTCGTTCCCAGGACCGTTCCCTGCTCGCGATCCGACGCGGCGTTGCTGATGAGCGCGGTGATGCCGGTGTTCGCAAACGCCATCCCGACGGAAAAGAGGAGCATCGTGACGGTGAGCAGCGGCACGCCGTGCACCAGGGGAACGAGCGCAAAGCCTGCGACTAGAGATGTGAGGCCGACGTTGGACATCGCGCGATTTCCCACTTGCGCGGAGACGCGGCCGATGACGAAGACGTTGATGAAGACGTTGAAGATGGCGAAGATCGAGAAAAGGTAGTCGGTTTGCGTCAGCGTGAAGCCGAGCTGGCGCGCGAGGTAGAGCGCGAAGACGGCGAACCAGCCGTAGAGCGCCAGCGCGAGCGCGAGCTTCTGCCAGAGAATACGCGCGAGCCGCGGCTTGTGGAAGGTCTTCCAAATCGCGCCGATCCCGATGCGCTCTTCGTCTGCGTCCTTCGTGCGGGACTCCGGAAGCATCGTGATGGTAAGGAGCAGCGTGACGACCTGCAGTCCGGCAGCGACGAGGAACGGCGCCGCAAAGCCGTAGCGCGCGTACAGCAGCCCGCCGCCGAACGGGCCGAAGACCATGCCGGCGCCGAACATCGCGCTGATCAGCCCGAAGGCGCGCGCCCGCTGCGCGGGCTCGACGAGGTCGGCGACGTACGCCTGCGTGATGCTGATGTTTCCGCCGGAGATGCCTTCGATGATGCGCGCTACGAAGACGACCGCAATCGGCGCGACGGCCAGGGCGGACGCGACGTTGGGAGCCAGGCCCAGCATTGCCCAGCCGATCGTAGCGCCGATCTGACTGACGATCAGAACGGCTTTGCGCCCGATGCGATCGGAGAGGTTTCCCCAGACCGGAGCGGAGGCGAACTGACAGAATGAAAAGGTCGCGACGAGTATGCCGACGACGAATGCCGACGCGCCGAAGTGCGTCACGAGATACGGCAGCATCGGTATCAGCATGCTGAAACCCACGATGTCGATGAAGGTGACGCCGAGTATCGGCAGGAGCTTACGAATCACTGGGCACGTACCATTCGCCGTCTAGGACGGCGATTCTACCGGCAGGACGATTCTTGCGAGCCGTTCGCTCTTGCGCGCGAGATCGAGCTTGTACGGGCGGCTCAGATCGACGCTCGTGAGAACCTTGTGCAGGGCGTCCACGCCGCGCAGACGCTCGCCCTCGAAAGCGAGCAGCACGTCGCCGGCGCGAAGCCCGGCGGTGTCGGCCGGGCTTCCGGGCTCGATGGAATCCACGAGCACGGCGCGCCGGTCGTCGAGACCGAAGCGCCGAGCCGCCGACTGGGCAAGCACGATGTCCTGGCCGGCGATGCCGAGGTAGCCGCGCCGAACCTTGCCGTCGCGCATCAGCAGGCCCGCTACGTGATTGGCGGTGCTCACGGCGATCGCAAAGCAGAGGCCTTGCCCCGGCAGCACCGCGGTGTTCACGCCGATGACTTCACCCGTCGCGTTGACGAGCGGACCGCCGGAGTTGCCCGGGTTGAGCGCCGCGTCGGTTTGGATGATGTTGTCCATGAGGCGGCCGGTGGGCGTCCTCAGCGAGCGCCCGAGCGCGCTGACGACCCCGGCGGTCACCGTGTAGGCGAGGCCGTACGGATTGCCGACCGCGACCACGAGTTGGCCGGGCCGCAGCGCCGACGAATCGCCGAGCACCGCGTGCGCCAGGTCGGGGGCGTCGACGCGAAGCACTGCGAGATCCGAGTGGGGGTCGTCGCCGACGAGCTGCGCCGGGAGCTCCCTGCCGTCCAAGAGCGCGACGCCGATGCGGCGCGCGTCGTGGACCACATGGCTGTTCGTGATCACGAACCCGTCGGGGGTGAAGACGAAGCCGCTGCCGTTGCCGCCGCCGCGCCCGGAGCGGACCTCGATGCAGACCACTGCCGGGCTCACGCGCTCGGCGGCCGCCGTCACGGCCTCCGAGTAGGGGTCGAGCGCGGCCGCGCTTTCGATTGCAAATAACGGAAGGGCCATACAGGTCTCTCCAAACCGCCGGCCGCCGGCGCGGGTTTCGTGGAGAGGGGCGCTTAGGACAGCCCCGAATCGAGGTCTGCTCCGCGCCCAGATGGCGGAATTGGTAGACGCGCTGGTTTCAGGTACCAGTGGTGGCAACACCGTGGGGGTTCGAGTCCCTTTCTGGGCAGTACGAGAGGACAGTGGGACGAGCGCGCAACGGCGAGGTCGAGCTTGCCTACGACGTCGAGGGAGAGGGGCCCGATCTTCTCCTGATTGCCGGGTCGGCTTCTTGCCGCCCGATCTGGTCGCTCGTGCGGCCGCGCCTCGCGCGATTCTTTCGAACCGTCACGTTCGACAATCGCGACTCGGGTGAGAGCACGATCGTTGACGCGGCTTACACGCTGCGGGACTTAGCCGCCGACGCGCGTGCCGTCTTGGATGCGGCAGGCTCGCGGCGCGCGCACGTGCTCGGCCACTCGATGGGCGGCGCGATCGCGCAGGAACTGGCCCTCTCTGATCCTGGCCGCGTGGCCAGCCTCACCTTGGCGTGCACGTGGGCGCGCGGGAATGCGTACTCGCGCAATCTCATGCAGCTCATGTGCGACCTCACCGCGAGCGGCTGCGACGACCGCACGCTGCTGGAAGCGATTCTTTTCGCCGGTTCGGGAGCGACTGCGCTGAGCGAAACGTCGCTACGCGAAAAGACCGATGCCGCAATGGCGCTCGGGCCGCTCGCACCGCGTCCCGCGCTCTTGCGGCAGTGGCGGCTCGACCTTACGGTGGATACGCTCGACCGTCTGCGCGAGATCTCGGTACCGGTGCACGTTATGTGGGCCGAGGAAGACCGGCTCATTCCGCCGGAGCTCTCGGCGCAGCTGATCGATGCGATGCCGGGCGCGTCGCAGAGCCGCATCGAGCGTTGCGGTCATCTGCCGATGGTTGACGCGCCGGACGCGTTCGTGGATTCTGTTTTCGCGTTTCTCGAGGAGGTTGGCGATGAAGCCGTTTGACGCCCGACGCTGCACCTGGGGCTCGCAGCCGCCGCGACGCTGATGACTGGGTGCGTCGGCGGGGTCGACGGCGCTTTCGGCGTCGCGCATGGCCGCGCTAACGATGCCGCGCTACGGCAGCAAGGTTCTCGCGACGCTTGCAGTCAACGGATATCCCATCGGTTGCTCGGTGAACAATTGGCGTCGTTCTTGGTTGCCCGGCGGGTGAGAACGCCTTCAAGTTCTACGCAGCGTCAACAAAGCCGTACGGGCAGTCGGTTAGCATCGGCCGGTAAACGGCCAACACCGCCCTAGTGAATCGCGCAGTTGAAGCGCCGCCGCACGCGACCCCGCTTGCGCAGCGAGGGTTTAAGCTTGCGCCTGTATGGGGATATGTGGGTGCAACATCTGCTTGGGAGGAGAATGAATTGGCCGGTCTGCTTTGGGGAATCATCTGCGTCGTGTTTGCCTTCTGGGTGCTGGGCCTGCTGTTCCACATCGGAGGCGGGCTCATCCATATCGCTCTGGTCGTGGTCGTCATCCTCGTCATCGTCAACATCCTGACGGGACGCGGCGCGAGGGTGTAGCGGCGCGACCTCCGACGATGCAAGTTCGAGATACGTTTGGTTCGTTCGCGCGAGCGGTCAACGCGTTCGCGTCGAGTCCGAGCGCGACCGCGCTGGCGTTCGCGCTCGTCGTCGTTTGGCTGGCTTCCGCACCGTATTTTCGATATTCGGAATTTTGGCAGCTCCTCATGAACACGATATCGTCCGTGATCACGTTCCTCATGGTGTTCGTTCTCAACAACGCGCAAAGCCGGGACACGGTCGCCATAAATGCGAAGCTCGACTCCCTCATCTTCGCACTCGAGCACGCCGACAATCGCTTGATCGGGCTGGAATCGCAAACCGAGTCGGAGGCGAAGGCCGTCATCAACGACATAAAGGCCGCGGTCGAAGAAGGAGATCCCTCCGCAGGCACGGCGTAAGAGGTAATGGCGCCGCGCCTAGAGGCCGACGGCTCTAGGCGCTAAGAGCGTCGAGGACGAGTTTTGCGGCGGCGAGATCCTCGATGGCGAGACCGAGCGACTTAAAGACGGTGGTCGCGGAGCGCGGCGGTGCTGCCGCAGCGCCGGAAAAGAGTTCGCCGGCTTCGGCGTAGATCGGCGCGCGCGATAGGATGACGTCGCCCGACTCCTGCGCGGCGGCGGCGCGTGAGTCAACGACGAGCGTGTTCCGCATGGCGTCGTCATCGAGTTCGCGCCAATCCGGCCGATTCGCACCGACCGCGTTGACGTGCGCGCCGGGTTTGAGCCAAGCGCCGCGCAGCACCGGTTCGCGCGAGCTCGTGGCGACGACGACGACGTCGGCGCCGCGCACGGCGGCCTCGGCATCCATGGCCTGGGCGCCGCGCTCTTTTGCAAAACGCTCGGCATTGGCAGGCGTGCGGCTCCAGACGCGCACGTCGGTGAAGCCGGCGACGTGCGCGAGCGCGTCGAGGTGCGAGTGCGCTTGGACGCCGCTTCCAAGCAGCGCGAGGATCCGGCTTCCCTCGGGCATGAGATACTTCGTCACGGCGGCGGAGACTGCGGCCGTGCGCATCTCGGTTATGAGGCGTCCGTCCATGGCGGCCGTCGGCACTCCGGTCCGCGTGTCGAATATGAGGATCACGCCGTTGTGGGTCGGGTGCGGCGTCCCTTCGTTGCCGGGATAAAAGCTCACGATCTTTGCGCCCATCACGTCGTCGCTCACCGCGGGCATCACACCGAGATAGCGCCGATTCTCCTCGACGGTCAGGATGCCGCGCACGGGCTGTACGACGCGTCCGCTCGAAAATGCGACCAAGGCGCGTTCCATGGCGGGGATGAGCGCGTCCCAGCGCAGCAGCGAACGGACGCGTGCCTCGTCGAGATAGATCATTTTGGAAGAGCGCATTCGCGAGCGCCCTTGCGGACTACTTGCTGAGGGCTACGCCCTGCGCCGAGCACTGGCAGCTCAGCGTGCAGGTCGGCGAGTTCGAGCCGGCAGCGATCTCCGTCACCGTGGACTCGCCGCTGGCTTGATAGACGGCGCCTTGCGCCGTCACGCTGGTCAAACCGTAGGCCTGCGCGGGGTAGATCGTGCGCGACGGTTCCGCTGCCGGGGGCGAACTCTTGTGGAAAAAACGGCGACGAGGCGCCCGGCTTGCCGTCGATATCTGCGACGTAGAGCAGCTCCGGTCGGATAGTAACATCCATATGGGACAGTCCCGCCGCTCTGCGCGTTCGGGCCGATAATCGTCGAGCCGGCAATCCAGAAATAGATCGCGCCGGCGTCGGGCGGGTGTGAGAACCCAACCGCCGAAACGGATGGGTGCCCCGGGGCGCCCCGGGACGAAAGGGATTCGGCGTAGATGAAGACCCGCTTTGCCGCCATACCCGGACGACATGAATAGCCATACCGGCGGAGCCTCGAGCTTCGATACGCGGGAGATATTCACGTTTCTCTTCATCATGTTGGGCCCGATCAAGCTGCTTGCGCCTTTTGCCAAAATGACCGCAACGCACTCCGCTGCCGAATCCCGGTCGCTCGCGTTTGGCGGCGCGCTGATCGCCACGCTCACCGTTCTTGCAGCGAGCTTCATCGGACAGGCGATGCTGGCGAAGTGGGGCGTGAGCGTTGGAGCGTTGGCCGTCGCCGGCGGCATTCTGTTCTTCCTAGTCGCACTCTCGCTCGTGCTCGATCCGTACGGCGGCAGCGCTGCGCAGGCCGAGCCCCCGCCGGCACCGACGACGCGCGCCCTCACCTGGCAGCTCCTTCCGAGGATCGTCACGCCGTATGGAATCGCCGCCGTGATACTGCTTCTCGCGCTCATGCCCGATAGAGTAACGACGATCGTGGTGATCCTCCTCGGCATCATGCTGCTGGACCTCATCGCGATGCTTTGCGCTCGCAGCGTTCTGAGGGTCGTGGCGTTTCCGCTGCAGATTCTCGGCACGGTTATGGGGGTGTTGCAGGTGGCGCTCTCGGTGCAGATGATCGTGTACGGCGTGAAGCTCATCGCGGTGCAGAGCTTCGGTTTCAAGCCGCCCTCGTAACGGTTTCCCAAAAGGAGGCACAACGCATGAACCGCCATATCGTCCGAACCGCTATCGCGCTTGCCGTTTCCGGCGCGATGCTGCTTGCCGGATGCCGCAGCGGCGGGTTTGCCTCGCCCACGCCGCCGCTCGGTTCGCCGGCATCCATGTCCCGTGAAGGCGCATTACCATCAGCGATCCTCGTCGCGAACTTCAGCGGACACGAGATCCTCGGCTACGCACCGGCGGCGAAAGGCAACGTTGCGCCTTCGCGCGTTATCGGCGGCGCGAAGACCGGGCTCGGCACGCCCGACAACATCGCGCTCGATTCGTCCGACAACATCTACACATCCGTGGACGGCAAGATCGTCGCCGTCTTTGCCGCCGGGGCGCACGGCGACGCGCGGCCGATACGGCGGATCTCGGGAAAGAACACCGGTCTTTCGTTTCCGATCGGCGTCGCCGTGGATTCCAAAGGCTATCTCTACGTCGCGGATTGCGGCTACGGCGACGTGAAGGTCTTCGCGCCCGGAGCGCACGGAAACGCGACGCCGGTTCGCGTGATCGGCCTCAGCGGCGGCTGCACGATCTCCGAGGCGGTCGATTCGAGCGACGACCTCTACGTAACCACGAGCGACCAGGCCGGCCACGACGCGATCTGGGAGTTCTCTCCGGAATCTGCCGGGAATAATCTCATCAAGCAAATCGAGGAGTCGGAGATCAAAGGCGGCGTGGGCATTCGCTCCATCGCAATCGACTCGCACGGAAACATCTACGCGGGCAACCTCCTGGCGAAGGACATCCGCGTCTTTGCGCCGAGCGCATCGGGTCCGTCGAAGCCGATCCGCACGATAGCGGGGTCGCAGACGCATCTCGGAGCGCCGACCGGGCTCTCTCTCGACGCGTCGGACAAACTCTACGTGACGATCTGCCACTACTGCAGCGAAGGTTCGGGAACCGACAGCGTGCTCGTTTTTGCGGCGGGTGTGAAGGGGAACGTGAAGCCCGAGGCCGTCATCGTTGGGTCGAAGACGAAACTCAAGGCACCCACGGATTTGGTGTTTCGCAGGTAGCCCGGAGAACGCGTCTATTCGTAGAGATAGATTGCGTTGGCGATCGCGCCGTTGAGCTGGCCGGCTGCGTCGGATCCGTCGACGCCGTGCGGGTAGATCGCGTTTCCTAGGTAGATACAGAAGGCGACGTGACGGCCGCTGCGGGTCGTTATGTATCCCGCGAGCGCCTTCGCCACCACCCCGCCGCGCGACAGGTAGTTGTCGAAGCCGTCCGTTCCCGTTTTTGCAAAGACCTTGCCGCGCGCGGGCGCCTTCGTCTGTATCGTCGCGAGCGTTCCGTCTACGCCGAGAATCGGCAGGCCCCGATAGAGATCGCCGAACCAGGGCAGCTGCCGAATTGCGGCGAGGTAGCGCACGACGAACGCCGGGGTGAACGCCGCCGTCCCCGCGCCGTCCTGCTGCGCTGCGCTCGTGAGATCGAGATGCAGGCCCGTCAAGAACGTGCGCTCGACGTCGAAGCCGGTTTGCAGCGCGTCGGCTCCCTTCGCTTTACCGGCGTAAACGCCGACGACGTACGGCAAGAGGTCTGCGTGCAGGTTGTCGCTGACTTTCAGCGTTATGCGCACGTCCTCGCGCAGCGGCAGCGAGCGATGCTGGGCGACGAGATTCGCCGCCTGGTACGACGGCGCGTAGGCGGTGCGATCGAACGTCTGCGGATCGGCCGGCGGGTCGGCGACCGCGATACCCGCATCGCGCAGTGCGAGCGTCAGAGCATCTTCGGCAAATCGCGCCGGCGAAACGACGCGATAGGCGTAAAGCGTCGGCGGATCGGTGCTGGCGACGGCGCCGCCGACGGTCACGAGGCGGTTGCCCTTTCCGTCATCGGCGTCGGTCATCGCCAACGTCGCATCGCTGTGCGGCGGTCCGGTCGTTGCTTTGTTTACGAACGTCGCGTACGGCGTAGCGGGCGAGATCGACACAATCCGCGCGGGGTCGCCGGGCTGCTTTCCCGGGGCGACGATCACGTCTACGACGTTGTCGTTAACGACGATCGGCGAGACGTCGGTCCCCGAGCCGCTCTCTGGCCCGGCATCGGGGAAGAGCGACGCATCTACGACGACGCGGCCGGTTACTTTGCGAATGCCTCGAGCGTAGGCCTGTGCCGCGAGCTGGCGCAGCACCGCGAGCGGATCGCCCGGCACGGCTTTCGTTTGCGGCGAGCCGTCGTACGCGTGGTCTTCGTTTTCGAAGCCGAGCGTACCGTCGGGCATGATGCGCTGCGAGAGATTTGCGTCGCCCGACGCGACGAGCACGAGGTCTCCGTGCAGCGTCCCCTCGGCGTCGATCTCGCCCGTGCGGTAGACGGGGGTGGTGAAACGGAACTGCGGCCCCAAAGCCGCCAGAGCCGTTCCGGTCGTGAGAAGTTTCGTCGTCGAGGCCGGGTCGTACATCCGCTCGGCCGCAACGGTGTAGAGCATGCGGTGTCGGTCGAGATCGTAGACGGCCATGCCGAAACTCGCGTGCGCGTAGGGCGGAGCGTGCAGGGCGGCGGCGACCGCGAGCGCGAGGCCCGCTGTGGGAAGCATCGCTACGTGCTGCCGGGCACGCTTACCGCGGCGCCGTACGGCATGCGAATCCCATGCACGCGCTGCGCCGGCGATCCGCCGGCGGGACACGCGTAGAGTAAAACGTCGTTTCCGTCCGCCTGCGGTGCGATCGCGCTGCCGCCCGCGATCCAGGACTGGTTGACTCGTTTGGAGCCGCTCAATGTAACCGAACCCTTTTCTATCAGCGTGTTTCCGTCGGTGAACTGGTAGATCGTGCCCGTGCCCTGATCGGCCAGCGTTACGTACGTGCCGTCCCACTGCACCTTCCCGGGGCCGGTGAAGCTCTGGAGAACGATAACGTTGCGCGCGTTCGAAGCGCCCGGCTGCAGCTCGCCGTCCACCGTAAGGCCGTCGTAGTCTAGGCCGTCGAAATAAAGATTGCCGGACCCGTCGTACCCGCAGCTATTCACCGAGAACCATTCGGTGCTCCCGCCCGGGGGGGCGTAGATTGCCGGCGTCGAGCCGGACGCGATGATCGCCGGCGCGCTTGCGCCGCACCCGGCCAGCAGAGTAACCGCGGCCGCAAGCGCGGGCAGCCGCGGAGCCGGAACTTGGAGATGCAGCGTCGGCGAGGAGTCTTCCATAGCGGGATTCCTTAGACGGCGTGGCGCGCGGCCCGGCGCGCCGCGAGCAGCGCGGGGACGACGCCCAGGAGTTCGAGCAACGCCACCGCGCGCCATGCAAAGCCGTAGCCGTGCGCTTCGACGAGCGCTCCGAAAATCGTCGGCGTCAGGAAGGCGGCAAGAAGCGTCCACGTCAGCGCGACGCCGAGCGCGCTTCCGGAATGTTCCTCGCCGCCGATTTCGGCAAAACCGATGATGCTTACGCCCAGCCAGCTCTCGGCGGTGAACCCGAGCGCGCAGGCCAGCGCCGTTGCGATCCAGGAGGGCGTGGCGCCGCCGATCGCCGCGATGCCGAGTGCTACGAGCGCGACGAGCACGCAGATTACCGCGAGCGGCAACGCGCGGCTGCCGTGGAAGACGTGGTCGCTCAGCCATCCCCAGGTCAGGCGGCCGGCGATCGCCGCAACCTGCGAAAGCGTGAAGATCGCGACTGCGAGCGGCAGCGCGTAGCCCGCTTCGTGCACGAGCGTCAGCGTGAGAAAGCCCATCAACGCGAACTGCGAGCAGATCAGCACCATCGAGGTGACGGTCAAGAGGATGAGCCGCGAGTCGCGTGCGATCGCGAACATCTCGAAGCACATCTCCCGCCACGAGACGCGTTCGCCTTGCAGCTCCTTGGGTTCGCGATAGAGACCGGCCGCGACCGCGCAGGCGAGCAGGGTGAGGAACCCCGCCGCGGCGAGCGCGCCGCGATAATCGAAGCGCAACGCGATGGCGGGCAGCACCAGCGATCCGAGCGTACCCGCAATCGGCACGCCGCATTGGCGAATGCCCATCGCGAGCCCGCGGTCCATTTTCTTGAAGAAAAAGATGATGGCATGGCTGCCCGCGGGCGTCACGGCGGCGTAGCCGATCCCGTAGACGAGCAGCCAGAAGATCAGCCACGCGAAACTCTCGACGAGCGACGCCGTGACGAGCGCGAGGCCCATAATGATGCCGCTCCACAGGACGACCGCCCGATCGCCGAAGCGGTCGGTCAGAAGCCCCGCAACCGACGTCATCGCGACCGAGCCGATCATCTGGACGGAGAGGATTGCCCCGAGCTGGGTCTGCCCCACGTGCAGCGCCGCAATGAAGGCGGGCATGAGCGCACCGGTCGCCATGAGCCAGAGCGACGCGCCGACCATCGCGCCCGTGAAAAGCGCGAGCACTTCGTAGCGCGATTCCGGCATCGGGTTATGCGGACTCGGCCGTCGCTTAACGAACTCCACGCGGGGAGGGTTTCTCTGCCGGCCACCGGCAAACTGCTTGCGGTGGGCCCACGCGAAGAACTCAACCGCCAACTCGTAATCTTTGCGATCGCCGCGCCGGGCGCGATCCTCGTCTGGTACGTCTTTCACGGGGTATACGTCAGCCTAACCGAGTCCGTTCGCGCCGTGGGCTACGTTGATGCCTCGACGCAGACGGGCATCGATCTCGGTTACGTGGTCATGGTCGGCGGCACGCTCGCGCTCGCGCTGCTCGCCCTGCGCTCGGGATTTCGGATCGTCACGTTGCTTCTGCGGCAGCGGCGGGAAAGGTAGGCGTGCGAGCCCGGCTCGTCGTCAACCCGCATTCGCGTCGCGGCCGCGACGCCGGCCCGAGGGTGCGAGAGGAGTTGATTCGCAACGGCATCGAGGTCGTGGACGGAGACGCCTTCGACGCGATCGTCGTAGCCGGAGGCGACGGCACGCTCTCGCGGACGATCGGCGCCGCGATCGAGCGCGGCGTGCCGGTCGGCATCGTGCCGCTGGGCACGTTCAACGAGCTCGCGCGCACGCTCGCGATCCCATCGGACGTGTCGCAGGCCTGCGCGCTGGTCGCCGCGGGGCGCACCCGCACGATCGACGTCGGGCGCGTCAACGGCGCGTATTTCGTCAACGAGGCGAGCGTCGGCGTCTCGAGCCGCATCGCGCGCAGACAGCGCTCCGCCGACAAGCAGCGATACGGAATCCTCGCAATCGCGATGAGCTTGCTCGGCGTAGTTGCGGTGTGGCGCCCCTTTCGCGTCGAGATTCGCTACGACGGTAGGGAGGAGCGCGTGCGCGCCGTCCAGCTGACGGTGGCCAACAGCCATCGCTTCGGCGGCGTCGTCAGCGTGGACGGCGCGGCGATCGACGACGGGTGGCTCGACCTCTATTGCGTCGAGGCCGAAGGCATGCGCGGGCTGATCGGCGTGATCGGCGCGATAGTTTCGCGCCGGCCGCGGCCGGTCGAGGGGCTGCGAACCTATCGCTCTCGGGCGTTCGATGTTTCGACGCGCCGGCCGCACCGGGTCACCGCCGACGGCGAGCCCGCCGGCCGGATACCCGCCCGCTTCGAGGTGGTGACGAGCGTCCTGCGCGTCTTCGCGCCCTAGCGGCAAAACTTTCACGCCGCTCCGGCGTATATAGAGACGGCATGAGCCTCTACGGATTCGGGCCGTTCCAACTCGACGCCGAGCGCCTGTTGCTGCTCGATCGCGGCGAGCCGGTCGCGCTCGGGCCGAAGGTCGTGGAGACGCTCCTCGCCCTCATCGAGCATCCCGGCGAGGTCCTGGCGAAGGGCGCGCTCCTCGAGCGGATTTGGCCGGAGGGCTACGTTGACGAGGCCAACCTCGCCCAGAACGTCTACGTGCTTCGCAAGACCTTGCGGGCGCGGTGGGACGCCGACGCCATAGAAACGATTCCGCGGCGCGGGTACCGCTTCGTTGCCGCCGTGCGGCTCTGCGACCGCACGGAACGCGTTGCGGCGCCCGCTCCCGCGCTCAAGGCGCCCAAGCGAACGTTCCGAGCGTGGGCCGCCGCGGCCGCCGCCGCCGTGGCCCTGACGGGTGCCCTTGCCTGGCTGGAGGCGGCCTCCCGCGGCGACGCGTCCCCGGTGCTCTCGGCCGAAGGCTCTCGCCTCTACGAAATCGGCCGCTACTATTGGAATCTACGCACCCGCGACGGCGTGGCAAAAAGCGTCGAGTACTTCGCCCGGGTCGTCAACACCGATCCGCGCGACGCCCTGGGATACGCCGGTCTGGCTTCGGCGAACGCAATCGAAGCCGACTACGGATACGGAACCGCGCCGGCTGCCGTCTACATCGCGCGCGCCCGCGCCTATGCTCGCCAGGCTCTGGCCATCGATCCGAACTGCGGCGAAGCCTACGCCGTGCTCGGCATGCTGGCGTCGGAGCAGCGCGCGGGAAGCGCTGCCGACATGGGCCAGGCGCTGCGCAACCTCCGGCGGGCGATCGCCTTCGACCCGAGCAGCGGATCCGCCCACGAATGGTACGGCATCGCGCTCCTGCACCAAGGGCGCGTGGATGCCGCCTACGCGGAACTCGCTCGGGCGGCGCAGCTCGACCCGCTCTCGGTTGCGACGGCAGCCTGGCTGAGTAACGCCGCCTACTTGGAGCGCCGTTACGGCGATGCGATCGCATACGCTCGCGAGACGCTCGATCTCTCGCCGGGCCGCGGGGATGCCTACGAAACGCTTGGGTTGGCCTATGAGGCCCTCGGCGAGCGGTCACGGGCGGAAGACGCTTTCGAGCGCCTGTCGCGAGCCTGCGCGAGCTGCCGTGCCGAAGCGGCCGCGCTCCTGGCGCCCATCTACGCGCGCGGCAACGAGATGGCGCGCGCCCGCGCGGAGCTCGGCATCGCGCGATCCCACACCGGCGACGTCGCTCCCGAGGACCTCGCGGTCGCTCTGGCCGCCGTCGGCGAGCGAGGCGCCGCACTGGAGTGGCTACGCCGCTCCCGCGGCAGCTACACCGCCGCCGAGATGGCAAACGACCCGCGCTTTGCCGGCCTGCGACGCGCCGCGGCCGCCACGCCCGTCCAAAAACCCGCCTAGCAGCCTCCCGGCCCACCCCGAAAGAATATTTTCGTCACGGGGGTTGACGCCGGGTCCTCATTGTTCTATTGTACTAGTGTACTAGTACAATAGTTTGATGGTACTAGACGTCGAAAGGACAAAACGAGAATGCTTCACATCACCTTCAACCCCGAGCCGGCCCGCGAAACGCGCACGCCGGTTCGCATACCCGACCAGCCCTCGGGCGGACTCTTCCCCGGCTGGGGCCCGAAGTTCTAAGGCAGCTGCGATGCCGGCCGTACTGACGGTTGATCCACGCAGCGGCGTGCCGATCTACCTGCAAATCGCCGAGCAAATCAAGCGCTCCGTCGCGCTCGGCGTGCTGCAATCGGGGGAACAGCTCCCAACCGTCAAGCAACTCGCGCTCGATCTCACCGTCAATCCGAACACGGTTGCCCGGGCGTACCGCGATCTCGAACGCGCGAACGTCATCGAGACGGCCCCCGGACGGGGCTCCTTCGTCCGCGCCGACGGCGCGAGCGACTCGCCTCGAGTCGCCGCCGAGATTGCCGCAGTTGCGCTCGACGTCGCCCTGCGCGAGGCCAAGGCCGTCGGCCTGACGCGCGACGGGATGCGCGAGCTCTTCGAGGCCGCACTCGCTCGCTGGTTTTCCTTGGAGATTTAACGCGCATGAGCACGATTACGATTTCAAACTTGCGGAAGACGTACGGAACGATCGCCGCCGTCGACGGGTTTTCGCTGGAGATTCCCAGCGCGAGCGTCTTCGGCTTGCTCGGCCCCAACGGCGCCGGCAAGACGACGACCTTCAAGTGCATGCTCGACCTCGCGCGGCCGACGAGCGGCGAGATTCGCTACGACGGCAAGCCGCTCGTCCCCGAGACCTTCGAGAAGATCGCCTACGTGCCCGAGCGCAACGTGCTCTACGACTGGATGACCGTCGCCGAGCACCTCGAGATGAACCGTCGCGCCTATGCCTCGTTCGACCCCAAGCACGCGCTCGAGTTGCTCGCGCAGTTCAACATCGATACGCGCCGTCGTACCCGCACGCTGTCCAAGGGCATGCGAACGGCCGTCATGGTCGCGATCGCCTTCTCGCGCAACGCCGAGATCCTCATCCTCGACGAGCCGACGAGCGGGCTCGATCCCGTCAATCAGCGTCACGTGCTCAGCCTCATCATTAACGAAGCGGCCAAAGGCAACTCGGTGATATTTTCCTCGCACCAGATCGGGCAAGTCGAACGCGCCGCCGAGCGCATCGCCGTGATGGACCGCGGGCGCCTCGTGCTCGAAGGGCTCGTGGACGATCTCAAGGCCGACCGCAAGATCGTCGAGGGCATCTATCCGGACGTCACCTACACGCTCGACGGCATCGCCGGCGACCCGCGCGTCGCGCGCGTCGACCGCACCGAGCGCATCGTCCGGCTGCTCGTGACCAGCGGTGCCGACGACGTCGCCGCGTTGCTCACGCGAGCCGGCGCGGTGGGCGTCCGAGCCCTGGACCTCAATCTCGAAGACATCTTCCTCTACGCCGTCTCCCCGGCCACCGCGACCGCCGACGTGGTTGCAAAGGAAAGCTCGTCATGATTTACGTTGAATGGCTGCGCGTGCGCAATATGCTGCGCATCGTAGCGATCGTGCTGGTAATCTTGGTCGCACTGGCCGTCGTGCTGCGCGTCTCGGTCTCGCGCTACCTGACGCCCGAGGGCTGGGTTTCCCAAATCCAAAACCACCCCGGGGTCACGGTTTCCAACGCGACGCTTCCGGATGGAACGAAGCGCACGATCGTCTTGGATCCCGCCGAAAGCACGCGAGCCGTCATCGACGACCATGGGTACGCCGGCAAGCACATCGTGATCACCGAGCCGTCAACTCACTCGCATTCCTCGCACGACCACGTGAACGTCGGCAGCATCCAAGTCTACGAATCGCATCACGGAATGATGACGACGACGGTGATCGATACCAACGGCGCCGTGCCGATGATCTTTTACATGGCAATCGCCGACCTCGTCGCCTTGCTCGTCGCAACTGCCATGGCCGCGCCCTTGGCGCGCGAGATAAACGGACACCTCGAGGTCGCTCTGACCAAGCCGTGCGCTCGGGTGCGCTATGCAATCGGCGTCATCGGCGCCGATGCCGCGTGCATCCTCGGCGCCTCGCTGATGACCGTGCTCGCCCTCTACTTCTGCCAGCTGCTCTTCGAATCGCCGAGCCTGGACTTCAGCGGCATCAACGCCCGGGCGATCGCGATGGGCGTGGCTTGTCCGCTGGCTTGGTACGCCCTGCTCTGCGCGGCGACGACGTGGCTGAACCGGTCGTACGTCGCGGTGCTCGCCCTCGTGCCGCCGGTTTCACTGCTGGTAGGCATCCTCACGCTCGTCCGGCCGACGAATACGGTCGCCCTCTTCGTGCACGACATCGCCTGGACGATTTCGCGCATCAATCCGCTCAGCTACGTTCAGATGTCGTTCGACAGCTCCAGTTCGCTCGAGGCCGCAAGCGCGACCTTCGCATCCCGGCTGGGCGTCGAAGTGCTTCTCTTCCTCGTCTACGCTGCGCTGGCCGTCTGGCAGTGGCAGCGCGTGGAGGCATAACCGTGGAGATCCTGGGAACGAGTTTCACCCTCTCGCTGGGGGCTTGGCGCCTGCGCCTCGTCCTGGCCGTTGAAGAAAACGAAGAGCCTCCGCGCGCCAAGGTGCGTCCGCCGCACCGCCTGCGCGTCGTGCCCGAAGACGAATACGTTCGCTAGAAGACGAAGCCGGTGCGGATCGCCGGGCGCGCGTAGGCAAAACCGTCTTTGCCGACGGTGTAGAGGAAGATGTTCGGTATGAGCGGGTCGCCGCTGATCTTGAACGCGAACTGCCCGACCAGCGTCGTGAACGTCCCGCCGGCTTGCAGCGAGGTGAGCAGCGTGGATTTCGTGGATGCGTTGGAGCGCTGGGAGGCCGAGACGATCAGCTGCGCGGCGCCGTAGCCGTAGGCCGAAAATGCCGTGATCTGCGTCACCTCACGCTGGAAGTCGGTGAGCAGCCCGGCGGCGCTGGGTATCCGGTTGAGCGGGGGCAGCGATGCCCCTACGTACGCCCCGTCGAGCACCTTTGCGTATTTCTCGATCGTGTCGGTGTTGTAGAACCCGTCGCTCGCGCCGAAGTCGCCGGTGTAGCCGGCGAGGCGCATCGCCTCGGCGACCGGTCCGAGCGTCGCCGTCTTTCCGGCGAGGAAGACGTAGGCGGGCGAGCGGTCGAGCACGGTGCGCGCGGCGTCCGCGGCGTCGGTCTTGTCGACCGGAAAGAGCAGCATGTCGGCAGCGTGACGGTCGGCTTTCGCCTGATCTACGAAGCCGCGAGCGACGTCGTATCCGTAGTCGCCGTCGAACGCGATCGCCAGCGCCGCGACGCCTTTTTTCTGTTCGAGTGCCGCGCTTGCGAAGAGCCGTCCGGCGGCGCTGTCCTTCGCCGGCAGGCGGTAAACGTTGTGGTATCCGCGCTGGGTGATCGCGTCGGCCGTAACGGTCGGGACGATGACGGCGAAGCCGGTGTTCGCGTAGTGCGAGAGGGCTGCGAGCGTCATGGCCGAGGTAAGGTTCCCGACGATGCCGATGCACGTCGAATCGGCCGCCGCAACGTTGGCGTTGGCCGCCGCGAGCGCGCCGTCGTTGCGGTCGTCGAGCGGACGGCAGGCCCAGACGTGCGACACGGGCGCGGTGAAGCGGTTCTGCTCGTCCACCGCAGCCTGCACGCCTTTGACGATCTCCTGGCCGTACTTCTGCAAGGGGCCCGAAAGCGTGACGTTGACCGCGATCGTCAGCTGCGGAAGGAACTGCTGATTCGGCCCGATCGGCTGCGGGATGATCTGCGCGCGTGCGGGCGCGAGCGCGCCGCCCGCGGCGGCGGCTCCGGCCGCGGCGATGAACGAGCGGCGTTTCACGCAAAGCCGCCGACGGTCGCGCAGAGGAAGAAGACCGAAAATGCCATGTTCGACACGAAGATCCGTTCGTTGATCTGAAAGAGATTGGCCCCGCTGCGGAAGAGATACTCTTCATAAACGATTAGAATTGCCGCAGCGGCGACTCCCGCGTAGTACGCCGCCCCGGCGCCCGCGAGCACGCCGGCGAGCGCGAGAAGCAAGAGCATGCCTGCGTGGAGCGCGATCGGCAAGATGCGCCCGCTCGCTTCGCCGAAGCGCGCGGGCAAGGAGCTGATGCCTTGCGCGCGGTCGACGCCGAAATCCATGAGCGCGTACACGATGTCGAAGCCGGCGACCCAGATCGTCACCGCGGCGAAGAGCGCGATTGCCGGCAGCGTGATGCGTCCGGCGATCGCGACGTACGCGCCGAGGGGCGCGAGCCCGTCAACCGCGCCGAGCACGAAGTGAACGAGCCAGGTGAAGCGCTTGCAGAGTGGATAAATCAGCAGCAGAACGACCGCGATCGGCAAGAGTTTTAGACAGAGCGGGTTGAGCATCCACGCGGCCCAGAGCAACAGCGCGAGGCCGCCGGCGGCAGCCCACAGCATCGTTGCGGGCGCGAGCGTGCCGCTGGCGACCGCGCGCCGCGCGGTGCGCGGGTTGCGCGCGTCGATCTCGCGATCGAAGAAGCGGTTGACCGCCATCGCCGCGGTTCGCGCGCCCACGACGGCAAGCGTGATCCAGCCGAGCGCCGCTAGCGACGGCATGCCGCGCGCGGCGAGGATCGCGCCGACGTAGGCGAACGGTAAGGCAAACAGCGTGTGCTCGACGCGAATCTCCCGCAGAAAGCGCGCGACGCCCTTCACGCCCGCGGGCCCTGCCCCGACCACGCGTCCGGACGCAGCGCGCGCTCGATCCCGTCGAGCCCGTACGAGCGCCAACGCTCGGACACGAGCCGGCGCGTTGCGTCGTCCATGACGGTGTCGGCGGGCCACTCGCGCGTGTATCCTTCCGAGGCTCCCTTGCGCGTCGCGTCGATGCCGATTTTCGTGCCGTACGCGATGCTGTACGAGCCGTGATCCAGATCGTCCACCGGTCCGGGCATCGTCACGACGTCCCGTTCGGGTGCCAGGTTGTTGAGGACGAACCACGCAACCTCGCGCGGATTCTGCACGTTGACGTCGTCGTCTACGACGATGAGAACGCGCGTGAGCATCATCATGTGCCCGAGCCCCCACAGCGCGTTCATCACCTTCTTGGCTTGGCCCGGGTAGGCTTTGCGAATCGAAACGATGGCGAGGTTATGGAAGCCGCCTTCGATTGGAAGATTCATGTCGACGACTTCGGGGAGCATCGCTTGAAGCAGCGGCAGGAAGATGCGCTCGGTGGCCTTGCCCAGCCACGCGTCCTCCATCGGCGGCTTTCCGACGACCGTCGCCGCGTAGATCGGATCGCGCCGGTGCGTCAGGTGCGTGACGTGAAACGTGGGATAACGGTCGGCAGGGCTATACACGCCGGTGTGATCGCCGAAGGGGCCTTCCACGCGCAGGTCTTCGTTGTCCACGTACCCTTCGAGAACGAATTCGGCGTCGGCAGGCACCATCAGGTCCACCGAAACCGCCCGGACCAGTTCGACCGGTTTACCGCGCAGCAGCCCGGCGAAGGCGAATTCGTCCAGCACCGGAGGCAGCGGCGCGGTCGCCGCGTAGGTGAGCGCGGGATCGGTTCCGATCGCAACCGCCACCGGAATCTTCGCGCCCCACGCGTCGGCGTGCGCGCGCCCCTGCTTGTGACGCTGCCAGTGCATCCCCGTCTCGCGAGGACCGTAGACCTGCATCCGGTACATGCCGGCGTTGGGGCGTCCGCTGCGCGGGTCTTTCGTGATGACCAGCGGCAGCGTGATGAACGGACCGGCGTCGTTCGGCCACGTGGTGAGCACCGGCAAAGCCGCAAGATCCGGCGAGTCGGTGACGACGTCGTGCACGCTGCCGCTGCGGACGGTCTTGGGAATCGCATTGGCGAGCGGTGCCAGGCGCATCGCGCCGGAGATCTTTTCGACGAACGAACCGGTCGGCGGAGCGATGTCCACGAGCTTGCGCACGCGCTCGCCGACCTCGTCGAGGTTCTCCGCGCCCAACGCCATGGCCATGCGGCGATGCGTTCCGAACGCGTTGGTGAGCACGGGAAAACGCGAACCTTCGACGCGGGTGAAGAGCAGCGCCGGGCCGCCCGCCTTCACGACGCGGTCGGTTATCTCGCAGATCTCCAAGCGCGGGTTGACGCTTGCGCTGACGACGTGCAGCTCCCCGGCCTTGCGCAGCTCGTCCACGAAGGCCCGCAGCGAGGAAAATGGCATGCCGTCGGGACTTACGCGCTAGGAGAGCCGGTATCCGCCTAGCGCCGCGCGGGGATGGTCGCGACGAATCGGGCTCCCCCGCCGGCAGCGTCGCCGGCGCGTACCTCGCCGCCGTGCGCGTCGGCGATCCAGCGAACGATTGCCAAGCCCAGGCCTCCGCTCCCGCCGTTGCGCTCGCGACGGTAGAAGCGCTCGAAGATGTGCTCGCGCTCGGAAGCAGGGACGCCTTCGCCGTCGTCCTCGACGACGATCTCACCGCAGCGTCCATTGCCGCGCGAGGCTATGCGGACGTTTGCGCGGGCGTGACGGATTGCGTTGTCGAGCAGGTTGCGCGCCAGTTCCGCGAGACGCCGCTCGTCGCCGTCTACGATCGCGCTCTCCGCGGCGACCTCGAGCTTGATGCCGCGTTCGGTTGCAACCGGCTCCGCGCGGCGAGCCGAGCTCGTCACGACCGCGGCGAGATCCACGGGTTCGCATTGCAGGACGCGGCGCGCCGGATCGCGCGCGAGCGTGAGCAGATCGGTGATGACGTCCGAGGCTTCAAACGTGCTCTGCGCGATCGCATCGAAGGCTTTTTGGCTCTCCGGCAGCGCGCCGGTGCGCGCGACCTGCGCCACGGCGGCGATGGCCGCAAGCGGCGAGCGCAGCTCGTGCGCGGCGTCGGCGGCGAAGGCTCGCTCGCGCTCGTGCGCGGCTTGCAGCGGCGCGATTGTCGCGCGAGCGAGCGCATAGGATGCAGCTCCCACGACGGCGACGAGCGGAACGTCGATCGTCACGATGGTCAGCAGCACGCGCCGCATCGCCGTCGCCATGGCGGCGGCACCTTCGGGCGTTCCCAGAGCCGGCGCGAGCAGCGACGCGTACTCGCGCGCCACGAATGCGTACGCTCCCAGGCTGAGCGCGGCGAGCACGCAAACGAAGATCGCGAGGTAGATCCCGGCAGCCCGGGCGATCAACGCGTTCGGCTTCCTCTTACGATTTCAGCCGGTATCCGATGCCCCACACCGTCTCGATGACGCCGCCCGCTCCGAGTTTCTTGAGCTTGCGGCGCAGCTGACTCACGTAGACGTCAACGATGTTGCTCGATCCGTCGAAGTCGTAATCCCAGATGCGCTCGACGATCTGCGAGCGCGAGAGCGCGATGCCGGCGTTGCGCGCGAACAGCTCGAGCAGGCGAAACTCGGTCGCTCCAAGGACGACGGGCTTGCCGTCGTACGTCACCGCGCGCGCCGCGAGGTCGATGCGCAGCGCACCCGCTTCGACGACGCCGAGGACTTGCCGGTCGGCGCGCCGCAGGATCGCGCCGACGCGCGCGAGCAGCTCTTCCTCGACGAACGGCTTGACGAGGTAGTCGTCGGCCCCGCAGTTGAGCCCGGCGACGCGGTCTTCTACCGCATCGCGCGCGGTGAGCATCAGGATCGGCGTCTGGACGCCGTCGGCGCGGGCGCTGCGGGCGAGGGTGAAGCCGTCCATGCCCGGGAGCCCGACGTCCACGATCGCGGCGTCGTAGCAGCGTCGCAGCAGGTGATCGAGCCCGGCTTCGCCGTCGGAGACGACGTTGGTTGCGTACTTGCGCGCCTCGAGCATCGCTCGAATCGATTCGGCTACGCGGACGTTGTCCTCGACGACGAGCACTCGCATGCGTCTCTCCTGCGGCTTTCGCCTAGTACTTCAGCGGGCCCGGGAACGCGATGGTGAGGGCCCCGCTCAAGTACGGATGCTGTGCGGGCGGCTGGACCTCCTGGAGGAGGATGCGAACCGGCTCGATCTGCACGGCCCCGTAGTAGACGAAGTCGCGGTTGATGAACGGATTGGCGTACGCGTCGTAGCGGACGCCGAAGTAGGCGTGCGGGATGGGGTAGTACTTCAGGCGGACGTAGCCTCCCGACGAGTGCTGATTCGTGAGGAAACCGTCGGCGTCGTGGTCGTCGCCATACCATTGCTCGGCCTGCAATTGGAGGTTCCCGTAGCTCGCGCGCCCGTAGAGCCCGTACCGCTCGTAGAGGTCGGCGAAGGGCAGGCGTCCCGTCGGGAGGATTCCCAGCGTTCCGCCCAGCGCGCTCGCGCCGACTTCGAGCGAGCCTTTCGCGCTTTCGGCAAGCGTGTCGCGCAGCCAGATCGAAAGCTCCGGACTGCGCATCCAGGTCGTCTCGCCGGTGTCGATCGGCTTGCCGCCATAGGGCGCACCTTGGAACGCGCTCAGCGCGACGGTGCCGTAAACGTGCAGATTGCCGAAGGTGCGCTCCGCCTGCACTCCCCAGCGCGGTGACGAGAGCGGAAGGTTGTTCAGCCCGACGTGCGCGCCGTAGTAACCGTACTGCTGCAGATCGTCGAGACGCTGGCCGGGCGATTGCGCGAGCGGAAGCTCCCACAAGCCGCCGCGGTATTCTGATTGCGTGTGCTCGTTGTATCCGGCGAGAAAAGCGAGGTAGGTCGCCGACGGTCCGCCGCCCGCGCCCAGCGAGTAATGGAGGAACGCCGTGATCGGGCCGATGTTTCCGCTGCCCAGCACGATGCCGCCGGGGGTCCAGCGCGGCGCGCCCACGGCGGGATCCTTGTCGTACTGCATCTGATAGCGTATTGCGAAGATCGTCGTGCCGTGCTCGGGCAGCGGCAGGCGGTACCCGTGCGAGCGGAAGTAGTTTCCGAATGCGTTGAGCTCGGGCAGGACGCTGTGGCACTGCCCGCAGTGCAGGTGATAGCGTTGGGCGAAAATCGGTATCGCTTGTGCGCGCGCCTGACAGAGCGCAAAGAAAAGAGCCGCGATTACCGCGGCGATCGTGCTACTGCGCAACGATGGCACCTCGCATGCCTGCGCCGTAATGGAAGAAGCACCCGAAGAGGTAGGTTCCCGGCCGATCCGCCGTTATGGTTTGCGACGAGCCTCCGGCTTGCAGGGCGCCGCTGCTGAAGCCGCCCGAGAGCGTGGTCCCTTTCTGCGTCAACGCGCCCTCGTTAAACGGCGAGCCGCTGGGGAACGTCGTCGCGCCTGGAATCCCCGTGGCGGTGTGCGCGAAGCTATCCACGTTGACGAAATGAATCTGCGAGCCCACCGACACGTTCGTCACGGCGGGCGAGTAGCCGAGGCTCGTGCCGTACGGCGTCGGCGTTTGCCCGAACTGCGTGAGGCTCACGTTGATCGTTATCCCGCCGCCCCCGCCCGAAGATGTGGGGGTTCCTCCGGCCGTGCAGGCGGCGAGCAAGAGCGCGATCGGCACGCCGAGTCGCCGGATCATCGCTGGGCCACCACGTTGGGTTTGTTCATCGCAGCCACGACGTCGTCGCCGAGCGCGCTGGAGGCAAGCATCGTTTTTGCAAGGTTGCCCGCCGAGTCGAAGACATACACGAACGTCGTATGCTGGTCGTCGCGCTCGGCTACCGCGCCGAACGCGCGAACGATCGAGAGAACGCCCGCGGGCGGCCCGCTGGCGAGCTGCCAGTAGCGCGGATCGGCCTCAAAACGATGCGCGAGCTCGCGCATCGTTTTCGGCGTGTCGTGCCGCGGATCGAGCGTAATGGTGAGCAGGCGTCCGTTGAGGTGGCCGTGCGCGAGGTGACGCGCGGCGTCGGCGAATTGCGCGTTGATCAGCGGGCACGCGTCGGTGCAGCGCGCCGCGACGAACGTGACCGCAAGCGGCCTGCCGCGAAGCTCTGCAAGCGTAAAGCGACGGCCCGTTTGATCGATGAGATGCGGCTGCACGGCTGCCGGCGGACGCCTGTCGGGCGCCGGCGGCGGCGCGACGACGGCATAACCGCCTGGGCCCGGCGACGCGGTCGGTCCGGGCGTCGCGCTTGCCGAGACTTGAATGACGCCGCGCATGTCGGTCGTGTAAATGTAGTGGAAGGCGCAGCCGAACAAGTAGGTGCCGGGATTGGAGAGCGTTACGGTAACCGCCTTGCCCGGGTTGATGATGCCGCTCGCGTAACCGCTTCCCAACACGCCGTTTCCGCGCGCACTGAGCGTAAGGCTCGGGCTCGGCGGAAAGTTTGCCGGCGGCGCGGACGCCTCGGCAACGACGTTGAACGTGTGCGGCGTCGTTGACGAGAAGTTCTTTATTTTCACCTTGGTGCCCGGCGGGAACGCGAGCACCTGCGACGTCTGCTCCTGCGTGTAGCCCGCGACTTGTCCCCATACCGGGTCGACTTCGACGCCCATTTTCCCCGTCGGAATCGCGACGCCGATGCCGCCCGACGGAAGCGGCGACGGAGCACCGCCGCCTCCGCCGATGCTGCCCAGCCCGCCGCCGTTCGTGCAGGCGGCGACGGCGCATCCGAGTGTCGCCGCCAGCCCGAGCAGAGCGTGCCGAAGGGTCATTTTGCGGGCGCCGTCGCTTGCGGTCCGGGCGTTGCGCCCTTTGCGATGACGAGGACGTCCTGCATGCCTTCATGGTAGTGGAAGGCGCAGCCGATCAGGTAGATGCCGGCCTTCTTTGCGAGCACGGTGACGGTCGCGCCGGGCTTGATGATGCCGCTCGCATATCCGAGCTTGATCGTCGTGCCGTGCGGCTGCATCGAAAGAGAGGGATTCGCCGGGAACTGCGCCGGCGGGCCGGTGATCTTGGCTACGACGTTGAGCGTGTGCGAGATGCCGCTTCCAAGATTTTTTATCGTGATCTTCGTGCCCGGCGGGAAGCCGAGCGCCTGCGAAAACGTCTGCTGCGTGTAGCCGCCCAGCGTCGCCTGCCAGAACGGATCGGCGACCGTGCCGAGACCTTGGCCCGGGAGTTCTTCGCCGACCGTGCCCGTTTTGGCCAGCGGCTGCTGCGGTCGTTCCGCGCGGAACCGTCGCCGTGATTTGCATGCTGTCGATCGAGGGCAGCGTGTACGTGGGGCCGCTTCCGGCGGCGTTGCCGCCGTACCGGCCGCCGCACGCTGCGAGAAGAGCCGCCGCGAGCGCCACGGAGATTGCGGCAAATTTCCTAGACATGAAACCTCCAAGAGAGAGTAGTGTGAGTGAAGACTAGGGGCGCGGGATGAAGAAAGTGTAAAAAAACGTGCCTACGGCGGCTTGATGGAATCGCGCATCGCCGCCGCGACGTTCTGCAGCGCGGGATCTCCGGATGCGTCCTGCATCGCGCGAGCGAACTCGTTGCGAGCCTGGGCGTGCGCGCCTTCGCGCAGCAGGACGACGCCGAGCGCCAAGCGCGCGCGGGCGTAGGCGGGTGCCAGGCCCAGCGCGCTGCGCAGTTCGCGCTCGGCGGCATCGTAGCGGCCGAGCCGCTCCTCGGCGAGCGCGAGATCATAGTGGGCGACGGCGTAAGCCGGGTTGGCGTGCAGAAGCTTGCCGAAATCCTCGCGCGCCGTCACGGCGTCGCCGTCGCGCAGCGCCACGATGCCGCGCGAGTAGAGCGCCCGGGCCGACTCGGGATCGAGGGCGACGTACCGGTCGGCCACGCTGCGCGCTTCGCGCAGATCGTTTCGCGAGAGGTCCACGGCAACGAGATTGGCCATTGCCGCGAGAAATCCGGGATCGAGCGCTATCGCCCTCCGAAGCTGTTGCGCTGCGTCGTCGTTGCGCTGCAGGTTCGCGTAAGCGATCGCCAAGTCGTAATGCGCCGTCGAGCCTTTGGGTTCGGGCGGAGCGAGCGCGACGATGCGTTCGAACTCAGCGGCTGCGGCGGTCCAGTCGCCGCGCGATTCGGCATCGAGCCCGATCTGGAACCGTTCCTCGATTTCGCGCTGGGTAGCCAGCGCTCGCAGCGCGGGGACCGACGTCGTGCGCGGAACCGGTTTCTGGGGCGAGTACGTTTGCGCCCGAGCGGGAGACGCCGCCATCGCGGCGAGCAGGACGGCAGCCAGCGTAATCCGCATCGCTCACGGAGCGCCGGGCGCGGGCGGAAGCTCCGCCTCGTGCGAACCCGCGGATGAGGCGGCTCGCTCGGGCTTGCATTCCCAGCCGACGCGGCCTGCTGAGGTGATGGGGCCGAGCAGCGCAGGCGCGGCCGAAGGCGTGAGCGATCCAGCGAGCATATCCTCAAGCGAGGTTGCGTCGGCCGCTATAAAACGCCCGAGGAGGGTGGCGGCCAACAGCGTGGCCAGCAGCACGAGGGTTCTTGACACTACCTCTATGATAACCGAAAGTCTAAAGAATCCGTGAATCGCACGCTCTGGTGCACGACCGCGTTGTTGCTGGCCATGCTCGGGGCGCTCCCGGCGCATGGGGCGACGCCGCTCGTCGTCGGCTCCGTTCGGGACCTCCGCGGCGCCCCGATCGAGGGCGCCCGGGTGACCGGGCGAGGCGCCGGCGGCGAGGAAGCGGTTGCCACGACCGACCGGACGGGCACCTTCGTCCTGCGGGCGGGCGGCGTCGCGGCGGTTACCGTCGGCTGCAGATTCTGTCAGTCCACCACCTTTGCCGTTCGCCCCGGCGAGCCGGTCGTCGCGATCGTGCGGCGTTACGAAGAACTGGACGAGACCTCACCCTCGGCCGCCGATCTGGACAACCTGCCGTACGCCCACGTCGAGTCGTCGGCGGCGCTTCGGCCGTTCTCGCTGCTCGCACAAAGCAGCGGAAACGACCCGGGCCCGCGTCTGAGCGACCGCGGCCTCTCCGCCGCCGGGTCGCTCACGATCGACGACGCGGTGCCAAACTACGACGTCGTCACGGGTCAGTCGCCGTACTGGACGATTCCGGCGAACTACGAACGCAGCGCCGGCCTGCGCGACGCGGCGGACGCATATCTCTACGGCGACCAGGCATCCGGCGGCACGACGAATCTCGAGCCGTTCCTCGACGGGTCGAATGCGGAGGTCGCCACGCTGGGCGGCGACACGACCGCGCGCGCGCAGGTCGGTTCGGACGCAGCGGCGCTCGCGTTCGGAACCTTTTCCAACGACCAAGAGTCGCGCCAGCGCGGCGACGGTTTTGCGACGCTGCCGTTTGCGGGCGGGGCGTCGCTCTCGGTGAACGGCGGCAGCGAGCAAGGTCGCGAGTACGCCAACCCCGAGTCGGCGCTCGCCGGCAGCTTCACGTTCGGCAACGCGACGTTCGAAGATCCCGGACCGCTCGATCTCTCGCTCTCGGCGCTTGCCGACCGCGGCGAGTACTTTCAGACGTACGGCGACGCGGGCATCGCCAGCGTGTGGTCGGATTCGAGCTTCACCGCCGGCGTGCGCTCTAACGGCAAGGTAGCCGGTTTCGCCGATCTTTCGCAGCGCTCGTCGAGCGGCTTTTTCGATCCGCAAGGGCTCGCCTACGTGCCGCGCATCGGCGCGTCGCTTTCGCAGACGCGTTTTGACGCCGGCATCGATGCGACCGGCCCGGCCTACCACGTGACCGCCGGCGTCGGAACGTTTTGGATCGACTATGCCGGGGGATCGGGCGGAATCTCGTGGCCGGCGCGAGCCACGCTCGCCGTGCCGTCGCTGCAGGCGCAGCTCTTTCCACAGGGCAAGTGGAGCGTTACGCTGCAAGGCAGCGGCTCGTTCGACCTGCCCACGTTCGCGCAGCAGTACGGCTACGGGCAGGCCGTGCCCACGACGGTAGAGTTCGCGAGAAACTCGCTCTACGGCGGATCGCTCGACTACACGGACCTCGCGCGCGTGCGCTTTTCGTTCGAAGCGGCGACGGAGGACGTGCGCGGCGCGTCGTCGGGCACGATTACGTCTGCCGGCTTATCCGCGACCTGGCAGATAGCGCCTGCGATCTCGCTGCGCGCGTGGACGATGCACGTTAGCGACGACGCTCCCGTATACGGGGCCGGAACCCCGTACGAGGGCACCGCGCCGACGGTCGGCGCGGCCTGGCTGACGTACGAAAATCCCGGCGCGTTGCGCATCGACGCGATCTACCGGCGCGATCTGCTCGACGCGGCGCCGTTCTATCACGTGGACGGCGACGTCTCGGGGCCGATTGCCGGCGGCCTTCGATGGTATGCCGGCGTCGAAGACCGCATGCGGCGAACGTTTGTGGACGTCGGCCTGCGTTTTATCGGACGCTAGACCGCCGGAGTTAACCGGACTTCGGCTTCCAAGCTCCCAAGATCAGCCCTTGGATGCCCATGCCGACGACGACGTAGCCGATGTTGATGAGCGCGATGGCGTTGCCGCGCATCTCGTACATGTAATCCATCCACGTCATCGTGCCGAAGATCAGCAGCCCCATCGAGAGGCCGATGAACGCGCCGCGCCCCGGGTTCATGTTCTCGCGCCAGCTGAGGATGCGCGCCAATCCGTAGGCGAGGAAGAACGAGAGAACGAGCGTGACGGCGTAGGGAAACGCGACGGAACCGCCGCCGGACATCAGAGGCGGTGAGGTCTTTCCGATCGCCGCAAGCCATGCGGTTTGGAATAGAATGCCGTACCAAAGATAGCCCAAGAAGAAGTAGGCGATCGTCGAAACGACGATCGCCCACCAGTTCACTCGATGCATGTCAACCCTCCGCTGTCGGTCGAACGGCTACTCGTCGTCGTGCCGCGATCGAGGCCGGCGCCGGCGGCGCGTCGGCGGCGCTCCCGCGCCCCCTGCCGCACCGGGGGTTTCGGCCGCTTCGCGCGGCTCGCGTGGCGGTCGCGGTCCGCGATCGCCGGCCGAATCGCCGTTCGTGGATACGCCGCCCAGCAGGGCCTTTCGCGACAGGTTGAGACGGCCCTGGCCGTCGATCTCCATGACCTTCACCATCACCTCGTCGCCGACTTTGACGACGTCTTCCACTTTCTCGACGCGCGTCGGCGCGAGTTGGCTGATGTGCACGAGGCCTTCCTTGCCGGGAAGAATCTGCACGAACGCACCGATGGCGATGATGCGCGTGACCGTGCCGAGGTAGCTTTCGCCGGCCCGCACCTCTTTGGTGAGGTTCTCGACGATTTGTTTGGCTTTGTCGCCGGACGCGCCGTCGAGCGAGGTGATGAAGACGCTGCCGTCGTCCTCGATGTCGATCTTCTCGACGCCGGTGTCGGCAATGATCTTGTTGATCACCTTGCCGCCGGGTCCGATGACGTCCTTGATCTTCGCGGGGTCGATCTTTATCACGATCATGCGCGGTGCGAACTGCGAGAGCTCCTCGCGCGGTGCGTCGATCGCTTCGGCGAGCTTGCCGATGATGAAATGGCGCGATTTCTTCGCCTGCTCCATGGCTTCGCGCATGATGTCGATCGTGATGCCCTGCACCTTGATGTCCATCTGGATCGCCGTGATGCCCTTCTTCGTGCCGGCGACTTTGAAGTCCATCTCGCCGAGCGCGTCTTCGAGGCCCTGGATGTCCGTGAGGACCGCGTACTTCTTTCCTTTGAGGATCAATCCCATCGCGACGCCCGCGACGTGATCGCTGATCGGCACGCCGGCATCCATGAGCGCGAGCGTCGAACCGCAGACCGACGCCATGGACGACGAACCGTTCGACTCGAGCACTTCGCTGATGAGGCGCAGCGTGTACGGAAACTCGTCCTTCGGCGGCAACACCGGAACCAGCGCTCGTTCGGCGAGGTAACCGTGGCCGATCTCGCGCCGTCCGGGGCCGCGCATCGGGCGCGTCTCCCCGACCGAGTACGGCGGGAAGTTGTAGAAGTGCATGTAGCGCTTGTTTTCGAGCTCCATCACGCCGTCGAGGCGCTGAGCGTCGCTCGTCGAGCCCAGCGTCGCCGCGGTGAAGACCTGCGTCTGGCCGCGGGTGAAGACGCCCGACCCGTGTACTCGCGGCACGTAATGCACTTTGCACCAAATCGGGCGAATCTCGTCGGGCTTGCGGCCGTCCGGACGGATCTTCTCGTCCACGACCATCACGCGGAGCTCGTCTTCTTCCATCGCCTTGACGATCTTGTTGAACTCCTTGCCGGCGGTCGGGCCTTCCAGGAGCTCTTTGACGTTGGCGTCTTTCTTGCCGCAGCGCGCCAGCGCTTCTTCGACCGAAAGCGCCGAAAACGCGGCTTCGCGCTGCTGCTTCTCGACCGTGCGCATCGCTTTGGCGACGTCTTTCGCGAACGTCTTGCGCACCCACGCGTCGAGTTCGGCGTTGAGGGCCATCACCGGATACGTGCGTTTCTTCTTGCCGGCTTTTTTCGCCAGCTTGTCTATCGCGGCGACGATCTTCTTGATCTCGGCTTGTGCGAACTCGACCGCTCCGAGGAAGTCTTCCTCGGTGATCTCGTCGCCGCCGCCCTCGACCATCATGACCGCATCGGCGGTGCCGGCGATGACGATGTCCATGCCGCCGGTTTCGTACTGCGGCAGCGCGGGGTTGCAGACGTACTCGCCGGACTCGTCGCGTCCCACGCGGACGGCCGCAACGGTCTTCTCGAACGGGATGTCGCTGAGCGCGAGCGCCGCGCCGGCGGCGCAGATGCCAATCACGTCGGCATCGAGCTGGGGATCTACCGAGAGCAGCGTCGCGACGATCTGAACGTCGTTGCGGAAGCCATCGGGAAAGAGCGGACGAATCGGGCGGTCGATCTGGCGCGAGCTGATCACGGCGTGTTCGGACGGGCGCCCTTCGCGCTTGATGAAGCCGCCCGGAATTTTGCCGGCGGCGTACATTTTCTCTTCGAAATCGCAGGTGAGTGGGAAGAAGTCGATGCCTTCGCGAGGCTTCTCTGATGCGGTGACGGCGCAGAGCACGACGTTTTGATCGCCATATCGAACGAGCGCGGAGCCGTTGGCTTGCTTCGCAAGTTCGCCGGTTTCGATGACCATCGTGCGCCCGCCGACCGTAAGGGTTACGGATTCGGGCACATTATCTCCTAAATTATGCTGTTTTATTCTTTTATGAAGCGGCAAACGTTCGGGCCGGGGCGAGGGGCGACCTGCCGGCGGCGGCCCCGAGCCTATCCGGGAGCGGCGTAGAGCAGCGCAACGGCGACGAAGACTGCGATCGCTGCATAGACGTTAACGAAGGCCAGCGCGCCGCCGGCGAGATAGCCCAGCGGGCCGAGCGCGTACAGCAGCAGCCGGGCGCGGTGCTGCGGAGCCTGGGAATCGACGCAGCCGCGAGCCGTCGCATACCACCAAACGAGCGTCCAGACGATGCCGTTGAACGTCCACAGCCCCGCATAGACGAGCGCGGCGTCCGCCGCGTACGGCGTCCCGACGTACCCCGCGAGCAGGACGGTCGTGAACGGTACGGCGGTAACGCCCAGCAGCAGCACGAGGTTGAGAAGGAGCAGCGGGTTGTCCACGCGCCGGATGTGCCGGAACATCGAGTGGTGGTTGAGCCATTTAATCGCGACGATCGCGAAGCTCGCCACGAACAGCAGCAGGGGCACCGACTCTTCGCGGACGAGTGCGACGAACGGTTCGCCCGGAGCAGGCCCGTGCAGGTTGAGCACGAGCAGCGTGATCGCGACGGCGAAGACGCCGTCGCTGAACGCGATGCAGCGTTCCGGCGACATACCCGCTATTTTGCGACGAAGGACTAGGGTCCGGCCTGCTCACCCTGGTATAAACGCTCCCATGCAAACCCTCAGCTCCGAGAGCTTGACGCAGCTTAAGCTCAAGGCCAACGACGTGCGCCAGGGCATCATCCGCTCGCTGCTGGCGGCCGGTTCGGGCCACTCCGCCGGCCCGCTCGACATGGCCGACGTTTTCGCCGCGCTCTACGGCAACCTCATGCGCCACGACCCGAGCAATCCGCAGTGGCCCGATCGCGACCGCCTGCTCTTGTCGTGCGGGCACATCGCGCCGGTGCGCTACTCCGCGATGGCGAACTTCGGCTACTTCCCGGTGGAAGAGCTGCTGACGCTGCGAAAGTTTGGTTCGCGCCTGCAAGGCCATCCCGAGCGCGTGACGTTGCCGTCGGTGGAGACGACGTCGGGGCCGCTGGGCGAAGGGCTCGCGCAGGGCGTCGGGATGGCTCTGGGCGCGAAGATGGACGGCAAAGATTTTCACGTGTGGGTCGTCACGTCGGACGCAGAGCATCAGTGCGGCCTGCATTGGGAAGCCGTGTTGGCGGCAGCGAAGTTCAAACTCGACAACCTCACCGCGATCGTCGACCGAAACTTCATTCAGATAGACGGCAGCACCGAAGACGTCATGCCGCTCGAACCGCTTGGGGGCAAGTACCGCTCCTTCAACTGGGAGGTCTTGGAGTGTGACGGCAACGACATGGCGGCGTTCGTAGAAACGGCGCAGCGCGCGCGTGCGATTACCGGCAAACCGCAGGTGATCGTTGCGAACACCGTGCCAGGCAAGGGCGTTTCGTACATGGAAGGCGATTACACGTGGCACGGCAAGCCGCCCAACGCCCAGCAGGCCGACGAGGCGCTGCGCGAGCTTGCGGCCGAGCGCGAAAGGATTCTCGCCGATGCATAGCCTCCTCGACTACCGCTCCGGCGAGCTCAAGAAAGTACCGACGCGCAACGGTTTCGGCGAAGGCCTAATCGAAGCCGGCGCCCGCGACTCCAACGTGCTCGGCATCTGCGCCGACCTTTCGGAATCCACGCGCTTCGAAGGATTCAAGAAGGCGCATCCGGCGCAGTACATCGAGATCGGCGTTTCGGAGCAGCTGCTCGTCGCGATGGCCGGCGGCCTCGCGTCGGTCGGCAAGATTCCGTGGATCGCCAGTTACGCGATGTTCAATCCGGGCCGCTCGTGGGAGCAAGTGCGCACGATCATGGCGCTCAACGAAACCAACGTAAAGATCGCGGGCGCGCACGCCGGCGTGTCCGTCGGGCCCGACGGAGCGACGCACCAAGCGATCGAAGACATCGCGATCATGCGCGTGATCCCGCACATGACCGTCGTGGTGCCCTGCGACTCCGTGCAGACGAAGAAGGCGACGCTCGCGCTCTCGGCGGCGTGGGGACCGGCGTACCTGCGCTTCGGCCGCGAGAAGTCGCCGGTCTTTACCACCGACGAGACGCCGTTTGAAATCGGCAAGGCGCAGACGTTTCGCGAGGGCGGCGACGTGGCCATCGTCGCTTGCGGCATTCTCGTGTACAACGCGCTCGTCGCCGCCGACAAGCTCGCGCGCGAAGACGGCATCGAGTGCCGCGTCGTCAACAACCATACGGTCAAGCCGATGGACGAGGCCGCGATTTTAGATGCGGCGCGCGCGTGCGGCACGGTCGTGACGGTCGAAGAGCATCAGAAACACGCCGGGATGGGCTCGCGCGTTGCGGAGATTCTCGCGCAGCAGCATCCCACGCCGGTGGAGTTCGTCGGAGTAGACGACCGCTTCGGCCAATCGGGCGATCCCGAGGAGCTCATCGAGTATTACGGCATGGGCGTCAACGCCATCGCGGAGGCCGCGCGGCGCGCCCACCGGCGCAAGAAGTCCTAGGGCCCCAACGGGGCGGATCGTTACCTGCGCAAGCCGAGCGACGAGATGAGGCTGCGGTAGCGCTCCAAATCCTTGGCGTTGAGGTAGTTGAGCAGCCGTCTGCGCTGGCCGACCTGAAGGAGCAGCCCGCGACGGCTGTGATGATCCTTCTTGTGGACCTTGAGGTGCTCGGTGAGGTGATTGATCGAGGCCGTAAGCATCGCGACCTGCACTTCGGCAGATCCGGTATCGTTCGATCCGCGGCCGTATTTGCCGGCGATCTCGGCCTTCTGTTCCTTGGTGAGCGGCACGAAAGAAGCTCCTTATAGTCAGGATAGTCTCGCTCGGGTACAGACTGCTCGCGACCGTCCCGGCGACCGGCCTAGGATAGCAGAAGCGTCGCCGGCGGCGCAAGGGCGAGGCGTCGGCCCCCGCCCGGGGAAAGAAGGCAACCGTGGACCGCCTCCTCATTCCCGTGATCTACGGCTCGGTGCGCGCCGAACGGCAGGGCATCCGCGCCGCGCGCTTCATGGTTGAGGTCCTTCGCGAACGCGGGCACGAGCCCGTGCTCGTGGATCCGCTCGAAAAGCGCCTGCCGCTGCTGGACAAGATGTACAAAGAGTTTCCGGCGGGCGAGGCGCCGCCGGTGATGGAGGAGCTGGCCGATCTGTTTCGCCGCGCGGACGGCTTCTGGGTCGTTTCGGGCGAGTACAACAACGGCATCCCGCCGGCGCTCAAGAACCTGCTCGACCACTTTCTCGAGGAGTACTTCTGGCGGCCCGCCGGTATCGTGTGCTATTCCGGCGGGCGGTTCGGCGGCGTTCGCGGCGCGATGCAGCTTCGCATGACGCTGGCGGAGATGGGGATGGTCACGATTCCGTCGCTCTTTCCGATTCCCAACGTCGGCGACGCGTTCGACGAAGACGGAACGCCGCGTCAAGACTGGATGCGGGGATCCGCCGGCCGATTCGCGACCGAGTTTGAATGGTACGCGCGGGCGCTGCGCGAGCAGCGGCGCGGCGGCGTGCCGGCGTAGAGCGATCGTGGATTTCGGCATTCGCGGACGCACGGCGCTGGTAACCGGCGCCAGCGCGGGCATCGGGGCGGCCGTCGCGCTCGCGCTTGCGAGCGAAGGCGTGAAGTTGGCCGTGGCGGCGCGGCGCAACGACCTCCTCGACGGCGTAGCGGCGCGTGCAAGAGAACTCGGCGCGGCCGACGCGCGCGGCTTCACGCTCGACGTTGCCGACGACGCGTCCATCGCTGCGATGCTCGACGCCGTGCGCGCCGCCTACGGCGACGTCGAGATACTCGTTCTCAACGGCGGCGGCCCCAAACCTGGAACGTTCTCCGACGTCGCTCTCGCCGATTGGGACGATGCGTACCGCAACGTGCTGCGCGGCATGCTCGTGCTGCTCGACGCTTGCGTTCCGGCGATGCGCGCGAACCGTTGGGGGCGCGTCGTAGCGCTCACCTCGACGTCGGTGAAGCAGCCCATCGAGACGCTCGTGCTCTCCAATGCGTTTCGCACCGCTCTCGTTGCGGCGCTGCGCACGCTGGCGAGCGAGGTCGCGCACGACGGCGTCACGGTGAACTCCATCGCGACGGGGCGCGTGGATACCGACCGGCTGCGATCGCTCTACGGCGGAGACGAGGTGCGCTTGCGCGCCGCGGGCGCCGAAGTCCCGATCGGACGCATCGCGGAGCCGCAGGAGTTTGCGCCGATGGCCGCCTTCCTCTGCGGCGAGCCGGCGCGCTACGTCACCGGCCAGACGATCTCGGTGGACGGCGGTCTCACGCGGGGTCTGTGGGGGTGACGCAGCCGGCGTGGGACGGGCGCGACGGCACCGCCGGCGGCACCGAGTTCGGCGCGGGCCTCGAGGCACTGCGGGCGGACCGCGACGTCCCGGTCGAGCGGCTGGCCGAGGCAGCGGGTCTGAGCGCGCCGGAGCTGGCGGGCGTTCTGGCGGGCAAACGCCGGGTAGGCATAAGCGCGCTAGCCCGGTTCGCCGACGCGCTGCGCAGCCGGCCGATCGAGTTCCTTCAGCGCGTCTCGATCCTCTCGCTCGACCTGTACGCCTTCGGTTTGGATCCGCTCTACTTTCTTCCCGAAGGCCCGACCCGCTACGACGCCCGCATCTACATGCGCGAGATCAATCCGCGCCATCAAGTGCCCGAAGGCGACATGACTCGGCGAAGCCCCACCGTCGCCGCCATTATGGCCGATCCGCTCCTCGACCCCGTCGGGAAGATCGAACTCGAGCTGGCGTACCTCTTGCGTACGGCCGTTCAGCAAGCGGGCGGTGCCCTGTAGCGCGGAGGTGCGCCACGGGGCGGCGCGAATCTACGGGGCCGATATGCAGGGAGTGGAAGGAAAGCGCGTTGCCGCGCTAATTGGCGACGGTTTCGAGGAAATTGACTTGACGGAGCCGCGCAAGGCTCTCGAGGCCGCCGGCGCGGTCGTGACGATCGTCGGCATTGACGAGCGTGCCCGCACGCGCATCCGCGGGAAGCGCGGGCTCGACGAGGGCCAGGCGGTTCGCGCCGAGGAGCTCGTCGCCGACTGCACCGCCGAGGATTTCGACGCGATCCTCATCCCGGGCGGCACGTCGCCCGATCAGATCCGTACCGACCGCGAAGTGCATCGCTTCGTTCGCGAGTTCGACACGCTCAAGAAACCGATGTTCGCGATCGGCCACGGCGCGCAAGTCCTCATTTCTTCGCAGCTCGTCCGCGGACGCCAGCTTACCGGCGTTCACGCGATCGCCGACGACATTCGCAACGCGGGCGGTCTGTACCGGGATCAGCCGACGGTGTCGGATTCAAACTGGGTCTCGACGCGGGGAGGCGAGGACCTCTCGCAGTTTGGTCGCGCGATGCTCGAGAAGCTCGCCGCCGCGCTCGTCGTGCAGCCGATCGTCTAAGCGTCCTCGACCGGATCGTAGCGCGCCAGCGCTTCGCCGTACTGACGCAGCGCGAAGAACGAGACGACCGCACAGAATCCAAGCTCGCCCGGTACCGAGCCCGCAAACGCAACCAGCGCGTACGCCGCTAGGCTCGTCGCCATCGCGAGCGCAACGTAGAACGCGCGCGCCCAGCCGTGCCGAATCGTCGCCGACAGCGCGGTAAGCGTTGCGGTCACGACCGCGGCCGGCGCAACGACCAGCGTTGCGGCGCCGTCGCGCGAGCCGGCCGCAAACTGCGCGGCGAGGTACGCAGCCGTGGCGATGACCGCGGCGATGCAGGGCACGAGCGCTTTCGCGCGCGCGAGCTCGCGGCCGAAGAGCGGCGCTCCCTGCTCGCAACGGTCCAGATACGGCTGGCGGCCCGGGCTTTGCGCGAGCGCGATCGCTATGCCGAGCAGCGAGCCCAAGAGCATCGGTCCGACCGAGCCGTGCGGCTGCAGCAGCCCCGCGACGATTGCCGCGGCGCAGGCGTACACCACGACGCGCCGCTCGGCGTAAAGGCGCGCCCGCGCGATTGCCGCCAGAGCCCGCGCCGTCACGCGGCGAACGCGCGAGCGGCCGCGAGACTTGCGTGCGTCGAGAGCATGGCGCGCGAGCCCACCACGTCGGCGATCTGCGCGGCGTACGCGGGCTGCGGACGATCCAGCACCACCAGCTTGGGCTCGACGACGAGCGCCGCAACGAGCGGATAGGCGAACGCTTCGTGCATGCCCTCGAGCTTCTCGAGCAGGAGCTTTGCGTGAGCGAGCGCGCGCGCCCCGTCAACGTTCCATAACGCCGCGCGATAGGCGATGCATCGCGCGAAGCCGGCTTCGTTGAAATCGACCGGCTCGTGCGGGACAAGGGCGGCAATGCGCTTGCAGTGGACCGACTGCACGCGGGGGTCGTAGTCTTCGATGAGAACGCTCCCGCTCGAAGCCTTTGCGATTCCGGTGGCGAGCAACGCGAGGATCGCGGCTTCGCGCCCCGACGCGCACGGCAGAGCGAGGCGCTCCCCGACGGAAACTTCCAGCGAGATGGGCCCGATCGAGGCGTCGAGGGCTGCGAACGTGGCGCTTCGCATGCGCAAGAGCGGCATCGCAGCAGTAGCATTCGGCGCCCGCGGCCAACTCCACTACCCTGCCGTGTTCTCCAACGCCGAAGTCGCCAAAAAACTCCTGGAAATCCGCACGCTCATGGAAATGGCGGGCGATTCCTTCTATAAGTACATGGCGTTCGAGAAAGCCGCGGCGTCGGTGGAGAATGCCGCGCCGCTGCCGGACCTCGTTGCGAGCGGCGAGCATCTGAAGCTGCCCGGCATCGGAAAGTCCATCGGTGCTGCGGTCGAGGAGCTCGTGAAAAGTGGAAGCTGCCGCCAGCTCGACGAGCTGTACGAGCGTTATCCGCCGTCGCTCTTAGAGGTGCTCGGCGTCAGCGGGATCGGCACGAAGACGGCGGCGACGCTCTTCACCGACTTCGGAATCGCATCGCTGGCCGACTTGGAGGCGGCAATCGCCGCCGGCACGCTGCTCGGCGTGCCGCGCCTGGGAAGCAAGACCATCGAGAACTGGAAGCGCGGAATCCTCGCGTACCGCGGACGGCAGCGGCGGACGCCGCTTCCGCGAGCGCTCGCCGTAGCCGCCGACGCGATGAGCTATCTTCGCGAAGGGCCGCCGCTCGAACGTTTGACCGCTGCCGGCAGCCTGCGCCGCCGAGAAGTAACGGTCGGCGACGTAGATCTCGTCTGCACGTCGGCGCGTGCGGCCGAAGTCATCGCGCACTTCACGCACTGGGAGCGCGCGGAGGCCGTGCTGGCCGAGGGACCGACGAAGGCGAGCATCTGGCTTCCCGGTGGATTGCAGATAGACTTGCGCGTGCTCCCCGACCATCTCTACGGCAATTTGCTGCAGCACTTCACCGGCTCGCGCGAGCACAACATCAAGCTGCGCGAGTACGCGGTGCGCCGCAGCCTGCGCGTAAGCGAGAACGGCATCCTGAACCTAGAGACCGGCGACGTCGTGACGTGCGCGCAAGAGGCTGGCGTCTATGCCGCGCTCGGCATGCAGTACGTGCCGCCGGAGCTGCGCAACGGCCTCGACGAGATCGAGCTCGCGCGCGCGGGCGCCATTCCGGTTCTCGTCGAGTCCGCCGACCTGCGCGGCGACTTCCACATGCACACGACGTGGAGCGACGGTCGCGACGAACTCGAAGCGATGATTGCGGCGGCGGCCGCGCGCGGCTACGAGTATCACGCGATCAGCGACCATTCGCAGGGACGCGGCTCGCGCTTCGGGATGGATCCGGCGACGCTGCGAAAACAGCGGCGCGAGATCGAAGCGCTGGGCAACCGTTATGGCATCGTGACGCTCCGCGCGAGCGAAGTGGACATTCTGCCCGACGGTTCGCTCGACTACCCCGACGACGTGCTCGCCGAGCTCGACATCGTCATCGGCTCCGTCCACTCGGCGATGGACCAGTCGCGCGACGAGATGACGGCGCGGCTCGTGCGCGCGTGCGAGAACCCATACGTCGCGATCGTCGGCCATCCGACCGGGCGCCGCTTCGACGATTCTCCCGGTTACGAATTCGACTACGACGCGGTCTTCGCGGCGGCCGCGCGAACCGGCACGGCCCTCGAGATCGACGGCCAAGCCGCGCGGCTCGATCTGCCGGCGCCGCTGGCGCGAAAGGCCAAGACGTTCGGCGTAACGTTCGCGCTCGACAGCGACGCGCACCGCGTCGCTCAATTGGGTGCGATGGAGTTTGCGGTCGGGCAGGCGCGGCGCGCCGGTTTGACCAAAGGGGACGTGTTGAACGCTCGTCCGCTTGCGCAAGTGCGCGCTTTCGTCGCGCGGAAAAGAGGAGCCGCATAATGGAAACGCTGCGCTGCGAAACGCCCGACGGCGCGATTGCCGGAGCGCGGTGCCGCGGGTCGTCCGGCCGGGCGCTGATCTTCGTGCACGGCGTCGGGTCGACGGCGGCGATCTGGAATTCGCAACTCGAAGCGTTCGGCGATGCGTTTCGATGCGCGGCGATCGAACTTCGCGGCAACGGCGCGCTGCCCGATCCCGACCCCGCGCTGATAACGCGCGAAGGCTATGCGACCGACGTGCTGACCGTTGCCGGCAAACTCGGCATCGACCGATTCACCCTCGTCGGCTGCAGCCTCGGCGGCGCCGTGGCGTTTGAGTTGTGGAAGCGCGTGCCGGAGCGATTTGAGAGCGTCGTCCTTGCCGGGAGCTTCGCACACTATCCCGACGGGCAACGCGCCGCCGACGCCATCGCTGCGGCAGTGCGCGATGCCGGCGACATGGCCGCGTTTGCGCGCATGCGCGCCGAGAAACTCGGCCTTCCGCCCGAACGGTTCCGCGAAACGGTCGAGCAAATGGCGGTCAAATCGGTGCCGTGCTATCTCGCGGCGACGCAGGCCACGTGGACCGGCGACTACCGCGACGTGCTGCCTACGATCGACGTGCCGGCACTCGTGGTCCACGGCGAGCGCGACGTCGTGGCGCCGCTTGCGCTTTCCGAAGAGATCGCCGCCGGAATTCCCGATGCGCGCCTTGAGTCCGTACCGGGTGCGGGGCACGTCGTCAACGCCGACGATCCGCCGGCCTTCAACACCTTGCTGCGCGAGTTCTTGCGCTAGCGTCTCCTCTCCGCTGCCACATTGAGCGTAGTATCGTCAGCGAAAACGCGAGAGCCCGGAGCGCTTATCTCCGATCGTGCGATGCGTCGCTTTGAAGGAGCGATTTCAGTTGAGGCTCGCAGCAATCGCGCAGCCTGGTGCTCGGGATAGCGGAAAGCCAGGTCTCAACGCCGTTGTGCGACCCGCTCCAGTCTAACGCAATCGAAGCGTAGCGTTCCGCGTCGCCCGGCGGCGAGAACGCGAGGACCACGAGGTAGTGGTCGACATAACGGGCTCCGGCGCGCGATGCACCAAGGATGGGGCACGACTGGAGCGGCTTCGTGTAGGACTCGCCGCCCGAAACCGCCGGGACGGGCGGTTCCACGCCTTCCCGGCTGAAACGCTCTTTCATTACAACCAGAGATCGGGCGCCGATCTGCGGCGGTTCGCCGGCGAACCCCAAGCACTCGGCTGCGACGTTACGGATCGTCGCGCCGGGATGAACGGCGACCCGTAATAGTCCGGGCGTCTCGTCGCCGCCTGCGGAAACCGTAAAAAGCGAGGCTCCGTCGGGCGCGCAAGACTGATGTTCTACGTCCCATTGCACGCCCAGTTTTCGAATCTCGGCAACGTCCATCGAATCGGGAGGCGCGGCGACTACGGAATCGCTCGACGGCACGTAGATTAGCCCGGACTGCCCAAATACGTGCGCCCCGCGGTCCGGCGGTATTTCGAAGAAAAGGACCATCGAACCGGAGCCGCCGGCAAAGGCGTATCGCACCAACGGGCGCTGGCACGGCAGCACCGTGTCGAGGATGTTGCCGATATGCGAGCGGTCGGCGGCGCCGAGCTTCGGTTGGCCCGGCTTGCCGTAATCGATCGCAACGTACCCGGGCCAAGGCGGCATCGCCGCGGGGTTGGCCGGCCGAGCCGGCGAGTTTGCGTTGCTGCAGGCGGCTAAGGCGATGCAGGCAATCGTGAAGCAAAATTGCCTCATCCGTTTTATGGTCCGGAAAGCGCGCTCGGTGCGACGCGCTCCGGCGCGCTATACACGTTCGCGTGGTCGCCGCGCAAGAAGCCGACGAGCGTGATCCCGAACTCGCGGGCGAGATCTACGGCGAGGCTGCTCGGCGCCGAGACGGAGCAGAGGATCGGGATCCGGGCAACGGCGCACTTTTGCACGATCTCGTAGCTCGTGCGGCCGCTGACCAGCGCGATCGAGCGCGCGAACGGAAGGCGCTTCTCCAGCAAGCCCCAGCCGGCGAGCTTGTCTACGGCATTGTGCCTGCCGACGTCCTCGCGGACGGCGACCGTCTCGCCGCGCTCGTCGAAGAGCGCGGCCGCGTGCAGGCCGCCCGTCGCGGCGAAGACGCGCTGCGCCGCGCGCATGCGCTCGGGTAACTGATAGAGCAGATTCGCGTCGACCTTCAAGTCGTCGTCTATCTCGGTGACGCCGCGCGCGCGCAGCGAATCGAGCGAAGCTCGGCCGCAGACGCCGCACGCGCTGCCGATCGTAAAGTGCCGCTCGAAGCCGTCAAACTCGGCGAGCGGCCGAGAGCCGCTCAACTCTACGCTGACGACGTTGTACCGTTGTTCGGGTTCCAGCGTCGCATCGAGGCAGTACGTGATCTCGGCGATCTCGTCGCGCGAGCGGACGACGCCTTCGCCGTAAAGAAACCCCGCGGTCAGCTCGAAATCGTTCCCCGGCGTGCGCATCGTCACCGCGAGCGTCCGGCTCGCTTGGCCCGAGGCTAGGCGGATTTCGAGCGGTTCCTCCGTCGCGACGCGGTCGTGTTTGAGCGTCGCGCTCGTGCCGGCAAGCTCCGTTACTTCCGTTTCGACGCTGCGGCCGGGGCGCGTGTCCACGTGCCGTCCTTCGACTCCGCTCAGGATGACACTCCTCCGCTCAGGATGACACGTCGTCTTGCGGGCGATTCTGGACGTACGCGTACCCGAAGCGTCCCTTGATGCAGAGGTTGCCGCTCGTGACTGCGTTCTCGACCGGCGAGGTCACCTTGACGATATCGTTGTCCTGGACGTGCAGCGTCAGCGTGCAGCCCACGCCGCAGTAGGAGCAGATCGTGTCGGTTTGCGTCTGCTCGTTCTCCTTCCACTCGCCGCGTTCGCGCAGCTCGTGCTCCGATGAGAACATGAGCGCCCCCGTAGGGCAGACGCCGATGCAGTTTCCGCAGTAGACGCAAGCCGAGTCGGGCAAAGGAACGTCAAACTCGGTGGAAATGCGCGCGTCGAAGCCGCGCCCGGCGACGGCGATCGCGAACGTGTTTTGCGCGTCAACGCCGCACGCTTCGACGCACTTGTAGCAGAGAATGCACTTGGAGTAGTCGCGGACGTACAAGGCGTTGTCGACCTTCACCGGCTGCGCGACCGTCGCGGCCTCGGGCGCCGCGAAGCGTCGCGCGTCGGCGCCGTAGCGTTCGCAGTAGCGCAGCGCGTCCGGTGCGGTCGAGAGGTCCACCGACGACGCGAGCAGCTCGAGCACCAGCTTGCGGCTATGACGGACGCGCTCGGTGTCGGTGCGAATCGCCATGCCCGCTTCGGCGCGGCGCGCGCAGGCCGGCGCGAGGACCCGCGCCCCTTCGAGTTCGACGACGCAGACGCGGCATGCATTCACCGGGGTGAGGGATTCGAGAAAACACAGCGTCGGCGTATCCACGCCTACGCTGTTACAGGCGTCGAGGATCGTCGAGCCGGCGGCGACGCGAGCCCGCGTCCCGTCTATCTCGAGCTCGACGAAATCGTCGCTCACGGTGCGCCCTCGGTCGCGAAGAGTTTCCAGCGCGCGCGCATCGAGTCGATCGCACTAGCTGCGGTTTGACCGAGCCCGCAGATGGAGGCGTCGCGCATCGCGCGGCTCACGTCGTCGAGCAGGGCGACGTCGCGCGCGCGATCGGCGCTCTTGCCGCAGGCCAGGCGCTCCAGCGCCTCTTCCTGGCGCACGGTGCCGACGCGGCAAGGGACGCACTGTCCGCACGACTCCTCGCGAAAGAATTTCGCGATGCGCAGGGCGATGCCGCCGAGATCGGTGCGGTCGTCGAAGAGCATAACGACGCCCGAGCCGAGCGTCGCGCCCGCGGCACGGGAATCCTCGAACGTCAGCGGCAGCGACAGGCTCTCCGGGCCGAGCAGCGTGCCCGCCGCACCGCCAAGCAGAATTGCCTGCAGAGCGCGCCCCGGCGTAACGCCGCCGGCCATCTCGATCAGCGCGCCGAGCGTGGTGCCGTGCGCGACCTCGTAGACGCCCGGCGTCGCAACCGCACCCGAAAGGCAGAAGAGCCGCGTGCCCGCCGAGCCGGCCGTGCCGACGCTCTTATACGCCGCGGCTCCCTCGAGGACGATCCACGGCAGATTCGCGAGCGTCTCGACGTTGTTTATCTGCGTCGGCTTGCCGAAGAGGCCGGCCTGCACCGGAAACGGCGGCTTGTTGCGCGGTTCGCCGCGCTTGCCTTCGATCGAGTTGAAGAGCGCCGTTTCTTCGCCGCAGATGTACGCGCCGGCGCCGCGGCGCACTTCGATGTCGAACGCGAAACCGCTGCCCATGACGTCGAGGCCGAGCAAACGGGATTCGCGCGCGCGTGCGACGGCGTTCTCGACTCGTTTGGCCGCAAGCGGATACTCGCCGCGCACGTAGACGTAGCCGCGTTCGCAGCCGCTCGCGTAGGCCGCGATGGTCATTGCCTCGACGAGCGCGAAGGGGTCGCCTTCCATCAGCACGCGATCTTTAAACGTCCCCGGCTCAGATTCGTCGGCGTTGCAGACGAGGTAATGCGGGCGCGCCGGCGCGCTCGCGACGGCCTCCATCTTCTTGCCCGTCGGAAAGGCGGCACCGCCGCGCCCGAGCAATCCCGACGCGATGATTTCCTCGATAACGCGCTGCGGCCCCATCTCGAACGCTTTGGGTAATGCCATATAGCCGCCGCTCGCGCGGTACGCTTCGAGGCTCTCGGCATCTGCCTTACCGACGCGCAAGAGCAGCCGCAGCGGCGAGCCGCCGGTGTGCGGCGCCGCATCGCGGAAGCCGTTGCGCCCGGCCATCGCTTCGCGTAGCGACCCGACGTTCGCCGGCGCAACCTGCTCGAGCGACGGCGACTCGCCCGACGTTGCGATCAGCGCCGCGGGCGCGCGATCGCATTGTCCGAGACAAGGGGTGCGCCGCCACGTCGCAGGAGCGCCGTCCTTCCACGTGCCGGCCGCGCCAAATTCGGACTCGAGCTGCGAGCAGAGCGTTTCGGCGCCGGCGCACCGGCACGCGATGTCGTCGCAAATCCAGACGACGCGCGGCGGCAGCGGCTTGGTCGAAAACATCGCGTAGAACGTTGCGACGCCATACGCGTCGGCGGGCGCGACCTCGAGACGCTGCGAGACGTAGTTGATCGCGCCGCCGCTGATCCAGCCCACGCGCTCCTGCACGGCGTGAAGCGCCGGCAGCAAGAGATGCCGGCGCGCACGCGCGGCGGCACCCTGTGCCGAAACTTGCGGACCGAGCAAGCCGTCCACGGCCGCGCGCTCCTGCGCCGTTGCCGCGGCACCGGTGAAGTGGAGATCCACTGACGTAGCTTCGATCCGGACCGCGCAGGCTTTGAACTCCGCGGTTCCCGACTGCGGGTCGGTCGCATCGATCGTCAGAACGTTGGTCGCGACGTCGTCGTTGTTATGGAAGGTCGTGAAGACCAGCCCGGCGCGCAAGCCCGCATCTATACGAATCGGGATGACGACCGAGCCGCGGCGCGACGTGACGCGCACGCGGTCGCCGTCGGCGACGCCGTAACGGCGCGCATCCTCGGGCGAGACGTCGAGCGTTTCGCCGCGGCGCAGCGGCGAACCGTAGCCGCCGCTCTGCACGCCGGTGTTGAACGAGTCCAGACGCCGTCCGGTCGTAAGGCGCACCGGGTACTCGTCGTCGAGCGCTTCGACCGGCGGATCGTGCTGAACGGCCGCGAACGGCGCGCGCTCGCCGCCAACGGGATCCTCCCAAAGGCGCGCGTGCAAGAACCGTTCGCCGGGGTGGTTCTCGTCGTAACACGGCCACGGGATACCGCCGAGCCGTTCGAGCCGCTCGTAGCTCATGCCGGCGTGCCAGGGCGAAAGGCGCCGGCATTCGTTCCAGGCCTCTTTCGCAGAATACATGGGCCACTCGGCGCCTAGGCGCCGGGCGAGCAGGCAGATGATCGCGATGTCGTCGCGCGCCTCGCCGGGCGGATCGAGCGCTTTGCGGCAGCGCTGCACGCGCCTTTCGCTGCTCGTGACCGTCCCCTCGGATTCGCACCAGCTCGCCGATGCGGGAAAGACGACGTCGGCCAGTTCGCCGGTCTTCGTAAGGAAGATGTCCTGCACGATGAGGGTGCGCAACCCGCGCAGCAGCGCCATCGCGTGGGTCTGATCGGCCTCGGACTGGGCCGGGTTTTCTCCGATGACGTAGAGCGTGTCGAGCTCGTCGCGTTCGATCGCGTGGAACATATCGGTGAGATTCCAGCCGCGCTCGTGCGGCAGCTCGGCGCGCCACGCCCGTTCGAACTTCGCGATGTATGCGGCGTCTTCGACGTCCTGTCCGCCCGGGAACTTGTTTGGGATCGCGCCCATGTCGCCGCCGCCCTGCACGTTATTCTGGCCGCGCAGCGGGTTGAGCCCCGACCCGTAACGGCCGACGTGACCGCAGAGCAGCGCGAGATTGATGAGCGCGCGCACGTTGTCGACCGCATTGTGATGTTCGGTGATGCCGAGCGTCCAGCAGAGCTGTGCGTGCGGCGCCGTCGCATACGCGTGCGCGAGCTCGCGGATCAGCGGCGCCGGGACCCCGGTCGTCTTCTCGGCGTACGCCAAGGTGTACGGCTCGACGGCTGCCCGGTAGGCGTCGAAGCCGCTGGTTGCGCGAGCGATGAACTCGCGATTCTCCAGTCCGGCCTCGAGGATCTCGCGGCCGATCGCGTTGGCAAGCGCGATGTCCGAACCCACGTCGAGCCCGAGCCACCCGTCGGCCCATTGCGCGCTCGACGTGCGCCGCGGATCTACGACGTAGAGCTTCGCGCCGTTGTGGATGCCCTTGAGGACGTGGTGGAAGAAGATCGGGTGCGTGTCGCGCGCGTTCGATCCCCATAAGACGATCAGGCCGGTACGCTCGATCTCCTCGTAGGAGCTCGTCCCCCCGCCTGCCCCGAAGACCGCCGTCAGACCGACGACGCTCGGAGCGTGTCAAGTTCGGTTGCAGCTATCGATGTTGTTGCTGCCCATGATCGAACGAGCGAACTTTTGCGCGATGTAGTTCATCTCGTTCGTCGCCTTTGAGCAGCTGAACATCCCGAACGTGCGCGTGGCGCCGCGGTCGCGGGCGTCGCGAAGACCGGATGCCGCCCGGTCGAGCGCTTCGTCCCAACCGGCGCGGCGCAAGCCGTCGCCCTCGCGTACGAGCGGATGCGTCAACCGGAGATAGGTTTTACTCACCGTCACGTGATTCGAGCGGCGGCGCGGCGCTCCCACCCGTGGCGGGCCGGACGAAGGAGCTTGGTGCCGGAGGAGGCAAGAACCGGGGTCCCTACCCATCGCCGCCGCAGCGGGAGGCACCGGAACGTGGATTTATCGTCTACCATCGTGTATGCCTCGGGTGGCTTTTGCCGCTACGACGAGGCGAAGGTCGGCCTGCTCACGCACGGGCTTCAGTACGGAACCGGCTGTTTCGAGGGAATTCGCGGGTACTGGGTGCCGTCGGAAGACGAGCTCTTGCTCGTGCGCCTGCGCGACCACTACGAGCGTCTCGGCACCTCGTGCAAGATCCTGACGCTCGCGTTTCCCGAGAGCGTTGACGAGCTGATCGAGATTACGACCGAGCTGTGCCTGCGCAACCGCCTGCGCACCGACGTCTACGTTCGCCCGTTCGTCTATAAGAGCGCCGAAGACATCGGCGTGCGCCTGCATAACGTTCCGGATGCGCTGGCGATCGTCCCCATTGAGTACTCGCCCTACCTCGATCCCAACCGTGGGCTCGACGTCTGCGTGAGCTCCTGGCGGCGCGCCGACGACACGATGGCGCCGCCGCGCGCGAAGATTACCGGCCTCTACGTGAACTCGGCGTTGGCCAAGAGCGAAGCCGTGCAAAACGGCTACGACGAAGCGATCCTGCTTTCGCACGACGGGCACGTCGCCGAGGGTTCGGCCGAGAACATCTTCCTGGTGCGCCGCGGCGTGCTCTACACGCCGGACCCCTCGCAGAACGTGCTCGAGGGCGTTACGCGAAAGATGATCATGGATATCGCGCGCGACGAGCTGGGGATGGAGGTCGTCGAACGCTCGATCGATCGCGGCGAGCTCTACTGTGCCGAAGAGGTCTTCTTCACCGGCACGGCCGTCGGCGTTCATTACGTATCGTCAATCGACCGGCGTACCGTCGGCGACGGCGCGATCGGTCCGGTCACGTTGGCGCTGCGCGATTTCTACGCGAGAATCGTTACCGGGCGCGAGCCGCGGTACGAGGACTCCCTCACTCGAGTGTACGCTTCGGCGCGCGTCAGCGCGTAGGCGGAGTATCCGGCGGCGGTTCGCCGGCGGGGGCTTCGTTCCAGTACGGGACGTCGGGCGAGCTCCCGCTCGTCGACTGCGCCTGCTCGAACGTAGAGGGAATGCCCATCGCCGCGCGCCAGCGCGCGAAACGCAGCTCGTCGGCGTAGGTGACGCGCGAGATCGTATGGATGAACGATCGCCCGAGGTCTTGCGAGGGCAGCGAGGTCGTCATCACGGCGATGACGTAGGGTGCGTTGCCGGCAAAAACGATCCCGGCGTCGTTGAGCGTGTCGAACAACGAGCCCGTCTTGTGCGCGATCGCGACGTTGTCGGGCAGCGGTTCGGGCAGCAGCGTGTTGTACTGATCGGCCTCGAGAATCGCGATCATCTCGTTCGACGACCACTGATCTATCAACTCGCCGCGCGCCATCAGCGAGAGCAGGCGCACCAAATCGGCGGGCGACGTGCGCAGCGTTTGCCGAATCCCCCAGCCGCCGGTGCGAACGTCGCCGGCTAGGCGCGTGCGAGCGAGGCCGAGCTCGTGCATCGCGCGATTGATGTTCCGCCTTCCTACGAGCCGAATGAGCATGTTCGTCGCGGTGTTGTCGCTGACGTCGATCATCTTCTCGAGCAGCAGGGAGACCGGGTACGTCGTTCCGACGGGGGCGTCGCAGAGATCGCCCGAGCCCCAGTCCTTGTCGCCGGCCAGCAGCGTGACGCGGTGGCGCAGGTCGAAGTGCCCGGCCTGCAGCTGACGGAAGACCTCGACCATCACGGGAAGCTTGATCGTGGACGCGGCCGGCATGCTCTTGGCCGCATTGAATCCCGCGTGGTAGCCGGTGTTGAGATCCAGAACGTCGAGCGCGATCGCTCCGGGCACGCGCTTGGCGACGTTTCGCACGTCGTGGTTGAGACGTTCGAACGGCGGCGGAAAGTAGGCGAGCGCGGGAGCGGCACATGCGAGGGCGATCGTGATGGCAAACGCCAGGAAAGACGCCGCACGCCGCAACATAGCCGGACCGATTGCTTGGCGCGCAACGCCGCTCCTGCCGCCAACAAAAGATGAGGGCTTGCTCGGCGGCATGGTGAAGGAGTATGGCCGCATGACTAGTCTTGGTTCCGATCCCGTCGCGACGAGCGCGCCTGCACGGCGGGTGGAGATCGTCGGCGTGCCGATGGATCTCGGCGCGAGCCGGCGCGGCGTCGACATGGGCCCGTCGGCGGTCCGTTACGCGCGCCTGCACGAAAAGCTGCGAGCGCTCGGCGTCACCGAGATCGACGATCGCGGCAACCTCGAGGTTCCGATTCGGGAATCCGCAGACACCGACGACGCGTCGGCCAAATACTTCACGGTGATTGCGGACGTCTGCAACGAGCTCGCGGCGTTCGTCGAGGCCGCCGTGCGGGGCGGCGCGTTTCCGATCGTCCTCGGCGGCGACCATTCGATTGCGATGGGGACGCTCGCGGGGCTGACGCGCGCGCGCGGCGACGCGCCGGGCGTCGTGTGGGTAGACGCGCACGCCGACATCAACAGCCCGGGAAGCTCCTCGAGCGGCAACGTCCACGGCATGCCGCTGTACTTCGCGTTGAAGAACGGCTACGCGACAGCCGATCGCACCGTGCAGATCGGCCTGCGCGACGTGGATCCCGGCGAAAAGCGCATGCTGCGCGAGTGCGGTGTGAAAGCATTTACGATGACCGACGTGGACAAGCTCGGCATGATGGAAGTGATGGACCGCGCGCGCGCGATCGCCGGGGCGCACAACCGCCCGATTCACGTGTCGTTCGATATGGACGCGATAGATCCGAGCGAGGCTCCCGGCACCGGCACGCCGGTCAAGGGTGGTTTGAGCTATCGCGAAGCGCACCTCGTGATGGAACTGCTCCACGACAGCGGGCAGCTCGGCTCGATCGAGATGGTCGAGATCAACCCGATTCTCGACAACCGCAATCAGACCGCGGCACTCGCCGTCGGCCTGATCTGTTCCGCGCTGGGAAAATCTATTCTGTAGTCGCCGTTGTCACCCTGAGCGGAGTCGAAGGGTTACAACGTAATCGTCGCGCGACCTTCGCAGGCGACGCCGCCGCCGCAAACGGCGGGATCCCAACTCGCGTCGGCGAGCAACGAGCGTATCTTCGTTTCGAGTTGCGGATCGATCGGCGGTTCGAACGCAACGCTCTGCGTCCGGCCGTCGTCGCCGACGACGACGACGAGAGTGACGTGGACGCCGAGGCCGTCGAGCGACTTACGCACGTTCGGATCGAGCACCGGTTCGGGCTGTTCGGCTCCGAACGGCAAGTAGCCGCCCGCACGACGCGCGCCGAGGCTCGCGGCGGTACGCACTTCCGGCGATGCAGTCGCTTGCACGCCGGCGCTGGACGCGTTACCGGTTCCCGCCTGTGCGACGGTCGAAACGGCCGGTGCGGCGGGTGCGAACGTCGCGGCGGGCGGTTGCGCCGAAGCATGCGGCCGTGGCACGCTTCGGGCGACCGGCACGCGGCTTGAGAAGTTTAGCGCCGCTTTGGTCGCGTGATGCGGCGCCTGCGCGCGCGGCGGCGGCACCGGCGCGCGCGGCGGCGTGACCACGACGCGGAGCACGTGGGCAAAGGAAATCGTCTCGATCGGGGCCTCCGTGGAGACCGTCCATGCCAGCGCCGGAATTGCGAGCGCGACGAGCGTATGGATCGCAACCGACCCAAGCGTCGCCCGGCCCATCCTCCCGTTCGCGTCAATCGCTGCAGCCATACCTGTGAGGACCTCTTCGCTTCCAACGTGCAACCGACCCCGCCCGTGACGCGCTCTAGTCCTCCATGCGAGACACGAACATCGTCCTCTATCAGGCGGAGTGGTGCGGCTACTGCGCCCGGGTGCGCGAGGTCCTCACCGAGCTGCTGCTCGACTACAAGGCCGTCAACGTCCCGTCCGAGCACGGGCGCCGGACGGGCATGCAAGAGCTGTTCGGGACGACGGGCATTCCCAGCATGGTGGACGGCGACGTCAAAATCGCCGACGACGACGACGCCATCGTCGCGTACCTCCGGACGACGTACGGCTCCTAGGGAGCCGGCGGGACCTCTGCGCCCCACGCGTCCCATCCGAGCGCGAGAGCGCGCGCAAAGAGCTCGATGCGCGGCCGGTCGCCGCAGAGCTGCTCGATAAGCTCCCGGAAGATCGCAGGCTTCTCGCTGTGCGCGCCGCGCGGCTGCAGGACCACCTGCGGCTGCGCGAGGTCGAGGATCGGAAACGGCCGGCCGGTTGCGTTCGTCGTTGCGACGAGCAGCAGTTCCGACGTCGGCTTGGTGAACGTCGGCGGAACGCCCTGTCCGGCGATCGGTTCGCCGCGCCGGTTCGCTTTCACCCAGACGTACGCGACGCCGCGATAGTGCAAGCCCCAAGCCTCGATAAGCGCGATTGCGAAATCGAGCCGCGGACAGGTCGCCCAGACGAAGACGGCGGCGCGCTTGTTGAGCATCCGCCGAACGTCGATCGCGGCCAGCTCGTCGAGCGACATCAGCGGATAGTGCTTGGCGGCGGCCGCGTCTTTGACCGCGCTTCCGTAGTAGTACCATGGCGGATCCACGTACGCGATGTCGTAGCGTTTCTCGGGCAGCGGCGGCAGATGCACGTGTGCCGTGGCGGCGCTGCGTTTGGCGACTCGTCGCGAGTGCAGCAGGTTCTTACGCGCGTCCATTGCGAGTGCGTCACCGCCCCGCGATCAGCGACGCGACGAGCGCGCCGCCGAGCGTCGCCGCGAAGTTGACGGCGTCGTTGCCGACCCAGCGAAAGCCGCGACGCGCGACCGTCGGCGTGCCGCAGCGGTGCAACGGCGTCTCGCATTCGCTCGCGCACGAGGGGCACCAGCGCAGCTCCTGAAGGCTCGCGCCGAGCATCGAGTCGAGCAACGCGCCCGCGATCCCCGCGAGCGCGACGGGCCAGAGCGGCGCGACCCTAGCGAGCGCTGCCGCGGTCGCAACGGCGAGAGCGCCGCCGGCCGTCGCAAGCGTTCCCAGCAGCGTGACGCCGCCGGAGATGCCCGGCGGGACCGCGCGAAACGTCAGGATCGAAACGGGGCTGCGCCGCGAGAGCGATCCGATCTCCGTTCCCCACGTGTCGGCCGACGCAGCCGCGAATGCGCCGGCGAAGGCCGCCGCGACCGGCGCCCCGCCGCGCGCGTGGAACAGCGCGCAGATGGCCGCAACGCCGCCGTTGGCGAGCACTTGGCGCGCGTCGCGCGGCCCGGGTTTCTCGACGTCGAGCAGCGCGCGCTTGCGCGCTCTTCCGAATCGCGAGAGCAGCGCCGACGGCAGAAAGAACGCGAAGAGCACGGCGGCGCCCGGCCAGCCCATCGCGCCGAAAACGACCGCCCCGACGGCGAACGCGGCGACCGCGCCGCTCGCGGTTAGCGATCCCGCGCGGTACGCAAGCCCGGCGACGATCGCGGCGAAGGCGGCGCCGAGCGCAATCTGCGTCACGAGGTGCTGGAGAGAGCGGCTTCGATCGCGTCGAGCAATCCGGCGGTCGTGTACGAGCTCGCGACGACGCCGGCGCTCATGCCGGCATCGCGAACGGCCTGCGCGGTGATCGGCCCGATGCAGGCGACGAGCTTGCCGCGCGCGGCCGCCGCGGCATTCGCATCGCCGCCGAGCAGCGAACAAAAGCCGCGCACGGTGCTCGCGCTCGTGAAGGTGAGGATGTCGGCGCGCGCGACCTTGTCCGCGTACGCCGGGTCTTGCGCGTACGTCGTCTTGTACGCGGCGACGACGGTCGCGTCGCGCCCGGCGTCGCGGAGCATCCTAACCGGCTCGTCGCGCGCCTGCGCCGCGCGATAGAAGAGCACGCGCTCGCCGGGTTGCGACCGTTCCAGGAGCGCTCGCGCGAGTTCCTCGCCGACGAACTCCTCCGGCACGAGATCGGCGCGTATGCCGTTGGCGCGCAGTCGTTCGGCCGTGCGCTCGCCGATGGCCGCAACCTTAGCCGAACCGAAGGCGCGCGCGTCGGCGGCACGTTCGGCGAGATGGCCGAAGAGCGCGTCCACGCCGTTCTGCGACGTGAACACGATCCACGCGTACGTGGCAAGCTCGCGGGCGGCCTTCCGCGCGGGTTCGTCATCGTCGGGGGCCACGACCGCAATCGCCGGTGCGGGTATCGGTTCGGCGCCGCGCGCCAGCAGCGCGCGCGCGAAGCCTGCCGATTGTTCGCCGGCGCGCGTTACGAGCACGCGTTTTCCAAAGAGCGGGCCGGTTTCAAACCACTTCAGCGACTCGCGCAAGGTCACGACCCCGCCGACGACGACGACGGCCGGCGCGCCGAGCCCCGCTTCGGCCACGACGTCGCCGATCGTCGCGAGCGTTCCCTGGACGGTGCGCTGGCTAGGCCGCGTGCCGTCCTGCACGACGGCCACCGGCGTTTGCGCGTCCAGTCCGTTCTCGATCAGATTGCGCGCGATGCCGCGCAGGTTCTCCATCGCCATGAGCAGCACGAGCGTGCGCTGCGGGTCGGCCAGCTTGGCCCAGTCGATCGTCGAGGCCGGCTTTGCCGGATCCTCGTGTCCGGTGACGACGGTAAATGCCGCGGCGTGGCGGCGATGCGTCACGGGAATGCCGGCGTAGGCCGGTGCCGCGATCGCCGAGCTTATGCCGGGAACGATCTCGAAGGCGACGCCCGCGTCGTGCAGCGCTTCGCCTTCCTCGCCGCCGCGTCCGAACACCAGCGGGTCCCCGCCTTTCAACCGTACGACGCGCCGGCCTTCGCGAGCTTTGCCGATCGCGAGCGCTTCGATCTCCGCCTGCGGCATCGCATGCACGCCGCCGCGCTTGCCGACGAAGATGCGCTCGCACGTCGCCGGCGCGAGCGCGACCACCGCGTCACTCGCAAGCGCGTCGTAAAGCAGCACGTCGGCGTCGCGCAGCACCTCGGCGGCCCGTAACGTAAGCAGGCCCGGATCGCCCGGGCCCGCGCCGACGAGGTAGACCTTTCCGGCGCTACTCCCCGCCATCGGCGACGGATTTTGGAATCAGCTCGGCGATGTGATCGGCGAGGTTAAGCTCGAAGAGCTCGTCGAGGACGCGCGCGTTCGAAAGCGCTGCGGCGTGATCGAGGTTCGCTTTCTCGCGCACCTTGAGAATCACCGAATGGAGCAGCTTCGAGACGATCGTCATGGACATGCCGGTAACGAGCATGCGCTCGCGCTCGCCCAAATCCGGGCAGCGCGCGAACAAGCGGTCGAGCTCTGCGGCGCGAATGGCTTCGGCCTTCTGCGTGAGCGTGGCGATGACCGGAACGACCGTCCGCGCGCGGTGCCAATTGTCGAAGCGCTCCGCGTACTCCTCGATGATCTCTTCCACCGCCGGGATCGCTTCGCGACGGACTTCGAGCCGTTCGTCGACGACCGACTTGAGGCCGTCGATATCCACGAGCGAGACGTTGGGAATGGCCGCAATTTCGGGGTCGGCGTCGCGCGGGACGGCGATATCCACGACGAACAGCGGGCGATCCGGACGGCGGGCCATCGCCGCGCGCACGCGCTCCTCGTTGAGAACGAAATGCGACGCGCCGGTCGAAGCGACGACGACGTCGGCACCGGCCACCGCGTCCACGATCCCCGGCATCTCGATCGCTTCGCCGAAGCCCGCTTCCGCGACCAGCTCGCGCGCGCGGGCGATGGTGCGGTTCGTCACGATCACGCGCGCGGCGCCTTCGCGGCGCAGCCGTTTGACGGCGTTTCGGCCCATCTTTCCGGCGCCGATGACGAGCACTGAGGCGCCCTCGAGCGAACCGAGGTGCGAGCGCGCCGCGTCGACCGCTGCCGTTGCAATCGAAACCGATTCGTCGCCGATGCGCGTCTGCGCGCGGGCCGTCTTGCCCACGGAGATCGCATCGTGGAAGAGCCGGTGGAGCGTGCGGCCCAGCGATCTTGCCTGTGCCGCGGCGACGTACGCGCTCTTGACTTGACCGAGGATCTCGGCCTCGCCGACGAGCATGGAGTCGAGCCCCGTGCTGACGCGGAACAGATGCTCGACGGCTTGGCGTCCCAAACGCGTGTACAGGTAGGATTCGATGTCGTACTCAACGGCGCCGTGGCGGAAGTTCGCTAGGAACGATTTAACCTGCGCGACCCCGGTCTCGTAGTCGTCGACTTCCGCATAAATTTCCAGGCGCCCGCACGTCTGCAGCATCACCGCTTCGCGCACCGCTTCGTAATCGCGCAGCGCGACGAGCGCTTCGGCCGTGCGAGCGGCGGGAAACGCGTGGCGCTCGCGCACGTCCACCGGCGCGGTGTGATGGGAGAGGCCGATGCAGGCGATATGCATCAGGGCGTCTCCAGGCTCAAGCGATGCGTCAGGATCGCCATCTCGCCTGCGAGGTCTATGTTTCGCACGATGACCGGCGCGCGAACGCCCAGCGGCATCGGCGCGAAGTTCAGGATCGCGCGGGCCCCCAGGCCGGCGGCGCGCTGAGCGCTCGCCGCGGCTTCGGAGGCGGGAACGGCGATCACCGCGATGCTGCATTCGGCTTCGGCCATGACGCGCTCCATTTCGCTCGCGTCGTGCACCACGATGCCTTGCCAGGTCTGACCGACGACGCTCTCGGAGCGGTCGAAGATCGCAGCGACGCGGAAACGGCTCTCGCGCGCGGTGATGAACGACGCGAAGGCGCGACCGAGGTAGCCGAAGCCGACGATGGCGATGCGCCAGTCGTGTTCCAAGCCCAAGACCTGCGCGAGCTGCTCGACGAGCGGCGCGATCGCATAGCCCTGACCGCGCCGGCCGAGCGGCCGCAGGGCGCTCAAATCTTTGCGAATCTGCGTGCTGGCGATCGAGTGCCCGAGCAAAGCGGCCATCCCGTGCGACGTGATCGTGTCCTTTCCGCTTGCCTGCGCTTGGCGCAGGACGCGGTGATAGGCGTAGAGGCGGGGGATCGAGACTTCGCCGAGCGGTTCGACGAGGTCGAGCCGTGCCGTCGCCAGCTTGAGTTCGGTGTCGATCATGCGGTCGCCAGCAGCTGGGCCAGCGCGGCGTCGGCCGCGGCGATCGTGAGGTCGACGTCGCCGGCGGTGTGGACGCTGGAAACGAAGTTCGTTTCGAACTGCGAAGGGGCGAGGTAGATGCCGCGGTCGAGCATTGCAGCGAAGTACTTCGCGAAGAGGCGGCAATCCGACTTTCGCGCGTCCTCGAGATCGGCCACCGGCCCCTCCGTGAAGAAAATCGAGAACATCGAGCCGGCGCGGCTGCAGAAATGAGGGATGCCCCGCTCGGTCATGACGCGATCCAGGCCGTCGGTTAGCCGCCGGGTCGTCGCGTCCAGCCGATCGTAGAGCGTCAAATCCTCGGCGATGATGCCCAACGTGGCGATTCCGGCGGCCATCGCGAGGGGATTGCCCGAGAGCGTGCCCGCTTGATAAACGGGGCCGTCGGGCGAGAGACGAGCCATGACGTCGGCGCGTCCGCCGAAGGCGCCCACCGGAAGCCCGCCGCCGACGATCTTTCCCAACGTCGTGAGATCGGGCAGGATGCCTTCCAGCGACTGGGCGCCGCCGCGGGCGACGCGAAAGCCGGTCATCACCTCGTCGAAGATCAGCAGTGCGCCGGCGCTCGTGCAGAGCTCCCGCAGGCGCGCGAGAAAGCCGGGGCGCGGCATCACGAGTCCCATGTTCCCCGCGTACGGCTCGACGACGACGGCAGCAATCTCGTCGCCCTTCTCCGCAAAGACCGCATCGATCGCGGCGACGTCGTTATACGGCACGACGATCGTGTCGCGCGCCGTTCCTTCCGTGATTCCCGGCGAGTCGGGCACGCCGGTCGTCAGCGCGCCCGAGCCGGCCGCGATGAGGAACGAATCGCCGTGGCCGTGGTAGCAGCCTGCGAACTTCACGATCTTCGCGCGGCCGGTAAATCCGCGCGCGAGGCGGACGGCGCTCATCGTCGCCTCGGTGCCGCTGGAAACGAAGCGCAGGCGCTGCATGGACGGCACCATCGCGGTGACCAGTTCGGCCAGCTCGCTCTCGAGCTCGGTCGGCGTGCCGAACGTGGTCCCGCGCGCGGCGGCGTTGACGATCGCGCGCGTCACGGCGGGATGCGCGTGGCCGAGCAGCAACGCGCCCCACGACATGACGTAGTCGAGGTATTCGTGACCGTCGAGATCGTAGAGCAGCGCGCCGGAGCCGCTCTTCATGAAGACCGGCGAAAGCCCGACGGCGCCTAGCGCGCGCACCGGCGAGTTTACGCCGCCGGCGATGACCCGCCGCGCCCTGGCGAACGCGGCGATCGAACGTTCAATGCTCATCCCAACTCGATTCGCCGCGCAGATCCGCGGCGGTGTTAACGTTGTGAAAATAGTGCGCGGGCATCGGCACGAATCTTACCGCGACCCGCTCGATCAGACGGTGCATTGCGCCCTCCCCGGCGCGCAGCAAGCGCGAGCCCTCGCCGAGCAGCGCCGTGCGAGCGTAGAGTGCGGCCAGCGGCTCGATTCGCCCTTCGTGTTCGGGGACGACGGCCTCGTCGCCGGGCTGCCAGGCCTCGGCGATGCGGCGCAGGACGCCGGCCTCCAGGCGCGGCTGGTCGGCTGCGACGGCGAAGAGGAGCGCCGCTCGGATCGCGGAGCAAGCCGAGAGCATCGCGCCGAGCGGGCCGCTCCCGGGTTCGTCCTCGGCCAGCATGGGCCCGTCGAGCAGTGCGGCGACTTCGGGAGACAGCGAACCGTTCGCGGCCACGTACACGGGCCAGTTCGTCGAGCGCAGCGTACGAAACACGCGCGCGACCATCGGCACGCCGCCGACGGGCCGCTCGAGCTTGCCGGGAAAGCGCGTCGCGCGGCCTCCGGCCAGCAGCACGATTGCCGCATCGAGTTTGCGAGCGACGGCTTCAGGCATGCCGCGCGGCGTACTCCTTGGCGAAGTACGTTACGACGATGTCGGCGCCGGCGCGAACGAACGACGCGAGCGTCTCTTCGACGGCGCGCTCGCCGTCGATCCAGCCGGCGGCGATTGCCGCCTTGAGCATCGCGTACTCGCCGCTGACGTTGTACGCCGCGATCGGGACGTCGAAGCGATCGCGCGCCGCGCGCACGATGTCGAGATACGGCAGCCCGGGCTTAACCATGACGATATCGGCGCCTTCCGCTACGTCCAGCGCGATCTCGCGCAGCGCCTCGCGCGCGTTCGAAGGATCCATCTGATAGCCGCGACGATCGCCGAACTGCGGTGCGGTGCCCGCCGCCTCGCGAAACGGGCCGTAGAACGCCGACGCGTACTTCGCGCTGTACGACATGATCGCAACCTCGCTCTGCGCGTGCGCGTCGAGGGCGCCGCGAATCGCGCCGACGCGCCCGTCCATCATGTCCGACGGCGCGACGACGTCGGCGCCGGCTTGGGCGTAGGTGATTGCGGTGCGCGCGAGCAGCTCGACCGTGGCGTCGTTGTCCACGTTGCCGCGCGCATCGAGAATCCCGCAGTGGCCGTGATCGGTGTACTCGCAGTTGCAGAGGTCGGCAATGACGAGCAGCTCGGGCAACGCCTGTTTGAGCGCGCGGATCGCGCGCTGGACGACGCCGTCGGGATCGTAGGCGCTCGACCCGACCGCGTCCTTGCGCGCCGGGATGCCGAAGAGCAGCACGCTGCGCACGCCGACGGCGAAGAGCTCGGTAGCCTCCGCGACCGTCGCCTCGAGATCGAGCCGCGCGATTCCCGGCATGGATTCGATGGGGCCGGCGTCGCGCGCCCGTTCGACGACGAAAAGCGGCTGGACGAGCTGTTCGACGTGGACGCGGTGCTCGCGGACGAGCGCGCGCACGACTTCACCGCGGCGCAAGCGGCGCGGCCGTAACGGAATCATCGCGCCGCCTCCGGCGCGGCCCGCATCGCTTCGGAAAAACGCGCGGCGAGCGCCGCGCCCAGCGCTTCGGCTTCTTCCAGCGTCGAGACGCGAGCCTCGCAGCGTTCGCGTTGAACGTTTGCGCCGTCGGTTGCGTAGGCGCCGATCGCGACCATGCGTTCTCCTTCGAGGCGCGCGTGAATGCCGATCGGCGCGCTGCACCCCGCGTGCAGCGCGCGCAGTGCGGCACGCTCGCACGCGATACGGAGTTCGCTCGCTGCATCGCCCACGCACGCGCGAAGAACGCGCGCGAGCGCGTCGTCGCCGGCGCGCGTCTCGACCGCCAACGCGCCTTGTCCCGCGGCCGGCACGAGCGTCTCGACGTCGAACGGCACGACGTGTGCGGCGCGCAGTCCCAAGCGGTTCAAGCCCGCCATCGCCAGCACGATCGCGTCGAACTCGCCGCCCCGCAGCTTGCGCAGGCGCGTGTCCACGTTGCCGCGCAGGGTGGCGAGCGTGAGATCGGGGCGCAGCGCGAGGAGCTGCGTTTGGCGGCGCGGACTCGACGTTCCGACGACCGCGCCCGGCGGCAGGGCGTCGAGGCTGGCGTAGCGTTCGCTGCAGAACGCGTCGCGCGCGTCCTCGCGCTGCGATACCGCCGCGAGGCACATGTCGCCGGGAAGCGAGCTCGCGAGATCCTTACACGAGTGCACCGCATAGTCGGCACGCCGCTCGCGCAGAGCGCTCTCGAGCTCCTTCACGAAAACGTTGGGTCCGTCGAGCTCGTCGATCGGACGCTTCTGGTCGCGGTCGCCGCTGGTCGTCACGCCGAGAATCGTCGAAGCGATGCCGCGCTGCGCGAGGCGCGCGGCGACCGAGCGGCTTTGTACCGTCGCAAGCGCGCTGCGCCGCGAAGCGCAGATAACGCTCGCCGCGGGCATCGCCGCGAGTTCCTCGACCGGCTGCGCCGCGAGCTCGCGCAGGATTTCGGCGCGCTCCTCTTGCGGATAGGCCTCCTTCACGTGCGTTCGCATCCGCGCAAGCGTGCGTACCGCGTCGCCGTACTGCGGCCCGAGCGCGCGCGCCATCTCGCCCACGACTCGCCGGGCGAACGCGGGCGATCCGCCGCCGGAATCGGCCGTAATGGTGAGGTCGCCGATGCGTTGCGTGGCCGCCATCGTAAAATCGCCGCCGTGCGGCTGCGCCGCGTCGCAGACGAGCGTCCGCGCGGCGCGGGCGTCGAAAACGACGCGCGCGTTCGTTTCCGGATCGGCCGTCGCCGCGATGACGAGCGCCGCGCCTTCCACGTCGGCGCTCTCGTAGCGGCGTTCTTCATAGGCCTCGCCTCGCTCGTCGAGCATCGAGCGCAAACGATCGTCGATGCGTTCGGCAACGACGAAAATCGGAAATCCCGCATCGACGAGCGATTCGGCCTTGCGCGCGGCGACGCTGCCGCCGCCGACGATGACGGCTCGTCGACCGTTGGGCCGCAGAGAGATTGGAAGCATACGAACGTACAATGAGTTCCGCATCCTGGTGCCAAAAACCGCCCTTCGTGCCGCTTTCGCCGCCCACTAGGCCCGTGCGCGCCGCCCTCGTCGGTGCGGTCGTTGCGGCCCTAGCAACCTTGCCGGGCCTTGGCGTCGGCACCCTTTGGGACAATAGCGAGACCGCCTACGGCGAAGTCGCTCGGGAGATCCTGCTCACCCACGATTGGGTGGTCATGCATCTCAACAACGTGCCGTACTTCGTGCAGCCGCCGCTCTACTTTTGGCTGGGCGCCGCGTTCTCGCTGCTTTTCGGCGGCGCCACGCCGTTCGCGCTGCGTCTTCCGTCGGCGCTGGCGACGATCGCGCTCGGCGGCCTCACGGGGTATGCCGTGGCGCGGCAAGCCGGCACGCGCGTGGGAATTTACGCCGCCGTCGTGCTTTCGACGTGTTTGATGCAGACGGTGATCGGGCGTCTCGCGATCATGGACGCGCTGCTCGACCTCGCCGTTGCGATGACGATCTTTTGGTGGTTTCGCGGGTTGGAGACGGGGCGCGACAGGTACGTCATCTACGGCTGGATTGCCGCGGGCGCGGGATTCCTCGCCAAGGGACCGGTCGCACCGGTCGTCGCGCTGCTGACGATCGTTCCGTTCTACTTCTGGAACCGGCGGTGCGAGCCGACGCGAGCGCCCTCGCCGCGAGCCTGGATCGCCGGTGCGCTGGCCTTTCTCGCGATCGCCGCACCCTGGCCGATCGCGCTCGTCGCGCACTTCCGCCTCTTTCCCCTCGAGAAGCTGATCGGCGAATACACGATCGGACGGTACACGGGCGTCGTCGAAAATCAAGCCGGCCCGATCTGGTACTACCTGCCCGTCATCATCCTCGGGTTCTTTCCGTGGATCGCCTTCCTGCCGACGGCGATCGCCTACGGCGTGCGCGAGCTGCGCACGGGCGACGGCGCACGGCCCCAGACCGCGCGATTGCTGCGCTTGGGATTCTGCTGGATCGTCGTGCCGCTGCTTTTTTTCAGCTTCGCGCGCACGAAGCTCCCGAACTACGTCGCCCTCGAGCTTCCCGCACTCGCGCTGGTGACCGCCCTCTACTTCGAAGCGGTCGTGCGCGAAGGCGGGAGACGTTCGGCCGTCATCTCGGCGGCGACGGTTCCGGTCACGATCGGTGCGCTCGCCTTCGCCATCTGGCTCTTCACGCACAACAACCGCCTCACGATCGAGGTCGCCATTGCCGTTCCGGGGTTGCTCGGCATGGCGGTGGCGATCTTCGCAGGCTCGCTCCTAACCGCGCTGCTTTTCGCGCGCGCAAGCACGTTGCGCGCCGCTCCGTACGCGCTCGCGCTCGCCGCAACGATCGCCGCCGACGTTCTCGCGGTGCGCGTCCTGCCGCACGCCGAGGCGTTCAAGCCGGTGCCGCGACTGGCCGGGCTGATTCAGCGCGACCGCCGCGCCGGCGACGTCGTCGCGATTCAAGGCGTCTCGGGCGGGAACGCGCTGCTCTTTTACACGCAGCCGGTCGTGCGCGTGCTCGCGCCGCCGAACGGCGGCGATCCGCAGTCGGGCGACGCCGACCCGCGCACGGTCATTTGCCGCGCGGCGCGTGCGTGGGTCATCGCTCCGGCGATTCGCCCAGCCTACGATCCGACGTACGGCCGTCGCCGGCGCGTCGTCGCCCTGGATCGCAAGGCCGCGCTCTTCCTCTACGACGGTCCGCCCTGCGGCGGCGGCTACGGTTTGTAGCCGCTTACCTGCGCTTGCGTTACGGCAGACGCGTGATTGGCGCCCAGCGCCGACCGGATGTACGTCACGACGTCGGCGACGTCTTTATTCGAGAGCGTCCCCTTCCACGCAGGCATCATCCCGTTGTAGGTCTGGCCCGCGACCGTGATCGAGCCGTGAAGGCCGCCGACTACGATGCCGATGACTTTGTTGGGATCCCCGGTCACGACCGGATTGCCCGCCAGCGGCGGGAACGCGCCGGGCGAGCCTTGTCCTTGCGCGCCGTGGCAGCTCGAGCAGTTCGTCGAATAGACTTTCGCGCCGGCGCCGCTTGCGGCTGAAGGCGCCGCGGCGCTGCCCGATGCGGGAGCGGGCGCGGCCTCCGCGCTGAGCACGACCGACTCCGGCGGCGAGGGCGGCGCCGCCGCCTGTTTGGTCATGATGCCGATCTGCGCGTAGATAGACAGCCCGACGATGGTGCCGACGACGATCGTCGTGATCCAGAGCAGCCCGGAGCGCGCCGCAAAACCGCGCGTCGTGCTGCGGTCCAGCCACGGAATGAGCAACACGGCGACCAGGAAGATCGTCGGCACCACGATCGTCGCAATCAGCTCCATGCTGATCGTGATCGGCCCGAGCGATATCTCGGGCGGCACGAGCGAGAGCAGGCCGAAGAGCGACAAGAAATACCAGGCCGGATACGGCACGAAGAACTTCGTCGGGTCCGCTTTGGCGTCGAGGTACGGCGGCGAGACGAACGAGAGGAAGCAGATGATGATGAAGACGATCAGCGAGAACGCGCCGTCCATGAACATCTGGTCGGGCCAGAAGCGTCCGGGTTTGAGCTTGCGCGGGTCGTCCACGACCGGTCCCGCCGAGCCGTTGTGGCGGAAGATCGCCAAGTGCGCGCCGACGAGCAGAACGAGCACGGCGGGCATCAGCCAGACGTGCAGTCCGAAGAAGCGGTTGATCGTCGCGGTGCCCATGCTGCCGCCGCCCTGCGCGACGTGCTGCATGAAGGGGCCGAGCACCGGCGCGAGACCGACGATGTTGAGCGATACCTGCGAGGCAAAGTACGCGTCCATGTCCCACGGGAGCAGGTAGCCGGTGAGGCCGAGCACGAGCGTTACCAGCAGCAGCAGGACGCCGACGACCCACTGCAGCTCGCGCGGCGACTTGTACGCGCCCCAGATCAGCACTTGCAGCAGGTGCAGGAAGACGAGCGCGATCATCGCCGACGCGCCCCAGTAATGCACCGCGATGAGGAAGTGCGTGTACGGATTGACGTAGATCGCGCGCGTGGATTCCCACGCCGTAGCGGCCGAGGGCGCGTAGAAGAACGTTAGGAAGATGCCGGTGACGATCTGCACGATCATCGCGAAGAGCGTCGCGCTTCCGAAGACGTACCAGTAGCTCGCGCCGCCGGGGACGTCTTCGGTAAGGAACTCCTTCGTCATCGAGACGAAGCCGGTGCGTTTTTCGATCCAGTTCAGCATCAGCGATGTTACCCTATGCCTGGTAGGAGACGACGATGCGCTGCGGTACGTTCGACTGGTAGATGATCCACGTCACGTCGGCGCTTCCGTTCTGGGAGCGCATCGGCAGCGGATCGAGTCCGCGCGGCGCCGGCCCCGCGACGTGCGTGCCGTCGAAGGTGTACTGCGAGCCGTGGCACGGACACATGAACCGGTTCGTCTCGTCGCTCCAGTTATAGTAGCAGCCGAGGTGCGGGCAGATCGGGCTGAAGATGACGAAGCCCATGTTGACGACGTCGTACGGGACGTCGGCCTTGCCGCCGGCCTGGTTGAAGATGTCGGTGCGCGAGGCTTGGAACTTCGCAGGGTCCACCTTGATGCCCCAGACGTACTCGTCGGCTGCCTGCTCGGGCAGATAGCCGTCTTTGTACTTGAGGGTGAACGTCATTTTCACCGGCTTGGACGTCGCCTTCTGGAGCGCGTCCATCTCCGTCGAGCTCAACGGGGCCCAGCTGCCGGCCGTCGAGCTTCCCTCGGGCACGAGCGAGCCGAGGATCGGCACGGCGAGCACGAGGCCCACCACGCCGCCGATGGTTAGCGTCGCGTTCGCCATGAAGGTGCGCCGCGAGATTTCCTCTTCCGTTTGCGGAACGTCGTAGGCGCTCAAGACTTTGCGCTGGACGCCTTCAGCAGCGTCGCCGCTCGAATTCGACAAGGTTCTTCTCCTGAGAACGATGCAAGTGCGGGTCGCAGGCCCATTTTGCCCCCTCGGTAATCCGGCCCTCTTTAGACCTTGTAGCTGTGAAGACCCGAAATCCAGATGTTCACGCCGAGGTAGCAGAAGACGATCGAGAGGAAGCCCAGCACGCTGACCCAGTTCGTGCGCAAGCCCCGCCAGGAGTGGCGCGTGTGCAGGTGCATGTACGCGAGGTAGACGATCCACGAGAACAGCGCGGCGGTCTCCTTGGGATCCCACTGCCAGTACGCGCCCCACGCTTCTTTTGCCCACATCGCGCCGGTGATGATGCCGATCGAGATGAGCGGCAAGCCGATCGCGATGGCGCGGTAGACGATGACGTCGAGCTGCGCGAGGCTCGGCAGCGCCGCCAGCCAGCGCGCGACGGCAGCGTTTCCCGAAGGGGGCTCGGACTGGCCTCGCTCCAAGTAGTACTTGAGCAGATAGATGCCCGAGAAGACGAACGCCACGAGGAAGGCCGCGTACGACGAAACGACGATCGGAACGTGGATCTTCGCCCAGTACGACTGCAGCGACGGCACGGGCGGCATCGTTCCTTCGTACCAGGTCACCCCGTAGGCGAGAAAGATCGCAGCCAGCGCGAGCACGAAGCCGCCGGCGAACCAGAGCCGGTAGCGGAACGCGAAACCGATGTAGATCGCGACCGACATCGCCGCGAAGAGCGACAGCGAGCCGTAGAGATTGAGCAGCGGCCAAACGCCGGTCGTCTCGTACCGCACGATCAGCTGGGCGAACTGCGCCACGCAGCCGGCCACGGCCAGCGGGGCCCCGAAGTTGCGCAGCCACTCCTGGCGCGAGAAGAAGTAGACGAGGAGTGCCAGCGCGCCCAGCGTGTAGCATCCCAGCGCGATCCCGATCAGGAGTTCATCCAGCGGCATTTTCACCTCTCAACGCTACCACGAGCCGGCCAAACTCGTTCTCGAAAACGTCGTACCCCTTCACGGTCGTGGCCGCCACGCCGACCTTCGAGCGCTCCGAACCGGCGTCGTCGACGCGCACGTAGAGGCGCGCCGGAAGGAAGTAAAACGAGATGATCAGCCCCGCGAGCAGGACGAACGCGCCGATGCCGACGAGCGGGACGCCGGGGTCGTAGCGGTACTGCAGGCCGCTGTAGAGGACGTAGGTCTGGGGCCGCAGGCGCCAGCCGTCGCCGAGGTCGAGCCACGACCGCAGCGGCACCAGCTGCTCTCCGACGGGATTCCCGGCTTGGGTGAACCCCAGCACCACCGCCGGATCGTTCACGCGCGGATCGGCGGTCGGCACGCCGCGCTGGCGGTCGACCGTCGGGGCGAAGCTCTCGTAGACTACGCTGCGCGCGCTGCCGGGGATGTCGAGCGAGTCGCCTTCGAGCAGCGTTCGATCCGAAAGCAGGCCGGCGCGCCGCCCCGCGTGCGTCACGAGAAAGCGGACGCCGAAACCGTAGCTCGCCTGGTAGTAAAGCGTGCCGTCCACGTCGATGGGATGGTTGACCCGCACGGTCATGTGCCGCGCCGTTCCGTCTCTTCCGGTGACGGTGACGTGCGAGATGTAGTCCACCGGCTGGTAGACCATGCCGCTCTTCGTCGCGATCGGCACGATCTTGTACGCGAAGTCGTCGAGGTGAATCGCCGCGCCGGTGCGGGGCACTTGCAAGGTCTGCCCGGTCAGCAGCGCCATCTCGCCGGAAAAACCGCGCGCCCAGTAGAGCGTCGTGCCCGCAGCGATGATGACGAACCCGGCGTGCGCGACGAGCACGCCCCGGCGCGCCCAGTTGTGCTTGTCGGCGAAGCTCCATTCGGTGCCGCCGAAGACCTTCTCGCGAACGTGCCAGCCGCGCGCGGTGAAGAACTCCGCCAAGCGCCGGCGCACGGCGTCGGCTGCGCCCTCGGTTTCGAACGTCGCGTGCAGCGGAATCTTGTCGACGGCGACCGGGTGCAGAGGCGGCAGCCGCGCGGGGATGACGCGTTTGAACGTGCAGACCGCCAGCGAGAGCAAGATGAGGCCGACGATGCCGACGTACCACGGCGAGTGATAGACGTCGTCGAAGCTCATCCGCAGGATCGCGCGCGCGATCGGCGCGGCGTAGGATTGAAAGTAAATCGCGGGGTCTTTGCCTTGGTCCACGACGACGCCGACGAGCGTGAGCAGCCCCCAGACGACGAAGAGCGAGACCGCGAAGAGCACGTTGCCGAACGTGCGGACGAACTCGCCGTAGAGCGCGCGGGCGGTGCTCACGCTTTCCACCGGCGCTGCAGCGGCAAGATGATCCAAATCGAGATTTCGTAGAGCGCGTACATCGGGAGGGCGAGCAGCGCCATCGTGAGCGGGTTGCCGTCGGGCGCCGCAAGGCCGCCGGCGATGAAGAACCCGAACAACGCTTGGCGGCGGTAGTGCATGAGCGACGCCGCGCTGACGATGCCGAGGCGCGCCAGGCCGATCAGCACGATCGGGGTTTGGAAGATGATCGCAAAGAGCGCCAGCAGGACGATGACGAAATTCAGCGTGGACGCGATGCCGAACGTCGGCGTCGCGACCGCGCTCGTGATGCTCAGGAGGGCGGCGATGACGCGCGGGATGACGATGAAGTGGGCGAAGGCTATCCCCAGCGCGGCAAGCAGCAGCGACGGAAGCACGAACGCGTAGACCATGCGCCGCGTCCGCGGGTGGACCGCGGGAACGACGAAGAGCCAGAGCTGGGCGAGCAGCACCGGCAAGCCGAGCACGATGCCGCCGATGACCGAGAAGCGCAGCTCGGTGAAGATGACGTCGGCGGGGCCGAACGCGTGCAGGACGATGCCGTTGAAGTACGCGTTCATCATGGCGCGGATGACGAATTGCGAGGGCCAGAAGAGCAGGACGGCGATCGCGCCGACGGTGGCGATCGCTATCAGAAGACGGTTACGGAGCTCCCGCAGGTGCTCCGTAAACGGCATCTCTTTCTGATCCCACCCGCTCTCGTCGTCGAGCTGCGGCGCGGGCTTCTGCGCCAACAAGACCGTCGGGCGTTACGAGCTCGGCGTGCCGTGGCCCGGCGTGGGCGGCGGGATGGCCTCGCCCGAGAACGAGCCGGCCTCGACGTTGTCCATGACGTCGGCATGCTGCTCCGCCGAGCGCATGCGCGCTTCCTCGCGCGCTTTAGCCGCGGCCTCGTCGGCCTCGACTTGCCCCATCAGGAACTCTTTTTTGGCTTGTCCGGCGCTGCGGGCGAGCTTGGGAAGCTTCTCGGCGCCGAAAAGAAGCGCGCCGATGACGAGGATGCCGATGATGATCGGCGCGTCGATGATTCCCAGAAACGGATGAACGGTCATGAAGTGGTTCCCTTTCGCCCTACTCGACGAGGGCGTCTGTGATCTTTGCCAGCTCTCTTTTCGCCGCGCCGGGGCGTATCGGCTCCAACGCCGCCTTCGCGAGCTCGCCGAAGCGCCGTATCTGCGAGCGGGTGGCCGCCAACCCGCCCTCTCGGTCGATCGCGCGCACGATCGCCGGAATCGCCGCGTTCTCGCCGTCGTCGTAGAAGCGGCGTACTTCGGCTCGGAAGGCCTCGTTGCCCGACGCGAGGGCGGCGATGAGCGGTATCGTCGTCTTGCGCTCGGCGAGATCGTTGCCGGCGGGTTTGCCCAGCGAGCGTTCGTCGGCGGTCATGTCGAGCAGGTCGTCTTTCATTTGAAATGCGATGCCGAAGCACTCGCCGAACTCGCGCAGCGCTTCGATCTCGCGCTCGCTGCCGCCGCCGACGATCGCGCCGCACTGCGCCGACGCCGCGAAGAGCGAGGCCGTCTTCTTGCGCGCGATCTCGACGTAGGTTTCCAGCGGCAGATCGAGGTTGCCGAGCGCTTGGAGCTGCAGCACCTCCCCGTCGCAGATGTCGGCGAGCGTCGCCGAGAGCACGTGCGGAATCGGATGCGGGTAGTTCGCCGTCACGTTCTTGAAGATCCACGCAAAAAGATAGTCGCCCGCGAGCACGCTGACGCGGTTTCCGTAATCCACCGCCGTCGCGTTTACGCCGCGGCGCGTGCTTGCGTTGTCTACGACGTCGTCGTGGACGAGCGTCGCGACGTGGATGAGCTCCATGTACGCCGCGAGGTAGAGCTGGTCGATCGCGTTTCCGCCGCAGGCGTCGGCGGCCAGCAGCGTGATGCGCGGACGCAGCCGCTTTCCGCCGGCCGCGAGCATCCGCTTTATCGCCTCGGTGATGACGGGATTGTCCGTCGAAAAAGTCGCGCCGAAGAAACGTTCTACGAGCGCGTGGAGGTCGTCGAAGGTCTCGCGCTGCGAGTCGATGAGGCTCACCGTTTTTCGCCGAAGTGGATCGCGATCGATCCGCCCATCAGCGGCAGGTAGCCGCACCGGTCGAAGCCGGCGCGCGCGAAGCGATCGCGCAGCTCCTCGGCGTTGGGGTGGTTCGTAAGCGAGTTGGGCAGGTACGCGTACGCCCGCCGCGATCCGCCGACGAGCCCCCCGATCACCGGGACTATTCCGTAGAAATACACGTCGAAGAGGCGTTTGAACGCCGCGTTGGGTGCTTTGCTGACGTCGAGGTTGACGAAGCGCGCGCCGGGCTTGAGCACGCGGAGAACCTCGCGCAGCGCGCCGTCAACGTCCACGACGTTGCGCAGCGAGAAGCCCATCGTCGCGCCGTCGAAGGTCGCATCCGCGAACGGCATCGCCATGACGTCGCCCTCGACGAATCGCGCGTCGCCGCGCTCGTTGCCGGCGCGCCGGCGCGCTCGCTCCAGCATGGGCTCGCAGAAGTCGATGCCGGTGACGGCGAGCGACGGCTCGACGCGCAGCAGGTGGAAGACGAGGTCGCCGGTGCCGCAGCAGAGGTCGAGGATCTCGGCGCTAGGCCGCGGGGCAAGCTGGGCGATCGCGCGCCGGCGCCAGCGTTCGTCGAGGCCGCCGGTCAGGACCCGGTTGGCGAGGTCGTAACGCGGAGCGATCGTCGCGAACATGTCGCGTACGAAAGCTCCCTTCTCGCCGTCCGCACGGCCGCGCACCGGAGTGGAGTTCATGCTGTTCGGCCTGCTTCCAACTGTTACGCCCCACTCCCCCTAGGCGGCTAGGCGCCTCCCGGCGCCGTCGTGATGGCGGCGCGATGGTGGCCTTGAGTTCGATGCCTGCGCTGCTTGCCGCGCTCGGCCGCGCCCGGCGCATATCCCTCGAATCCTACACCGTGCACGGGCCGGTGCTGCGCGCCCTCGAAGGCGCGGCGCGCCGGGGCGCGCGCGTCGCCGTGCGTCTGGAAGGGCGTCCGTTCGAGGATGCCGCCGGCCATCTAGCGCGCGAGAACGCGCGGCTCGCGCGCGAACTGCGCGCGGCGGGGGCCGAGGTGACGCTCGGCCACGGCGTCCACGCAAAGGAGGCCGACGTAGACGGCACGCTCTACCTCGACGAGAAAAACTGGCAGTCCGGCGATATCGTGCTGCGCGAGCGCGGAGCCGCCGGAATTACGGCGCGCAAGCACGACGCGCTGGCAGCCGAAGCGCGGATGCTGCGCGGCGCGCGCTCCACGGACGGCGTCGTCGTCGAGAGCGAGTCGTTCGGATCCGCCAATGCCGTGTATTCGGCCTTGGAATCCCTGGCGCGCGCCGGCGCCCGGCCGCGGCTGCTCGTCGCCGCGCGCGACTTGCACGGCAACGCCCGAGAACGGCGAGCGCTCGCGCAACTCGCCCAGGCGGGCGTCGCGGTGCGGATCTGCGACGATTCGGAAAAGCTTGCCGTGGCGGGCGGCCGCGCGTGGCTCGGATCGGCGAATGCTACGGTCGCGTGGGGCAAGGCGGACACGACCGACTGGGGCTTGCAGACCGGGAACGGCGCGATCGTCCGCACCGTCCGCGAGCGCCTCGAGGCGCGCTGGACCTCGGCGCGAGGCTTTAGATAGAAAACAACGCGCGCGCGTTGAGGTCGGTAGCGGTCTCGATTTCTGCAGCGCCGGCGCCGAGCACCTCGGCGACCGCGTTTGCGGTGTGCGTCAGGAACGACGGTTCGTTACGCTTTCCGCGCATCGGAACCGGCGCCAGGTAGGGGCAGTCGGTCTCGAGCACGATTGCATGGATGCCGACCGCGCGCACGGCCTCGCGCAAGGCGTCGGCTTTTTTGAACGTGACGACGCCGCCGATTCCCAGGAGCAGTCCGAACTCCCGCGTGCACGTTTGCGCCTGTGCGGCGTCGCCCGTAAAGCAGTGAACGACGCCGCGCATCTGGGGCGTCCACTCCTCGCGCAGAATCGCGATGAAATCGTCGAAGGCGTCGCGTTGGTGGAAAACCACCGGGAGCGCGCGCTCGCGCGCCAGGCGCAGCTGCGCGCGCAACACGCTGCGCTGCACCTCTCGCGGACTGTGGTCGTAGTAGTAGTCGAGCCCGGTTTCGCCGATCGCGACGACGCCGTCGTTCTCCAGCAGCGGCGCTAGGCCGGCGGCGACGTCGGCGGGAGCGTCGATTGCCTCGTGCGGGTGAATCCCCACGGCGGCGGCGATTCCGTAGCGCCGCGCGACGTCGATTGCGATCCGGCTGTTGGCGATCGTTTCGCCGATCGCGATCATTGCGCCGACCCCCGCCTCGCGCGCCCGCGCTATGACCGCTTCGCGGTCTTCGTCGAACTCGCGGTCGTGCACGTGGCAGTGCGTGTCGATCACGGCGCGGGTTCGAGTTCGATTCGCGGAAAGAGCGGCGCGCCGAGCTGCGTCTGCGTAGCGGGCGCGAGACCGCCCCAACGCGCGAGCGAGGACGACCAATCCTCGTCGATCTTCCCTGCGGCGCCAAGCTGCTGCCACATCTCGGCCGTCCGTTCCGGCATCACCGGGTGCAGCAGGACCGCGATCCATCGCAACCCCTCGCAGAGATCGTAGAGCACCGCGTCGAGCTCCTCGGTGCGCCCTTCCTTATGCAGCGTCCAGGGCTTGCGATCGTCGACTGCGCGGTTGAGGGCGGTCACGAGCTCCCAGACGCCTTCGAGCGCCTCGCGGAACCGCAGGTCGAAAATGCGCGCTCGTATCGTGACCGGCAACGGTTCGAAGCGCTCGGCGAAGGGGCTGCGTTCCGTGCCGGGCTCGGGCACGATCCCGTCCCGATAGCGGCGAAGCATCGAGAGCGTTCGCTGCAGCAGATTGCCGAGATCGTTGGCGAGATCGCTGTTGTGGCGCTGCGCGATCTTCTCTTCCGAGTAGGAGAAGTCGCTGCCGAACGGGGCTTCGCGCAAGAGAAAGTAGCGCATCGAGTCGGGGCCGAAGCGGTTTGCGAGCGCGAACGGATCCACGGCGTTGCCCAAGCTCTTGCCCATCTTCTGGCCGTCAACGGTGATCCAGCCGTGCGCGAAGACCAGCTCGGGCGCGGCTTCGCCCAGCGCCCAGAGGATAGCCGGCCAGACGATCGTGTGAAAGCGAGCGATCTCTTTGCCGACGAGCTGCGTCTGCGCGGGCCAGGTCGCGCGAAACCGCGCCTCGTCTTCGCTCCAGCCGATCGCGGTGATGTAATTGAGGAGCGCGTCGAGCCACACGTAGATTACCCCGCCGTCGGGAATCGGGATCCCCCAGTCGAAGCTCGTGCGCGAGATCGACAAATCGTCGAGCCCTTCGTTGAGGATCGCGAGCATCTCGTTGTACGCGCTGCGCGGCCTGACCCACTCCGGGTGGCGCGCGAAATGTTCGAGCAGACGATCGCGATAGGCGGAGAGACGGAAGAACCAGTCTTCCTCCGATATCCACTGCACCTCGCGCCCGCAGGTGGGGCAGCGGCCGTCTACCAGTTTCGACTCGAGCCAGAACGTCTCGTCGTTGACGCAGTACCAGCCCTCGTACTTGCCGCGATAGATGTCGCCGCTCGCGCGCAAGCGCTCGAAGACGCGCAGAACTTTCTCAACGTGACGCTGCTGCGTCGTGCGGATGAAGTCGTCGTACTGCACGTGATAGGCCGCGAAGAGCGCTTCCCAGCGCGGCACGAGCTCGTCGCACCACGCCTGCGGCGTCTTTCCGGCCGCGGCCGCGGCGTTGGCGACCTTCTGTCCGTGCTCGTCGGTGCCGGTGAGGAAGAACGTGGGACGAAACGTGCGCGACGTGCGCGCGAGGACGTCGGCGACGATCGTCGTGTAGGCGTGCCCGATGTGCGGGTTTCCGCTGATGTAGTAGATCGGCGTCGTGACGTAAAAAGTGCGTTCCATCGGCTAGCTCTGATTATTCGGCGTTGCGCCGATGCCTCTCGCGGGCGTGCGCCTTGCGTTCGACGGCTATCGCGTAGAGCCGGTTGCGCTCGCCGAATCCGCGCTCGGCCAGCAGCTTGGCGACGTCGCCGACCCGGCGGCCTTGCGCGAGCAGTTCGTCGATCGCCGCGCCGGCCGCTTCGAGCGCGGATTCCGAGGGCGCCGCGGACGCGTCGCAAGGTGCGACCGCGAACGCCACCTCGCCGCGCGGCGGATCCGCCAACGCCTCCAGCGCGTCGCGCGGGCTTCCGAAGACGTGCTGTTCGTGTACCTTCGTGTACTCGCGCACGACGAAGACGCGGGCCTGCGGCGCAACCTCGGCGAGATCGGCGAGACTCGCGCGAATACGCTGCGGCGCTTCGTACCAGATCGTCGTCGCGCCGCAGCGCAGCGCTTCGGCGAAACGCTTGCGCCGCGCCCCGGACGTGCGCGGCGGAAACCCCTCGAACGAAAAGCGCTTTAGCGGGAAGCCCGAGAGCAGCGCGACGCCGAATGCCGCGCTCGGCCCGGGCAGGACTTCGACGGGCACGCCCGCCTCGCGCGCGGCGGCGACCAGCTCGCTGCCGGGATCGGAGATGCCGGGCATCCCCGCATCGCTCGTGACGGCGACTAGCCCGCCGCGCGCGCGCTCCAGGATTGCCGGCGTCGCTCCGGCCGCGTTCTGTTCGCGATAGCTCCAGATCTCGCGGCCCTCGAGCTGCAGCGCCCCAAGGAGTCTGCGGGCGACGCGCGTGTCTTCGGCTACAATCAGGTCGGCTTCGCGCAGAACGTCTATGGCGCGCAACGTCACGTCGCGCAGGTTCCCTAGCGGCGTCGGTACGAACACCAGCGGCATGGCCAGCACCTTCGACGTCAAGCACGTACCTCCGGGGGCAACGCTGGAGCTCTACATTTCGCCGACCTGTCCCTACTGCCGCCAGGCGATCGAACATTACGATTCGGCCGGGACGCGTTATACGTGCTATGATGCACAGAACGACCGCCGGGCGCGCGAGCGCATGTTTGCGTACACCGGCGGCGACCCGACCGTTCCCGTAATCGTCATCGAAGGGGAGTACGTTCAGTCTGGTTGGGGCTCGCCGCCTCGAGGTTGAACGGTCCACTAAGGCGCGCCGGTCGGCGCGCATGCATCGCACGCACGCTGCTACCCGATTGGAGAATCAGGAATGGACAACAACACCCAGGCCGCGACGGGCCTCATTGCGGGGCTAGCTCTCGTTTACGTCGTCGTCATTCTGGCGATCGTCGCGTTTTCGATCTGGCTCTACTGGCGCATCTTCGCCAAAGCCGGATACAATGGCGCGCTCTCGCTGCTCAACCTCGTTCCAGGCGTCGGCCCGCTCATCTGCGTCGTCATCCTCGCCTTCGGCCGCTGGCCGATCGAGGATCAACTCGCGGCGCTGCAAGGCGGCGGGTCGTTCCCGTCGAGTCCGCCTCCGCCGCCCGGAACAGCGGTTATGCCGACGCCCTAGACGCCTCTTCGCGCAGCCCGGCGATCCAGCGTTCGACGTCGCCGGCTTTCGACGGAATCGCCCCCGAGAGATTCTCGGCCGCGCCGGCGGTGACGGCGACGTCGTCTTCGATGCGCACTCCGATGCCGCGGAAGCGCTCCGGTACGGTCGCGTCGTCGGGCTGGAAGTAGAGCCCGGGTTCGACCGTGAGCACCATCCCTTCGCGCAGCGTTGCGTAGCGGTACTCGCGTTCGCGTGCGTTCGCGCAGTCGTGAACGTCGAGCCCGAGCATGTGGCTGACGCCGTGCAGCGTGTAACGGCGATGGAAGAGCCGCTCGGGATCGAGCGCCTCGTCGAGAGAGACGTTGAGTATGCCCAGATCGATGAGCCCTTCGGCCATCACGCGCACCGCGCGCCGGTGCGGCTCGAGGAACTCGTTTCCGGCGACGGCGGCCTCGATGCCCGCGCGTTGCGCCGCCCAGACGATCTCGTAGATGCTGCGCTGCTCGGGCGTAAAGCGCCCGGAGACCGGGAGCGTTCGCGTGACGTCCGCCGTGTAGAGCGAATCGCACTCGACGCCGGCATCGAGCAGCAGCAGCGCGCCGTCCCGCAGCGTGCCGTCGTTGCGCGTCCAATGCAGCGTGCACGCGTGCTCGCATCCGGCGGCGATCGTTAGATACCCGGTGTCGTTTGCTTCGATGCGGGCGCGGCGCCAGAATGCCGCCTCGACGTCGCGCTCGCTGGTGCCGTCGCGCATCGCGCGGACGACGTCCTCGAAGCCGCGTTTGGTGATCGCGCAGGCGTTGCGCAGCTCGTCGAGCTCGTAGCCGTCTTTGATCAGGCGCATTTCCGAGAGGCGCTCGGCCAAGTCGTCGTCGCCCTCGCCCGGCTCGAAGATCGCGTCGATGCCCGCATCGTGGCCGCGCAGCACGCGGACGGGATGCGCCGCACCGCGCAGCTCGTGGAGATACGGGCGCAGCGCCTGAAGCGGGCGGCACTCGTCAACGCCGTAGTAGGCCAGGCTCTCTTCAACGCCGCGATGGCGGCCTACCCAGAGTTCGCCGTAGACGCGATCGGTGAAGAACTCTGCCTTGCCGCGATTGTGTTCCGGCACGAAGAGCACGCTGCGATGGCCCGAGCCCTCCGGCTCGAGCACGAGCAGTCCTCCCGGCTCGCCGCCTCCGGCAAGATATGCGACGTCGCTCGAGGGACGGAATCGGAAGGAGGTGTCGTTCGCGCGCACCCGCTCGACGCCGGCCGGCAGAACGACGTACGTCCCGGCGTAGGCGCGCGACAGGGCCGCGCGGCGCGCCCGGAAGCGTTCCGCTTCGGGGTGAATCTCACGGGCCGAAGGCCGGTCGATCCAGCCGCTCGACATGAACTCGACGAGCGCTTGGGGCGGGACGAAATCGTGGGCCGCTTTGCCCGGTTCGACGGGTTTCTCGGCCGTTTCTTTGCTTTGCATGGTTCGGCCAAGATTCGCCTAAGGGTGCGCGGGTCATGCCGAACGTGCCGGCCGATTCGACCCCCGTTCATGCGACGGACACACTGGCGAACGAACGCACCTACCTGGCGTACGTCCGCACGGCGCTCGCCTTCATCGCCTTCGGCTTCGTCATCGCGCGCTTCTCGCTCTTCGCGCGCGAGTTCGAGACGCTCGTGCACGTCGGCGGCGTCGGGGAGGGCGTCTCGACCGGATTCGGCACCGCGATGGCGCTCTTTGGGATCCTGGTGGCGCTTCTCGGCGCGTGGCGCTACGACGCGACCGACCGGGGCTTGCGCGAGGGCAAGGTTCTCGCGCTCTCGGGCATCAGCGGCTACATCATCTCGATCTTCGTGGCCGCAGTCGGCGGAGTCGTCGCCTTCGCGCTGCTCTCCTATCGCTAGCGCGTCGCGCTAAGGATCGAGGTCCAGGCCCACGTCGAGAGCCGGCGCGCTGCGCGTGATCCAGCCGGCGCTGATGAGGTCCACGCCGGTTGCGGCGACCGCGGCGACGTTTTCGAGCGTGATCCCGCCGCTGGCTTCGACGAGAATGCGTCCGCCCGTCAAGCGCACCGCTTCGGCGATCCGTGCAGGCGTCATGTTGTCGAGAAGAACCGCGTCGATCGGCTCGCCGAGCGCCTCGCGGAGCTGCTCGAGCGTGTCCACTTCGAGTTCGACCTTCACGAGGTGACCGACGCGTGCGCGCACGGCGGCGACTGCGGCGCGTATCGAGCCGGCAAGAACGAGATGGTTGTCCTTGATGAGCACCGCATCGTCGAGCCCGAAGCGGTGATTGCTTCCGCCGCCGCAACGGACCGCATAGCGCTCGAGCACGCGCAAACCCGGGGTCGTCTTCCGAGTGTCGGCAATGCGCGCCTTGGTGCCCGCGACGAGGTCCACGAGCGCGCGCGTCGCCGTGGCGATGCCGGACAACCGGCCGAGCAGATTGAGCGCGATACGTTCGGCGGTGAGGATCGCGCGCGCTTTCGCGCGCACCTCGGCGACGACCGTATCGGCCGCGACGCGCTCGCCGTCGCCGGCGCGCACCGTCACGCGCGCGCCTTCGTCGAGCATCCGGAAAGCGAGTGCGGCGAGCGCGGTTCCCGCAACGACGCCGCCGCGGCGCGCAACGATGCGCGCGCTCGCCTCGCGCTGGGGGTCTACGATTGCGTCCGTCGTGAGATCGCCGCCGCGGCCGACGTCTTCGAGCAGCGCTGCCCGGACGATCGGCTCGGCGATCAGCTCAAGCGACGCTGCGAAGTCGGGTGAAGGAGCGTTTTGCAAAGGCTTCATCCGGTTGCGGGTAGTCGTTTCGGTAGTGGCTGCCGCGGCTCTCGCGGCGATCCAGCGCGGCTTCGGCTATGAGACGTCCGACGACCAAGAGATTGCGAAGATCGCCCGGAGCGTTTCCGTATGAGGACGCGAGCTCCGCGATGCGCGCAAGCGCCTCGCGCAGGCTGGCCTCGCTGCGCACCAAACCGACGTTGGAGTACATCACGTTGCGCAGATCGCTGATGGCCTGCGTTTCGTCCGAGCGCGCGGCGCGACGCGGCGGCCATCCCGTCCACTGCGGCTCCGTGGCCGCAGCGCGCTCGATCGCCGCGTTGCGTTCGCGCGCGCTGCGGATGTCGCTCGCGACGCGCGAGCCGTAAACCAGCGCCTCCAGCAGCGAGTTGCTGGCAAGCCGGTTTGCGCCGTGCACGCCGGTCGCGCTGGTTTCGCCGCAAGCCCAAAGGCCGTCGAGCGAGCTGCGACCCCATTCGTCTACCGCCACGCCGCCCATGTGGTAGTGCGCGGCCGGCGCGATCGGGATGTTCTGCACGCGCGGATCGATGCCGGCCGATTGGCAGAAGCCGAACACGGTCGGAAACGCGGTTGCGAAGCGATGGCCGATTGCGGCGCGCGCGTCTAGACCGACGGTGCGGCCGCGCTGGAGCTGCTCGAAGATCGCGCGCGCGACGACGTCGCGCGGCGCGAGCTCCGCATCCGGATGCAGGCCGAGCATGAAACGCTCGCCGAGGTCGTTGACGAGCGTCGCGCCCTCCCCGCGCACCGCTTCGGTGACCAGCGGCATCGGATCGCGCCCGATCGCAAGCGCGGTCGGATGGAACTGCACGAACTCGACGTCGGCGAGCAGCGCGCCCGCGCGCGCGGCCATCGCCAAGCCGTCGCCGGTGGCGCCGACCGGATTGGTCGTGTACCGGTACAGCCGTCCGATGCCGCCGGTCGCGAGCACGACGGCGTCGGCGTAGAAGGCGATCGGCTCGCCCGACTCGTTGTCGAAGGCGGCGATGCCGCGCACGCGTCCGGACTCCACGATGAGGTCGGCAGCGGTAACGTTCTCGACGACTTCGATGGACGGGTACGCGCGGACGGCTTCGATGAGGGTCTTGAGGATCTCGTGCCCGGTCGCATCGCCGCCGGCTTTCACGATGCGCCGCCGCTGGTGCGCCGCTTCGCGCCCGAGCTCGAGCTCGCCGGCATCGGTGCGGTCGAACGCGGCGCCGAGTTCCAGCAGCTCTTCGATGCGCGCGGGCGCGTCGTGGGTGAGAATCTCCACGATCGTTGCGTCGCTGATGCCGGCTCCGGCGCGCTGCGTGTCGATCGCGTGCAGGCGCGGCGAATCGTCCTTGCCCATCGCCGCAGCGATGCCGCCTTGGGCCCAATCGGTCGCGGAGCCTTTGCCCAAACGCGTCTTGCAAAGCACGGTTACCCGCGCAGGCTCCAGCTTGAGGGCGGCCATGAGTCCGGCGATCCCGGCTCCGACGACCACGACGTCGCTGCGGCGCGCCTGCGTCATGCGGTCAATCTCGCGGCTTGCTGCTGAACTCGAGCATACGTTCGACGGCGCGGCGGGCGCGCTGCGCGACTTCGGGCGCGATCGTAATCTCGTACTCCATCGCTTCGAGGGAGTGAAGCACCTTCGGCAGCGTGTTGCGCTTCATGTGCGGGCACAGATTGCACGGTCGCACGAACTCGACGTTCGGATAGCGTCCCGAAACGTTGTCGGCCATCGAGCATTCGGTCATGAGAAGCACGCGGCCCGGACGATCGGGACTTGCGGAGATGGACCCGACGTACTCCGTCATGCCCTGCGTCGAACCGACGTAGTCGGCCTCGGCGAGCACCTCGGGCGGGCACTCCGGGTGCGCGAGCACGACGAGCGACGGGTCGTCTTCGCGGAAGCGGCGGATGTCGCCGCCGGTGAAGCGCTCGTGCACTTCGCAGTGGCCCTTCCAGGCAACGATCTCCACCTTCGTCTTCGAGGCGACGTACTTGGCAAGGTACTCGTCGGGCAGGAAGACGACGCGCGGCGCGCCCAGCGCCTCGACGATCTGCACCGCGTTGCCGCTCGTGACGCAGACGTCGGATTCGGCTTTGACCTCCGCGGAGGTGTTCACGTACGTGACGACCGGCACCCCGGGATACTTCTCCCGCAGGAGGCGCACGTCGGCGGCGGTGATGGATTCGGCCAGCGAGCAGCCCGCCAGCAAGTCGGGCACGAGCACGGTCTTGCTCGGGTTGACGAGCTTGGCCGTCTCGGCCATGAAGTGGACGCCGCAGAGGACGATGACGTCGGCGTCGGTCTTGGCCGCCTGCATCGCGAGGGCTAAGGAGTCGCCCACGATGTCGGCGACGGTGTGGAAGATCTCGGGCACTTGGTAGTTATGCGCCAGGATGACGGCGTTGCGCTCGCGCTTGAGCCGGTTGATCGCGGCGACGTAGGGGGCGTGGAGCGGCCACTCCACCCGCGGGATGACGTGCTCGACGCGTTCGAAGATCGGGTCCGTTTCGGCCGCGACGCCGGCGGTGTAGGGAAGATCGATAACGCCCATCTGTACTTTATGGTACTTGCGGGCTGCCGCGCCCCTCTCCCCTTTGGGGCCCGGGGGCGGGGAAGTGACGGATCGCTCCGGTGCGCCGGGGGGTTAGAGCGGGCGCCCGGCGGGTACGACCGGCAGTAGAACCATCTTTTACCAACCGTAAGGAGGCAGGTACTGTGAAACGCTTGTTTACCGGGATCGTTCTTGCAGGCTGCGCGATCGCCGGCGCGGTGACGGGCATGGCTCGGGCGCAGACGATGCCGTCAACGTCGGCGATGCCGTCACCGATGGCGTCGGCCATGGCTTCTTCGATGCCGTCCATGCCGTCGCCGATGGCCTCGGCCATGGCCTCGGCGATGCCCTCGCCGAACGCAACGATGCGTCCATAAGAAATCACTCGAAAGCGGCGCGCGAAAGCGCGCCATGTCGATAACTTGTGGGTAACCAAAACTTTCTTGTGGACGCGTTGTGGACTCCTGGGGAAGTGCCTTGCACGCTCGGTTGTGCTTTGCTAGCATGCATATACTTCGCCCAATGACGAAGTGCGGAACGTATCGATCCGCGGCCGGCAGCATGTAGACGACCAGTTGCGTCTAACGCGACAGATCCGAGTGCGGCCGACCGGAACCCGGATCGACACGTCAGTGGGGGGCCGGCAACGGCTTCAAACAGGCGAGAATGACCGGGGATACAGCAAAGCCCGCAGCCTTACGGCAGCGGGCTTTGTCATTGTCTTTGAAGGCGCTTTTGCCCGCGGCGCAAAGAGCGGCCCATGGACGACCGACGCGAGCTGACGATTCGCGGGCTCATCTTGGGCGCCGCCATCACGCTGGTCTTCACCGCCGCGAACGTCTACCTCGGCCTAAAAGTAGGGCTGACCTTCGCGTCCACGATTCCCGCAGCGGTTATCTCGATGGGCGTCCTGCGGGCCTTCAAGAGCGCGACGATCTACGAGAACAACATCGTGCAGACGGTCGCGTCGGCGGCCGGAACGCTTTCCGCGATCATCTTCGTGCTGCCGGGCCTGGTGATGATCGGGTGGTGGACCGGCTTTCCGTTCTGGCAGTCGTTCGGCGTCTGCGCGATCGGCGGCATCCTCGGCGTGATGTACAGCGTTCCGCTGCGCCGCGCGCTCGTCGCCAACTCCGACCTTCCCTATCCCGAGGGCGTCGCGGCGGCCGAGGTGCTCAAAGTGGGCACGGGCGCGCAAGCGTCGGCGGACGGCAACCGTGCCGGCCTGCTGGCGCTCGTCGCGGGGACGATCGCGTCGGCGGGCTTCGCGCTGCTGGTCGCGATGCGTATCTTTGCCGACGAGGTCGCCGCGTACTTTCGCGCGGGCGGCGCCACCACCGGCCTGGGATTCTCGCTCTCGCTCGCCCTCGTCGGCGCCGGACAACTCATCGGCATCTCGGTCGGATTGGCGATCTTCGCCGGACTCGCGATTGCGTGGGGCGTCGCGACGCCGGCGCTCACCGCGCTGCATCCGGTCGCCGGAGTCGCCGCCGACGTCGCAACCGCGACGTGGTCGCATCAGGTGCGCTTCATCGGTGCGGGCGCGATCGGCGTCGCGGCGATCTGGTCGCTGGGCCGCCTGATGCGACCGGTCGATCGGCGGCATCGCCTCGGCGATCGCGGCGTCGCGAGCGCGGCGCGGCGGCGGAGGCGCGCTCCTTCCGCGGACCGAGCGCGACATACCGATCCCGCTCGTCGCCGGGATTAGCGTGCTCTGCCTGCTTCCGCTCGGATTCTTGCTGTGGACGTTTCTCGCCGCAGGTCCGCTCGCGCCGGCCGCGGGCGTGATGACCGTCGCAGCGCTGGCCTACGTCGTGCTCGCCGGATTCTTCGTCGCTGCCGCCTGCGGGTACATGGCCGGCCTGATCGGCTCGTCCAACAGCCCCGTGTCGGGCCTGGCGATCCTCGCGGTGCTCGGCGCATCGCTGCTCGTCCTGGCAATTTCGCGCGGCGTGGGGATAACGGCGCCGGCGCAGCTCGTCGCCTACGCGCTCTTCGTCACGGCGGTGCTGCTCTGCGTCGCCACCATCTCCAACGACAACCTGCAAGATCTCAAGACCGGCCAGCTCGTGGACGCGACGCCGTGGCGCCAGCAGGTCGCGCTCGTCGCCGGCGTCATCATGGGCGCCCTCGTGATTCCGCCGATTCTCGATCTGCTCAACCACGCGTACGGCTTTGCCGGTGCGCCGAATCTCGGCGCCGCCGTCGCCAAACCACTGCCCGCGCCGCAAGCGACGCTCATCTCCGCGCTGGCGAAGGGCGTCATCGGCGGCCAAATCGATTGGGGCCTGATCGGCATCGGTGCGATCGTCGGAGCGCTTGCGGTGGCGGCGGACGAGTTGCTGCGCCGGACGGGGCGCTTCTCGCTGCCGCCGCTTGCCGTCGGCTTGGGCATCTACTTGCCGGCCTCGACGACCGCGCCCGTCGTGGTCGGCGCGCTGGCGGGTTGGGCGTACAACCGGTGGGCGGCGACGCAACCCGATGCGGCGCGGGCTAAGCAGCTCGGCGTGCTCGTCGCATCGGGGCTGATCGTGGGCGAAAGCCTCTTCGGCGTCCTGCTCGCCGGCATCATCGTTTCGAGCGGCAAAGCGTCTCCTCTGGGCGTCGTCGGCGACGCGTTCGGCCCCTACGCAAACGTCCTGGGCATCCTAGCCTTTCTGATAGCACTGTTTGGCCTGGCCCGGTGGACGAAGAGCTTGGCCCGCGTATAAGAAGGAGCCGTAAGGATGGAACCCTGGCCCGAGTTGCGATACGACGAGTGGAAAGACACGCTGCAGACGCTCCATCTGTGGACGCAGATCGTCGGCAAGATCCGGATGCGGCAGGAGCCGCCGGTCAATCATTCGTGGAGCGTCGCGCTCTACGTTACGCCGCGCGGGCTGGGGACGTCGGCGATGCAATACGAAGGGAGTCGCTGGTTTTCTATCGACTTCGACTTCGTCGAGCACGAGCTGCGCATCTCGGGCTGCGACGGCGAGCGTGCGGGGTTCGCGCTCGAACCGATGACGGTTGCGGATTTTTACGGCCGGCTGTTCGCCCAACTCGCACGCCTCGGCATCGTCGTGCCGATTCGCACGATGCCCAACGAGATTGCCGACGCCATACCCTTCGATCGCGACACCGTGCACGCATCGTACGACCGCGCGTACGTCACGCGCTTTCTGCACGCGCTGCTCCAGGCCGACCGGCTCTGCAAGATATTTCGCGCGGGATTCATCGGCAAAGCGAGCCCCGTCCACTTCTTCTGGGGCAGCTTCGATCTCGCGACGACGCGCTTTTCCGGACGCGCCGCGCCGCCGCATCCGGGCGGCATCCCGAACATGCCGGATCGCGTGACGCGCGACGCCTATTCGCACGAAGAGCACAGCGTCGGCTTCTGGCCGGGAGGTTACGGCCTCGAGGCGGCGTTCTACGCGTACGCCTATCCCGAACCCGACGGCTTCGCGCAAACGCGCGTTCTGCCCGACGCGGCACTGTGGAATAACACGCTGCGCGAGTTCATGCTGCCCTACGACGCGGCGCGCACTTCGGCGGATCCCGACCGCGCGGTGCTCGACTTCTTCACCTCGACCTACGAAGCGGCGGCCGCACTGGCCAAGTGGGACCGCGCGGCGCTGGAACGATAGCGAACGTACGCGATCGGCACGACGAAGAGCGTCAGCAGCAGCGAGCTCGAGAGGCCGCCGATGACGACGATGCCTAACGCCTGCCGGTACTGCGCGCCGACCGTGTGGCCGAGCGCGAGCGGGAGCATGCCGGCGACCATCGCAACGGTCGTCATGAGGATGGGCCGAAAGCGCCGCCTCGCCGCGCCGATCATCGCGTCGTAGGGCGACGCGCCCGCGCGCAGCTTGCGTTCGGCATATTCGACCAGAAGGATGCCGTTTTTCGCGACCAATCCCGCGAGCATGACGATGCCGAGCATCGAATACAGATTGAGCGGCTGACCGGTCGCAAAGAGGGCGCCGAACGCGCCGACCGATGCGAGCGGAACCGTCAGGAGTATCGCCAGCGGGAGCGCGTAGCTGCGGTAGAGCACGGCCAGGATGACGTAGACGATCGCGACGGAAAACGCGAGCGTGAGCGCGATCTTCGAGGCCGTCTCGAGGAACTGCTCGAGATCGCCGCGCGGCTCGACGCGCGAGCCCGCAGGCAGGAAGCTTGGATCGCGCAGTTTGCGCGCCATCGGCCCGGTAACCAGCCCGATCGGCGCCGAGCCGACGGTGTTCGCGCTCACCGTGACGACGCGTTCGCCGTTCTCGCGCTCGATGACGCTCGGTTCCGACGCGCTCGAGATGGACGCAAGGTCTGCGAGCGGCACGAGCCGGGCGTCCGCCGATCGAACGGGCACGCGCAGCACCGCATCGAGGTCGCCGTTTGACGCGGCGTCGGAGCGCACGACGACGTTGGCCAGCCCCGTCGGCATCCGCACCTTCGCGGCGATGGCGCCGCCGGTGGCGATGCGCGCGGTCTGCGCCGCGTCGTCGGTCGCGACGCCGAGAAGCATCGCGCGCGACGGGTCTATGCGGATGTCGAGCCGCCGCCCGATGCCCGCGTCGCTCGCGCGCACGTCGGTTGCGTAGGGGTTTTGACGCAGCTCCGATGCGATCTTCGCCGCGGCGAGATCGATCGCGCCCGGATCGCCCGCAAGATTGTAGCTCACGGGTGCTGTGCCGCCCATGCCTCGTCCCGCGCCGGCGATTTGCGCGTCGGGTGCGAGCCCTTGCATGGCTTTGATGCGATCGACGATGGGATCGCCGGAGGCTGCGGGATCCTCCAGCGTCGCATCGATTTGTGCGACGTTGCTCGCAAAGACGTCGCCGGCTCCGTTGAAGGCGCGGCCGGCCGTGAGGACGACGTGACGCACGTCGCGATCGTCGAGCAGGCGATCCACGATCGCCGCAGAGCGGGCTTGCGTCGCGAGCAGCGGCGTGCCGGCGGGGAAGGTCAGCGACACCGAGGCCCGCCCCGCGCTTACCGGCGGTGAAAACTCGGTTGCGATGCGCCCGGATCCCAGCAGCGCGAACGCCGCGATGCAGGCGACGACGGTGCCGAGCGCCACGAGGCGCCGCCGCCGCCACGCCGCGGGCAGCCATCGCCGCGCGTAGCGTTCGCCCAGGCGCGCCTCCCCGTTGCGCGCCGCCTGCAAGCCCGCGCGCAGCGCGGCGCCGAGCGCACGGGCGCTTCGGGTGCGAAGCATCCACGGCAGTACGCGCGCCCGTTCTTGCACCCGCGCTCGTAATCCCCAGCGTGCGGCCAAGAGCGGGGTTAGCGTGAAGGAGACGAGCAGCGAGAAGCCCGTCGCAAACACGATCGTCAGCGCGAACTCGCGCATGAACTCCCCGACCACGCCGCCCATGAAGGCAATCGGCGCGAAGACCGCCACGTCGACAAGCGTGATCGCGAAGGCCGCCCCGCCGAGCTCGTTGCGTCCCGCCACCGCCGCGTCGTCGCCGGCCAGGCCGCGCCGCGCGTTGTTCGAGATCGCCTCCAGTATCACGATGGAATCGTCCACGAGGATGCCGATCGTCAGCGACAACCCCATGAGCGAGAGGACGTCGATGGTAAACCCCATCGCCCACATCGCGGCGAGCGCCGCGCAGAGCGATGCCGGAATCGAGATCGCCGCCACGAGTGCGCTGCGCCACGCGTGCAGGAAGAAGAGCATCACGATCACGGTGAGCGCGACGCCCTCGCCGATCGTCTGGAGCACGCCGTCGGTCGCCGCGACGGTGTACGGGGCGTCGTCGCCGAGCGGCGTGAAGCGCACGAGCGGGTAGGTGCCGGCCAAGCGCGCGAACGCGTTCTTCACCGCGGCGATCGTGTGCAGCGAGTCCGCGCCTGCCGCGCGGCTGACCGAGAGCACGAGCGCGGGCGCGCCGTCGACCGCGACCAAGACCGATGCGTCTTCGTACTCGTCGCGCACCGTAGCGACGTCGCCCACGCGGATCGAAGCGCTCGACGGGATCGAGACCGGCAGCGCCCGCAGCGCTTCGCTCGTGTCGGCCGACGAAAGAATGCCGATCGTGGACTCGCGGACGGGCGAGCGCAGCCGGCCGCCGGGGAAGACGTCGTTTGCCGATCCCACGGCGCGAAAGACGTCCAGCGGCGTGCCCCCGATTTCGTAGAGCGCACCGATTCGCGGTACGACGGTGAGCTGTCGCGTAGACTCGCCCGACGCGAGCACCGCCTCCACGCCGGCCGTGGCGCGAAGCACCGGCGCGATCTTCGTGCGCACGAGCTCGGAGAGCGCGCGCGCAGAGAGCACCGCCGACGTTACCGACTCTTGCAGAATCGGCGCCTGCGAGGGGTCGCGCTGCGCGACGACCGGCGGCACGAGGTCGAGCGGCATGTTGGGTCGCGCCGCATCTACGGCCTGCTGCACGTTCGTGCGATCCGTCTCGCGGTTGCTGCCGAATCGAAAGCGGACGTCAATGCGCCCCGCACCCTCTTGCGCCGTGGCCGAAACGCGCTCGACGTCGGGCAGGCCGTCGAGCTGATCCTCGATCGGCGCGACGACGAGACGTTCGATCTCCTCGGGCGCCGCGCCGGGATAGGGCGCGGCGATGGAGACGACCGGGAACGAGACCGGCGGGAGAATGCTGCGCCCCATGCGGGCGAACGCGGCCAGCCCGGCGAGCGCGACGAGCAGGTAGAAGAGCGTTACCGCGACGGGATTGTCCAGCGAGAACCGCGTCAAGCGCATGCGTGCGGCTTTGCCGCAGCGCGCGCGGCGGGCTGCCGTTGCCGCTGCCAAATTACTGCCCGGGGTAGTAATGTCGAGCCGCCGGCGGGTTCCGGCCGGCGCCCGCGCCGCCTATCCTACGAGCATGAAGTACGCAACTCTCATTCTCGCGGCGCTGCTCGCCGCCGTTCCGGCAGGCGCGCAGATGGCGCCGCCCGTTCCCATGACGCCCGCACAGTTTGCGCAGGCCGCAAGCGGCCAAGACGTAACGCTGGTCGTGAGAGTCCGCAGCATCGAGCGCACGTCGCTCGACGCGGAGCTGCTGTCGCGCGTCAGCGACTCGCGCTACAAGACGACCGGTAAGACCGTCGCGCTCTACGTGCCCGCCGAAACGCCGTTCGTCATGGGCTCAGCCGCCGATCTGCAGCCCAACGCGGTCGTCTTCGTCTACGGCGTCGCGACGACGCGCGGGCACGCCGACGTCAAGAAGATCGTCGTCGTCACGCCCTACGTTACCATCGAATGATCGCCGCCCTTGCGGGCCCCGCCGCCGGGTGGTTCGCGCTGGCGCTGATTCCGCTCGCCGCCGCCGGCGGCTGGATCCTGCGCCGTTTCGTGAAGGGGCATCTGCTTGGGCGCATGCGGCCGCATTACGTCTTGGGCTACCTGGCGCTTGCGATCGCGCTCGTGCATCTCGCGTTCTCGATGCGGGCGATGGCGGGAGCGGACGCGACCGGCATTTGGCTCGCGACCTTCGCGCTGCTCGGGTTGGGATGGCAGGCGCTCGTCGGCGCAAACCTTCAATCTCCGGGCGAGTACCGCATCCCGCTGCGCCGCTGGCACATCGCGACGTTCGCGTCCGTCCTCGTGCTTGCGGCCGGGCACGTGATGCTCAACCGGTAAGCGCGTCTTAGACGCGGCGCGACGCGTCGACCACCGGCCCGTCGTCGAGCACCCACTCCGGCTCCCATTTCGGGTCTTCGAGCAGGTCGATCGTGTCGGCGAGATAGCGCCGCTCGGCCCGCAGACGATGCAGCGTGTGCGAGGCGCTCAAATACGCTGCGCCGGCGCGCCGGCGCATGTCGCCGAGCAGCCGCTCCAGCCGCCGTTCGTGCGCGGCGACCTGTTCGGCGCGCTCGGCGAGCAGCGCTTTCGCGCGGTCGCGCCGGAGTTGGCCGAGCAGCACGAGAGCCGTTTCGAGCGCCGCGTGCTCGGCCTGAACGTCGAGGATGACCTCGCGCAGCAGTTCGGCGAAGCGCCGTTCGCCCGACTCCGACAGCCGGTAGAGCGCTTTGGTCTTGCGCGGCCCGCGCCGCGAAGCTGCGGCGTCTTCGTGCTCGAGCAGTCCGTCGGTCACGAGCCGCTCGATGAAGCCGTAGACGTTGCCGCGCTTAAAGCTGCGATAGAGCGGCGAATGCTCGCGCATCGCTCGATCGATGGTGTAGGCGGACGACGGTTTTCGCCGCAGGAAACCGAGGACGAAGAGTTCGCGTTGCGGCCCGACCGCGCTCACTTAATCTGCTCCCATCCCTTCGGGCAGTTCGAGCCGGGAAGTAGGCGCCCTCTGAGCTACCGCTGCTGCAACATGCTCGAAATCGTGACGTTCGTGCCGTCGGTGAGGATCGTCACGGCGCCGTCCTCGTCGGTGCGGTAAACGCGCGCGCCGAAGCGCTCGAGCGTGTCGATCGTCGAGGCGGCGGGATGCCCGAAGAGATTGTGCCGGCCGACGGAGATGACGGCGTATTGCGGATGCACCTCTTCGATGAATGCCGGCGACGAGCCGTAGGCGGAACCGTGATGGCCGACTTTGAGCACGTCGGCGTGAAGGTCTATGCCTTCGGCGAGAAAGCGCTGCTCGGATTCCGTTCCGGCATCGCCCGTGAAGAGCATGCGAAACCGCCCGTAGCGCAGCACGAACGCGATCGAGTTGCTGTTGATCGCGTTGCCGCCCGCAATGAACGGCAGCGATGGGCCGACGAATTCCAGCGTAACGCCGTCGTCGGTTCGCCACAACGTTCCGGCACGCGGCTGCACGATCGCAACGCCTTGCGCGCGCGCGATGCCGAGCGCGTCGCGATAGGCGTGTCCGCCGTAAATCTGTCCGCTGTCGGCGAGCTCGCCGACGCGTAACCTGCGCAGCACCGGCGCGACGCCGCCCGCGTGATCGCCGTGCGGGTGCGAGAGAAGGAGGGCGTCGATGGCGTGGATGCCGTGCCGCAGGAGAAAGGGCACGACGATGCGTTCGCCCACGCGCTCGGCAACCGAGTCTTCGAGCTGCGGGCCTCGTTCGAGCCGCCCTCCCGCATCTACGAGGAGCGCGTGGCCGCCCGGCGTCTGAACGACGATAGCGTCGGCTTGGCCCACGTCGAGCACCGTGATACGCAGGCGCCCGTCGAGAGCGCGCGGCGGCCAGAGCACCCACCCGACGGCAACCGCGAGCGCCGCGACGGCGAGCGTTTGCGCTCCTCTTCGCCAGAGGAGCGGCGCGGCGAGCACCGAGGCATCGTACGCGGCGATCGCCCACGCAGGCGCCGGCGTCATCGCAACGGCCGCTCCCGGGAGATCGCTCAGCGTCGAAACGACGCCGAGCATCCATGCGAGCAGCCACGAGCCGACGTTCGCGCACGCTTGCGCGAGCGGCGCGCACCACGCGAGCGCAAGCTGAGCGGCGCCGAGCGCCATCGTCGCGGCGACGCACGGCACGACCGCGACGTTCGCTGCGATTGCATACGGCGCGAACTGCAGAAAGACCGCGGCGCCGGTCGGCCAGGTTCCGATCTGCGTCGCGATGGAAAGCACGAGCGCTTCGCGTGCACGATCGGGCAGCGCAACGCGCGCTTCGATCCAGCGCTCGAGCGGCCCGGCGCACGCGAAAATGGCGCCGACGCACGAGAACGAGAGCGCGAACGACGCCGTTGCGACGCTTGCGGGCCGCGCGAGGGCCAGTGCGGCGGCCGCGATGCCGAGCGCGTTCCAAGAAAAAGTCGCTCGCCCGCAGGCACGAGCGGCAAGCGCCGCGGTCGCCATGGTGGCGGCGCGCATCGCCGGGAGCTGCGCGCCGCTCCACCAGACGAAGAGCCAGATGAGGAGCGCCGTCGTCACGCACGTCGCTCGTCGCGGCAGGCCAAGCGGTGCGAGCAGCGCGAGACAGAGCGCGGCGACCGCGCCCAAGTGCAGCCCCGCCGTGACCAGCACGTGCACCGTCCCAGTCTCTTGGAATTCCGCGCGCAATGCGGGCGGCAATCCCGAGCGCTCGCCCCACAGCTCGCCCGCGACGACCGATGCGTCGGGCTCGCCGAGACCTTCGCTCAAGCGCTCTCGCGCCCAAGCGTGCGCGCGCGCCAGCCACGTGCGAGCGTCCCAAGCCGATCCGGGTGCCGACGAGAGGATCGCGGCGCCGCCGAGCTGCGCGTCGTAGCCGCGCTCGCGCTGCAGTTCGCGCTCGCTAGGCTCGCCGGGATTACGCGCGTCGTCGAACGGCTCGAGCCGCCCGCGCGCGATCGCGCGCGCGCCGATCGGCGGAACGTTCGCGCGAACGACGGCGAGTGCGCGTACGCCGCCGTCGAGCGCGATCGTCAATTCGTTCGATCCATCCCCGGCAAGGGCTGCGTCGACGACCGTTCCGGCGTATCGCGCCGTGCGCGCCGCTGCTGGGAGCGTATCGGCTTGAGCGACCGCGCAGCGCGGCATTGACGGTGCCGCATGCAAAAGCGAGGAATACTAGGGAGAGAAGCGCCTGGGACGCGCGACGTCTGCAGGCTGCATAGACGGCAATCGCGACCGCCGCGGCACCGGCGAGGACGCGAAGGTCCGGCGCGAGCGGCAGCGCGAGAAGCGTTCCGAGAATGACGGCGCTTGCGCCGAGCAGGAGCGCAACGGGCGGCATCGTTATCGTTCTGCGACGAGGGGCACGGCCGTCTAGTAAAAGGAGACGACATCCGAGCGCGAAGGAGGGCCGAGTGCGTATAATCGTCACCGGCGGCGCCGGCTTCATCGGGTCGCACGTCGTCGAGGCCTACGTAGCGGCCGGGCACGAGCTGCTCGTCATCGACTCGCTGTGGGAACACGGCGGGGGCCGCCGCGCGAACGTCCCCAGCGGCGTTTCTCTCGTGCACATGGACATCCGCGACGAGGCGATCGGACGCATCTTCTCCGACTTCAAGCCGGAGGTCGTCAACCACCACGCCGCGCAGCATTCGGTGGCGATCTCGGTGCGCGATCCGCTCTTCGACGCGCAAGTCAACGTCATCGGCCTGCTCAACGTGCTGGAGCACGCGCAGAAGAGCGGCGCGCGCAAGGTCATTTTCGCGTCGAGCGGCGCGACGTTCGGCACCCCCGACCGCCTGCCGATCGACGACGAGACGCCGCAGCGCCCAACGTCGCCGTACGGCATCAGCAAGATGGTCGCCGAGCAGTATCTGCGATTCTACCGCAACGAACGCGAGATGGACTTCACCGCGCTCCGATACGGCAACGTCTACGGCCCGCGCCAGGATCCCAACGGAGAAGCCGGCGTCGTCGCAATCTTCATCGGAAAGTTTCTCGCGCACCAAGGCGTGCGCATAGACTGGGACGGCGAGCAGACGCGCGACTACGTCTACGTCGGCGACGTGGCGCAGGCGAACGTCGCGGCGCTCGACCGCGGGTCGGGCGGGTGTTACGTGATCGGCACCGGCCGCAAGACGAGCGTCAACGAGATCTACGAGACGATCGTGGATATCAGCGGCTTCGAAGCACCGGTCGAACGCGGGCCGCGACGCCCAGGCGACGCGCGCGACGCGCAGTTCGACTCGACGCGGGCTGCGATGGAGCTCGGCTGGACGCCGCAGGCGCCCCTGCGCGACGGCATCAAGGCGACCTACGACTACTTCGAGCGGATGCTGGCGATCAGGGGCGCGTAGCCCTTACGTCGCGACCAAACTCAACAGCTTATCCTGGACGTACACGTGTTTGGCAAGGTTCTTGCCGTCGAGATGCGCGCGCACGTTGGGATCCGCCAGCGCAAGCGCGAGCGCCCGCTCCGCCGTGATGCCGGCCGGCGCCGTAACGCGCGCGCGCACCTTTCCGTTGACTTGCACGACGAGCGTGATCTCGTCGATTGCCAGGGCCTTCTCGTCGGGCTCGACGTAGCGCTCGAGATGGACCGACGTCGCATGGCCGAGCCGCGCCCAGAGCTCCTCGGCGATGTGCGGAGCAAACGGCGCGATCAGCAGCGGCAGCACGCTCGCAGCGTAGCCGCGCGCGGCGCTCTCCACCGGTGCGGCGGTCATTGCGTTGACGAGCTCGTCTATGCGCGCGATCGTCGTATTGTAGTGAAACCGGCGCGAAAGCGTCTCATCAACGGCCGACTTGGCGACCACCGCGACGGCGCGCAGCAGCGCTTTCTCCGACGCGCCGGCGGGTTCGGGCGCGGCGCCGGCGGCGGCCGTCTGGGCAAAATACGGCTCGCACGCGCGCCAGGTGCGATTGAGCAGCCGAACGCGTCCGCTGATGCCGTCCTCGCTCCAGTCGCTCGTCTCTTCGGGCGGCGTCACGTAGAGAAGAAAAAGACGCATTGCGTCGATTCCGTTCTTTTCGGCCGTCTCGTCGACGCCGACCACGTTCCCGCGCGACTTCGACATCTTCTCGCCGCCGTGCAGCACCAGGCCCTGATGGAAGAGATGCTCGAACGGCTCGTCTCTGCCGGTCACCCAGCCGCGATCGTGAAAGAACTTATAAAAGAAACGCGAGTAGAGCAGGTGCATCACGGCATGCTCGGCGCCGCCGACGTACTGATCCACGTTCATCCACCGCTCGGCTTTTTCGGCCGCCCACGGCGCGCGGTCGTTGTGCGGATCGAGGTAGCGTAAGTAGTACCATGACGACTCGAAGAACGTGTCCATCGTGTCGCTCTCGCGGCGCCCTGGGCCGCCGCACGCCGGACACTGCGTCTCGACGAATTCGGGCAACGAGGCCAGCGGCGAGCCTTCGCCCGCGAATCGCACGCCGGGCGGAAGCAGGATCGGCAGCTGTTCTTCGGGCACGGGCACCTCGCCGCATCGCTCGCAGTAGACGATCGGAATCGGCGTGCCCCAGTAGCGCTGGCGCGAGATGAGCCAGTCGCGCAGACGGTACGTGACGGTTGCCTGGCCGCAGCCGGCCGTTGCCAGGCGCTGCGCGATCGCTTCGCGCGCGCGCTCGCTCGGCATGCCGGTGAAGTCGCCGCTGGCGATGAGGCGCCCGTCTTCGACGTAGGGCACGTCGTGCGCGTCGCTGGGGTCGGCGCCGGCAGGCACGACGACCTGCACCACCGCCAGACCGTGCTTCTTGGCGAAATCGAAGTCGCGGTCGTCGTGCCCGGGCACGCCCATGAGCGCGCCGCCGCCGTACTCGGCGAGGACGTAATTGGCGAGCCAGATCGGCACGCGCTCGCGCGAGAGCGGATTGATTGCGTACGCGCCGGTGAAGACGCCTTGCTTTTCCATCAAGCTCGTGCGCTCGAGTTCGGACTTCGATTCCAGGCTTTGCGTGAATGCGTCGATCGCAGCCGCGCGCTCGGCTCCGGCTGCGTCGCGTATCTTCTCGACCGACGGAATGTTCGGGAGCGACGGCGAGGAACGTCGCGCCGAAGAGCGTGTCGGCGCGCGTCGTGAAGACGTCTATGCCCTCGTCGAGGCCCTCGACGCCGAAGGTCACGCGCGCGCCTTCGCTGCGACCGATCCAGTTGCGCTGCATGGCTTTCGTGCGTTCGGGCCAGCCGGAGAGCTTCTCGATGTCGTCGCGCAGCCGGTCGGCGTACGCGGTGATGCGCAGGAACCACTGCGAGAGGTTGCGCCGCTGCACGAGGTGGTCGCAGCGCCAGCAGCGTCCGTCAATGACCTGCTCGTTGGCGAGGACCGTTTGGTCGTGCGGGCACCAGTTCACCGGCGCTTCGCGCTTGTACGCCAGGCCGTGCTCGAGCAGACGCAAGAAGAGCCATTGGTTCCAGCGGTAGTACTCCGGCTCGCAGGTCGCAATCTCGCGCGACCAGTCGTATCCCGTTCCCATGAGGCGGATCTGGCGGCGCATGTTCGTGATGTTCTCGGCCGTCCACGCCGCCGGGTCCGCACCGCGGGCGATCGCGGCGTTTTCCGCGGGCAGGCCGAAGGCATCCCATCCCATGGGATGGAGCACGTTGTCGCCGAGCATCCGGCGCATCCGCGAGATGGCGTCCCCGATCGTGTAGTTCTTCGCGTGGCCGACGTGCAGATCGCCCGACGGGTACGGCAGCATCTCGAGCATGTAGCACTTCGGCTTATCGCTGTGGTCCTGAGCGCGATAGAGCGCGTCGCGTTGCCAGCGAGCCTGCCACTTGCCCTCGATTGCGCGGAAGTCGTACCCGGATCGTTCGGCCATGAAGAGCATGGTACACGCTGGGCCGCCGCCCGCGCTACCCTTTCGGCGGCTCAACTCTGCGTGATGGATCCGCATGACCATACGGCTAGCCGTCGTTGCCGCCGTGCTCGGGCTCGTAGCGTTCGCGGTTTGGCACCCCGCCGCGCGTCCCGTGCCGGTTCCCTTGCCCGCTGCATCGGCCGCGCAGGCTTTCGGCGCATTTCCGGACCGCCCGCGCCGCCACGGCGGACGCTTCGAGCAGGGCGGCGAGCTCGTCGTCTACGTTGCCGGCGCGGTGCGGCGCCCCGGCCTCTATCATTTAAGAGGCGGCGACCGCGGCGCGCAGGCGGTGGCGGCAGCCGGCGGGTTGAGCGACACGGCAGACGCCGCGGGCGTCAACCTCGCGCAGCGCGCGGCGGACGGCGACGAGATCTACGTTCCGCAGCTCGGCGAAGCGCGGCGTTCGTACGGCGGGACGCGACGCTCGTATGCCGGCGCACACCGATCGCGGCGCCGAAGCGCGACGCCGCCGCCGGAGGAAAGCGTTGACGTGAACGCCGCCGGTGCGGCCGAACTCGCAACCGTGCCGGGAATCGGCCGCGCGATCGCGCAGCGCATCGTCGAACTGCGAGCGCGCGAAGGAAGCTTCGCCTCGCTCGACGAGCTTCTCGACGTTGCCGGTATGACGGCTTCGCGTCTGGAACGCGCGAGGCCGTACCTTCGGGGGCCGTAGCCGCCGCCTAGAGGGGTACCCGCCGAGCAACGCGCATTGGGCGAGGTGGCTCTCTCCCGCGAACTTCCTGCGAAAGAGACGCTTCCGCACCTTATTCGGCGGGCGCTCGCGCAGCCGCGCGACGAGGTGCTCGTCGAGCGAGTCGAGGGCACGTGGACGCCGACGTCGAGCACGAAACTGCTCGAACGCGTCGAGAATCTCGCTTGCGCCATCCGCGACGCGGGTCTGCAAGCCGGAGATCGCGTCGCGCTCGTCGCGCACGACTGCGTGGACTGGATCGTCTGCGATTTCGCGACGTTCTTCGCCGGTTGCGTCCTCGTCCCGATCTACCCGACGCAGGCGCTGGATCACACGGCCTACATCCTCGAACACTCCGGAGCAAAGCTGCTCTTCGCAGACTCGCAAGCCACGCTGGATCGCCTTGTGCAGTCCGGCGCGCCGCTGCCCCGCGCGCTCCGGTTCGACGCGTCCGCCGGCGATGGGCTCGCGCCGTTTGAGGCGCGCGGCGCCGAGATACGGGCGGCGCAGCCCGAGCTGCCGGGCGCGTACGAATCCCCGCAGCAGCCCGACGACATGGCGGTGCTCATCTACACCTCGGGCACCACCGGCGCGCCCAAAGGCGTCATGCTCTCGCACGACAACCTCGCGTTCAACGCGCAAGTCTCGCTCACGTGCGGCTTCGAGGGCATACACCAAGGCCAAGACGTCCTCTCGGTGCTCCCGTATTCGCACATTTTCGAGCACGCGGCGATCTACATCTACCTCTTGGCCGGCGTGCGCTACTTCATCTGTCACGACGCCGCCGAGCTGCTCGCCGACCTGCGCGACGTCCGCCCGGTCGAGATGACGGCAGTGCCGCGCATCTTCGATCGCGTCCTCGCCGGCGTCAAGGGCCAGGCGTTGGCCGCCGGCGGCTTAAAGGCCAAACTGGTGCCGTGGGCTCTGAGCGTGGGACGGGATTACATGCGCGCCGTCACCGTTGAAGGCCGCGCGGGCGCATGGCTGCGTCTGCAGCACGCGATCGCGAGCAAGCTCGTCTTGGCGAAGATTCGCAGCGCGCTCGGGCTGGACCGGATGGAGTTTTTCACCAGCGGCAGCGCGCCGCTGCACGTGGATACCGCGATGACCTTCCTCGCCATCGGCGTCCCGATCATGCAAGGGTACGGCCTCACCGAAACGTCGCCGGTCGTTTCGGTCAGCCGTCTTTCGGCGAACGTCTACGGCACCGTGGGCCGCTCGGTGGACGGCGTGGAAGTCGGCATCGCCGACGACGGCGAGATCCTCGTTCGCGGGCGCAACGTCATGCACGGGTACTACCGGGATCCCGAAGCGACGGCGGCGGCGCTCGTTGACGGCTGGCTGCACACCGGCGACGTCGGCCAGCTCGACGCCGATTGCTACCTGCGCATCACCGACCGAAAGAACGAGCTCTTCAAGACCAGCACGGGCAAGTGGATCTCGCCGGCGCGCATCGAGGCGAACATCAAGCGCTCGATCTACGTCGCGCAGGCGATGGTGACCGGCAGCGGGCGTTCGTACCCGATCGCGATCGTTTGCCCGAACTGGAGCCTGCTGCGCCACCAGCTGCCGGGGATCGAGGACGTTGCACCCGGCGAGCTCGCCGTGCGGGAGGACGTCCACAGCTTTCTCACGCGTGAGGTCCACGACCAGACGCGCGGGCTGGCCACGTACGAGCAGATCCGCCACATCGTCGTGATCCCGCGCGAGTTTACCGTCGAAGGCGGCGAGCTCTCCCCGTCGATGAAGATCAAGCGGCGCGTCGTGGAAGAGCGCTACGCCCGCGAGATCGAGTCGGCGTACGGCACGGAGCCGTAGGGACGTGGTGGCCCACCGCGTCGACGAGTTGCTGCGCGGCCCCATCAAGAGCAAGACGCTCTTCCCCGCGCTCATCCTCCACCTCGTCGAGCAGCACCCCGATCACGGCTACGGTCTGATGCAGCGCATCGAGGAGATCAGCGGCGACCTCGTCGCGGTCAACACGAACAAGATCTACCCGCTCCTGCGGCGTTTGGAGGAGCGCGGGTTCGTCACCGCCACGTGGGACCACGCAACCAAGCGATCCCGGCGAATCTACGCGATCACCGCGCAAGGCAAGGAGCGGCTGCGGCGGATCAAAGGCGCGATGCTGCCCTATCTCGAGTCTATTGCGGGCGCGGTCGAGCGGCTTAAAGCCGAACTCTACAGCGCCGCGGGCGAGTGACGCAGTCTTTGAGCAAACTTTGATTCGGCCGCAACGGCGCGCGGCAGGAGCGCCGCGCCGTATCGGCGATATTCGCGTCTCCACTGGAGGTTTGGGATTGCCGATCGTACCGCGTCTACTTCTCTGCGCCGCGCTCGCGCTAGCGGTCGGGCTGCCCTGCGCCGCCGCGGCGAAGGCGCCCGCGATCCCGGCGCTCACGCCCGATGCGGTGACGCATCACCGGATCGTCTTGGGCGGCGCCTCACTGGCGTACACGGCGCGCGCAGGCACGATCACGCTGCGCAACGGCGCCGATCAGCCGACCGCGCGCGTCTTCTACACCGCCTACACGCTCGACGGCGCCGATCCGACGAAGCGGGCCGTGACCTTCCTCTACAACGGCGGGCCGGGCAGTTCGACGATGTGGCTGCGGATGGGCTCGTTCGGCCCCGTGCGCGTGCAGACGTCGGACGGGACCCCTTCGGGGCCGCCCCCGTACCGGCTGACCGATAACCAGTACAGCCTGCTCGACAAGACCGACCTCGTCTTCATCGATATGCCGGGCAGCGGGTACGGACGCATCATCGGGGCCGGAACGCGCAAAGACTTCTGGGGGGTGGACCAGGACGCCGCCGCCTTCGCCCAGTTCATTCAGCGGTACGTTACGAACTTCAACCGCTGGAACTCGCCGCGCTTCCTCTTCGGCGAGTCGTACGGCACGATGCGCTCGTCGGTGCTCGCCAAGCTTCTGCAGGACCGCGGCATCGGGCTCAACGGCGTCGTCCTGCTCTCGTCGTTCCTCAACTCGGCGGTCGACTACAACGACGGCGCTCCGATCGGCGGCGGCGACTGGGCCTACATCCTCTACCTGCCGACCGAAGCCGCGACCGCCTGGTACCATCGCGCGGTGGCGCGAACCGCCGGCCTCGACGCGTACCTTGCGGAAGTAGAGCACTTCGCTCTCACCGAGTATCTCGACGCGCTCGGCCAAGGCGCCCAGCTCGCGCCCGACCGCTACAACGACGTCGTCGCCAAGCTGCACCGCTACACGGGTCTCTCCGAACAGTACATCCGCAACTCGAACTTGCGGATTTCGTACGACCGGTTCGAAAACGAGCTCATGCGCCAGCGCGGCATCACCGTCGGCCGCATAGACTCGCGCTTCGACACGTACGTGCTGGACCGCCCGGAGGTCTCGCCGGACTGGGACTCGCTCGACGCGGCGATCGATTCGGCGTTCGTGTCGATGTCGAACTACTATCTGCGCCAGGTTCTGCAATATAACACGCCGCTGCTCTACCGCGCGAACATCTACGATCTCATCTACGGCGACGATCAGTCGTGGGACTTCAAGCACGGCCCCAACTCGCAGATACTCAACGTCGCGCCCGACCTCGCGCAGGCGATGACGTACAACCCCGACTTGAAGGTGTTCTCGGCGAACGGCTACTTCGACTTTGCGACGCCGTTCTTCGCCACCGCGTACGTGCTCGACCATCTCTATCTCGCGCCGGCGATTCAAAGGAACATCACGTACGGTTACTACGCCTCCGGGCACATGGTCTATCTCCATCCCGATGCGCTCGCGCGCTTTCACGCCGATCTGGAACGTTGGTATGCTCGAGTACTCTCGAATCGTTAAGGGCCTCGCCCTCACCATTCTCGCGGCCGCGCTCGTCGGCGCCGCTCCGGCTGCCGCGCCGCCCGCTCCGCCGGCGCCCAGCGCCGAAGCTGCGGACGCGGTCACGAAGCACGCGATCGTCTTGGGCGGCAAGACGTATCCGTATACGGCACGGGCCGGCACGATCGCGCTGCAAGACGCCAAGGGCGAAACCACCTGCCGGATGTTCTACACGGCCTTCACCGAAGACGGCGTGGATCCGCGCACGCGACCGGTGACGTTCCTCTACAACGGCGGTCCGGGAAGCTCGAGCATCTGGCTGCGCATGGGTTCCTTCGGCCCGATGCGCGTGCAAGCCGGCGATGCGGCGCCGACGCCAGGCGCGCCGTTCACGCTCGCCGACAACCAATACTCGCTGCTCGACCGTTCCGATCTCGTCTTCATAGACGCTCCGGATACCGGTTTCAGCCGAATCGTCGGCGCCGGAAAACCCAGCGACTTCTTCGGCGCCGATCCCGACGTGCGCGCCTTCGCGCAGTTCGTCTCGCGCTACATCTCGACGTTCGGACGTTGGAACTCGCCGAAGTTCATCTTCGGAGAGTCCTACGGCACGCCGCGTTCCGCGATGCTCGTCAACACGCTGCAGCAGCAGGGCATCGGCATCAACGGCGTCGTGCTGCTCTCGTCGGTGCTCGACTTCGGGCTGGACTGGGACGTGAACTTCACGCCGACCGCGATCGGGGGCGGCGATTGGGCCTTCCCGCTCTACCTCCCGACCGAGGCCGCGGCTTCGTGGTACCATCACGCGCTGCCGGGTGCGCCGGCGACGCTGCAGGCGCTCTTGCCGCAAGTCGAAGCGTTCGCCATGGGCGAGTATCTCAGCGCGCTCGCGCAGGGTGCGAATCTTCCGCGCGCGACCTACGACGACGTCGTGGCCAAGCTGCACCGCTACACCGGCCTCTCGGAGCAATACATCCGCGACTCGAACCTGCGGATTCCGTACTGGCGGTACGCGACCGAGCTTTTCCGCAACAGCGGCGAGATGACCGGCCGCCTCGACGCGCGCTACACGTCGTACGCGCTCGACCGTATCTCCGATCGTCCCAACTTCGACGCGACCGACGCGGCGATGGATGCCGCCTACGTCGCGACGGGCAACGAGTACCTCCGTCAAGTGCTCGGCTACCAGACGACGCTGCTCTACCGGCCGATCGCGAACATCTTCGCTCAGTGGGACTGGAAGCACGGCGGCAGCGTGCCGTTGAACACCGCGCAAGATCTCGCGAACGCCATGGCCTACAATCCGAACCTGCGCGTCTTCTCGGCGAACGGCTACTACGATTTCGCAACGCCGTTCTTTGCGACGGTCTACACGTTAAACCACATGAACCTGTCGCCGCAGCTGCAGCGCAACATCAGCTACGGTTTCTACGAAGCCGGTCACATGGTCTACCTGCATCCCGAAGCGCTCGCCGCGTTCCACGACGACCTCGAGCGCTGGTACGGCGAGACCCTCCAGGCCGGCCGCTAGCGGCCGCTACCGCTCCATCGCGTTGAGCCGCGCGAGCGTCGCGCGGTAGATCGCTACGAGCTTGACGTACGCGGCGCGCATGTCGGGCGTTGGCGCGGCGTCGCCGCTCTCGACCGCGCTTTCGAGATAATCGAACGCATTGCCGAGGTAGCGCAGGCTCGTGAAATCGTGCGAGTAGGCGCCCATGGAATCGTCGGGATTGGCCGCCGGGGCTTCGCCCGCAATCTGACTGCGCACGACGCTCGCCTGCGCGGGCGGAAGCTTCGCTGCGAGCTTCTCGGCGCGCTCGCGCGCCGCGCGCACCTCGGCGCGCGTCGCTTCGATGCGGCGGGCCAGATCGTACTGCGCGCGCAGATCGGCGTCGGTTGCGGCGATGCGCGGATCGCGAAGCACGGTTGCGCTGCGCGTATAGCTCGCACCGTTCACGCCGAGCCGCACGGCGTACGTTCCGGGCGGAACCAGCGGCCCGTCGCCCGACGATTGGTGAAAGTCCCACACGAAACGGTGCGCGCCGGCCGTCGCGGCCGGCACCGGATCTTCGGGAATCCAGTGCGTCGTGAAGTCCACCGACTTCGGGTCTACCGGCTTGGCGGGCGACGCGCTCGACCAGTGGCGCACGACGCTCCCGTCGCCGGCGAGGACGTCTAAGACGACCGGCGTGCGCGGCACGTCGGGAAGGTAGTAGTCAACGTAGAGTCCGGCCGGCGCGTTGTCGGACTGCGGCTCGTCGAGCGGCAGCGGCGTGCCTTCCTCGTTGCTCGGACGGACGCGGTACGCGCGGGCGGGAGTGAAGAGGTAGGCGCTGCCTGACGCCGCGGCCTCGGCGGCTTGGCGAAGCGGCGCGACGTCGTCCATAACCCAGAAGGCGCGTCCGTGCGTTGCGATCACGAGATCGTCGCCGTGCACGGCGACGTCGCGCACCGACGTGACCGGCAGATTCAACTGCAGCGGCTGCCAGTTCGCACCGTCGTCGAACGATACGTAGATGCCCCTCTCGGTGCCCGCGTAGAGCAATCCGCGCCGGACGGGATCCTCGCGCACCACGTTGACGAACGACCCTTCGGGAATGCCGTTCGCGATCGGCGTCCACGTCGTGCCGCCGTCGCGCGTGCGATAGATGTACGGTTTGTAGTCGTCGAGGCGGTGACGGTCCACCGCGGCGTACGCGGCGTTCGAATCGAAGTGCGAGGCCTCGACGATACCGACCTTGCTCCACGCGGTCAGCGCCGGCGGCGTCACGTTGCGCCAGGTGTGCGAATCGTCGCGCGTCACCCAGACGTTCCCGTCGTCGGTGCCCGCCCAGACGACGCCGGCGCGCAGCGGGGACGGGGCGATCGCATAGACGACGCCGTGGCGGTGCACGCCGTTGTCGTCGGCCAGCGTCGTCGCATCGAGGTTTGCGGGCGCGCCTTCGGCGGCGCGCGAGAGATCGGGGCTGACGATCTTCCACGTTAGGCCGCCGTCGCGCGAACGAAAGACGTTCTGATGGCCGTAGTAGAGCGAAACGCGGTCCGCTTTTGAAAATGCGAGCGGGAGCGTCCACGTGTTGCGCCAGACCGTTCCGGGGTGGTTGAGCGTCGGGTCAATATTCTGCTCCCATCCCGTAGCGGTGATCTCGCGCGTCACGGTCGGAAGGCCGCTGCCGTACGCCAAACCGGGGTGCTTGGGATCGGGCGCGATCGTGCCGCTCTCGCCGCCTACGTCAATAGGGCGAAAATCTTGCTGCGAGATCGAGCCGTACCGGCTCTGGCTCGTCTGCATGTCCGCGCCGGAGTCTTGCTGCGCGCCGTACGCCGAGTACGGAAACGCGTCGTCGGTCGCGACGTGATAGAACTGCGCGGTGGGCTGGTTGTACCAGGAGCTCCACGTCTTCGCGCCGTTGACGCTGACGACGACGCCTTGATCGCTGCCGAGAATCATGCGCTGCGAATCGGCCGGATCGATCCAGAGCGAGTGGTAGTCGTCGCCGGTCGGATCGCCCAGGATCGCCGCGAAGCTCTTCCCGCCGTCGGTCGAGCGGTACGTCGAGGTGTTCATGACGTACACGACGTCGGGGTCGTGCGGATCGGCGGTGATGCCGCTGAAGTACCAGCCCCGCTGCCAGATTCGCTGATCGCTATCGGTACGCGACCAGCTCGCGCCGGCGTCGTCGGACCGGTAGACGCCGCCTTGGCCGCCGGCGGCGTCTACGTTGGCGTAGATGCGGTGCGGCGATGCGGGCGAGATCGAGAGTCCGATGCGGCCGACGCGAGCGGGAAGCCCGTTCGTCAGGTGCGTCCAGGTTGCGCCGCCGTCGGTTGATTTATAGAGCCCGCTGCCCGGTCCGTTCGAGGGCGGGTAGACGTTCCACGGCGGCCGGCGCGTCTGCCAAAGGGCTGCGTAGAGCACGTGCGGATCGTCCGGCGCCATCGCGAGCGCCGTTGCGCCGGTGTTCGGATCTTCGTAAAGGACTTTGCTCCACGACTTGCCGCCGTCGGTCGTCTTGAATACGCCGCGTTCGGCGTTGGGCCCGTACGGATGGCCGAGCGCTGCGACGTATGCGACGCCGGCGTCGTGGGGATCCACGAGGATCGCGCCGATCGCAAACGTGTTGTCGAGGCCGACGTGCGTCCACGTCGTGCCGCCGTCGGTTGACTTGTACGCGCCGTTGCCGTAGGCGATGTCCGAACGCATGTCGGCTTCGCCCGTGCCGGCGTAGATGGTGCGCGGGTCGCTCGGCGCCACTGCAATCGCGCCGATCGATGCGACGTCTTGGCCGTCGAAGACCGGCTTCCACGTGCGTCCGGCGTCGCGGCTCTCCCAGACGCCACCGTCAACGGCGCCGAAGTAGAAATGGTTCGGTTCGCCGGGCACGCCGGTGACGGCGATCGCGCGGCCGCCGCGGAAGGGCCCGATCAAACGCCATTGCAAGGCGCCGGAATAGATCCCCGCACCCGGGGCGGAAGAAGCCGCGGCCGCGCTTGCCGGCGCGAACAGAGCTGAGGCGAGAAGAAAGCAAAGCAGGCGTCGCATAGACGCCTGCTGTTAGTTGCCGAAATCGCGCGCGCCTTGTGCCGGCGGGCTACCAGCCCCCGCCCGAGTCGCCTCCGCCCATGCCGCCGCCGCCGCCCATGTCGCCGCCGCCAAAGCCGCCGCCGCTCCAGTCGCCGCCGCTCGCTCCGCCCACGTCGCCCTGCCCGGCGTCGCTCTGCCAGCCGCCGGCGTCTTGCCCGCCGCCCCAGCCACCCGCCGAACCGGCAGTCAGTTGCCCGGCATCGGTCGGCGCGGTGCCGCCGCCACCGCCGCGGAACATCTCGTTACCGAGCCACGCACCCCCGAGGCCGCCGAGCAACCCGCTCCAGAAGCTGCCGCCTCCGCCCCCGTATCCGCCGTATCCCGGGCCGTATCCGGGGCCGCCCGGAGGCGCTCCGGCCGGCGGCGCGCCCGGCGCACCGCCGTAGTAGCGCGGTCCCGCCATCGAGCGCAGCATCGAGCGCACGAGCAAAAATCCGACGACGATGATGATGATCCACCAGAACATGGAAATGTGCATCCCTCCAGGCGACGGCGCGCGCGCCTGCGCAGGCGCGGCCGCAGCGTTGGAACCCGATTGCGGCAGCGCGCTCAGATGCGCGCGATAGACGTTGAGAATGGCGCCGACGGCGCTCGTGATGCCCGCGTCGTACGACTCGCTGCGGAACTGCGCTTCCATCGCGGTGCGGATCGAACCGAGCACGTCGGGCGTGAACCAGCCCGGTCGCGCGCCGGCGCGGTCGGGCACGATGATGTCGCGGCGGTCGTCGCGCGCGATGTAAATCAGCACGCCGTTGACCCGCTGCTGCGAGAACGCCTGCGCCGCGGCGTCCTGCAAGGTCGCGCCCCCGAGCGACGAGGTGGTGACGACGACGATCTCCTTGCCGGTCTGCGCGTTGAAGTTCCCGATTTGCCGGTCGAGCGCGGCCACGGTGTCGGCGGAGAACATGCCCGCGCCGTCTTGGACGAAATCGCGAGCGGCCGCCGGGGTTGGCGCCCCGAGCGAGAGTGCGGCGAAGAAAGCTGCTGCGGCGAACGCTCCGAGCCGCGTCGAAATCGGCGTCATGCGGAGTTCTACCCTTGCCCTAGAGCGAAGTTTCGCCCGATGACCGAGCCTGCGCCCGACGCGATCTCGCTTAAGTCGGGGTCGCTGACCTTCATCGAGGTGCTCGCTACCTCGATCGCCCTGATCGGCCCGAGCATGACGCCGATCCTCATCGCGCCGTACATGTACTCGCTCGCCGGGAACGGAACGTGGCTCGCCTACGTCTTCGGCGGCACGATGCTCGTCTTCGTGGCGCTCTGCATCAACCAGTTCGCCCGGCGCTCGAGCGCCGCCGGCTCGATGTACGGCTACGTCGCCGAGCACCTTGGCCCGGCGGCCGGCGCCGTCGCCGGCTGGGCGCTGCTCTGGGCATACGGCTTCGTAGCAACGGCGGTGCTCGGAGCGATGGCGCTGTTCGTCGGCTTGATGCTCGGCGACGTCGGCTTGCACGTTCCGTCCATCGCGATCGCCGTCGTTCTTGCGGTCGTTGCGTGGCAGGCGGCCTATCGCGGCGTGCAGGTCTCGGCGATCGTCATGCTGGTGCTCGAGGCGCTCTCCGTTTCGATCATCTGCATTCTCGTTGCGATCGTCTTGCACGCCAACGGCCCGCACCTCGACGTCGGCCAGCTCACGGTGCGCGGCGGCTTTCCCGGCGGCGCCGGGCTTGCGATCGCCGTAGCCGTCTTCAGCTACGTCGGCTTCGAGAGCGCTACGGCGTTCGGCGCCGAGGCGAAGCGCCCGCTCGTCACGATTCCGCGTGCGGTGATCGGCAGCGTGCTCTTCGCGAGCGCCTTCTTCATCCTCGCGACCTACGCCGAGATCGTCGGGTTCACGCACGTCGGCAAACCGCTCGATAAAGAGACCTTCCCGTTGGGAACGCTGGTGGATGCATACGGCTTGGGCTACCTGCACGTGCCGATCGTCGCCGGCGCGCTGGCCAGCGCGTTCTCCGTCTGCCTGGCGTGCATCACGACCGGCGGCCGGATCGCCTACGCGATGGCGCTGGAGGGCGTGCTGCCGCCGGCGTTCGCGCGCATCGAACCCAAACACGACACGCCCAACGTCGCCGTCACCGTCATCACCGCGACGACGCTCGCGATCGCGATCGGCGCGCTGGCGCTGCGCGCCGCTCCCATCGACATCTTCAACAACTGCGGCACGCTCAGTTCGTTCGGGTTCATCCTCATCTACGGGCTCATCGCGATTGCGGCCGCGATCTACGCCAAGCGGCTCGGCGCGATGCGCGCGCTCGACGTCGCGCTCTCCGGCATCGCCCTCGTCCTGCTCTGCCTTGCGACGGTCTGGCTCTTCGATTCGGTGCCGGCGCCGCCGCAGCACTGGTTCGGCTACGGCTTCCTTGCGTTCGTGGCCGCGGGCTGGGTGTGGTTTCGGATCAGGAAGGCCAGCGGCTCATGACGACGCGCTGCTGCGTGTAGAACGCGACGGCGTCCTTGCCGTGGCAGCGCAGGTCGCCGAAGATCGAGTCTTTCACCCCGCCGAAGGGGAAGAACGACATCGGGGCGGCGACGCCGACGTTGATTCCTACCATGCCGACTTCGATCCGCGCGGCGAAGGTGCGCGCGCTCCCGCCGTCGCGCGTGAAGATCGAGGAGGCGTTGCCGTAGCGCGACGCGTTGGCGATCGCGATTGCGTCGTCGAGAGACGGCGCGCGCACGATCGCGAGAACGGGCCCGAAGATCTCCTCGCGCGCGAGCTCGCTTTCGGGATCGACGTGGTCGAAGACGATCGGTGCGAGAAACGCGCCGCCGTTCGGCACGTCGCCGTCCGAAAGCAGCACCGGCACGCCGGAATCGCGCGCGCGCTCGACGTAGCCGCGAATTCGCGCGAGCGCTTCGTCGCTGACGACCGGCCCCATCTCCACGCCCGCTTCGGCGCCGCGCCCGATGCGCAGCGCGCGCGCCGCGCCGGCGAGCATCGGCGGGAACGTCTCGCCCGCTTCGCCCACGGCGATCACGACCGATCCGGCCAAGCAGCGCTGTCCCGCGCCGCCGAACGCCGACCCGATCACCGCGTCGCACGTCGTCTCGTCGACGGCGTCGGGCATGACGACGATGTAGTTCTTTGCGCCGCCCAGCGCTTGTACTCGCTTGTGCGCCCGCACGGCGCGCTCTTGCACGTGCCGCGCGGCCAGCGACGAACCGACGAACGAGACCGCCGCGACGCCGGGGTGGTCGATGAGCGCTTCCGACGTCTCCGCCCCGCCGTGGACGACCTGCAGCAAACCGTCGGGAAAACCGGACGCGCGCGCGATCTCGGCGAGCAGCTCCGAGGTGAGCGGCGTGTGCGGCGACGGTTTGAGAACGAATGCGTTTCCGGCGGCGATCGCCAGCGGAAACATCCACAGCGGGATCATCGCGGGAAAGTTGAACGGCGTGATGCCGGCGCAGACGCCGATCGGGAGGCGCACCGAGTACGAGTCTATGCCGCGCGCGACGTCGGGCAGCGCGTCGCCCATCGAGAGCGAGGGCATGCCGCATGCAAACTCGACCGCTTCGATGCCTCGGCGCACCTCGGCGCGCGCGTCGGGCAGCGTCTTGCCGTTCTCGCGCGAAACCGAGAGCGCGAGCTCGCCGAGCCGGCCCTCCAGCGCGCCGGCGTACCGGAAGAGCAGGCGCGCGCGCTCTACGACCGGCACCTGCGACCACGCCGCGAACGCTTTGTGCGCCGCCGCGACCGCGCGCGCAATTTCGGCGCTGCCGGCGATCGAAACCTCGCCGATGACCTCGCGCGTCGCCTTGTCGAGGACCGGCAGACGCGTCACGCGGTGCGTTCCAGCTGCGCGAGCGCCTCGTCGAGAATGCCGAAGGCTTCGTCGAGCTGCTCCTGCGCGATGGTAAGCGGCGGGGCGACGATCGCGACGTTGTAACGCCCCAAGACGTAGAGCCCTCGCGCGAGGAGATCGTTGAAGAAAGCCGCGAGGTGCTGCGTTCCCTGCCACGCAACCAGCGGCGCGCGCGTTTCGCGGTCGGCGACGAGCTCGATGCCGAAGAACGCACCGACGCCGCGCGCTTCTCCGACGACTGCGTGGCGGCGGGCCAGCGCGTCGAAGCGCGTGCGCAGCCAGCCCTCGATCTCGTTTGCCCGCTCGAAGAGCCGCTCGTCGTGGTAGGCTTGCAGCGCCGCGACGCCGGCAGCCATCGCGAGGGGATGCCCGCTGAACGTGTGTCCGCTGGGAAGCGCGTGGTCGTCGAAGTACGCGGCGAGCGATTCGCGCACGGCGACGCCGCCGAGCGGAACGTACGCCGACGTCACGCCCTTGGCGAACGTGATGATGTCGGGCGTCACGCCGAATCGCTGGGCGGCGAATGCGGCGCCGGTGCGCCCGAAGCCGGTCATCACTTCGTCGAAGACCAGCAGGATGCCGTGGCGGTCGCAAAGATCGCGGACCGCGGCGAGGTAACCCTCGGGGTAGACGATGACGCCGTTGCTGCCCACCACGGGCTCGATGAGCAGCGCGGCGATCTTGTCGCCGCCTTCGTACGACACGACCTCCTCGAGGTGCGCGATCGCGCGCGCTGCTTCCTCACGCGGATCGCGCGTGTGGAACGGGCTGCGATACGGAAACGGCGCAAAGAAGCGCGCGACGCCGGGAATGCCCGGTTCGTTGGGCCACCGGCGGTTCTCGCCGGACAGCGTGCCCGCGCCCGGTGCGGAGCCGTGGAAGGAGCGGTACGCCGCGAGAATTTTGTGCCGCCCGCGCAGCACGCGCGCGAACTTCATTGCGTCTTCGTTCGCTTCGCCGCCGCCCGTCGTAAAGAAGACGCGCCCGCCCTCGGACCACGGCGCCAGCTCGACGATCGCGTGAGCGAGCTGTGCGCGACGATCGTTGGCGAACGTCGGGGCCGCGTACGTCAAACGGTGCGCCTGCTCTGCAATCGCCGCCGCGACGGCCGGATGGCCGTGGCCGAGATTCACCGCGACGAGCCCGGCCGAGAGATCGAGATACCTCGTGCCGCGGTCGTCGTAGAGATAGGAGCCTTCGCCGCGCACGACGACCGGCGGCCGCCGCCCGCCTTGCGCGACCCACGGCGTCAGGACGTAGCGCGCGTGAAGGGCCGCAATATCGTCGATCGTCGCGCTCATTTTACGATTCCGGAAACGACGATCAGGCCGCCGGCGACGCTCAGCGCGAAGAACACGATGAAGATCCACACGCCGAGGCGCTTGAGGAACTCGCGCTGCGCGCGCGCCGAGCGCGTCGTGTGGGTGGAAGGCCGTTTCACGTAGCCCGCGCCCGTTCTCCGGCAGCATCGCCGGCGCCGAGGTTAGCCCAGAGGCGCTCGAGGTTGTAGAAAGACCGTTGCTCGGGGGTAAAGACGTGCACGATCACGTTGCCGAGATCGATGAGTATCCACGTGCCGTCGGCGTAACCCTCCACGCGCGCGACGCTGCCGCCGGACGCTTTCACCGCTTCGGCGACGGAGTCGGCGATCGCCCGCGTTTGAATCTTCGATCGTCCCGTGACGATCGCAAACGTGTCGGCTAAAATCGTTCGCCCGTTCACGTCGAGCGTCGTAAACTCTTCACCCTTTTTGTCGAGCGCGGCCTCGCGCACGACGTCGATCAGCTCGCCGATGCCGGTACCTCCGATACGTGTGCGGCGACCCACGATACGCCGAAGGTTTTGGCCGCGTCGAGCGCCGGCGGCGCGGCTGCCACGCCTTTGCGCGCGTAATGGCGCAGCGTCAGGAGCAAGAGCGCGCGCATCGCACCGTTGAGGTCGCGCAGGGCGAGCTGCCAGAGCGCGCCGCGCTCGGCGAACGTGCGCCCGGGTTCGAGGCCGTCGGCGAGGTAGACCGCGCAATCGAGCGGCGACATGCGCGCCGCGCCGGTGGTGTGCTTTTCGATCGCCGAGAGCACCTCGGGATCCTCGACGCCGAAGCGCTCCCGCGCGAGCGCCGCCCCGAGGCGCGCGTGCAGCAGCGTCGGATGCGCGCGCTCGTTCGGCGCGATCGGAAGGCCGCGCGCTTCGCACTCTGCGATCAGACGCTCGGGCGCGTACAGGCGGGCGAGGTCGTGCAGCATGCCGGCGACGCGCGCCTTGCGCGCGTTCATCCCGTGCCGCTGCGCGAGCAGATCCGCGCAGCGCGCGACGGACACGCTGTGCGCGTACCGGTGCTGCTGGCCGATCTCTTCGCGCACGCGCGCGGCGAACTGCACGAATGAGGGCATCAGGCTCCCAGGCGCGCGCGCAACGCGTGCAACCGATTGCGGTACAATTCGCTCTTGAGGCTGCCGGCCCACATCACCAAGGCGCTTTCGTTGTCGTCGCTGTAGTATCCGGCTCGCATCGTGACCGTCGTGAACCCGTACTTGCGGTAGAGCTGCTGGGCAGCCCGATTGCTCTCGCGTACCTCGAGGGTCATCCACGCCGCGCCGCGCTCGAGCCCTTCGTCTACGAGCCGCAGGAGCATAACTTCTCCGAAGCCTCGCCGCCGGAACTCCGGATCCACCGCCAGCGTGGTCACGTGCGAGTCCTCGAGAATCACCCAGATGCCGCCGTAGGCGACGATGCGATTGTCGAGGCGTCCGACGAAATAGTGCGCGAGCTTGTTCGTGCGCAGCTCGCTGTAAAATGCGTCCTGCGGCCACACCGTCGAGAAGCAGGCGCGCTCGATGCGCGTCACGTCTGCGACGTCGGCGACCGACATCGGCGCGATCGAAAGGCGATCGGGCCGTTCCTGCGGCACCTGCAGCTCCATCTTCATCGCGTTGGCCGCTCTTAGCGCTTCGGCGGCTTCGCTGCCGGCAGTTCGCCGTAGTCCGGCGCGAGCTCGTGCAGGCTCGCGGGCGGCGTGCGCGAGGAGGCGGCCAGAGCGGCTGCAGCGGCGGCGGGCGTGACGAGAGGATCGGCGGAGCGCACGACGATACCGCGTTCGGCGAGTGCGTGGAGCACGTCCTCCGGCGCCCCTACGACCGGCAGCTCTCTAGCCCCCCTCTCGTCAGGAAGCACTTCGGAGAGCGCCTGGGCGATGCGCCCCGAGGCGCGCCGCACGTCCGGTCCGCAGCGGTAACGCGCGGAGATGACGCCCGGGCGCCCGACGACGACGGCGAGCACTTCGTCGAACTCCCGGCCATACTCCAAAAGGTCGAAGGACGAGATCGGTACGAGCGGGCGCTCCCACGCCGCGGCCAGCGATTTCGCGTACGATACCGCGATGCGCAGGCCCGTGAATCCGCCGGGCCCGATGCCGACGGCCAGGCGGTCGAGCCGGGCGGGCGCGATTGCGGTTTCGTCGAGGAGCGCGGCGACGAGCGCGAGCCCGCGCTCGAGCGCGACCGCGCCGGGTTCGCAGCGCGACGCGACGATGGCGCCGTCTGCGGCGATGGCCGCCGAGAACGCCCCGAGCGCGCCGTCTATGGCAAGAACGTTCATGCCGGTTCTCGAAGAAGCAACGTGCGAGGTTCGTCGCCGGCGCCGTCGATCTCGATTTCGTACCGGCGCGGGGGAATGAGATCGGGCGCGTTGCGCCACCACTCCACGAGCACGACCGACCGGCCGTCGAACGCGTCCTCGAGACCGAGTTCTACGCAGTCGCGCGGATTTTCGACGCGGAAGAGGTCGAGGTGCTCGATCGGCGGTGCGCCGTCGTAGCGATGGCGGAAGGTGAAGGTCGGACTGAGCCCTTCGTCGGTACCGTGGAGCGCCGTGACGACGGCACGCACGAAGGCGGTTTTTCCCGCACCGAGCGGGCCGGAGAGCGCGACGACGTCGCCGGGCTGCAAGCGACGCGCGAACGACGAGGCGAACGCGCGCAGCTCCTCCTCGGAGGAAAGAGTGAGACGCAACGGGGCGGCGAAGGCGTCCATGAGAGGCGACTTCGCCAAGATGCCGCTGGTTGTCCTGATGGCGGCCGAAAAGTAAAGAAATGCAGAAGAGCTAAGGGTACCGATTGAATAACGATGCCATAACGCAGGTCAACGTCGAAGACGAGATGCGGGAGAGCTATCTCTCGTATGCGATGTCGGTCATTGCGTCCCGCGCCCTGCCCGACGTTCGAGACGGCCTCAAGCCCGTGCAGCGCCGCATCCTTTATGCGATGCGCGAGATGGGAATGGACCCGACCAAGCAGCACCGCAAGTCCGCCGGTATCATCGGCGAGGTGCTCAAGAGCTACCACCCTCACGGCGACAGCTCGGTCTACGACGCGCTCGTGCGCATGGCTCAGGATTTCACCCTGCGCTACCCGCTGGTGGACGGCCACGGTAACTTCGGCTCGATCGATCCCGACCCGCCGGCGGCCTACCGGTACACCGAAGCGCGCCTCGCGCGTCCCGCTATGGACGTTCTGGCCGATATTGATAAAGAAACCGTCCCCTTCGTTGCGACCTTCGACAATCAAGGCGTCGAGCCGAGCGTCCTTCCCGGGCGCCTCCCGCAGCTGCTCCTCAACGGTTCGAGCGGCATTGCGGTCGGCATGGCGACGAACATACCGCCCCACAATCTCAACGAGATCGCCGACGCCATCGCGGCGTTGATCGACGATCCCGCCGCGACCGACGACGCTATTTGCGACATCGTCACGGGCCCCGACTTCCCGACCGGCGGAACGATGCTCGGCCACGAAGCGATCCGCGAAGCCTACAAGACCGGGCGCGGCTCGATCGCGCTGCGCGGCAAGGCCGAGATCGTCGAAGATCGCGGCAAGCACAAGATCATCATCACCGAGATTCCGTACCAAGTCTACAAAGGGCGGATCGTCGAGGCGATCGCGGAGGCGCACGCGGAAAAGCGCATCGTCGGAATCGCGCGCATGGACGACGAGTCGAATCGCAAGGGAATGCGCGTCGTCATCGAGCTGCAGCGCAGCGCGACGCCGAAGGTGGTGCTCAACCAGCTCTTCAAGCACACGCCGCTGCAGGCGAGTTTCGGCTTCAACATGCTCGCGCTCGTGCCGGTGGGAGAACCGCGTGCCAACGGCTCGGTCGCGCTGGAGCCGCAGGTGCTCACGCTCAAGCAGCTGCTCGAGCACTTCATCGCGCATCGCAAGAACGTCATCGTCTCGCGGACGACCTACGACCTGCGCAAAGCCGAAGAGCGCGCGCACCTGCTCGAAGGCTACCGCATCGCGCTCGACAACATAGACGAAGTCATCGAGATCGTCCGCGGCAGCCAGACGACCGACGAAGCCAAGACGCGCCTCTCCGCGCGCTTCTCGCTGAGCGACGTCCAAGCGCAAGCCATCGTCGACATGCGTCTGCGCACGCTCGTCGGCCTCGAGCGTCAGAAGATCGAAGACGAGTACGCCGAGCTGATCAAGACGATCGCCGAGCTGCAGGACATCCTGCGCAGTCCGCGCCGGATCGCGCAAATCGTCAAAACCGAAGCGCTCGACGTCAAGAAGCGTTTCGGCGACGAGCGGCGCACCTCCATCGAACCGGCCGAGGACGAGATCTCGATCGAGCAGATTACCCCGAACATCGACGTCGTCGTCACGTACACCGTCGGCGGTTACATCAAGCGCGTTTCGGTCGACACGTTCCGCACGCAGAGCCGCGGCGGGCGGGGCGTGATCGGCATCTCGAATCTCAAGCGCGAGGACGTCGTGCGCAACTTCTTCGTGACCAAGACGCACGACCACGTGCTCTTCTTCACGAACAAGGGGCGCGTCTACCGCCTGCGGGGCTACGAGATTCCCGACACGACGCGCCAAGCGCGCGGCACCGCGCTGGTCAACCTGCTGACGCTGCCGCCGGGCGAGGAGGTGACGGCCGCCTTCCCGATCGACAAGTTCGAAGGCGAGAAATACTTGGTGATGGTGACCAAGAACGGCGTCATCAAGAAGTCGCGGCTTTCGGAGTTCGCCAACGTGCGGCGCAACGGGCTCATCGCGATCAACCTCGATTCGAGCGACGAGCTGCTGGCCGTGGACCTCTCCGACGGATCGCGCGACATCATCCTGGCCTCGACGCAAGGCATGGCGGTGCACTTCAACGAGAAGGACGTGCGGCCGATGGGCCGCGCGGCCCGCGGCGTCAAATCAATGACGCTCGAAAAAGGCGACACCGTCATCGCGATGGACGTCATCGAAGACGAGCGCCGCGAGGTGCTGCTCGTAACGTCGCTCGCCTTCGGCAAGCGCACGCCGATCGCCGATTACCGCCACACGTCGCGCGGCGGCAAGGGCGTCAAGGCGTTTGCCCGCCAGCGCGACGACATAGGAAAGGTCGTGGATCAAATCCTCGTCGCGCCCGACGACCAGCTCCTCATGATCACCTCGGGCAACCAGGTGATCCGGTTGAAGGTCGGCGACATTCGCCGGACCGGACGCGACGCCAAGGGCGTCCGTCTGCAGCGCCTCGGCGCCGGCGACGAAGTCATCGCGATCACCAATCTCGGCAAACAGGCCAAGCAGATCACCGACATCACCGGCGAGCCGCAACAAACCGAACTTTAGGAGTGTTAGGAAAGGTATGAGCTCTTTAGCAGAAGTTACGCAGACGAACTTTCAGGACGAGGTGCTGCAAAGCGCGCAGCCCGTGCTGGTCGATTTTTGGGCACCGTGGTGCGGCCCGTGCCGCATGCTCGGCCCGATCGTCGAGAAGGTCGCCGCGGCGCACGCCGGCAAGGCGAAGTTCGTGAAGCTGAACACCGACGAAAATCCGAGTCTCGCCGGCAAGTACGAAGTTTCCGGCATTCCGTGCCTCATTCTCTTCAAGGACGGCCAGCCGGTGGACCGCATCGTGGGGTACGTGCCCGAGAATGCCGTCACCTCGATGTTGAGCAAGCACGTCGCCTGAGGTCCTTCATGGGGTACGCGAACAGGAGAGTGGCGGGCATAATTTTTGCGGCCGCTCTGCTGGCGACGACGCGACCGGCTGCGGCCCAGGCCATGTCTGCGGGGATTACAGTGCCAGCGGGCTTGAGACTGACGGCCGATCCAGCCGTAGCCTGCGCGACTAACACCCCGCTCGATTGCGGCAGTAAACTGGCTTCCGGATCGTTGGCGCTCCTGTTTTCGTGGAAGCTCGAATGCCCCCAAGACTTCTGCGAAATGCCCACATCGTTCGAAGCCATGCGTGTGGGGCAGATTGTCGCGACGCAAGGACCAGTTGCTCCACCCTCGATGTCCAACCAAATGCTGGCGTTCACGCTTCTCGTTCCAGCCGGATCTTGGAAGCCTGGCGATTGCTTTCGGGTGCGCGCCGTTGGGCCGCCGTTTGAGTCGGGTTCCGGCCCGTTGTATTCTGATCTAAGCAACGAAGCGTGCGCGCCTAGCTCGGCCCCGTGAAAACCGACGGTCGAGAGCGGAGCCTTCCGGCCATGCACCGCGTGCTGGCCGAGCCTGCGGTCGCCGCGTACGAAGGCCAGCTCGGGCGAGAAACGATCAAACGCGCCGTCGGCGAGACGCTCGACGGCGCGCGCGCGTCTGCCGAGGCATCGGAATACGACGGCATCCTGGCGGCGGTGGTGGCGCGGCTCGAAGCGCTGCGCCTGGCGAGTCTAACGCCGGTGATCAACGCGACCGGCATCCTCGTTCACACGAATCTCGGCCGCGCGCCGCTCGCGCCCGAGGCACTCGAAGCGGTCGCGCGGCTGGCGAGCGGTTATTCCAACCTCGAATACGATCTCGTCGAGGGCAAGCGCGGCTCGCGCTACGAACGCGTCGTCGATGCCGTGCGCGAGGTGACGGGCGCGCCCGGCGCGCTCGTCGTCAACAACTGCGCGGCGGCCGTGCTGCTCGTCCTCGACACGTTCGCGAAAGGGCGCGAGGTGGTCGTTGCGCGCAACGGCCTGGTCGAGATCGGGGGCGGCTTTCGCGTTCCCGACGTGCTCGCGCGCAGCGGAGCTACGCTGGTCGAAGTCGGGACTACCAACCGCGTGTACGTCGAGGATTTCGAGCGGGCGCTCACGGCGCGCACGGCGCTGCTGCTGCGCACGCACGCGTCGAACTACGCGATCGAGGGCTTCACGCACGACGTCACGGCGCGCGAGCTGGCGGAGCTTGGCCGGCGCTGCGGCGTTCCCGTCGTCGAGGATCTCGGCGGCGGTGCGGTTTGCGATCTCGCGCAATATGGTTTAGCCGACGAGCGCACGGTGCAGCAAGCGCTCGCGGACGGGGCGCAGCTCGTGACGTTCTCCGGCGACAAGCTGCTCGGCGGGCCTCAAGCCGGCATCGTCGTGGGCCGCGCCAACGCCGTCGCGCGGCTGCGCAGCAATCCGCTCCTGCGCGCACTGCGCGTGGACAAGATGACGCTGGCCGCGTTGGGCGCCACGTTGGCGCTGCACCGCGATCCGGCGACGCGCGATCGAATCCCGATTTATCGAATGCTGGGCGCGACGATCGACGAGTTGCGCGAGCGCGCGCGTCGCTACGTTGCCGCCATACCGGGTGCCGAGATCGTCGAGAGCGTTGCGTACGTCGGGGGCGGCGCGTTGCCTCAGGCTCAGCTTGCGTCCGTCGCCGTCGCGCTGCCAGGGGAAGATGCCGCCGCTCTAGCTGCAAGCCTCCGGCGCAACGCGCCGGCGATCGTCGCGCGCATTGAGGACGGACGCGTGCTGCTCGATCTGCGCACGATCGCGCCCGAGGAGGACTCCACGGTTAGGGCGGCTCTTATTGCCGTGGCCGGCGCGCACGAGTAGCGGCCAGCGCCGGATCCTCGCCAATCACTGCGCCGGCGCCTTCGCCGCAGCTATGGCGGCCGCCATTGCCAGCTTGTGATCCTGGTTCCACGGCGGGCCGGCGGTCTTCCGGAGGTCGAGAAAATAAGCGTCGAAGTTTTCGACGCCCAACGCCTGGCTCGCCGCACCAAACACGTTCTTCGGGTCGTACCAGTGGACGGGCCAACCGCGCGCGGCGGCAGCGGCGGCCAGGGCCTCGCGGTACATCACCCAGTCGGCGACGTTTCGCGCGCGGTAGTCGTTGATGCGTTCGGCAATTGTAGGCGGAAGCTGCGGGCGGTTGCGAAGCGCGACGCCGAGGATGGGCCCCACGGCCGTCGCGACGGCATCCAGCGCGAGCACTGCGTGCCGCTCTGCCGAAGCGCGTACGCGCTCGACTAACGCCACGGCCTCGTCCAGCGGCAGCCCCTGGGCTTCGTGGTGATGGGGAATCGCCGGCAGGAAGTCGTCTACGAGTTCCACGCGACGGCGGTCGAGGAGCGTCCCATCGCGAGCCGTCGTAACCAGCACCGCCCAGCCGCCGTGGTCCGACACCCCGATGATGCCGCCGTTCTTTCGCATGAAGTCTCCTTCCATTCTAGCGTCGCAGGCTTCAGGGCAGAGAGCTCGCGACCCCCTCGGGAGTCGGGCACCGCGGGAGCGAAACGAGGACGCCTATGCAGACCCTCACAGAAATTAGCGAAGCGTTACGACGCCCGGCGCCGGGAGTGGAGCCGCTTGGGCTCGCCTTCGACGGCCCGACGTTGTGGATTGCGGGCCGCGAGTCGCATCGGCTGTACGCTCTCGACCCAACCACGTGGGCCGTGCGTGAAGAAGTCCAGACTCCGGGCGCCCCGTTCGGCGTCGCGGTCGCCGGGAGCGAACTTCGCGTGGTGATCGGATTCGGCGACGATGACGACGACCGCTACGTCTACGGCTTCGCCCCCGGCCGCGGCTTTTCGAGCGATCGCTTCGCGTGTCCGGATCTCAGCGGCGTGCACCTCGCCTTTGAGGACGGCACGCTGTTCCTGTCGCAGGCGCATAACATGCGGATTCTCGCCCTCGACGATCGAGGTGCCGTAACCCGCACGATGCAGCTCGATCGCGTGCCGGTCGGCATGACGCTCGTCGACGGCGTGTTCTATCTCATAACCGGCGACGAGAACTTCAAGAACCTGCAGCTTACGAAGGTTGAAGATCGCGGCGCGACGCCGCAGCTCACCGCGTTGGCTGCGATCCCGTTCGTTGCGCGCGGGCTGGCCTTCGACGGTTCGCGTTTCTGGACCGGCGATCGCCGCGCCAACGAGATCGTCGCATTTACGATCGGCGCGCCTTAACTCGTTCCACACCCGCGGTAACGTCGAGGCCGCGGCCTTGCATATAGGCCTTGGTTTCGTCGTACAGGGCCTCGAAGTTCTCCCACACTCTGCCGCCGAGCTCGCGGCGATGTATCTCCACGACCTCTCGCAACAGGCCCCACATGATCATGATCCGGCCGGACGCAACCATAAAGAGAACGTCCCTCTCGACGTAGCCTTTGTTCTGAAAAAAGCCGATTCGTTCGAAACAGCGCAGGACGGTCAACTCGCCGTGCTCGGCTTCATCGACTCCGCCCAGCAGCGCAACTTCATCGCGAAATTTCGCATCTTTCATCCGCTCGGCCAGATCGAACAGCACGAAGCGGCGAGCCTGCGTCTGAACGGGACCGTCGAGTTCTTTGAAGACTTCCAGCGCGCCCTCGAATTGCGTAGCCTTGCGCAGCTGCTCCAACTGCTGTCCTGCCGCGCGCGAGTGCTCGGCGGTCAAGCGGACCTCGCGCACCGCCGCGACCGCCGTGACGGCAATCACGATACCGGTAAACGCGGTGCTCAGGGCGGTAAGAGCTTCCCAGTTCATACGCGCGCCGGCGCTACTCCGCGAACCAGCCCGACGGCACGACGTCGAGATTGACGTTGATCTGCTTGACCTCCGTGTACGCGTCGTAGCCGTACGTTCCGAGTTCGCGGCCGATCCCCGACTGCTTGTAGCCGCCCCACGGCGCTTCGTTGTAGGTCGGATGATAGGTGTTGATCCACGTAATGCCGGCGCGCATCTTGCGGATCACGCGGTGCGCCTTGGCGACGTCCTGCGTGAAGACGGCGCCGGCGAGCCCGTAGACGGTGTCGTTGGCGAGCTGTATCGCCTCGGCTTCGCCTTCGAAGGTCTGCACCACGAGCACCGGACCGAAGATCTCTTCTTGAACGATGCGCATCGAAGGCGTCGTGTCGTCGAAGATCGTCGGTGCGATGAAGTTGCCGTCGGCGAGCTCGCCGCCTAGCCGGTTGCCGCCGCAGCGAAGCGTCGCTCCTTCGTCCACGCCCGTCGCAATGTAGAACTCGACGCGTTCGCGATGCACCGGCGACACGATCGGTCCCATCTCGGTCTGCGGATCGAAGCCGTCCCCGACGCGAATCTTCTTTGCCCGCTCGACGAGGCGCTCGACGAACCGGTCGTGCAGCGAGCGCTCGACGATCAGGCGCGATCCGGCCGAGCAGACCTGCCCGGCGTTGGCGAAGATGCCGAAGAGCGCGTAATCTATCGCCGTGTCGAAATCGGCGTCGGCGAAGACGACGTTGGGGGACTTGCCGCCCAGCTCGAGCGAGATTTTCTTCAGATTCGACGTCGCGGCTTGCATGATGCTGCGCCCCGTCCTCGTTCCGCCGGTGAAGGCGATCTTATCTACCGACTCGCTCGCCGCGAGCGCGTGGCCGACGGTCGCTCCCGGCCCGAGCACGACGTTGAGCACTCCCGGGGGCAGGTCGAGCTCTGCGAAGAGCGCGGCGAGGCGAATCGTCGAGAGCGGCGTCAGCTCGGCGGGCTTGATCACGCACGTGTTGCCCGCCGCAAGCGCCGGAGCGAGTTTCCAAACGGCCATGAGCAGCGGGTAGTTCCACGGCACGATCTGTCCGCAGACGCCGATCGGCTCGCGCACGGTAAAGGTTTGCGACGGTGCGGGCACGTCGAACGTCTGCCCGTGCGGCTTGGTCGCCAGGCCCGCGTAGTAGCGGAAACAATGAGCCGCGTCGATGACGTCGTACTCGGTCTCGCGCAGCGGCTTGCCGCCGTTGAGCGTGTCCATTTGCGCTAACTCGTCGCGGTGAGCGTCGATCGCGTCGGCGACGCGGAAGAGCAGCGACGCGCGGTCCTGAGCGCTCAGATCGCTCCAGCGTCCGTCGTCGAACGCGGTGCGCGCGGCGTGGATCGCGGCGTGCGCGTCGGCCTCGCCGCCTTCGGCCACGGAGACGACCGGTCGGCCGTCGGACGGATTTATCAGCTCGCGCGTCGCGCCGTCTGCGGCCGCGCGCCAGCTACCGTTGACGAACATCGGTATCGCGCTGCCGACGCGAGGAAGGTTGCGGAGGATCTCCGCCGAGCGAGTTGCGGTATCGACCGTCGCTTGCATGATGTAAAGGCTCCTTAGTTTAGGGTGACACGCGGGTGGCTTCAGGGTGACAGAGCGCGACGCTTTCGCCGATACAGCGGCAGACGTAATCGGCCTGCTCCTGCGTAATCGTCAGCGGCGGTTCGATGCGGATCGTCCGGGCGTTGACGAGCGTTCCCGAAACGAGCACGCCGCGTTCGAGCATGCGCTTTGCAAACTCGAAGCCGGTATCGTTGTCGTGGAACTCCAGGGCCATCAACAGGCCTTTGCCGCGCACGGCGACGACGACGTCCTCGTGGCCGGCGACGGCCTTGCGTATTCCCGCCAACATGCGTTCCCCCATCACGGCGGCGCGCTCGGGCAGACGCTCCTCGATGAGCACGTTGATGGTCGCGAGCGCCGCGGCGCAGGCCAAGGGATTCCCGCCGAAGGTTGACGTGTGGAGGAACGGGTTATCGAAGAGCCGCGAAAAGATCTCGCGCCGGCCGACGACCGCGCCCGCTGGGACGACGCCGCCGCCGAAGGCCTTTGCCAAGCACATCAGGTCCGGCGAAATGCCGTAGTGCTCGCAGCAAAACATCTTGCCGGTGCGGCCCATGCCGGTCTGCACTTCGTCCAGGATGAGGAGCGCGCCGAACTCGTCGCAGAGCGCGCGGACGCCGGGAAGGTAGTCGTCGTCGGGAATGTTGACGCCGCCCTCGCCTTGGATCGGCTCGAGCAGCACCGCGCCGACGTCTTCGCCGACGGCCTTGCACGAGGTGAGCATGTCGCGCAGCGCGGGAAGATCGTTGAACGGCACGTGCTCGATATTCGGCAGCATCGGCCCGAACGGGCGGCGGAACTCGGCTTTGGCGCTTGCCGAGAGCGAGCCGTAGCTCTTTCCGTGGAAGCCCTTCGTCGCCGCGACGATCGTTTGCCGAAACGGATCGTACGCACGCGCGAGCTTGAGCGCTCCTTCGACCGCCTCGGTGCCGCTGTTGCAGAAGAAGCTGAACTCCAAACCTTCGGGCGTGAGCAGCGCGAGCGTTTTGGCGAGCATCGCGCGCAGCGGATCGAGCAGGTCTTGACTGTGCAGCGGCTGGCGGCGCAGCTGATCGGACACGGCCTTGACGACCTTCGGGTGCCGGTGGCCGACGTTGAAGATGCCGAAGCCGCCGAGACAGTCGAGGTACTCGCGTCCGGTCACGTCGCGGTAGGAGTTCGGTCCGGCGTCGGACCATTCGACGACGGCCTCGGCCCCTTCGATGTCGGTAGCCTTGCGGTATTCCAGAAACCCGGGATTGACGTGATCGCGAAACGACTCCACCGTTTCGCGCGTGATCCACACGGCGTCGGCGGGCGTGATCTCCGGCTTCGCGATGAGATCTAGAACTTGCTGGGTATAGTCGTAAACTCGCTGTTCTTTATCACCGGTAATTTTCGGTCACCTCGTAAAAACGTCTTGCATGCTGTCGGCGAGTATGGCCAGGCCTTCGTCGAGCTCGTCGTCGCCGACGACAAGCGGCACCAAAATTCGAACGACGTCGCGTTTGCCCGCGAGCATCAGAAGCAGCCCGCGCTCGCGAGCGCGCTCCAATACGTCCGGCGCTCCGCTCGAAAGCTCCATCGCCATCATCGCGCCTAGCCCGCGCACGTCGGTAACCGCGGGATGCTGCGCCTGCAGGGAGCGCAGCGAGCCGGCGACGCGCTCGCCGACCTCGCGCGCCCGCGCCAAGAACGCGTCGTCCATGATTTCGAAGATCGCCAGCGCCGCAGCGCAGGCGACGGGATTGCCGGCGAAGGTGCCGCCGAGGCCGCCCGGCTCGGGCGCGTCCATGATTTCCGCCTTGCCGACGACGGCTGCGAGCGGAAGGCCGCCGCCCAGCGATTTCGCGACGGTCATGATGTCGGGTTCGATGCCGTAGTGCTCGCAGGCAAAGAACGTGCCGGTGCGCCCGAATCCCGTTTGAATCTCGTCGGCGATCAGCACGATGCCGCGCTCGGCGGTAATCCTCCGCAGTTCCCGCAAGAACTCCAGCGGTGCGGGAACGAAGCCGCCCTCGCCGAGCACCGGTTCGACGATGACCGCCGCAACGCGGTCGGGTGAGACCGAGGCTTCGAAGAGCTCCTCGAGCGCAGCCAGTGCGTCGCGCGTCGTGACGCCGTGATGCTCGAAGGGAAACGGCGCGTGGTAGATCTCGCTGCAGAACGGCCCGAAGTGCTGCTTGTACGGAACGTTCTTCCCCGTCATCGAGAGCGCCAGCAGCGTGCGGCCGTGATAGCCGTGCGTAAACGCGATCACGGCGGGGCGGCGCGTGTACTCCCGCGCGATTTTCACCGCATTTTCGGTGGCTTCCGCGCCGGTGGAGAGCAGCAGCGTTTTTTTGGGCGACGGACCCGGCGCGCGGCGGTTGAGCTCCTCGGCGACCCGGACGTACGGCTCGTACGTCGCCACTTGGAAGCAAGTGTGCGTCAGGCGGGCGGCCTGTTTGGCGATGGCGGCGACGACCTTGGGATGCGCGTGCCCCGTGTTGAGCGTGCCGATGCCGCCGGCAAAGTCGAGGTAGCGGCGTCCGTCGGCGTCCCAAAGCATCGCACCGGCGGCGCGTTCGACCGCGATGGGGTGCACGACGGAAACGCCGCGAGCGACGCTTTCGCTGCGGCGCCGTGCGATCGAGGCTCCGGTGCCGGTCTCTGAGTCTTTTTCTCGTACGGTCATGGTAAAGGCGAGGAAGTCCTATTCGGCAAGTTTAAAGGCGCTCTTCTTTAGGCGCTTGCGCCGCCTCCCGACGAGGGTGCTTCTTTGGGTAAACGAATCGCCGCGCTCCTCGCTTTTGCGCTCGCCGCAGGCCCGCTCTGGGCGTCTGCCGGCACGACCGGAACGCTGCGCGGCCGCGTCGTCGACGCAACCAGCCACGCCCCGATCGCCGGAGCGGTCGTTACCGCGGTTTCGCCGTCGCAGACGGCGCAGAGCGTTTCGGACGCTTCCGGCCAGTTCTCGTTCATATCGCTCCTGCCCGACACGTACGCGGTCAACGCGACCAAGGCGGGCTACGAACCGCAGTCGCAGCCCGGCACCAGCGTGCTCGCCGACCAATCGGCGACCGTCGAGCTCGCGATGCAGCCGGCGTTGCGGACGATCGCGCGGACGACGTCGCGGTCGGTCCAGTCGCTGGTGCACTCCGGCGTGACGAGCGACGTCTTTTCAATCAATGCGGCGGGGCAGAAAGCCGCGGCGACGCTCTCGGGGTCGGGATCGCTGACGCAGGCCTACGGCGCGATTGCGACCGCGCCGGGCGTCAACATCCCCTCGAATCAGCAGGGCTGGTATCAGAGCGTGTACGTTCGGGGCGGCGACGTGGATCAAGTGGCGTACGAATTCGACGGCCTGCCCACCACCCGTCAGTCGGATCTCGCTCCGATCGCGACGCTGACGTCGCTGGGGAATCAAGAGGTGCAAGTCTACACCGGCGGCACGCCCGCGACGTCGAACTCTTCGGGGCTCGCGGGATACATCAACCAGGTGATCAAGACGGGCACCTATCCGGGCTATGCCAGCGCCGATCTGGGCATCGGCGCGCCGGCGTACTACCACCAGGCGACCGTCGAAACCGGCGGCTCGACGCCCGACCGTCTCTTCTCGTACTATGCGGGCTTTTCGGGGACGAATCAAACGTTTCGCTACGGCGACCAATTCGGCGGCGTGAGCCAGCCGCTCTACTTCTATCCGCTCAACGTGCCGTCGAACAACAACGTCTTCAACATTCTCGACGGTTCGGGCAAGGGGCCGAACTACGGCTTCATCGCACAGCCCGGCTACAGCTACGCGCAGGCTGCGGACTTCGATCGCGAAAACGTCATCAACCTCCACCTCGGCATCCCGCACGGGAGCCAGGGGCTGCGCGACGACGTGCAGCTGCTCTACGTGAGCGGCGGAATCGCCGCGCAGTTCTACAGCTCGGCCAACGACATCGGGTACACGCCGGCGGTCGGAGCGAAGACCGGCATCGGCTATCCGATGCCGTACCTCGACTCGCTCTACTACGGCGGCCCCCTCATGCAGACGCCGAACCCGCGCGACCTCGTCGTCGGATTCTTCCCGAGCAGCCCAACCGATCGCGTCGCGGGCGCTGCGGTCGCGCCCAGCAATCGCGACGGAAACTACAACGGTTACTCGATCGAAAAGGCGCAGTATCAGCGAAACTTCGACACGCACTCGTACCTGCGCGCCCTCGCATACGGCGAGTTCTCCGACTGGTTCATCAACGGTCCCAACAGCGCGCAGCTCGTCTTCGGCTCCGATCCGGCCGACTACGAAGTCTTCGAGCACGGGTACGGCGCCGGGCTGATCTACTCCAACCAGCTTTCCGCCAAGAACCTGATTACCGCCGAAGGGTCGTTCGTAACGCAGAAGCTGCAGACGTACAATGCGGGCTTCAGCTCGACCGACCCGTTTACGAGCAGCCTCGCGCCGACGGGCCTGGGCACGATTCTCTCGAGCTACGGGACGCCCAACGGCAAGTGCTACAATTACTCGACGGGCAAGCCTTGGAGCTGCTTCGACGCGGGCAGCCAAGGCGGGTGCCTCAGCGCATCCGGCTGCTATCCGGGCGAAGGCTCGTACAATTTCAACCTTACGCCGGGATACGCGCCGCCGAATTCGCCTGCAGCCAAAGCCGGCGCGCGCTGGATGGTCACCGAGAACGGACAGAGCGCGCAGGTAGACAACGTCACGCCGTACTTCACGTCGTTTGCGCTGACCGATCTGTGGCAGCCCAACGACCGGCTCGTCGTCAACGTGGGCGCGCGCTTCGACCACTTCGCCTACGGCACCAACGACCTGCAGAGCGGCTACCCGGCGCGCCAGTTCTGGTTCGATGCGTACAACGCCGAGCATTGCGGCGCACCCGCAAGCGCGCCGCAATGGACGTGGAATCCCAAGAAGGGCGACTTCGGCTCGTGCGCGCCGGGGCTGGCGCCGATGACCGACCCGGGCAACGGCCTCTACAACGTCGGCGCCGGGTTGAACGTCTCGAACGTCTTTCAGCCGCGCTTATCCTTTACGTACACGATAAATCCCGACACGGTGATCCGCGGTTCGGCGGGAAAGTACGCGCGCGCGGAAGGCTCGTCGTACTATCAATACAACACCTATCAGCAGAACCTCGCCTCGTTCATCGCGCAGTTCTATCCCTATGGCTACCACACGCCCGACCACGCGATCTACCCCGACACGTCGGACAACTTCGACCTATCGCTCGAGAAACACGTAAAGGGCACGCGGCTCTCGTATAAGGTCACGCCCTTCTATCGAGACACGAGCAATCAACTGCAGTTCCAAGCGATCAACCCGGTGCAGGGCACCGTCGCGGGGCTCAACGTCGGCACGCAGCGCTCATACGGCGTCGAGGTTTCCGCGCAGTACGGCGACTTCAGCCGCGACGGCCTGTCGGGACTGCTCTCGTACACGCACACCGAAAACCGCATCCGCTTCAAGCCGATCAACGGCGTCAGCGTCATAGACGCGCTCAACGCGCAGATCGAGCTGTATAACTCGTACACGTCGGCGTGCGCCCACGTGACGCGCAGCTCGCAGAACTGGCAGGCTTGCGGCAGCGGCGCCTATCCGGGGAACGCGGCGGCGCAGCTGGCCAACAATCAGTCCGGCACGCACGACCAAGGGAAGCTGAAAATCCCCAACCCGTACTTTAACGCCGGCCTTCAGCCGCTCTTCGACACAAACGGCTGGTACGCGCCGTACGACGTGATCCCCAGCGCCTTCAACGCGGCCAACGGGTACTCGGTGCCCGACGTGGCCTCGCTGATTCTCAACTACCGCAGGGGACGTTTTGCGGTCACGCCGTCGCTGCACTACGCGGACGGGTCGAACTACGGATCGCCGCTCGTCTGGCCGGGCTACGTGCCGCAGTCCTGCTCGGCTCTGCCCAGCAAGACGCCGCTGACGCCGGGAAAAAGCTGCTCGGGCGGTTCCGCGGGCGCGGTTTTTCTGCCCGATCCGTACAGCAACAAGTTCGACAACCTCGGCGCCTTCGTCCAGCCGGCGCAGCTGACGCTCAACCTCCAAGCGAGCTACGACGTCTCGCCGCGCGTGACCGTCACCGTGCAGGCCGTCAACCTCTACGACCGGTGCTTCCAGCGCGGCTACGCGTGGGACAACTCGGCAACGTGCGTCTACTCCAACCTGCCGTCGAACATTCTCGCGCCCGCCGGAAATTTCGTCAAGAATCCGCCGGTGCAGCTGCGCTACCCCTACGGCACGTTCTACAATATCACCGAGGTCGGCATTTCATCGGTCATGCAGCCCTTCGGCTTCTTCGCCGACGCAAGCATCAAGCTGTGACGCAGGTCCGATGATTGCGCGCGGCGATTTCGTGCGCGGTCTCGGCGCTGCCGCCACGGCGGCGGCGACGCTGCCGGAGTTCGTCGCGCGCGGGAGCGCGCGGGCGCTCGGCAGGGAGCGCATCGTCGTCGTCGGGGCGGGCATCGCGGGATTGGTGACGGCGATGCATCTTCGCGATGCCGGCATCGCGTCGACGATCTACGAATCGTCGTCGCGCGTCGGCGGGCGGATGCACTCGGAGCGGCACTACTGGAACCAGGGGCAGCATACCGAGTGGTGCGGCGCGATGGTGGACTCGACGCACGAGAACGTTCGCGGCTTGGCGCGCAGATTCAACTTGGGCCTGCTCGACACGTATTCGCAGCGTCCGCCGCACGCGCGCGACACCTGCTATCTCGACGATCGCTACTATCCGATGACCGACGCGGACCGCGATTTTGCGAAGATCTACCCGATTCTGCAGTCCCAACTCGCCGCGTTGCCGGAGACGACGACCTACGCGACCGCGAACGCCGCCGCGCGCCGCCTCGATGCGACGAGCATGCGCGACTGGATCGGGCGCTACGTTCCCGGAGGGCTAAACTCGCAGCTCGGCCGGCTCATCGCCGAGTCGTACCGCAACGAATACGGGCGCGGCATCGAGGAGCTCAGCGCGGTCAACCTCGTCGTCCAGCTCGGGCAGCAGCGCACCTGGGCGCAGGACCGGCACATGAACGTGCTCGGTTATTCGGACCAGCGCTACATCTTGGCGAGCGGAAGCCAGTCGCTTCCCGAGGCGATCGCCGCAACGTTGCCGGCGGGCGGCATTCGCTTCAACCGGCGCTTGTTCGCGCTGCGCAGGATGGCGAACGCAACCTACGAGCTGCGTTTCGCAAGCGGCGGCGCGGTGGAGACGGTCTACGCCGACCGGGTGGTGCTCGCGATACCGTTCGTGACGCTGCGGTCGGTGGATTATTCGGCTGCCGGGTTCGACGCGGCGAAGAGCGACGCGATCGAAAATCTCGGCTACGGCTTTCACACGAAACTGCACCTTCAGTTCGACAAACGCGCTTGGATGCGCGCGAACCATCCCTGGCCCGAGCCGACCACCGGGCAGATTTGGACGACGCTGCGCGTCCAGAGCGCGTTGGATTTCTCGCTCGGACAGCATGGCGCCGACGGCCTCATCGAGGTGTTCACCGCCTCCGGCCCGGCGATGCTCGACACGCCTGCGGTCCCGTACGCAACGGTCGGCGAATCGCCCGCGGTACGCCGCCACGTCGATCGTTTCTTCGAGCAGCTCGATCGCATTTGGCCGGGCGTTTCGAGCTCGTGGAACGGCCGCGCGACCTTCGGCAACGCGCAAGCCGATCCGAACATTCGCGCGAGCTACTCGTGCTGGCTCGTCGGTCAATGCACGACCATTGCGGGGCACGAATCGATCGCGCAAGGGCGCGTGCATTTCGCCGGCGAGCACACCTCGGTTGAGTATCAGGGATTCATGGAAGGCGGAGCCGCGTCGGGTTTTCGCGCCGCAGACGAGATCCTCGCCGACTACGGCATCAAACTAAAGACCCCGGCGTAAATGCACGTCGTCGGAACGGCGGGGCACGTCGACCATGGAAAGTCGGCGCTCATCGCCGCGCTGACGGGGACGAACCCGGATCGCTGGATCGAAGAGCAGGTGCGCGGCATGACGCTCGATCTCGGCTTCGCGCACCTGCGTTTTGACGACGGACTCGAGGCGGGCGTCGTGGACGTTCCCGGTCACGAGCGGTTCCTGCACAACATGCTTGCCGGCGCCTCCGGTATGGAGCTGCTGCTGCTCGTCGTGGATGCCAACGAGGGCGTCATGCCGCAGACGCTCGAGCACCTGCACGTCCTGCGATTCCTCGACGTCCGGCGAATCCTCGTCGTCGTCTCGAAGATCGATCTCGTGCGGCCCGAGCTTCGGCCCGAAGCCGTGGCGCACGTTGGGGATCAACTGCGCGACACGGTCGCCTCGGGCGCACCGTTCTTCGCGGTCTCCGCGCAGACCGGCGAAGGTTTGGACGACCTCAAAGCGGCGCTGCACGACGAGCTCGCGCGGTTGCCGGCGCGCGATCCCGGCGCGCCGGTCTACCTGCCGATCGATCGCGCGTTCACGCTGCCCGGGCTGGGAACGGTCGTTACCGGAACGCTCATGCAGGGCAGCATCGAGAGGGGCGCGTCGCTGGCGATCGAGCCGGGCGGCCAACTCGCGCACGTGCGCAGCATCGGCGTATTCGGATCGGAGCGCAAACGCGTCGAGGCGGGTTCGCGCGTCGCGCTTAGCCTCCCCGGCGTGGATCGCAGCAAACTCGCGCGCGGTCAAGCCGTCGTGGCGCGCGAGTTTAGCGCGCGGGACGAGTTCGTCGTGCGTTTCACCCCGCTGCAGGACGCGCTAGGCATGCTGCGCCGGCGCACGCCCGTGCGCGCGTACGTGGGATCCGCCGAAATCATCGGAACGCTGCACTTCGACGAGGTTCCGGGGCAAGCGCGCGAAGTGCGCGCGCGCCTCTCCCTGCGCGAACCGGTCGTTGCGTTTCCGGGCGTGCGCTTCGTGCTGCGCCGCCCATCGCCCAAGACGCTGCTCGGCGGCGGGAGCATCGAATCGGTCGAAACGCTCGCAGGCGCGGCGGGCGCGGATCCGAGCGAAGCGACGGTGCTCGCCGTGCTGCGGGAACGCGGGCTCGACGCGGTGGAAGGCGTGGCCGTCGCCTTCGCCGCGAACCTGCGCGAAGAGGTTGCGGTCGCCATCCTCGACCGGCTCGTCGAGCGCGGCGATGCGCTGCGCGTCGCTCGCCCGGCGGCGTACGTGGACGCCGCCGCCGCGCAGGACCTGTTATCGCGCGTCGTCGCACATCTCGAAGAGCTGCAGCGCAACGAGCCCTGGGTTATGGGCGCCACGTCCATCGCGCTTTCGCGCGCGCTCGACGTCGGCGAAGCGCTGCTCGTGCGTATCGCGTCGAGCTTCGTTGAAGAAGGCCGGCTCGCCGGGCGCGCCGGTTACTACGCGACGCTCGAGCATCAGCCCGCCTTCTCGCGAGATCAGCGGGCGCTCTTCGACACCATCGTGCCGCTGGATGCCGAGCAGCCGTTCCTGCCCGCGCCCTTCGCGCAGGCGAAGGCGGCGGTGAAAGCGTCGTCCGTGCCGGGCGCGGGCCGGGCCTTCGACACGATGCTGGCTCGCGGCGGCTTCGTGAAGGTCGGCGACGATCTCTATCGCGGCTCGCAGATCGGCGCGATTCGATCCCGCCTCGAAACCCGTCTGCGCGACGGCGGCCGCATGACCGCCGCCGAGTTCCGCGACCTGACCGGGACGTCGAGAAAGTATGCGGTGCCGCTCCTCGAATGGTTCGACGCCCGCGGCGTCACGATTCGCGACGGCAACTACCGGACGCTGCGCAACGTCCCTGCGAAAGAGAGTACGTCGTGAGCGCTCGTTTTGAAGTCTGCAGCTGCTGCGGACCGCTACCCGATGGATTCGTCGATCACCTGGCGCACGGTCTGCTCGTGGACGGCGCGGCGCGCGCGGCATCGAGTAGCGGCTCGGCCCTTCAGCCGGCCGAGCGGACGACGGTCTACGTGGCAAAACGCATCGTAACGATGGAGCCTGGCGGGCCGGAGGCGACGGCCGTAGCCGTTACGGGCGACCGTATCGTCGCGGTAGGTTCGCTGGACGAGGTCACGCGCGCGCTCGGCGGGCGGGACTACGTCGTCGACGTCGGTTTTGAAGAGAAGGTGATGCTTCCGGGATTCATCGAGCATCACGTCCACCCGCTGCTGGGCGTTCTGACGATGGCGCTGGAGATCATCGCAATCGAGGAGTGGAGCATTCCTGGAAGGTTCTCTGCGGCGGCGCTGGACGAGGCCGCGTACGCCGCCAGGCTGCGCGAGGCGCTCGCGGCGATGAGCGTTCAGAATTCTGCCGAAACGCTCTTCACCTGGGGCTATCATCATTACTTTCACGGGAAGCTCTACCGCCCGCAGCTCGACGCGATCGCAAGCGAGAGGCCCGTAGTCGTCTGGCACCGCTCGTGTCACGAGTTCATTCTCAACACCGCAGCGCTCGACAAGTACGGCATCACCGAAGCCGCGCTGCAAGGCCGCGGCCTCGCGTCGGAGCAGAGCAGCTGGGATGACGGGCACTTCTTTGAAAAAGGCATGGAGATCGTCGTACCGTTCATCGCGAAAGATCTGCTCTCACCGCAGCGAGCGGCGCAAGGCTTGCGAAGCTTCAAGAGCTATCTGCTGTCGAAAGGAATTACGACGATCTGCGAGCCGGGAACGCAGATGGATCGGAGATTCCAGAGCTTCTGGGAAACCGGCCTGGATGCCGACGACGTCAGCTTTCGGACGTACTTCATTGCGGACGGCCGCGCGTTGTTCGACAAGCATAAGGAGCAGCTGGATACCCTCGTCGCGGAGACGGAGAGCTACGCGTCTTGGGGACGCGGCAAGGTTGCATGGTTGCCGAAACAGGTCAAGCTCTTCTGCGACGGAGCGATTTTCTCGCTCCTCATGCAGCTGCGGCAGCCGTACCTGGACGGACACGCGGGGCAGTGGATTGCGGTGCCGGAGGATTACGCAGCGGCCTTCCGCCTCTACTGGGATGCCGGATTTCGAATCCACACGCACGTCAACGGCGACGAAGGCCTGCAGGTCGTAATCGACGCGCTGCGCGAGCGCGTGGCCGCGAACCCCCGCACCGACCATCGGTTCACCGCCGTCCACTTCGCGGTGTCAACCGACGAACAGGTTGCTGCGCTCGCGAAGCTCGGCGCCGCCGTGAGCGCGAATCCGTATTACGTCACCGCCTTGGCCGATCGTTACTCCGAGCTGGGCTTGGGCGCGGAGCGAGCCGACTCTATGGTGCGTCTCGGCTCGGTCGCGAAGACGGAGATGCCGATCGGGCTGCATTCGGACATGCCGATGGCTCCCGCAGACCCGCTGTTCCTCGCGTGGTGCGCCGCGAACCGAACGACGGTATCGGGGCGAACCGCCGCGCCGGAGCAGCGAATCGGCGTCGAGCGCGCGCTGCAATCGATCACGGCCCAATCGGCGTGGTTTCTGAGTAAGGAACGCGAGCTCGGTACCATCGCGCCCGGAAAGAAGGCGGATTTTACGATCCTCGAGCAGGACCCGTATGCCGTCCCGGCCGCCGCGCTCAAGGACGTTAAGGTCTGGGGATGCGTCTTCGAAGGGCGCAAGTTTCAAGCCACGCAAGCGAGCGCCGGCACCCAGCCGTAAGCACCCACACACTTACCCACACACTCTCCTACACAGTCCGAACTGCATGATGGCGGCGGATTTTTCCGATGCTATGCTTTGGCTGCGCGCGTCAATCGAGGGGGCGCGCGCAACTTCTTCCCTTCCCGCGACGCCCGACTTTTTTAGGAGTGACAATTCGTGACTACATCAACGCTTTCGGTTCGGTACATTTTCTCCGCGCTCGCGGCCGTCACGGCTGCCGCCCTGCTTGCCGGTTGCGCGGGATCCCCGCTCGGTTCGCAGGGACCGAGCCAAGTAACCCCGGCCGTGACGATGCACTCGCCGGTCGGCATTCCCGACGTCAAGAATCACTGCGCCGCTCACGGCGGCGTTCGCGTGACGCCGTGCACCGTGGACTTCACGGCTTCCAGCACCGGCCCCGACACGGTCATCGTTCGGACCCCCGAGAACAAGAAAGGCACGCTTACCGAGAAAGACGACTGCACCAGCGGCTCGACCTCGATTGCGACCGTTGCCCAGGGCTCGGGCGACTCGTGGGTCGTGACGGCCGGCGCGACGACCGGATCTTGCACCGCGGAGTTCGACTTCCTCAGCTTCAAGCATAACAAGAAGATCGGTTATGCGCTGCTGAGCATCACGAACTCCATCTAGGCGGAGAGGGAGCTTATCCGCCTGCGGCTCCCGCCTCGCATCTACGCTCCGGTAGATTGCGAGGCGGGAGTCCGCGCAAGGTACGCCACGGAGCAGCTTGAAAAGAGCGTCGTTATGAACGTTTGCATCCTTCGCCGATTACACGTCGGCGTTTTGACATCGGTTGCCTTACTGGGCGGCTGCAGCGGTAGCTCGCCGTCCGGCGCTCCGCAAACCGGCGCGGCACCGGCGTCGCAAGTTCCGTCGATCGCACTTCCAACGATTCAGCGCGTGCTCGATGCGGTGAAGCCGCAGCGCGCGACGGCGTCTCCGGCGGCGGTCAAAGCCAATTCGTTTATGTACACCGCGCAGCTCTACGGCAACGATGCAGGCGTCTACGTGCGCAGCGGCAACTCCCTAACGTGGCTGGAGAATATTTTCAGCGGTCTCTCGGCACCGCAGGGTACGATGGCAACGCCCAACGGATATTGGTACATCGCCAACGGCGGCCACTCCAACATCGTGTTCTATCGTTCCACGGGCCACGGACCCAACGGGCCGCTCGGCTCGCTCGACGATTACGGACAGTACCCCGTGAACGTCAGCCTCTCGCCCGATCGCCGCGTTGTCGCCGTGTCGAACGGACATACGACGAGCGGCGGTCCCGGCAGCGTTTCCATTTATTTGAACCGCCAGGCCGAGCCATCGCGCAACTTGACGTACGGCAGCGATGCGCTGCTCGGTGAGGGCGTTGCGCTGGATCACCAGGGCAACTGCTGGTGGAGCTTCTACGATCCGAACGCGCAGAGCGGCTCGATCGTCGAGTTCGCCGGCTGCAACGAACCGGGCACGCTCGCGATCTCGTCCATCCCGTATCCCGGCGGCATCGTCTTCGATCAGCGCGACGATCTCTACTATCTCAATCAGCAGACCGTCGGCAACCAGTTTAGCGGGCTGTGGCAGTGCAGGGGCAAATCGGCGTGCAAGATATTCGCGCTGGAGGATCAGGGCGACCCGGTGAACGTGAACTTCGACCACAGGCAGAAGGGTCTGTGGGTTGCCGACGCGACCGGTTATATCTGGCTGGTAGATCCGAAGAACGGCAAAACGACTCAATACCAAGCGGAGGGCGGCCCGACCGACCCGCCCTTCGGAGTAGCGCCCGAGCCGGGCGGCTAAGCCTTCGAGACTCGGTGCATGGACCGACCGCCGGGAGCGCCGAGCGAGTCTTTCGAGGATGTGGGGGCGACCACGGAGCTGGCCGCCATGCTCAAGAGCTTCCGCACGCGCGCGGGGCTGTCGCAGCAGGCGTTGGCCGACCGCGCAGCGGTCAGCGTGCAGGCGGTCAGCGCGCTGGAGCGGGGCTACCGTAAGGCGCCCTATCGCGAAACCCTCGAACGCATAGCCGACGCGCTTGGCTTGCCGTCCGAGGCGCGCGTGGCGCTCGAACTCTCGGCACGGCGCGCGCGCGGAGCGCGCGCCGCCGAACAGGAGGTCGTCCCCGCACACAACCTGCCACGCCAACTCACATCGTTTCTGGGGCGCGACGAAGCCGTGGCGGAGATTGCCGAGCTTGTTGCGACGACGCCGGTCGTCAGCGCGGTGGGAACGGGCGGCGTCGGAAAGACGCGCGTCGCGGTCGAGGTCGCAATGCGATTGCGTGCCAAGTTCCCCGACGGCGTCTGGTTCGTCGAGCTTGCGCCGCTCAACGACCCCGCGCTCGTGGAGCACGCCATCGCCGGCGTCCTGCGCGTGCAGGAGTCGGCGCATCGGCCGCTGCTCGCGTCGTTGATCGCCTACCTCGCCCAGAAGCGCCTGCTGCTCGTCGTAGACAACTGCGAGCACGTCATCGCGCAAGCGCGGCGCGTGGTCGGCTCGCTGCTGCGCGACTGTCCCGGCGTCGCGCTGCTCGCCACGAGCCGCGAACCGCTGAGCATTCCCGGCGAGCGCGTCTATAGGATTCCACCGCTGGCCGTGCCGTCGCGCGACGTAACGTCGCCCGAAGACGCGATGGCCTACGGCGCGGTTGCGCTTTTTGCCGACCGCGTGCGCGCGACCGACGCTCGATTCGCCGTGACGGCGGAGAATCTCGAACCGGTCGTCGAGATCTGCCGTCGCCTCGACGGCTTGCCGCTCGCGCTAGAACTCGCGGCGGCGCGGGCGCCCGTCCTCTCGCCGTGGCAGATCGCCGCGCGTCTCGGCGCGCTCTTCGACCTTCTGGGAGAGTCGCGCGCGCCGGCGGGCCGGCACGAGACCATGCGCGCGGTGATCGACTGGAGCTACACGCTGCTTTCTTCGCAGGCACGCGTGCTGTTCGAGCGCCTCGCCGTCTTCACCGGCGGATTCACACTCGACACCGCTGCCGCGGTCTGCGCGGACGACGCGCTGCCGCAAGGCGACGTCCTCGACCTGCTCTCGTCGCTGATCGCGCAATCGCTCGTCGTTACCGAGTTCTCGCGAGGCGACGCCCGGTACTATCTCTTGGAATCAACGCGGCAGTACGCACTCGAGAAGCTGGTCGAGCGAGGCGAACGCGACAACATGGCGCGCCGCCACGCGCGCGCATTCCTCGCGATCGCGGAGCGGCTGGATCGCACGTGGTACGACGCGGAAGAAGCGGGGTGGTTTGGGGAAGCGCGGGCGGAGCTCGACAACTGTCGCGCCGCTTTGGAATGGAGTTTGGCCGAAGGGCGCGACGTGCGGACCGGCTGCGCGCTCGCCGGCGCGCTGGCGCGCGTCTGGTACTCGCTGTCGCCGCTCGAAGGGCGCCGATGGGTGCGATCGGCGCTCGACGCGGCCGGCGCCGGCTCCCCGGCGGAAATCGTCGCGCAGCTTCACGTCGCCGATGCCGAGCTGTGCGGCGCGCTGGGCGAGTACAAAGCGTCGCTCGCGTCGGCGGAACTCGCGCTGCAGGTTACCGGCGGCAACGGCGAGCTGCAGACCGCGCGCGCTCGTCAAGCGGCGGGCAGCGCGCTCGGCGCACTCGGGCGAGGCGTCGAAGGCGAAGCGCTGCTCGAGAAAGCCTTGGCTGCAGCGCGCCGGCTCGACAATCGGCGGCTGCAGGCGTTGGCGCTCGGCGACTTGGGAACCGCGCGTTCGCGACGCGGCGATATCGAAGGAGCGCGCGCGTTCTACGCCGAGGCGCTTGCGTTCTACGTGGCCCTCGGCCTCGAGCGCCCGTCGGCGTCCATCGCCGGCAATCTCGCCGAAGTCGAGTTCGCCGCGGGCGACGCGGCGGCGGCGCTGCAGCGGGCGGAAGAGGCCCGAGCCGGACACGAGGCGACGCAGAACCGCCGCTCGGCGGCAAACGACCTCTGCAACATGGCGGCGTATCTCGTCGCGCTCAACTGCTTCGACGACGCGCGCGTGCACGCGGTGCAGGCGCTGGCTGCGGCCAGGGACGTCAAGGCGACGGTCCTCACGGCGTACGTCCTTCAACATCTCGCGGCAGTCGGTGCGCTGCAGCCTCAGACGGAGATTCGGCGCGCGGCGCCGGCTCGCGAGCGCGCCGCAATGCTGCTCGGCTTCGTGGACGCGCGGCTGGCGTCGCTGGAAGCCGGGCGCGAGTACACCGAGCAGCAGGAGTACGATCGCGTCGTCGACGCGCTCGGCGCGGCGCTCGGAGAGCGCCTTGCCGGCGTGATGCTGCTGGGAGCGGAGTGGACCGAAGACGGCGCGGCGGCCGTCGCCTTAGAAATGTAAGAGCGTCAAGATGCCGATGACGACCTCGACGGCGACGAGCACGACGATCGTCACCTCGAGGAACTCGTCGCGCCGGCTGCGCGCCTGATCGCTCGAGAAGCGGTACATCTCGCGCACGCTGGCGAGCTTCGTATCTATCTGGCGCTGCCAGTCGGAAAGGCCGAGGCGCTTGGCGGCTGCGCGATAGATGCGCGAGTAGTAGGCGTCGCCGACGACCTTGAGCGCGTTGCTCGAACGGTCCGTAAGTTCGAGCACGTCTACGATGAGGTAGCGCAGCGTCGCCGCCTGCTCGGCTTCGCGGCGGCCGGGCAGCGAGCGCGGCGCGCCGCCGGGCTGCATCGCGTAAATGCCGTCGAGCTCGCGGTCGAGCAGGGCGTCGTACGTGCGCAGCTCGAGCAGCTGCGAGTTTGCGAACTCCAGGATGTCCTCGATGGCGCGCGCGCTCTCCGCGCGATCGTACACGAAGGCCGTGTCCCATTGCACGATCGTGAGATCGTCCTCGTGGTAGGAAAAGCGCATGCGCAGCGCTTCCTCGGCTTCGCTGGCGGCGAGCCGCTTGCGCTCGCCGAGCAGCAGGCCGGCGAGAGCCGCGGCGTGGTCGTCGAGCAGCGTCTCGGCGTCAACCGTTTCGCTGAAGCGCTGAATCTCGAGAATGAGATAGTCTTCGATGAGGGGCTCGTGGCGTTCGTCGAACGCGCGCGCGTGCTCGTCGCAGATACGCGCGACGGTCTCCTGCGCGTAGTCCGCGATACGCTCGTCGGTGCGCGCTCGCTCGGCGAGTGCGACGAGGTCGTTCCAAGTTCCGGCGATCGGAAACGTCAAGCGCAGCGAGACGACGCCGTAATCGTAGAGCTTCAGACGCACCGAGCACCGCAGGCCGTCGAAATCGCCGTCGGGCAACGCTGCGACCAGCGGCGGGACGGGGAACTGCAGGTAGGCGGGCGAGGCGTGCGGACGCAGCGGGAGCGTCGCGGGGGCGCGCTTTTCGCCTCCGAGCGCGCTCATCGCGGTCAGGTCGATGGTGTCGGCGACGTCGAACAGGTAGTACGCCTGCACGGCACCGCCGGCGATTTCCAACATGCGTCGCCGCCCTTACCCTTTCGCGCGGTGCCTTCCTTTGGGAGGCGGCAACCGTTCGATGGTTTAACGAGACGCCGATGCGTGTTTTGATGCTTGCCACGTGCTGTGCGGTGATGCTGGCGGTGACGCCGCTCTCCGCGCGGGCCGACGCCGGCTCGGGCGTTTTCACCGGCTTGAAGTATCGCGAGATCGGCCCTGCCATCAGCGGCGGACGCAGCACCGCGGTTGCCGGGAGCGATCGCGACCCGTTCCTCTACTACGCCGGCGGTGCCGGCGGCGGCGTCTTCAAGACGACCGACGGCGGCGCGTCGTGGTTTCCCGTCTTCGACCGCCAGCCCGTAGCGCCGATCGGCGCGATCGCGATCGCGCCGCAAGACGACCGCGAGGTCTGGGTCGGAACCGGCGAATCGAATCCGCGTAACGAGTCCGAAGCGGGCGAAGGAATCTACCATTCGAGCGACGCCGGCAAGACGTGGCAGCGTGCCGGTCTCGAGCGGACGGCGCGCATCTCGAGCATCACGATCGATCCGCGCGATCGGCGCAGCATTGCGGTCGGCGCGCTCGGCAACATCTCGGCCGACGATGCAAATCGCGGCGTCTACGTCACGCGCGACGCCGGCGCGCACTGGACGCGTGCGCTTTTCGTGGGCGCCTCCAGCGGCGTCTCGTCGCTCGTGCGCGTGCCGGGCCGGCCCTCGACGCTCTTCGCGGGCGTCTGGCAGTTCCGCCGTACGCCGTGGCGCCTCGACAGCGGCGGCCCGCAGGGCGGCGTTTACCGTTCCGACGACGGCGGCTCGACGTGGCGCAAACTCTCCGGCGACGGGCTGCCGGCGGGCATCACCGGCCGCATCGGGTTAGCCGCTGGGACGCGCGGGCGCATCTATGCGACCATTCAGTCGCGCGCCGGCGAACTCTGGCGCTCCGACGACGGCGGCGCGACGTGGAAGAAGATGCCGCACAGCGCGTATCTCGGCGCGCGTCCGTTCTACTTCAGCAGCATCTTCGTAGACCCGGCCAACCCCGACCGTCTCATCAACGTCGCGCTCGTGCTCTCGATGAGCACCGACGGCGGCCGCTCTTTCCATGCGATCGCCACCGGCGGCGGCTGGGATTATCACCAGGTGTGGTGGTCGTCCGACGGGCGGCGCGTCATCAACGGCAACGACGAAGGCGTGATCGTCTCGACGGACGGCGCCGCCAATTTCTGGCAGCCGTACGATCTGCCGTTCGCGCAGCCGTACCACGTCGCGCTGGGGGAGCCGGCGTTCAACTACAGCGTCTGCATCGGGCTGCAGGACGACAACTCGTGGTGCGGGTGGTCGTCGCCGCCCAACGACATCGGCGTGACGAACCGCGACTGGGAGCAGGTCGGTCCCGGCGACGGAATGTGGGTGGTTCACGATCCGAAGGATCCCGATCTCATCTGGTCCACGTCGACGGCCAACGACACCGGCCAAGTCTACCTTTTCAACGCGCGTTCGCAGCAGGCATATGAGGTCTCGCCCGACGCCGAGTCCGGCGGCGAGCTTTCGGCCGGCGCGCTCACGTATCGCTTCAACTGGGATACGCCGATCGCGTTTACCGGCGACGGCAAGGCGCTCGTCGGCGGCAACGTCGTCTTCGAGAGCGCCGACCACGGACAAACCTGGACCGCCATCAGCCCCGACCTCACGCGCAACGACAAGAGCAAACAGCTCGACTCCGGCGGCGCGATCTCGTACGACCAATCGGGCGCGGAGTTTTACGATACGATCTTGTACCTTGCGACCACGCCGCTGGATGCCGGCATCATCTGGGCGACGACCGACGACGGCCTCGTGCAGCTCACGCGAGACGGCGGCGCGCACTGGCAGAACGTCTCGCCGCCGGCGACGCTCGTGCCGCCGTGGGGGCGCATCATGGGGCTCGATCCGGGCCGCTACGCAGCCGGCACGGCTTTCATCGCGGTCGAGCGCCACTTAAACGGCGACGATCGTCCCTACGTGTTACGCACCGACGATTACGGCGCGAGCTGGCGTTCCATCGCCGGAAACTTGCCGTCTAATCGGGCCGTGCGCTCGATCCGTCAGGATCCGCGCAACGCCGAGGTGCTCTACGCCGGAACGAGCCGCGGCGTCTGGGTGACGCTCGACGGCGGCGCGTACTGGCAGCCGCTGCGGTTGAACATGCCGGCGACGGCGATCTACGATCTCGCCGTGCAGCCGGCGGCGAACGATCTCGTGGTGGCGGCCCACGGCCGGGGCGTGTGGATTCTGGACGACATTACCGCCGTGCAGCGATTCGCCACCGCGCAGAGCGCGGCGCTGACGCTCTTCCCGCTGCGCGACACCTATCGCATGTGGCAGTGGGCGCCGATCAACACGTTTACGTCCCCGAAGATTCCGCGCAACGAGTTCGTCGGAGCCAATCCGCCCGACGGCGCGCCGATCACCTACTACGCGGCGCGCGCGCTCAAGCACGCGACCATTGACGTGCTCGACGCGAGCGGCCGCGTCGTCAGGCATCTCAAAGGCGACGACGTGCCGCGCGACGCCGGGATGAACCGCACGTCGTGGGATCTCGCCGAAGACGGTCCGGTCAAGTGGGCCGGCACGTACGAGGACAATCAAGGCCCCGACGTTGGGGCCGAGGTCGTACCGGGGACGTACGTCGTGCGCCTAACCGCCGACGGCGTGACGAAGAGCGAAACGGTGGTGGTCAAAGCCGATCCGCGCGATCCCGCCGCGAGCGGGTACCAGGCGCGTCACGACTTTCTCGCCGGGCTGTTCGCCGAGCTTAGCGCAATCGACACGATGCTCAATGCGATCGACGCCCGCGCGAAGCGCGCCTCCGGCGCGCAGGCCGCGCGGCTCGCGGCGCTGCGCCACAGCCTGACGTACGATCCGCGCAACATCGAGGACCTGAGCGGGCCGGCCCAACTGCGCGAGAAAGTGCTGGACCTGCTCTCGCGGATGGGCTCCTCGTTCCAGGCTCCCACCGCGGTTCAGTCGGCCCAAGCCGCCGCCTACAAAGAGCAGCTCGAGGCGCTGCAAGCGGCGTACAAGAACCCGTAAAGAAGGTACGTCCTGCAACCCATCGGCCGGTTGGGTTGTATGATAATTGAGAGATGAACGTAGAGAAGATGACGGAGCGCGTCGCCGACGCGCTCAACGCGGCGTACACGCGCGCGCTGCACGAACACAACACCGAGACGGCGCCCGAGCACATGCTCGCGGCGCTGCTCGAGCAAGAGCGCGGGATCGCACCCGACATTTTGGCCAAGGCGGGCGCCGATCCGAAGTCGTTCGGACGCAAGGCAGACGAGGCGATCGGGAAGCTTCCGCGGCTGAGCGGCGCCAACGCCGATTCCGCGCAGGTGACGCTTTCGAGCGAGCTGGCGCGCATCATGAGCACCGCCGAAAAAGAAGCGAACGGTCTGCAAGACGACTACACGTCGGTCGAGCACGTGTTGCTTGCGATGGCGCAGTCGTCGAGCCAAGTGGGGCGGATCTTCCGCGACGCCGGGCTCACGAAGGACAAGCTGCTGCAGGCGCTGCGCGAGGTGCGCGGCAACCAGCGCGTCACGACCAAGGATCCCGAAGGCACGTATAAATCGCTCGAACGATACGGGCGCGACCTCACGCTCGAAGCCGAGCGCGGCAAGCTCGACCCGGTCATCGGTCGCGACGAAGAGATCCGCCGCATCGTCCAAGTGCTCTCGCGGCGCACCAAGAACAATCCCGTGCTCATCGGCGATCCCGGTGTCGGAAAAACCGCCATCGTCGAAGGCTTGGCCCAGCGAATCGTGCGCGGCGACGTTCCCGAAGGTTTGAAGAACAAGCGCATCGTCTCGCTCGACATGGGCGCGCTCATCGCCGGCGCGAAGTATCGCGGCGAGTTCGAGGAGCGCCTCAAAGCCGTGCTCAAAGACGTCGCCGCGTCCGAAGGGCAGATCGTGCTCTTCATTGACGAGCTGCACACGGTGGTCGGCGCCGGCAAGGCCGAAGGCGCGATGGACGCCGGCAATCTGCTCAAGCCGATGCTCGCGCGCGGCGAGCTGCACATGATCGGCGCCACGACGCTCGACGAGTACCGCAGATACATCGAAAAGGACGCCGCGCTCGAACGGCGTTTCGCGCCCGTCATGGTGGATCAGCCCAGCGTCGAAGACACGATTTCCATCCTGCGCGGGCTGAAAGAAAAGTACGAAGCGCACCACGGCGTGCGCATCAAAGACGCCGCGCTGGTCGCGGCCGCGACGATGAGCAGCCGCTACATCACCGACCGCTTCTTGCCCGACAAGGCGATCGATCTCGTGGACGAGGCTGCCGCGAAGCTGCGCACCGAGATAGATTCGATGCCGCAGGAGCTCGACGAGGTGTCGCGGCGCGTCATGCAGTTGGAGATCGAGCGCGAAGCGCTGCGCAAGGAAGACGACACCGCAAGCCGCCGCCGCCTGGAGCAGCTCGAGAAAGAACTCGCGACGCTGCGCGAGGATCAGACGCGCCTGCGCGTGCGCTGGGATGCCGAGCGGCAGGCCGCCGTGAAGTTGCGCGAGCTGCGCGACCAGATCGAGCAGACGAAGCTGCAGATCGAACAGGCCGAGCGCCAGTACGATCTCAACCGCGTCGCCGAGCTGCGCTACGGCAAGCTTACCGAGTTGCAGAAAGAGTTGGGCGCGGAGGAGGAGCGTCTCGCGCACAAAGACGGCACCCGCCTCTCGAAAGAGGAAGTAGACGAAGACGACATCGCCGGCGTCATCGCGCGCTGGACCGGCATTCCGGTTTCCAAGCTGCTCGAAGGCGAGAAACAGAAGCTCCTTCACTTGGAAGACGAGCTGCACCATCGCGTCATCGGTCAGAACGAAGCGGTGGACGCCGTCGCCGAAGCGGTTCTGCGCTCGCGTTCGGGATTGGCCGATCCCAATCGTCCGATCGGCTCGTTTATTTTCCTGGGGCCGACCGGCGTCGGCAAGACGGAGCTCGCGCGTGCGCTCGCGGAGTACCTCTTCGACGACGAACGCGCGCTCATCCGGATCGACATGTCGGAATACCAGGAGAAGCACACGGTCGCGCGATTGCTCGGCGCGCCTCCCGGATACGTCGGCTTCGAAGAAGGCGGCCAGCTCACCGAGGCGGTGCGGCGCCGTCCGTACTCCGTCATTCTCTTCGACGAAGTCGAGAAGGCGCACCCCGACGTCTTCAACGTCTTCCTGCAAATTCTCGACGACGGACGGTTAACCGACGGCCAAGGCCACACGGTGGACTTCAAGAACACGATCGTCATCATGACGTCGAATATCGGCAGCCACCGCATCCTCGATTACAAGGGGTCGTTCGACGGCGCCGACTACGCGGTCATGCGCGCTACCGTGCTCGACGAGCTGCGCCAGCACTTCCGGCCGGAGTTCCTCAACCGCGTGGACGAGATCATCGTCTTCCACGCGCTGAGCGAGGACGAGCTGCTCACGATCGTGGACTTGCAGCTGGGCAGGCTGCGCCGCCGGCTCGCGGAGCGCCGCATCACACTCGAACTCTCCGACGCCGCGAAGCGTCACATCGTCAAAGTCGGGTACGACCCGCACTACGGCGCTCGTCCGCTCAAGCGCACGATCGCGCGCGAGCTGGAAACGCCGCTGGGCCGCAAGATCCTCGCGGGCGATATCAACGACGGCGACACGGTGGACGTCGGCTTCGACGACGTACGCGGAGAGCTGACCTTCGCAACCGCCAAACGCACCGCCGCCAAGGTCTAGCCGCCGATGATACTCGCCGCTGCCTTTACCCTCGCTCAGATTCTCGGTTACCCGTTCCCCACCGCGCCCGTGCGCGACGCGCACGGTACCGCGATCGCCTACGCGCTCGACACGCGCGGCGTCCGCACGCTGTGGTTTGCCAAGGCGCCGGGTTTCGTCCCGGCGCAGCTCTTCTCGTCGGGCGGCGACGACGGCCAGGAGCTGAGCAATCTCGCGATCTCCGACGACGACGCGCACGTCGTCTACGTCCGCGGCGGCGATCACGACGCGAACTGGCCGCAGCCGCTGCAGCCCGATGCGGCGTCGAGCCCGGCGCAGCCGGATATGCAGGTGTGGTCGGTCGCGACCAGCGGCGGTGCGCCTAAGCTGCTCGGAGCCGGCGACGCGCCGGCCCTTTCGCCCGACGGCACGCGCGTCGCCTTCACCAGCGGCGGCGCCGTGATGGTCGCGCCGGTTGACGGCAGCACTGCGGCACACCGTCTCTTCTTCGACCGCGGGCAAGACTCCGATCTTCACTGGTCGCCCGACGGATCGGTGCTCGCGTTCGTCTCCGACCGCACCGACCATAGCTTCATCGGCATCTATCGCAACGACGCGACGCCGATCGAATACCTCGCGCCGAGCACCTCGCAGGACGCCATGCCGCGCTGGTCGCCAGACGGCACGCAGATCGCGTTCGTGCGGTTGCACGGCGACGGCGGCCCGCCGCAGAACCCGCTGAACTTCAATCCCGTCCCTTGGCAGATCTGGGTCGGAAACGTGAGCGGGGCCAACGCGCAACTCGTGTGGTCGAGCACGAATAGCGGCCGCGGTTCGCTGCCTCAAAGCGGCGGGGGTCCGCTCTTGGAATGGCTTGCCGGGAATCGTCTCGTCTTTACCAGCGAAGAAGACAACTGGCCGCACCTCTACGCCGTTTCCGCGGCCGGCGGGGCGGCGCGATTGCTGACGCCGGGTGCGTTCATGGTGGAGGACGTTTCGGTTGCGCCCGACCGGCAGTCGGTCGCGTTCTCGGCAAACACCGGTTCGGCGCCCGGCGACGACGATCGCCGCCACATCTTCCGCGTAGACGCCGCGAGCGCGAGCGTTGCGCCGGTAACCAGCGGCGAGGGAAGCCAGTGGGGGCCCGCGGCGCTTGCGGGTAACGACGTGGCGTTCGTCGCCGCGACCGCGCAGCAGCCGCCGCTCGTGACGCTGCTATCCGGCGGCGCGCAGCGAGCGTTGGATGCCGACTTGCTGTCGAGCGATTTCCCGTCGGCGCAGCTCGTCACGCCGCAAGAGGTTTCGTTCCGCGCGGCCGACGGTCTCGTCGTGCACGGCCAGCTCTTCCTTCCAAGCGGCGCGGGCAAGCATCCGGGCATCGTCTTCGTGCATGGCGGCCCGCCGCGCCAGATGCTGCTGAGCTGGCACTACATGGATTACTATTCGAATGCCTACGCCGTCAATCAGATGCTCGCGAACCGCGGCTTCGCCGTGCTCTCGGTGAACTACCGGCTCGGCATCGGGTACGGGCACGACTACAACTTCCCGGCAAACTGGGGGCCGACCGGCGCGTCGGAGTATCAGGACGTCGTGGCCGGTGCGCGGTTCCTGCAGCGCGATCCGCGCGTGGATTCGTCACGCATCGGCATCTGGGGCGGCTCGTACGGCGGCTATCTCACCGCGCTCGCGCTCGCGCGCAACTCGAACATCTTCAAGGCCGGCGTGGATTTTCACGGCGTGCACGACTGGTCGCTCGACGTGGACAATCCGCTGACGGGCTTCACGCAGACGAAGCGCTACGAGCAGTACGACGCCAAAGCGATCATGCGAACGGCGTGGGAATCGTCGCCCGATTCCGCCATCGCCACCTGGAAATCGCCGGTGCTGCTCATCCAAGGCGACGACGACCGCAACGTCGAGTTCCACCAGATGGTGGATTTGGTTGCGCGGCTTCGGATGGCCGGCGTTCCTTTCGAAGAGATCGTGATCCCCAACGAGATCCACGGCTTCTTCCGGTACGCGTCGTGGCTGCAAGCCGACGGCGCGACCGTGGACTACTTCACCCGCCGGTTTTCGCCTACGCCTTAGCCGCCTCGCGTTTGCGAAGCCGCAGGCGGTCGGTCTCGTTGAGAAGGCGCTTGCGCAAGCGAATGGATTTCGGCGTGACTTCGACGAGCTCGTCGTCTTCGATGAACTCGATCGCGCGCTCGAGCGAGAGATCTTCGGGCGGCGGCAGCTTCACGTTCTCGTCGGAGCCGGCGGCCCGCATGTTCGTGAGCTTCTTTTCGCGCGCGACGTTGAGCGCGATGTCGTCGTCGTCGTTGGCGCGGCCCACGATCATCCCCTCGTAAACGTCCACGCCCGGGCCGACGAAGAAGCGTCCGCGCTGCTCGAGGCCCATCAGCGCGTAGCCGGTGGTGCGGCCCGTTTCGCTCGCGACGAGCGTGCCGACGCTGCGGCCGGGCAGCTCGCCCTGCCACTCCTGATGGTCGTAGTACGTGTGCGAGAGCACCGCGGTGCCGCGCGTGAGCGTTAGGAGCTCGCCGCGCAGGCCGAAGATCGCGCGCGTCGGCATCGTGTACTCCAAGCGCTGCGAGTCTCCGACGGCGAACATGTTCGACATCGCCGCCTTGCGCTTGCCGAGCGCTTCGATCACCGCGCCGGCGTACTCGTCGGGCACGTCCACCACGACGTATTCGACCGGCTCCCAGCGCTTGCCGTCGCGTTCGGTTACGATGACCTGCGGTTTGGAGACCGCCAGTTCGTAGCCCTCGCGGCGCATCGTCTCGATGAGGATCGCCAGATGCAGCTCGCCGCGGCCGCGCACGTCGAACGTGTCGGGCGACTCGGTGTCGGCCACGCGCAGCGCGACGTTCGATTCCAGCTCGTGCATGAGCCGTTCGCGAATCTGTCGCGAGGTAAGAAACTTGCCTTCGCGGCCGGCAAACGGCGATTTGTTCACCGAGAACGACATCGAGACCGTCGGCTCGTCAACCGAGACGGCGTGGATGCCTTCCGGCGCGCTCGCGTCGGCGATCGTGTCGCCAATGTTGAGGTCTTCGATGCCGGAGATGCAGACGATGTCGCCGGCCGACGCTTCCTCGACGTCAATGCGCTCGAGGCCCGCGAAGGTGAGCAGCGTCGTCAGGCGCAGGCCTCCGGTCACGGTGCCGTCGCGCGCGATCTGCACGATGGGGTCGTTGCGCTTCGAGCTTCCGCGGAAGATGCGGCCGATGCCGATCCGCCCCACGTAGCGGTTGTGGTCGATCGCCGAGATGAGCAGCTGGAAGGGGCCGTCTTCCGCCGGCGCTTCGGGAACGTGCGAGACGATCGTCTCGAAGAGCGGTTCGAGCGAATCGCTCTCGTCCTCGAGCTTGCGTTTGGCGATGCCGGCCTTCGCGTTGGTGAAGAGCACGGGAAAATCGGCCTGCTTGTCGTTGGCGCCCAGCTCGACGAAGAGGTCGAAGGTCTCGTTGACGACTTCCGAGGCGCGCGCGTCCTTGCGGTCGATCTTGTTGACGACGACGATGGCTCGAAGGTCGAGCTCGAGCGCCTTGCGCAGGACGAAGCGGGTCTGCGGCATCACGCCCTCGGCCGCGTCCACGAGCAGCAGCACGCCCTGCACCATCTGGAGCACGCGCTCCACCTCGCCGCCGAAATCGGAGTGGCCGGGCGTGTCGACGATGTTGAATTTCGCGTCGCCATGGCGGACGGCCGTGTTCTTGGCGAGGATCGTGATTCCGCGCTCGCGCTCCAGCGGGTTGGAGTCCATCACTCGCGTGGCGACGTGCTGTCCTTCGCGAAAGACGCCGCTCTGCTTGAGCATCGCATCTACCAGCGTGGTCTTGCCGTGATCCACGTGGGCTATGATGGCAACGTTACGAATGTCGGAGCGGGTCTTCACGCCCCCTAGTTCGCGCGCGCGCTTGCCGGGGCCTACCGCAGCGATTACTACGGCTGAGCGACGTCTAGGTTGATTTCCAGCTCGTCGTAGCGCCGCAGCCGGTACATCGCAGTAGAAATCGCCCAACTCGCAACGAATACGCCGATGATAATAAAGCCGAGCGTGCCGAAGTTATCGCTTACGGACTTTATCGCATCCCAAACCCCGCCGTTGAGCTGGAACCGGTCGGCGACGACGCTCGCCGCTTCGATGCCGCCGACGATCAGCGCGACGAGCACCGACACCAGCGTTATCACCATGTTGTAGTAGAGCTTGCGCATCGGTTTGACGAACGCCCAGCCGTAGGCGCCCAGCATGAGGATGCCGTCGGTGGTGTCGATGAGCGACATCCCCGCGGTGAAGAGCAATGGAAAGATCAGAATGGCCGCGACCGGTAAACCCTTGCCGGCTTCGACCGCGGCGATCCCGAGCAGACCGACTTCCGTAGCCGTATCGAAGCCAAGCCCAAAGAGAATGCCGATAGGGATACATTTTCCAGCTGCGGTCCACGATCTTGAGCAGCGGCCGGAAGAAGCGGCCCATGAGCCCGCGTTTGTCGAGCACGTCGTCGAGTCCATGGTCGCTAAAGGCGCCGCCGCGGCGGGCGTTCTGGAACGTGCGGAAGATGTCGGCGAGAACGACGAGGTTGATCGCCGCGACCAGCAGCAAGAAGGCTGCCGAGACCGAGGTTCCGAGCAGCGCGCCGATGCGCTCCAGCGCGGGGAGCTGCGTCTTCACGACGCCTGCGGCGACGGCGATGGCGACCGAAAGGGCGACGACGACGGTCGAGTGCCCGAGAGAGAAGAAAAATCCAACGCCTACCGGCTGCCGGCGCTCCTGCATGAGCTTGCGCGTGACGTTGTCTATTGCGGATATGTGATCGGCGTCCACCGCGTGGCGCAGTCCGAACGTATACGCAAGCAGCGCCGTCCCGAGCAGAATCGGGTGTGACGAAAAGGCCCAGAAGGCCAAGGCCCAGGCGCCGGCGTTGAGCGCCAGCAGAAAGGCGTACAGAGACACGACCCGTTGCGTCATCGGCTCATTTCCGACAGAAGCCGGCGCGCGTCGGCGGCATAGAACGGGTGGAAGCGATCGTCGGCCGCGAGCGCCGCAGAAAGCCTGCGGCGAGCTTCGGCCGCGTGACCCGTATGCCACGCGATGACGCCGGTGTGGTACTGGAGCTCTGGGTCGGCAGTGTCGTAGCGCGCCGCGCGTTCCGCATAGCGGCGCGCCTGCGTCCAGCGCCCCATCGCCGCCAATACCCACGCCATCGTGTCGTCGGCATAGATTTCGTCACCGCGTTTGGCGATGTCGGATCGTGCAGCCTGCAGTGCGTCGGTCAAGTGCTCGCGATGCTCGGCGTAGTACGTGGCGAGGAGCCGGTCGTTGATGCCCTGGGCGTTGAAGAGCCGTTGCTCGGCAAGGATGAGCGCGTCCGTCCGGCGCGCGCCGTCTTCGTCGCCGAGAGCGCGCTGAGCGTCGGACTCATATCCGAGGGCTTGCGGCAGGGGGTAGAGTTCGGCGCTGCGCGTCGCGGCGGCGAGCGCGCGCTGCCATGCGCCTCGCGCCCGGTAGAACTTCGCCTGGAACAGCAGCGCCATCGCATTGGCGGGGAAGATGCGCAGCGCTTCGTCGAACTGCGAGCTCGCCGTCTGCCCGTCGCCGGCTTCGAACGCGAGCTGTGCGTCGCGGGTGTGATACCACGAGCGCGTGTAAGCGGGTATCGCGATCATCCGATCGACCATCCGCGTGGCTTCGGCCATCGCGAGCCGCGCTCCGGGCAGGTTGCCGGTCAGCTCGTCGTAGCGAGCGCGCACCGACAGCCACGTCGGATTTGGATCGGGCTGCGCCGGATGGGCGAGCATCCGGGCGGCTTCGTCGTAGCGCCCCAGTTCCATGAGAATCGAGGCGGCTTGCGCGCGGGCGTTGTCGTCAAACGGAGCGGCGTCGAGCGACGCGCGTTCGGCTGCCAGGGCCGCCGAGAAACGATGCAGGGCGGTGTCGCCCGAGGCGATGACGCCCTGCGCCTGGACGTTCCCTTGCGGCTGCAGCCGCAGCGAACGGCCGGCCATCGCGAGGGCGCGCGTAACGTCGTTGAGGTCGCCGGTTTCACGGAACCGTTGGAGGTACTCGCTTGCGAGCATCCGCTGCGTGATCTGGTCGTCCGGATCGCGGCGCGACTGGATCTCGTAGAAGGCGACGATCCGATCGCGCTGCAGGTAATCCGTCGAGATGGGGGCGGAAGGGATGCTTGACGCCTGCGCCCGATGCGCGGCGTACAGCGGCCACGCCGCCCCCGCGGCGATCGCGAAGGCGCAGACGGCGACCGCCCCCGTCGCTCTCACGTTAGAGCGGCGCCTGGACGTACGGGAACGTCGTCGCGTTCGACTTGTCGTAGGCGACGTTGTCCGTGGTGAGGCAAGGCGCTTCTTTGTGGTCGTCGGGGATCAAGCCGAGGGCCGAGAGCGTGTTGCCGAAGATCGCGCCAAGTGAGATGTCGACGATGTCGTCGTCGAGTCCGCGACCGCCGAACTTGCTGCCGGTCGCGCCGCCGGTCTCGTATCCTAAATACGAAGCCGTCGTCACGTTTTGCGAGAGGTCTGCCTTGAGCACGTTGGGATAGAGCACCGCTTGAAGCGTGTCCGCCCACGTCTTGCTGCGAAACGTCAAGGAAAACGACTTGATCTGTCCCTTAAGCACGGGGTCGTCGTAGGGTTCCGAGCGGTTCGTCTTGTCGTGGCTCTCGAAGGCTTCGAAGACTTCTTTCACAGCCGGCCGCGACAAGAGCTCGATCTGCTTATACACCGTCGCGCCGGGCGGCGTCGAGGGGCCCGGGATTGGGTTGGACCCAATCGAGTTCGAACTGCAGCCGCCGACGACCGCGCCGGCGAGGGCTAGGGCGACGAGCCCGAGTGTGTACCGTGATGTCATTGCGAGTTCTCCTTATTCCGATTGGCCGTCGGGCGTGGCGGTGGTGGCCCAAAGGCCGATGACTCCGGGCGATCCGCCCGAGGGCGCGAGCATCGCTTTGGGAACCTCGACCACGATCGAGATGACGTTGTAGGGCGCGAGAAGATCGCGCGGCTTCGCTATCGCGCAGCCGTTGGAACCGGCGGTTCCGTAGTTCACGCCGTTGAGAATTATCGGCTGAGAGGCCGACGCAAAGCGGAACGACGTCGCGGTGGGCGGAGGCGGATTGGGATGATTGCTATAGTTGCGGTCGGGAATGATCTTGAAGAACTGCGCGAGGTCGAAGAAGAACGGGTCGCGCCGCGGACCGACGAAGACCTTGATGCCGCCCTTAAGCGAAGCCGTCTTTCCGAACGCAAACGTGCCCGTCTTGGCGACCGTCGTGTTCGCCGTCCCGACCTCGTTGGGCGCGGCCGGCCCGTAGAGCGTGACGTGCTGCGCGGTGCCGGCCGAATCCGCGGTAAACTGCACGACGGTGTTCTCGGCGAACGAGCCGGACGCGACGCCGCTCGTGGCGATCTTGAACTGATACAGAACGTTGGGATCGAGGGCGATACCCGCCGTCATGCCGGTGGGAATGAGCGGGCGCACGTCCATCACGAGCGCGACTTTCGAAGCGTCGTGGGGATCGGGAAAGGCGAAGACGTCGGTGATGTCGGCGAGAGGATTGGAAACGACGGTCGGTGAGTCTTGGTGATCGGATCCTCGCGCCGCTCGTACGGAATAGAGCGAAACGGAGAAAGCGAGCAGAAAAACCGCCGCCATCGTCACGATGGATCGAAGCAGTTTCATAGGACCTCCTTGATGGCCAGAGTGCGGCCTGTCGACCGCGTGGAGAGAAGCAGCGGGAAGAACGTAGCCGCGAGCACGGCGAGAAGCGTGAAGGCGATCACGAGAGGGGCGGGCAGCGGAAAACCACGATCCGTCAGGCCTTGAGCGAGCATGACCGCCCCAATGGTCGAGATGACGGAAGCGGTCGCGAACGGAGCGACGCGCGCGAGGCGAGCGAAACCCGAGCGGCGTTGCAGCCACGCGGCGCCGTGCACCACGGCTAACCCGAGCCCGGTGAGGATAGACGCCAGGCCGAGGCTGAAGACGACGATGAGAAACAGGCCGTAACCGACCCGGTGCAGGTGCAACGCCGTCAGCAGCACGACGATCGCCGCGGGGCACGGCGCGATGCCGCCGCTCATCGCCGCGACGACGGCGCTTGGAAAATGGAGCGGCGCCGATCCCGGAATCGCGTGCGCGTGGTCGTGGCCGTGGCCGTGGCGCGTGCGAGCGACCGCGGCGGAGAGGCTGCGCGCGCCGATGATCGCGACGGCCGCGCCGGAGAGCAGCGTGATCCACGTGAAAAGGCTCTCGGTCGCAAAGCCGGCGACGAAAAACAGCAGCGCGCCGAGCAGCAGCACCGCAATCGTATGTGCGAACGTCAGCGCGCCCGCTAAGATCGCGGCCTGTTTGAACGTGGCGCGGGCGCCGACCAGCGTGAAGGCGAGGAGCGCCTTGCCGTGGCCCGGTTCGAGGCCGTGCAGGGCGCCGAGGCCGAATGCAGCGAGAACCGTGAAGAACATCAACAGCGGCGTCTGGTCGCCGCGAGAAAAGAGATCCGAGAGCGCCGAGGATCGCACGATTGACGTCGCGCCCCACGTAGCGCTGGAGTCGCCGCTCACGCGGACGTGCGCGACGCGCCGGTCACCGAGCAGATCGAACGTGGCCGTGTCGTTGTGGCGCGGGGAGCCGATAAGAGCGCTCGGGTACGAGCGCAGAGCGCGGGTTGGGTCGCTCGTGCCCGGCAGGACGATGTCTTTCCACCCGATTCGGCGATCCGCATAGACGGAATCGCGCACCGATATCGCAGCCTTTCCCGGCAGTGGAGCGGTGTAGTCGCCGCTCCAGTACAGCGTCGGGAGCCCGCCGGCGCCCGGGCGCGTGATGGCCGCCGCACGTTCGAGATGCAAGGGCAGCGCGACGCCATCGGCGCGGATGGACAGCCCGTTTGCGACGAGCACCGACTCGGCGCTTTCCCAATCGCGCTTTCGCGACGGAGTCCAGGCGCCGCCCGCGTGCATGATTTGAAACGTAGGGATCTCGGCGATGTCGAGAACGTAGTGGACGCGGAGCTGCGCCGCGCCCGGCCGCAGCACGGCGAGATGATTTATGGTGAAGTTTCCGAGCGGATGAGCCGCGGCGTTGCCGGCGGCCAAGAACGACAAGCACGCCATCCACGCGAGCACGACCGGCCTCGTCAACACCACCATGCTGAAGTGAACGGGGAACCACGCCGCTTGGATTGGAAGGCGGCGAAAGATTTTCGGAGGGCCGCTTTCTTTAGGGCGTTTTCTCCGCCGCTTTGTATTGCAGGTAGAGGAGGATCGCGTCGAGGTCGGCACCGGGCAACGCCTGCGTGCCGAACCCCGGCATCCGCATCGCGGGCCACGAGCGCACCGATCGCGGATCGCGAATCAGCGCGCGCAGCTCCCGGCTCCGTCATGTACGCCCTGACGTTCATCGGCCGGCCCAGATCCGGCCCCACATTGCTCGCGCCGGCGCCGTTAAGCTGATGGCACGGCAGGCATTGCGTCACGAACACGGTCAGCCCGCGTCGCACGCCGCCGCTCGCCGTTGCGCCAGCGTCGAGCTGCGGCCAGCGGCGCGCCGGCGAGTCGACCCCGACGAGCCGGTCGAGTTCGGTCACCCACTGCTCCGACATGACGCTCGAGCGTTCGGGATGCTCCCAAACGAGGTAGAAGGGACCCGCGCCGTGCGCGCCACCGGGAAGGTTCGGCCAAGGGTGCCGCGGATCTTCAACGGCGATCCACGGCGTCGCACCATTGGCGGCGAGCAGAAGCGACATCGGAATTTCGGCGACGAAGCCGTCGTGAGCCACGGCCTGGAGCGCTGGGAACTGCCGGTGCGGCAGCCCGGAGAGCAGAGCCTCGAGCGGTACCGCGCGATACGTCATGGCGCGCTTGTAACTTGAATCGTTGGGGACGATCAGCGTCGCGGCATCCGGGCGGGCGAGGAGATCCGCGGCCGCGTACGACCGCGTTTCGTCGCCGAATCGCAGCACTAACGCTGGCGGTCGGTCTGCGGCGACGGCAAACCGCGATGCGAAAAGCGCTGCGAAGGCGGCGAAAACTACGGCAAATGCGGCTGCGCGCGACATAAGTAAGCTTTCGCCGATGATCGGAAATCCTCCATGCTTTAACCTCTTTACCAACGATTCATTCGATATAATCGCGCGTTCGACGTACTCTACCGAACGAACGGCAGCGCGCGTGCTGCATGCAACCTTTTGAGCGAACTGCGTGTTTGTGACATTGCAATTATTTATGCCTAAAAACAGAAAGCAGAGAAAAACATGCCCTTCCATAACGGGGTACCGATAACGGTTGTAAGCACCATTCATCACATGCCGACGCCCACGGAATCTACGTCGCGGCGCCGTGCCGAAGAAGAAGCGCGACTCGAGGAAGATGATTCCTCGGGTCCGTCGCACTGCCGAACGCGGGTGCGGCGCGGGGTGGCGTAGACCCGCCTGAAGAATCGTCCTCCCATGCGCCGGGCCTGCGCCTTGTAAGGCAGGAGGCCTTTGACAATCGTGGGAGCGTACGGATCTGGTGGTTCGCACGGTCTTCAAAATCGCTGAGGTCGTCGCAAGGCGACTGGTAGGTTCGATTCCTACACGCTCCCGCCAGAATCGCTATCTGACTCGCAACAATCGGCTCTTAAGCCCGCTGTAATCAGCCGCCTGCCGACAGGTTCCCCCTCACAGCGACGGGGGACCGGCGAATCGGCGCCCGCCGCCTCGAGTTGGCACCCTCGCGCGAGCATCCAAGGGGATACCCTGCGCAAGTCTGCGCCCACCTTTTGCTCGAGGTCAGCCGCTTCCAAGATGCCGTATGTGGCCCCGCGCGCATAGGTCGGAGCGCATGAGGCAGTCGGGGGGAAGTCTCTCGTCGCAAAAGTAAAGGCTCAACGTGCGAGTCGGCTCAAAGATATCGGCTAGTATTGTTGTGCTCTTTGGGCTCACGATGTTCCTGAGCGCAGCGTTACTTTTTGACATCCAGCCGATGTACGCAAAGATGCTACTACCGCTCGTCGGTGGTGCGCCAGCCGTATGGAACACGGTCGTCGTTTTCTTCCAGCTCGCACTCGTCGGCGGCTATCTTCTGGCTCACCTCGAGCGATCGTTGGTTCCGCTGAAGGCGCAGACGGTATCCCATGTCGCCGTGGCCGCGTTAGCATTAGCGGTACTGCCATTTCGCTTAGTAGCGGCGAATGCACAAGCAGTCGCACATCCGGTACCGTTTGTACTGTTCAGCCTCTTCGCGGGCGCCGGATTGCCATTTCTCGTCATCTCAGCAACGGCACCACTCCTTCAGAGCTGGTTCGCACGGCTTGGTCACGCACATAGCCATGACCCCTACTTCTTTTACTCGGCCAGCAATGCCGGCAGCCTCTTGGGCTTAGCCGTCTACCCAGTGCTGCTCGAACCGTTCTTCGGCGTCGCGCTTCAGAGTAGAATGTGGGCAGTGGCCTACTTCACGTTCGTCGTGGGGCTTGCTGTCTGCGGCTTCGTTACATGGCGGTTTGGTGCCCCGGATCGCAGTCCCGGAGCGTCTGACGGCTCGGGCGCACAAGGCGCCCCGCCGTCGCCGCGGCAGCGAATACGCTGGATCGCGCTGGCATTCGTACCGGCAAGTCTGTCCTTGGCAATCACGACCCACATCACGAACCAGGTCGCCCCAATCCCGCTGCTATGGACGCTGCCGCTCGGAATATATTTGCTGACATTCATCATCGCATTTTCACGCCGGCCGATCCTCACGCCAGAACGGATCGGTCGAGCTTTGCCGTTTACCATTCTGCCGCTGGTCTTGTTGGTTGTCTTCGGCCATGCAATTCCTACAATACTCAACGTCGCGCTGAATCTGATTGCGCTACTTTTCATAGGGCTGGCGTGTCACGGTGAACTCTCCGCCTCGCGGCCGGCAGCGCGCCACCTGACGGGTTTTTACCTTTTGCTATCGATCGGCGGCGCTCTGGGAGGAGTTTTCAACGCGCTGATCGCGCCGTACGTCTTTCACACGGTTGCCGAGTACCCATTAACACTCGTTCTCGCCTGCGCCATTCTTCCAACGCTTGGAGTCGTCGGGGGTCAAAAGAGAGATCGCTTCTTCGACGTTGCGGCACCGGTGTTACTCGGCACCGCACTGCTGCTGCTCGACGCGGCCACCACGCGCAGGAATGGCGTCTCGCTCTTTTTGCAGATGGGGTTTTCCGTGGCGCTCGTAGTCTGCTTTGGATTCGTCGGCCGCCGGCTCCGCTTCGCTTTAGGTATTGGCGCTCTGTTCCTAGTCGCTGCAATATTGCCGTACTCGCTCGAATCCCGCCAGGTTGAATACCGGATTTTCGTTGCTCGAGATTTTTTCGGCACGAAGTCCGTTATCGACGATCCACGCTTGCGCCGGCACGAACTCATTCACAGCGGCACGGTCCACGGAATAGAGAATACCGAGCCCGATAAGCGCGGCATGCCGCTGTCCTACTACTCGAAGGACGGTCCGCTCGGGTCGATCTTTGCGGCGGCGCGCTCTAACAGTGCCGGGACACGCAACGTTGCCGTCGTCGGGCTGGGGACCGGAACGGTCGCGTGTTATCGCCTACCGGAAGAGCGGTGGACGTTCTTCGAAATCGATCCGCAAGTTGTCGCGCTGGCGCAGGACGATCGACTCTTTTGGTATCTTTCATCCTGTGCGCCCAACGCTAACCTCGTGCTTGGCGATGGGCGCCTGGAACTTACGAAGGTATCGCCGAATGCGTACGGCTTGCTCGTCTTAGATGCGTACTCATCCGATCAGCCCCCACTGCAGATGCTGACGCGCGAGGCGTTTGCACTGTTTACGAGTCGGCTGGCACCGGGCGGACTTATCGCTTTTCACATATCGAACCGATATTTCAATCTAGCTCCCGTCATCGGCAACCTCGCGGCGTCCGTGGGTTGGCAGGCCTGGGTTGACAATGACGTGCGGTTCACGCTAAAGCGTATCTCGCTTGGGGAGGTGGGATCTGAGTGGGTAGTCGTCGCGCGTCAAGGGCATGACGTCGGCGTTATTGCGCACGACAAGCGTTGGCAACGCCTTGCACGAAATCCGAAGCTACGTACCTGGACCGACGACTATTCGAGTTTGCTCTTGGTCATGCACGGGTAGGCTCCGCGAACCAGGGCCACTGAGCGGCCACGGCGCCGATCGGCGGCCTATCGTGGCTGTAGAACTCTCGTGCTGCCTATCCGCAGATCGTGCCGCCGATTGGCTCGGCACGACCCGGCACCATACGCACGGGCGCACCGCGGTGCGTCAACGCGATAAATAGGCTGGTTCCCACCTCCAAGCCTCGTGCATAAGGAAGCAGGCGGTTGAGTAGCTGAATGAGGAAGCGACCTCAAGAATGGTATTGGTGCGGTACTAGTTTGGTATAGGTAAGCTAGTACTTGACTATAGGCTAGCCAATATCGTACTATAGGATAGCCTTTAGTATGACTATAACCTGGCGCTCCCTCCCGGACGACTATGAGCCCCCCAAGGCTCCTACGATATTTGGCTCAGAGCAGCGAACACGGCTTCTGCTGCTAATCGCCGTTCTTCGGGATACGTATCCGGGCGAGCTTGCCAAGTATAGTGGTGCCAGTATTTCCTCTGTGCAAGAAAGCTTAGATCTGCTAGAACGTGACGGTCTAATCTCAAGCCGGCAAGTGGTCGTGCGCGCAGTAACGCTTAATCCCGCCTACCCGGCGGCAAAAGAACTAAAAGCGCTCCTCTTGCGCGTCGCTGAGGGCTATCCCGCATACCAGCATATCGTCGAATCTATTCGACGGCGCCCTCGTCGGCGAAACAAGCACCTGTGATCGACAAGCACTCTACGCTTGAGGACGTATGCTTTGAAGTCTCTAGCGCGTTAGACCGCTATTCAATCACCGGTGTCCTTACCGGCGGCAGCGCGGCCACTGTTTATGCGCCCAATGTCTCCACCTCTTACGATGCCGACTTTGTGTTGACCAACTTTCCAGAGAGGCAAAGCCTGGAGCAAGCCTTGGCCGAAGTCGGCTACGTTCGATCTGCTTGCGCCGGAATGTACGAGCATCCCAAAACGATTTGCACGCTCGATTTCCCCGCTGGGCCCCTGTCCGTAGGAGGCGAATACATTCACGAAACCAACACGCTTGAAAAGGGTGATCTCCGCCTGCGCATTCTAACAGTGACTGACTGTGTTCGAGACCGGCTCGGAGGCTATTATTATTGGAATGACTACACCAGTCTTGCTGCGGCCGTCGGTGTGGCGCGCGCCCATCGCGACCAGATCGATTTTGAGCGGCTGAGCGAATGGACTGAACGAGGAGGTGGCGCGTCCACGGACTATGTAAGCAAGTACGCAGAGTTTCTCAAACGCCTAAACGCTGGCTGAAAGCAATAGGCCGCGCGTCGTTGCCGCGGCGCGATAGCTCAAGCTTACACTCGTTTCAGCCATAGGCGGCTACGTCGATCACGGCTTGCGCGAACGCCTGCGGAGCTTCTTGAGGCACGTTGTGGCCGATGCCCTTGAAGATTCGGTGCGAATACTTCCCTGAGAATTTGTTGCGGTAGCCCGTGCCGGATGCGTTTGCGCCGTCGAAATCGCTTGCAATCGTGATCGTGGGCACCGCGATCACCGGGCCTTTCTGGAGTCTTGCTTCCAAATGCTCGTATTGCGGCTCGCCTTTAACCAGGTTTATGCGCCATCGGTAATCGGAGATGACGATGGCGACGTGGTCCGGATTGTTGAAGGCCGCTGCGGTTCGGTCGAACGTCGCGTCGCTGAAGTGCCAATTCGGGGAAACGATGGACCAAATGAGCTTTGCGAAGTCGTGCCGGTACTTCGTGTAGCCGAGAACGCCGTTTTCCGTAGCGAAGTAATACTGGTACCACCATCCCAACTCGGCCTTCGGCGGCAGCGGCAAGGTGGTCAGTTTACGATTGGTAATCAAATAGCCGCTGACGGAGACGAGGCCCTTGCAGCGATCCGGCCATAGTGCGGCGATAATGTCCACTTCCCGCGCGCCCCAGTCAAAACCGCCGAAGATAGCGCTCTTGATCTTGAGGGCATCCATGAGTGCGATGGTATCGAGAGCCGTGAGCGCCTGCTGGCCGCTACGGGGCGTCGTGCTCGAAAGGAACGTCGTCGTCCCGTATCCGCGCAGATATGGCACGATTACCCTGTAGCCCGCAGAGGCTAAGATTGGAGCGACGTCAACGTAGCTGTGAATGTCGTACGGCCAACCGTGCAAGAGGATCACCGCAGTGCCGTTCGCGGGGCCGGCTTCGGCGTAGCCGACGTTTAAGAGGCCCGCATCGATCTGCTTTATCGAACCAAACGACGTGTTCGTTCCCGGTTGCGGAGTGAGAACGGCGGTTGTGTCGGCAGGGTTCGCGTCGGCGGCTTGCGCCGCGGAAGCCAAGGTGCCTAATCGGGCCGCGGCAATAGTCATGGCTGCCGCGCCAAAAAACCGACGACGACCCAGGCTAAGGTTCTCCGGCATGATAGACGCCTCCCGAATTTTTAGACGACGCTACAAGGCGGCGGAATTGGATGGATCTCGCGATATGCCTGGGTGCCGCGATGGAACCAAGCGGCGCCGGCCGAATATCTCCAACGTCTTTCGAGGAGAAGAAGCATGTTTCGACCGGCTAACGTAGTCGCGGCGGTTGCGGGCCTTTGCTTGTTGGCCGCGTGCAGCCAGGGGCCACAGGCATCTCAGACGGGTTCGGCCGTCCCGCCGGCGACGGGCGGAAACCTATCGTCGCCGATAATGCCGGCTAAGGATTGCGGCGGCACCGGAGGGGTAACGGTCGCGCCTTGTCCCGTGCGGTTAACGAAGCACACGAAGCCGGGCATTCTGGTGACCGTCAGTGGCCCGGGCGTGGTTAGTTCGTACTTGGGCAGGATCAACGGGTGCTTCAACGGGCGCACGTGCTACAACGCCGAGCGCGAAGGCAGCAGCGAGACGCAGTGGCGGATCACCTCCGGGCGCTCCTGCGGCCGCGCCGACGTCGAGTTCGATGGAATTAACGCGAGCGGCGAAACCGTCGGATACTTTTTCCTCAAGGTCGTCAACAAGTATTGCCGCTGATGCACAAGCGCATCAACCAAAGCCTCTGGTTTGTAAGCGCGGCGTTTGCCGTCACGTGCCTGGCCGGAGCGCCGGCCTCTGCGCAAACCGCGAAGGACGCGCTCGGAGCTGCGGCCGTAGAACCGGTTCAAAACGAACCGCCGGCAAAGATCGTCATCGACCCACCCTTGGCCGCGCCGCTGTCGCGGGGCCGCGTTGTGATTCAGTACCGCGCGGAAAACATGCACCTGGTGCCGGTTTTCGGGCCGGCCGCGCTCGCCGTTTCTCCGCGGATCGGGCACGTGCATGTGAACGTAGACGACCTCCCCTGGGTTTGGGTCAACGCGAGCGGAGATCCGGTGATTCTCAACGGCTTGCCGCCGGGGCCGCATAAGGTCGCGGATACAGTTGGAAACTGCGAACCATCAACTGGTGGATCAAGGCACCGTGAGCTTCACGGTGCCTGAAGTTCCGGTTGCCGCTTCGGACGCTGCGCCGATCGTAAGCGGCGCCCAAACTCCCGCGAGCGAACCTCCGGCAAAGATCGTCATAGATGCGCCCCAAGCAGAACCGCTCTCACGCGGCGTCGTGTTCATTCAATATCGTGCTGCGTATCTGCAGATCGTGCCGGTATATGGCCCCGCCGCGCTCGCCGTTTCTCCCCGCGTTGGGCACGTTCACGTGACGGTTGACGGCGCCGCGTGGCACTGGGCAGACGCAAGCGGCGGACCAATCGTCATCAACGGCCTCGCGCCAGGTCAGCACAAGATCCTGATTCAGCTGGTGAATGCGAACCATCAACCGATCGATCAAGGCACGATCGAGCTCACGGTGCCCGTGCCGAGGCCGTATTAGAACGCACGATACGAGCTAGACGCCGTGCGATTCGCGCTGGCCGTATTCGCGCTGTTCCTCTCGATCTGGATCGTCGTCCCAGGGCCGATCGTACCCTTGTTCGTGCTGACGGTCGCGGGCACGGAGCTCTGGCCGGTCTTGACCGTTCTCGACATCGTCGTCCTGATCGTCACGCTGCGCTCGCAAGGTTCGATGCGATCTGCGGGCATCGCCGTTACGCTCGTGGCGCTCTCGTGCACGCTGCTCCCGCCTCTTGCGTATGCGATACGAGGACCTTACGTTCCGTTGCCGGCGCTCCTCGCGCCGTTCCCAGAGCATCCCGGCGCCGCAGCGCGCGCCGGTGCACCGGTCGTGCTGGTCATTTACGGCGGCGCGTGGGAGCACGGCTCGCCGGAGAACGACGCGCGATTCAACGCGATCGTCGCTTCTTGGGGCTATCGAGTCGTTGCGCTGGACTACCCGCACGCACCGCAAGCGCGTTGGCCCGCACAGCGCGAGGCCGTCTTGCGCCAGATCGATGCGCTTCCACCCGGCCGCATCGCCGTGCTCGGGCACTCCTCCGGAGCGCAGTTGGCGCTCATCGCCGCAGCCTTGCGGCCGGGCCGCATTAGCGCCGTCATAACCTACGAAAGCCCGGTGGATCTGCGGCTCGCATACGTCTATCCGCCGCAACCCGACGTCGTCAACATACGTCGCGTGCTGGAAGATCTTTGCGGCGGCTCGCCGGATCGGCAGCCCGCGTGCTATCGGACCGCGTCTCCACGCTACGCCGTTCGTGCGGGGATGCCGCCCGTCCTGATGATCGCGGCGGGGCGCGATCACGTTGCGCCGGTTGCATTCGAGCATCTCTTGCGCGACCAACTGCGCGCCGACGGCGTAAGCGTCACGTATCTCGAACTCCCTTGGGCCGATCATGCGTTCGAGGATATCGCCGCCGGTTTCCACGAACGTATCGCGCTGTGGTATCTCCGCCGATTTCTCGATGCTCACCTGTGATGGCGGCGGTGCTCGCCGGGTATGCGATGACCGCGTGCAGCTCGGGGCCGGCTCACTCGGCCCGGGATTATGCAAGCGCCGTGGCCGTCAACGATCCCGACGGAAGCCTCACGACGATCGTAGGACCCGGCACGGCGATCGTGAGGATGGCGTCAACGGTGAAGTTTCCGCAAGGCGACACTGCGTCGGGGGTGCGGAGCGTCCTGATGTACGATCGCCCGAGCGGCCGGCCGGCTCGCTTCCGAGTCGCCGGAACGGATATCGGCTTCGTCGCGCATCTCGAGCGCACGCGCTACAAGGGCACGACCGTGACCCTCTTGGAGATCGGCGACCACCAGGCCCCGGGGTCGTTACGGGTCGTGTACTGAGCCGCGCGCGCTCTTTATAGTTTCTTCATCCCGGAAGCCTAGGCTCTCAGGTAGCGCATCCGGCTACTGGAGGCCCTATATGTTTAGAAAGCCGGCCACCCTCGCGGTGGCATTCGTCGCTCTGGCAGTGGTGGCGTGCGCCCGCAATAGCGGCGCGGGCCTCGTGCCGTCGAGCACATCATTTGCTCTCCCGAACATCGGTTCGGATCTGATCGTCACGGCCAATCTCCCCCCGCATACGATCGGCGAGGAGCTTCCCGGCGAGGGCGTGGGTCAACTGAAGTCGGCGTATTGGCATGCCGAGCTCGGCGGCTTTACCCAGATGAAGTACTCGCAGGCCTTGGGTTTCCCGCCCGGCACCAAGATCACGATAGAGAACCTCTCCAAGACGCAAGAGCACACGCTCGACGTTATCAAAACGATCTCCGGGCCGCCGGCGTATTTCCCGAGCAATCCGCAGTTGTCGGTGCAGGCAAAAGGCAACGGCAAGCTGGAGCTCGGATATGCGAGCGGTCCGATCAAGCCGGGCAAGTCGGTGACGATTACCCTGGTGAAAGACGGGATCTACATGATCGGCTGCGCCTTCCACTACCACAAGGGCATGCGCGACGTTCTGCGGGTCGCTAAGGGCGCTACGCCTGGACCGCAGGCGACGGCGCCGTCAACCGCCGGCCCATCTCCCACGCCGACCTCGCCTTCTAGCTGGGCACCGTAGGTTGGTCCGTACGTCGCCGTAGGATCTCGTACTTCACGACCGTGATGCCGAAGTGCGTCGCAAGACCGGCTTCGGTCATGTGCGCGCGCTTCATGACGGCGATCGAGCGCGCGTTCCCGGGCATGGCCACGGCGACGATGCGCGCAAGCGGCGTCGAGGCGAAAGCGTGGGCGAGCAGAGCGATTACGGCCTCCGGTGCGTACCCGTTGCCCCAATAGGGCGTATCGAGAACGTACGCGACTTCTACCTCTCCGCTCTTCTCGAGATAGCCGAGCCCGGCGTGCCCGATGACGTTGCCCGACGCCTTGAGCACCATCGGGTAAAAGCCGAAGCCGTGCTCGAGATCGAGCTCGCGCATCCGCGCCAGGATGCGGGCGGTCTGTTCGCGCGTCCAAACGCCGCCGGGGATGTACTGCATCACGTCGGGCTTGGCGTAGATTCCGGCTACGTCGTCGTTGTCTGATTCGCGCCATTTCCGCAGGACCAGACGCTCGGTTTCCAACACGAGATCGGGCATATCGGCCACGACCTGCCGAGTACCCCGCGGCGGCGTTGCGCCCCTGGGAGATCGAGCGGCGAGGTTAGAACTAGTACCGTCCCTTGCTTGCGGAGGCCCCACTCATGAACGTTCTGCGTGACGCCCGGTACGCGCTGGTCGCGGCGGCAGCGATCGGCGTGCTTGGGGGCTGCGGCGGCGCGCTCACGCCCGCTGCGCAGGGCCTCGCGGGAGCGGGCGCGGCGGCGCACACGTGGATGGCGCCCGAAGCAAAAAAGACGGGAACGCTGCTGTACGTTTCCGACGCCGGCACGAACAGCGTGTACGTGTATTCCTATCCGGCCGGTACGCTCGAAGGCACGATGACGGGGTTTAGCGGGCCGGCCGGGATGTGCTCGAACGCCGCCGGCGACGTCTTCATCCTCAGCGGCGGCAGCACGACGATCGACATCTACGCGCACGGCGCCGACGCGCCGGTTCGCACCCTCACCGCGCCCGGGTATCCGTCGGCGTGCTCGGTGGATCCGACGACGGGAAACCTTGCCGTAAGCACGTCGGGCGGCCGCTGTGCGAGTTGCGTAGCCGTCTTCGCGAACGCTCGAGGCACGCCCGCGGTCTACCAGCCTCACGACCGCAACGGCGTGGCCGGCTGTGCCTACAGTAAGCACGGCGCCCTGTTCTGCGACGCGTACTTCAACGACGGGCTCAACACGAAATTCTTCGCCCTGCTCGCGGGCCGCTCCAAGTTAAAAGCGATCAACGTCAGACACGGTCTGCGGTTGCAGGGCGGCTCGCTGCAGGGAGACGGTAAGGATCTCGCGATGGGGTCGGGCGGCGGCGGAACGATTTACCGAATAAAAATCTTCGGCTCCAAAGGCGCGGTCGTCGGCACCACGCAGCTCGTGCAAAACGGCCTGATCCAGCAGTTTTGGATAACGAGCACGCCCGCCGGGACGCGGATCGTCGCGCCGGTCTACGGCGACGGCAACCCCGAGATCGGCTACTGGAACTACCCAGCAGGCGGCACTCCGACGAAGATCATCACCGGCAGCTTTTCGCGGCCGGACGGCATCACGCTCAGCACGATCGCGAAGTAGCTCGAGCCGCAGCCGTTGCTCGCGCGCCGGCATTGGATTCCGCCTGGAGGCTTGCTCTTCGCGCAGGCTTGTCACGGCCTGTCGTGGTGTGTCTTGCTGTGGATCGCGGCGTTCGGTCGCGTGGACGGCCTCTCGCCCGCAGCCTTAGCCTGGATTCATCTCGTCGCGCTCGGATGGTTTACCATCGCTGCGCTCTCGATTCTGCTTCACGTGATCCCGGGGTTCACCGATCTAAAGTGGCGTTTCGAAACCGCCGCGCGCGTTTCGCTGGGGGTTCTTTCGGCCGGCGTCGCCGCCTTCGTTCTAAGCTTGGCCCTCAACCAGCGGTTCGTCGGCGGCATAGCGGCCTTGCTCTTGCTTTCGATCCTCGCCTACGCTGTCGTCGCTTGGATGACGCTCGCACAAGCGCGGCATGCGGAACGCGCCGAGCGCGCGATTGCAAGGGCGCTCTCGATCGTGCTCTTCAATCTCGCCGTCGTGGCCGCACTCGGATTCGTTCTGGCGCTCTTCCTGTCGGGTGCGTTCGCCGCGGCTTGGGTAGCGGCGCTGCCTGCGGCACACGCCAACCTCGGCTTCTATGCCTGGCTTTCGCTGCTGGTGTATGGCGTTTCGGCTAGGACGATTCGCCCGATCTGCGGCGCGAAATCGCGCTCGGCATGGGTGCACGTCTTCGTCGGAGCGGCGACGCTGGCGGGCGCGTTTGCGCTCGCTGCAGGGATCGCGGTCGGAAACGCAGCGCTAACGTGGGCCGGCGGGAGCCTCGTCGGAGTTGCCGCGTTGGCCTATGCGGCCGACGCCTTCGGCATTCTGCGGCGGGCTACGGTGCGCCATCGGCCGCCTCAAGCGTTTATCGCCGCAGCGGTGACGTGGCTGCTGCTCGGCGTCGCGCTCGGCGGGCTCTGCCTTGCCGGCCGCCCGTTCGCACCGGCGTACGGCTTCGTCTTGCTCGCAGGCTGGATCGGGCAGATGGTCAACGCGCATATGCTGCACATCGGCACGCGCGTCATCGCGACGACGTTCCGCGGCGAAGATGACGAGACGCGGCCTGCGGAACTGCTCGACGTCCGGTTGGAGTGGGTGTGCTTCGGGCTGTTTCAGGGCGCGATCGGTTTGACGGCGTGGGGGCTCGCCGTCGCGACGCCCGCGTTCGTCGGTTGGGGCGCGTTCCTCGGCCTCGCCGGATGGTGCGCGATGGCGGGTGCTATGGCGATCGCCGGGTTTGCGGCGGCCGGTGCAACCTCGAAAATCCTCCCCGGGTTCAAACGGCCATCATGAAGATACTGATCGTCGGCGCCGGCGGAACGCTGGGCAAAGCCGTCGCCAACGAACTCGCTCAGCGGCACGAGATCGTGACGGCGGGCCGGACCAGCGGCGACGTTCGCGTGGACATCTCCAACCCCGAGAGCGTCCGCGCGCTCTTCGATGCGGTGGGCAACGTCGGAGCCCTGGCGTGCGCGGCCGGAAACGTGCACTTCGGTCCGCTCGAGACGATGACCGCGGAGCAGTTCGATCTCGGGCTGCGCGACAAGCTCATGGGACAGGTCAATCTTGTGATCGCCGGCCGCGAGTTCGTCGAGCCCGGCGGCTCGTTCACGCTCGTCTCCGGGATCCTCGCGCGCGACCCCGTTCGCTTCGGATCGTCCGCATCCATGGTCAACGGCGCCATCGAAAGCTTCGTGCGCGCCGCCGCGATCGAGCTTCCGAAGCATCGCATAAACGCGGTCAGCCCGACGGTGCTCGAGGAATCCATGGCAGCCTACGGCCCCTACTTTCCGGGTTTCGAGCCCGTTCCCGCAAGGCGCGCGGCGCTCGCCTATGCGAAAAGCATCGAGGGGTGTCAAACCGGGCAGATCTACGTTGTCGAGTAATGCGGTTGACGAATACGTCGCCGCGCAGCGCCAAGACGTGCGCGGCATCCTCGAAAGCGTGCGCCGAGCGATTCGCGACGCGGTGCCCGGAGCCGAAGAAGTGATTTCCTACAAGATTCCTACGTACAAGCTGAACGGCCGCGTCGTCGTGCACTTCGGCGTCTGGACGGAGCATCTGGCGCTCTATCCCGGAAGCCTGCGCGGCGTCGCCGAAGCCTTCAAGGACGAACTCGCGCCCTACGACGTGGCGAAGGGCACGATCCGATTTCCGCTCTCCGAGCCGATTCCGTTGGAGCTAATCGCGCGCATCGCGAAGTTTCGCGCCGGCGCTCCGAGCACGTCGTAAACGAGACGCGAATCACCAGCGGAATGGGCCCGCGGCATGCGGCTTCATCCACACGATCAGATCCCAGAGCGTGGGAAACTCGAAAATGGTCACGACCTCGCTCGCGCTCGACACTTTGCCGAGCTTGACGAGCGTGGCGGCCGACGGTTTGGCGACGTCGCCGCCGGCATTGGCGAAGTCGGCGTTCCACACGTACCGATCGTACAGGATCGCATCGCCGCCGGATTTCTTCACGACGTAGTGAACGTGCCCGTTGAACTCATACCAGCGACCCGGATCGACGCCCCAGACTTGCGGGCGCGGTTCGCCGTTCGGGCGCAGAACGGAAAAATCGGCGCCCATCAGATTGCCGTCCTTGTCGTACCACAGCTGGCTTGGATGCGTCGGATCCGACGACCACCGTTGGTCGGCATAGCTGATCGCACCGGTGTCGTCAACGCTCGTGTAGCGCACGTAGCCGGCCTTTTCGGCGTCGCTCGCGTGCGGAAAGCGCGCGGTAAGATCGCTGCGAACGGATTTGAGGAACGCCTCTTCGCTCGGCGACGGCGGCCCCTTGTAGGTCGGCCCTTCGTCGGCCCGCGCGACGACGGCGAACGCGCAGAACGTTGCCAGGAGCGATGCAATAAGAAGCGGCTTCATAACGCTCCTCACCAGAAGGATTCGCCTAGCCAGCCGGCTTCCAGCTCGGCGACGCGTTCGTTCGCAAGCTCCGTCGGGCAGGCACCGCCTTCGATCGCGCAGGCCTCGTCGCGGTAGGAGATCCACGCGCTCTCCGCTTTAGCCAGCGACGCGCGCTGGGCTTCGGTGAGCCGATCGCGATACAGCCGGTAGAGGCGGTTGAGCGCGGCATCGGCGGCGGGCGAAACGGGCTGCGCTGCGGGCGCGCGGCCGTGGGCTTTTAGAGCGGCCGAGAGCGCCGAGAGGTGCTGCGCGCGTGCCCGGGTCATCCGCACGTCGCACTCGAGCCCCAGCTGCGGCGCGATCGTCCCCGGCAGCGTAGAGCGCGTACTCGAAGCTGCAGGTCGCATCGCGCGCCGTCCTCCAAGCGCCCTGCGCGGCGGCGAGCGGCGCCGGGTCGATGCCGAGGGCTTGCAGCCCGCGCTTGACCTTCTCATACGCCGCCGAGAGCTCGGCGGACGCAGCGGCGTCTTGCGCGGCCCAGCAGCTGCGCATGTCGTAGGTCGTGCCGCGATCGCACGGATTCGTAACGACGGCGAGGAGCAGTGCGGCGATAGGCATATGGGGAAGGTGCTTTCATGAAGAGGGCACTGCTGGCCTTGAGCGCCGGTCTCGTCCTGCTTGCGGGCTGCACGCGGACGGGCGGCGCTCCGAGCGGTCCGCCGCACGTGCTGCGTATCGCGTACGCCGGCGACCCGGGGTCGCTGGTTCCGCTGCTCGCGATCGATCAGGAGATCATCGCCATAGACACGCTCTTCTGTCAGACGCTCGTCGGCCTCTCGGGCGAAAACCGCGAGGTTCCGATCCTCGTGACGCGCGTTCCGTCGCGGAAGAACGGCGACGTCTCCACCGATGGCAAGCAGATCACGTATCACCTCCGCCGCGGCGTGCGCTTCGCCGACGGCGTCGAGCTCACGTCTGCCGACGTCGCGTTCACGTATCGCGCGATCTTCGATCCGCGCAATCGCGCGGTCTCGGTCGAATCGTACCGCCGCATTGCGTCGCTGCAAACGCCCGACGCGCACACGGTCGTAATCCGGCTGCGCCAACCCTGGAACGCCGCGGTTGCGGTGCTCTTCGGTCAGGCCGACTACGTGTACGGCATCCTGCCGAAGCACGCTTTTGCCGGCACGAAGGTCGTCGGCACGCCCTGGGAGGACGCGCCGTTCGGCACCGGTCCGTTTCGCGTGAAAGAATGGCTGCGCGGCGAGCGGATCGTGCTCGAGCCCAATCCGTACTACGTTCCGCGGCCGAAGCTCTCGCGCATCGTGCTGCAGATCGTGCCGAATCTCAACTCGAACTTCGTCACGCTGCGCTCGGGTGCGGTCGACGTCGGTACGCTCACGCCCGACAACGTCGCACAGGCGCGGCAGATCCCGGGTATTCGCGTGTTGAGCATCCCCGAGAATGGAACCGGCCTGCTCTATCTGAACACGCAAGCCTCGCCGACAAGCGATCTGCGCGTTCGGCGCGCCATCGCCAACGCGATCGATCTTACCGAGCTGTCGGACGCGTGGCATCGCGTCTATCCGGCGGCGACGTCGTTTCTGCCGCCGCCCATCGTAAGCTGGAAGAGCGTCGCGATTGCGCCATACCCGCACGACCTCGCCCTTGCGAGATCCGAGCTGGACGCCGCCGGCTGGCGGATGCGCGCCGGCGTGCGCCGCAAAGACGGCGCACCGCTGGCCGCGCTGATGGGAGTAGATTCCGAGAACCCGATCCAGGTGCGCGTCGCGACGCTGCTGCAGTCGCAGCTCGCCGCGATCGGCATGCTGGTTTCCATAAAGAGCAACCCCGTGCGCATCTGGTTCAGTCCCGACGGTTTGCTGCGCAACGCCAAAGCCACGATGGTGAGCGAGACCTGGGTCGGCGGGAGCGATCCGGAGCAGTCGCTCAATCTCCGCTGCGTGCAGGCGGTAAAAGGCGACGAAAACCACTCGTACTATTGCTCGAGCCGCTTCGAGGCGCTCTTCGACGATCAAGCGCGCACGCGCAGCCAAGCCCGGCGCAACCGCGACTTCGACGCGATTCAGCAGCTGGTTCGCGACGACGTGCCGGTGATTCCGCTCTACTACGAGCGGCGGCTCGTCGGCGTCAGCCGGCGGGTGACCGGCTACGGATTGAACATGCTCTGGATCCCGACGCATCCCGAAACCTGGGACGCCTTGCCGTAAGCCCCTGCGGCCCCGATTTTTCTAAGTCAACGTTGCGCCTTCGTTGACGCGTTAACGCCGGATTCCGTGGCATAATCGAGAGCCTCCCAACGGCAGGCGTCCTATCGCCGCGCCGTCGGAGAAGTGCGAAGGCTCGAAGGGACGTTGTCATATGGACGTTGTCATATGAACGTTGGTCGTTCGACGGCGCGCACCCGGCTATTGGCGGTTGCGCTGCTGGGATTACTCTCCTGGGCGGTATCGGGGTGCGGCGGCCCCGCTTCCTCCGTAACGCCCGCAGGTGCCGTTCCGGGCGGCGGGGGCGCGCGCGCCGGCGGCCAGACGGTCACCTACGCGTTTACGTCGATCGACGATCCGGTCAATCCGAACTTCACCGAAGTGCTCACCCTCAACAACGAGAACAAGATCGGCGGCTTCTACGGCAGCGGCGCGCCGAGCGATCCTCGCCACGGCTTCATGGCCCTGCCGCCGTACGGGGCGCAGAACTTTCGCACCATCGACTTTCCGTCGGCGACCGATACGATCGTGACGTCGCTGAACAACACGTCCGCCATCGCGGGCACCTATACCAACAAGAAATCGAACGTCTACGGATTCGCGCAGACGAACGGACTGTGGACGACGTACAAAGATCCGCTTGCGCGCTCCGACCCCAAGATCACGACGCTCGATTCGATTAACGATGCGTCCATTGGAGTCGGCACGTTCGTTGCAAGCACGGGAATACAGAAAGGCTTCGAGCTCGACTTGGCGAGGTCAAAATTCGACACGTTCAAGCCTCCTGCCAGCACGAACACCGTCGCAACCGGGATCATGGGCCGCGGCGACATCTGCGGCTACTTGACGACGGCCTCGGGCGGCACGATGGCGTTTCTGCTGCGTCAGGGCACGTTCTACGAGTTCTCGTTCCCGGGCGCGGCGAGCACCTACGCGCTGGGTATCACGCTGCACGACAAAATCGTCGGCTACTACGTGGACGCGTCGGGTACCACGCACGGATTTCTGCTTACCGAACCGACGCGCAGCCACTATACGGCGTGGCAGTCGCTCGACGAGCCAAACGCGGCGGGAACCACCGTGGTCACCGGAATCAACAACCACGGAAACGTCGTGGGCTACTACGTCGACGCCGCGGGCAGCACGCACGGCTTCTTTGCGACGCCGGGCGCGTAGCGGCGCTTGCGCAGGGAGGGCGGCGCCCAGGAAGGAAGCCTGGCTCCTGCTTACTCCGTCCATACTTCGGGAGATACACTCGGATGAAACTTCTCGGTCGTCTGGCCGCCGTCGCGATCGTAGGTATCGCTGCGGTTGGCGTCTCGATTGCCCCCGCGCGCGCCGCCGCGCCGATTCTCATCAAGAGCTGCACCGTCGCCAAGCCCAAGCCGATGAGCCACCAGGCCGGCGGGCTCGACATCGTCTACGTCAACCTCGCGCACAAGACCGCGGCTAGCATCACCTTTGCCGTCGGCTACCGCAACGCGCAGTCGCACTACCTCCGCCGCGTCACCGACGTCGGCTCGTTTGCGCCCGGCGTGACGATCACCCACCACCTCAGCCTGTACAACGACGTCACCTACGCCGGTGCGCAGACGTCAACGTGCGTGCCGACCGAGGTCAAGTGGGCGGGCGGTACCGTCTGGATGGCGCCGACCCACCACTAGCCCTTTTCGGGGGATGAGGCCCGGGCGCGTCGAAGCGCCGGGCGTGCGCGCTGGGCCTCGAACCCTCGTCTCCCTTCTCTTGTGCGCGGCGGCTGCGGCCGCCACGCTGGCGCATTTCGCCATCGACTTCCTGGGCGATTTCGCCCTGCCCAGCGACGCCTACGACCACCTGCATCACGGCTCGCGCGAGCTGATCGGCGGCGTGGCTTTGGCGTTCGCAGCCGTGCTGGCCGCTCGCGGCCTGCGCGCCTGCTGCGAGATCGCTTCGCTCGCTCGCACCCGCCTGGCTCCGGCGCCGGCAAGCCTCGGCGGGGCGGCGGCGTTCGCGCTCGCCGCGATCGCGTTGGTCGCGTTGCTCGTGCCGGCCATGGAGTGGCTCGACGGGCGAGCGGGCGGCGTTCCCGTGACGCGCGTGGCCGAAGCCTTCGGCGGCTCGCTCGCGCTCGGCCTGGGAACCACCGCGATCTGCGCCGCCGTCGTCGCGATCTTCGTCTATGCCGTAGCCCACTGGTTGATCTCTCACCGCGACGCGATCACGACGATCGTCGCAACGCTGCTGCGTCCCTTCGCCGAGCCCGTGCGCCGCGGCGCGCACGCGTTCTCTCTGCGCGGCGCCGCGCCGCACCGGCGCCCGTCGCCGCCCGCCCTACGCCTCTCCAAGCGCGGTCCTCCGAAAACGATCTTCGCGTAGTTCCTGCACGCACTCGTTTTTCTGGAGGACCTCATGGGAGTTTCATCGGCACGCGCTCGCCGCGCGGCCGCACTTCTCGCACTCGCCTTGGCGCTCGTCGCGCCCGCCGCACTACTCGCCGACGGTTCGACGGTAGACGTTACCGGCACCGTGACCGCCGCCGACGGCACGCCGATCGCCGGCGCGTCGATCGCGCTCTCGGCGCCGGGCGTTTCGGTACGCGCGAAAAGCGACGCACGCGGCGCGTTCGCATTTCACAACCTGCGCGGCGGCACGTACGCGCTGCACGCGGCAGCGCCCGGCTACGCCGTGCTCTCGCAGCGCACCGTTTCGGTGAGCGCGGGGAACGCGACGCTCGCCATCGTGCTGTCGCCTGCTACGACGAACTCGCTCACCGTCATCGGGCGCGTGCGCGCATCGGCGGGCGAAACGGTGTCGACGTCGTCGGCCCCGACCGTTTCTCTTAGCGGGCAGGAGGCCGCGGCGGAGGGCGTGACGGCCGTCTCCGCGATGACGTGGAGCCAGCTTTCCACGACGCCGGTCCTGCCGTTGGGAGGCGGCAGCAACGCGACCGTCGTTTTCGGCGTCCGCGGGCCGGATCCGACGGAGACGCTCGTCGACGTCGACGGCCATCAGGTGAACAACGGCAACACCGGCGATTTCGATCTCTCGCTGCTCGATCCGGCGGCGCTGCAGGACGTGCAGATCGTGTACGGCATCTCGCCGTCGTCGTTGATCGGGCCCAATACGATCGGGGGCGGCATCAACATCGTCACGTTGCAGCCGACGATCGCACCGCAAGTGCTGCTGCGCGCGTTCGGCGGGTCGTACGGGACGTACGGCGGGACGCTGCAGACGACCGGAAGCGCCGGCCGCTTCGGCTATGCGCTTTCGTTGCACGGGACCGCATCCTCGGGCTCGGTTAATGAAACGATTCTGGCCCCACCGCCCGGAGAGACGGCGGGTGCGCAGACGCCGCAAAGCGTCGGCAGCGATTCGAACGGGTCGTCCGTTCTCACGAAGCTGCGCTATCGGTTGGGCGGGGCCAACGGCTTCGGCTACCTGCAGCTCAACTTTCGCAATCAGGCGGTGCTCAAGGACGAATCGTCGCTGCTCACCACGTACACGCCGCCGGGGTTTTCCGGCGGCGGCGGCGACGCGGCCGTCGCGACCAGCCCCTATCAAAGCTTCGCCGGCACGTGGCTGGGCGCGCATCAAAGCAACTACGGATTCGACGCGCAGCTGCCGCTGGGGCGCGAGCAGAGCGACGGCGCTCCCGCGACGGTCTTACAGTTCAGCCATCTCACCACGCTGGCGTCGCAGTCTGCGTGGGGGCCGGGCGCGCAAACGACGCCCTACCTCTATAACCAGCGCGACCTCCTCGGCGACGATTGGCTCGAGCTCGACCACCATTTTACCAACGGCCTGCTCTCGCTCAAGTACGACCTCGGCACCGAAACGCTCGGCACCAACTACGTGCAAGGCCAGGTCACCGCTCAGGCGCCGCCGGTCGGCGCGGCGACCCCGCCGACGCAGGCGCTCAACCTCGGGCAGACGCAGCGCTCCGCAGTTCTGCGCTATACCGCCGATCCAACGAGCCAAATCCACTACTCGCTCGCGGCCTACGAGAGTAATTTCAGCACCTTCGGCACGAGCTTCAACCCGCGCGCCGGATTCGTCTGGACGCCGACCGGCAACACGGCGGTACGCGCGTCGGTCGGCACGACGTTCCAAACGCCGCAGCTCTCCGAGTTGGTCGTGCCCCCGCCCAGCGAACGAGTTCCGATCGGCGGCGTCATCTACATCGGCAATCCGAATCTGCAGCCGGATCGCGCAACCGATTTCGACGTCGGCATGGAGCAGATCTTCGGCAAGCGCCGCCCGCTGCACGTCTCGTTCGACCTCTACCAATCCAACGTGCGTTCGCCGTCGAGCCAACTCAACGTCGTGCCGGTGCCGGGCTGCCAAAGCAAACACAATCCGGCGCCGTGTCCGCTCAGTTATCCGGTCAACGCCGGAGACGCAACCTACCGCGGCATAGACCTGCACGCCGACGAACAGCTCGCCAGCGACCTGCACGTGCGCGCCGGCTGGAGCGTGGACAGCTCGTTCCTCACCGAGATTCCGCCGTCCGTTCAGGACGGCACGCTGGCCACGGGAGAACAGACCCTCGGGCAGCCGCTGCACAAGGCGTACCTCGCAATCGACCGATCGCCGTCGGAGGGCTTCGCGTACGGCGCGCAGCTCGCATTCGAAGGCTGGTACAACGAGCTGAACCGGTCGCCGTACGCGACGCTCGGCGCGCACGTCGCATACCGGCACGCGGGCTTCGAATATGGGCTGTACGGGACCAACCTTACCAACGTCTACGCCAACCCTTTCACGGTCGTCGGAGGCGGCTTCGTATACGGGGGAGCACCCGGCCAACCGGTGATTCCAACCGACGCGTACACGCTGCAAGGAGCGGCCGTGACGTTCGTGATCACGCGAAAGATCTGACCGCTCGGTCAGGGTGCAGGGGTCGCTTGCGCGCTCGGCCAAGCGGCCCCGGATGGAACACGCACTCGTTACGCTCGCCAAAACCGCCGCTTGGCTTTTTGCGATCGTCTTCGCTTTCGCGATCGTCGGCGTTTACGCGACCTTCCGCTGGGTATACGGCCTGATCGCGGGCACGGAACGAGCCGTAGAATCCGGCGTAGAGAACATCCAGCGCCGCCTGTAAACTCCAACGTAGTGTCCGCAGTCTCTGCTGCCCTAACCAAAGTTCCGGCGGTGACGCTGGGCTTCTGGATCGTCAAGATCGCCGCGACGACGCTGGGTGAAACCGGCGGCGACACGCTGTCGATGACGATGAATCTCGGGTACTTGACGAGCACCGCCATCTTTCTCGCGCTGTTGGTCGTGCTGGTCGTCGCGCAGATCGCCGCCAAGAAGTTTCACCCGTTCCTGTACTGGGCGACGATCGTCGCGTCGACGACCGCCGGCACGACGATGGCCGACTTCGCCGACCGATCCTTGGGCATCGGCTATGCCGGCGGATCGCTGCTTTTGCTCGCGTGCGTGTTGATCGTTCTGGCGGTTTGGCAGTGGTCGGAGGGCTCGGTTTCGGTGTCGACCGTCTATACGCCGAGGGTCGAGATTTTCTATTGGGCGACGATCACGTTTTCGCAGACGCTGGGCACGGCGCTGGGAGACTGGATCGCCGACTCCGGCCTTGGCTACGAGCGGGGGGCTCTCGTCTTCGGCGCGGCGCTCGCGCTGGTTGCCGCAGCATATTTCTGGACGAACGCCTCGCGCACGGTGCTCTTCTGGACGGCATTTATCTTAACGCGGCCGCTCGGCGCGACCGTCGGCGATTTTCTCGACAAGCCGCTCGCGCACGGGGGTCTCGGGCTCAGCCGGCCGCTCATCTCGGCGGCGATCGCAGCGTTCATCGTCGTCTGCATCGTTGCACTGCCGCAGCGCGCCGCAACGAAAGCCGTCCGAACCGCGTCCTAGAAGAGCAGCGTTTGGAAGTCGGCGACGTGCTCGAAGCCGGCGCGGTGGTAGAGCGCGATGGCTTTTTCGTTGAAGTCGTTGACGTAGAGCGAGAGCGTCGGCGAGGTTTCCAGCAGCCGGTCGCAGATCGCACCGAGCGAGGCGGCGGCAAGCCCCCGGCCGCGCAGCAGCGGCGGCGTCCATACGCCTTGAAGCTGAATCGTTTGGTCGCTCCACGGTCCGATGCTGCAAATGAAGCAGATATCGCCGCGGGCAACGCCGACCCACCACAGATCGCGAACGATCGTCTGGCGAACGTTTGCGGCGAAGTCCGGCGAACCGCGCCGCGGATCGTATCCGAGCTCCTGCGTGATGAGCCCGGCCGAGCCGTCCGTGACGACGCGCCACTCCTCGGGACGAGCGTGCCGCGCGACGACGCGGTCTGAAAACGGCATCAGGCGCCGGCGATCCACCATCATCACGAGCTGGCGGTCGCGCACGATGCGCGGCCGCGGGTGCCACGGCTCGACCAGCTTCCAAAAGGCGCGGATCGTTTCGCGCTCCCCGACGATCATGCGCTCGCCGCCACGCTGCCGCGCCTGCTGCGCGATCGGCGCGAGGGCGTCTTCCTCTGCCGCGATGGCGAGCTGGCGTCCGAAGTAGGCGGCGCCTCGTACCTCGTCGCCGTCGAGTGCGACGACGGTCCTGCCTTGCGCGCTGCGCGCCAAACCGTGCAGCAGCGTGTGAGCGATGAAGACGTTGGCGTAGGGCGAGCGCGCGAGATACTCCAGCGTCGCGCTCTGCGTGGCTTGCGAGACCGGTTCGACGCGCACTTACGGCGTGCCGAAGGTGACTTCGATTAGGGGCTTCGCCGTCGGCTCTCTGCTGCCGCCGTCGGGCTCGACCGTGACGGCGACCGAAGCCGTATCGCGGGCGTCGGTGGGCAGCACGATGAGCGCGACGCCGCGAGCGTCCGGCAAGAACGTCGGCGCAGCGAGCGGTTTCGTCGCACCCTTTGCGAGCGTCCACGCTTCGTAGACTTTGCCGCGCGGCGGCTCGGGAAGGTCGTGCAAGGCGAGGTAGATGCGGCTTCCGCGGGTGATGACGTCGCCGTTACCGACGGCGTAGTGGCGCGCTCGGCTGTCGAGCATATCGAAGAGTTCGGTTCGTTCGACGGCGAGGCTGCGCGCGAGCGCCGTCGAGCGCTCTTGAAGGTACGCGAGCTGATGCTTCTGTGCGCGAACTTGGCCGATGAGCGAGATGTTCGCAATCGAGGAGATCAGTGCGATGGCAAAACACGCTGCCGCCACCAGGTACGCCGGCCACGCCGCGGGATGCTTCACCCGGCGTATCTTCCGATAGCGGCTTCGAGGCCCTTCGGGCGAGGGCGTCGTAACCTGACCGCATGGACCCCGTGCAGTCCTTGCAGGCGCGAATTGCCGGCTTCCCAGGTTATGCCGACGATCTGAGCAGGCGGCGCTCCGACTCCTACGTGCGATCGTACGTCGGCGAAGCGCTCGCGAGCTTGGAGGCCAGGATCGGCGCGCTCGATCCCCAGCTCCAGCAGCGCATCGACGACTTGCTCTTTCGCGTCGGGTTCGCCGATTCGAAATCGTTTACCGTGCACAACGGCCTCGCCGAGCGGGCCGAAAGCAAGAACGACCCGGCCTCCGTGCTCGCGGTCGAAGACGTCGCGGCCGTAGATCTCGCCGACCGTGCCAAAGACGTGGACGCAGCCGCGCTCGCGCAGTTCCTCGACGACGTTGCGGCTTCGCTCGATCGCCGCGACGAGGCAATGCGCGCCGCGGCCCATCCTACGACGCCGTAGGCGGCGTTGCACTTCTTGCTCGGCGTCACCGTGGCGGCGCTGCACCTGCTGCCGCGTCCGGCCACCGTTACCACACTGCCCTGCTCGCGCGACGCGCGCGTTCCAGTCGGCGTCGCAGCCGGCTTCGACCCGGCCGCGCGCGCCGAGCTCGACGAGCGCTGGAGCGCGCTGGGCATCGGCACATTGCGCACCCAAACCGCCGCGAACGCCAGCATCACCGTGCGGCACGACGCCTCGCTCGCGCCGCAGGCGTATCGCTTGACCGTCCGCGACGGGCGCGCGGCGATCGAGAGCGCCGACGCCGCGGGCGCCTTCTACGCGGCGATGACGCTCGCACAGCTGCCGGTCCGATCGGCCGGCGCGTGGGCGATGCCGTGCGTTGCAATCGAAGACCGGCCGGCGCTTACGTGGCGGATCCTCTCCGACGACGTCTCGCGCGGGCCGCTGCCGACGATGCGCTACTTCGAAGAGCGCATCCGCACGATCGCGGCGTTCAAGATGAACGGCTACTCGCCGTACATGGAGCACGTCTTCGTCAGCCCGACCGATCCGCTGCCGGCGCCGCTCGACGGCATCACGCCGGTGCAGCTGCGCGATCTCACCGCCTACGCGCGACGCTTTCACGTTGCGCTCGTTCCCGAGCAGCAGACCTTCGCGCACATGCACAACACGCTGCGCGTCGAGCGCTACGCCGGCGCCGCCGAACTGCCGCACGGATTCCTGCTCGCGCCGAACGTTCCGCTTTCGACAGAGTACCTCGCGCGCATCATCCAGCAAGAGCTTCAAGCGGTCGGCAAGCCGCCGTTCTTCCACATCGGCTCGGACGAAACGGCGACGCTCGGCCTGGGGCAGACGGCGCAGTACGTCGCGAGCCGCGGCCGCTCCGCCGCTTACGCCGAGCACGTCGTCGCAATGAACCGCCTCGTCGCGCCGTCGGGCGCACGCGTCATGCTCTGGGACGACGGCATCGAGAACGATCCCAACATCATGGGGCTTATCCCGAAAGACGCCGTGATCGTGAACTGGCACTACGGCGCCCAAACCACGTTCGAGCCCTACATCCGCACGATCGCGGGCGGAGGGTTCCAGCAGATGGTCGCGCCGGGCGCGAGCAATTGGAACGAGATCTTCCCCGCGATCGACACGGCGCTGGCAAACGAGCGGACCTTCATCGGCGAAGGGAAGGCGGCGCGCGTCCTCGGGCTCTTCCAAACCGTGTGGCACGACGACGGCGAGACGCTGTACGAAGCGACGTGGTATCCGGTGATCTACGCCGCGGCGGCGGCGTGGCAAAGCGGTGACCTAGCGCCGGCGCAGTTCGCGAACGATTTTCCGAGCGCGTTCTTCGGTGCGGACGGCCCCGGCTACGCGGCCGACGCCGCCGCTCTGGGCAATGCCCTGCGGCTGCTGGAACCGCCGCAGTATTCTTACGGCCAAACGGACGCGCTTTTCTGGGGCGACGCCTTCGACCCAATCGTCGCCGGACAACTCGCCGGCGTGGATCTCCGTGCCGTGCGGCTCGCCGCCGAAACGGTCGAGCAGGACCGTTACTTCGTCAGCCCGCCGCTGCACGCCAACGCCGCCTTCGTCACGTTCTTGGCCGCGCGCCGCTACGACGCGCTCGCGCGCAAGTTTCAGATCGCCGGCGAAGTGCGGGCGATGTACGCCGATGCGCTCGCGCACGCAGCCACCGACCGCGACACGACGCTGCGCGATCTCTTCTGGTGCCGCTACTGGATGTGGGAGCTGCGCGACGCCTACGAAGACCTGGCGCCGCTCTACGAGCGCGCCTGGCGGTACGAGAGCCGCGACGGCCACCTTGCGAGCAACCTCGAACGCTACCACCTCGCCGCGCAGCAAGCGATCGACCGGGCCGACGCGTTCTATCGCGCGACCCGCGAGTACGTTCGCACCGGCACGCTTCCGCCGCTGACGACCGTGCTGAGCGGAGACGTGTCATCCTGAGCGGAGTCGAAGGGGCCATCCTCATCCTGGTCGTGTTTGCATTCTTCGCCGTGATGATGTACCGGCGCTGGATGCCGGCAATCGTCGCCGTTCCCGCGATGGCGATCCTCATGTCGCTGGCGGCGGGGGTGCCGTTTGCAAAACTCGGCGGTATCGTCACCGGCGGCGCCGTGCAGCTGGCGCCGGTCTACGTCGCCGTCGTCTTCGGTGCGCTGCTCGGGCGCGTCACGATCGACACGGGTATCGCGCGCGCGATCGTGGATCTAGCCGCGGAGTACGGCGGCGAACGGCCGCTCGCGCTCGCGCTCGGATTCAGCGCGATCGTCGCGCTGCTTTTCACCTCGCTCTCGGGGCTCGGCGCGATCATCATGGTCGGGTCGATCGTTCTGCCGATCATGATGACGGCGGGGGTGCCGCGCACGATTGCCGCGACGCTCTTCCTGATGGGCTTCGCGCTCGGTTACATCTTCAACATTGCGAACTGGACGTTCTACACGACGTACTTCGGCGTCGCGCAGGATCAGCTCGTGCGCTACGCGATTCTCCTCGCGATCGTGGATGCTGCGGCGATGGTCGTCTACGCGGTGGTCGCGTTCCGGCGCGAGCGCGGCTACGCCGCCTGGGCCGTCCGCGCGGAGAGCGGCGACGAACGGCCGCGCGTCCCCGCCGTCGCTCTTTGCACGCCGCTGCTGCCGCTGCTCCTCTACTACGCATTCCACATCGAAGCCGCGCCGGCGTTCATCGTTGCGGCGATCTTCGGCGTGCTCGTCACGCAGCCGGCGCTGGCGATCAAACGGCTCGTCGCCGCGGCGATTCGCGGCGTCGAGGACGTGGCGCCCGCGGTGCTGCTCTTCATGGGCATCGGGATGCTGCTCGTTGCGACGAAGGAGCCGCAGTTCACCGCGGCGCTCCAGCCGCTGGTTTCGGGCGGCTGGCTGCGCAATCCGATCGCCTACGTGGCGCTCTTCGGCCTGGCCAGCCCGCTCGTGCTCTATCGCGGTCCGCTCAATCCGTTCGGCGTCGGGATCGCGATCTTCACCGTGCTTCTATCGGCGCACGTCTTGCCGCCGGTCGTCCTCGTGGCGGCGATCATGGCGGTGGTTCAAGTGCAGAACGTCTGCGACCCGACGAACACCAGCAACGTTTGGATCGCCAACTTCACGGGCGTCCCGACCGACGCGATCACGCGCCGCACGCTGCCGTACCAAACGGCGGTGGCGATCGTCGCGACGCTCGCAGTCGTCCTGGCGTCGCCCACGCTCTTCGGCATGCGTGCGTTCGCGTCGCTCGTGCCGGCAGCGCGCGCCGGCGAGATCGTCGCCCCGGGCTTTTACGCGCCCGCCACGGCCGCCGGACGCATCGGAGTAGACGGCGACGCAAGCCCGCTCGGGCGCGCCGCGGCAAGCGCCGTGCTCGATGCGCTTTCCACCGCGCCTTCTCGGGCGATCGCGGTGCACGAGGATCCCAACGCAAGCGACTGTTCGGCCAAGCGCTACGCCGCCTACGTGCTGGTCGAGACCTCGACTTTCCGGCTCATCGAGGGCACGGATTTCGACGTCGGCCTGCGGCTGGAAGACTGCGGCGGCTGGATCGTCAACGAATGGCACGACCATACGGTCTTCTCGCAGCCGCCGGCCGATGCCGACGCGCGCCGGCTCGCGCTCGAAGGCGTGGCTCGTCTGCGCGCGTGGGCATCGGCCGATCCGGTTCGCAGCGCGAATCTCTTCGCGCTCGGCGTCGCCCTGCGCGCGGGCGACCGGCCGACCTATTTCTACACGCTGTTCAAGAGCGACGACGGCAACTTGCGCGCGTACGTTCGCGCGGGAGGCCCCGCGTACGCGGCGGGGCTGCGCTCGGGCGACGTCGTCGAGAACATAGACGGCCTCGCGTGGTGGCAGTACGGGACGTATCAGGCGCAGCAGCGCGCCTACGACGGCAAACCGCATACGCTCGACGTGCTGCGAGCAGGCCGAAGCCTCGTCGTCCGCCTCGGGGTTCCGTTCGTCCTGTGAGCGAGCAGACCGACGCGTTCGCTTCGACCACGCGCTTCGGATCGCGCGCTCGCGATTACGCCGCATTTCGGCCGGCCTATCCCGATGGGGCGATCGACGCGGTCCTCGCCGGGCTCGGCGAGCCGCACGATCTCGTCGTCGCCGACGTCGGTGCGGGAACGGGGATCTCCGCGCGGCTCTTTGCGGCGCGCGGCGCGCGCGTGATCGCCATCGAACCCAACGCCCGCATGCGCGACGCCGCGCAGCCGGATCCGCGCGTGGAGTGGCGCGACGGAACCGCCGAGCAGACCGGTCTCGCCGCGGCCGGCGTCGACGTAGCCGTCGCATGCCAGGCCTTCCATTGGTTTGCCAACGACGCGGCGATGGCTGAGTTCGCGCGCATCGCGCGGCGGCGCGCGGCGATGCTGCAGTACGAGCGCGACGAGAGCGATTCGTTTACGCGCGCGTACGGGGACGTCGTGCGCGCCTATGCGACCGACGACACCGAGGCGCTTCGCGCCGGCGCCCTCGATCGGTTCGCCCGGTTTCCCAACGCGCGTATCGCGCGCGGCCTCTTTTCCTCGACCCAACCGCTCGACCGCGACGCGCTTCTGGGGCGGGCCGCATCGGCATCCTACCTGCCGGCCTCGGGGCCGCAGGGAGAGGCGCTCCGCCGCGATCTGCTGGCGTTGTTCGAGCGCTACCAACGCGACGGCGCGGTGGTTCTCGCGATGGTCACGTACGCGCTCACCGCGGACTGGTGACGGGTGGACGCAAACGGCGCGCGACGCCTTCGCGTAGGCATTGACGTTGGGGGCACCTTCACCGACGTCGTCGCGATCGACGCCGCGACGCGCGCACTCGTCGCGAAAGTAAAGGTGCCGACGACGCACGACGCGCCGCAGGGCGTCGCGGCCGGGATCGTGGCGGGCATCGAGCGGCTGCTGCGCGAGTCGCGCGTGGAATCGTCCGCGATCGCGTTCATCGCGCACTCGACGACGCAGGCGACCAACGCGCTGCTCGAAGGCGACCTCGCGCGCGTCGGCGTTCTCGGCCTTCTCGACGGGGTCGGGTGGCTCTCGAAGCGGCAGATGCGCTTCGCGCCCGTGCCGCTTGATTCGGGAGCCGCGTTCGCGCCGGCGTTCGCCTTCGCGCCCGCACGCGACGACGAGGCCGTGCGCGCCGGTGTCGAGCAGTTGATGGCGGGCGGCGCGGCCGCGATCGCCGCCAGCGAGAGCTTCGGCGTCGATCGCCCGGAGCGCGAGTCGCGGGCCGTGGCGTACGCGCGCGAGCGAGGCATCGAAGGCACGAGCGGCCACGACGTTAGCTCCGCATACGGCTTGCGCGCGCGCACGCGCACCGCCGCACTCAACGCGGCGATCCTCCCGAAGATGGTCGCCACCGCGCGCATGACGGCGCAGGCGGTACAGCGGGCCGAGATTCCGGCTCCTCTCATGGTGATGCGCAGCGACGGCGGCGTGATGGACGTGCGCGAGGTCGAGCGCCGGCCGATTCTCACGCTGCTCTCCGGGCCGGCCGCGGGACTCGCCGGCGCGCTGCTCTACGAACGGTTGAGCGAGGGCATCTTCATCGAGGTGGGCGGAACGAGCTCGGACTGTTCGGCGATCCGCGCGGGGCGCCCTCAAATGCACCCGGCGCGCATCGGCGGCCACCGCACGCTGCTGCGCACGCTCGACGTGCGCACGCTCGGCATCGGCGGCGGCAGCATGGTGCGCATTGCCGGCGACGCGATCGCCGGCGTCGGCCCGCGCAGCGCGCACATCGCCGGCTGCAGCTACGCATCGTTCGTTTCGCTCGACGTGCTCGACGGCGCGCGTCTCGAACTGGTCGCGCCGACCCCGGCCGACCGCGCGGAGTACGCGGTAGCGGTCGCGCGCGACGGCCGGCGCATCGCGCTTACGACGACCTGCGCCGCCAACGTGCTCGGCACCGTGCCCGAGGGCGCCTTTGCGCGAGGCGATGCGCAGCCGGCGCGCCGCGCCTTCGAGTTGCTCGCGCAGCGCCTCGGTTCGGATGCCGACGCGTTGGCGCGCCGCGTGCTGGAAGTCGCAAGCGCGAAGCTGCGGCGCGCGATCGAGCAGCTCGTCGCTGACTACGAGCTGGATCCGAGTGCGATCGTTCTCGTGGGCGGAGGAGGCGGCGCGGGAGCGCTCGTGCCGTTTGCCGCGCAGGCGATGGGATTCTCGTACCGGATCGCGCGCGACGCCGAAGTGATCGCGCCGATCGGCGTGGCGCTCGCGCTCGTGCGCGACGTCGTCGAACGGACGATCGCGGCGCCGTCGCCGCAGGACGTCGCGCGCATACGGCGGGAGGCCGCGGATCGCGTCATCGCCGCCGGCGCCGCACCCGAACGCGTCGAGGTGGAGGTCGAGATAGACTTGCAGCGCAGCCGCGTGCGCGCGACGGCATCGGGCGCGACGGCGATGGCGGAATCGGCTGCGGGCGCCGCGTGCGGCGAGGACGAGCGTCGCGCCGCTGCCGCGGAGTCGTTCGCGTGCGACGCAAGCGAAATACGTGGCGTCGAGTTGACCGCCGCGCTCGGCGCATACGAACGCAGCGTAGTCGCGGCCTGGCAGATCGCGCCGAGGACGAGCGATCCGCGACGTGCGCGTGGTTGACGAGCGCGGCGTCGTGCGCCTATCCCTGCGAAATCCAACGGTGATACGGACGACGGTCGCCGAGGTCGTGGCGCGCGTGCGCGATGCGGTGGAACGCGCGACGGAGTTCGGCGACGTAGGGCGCGCGCTTCCGGCCCTCTACGTGCTGCGCGGCGGGCGGATTGCGGCGTTCGAAGGGTTGTCGAGCACGGAGCAGGCCGCCGAACTAGCCGGCGAGGAGATCGACGGCTGCGCTCCCGAGGAAGCGGTCGCGCTGCTCGTCGTCCCCCGCTAGGTGCCTTAATTAACCGGGGGCTGCCGAACCGCTAAGCCTTCCGCTTCTTCGAGCGCGATCGTGCTCTTACGATGCCCGTAAATGTAGTAGAACGCCAACCCTACGATCATCCAGATCAGGAATCCGAACCAGACGATTGGAAAGAAGCCCCACAGCAGCTGGTTACCGAACTTCAGGTAATAGATCAGGCCGAGCGCGCTCAGCGCAGACAGCACCGGGATGACGTACGGCCCCAGCGGCAGCGTAAACTGCCCCTTCATCTCGGGATGGCGTTTGCGCAGAATCGGGACTGCGCTCGAAACGAGGATGAAAGCGGCCAACGTTCCCATGTTTACGAGCGAGCCCACGAGATTGATCGGAGTGAGAGCGGCAATCACGGCGATGCAGATGCCGAAGAACACCGTCGAGAAGACCGGCGTGCGCCAAACCGGATGCACGCGCGTAAACGACGGCGGGATCAGCCCGTCGCGCGACATCGCGAAGAAGACGCGGCTTTGGCCGAACATCATGACGAGCAGCACCGTCGTCAGCCCGGCGATCGCGCCGATCGAGATGATGACGCCCGCCCAGCTCAAACCGACGTAGTTCATCGCATACGCGACCGGAAATGCGACGTTGAGATTGTAGAAGGGCACCATGCCGTTGAGGATCGCGACGACGATGATGTAGAGGATCGTGCAGATGATCAGGCTCATGATGATGCCGAACGGCAAGTCTTTGCCCGGATTCTTAGCCTCCTCTGCCGTCGTCGAGACGGCATCGAAGCCGATGTACGCAAAGAAGATGAAGGCCGCGCCGCCGAGCATGCCGGTGATGCCGAACGGGAAGTAGCCGCCGAGGCCGGCTTGGCCGCCGGGCGGCAAGTGGTAGTTCGCGCCGTTGATGTGCCCGACGCCGACGGCAATGAAGAAGAGCACGATGAGCAGCTTGATCGCGACGATCACCGCGTTGACCGAGCCGGACTCCCGCGTACCGCGCGCCAGCAGTGCGGTGATGATGAGGATGATGCCGGCCGCGGGCAGGTTGGCGAAGCCGGAGACGCCCGCTTGGCCGGAGAGTCCCCAATGCGGTCCGTTCGTCCACATCGGGGAGATGTTCAGCCCCATCTGGTGCAGGATGTTCGTGAAGTAGCCGGACCAGCCGATGCTCACCGTCGCTGCACCAAGCGCGTATTCGAGCACGAGGTCCCAGCCGATGATCCACGCGAGAAGCTCGCCCATCGTCGCGTACGTGTACGTGTACGCGCTGCCCGAGATCGGAATTTTGCTGGAGACTTCCGCGTAGCAGAGCGCGGCAAGGGCGCTGACGATGCCGGCGACGACGAACGAAAGCGTTATCGAGGGGCCGGCCCGCGTCGCCGATGCCACCCCGGTGAGAACGAAAATGCCGGTCCCGATGATCGCGCCGATGCCCATCGCGGTGAGCGCCCACGGGCCCAGCGACCGTTTGAGGCCGTGCTCGGTGTCGCTTCCCTCGGCTAGGATGCGCGCGAGCGGTTTTACTCGTTGCAGCAGCATTAACCGACGTGAATACAACCTTAAGGGCCGACTCCCTGGTTGCCCGCCCTTTTTCTCGCTAGCGGAGGAAACGAATCGCGAACGGGTAGTGGTACGGGCGCCCTTCGCTTGCCGCGATCGTGCCGAGTATGATGAAGATGACCGACAGCAGCATCACGAGCAGCACGGCGAGGCCGAACGCGATCCAGAGGCCGGCGAAGCTTAGGCCGGCGGCGGCAGTGGCGCTGTCCGACGCGTCGTGCAGCGGCAGCATGAAGCCGAACATCACGGCCAAGCCGCCGATTACGGCGACGATGACGGCGATCGAGAGCGTGATCTGGTAGTTGAGCGACGCCCGGGCGTGCGCTGCGACGAACTCCGATTCGTGTCCCTTGACGAGGTAGACGATGAGCGGGCCGAGGATGTGGCCGAACGGCAGCCCGGCGATCGCGATGAGGGCGCTCAAGTGCGCGCCCATCGCCCAGTTGCGTTCCGAGGGGGCGATCTGAACCTGCATCCGGCTTACTTGGCGCCGCGCCAGGGAAATGGCCTGCTTTGCATAGCGACGAAACGCCGCGCATGCTCGATAACGCCCGCGCGGGGCCGGTCGCATACGACGTGCTCGTTGTTGGGGGCGGGAATGCAGGCTGCGCGGCGGCGCTTGCGGCGGCGCGCCACGGGGCGCGGACCATGCTCCTCGAGCGCTACGGCTTCCTCGGCGGCACCGCGACGGCGGCGATGGTCGGGCCGTGGATGACCTTCCATTCGGGCAAGCAGCGGATCGTCGGCGGCATCGCGCAGGAGATGGTCGAGCGGCTCGTGCGCGCGGGCGCTTCGCCGGGCCACGTAACCGACACTTCGGATTACGTCGCGACCATCACCCCGTTCGACCCGGAAGTGCACAAGGCGCTGCTCTTCGAGATGATGCGGGAGGCCGGCGTCCACTTGCTGCTGCACGCGTACTTTCTCTCCGCGCAAGTCGAAGGGGACGAAGTGACCGGCGTACGCGTCGCGACGATCGCCGGCGAACGGGCGTATCGCGGCACGGTCGTCATAGACGCGACGGCCGACGCCCTCGTCGCGGAATCCGCGGGCGTGCCGACGCAGAAGGGCGACGAGCGCGGCCGCGTGCAGCCGGCGACGCTCATGTTCCGCTTGAGCCACGTGGATCTCGACGAGCTTGCCGCCTACGTGCGCGATCGTCCGGAGGAGATGCGCGGCTCGATGCCGCCGCAGGAGCGAACCGGCGCGAGCCTCACCGCGGTAGCGGGGCTGCGCGCGCTCTGGGATGCCGCGCAGGCCGACGGGCTCGTGGACGTGCCGCGCGAACTCGTGTCGTTCTTCATCTCCCCGTATGCGGACGAAGTCACCGTGAACATGACGCGCGTGGTTGACGTGGATCCGCTCGACCCCGACGACGTAACGCGCGCGGAGGTGGAGTCGCGTCTGCAGACCATGCAGCTTCTCGAGTTCTTCCGCCGCCGCGTGCCCGGTTTTGCACGCGCGCGTTTGGCCGCGACCGGCACGCAAGTCGGCATACGCGAGTCGCGGCGGATCGTCGGGCGCTACACGCTCGACGCGCGCGACGTATTGGAGGGCCGCCGTTTCGACGACGCCGTCGCGCGCAGCGCCTATCCGATCGACGTTCACAACCCCAGCGGCAGCGGCACGACGACGAGGCGGCTGCCGCCGGGCGAATGCTACGAGATTCCCTACCGTTGTCTCGTTCCCGTCAACCGCGAACGGCTGCTGGTTGCGGGGCGCTGCATCTCGACGACGCACGAAGCGCTCGCCTCGACGCGCCTTACGCCGACGGTCATGACGCTCGGGCAGGCCGCCGGCACCGCGGCCGCGATCGCGTGCTCGCGCGGCATACGCTCCGGGCGACGTGGACGCCGGCGAGCTGCGCGCCGCGCTCGTTGCCGACGGCGTGCTGCTATGACCGCGGCGCTTTCGCTCGCCCGCTCGTACGGCGTCGCGGTCGCGTTCGCCGATTTGGGCGGCTGGGGCGAGAGCGAGCTGCGCGCGGAGTACGATCCGGCGGTTCCGGAGATCCGTCTCAACCTGCGCTACGCACAGGGGCTAGCGCCGCCCGAGCTTGGCGAGTTCGTGGCGCTCGCCGTCGGACACGAGCTCTACCACCACCGCGAGGCGATCGGCGAGGTGCCGACGCTGCGCGACCGCGGTGCGCGCGAGTCGGCGGCGTCCGCATACGCTCGCGCGCTGCTGGAGCGCCCGGCATGAGCGCGTTCTTCGCCGGCATAGACGGCGGCCAGAGCTCGACCGTCGCGGTAATCGGCGACGAGCGCGGGCACATCCTCGCTCGCGGCCGGGCCGGTCCCGCCGACGAGGTCGGCGAGGGGGCCGGCTCGACCCGTTTGCGCGATGCGCTTCGCGGCGCGCTCGACGACGCGCGCCGCCGGGCGGGGCTGCCCGATTCGAGCGAGTTTGCGGGGATCGTCGCCGGCGTCAGCGGGTACGACGGGCGCGTCTACGGCGCGGTGCCGGAACTGCCGGGAGCCCGCGTCCTCATGCTGCACGATGCGCCCATCGCTCACGCCGGTGCGCTCGCCGGGCGACCGGGCGTCGTCGCGATCGCCGGCACCGGCTCGGTCGTCTACGCGCGCGACGAGAACGGTGCCGAACGCACGCTGGGCGGGTGGGGCTTTCTCTTCGGCGACGAAGGGAGCGCCTTCCGGATCGCGCGAGACGCGTTGTCGGCGATGATGCGCGCGCAGGACGACGGCGACGCATCGCTCGCCGAGGAGACGAGCGCCGCTTTGGCGTTCTTCGCGCTGCCCTCGTTGCGCGCGCTCGCCCGCGCCTTTTACAGCGGCGAGGTGACGCGGGGGCGCCTCGCGTCCTTCGCGCCGCTCGCGATGTGCGCCGTGCCCTTCGCGCCGTTCGTCGAAGATGGGGCCGAGCGGCTCGCCGCGCTCGTCTGCGAGGCCATTCTTTCCGGCGCGCCGCCGGTCGTCGCGCTCTGCGGCGGTACCTTCGGCGACCAAGACTTCGCTGCGCGCGTTCGCGATACGATCGCCGCGCAGGTCGCCGGCGTGACGTTCTCGGCGCCGCGCTACGAGCCCGCAGCCGGTGCGCTGCTGCTCGCCTACCGGGAAGGCGGTCTCGACGTGAGCGAGCTGCACTCGTGAGCCTGCTGGAGACGTTGCGCGGCGGCCTCATCGTCTCGGTGCAGGCGTGGCCCGGCTCGGCAATGGACGACCCCAGCGTCATCGCCGCGATGGCGCGCGCCGCGCAGGACGGGGGCGCGGTGGCCCTGCGCGTCGAGGGCGTCGATGACCTTCGCGCCGTGCGGGCGCGCGTCGCGCTGCCGATCGTCGGGCTCATCAAACGCGAGTATCCGGGGTTCGAACCGTACATCACGCCGACGCTGGACGAGGTCGCCGCCGTCGTCGCCGCGGGTGCCGAGATCGTCGCCTTCGACGCGACCGCCCGGCCGCGGCCGCAGGAGCTGGGCGTCGGCGCGATCGTCGCGGCGATTCACGCGGCGGGGCGCCTGGCGCTAGCCGATTGCGCCACCCCAGCCGACGCAGAAGCGGCACTCGCGGAAGGTGTCGACATTGTCGCAACGACGCTCTGCGGCTACACCGCGCAGACCGCCGGCCACGCGCTGCCCGCCTTGGATCTCACCCGAGCGATGGCGGCCCTGCGGGCCTTCACAATCTGTGAAGGCGGCGTCCGGCATCCGGCCCAGGTGCGCGCGGCGCTCGACGCGGGGGCCGACGCCGTCGTCGTGGGCAGCGCCATCACCAACGTCGACTGGTTGGTGCGCGAGTTTGCAGGTTCCGCCGACAGACTCTCTTAACAGCCCGTTTAGTCGGTGCGGGACGCACTTGAATTTTCTATACTGCGTCTGGGGAGTGTACGTTCGTTTTGGTTGAGAACAGAGCGCAGCCGGTCGGGCTTGGCCGAGGGTTTTGGATCGCCACCGCGATTCTCTTTGTGCTGGCCGTCGCCTCGATCGTCTTCTGGTATACGTTTCCGCTGGAGGATTATCTGCCCGCGGCGATCGTTACCGCCCGCCAGGTGGACCGGCTCTTCCGCTTCATGTCCGCGACGGGAAGCGCGCTCTACATCTTCGTCGTCGGCTACCTCATCTATTTCTCGGTCGCCTTCCGCGCGAAGAAGAGCGATCCGCCCGACGCCATCGGCGTGCAGATCCACGACGCCCCGAAGCTCGAGTTCTGGTGGACCGTCATCCCGACGCTCTTCGTCATCCTGCTCTCGGTCATAAGCGTCCGCATCTGGTACGAAATTTTGCTCGAGCCCGAGAACGGGCTCGTCGTCGAAGCGATCGGCCATCAGTTCTACTTCTCGTTCCGCTACCCGCAGATCAACGGCGAGGTGACCGACGAGATGCACCTGCCGCTCGGCGAGCCGGTGACGCTCAATCTCACCGCATCCGACGTGATTCACGGATTCTGGGTGCCGGCGATGCGCCTCAAGAACGACACCGTGCCGGGTCTCGTTACGACGATCCGGTTCACGCCGCGCCTTGCCGGCCGCTATCCGATCATCTGCACCCAGTACTGCGGCGTCCTGCATAGCCAGATGAACAAGCAGGTGCTCGTCATCGAAGACAAGGCCTCGTTCGACAAGTGGTATCACGGCTGGCAGCAGAAGAACGCGCATACGAGCAACGCGCTGCCTGCGGCCGGCGGTCAGGCGATTTCGCTCCAGGGCGGCAGCGCATCGGGCGGGCAAGCGCTGTTCGCACAAAAATGCAGCGCCTGTCACAAGCTCGCGCCGTTCGCTCAGACGCTGGTCGGGCCCGGTCTTAAGGGCGTGCTGCACGACCCGTCGCATCCCAACTTGGTCAACGGGCAGCCGGCGACGCCCGAGAACGTCGCGGCAATCCTTCAGAGCGGTTACAACGGCAGCATGGGCGCGATGCCGAATGCGAGCGCCAACGGCCTATCGAATCAGGATATTGCGAACCTCGTCGCGTTTTTGGATACACTGAAATGAGACACGTGAGAGCACTATGTCAGTAGCAGCGGCACACCCGGGCGGCATCGCCGATCACATCCATCCCGAACCGCAGGGATTCATCCGGCGTTACGTTTTTTCGCTGGATCACAAGATCATCGGCATCCAGTACATCATCACCGCCTTCGTTTTCTTCCTTCTGTCGGGTCTGCTGGCCGAGACGATACGGACGCAGCTTCTCAATCCGAACGGCGGCTTCGTCGCACCGCAGACGTACAACGAAATCTACAGCGTCCACGGCAGCGCGATGGTCTGGCTGGTAGCCATACCGCTCTTGACCGGCGGATTCGGCAACCTCGTCTTCCCCTTGCAGATCGGTGCGCGCGACGTCGCGTTCCCATGGCTGAACATGCTCAGCTTCTGGATTTTCCCGGTCTCGGGGCTCATGCTGTTCTCGTCGTTCCTTATGGGCGCGCCGACCGCGGGCTGGATGGAGTATCCGCCGGTCTCGCTGCAGGGCGCTGCCGGCACCTCGATGTGGTGCGCGGCAATCTTCTTGGTCGGCGTCAGCTCGACGATGACGGGGATAAACTTCGTCGTCACGATTCTCAAGATGCGCGCGCCCGGGATGACGTTCACGCGCATGCCGCTCTTCGTCTGGGGACAGTTCGCGACCGCGCCGCTTCTCATGATCGCGACGACCGCGCTGGCAGCCGCGTTGGCCGCGCTCTTCATCGAGCGCCAGTTCGGCGTGCCGTTCTACGATCCGACTAAGGGCGGCAGCCCGGTCATGTGGCAGCACATGTTCTGGTTCTACTCGCACCCGGCCGTCTACATCATGATCCTTCCGGCCTTCGGAATAGTCTCGGAGATACTGCCGACCTTCGCGCGCAAGCCGATCTTCGGCTACAAGCTCATCGCGTTCTCCTCGATGTCCATCGCCCTAGCCGGTTTCATGGTTTGGGCGCACCACATGTTCACGTCGGGGCTCGCTCCCTTCTTGCAGCTGCCGTTCATGATCATCACGTTCATCATCGGCGTTCCGACGGGCATCAAGATCTTCTCGTGGACGGCGACGCTGTGGGGCGGCAAGATCCATTACACGTCGGCGATGCTGTTCGCTATCGGTTTCGTCGCGTTGTTCACGCTGGGAGGGATCACCGGCGTGTTCCTCGCGGCGATTCCTTTCGACTTGCACGTGCACGGCACGTACTTCGTCGTCGCGCACATCCACTACGTGCTCGTCGGCGGAAGCTTGATGGCGATCTTTGCCGGCGTCTATTATTGGTTCCCGAAAATGTCCGGGAGGGTCCTCAACGAGAAGCTCGGCCACCTGCACTTCTGGCTCTTCCTGATCGGATTCAACGGAACGTTCATCCCGATGCACTGGCTTGGCATCGAGGGCATGCCGCGGCAGGTTGCGACCTACGACCCGCAGTTCACGTTTTGGAACCGCTTCGAGTCGGTCTCGTCGTTCTTCATGGCTTTCGCCGTTCTGATCTTCTTGATCAACGTGCTGTGGAGCATCCGTAACGGCAAGAAGTCCGGCCCGAATCCGTGGGGCGCGCGGACGCTCGAGTGGCAGATTCCGTCGCCGCCGCACTACTACAACTTCAAGCACATCCCGACGGTCTACGGCCTGCCCTACGATTTCGGTCAGCCGCTGCCGTACAAGGGGCTCGATGACGAGCTTACCGACGCGCCGCCCGCGGTGGCGGCCGGGGCGCATTGATGGCGGTCGCATCGGTCCCGCACGGCGAGGTGGACCAGCTCTACGTCGAAACGCGCGAGCTGCGGCTGCAGGGCTTCCTGCTCTTCCTCGTCAGCGACTGCGTGCTCTTCGCGTCGTTCATCTTCGCCTACCTCTACCTGCGCAACAGCGGGCAGGGCTGGCCGCCGCCGGGCATACAACGCCTCGACGTCGCGTTCGCCGCGTGGAACTCCGTGGTGCTCTTCGGATCGGGTGCGACGATGCACTACGCGCTGGAGAACTTCAAGCACGGGAAGTTCATGCGCTACATGGGGTTCCTGCTCGCAACGATCGTGCTGGGCGTCGCCTTCCTCGGCGGGCAGGCCTACGAGTACAACCACCTGATCTTCGGCGAGCACGTAACCTGGGCGGGCAGCGGCATCTTCGGCGCATCGTTCTTCACGCTTACCGGCATGCACGGAATGCACGTCGCATTCGGCGTCTGCTTCCTCACGGTGCTCGTGCTGCAGTCGGCCGCCGGCGTTTACAACAAGGATAAGTTCTTCGGAATCACCGCCGGCACGCTCTACTGGCACTTCGTCGACGTGATCTGGGTCGCGCTTTTCTCCATCTTCTACCTCATCTAAGGAGCGAGCCATCGTGGATGCAGCGTTAATCGAACGACTCGGCGCAGTGATCGCCGGCATCGCCGTCGGCGCGGTTGCGTTCTACGCGCTCTACAAGGACTGGCACGCAACGGGCGTCGAGAACCAGGTCTTCAAAATCATGCTGTTCCTGCTTGGCGTCGGCGCGATCGTGGCGCTCTTGGCCGGCCTCAACGTGCTCGGCTATACGCCGCCGGTGAAAGGATCCTAGCGATGATCGTCAGCGACGACGAGTATCTGGATTTCAGCAAGGTTCCCGCGAGCACCGGCGTTCCGCCGCTGCTTTACCGCGCGCTGGCCGTCGGTTTAGTCATCATCTTCGCGATCGGCGCCGCGGTCTGCCTGATGTCCGGCTACGGCCATCACTGGCCCGCAATCACCACGGAGCGCGTCCCGCTGGTCAACCAACCGTAGCATCCCCTTGTCATCCTGAGCGGAGTCTCCGTGTCATCCTGAGCGCCGTCGACTCTGCTCAGGGCTGGCTCCTGAGCGGAGTCATTGTCACCCTGAGCGGAGTCGAAGGGTGCAGATAGTCTCTTTTGCTTCGGTGAGAAGTGTTCTGTTCTACGAGTGGGATCCCATAGGCGTCAACGGCAATGCTAACCTGAGCGACGAGTACGACGCATACGTTGCGGAGATAGCGAGCGTGGTTAACGATGGAAGCGCGGCGGAAGCCGTAGCGGATCGCTTGCATGAGATCGAGCTGCGGCTTCTTGCGAAACGGCGCCGGATCACCGGCACCACGTCGCTGCACTTTTAGTCCGCCTGCGTTCGGGGCACTGAGGCGACCGTACTTGCAACGCGACAAGGAACTCAAGTTGACTGTTAGCGATCCTTGGGACTTCGTCACGACGTATGGTCCAGGGCCGTTCTATTGCACGCTTCTCGGCACTAGTGCGAACGGCAAGAGAACCTTCGCGAGGCTCAGGGATTCGATTGGTATAGGCGGCGTTTCGCGTTCTTACGTTTGGCTTGAAGCTCGCTGGTCGGGCATCCGCTAGACGGCGAGCCGCCTGGATCGTATGTGTCATGCAATGCAGTTTTCGTTGAAAGCGCCGACCAGCTTGAGGCGGCCTTGTCGCCAGATCAGGAGCCTCGAATGACGAAAGGCGCCCTTGAGGCATAGAAGGCGAAGCTCGCTGATAAGAAGCGAGTCATCCTTCGACTACGCTCAGGATGACAAGGGGACTACGCTCAGGGTGTATGCGTGTCATCCTTCGACTCCGCTCAGGATGACAGCGCGCCTACAAATCTACGGTGCGGCCGTGGCGGGTGGCGATGCCGATGGCAAGCAGCGGGAGATCTTCGTCGGGGAGCAATCCGGTAGACTTGCCGTCGATCTTGTGAATGCCGGCGTACATCGAGAACTCCACGTGCGCGGGAAGCGTTCGGTTCGGTAGGGGGCGGCTGCCGAGCCACTCCCACTCGCGTGCGACCGTGCCGTCCGCATAGAGCGCGGCCGCGTAGCCGCAGCCGTCAGCCTGCGAGCGTGCGTCTGGCTCGCGATAGCGAACGTAGCCGTCGAGGATGTAGATCGGTTTGAACGTTTGCGCGTACGCGGCGAGCGGGGCGACGAGCACGGCGACGAGGTAGCCCCCGAAGGCGATCGCGCCGACGGCGAAGATCCAGGCGACTTTGATGAGCGTCGCGTCTTCGGGCACGTGCTGCGCGCGGTAAACGATGCCCCAGGTCAGCAGCGCCATGAAAACCGCCCCGAGCAGCGGCTCGATGGCGAGCGCGAAGCGTCCGGTGAGCCCGCGCCAGACGATCGCGCGCTCGCGCTGCGTCCACGCGCGCCGCGCCAGCGTTTGCGCGCCGCCGCGCATTTAGGCGGGTTCCACGACGGGTTGCGTGCGCTCGTCGCGCTGCGGCTTGAGCGTCGCGGCGAGCACGAGCGCGACGAACGCGAACCCGCAGAAGGCCAGGTAGGCCAAACGGTAGCCGGCGAGCTCGTCGTGCGCGAGGCCGATGACGCCGCCCGCGATCGAGCTGCCGACGATCTGCCCGACGATGAGCGCCTGGCTCAGCAACCCGACCGCCGTCGCGCGGGTGCGCTGCGTCGTCTCGTTCGTCACGATGTAGCGCGTCGGCGCCCCCAGCAGCGCGCCGAAACCGGTGCCCGCCACGAGCATCGCCAGCAGCGAGAGCGGCAGCGAGTTGAATCCGAGCGCGAAGATCGCGAGCCCGAGTTCGGTGAGGACCGTTCCGGCGAGCAGCACGTCGCGGCTCCCGATGCGGTCGAGCGCGCGCCCCGAGAACGGAATCACGCCGACGAAAACCAGCGCGCCGAGTGCGGCGACGAAGCCGGCCGCTGCATACGAAAGGTTCTGCGCGCCGACGAGCACCGTCGGGATGAAGAAGAGCGATCCCTCGAGGATGCCGATGACGATCTCGAGCGCGTACGTCTTTGCGAGCTGCGGCGCGCGAATGAGTTCGAGCGGAACGATCGGCGAGCGCGCGACGCGCTCCCATAAGACGAATCCCGCAAGCGTGACGACGCCGAGCACGCCGACGACGAGCCGCGCGGCGATGAGCCCATCCATCAGCGCGAGCAGGCCGGCGCACAGCAGCGCGAGGCCGACGACGTCGAGCGGTTCGCGGCGGCGCGGCGCGAGCGCAGGCACGACGCGCATCGCAAAGTAAAAGACGATCGCCGCCAGCGGCACGTTCGCGACGAAGATCCAACGCCACGAGACGTAGTGCGTGATGAGCCCGCCGATGCTCGGGCCGATGACCGCGGCAAGCCCCCACGTAGCCGCGACGAGCCCGAGAGCCGCGCCGCGCCGCTCGGCCGGGACGACGTCGCCGATCGCCGCAGTAGCAACGGGGAAGATGCCGCCGGCGCCGAGCGCTTGTATCGCGCGCGCCGCGAGGAAGATGCCGTAGTTAGGCGCGACGATGGCAAGGACGCTGCCGGCAGCGAAGAGCGCGATGCAGGCGAGATAGACCGGCCGGCGCCCGTACCGGTCGGCGAGCGCGCTCGCGAGCGCGATCGAGAGCACGGTGACGAGCAGGTAGACCGTGAAGACCCACGCGAGATCGCCGGTAGCGACGCTGAAATCGTGTCCGAGCGCGGGGAGTGCCGGGGAAAGCACGCTCAGGTCGAGCGCACCGGCAAAGACGCCCAGCGCGAGCGTCCAGAGCAGGGGCATCACGAGACGATGCGGTCGATGACCATTACCGCGCACATGAGCGCTAAGTAGAGCAGCGAGTAGCGAAAGAGCTTGCGAGCATAGAGCGTTCCGTTCTGCTCGCGCCACGTCCTAAAGGCGTCGAGCACGAAAATTCCGCCGAGCACGGCCGCGGCGCCGAAGTAGAGCGCGCCCATCACGTGCAGCGGGTAGAGCAGCAGCGATGCGGCGACGAGCACGAGGCTGTAGTAGACGATCTCGCGCTTCGTGCGTTCCCTCCCGCAGACGTTGGGGAGCATCGGGATGTTGGCTTTGCCGTACTCCGTGTCGGTCATGAGCGCGAGCGACCAGAAGTGCGGCGGCGTCCAGAGGAAGATCAGCCCGAAGAGGCCGAGCGCGGGGCCGCCGATCGCGTGCGTCACCGCCGCCCAGCCGACGAGTGGCGGGACGGAACCGGCGGCGCCGCCGATGACGATGTTGAGCGGCGTGAGGCGCTTGAGCCACATCGTGTAGACGATGACGTAGTAAAGGTTGCCGGCCAGCGAGAGCCATGCCGCAAGCGGGTTGACGAGCGAATAGAACAGCGCGAACGAGACGCAGCCGGTGACGATGCCGTAAATCGTCGCGTTGCGGATCGTGATTCTGCCTTGCGGGATCGGCCGCGCCTGCGTGCGCTTCATGATGCTGTCGATGTCGGCGTCCCACACGCAGTTGAACGCTCCGGCCGATGCGGCCGAGAGCGCGCCGGCGACGAGCGTCCAGAAGACGATGCCGAACGGCGGCAGGCCGCGCGCCGCCATCACCATCGCCGCCGCCGTCGTGATCAGCAGCAGCATGATGATGCGCGGTTTGGAAAGCTCGTAGTAGTCGTTTACGCGTTCGAGGACCGCAGTCATGGCTTCGAGGCGCTTTCGCCCAACCGCCCAGCGGCACCCAGGGGCGCCGCATCGAGCGCGGCCAGCACGGTGGCCACGAAGAAGGCGAGGAAGGCGAGAGCGGCGTTGACCGCGTGCGCCTCGCGCAGATCGGTGGGCAGGCGCAGGGCGACGTTGAGCAGGCCGAGCAGCACTTGCAGGCAGACCAGTCCCGCGCCGATGGCAGCGGCAGCACGGACGCGCGTCGAGGCGGGCCGCGCCCAGACGGCGGCCAGGGCGCCGGCGGCGCAGATCAGCGTGACCGCGGCCGCGATGCGGTGGACCATCTGGACGTACTGCCCGGTCGTGAAGACGACGACGTTACCCGCGCAGCCTGGGATCGTCAGGCAAGCCAGGCCCGCGCCGCTCGAGCTCACGTACGCGCCGACGCACATCGTCGCGAAGGCGGCCAGCGCCGTCAAACCGAGGACGACGGCGAGGCCCACGCGGGGTGCGGCGTTGACGGCCCTCTCGCCGTCCGAAGCGGCCGCGAAGACGGTCATAGCGGCGAGGGCCGCAATGAACGCCATCGCGGTGCCCCAGTGCAGGACGACGGAGATCGGCGAGTTCCCCAGCCGCACCGTTTCGGCGCCGAGAAAGACCTGGAGGAGGAAGAGCGCGACGATGAAGCCGAGCGTCGGGACGATGAAGGGCGACCGGCGACGCTGACCCCAAGCGACCGCGACCAGCGCGACCACGAGCGGCGCGACCGACGAGGCAAGCAGCCGATGGAGCCATTCCCAGAGGGTCCCTCCCGCGAGCGACGGCACCAGGTGCCCGTTGCAGAGCGGCCAGTCGGGGCAGGTGAGGCCGGCGCCGTTGATGCGCGTCCAGCTTCCCAGGACGGCCGTCAGCAGGGCGGCGATCCCCGTCGCCAGCGCCAGGCGCGAGAGACTCTTCATGAGACTCTCAGACTAGCCGCGCCGAAGCACCCGCGGCAACGACAAAAAAATGAGACCGCGGGAGGCCGCGGGTGGGTACGAGCGAAGGCGTCGGCCGTGAAGCGCTGGTCGACCCTGGCAGGTCTAGTCCTGGGGGTCATCTTGCTTGCCGGATGTCGCGAGGTGCGCGTCAAGACGCTCGCACAAGGAACAACCACCGTTCTTGGAGCGAATCAAATCGTAATCGTACGCGATGCGGAAGCTTTGGGCAAGCTGGGCATTCACGCACCCGTGCACTTCAAAGGGGAGTTCGGTGCGGTGCTGCTCATGGGGCCGCACGAGCGCACCGGGTACAAGCAAATCGTCGAGTCGATCAGAGCCAACATACAGCGCGTGCGCGTCGTCGCGTTCGAGCAGGAGCCGGCCAACGGCGGCGAGCCGTCGCCCGCGTATCGCACCTACACGCTTTGGATCGTTCCGAACAGCGTTTACCGCCGCGGCGTTCGCGTCGAAGTGGTGACGCCGAGCGACGAACCGATCGCCGACACGTTCCTGCCGTGATGCCGCACGCCGTAACGTCACTCGACGCGCACATCGAGCGGCTCGGCCTGGTGCTGGAACCCGACGGCGATCCCGCCCAAGCCGGCGGCGTGCTCAACCCCGCGGCAACGCGCGCGCCGGGAAAAGAACTGCTGCTCTACCCGCGCTACGTTGCGAAGGGCAACGTCTCGCGCATCGGCATGGTGCGCACGCGCGACGACGATCGCTGCTTCGATACCGAACGCTGCGGGGACGCGCTCGCTCCGCAGGCACCGTACGAGCTGCGGCCGCGCCCGGGCTACGGCTGCGAAGACCCGCGCGTCACGTTCCTGCCGGTGCTCGGCGCCTACGTGATGGCGTACACCGCGTTCGGGCCCGACGGCCCGCGCATCGCGCTCGCGATCTCCGACGATGCGTACGCGTGGCAGCGCCTCGGCCTCATGTCGTTTGAAGACAGCGCGAGCGTTGCGGGCGACGACAAAGACGCCGCGTTCTTCCCCGAACCGGTGATCTCGCCTGGCGGACGGCGCTGTTTGGCGCTGTATCACCGCCCGATGCTGCATCTCTCGAGCGTCGACGGACACGCCGCGATCCTCACGATCGAACGGATGCCTTACGCCGACCGCGAGTCCATCCGCATCGCCTACGTCGGGCTCGACGAGGTGATGGAAGACCGCAAGAACCTGTGCAACGTCGTCGAGAGCGTACAGGTGCTCTCGCCCTACGAGCGCTGGGGATCCATCAAAGTCGGCGCAGGCACGCCGCCGGTGCGCATCGTGCGCGACGGCGTCCCGATGTGGATGTCGGTCTTTCACGGCGTAGATGCGACGGGTGCGCGCGGGCGCCGCCCGGCGCTGCGCTACAGCGCCGGCATCGTGCTGCACGACATCGAACGCCCCGACCGCGTTCTCTACCGGTCTCCGGAGCCCGTGATGACGCCGGAATCGCGCAACGAGCGCAAAGGCGTCGTGGACAACGTCGTCTTTCCAAGCGGCATAGATCCGCGGCCCGACCTCGGCGAAGGAACCTACGACGTCTACTACGGCATGGGAGATTACACGGTCGGTGCAGCTCGCTTGAAAATATCGTGAGACGCCCCTTAGCGACGCGTCTCGCGGCCGGCGGCTAGTGCTCCGATATTTGGCGATCTCCACGGTCCTGGTTTTGGGGATGGCAGTGGTCGTGGCGGCATGGGTGAACCGCGATCTGATTCGGATCAAGATCGCCTCGGTGTACGCCCGCGTGCCGCCGAAGCCCGAAGGGGCGAATCGCGCGGGAAACGGGCCCGAGGCGTCGCTGCAGGGCGACGCGCCGTGGGCGCTCTCCGCGCTGCCGGAGTGCCTCACGCAGGTCTCGCAGGCCTCGGGAACGCTGCCGTTCGTGCAAGCGCACGTGCCGCGGGGCGCGGTGCCGGTGGTGCCGCCGGCGAAGCTCACCTACGGCAATTGCACGATTTCCGTCGTTGACGACGAAGCCTTCGTGCGGCGCGGAGACGATCTGCTGCACATTCCGGCGCAGGTGCGCTTCTACCGCGCGGGGCGCGACCTCGTGCTGATGCGCCGAAGCGCGGGCGGGGCGGACCTGCGCGTCTACGAACCCGCTCATCCCTAGTACGGAGCAACGTGACCATTCAAGACGAAGTCGCCAAGCGACGAACCTTTGCCATCATCTCGCATCCGGACGCCGGCAAGACCACGCTCACGGAGAAGCTCTTGCTGTACGGCGGCGCGATTCACGTGGCGGGGCAGGTCTCCGCGCGCAAGCGCCAGCGCCAGGTAACCAGCGACTGGATGGCGCTGGAGCGCGAGCGGGGCATCTCGATCACCTCAACCGTCCTGCAGTTTCCCTACCACGGCTACACGATGAACCTGCTCGACACGCCTGGCCACCAAGATTTCGGCGAGGACACGTATCGGACGCTGCTGGCCGCCGACAGCGCGGTCATGCTCATTGACGCGGCCAAAGGCGTCGAGCCGCAGACGAAAAAGCTGTTTGCGATCTGCCGCGAGCGCGGCATCCCGCTCTTCACGTTCGTGAACAAACTCGACCGCCCGAGCCGCGATCCGCTGGAACTCCTCGACGAGCTGGAGAGCGTGCTTCGCATCGGCGCCTTCCCGATCAACTGGCCGCTGGGCAACGGCGAGGAGTTCGCGGGCGTCTACGACCGGCGCACGCGGGAGGTGCATGTCTTCGAGCGCGCCGCGCACGGTTCAAAGCGGGCGGCCGTCAGCGTCGCCGGGCTCGACGATCCGCGTCTGCGGGCGCTCGTGAGCGACGTCGCCTACGCGCAGTTTCGCGACGGAATCGAACTGCTCGAGGGTGCGGGCGAGCGTTTCGATGCGGGTGCGATGCTGCGCGGCGAGATCACACCGGTCTTCTTCGGAAGCGCGGTGACGAACTTCGGGGTGCAGCTCTTCCTGGACGAGTTCGTCGAGATGGCCCCGCCGCCGTCGCCGCGCGCCGGCGTGGATCCGGCGTCCGACGCGTTCACCGGCTTCGTCTTCAAGATTCAAGCGAACATGGATCCGCGCCACCGCGACCGCGTGGCCTTCGTGCGCGTCTGCTCGGGCGAGTTCGCGCGCGACATGTCGGTGCGTAACGCGCGAACCGGCAACGCGATCCGCCTTTCGCGTGCGATGCGTCTCTTCGCCGACGACCGCGAGTCGGTGGACGTGGCATACGCGGGCGACGTCGTCGGGCTGGCGAATCCGGGCGTCTTCGCAATCGGCGACACGCTCTTCGAGGGCGCTCCGGTTTCCTTTCCGCCGATTCCGGCCTTCGCGCCGGAACATTTCGCCTCGGCACGGAGTATCGACGTTTCGACCAACAAATCGTTTGGGAAGGGCGTCTCGCAGTTGCGCGAAGAGGGAGCGGTGCAAGTCTTCTATCCGTGGGGCTTGCCGCGGGTCGAGCCGATCGTCGGCGTGGTCGGCGAGCTGCAGATCGAGGTCGCAAAGTACCGTCTCGAATCGGAGTACAACGTAAAGACAATCTTCTCGACGCTTCCTTTCACGCTCGCGCGCCACGTCGAAGGCGACCGCGAGAACCTTGCGGGCGCGCAGTTGCCGTCCAACGCCAAGCTCGTCGAAGACTGGGAAGGCCGGCCGGCCGCGCTCTTCGAGAGCGAGTGGAGCGTGCGCCTCGCCCAAGAGTGGAACCCAAAGCTGTCGTTCAAGCCGTTCTCCGCTCAAGGAGAAGAGGAGGCCTTAGCATCGTGACCTTTCTACGCGTGCTGCTGCTCGCAACCGCTGCGGCGGCGCTCGCAAGCTGTTCCTTTCAAAACAAGAACGAGCGCGAGGCCGATCGCATTACGCGCGCGGTCATGGCCGACGATCTCAAACCCGTGCAGGACGACATCGCAAAAGGGGTCTCGATCACGCGGGTCAAGGTTGCCGAATGGTCCGACGAGCTGGGCGCGCAGGGCAAGCTCCTCTCGGTTAAGGAGACGCCGGCCAATTGCGACCCCGGCTGGCACTGCTTCGACGTAAAATTCGCCAAGCACGACTACGTCGAACGCATGCGCCTCGACGAAAACGGAAAAGTCGTGGACTGGATGTTCCACATGATGCCTTCGATGGGGCAGTAACCTTGGCGCAAGCCGGGGTAACCTTCGCCGACGTCCGAGCCGCCGCAGACCTGCTGGAGGGCGTCGCGCATCGCACGCCGGTGCTGCGGTCGCGTACGCTCGACCGGCGCTGCGGAGCGCAGATCTTCGTGAAGTGCGAGAACCTGCAGCGAATGGGAGCTTTTAAGTTCCGCGGCGCGTACAATTTTCTGTCGTCGCTCTCGGCCGGCGAGCGCCGGCGCGGCGTCGTCGCGTTCTCCAGCGGCAACCACGCGCAAGGCGTGGCGCTGGCAGCCCGGCTGCTCGGCGTTTCCGCGACGATCGTCATGCCCACGGATGCGCCGGCCGTGAAAGTAGCGGCGACGCGCGAATATGGAGCCGAAATCGTTTTCTACGAGCGCGAGCGTTCGCACCGCGAGGAGATTGCCGGAGAGGTCGCTCGGGAGCGCGATGCCGTCGTCGTTCCGCCGTTTGAAGATCCACGCATCGTCGCCGGCGCCGGAACGGCGGCGTTGGAACTACTCGAGGAAACCGGCGGCCTGGACGCGGTCGTCGTCCCTCTGGGCGGCGGAGGATTGATGGCGGGCACGATCATCGCGGCGCGCGGCTTAGGCGGCGCGACGGAGATTTACGGCGTAGAGCCCGAGGCTGGCGACGACTTCGTGCAATCGCTGGCGCGCGGCGAGCGCGTGACGATTCCGGTTCCCAAGACGATTGCCGACGGTTTGCAGACGACCTCTCCGGGCGAGCTGACGTTTGCGATCGCGCGGGAAGGCGCGCGCGCGGTCGTCTGCGTCAGCGACGAAGAGTTACGCGAGGCGATGCGCGTCGCGTTCGAACGCATGAAGCTCGTTATCGAGCCGAGCGGGGCCGCGGCGCTGGCCGCGTTGCTTCACCAGCGGATTCCGGGCCTGGCCGGCAAGCGCGTGGGAGCGATCGTGAGCGGCGGGAACGTAGATCCCGCGCGGTACGCCGAGCTCCTCGCGCGCTAGCCGGAAGGCTTCGTTTTACATCGAGCTTGGCTTCGTCACGTTCCCGCACGAGACGTACTTGCCGAGGTTGTCGGCGCTTTGGTGCACGTTGATCGCGTAGGGTTTCGCCATCAGCTGGTCGATCGTGACGCCTTTGACGGTGGTCGTCGAGGCGCCGCTGACGACGTTGCTCAGCGGAAAGGCGACGCCGCCGATATTCGAGCAGACGCCCGTGTGAATGTGCGCCGGCTGCGGGGTGGCGGTGCCGTTCTTGATCGCAAGCACGACCTGCACGTCGGCGCCGGCCTGCGTCAGCGTCGCGGTGCCGCTCTCGCCCGAGCCGTTCTCGGCGCTCATGGTGACGGTCAGCGTGCTGGTGGCGGCCGCCGCCGGGATGGCCGGCGCTGCGGCGATCGCCGCGAGCGCAAGGATGGTTAGAAGATGGCGGGTGGGTTTCATGATGTAGCTCCTCTCGGTGATGGTAGTCTGGGACCGTCCGTATTCGCCTAGGGACTCGATTGTGCTTTCGCTAACCGTTGCGCGAGCGCGCTAACCGCCGCGACGGCCTGCTCGGTCGGGACGGCATCGGCGCCGTCAACGGTATCGAGCAAGCGACGCGGCGGCGTCGTTGATCGCCGCGAAGGCTTCCGCGGCCTTCGCGTTCCCGCGCGCTTTGCTCGCAGCCGACTGCGCGGCGCTTTGGTCCACGATGTCGGCGAGCTGCTGCGCGAGCCGGTACTGGTATTCCAGCGCCGTCTGCGACATGCGAACCCGCGGATCCATGGCGACGATCAGCGGCTGGTCCGTCGTCTTGCCGTCGGCCTCGATGCGCACGTGGTAGGGTCCCGGCGGCAGAAGCGGACCCTGCGGGACGCGCGGCGTCTCACCGGCGACCGCCGAGATCGGCAAGTCTTGCGCGAGCGCGTGCGGCGCCGGATCGCGCAGGTCCCACACGAAGCGATGCATCCCGATGCCGGTTTGCGGCCGCGCGAACGGACGCTCCCAGTAGGCCGGCTTGTCGAGGTGCGGAATTGGCTGCGGCAGCGGATCGTCGCTTGCGAAGGTGCGCACGGGCCGCTCGCCGGCATCGTAGATCGTGATGACGACTCGCTGCGCCGGCGCGCCGAGCGCGTAGTCTATGATCGCGCCGTCGGGCGGATTCTGGCCGGCGGGTTCTTCCGGCGGGAGCGGCGTGTCGGTATTCGTGTTCCAGCGCACGCGGTACGCGAGCTCCGGCGTAAAGAGGTGCAGTTTGTCCCCTTCGACTCCGCTCGGGGCGACACCGGCAGGGGCGGCCGCAAGTTCGCGCAACGGCTCGACGTCGTCGAGGATCCAGAAGCCGCGCCCATGCGTCGCGATGGCGACGTCGTTGCCGTGCACGATGAGATCGCGCACCGAGGTGTGCGGAAGGGCGAGCTGCAGCGACTGCCAGTTCGCGCCCTCGTCGAACGAGACGGACACGCCGTCTTCGGTCGCGGCGTAGAGCAGCCGCGGCTGCACCGGATCTTGGCGCACCGCGTTGACCGGCGCGTTCGGCAATCCGTTCGTCGCGAGCCGCCAATGCGCGCCCGCGTCGTGCGTGACGTAGACGTACGGCCGCTGGTCGTCCAAGCGGAAGCGGTTCACGGCTACGAATGCCGTCGCATCGTCAACGCGCGACGCATCTATTTGCGCGACCTTGCTCCAAGGCGTCAGCTCCGGCGGCGTGACGTTGCTCCAGCGCGCGCCTGCGTCGCGCGTGATCCAGATTTGGCCGTCGTCGGTGCCGGCCCAAATCGTGCCGCGGTGCACGTAGGACGGCGCGAGCGCGTAGACGACGCCGCGATGCTTGCCGTGCGCCGGGTCGCCGCTTTCGAACGCGCCCAGCACCGCCGGCACGCCGGGATTCGCGCGCGTGAGGTCGGGGCTGATCGCGCGCCAGCTATACCCGCCGTCGTCCGTTTGGAAGACGACGTTGGCGCCGAAGTAGAGTCGCTGCCGATTGAAGTGGTCGAAGGCGATGGGTTCGGTGCGCACCGTGCGGTACTGTTTCGACGGCAACGCGATCGGCGACACTTCCTGCGTCTGCCCGGTGCGCTCGTCGAACTTTTCGAGTTTCCCGCCGAAGAAGACCCCGGGGTGCAGCGGATCGGGAACCACGTAGCCGTACTCTTGCGCGCCCGCCGGATGCCAGTCGCGCTGCGTCACCTGGCCCCAGGCGCCGCGGCTGCTGACGCACGCCGAGCCGCTCTCCTGCTGTCCGCCGCAGAGCCAGTACGGGAATCGGTCGTCGGCATTGACGTGATACATCTGCGCGGTCGGCTGGTTGTACCACGAGCTCCACGTTTGGCCGCCGTCTACCGAAATCGTCGCGCCCTGATCCGACGCGAGTGCGACGATCGAAGGGTCGCTCGGATTGAGCCAGACCGTGTGGTAATCGTCGCCGCCAGGCGCGCCCTTGATCGCAAGGAACGTGCGGCCGCCGTCGGTCGAACGATAGGTCGAGGTGTTGGTCAGATAGATCGTCTGCGCGTCGCGCGGGTCCACGGCTATCGAAACCAAGTCGTCGCCGCGCTCGGCAATTTCGTCGGCGTCGTTGACGCGCGAAAAATGGGCGCCCGCGTCGTCGCTGCGGTAGAGCGCGCCGCCTTCGTCGCCGTTCACCGTTGCGTCGGCATAGACGTAGACGACCATCGCGTTGCTCGGTGCGACCGCTACCTCGGTGCGGCCGATCTGCGGCGGGAGGCCTGCGGTCAGCTGGGTCCAGGTCGTGCCGCCGTCGGTGGATTTGAAGACGCCGCTTCCCGGCAGTTCGAACGAGCCGCCGATCTCCCAGGGTGCCTGGCGCGCCGCCCAGAGCGTTGCGTAGACGGTCTTCGAATCGTGCGGGTCGAGCGTGACGTCGAACGCGCCGGTGTCCGCGTTTGCGAACAGCACGCGCTGGAAGGTGGCGCCGCCGTCGAGCGAGCGGTAGACGCCGCGTTCGTCGTTCGCGCCGTACGGATGGCCCAACACCGCGACGAACAAACGGTTAGCGTCGGCCGGATCCACGGCGATAGACGCGATCTGCTGGCCGTCGCGCAGGCCGAGATGCGTCCACGTCGCGCCGCCATCCACCGACTTGTACATCCCGTTGCCGACGGAAAGGTCGGGGCGCTGCAGCCCTTCGCCGCTTCCGGCGTAGACGACGTTGGGATCGCTGGGCGCGACGGCGATCGCGCCGACCGAACCGGTCGATTCGCCGTCGAAGATCGGCGTCCACGTGCGCCCGGCGTCCCGGCTCTTCCATATCCCGCCGTTGACCGCGGCGATGTAGAAGACGTTGGGTTGACCGGCTACCCCGTCTATCGCGACCGTGCGGCCGCCGCGCAGCGGCCCGACGAAGCGCCAGTGCATGGCCTGGTAGAGTGAGGGCGCGACCGTCGCCGCCTGCGCGCGCGAGGCACAGACGCCGGCGGCGAGGGAAGCGAGAACGAACGCGACGGCAGCGCGGCGCATCTTACAGCTTACGCCCGTTGCGCTTGCCGTTGCGGCGCTTTGGCTGGAATGGCGGGCCGATCTTGAAGGTCGTCTTGCGCGGCAGGGACGCGTCTACGTCCTCGCAGCCGATCGGCGTGAACTCGCGGCAGTCGTGCGGGCGCGCTTCGTAGATCCCGCAGTAGTGCCGTCCGCTGCGCGAACCCATGAGGAAGATGCACTGGTCGGCGAGCTCGTCGCCGACTTTTCGCAGCCAGCCGACGTGATAGCCGTCGGCCGAGGGCCGCTCGACGACGTACCGGCGCACGGCTTCGTCGTAGTCTATTCCGAAGTGCTGCGCGATGCGCGCGACGTCGGCTTTGCTCACGAACGGCTCGTAGCCGCTGCAGCACTCCGCGCAGCCCGGCGGGCAGGCGACGTTTTCGGGCATGTCCTTGAGGTGCTTGCGCGCGAGGTCGATGACGCGTCCGATGACCTTGACGAACTCGGGATCGTCGTTGTACTTGTACACCCATTCCCGTTTGGTGATCTCCGACGCGTTGTAATAACGCGTCGTCTTCTCGTCGAACTCGATCGTGATGTGCTCTTCGTCTATCTCGATCTTGTTCACGTGCTCGAGCGGACGGGCGTCGAGCATCTCGGGGTGCGTCGGCTGGCCGGTGCGGCGCGTATAGCTGCGTAGATTGGTGAGGTCGATCGTCTCCATAACCGCTCTTCGATTCCCGCGACGAAGGGGTGCGGCCTTCGCCGAGAGCAAAGGTAGCGCCATGCGAACGGCCATCGGCGTCGATCTCGGCGGCTCCCACGTAACGGCGGCCGTCGTCACCCAGGACGGCACGATCCACCACCAGCACGAGCAGGACCTCAGCGACCTTCGGTTCGAGTCGGTCGTTGCCGCGCTCGAGGCAACGGTGAGCGAGGCGCTCAAAGAGGCCGACGGCGTCGTCGGCATCGGCGTCGGCTCCCCCGGCAACATTGACGCAGGCAGCGGCGCGGTCGTCTACAGCCCGAACTTCGGCTGGCAGAACGTGCCGCTCGGCGAGACGTTGCGCAAGCGGTTTTCGGTGCCCGTGTTCGTCGGCAACGACGCGCGCTGCGCGACGCTGGGCGAGTACACGTTCGGCATCGGCAGGGAGACCACGGATTTCGTGCTCCTCACGCTGGGCACCGGGATCGGCGGCGGGATCGTCGCGCGCGGCGAGCTGCTTCTCGGCAATCGTTGGGGCGCGGGCGAGGTGGGCCACCACCAGATACGCCCGTCCGACGGGTTCGTCTGCGGCTGCGGCAAGATCGGCTGCTTCGAGGCCCAGGCTTCGGGAACGGGCCTGATACGCCACGCGTTTGCGGTGGCTCCGTCGTTCCCGCGCAGTCCGCTGCTCGACGTTTCGCGCGAGAAACTCAGCTCGAAGAAGATACGCAAGGCCGCACAGGCCGGCGACGGGCACGCGCTCGCGGCGTGGAAGCGCTTTTCCGAAGACCTCTCGATTGGGCTGGCAAACGTCATCGCGTTCGTCAATCCGCAGATGATCGCGCTGGGCGGCGGCGTCTCGACCGCCGGCGATTTCATGCTCGATGCGGTTCGGCCGCGCGTTGACGCGCTCACCACGATGGTGCCGAAGGGGACGACGCAGATCGTCGTTGCGTCGCTTGGAAACGATGCGGGCCAGGTCGGGGCGGCGACGATGGCCTTCCGCGGCGGCTTGGTTGCGAGCAGCTCCGGTGCGGCGTAGCTTCGCGCTTGCGGCCTTGCTCGCGCTGGGCGCGACGCAGGCGAGCGCGCCGGTGAAAGCGCCTGCCGGCGACCCGATTCACAAGATTCGGCACGTCGTCATCATCATGCAAGAGAACCGCTCGTTCGACACGTACTTCGGCACGTTTCCCGGCGCCGACGGGATTCCGATGGCCAACGGCGTGCCGACCGTGTGCGTATCCGACCCGCGCAGCGGCGAGTGCGTGCGCCCCTATCACGATACCGGCGACCTCAACCGCGGCGGCCCGCACAGCGAGCGGGCCTTCATCGCCGACGTAAACGGCGGCAAGATGGACGGTTTCATCGCCGTGGCGCACCGGGCGCGGCGGCAGTGCGCCGATCCCAACGCGCCCAACTGCGCGGGCGGCGACGAGGTCATGGGCTACCACGACTGGCACGAGATACCGAACTATTGGAGGTACGCGCGCGACTTCGTGCTCCAGGACCATCTCTTCGAGCCGAACGCCTCGTGGAGCTTGCCGCAGCATCTCTTTCTCGTGTCCGAGTGGTCGGCAACGTGTTCGCGCATCGGCGATCCGATGAGCTGCAAGAACGCGCTGCAGTTTCCCGACTATCCGGTAGACTTCGATCCGCGCAACTCCGCCGCGCATTCGCCCGGACGCCCGGACTACCCGTGGACCGATCTCACGTACCTCCTGCACGCGCACCACGTCGGTTGGGCCTACTACGTGATGGCCGGTACCGAGCCGGATTGCGCCAACGATCAGGACGCCTGCGCGCCGGTGCTGCAGAAAGCGAAGACGCCGGGCATCTGGAACGTGCTGCCGTCGTTCGACACCGTCAAGAAGGACGGCGAGCTCGGCAACGTTCGCGACTTGCGCGACTTCTATGCGGCAGCCGCAAACGGCACGCTTCCCAACGTGGTCTGGATCGCGCCCGCCTCGCCGTACAGCGAGCATCCGCCGGCGCTGGTCAGCCGCGGCCAGGCCTACGTCACCGGGCTCGTCAACGCGATCATGCGCGGCCCCGACTGGTCGAGCACGGCGATTTTCTTGACGTGGGACGACTGGGGCGGCTTCTACGATCACGTCGTGCCGCCGCGCGTTGACGTCAACGGCTACGGCATCCGCGTCCCCGGCATCGTCATCAGCCCGTACGCGCGCCGCGGCTTCATCGATCGCCAAACGCTCAGCCACGATGCGTACGTGAAGTTCATCGAAGACGACTTCCTCGGCGGCGAGCGCATAGACCCGCGCACCGACGGGCGCCCCGACCTTCGCCCCAGCGTGCGCGAAACCGAGCCGGTCTTAGGCGACCTTCGCGCCGACTTCGACTTCAAGCAGACGCCGCGAGCGCCGGACCTGCTGCCCGGCGGCACGGTCTGGAACGGGACGGACGCGCAGTAAGGCGGAGTTAGACGGCCGCGACCGCTAAGGCGGCGGCCGGAAGATCGTCGGCGGCGGGAATCGTTCCGCTCTCCACGATTTGGGAGATGAGCGTCGCGATGCGGCGCGAGCTGCGCTTCGGTGCGACGACTTCCTGATTGTGGCGGATCTGCGCAAGCCGCTCGGGGTTGCCGATGAGCGCGCTGACCGCGGTGACGACGGCGGACGAGCTTTGCAGCGCGATGAGCCCGAGGCCGTTGTGCCGGACGAAATCCACGTTGCCCCGCTCTTGCCCCGGAACGTAATCGTAGACGACGACCGGGAGCTGCGCGGCGTTCGCCTCGGCCAGCGTGCCGGGCCCGGCCTTGGTTACGAGCAGGTCCACCGCGCGGAAGTACTCGGGAATCTTGTTCGTGAAGCCGAGGACGTGCATCGGCGTCGGCAGCGTCGCGGAGAGCTCGCGCAGTTTCTGTTCGAGCCCCTCGTTGCGTCCGCACACGACGACGAGTTCGATGGGCAGGCGCGCCCGCGCCAGCGCGAGCGTTGTCGAGAGCAGCTTACCGCCGCCTTCGCCGCCGGCCATCAGCAGCACGATCGAGGCGTCCGCAGGCAAGCCCAGCGCGGCGCGCAGCTCTTCCTTGCTGCCGGTCACGTCGTCGAACTTCGGATGGATCGGGTGGCCGAGCAGACGCAGCCGCGCGGGCGAGACCCCGCGCGAGAGCGCGCGCTGGTAGACCTCGCGCGCCGGCACCACGACGGCATCCGCGTCGGCGACGAGCCACGACTCGTGCACTTTGCCCAGGTCGGTGATGACGGTGACGACCGGCACGTGGTTCATCGCGGCATCGTCGCGCGCTCGCAGCGCCGCGTGGTTGAGCAGCGGGTGCACGGAGACGATGACGTCGGGGCGGTAGTCCATGAAAAGGTCGCGCAGGCGCTCGCGGTAGAGGGGCTCGCAGAAGCGCACGAGGGCGCGGTATCGTCGCCGGCCGTTGGTCGCGTAGTAGAGCGCGCCATAGACGGGCGGCGCGTAACGCAGGGCCATGCTGTAGCCCAAACCGAGCTGGGTGAGGGGGAAGGCGCAGTGGGCGGCGACGTCCTCGATGCTGTGCTCGAACTGGGCCGGCGATGCCACTTCGTCGAGCGCGGCTGCGATGGCATTGGCGGCGCTTCGATGGCCGCCGCCCGTGTCCGAGATCAACAGAAGCGCCCGTTTGGTCATTCGCTCTCCCGATTAGGCCCTGGCCGGCACCCTCCTCGCGGCACGCCGAATCGCATTGCGCGTCCGGCGACTTGTGGGTGCGAGCTTGGCCAGCAACGCTCGAGCCGGCGCGTCGTAGAACCGGAAAATGTCGCCAAACTCGATATCGGGGTTTCGGTGGTGGCCGTCGTGGTCCTCGGGGAGCACGATCCCGAGGGCATGCGCGGCGGCGGCGACCCTGGCCGGCGTCCGCCACCCAAGGTCGGTCGTGTGGCGCCACCAGACGTGGAGCTGGCCCAGCGCCAGACCCGCGATCGCGCCCGGCCACGACAGCCGCCAAACGAGGGCCGCGACGATGAGATACGGCACGGCCCCCAAAAAGCCGTCGAGCAGCACGGCCGGGTTGGTGGAGATGACCGCGTGGTCGAAGTAGGAGCGGCGCCGGTCGTGATGCGTCCGCAAGTGAAGCGTGAACCAGAGATGCTGAGGTACGTGATAGAAGAACGTCGAGGCGAAGTCGCCCAGGACCAGCGTGACGATCAGGGCCGTGATGAAGAGCATGCGCGTCGTTGGCCTCCTGCGGCGAAATGAGAGGTCACGGTTTCTCGTTCGCGATACCCGCAATCGTCTTGTGCGGTTGCATCTCTCATACCATATACCACACAAACGGGGAGGCGCGCGCCCCCGTACGTACCGAGCGTCTCCTTAATAGCGCGTTAACGTGGCCCGCGCCGTCGCACGTTGACGCGCTCAAGGGCGCGATGCTGCTGCGCGACGGTGCGCCGGTACCGGCGTCGCAGCCGGAGCTCGCCATCGCGCGCGCGATCTTGCACACGAACCCGCGCGTCGCCGCCGCCGACGCGCTGCTCTTTGCCGGCGCGACCGCGAACGCCGCGCGCGACAACGCGCTCGCGCCCGAGTTCCTCGGCGCGACGATCCTGCAAGAGTCGGCGTACGACGCGCAAGCGTTTTCCTCGGCGGGCGCGATCGGCATCGCGCAGTTCATGCCGGAGACGGCGGCGGCGATCGGCGTGGACCCGCGCGACCCGCTCGACGCCATTCGCGGCGCGGCCGCGCTGCTTGGAAGTTACGTCTCGCAGTACGGCGACCGCTACGGCGATCCGTACGTCACGGCGCTCGCCGCCTACAACGCCGGCCCGGTCGCCGTCGAGCACTACCGCGGCGTGCCGCCGTATGAGGAAACTCGCGACTACGTTGCGACGATCTTCGACCGCTGGGCCCGGATCGTCTCGTACGAGCGCAGCGGCGGAGTTTCGCCTGGTGCGTTGAAACGTAGCGCCCGTTAGGAGGTGCGTCCGTGCGATCATTCCTCGCCGCGTTTCCCGCGTTAGCGCTGGCCGGCTGTGCTTTTTCGAGCAGCCCGGCGGACGACTTGCAGTTCAAGGCCCCGGCCGGCTGGCAATCCTCCCCCGGGATCATGGGCTTCATGCAGTTTTGGCGGCCCGCCAGCAGCGACCAAGAGGTTTTGATGCTCTTCAAGTCGCCGAAGCCGCTCAAACCCAGCGAGGTCCTCACCAGCAACGATCTGGAGGCCTCGATCAAGGACGTGAAGATCGAGCGCGAGACCACGATTCGAATCTGCGGTAACCAGCCCGCGACCATCTTCCAAGCCGTGGGCACCTCGTCGAAGGGCGTGCAGGCTCGCGTGGACATGGTGATGTCCGACGCGGGCGGCAAGACCTACTTCGCGCTCTACATTCGTCCGGCCGGCGGTCCGTCCAACGCCGACGCCATGTCGGCGCTGCGCGAGCTCTGCGCGAAAGGCTGACCTTGGCGCGGCGCAGCCCCCTGCGGCAGCTCGTCGCGCGCCAGCCGCTGGGGTGGACCGCCGAGGCCACGCCGGGACCGGCGCTGCGGCGCGTCCTCGGCTGGCCGGCGCTCACCGCGATCGGCCTTGGGACGATGCTCGGCGGCATCTTTCCCACGATCGGCGCCGGCGCGCACGCCGCCGGCCCCGGCGTCGTGCTGGCGTACGTGCTCTCCGGATTGGTCAGTCTCTGCGTCGCGCTCTGCTACGCCGAGTTCGCCTCTATGGTGCCGGTCGCGGGCAGCGCGTACACGTACGCCTACGCGACACTCGGCGAGCTCGTCGCCTGGGTCATCGGCTGGGACCTCATCCTGGAGTACGGCCTCTCGCTCGCGCCGACGGCATCCTCGCTCTCCGACTACTTCCAGCACATGCTGGCAAACGTCGGCATCGTCTTTCCGGCGTGGGCGCAAACGGCGAACCTGCACGGGGCGCACCCGCAGGTGGACGTCTTCGCCTGCATCGTGACGCTGGCCGTCACCGCGCTCGTCGCGGTGGGCATTCGCGAGTCGGCGAACGTGAACGGCGCGCTGGTCGTTCTGCAGATCGTCGCGATGATCGTTTTCATCGTGGTCGTCGCGCACGCCGTGCGCCCCGCAAACTTCCACCCCTTCGCGCCGTTCGGATATCACGGCATCCTTGCGAGCACGGCCCTCGTCTTCTTCGCATATATCGGCTTCGACACCGTGACGGTCGCGTCGGAAGAAGCGAAGAAACCCGAAGTCAACGTTCCGATCGGCATCATTCTCGCGCTCACGCTCGGCGGCATCCTCTACGTCGCATTGACGCTCTGCACCGTCGGGGTGGCGCCGTTTGCCCGGCTGTCGGAGGGAGCCGCGATGCTCGACGCGCTGGGATCGGTGACGCACAGCCACGCGCTGTACTGGATCGTCGCCATCGGCGGCCTCGCGGGCAACGCGACGGTGATGCTCACGTCGCTGCTCGGCCAGGTGCGCATCTTTTACGTGATGGCGCGCGACCGCATGCTCCCGCCGGGCGTCGCCCGCATCCATCACGTCTTTCGCACGCCGGCGCGCATGACGGTCGTCACCGGATTGATCGTCGCGGTCTTTGCGGCCGTCTTGCCGCTTACCGATCTGCTGACGCTGGTGAACATCGGCACGCTCGCCGCATTCGCGATCGTCTGCGCGGGCGTGCTCGTGCTGCGGATCGTCAACCCCAAAGCGCACCGGCCGTTCCGGGCGCCGCTCCTGCCCCTTTTCTCGATCGCCGGGGCGGCGGCGTGCCTCTACCTGATCACGGGCCTGCAGCTCGCGACGTGGCTGCGATACGGGGCCTGGTTCGTCGTCGGGGTCGTCGTCTACGCGCTCTACGGATTCCGGAAATCGCGCCTGCGGATCGAGCCCGGCTAGGCGGCCGGGCCGCAACTTTTGCGGCCGGCACCGTTTATAGGGTAGACTACCCGGGCATGAGGCACGCAAGGTGACGATCAACATCGCGGTCTCCGACCGCTTCGAGCTCATCGAAGTTCCCCGAAGCAGCGGTGCGGCGACGTTCGCAGCCGACGTCGCGCGCGGTCTGGGCTCGCAGCGGAAGCGCTTGCCGTCGAAGTACTTCTACGACGAAGTCGGCTCGGCGCTCTTCGACGCGATCACGCGCCTGCCGGAGTACTACCTCACACGCGCGGAGACGGAAATTCTCTCCGACTGGGGATGGCAGATCGTTCGCGTCCTCAACGAACCCTTGGACTTCCTCGAGCTCGGCAGCGGCAGTGCGGTCAAGACGCGCCTCTTAATCGGCGAGGCGCTGCGCGTCCAGAGCAAGCTTCGTTACAGCCCGATCGATATTTCCACCGAAGCGGTGCGAGCGTCGTCCATGGCGCTGGTCGAAACGTATCCCGCGCTGTCGGTGCGCGCGTACGCGGGAGACTACTTCGACGTGCTCGGATCGCATGCGGTGCGCTTGGAGCGCAAGACGCTCGCGATGCTCATGGGATCCAACATCGGCAACTACGAGCCCCGCGAAGCGTCCGTCCTTCTCGCGCTGCTAGGCAAGGCGCTGCGTCCGGGCGACGCCCTCTTGCTCGGTGCGGATCTCAAGAAAGATCGCGCGGTGCTCGAGCGCGCGTACGACGATCCGGCCGGCGTGACGTCGGCCTTCAACCTCAACCTGCTCGCGCGCATAAACCGCGAGCTCGGGGCCGACTTCGACCTTCGCAACTTCCGGCACGTCGCACGTTACGACGAAGCGCGCGGCTCGGTGGATTCTTTCTTGGAAGCGCGCGAGCGCGCGACCGTGCGCGTGCCGTCGATCGGCCTGCAGGCGACTTTCGAGGCGGGCGAGCGGCTCCACAGCGAATCGTCGTACAAGTTCAGCGATGCGGAGATCGTGGCGCTCGGGCAAGCCGCGGGTTTCGAGCACGAGGCCGTGTGGCACGATCGCGAGCGGCGGTTCGCGGTTCACCTGCTCGTGCGAGGCTCGGCGGAACCCTCCTAGGCTAGGGCGCGCCGCGCGCGCCGTTCCGCTCCCCGCAGCAGCGCGTCTACGACGACCGCCAGCGCGCAGACGGCGAGACTCCCTGCGACGATCATCTGCGGCTGGTGCAGCGTCAACCCGTTGAAGATCAGCACGCCCAAGCCGACCCCGCCCACGTAGCCCCCGAGCGTCGCGATTGCGATCATCGCCACGCTTGCGACGCGCACGCCGCCGATGAGCACCGGCAGCGCCTGCGGGAACTCGACGCGCAGGAGCACTTGGAACGGCGACATCCCCAGGCCGCGCGCCGCGTCCACTTGCGCGCGATCCACGCCGTTGACGGCGGCGGCGACGTTTCTCGCGAGCAGGAATTGCGCGTAGATCACCAGCGCGACGACGACCGGGACGAAGCCGAGGCCGAAGAGCTGCACGAAGACGGCGAGCAGCGCGAGGCTCGGAATCGTGTAGATCGCACCGAGCACGCCGAGCAGCCACGCGCCGCCGCGCGCGCGGCGCGCCGCAAAGAGGCCCAGCGGAAGCGCGATGACGAGGGCCGCGACCAGCGCGACCGCGACGAGCTCGACGTGCCCGGCCGCCAACGCGGCGACGCGCCCGGGATGCGCGGTGAGGTAGTTCACGGCGAATCGCGCTCGATCGAGTCGCGCGAGTGCATGAGGTACTGCCGGTAGATCTCGTCGCCGGCGTGCACGAGCTCGCGCACGTAGGGCGTTGCCGGCCGCTCCAACAGCTCGAGCGGCGCGGCGACCTGCTCCACGCGCCCCGCGCGCATCACGACGATGCGGTCGGCTAAGCGGAAGGCCTCCTCGACGTCGTGCGTGACGAACAGCGTCGTCGTTCGCAGTTCGCGCACGATGCGCGCGAGCTCGCGCTGCAGTGCGGTCCGAACCAGCGCGTCTACCGCGCCGAACGGTTCGTCCATCAACAGCGCGCGCGGCTTGCCGGCGATCGCGCGCGCCACGCCGACGCGCTGAGCTTCGCCTCCGGAAAGCCGGCTCGGACGGCGGTCGCGATAGACGGCCGGCTCCAGCCCGACCAGCGCGAGCAGCTCGTCCACGCGCCGCGCGATCTGCCCGGCGCTCCATCCCAGCAGCGACGGCACCACGCCGACGTTCTGGGCGACGCTCATATGCGCGAAGAGCCCCACGGCTTGAATCGCATAGCCGATGCTCCGGCGCAGTTCGACGGCATCGAGCCCGGCGACGTCGGAGTCGCCCACGAGGATGCGCCCGGAATCGAGCGGGACCAGGCGATTGACGCAGCGCAGCAGCGTAGACTTGCCGCAACCCGAAGGCCCGAGCAGCACGACGAGCTCGCCGCCGGCGATCTCGAACGTCACCTCGTCGATCGCGTTGCGCTGCGAGCCGGGGTATCGGGCCGTGGCGCGCTCGAAGCGTATTGACGACGGATTCAACTCGCGGCCCTCGTCTGCGCGCGCAGGGACGTGAGAAAGGCCGCGGCAACGTCGGCCGGATCCTGATGCGCGTTCTCCACCGCGGCGTTCATCCGGCGGGCCGCGGCGTCGGTGATGGCGGGCGAGACCGCATCGAGCACCCGCGCGATGCTCGGGCGCGCGGCGAGGGCCGCGCCGCGCGCGACCGGCGCGACGTTGTACGCCGACCAAAAGTGCCGGTTGTCGCGCAGCACTACGAGAGAATCGGCGGCGATGGCGCCGTCGGTCGTAAACGCGCTCGCAACGTCGGCCTTCCCCGCGAGCAGGGCCTCGTATTTGAGCGCGATGTCGTACGTGCGGATCTCGCTGAAGCGAAAACCGCCATAGAAGCGTTGCAGACCCGGCAAGCCGTCGGGGCGCGCGAGAAACTCCTGTATCGTCGCAAAGCGCAAACCGGGGGCGGCCGCGGAGACGTCGGAGAGCGTCGCGAGCCGGCGAGCGGCCGCGACCGCGCGCGTCGTGGCCAATCCCTGCGAGTCGTTCATCGGCGACGGCCGCAGCCAGACGATGCCGTAGCGCTCCTTGAAGAGCCGCGCGACCGTGTCGTACGCGGTTCGCGCGTCGTTGATCGGCGGGAGGTGCAGCACGTCGATCAACGCCGTGCCGGTGTACTCGGGATAGACGTCGATGCTGCCGCGTTCCATGGCGGCCATCGCGATCTGCGTGGATCCGAGATTGAAGAGGCGCTGCACGCGCAGCCCGGCTGCTTCGAGGGCTTGCGCGTAGATCTCGGCGATGACGAACGATTCGGTGAAGTTCTTCGAACCGACGCGCACCGCCGACGCGTCGAGCGCGCAGCGAGCCAGCAGCGGCGAGGCAGCGACCAGTGCGAGCGCTCGTGCCCGGGAGAGCGTCACGCGCGCGCCGTCATGGCGCGGCCCGCGGCGCCCAAGGCGAGATCGGCGGCCAGGGCAAGCGCGGCGACCGTCGCCGCGCCGGCAAAGAGCAGTGCCGGGTCATCGGTTTGCAGTCCTCGCACGATCTCGTCGCCCAAGCCTCCCGCGCCGACGAAGGTGGCGAGCGTCGCGCTCGCGATCGTTTCGGTCGTCGCGGTGCGAAAGCCGACGAACGACACCGGCAGGGCGAGCGGGACGACGACGCGCGCGAAACGCTGCAGCGGCGTCATGCCCATGCCGCTGGCCGCGTCGAGCGCGGCGTTGGGCACGCCGCGAATGGCGACCTCGACGCCGATGACGATCGGCGGGATCGCAAGAAGCGCGAGCGCGATGACCGCGGGCAGGGTGCCGACGCCCAGCCACGGCAGCAGCAGCATCAGCACTGCCAAGCTCGGGAGCGTTCGGCCGATCCCCGATGCGGCGAGAACGGCGCCGCGCAGCGGCGCATATTCGGCGGCCAGCACGCCCAGCGGCAGCCCGGCCGCCAGCGCCAGCGCCAAGCCGGAGAGCGCGAGGGTGAGGTGTTGGAGCAGATGCGCCGCCAGTTCGGCCATGACCGCAGGCTTTTTTGCCGCGCGGGAGGCGAAACCCGGCCCCGAGGGCTAAGCAGAGGGAAACCGATGATCACGCAGCCGCAATCCGCGCCGGCAACGCCCGACACCATCGCTCTCGACGACCCGTCGCTTTACATCAGCCGCGAGCTTTCGTGGCTGGAGTTCAACGACCGCGTGCTGGAAGAGGCGCTCGACGCGCGCAACCCGCTGCTCGAGCGCTTGAAGTTCGTCGCCATCTACGGCACCAATCTCGACGAGTTCTTCATGATCCGCGTCGCCGCGATGAAGCAGCAGATCGAAGCGCAGGTCGTGCGGCGTTCGGAAGACGGCCGCGCGCCGACCGAACATCTCGCCGCTATCTCCGAGCGCCTGCGCGCCTCGCTGCCGCTGCAGATGCGCCTGCTCAACGACGAGCTGCTGCCCGCGCTCGAGCGCAGCGGGATCCGTCTGATGCGCGTCTCGGAGCTCGACGAGGAGATGCAGGCCGCGCTCGAGCGCACGTTCGACGACAGCGTCTTCCCCGTTTTGACGCCTCTGGCCGTAGACAGCGGGCATCCGTTTCCGTACATCTCGAACCTCTCGCTATCGCTCGCGGTCGAGCTCGAAGAGGCCACGCGCGACGGCATCGAGCTGCACTTCGCGCGGGTAAAGATTCCCCCGACGCTGCCGCGCTTCGTCCCGGTCGAGAACGCGCCGTCCGGCGAACGCCGTTTCGTCCTGCTCGAAGACCTCATCGCGCACCATCTAGGCGGCCTCTTCCCGGGAATGCACGTGCGCGACTCCTACGTCTTCCGCGTCACGCGGGACGCCGACTTGGATCTGCAGGAAGACGAAGCCGACGATCTCCTGCGCGCGATCGAGTCGGAGCTGCGCCGCCGGCGCTTCGGCGAACCCGTGCGCCTGGAGCTCGAGCGCGGCATGCCGGAGTACATGCGCGACTTCCTCTGCTCCTCGCTCGATCTCCAGCCCGTAGACTGCTACGAGGTCGAGGGGCTGATGGCGCTGAGCGATCTCTGGCAGATGGTCGGCCTGCCCGGTTACCCCGAACTGCGCGACAAGCCGTTCATGCCGGCGATTCCCAAGCAGCTCCTCGGCGTTACCGACATCTTCGCGCAGATTCGCGAGGGCGACATCCTGCTGCATCACCCGTACGAGTCGTTCGATCCGGTGATTCAGTTCGTGCAGCAGGCCGCCGAGGATCCGAAGGTGCTCGCCATCAAGGCGACGCTCTACCGCACCTCGGGGAAGAACTCGCCGATCGTGCGCGCGCTGCTCACCGCCGCCGAAAACGAGAAGCAAGTTGCGGTCGTCATCGAGCTCAAGGCGCGCTTCGACGAAGAGAACAACATCGAGTGGGCCAAGCGGCTGGAGCGCACCGGGGCGCACGTCGTCTACGGTTTCGCCAACCAAAAGGTTCACGCGAAGACGCTGCTCGTCGTGCGCGAAGACGACGACGGCTTACGGCGCTACATGCACTTCGGCACCGGCAACTACAACGAGAAGTCGGCGCGTCTCTATACGGACTTGAGCCTCTTCACTTGCCGCCCGGAGCTGGGCACCGACGACGCGCAGCTCTTCAACGCGCTCACCGGCTTTTCGAAGGTCACCGACTACGAAGAGCTATGGGTTGCGCCGGTCACGCTGCACCGCGAGCTCATCACGCGGATCGATCGAGAGACCGAGCACGCCCGGGCCGGCCGGCCGGCGGGGATTCGCGCGAAGATCAACGCGATCACCGAGCCCGACGTCGTGCGCGCGCTCTATCGCGCGTCACAGGCCGGCGTAACGATCGATCTGCTCGTTCGCGGCATGTGCATTCTGCGGCCCGGCGTCGCGGGCGTGAGCGAGAACATCCGCGTGCGCAGCATCGTCGGGCGCTTCCTCGAGCACTCGCGGATCTTTCTTTTCGAAAACGGCGGCGATCCGGAGACGCTCATCGCGAGCGCCGACTGGATGGGACGCAATCTCGACCGGCGCGTCGAGCTTGCCGTTCCGGTGCTCGATCCGGTCATTGCCGAAACGCTCGGCTCGCACATCGTGAGCGTCCTGCTATCCGACAACGTGAAGAGCCGCGAACTGCAGGACGACGGCTCCTACCGCCGTCTCGCGCCGGGGCCCGGCGAGATGCCCGTGGACGCGCAGCGCATCTTTCTTACGCTGGCGCAAGGGCTAGGCTGAGGACGATCTTCCACTCGTGCGGCATGACCGGCTGCACCGAGAGGCGCTGACCGCGCCGTAACAGCGGCATGCCGACGAGCCGCGGCTCGGCGCGCATGCGCGCGAGCGTAACCGGGTGCTCGAATGCCTCGACGAACGCGACGTCCACCATGTACCAGAGCGGCTTATCGGGCTTGGCGCGGCCGTCGAAGTACTCGCTTTTGCGATCGAACTGGGTGAAGTCCGGATAGGCGGCCTTTACGACCTTGCAGACGCCCACCGCAGCGGGCTCGGCGATGCTCGAATGGTAGAAGAGCCCGAGGTCGCCCTCTTTCATCTCCATCATGTTGTTGCGCGCCTGGTAGTTGCGCACGCCCGTCCACGGCGTCGTGCCGTCGGCGCGAAGCTGCTCGAAGGAATAGGCGCTCGGTTCGGTCTTGAACAGCCAGTAGCGAGGCATCGGGAAGAGCGGCTTTGGGCGCCTCCGCGCATACTCCTTGGCCGCAGCGGCGGCGATATGCTATCGTAAGCCGGCTATGCAGAGAAGGGTTATTCGGGCCACCGAACGCGGCTGGGAAGGGGTCGAGGCGAGCGGTTACGTGCCCGGCACGGCGGCGACCGATACCGGCGTCGTGCGCCACACGCTCGTCGGCGACCGCAAGACCGACCGCAGCCAGCCTGGCCCGCAGATGGAGCTGCGCTACTTCGAAGTGCGCGCCGGCGCGGCGTCGCGCTTGGAGAAACACGAGCACGAGCACTACGTCATCGTGAAGACCGGCATCGGCTACGCCGTCATCGGCGACAACGCCGCCGAGATCGCCCCGGGCGACGTGATCTACGTGGGTCCGCTGGAAGTGCACCAGTTCGTCAATCGCGGCGACGAGCCGTTCGGGTTCTACTGTTTCGTGGACACCTGCCGCGATTTCTCGCAACAGCCGACGCCCGAAGAGATCGCGCGCCTCGAAGCCTCGCCGGCCGGCGCCGTCGCCAAACCGTTCGCCGTCCCACCCCCGCGCGTGTCATCCTGAGCGGAGGCCTTGTCATCCTGAGCGGAGTCGAAGGATGCCCCGGCAGCTGCCGGGTCGCCTACTCCGGGCCGGTTGCGACGGGGCGCGACGGGTCGGCGACCCACTCGCTCCACGATCCCGCGTAGACGCGCGAGCCTTCGAGCCCGGCGTGCGCCATCGCGAGGTAGGTTACGGCGGCGGAGACGCCCGAGCCGCACTGGTGGACGGTGCGCTTCGGATCGAACCCGGCGCGCGCGAACTCCGCGCGCAACGCGTCGGGCGTTTTGAAGCGTCCGTCGCCATCGAAGTTGTCTTTGAACCAGCGCTGCTTCGCGCCGGGAATGTGGCCGCCGACCGGATCGATCGGTTCGGTCTCGCCGGTGTAGCGCTCTTGCGCGCGGGCGTCGAGCAGCTGCATCGCCGGATCGTCGAGATGCGCGACCACGTAGCCGGCGTCTACGACGATCTCGGGGCGCAGGCGCGGCGCGAGCGCACCTTCGTGCGGTTGTGCGGGCGGCTCGCTGCTGACGGGATAGCCGAGCGCCTGCCATGCCGCGAAGCCGCCGTCGAGCACGGCGGTTGCGTCGTGGCCGATCCAGCGGCAGAGAAACCAGAAGCGCGCCGCAAACATGTCGCCGCCTGCGTCGTAGGCAACGATCTGGGTGTCGTCGTTCGCGCCGAGGCCGCGGAGAAAGCGCGCGAACGTCTGCGGATCGGGGAGCGGATGGCGGCCGTTCGTGCCGCTCTTCGCGCCGGCAAGGTCGCTCCTCGAGCGAGGCAAAGAAGGCGCCGGGGATGTGCGATTCCTCGTAGAGGCGCCGTCCGAGCGCGAAGTCCGCCAGTGCGTGACGGCAGTCTACGACGACCAGGTTCGGGCCGGCCATCCGCTCGCGCAGCGCTTGCGGCGACAGAATGGTTTCGTGCAACGCGCGTTAGTGGAGCTGGATCGTCTGCTTGGGCGCGGGCTGCTCGCCGCCGAAGGCTTCCGTAAGCGTTTTCTGCAGTTCGCCGTTCTCCGCCATCGGTCCGAGCACGTCGGTGTCGCCGTAGAACGTGCCGTTGATGAAGACCTTCGGCAGCGTCGGCCAATCGGTCATCGCGGCGAGCGCTTCGCGCTTCGGCATGTTCTCCAGCACGTCGACCACTTCGAACGGGTACCCGAAGTGGTCGAAGAACTGGATCGTTTCGAGCGTGAAACCGCAGCGCGGCGCCGTTTTCGTCCCTTTGCCGTACACGAGAATCTTGTTCGCGGCTACCTCGCGCTCGATCTCTTCTTTTAGGTTGTCGGTCATCGTAGGTTTCCTTTACTTGTCGGCAACGATCGTCGTGATCTCGACCGCGTGCACGCGGCCGTCGCCGAGCGCGTCTTTGAGCGCAGCGTAGACGAGCCGGTGCCGTTCGAGGTGCGTTTTCCCCTCGAACGCGCTCGAGCGCACGGTGAGATTGAAATGGTCCATGGTCCCCGTGCGATCGAAAACCGCCACCTCTGCGTCCGGAAGCTTGGCGACGATCAGGCCGGCAAGCGAGTCGTTATCGATCACGACTTGAGGCGAGGCGATCCCGAGTACATCGCTTCGGCCAACCCGCGCGCCTCACCGAGGGTTTCGGGCAGCCGGGTTGCTCCCTTGGACAGCGCGGCCGTAACGCCGCTGGCCAGCACGATGCCGGTGACGCCGAGCAGGATTGCCGGCACGCCGGTAGCGCGCAGCGGGCCGAGTTCCAGCGTAAAAGTGCGCTGCAGGCGCGCGACGCTTCTAAGGAGCGTCCGCAGCAGTATCGCTCGTTCTTTCATCGCGCAGTTCTACGGCGCTTCGTCGGAGAAGGCCTGGCGCGACCCGCCGGAGCCCGGTTTGCACCGCGCCGAGGACGCTACCGGCACGCGACGAAGAAGCAAGCGCGTGCGCGTTGATCTTCGGACGTTCGCATCTCTCGGGGTGTGTGCCGCGATGGCGAGCGCCGCGGCGGCGCACGTCGCGATCGACGTCCTCGTCGATTACGTCGTCCCGCACCCTACCTACGACGACGGCGCGCACGCGTCGCGGGGGCTCGTGGCCGGCGTGGCGCTGCTGCTTGCATTCGCTCTGGCGGTTCGCGGCGTGCGCGCATGCTGCGAAATAGCCGGCGCCAACCGCACTCGGCGCTCGCTTGCAGCTCCAAGCCTCGGCGAACGCTGGTCGTTTCTGCTGGGCGTCGTTGCCGCCGCCGCGGCTTTGGTGCCCGCAATGGAGTACTTGGACGCCTGGCTCGACCGCACGCCCATCAACGGGCTCGGCGATGCGTATGGCGGCGCGCTTCTTTTTGGCCTCGCCGTGACCGTCGTCTGCGCCGCGTCGATCGCGGCAGCCGTCTACGGGCTTGCTCGCTGGCTGCTTTCGCATCGCGATACGATTGCCGCAATCGTCCATACGCTGCTGGGGCGCCGTCCCGATACCGCAGCCGTCGTGCTCAACCATCGCGTCGGCGATCTCATCGCGCGAATTCGCCGCCCCGCTCTCTGCTCCTTAACGCTACGCAAACGTGGACCTCCGGATGCCGGCTTCCAACGCCACATCCGTTACGTTGCATTCGTTTAAGGAGATCCACATGAACGTTGGCCATTTGCGTCAATTCCGTGTCGTCGCGCTGCTTGCGATGACGACCGGCATGGCATTGCCTGCCGGCGCCGCTCCCTGCTGCGCGGTAGCTGGGCGGGTGCACGCCCCCAGCGGCGCGCCCGTCGCACACGCGCAGCTTACGCTTCGGGGGCCGAAGGCGGCGGCAGCCACGACCGATGAGAAGGGCAATTTCTCGCTCGAGCTGCCGCCCGGACAATACGACCTGACGATCGTCGCCCGCGGTTATGCGACCGTGACCGTCAACACCGGTCAGATCGCCGACGGCGCGCATCTCGACGTCGTGCTCGAACCAAACGACGCGCCCAAGCTGCGCACGATCGGCCAGGTGACCGTCAACGGCGGCTTCACGCTCGATCGCAACGTCATACCCACGATGGACGTTTCGCGCGATCAGATGGACGCGCTGGGGTACACGCAGGTGCTCGAGGGGCTGCAGGAAGTGCCGTCGGTCGTGATCCAACGGCCCGACGCCGGCGCGCCGACCACACCGGCCGTCGTGTCGCTGCGCGGTCCCGATCCCTCGGAAGCGATGGTGACGCTCGACGGGCAGCAGCTCAACGACGGAAACACCGGCGACATTGACCTCTCCCAGTTCGCCGTGCCCGCCTTCAACAGCGTGAGCGTGAGCGAGGGCCTCGGACCGACCGACGCCGAGGGCAGCAACACATTCGGCGGCGCCGTGAACTTCGTCTCGCTGCGCCCAACGCAGGACGATCACGTCGCGTTCTCGGGTTCGGTCGGATCGTACGGAAGCACGCAGAGCTGGCTCAACGCAACCGGCTCGATCGGTAAGCTCGGCTACGCGTTGGCGGGCAACGACTTTCAGCAGGGCGGTCAGGTCGATCAGTACGCGTGGGTCGTGCCCTCGAACAACTTGCCTATCTATTGCGGCGAGCAAACGAAGAAGAAGACTCCTAACTGCCCGGCGTACGTGCACCTCGGCTCGACGATCGCCGCGATGCTGGGCTTGGTGAATCTGGATTACAATTTTTCGCAGCGCGCGGACCTTGGTTTTCGTCTCTTTACGCTGGGCGACAATCGCGACGAGTCGGGCGCGCTCAACGGCATCGCCGGCAATCCGACGTGCGTTTTCAGCGGGCCGGGGCCTGGGTGCGCCTTCTCGCCGTCGCACGGGTCACCCAACGAAGTGCCAAATCCGGTCTACGGCGACCATATCGGCCAAGGAAGCGCGAACTTCGCGCAGAGCATTCGCGCCTACGACGCGTATTCGCGCGCGCCGCTCGGGTCGGGAACGCTCTTAGCCGACTTTTACGCCGACGACAACAACGTGGACTTTCAGGGCGGCGTGGCGTCGCCGTACGACGCTTCGCATCTCGACACGCGCTATAACGAGGGCCTGTCGTGGGGGCGGACGTTCGACGCCGGCGAGTTCTCGTTCGGCGGCTACGCGCGCCAGGAGGCCCTCTCCGGCCTGGGGATAGACCAGACGCAATCGCAAAGCATCAACTCGTACTTCCTGCGCGGCGCGCAGCAGCTCGGCAACAGCACGCGTCTTTCGGCCGGACTCTACGACTCAAACTATTCGACGTTCGGCAACACGCTGAACTGGCGGCTGGGGTTGAGCCAAGACTTGGGGGCGACGAGCGTCGTGCATTTCTCGGTCGGCACGGGGTTTCGCGCACCGCTCCTGGCCGAGCGGTACTTTTTCCAGCCGATAGTCGTGGACGGCAAGGTCGAGCCGAACCCGGCTCTTGGCCCGGAGGATCAAAACTGCGTGGTTCCCAACGGCAATCCGAACGAGCAGCCCGAGCACGCAACCGAATACGAGCTGGGATTCTCGCATCTCTTTTCGAGCACGTCGAACCTCGACGTGTCGCTCTACCGCTCGAATCTGCGCGACACGATCGAGAACTACTATCCCGGCGGCGGAGCGCAGAGTTTTTGCGGCACGGCGCTCGGATTCGCCTACGAGATCCCGATCAACATCGGCAACGCGGTCTACGAAGGGGCCGAGGCCCGCTACAAGCAGCGGTTTCCGCGCCAGAACCTCACGATGACGCTCTCCTACGGGCTCAACGTCGCGTATCCGTACGCGCTGGGACCGTTCGTCTCGAATCCGACCTCGGGCGGGACGCTCGTGGACTACCAGCAGTTCCTCGGCGTGCCGCAGCAGCAGGGGTCGGCCGTGTTCACGTGGGCGCTCAACGGCTGGCACGCCTCGACGGCGTTCACGTTCGCGGGCAACAACAACACGCTCAACCAGCCGGCCTACGCGCTGGTGGATGCCGCGGCCGGCAAAACGGTGGGGCACATTGACGTGACGATTGCGGGAACGAACCTGTTCAACGCCGTCTCCGGGCCGTTCACGCGGTACGACGCCGGCGTTCCATACCGTGGGCTTTACTCGGGGCCCGGCAACACGTCGTTCCTCGCGAACACGCCGACCGATCAGCTCAATATCCAGCCCGCAGGAGTGAAGTTCATCGTGACCGTTCATGAGTGATCGCATGCTGGCGGTGCGTCTGCACGAGACCGGCGGCCCGCAGCAGCTGCGCGTCGAGGAGATCGCCATGCCGCAGCCCGCCGAGGCCGAGGTGCTCGTGCGCGTTGCGGCCGCGGCGCTCAACCGTCGCGACGTCTTCATCACGCAGAAGCTCTATCCGAACATTCGCCTCCCGGTGACGCTCGGGTCGGACGGCGCCGGCGTCGTCGCCGCGTGCGGCTCGGTGTTTGCCGGAATCAATACCGGCGACGAGGTCGTCATCGATCCGATGATCGGCTGGGGCGACGATCCGCACGTTTGGGATCCCAATGCGACGATTCTCGGGATGCCGCGTGACGGCACCTTCGCGCAGTACGTCGTCGTGCCGGCCGAAAACGTGTATCCCAAGCCGCCGCACCTTTCGATGGAAGAGGCGGCGGCTATTCCGCTTGCCGGGCTGACGGCGTATCGCGCGCTCTTCACGCGCGGCGGCCTCGAGCGCGGCCAAACGGTGCTGATACCCGGCGTCGGCGGCGGCGTGCAGAGCTTCGTCTTGCTCTTCGCCAAACACGCCGGCGCGCGGGCGATCGTCACGTCGAGCAGCGACGAGAAGCTTGCCAAAGCGCAAGCGCTCGGCGCCGACGTTGGGATAAACTACCGGACGGATCCGAACTGGCAGAAGACGCTGCGTACGCAGGGCCCGATCGATCTCGTCGTGGATTCATCCGGCGGCGAGACGTTGGCGAAAGCACTCGACGCGGTTCGCCCCGGCGGGCGTATCGCGATCTACGGCGGCACCGTCGGAGAGGCGACGATCAAGCTCTTTCCGCTCTTCTGGAAACACGTGACGATCGCGGGCACGTCCATGGGCAGCCCGCACGATTTCGCGGCGATGCTCGCGCTGTTCGCCGCCGGCTTGCATCCGGTCGTCGACGGCGTCTATGCGATGGAGGACGTCGTCGCAGCCGCTCTGCGCATGGACGCGTCGGGGCAGTTCGGGAAGATCGTCCTAACGGTGCCTTAGCCGCCAGGCCAACGGCGGTCGCTATGGCGACAACGCGTACACGGTTCCGAACCCGGATCCGCCGGTGGCCGTCGTGCCATACAGCGTGCCGTGCGCGTCAATCAAAGCTGCTTGCGGGGCCGAACCGTCCGTGCCGCCGGCAAAACCGTGCAGCACCTTTTCCTTGCCGGTCGTGCCGATGCCGTAAACGGTTCCTGCGCCGGAACTCCCGCCACTGAGGGTCGTGCCGTACAACGTGCCGTTTACGTAGGTTAAGGCCGTTACCGGAGACTCGCCGTCCGGCTTGCCGCCGAAGCTATGGAGCACCGTCTCTGCGCCGCGCAGACTCATGCCGAACACGGTTCCGCACCCGCCGTAGCACGCTGGTCGCGCCGCCTCCTTTACGGGTCGTGCCGTACAACGTGCCGTTTGCGTCGATCAGCGCCGCTTGCGGGTTCGAGGCGTCCGTACCGGCGCCAAAACTGTAGAGCGTCTTTTTTGCGCCGGCCGTGGTCACACGGAAAGCGGTTCCTTGAGCGTCCGCTCCGCCCGAATAGGTCGTGCCGTAGAGCGAACCTTTCACCGCGATCAGGCCGGCCTCCGGGAACGCGCCGTCGGACTCGCTGGTGAAAGCGTACACCACCTTCTCGGTTCCGGTCGCGTCGACGCTGTAGACCGTTCCGCAGCCATAATCGTTTCCTTGAACGTAGCACCGCCCGCCGCCGCCCAGATAAGTGGTGCCGTACAGCGTGCCGTTGACATCGATCAAACCGGCCATCGGGTGCTCGCCATCGGAGCCTGCGGTAAACGCGTAGAGCACCTTCTCGCTGCCGGCAGGGCTGATGCTGTACACGGTTCCGCATCCTTTTGCTGCTTGACATCCGCGGCCGCCGGCATACGTCGTGCCGTAGAGCGTGCCGTTAACGTCAATCAAGCCGGCCTCCGGCTGCGCTCCATCGTAGCCGCCTTTGAAGTCGTGCAGAATCTTCTCTGCTCCGGCCGCCGTCAAGCTGTAAACGATTCCTTGGCCGGCCGCACCGCCGACCTGCGTCGTCCCATACAGCGTTCCTTTCACGTCAATGACGCCCGCGTGTGGGTACGCGCGATGGGCGAACGCATAGAGAACCTTGTACGACGACGCATTCGAGGTTTGCGGCGGCGCTCCAGGCGGACCGATGGCCTGCACGCCATTCGACGGGATCGGGGGAGAGGCGCAACCGGCGAGCATGCCTGCGACCGCGCAGATGCTGACGGCGTACCGGAAAGACCGCAAGCGTGTCATCGTTTCGTCGCCTACCAAGAGAAGACGATCACGCGCTGCGCGGCCTTCCATCCTTGCAGCATGCGTACGTCGCCGGCCCTGGGCGTAACGTACGACGATCCCCCGCCGGCGCCGCCCCCAGGCGCTGCCGTCGAAGGGTTGCCGCAACCGCCGCCGCCCCCGCCGCCGCCGTAGTAGCCGCCCCCGGCCCCGCCGCCGCCGCCGCCGGTACCGCTGCCCGAGCCTGCGCCGCTCGCGCCTGCGCCTCCCACGCCACGCGCACCGTCGGCGCCGGGGCCGCCTTCATAACACTCGCCCGTGGTGCCCCTACCGCCGCTTCCACCCGCTTTCTGCGTGCCGCCCGCGCCGCCGCCGCCGCATTTGTACGGACAGCTTGCGCCGCCGCTGCCGCCCGTATGGCCGCCGCCTTTCCCGCCGCCGGGAGGGCTGCCGAAGTTGTATCCTCCGCCCGCGCCGCCACCGCCGCCGGCGACCAAGATCCGATCCGAGAGCTTTCCGGCACCCGTACGGATATCCGATGCGCCGCCACCACCGCCGCCGTTGGTATCGCCGCTCGAGCTGACTGCGCCGGTGCCGCCGTTGCCCCCGCCGTTGAAACCGCCGGTCGCTGCGGAGGCATTGCCGCCGACGTACACGATCAGCTCCTCGTTCGGCGTAACGGCGAGCCTGGCGCTAACGCGGCCGCCGTAGCCGCCGGAAAAGGCGTTTGAGTTTCCGCCGTTGCCCCCGAGGGCAACAACCTCGAGCTGCGTAACGCCGCTCGGCACGGTGAACGTCTGGCTGCTGCCGGTGTAATGAAACGTCTTGCGATGGGAGAGCGCGTTGCCGAGCGGTATGTTGCCGGGCGCGCCGGCCGGCGGCTGCGACGTGCCGCAGCCCGCCAGTAACGCCGCAGCCGCGCATCCGGCTAAGGCGTAGCGGCGCGTCTTACGAGTTCCTGTTGCAGGCATAGCCGTCACTCCGCGAAGTTTAAGCGCGAGGCTTTGTAGCGCCCCGGCCAGCCCATGATAGCACCACGGCACGGATCGCGAAAGCGGTGAGCAGTCGCCGGAACTAAGGAGCAAAAGGTCGAATCTCCTAGTCGCCAACTCGTGCATCGGTGAGGAGCGACGTAGATGAAAGCCTTTAATCTTGCCCGGTACGCGTTAATAGGTGTCGCGACCGTGGCCCTGCCGGCAGGCTGCGGCGGATCACAGCCGCCGCTCGTCGCGCCGGGTACGATGCCGCAACCCTTCGTGGCGACAACGCATGCCGATCGTGGAAAGTCGTGGATGTTGCCGGAAGCCAAGAGCGATGATCTTCTCTATGTTTCAGACGGTGGCAACAACGTCTACGTGTTCTCTTATCCGCTGGGCGCGTTAGTGGGAACGCTGACGGGCTCCAGCGGCGCCGACGGCGAGTGCGTGGACAAAGCGGGAAACGTCTTTATTACGAATGCTGCGGGTTACATAGATGAATACCGTCACGGAGACGTAAAACCGTTTAAGAGCCTCGGTGATTACAGCGCGTATCCCCTTGGTTGTGCCGTAGATCCGACAACCGGAAACCTCGCGGTCACGGGTTATCCAGGCCCCTACAGCACCCACGGAAACGTGGCGGTGTTTAAAGAAGCCCGGGGCATACCCAAGTCGTACGTCGACGCGAGCGTCGTTCTGTACTGGGCGTGCGGCTACGATAGTAAAGGCAATCTTTACATCGACGGAACGAAGGCGCAAAATACGTTCGCGTTTGCCGAGCTACCGAAAGGCAGCGGCACGTTCACGAACGTAGCTTTAGACCGGCAGTTTCGATACCCCGGCGCCGTGCAATGGGATGGAAGGTACGTTGCGGTCGGAACTTCGAACGCCGGCGTAATCTATCGATTTAAGATCGACGGTTCGGCCGGCGATGCGGTCGGTACCAGCGTACTGAACGGCACGGCTAATCGTCGAAGCGCCTTCTTTTGGATTCAAGGCGGCGACGTTATCGTGCCGTTCGGTGGCGCACGAGGCAGTAAATCGAACGTCGGATTCTGGCGATATCCGGCAGGAGGCGCGTACGTAAAACGCCTCCATGGGTTCGGCGGTCAGCAGTTATTTGGCGTTACGGTAAGCCTCGCGCACCCTTAGGCCGACGCATCACTGTCAGCCCGATTTTCCGTAGCACGTGCCGTTTGGCGCGGGCTTATTGCGGTAGATCGGCCCGGGATGCGCGACGGGCAGCCCATCGCGCGGATAGAGGATCACCGGTACCTCTTTGCTTGGGGTCAGGGCGCGTTCGCATTTGAAGACGGCGCTTTTCTTTGACTTGCCGTTGCCGCCGATCCAGAGGTCGAACCAAAGCCCGTAGCAGCCGTTGCTGCCGCTTCCCTGCGATCCGCCCGACGTCGTGCAGAGGTCTTCGCGGATGAAATACTGCTTGAGGAACGGCACGTAGATCTTGATGCCGTACGGAATCGTCTTGTCGTTCTTGCGTTCGGTTGCAAAGGTCGTCGGGTTGCAATACGTGCCGTCGCCCGCGGCGTGCTGGTGCAGCACGGGGTGCTTGATGCCGTTGCCGGGCGGCGCGTTGTCGGGCCAGCCGTAGAACGTGATCGTCGCGTGCACCGTTGCGGGCGCGACCTTGACGACGTAGCACGAGTTCGGCGACGCGAGATTGGCGACCGGAACGACCGGTCCGGCGGACTGCGCGCACGAGGCCAGCGCGAGGGCGGTGAGGAGCGGCGGCAGGCGGCGCATGCCGGTGGATTCTAAGCCGGCGGCAAGCGCCCTGGCGCGAGCCGGTACGCGTGCAGCGAATCGATGCGAATCTCGGCGCCGAGCTCGGCCGCGATGACGGCCGCCTCCTCCGGTCCGACGACGTCTTCGAGGGGCGGGTTGAGCATTGCGGTCTCACCTGGCGTCATCGGTCGAACGAGCGGCGCGGCGCTCACGCGCCCTTCCTCTTCGAGCGCGTTGAGATGCGCGAGAATCTGGCGTGCCATGACGGGCCGGAGCACGGGCCGCTCCTCGCCGTAAATGCGGCGCACGAGATCGGTAATCGTCAGCGGGCCGTCGCGCAATGCATCGAGCACCTGCTCCTCGCGCATGTGCCGGTGGGCGATGTACTCGGCGATCTTCGCGCGCGGGTCGTCCACGACGGGGCCGTGCCCGCCGTAGATGACGCGAGCGTCGCCGAACTCGTTGGCCAGGCGTTGGAGCGTGCGCATGTACGGGCGCATCGCGCCGCCGGGCGGCGCGATGACGACCGTGCCTTCACCGATGATCACGTCGCCGGTGAAAAGCGCGCGCTCGGCGGCGAGATAGAAGACTGCGTGATCCACGGCGTGTCCGGGCGCGTCCATCACGTGCAGCGCCGCCCTTCCGGCCCGCAGATCGCCCTCCAGCGGCAGGTCGCAATCGTGCGGGATGCGGCTGCGCGGATGCGCGTACACGGGCGCGCCCGTCGCGGCCGCCAGCGGCGCGGCGGCCGGCGCGTGATCGGGGTGCCCGTGCGTGAGCGCGATCGCGCGGATTGAAAGGCCACGGCTGCTCGCCGCTTCTACGAGCGCCTCGACGTGACGCGGAATCGGCGGCCCGGGATCTATGACGATCGCTTCACCGGCGCCGCAATCGATCACGTAGGAGTTCGTGCCGGTGAGCGTCATCGGCGACGGATTGGGCGCGCGAACGAGCGTTACCACGCATTTTCCAGGTCAGGCGGCATCACGAAGCCGCCGTCGGCCGTCGTGTCCGGCGCCACCGTGATCACGGATTTGTTTTTTGCAAACTCGCGCGCCGCTTCGACGGAGTCGAAGGCGGTCAGCCGCTCGAGGTGCTTGATCGTCGGGTAGACGAGGTGCATGGTTCCGGCGCGCTGCCGCGCGAGCGCCTCCGCCGGCGGTATCCAGACGCCGTCGTGCGTCTCGATGGCGTCGGCGAGGGCGACTTGATCGGGCGGTGCCACCGCAAAGAAGAAGTGCGTGTCGTAGCGCCGCGGCTCGCTGGGCGGCGTGATCCAATGCGAGAAGCGCGTCAGCGCTTGCGTATCCGCGTGCCAGGCCGTGCGCGCGCAGGAATTCGCCAAACGAGATCCGCCCTTCGCGTACCGCGATTCGCTCGTCCGCGATCGCATCCCACTCGGTCGCACGCGCGTCGAACGGCTGCCCCGACGGCCCGCGCGCAAAAAGCACGCCGGCCTCCTCGAAAAGCTCGCGCACGGCGGCCATCAGCAGCGCGTCCTCCGATTCCGTCTCGTCCTGCGCGTCGACGGTGCCGCCCGGAAAGACGAAGGCGTCGGGCGCAAACGCGCTCTTTCCGCTGCGCCGCGTTAGATAGACTTCGAAGGGCGAGCGAACGAGAATGACCGTCGCCGCCAAGCGCGGGGTGCTCACGACCCGGTGGCGTTACGGGTCGCTGGACTTCCGCCCTCTCTCGCCGAAGCTCTTTCCATGGTTATCGCGCTAGGGAGCGACATGCCGGGCGAGCTGCCCGAGACGATCGCACGATGGCTGCTCGCCAACGGTCACGAGGTGCGCCGCTTCGGCGCGCTCGCGCCGGGCGCAGACGACGCGTGGCCTTCCGTAGGACGCGAGATCGGCCGGGCCGTGATGCGGGGCGACGCGCGCTACGGCGTGCTCTGCTGCTGGACCGGCACCGGCGTGAGCATCGCTGCGAACAAAGTTCCGGGCATTCGCGCCGCGCTCTGCGGCGACGCCGCAACCGCCGCCGGCGCGCGCGAATGGAACGACGCAAACGTGCTCTGCATCAGCTTGCGCGCAACCACGCCCGCAATCGCAGAAGAGATGCTCGCCGCCTGGTTCGCAACCGAACCGACGCAAGACCCGAAATACCGCGCAATGATCGATACATTGTCACCGTAGCCCTTCGACTCCGCTCAGGGTGACACAGCAGAGGGGCTGCGCACTCGCGCAGCCCCTTATTACCACTGCCGTTCACCGGACCGTAGAGCTAACGCTACGAGTCCGGCTCTCTCACCGGCGGTTTCGGCGCACCCTTAGTGCCGTCCAGACCAGAGAGGGCGATGATACCAAATCAGATAGCGCGACTCAAGATGTCGGGAAGAAATAACCAGCCGCAGAGAGGTAGGAGCGCCCAAATTCACGACGTGCCCGGCCCAGCAGTACGGGCAGGACCTCCGGGTTATGAAGAGCAGGGAGTAGGCCAGCGCCGCAGAGGTCGCGGCGGCGAAGACGGCGGCACCCAGCACGGCTGCGGCCGCGGGCGCCCCTCGCACCCACCAGACCGCCGAGCCCAAGGCGATGTAGTAGAGCGCACCGAGCAGGGCGTTGGGAAGGCCTCCGTAGAGCGTGGCCCGCGGCGTTTGAACGACGCTAGGCTCGTCAAGCTCGCCGCGCAGCGCGCGGCGGGTCTTAAGAAGCATGAAAATAGAGGCGTAGAGCCCAACACCGCACAGCAACGTGATCACCGCCCGAACTCCCATCGCTTGAACCGGCTCCTTCGGCAGATCGCCGGGCTGGCGCTGCTCGCCGCCTCGTTCGGCCTGGCGTTCTTCGTGATCCGCCACCAGCCTCGGGTGGCGCAGATGATTCTCTCGATCGGCCCGCTCGCGTATCCGCTGGCGATCGCGGTCTTTGCCCTCGTAGCGTCGGCGCCTTTCTCCATGACCGACGCGCTCGCGATCATGAACGGGGCGATCTTCGGCCCCGTCGTGGGCACGCTGGTAGATACGGTCGGCCTCGTGTTGGCGGCGATGCTCGGTTATTGGATCAACTGCCACGCTTCCCGATTGTTCAACCTCCACGAGTACCTGGACCGCCTGCCCGGCTGGGTACGGCGGTTTCCGGTCGGTTCGCCGGCATTCTTGCTGGCCGTGCGCGTGATTCCGGGTTTCGGCGGGACGGTCGCGACGGCTACGGCGGCGACGTTCCGCGTGCCGCTCTGGGTCCACGTTTGGACGATGTGCGCGATCGCCATTCCGATCTGTGCGCTGCTGACGATCTTCGGCGACCGCCTGACCGTCGCGCTGCACGGGTACGAATCGCGCGCGCGTCACTACGCGCACGACTATTGCAAGACGCATGCGTGCCCGCACTTTCACTTCCGCCGCTTTCCGCAGAGCGCGCCCTCACCGTGAACGAGCCGGTCATCGTCGAGGATCGTGCGGCGCTCGACGCGCTGTGCGCTCGCGTGCGCGAGGAGGGGCGCGTAGCGATCGATACGGAATTTCACGCCGAGCGAACCTACTCGCCGCGGCTGATGGTCGTTCAGATCGCCTTCGACGACGGCGCCGCCATCGTCGACGCGCTGGCGCTCCCCGACCTGCGCGAGCTCGCGCTGGCGCTCACGCACACGACCGTCGTCGGTCACGCGCTCTCGGCCGACTTAAAGATCTTCGCCGACCGCTTCGAGCTCGTGCCGCCCCGCGTCTTCGACACGCAGGTTGCCGCGGCGTTTCTCGGCTACGGCATGCAGATTTCGCTCGCCGATCTCGTCCGCTCCGTCTGCGGCGTGCGCTTGACGAAATCGCAGACGGTCAGCGACTGGTCGGCGCGTCCGTTCTCCGCGCGCCAGATCGAGTATCTCGTCGGCGACGTCGCGCATCTCTTGGAGCTCTACGACGCGCTGCGCCCGCGCCTCGAGAACAAGGGCCGGTACGAGTGGGCCTACGAGGAGTGCGCCGAGCTCGGCGACATCGAGCGCTATCGCACCGACGAGCGGCGCGCGTACATGCGCGTGCCGGGAGCGACGCGCATGAGCCGACGCGAGCTGGGTATTCTCAACGAGATCGTGAAGCTGCGCGATCGCGTCGCGCGCGACCGCGATCTTCCCGTTCGCTACGTCATCCCCGACGACGTCGTCGCCGGGCTCGCGACGCTCAAACCCAAGCACGCCGAGGACTTCACGCAGCTGCGCCGTCTCGACGCCGGCATGAAACGCCAGCTCGGCACCGCGATCTTGGAGGCGGTCGCGCGCGGCCAGGCGCTGCCGGAGGACCAGCTTCCCGAGCGGCCGCAGCGCCCCGCCGCGCCGGCGCGCGAGTCCCTCGTTTCGCTGCTGGCGGCGGCGGTCGGCGAGATCTCGCGATCGGAGGAGTTGCCGTCGAGCCTGCTGGTGCCGCGCGCGGTGCTCGAGCGGCTCGTGCGCGAGGTCCCGCGCGATCGCGCGAGCTTCGACCGCGTCCTGGCGCTGCAGCCGTGGCGCCTTGCGCTGGTGGCCGAACCGCTCTGGCGCCTTCTAACCGGCGAGGCGGCGCTGCGGATCGAAGGCTACGCGCAGGGCGATCCCAAAATACGCCTGTCCGATGAACTCCCACCCGAATAGTTTCAACGCACTCGACACGCTGAGCGCCGGAGGGCGCTCGTACCGCTACTTTCGCCTGGACGCGCTCGAACGCGCGGGCCTGACGAAGCTTGCACGCCTCCCGTTTTCGCACAAGGTGCTGCTCGAGAATCTGCTGCGTTGCGAGGACGGCCGCGCCGTCACGCGCGACGACGTCGAGGCGCTCGCGCGCCGGAAAGGCCACGAGCGGCACGAGCGCGAGATCGCGTTTACGCCGTCGCGCGTGCTCCTGCAAGACTTCACCGGCGTGCCGTGCGTCGTGGACCTCGCCGCAATGCGCGACGCGATGGCGGAAATGCGCGGCGATGCGTCGGCGATCAATCCGCTGCAGCCGGTCGAGCTCGTCATCGATCACTCGGTGCAGGTGGATTACTTCGGGGCGAACGACTCTTTGGCAAAGAACACGGCGGTCGAGTTCGAGCGCAATCGCGAACGCTACGCATTCTTGAAATGGGGCCAGGAGGCGCTCTCGGGACTGCGCGTCGTCCCCCCGGGCACCGGCATCGTCCATCAAGTGAACATCGAGTACCTGGCGCGCGTCGTCTTCGGCGCGGCCGACACCGCGGAGGCGCCGCTCGCCTATCCCGACACGGCGGTCGGCACCGATTCGCACACGACGATGGTCAACGGCCTCGGCGTGCTCGCGTGGGGCGTCGGCGGCATCGAAGCCGAAGCGGCGATGCTCGGCCAACCCGTGACCATGCTCATACCCGACGTCATCGGCTTCCGTTTGGACGGCGCGCTGCGCGAAGGCGTCACCGCGACCGACCTCGTGCTCACCGTTGCCGAAATGCTGCGCGCCAAAGGCGTCGTCGGAAAGTTCGTCGAGTTCTACGGGCGCGGACTCTCGGCGCTCCCGGTCGTGGACCGCACGACGATCAGCAACATGTCGCCCGAGTTCGGCTGCACGGTCGCGATCTTTCCGATCGACGATCGCACGCTCGAGTATCTGCGCCTCACCGGCCGCGCGCCGGAGCAGGTCGCGCTGGTCGAAGCGTACGCAAAAGCGCAAAGCCTCTTCCGCACGGACGACTCGCCCGATCCGGAGTTTGCCGACACGCTGCAGCTCGACCTCGCGAGCGTCGAGCCCTGTCTTGCCGGCCCGCGGCGCCCGCAGGACCGCGTGCCGCTGCGCGACGTCAAGGCTTCGTTCGACCGCGACCTTTCGCAATGGGTGGCCGCGCGCGAACGGTCCAACGGCGCACTGGCGCGCTTCGCAGACGAAGGCGGCGGTGGAACCGCGACGATCGCGCAGACCAGCGAAGATCTCTACGACGGGGCCGTCGTCATCGCGGCGATCACGAGCTGCACGAACACGTCGAATCCGTCGGTTCTCATCGGCGCGGGGTTGCTCGCCCGTAACGCCGTCGCGCGCGGCCTTCACACGAAGCCGTGGGTGAAGACGTCGCTCGCGCCGGGATCCAAAGTGGTTACCGACTACTTGAGCAAAGCCGGTCTGCGCGAACCGCTCGACGCGCTCGGCTTCAACATCGTGGGCTACGGCTGCACGACCTGCATCGGAAACTCCGGCCCGCTGCCCGCCGACGTCGCCGAAACGGTCGCCGACCAAGATCTCGTCGTGGCGGCGGTTTTGTCGGGTAACCGAAACTTCGAAGGGCGCATTCATCCGCAGGTGCGCGCCAACTACCTCGCCTCGCCGCCGCTCGTCGTCGCTTACGCCCTCACGGGGCGGATGGACGTTGACTTGACGACCGAACCGCTCGGCACGGGCAGCGACGGAAAGCCGGTATATTTGCGCGATATCTGGCCGGCCAACGACGAGATCTCGGCGACGATGGCGTCGTGCATCGGCAGCGAGATGTTCGAGCGCGAGTACGCCGACGTCTTCAAAGGCGATGAAAACTGGGTGCGGCTCGCGGTCGCGCGCAGCGAGCGCTACGAATGGGATCCCGCTTCGGAGTACATCAAGAAGCCGCCATACTTCGACGGCATGCCGGCGCAGCCGGCGCCGCTGCAGGACGTGCGCGGCGCGCGCGCGCTCGCGGTGCTCGGCGATTCGGTGACGACCGATCACATCTCACCGGCGGGAAGCATTTCGAAGAGCAGCCCGGCGGCGGCGTACCTCATGGCGCACGGCGTCGAACCGCCCGATTTCAACTCCTACGGCGCGCGGCGCGGCAACCACGAGGTGATGGTGCGCGGCACCTTTGCCAACGTGCGCTTGCGCAACGCGCTCGTGCCCGGTGTCGAGGGCGGCGTCACCCGCTATCTTCCAACGGACGAGCAGCTCTCGATCTTCGACGCGGCGATGAAGTATCGGGCCGACGGAACGCCGCTCGTCGTGCTCGCCGGCAAGGAGTACGGATCGGGCTCCTCGCGCGACTGGGCCGCGAAAGGGCCGTACCTGCTCGGCATCAAGGCGGTGATCGCCGATTCGTTCGAACGCATTCATCGCAGCAACCTGATCGGCATGGGCGTGCTGCCGCTGGAATACCTCGACGGCGCCGATCGCTCGACGTTCGGCCTGACCGGCGAGGAGATTTACGACATCACCGGCATCGCCGGTGGAATCGAGCCGCGCATGCGCGCGCACGTGAAAGCCACCGACGCGAAAAGCGGCCGGTCGATCGAGTTCGACGTGCGCGTGCGCATAGACACGCCCAACGAAGCCGAGTATTACCGCCACGGTGGAATTCTCCAGTACGTGCTCCGCCAGCTCTCGTCAGCATGACAGGGCAGCGGTGGCGGCATTCTTGACAAGTCCTGTCAGGTATGTGGTAGTTTCATGGAGTCGTGAAAGCCGATCGGCTCATCGCCCTCCTGTTGGTGCTCCAATCGCGCCGCCAATGCAGCGCGCGGGTGCTCGCCGAGCGTCTGGAAGTCTCCGAGCGGACGATCTATCGCGACGTTGACGCGCTCAGCGCCGCCGGCGTGCCCGTCTACGCGGAGCGCGGCTCTACCGGGGGGATCGTGCTCGCCGACGGCTACCGCCGCGCGCTGACGCACTTCAACGAGGAAGAGATTCGCGCGCTCTTCGCCTCGGGATCGAGCCCGATGGCGGACTTAGGCCTGGAGCGCGGACTCGACCGGGCACTCGAGAAGCTGCGCGGCGGTCTGGCCGACGTTCAGCAGCGGGCTGCCGAGAAGGCTCGGGCGCGCGTGCACGTGGATCAGCGCCGTTGGCATCAAGCCGAACCGCCGCGGGAACTGCTCACGACGCTGCGCTTGGCGGTTTGGGACGACCGGCGCGTGCGCATTCGCTACGAAGACCGTAACCGCGCCGCGACGACGCGCACCGTGGATCCGCTAGGCCTCGTCTCGAAAGCCGGCGTCTGGTACCTCGTCGCGCGATGGGAGGACGAGCTGCGCAGTTTTCGCGTCGAGCGCATCCGCAGCGCGCAGGAGATGACCGAGCGCTTCGAGCGGCCGACCGGCTTCGACCTCGAACGCTACTGGGCCGAGTCTTCGGCGCGTTTTTCCGAGGCCTCGCGCAGCGGCGAGTGCGTCGTGACGATGCGCGTCGCGACCGAGGCGCTCGACCGCGTCACCTCCTACTGGCCCTTCGAAGTTACGGCGCACGGAAAACGCGAGACGATCGTGCGCTTGACGTTTCCGGGCATGGATGCCGCGCTCTATCACGCGCTTGCATGGTCTGAGGAGGCCACGCTCGTCGAGCCCGCCGCGCTGCGCGATGCCGTGCTGCAGCGAGCCCGAAAAGCGGTGCGTCGCTACGCGCGTTCTTTGCGCTGATGGATGATGATCGAGTTGCCTTCGGGGTCTTGCGTGAACGCCATCAAGCATACCGGCGATTCCATCACGTCGCTAACCTCGAGGCCGCGGCCGCGATAGTGTTCCACCGCCGCCTTCGCATCCTTGACCGCGAACATGATCGCGCCGCCGGTCTCGCCGTCCTCCGGCTTCCAAACGCCGAACGTTGATCCATCGGGGAAGGTAAACTCCGCGCCGCGGCCTTGGTCGTCTATTTCGGTCGGCGTGATGCCGAGCACGTCGCGGTAGAACTCGACCGCGCGCTGCGGGTCCTTCACGAGGTACGCGCTGAGATCGATGCCGGTGATCATGGTAAAGCCTCTCCTTCGTTGTGGTGTTGTTCCCACAAGGATACTTGCCAATACATGACACCGGCTGTCAGGATTGTCCTATTTTGCGCTGGTGAATCGCGAACGTGTTGCCCTCGGGGTCCTCGCACCACGCGAGCCGGCAGTTCGGCGTGTCGAGCACGCCGTTGGTGAGGAACCGGACGCCCGCGTCGCGCAGGCTCTGCGCCGCCGCGTCCACGTCGTCGACGGCGAACATCACGCCGCCGCTCGGATACCACGAGCCGTCGAACATCTTGAAGATGCCGAACGTACTGCCATCGTCCAGGGCGAACTCCGTGCCGTGATCCCAGGCCGCGTCGGTGCTGGGGCGCAACCCGATGACGTCACGATAAAACGCGACCGCGCGCGGCAAGTCTTTCGCGAGGTAGTGGTGGGCATCTATCCCGGTGGTCATGCCGGCCTCCTTCACGTGTCGTTTTACGAGAGTAGCCGTTCGTACATGACACCGGCCGTCATGATTGCCCGCTACAGCGAGCTGCGGCGGAAGTCGGCGAGCAGCGAGGCCAGGTAGGCTAAGAAGCGCGCGGCGCCGGCGCCGTCAATCACGCGATGGTCGTAGCTGACGCTGATCGGCAGCATGAGGCGCGGGAAGAACTCCTCGCCGTCCCAGACCGGCTTCATCGAACTGCGCGTCGCGCCCAGGATCGCAACCTCGGGAGCGTTGACGATCTGCGTGAACGCCGTGCCGCCGATCCCGCCGATGGACGAGATCGTGAAGGTGCCGCCCTGCATGTCGGCAAGGCCCAGCTTTCCGTCGCGTGCTTTGGCGGCGAGCGCCGCCGACTCGCGCGCGATTTCGAGCAAGCCCTTTGCGTTGGCGTTCTTGACGACCGGGACGATCAGCCCGTTGGGCGTGTCGGCCGCAAAGCCGATGTTGTAGTAGTGCTTGTAGACGAGCTCGTCGCCGTCGAGCGAGGCGTTGAACTCGGGGAAGCGCTGCAGCGCCGCGACCGACGCCTTGATCAGAAAAGCGAGCAGCGTGAGCTTCGGCCCTTGCGAGCGCGCCTGTTCGGCGTTGACCTCGTTGCGGAACGCTTCCAGATCCGTCACGTCGGCTTCGTCGTAGTTGGTGATGTGCGGAATCGAGAGCCAGTTGCGGTGCAGGTTCGGCCCGGAGAGTTTCTTGATGCGCGAGAGCGGCTTGCGCTCGATCTCGCCGTACTGCGCGAAGTCAACCTTCGGCCAGGGCGGCAGGCCGGCCAGCACGCTCGCGCCGCCGCCGCGGGCGCCGCCCAGCAGCGACTCGACGTCGTCGCGCGTGATGCGGCCGCTCGGACCGCTGCCCGCAAGCTCGTGCAAGTCGAGGCCGCGCTCCCGCGCGAAGCGGCGCACCGTCGGGCTAGCATGGATGAGGCCGTTGCCGGAGGCGGGCGTCTGCGCGACGGGCGCGGCTGCGGCCGCGGGAGGCGCCGGCGGTGCGGCAGCCGGTTTCGGCGACGCGCCCGCCGCCGGTTCCATCACGAGGATGGTGGCGCCCTTGGAAATCTTATCGCCCACCTTCACGCGCACGTCCTGGACGACGCCGTCGCTCTCCGCGGGCACTTCCATCGAAGCTTTTTCGCTCTCCAGCGTGATGAGCGAGTCGTTCTTTTTGACCCGGTCGCCCGGCTTGACGAGCACCTCGATAACCGGCACGTCCTTGAAGTCGCCGATGTCGGGAACGCGCACCTCTATCGTTTCGCTCATGCTCACTTTCCTCTACACGCCGATCGGATTGGGCTTGTCGGGGTTGATCTCGTACTTCTCGAGTGCTTTGCGTACCGTCGCACGCGGGATCGTTCCTTCGTCGGCGAGCGCCTGAAGCGCCGCCACGGCAACGAAACGGCGATCCACCTCGAAAAACTCGCGAAGCTTGCGGCGGAAATCGCTGCGTCCGTAGCCGTCGGTGCCGAGCGCGACGTACCGCCGGCCGATAAACGGATGGAGCTGCCCCGCGAACGCGTGCACGTAATCGGTTGCGGCGACTCCGGGGCCGGCGCGCCCTTGCAGACATTGCGCGACGTACGGTAGGCGCGGCGTCTCTTGCGGGTGGAGCATGTTCCAACGCCGGGCCGCGACGCCGTCGCGCGCGATCTCGTTGAAGCTCGTCACGCTCCACACGTCGGCGCCGACGCTCCAGTCCTCGGCGAGCAGGTCGGCGGCGGCGATGACTTCGCGCAGGATCGCGCCCGATCCGAAGAGCTGCACGCGCGGAACTTTCGAATCGGCCTTGCCGCCGTCGCGGAAGAGGTACATGCCGCGCAGGATGCCGTCGCGCGAATCGGGAGGCATCGCGGGATGCTCGTAGTTCTCGTTCATCAGCGTGATGTAGTAGTAGGCGTCTTCCTGCTCGGCGAGCATCCGGCGAAGACCGTCTTGCACGATCGTCGCGAGCTCGTAGGCGAACGTGGGGTCGTAGCTGCGGCAGTTTGGAACGAACGAGGCCGCGACTTGACTGCTGCCGTCTTCGTGCTGCAGCCCCTCGCCGTTGAGCGTCGTGCGCCCGGACGTGGCGCCGAGCAGAAATCCGCGCGTTCGGCTGTCGCCCGCGGCCCACAAGAGGTCGCCGACGCGCTGGAATCCGAACATCGAGTAAAAGATGTAGAACGGAATCATCGGCAGATCGTGATTTGAGTACGACGTGCCCGCCGCGATCCACGACGAGAGCGCGCCGGCTTCGTTGATGCCTTCCTGCAGAATCTGTCCGTGCTTGTCCTCGCGGTACCACATGAGCTGCTCGGCGTCTTGGGGGTGGTAGAGCTGCCCGACCGACGAGTAGATGCCGAGCTGGCGGAACATGCCTTCCATGCCGAAGGTGCGCGATTCGTCGGCGACGATCGGCACGACGCGCGGGCCGACTTCGCCGTCGCGCACGATCGCGTTGAGCACGCGCACGAACGCCATCGTCGTCGAGATCTTTCGCTCGCCCGTCGCCTGGAACTGGGCGTCGAACGCGGAGAGCTCGGGCACCGCCAGCGATGCCGACGTTCTGCGCCGGCGCGGCAGATTGCCCCGCTCGGCGATGCGGTCGCGCAGGTACTGCATCTCGGGCGCGTCGTCGGCGGGCTTGAAGAACGGAATCTTCTCGCCGGCGACCTGTGCGTCGGTCACGGGCAGCGAAAAGCGGTCGCGGAACTTGCGCATCGCGGCGACTTCCATCTTTTTGGCTTGGTGGGCGATGTTCTGCGCTTCGCCCGCTTCGCCCATGCCGTATCCCTTGATCGTCTTCGCCAGAACCACCGTGGGCTGCCCGCGATGCTGCACGGCGGCTCGATATGCGGCATACACCTTCACCGGATCGTGCCCGCCGCGCTGCAGATTGAAGATCTCCTCGTCGGTCATGTTTGCGACGAGCGCCTTGGTCTCGGGATACCGTCCGAAGAACTCTTCGCGGACGTACTTGCCGTCGCGCGATTTAAACGTCTGGTAGTCGCCGTCCACGCACTCGTTCATCAGCGCGACGAGCCGCCCGTTCGTGTCGGCCTCGAGCAGCGGATCCCACCGGCTGCCCCAGATGACCTTGATGACGTTCCAGCCCGCGCCTTTGAAGACGGCTTCGAGCTCTTGGATGATCTTGCCGTTGCCGCGCACGGGGCCATCGAGGCGCTGCAGGTTGCAGTTGACGACCCAAACGAGGTTGTCGAGCTTCTCGCGCCCCGCCAGCGAAATCGCGCCGAGCGATTCGGGCTCGTCGGTTTCGCCGTCGCCGACGAAGGCCCACACCTTGCGCCCCGTCGCGTCGAGCAACCCGCGATCGTGCAGGTAACGCATGAAACGCGCCTGGTAGATCGACATGATCGGCCCCAGGCCCATCGAGACGGTGGGGAACTGCCAGAAGTCCGGCATCAGCCACGGATGCGGATACGATGCGAGCCCCCGGCCGTCGGCCTCTTGACGGAAGCGCTCGAGCTGATCCTCGGTGACGCGTCCTTCGAGAAAGGCGCGCGCGTACACGCCGGGTGACGAGTGACCCTGGAAGAAGACGAGATCGCCGCCGAACGTTTCGCTCGGCGCGCGGAAGAAGTGGTTGAAGCCGACGTCGTAGAGCGTCGCCGCCGACGCGTAGCTCGCAACGTGGCCGCCGAGCTCCGAGCTGACCTTGTTCGCGCGCACGACCATCGCCATCGCGTTCCAGCGGTCGTAATGGCGCAGGCGCGCTTCCAACTCGCGGTCTCCGGGCATCTCCGGCTGGCGGTCGAGCCCGATCGTGTTCACGTAGGGCGTCTGGGTGCCCAGCGAGATGTGGGCGCCGCCCCGCTGCGCTTCGTCAACGACCTCGGCGATGAGCTGGCGGGCGCGGTCGGGCCCCTCCGCGGCGAGAACGCCCCGGATCGCCTCGAGCCACTCCTGCGTTTCCTGCGGATCCGGATCTGCCGACGGATTGATCACGGTCGGGTCATTGGCGCCGGTCGGCCCGACCTCATCCCGTCTCGCGTGGGAAGAGTCGCGCCGGTCGCGTAGTACTCCGAATCACAGCGGGAGCTCGTGAGGGCTGAGAGGGCGACCGGCGGGTTGCCGACCGCAAAAGACCTGATCCGGGTAATGCCGGCGTAGGGAGGCTACGATGAAAGTGTACGTTAGGGGGTCGGACCCCTCGATTTGCGTCCCGCGGCGCGCGATCGCGCTGACCGACGGTACGGTTCACACGCTCTACGACACGAGCGGTCCCTACACCGACGTGGAGTACGTCGCCGATATCCGGCGCGGGCTTCCGCCGCTGCGCGAAGGCTGGATCGCCGCGCGCGGCGACACGGTGCAGCTCGACCGGCCGTCCTCGCTCTACCGGCGCGGACGCGACGCGATGGCGGAACTCGATGAGCTGCGCTTCCCCGGCGCGCGCCGGCCGCGCCGTGCCAAGCCGGGAGCCAACGTCACGCAGATGCATTACGCCCGTCGCGGCGAGATCACGCCGGAGATGGAGTACGTCGCGCTGCGTGAGGGCATGGAGCCCGAGCTCGTGCGCGGCGAGATCGCGCGAGGGCGCGCGATCCTGCCCTCGAACGTGAACCATCCCGAGAGCGAGCCGATGATCATCGGCCGCAAGTTCCTGGTGAAAATCAACGCGAACATCGGCAACTCCGCGGTGACGTCGTCAATAGACGAAGAGGTGGAGAAGATGACGTGGGCGACGCAGTGGGGCGCCGACACCGTCATGGATCTTTCCACGGGCAAGAACATCCACGAGACGCGCGAGTGGATTCTGCGCAATTCGCCGGTGCCGATCGGCACGGTGCCGATCTATCAAGCGCTCGAGAAAGTCGGCGGCAAAGCCGAGGACCTCACCTGGGATCTCTTCCGCGACACGCTGGTCGAACAGGCCGAGCAAGGCGTGGACTACTTCACGATCCACGCGGGCGTGCTGCTGCGCTACGTTCCGCTGACCGCCAATCGCATCACGGGCATCGTCTCGCGCGGCGGCTCGATCCTGGCGAAATGGTGCCTGGCGCACCATCGCGAGAACTTCCTCTACGAGCATTTCGAAGAGATCTGCGAGATCATGAAGGCGTACGACGTGGCGTTCTCGCTCGGCGACGGCCTGCGCCCGGGCTGCACCGCCGACGCCAACGACGCGGCGCAGTTCGGCGAGCTCGAGACCCTCGGCGAGCTGACGGAGATCGCGTGGAAGCACGACGTGCAGGTGATGATCGAGGGCCCCGGACACGTGCCGATGCACCTCATCGAAGAGAATATGCGCAAGCAGCTCGAGATCTGCCACGAAGCGCCGTTCTACACGCTCGGCCCGCTCGTCACCGACGTCGCGCCGGGATACGATCACATCACGAGCGCGATCGGCGCGGCCATGATCGGCTGGTTCGGCACGGCGATGCTCTGCTACGTGACGCCCAAAGAGCATCTCGGGCTGCCGAACAAGAAAGACGTCAAGGACGGCGTGATCGCGTATAAGATTGCGGCGCATGCGGCCGACCTCGCCAAAGGCCATCCCAACGCCTCGCATTGGGACGACGTTCTCTCGAAGGCGCGTTTCGAGTTTCGCTGGCAGGACCAGTTCGATCTCTCGCTCGATCCGGATACGGCGCGCGAGTTCCACGACGAGACGCTCCCGGCGCCGGGGGCGAAGGTCGCGCACTTCTGCTCGATGTGCGGCCCGCACTTCTGCTCGATGCGGATCACCCAGGAAGTGCGCGAGTATGCCGAGCGCGGCATGGCGGAGAAGTCGCGCGAGTTCGTCGAGCAAGGCGCCGAAGTGTACGTTCCGGTGTCGTCCTGACGCTGAGCCGAAAGGCGTGCGCCGTGCTTTTCGACCGCGACGAAACGATCGTGATCGACGTGCCGTTCAACGGCGATCCGGAGAAGGTTAAGCCGGCGCCGAACGCTCGCGAGCTGCTCGACCGTTTGCGCGCGGCGGGCTTGCCGCTTGCGGTCGTAAGCAATCAAAGCGGCATCGGCCGCGGCTTGATCACGCGCGAGCAGGCCGACGCGGTCAACCGGCGCGTCGAGGATCTGCTCGGGCCGTTTGCGGGGTTCTTCGTCTGCCCGCATGCGCCCGAGGACGCGTGCGACTGCCGTAAGCCGAAACCGAAGCTCATCTTGGACGCGGCCCGCGCGATCGGCGTGGATCCGGGCTGCTGCGTGGTCGTGGGCGATCGCGAAAGCGACGTCGAGGCGGCGCGCAACGCCGGCGCGATGGCGCTGCGGATCGAGGGTCCGGCCGAGCTAGGCCGGGCGGTAGAAGAGATTCTGCGGAGTTACTGGACGGCGTCGAGCCAGTAGTCGAGTTCGAGGCCGTGCGGCGCGGTGGCGAAGGCGTTGGCCGGAACGCGCACCGTTCGCGTGAGATGCTGCCACGTGTCGAGCACGCGCACCACGTAGACTTCGGTTTCGTTGAAGGGCGGGATCCCTCCGTACTCGGTGACGGCATGCGGGCCCGCATTATACGCCGCAAACACGAGGTCGTAGTGCCGGCCGAAGCGCTGCACGAGGCCGCGCAGGTACCGGGCCGCACCGGCGAGGTTCTGGACGGGGTCGCGCGGATTGACGCCCAGCCCCGCGGCGGTGCCTGGCATGAGCTGGCCCAACCCGATGGCTCCGGAGCGCGAGACCGCGTGGGTGTGCCAGCGCGACTCGACGGTCACGATCGCCACGAGCATGTTGGCGTCCAGGCGCCAGCGCGCGGCGCTCACGAGAACGCGGCGGGCGAGATCGTTGCTCTGCCAACGGGGCATCTGCGGGTTGATCTGGTGAAGCACCGTCGAGTAGACGGCAATTGCCGCGGGCGTCGCGGGGACCGGACGGTGGGCCGCCTGCGCCGGCTCGCCGGCGGCGAGGAACGAGCAAAACGCAAACGCGGCGGTCGCCAAGTAGCAGGCGATGGTTCTCCGCATATGGGGCCGGGGGGTTCGGGCCCCCCGGCGACCAATCCCCCCTCCCGTGAGCCGCGGAACCCGGGCCCTGGTGATCGTCGGGATTATCTTCATTGTGATGTGCGCCGCCATCGCTTGGTCTCAGTGGTACGCGATCCACGTCAACGTGCCGAGGTACGAAGCGCAGGACGCGGCCGCCCATCGGCGGTGAAAGCAGTTTGATGCTTCTTTGATTGCGCGCGCGCAGGAGTCGCGCGTTCGTCGCCGCTAGAAAGCCCGCAGGAGGGCTCCCTTGATTTACCGCGTGCTGCTTTTCGCGTCGCTCTGCGGCGCCGCTCTGTCTACCTATGGCCAGGCTCGTGCCGCCGACACCCCGACGGCGCCGCCGTCACCGGTCGTGTCGGCCTCGCCGGCTCCATCGGCATCACCCACCGCAGCGGCCTCACCCGCCGCCGCGGCTTCGCCCGCTGCGCCGGCATCGCCGACGCCGACGCCGGGGCCGCCGTTTTCGAACATGCACTGGCGCGAGATCGGGCCGGCGACCGCCGGCGGCCGCGTCACGTCGGTTGCCGGATCTGCGACCGATCCGAAGCTCTACTACGTCGGCGCTGCCGGCGGCGGCGTCTGGAAGTCCGCCAACGGCGGCCAGACGTGGGAGCGCGGTCTTCGAGAAGCAGTCCGTCGCCGCGATCGGCGCGGTGACGATCGACCCGACGGACAATCAGACCGTCTGGGTCGGAACGGGCGAATCGAACCCGCGCAACGACGTGAGCTACGGCGACGGCGTCTACAAGACGACCGACGGCGGCGACCACTGGATCAAGATGGGCCTCGACGGCACGCGATACATCTCGCGCATCTTGGTGGATCCGCAGAATCACAACCACGTCATCGTCGGCGCGCTCGGCGACGTCTTTAGCGACAGCAGCGAGCGCGGCGTCTACGTAACCGACGACGGCGGCAAGACCTGGCGTCAGACGCTCTCGGCCGGGCCCGAAAGCGGCGCCTCCGATCTCGCGATGAGCGCCCAAAGTCCGAACGTCATCTACGCCGGCATCTGGAAGTTCCAGCGCCGTCCCTGGACCACGCTCTCGGGCGGCGACGAGGACGGCCTCTACAAGTCCGTCGACGGCGGCGCGACGTGGACGAAGCTCGAAGGGCACGGCTTGCCGGCCGCGCCGATGGGACGCATCGGCATTGCGGTGGCGCCGAGCGACGGCAACCGCGTCTACGCGCTGATCGAATCTAAGGAAGGCGTGCTGTGGCGCTCCGACGACGGCGGCGGCACCTGGACGATGGCGACCGACGACACGCAGGTCAACGCGCGGCCGTTTTACTTCTCGCACGTTGCCGTGGATCCGAAGAATCCCGACAGGGTCTACTCGCTCTCGTTCCAATCCATGCTGAGCACCGACGGCGGAAAGAAGTTCAAGCCGTTCACCGGATTCGACGTGCACCCCGACTTCCACGCGATTTGGATCGCGCCGAACGACCCGGGACGGATCATCCTCGGCGAGGACGGCGGCTACGCGCTGACCGTAAATGGCGGCGACAACTGGTTCTTCTCCGCGAACTTGCCGATCGGGCAGATCTATCGCGTCGGCGTCGGCACGGACAATCCGTACACCGTCTGCGTCGGCTTGCAGGACAACAGCGGCTGGTGCGGCCCGTCGAACTCGCTCGATCAATCGGGCATCTTGAACAAGCATTGGATCTCGACCGTCGGCGGCGACGGCCAGTGGGGAATCCCAGAGCCGGGTAATCCCGACTGGATCTGGTCCGATTCGCAAAACGGATCGATCGTCGTCTACAACCGCGTCACGCAAGACTCGTGGCTGGCGGAGCCCTACCTGCAGACGGGCAAGGAGTCGTGGAATCCTGCGATCAGCAAGTACCGCTTCAACTGGGAATCGCCGATCGCGTTCGCGCCCTGGCCCTCGCAGAGCGGTAAGCTGATCGGCTGGTACGGCGGCAACGTCGTCTTCCAGACGGTCGACCGTGGGCACACGTGGACGGTCATCAGCCCGGATCTCACCCGCAACGACAAGGCGCACCAGATTCCGGCGGGCGGCCCGATCACCAAAGACGTCTCGGGCGCCGAGTTCACCGATACCATTCTCGACATCGAGGGTTCTACGGTAACCAAGGGCGAGATTTGGGTCGGCACCGACGACGGCCTCGTGCAGCTCACCCGCGACGGCGGCAAGCACTGGGCGAACGTGACGCCGCCGGGGGCGCCCGGGCTCGGGCGCTTTGCGACGGTCGCACCCTCGACGCTCGCGGCGGGCACCGCCTACGCGGTCGCCGACGCGCACTTGACGGGCGACAACGCGCCCTACGCGTTCGTCACGCGCGACTTCGGAGCGCATTGGACCAAGATCGTCACCGGTCTGCCGGCCAATCAGTGGGCGCGCTCGATTCGGCCCGACATCCGCAATCGTAACCTCGTCTATCTGGGAAGCGAAGAGGGCGTGTGGATCTCGCTCGACGGCGGCTCGAACTGGCAGTCGTTCCAAAACGGGCTGCCGGCGGCGTCCGTGCGCGACATCCGGATGCAGCCGCAGTACGACGACCTTCTGCTTGCGACCCACGGCCGCTCGGCCTACATCATGGACGACATGACGGCGGTCCAGGGGCTGCAGCAGGCCGTTTCACGCGGAAGCTGGCTCTTTACGCCGCGCGTTTCGTACGAGTGGACGCAGCACTCCAACGACGAAGGCACCTACACCAACTACGCCGCGCAGAATCCGCCGTACGGCGTCATGCTCACGTTCTACCAGACGGCGCCGCAGAAGAGCGCGCCGACGCTGGAGATCCTCGACTCGAAGGGGCGCGTCATCCGCAGCGTGTCGGGAACGCACAAAGTCGGCGGCAAAGACGTGCCGTACATGCCCAATAAAGCCGGGCTCAACCGCTACACCTGGGATTTCACCGTCAACGGCCCGGTGAAGTGGAACGGCGCCGACAACGACTTCTTCAACCCGGAGACCGGGCCTGGGGTCCCGCCGGGCAGTTACTCGGCGCGCATCTGGCTCTCCGGCCATGCGTACGTCGCGCATTTCAAGGTCGAACCGGACCCGCGGTCCATCTTCACGCAGGCGGACTACCAGCGCTCCTACGACGAGTCGATGCGCCAGATGGCGCGCGTCTCGCAGATGGATACGATTCTCAACAACCTCGACGATCTGAAGAAAGCGATCGACGGCGCCATCGCAACCGCGCAGAAAGCGAACAACACGGCGCTGGTCGCTAAGCTGCAGGACAGCGAAAAGGCGCGAGCGGCGCTCTTCGATACGCTCGCCATCCACCTCCGCGGCGAAGGAACGCAGCAGGAGAACGAGATCCACGAAGACCTGCTCGGCGCGTTCCAAGTCGCGCAGGGTCTGATCACGCCGCCGGTCGCCGACGCGATCGTGCGCGTTGACGCGCTCTATCGCGCGGGCGTGGGACGCTACAACGCGTTCGTCACCGGGACGCTGCCCGGCATCAACGCGCAGCTCCAGCAAGCCGGTGCCAAACCCGTGACGACGGTGAAGGAGGTCAACGCGCTCTGATGCTCGTTTCGACGGTTTTGCTGGCGGCGGTCGCCTACGCCAACCTTTCGTGGCGTTCGATCGGGCCCGCGGTTTCCGGCGGCCGCGTGGCCTCGGTGGCGGGGACCGCGCGAAACGATCAGCTCTACTACCTCGGCACCGCGGGCGGCGGGGTGTGGAAGTCGGTCAACGGCGGCGCAACGTGGCAGCCGGCCTTCGAAAAGCAAAACGTGTCCGCGGTCGGTGCCGTCGCGATCGATCCGGTCAACGAAAACGTCGTCTGGGCCGGCACGGGCGAAGCCAATCCGCGCAACAACGTCAGCTACGGCGACGGGCTCTATAAGTCCACCGACGGCGCGAAGACGTGGCGGCGCGTCGGCTTGGCGGGCGTGTGGAGCATCTCGCGCATCGCCATCGATCCGCGCGATCCGCGCCACGTCGTCGTCGGCGCGTTCGGCGATCCGTTCAAGGACTCGAGCGATCGCGGCGTCTACGTGACCTTCGACGGCGGCGCGACATGGAGCAAGTCGCTCTACGCCGGCCCCGCCAGCGGCGCGAGCGACGTCGCGATGAACCCGCGCGATCCGAACGTCGTCTACGCCGGCATGTGGCACTTCCGGCGCGTGCCGTGGACGTTCACCAGCGGCGGCGCCGACGACGGTCTCTACAAGTCGACCGACGGCGGGCGCACGTGGCACCGTCTTACCGGCAACGGGCTGCCGGCGGGTTACACCGGGCGAATCGGTTTGGCGATCGCGCCGAGCCGGCCCGACCGCGTGTTCGCGCTCATCGAGGCGAAAGGCGGCATCCTGTGGCGCAGCGACGATGCCGGCGCGCACTGGACGATGACGAGCAGCGACACGCTCGTGGATCAGCGTCCGTTCTACTTCACGCACATCGCAGTCGATCCGAAGAACGCCAATCACGTCTACGCCGTCTCGGAGATGCTCGCCGAGAGCAAAGACGGCGGAAAGAAGTTTACCGAGATCGCCAAGGACGTGCACGTTGACTACCACGCGATCTGGATAGATCCGACGAATCCAAAACGCATCATCACCGGCGAGGACGGCGGCTACGCGCTCACGACCGATCTCAAGAACTGGTCGTTCTCGCGCAACCTCGCGATGGGCCAAGTCTATCACGTCGGACTTTCCGACGAGAATCCGTACCTCGTCTGTGCGGCATACCAGGACAACGGCGGCTTCTGCGGCCCGTCGAACTCGCTCGACAGCGAAGGCATTCTCGATCGTCACTGGACCGACGTCGTCGGCGGCGACGGCATGTGGACGGTTCCCGAACCCGGCAATCCTCGCTACGTCTGGAGCGACCTCGAGGACGGCGCGCTCACGCTCTTCGACCGGAAGACCGAGACGACGCGCTTCATCCGTCCGTACGATGCGTTTCCGGGAAGCTTCCTCGGGCCGTTCGATCTAAGCTCGGTGCAGTACCGTTTCAATTGGGATTCGCCGATCGCGTTCGCGCCGCCCGTAGACGCCGCGGCGAGCGGCGGCCCCGCGGTTGCGTGGTTCGGCGGAAACGTCATCTTTCAGTCGGCCGACCGCGGCGAGACCTGGAGCGTCATCAGCCCCGATCTCACGCGAAACGTCAAAGAGCATCAAGTGCCCTCGGGCGGCCCGCTCGCCAAAGACGTTTCGGGCGCCGAGTACTCCGACACGATCCTCTACATCGAAGGCTCGCCGATCGATCGCGGAGAGATCTGGGTCGGCACCGACGACGGCTACGCGCAGCTGACGCGCGACGGCGGCGCGCACTGGGAGAACGTGACCCCGCCGGGCACGCCGGAGTACGCGCGCGTCGAGACGGTCGCGCCCTCGCCCCTGGTCGCCGGGACGGCCTACGCCGTCGCCGACAACCACCGGCTCGGCGACTACGCGCCGTACGCGTTCGTCACGCACGACTACGGCAAGACGTGGGCGAAGATCGTCAGCGGGCTTCCGGCCAATCAGTACGTCCGCACGATTCGCCCCGACCTGCGCAATGCCAACCTGCTCTTCGCCGGAACCGAGAATGGTCTGTGGGTCTCGTTCGACGCCGGCGCCAGCTGGCAAGACTTCCGCATGAACCTTCCGGTGGTCTCGGTGCGCGACATCCACGTGCAGCCGCAGTTCGACGACCTCGTGATCGCGACGCACGGCCGCGACGTGTGGATCCTCGATTCGCTCGACTCGGTTCGCGAGCTCGGCGCCGCCGAGCGCGCCGGCACGATGCTCTTTACGCCCCGCACGGCGTACGAGTACTTCTACCACTCCAACGATCTCGGCATCTACACGCGCTTTGCCGGAGAGAACCCGCCCAAAGGCGCGATCGTCGATTTCTACCAGACCGCGCCGCAGAAGGACCCGCCGCAGATCGAGATCCTGGATGCAAACGGGCGCGTCATACGCACGGTGAAAGGCACGCATAAGGTCAAGGGCAAGATGGAGCCGTACGTGCCGAACAAGGCGGGCATCAACCGGTACGTCTGGGACTTCACCGAAGACGCGCCGCTGAAGTGGCACGGCGCCGCACGCGAGGAGTACCAAGGGCCTAAGACCGGGGCGACCGTCGTTCCCGGCACCTACGCGGTGCGCATCGCGTTGGCGGGCAAAACGCTCGAGCAGCCGCTGACGGTCAAGCCCGACCCGCGCGGCGAGATGACGCCGGCGCAGTACGCGGCGGGCTACGCGTACGCCGAAAAGTACTCCGGCATCTACGGCAAGATCGACGAAGCGCTCAACAACCTCGACGCGATCAAGTCGTCGCTGGCAACGGCCGCCGGCGCGGCAAAGAGCCGCGCGGCGATCGCAGCGCAAGTCGCGCAGGCCCAAACGCAGTGGACGGTCGTCTTTGCCGCGTTCACGGCGGATTATCACAACGACGAGGACTCGATTCAGCGCGGGGGTTCGCTGCGCGAGTCGGTGCCGCGAACCGGCTTCGGCAGCGCACAGATGCCGCCGACGGCCGCGCAGCTCGACTACGCCAAGCGCTTCGACGCCGCGTATGCCGCCGCCGTCGCCCAGTACGACGCGTACGTCACGTCGTTAGCGCCGCTGCAGACCGCGCTGCACCAAGCCGGGATGAAAGCGATCGAGGGAGCCAAGCCCGTCACGCCCTAGCGCGCGCTACTCGTAGTCGGGGATGCGGTAGTCGGGAGCCTGCTGCTTCAGGAAGAACTCGATGCCCTTGGGGGCTTTGATCGGGACGAACGCGCGCGGCTTCTGATTGAAGTCGAAGCAGTCGCCGGCCGGCGAGGTCGCGCGTTTGTCGGCCGCGGCGAGCTGAGCCAAGCCGAACAGGTCCTCGCCGAAACGAAGGACGCTCGCCGTCTCGTACTGGACGTGCGAAACGTGGTCTTTCTTGGCGTAGGGGGAGATGACCAGCAGCGGCACGCGGAAGCCGAGGCCGTCGGCTCCTTTGAACGGCGGCTTCACGTGGTCGTAGAGGCCGCCCCAGTCGTCCCACTGCACGAAAATCGCCGTCGTGCTCCAGAACTTGCTCGCGCCGATGGTGTTGACCAGCGCCGCAACCCACGACGGCCCGTAGCCGCCGCCGCAGTTCACGTGGTCGGAGTTCGCGCAGATCGGCGTGATCCACGTGAAGTTCGCGAGCTTGCCCGCGCGCACGTCGGTGATGAATTTCTTCTGCGGATCGATGACTTTGGCCCAATCGGGGCCGTTGTAGATGTGGCTCACCGCTTGATAGCCCGACCAGTCGGCGCCGCCGTCGCTCGATTGGCTCCCGTACTTGCTCGTGTAAAAGCGCCACGAAAGCCCCGCGGCGTCGAGCTCGTCGCCAAGCGTCTGGTAGTCGAAGCAGGCGGTCTGGTCCGGACCGTACTTGCGTTTCTGGGTGATCGTCGCCACGACGTCGCTCGGGCCGCCTTGACATCCCCACTCGCCGTCGGGCAGGTTGACGCTCGACGCGGCTTGTGCCGCGATCGCGTATTGGTGCGCGACGAAGCTCTCGTCGAGCTGCGATTGGAACATTCGATCGGCCAGCACCCATTCGTGCGCCATCTCGAAGTACGGCTTGGTGACGCGCTGGGGAACGTACACGTACTGCGGATACTTGATGCGCTGCGGCCAGAAGTACGCGCTCTCGTTATTGAAGCCGTTCATCCGGCACTGCGTCCCCGGCAGCTTGCCGGTGCCGTCGCACGCGACGAACATCGCACTGGCCGAATGGTCGATGTCGTAGCGGATGGCCAAGTCCGCCGGCTGCAGCGGGACCGTTTGCCCGGTCGAAATCTTGCCGCTCGAAACGGTGTCGGCACCCGGATAGCCTTGGAACAGGTTGTCGAAGCTGCGGTTCTCTTGAATGATGTACACGACGTGCCGTATCTTTCCGGCACCGGCGCCGGGGAGGAGCAACGTCGCTCCCGCGCGCGCGGGCGGCAGGGACGGCTGCGACGCGAACGAGCATCCGCCGAGCGCGAATGCCAGAGCCAAAGCTGCGGCGCGAGGCGCGCCGGCACGTTTCATGGGCTGTGCCACTATGCCGGAAACGCGCGCCGGTCCTCTAACGTTCGCGCGGCGCGAAGAGACGCTTGAGGAACGCCTCGTGCCGGTACGACCCGCTCTTCCCGAAGTGGACCACGGCGAGGTCGAGCGAGGGCACCAGGTAGAGCGCCTGGCCGCCCGAGCCGCTCGCGTAGACGAGATCGCCCGGAGCGCCGGGGGAGCCAAGCCACCAGCCGAGGCCGTAGCGCGCGTTCGCGGTGCTCCCCGTGAAGCAGGGCGCGAGCGACGCGCGCTCGCGCAGCACGAATCGTCCGTACCCAAGCCAGGCGGCCGCGCTCAGCGACGCGCCGGTCGGCAGCGGGCTCGTGCCGTCGGCGAGCCGCCGCCACGCCGCGACCGCGACGCCCGCGGGCTCGAGGATGCGTTCGCGCAAGTAGTCGTGCGGCGTGAGCGCACGCGGCGCGAGCTTGTGCGCGAGCACCGCGCCGAACGCCTGCAGCGCGATGCCGCCGTAGGTGAAGCGCGTGCCCGGTTCGTTTTTGAGCGGCATCGCCAGCGCGCGCTCGTACGGGGGCACCGCGCTGCCGAGTCCGCCGAAGCCGAAGCCGGCGGTGAGCGAGAGGAGCATGCGCAGCGTCACGCGGCGCTTCCACGGATCCTCGCGCCAGCTCTCGATCGTCGTCGCGACCGGTTCGTCGAGCGAGAGCAGCCCGTCGGACTGCGCGTAGAGCGCCGCAACGCCCCAGAAGCTCTTCGTGCCGCTGTAGAGCGGATGCGCCGTGTCGGCCGACGAGCCGTCGCCGTATTCTTGCACGAGCGTCTCGCCGCCGCGCGCGACGACGAGCGCGCGCAGGCCGTGCTTTCGCGCGTATTCGAGGGCGGGGCCGGTCTCCGGCAATCCTTGCATTGGAGGAGCGTTCGGGCGAGCCTCGCAAAAGCGCCTGCATGAAGGCGTACGTGCTTCTCGTCGCTTCCGTAGCGGCGCTTGGCGGATTGCTCTTCGGTTACGACACGGGCGTCATCTCCGGGGCCATCCTCTTCATCGCCAAGGACTTCGGCTTGGAGACCCGCCTGCAAGAGTTCACGATCAGCATCGTGCTGCTCGGATGCATCCTCGGCTCGGCCTTCACCGGGGCGCTCGCCGATCGCATCGGGCGCCGCTGGACGCTCTGCAGCGCCGGCGTCGTCTTCCTCGCGGGTGCGCTCGTCTCGGCGATCGCGCCCAACGAGACGACCCTGCTCTGTGGGCGCTTCATCGTCGGAATCGGCATCGGCTTCAGCTCGGTCGTCGCGCCGCTCTACATCTCGGAGGTGGCGCCGGCGAGCGTGCGCGGCGCGCTCGTCTCGCTTTACCAGTTTGCCATCACGGTCGGCATTCTCGGCGCGTACATCGTAGATTTTGCGCTCGCGCACGGCGGGCAGTGGCGGTGGATGCTCGGCCTGGCCGTCGTGCCGTCGGCGATCCTGCTCGGGGGCATGTTCTTCATGCCGGAGAGCCCGCGGTATCTTTTCAAGACCGGGCTCGCCAACCGCGCACGCGAGGAACTGCAGCGCATCTACGCCGACGCAGGCGCGAGCGAACGCGAGGAGCAGTCCATCGTCGAGAGCCTGCGGGTGAAAAGCGTGGGCTTCGAAGCCTTTCGGATGCCCGGCGTGCGCTTGGCGCTCTTCATCGGGATCGCGCTTGCGATCTTGCAGCAGATCACCGGCATCAACACCGTGATTTACTATGGCCCGCAGATATTCCAGATGGCCGGCATCGCGTCGGCCAGCACCTCGATCTTCGCTCAAGCGCTCGTCGGGGCGGTCAACTGCGGCATGACGCTCGTCGCGATCTTCTTCGTGGACCGCGTCGGGCGAAAGCCGCTGCTCTACGTGGGATTGGCCGGCATGTTCCTCGCATTGGCATCGCTTGCGACCTTGTTCTCGCATCTCCGCTTCACCGGATCGCACGGCGCGATCGCGCTGGGGAGCATGATGCTCTACGTCGGATGCTTTGCGTTTAGCCTCGGTCCGATCGTGTGGCTGCTCATCTCGGAGATCTTTCCCCTTCCGGTGCGCGGCCTGGGCATGTCGCTTTCAACGCTGGCCAACTGGGTCGGGAACTTTTTCGTGTCGCAGTTCTTCCTGACGATGATCGCGCGGTTCGGGCGCCCGCAGACCTTCTGGCTTTACGCCTCGCTCTGCATCGTGACGATCCTGTTCGTGCGCTCGATGGTGCCGGAGACCAAGCAGGAGCTGCTCGAGCAGATTCACGTCGGATGAGCGGCGGCGCGAGCCCGCGGCTCAGCGTCGTCATACCGGTCTACGGAAACTGGTGGCTGACCGCGCGCTGTCTGCGCGAGCTCGAACGGCTGCGCGACGCCGGCGCACCGGCCTTCGAAACGATCGTCGTCGACAACGCTTCGCCCGACGAGACGGCGCGGGAGATCGCGAGCTTCCCGTGGGTGCGCCACCTGCGCATGGAGAGCAACCGCAATTTCGCCGGCGCCTGCAATGCCGGCGCGCGCGCGGCCGAAGGCGGCGTCACCCTGCTGCTCAACAACGACGCCTACCCGCTCGGCGACGCGTTCGCGCCGCTGCTGCGCGCCTTCGAGCGGCCGGAGGTGGCGATCGCCGGCGGCGCGCTCTTCTTCGAAGACGGCGTGACGCAGGCCGCGGGGCTGGTCTTGCTGCGCAACGCGCACTGGCACTACTCGTGCCGGAATCTGCCCGCGACGCTCGACGGCGTCGCGGCGCCGCGCGACGCGCTCGCCGTTTCCGGCGCGGCGATGGCCGTGCGAACGCGGTGGTTCGTGGATGGCGGCGGCTTCGACGAGACGTACGTCAACGGTTTCGAAGACGTAGACCTTTGCATGCGCGCGCGCGCGGAAGGGCACGCGATCGCGTACGTTCCTACGGCGCGCTTCGCGCACTACGAAGGCGCGACCGAGGGCCGATTCGATCGTGAGGCTGAGAACGAGCGCCGCTTCTACCAGCGCTGGTCCTCGGCGCTGGCGGTGCTGCCGCGCACCGTACGCGGCGAGGTGGGCGCGATCGCCGTGCACGCCGCAAGCCAAGAACCGCTGCTCGCGGCAGGGCTCGCCGACCTCGCCGACGCGCTGCGCTCGTTCGGGCATCCCGTCGTGCGCGGCGCGATCGCACCGTGGCGGCGCCTCGACCGTCGCTTCGCGCTCGCGGCCTCGCTTTCGTGGTTCGACGGCGGGAGAGCGCAGCCGGGAATCGTCGTGTCGCGTTCGCCGGGCGCAGCCGCGCGCATCCGCACGCACGGCGCGGCGAGCCTCGACGTCGCGTGGCTGCCCTGCGCTTCCGGCGCCCGCGTCGCCGCGCTGCCGATCCGCCGCTCGCACGATCCGGCCTGCGATCTCGTCGCCGTCGCGGGCAGCGCGCAGGAGATCGAAGCGACGTCGCGCGCGCTGCCCGGCGTTCGCACCGTGGCCGTCACCGCTGATATGCTGCTCGGCCGCGGCGATGCGGTCGAAGTTTCCTGCGCCGTGCACGCGGGGCTCACCGATGGTGCCGCGTTCGGCAACGTGCTGCTCGCGCAAGCCGGCGTCCCCGCCGTCGTCGCCGGGCGCGAGGAGCTGCGCGCGATCTTCGCCGCCGACGTGGCGTTATTCGCCCCCCGCGACGACGTCGCGGCGGCGGCCGCGCGTTTCATTGGCGATGCGGGGCTGCGCGCGCAGCTCGGCAGCACGCTTGCCGCCGACGCGCGCCGTCGCTTCTCGCCGCGGCGCAGCGCGATCCGCGTCGTGGACCTGCTCTGCGCGGCGCGATTCGGGTTGGAGCGCCCGGGCGAACGCTCCAGCGATACGCCGCTCTAACGAGCCTCGCCGGGCGCGCCGTACCCGCCGCCGCCCGGCGTTTGTATCGTCAGCACGTCGCCGGGTTCGAGATCGAGGCTCGTCTTTGCGGGGAGGCGGCGCGTGACGCCGTCGCGCGTGAGCTCGTGTCGTCCGCAGGTGCCCGGCTCGCCGCCCTGCGCGCCCGGCGGCGCGATCGTATGCCGGTCGGCGAGGAGCGTGGCGTGCGCCGATCCCTCGACGAGTTCCAGCGATCGTATCAGCCCGCTGCCGCCGTGATAGCGGCCGGCTCCGCCGGTGCCGTCGGCAAGCTCGTAGCGCACGACGCGCAGCGGGTACTCGCGTTCGATCGCTTCGATCGGCGTGTTGAGCGTGTTGGTCATGTGGCATTGGATGCCGTCTATGCCGTCCGCGGTCGGCCGCGCGCCCATGCCGCAGCCGTTGGTTTCGTAGAATGCCCACATTTGGCCGCCGGGACGCGTGCCGCCGAGCATGACGTTGCTCATCGTGCCGCCGCTGCACGCGGGGACGCGCTCCGGCGCGGCCTTTGCCAGCGCCTGCAGGACGACGTCGGCGTTCCGCGTGCTCGTCTCCACGTTGCCGCCGGATACCGGTGCGGGGCGCCGAGGATTGAGCAACGTTCCCTCGGGCACGACGACCTCGACCGGCCGAAAGCAGCCCTCGTTCATCGGGATCGTCGGGTCGGTGACGGCGCGCAGCGCATAGTGCACGCCCGAGAGCGTCACGCCGAGCACGGCGTTGAGCGGCATAGCCAGCTGCGCGGCGGTGCCGGTGTAATCGAAGCGAGCCGTGCCTTCGCGAAGCTCGAGCCGCAGCACGATCGCGATGCTGGGCGCGCCGCTGGAATCTTCGAGGTAGTCGGCGGCATCGAACGTGCCTTCGCCAAGCGCGCGCAGCGCCGCGCGCATCCGTTTCTCGCTGTCGTCGAGCGCGCGGGAGGCAGCGACGTCGAAGTTCTCGACGCCGTAGCGCTCGCACAGCTCGAGAAGGCGCCGCTCGCCGGTGTAGTTGCCGGCCACCTGCGCGCGCAGATCGCCGCTGCGCGCGTCGGGCGTGCGCGAGTTCGCGCGGAAGAGCGCGACGATCTCTCCGGCGATCCGATCCTCAACGACGAGGCGCATCGGCGGCACGACGAGCCCTTCGGCGAAGAGCTCGCCGGCCTGCGCGGGCATCGAGCCTGGCGCGGAGCCGCCGACGTCGGCGTGATGTGCCTTGTTCGCCGCATATCCGACGAGGGCGCCGCAGTGGAAGACCGGCCGCACGAGCGTGACGTCGTTGAGGTGCGTGCCGGCGACGTATGGGTCGTTGGTGACCCACATCTCGCCCTCGCGCATTCCGCCGCGCTCCTCTTGCACGATCTGCAGGATCCGGCGCAGGCCCCACGGCAGCGAACCGAGGTGCACGGGGATGTGCTCCGCTTGCGCGATCAGGTTCCCGTGGCGGTCGAAGAGCGCGCACGAGTGGTCGAGCCGTTCCTTGACGTTCGGCGAGTACGCGCTGTTGCGCACCGCGATGCCCATCTCTTCGCTCGCATAGACGAGCGCGTTCTTGACGATCTCGGCGGCGATGGGATCCATCATTGCGCTGCTTCCATGCGACGCAGCAGCAGCACGCCCTCCTGCGAGCGCAGCGACCAGCCGGGCGCCACGTACGTGCACGTGTCGTACTGCTCGACGAGCAGCGGCCCGCTCATTTCGACCCCGGGCGCGAGCTCGCCGCGCTGCATCACGAGCACGGTTTCGAAGGCACCATTGACCCAGACTTGTCTATTGTCACCCCGAGCGCTACACTGTACGCGCTCTCCACTTGTCACCCCGTCGAGTGACTCGTCACTGTCATCCTGAGCGGAGTCGAAGGGTGACCCGCTCGGGACGACGCATTCAGCTCCCCTAAGCACGGTGACTCGCGCGTTTACCAACTCGACCGCCTCGCCGGGAACGTCGTACCCGTAGCGCGCGCAGTGCGCGTGCGCGAAGTGCTCCGCTACGACCGCCGGCGACGCATCATACGCAACCGTTAGTTCGAAACTCTGTCCGCGGTAGCGCGCGTCGTACTCGCGCGTGCCGGTTATCCTCGCCGGATCCGCACCTTGCTCGGCGAGCGCCGCGCGTCCCCGTTCCTCGTTGCGCGCGAAGAGCCGCTCTATCGCGGCGGCGTCAACCTCCGCCGCATCGCGCAGCACCGGCTCGACGTATCCGCAGCGCAGCGGGGCGAAGGGCAGGCCGCAGGCCGAGAAGAGCCCGGGGAGTTCGGGGACGACGATGCTCGCGATGCCCAGCTCGCCGGCCAGCGCGCACGCGTGCAGCGGGCCGCCGCCGCCGAAAGCGACGAGCGTGAAGTCGCGCGGGTCGAGTCCGCGCTCGATCGTGACGATGCGCAGCACCTTCGCCATCGCGTCGTCAACGAGCGTAACGATTCCCGCGGCAGCGTGTTCGATGCTTACGTCTAAGCGCTGCGCGAGCGTCGCGATCGCATCGCGTGCTCTAGCTGCGTCGATCGGAAAATCGCCGCCGAGGAGCGCCGCCGGGTTCAACCGCCCGAGCACGACGTTTGCGTCGGTCACGGTCGCGCGGTCCGAGCGCCCGTAACAGGCCGGCCCGGGATCGGCGCCGGCCGAGAGCGGGCCCACGCGCAGCGCGCCTGCGTCGTCGATCCACGCGATCGTGCCGCCGCCCGCGCTCACTTCGGCGAGATCCACGAACGGAAAGCGCACCGGATAGCCGCTGCCTTTAACGGACCTTCCGCTGTGCGTCTTGCCGGCGGCTTCGAATTCGGTAACGACCTGCGGCACGCCGTCTACGACGGCGCCGCTCTTGGCCGTGGTGCCCCCCATGTCGAACGAGAGCAAACGTGGCAGGCTCAGGCGACGCCCGAGCGCGGCCGCGGCGATCGCGCCGCTTGCCGGCCCGCTTTCGACGAGTGCGGCCGGGCGCGCCAGCACGTGCTGCGCCGCGGCCATGCCGCCGTCGCTCTGCATGACGTAGAGCCGCGCGTCTATGCCGATGCCGTGCAGTTCGCCGACGAGCCGCTCGAGGTAGCGTTCGACGATCGGTGCGAGCGCGGCGTTGACGACGGCGGTCGAGAAGCGTTCGTACTCGCGGTACTCGGGGTTGATCTCCGACGAGCGCGTGACGCGCACGGCCGGAAGCGCCGCCCGCAGCGCAGCGGCGACGCGGCGTTCGTGGCCGTCGTTGGCGTACGAGTGAAGGAGGCAGACCGCCACCGCGGCTACGTCGCGGGCGCGAAGCTCCTGGCACGCCCGCTCTACCGACGCGTCGTCGAGCGGGACGAGCACCTCTCCGCGGTAGTCCACGCGCTCGCGCACGGTTAGGCGATCTTCGCGCGCGACGATCGGCCGGGGGCGCTCGACGAAGAGGTTATAGACTTCGCTGCGGTTTTGGCGGCCGATCTCGATGACGTCGCGGAAGCCTTCCGTGGTCACCATCGCCACGCGCGGCAGCTCGAGGCCGACTTGGCCGAGCAGCGCGTTGGTAGCGATCGTCGTGGAGTGCGCGAGGAACTCGAGCGCCGGAGTGTCGTCGTAGCGGCGCAGGAGCGCCGCGAGCGCGTCGACGACCGCGCGATGCGGCTCGCGCGGCGTCGTCGCTATCTTGAGGGCAATCGTTTCACCGCTCCACGACTCGATCGCCGCGAGGTCGGTGAACGTGCCCCCTACGTCTACGCCGACGCGCAGCGCGCGCCGGCGCGGCAAACCCAGATTAGAACGTGAGCGTGAAGTGATCGTTTGCCGGATAGCAGTCCGGGCCTTGGCCGTCGAGCTTGAACGTCATTACGGTCGAGCCTTTCCCGGCTTCGACTGCGCGCGTCCAAGGGTACGTGAACGTCGCCGACTGCCCCGCCGCAAGCGGCGGGATGCTGCGGTCGTCCAGCTTTTGGTCGTTGAGCCAGATGTCGACGTGCTGCAGCACGTTGTTGGCCTGTCCTTGCGTTCCGAGGTTGCTTACCGTGCCCGTCAGCATGTAGTGGTTGGTCATGTTGCTGGTGGAGACGCTCTTGACGGAGACCGTCGTGATCGCGGCGTCGGTCCCGGAGCACATGGCTGCCGGGGCCACGGCGGTGGCGGAAAGAACGAGGACGGCAAAGGCGAGGGTAGTGATGCGAAGCATGGTGTCTTCCTCCTTTAGCTACTTCGCTATCCTTATACCCGGAACAAGCCTGCTACCCTGCTCGGCGAGTTAGGCGAGCCTATTCCTTGTCCCGGCGCGCGCGCAAGGCGGCGAGTTCGCGTGCTTGGCGTTCGGCGATCCGGCGCCAGCGCTCGATCTGGCGGCCGGCGCGAAGCGCGTCGAGATTGTCGTACGCGATACTGGCTGCCGACCCAATGCGCGCCAGCGACGCGACCTCGTCGGGATCCACGTCTTCGCCGTTTGCATGCGCCCCGTAGACGGCGACGGCCCGCAGCCCGAGCCGTCCTACGATCGGCACCGCAAGCACCGGTGCTGCGGCGTCGTACTCCGCGTCGCCGTCGGCATCGGCGTCGTGCAAGCGCACCGGGTGCCGCTTGGCCTGCAGCCGCAACGGGATGCTTCGTTCGAGCCGGTCGCCGGCGCTCACGTACTCCCCGTCGTCGTCGCGGGCGTAGAGTTTGGCCAACGTCAGCGACAATGCCGTCACCGGCTCGCGCACGAGCGCATCCTCGACGGTGGCTTCGTTGGACGCATTCGGAAGCCCGGCGGCGACGTTTGCGAGAAGGTGCTCGGCGAGATGGCGCCGCCGGAAGAGGATCCCGTCAACGAAGTGTTCGACGTGCGAGTAGATGGCGTCGAGCGAAAACGCGACGACGATCGCCGCGATCGCAACGAGCACGATTGCGACGCCGCTGTGTTCGAGCACGCTTCCGGCGAACCACTCGATCAGCGCGAAGAGCGCGAACGTCGAGGCGGTGAGAATGGTGTAGACGACCGTGCGGCTGACGACGAACGAGGCGCCGAACACTCGTTGACGCACGACGGCGTACGCGATTGCGAACGGCGCGATCGCGTAGAGCAGCGTCGTAGCCCACACGAAGACGTTCGACGTCGCCAACGCATAGGTTACCGACCAGTAGCGCGCCCAGGCCGAGGCGTTGCTGCCGAACGTCATGAGCACGCCGGCGATCGCCCACTGCAGACGTTGACGTTCCCACGGCGCCGCGGCGAGATACGTCGCCCCGAGCGCCGCGCCCGCGACGAGAATCAGCGCGAGGGCACCCAGCGTCGCGCCCAGCGACATCCATGCAGCCGGGCTCGCGCCCAAGAACAGCGCGGTTGCGTCCCACGCGAGGTTCGGAATCGCAAAGAGCGCGCCCACCGGAATCGCATAGCGGTCGAGAAACGTGCGGCGGCCGGTTGGACGCCCGGTGGGAAACCCCGCCGCGAAGATGACCAGCCCGACGAGCCCGGCCACGCTTAATACGTCGGACGCGAACTGCGTGGGCAGAAAGAGCCATTCCGGAAACCGGTAGAGCGTGACGTCGGTGACCGAAACCAAGTAGAGAAAGAGTCCCCACGTCATGCGGCCGGGCCGCCGCAGCAAAACGATCAATGCGACGCCGATATAGATGAAGCCCGCGAGGCGCAGGAACGATGCGAGCGGCGAGAAGAGCGCTTTGCCCGATTCCGCCGCGGGCAGCGGCGCGGCGCTCAGCGTGACGACGCGTGCGCGGCCATCGCGAACGACGGTAAACGTTACTCGCTCGCCGGGCAACGCGGGCTGGTACTCGAGGGCGACGATGCGGTCGTGCAGGCTCGATCGCGTCAGGTCGAAGTGATCGCCGGGTGCGATGCCGGCGCGAGCGGCAGCCGTCGCCGGAAGAACGGTCGCGACCCGGTAGCCTTCGGTGTACGTCAAGCGGTACCCGAACGTCGTCGGGGGAGCGAAGAGCTGCACCGATGCCGAGACGTTGAGGGCAATGGCCAATGCCGCCGCCGCAAATGCGGCGATGCGCTCCCAGAGTGAAAGATTGCGGCGTTTCACGTTACGAATCGTTCTTGCGATTCTTCGGCCGTTCCGGCGGGCCCCGCTCCAAGGGTGGCGGGGCGTGCGCGCAAAAGGGGCGCGGATGAGGACCGCACGATGACCGCCCCAACACCCTACGAACGCTTTCTGGCGCTTCACAGCGGCCCCGGCGCGTTCGTCATGCCCAATCCTTGGGACGGGGCGTCGGCGAAGGTGCTGGCGCACGCCGGTTTCGAGGCGCTGGGCAGCACGTCGTACGGCCTCGCGTTTTCGCTCGGGCGGCCCGACGGCAGCCACGCCGTCTCGCGCGACGAAGCGATCGCGCACGCCGCGTTTCTCGCGCGCGTCAGCGGCCTGCCGATTAACGGCGATCTCGAGGACGGGTTCGGCTTCTCGCCCGAGGATTGCGCCGCGACCGTGCGGGCGGCGATAGACGCCGGGCTCGCCGGCATCGGCATCGAGGATACGACGGCCGATCCGGAAGGCCCGATTCACTGCTTCGACGCAGCCGTCGCTCGCGTCAAGGCCGCCGCCGCCGCTGCACGCGGGCGCATCGTGCTTACCGGACGCACCGACAACTACTTCAACGGACGTCCCGACCTCGACGACACGATCCGCCGGCTCACCGCGTTTGCCGAAGCCGGCGCCGACGTGCTCTACGCACCGGGCCTGCCCGACATGGACGCAATCGTCGCGGTCGTCAAAGCCGTTGCGCCAAAGCCCGTCAACGTGCTGCGTCGGCCCCGGCGACGGCAGCGTTTCGCTCGCGAAGCTATCGGAGGCGGGCGTTCGCCGCGTGAGCACCGGCGGCGCGCTCTATCTGTGCGCGATGTCGGCGCTTGCCGATACGGCGCACGCGCTGCGCGAAGGCAATCTCGCCGCCGCCATTCCGTCGGGACGCGCCGAGGTGATCGAGGCGTTCTTTAGCTAGCGCGCGGCGTTACGGTTGCTTAAAAGGCGCCTATTCCGTGCGGCGTGCCGTTGCCGGTCGGCCCGTCGTAGCCCGGGCCGGCGGTGCAGAGGTAGTGATGCTTGCACGTGCCGTCGCTGCCCGACGTCACGTCCCAGAGCAACGAGCTCTTGGTGTAGAGCGACTGGGATGCCTTGAGCGTGTTGGCGTTTCCGGCCAGTGCGTAGACCGAGGCGATGATGGGCGTCGCGACGCTCGTGCCGCCGACCGTGAACCACCCGCCGCTGGGATACGTGTCGTAGACGGCGACCCCGGTGCTCGGATCGGCGACCGCGGCGACGTCGTCCATCGCGCGCCCTTTGCAGCCTTTGTCTTTCTGCCACGACGGTTTGGGAATGCGCAGCTCGCAGCCGCTTCCCGTTCCGCCCCACGCCGTCTCGCTCCAGCCGCGGCTGCCTTGCGCCGTGCGCAGCGTCGTTCCGCCGACCGCGATGACCGTAGCGTAGCCTGCCGGCTCGCCGACTTTGTAGCCCGAATCGCCGCCGCCCGCGGTGATGATCGTTCCCGGGTGGTCGTAGTGCTTCGAACCGAAGGGCGCCTTACCGTTGTAGTTGATGTAGCTGTTGCTCACGACGTTCGCGCCGAGTTTGACGGCTTCGTCCACCGAGTCACCCAGATCCACGAGCCCCGACGTCGTCGCCTCGACGAGAATGATGTGGCAGTTCGGGCAGATCGCCGACGCCATGTCCACGTCGAGCGATTCCTCGACGGCCCAGCCGGAATCCGGCGGCGGATAGTTGCTCTGCTGGCCTTGCTCGTTGACTTTCTCGAAGCACGGATTCGACTTGTTGCACGCGGGCAGCCCGAAATTGGCGCGGTAGACGGCGAGATCGCTCGCCGCATTGGGATCGTCGAACGCGTCCACGATCGCGATGACCTGTCCGCTCCCGTTCGTCGCGGAGGGAAGTTCGTACGCGCTTTGCAGATCGCTCGGGCCGTACCCGGCGACGCTCGTTCGGCCGGCGGCGTCGGTGCGAATCAACGCGAGGCAGTGCGCTCCCGTCGGAGCCTTGCTCTGCGGGCAGGCGGGGACGACGTTTGCGTTACGCGCAGACGCCGCGTTCTGGATCCCGGCTACCGGCGGCACCGAGCCGCCGGCGTTCGAACTGCACGCCGAGAGCACGGCGAGCGCGGTTAGGAGGCCGATCGCGCGCCGCATCAGAACGCGCCCAGCCCGTGCGGCGTGCCGTTGCCGGTCGGCCCGTCGTAGCCGGCACCGGCGTTGCAGAGGTAGTGACGTTTGCACGTGCCGTCGCTGCCCGACGTGACGTCCCAGAGCGACGAGCTCTTCGTGTAGAGCGACTGCGCCGCGTCGAGCGTGCTCGCGTTACCCGCAAGCCCGAAGATCGCGGCAACGATCGGCGAGGACACGCTCGTGCCGCCGACCGTGAACCAGCCGCCGCTGGGGTAGGTGTCGTAGACGGCGACGCCCGTGCTCGGATCGGCGACGGCGGCGACGTCGTTCATCGTGCGCCCCTTGCAGCCTTTGTCCGTCTGCCACGAGGGTTTGGGGAGCCGCAGTTCGCAGCCGCTTCCCGTGCCGACCCAGGTCGTCTCGCTCCAGCCGCGGCTGCCCGAGGACGTCCGCAGCGACGTGCCGCCGACCGCGACGACCGTCGAGTAGCCGGCGGGTTCGCTTACCTTATAGCCGGAATCGCCGGCGGAAGCCGTGATGATCGTTCCCGGATGATCGTAGTGCTTGGAACCAAAAGGAGCTTTGCCGTTGTAGTTGCCGTAGCTGTTGCTCACGGTGTTGGCGCCGAGCTTCACCGCTTCGTCAACGGCTTTGCCGAGGTCCACGAGGCCCGACGTCGTCGCTTCGACGAGGATGATGTTGCAGTTCGGGCAGATCGCCGAGGACATGTCCAAATCGAGCGACTCTTCGACGGCCCATCCCGAATCGGGCGGCGGGTAGTTGCTCTGCTGGCCCTGCTCGTTGTACTTCTCGAAGCAAGGGTTGGAACTGTTGCAGGCCGGCAATCCGAATTTCGCGCGGTACACGGCGAGGTCGCTCGCGGCGTTGGGGTCGTCGTAGGCGTCCACGATGGCGAGCGTCTGCCCTTTGCCCTTCTTCGCCGACGGCAGCTCGTAGGCGCTCTGCAGGTCGCTCGGGCCGTAGCCGTAGCCGCTCGTTCCGCCCTTCACGTCGGTCCGGATCAGCGCCATGCAGGACGCGACGGCCGGATCCATGCTCAGCGGGCAGGCCCGCACGACGTTGGCCGCCGGGGCGCCCCCGCCGGCGCCGATCGCGCTCTGCAGGCCGGCAGTTGATGCAGGCGGCATCGAGCCGCCGTTAGCCCCGCAGGCCGCAAGTGCCGCGAGCGTTGTGAGAAGACCGATCGTACGAAGTAGCGAGCGCAATTCGGGAACCTCCGGAAAACGGCAGCGTGATAGCCGAAAGTGATTGCCCGCCGGCGCGCGCGCTTCCTCGTCGGGCGCAGAGGAACCGGCGGCTGCACCGTCAGAGAGGCTTGGTTGTGCAGCCGCTCTTTATGGGACCTGGATCGCTTCGAGAGCCGTCCGAGCGTCTCGCCATGGTTCTGACGACGCTCTTCGCGTTTCCGGCAGCGCTGCTCGTCGGCTACGTGCTGCACGAGTCCATCGGTGCGTCGCAGGTTGCGCTCTTCATCGTGATCGCGATGGTCTACGTGACGCTCGCGCGCGGCCGGCTTCTCGGATCGAGCGTGCGCGTGCATCAGACGCAGTACCCGCGCGTCTTCGAGATCGTCAAGGGCGCCTGCGCGGCGCTCGAAATCCCGATGCCCCTGGTCTTCGTGCGCGAGGACAACTTGGTGCCGGTCGTCGCGCTCGGCTTCGGCGTGCCCTACGCGCTCGTGCTGTCGAGCCACTGGATCGAGATCTTCGAAGACGACGAGCTCGCCTTCATGATCGGGCGGGAGCTGGGCCATATCGCCGCCGGCCACACGCGCTTCCACTCGCTGCTCAGCGTCAACGGCAACGAGAACCCGATCATCTCGATGATTTTCGGCGCGTGGCTGCGCCGCTGCGCGCTGACCTGCGACAAGGTCGGGCTGCTCTGCTGCGGGTCGCTGGATGCGGCGATACGCGCGATGGGAATCGCCGCGTTCCACGAGTTCGGCCGCAAGGTGGACTATCAAGCCTTCGCCGAGCAGCTGGCAGAAATCGAAGCCGATTCGGTCCTGCGTTGGGGCGAGTGGCTGAGCAGCGAACCGTACGCGACGCGGCGCATCGCGTCGCTGCACCGGTTCATGCAGTCGCAAACCTACGCAAATGCCGAAACGTGGTTTCTGCGCGAGCGCAGCGACGAGCCGCCGGTGCTGGCCGCTCCCGGGACGGCGAGCGTCCTGCCGCGCGACTGCGCGGGATGGTGGCGCCGCGCCGCCGCGTGGGGTATCGACGCGGTCGTCGTCGTCGCCATTATCACGTCGTTCGGCGGCAGCGTCGGCCCGGTGTCGCGCCGCAACGTCGCCACCGTCTCGGTTGCGCCGGGCGACGTAACCATTAACGCCCCCGGCATCGCTCCGATCAAGATCCGCGGCAAGAATCACACGGTCGTGGTGGCGACGGCCGCGCCGACCGCAGCGCCGGCTCCGACTGCCACCGCCGTTCCGGAAGATACCGCGACGATCGGGCCGTTCACGTTGGGCGAGCGGCGCATGTCGGTGAACGTCGGCGGGCGCGACGTCCCGCTCTCGGCCGAGTCGTTCGCAGACGCCGTCGGCGAGTTCATCAATAGGCTGGGGTTTGCGTTTTGGTTTCCCGTCTATCTCGCGCTGCTCGTGATCGTGGCCGGGCAGACGTTCGGCATGATGATTGCGGGGCTGCGCGTCGTCACGATCGACTTTCGCAAGCCGAGCACCGCGCGCACGCTCGGGACGCTATCTCTTGGTTTTCCTGCTCTGGTGGCTCATCGTGCCGACGAGCCTCATCTGGCGTCGCGTGCTCTTGCACGACCGCTGGACGAAGACGCGCCTGGTGAAGATCGAGCGCGTCGTCGCCCGCCTCACCGGCGCGTCGTAACCGCGTTCGCTACGGCCCTTGCGGCGTGGTGACCATCAGCCGCACCGCGGCCTTGCCCGAGATCATGTGCCCGACCGACGCGTTGGAGCTCACCGAGTCGATTTGCAGCCGGCCGACGTTTTCGTTGACGCGCAGCACGGCGTGCGTCGTCGGATCCACGAGCGACTTCACTTTGACGACCTGCAGTATTTGCCCGACCTGCACGCCGTTGTTGCTGCCGAGGTTGATGATGACGTTGCTGCCGTCGAGGGCCGCAATGTATCCGCTGAGTTGAGGTGCGGCAGGGCCTGAGTTGAAGCGGCTGGGGTCGATCGTCGCGGCGATCTTCGCCGCCTCGTCATCCACGAGATGGCCCATGTCGCTGTTGACGAACTGCGAGTTGCTGTACGATCCCGCGGCGTAGCCGGAGAAACCGCCGGCGCTCCACGAGGTTCCCGAGCGCGACTCTTCGTCGGCGAAGCTCTGCACGATCTGCCCCGTGCGCGCGTCGATGACGCGTACCGCGACCTTGATCGTCACGCGGTGCGTCGAAACGCCTCCCGCAGCCGCCCCGAACACGCCGGGTAACAGGCTTCCGGCGCTGGCGCCGCTCGCGCCGGTTTGGTCGAGCTGCAGAATGTTGCCCGTCACGAGGTAGCGCGCTCCGACCATATGCCCCGCGGCGACTGCCGACTCGGGCGAGACCTCTCCGCTCGCACCCAGCTGATGCTCGCCCAGCGTCGACTGTAAGTGGGTGCGATCGAGGACGTTGAATTTACCGCCGTTGACCATCTGGTCGGTGAGCAGATCGCTCAGCGCGACGCCCGGTTGGAAGGCTCCCCACCAATTCGAGGTAAGCCCTTGGGTCGAAAAATCGAGCACGGCGATGGGAGGCCGCGTCTGCTGGGCGGCGCCGGCTGCAGGCAAGAGCGCCAGCGCGCCGGCGGCCAAAAGACAAAGCAAGCGTTTCATAGCCTCATTATGACACAAGTGGGGCCCGCCCGCCCGCCGAAGCCTAGAAGGCATGTGCGGCAGGTACACGCTCACCAATCCCGGCGCTCTCTCGCGAGCCTTCGGGCAGTTCCGATACCCCGAATTCAGCGAGACCGGGCTGCCGCGCTACAACATCGCACCGGCGCAAGCGGTGCTCGGCGTCCGCAACGACGGACGCGGCGTCGTGGAAGAGCTGCGCTGGGGCATCCACGGCCGCATCAACGCGCGCGCCGAAACGGTTTCCGCGCGGCGCTATCCTATCCGCCGGCGCTGCATCGAGTTCGCCGACGGTTTCTACGAGTGGCGCGACCGGCGCCCGTTCTACTTCACGCTGGCGTCGGGAGAGCCGTTCGCGTTTGCGGGACTCTGGGAGCCGGGCAACGGGCATGCTTCGTGCAACCTCGTCACCTGCGAACCCAACGCGCTCGTCGCGCCGGTGCACGACCGCATGCCGGTGATCCTCCCGCGCGACGCGATCGCGCACTGGCTCGATCCCGAGCCGCTTCCTCCGGAAGTTGCGGCCGCGTTTTTACGTCCGTACGACGCCGACAGCATGTGCGTGCGCGAGGTTTCGCGCAAGGTCAATAACGCGAACTACGACGCGTCCGACGTGCTCGTCGCTTCCGGTCCGCCCGAGCCTTCCGAGCCGCGCTTGTTTTGAATCAGGACGATGCCGGCTGCGACCAGCCAGATCGCCGTCGGCAGCGCACCGAAAAGGCCCGGCCCCATAGCGCCCGTCGCCATGAACGAGTCGGTGAAGAAAATCGAGAGCGACGCGATCGCGGCGCCGCAGGCCGCGAGATAGCCGAACGTCGAGAGCCACGCCGGTGCGGACTCGTGCCGGCGCATGCTGTGCGCGCATGCGAAGAGAAAGATCGCGACCGGCGCGTAGCCGAGCCCGCCCTGCGTGAAAACGAACGCGTCGTAGAGACCCGTGAGGCCGTTGCGCAGGAACGTGTCGGGCATCGGGTAGACCGCGGCGATCTCCATCCCGGCCGCCCAGAGCGAGCCCGCGACCAGCACGAGCCCCGAGCCGAACGCGAGCGTCGGCAGGCCCTCCTGGCGCCCCGGCGCGTGCCCGAGATAGCTGCGCAGACCGACGAGGAACCAGAGGAAGAACGCCGAGGCGGGAAAGGTCAGCCAGGCGGCTAGGAGCAGCGCGTTTCGATGCGTGTCGATGATAAGCGCCGCGTCGGCGGGTCGCACGCCCGCCGACGGCAAGCCGTTGTTCAGCAGCGTCGCCAGAATCAGGACGCCGACGTAACAGAGGACCGACCAGCCTGCCGAGCGTTCCGCGTGCACGTTTTCCATGCGGGTAGCTCACGCGGCAGACGTGGGGATTCCTTCCTCGCTAGGAGGGCTAGAGGCCGTAGTACTTCAGCGCCGGCCACATCGCGGCGAGCGGCACGCGAGGTCGCGTGCACAGGTAAATCGGCAGCGGCCCTTCGAGCATCCAGCGGTAATCGTTTCGGTAGACCGCAACCTGCCGGACGCTGCCGAACCAGCGCAGCAGCAGCCAGTAGTCGGTCGCGCCGACGGCGAGCATCGAGCGCCCGCTGTACCCGCGCGTTCCCCAGAGGTAGTACGAGTTGTTGGGGCTGATGACCGCCGGCAACCCGTAGCGCGGGCCGTAGTAGTCGAGAGCTCCGGCGTACGCGTAACGGTCGGCGAAGACCGCCGTGATCTTGCGCTGCGCCGCCGGCAGCGACCAGTACGCGCCCGCTACGGTAGCGGTCATCGCCGGCCAACCGAGCTGGTCGGCGAACATGGGATTGATGAGGTGGCTGCGTCCGTCGGGCGGCTCGGGGCGGCTCAACCCGATCGCGCGCTCGTACGCCATGTAGGCCGGAAGCGAGAGCACCGGCAGCGAGAGCGGAAACATCGGCAGCCCGGCGACGAACACCGCCGAAACGAGCGCGCTCTTCCAAACCTGCGCCTTGCCGGCGAGCGCGCGTTCGAGCGCGACGGCACCCGCGGCGAAAAGCGCCGGGTAGACGCCCTGGATGTAGTATCCGCGCCCGATCGTCACGACGAGCATCGCGAGAAGAATGAGATACGCAATCGTCAGAAATCGGTAATAGTGTCACCCTGAGCGGAGTCGAAGGGGGAGTCGAAGGGGGACTTCCAACACCACACCAGGCCCCAAATCCATAGCCACGCGTAGAGCGGGTTATTGTACGCGAACTGCAAGCCGAACATGTAGAGCGCGTTGATCCAGCGGTTGGGCGACTCGTCGGCCATGCCGTTGGCCAACGCGTGCCGGTTGAGCTGGTCGTTGTGCAGCACCTCGAGCATCGGAAAACCGTGGCCGATCTGCCAGAGCGCGTTTGGAAGTATCAGCAGCGCCGTAAGCGCGACCGCGATTGCGAGCCGGCGCGACCGAAGCAGCGCGGCCTGGCCGCCGAGCAGCAGCCCGATGGCCAGCGCGACGGCGCACGCGGCGATCGAGTATTTAGCATACATCCCCAGCGTGACGACGCCGGCGATTGCGAGGTACCAGCGCGGATCGCGCGTCTTCACCAGCCGGATCGTGACGTAGATCAGCGCCGTCCAGGCCGCCGGCGAGAGAAACTCCGTGGACAAGCCGTACGCGATGCCGATCAATCCCGGGTCGAGCACGATCGCAAGCGCGGTGAGCGTCTGCGCGAACCCGCGTCCGCCGAACTCGCGCGCGATCGCGCAGGCGAAGAGCACCGTAACGCCGGCGAGCACGCCGGGGAAGAAGCGCAAGCCCCAGACCGGATATCCCAGCGGCCCCGTGAGCCACGTGACGAGCGGCGCGAGCGGCGGCTGATCCACATAGCCCCAGGCGAGATGCTTCGCGCAGTCGATGAAGTAGAGCTCGTCGCGGTAGTACCCGAAGCGATGGCAGAAGGCGACGTGCAGTGCGGCGGTTGCGAATGCCAGCACGTACGCGCTGGGGTAGAGCTTCACGAAGCGCTGGCGCTCGTTTGTGACCCCGCGATGAAGAGTTGGCTGACGCAAACGCCGACGATGCCGGCCTCGACGATCGAACCGAAGACGAAGCTCGCGTCCCACCACGTTCCGCCGAAGAGCGGTAGCGCGAAGGCGAAGTACGCTGCGAAGTACGCAGCGGGCACGACGAACGCGAGCAGACGGAAGGCGTTGGGGCGCTGCAGGGAAGGCCGCAGGCGCGCCACGATCGCATCGCCGGCGACTCCCGCCGCGACCGACGCGAGGACCACCAGCAAAAGCTCTTTGAAGTCGCTCGAGAGCTCGCCGCCGATCCAGAGCTTCACCGCGACGCTCACGATGACGAGCGCGCCGAAGGCGAGGCGTTTGCGCGTCACGAGATAAAGAATTGCGGCCGAGAGCAGCACGCTCTGCCAGATCACGATCGAGATCTCGAGCGCCTGCTTGTAGAAGAGGAAGACCGAGAGCACGAACTGCTCGCTCTGATTGGCGGCTTGCGAGAGCGGATGGTCGCGCATCAGCGCTTCGGGATAGAAGCCGTACTGCGTGACGAACTGAACGATCTCAAACGCCAGGCCCAGCGTGACCAGCATCGGCACCTGATCGAGCAGTTTGGACGACTCGGGCCGCGCTAGCGCGCTGCGCACGGGGCCGGTGATGAGAAAGAAGAGGCCCGTGAGCAAGATGAGATGCGGCGGGCTGAGCAGCAGATCGAGCTGATGCTCGAAGCCGAAGAAGGAGTGCCAGACGAAATCGAGCGCGCCGCCGATCAGCAGCACCGCGACGCCGACGACGCTTTGCGAGTAGCCGAACGGCACGGCCTCCCAAAACGAACCGGCGCTGCGATAGTTGCGGCCGATCGCAACGCCGAGCACGATCGCGGCGAAGACGGCGCCGCTGTACATCGTCATGTGCCAGGGATTGAGGAACGACTCGACCGCGAGGAAGAGGTGCTGGTGGGCGTCGATGAAGAGGCCCGTCATGATCCACACGGCTGCTAGGGTGACGAACCAGTCGAGCCGGCTTGGAGCACCCGGCCGCTCGGCGCGCAGCTCGAGCGGGGGAAGGGCAGGCTCGACTTTGCCGGGGGAGGAAAGCAGTTCCATCGGCCTCATGTACCGGCAGTCATGTGTATACGTGCCAAGAAAACGTGTCGCAACCGCCCTTTCGCTCGCGCTGACAGGGGCAGTATGTTCGCTACTGGGCGCGTGCGCTCCTAAGTCCCCCGGCCTGCCCGCCAATATCGTCGTTTCGGCGCAGCCGCCGCACGCTTGGCCCGCGGTGCCGGTCGCAGCCCCGGGCGCGCCGCCCCGCATCGTACGCATCTGGTTCTCGACGCTCACGCTCGAACCGGGGATTTGGTTCGACGGCACGATCGTCGCGAGCAGCAACGTCGCGTCGGTCGAAGTGAGAACGGCCGCTTTTTCGATCAACAGCACCCACGTGGCACCGGGGGTCTATCATTTTCATACCCGCGTGCTCGAGTTGCCCCCGCTATCGCGGCGCCACTCGTACGACCTCTTCATCATCGCGCGCAACACCGCCGGCGCCCAGCAGATCGAACACGCGCCGCTGCGCGTAGAGTGACGTAACGATGCGCCGGCGCGGGTTTCTGCGCGCGGGCACCGGCGCGCTCGCCGTTGCCGCGCTGCCGCCGCTCTCGATGCGCGCGCTGGCCGCCGACGTCGTCGAGTACCGCCTCGAATCCGCTCCGCTTCGATTTCGGCCGGCGCCGGGCGTAGATTTCGCGGGGCTCGCCTACAACGGGACGATTCCCGGCCCGCTCCTGCGCGTGACGCACGGCCAGCGCGTTCGCGTCCGTTACGTCAGCCGCGTCGAAGCGGCCACGAGCGTTCACTGGCACGGGATGATCCTGCCCAACGGCATGGACGGCGTCGCCGGCGTGACGCAGCCCCCGGTGGCGAACGGCGGCGAGTTTCTCTACGAGTTTGCGCCCTCGCCGCCGGGAACGCGCTGGTATCACGACCACGCGTTCGAGCTGGCGATGCCGCGCGGGCTCTTCGGCATGTTCGTGGTGGACGACCCGCGCGAGACGCCTGCCGACCGCGAGTTCGCGCTCGTCTTTCACGACGTGCCCGATTGGGACTCGCTCCAGCGGGCGCTGCTCGGCATTAGCACGGCAGCGATGACCGAGCCCGCGATGCCCGGGGCGATGGAGATGGACGGCTCGATGCCGGGCATGGGGGATGAGAAAATGGGCGACGAGGTCGCCTACCTCGCGCATTGCATAGACGGCGCATGCTATCCGCAGACGCGCAAACTTGCGGTGAAGACCGGCGACCGCGTGCGGCTGCGATTGCTCAACGCCAGCCCCACGCAGACGCGCTACGTGCGTCTCGACGGCCACGCTCTGCACGTGACGCACGCCGACGGTAATCCTCTCGCGCGCCCGGTCGTCGTGGACGTGCTGCGCATGGGCTCGGGCGAACGTTACGACGCCGTCTTCGAAGTCACGCGCGCGGGCGCGTTTCTGCTCCACGCCGTCTCGACCGATCCGCTTTCGGCGCCGCAGGCGGTACTCGTTCATACCGATGGGATGGAGAACGCGCCGCCGCAACGCGGCGCGAGCGGCCTCGATGGGGCGCGGATCTTCTCGTATGCGGCGGCCGGCGGCGTCGCGGCGAATCCACCGGCTCTCGAGCCGCCCGGACCGGCGTACCATTTCGTGCTCGGCGGCGGCGGGCGGGGCAGCGATCGCTGGACGATCGACGGCAAGACCTGGCCGGACACGCCGAAGCTCTACGTCGCGCCCGGCGATCTCGTCACGGTGCGTTTCGTGAACGCGAGCGACATGGACCATCCGATGCACCTGCACGGGCACATCTTCGAGCTCGTCGAAGTCGGCGGGACGCGCCTCGCGCGCCCGCTCGCCAAGGACGTCTCGCTCGTTCCGGCCGGCGGCGGCACGACGACGTGGCGATTCAAGGCCGACGCGCCGCCGGGGCGCTGGATGCTGCACTGCCACAACGACGTGCACATGATGGACGGCATGATGACGGAGCTGGTTTACCGCCCCTGACGCAGAGCGGCGACGCGGCGGCGCACGTACGCCACGACGCCGATGTGAATTGCCAGAGCAATCGCGATCGCAACCACTTGCTCGCCTGCCGTAGCCCCCGCCGCAAGCAGCACCGCGTACGTCCACGTGCCTAACGGAAGAAAAATCGCCAGTGCCGTTGCGGTGCCGGGATTATACTCGCGGCGTATCGCGGCGGTCGCGACGTGGAGCGCTCCGTTAACCAGTGCGAGGTCCACCGCAATGAGCCCGAGTCCGAGCGAGACGAAGCGCGCCAGGAAGAGGGCGGCAATATCAACGCCCCAAACGCCGAGCGAGTTGATCCAAAACGCCGCCGCCGGCGTCAGCGCGATGCGGCCGCCTGCCAACAGGCGATTGACGTAGCGGCAGAAGCAGTCGTCGTGATGCTCTTCGAACTGATGGATCATGTAGGCGGGCAGCTGCGCGAAGACGAGCGTAAGCGCGAGCCCCGACAGCGAATAGAACACCGGAAGAACGGCGAGCAGGAAGAACGCCGTCGTCAACGCCGCTGCGGGCCACTGCCAACGGTCGATCAGCCAGGCGCGCATCGAACGCATCGCATGGCGGCTACCGCGCCGGGCCCCCGGCGTCCTTTGTGCCTTGCTGCCGGCGCAAGGGCGTGCTACGCTGGGCGCCACTTCACCGTCGCGGAACTCTATAAGGAGACGTATCGTGCCAAAGTACTTGCTTCACGCGTCCTACACGCCCGAAGGGACGAGGGGCCTATTGAAAGAGGGCGGCTCGGCGCGCCGCAAGTCCGTGGTTGACCTGCTGACGCCGCTGGGCGGGAAGCTGGAAGCGTTCTACTTCACGTTCGGTGACGAAGACGCGATCCTCATCGTCGACGTTCCGGATGCGATCACCGGCGCGGCGCTCAACCTCGCCGTCAACGCGACCGGCACGGTGCGGTCGCACTGGACGGTGTTGATGACGCCGGAGGAAATCGACGAGGCCGTGAAGCGGCCGATAGCGTTCCGTCCGCCGGGCGCGTAGAGGCCCCATTTGCCCTTCCGACGGGCCGCGTGCTACAATTCGCTCGGCCGCTTTTGGGCCACGCTTCGCACCATGCGGAACGGAAAGGACAACCATGCGCTTCGTATCCCTAGCGCTGCAGAAAGCGGCGCCTCTTGCAGCCATCGTCGCGTGCTTTGCACTCGGCGCGGCTCCAGCCGGTGCGAAGGGCACCATGACGATCACGCACGTCGACGGCCACAGCGACACCTACCCCGGCTCCGTCGTCAAAATCATTCACAACGCGCTGTACGTAACGTCGGCGGATGGAGCGGGGACGCTCGTCGTCAACAGAGCGGCATGCTCGTATCAGGGCAACGTGATGGCCTGCTTCCCGACGAGCGCGGCGCTCGTGCAGTCGGGCTCGACCAAACCGCTCGACCTGAAGGCCGGCACGATCTACGTCAACACGACCGACGATTATCAGCCGATGCCGATGACGACGGCGAAGATTGCGCCGCATAGTCTCTGGATATCGTTTACGACGTACAAGGGCACGTACTGCAGCCTGAAAGGCCGCATCGATGAGGTAGTTAAGTAATGAAGTATCTGTGTGTAATCGCGGCCCTTCTTCTCGCACTCCAGCCGGCGGTTTCGTCGGCGGGCCGCGGTGGTGGCGGCGGCGGCGGTGGTCGCGGGGGCGGCGGGATGAGCCGCGGCGGCGGCGGTGGCGGTGGCGGCATGAACCGCGGCGGCGGCGGCGGCGGTTCGCGCCCATCCGGCGGCAACGGCTTCAACTTCTCCGGTGACACGCGCGCGCCGCAATCGCGTCCCGCGACGCGTCCGTCTACGCCGAACACGTCGGGCAACCGGGGCAACGGCAACGTCAACAACGGCAACCGGGGCAACGGCAACGTCAACAACGGCAACCGGGGCAACGGCAACGTCAACAACGGCAACCGGGGCAACGGCAACGTCAACAACGGCAACCGGGGGAACGGTAACGTCAACAACGGCAACCGCAACACGAACATCAACAACGGCAACCGCACGAACGTCAACGTGAGCGGTAACACCGTTGTTCGTAATCCGGTCTACGGGGGCGGCGGGTACTACGGCTGGAACCACGGCGTCGCGTGGGCGCCCGTAGGGTCCTACTGGGGCGGCGGCTTCTGGGGAGCGCTTGCGATCGGAGCGACCTCGGCTGCAATTTACGGCTCGATCGTCGCGAGTAACCAGACGTACAACTCATACCAAGTGCAGCCGAACAGTCCGGGGGCGACGTTCCTCTCGAACTACGGTTTGCAGCAGGTGCCGTGCGGACCGTCGGGTCTCGTCGTCGTGTACGGACCGAACAACAGCGTGATTTGCGCCAATCCGAACGGCAATGTGGCGGCCGGGAACTACCAGCTCGACACGTCGACGCTCTCCCTGACCTCCATGTAAAAACGGCCCGAGTGTCGCGGCGGCGGCTCAGCGTTCCCCAGATCGCTGCCCCCCGCCGCGGCATCTCGAACCGAATGCCCCTACGCTATCCCCGCGGTATGAAAAAATTGTGAAGACGCGGCCTCAGAACGGCGCCCGGGGGCTGAGGGCGACGCCGTAGGCGAGGCGTTGGCGACGTCGGTCGCTTCGGCTCTCGTCGGACGGGGCCCAGCAGGTTCTGCGAGTACGTGGCGATCGGCGACGAGCCGCCTCGCGCGTATTCAGTCACCGTATCGTTCGTGGTGTTCGCGACGTAAAGGTTCTGGGATGCGTCGACTGCCAAGCCGGCCGGCCCGCACTGCTACCCTGTGCGGAGTCTTGTCACCCTCAGCGGAGTCGACGGGCCAGGCGGAGTCGAAGGACGCCCTGTGACCAGCCCGCCCATCCTCGAAGCCGAACGCGATCGTGGAGGGCCCCGAGCGCTGGATGGAGCGCATCTTCTTAGGAGACGCAGTATGACCGCAGAGCAGCCGCCGCGCCCGCGCATCGCCGACATCATCCGCGAAAGCGGGAAGATGGGCGCCGATCAGTCCGGCCCGTCGCAAGACCAGCTTGCGGCGGTCGTAGGCGCGATCACGAGCACTCCGGCCGGAGTCTTTCTCGCATCCCAGGCGCTCACCGACGAACTCGCCAAGCGATTCCAGAAGCTTTCACCGAGTGCGTCGATCGAACACGATTTCGACGCGCCGTACGACGTCGCCGGACGCGCGCTCGTTCTCGCGCTGTACGCCGGCAGTAACGCGCTCAGCGCAGCGTTCGACACCGCCACCGGCGCCATTCTCGAAGTGAAAAAGCCGCTCTCGCTCACGTCGGTCGCCTTCACGCTCACGATCGCGGTCGCCGATCGCGGAGCGACGACCCACGTGACCATCCAGACCCAGCACGTCGGCGTGGACTGGGGGGGCCAAAACGTGAAAGTCGCCAACGAGCTCGTCGCAAAGACGACCGAGTACCTCGACCTGTTCAAAAGCTGACCGGCTACCAAGAGGGGGCTCCTTCGGTAAGAGGAATACGAACGCATGAAACGTTCGTATGTCGGACCGATCGTTATCGGCGCCATCGTCGTCGTGCTGCTGTTTTGGGTAGGCGGGACGTACAACGCGCTCGTCACGCTCGGGCAGGCGGTGGACGCCCAGTGGGGGCAGGTCCAAAACGTCTACCAGCGCCGCGCCGATCTCATCCCGAACCTCGTCTCGACCGTCAAAGGCGCGGCGAACTTCGAATCGAGCACGTACATCGCCGTCGCCAAGGCGCGCGCGCAAGTCGGGCAGATTTCGCCCGAAGCGGTCGCCGGCGCGCTCAACAATCCGCAGACGTTCCAGCAGTACGCCCAAATGCAGGACCAGCTCGGCTCCGCGCTCTCGCACTTGATCGCGGTCTCGGAAAACTATCCGCAGCTGCGCGCGACCGAGAACTTCCAAACGTTGCAAGCGCAGCTCGAGGGCGCCGAAAACCGGATCGCCTACGAACGAAAGAAGTACAACGACGTAGCACGAGATTTCAACACGCGCCGCAATACCATTCCGACGGTCTTCATCGCCGGCTTCTTCGGCTCGAAGTTTAACGAGAAACCGTACTTCCAATCGCAGCCGGGCGCCGAGAAGGCGCCGACCGTGAACTTCAGTCCGTGACGCGCGAAGAACGGGAGCGGATCTCGCAGGCGATCTCCGAAGCGGAAGACGGAACGACCGGACGCATCGGCGTCCGCATCATTCCCGACGCAAACGTCGATGCGTTCGCCCGCGCCAAGCGCGAGTTCAAGAAGAACGGCCTCCACGAGCATCCGGCGAAGAATGCCGCGCTGATCTTGGTCGCCCCCAAGGCGCACCAGTTCGCGGTCGTCGGCGACAGCGAGCTGCACGACCGCGTCGGGGAAGCGTTCTGGAGCGACGTCGTCGCGGAGACGCGCCCGTACTTCGCGCGCGACGCCGTCGCCGAGGGGATCCTGCGCGCCGTGGCCCTGCTCGGCAAGGCGCTAAAGACGAACTTCGTCGCGCTGCTCGCCCTCGCGATCCTCGTGACGGCCGCGCGCGCCGTCGCCGGCGAAGGCTTTACGATACCGCCGACGCCCACGCACTACGTTACGGACAACGCGAACGCATTATCGACGGAATCGCAGCAGAAGCTCGAGGGCGTTCTCAAGTCGTACGAGCAGTCCAGCGGGCATCAGGTCATCGTCTACATCGACCAGACCACCGGCGACGTGCCGCTCGAGACGTACACGATCGCCTTGGCGCACAAATGGCGAATCGGGCACAAAGGCCTCGACGACGGCGCGATCCTCTTCCTGTTCATGAAGGACCACCACGTGCGCATCGAGGTCGGTTACGGGCTCGAAAGCACGTTGACCGACGCCGATTCCAGCCGCATCATCCGCGACGACATCGTGCCGCAGATGAAGGCCGGCAATACCGACGCCGCCGTCGAGAGCGGCGTCGCGGCGATGCTCGCGACGATTTCGCCCAAGTACTCCAACGACGCGCTGCCGTCGCCCGCGCCAAGCTCGGGGGCCGCCGGCGCGGCTGTCGCAGTTACCATAGCCATCGTTTTGTTCTCGCTCTGCTTTGGCACGATCGTCATGCTCGCTTTCGCGACCCGGCGCCGCGGGAGCCACTGGGTCACGAGCCACGGCACCACCAGCAGCGGCGGCGGCTGGTTCTCGAGCAGCGGCGGCGGCGACAGCTCGAGCTCGTTCAGCAGCGACGATTTTTCATCGGGGGGCGGCGACTTCGGGGGCGGCGGCGCCTCGGGGAGCTGGTAGGCAGCACTCTGCCACGCAGGTGGCACCCGGCCCGGCCACAATGGCCGCATGCCGCGCGAACGCTACTGCGTCATCGACGTTGAAACGACCGGGTTCTCCCCGGCGACCGACCGGGTCGTCGAGCTCGCGTGCGCGCTCGTAGACGGCGGCCGCGTCGTCGACGGCTGGACGACGCTCGTCAACCCGGGCATGCCGATTCCGTCGTATGCGACGGCGGTGCACGGCATCACCGACGAGATGGTTGCGGGCGCGCCGGGAATCGTTGCGGCGTTACGGAGGGCGCGACGGCTCTGCCGCGGACGAACCGTCGCCGCGCACTGCGCCGGCTTCGACCTCTCGTTCGTCGGCCCGTCGGTCGCGCGTCGCGCGCTTTGCACTATGCGTCTTGCGCGCGCGCTCTTTCCCGAGGCGCCCAACCACAAGAACCAAACGCTGCGCGCGTTTCTCGATATAGACCGTACCGTCGGCTACCGGCTCGGCGCGCACCGCGCGCTCGACGACGCGGTCGTCAGCGCGCACGTCCTCATCGCGTGCCGGCGCCGCTTTCTGACGCGTCGCGACGGCGAATCGTGGGCGCAGTTCGTCCGCCGGACCGCGTTCGTGGAAGCCAACAGGTCCCGGCTCGCGTCCTAGTCGCGCCCGCTCCACTCGACGACGCCTTCGGGCAGTGCGGCCGTTGCGAGGCGAAGCCACAGCGCGACGTCCGATTCGGGATCGTCGAGCGTGATCGCCAGCGTTTGCGCGGCGCGCGTGAGCGCCATGAGCAGCCAGCGCTTCGCGACTACCTCCGGTGCCGTCGTGTCGCCTTGGCGAAGATTCGGATGGCCCAGGCGGTGCCGGTAGAACGTGTCGAGGCCGACGAGCAGCGTGCACCAGCCTTCGAGCCCCCGCATCGAGTCGTACTGCACGACGCGAACCTCGTCGAGCGCCGCGACTTCAGTGCGGCGCACCGCCTCGTCGCACGCGTTCCACACTCCGTATCCCTGCGACCGCAGCATCGCGGCGATGTGCGAATCGCGCCGCGCGCCGTCGGCGACGATCTCGCCCGGCGGGACGCAGACGAGCAGATCCTTGTGCGGAAGGTTCGCATCGTCCAACGTCGCCACCAACTCGCGCAGCAGAGCTTCGTCGTACCGATGCGCAGCGACCACGACGCGACCGCCGGAAAGGTCGGGGTGCGGCGTAATCCGCCAGCCCGTCACGCCCATAGCGTCAGCCGCAGCCGTCGCGAACTCGGCGAGGTTGCGCGACATGCGCAGGCTCTGCCCCAACTCGACGTTGACGCGGTCGCCGCGCGCGACGCCGGTCGTCCAGTCGCAGGGCGTCTGCCGGCGAACGAGCTGGTCGAGGCCGTCGGCGAGCACGATGCGGTTGGTGGGATAGAGCAGGCGCAGCACGTCGCGCTCGCTGTCGAGGCAATCCTGCGCTTCGTCCACGCAGACGTAGTCGAAGGCGAAGCGCTCGGGCTCGACTTCCTGAAGCACCGCCGCCTCCTCGCGCCGCTCGGCGGCCGGCTCCGCGGCAAGAAAGGCGCCGAACGCGCCGTCGACCTTCGCGTAGTCAATGCGATCCTCGATGCGCGGAATGCCGGCGCCCAGCTCGCTGCAGGCATCCGCGAGGAAATCGACGAGCGTGGCGACGCGAATATGCCGGTCTACGAGCGCGTCGTCGCCGACGACCGATCGTATCAGCCGCTCGACCTCGTGGCAGAGCGCGTGATGATACGTGAGCACGAGGAGCCGTTCCTGGCGCACGCGCGCAACATACTCGGCGAGCAGTGCGAGCAGCGTCGACTTTCCGCTGCCCGCGCGCCCGGCGAGGCGAATCTGGCGTTTGCCCAGCGCCTCGCGGACCTCGCCGAACTTCCCGGCCGCGAGCGTCGCGTTCGTAAGGCGATTAACCGCCGCGCGATCGCGCGGAACGACGCGCCGGCGGTTGACCAGCGCGGTACCCAGCGTGGCGATGGCATCGCGATACGCCCGGCTGGGATCGTCGAAGAGCACGCGCGCGCGCGTTGCAGCGGCCTGCAGCAGCGACGACCACGTCGCTTCCCGCCCCGCCAGGTAATCGGGTACGGCAGCGAGATCGCGCTCCGGCACGTCGGTTAGCCAGCCCAGCCCGTGCACGAACACGCGCTCGTCCGTGTAGCGGCGGAGGAACTGCGAGACGGCGACGGTCGCGTCGGAGACCTGCTTGGCGACGGACCTTTTCGACGCGTTACGCCCGTAGAGCGGGGAAATCTCGGTCCCTTCGATTTGGAATCGCTCGCGACTCTGTTGCTTCACCTCGATGGCAAGGAGCCCGCAGGCGATCGTGGCGGCCGCCGCCTGCGAGCCGTCGTGCAGCCGAACCGGCCCGACCGGGCGCTCGCGCTCGAGCAGAATCTCGACGATCAGATCGACTTCGAAGAGCATATGCGCGCCGACGAAGATGCGCACGCGGTCGACGGAGCCGGCGAGATCGGGCCACTCCGCGAGCACGAGCTCCCGCAGCCGGTGCGCGACCGGCATCTCGTTATCGGGCGAGAGGGCGACGATCTCTATCACGCCGTCAGAGCGGCGACGGTTTCGCCCGCTCTGCGAACTCGCAGAGCAGGTTCACGAGCGCCATCTCCTCGGCGGTGCGGCAGGACGTGTCGAGCAAGCGCGGACTGCACACGAGCACGCTCGCGGCGCGCGCCCGCGAGATCGCGACGTTGAAGCGGTTGCGCTCGAAGAGAAATTCCATGTCGCGGGGGACGTGCTCGCCGCTCGACGTCGCCATCGAGTAGAAGACCACGGCAGCTTCCTGACCCTGGAACTTGTCCACCGTGCCGACTTTTGACGAAATGCCGGCTTCGCGAAGCTTCGTCGTGAGCAGCCTGCGCTGCGCGTTATAGGGCGTGACGACGATCACGTCGCCGGCGGTGAGCGGGCGCTCGCGTCCGGCCAGCTCCGCGGGCTTGGAATCCGTGAACGTGCCTTCGGCGAGCAGCCGTGAAATCTGTCGCACGATCTCGTCGGCTTCTTGCGCGGAGCTGGAGCTGTTGCCGTCGTGCTCGACGCCGGCGAAGGACAGGCCGGGCAGCGCCGTACCTGCGACGGCCGCGCGATGCCGAAGCGTTTCGGGCGCGCCTTTCAGGCGGCCGTCGTACATCGCATCCGAGATGAACGCGCAGATCTCAGGCGCCATACGGTAGGTGCGGTCGAGAAAGACGCCTCTATGCGGCGCAACGGTGCGATCGTCGCCGAGCAAGTGCACGAGCACCGAGTCGCCGACGTGGAGCGGCTGGCGCCCTTGGCTGACTTGCGCGAGCTGCGACGGATCGCCGAGCAGGACGACGTTGCGAGCACACGTCGAAAGCGCGAGCGCGTCGGCGAGCGAAACCTGCCCGGCTTCGTCAATGAAGAGGTAGTCGAACGTACCGTCGATCTCTTTGCGCGTGAGGAGCCACGCCGTGCCGCCGGCGAGCTGGTAGTCGTCGCGGTCGAAGTCCTCGTTCGAATCCACCGATTCTATAAACGGCGTCGCGCAGCGGGACTCGTACTTCGATCCCGCGGTCGTCTTGCTGTGTTTGTAAAAACCGGTGAAGGTGCGCTCCCGCTTGGCCATGAGATCTTCGACGTTGTGGAGCAGGTTGTGGATCGCTGCGTGGCCGGTGCTCGTGACGGCGACGCGCTTGCCGTCCGACAGCAGGTCTGCGATGATCGCCGCGCCGGTTGTGCTCTTGCCGCTTCCCGGCGGCCCTTGCACGAACAGATAGCTGCGCTCGAGCGCGCGCGCAACCCGCGACACGCTCGGCGAATCCGTTTCGGGCGGCTGCAGCGCATGCATGCCCCGGACGCGCGGATTGCCGTTGGTAAGCATGTCGTGCGACGCCGGGTACCGATCCGCAAGCGTTCCGTCGAGGTACGCCCTGCCCAGGCGTTCGAGCGCTTTGCGCTGGTCGTTTGTATTCGGCGGCCTGGGCTTGATCAGTTCCTTGATTTCGCGCGCACGATCCACTTTCGCCGTGGTTTTCAGTTCGAGGAGATTCTCGTCGTCGCGTATCTCGAGAATGGTGCCGGCCTTTTTCTGCGTCCGCGGATCGTCGGCGTCGCCGGGGGACATCTTGTGCTGCTGATCGGGGAACTCGTACGTGTAGACCCAGCTCTTCTCGCTCTTGCGCACCGGGATGTCTTCGCGCAGCGTTAGCCCCGCTAACGGATCTTTGTAGAACTCCAACAGCTGGTCTACGTTTTCGCATTGGTCGTAGTAGGCCCAATAGGCGGGTTTGGCTTCGCGGCGGTGATAGGCGAGCAAATTTGCCATCAGGTACCGCGTGCGGCGGTCGCGCGTCATCAGCCCGTATTCTTGCTCCGACTGTGGGGCGAGCACGTGGGCCAGAAGCTCGCGCTCGAGCTCGCTGCGTCGCGCTTCTTCGCGCTCGTCGTCGCGCCGTTTGACGCAATCCTTGCACGCCGCCTGAAACTCGGCATGGCACGGCTCCTTCGGCGACTTCGGCAGCCGCAGCGGTAGTCCGACGCCGTAAAGTTGCTCCGCCTCGGTGCGACGCGCGAGCAGCCACTCGCGCAGCAGGAACGTCGAGAGGCAATCGTCCCGGTTGTAGGCTTCGATGTCGTCGAGAATTCGCCGGTCTTGTTCGAGCAGCCAGCGCTCGAACATGACGATCGACTCGTCACCCTTTTTGACGTCCGTCGTGCGTTCGAGATCGTAGAAGCGCTCGAGCTTCTTGAGGCCGTAGCCGCTCTCGGAGATGACGAGGGTCTGGCGAACGACGGCGTAGAGATCCACGAGCACCTCGCCGCGCAGCAGGTCGTCCACCTCGTCTTCGCGCGTGCAGTGCTCCTGCGCGAGCCGCCGAAGGGCAACTTTTTCGTAGGGCGCGTAGTGGTAGACGTGCAGCGCCGGGAACTGCCGCCGCCGCTCGACGATAAAGTCAATGAAGTTTTCGAATGCCTTGCGCTCCTCGAGCCGGTTCAGCGCCCAAAAAGCCCGGAACGGCGGATCGTCGTCGGGCGTCCAGCAGCCGAACAGGTATTCCAGCGAGCGTCCGGGCTCGTAGAGCGGGTCGCCCTCCATATCGAAGAAAACGTCGCCCGGCGCGGGCTGCGGCATCATCGCAAAGCCCAGCGGCGGCTCGTGCGGAAGCAGCTCGTAGATCGGCCGTTCCGACGCGCGTCCTTGCACCTGCAGCGATGCTTGTCGCCGCAGCTTCTCAAACGTTTCGTGACTCATGCCCAGCGGCCGGTTCGATTCGCCGGCTGCGGCAAGCTCGGTGACGCGCGTAATGCCGGCGCTTTCAAGCTTGGCGGTCTGGTCGCGCCGCATCCAGGCGACCAGGCTCAAGTGGTCGTCCTCTTCGCGCTTCTTTGCGCACGCGTCGTTCCAAACGCAGATGTGGCAGTGGTTGCGCTCGAACGGATACTCCCGGAGATCTTCGAGGACCTGTGCCGTTGGAGCGCCGGCGAAAGCCAAAAACGCCGATTTGAGGTGGCGGTAGTACGCGAAGTAGTCGCGCAGCCGGTAGCGCTCTTCGTTGCCGTCGCCCAGGACGATCCAGCCGAGGTCGGGCATGCGCCCCTGCAGGCGCGCCAAATGCTCGCTGTAGTTGCAGATCTGCATGAGGTAGTAGGGCTTCGTGCTGAGAGCGAGTTTGGTGTCGATGACCTCATAGCCGTAATCGCCCAGCGCCGACGGGACGGAAACGCGCCGCAGGAAGTCGGCGTGGCCGATGAACTCGCCGTCGAAGAACGTTGCCTGATAGATGATGCGGGCGCCGGCGCGCATCGCTTCGAGCGTCCGCCGCTCGGCAAGCCGGTAGCCCTCGACGCCCGGCTCGGACCGCTCGAACGCAACCACGTCGCCCGGGTGACGCTCGTGCAGCAACTCGAGGTGGCGGCGCTCGTGCTCCTCGCCCTTGCGGCGGATCAAGTCGCCGGCGAGGTCCTCCTCGGCTTCGGGTCTCTCGAGCAAATCGCGCGCGACGAGCGATTCCAACTCCGTCAGGCGCTTGCACTCGACGTAGTCGTTGAGATCGCTGGCCGAGTAAATAAATCGGTCGCCCACGCGCTGCATAGGCGGATTATGCGGCCTAGGCGAACGAAACGTCAACGGCAGATGGGGACGGATGTGAAACGGACGCATCGCTACGCGCTAACGGTTCGATGGACGGGCAACCGCGGCGACGGCACGCGCGACTACCGCGCGTACGGCCGGGAGCACGAGATTCTCCGCGAAGGGAAACCGCCGATCCTCGGCTCCTCCGATCCGCACTTTCGCGGCGACGCGAACCGCTGGAACCCCGAAGAGCTGCTCGTCGCCTCGCTATCCGCCTGCCATCAGCTTTGGTATCTCCACCTCTGCGCCGTCAACGGCATCGTCGTGGCCGCCTACGAGGACACCGCCGAAGGCTTCATGGACGAGACCGCCGAGGGCGCGGGGCAGTTTACGCGCGTCGTGCTGCACCCGCGCGTCACGATTTCGGCCGGCGAGGCGGAACGGGCGATGGCGCTGCACGATGAAGCCGCCCGTCTCTGCTTCGTCGCTCGTTCGGTCAATTTTGACGTCGTCCACGAAGCGACGGTCGAGGCATAACCGTGCGGCGCTGGGCGATGAGCGTCGCGATACTCTGCGGCCTCTACGTTGCCATCATGGCTGCTGCAGTGATGTGGATGCCGCACGAATGGGACTGGCAGGCTCTCAGATGGCTCAGCTCGCGCGTCGAACCGGCGTTCTCCCCGGAAGTGAGCATCGTTGACGTCGCTTGGAATCCGAACGACGTGGCCAGCGGCCGCCGCGAAATCGCAGACTTCCTCGACGGGCTCGTGAAAAGCAACCGGTGGCCGAACGCCGTCATCCTCGACGTAGTGTTCGATCCGTGCCAGTCCAACCCGTGCGGAACGCCGATGGCGTCGGCCCGCAAAGCGCTCGTTGCAAGCATCAGATCGGCGACCCAACACTTCCCAGTTTACGCCGTCGAACAGCCGGCCGTCGGCCGCGACGACGTCGTCATCGGGCCCGTCGATCCTGAAGACGCGCAGATCTACGGCGCCGTCAGCGGTGCGGCGCAAACGCGTTTTACGAGCGTCCCGAGCTCGCAGGGTCTGTTCTACCGCATCTGCTATCCGAACGTCCCGTTCACCAACGAGTCGGGCGAGCCCCAGGGCACCGAGAGCGTTTGGGCCATGGTCGCGCGCGTGCTGATGTCGCCCCGAGCCTTCGCGGCTTCACCGCGATGCGATGCCAATCATATCGCGGTTCGCGTAGGCCCCAAGCTCGGGCGCCACTCACCGGCCGTCTATGCGTTCGAGAACGCCCGAACGTTCTCGGGCTACACTCAGTTCGACGATAGAATGATCGTCATCGTCGGCACGATCAAGTACGATAAGCTGCCGTTCATCGATCGAAGCGGCCCGGAGCTGCTCGGCTGGGCGCTGAGCAACGCGCTCGACGAAGGTGCCTTGGCCGGCGAAGGCCCGTACTACGACGTCCAGCCGCCCAACGGGCTTCTGCTGATTCTCGTGCCTGCATTCTCTGCGCTTGCGGTCCTCGCGTACGTGGCATTTTTCTTTCAGATCAAGCGCGCGCGCTTGGGCATGTGGCGGCGCCGCATCCCATGGCTGGCCGCCGGGCTTGCCGCCGTCACCGGTCTCATCATCTTCGCCGGTTTCGAGACGTGGCTGCTCTTCGCGCACCACATTCAGCCCCAGATTTCACTCGTCGCGCTCGGAATCGTCGTCGCTTCGGGTCTGAGCGGGGTCCGAGGCCACCAGGTGCTCTTCGACGAGGCCAATGCGATCGACGCGGCACCGGCCGAAACGTACGACTACGACGTCTTCATCAGCTACGCGCACGAGGAGCGGGCCTGGGTCCAGGAACACGTCTTCGTGCCGTTTCGCGAGGCGACGCTTCCGAACGGCAAGAAGCTCTCGGTGTTTTTCGATACTGCGTCGATACGCTCTGGCACCGGATGGCAGACCACGCTGGCTCTGGCTATCGATGCCAGCAGGTTCATCGTGCCGGTGTACTCCGAAGCGTACTTTAGGCACCCATACTGTCGCTTTGAAATCCTGCGCGCGCACCGCAAGTGGATCCTCGCCGGCGAAGAGTCGCGGTGCGTGTTGCCGGTAATGCGCGGTCATACGAAAATCATGTCAACCGTGAACGACATTCAAGCCCGCAGCATCGACGACGATCCCGACCTCGTCCAAGAGCACATCGTGGAGATCGTCGATCGCATTTGGAGCTCTGTCGGTTCCGAAGCGTCGAAGGAAGAGAGCGTGTAGCCGTGAGCGCGAAATCTGTTGTTTGCCTTCTCGGCGCGGTCGCCGCATTCACGTTCCTCTCAACGGGCGTCACGCGCGCGTACTCGGCGCGGGCGCACACCGTCCGCGAACTGACGCTCGGCGGGAAGGACGTCACGTCGGTGGCCGGCGTGACGGTAACCCGGGGCGCAATGGTGGACCACACGCTGCGGATCGGCGAAACGATTGCCGACGGTACGCGCGTAGACCTGTCCGCCGAGGTTGTCGCCGTCATCGAGAGCACGGGCGGCAAGAGCCGGGCGACGCTCGAACCGGGCGCCAGCGTGACCTTCATCAGCACCGGCCGAGGCGAACTGCTCGCCAGCAACGCGGGCCGGGCCTTCTTCAGCGTCGTTCCCAACTCTCTGGACTTCTTTCGCGTTCAGTCGGGCGAAGCGCTTACGGCGTCGGTTCACGGAACGATGTTCTCCGTCGAAACGGCGGACTCGGGCGTGATCTTCACCTGTACGGCCGGTGAGGTCAATATAACGAAGACGGGCTATCTTGTGATCGGCGAGCGTCGGCTGAAAGCGTCGCTGATCGACGTGCTATTGGCCGAGAAAGCGCCGCGCGCCGTCTACCACCCAAGTCCTACATGGTCTGTGGCGCAATTTGCGAACTTCGCGCAAGCCGAGGCGTACTATCGGCAGCAGCTTTCCGCCGCGAAGCAAAGCGGCGACGCCGACGAGATAAACGCCGCTCGTCTGAACCTAGGCAACGTGCAGAGGCTGGAGGGAAAGTACGCCGATGCGCTCGGTTCGTTTCAGCAAGCCCGGGCGTACTATCGCCGAGCCGGCGATCGCGATCGCGAGGCAAGCGCGTTGGAAGGGATCGGACTGGTCCAGTTCGATCGAAGCGGCTACGCCGATGCGCTGCAGTCGCTCGATGCTGCGCTCGCGCTCTTCCGTGAGGTCGGCGATCGCGACGGCGAAGCGGCGTCGCTGAAAAGCATCGGCAACGTCCAGATGAATCGAGGACAGTTTGCCGCAGCTATCGACTCGCACGAACAAGCGATCGCTATCTACCGGGAGCTGGGCGATTCCCAGGGTGAGGCGCGTGCGTTTTTGGGCCTCGGCATCGTCGAGTACCATCAGGGCCGCTTCGACGATGCCTTGAAGGCGATCCAGCAGTCGCTCGCGCTGTTTCGACAAGCCCGCGATCGCGACGGTGAGGCGGCCGCACTCGCGAACGTCGGTATCGTAAGACACTACCAGAAAAAGTACGACGAGGCGCTCGCGTCGCTCCGGCAAGCGTATGCGATCTTGGAAGACCTTGGGGACCGGGACGGAGCGGCGTACGCGGTCATGGATATCGGTATGGTTCAGAACAGCCAAGGCAGCTATACCGCCGCCTTAGCGTCATTACAGGAGGCCCTCGCATCGTTCCGGGAGCTGGGCGATCGCGTAGGAGCGGCGAGCCCGCTCTTGGAGATCGGCAGCATCGAAGAAAAGCAAGGGCAATACGGCGCCGCCCTTCAAACGCTGCAGGAGGCGCGCACGCTCTTCAAGCAGTTGGGGGATCCCGACGACGAGGCGGACGCCCTGGCCAAAATCGGGCTTGTGGAAGAAAAGCGCAAGCAGTATGCCGGCGCGCTTGGAGCCTACCAGCAGGCACTGGCGATCTACCAACAGATCGGCAGCCGGGCGAAGGCAAGAAAAACGGAAGAGGATATCGCGCGGGTGCGCTCGCTCCTCTAGACGTCTCGTTCGAACATTGGCATGCGGGCCTGTTCGGGACGTCTGATATCGGCAGCTAGAACGGCGATCCCGGCGTCACCCTTATATAAGCTCGCCGGCCGGAACTCGAGGGAGCCATCTTTTTTTAGGTCGCCGTAATGCATCGACGAGTCGGCTGCCGCGTGCGCCATGTCTCGAGCACGTCGCAGCCAAATCGGATCGCCGGAGTGACGGTAACAATTCAGGAGCGCGTAGGATTGGCCGGCCATCCCGCAACAGAGGCTTGGATTTCCCGTCGGCGTCTCCCAGGTGTGCCACGCCGCGCCTTCGGCTAGTTCGAGGTAGCGCCGCTCGCCGGTTGCCCGATACGCCAGCGTCCATAAAAATACGTATCCAGCGCTGCCGTTGCACCAGCCCGCCATGTACGAGCTCGCGCCGGTCGGGACGGCGAGGTCGCGCTTCCACTGCAGTCCGCGCCCCGACGGCTCGGCGCACGCGGCTAACTCTTGCAGCCTGCCGGCAAGTGAGCCGGGCAGAGGTTTGCCGGCAGCACCGCACCAGCACATTGCGGCATAGAGCAACCCCGCCCACCCGTGCGCAATGCCCAGCAAGCTTAGATCCCGCGATTCACCGATCGGCGCAAATTCGCTGACGGTCTCCCAAAGCTGCTCGAGCATATCGTCGCCCAGTTGGCACACTTCTTCGCGTACGCTCGCCAAACCGCGCGGCGGCGTTTCGTCGAAAGCATCGAGCAGAAACGCGCAGCCGAGCAACGCGCCGGCGCGCCCGAGCGTTAGATCGAGCACGTCGCACGGCTGGCGGCACGACTGCGCGAAGCCCGCGGCGGCCGCATACTGCGTGGACCCGTCGCCTCGAGCCCGAGCGATAAGCGCTTGTGCGAGGTGAACGCCGGCCGCCCCGTGATAGAGCGAAAGGCTGCCTACGCGGTCCGGCGCGATCTCCAGCTCCGAGCTGTAAAAGGCGCCGTCATTAGGAATTTCCGCGATCGCTCTCGTCGACCAGAGGTCGGCTAGGGCGGCGAGCTCGGCGCCGTCATTCGCGCAAGCGATTCGATGGATCGCGTAGCCGAGGCCGGCGCTTCCGTAGTTGAGCGATGCGGCCGGAGCGGCCATCGTCGTGCCGGCTAGCGGCCCGCCGATTCGGGCCGCCTCGACTACGCTCGTGAGTATTTTTTGCAGGCGTGAGTCGCCGGCATCGGGTTCCTCGGCGAGCGGCTCCGGTATTCGTGCGGTCGACCAGGCACGCGCGAATTCCTTAACGGAAGGAAACCTCGTTGAAGGATCTTTGCTCAGCGCTTTGCCGAGAATGCGCTCCGCATCGGGCCACGCGCCGGCTCCTCGCCCCTGGAACGAGACCATAGGCGCTTCGGCGATCTGCTGCAGCATCGCGCTGGTTTCGTATGAGAAATCCAGATAGTGCGAGCCGATTACGAGCAGGTAAAGCATGGCCGCCAAGGAGTACTGCTCGCCGGCCGCGTTCGCCAATGGCGGCGCGGCGCCGTTCCCAGCGGCGATCGCAAACTCCGGCTCGAAGAAAAAGCCGACGCCGCCCCGCCCAGCACTGCGATCGCCCGGGCCCGGCCGGTCTATCTCGCGTGCCAGGCCGAAGTCTACGATTTTCACTGCCTCGCGGCGATCGATCAACACGTTACGCGGATGAATGTCGCCGTGAATCACGCCTTGTTCGTGCAAATGCGCGTAGGCTTGAAGAACGGCGCCGGTGACGCGAAGCAAATCGCGGCGCGATTCCGCGTCGCTGCGCCGGCGGATCTCGGCGCACACGGCGTGGGCGTCTGCTCCGGCGAACCATTCCGTTACCAGATACGAGCGCGAGTTCCACTCACCCGAGCTGAGCAATCGAGGGGTTACCGATGCGTCCAGGCCCGCAAGGATGGAGGCTTCCGAGGCCGTTGCAGTGATTGCGGCGACGACGCCCGGCCGCGCGATCTTGATCGCCGCAAGTTCTCCGTCCGAACCGCGAGCCTGATAGATCTCGGTATCTTCCATGGCCTGCACGCACCTGACGATCGACCAGTCTTCTATCGTGTCGTGCGCACTCAGCGACGGGGCGATGCCCGAGGCTTCCTCCGAATCGGCTTCGACGAGGAGCCCTGCGCCGATGATGGACGCGAGCATCGGCAAGGCTTCTTCGAGCAGTCGCTCCGGGTTCGAGTTCTTGCCTTGGCTGAATCGCGCCACCGCCCTCGCGATGGTGCTGGGCTTCTCGAACTCGCGCAGCAGTGCCGCGGCATCCGCGTCGATCACTTTGGAATGCGTGCGCGAATGCGCTCGGCTCAGGGCGAAGTCGCCATCCTCTGCGCCGATGTCGCGCCGGGCGTCCTCCGGCAGTTCGTCGACGGGCTGCAGCACCGAGCCGGGGGGCAAAACGAACGAACCGGTGAGCTGCACTATCGGTCAGCGGAGCCGGGTGCCCAGGCGAGCGCGCTCGTCGGTTCCCACGTGCCGGTGTCAATGCCTTCCAGGCGAAGCCGTTCCATCGCAAACTGCGGCGCGGAGACGTCGCCGGCAGAGGTTTTTGCCAACGCGAGCGCAGTGGCCAGGCGATTGCAGATGCGCGCCCGCCAACTTTCGCGTTCGAGCCACGCTACCGAACGTTCTTCCAAGGGCGGGTCGATGCCCCACGAGAGCAACCCGCTCGGTGCAATCTCGGCGGTGAACGGAACACCTTGTGCCGGGCACCCGGCGAGCCTCTCGAGGAGTTCCCCGGCAGTTGCCTGCACGTCGGCAAAGCTCGCGAAGTGCGCGACGATTTTGTCCGGCCGGAGAAGGCCGTATGCGTCGTTGCCGACCTTGAAGTGCAATGCGACCGACTGCGATAGCACCTCCGCGGCAACGGCGAACGCCTCCGGTATGTCCGAGCACGCAGGGCTGACGTAGAGTTTATAGGTTGCCGAGCCGGCGAGCAGGGGCGTCGTCCGGCGGGATTGCCAGGCGATCCATCCTCTCACGTCGGCCGCGGACGGTATGCGCGTCCAACCGCGCTCGAACGTCCGAGCCGCGTCGCCGTTCCTAATTCCGAGGTACGACTCCACGGCGGACGCATTGGGGAGGCGGTTGCGCCATCGGTCCGATGCCGGAACGCGGTTATACGCGTAAAGCCGGCCGGAAAGCGCCGCTGGATCCGCGATATCGAGCGCATCGGCGTACTCCATCGCACGATGCGAAAGGGTCGCCAGCGCGCCCTTAGGGGCCGGCGGAGTGTCCTTGCCGCAGACAAGTTCGCGCGCCGCAGGACCGCTGATAAGCGCGTCGCCGCTCTCGATCTCGAGAATGCCGTCCAAGATCATCTGCCCGATGACCGAATCGAACTGTTCTCCCAAAGACGCGATCACATAGTCCGGGACGGTGCTCGAAGTTTGCATCGTCAGCAGCAGTAACGCCGTGTCGCGCGACACGGATTTGACGCTGAGGGCGCTGTCTTCGCGTGGACGCAGGAGGCCGTAGCAATCCGGGTCGCGCGCGAGTCCCGCGAACACGTGCCGCTCCGCCGGCGAGAGCCGATCCAACAGCGTAAGCTCGTATGCGGGATTGGCCCTCAGGCGAGAGTCGCGGAGGTTCGCTTTCAACTGACCTGCCCGTCTTCGGGTCTAGTCTTTTTTCTGCAGCGCTTTTTTCCGCGCTTCCAACCAGACCAGCGCGTCTTTTAGCTTTCCCTGCAGTATTTCGACTTCGGCCACCGTCTTCGGCTCGAGGCTTTCGTTGAGAGTCTTCTCTTGGCTTTCGATCTCCGCCAGCGCTTGTTTCAGCTGCATTTTCAGCATCGCGAGTTGCTCGGCCGCCATTGCAGGGTCACCGCCGGGCGGAACCCCAACCGGGCCTGCGACCGTCGCACCGGGGCAGAGCGTCGGCGTCAGATGCGTTATCGTTAACGGCGTCGTCGACCACTCACAGAAGTACGTTTCGCCGCAGTACGGATTGAACTGCTGCCACCGATACAGGTTCGTCGGATGGCGATGATTCGTATCCGACCACTCGCACAGCAGCGTGGGCCGGCAGCTATGCGGGACGGTGCAGCCGCACGGGGGAGGGCACATCTTGTGGGTCCATTGGCCCGGGCCCGTATCCTCGCCGGGGGCGATATTGATCATGAGGTCTTTGACCTTGAAAGCCATCGCATTGCCCTCCCGGCCGCGCGTCTTAGCCTGTGCGAGCGACCGTTGGCCTCCAGAGTAGCGCTTTTTGCCGCCGATAGGAAGGGGAGCAAGCTCTTGTCCTCTGCTCGAAGCCGCTTGCTTGGCTGCTACGAAGCTTCCGGAGCCAGCACTTTTCCGAGCGCCTTCCAAAACTCGGGATCGGCGATATAGTCGCTGTGGATCCAAACCCAAAACGGCGCCGCGTTCGCAAGCGGGTAGTTCTTGCAGATGAACCGTTGCGCCGAAGACCATTGGAACGTAGCTCCAACCTTGACGTCCGATGTATACGACAGGATCTCGTTGGCCACGACGTCGCGAAAGTACCAGTAGTTGGACCAGTAGACTCCGCCGGCGTTGTCGGGCTCCTTTAGGACGCGGTCCTCGTTGCTAAAGAAGCGCCCGTATACGTCGTTTTCCCATTGGTCTTGCGCTGCGTTGAGCGTCGGATGGCGCACGTCGAAGAAGAAGCGCGTTTTTTCAAGCGCCGTCCCGAACGTCGTAAACGAGCGAACGCGGTTCCAGTTCGCCTCTGCGATCGCCCCCTCGGCGACCATCTGGCGCAGGCGAATCAGCACGTCGAGCCCGATCGACGAACCCAAGCTGTGTCCGAGGACGTGGATGCGATCGTAGTAGGGACCACTCGTACCGGGCTCGGCGTTCGCAGCAGACAAAACACCCAGCAGCGCCCCGGCAACGGACTGGATAATCTGCTCGCGGACTGAATATAACGCGGAGTTCGCATCGTGCGTCGTGTAGACTTCGACGTCGCCCAAGACGTTGGCGACGGCAAAATCCGCCATCGCGCGCGCAGCCTGCGAGAACCCGATCGCCAAGAACACGAGCGCGGAATAGAGCAGAAATGAAGGCACGTCGGCCCTGCCCAGCTGGCCTTGACCCCACGCGATTGCGAACGCTGCGGCGACGAGCGGCACGAGCGCTCCCCACAAGATCCAAAGGACGGTACGGTGGAACTTGTTCGCGCGCAGCTCGTCCGTTACGAACATCCCGCCATCGCTGCAGTCGCTGCGGAGTTCGGACGTCCTGTCTCGGCGCTTCGCGTTAACGCGATAGGCGACGACAATCTGCGCCAGCACGTACGCGACGAGCAGATCCACGGCGAACTCGCCGTACAAAGCGGGCGGCGTCGTCATGACGGAGCCGAGCGGGTTCTGCAAGACGGCCCAGAAGCTGGCGCCGCCTCCGAGCGGAATCAGTTCGGAAAGCCGCCACCAGGAGAACAACCCGAGCGCGAGTGCCGCGGCGCAGGCCAGCAAAGCGAAGAGAAGCATCGCAACCACGTAGCCGGCGTCCCAGAGCAGCTTCGCCAACGTTGCTGGGATGTTTGCGGTAGAGCTGGTGCCCAAGAACGTCGCGTTCAGCAGCCATCGCAGTGCCGAGACGATGCCGACCTTGCCTTTGCTAAGCGGGCTCCAGTAGCCCTCGTACACGTCGTATACCGTCGCCTTGGGGTCGTCCGGATCGTCCGTGGGGCCGCCCGCCTTGTTGCAGTAAATCCGGAGAGCCGAGGGTAGCACGGCGGCACCGTCGGCGGACGGCGCCGTGGCCTTCGGCCAATGTACTGCCGCTTTCCAGGCAAGGCCCGACGCCGCGACCGCTTCGCGCGCGTTGAGGTAGCCTTGGAACGCGCTTGCGACTTGATCTGAAAGGCATAGCGCTGTATGGGGCTGATGCCGTGGATTGCGAAGATCGCGGTGCGCTTGACGCGCGGCTGCGAACGGCGTTCCCTCCAGCGACGCCGTCTTAAACTGCTCGACAAAAGATGCGGTAAGATTTGCTCTGGAGCGGACGTTCGTTGGCGGCGTCGGGTTCGGCATTGCAATCTCCCTTGCCAATGGATCAGTTGTGCGCGCTCGCCTCGTCGGTTGCCATCTCGTACAGCGCCAGGTAGGCGTCGCGCGTGGCTCTGCCCACCTCGTTGGTCGCGTCGATGTCGTCGGCCGTGTAGCGCGAGTGGCGCAGGCCGTCGTCGAGGAACTCGGCGGCGAAGCGATCCACCTCGCGCGAGCGGGCGTCGTCGAGCGGCGGCAGAAGCAGGCGGCGGGCGATGCGTTCGAGCTGCGCGCGCGGCTCCTGCACGAACAGATCGAAATCCACGACGACGTGCGGCTTGTCGAGCAAATCCCGTAGGAACGGCATGTCGTAGGCCAACCAGAGCCGGTAGGACGTGGTGACGTCCATCTGCTGGCGCTTGTAGAGCGACTCGGCGACGCTGCGCGGGTTGCGGATCGCGAGCACGTAGGTGTCGTTCACGCCGAGCTTGCGCATCACGCGCAGCCAGAAGGGCAGCACGCGAATCGTGCGCGGATCCTTGAATCCCCATAGCGGGTGTTGCGCGAACGTCCGCTTCACGTACTTGGCCGCCGCGCGGCGCCGTTTCCACATCTTCCACGACTCGATCCGCCGCCGATCGATCGGCGACACGTCGTCCCAGTTCGAATGCAGGCCGTGCAGCACCCATTCGTTGAGGCCGACGATGCCTTTGTCTTCCCAGTAGCCGGTCGGATTTTCGGGCTGCGCGTCGAGAAAGTCGTTGCCGAGATAGACGCCCAGCGCCGCAAGGCCGCGAACGATGGCGCTCGTGCCGCTGCGGTGCATGCCCACGACGAGCACGGCCTGCGAACGTGAATGTGCCGTCACTTCTCCCCCTGCGCCGCCCTTAGACGGGAGCCGGCGCTTTCCCCAGGAGGCAGGGCGGGCGAGCAGAAAAAGGCGCCCCATGGAAACGATCGTTACGCCCTTCGAAGCGCAGGTGAACGAGGCCATTGCCCGCCGCCACCTGCTCACGCACCCCTTCTACGTCGCCTGGACGAAAGGCGAACTCACGCCCGAGCAGCTCAAGCAGTATGCCGGCCAGTACATGCACCACGTCCTCGCCGAACCGACCTACATCAGCAACGTCCACGCGAACACGCCGCACTTTTTCAGCGACGGCAAGAGCGACCTCGGGCCGCGTCAGACGATCCTCCAGAACCTCGTAGACGAAGAGATGGGCCCGCGCAACCATCCCGCGCTCTGGCAGCGCTTCTGCGAGTCGCTCGGCCTCTCCGAAGACGATCTCGCCGCTACGCCCGCGATGCCCGCGACGCAGCGCCTGATCGAGACCTTCACCGGCATCTGCCGGAACCGGCCGTACTACGCGGGGCTCGCGGCGCTGCACGCGTTCGAGTCGCAAGTGCCGGCGATCGCCGAGGTCAAGATCGACGGCCTCAAACGCTTCTACGGCTTCACCGATCCCGCCGGCTACGATTTCTTCAGCGTTCACGAGAAGGCCGACGTCTATCACTCGGCCGCCGAGTGGGGCTTGATCGAGAAGGCTGCGGACACGCCGGAGAAGCAGGCCGAAGTGCTCGCCGCGACGCGCGAAGCCTGCGACGCCCTCTGGAACTTCCTCGACGGCGTCTACTAGATTGCGGGCCGGCGCTTAGCGCCGGTTCGCCGCCCCCGATCCCATGAGCGTCCAGGTGGCGCCGGCGTCGGTCGAGTACTCGCTGCGCCAGCGGTAGCGATTCGCGCTCTCCCAAATGTTGAGGGTGCGAATCGTCACGCGCTTGCCGCCGTCGTCGAACGTGTTGCTGTACGTGATCGTGTCGCCCACGACCGAAATCGTCACCGCGTTTGCCGCGCTGCGGCGCACGGAGTAGAAGCGATAGGCGCTGGCCGCGTCGTCGTAGGTGTAGATGCCGAGATCGTGCTCGGTCTTGGTGGCGGTGGTCACCTCCTGGCGGCAGATCATGAAGATGCGGTCGGCCGACCACGCGCAGGTCGTTACTGCATTGGCGGAGCCGGCTTTGCTGTACGGGCCGTCCACGAAGGTCCCCGGGCTGTCCCACGTCCCCGCAAAGCGGTCGAGCTCGTCGAGCGGAGCGGCTAACGCGGCGGCCGGGCAGCCATGCCGACGACCGTAATCGCCGCGAAAACGGCTGCCTGCGCGTAGCGTTTCATGTCAGAGCTCCTCTTTCGTGATGAAGTAATGCAGCGCCGCGTTGAGCGGGTCGTTCGGGGCGACGAGCGCGCGCAGCATCCCCATGTGGTCCGCGCCGTTCTCTTGCACGGTCACCGATGCGATACCCGCGGCGATCAGCGCCTTGGTGAAGTTGGTCGCGCGGGCGCACGAGCCCGGGTCGTCGGCGGTGCCGCAGGCCGTCACCGTCGGCGGCGTGTTCGGGTCGATGTGCAGCGCCGGCGAGTACGCGCTGCGGGCCTGCGGCGTCTGTCCGTAGATGTGCCCGTCGAGCGCCTGCCAATCGTCGGGCTCGCCGGAGAGATCGCGCACGTCGTACGCGCCCGCGACGGCAAAGACGCCGCGAATAGCGGCCAGCGTCTCGCCGGCGGACTGCAGATACCACGGATTGGTTCCGATGACGGCGACGATCTGCGCTCCCGCCGAGTGGCCGACGAGGAAGACGTTGCGCGGGTTCAAACCGTAGTGCGGCGCGTTGCGGACCGTCCACGCCGTCGCGCGCGCGACGTCTTGCACCGCGCCGCCGGCATCGGCCTGCGGAAAGACGCGGTAGGAAACGACGGCGACGGCAAGGCCTTGGTTTGCGAGCGCGCGTCCGACCGAGGCGTAGTCGCGGCGGCCGCCGCCCAGAAACGCGCCGCCGTGCACGAACACCACGATCGCCGCGTGCGCGCGGTCGGCGGGGAGGTAGAGATCGAGCCGGTGCGCGTCGAGCCCGTCGCCGGCGTAATCGAGATCGCCGGCGCGCTGCACCGATCCCGCTGCGGCGCCGCCGCAGGCGAGCAGCACCGCGATGACGACGCAGAGCGTGCGCATGGTGCGTACGTCGTTTCAGCCAGGGCGTGGGGCGTCCCTCGCGGGCAAGCAGGGGCCCTTTGCCGGACTCGGAAGGCGTTGCCATGCCCCGCCCGATCATCGAACCGTTCCGCATCAAGAGCGTCGAGCCGATCGTCATGACGACGCGCGCCCAGCGCGAGCGTCTGCTGGAACAAGCCGGCTACAATCCGTTTCTTCTGCGCGCCGACGACGTGCTGATCGACCTGCTCACCGACAGCGGCACCGGCGCGATGAGCGCCAACCAGTGGGCCTCGATCATGCGCGGCGACGAGTCGTACGCCGGGGCGCGCTCCTACTATCGCCTCGTGGACGTCGTGCACGACGTTTTCGGCTTCGAATACGTGCTGCCGACGCATCAGGGCCGCGCGGCCGAACGCATTCTGTTCAGCACGCTGTGCAAACCCGGCGACGTCGTGCCGAACAACACGCACTTCGACACGACGCGCGCCAACGTCGAGGCCGCCGGCGCGCAAGCCGTAGATATGCCGATTCCCGAAGGGCGCAGCCCCGCGACGCTGCACCCGTTCAAAGGCAACATGGACGTCGGCGCGCTCGAGGCGCTCATCGCGGAAGCGGGCCGCGAGCGGGTGCCGCTCGTGATGCTGACGATCACGAACAACTCCGGCGGCGGCCAGCCGGTTTCGATGGCAAACGTGCGCGCCGTGCATGCGGTCTGCGAGCGCTACGCCATTCCGCTCTACATAGACGCGTGCCGCTTCGCCGAGAACAGCTGGTTCATCCGCGAGCGCGAGGAGGGCTACGCCGATAAAACGCCGCGCGAGATCGCGCGCGAGTTCTTCTCGTACGCCGACGGCTGCACGATGTCGGCCAAGAAAGACGGCCTCGCCAACATCGGCGGCTTCTTGGCCGGCAACGACGCCGCGCTCGCGCGCCAAGAGTCGCGCCTGCTCATTCTCACCGAAGGCTTTCCGACGTACGGCGGCTTGGCGGGGCGCGATCTCGAAGCGATTGCGACCGGCTTAGAAGAAGTGCTGCACGAGGACTACCTGCACTACCGCATCGCTTCGACGGCATATCTCGGGCGGCGCCTTACCGAGATCGGGATTCCGATCGTCCAGCCGCCGGGCGGCCACGCGATCTACATTGACGCCGCGGCGCTGCTGCCGCACGTTGCGCCGAAGACCTATCCCGGGCAAACCCTCGTAGCCGCGCTCTACCTCGAAGGCGGCATTCGCGCGGTCGAAGTCGGCACGGTCATGTTCGGTTCGACGGATGAAACGTCGGGCGAGGAGACGATCGCGGCGATGGAGCTCGTGCGCTTGGCGATTCCGCGGCGCGTCTATACCGAGAGCCACATGGATTACGTGTCGGACGTTTTGCGCGACGTCTTCGAGCGCCGGGAAACGCTGCGAGGCTTGCGCATGATCTGGCAAGCCCCGCCGCTACGGCATTTTACGGCCCGTTTCGAGCCGCTCTAGATTACAGCCCCGTTCTCGCGAGGTTGTCGAAGAAGCGCTGGGTGCTTGGGTTGTCCCACCAGTTCACGACGATCGCTTCGAGCTCGGGCACCAACCGCAGCGTGCCGACGTGCTGCTCGACGGCGGCCTTGTCGGGCGATGCGCCCGCAAGCTCGGCATGCAGCGCGTCAATGGTCGCGTGCGCGCCGTGCCCCTCGGGCAGGGCGGCGCGGAGGTCTTCGTGAGGAAGACCGTGCTGCAGGAGCGGAAGCATCGTTTCTACTTGCGCGATCTGCTCTTCGTCGGCCACCATGCCGGTCGCGTCGGCATCGGTGACCCCGTCTCGCATGTTCTCGTTCATACTGCGCATCGTACCCGCTCGGCGGGCGGCGCCCCTTTCGCCCGGCGGCCCAATACCGGATGCCGGGGGTCTGCGGGCGAATCAGCCCTCATGCCAGGTACCGGCCCACACCCGTGACGATCCTCACGAACCGCTTCGACGACGCGCTGCGCTACGCCGCGATCGTCCATCGCAATCAGAGGCGGAAAGGCACCGACGTGCCCTACCTCAGCCATCTCTTGGGCGTAGCGAGCCTCGTGCTCGAAAACGGCGGCGACGAGGGCGAAACGATCGCCGCGCTGCTGCACGACGCCGCGGAAGACAAAGGCGGAACCCGCGAGCTCGACCAGATTCAGGCGCGCTTCGGGTCGCGTGTGGCGGAGATCGTCGAAGCCTGCTCGGATTCGCTCGAGCGCGACCCGGCGAAGAAGCCGCCCTGGCACGAGCGCAAGGTAGCGTACCATCGGCACCTCCGCGAGTCGGGCGATCCGTCGGTGCTGCTGGTGAGCGCAGCCGACAAGCTGCACAACGCCCGCGCGACCCTGACCGACGTGCGAACCTTCGGGCGCTCGGTTTGGAAGCGCTTCAGCGCCACCCGCGAGGACGCGCTGTGGAACTACCGCGAGCTGCTGAAGATCTACGCCGCGGCATCGAAGACCGACGAGCGCCTGCGTCCGCTCGTTCGCGAGCTGCGTCGCGTCGTGCGCGAGCTTGCAGGATAGCCCGGGCGCAAGAGTGGAGGAGAAAACATGAACGTCATCCGTCTTTTTCCGGCAATCCTCGCAGCGGCGTTTGCCCTGCAACTTCCCGCGCCGGTCGCGGCGCAGGCCGTCGCCGACGCCGCGGCCGGGACGCCGTGCACGAGCAGCGAGGGCGGCCACGGCGTCGCCGTGCAGTCGTGCTCGTACGCGCTCGAACCGTCGCCCGCCGGCACCGCAGACTACTACGTGAACGTCACGATCAAGTTCACCGGCGCGAGCGGCGCGGTGCGCTTCAAGTGCGTGCTCGGCAACGGAAGCACGAACGCGGCGCAGTTCGGCGTGCTGCGCGAATCGGGATCGAGCCTGCACTTCGTCTCGCCGTTTGCATCGTCGTCGAGCCCGTTGAAGTCGGTCGCATGCTCCGTTAACGCGGCGTGATCAAAGCCACCGCGTCGCGCGCGTGGTTCATCGTGGCGGGGTTAGCGGCGTTCGTCGCCATTTCGGCCGGCGTGCTGCAGTGGCTGAACTACCAGAAGGATCTCAAGAACGCCGCCCAAGCCTACCGGTTCAGCCACGTCGAAGTCGTCTTGAACCAGCCGTCGTTCGACGGGATCTCGACGCAGATCGAGGGCGACAAATGGCTTCCGACCGGTCCGAGCGACATCGTAAAGAATCCCGACTCGATCGCGCTCTACGATACGATCACGCTCAAGCTCAAACCGCTGGCGACGGGAGCCGACTGCTCGCCCAGCAACATTGACGCGTACCAAGTGCTGCTCGACGCGCCCGGCTTCACGGTGGATAAAATCGGCAACACCGCGCGATCGCGGGCGATGCTGCTCGCGCCGGCGTGCAGCCTTGCGAAGAAGGCGCCCCCGCCCGCCGAACCGTGGCGCTGGAACCTCATGGCGACGCAGCCCGGCAACCACGTCGTGACGCTGCTCATGCAGGCGCTCGACAAGAGCGGGACCGTCGTAGACTCGCGTGAAGTGGACATCCCGGTGTTCGTGCCCACGCCGCCCGAGCCGTTCGCGGCCAATATTGGGCTCATTTCCGTCCTCGTCACCATCGTGACCGGCCTCATCGGCGTGTGGGAGCGCTTCAAGTCGAAACCGTCGCCCACCGTCGAGTGAATACACGCAGCGGACGCTAGTTCAGGTGAACGCCGCAATCCGGCACGTCGCCCCGTGGCAGCAAGAGCAGCCGCCGGCAGAACCGGCAGGGAACGATTTCCGCCTCGCCGTCGGGGAAGATATCCGAATCGCTGCCGCGCTGAACGTACTCGTCGAAGTCCATAAGGCCTCAGGATAGCACGCGTGTCAAGTGACCCATACTATCTACAAGCTCGTAGGCCGCGACGGCAGCACGATTCTCAGCGCCGAAAAGGGCACGCTCGGCGGGCACCGCAAGCAGCGCCTCTACGGGCGCCTCGACTGCCCGACCGCGCTACGCTACGTAGCGAAAGGCACGTACCAGAAGAACCGCGTCTTCTTCGCCGACGAAGCCACGGCGATCGCCGCCGGCTATCGCCCGTGCTCGCGCTGCATGCCGCAGCAGTTCGCTCGGTGGAAGCAGCGGCAATAGCGCCGCCGGTTAGCGCTTAGTGGTTGTGCGCGAGAATAGCGTCGAGCACGTCGCCGGGTACTGCATCGGGGCGGGAGAAGTCCAGCCCGGCGCTTAGCGCGGCTCCGTAGGCTACTTTAGAGTTCCTATCCGTGAGCGGTACCTTGGGCGCGATCGCGTCGTAGGGGCGCAGGTCGGGCTTGGCGGTAAACGACGCGTACATCGGGACGGCCATCGCGTCGTAGGTGGAGAGCGGGCGCATTCCGAGCATCATCTCGATCGTGCGCAGCACGCTGACCGTCGCGTAATGCTCGTGGCGCAGGCCGCCGCGCGCGTAGGGCGAGACGACGAAGAGCGTCGTGCGCTGGGCGCTCGCGTGGTCGGGCCCGTTCTGCGCGTCGTCTTCGATGACGAACATCGCCGACTGCTTCCACACTTTCGAATGCGACAGCGCGTCGACCATTTGGCCGAGCGCGTCGTCGTTCTGCGCGATATACGAGCGCGGTGTCAGCTTGCCGGCGCGGCTGCCGGAGGTGTGGTCGTTCGGGAGCCAGATGAACTCGAACTGCGGCAGGTCTCCGGCTTGCACGAACGCGTCGAACTCTCTGCGCCACTCGCGCGCCCGGCCGAGGTCGGAGTAGTCGAGATCCCAGCCGGCATAGTGCGGATCTATGAGGCCGCGCAGGCTCGGCACGTCGGCAGTCCACGGCATCGCGGGCGTTTTGCCCGGATCCACCATCTCGCCGTAGTCGCGGAACGACACGCCGGCCCGGCGTGCGGCCTCCCAGATCCATCCGCCGGCGGGGACGCGCGGTCCGTCGCCGCTGGAGAGATCGTCGAGCGTCGAAGCGGTCGCCGTAGAGCGCCGGCCAGAAGCGTTCGACGTAATCGTTGGCAAAGGCCGTGTCGGCCCACATGTGTCCGGGCGCGCTTACTTCACCGCTCGTATATGCGTTGTCGAACAGGCCGAAGCGTTGCGCGAAGGCGTGCTCGTTCGGGGTTACGTTCGCGCCGAACCACGCGAGCGATGCGTCGCCGTTGCCCTCGCGCATGTCGCCGAGGATCTCGTCGTACGAGCGGTTCTCTTTCAGCACGAAAAAGACGTGGCGGATCGGGCCGCCCGGGCGCACGACGGTCGACAAGGAAACCGGCGCGTTCCATCCCGCCGAGCCTTGCGCGCTGCCGCCGGCCTTGAGGGCCGCCGCGAGGTCGTAGGCTCGCAGCGACCCGAACTCGATCGCGCCGATGTACCCGGCGTCGCGGTTGTGGCCGTAGGGTCGAAGTTCGGGGTTGGGCCGCGCGCCTTCGCCTTTTCCGTCGAGCACGTAGAGGCGGCCGGCGGCGGCGGCGACGTCGGTCGGGTACCAGCCCGCTTGGATGCGCCCGGCCAGCTGGCCGTTGCGAAGCACGGCGACGGAGTTTGCCGCGCCGAGGCTCACGTAGGCTGCTGTCGCCGTCGAGAAAGATCGCGTTCGGCGAGACGCCGATCGCGCCGGACGGGGCCGCCGTATCGCGCAGCGACACGGTTGCGACCGGGTGCAGGTCGCTAGCGTCGTAGATGCCGAGCGCATCGGCGTCGGTGAGCGCGACGTAGACCTTGCTGCCGCTGACGGCGACGGCGGACGGATGGAGGCCGACGGTCTGATGCGTCGCGGCGCCGGAGGCCGCGTCGATGGAGTAGAGCGCATTGCTTGCGCGCGAGGTCGCGAAGACGTGCGTGCCGTCGCTGCTGAAGGCGAGCCCGCCGGGGGCGCCGCCGATCTTGATTGCCGGCGCTTGGGCGATCGTAGCCAAGGTTCCGATGCGGACCGTGGCGTCGCCCGCGCACGCGACCGCGAACGTCGAGCGATCCGGCGATGCGGCGACCAGAATCGGATACGAGCCTTTCGGCAGGGCGATGCGCTGCACGCTCCGGGCGCCGGCGTCAACGTTGAGGAGGGCATCTGAACCTGCGCCGGCCACGACGACGTGCGTCGCGTCGGCCCAAACCGGCCGGCCGAACGCGCCGGGCAGCGAAATCGTCGCAACGCGCGTGAGATCGGGTACGCGGTAGAGGCCGAGCGCCGCGGGGTTGTAGCCCGACTCGACGACGGCAAGCGTCGTGCCGTCGGGCGAGAGCGCCATCCCCTGCGGCATCGTGCCGGTCTCGACGTGCGCGCCCGGTGGCGGCGCGAGGAGCCACCCGTTGGGGAGTATCGCGCTCAGGAGCAGAGCCAGCGCCGTTTTTCCAAACATGCTACTACCTTAGCGAAGGCGCGTTACGCAGGCAAGGCGGCCGCGCGCCGGCCCCAGTCTATGCGCACGATCCGGCCGACGAGGAAGATCCACGCGAGCCCGCTGATGAGTGCCATCGCGGCGGCGATTCCGAACGGCACGTGGAAGCTGCCGGTGCGGTCGACGAGGATGCCGGTGAGCGACGGCGCGATGATGCCGGCGATATTCGCAAGCGTGTTCTGCATGCCGACCCATCTGCCGGTCGCCGACGGGCCCGCCATCGTTTGCGCGACGACGAACGTGTTGATGCCCAAGAAGCCGCAGCCGATGCCTGCGAACATCAGCCAGATCGCCGATGCCGCGTCGCCCGAGTAGCCGACCCCGATCATCGAGACCGCGGCGATTGCCGCACCCACGCCGCAGGTGGCTTTGCGCACGAACGTCGAGCGACCATCCGGCGCGAATGAAACGATCGCCGAATGCCGCCGCACGCGAGCATTCCCGCACCCATCAGCAGAAACGCGGCGCCGCCGATGCTCGCCATCTGCGAGAGCGTCCAGTGGCGTTCGTGCACGAGGTAGTACGGGATCCACGTGAGCAGAAAATAGAGCAGGAAGTTCGAGCAGAAGTGCGCGAGCGACGCGCCCCACAGCGACGGCTCTTTTAGAATGAGCGCCATCGGCGGCGCATCGCCGGCGCGTGCGGCATCGCTGTGCTCGACGTGCCGGTGCGACACGGCCATCCACGCAACGACCCAGAGCAGGCTGAGCAGGCCGAAACCGATGAAGAACGGCCGCCAGCCCCACGCCGCGATGAGCATGCCGCCGAAGAAGATGCCGAACGCGGGGCCGAACGCGAGCCCCGACTGCACGACGCCGTTTGCCAAGCCGCGCTGCGCTTCGGTGACGTTCTCGCAGAGAATCCGCGACATGGACGGAAACGAGACCGACTCGCCAAAGCCGAGCAGAAGTCGGCACGCAAAAAGCAGCGCGAAGCCGCCGGCGAAGCCGCTCAAAATCGTCGCGAGCGACCAGACGATGAAGCCGGCGACGAGCACGCGGCTCGCGGTGAACTTGTCCACGAGCCAGCCCACGACCGGCTGCATCGGCATGTACGTGATGAAGAACGCGGTTAGGAGGAAGCCGAGCTGCGTCGCGGTGAGGTGCAGCTCGTGCTTGACGAGCGTGGCTGCAGTGGAGAGGTTGCCGCGATCGATGTAGTTGATGAAGACGGAGATCCCGATCAGGACCACCATCGCAACCGTGCGGCGCGACATCAGGGTGCGCGGTTGGGGAAGCGTCGCTCGTCGTCGGCCTCGATGATCTCGATGATGGTTATCAGCTCCGGACATGCGTGGAGCGTGTCGGCATATTCCGCGCGAAACAGTGCTTCGTTCTCGGAGTGCTTCGGCTTGATGCGCAGCAGCGTCTCGTTTATCGCGGGATACTGCGACGCGTCGGTGCGCTCGCGCAGCCATGCGGCTAGGGCATCCTCGTCGGCTGCGACGCGGACGGCCTCGAACAGCTCCTCCTCCGTGATGCCGAGCCGCTCGAGCAGATAGCCCGATATGCCCTTCATCTGCGTGCCGTTGATGAAGTAGACGCCCGGGTTGCCGCCCGGTAAGCGCCCGCGCAGCTTGTCAACCGTGCGCGGCATGAGCATCAGGCCGTCGAGTTCGGCGTAACAACTGCGCGGCGGCCTAGAGGATAGGTCGAGCGGTTCCATCTGAGCATGGTACCCGCTCGGAAGTTCGCGCCCCTTCGTTGCGGGCTCCGGCGTTTGCTATCGCCCAGGGCCGGAGCCGAGCTAGCAATAATCCTGAAGCGATTGACGGGTTCGATGAATCCGGAGAGGGGACGGCGCAAAATGCTTACCTGGAAGGAGGCCGTTCGCGGCATCGTCCAGACACTGCCGCGAGAGTTCTCGCTGGCCGACGTGCTCAGCTATCATGGCGAGCTTCAGCGACAATTTCCCAACAACCGTTTTATCGACGCCAAAATTCGGCAAAGCCTGCAAGTGCTTCGCGATCAAGGCTTGTTGCGCTTTGTCCGGCCGGGCCACTACGAACGGACGGATATTTCGCCCGTCTTCAGCCCGTTGGTGGATTTTTCCGTCGCCGCTCCATTTGCCAGTGCCGCTCAGGCGGCGCGGGTTGCGCTGGAAACGTGGGCCTCGTTCAATCTCTACTGTCTGGATTGCACGAGCGACGCGCTCGACCCGCTTCCGAACAATACGCCCGTCGCCGACTTTAAATGTTTCGTCTGCGGACGATCTTACCAGCTCAAGGCCAAGGACGGCCGGTTCGGCCTACGCATTACCGGCGCCGCCTATCACCCGACGATTGAATACATACGAAAAGGGAAGATGCCGGAGCACATCTTCGTCGAGTTCGATCGGCGGTTCAATACCGTCGTCTTCGTCGATGCGATCCCCGGCCGGCTGATCACCGAGGACCGCGTCATCCCCCGAAAGCCGCTCTCGGAAAAGGCCCGGCGTGCTGGCTGGCAGGGTTGCAATATCGTGATCTCGGGCCTTCCGTCGGTGCGAATGGTCGCGCCAGCCGGCGTAGAGAGAAGGGAGGTTCGCGACCGGTGGCAGTCGCTCTGAGCCCCGGAGAAGAATTCCAGGTCGGCGACGTCGCCGCCCTCATGCGCCACGCGCGAAAGTCGGCGAGCTACAAACCTGCTTTGCTCAAGGCGTTGATAAGGTGCTGCAGCCAGTCGCGCGAGCTGGAGATCACGCTTGGATGCGCTCGGGCGCGAGTTCACGAAGATGTACTGGAATCAAACCGTCGTTTACCACCTGCGACAGGCAACGGCTCTCAGCAAGGAATCTACGGCGGTGCAACTCATACGGGAGATCGCGCAGCAGCACAAGACGCATGATCTCTCGTCGCTGCCGGCGGCGGGCCGCGCAAAGATCGACCGTCAAATGTCGCGTCTGCTAACCGTTAACGTTTTGAAAGCCTTTCATTCGAGTAAGCCGTCGAGCATGCCGCCGTTATATTCCTGGGAGCCAGGCCAAAACCACATTGTGATCACGCCTGAAGCGCGGTCGTTCCTGAGGGCCCAGGCGTCGGCCCTCGAGCTCGTCGCGAACTTCTATTGGGCGGAGTTCCTCGAGAACTGTAATCGTCTGGCGCCGCGCATCGTGCAGAAAGTATCACGGGACGGAGCGTCTCGTAAGTCGCTTGCAGAGATACCTACGAATTCTCCGCGCAGAATCACGGTGTTTCTACTGCGACGCAGCCTTCAGCGCCGAGATTTCGCCCGCCGTCGACCACGTCATTCCCTGGAGTTTCTTGCTTGAGGACGACGTATGGGACCTCGTACTGGCCTGTGGCAAGTGCAACGGCTCCAAGTCGGACTGGCTTCCATCGGCCGAGTTCATACAGAAGCTTCACTTGCGCAACCGAGCACTATCTCGCGAGGGCATATCGCTGGCGATCGGCGAGCCGGAGATCGAGCGACTCTATCAGGCTGCAATTTCGGTGGAATGGCCTCGGTTTTGGCCGGCATGAAACCATACGGCAAACTGGTCCGAGACCGAATTCCGGAGATCATCGAGCGCGCCGGAAAAAGAGCAAAGTGGCGGGAGATTCGCGGCGAGGAACTGCGGCGAGCGCTCCGAGCCAAGGCGCTCGAGGAGGCCTCAGGAGCTCGTAGAGGCGACGGACGACGCGCTGTTATCCGAGATCGCAGATCTCGCGGAGGTCATCGATGCGATCCTTCTTGCCTACAACGTGTCGCGCGAGGAACTCGAAAGGGTTCGTCAAGAGAAAAACGCGGAGCGCGGAGCCTTCGCTAGCGGAATATTTCTCGAATCCGTGAGCGATTAGAGAGCACCGAAGCCGGCCTAGCCTCTACCGCTTGCGAATTCGGCTGAACCATCGCTGCAACTGAGCCCGCATGTCCTTCTTGCGCTCGTCGAAATGTCGCCGGCGATGACCATTTGCTCCGGAGGGATGCGGGAAGCCGGTGAGGACGCGACCCTCGTCTAGTGCGCCTTTTTGTGCCAGGTAGACCACCGCTTCCTGAGCCCAGCGGCCAAAGGGAATCACGAGCGACGCGGGTACCGCCTCAAGTGTCGGGCGAAGCAACGTGTCCAGCATTTCCCGAAACAGCGGCTCTCGCACGATAGCGGCGTTGCCGTGGTAGTTCTGACGCATTCCTAAACACGGGATAGCGCAGCGCCGAAGTTACACCCAATCGTTCCCGAGCAGCGCCGAAAAGTTCGGTCGTCGAGCTGATTGCGAGATGTCTGTGAAGGCTCAGATCGTCAAGCATCTGGGTGAGGTTTGACCTCATCGGCCCGGCGAACGCCGCACGGTGTCGCAGTTCCGCGGCAAAGAGCCGGGAACTCAACCTAGGGTTCTCCCTTGCAACCTCAGTCGCAAGGGCTAGTTGCTGGTAGCCGGGCGTTAAGCCGACGAACATCACCTCGACGCCGGGTTCCGGCGTTCCGGGAAAAGGGCCATACACCACCGTGTAGTCCCTGACGCGGCCGATGACGCGGTCGTCGTCTAAGAGATGCGCTTCGTCCGGCCAGGGCGCTTTTCGCAGCGCCGCCAGCCGCTTGCGATCGAGCAGCCCGGGCATTCAGCCTTCTGGTACCGCGCTCGCGGCTGCGTAGCCTGCGCCGCGAGCAACTGGGTTAGGGGGTCGGTGAACCTTGGGTGCCTGCTCGGTTGCCGGGCTCCGGGTGCGAGGCAGGCGCGGTGCGCTTGGCAAGACGCCGCCGAACGACGCCGAAGACGCCTAATCCCATCACCCACCCTATTCCGGATCGGAGAATCAGCAGATAACCATGGAAAACACGGTCCACGAAATTTCGAAAGCCGACCAGGGCGAATGCCCAGTTAAGCACGTCCCCCAGAAATCGAGAGCCAACAGCGACTGGTTCCCCGAGTTGCTGGATCTCTCGCCGCTCCACCGGCCGTCGAAACTCTCCGACCCGATGGGCCCCGATTTCAACTACGCCGCTGAGTTCAAGAGCCTCGATCTCAAAGCGGTCAAGGAAGACCTCTACAAGCTCATGACCGACTCGCAGGATTGGTGGCCGGCCGACTTCGGCCACTACGGGGGGCTGTTCATTCGCATGGCCTGGCACAGCGCGGGCACGTACCGCATCGGCGACGGCCGCGGCGGCGCGGGCTCGGGCGAGCAGCGCTTCGCGCCGCTCAACAGTTGGCCCGATAACGCCAACCTCGACAAAGCGCGTCTGCTGCTCTGGCCGATCAAGCAGAAGTACGGCCGGAAGATCTCGTGGGCCGACCTCATGATCCTGGCCGGAAACTGCGCGCTCGAATCAATGGGATTCAAGACGTACGGCTTCGCCGGCGGCCGCGTTGATGCGTGGGAGCCCGACGAGAACATTTACTGGGGCCCGGAAGACACGTGGCTCGACGACAAACGCTATACCGGCGACCGCAATCTCGACAACCCGCTCGCGGCCGTGCAGATGGGCCTCATCTACGTGAACCCGGAAGGCCCCAACGGCAACCCCGACCCGCTCGCCGCGGCAATAGACATTCGCGAGACGTTCGCCCGCATGGCGATGAACGATGAAGAGACCGTCGCGCTCATCGCCGGCGGCCACACGTTCGGCAAGACGCACGGCGCCGCCGATCCGAGCAAGTACGTCGGCCTCGCGCCGGCCGGAGCGCCGATCGAAGAGCAGAACCTCGGCTGGCACAACACGTTCGGCACCGGCAACGGCGACGCGACGATCACGAGCGGCCTCGAAGGTGCCTGGACGCAGACGCCCACGAAGTGGAGCAATCTGTTCTTCGACAACCTCTTCAACTTTGAATGGGAGCTGACGAAGAGCCCCGCCGGCGCGCAGCAGTGGAAGCCCAAGGGCGGCGCCGGCAACGGCACCGTGCCCGACGCGCACGATGCGTCGAAACGGCACGCACCGACGATGCTCACCACCGACCTCGCGCTGAGGTTCGATCCGATCTACGGGCCGATCTCCAAGCGCTTCCACGAGAACCCGCAAGCGTTCGCCGATGCGTTTGCCAAGGCGTGGTACAAGCTGACGCACCGCGACATGGGCCCCGTCTCGCGCTACCTCGGCCCCGAAGTGCCGGCCGAACATCAGATCTGGCAAGACCCGGTGCCCGCGGTGGACCATCCGCTGATTAACGACCAGGATATCGCCGCGCTCAAGAGCGCGATCCTCGCTTCCGGGCTCACGGTGTCGCAGCTCGTGACGACCGCGTGGGCGTCGGCCTCGACGTTCCGCGGCACCGACAAGCGCGGCGGCGCGAACGGCGCGCGCATTCGCCTCGCGCCGCAGAAGGATTGGGCCGTCAATCAGCCCGCGGAGTTGGCGAAGGTGCTGCAGACGCTCGAGAAAGTGCAGGCCGACTTCAACGCGTCGCTATCGGGCGGGAAGAAGGTCTCGCTGGCCGACGTCATCGTTCTCGGCGGCAGCGCCGCGATCGAACAGGCTGCGAAGAGCGCCGGGCAGGACGTGAAGGTTAGCTTCGCGCCGGGGCGCACCGACGCGACGGAAGAGCAGACCGACGCGCACTCGTTCGCGGTGCTCGAGCCGACGGCGGACGGGTTCCGCAACTACCTCGGCAGCGACCACTCGCGTTCGCCCCAGCAGCGGCTGCTCGATCGCGCGCAACTGCTCACGCTGAGCGCGCCCGAGATGACCGCGCTCGTCGGCGGCCTGCGCGCGCTCGGCGCGAACGCCGGCGGGTCGAAGCACGGCGTCTTCACGAAGCGGCCGGGCACGCTGACGAACGACTTCTTCGTCAACATCCTCGACATGACGACGAAGTGGCAGCCCGCCGGCGGCGAGTTCACGTACGAGGGCCGCAACCGGAAAACCGGCGAGGTCACGTGGACCGGCACGAACTGCGACCTCATCTTCGGATCGAACTCGCAGCTCCGCGCGATCGCCGAAGTCTACGCCCTCGAACCCGACCACTTCGTGCGCGACTTCGTCGCCGCATGGGAGAAGGTCATGAACCTCGATCGGTTCGATCTCGCGGTGCCTGCGTAGGAGTTGAGGTCCGCTGGTCTTGCAGAACGTCGCGCGCGTAGGCGCGCCGATGAGCCTAACGCTAAGGATGGGAGGGTTGCTTGCGAGCCGCGGCGAGCGATCCGCCGGCCTGTGAGGTGACGTTGAGTGCTGTGGCAGCGATGCTCAGGCCTGATCGCTTCTACGTCGGCGTAACCGATCGGCAGTGGTTCAGATTTTTGCGAGACGAGCCTCTCCTAGACGAGGTTAACTTTTGGAGTCCGGGTGGTCGCACGATAAACGCGATACGGGGAACCCCGTTCCTCTTCGAGCTCAAGTCACCCGAAAATGTCATCGGCGGCGGAGGCTTGGTCTCGTTTGTCGAGCGAATGCCAATTCGCGACGCTTGGGAGTTCTTTCGACGGGAAAATGGTGCCGCCGGCTCCGGAGGAACTCAGACTTCGCATCGAGACTAACCGTCGCGCAGCGACGAGCGTCCGCGACCTCATAGGATGCTTTGTGTTATCGCAGGCTTTTTTCTTCAAGAAGCCGGTCGCGCAGCCTGAGAGCTGGTCTGGCTCGATTCAAGGCGGCAAATATTATCATTTAAGCGACAGCGTCGCGCAGCGGGTTTGGCGTGACGTGACAATCGAGCTGGCGTCCCGCCAGGCCCCAGCCCCCGCAAGTCCCTTCGGCGGCTACGGCAACCCGTATTGCATCCGACGCGGCTCGGACAGGGAGCGTTTCGGAAACTCGTACTGGATGCGTACGACCGCCAATGCGCGGTGAGCGGCGAGCACACGGTTCCGGTCCTTCAACCTAGCCACATCAAGCCGTTTGCTAACGTCGAGCATCATGAAATAAGTAACGGACTTGCCTTACGCTCCGACATACATACGCTTTTCGACCTTGGCTACGTCACCGTGACGCCCGACTATCGCTTCAAGGTAAGCGACCGGCTGAAGGAAGACTTTGACAATGGCGAGATCACGCATACGCGCAGCGGCGGCCGACGATACTCTTACCGCGGAGTGCGGAACTATTGCCGAACCCGGAGCACCTGGAGTGGCATTTAGCCACGAGATTTAAGGGATAGCAATGCCGCTTGTTCTAA